>NZ_JAXHCC010000001.1:0-3283548 GCF_042466315.1 Psychrobacter sp. R86515
GACCACCACCCCTGTGGCATTGGTATAGCTGATGCTAGCAATGTCAGCAGCTTCGACGGTGTTGGCCGCCCCTAAGCTCACGTTAACAGTAGTATCAAGGTTGCTAAGGTTGGTCTGAGTCACGCTAAAGATGAGGGTGTTGTCTACCCCTTCAATCGCTTGCGCGTCGGTTGCCGCAATGCTGACCACGGGGGCGTCAATGGCGCCACCGTCTTCATCTAAGATCTCAGCGCTCGCCGTGGCGGTGCCAAGAGCGGCATTGACTGGGCTCGATAGGCTCATGCCAATGGTTTCTGATATCTCGTATATCGCATCTTGCGCGGGGGTGATGCTAAAGCTTGGCATGTCAGCAAGCAAGGTGCCTGCTGGAATGGACACGGTGACCCCTGCAATCGCATCCGCCACACTAATGGTTTGGGTGCTGCCATCAGCATTGGTCAGCAAGATGCTGTCAATGTCCGCCGCTTCTGCGTCGGTCAAGTTCAGGGTAGCAATCACACTGGTGGCACGGTCACTCAGACCGGCTTGATCGATACTAAAGACGATGGTGTCATCCGTGACGCCTTCAATGCCGGTGGCATCGGTCGCGCTGATACTGATGATAGGCGCCACATCCGTGTCTGTAATCGTACCTGTGCCGACGCCGGTACCGATGGTTAATGTGGTGGTCTCATTCAGCTCATCTAAGTCATCATTTAAGGCCGGATAGCTGACGGTAAAGTTGGTCACTCCTGCTGGGATAGTGATACTGCCATCCGTGTTTAAAACAACCCCATCACTAAAGACTGGGGCATTGCTATAGTCGCCAGTTGCTGTCGTTGCACTACCATCGGTGATGGCAAAAGGATAGCTGACCGCTACCTCGGTTGGGTTTGACAAGGTCACGGTGTGAACCAAATCACCACCTTCGTCAGTAGTGGCATCAGAGACGCTGACGACGGGTTTGTCACCATCGACTTCATCAGTAACATCATCTGGGTTATTCAGGTTGTTGGTGTTGACGCGTTGGTCTTCATCTAGTATGACGCCGGTGGCACTGCCTGTACCAACCGTGGCGGCCGTTGGGCTGCTTGTCGGTATGGCAATATTAAGAACCAAGTCTTCTGAGCGCTCATACACCACATCATCAATCACAGTGACCGTAATCGCAGGTGCACTCGTGCTGCCTGCAGGTATGGTGACCGTGGCACCATTTGTCAGGAAGGCTTGGATGTCAGTCAGGTTATCCAACGTGACCACCACCCCTGTGGCATTGGTATAGCTGATGCTAGCAATGTCAGCAGCTTCGACGGTGTTGGCCGCCCCTAAGCTCACGTTAACAGTAGTATCAAGGTTGCTAAGGTTGGTCTGAGTCACGCTAAAGATGAGGGTGTTGTCTACCCCTTCAATCGCTTGCGCGTCGGTTGCCGCAATGCTGACCACGGGGGCGTCAATGGCGCCACCGTCTTCATCTAAGATCTCAGCGCTCGCCGTGGCGGTGCCAAGAGCGGCATTGACTGGGCTCGATAGGCTCATGCCAATGGTTTCTGATATCTCGTATATCGCATCTTGCGCGGGGGTGATGCTAAAGCTTGGCATGTCAGCAAGCAAGGTGCCTGCTGGAATGGACACGGTGACCCCTGCAATCGCATCCGCCACACTAATGGTTTGGGTGCTGCCATCAGCATTGGTCAGCAAGATGCTGTCAATGTCCGCCGCTTCTGCGTCGGTCAAGTTCAGGGTAGCAATCACACTGGTGGCACGGTCACTCAGACCGGCTTGATCGATACTAAAGACGATGGTGTCATCCGTGACGCCTTCAATGCCGGTGGCATCGGTCGCGCTGATACTGATGATAGGCGCCACATCCGTGTCTGTAATCGTACCTGTGCCGACGCCGGTACCGATGGTTAATGTGGTGGTCTCATTCAGCTCATCTAAGTCATCATTTAAGGCCGGATAGCTGACGGTAAAGTTGGTCACTCCTGCTGGGATAGTGATACTGCCATCCGTGTTTAAAACAACCCCATCACTAAAGACTGGGGCATTGCTATAGTCGCCAGTTGCTGTCGTTGCACTACCATCGGTGATGGCAAAAGGATAGCTGACCGCTACCTCGGTTGGGTTTGACAAGGTCACGGTGTGAACCAAATCACCACCTTCGTCAGTAGTGGCATCAGAGACGCTGACGACGGGTTTGTCACCATCGACTTCATCAGTAACATCATCTGGGTTATTCAGGTTGTTGGTGTTGACGCGTTGGTCTTCATCTAGTATGACGCCGGTGGTACTGCCTGTACCAACCGTGGCGGCCGTTGGGCTGCTTGTCGGTATGGCAATATTAAGAACCAAGTCTTCTGAGCGCTCATACACCACATCATCAATCACAGTGACCGTAATCGCAGGTGCACTCGTGCTGCCTGCAGGTATGGTGACCGTGGCACCATTTGTCAGGAAGGCTTGGATGTCAGTCAGGTTATCCAACGTGACCACCACCCCTGTGGCATTGGTATAGCTGATGCTAGCAATGTCAGCAGCTTCGACGGTGTTGGCCGCCCCTAAGCTCACGTTAACAGTAGTATCAAGGTTGCTAAGGTTGGTCTGAGTCACGCTAAAGATGAGGGTGTTGTCTACCCCTTCAATCGCTTGCGCGTCGGTTGCCGCAATGCTGACCACGGGGGCGTCAATGGCGCCACCGTCTTCATCTAAGATCTCAGCGCTCGCCGTGGCGGTGCCAAGAGCGGCATTGACTGGGCTCGATAGGCTCATGCCAATGGTTTCTGATATCTCGTATATCGCATCTTGCGCGGGGGTGATGCTAAAGCTTGGCATGTCAGCAAGCAAGGTGCCTGCTGGAATGGACACGGTGACCCCTGCAATCGCATCCGCCACACTAATGGTTTGGGTGCTGCCATCAGCATTGGTCAGCAAGATGCTGTCAATGTCCGCCGCTTCTGCGTCGGTCAAGTTCAGGGTAGCAATCACACTGGTGGCACGGTCACTCAGACCGGCTTGATCGATACTAAAGACGATGGTGTCATCCGTGACGCCTTCAATGCCGGTGGCATCGGTCGCGCTGATACTGATGATAGGCGCCACATCCGTGTCTGTAATCGTACCTGTGCCGACGCCGGTACCGATGGTTAATGTGGTGGTCTCATTCAGCTCATCTAAGTCATCATTTAAGGCCGGATAGCTGACGGTAAAGTTGGTCACTCCTGCTGGGATAGTGATACTGCCATCCGTGTTTAAAACAACCCCATCACTAAAGACTGGGGCATTGCTATAGTCGCCAGTTGCTGTCGTTGCACTACCATCGGTGATGGCAAAAGGATAGCTGACCGCTACCTCGGTTGGGTTTGACAAGGTCACGGTGTGAACCAAATCACCACCTTCGTCAGTAGTGGCATCAGAGACGCTGACGACGGGTTTGTCACCATCGACTTCATCAGTAACATCATCTGGGTTATTCAGGTTGTTGGTGTTGACGCGTTGGTCTTCATCTAGTATGACGCCGGTGGTACTGCCTGTACCAACCGTGGCGGCCGTTGGGCTGCTTGTCGGTATGGCAATATTAAGAACCAAGTCTTCTGAGCGCTCATACACCACATCATCAATCACAGTGACCGTAATCGCAGGTGCACTCGTGCTGCCTGCAGGTATGGTGACCGTGGCACCATTTGTCAGGAAGGCTTGGATGTCAGTCAGGTTATCCAACGTGACCACCACCCCTGTGGCATTGGTATAGCTGATGCTAGCAATGTCAGCAGCTTCGACGGTGTTGGCCGCCCCTAAGCTCACGTTAACAGTAGTATCAAGGTTGCTAAGGTTGGTCTGAGTCACGCTAAAGATGAGGGTGTTGTCTACCCCTTCAATCGCTTGCGCGTCGGTTGCCGCAATGCTGACCACGGGGGCGTCAATGGCGCCACCGTCTTCATCTAAGATCTCAGCGCTCGCCGTGGCGGTGCCAAGAGCGGCATTGACTGGGCTCGATAGGCTCATGCCAATGGTTTCTGATATCTCGTATATCGCATCTTGCGCGGGGGTGATGCTAAAGCTTGGCATGTCAGCAAGCAAGGTGCCTGCTGGAATGGACACGGTGACCCCTGCAATCGCATCCGCCACACTAATGGTTTGGGTGCTGCCATCAGCATTGGTCAGCAAGATGCTGTCAATGTCCGCCGCTTCTGCGTCGGTCAAGTTCAGGGTAGCAATCACACTGGTGGCACGGTCACTCAGACCGGCTTGATCGATACTAAAGACGATGGTGTCATCCGTGACGCCTTCAATGCCGGTGGCATCGGTCGCGCTGATACTGATGATAGGCGCCACATCCGTGTCTGTAATCGTACCTGTGCCGACGCCGGTACCGATGGTTAATGTGGTGGTCTCATTCAGCTCATCTAAGTCATCATTTAAGGCCGGATAGCTGACGGTAAAGTTGGTCACTCCTGCTGGGATAGTGATACTGCCATCCGTGTTTAAAACAACCCCATCACTAAAGACTGGGGCATTGCTATAGTCGCCAGTTGCTGTCGTTGCACTACCATCGGTGATGGCAAAAGGATAGCTGACCGCTACCTCGGTTGGGTTTGACAAGGTCACGGTGTGAACCAAATCACCACCTTCGTCAGTAGTGGCATCAGAGACGCTGACGACGGGTTTGTCACCCTCCGTGTTGCTACCTGGATTGGCAGGGTCGTTTGATTCATCAAGGATGACACCAGTCGCACTATTCGTGCCAATGGTGGCATTCACTGGGCTGCCAATCTCAAGCACAAGATCTTCTGATTGCTCATACACCACATCGTCGGCGATGGTCACAGTAATCACTGGCGCAGCCGTTTCTCCAGCTGGGATGGTGACGCTCGCGCCGTTGGCTAAGAAGTCTTGAATCTGAGTAGCGGTGGTTAAGCTGACCACCACCCCTGTGGCATTGGTATAGCTGATGCTAGCAATGTCAGCAGCTTCGACGGTGTTGGCCGCCCCTAAGCTCACGTTAACAGTAGTATCAAGGTTGCTAAGGTTGGTCTGAGTCACGCTAAAGATGAGGGTGTTGTCTACCCCTTCAATCGCTTGCGCGTCGGTTGCCGCAATGCTGACCACGGGGGCGTCAATGGCGCCACCGTCTTCATCTAAGATCTCAGCGCTCGCCGTGGCGGTGCCAAGAGCGGCATTGACTGGGCTCGATAGGCTCATGCCAATGGTTTCTGATATCTCGTATATCGCATCTTGCGCGGGGGTGATGCTAAAGCTTGGCATGTCAGCAAGCAAGGTGCCTGCTGGAATGGACACGGTGACCCCTGCAATCGCATCCGCCACACTAATGGTTTGGGTGCTGCCATCAGCATTGGTCAGCAAGATGCTGTCAATGTCCGCCGCTTCTGCGTCGGTCAAGTTCAGGGTAGCAATCACACTGGTGGCACGGTCACTCAGACCGGCTTGATCGATACTAAAGACGATGGTGTCATCCGTGACGCCTTCAATGCCGGTGGCATCGGTCGCGCTGATACTGATGATAGGCGCCACATCCGTGTCTGTAATCGTACCTGTGCCGACGCCGGTACCGATGGTTAATGTGGTGGTCTCATTCAGCTCATCTAAGTCATCATTTAAGGCCGGATAGCTGACGGTAAAGTTGGTCACTCCTGCTGGGATAGTGATACTGCCATCCGTGTTTAAAACAACCCCATCACTAAAGACTGGGGCATTGCTATAGTCGCCAGTTGCTGTCGTTGCACTACCATCGGTGATGGCAAAAGGATAGCTGACCGCTACCTCGGTTGGGTTTGACAAGGTCACGGTGTGAACCAAATCACCACCTTCGTCAGTAGTGGCATCAGAGACGCTGACGACGGGTTTGTCACCATCGACTTCATCAGTAACATCATCTGGGTTATTCAGGTTGTTGGTGTTGACGCGTTGGTCTTCATCTAGTATGACGCCGGTGGCACTGCCTGTGCCAACCGTGGCGGCCGTTGGGCTGCTTGTCGGTATGGCAATATTCAGAACCAAGTCTTCTGAGCGCTCATACACCACATCATCAATCACAGTGACCGTAATCGCAGGTGCACTCGTGCTGCCTGCAGGTATGGTGACCGTGGCACCATTTGTCAGGAAGGCTTGGATGTCAGTCAGGTTATCCAACGTGACCACCACCCCTGTGGCATTGGTATAGCTGATGCTAGCAATGTCAGCAGCTTCGACGGTGTTGGCCGCCCCTAAGCTCACGTTAACAGTAGTATCAAGGTTGCTAAGGTTGGTCTGAGTCACGCTAAAGATGAGGGTGTTGTCTACCCCTTCAATCGCTTGCGCGTCGGTTGCCGCAATGCTGACCACGGGGGCGTCAATGGCGCCACCGTCTTCATCTAAGATCTCAGCGCTCGCCGTGGCGGTGCCAAGAGCGGCATTGACTGGGCTCGATAGGCTCATGCCAATGGTTTCTGATATCTCGTATATCGCATCTTGCGCGGGGGTGATGCTAAAGCTTGGCATGTCAGCAAGCAAGGTGCCTGCTGGAATGGACACGGTGACCCCTGCAATCGCATCCGCCACACTAATGGTTTGGGTGCTGCCATCAGCATTGGTCAGCAAGATGCTGTCAATGTCCGCCGCTTCTGCGTCGGTCAAGTTCAGGGTAGCAATCACACTGGTGGCACGGTCACTCAGACCGGCTTGATCGATACTAAAGACGATGGTGTCATCCGTGACGCCTTCAATGCCGGTGGCATCGGTCGCGCTGATACTGATGATAGGCGCCACATCCGTGTCTGTAATCGTACCTGTGCCGACGCCGGTACCGATGGTTAATGTGGTGGTCTCATTCAGCTCATCTAAGTCATCATTTAAGGCCGGATAGCTGACGGTAAAGTTGGTCACTCCTGCTGGGATAGTGATACTGCCATCCGTGTTTAAAACAACCCCATCACTAAAGACTGGGGCATTGCTATAGTCGCCAGTTGCTGTCGTTGCACTACCATCGGTGATGGCAAAAGGATAGCTGACCGCTACCTCGGTTGGGTTTGACAAGGTCACGGTGTGAACCAAATCACCACCTTCGTCAGTAGTGGCATCAGAGACGCTGACGACGGGTTTGTCACCATCGACTTCATCAGTAACATCATCTGGGTTATTCAGGTTGTTGGTGTTGACGCGTTGGTCTTCATCTAGTATGACGCCGGTGGCACTGCCTGTACCAACCGTGGCGGCCGTTGGGCTGCTTGTCGGTATGGCAATATTAAGAACCAAGTCTTCTGAGCGCTCATACACCACATCATCAATCACAGTGACCGTAATCGCAGGTGCACTCGTGCTGCCTGCAGGTATGGTGACCGTGGCACCATTTGTCAGGAAGGCTTGGATGTCAGTCAGGTTATCCAACGTGACCACCACCCCTGTGGCATTGGTATAGCTGATGCTAGCAATGTCAGCAGCTTCGACGGTGTTGGCCGCCCCTAAGCTCACGTTAACAGTAGTATCAAGGTTGCTAAGGTTGGTCTGAGTCACGCTAAAGATGAGGGTGTTGTCTACCCCTTCAATCGCTTGCGCGTCGGTTGCCGCAATGCTGACCACGGGGGCGTCAATGGCGCCACCGTCTTCATCTAAGATCTCAGCGCTCGCCGTGGCGGTGCCAAGAGCGGCATTGACTGGGCTCGATAGGCTCATGCCAATGGTTTCTGATATCTCGTATATCGCATCTTGCGCGGGGGTGATGCTAAAGCTTGGCATGTCAGCAAGCAAGGTGCCTGCTGGAATGGACACGGTGACCCCTGCAATCGCATCCGCCACACTAATGGTTTGGGTGCTGCCATCAGCATTGGTCAGCAAGATGCTGTCAATGTCCGCCGCTTCTGCGTCGGTCAAGTTCAGGGTAGCAATCACACTGGTGGCACGGTCACTCAGACCGGCTTGATCGATACTAAAGACGATGGTGTCATCCGTGACGCCTTCAATGCCGGTGGCATCGGTCGCGCTGATACTGATGATAGGCGCCACATCCGTGTCTGTAATCGTACCTGTGCCGACGCCGGTACCGATGGTTAATGTGGTGGTCTCATTCAGCTCATCTAAGTCATCATTTAAGGCCGGATAGCTGACGGTAAAGTTGGTCACTCCTGCTGGGATAGTGATACTGCCATCCGTGTTTAAAACAACCCCATCACTAAAGACTGGGGCATTGCTATAGTCGCCAGTTGCTGTCGTTGCACTACCATCGGTGATGGCAAAAGGATAGCTGACCGCTACCTCGGTTGGGTTTGACAAGGTCACGGTGTGAACCAAATCACCACCTTCGTCAGTAGTGGCATCAGAGACGCTGACGACGGGTTTGTCACCATCGACTTCATCAGTAACATCATCTGGGTTATTCAGGTTGTTGGTGTTGACGCGTTGGTCTTCATCTAGTATGACGCCGGTGGTACTGCCTGTACCAACCGTGGCGGCCGTTGGGCTGCTTGTCGGTATGGCAATATTAAGAACCAAGTCTTCTGAGCGCTCATACACCACATCATCAATCACAGTGACCGTAATCGCAGGTGCACTCGTGCTGCCTGCAGGTATGGTGACCGTGGCACCATTTGTCAGGAAGGCTTGGATGTCAGTCAGGTTATCCAACGTGACCACCACCCCTGTGGCATTGGTATAGCTGATGCTAGCAATGTCAGCAGCTTCGACGGTGTTGGCCGCCCCTAAGCTCACGTTAACAGTAGTATCAAGGTTGCTAAGGTTGGTCTGAGTCACGCTAAAGATGAGGGTGTTGTCTACCCCTTCAATCGCTTGCGCGTCGGTTGCCGCAATGCTGACCACGGGGGCGTCAATGGCGCCACCGTCTTCATCTAAGATCTCAGCGCTCGCCGTGGCGGTGCCAAGAGCGGCATTGACTGGGCTCGATAGGCTCATGCCAATGGTTTCTGATATCTCGTATATCGCATCTTGCGCGGGGGTGATGCTAAAGCTTGGCATGTCAGCAAGCAAGGTGCCTGCTGGAATGGACACGGTGACCCCTGCAATCGCATCCGCCACACTAATGGTTTGGGTGCTGCCATCAGCATTGGTCAGCAAGATGCTGTCAATGTCCGCCGCTTCTGCGTCGGTCAAGTTCAGGGTAGCAATCACACTGGTGGCACGGTCACTCAGACCGGCTTGATCGATACTAAAGACGATGGTGTCATCCGTGACGCCTTCAATGCCGGTGGCATCGGTCGCGCTGATACTGATGATAGGCGCCACATCCGTGTCTGTAATCGTACCTGTGCCGACGCCGGTACCGATGGTTAATGTGGTGGTCTCATTCAGCTCATCTAAGTCATCATTTAAGGCCGGATAGCTGACGGTAAAGTTGGTCACTCCTGCTGGGATAGTGATACTGCCATCCGTGTTTAAAACAACCCCATCACTAAAGACTGGGGCATTGCTATAGTCGCCAGTTGCTGTCGTTGCACTACCATCGGTGATGGCAAAAGGATAGCTGACCGCTACCTCGGTTGGGTTTGACAAGGTCACGGTGTGAACCAAATCACCACCTTCGTCAGTAGTGGCATCAGAGACGCTGACGACGGGTTTGTCACCCTCCGTGTTGCTACCTGGATTGGCAGGGTCGTTTGATTCATCAAGGATGACACCAGTCGCACTATTCGTGCCAATGGTGGCATTCACTGGGCTGCCAATCTCAAGCACAAGATCTTCTGATTGCTCATACACCACATCGTCGGCGATGGTCACAGTAATCACTGGCGCAGCCGTTTCTCCAGCTGGGATGGTGACGCTCGCGCCGTTGGCTAAGAAGTCTTGAATCTGAGTAGCGGTGGTTAAGCTGACCACCACCCCTGTGGCATTGGTATAGCTGATGCTAGCAATGTCAGCAGCTTCGACGGTGTTGGCCGCCCCTAAGCTCACGTTAACAGTAGTATCAAGGTTGCTAAGGTTGGTCTGAGTCACGCTAAAGATGAGGGTGTTGTCTACCCCTTCAATCGCTTGCGCGTCGGTTGCCGCAATGCTGACCACGGGGGCGTCAATGGCGCCACCGTCTTCATCTAAGATCTCAGCGCTCGCCGTGGCGGTGCCAAGAGCGGCATTGACTGGGCTCGATAGGCTCATGCCAATGGTTTCTGATATCTCGTATATCGCATCTTGCGCGGGGGTGATGCTAAAGCTTGGCATGTCAGCAAGCAAGGTGCCTGCTGGAATGGACACGGTGACCCCTGCAATCGCATCCGCCACACTAATGGTTTGGGTGCTGCCATCAGCATTGGTCAGCAAGATGCTGTCAATGTCCGCCGCTTCTGCGTCGGTCAAGTTCAGGGTAGCAATCACACTGGTGGCACGGTCACTCAGACCGGCTTGATCGATACTAAAGACGATGGTGTCATCCGTGACGCCTTCAATGCCGGTGGCATCGGTCGCGCTGATACTGATGATAGGCGCCACATCCGTGTCTGTAATCGTACCTGTGCCGACGCCGGTACCGATGGTTAATGTGGTGGTCTCATTCAGCTCATCTAAGTCATCATTTAAGGCCGGATAGCTGACGGTAAAGTTGGTCACTCCTGCTGGGATAGTGATACTGCCATCCGTGTTTAAAACAACCCCATCACTAAAGACTGGGGCATTGCTATAGTCGCCAGTTGCTGTCGTTGCACTACCATCGGTGATGGCAAAAGGATAGCTGACCGCTACCTCGGTTGGGTTTGACAAGGTCACGGTGTGAACCAAATCACCACCTTCGTCAGTAGTGGCATCAGAGACGCTGACGACGGGTTTGTCACCATCGACTTCATCAGTAACATCATCTGGGTTATTCAGGTTGTTGGTGTTGACGCGTTGGTCTTCATCTAGTATGACGCCGGTGGTACTGCCTGTACCAACCGTGGCGGCCGTTGGGCTGCTTGTCGGTATGGCAATATTAAGAACCAAGTCTTCTGAGCGCTCATACACCACATCATCAATCACAGTGACCGTAATCGCAGGTGCACTCGTGCTGCCTGCAGGTATGGTGACCGTGGCACCATTTGTCAGGAAGGCTTGGATGTCAGTCAGGTTATCCAACGTGACCACCACCCCTGTGGCATTGGTATAGCTGATGCTAGCAATGTCAGCAGCTTCGACGGTGTTGGCCGCCCCTAAGCTCACGTTAACAGTAGTATCAAGGTTGCTAAGGTTGGTCTGAGTCACGCTAAAGATGAGGGTGTTGTCTACCCCTTCAATCGCTTGCGCGTCGGTTGCCGCAATGCTGACCACGGGGGCGTCAATGGCGCCACCGTCTTCATCTAAGATCTCAGCGCTCGCCGTGGCGGTGCCAAGAGCGGCATTGACTGGGCTCGATAGGCTCATGCCAATGGTTTCTGATATCTCGTATATCGCATCTTGCGCGGGGGTGATGCTAAAGCTTGGCATGTCAGCAAGCAAGGTGCCTGCTGGAATGGACACGGTGACCCCTGCAATCGCATCCGCCACACTAATGGTTTGGGTGCTGCCATCAGCATTGGTCAGCAAGATGCTGTCAATGTCCGCCGCTTCTGCGTCGGTCAAGTTCAGGGTAGCAATCACACTGGTGGCACGGTCACTCAGACCGGCTTGATCGATACTAAAGACGATGGTGTCATCCGTGACGCCTTCAATGCCGGTGGCATCGGTCGCGCTGATACTGATGATAGGCGCCACATCCGTGTCTGTAATCGTACCTGTGCCGACGCCGGTACCGATGGTTAATGTGGTGGTCTCATTCAGCTCATCTAAGTCATCATTTAAGGCCGGATAGCTGACGGTAAAGTTGGTCACTCCTGCTGGGATAGTGATACTGCCATCCGTGTTTAAAACAACCCCATCACTAAAGACTGGGGCATTACTATAGTCGCCAGTTGCTGTCGTTGCACTACCATCGGTGATGGCAAAAGGATAGCTGACCGCTACCTCGGTTGGGTTTGACAAGGTCACGGTGTGAACCAAATCACCACCTTCGTCAGTAGTGGCATCAGAGACGCTGACGACGGGTTTGTCACCCTCCGTGTTGCTACCTGGATTGGCAGGGTCGTTTGATTCATCAAGGATGACACCAGTCGCACTATTCGTGCCAATGGTGGCATTCACTGGGCTGCCAATCTCAAGCACAAGATCTTCTGATTGCTCATACACCACATCGTCGGCGATGGTCACAGTAATCACTGGCGCAGCCGTTTCTCCAGCTGGGATGGTGACGCTCGCGCCGTTGGCTAAGAAGTCTTGAATCTGAGTAGCGGTGGTTAAGCTGACCACCACCCCTGTGGCATTGGTATAGCTGATGCTAGCAATGTCAGCAGCTTCGACGGTGTTGGCCGCCCCTAAGCTCACGTTAACAGTAGTATCAAGGTTGCTAAGGTTGGTCTGAGTCACGCTAAAGATGAGGGTGTTGTCTACCCCTTCAATCGCTTGCGCGTCGGTTGCCGCAATGCTGACCACGGGGGCGTCAATGGCGCCACCGTCTTCATCTAAGATCTCAGCGCTCGCCGTGGCGGTGCCAAGAGCGGCATTGACTGGGCTCGATAGGCTCATGCCAATGGTTTCTGATATCTCGTATATCGCATCTTGCGCGGGGGTGATGCTAAAGCTTGGCATGTCAGCAAGCAAGGTGCCTGCTGGAATGGACACGGTGACCCCTGCAATCGCATCCGCCACACTAATGGTTTGGGTGCTGCCATCAGCATTGGTCAGCAAGATGCTGTCAATGTCCGCCGCTTCTGCGTCGGTCAAGTTCAGGGTAGCAATCACACTGGTGGCACGGTCACTCAGACCGGCTTGATCGATACTAAAGACGATGGTGTCATCCGTGACGCCTTCAATGCCGGTGGCATCGGTCGCGCTGATACTGATGATAGGCGCCACATCCGTGTCTGTAATCGTACCTGTGCCGACGCCGGTACCGATGGTTAATGTGGTGGTCTCATTCAGCTCATCTAAGTCATCATTTAAGGCCGGATAGCTGACGGTAAAGTTGGTCACTCCTGCTGGGATAGTGATACTGCCATCCGTGTTTAAAACAACCCCATCACTAAAGACTGGGGCATTACTATAGTCGCCAGTTGCTGTCGTTGCACTACCATCGGTGATGGCAAAAGGATAGCTGACCGCTACCTCGGTTGGGTTTGACAAGGTCACGGTGTGAACCAAATCACCACCTTCGTCAGTAGTGGCATCAGAGACGCTGACGACGGGTTTGTCACCCTCCGTGTTGCTACCTGGATTGGCAGGGTCGTTTGATTCATCAAGGATGACACCAGTCGCACTATTCGTGCCAATGGTGGCATTCACTGGGCTGCCAATCTCAAGCACAAGATCTTCTGATTGCTCATACACCACATCGTCGGCGATGGTCACAGTAATCACTGGCGCAGCCGTTTCTCCAGCTGGGATGGTGACGCTCGCGCCGTTGGCTAAGAAGTCTTGAATCTGAGTAGCGGTGGTTAAGCTGACCACCACCCCTGTGGCATTGGTATAGCTGATGCTAGCAATGTCAGCAGCTTCGACGGTGTTGGCCGCCCCTAAGCTCACGTTAACAGTAGTATCAAGGTTGCTAAGGTTGGTCTGAGTCACGCTAAAGATGAGGGTGTTGTCTACCCCTTCAATCGCTTGCGCGTCGGTTGCCGCAATGCTGACCACGGGGATATCATTCCCTACTGTTGGGTCAGCAGGATTAACCGGTGTGGTGCCATCAGTGGTTCCATTGTCATAAATAGTCGTGGTGACACTGTCATTATCCGCACTAATGTTAGCTGTACCAGCAGTGGTACCAGTGATAGTGACCGTAAAGTCCTCGGCACCTTCGTAAATACTGTCATCTACCATTGGTAAGCTGAAATCAACAGAGGTCTGCCCAGCAGGAATCGTGACAGTCTTTATAGTTGGTGCGACGTAGTCATCGCTACCTTCTGTACTGCCATCGCTAATAATATAGCTGATAGTCGTATCAACTGCGCTTGGATTGCTTAAGCTCACAGTATACGTTGCGCTATTAACACTACCATCAGCAGCTGTTTCGCTTAGGTTTACTGTACCTTTGATGCTTACAATTGGCGTGTCATCACCCACTGTTGGGTCATTAGGGTCAACTGGTGTTGTTCCGTCAATGGTGCCATCATCATAAACAGTTGTAGTAACAACGTTTTTAACAGGGTCGATAGTGGCCTTACCCGCACTGACGCTGGTTATAGCAACCATAAAGCTTTGAGCGCCTTCGTAGACGTTATCATTTACAATTGGTATGCTAAAATTAACAGAGGTTTGCCCTGCTGGAATCGTGATGGTTTGCGTCGTTGGTGCCGTATAGTCACCGCCATTGGCAGAACCAGGCGTAATGGTGACTGTCACACTGGTATCAACATCGCTGGCTTTATCTAGGGTAACGCTATATATCGCAGTGTTTGCGTCATTCGTTGCCGTAGCTTCACTTAAACTTTTAACACCACTGAGACTGACGATGGGCGCAGGTTCAGGACGATCATCACTACCACTGCCACTGATACCCGCAATCAAACCTGCCAATCCAAGTCCTGCAGCAACAGGTACCCACCAAGGTATTGCCGCCGCCACATATTCTTCACCGCCTAACGCCTGTCCTTCTACATCACCGACTTCCAGTTGGGTCACATAATCGTAGGTTTCACCCGTATCTGGAATGTAGTAGTAATAGTCGCCATCTTCTGCAATACCGACTAAGGCACTGTCTGCGCTGTCATAAAAACCTTCTATAATTAAGTCACTGTCTTTGCCGTTTTCTTCAAATGAGACGTGCAGATCATTTTTGATGCGTTTGGTAATAATATGATTGGGCGCTCGAACCGATCACCATATCATGGAACTCGTAATTGACTTTCTCCATAGCTTGGATGATGGTTGGTTTTCCATCTTTAGTGACAACTGCCACTTCGGCTACGGTTTGAGTCGCATTATTGGTTTTAATCATGATAGTGTTCATATTCTTACCTTTTATTTCTTATCGTCTATTTTTCAATTTGAATAGTATAGATTTAGATATGTTTGTATTAGGCAGGTTTATATGCCAAAAAGCGATGTATGTATGGAGTATCTTTTGAGAGAGAAGAGAGATTAAAATAGCATAGTGCTCATTTATTAATATTATGGTCGTATTTTATTTGCTACTACAACTCGTCGTTCAAATTGCTGGCCTACTTTTTTACTTCACTGATTTAATGCCGTAATAACATTGAATGGTGTTTTTTCAAAAAGCTGAAATGTATATTTTCTATAATCTACTGTCAGTATCAGCAAAATTCTTCGATGATTTAGCCATTCTATAAAAGGCTATTTATACATTGATGGCTTTCGTGTTTGGCATTGCCATACTAGCTTGCTAAATAACACTCATCTAAATTAACTATGATGTTATATATACTTCATGCTACCTGTTTTTGAGCATGGACACTAGTAAGACGGAACCATGTTATCAACCGTTCATCTATTTTTTCCTAAAGTATTCTCAAATTATTGATCTTATTAGTTAATATCCATATTCAAGAAATACTTATATGCTATATTTTTCGTATTGGGCTAGTATCTTGTTTCATAAAGCCATAAAACAATTAAATCTAATAGCGACAATACGGCAGCCCTGTATCACAAACAACTTGCTCATTATTGACTGCCCTTTGAATTTTCAGCTATATGAAAAAGTATCTATGACATATAGATAGTATTAGCAACGTTTTTACTCAACGACGTTATACAATATCTAGGGGTCTTTAGGCGGCACCGAATACGTGCCAACTACGTGAGCCACGATGTCATCAGAGCCTTCTGAATAAAGAGATACCTCGCCTACTATCAACGTGCGCCCTACTTTCATCAAGGTACATTCGGCGATAATACGCGCATTTGCTGATGGCTTACGCAAGAAGTTGATGGTCAAACTCGTCGTCACCGTTAACGGGACAATACCGATTCTTCCGAGTATCGCCACATAGATAGCGACATCAGCGACGGCCATCATGACAGGTCCCGAGACTGTGCCACCGGGACGCAGCTCATTTATGCCAATCTCGTGCGATAAGGTCGCGCCATTTTCGTTGACCGTCTCGACGACACATTTGGTTTGGGGAAACTCCAATGCCATAAAGGCGCTGATTTCTTCTTTGGTTGCAGACATAACTCTTCCTTGAATTGAACTGTCCATGTTGATTCGCTTAATACATGTATACGAGCATCGCTAGATAGCAAAGTAAAAGTAGAAACTACTTCCGCCTATACTACAGTGCTCTTTTAATGCTCTAACCTACGTAATGACGATACATATCTCAATGTATTACGGGCGTGCCTTCTGTACTAAAGGCAAATCCTTTATTGCTAAAGTTACCGATCATGACCGCCTCGATAACTGGTTTAACCGTTTCATCCACACCCTCTACTTCGATGATAAAGTTGGCACCAGAACCGCCTTTATCCTCTTCTTTTTCGACGATATAGTTGAGCGTCGCCATCGCTGGTAGCTCGATAGGCTTATCTAGATATGATTTGACCAATGCTCCATCTGTATCATAATAATCAATTTTATTGATATACAGTGACTTTTTGAGCGTAGTGTTACGTACACTCAGCGTGGCCGATAGCAGCACTTTGCGAGCGTCTCTATCGGTATAGATATCAGAATAAATCGGTACATAAAAGGTTTGCTTGTAACCAAACTGACTGTGATCCACATCTGAGGTAATTGCCAATTCTTTAATCGGGTCTTTTTGATGCTCAGACAAAAGAACGTTCGGGTCTTGCGCTGATTGATCACAACCTGACAGTAGTGCCATTATAGCGATCAGTAGGACAGATATACTTCGCTTATTCATAATCATTTCCCTATACCTTCCGGTATCACTGCGATGACAAGCTGCTATTTGATTTTCACACCCACACTACGTAGGAACTGATTGATATGTTTGTTGGCGCCATAAATCACTAGTACATCGCGCTCTTGCAATGCTTGCTCAGGCGTCGCCAAACCTTGAATGCTAGGCTTGCTCTGCGTACGACCAAAACTGTCTTCATAATACTCATAGCGCAACGTACTAAGCAATCGGATATTGAACTTTTGCTCTAACTGTAAGTCGTCAACAGTCTTACCGATCAACACATTTGGAATCTTAATCTCTACCATGCTGAAGTTATCGCTCAATTCAAACGAATCGACAAAATAACGTAGTGACAGACGCTTGGCCCAGCGATTGGCCGCCTCTTTTTCAGGGTGAATCAAATCATCCACGCCGATGGCTTGTAGGACTTTTTCGTGTAGCGGATTGATACTACGGCTGATCAGACGCTTTGCTTTTAACGTCTTAAATAGCGCTGTTGCCATGACATTGGCACCTTGATCTTCACCAATCGCCACGATGACAATATCGGTATCAACGATTGGTAGACCGCTAACCGTATACTCGTCCGTGGCATCCATACACAGCGTATGCGAAATCACTTCTTTATACGCTTCCACCCGTTGCATACTACTATCAATAGCAATCACTTCATGCCCTTGACTGGTCAATGCCGACCCCAATGATGCCCCAAAATTTCCTAGCCCTACGATGATGTACTTCATAACTTAAACAACCTTTTTAATATTTTTCGCTATCTTCAAGAAAGAAACGGTCTATTTTTTACGAATTAGTTAATCGTAATCTCTTCCGTAGGATAACGATAATTACGTTGCCGCATATTTTTAAGCAGTGCGATAAATATCGTCAGCATACTGACGCGGCCAACGAACATAATGACCGAAACCACTATTTTACTAAAATCTGATAAGTCTGCTGTCAGGTTTAAGCTTAGGCCCACCGTGCTATACGCTGAGAAGCACTCAAACACCACTTTAATCAAATCAAGCTCTGGCTGATCATAGCTGATGAGAGTCACGCCCGTACCGATGACCAGTAGCGACAGCCACATAATAGAAAATGCGCGGCGAACGGAAATCTCCGCAATCTCTCGTTTAAACACCTCTATCTTGGTCTGACCACGAGCTAGGCTTAATGTATTCAATAGCGCAATCGCAAAGGTACTGGTCTTGATACCCCCACCTGTAGAGTTTGGCGAAGCACCGATCCACATCAAAAATATCGTCAGCATCACCGTTGGAAACGTAAGCTCACCCATATCAATCACATTAAACCCTGCCGTACGCGGGGTAGCCGCAGTAAAAAACCCTGTTACCAGCTTCCCAAGAAAACTGGTATGGTCAGCGAGCACATTATTGTATTCAAAGATCATCACCCCAATAAGACCGACCAGCAGTAATGCACCTGTAGTAATCAAAGTAATACGGCTATTGATATTAAGTAACCAAGGCTGATAGATGTAGCGTTGGTCGTGACGATTTATCAGCCGCTGAGCACGATAACGTAAATACCTAAGCACATTGACCACGATGGTAAACCCCATACCACCGAAGATAAATGTCATCGCCAGAATCAGCTGTAGCGAATAATTAAAACGTAGCGAATCATCGTACAAGCCAGCACTAAAGGTAGAGAACCCAGCATTACAAAAAGCAGAAATCGCATGAAAGACTGAAAAAAATAACTGCTCAGACCAATCCATATTGGGTATGTCATAAATACTGATATAGATCAGTGCAGCCGCTACCGCCTCGACCGCAAATGTGACGTATAAGATAGACTTAAGTGTCGACACCACATCACCCATACCGCGCATATAAGACATCTCGCTGATGCTTGCTTGCGTCTCATAGCTGACACCGCCCTTAAAGAAATAACTAAAATAGGTCACAAAGGTCAAAATACCTAAGCCACCAATTTGTATCAGCCCCATAATAATGACTTGGCCAAAAGTCGTAAAATAGGTGGCAGTATCCACGACGATAAGCCCCGTCACACAAACCGCACTGGTCGCGGTAAAGAGTGCATCAATAAAAGATAATGGCTGCGTTGTCGCATTGGGCATCATCAATAGCAATGCACCAACCAGCACCACGACTAAAAAGCTTAGAATAAAAAACTGGGCAGGATGTAGAAAGGTACGATTGAGATTAAAATTATGATCGGAGAGTTCGCGGACGAAGGTGACAAACACCGCTATCTTTATCGCGACAAAGCCATCAACGGCGGCGGACAATCCCGAGCGCACTAGGTCTGTGAAATGTGCGGTCAATAGAATGATAATCGCGATGCTGGTCAGTGTGTCAAAGACGGCGACTTTATTGAAGGTTAATGGCTTTTTGGTATAGATGTAACGACCAGCGGTCACCATAAAGCTGAGAAAGATGATGACCAAATAGAAAATATGGAATACTTGTTGGAGCCACGTCGGTAGTGTAAAACCACTATCTAACAAGGCAATCGCTACCCCGATGACACTAATGAGAATCGTAAAATTATTTAATAATCGATAACGCGTGGCTGCATTCATAGCCTGAGTCCATGACAACGATAACCCCGATACTTATACTCCTTTTTTGTCGTATCCACAAAAAGTGATTTAAGTTAATCGTAACCAATTATTGAGTCATAGCAGGTATTGATAATCCTAGCGAGGTAATAAATGTTCACTAGGAAGTAACGGCTTTAACAACTCTATAGTTTAGTGCTATCACCTATACACATTTATGAGACTTCTTCTTTTACTTTTGATATTTTTACGCCGCCCCATGTGACTAATGCCACGCCAATAGCAATTAAAGTCGCACCTAAAAATAAACCTTCTGGAGGACTCTCCCCTTGCAAAAAAATAGCGACAGGCACGCCAACAATGGCTCCTACTGCACCTAACAAACTTAGTAACACGGGTCCACCTGTCTTTTGCAATAAAAATAACAGTAAAAACTGTCCAGCAAATACGCATGCTTGTATAGCTATCATGCTTAGCGGTAGCCAATTCTCTAAATCCAAAGGTACAGCAACAGAGAAATCTAACATCATACTAAATAACCCTAGCAGCAGCGCTGCCGCAATCAACATACCTGGAGCGAGTGCGCTAGAAGACGCATTATCGGGCCAGCGTAATGTCCGATATATATTGCCAATAGCGAGTAGCACTGGCCCACAAAGTGTGATTAAAATCCAAAACACACTAGAATTTGGCGCAGATAATTTATGCACGGCTAATGCTCCTGCCCCGATGAGTGCTGCGATGACTCCAAGCGCACGGACAATATAAAATTGCTCTATACGTAGTATCAGCGCGCCAAGATAAGTTAGCAGTGGCGGTAATGAGAGGATTAGGGCAACGAAACCTGCGCCCACATGAGGAATAGCAGAAAATAATAGTAAGTTGGCGGCCGCGACACTGACAAGCGCCGCGACAAAGTAATACTCTAAGCTGCGCGCATTAAGAGGAGGGAGTTCTTTTCTGATGAGCGCTGTTATAAATAAAATAACAGCAGCGCCAGTAATCGACCAAAACAAAAACCCTAATGGGGTGAGACCGACATCGATAGCGTACTTTGCCACATTGGTCGAGATACCAGTGAGTGCGCCACCTGCCAGTAGACAAACGAAAGGCAACAGCCAAGTGGTTTTGTGAATACTGGTTTGTTTGAGCGAGTCATTCATCGACTATCCTATTGGATGACGAATTTTCTTAGTCATGTTGGATGGCTTTTATAATAGCTTACAATGGCACCCTAATAGCTACTGGCGCAAAATGTCAGTAGGTAGGCTTTGTACAGCGACGGTTGCTGCATCAACTGCCCCAGCGACATAACCAGGGAACTGCGCCGACCACTCACTACCACAACCTGTTAGACAGTCTTGCCACACGCCTGTTTTTGGTTTGGATGGCGGGGCTACTGCATGCTGACCGTTGCCGCTAGCATCAGCAGGCATCGCTATTAATGGATCCTGTGCCCAGTCTTTGAAATATTCAGCTTTTGGAGTACTTGCCTGATCACCAAATAGTCGCACTAACTGCGCACGGCAATGTTCTTTTAGCACCGTATCAGAAACGCTCTGACGTACTTGAGCAGGAACGTCAAAGAAACCAAACAATGCCCCATCGCCCTCTAGCGTAGAGGTATCATGTATCTCAGTAAGCGGCCCTATCGCACTGCGCGCAGCACCCGAGAGACCAGCATCTCGCCAAAATGGTGATTCATAAACAGCGACGTATTTGGCATGGGGAGCCATCCAAGTAGCTGTCTCGCGCCACTGTCCACTTAAGTCTTGCGGTAGCGTTGGCTGGAACCCTATTCTGCCTTCTACCAATCGAGGCGGTAACGCCAGTAGCACATTCTGCGCTCGGAACGTCGTCACATGTCCAGAAGTATCTTCGCTCTGTACTTCGATATGTTGAGACGTCTTGTTCAACTGCCTTACCGTTTGACTGGTCATAATACAACTGGCATCTAAACGAGCATATAGCGTATCAGTCAACGCGGCCATACCACCGACTAGCCGCATAGAAGGTGGTGCGCTTTTATAACCTTGCATACGTACAGGTGGCTGATTGGCAGCGCGCTCATCCATCATATCGCCTTCTTCGAACTGCGTAAAACGTGATAAATTTAACGACTCAATAAGCGTACTTAACTGCGTTTGATAATCAGGCCAAAACCAAGATGGTCCCAAGTCGAACGCGGCGCTTGATTCTGCTTGATCGATATCAGTACTGTTATTATTAGCATGTGCATCTGAATATTTAGCAACTGCAATGCGACCACCCAAGGTAACACGCGCCTCTAGCAGTCTATACGCTATCCCCTTTTGCTCTAATAAGAAGGCAGCATATAATCCACTTAACCCACCACCAACGATTACCACAGGTATGTCTTGCATATCGGATTACCCTATTTATAGACGGTTCAATATCATTTGAATATAAGGAAGCCGAGTGAAAGTACTACAAGTAGCAAGCTAAGCGAGACTGACACCGTACTCAATTTATAGAGGATTGACTATAAATCAAACTACTCTGCCAATAGCTTAGTAAGCATCTCATCAATCTCAACCTTGAACTCTTTGTCTTCAATTTTATTGGCTGTGATTTTGGCATTTTGCAGACTTTGGATAGCAGCTTCTTTTTCGCCTGTCTCAAGCTGTAGCACCGCCATAGAAAAAGCAATCGATGACATATGATCTTTTGAGTTAATGGCAGTAGCCTTGGCCAATGCTTTGTCATAAATCACTAGTGCTGCGTCCAAATCTTCTGTGAAATCAGCAAGCGTTTCCCATTGTTCTGGGTGGTCTTTGTCAGTGCCTTCATTATCGGTACAAATGGCGTTTAGTTCAGCATATAACGAATCAAATTTTTCTTGATTGCCTCTGCGATCCGCTTCTAACAATTCTTCGGCTAAGGTGTAAATGGCTTTATATATTTTGGTATTAATCATTGTTTACAACCTTTTATTGACTATATCGTGTGTGGTTAGGATTATAACGTAATTCTAGGGCGTGTCCTCATTTTAAAAATGGTGATAAAAATGAGATAAATTGCAGTCAAACAAGGAAAGTAGCGCAGATAATATCGGGATATTAACCAGCTATTTAACGATGTTTGGCAAAATTTAGCCATTTTTAGCCCGTTTAGATATGATCAATTGAATTGAGGACACGCCCTAGCGGCTCAGATGATTGCTACAGAGAAGAACACGATATTTATGTGGCTGTTATTAACATTATTATGAACCTTGTTAAGGTTGTTGACTATATTAGGGTTACAACTCGCGCCAGTGTAACCACAGGCGTGTATCTAGCTCAAATTGATGATACTCAGGCTCCATATGGCAGCATAATTGATAAAAAGCTTTGTTATGCTCATGCTCTTTGAAATGGGCAAGTTCGTGCACCACTATCATGCGCAAAAACTCTGGCGGCGCGTCTTTAAATAGGCTAGCTACCGTGATGCTATTGTGCGATTTAAGCTTACTCCCCTGTACGCGCGATTGCGTCGTATGGATACCTAGGGCATGTTTTAAAACCTTGAGCTTACTGCTATAGCTGACATTTGACAGCTGACCAATCTTACGCATGTATTGGGTTTTTATCTCATTTATATACTGATAGAGCGCTTTGTCGCTTTGGATTTGATGCTGAGTCGGGTACTTTTTTTCCAGATACTCGCCCAACCTACCATCAGTTATAAGCTGAGCAGCTTGAGTTTGAACCTGCTCTGAGTAATGAGCTATGTACTTTAATTTGGTCACAAGTGTATCCTTTGCTAATACGTAGATGCGTATCAGTCGATCAATTTAATCTTAGGGAATTTTACCTTATATTTGCGGTGCTTGTTTGCCACTTATTTGGGATATATCCTCAACTTAAACGACAGTTATTTATAAATAGTTATTCATAAAAAGAAACCCCATAAGCTGCGTTCAACTTATGGGGGCATTCTTACTGATAATTTTACTTAAAAAGTGTGTCTGATTAACGCTCTAAATGTAGATACTGCAAATGACGTTCGTACTGATTTAAGATATCAACCAATACCTGCTCTTTTGAGTAGCCAACCAAGTCATACTCTTGCGAGCCTTCACTTAAGAACACTTCCGCACGGTAGTAGTACTCTGCGTGCTTGGTAGATGTGCTCAATGTAAAGTTAGGACGATGAGCTTTAATCAGATTGACCTCATAAATAAAGTCATCTTCATCGCCATGACCGACACGCAGTTTTAGACCATCTACCTGACCACTGTCTTGATCCATGCCTGCATCGATACCTTCACCGATACTAGCAAGGTTTTTGGTATCTAACGAGGTTTTGAGACCACCTGCTTTAAACTCTTTTTCGACCTCAGACATCGCTGGCATCACGACCGTATGCAAGAATTTTTCAACCTGTGCATGGCCTGGGAAGCTCACAATACGTTGCAAGCGTGCTTTCCAGCTCTTCCCGCTGTCCAACACATTTGCTGTGCCGATTGTACTGGCTTTACGCTTATTGCCTTCTTCTTTTAGCGACTTCCACATAGACATCATATAAAGCACAAGAATAATAGAGAATGGTAAACCTGCAATGACAGAGACAGACTGTAGTGAAGAAAAACCACCTGCAAATAGTAATCCTAACGTAATAAGACCAGTCGCTGCTGCCCAAAACAGACGTAACCAAACAGGAGCATCGGTATCATTGGTCATACCTCTTGAGCTCAAGTTCGCTAATACTAACGCGCCTGAGTCAGCAGAAGTCACAAAGAAAATAAGACCAATAACCACACCAGCAAATGACAATACTTCACTGTAAGGGAAGTACTCAAACAGCGCAAACATGCCCATTGCCGCATCATTGACCGCGATTTCGCCCAGCTCTGTTGCGCCATTGGCAACCAAGTCTATCGCTGAATTACCAAAGATAGAGAACCATGCGAAGATAAAACCAAGCGGAATAAACATCACGCCAAATACAAACTCGCGCAACGTACGGCCACGGCTAATACGTGCAATAAATAGACCTACAAATGGTGCCCAAGCAACCCACCATGCCCAGAAAAATATCGTCCACCAAGATTTCCACTCGGCACCAGCAGCACCGTCATAAGCATAAACGTCAAAGGTTTTATAAATGATGGTTTGAAAATATTGACCGATATTTTGAGTAAAGGTATTTAATAGATACACCGTATTGCCCATTACCAATATGGCAAGCAACAACAGTATTGACGACAGCATGTTGAATTCAGATAGACGACGAACGCCTTTTTCGACACCTGTCATCGCAGAGATAGCAGCAGCAGCGACAACGCCGACGATGATGAGCGCCTGAACCGTTTTGCTAGATTCGATACCGAACACATGGGTCAAGCCAGCATTGGCCTGCAATACCCCAATACCTAAACTGGTCGCAATACCCATCAACGTACAGACGACGCCGAAGGTATCAATACCATCGCCTAACCAACCTTTGATTAAGCGTTCACCAAATATCGGTGTCAGCGGCGAGCGTAGTGCGAGCGGCATGTTTTTGCGATAAGCAAAGTAAGCCAGCGCCATACCGATCAGCGCATAAATACCCCAACCATGCAGACCCCAGTGCAAGAAAGTCTGAGCAAGTGCTTCGCGCATGGCCTCAGCACTAGCAGGCTCTAGGCCTGTATGTGGGGTCAAATAATGCATTAAAGGCTCAGAAGCACCAAAGAACAACAGGTCAATACCGATACCCGCTGAGAACAGCATGGCCGCCCACGCTAAAAACGGAAATTGTGCTTTTTCGTGGTCTTGACCAAGCTTTATATCGCCATACTTAGAAAAACCAACAAACAACGCAAAGATACTATAAGCGGCAACCACCAACATGTAATACCAGCCAAACTTGTCTGATACCCAAGTCATGCTCGCGCTCAACAAGGCCTCACTATAATCTGGAAAAGCGATGGTCCAGATTATCAATAAAATAGAAATAATAGCTGAGCCCAAAAACACCGTTTTGTTTAGGGTCAGAGGTTTCGTCACATCTTGTGATGGCGAACTGTACATAAAAGACCTCAATAGGTAAATTAAACAGGGTCCGATATTGCTTTGTCCGGCATCGTCTAATAGTAGACTGATGATCTATAACCGTATAACGTGGAACCAACCGCATGACGGACAAAGCAGTACCAATAAATAAAAAGCTAATAAAATTATAAACAAATTCAACCTGAACGGTATTCATTATTCTAATACGTTAGCGCTGATAGAAAAGGCCTCTACTTGGAAAGGCCTTTTGGTTAAAATTTTCTCATATCGTTATTTATTCAGTATCCTGTATGCAGGCTTATATCGCAGCCTACACCGACGAGAGATAATCGCGCATTGGCTCTGAGCGTAGCGGTGCACCATTGGCCACATAATAATCTGCCGTTGAACGTGGCAACTGTACGCCTCTCATCTTGTCGACGATTTTTTCTGCCAACATGATAGTTGTAGCATTGAGATTACCACTAATAATGTTTGGCATGATAGACGCATCGACGACTCGCAAGCCATCAATACCATGTACCAACCCTTCGCCATTCACTACCGAATCGTTATCTTCGCCCATCGCACAGGTACAAGATGGATGATAAGCCGTCTCACTATGATTACGTACGTATTCATCTAGCTGGGCGTCAGTGACCAGATCATCGGTCGGTGCAATCGCACGACCACGATAAGGGTCCAGTGCTGGCTGATGCATGATTTCACGCGTGATACGCATCGCAGCACGGAACTCTTGCCAGTCTTGATCATGTGACATGTAGTTAAACAAGATACTTGGATGTGCTTTCGGATCACGTGATTTTAGCTTGACGCGGCCACGGCTTGGTGAGCGCAGTGAGCCGACGTGTGCTTGGAAGCTATGCGATTTCACAGCACTACGGCCATCGTAGCGTACAGCTAGTGGCAAAAAATGGTACTGAATATTTGGGTGGGTAAACTTCTCATCGGTACGGATAAAACCGCCACCTTCGAATTGATTCGACGCACCAAGACCTGTGCCATTGAATAACCATTCTGCACCAATCGCAGGCTTATTCCACCATTTATTAGCAGGCGCGATTGACACTGGCAGTTTACATTCATACTGCATATATAGCTCTAGATGGTCTTGTAAATTATTACCGACACCTGGCAGATCCAGTATTTCAGTCACGCCAGCATCTTTTAACCACTGACCAGGACCGATACCTGAACGCTGCAGTAGTTGCGGTGAGGCAATCGCACCAGATGAGACAATCACTTCGCGAGCGGCATGGAAATTTTTGGTCTGGCCTTCGTGTTCGACTTTGACACCGACAGCACGCTTGCCGTCAAATAAAATTACGTCAGTCAATGCACCTGTCAAAATCGTAATATTGCTACGCGGTTTGGCACGGTCAAGATAGCCGCGAGCCGTTGATGCACGGCGACCGTTAGGCGTCACAAATCGATCCATTGGACCAAAACCTTCTTGCTGATAGCCGTTTAGATCTTCGGTACGTGGATAGCCTGCTTGTACGCCCGCTTCAATCATAGCTTGGAACAGTGGATTGACTCCTGGCTTTGAGGTTGTCATTTCAACAGGACCGCCCACGCCGTGATAGTCATTCTCGCCAGCGTCACAGTTTTCTAGCTTTTTAAAATAAGGCAGGCAATCCGAATACGTCCAGTCTGATAGACCTTTTATCTTAGACCAGTCATCAAAATCTAGCGCATTACCACGGATATAGCACATACCGTTAATCAGTGATGAGCCACCTAGCCCTTTGCCGCGGCCACAGTCCATGACACGGTTATTCATATATGGCTCAGGATCTGTCTTATAACCCCAGTTATAAGTCGTCCCTTGCAATGGCATGGCAAGCGCAGCTGGCATTTGGGTACGGAAGTCAAAACGATAGTCTGGACGACCTGCTTCTAACAGCAGTACCTTGATATTAGCATCTTCGGTCAGACGTGTGGCCAGCACATTTCCTGCTGAGCCTGCTCCGACAATAATATAGTCATACTCAGGTGTGGTTGATGTCATAACATACTCCATGATATTGAAAAAACATAAATCGTTTATGGTCAGTAAGGTGTCCTAAAAAGGCTAAATGAAAGCTAATAAGCAACCTTACTGGCTTCGTTTTTCTCAATAAGATTGATTAAAAGACAGATTCAAACGCACCTAACTCTACTTGGATAGATTTGGTCTGAGTATAGTGTTCGAGCGCTTCGATACCGTTTTCGCGGCCGATACCAGAATGCTTATAGCCGCCTACTGGCATTTGTGCTGCCGACTCGCCCCACGTGTTCAACCAGCAGATGCCAGCTTCAATCTGAGCGATGACTCGATGCGCGCGTTTTAGATCTGCAGTCACAACCCCAGCGGCCAAGCCATAATCGGTATCATTGGCACGGCGAATAACTTCTTCTTCGGTCTCGTACGTCAATATCGACATCACTGGACCAAATATTTCTTCGCGTACGATAGTCATCTCATCAGTACAGTCAGTGAATACCGTCGGGGCAACGAATGCGCCATTTGCCAATTCGCCTGTCGTCACACGCTCGCCACCTGTTAGCAAGCGTGCACCGCTGGCTTTACCTTGCTCGATATAGCCAAGCACTCTTTCCATATGCGGAAAGCTGACTAGTGGGCCCATGTTGATGTTTTCATCCATCGGATCACCCAATTTAATACGCTCAACACGGGTTAAGATAGCTTGCTCAAACTTAGCTTGTAACGCTTTAGGGACAAATACGCGCGTACCGTTGGTACATACCTGACCAGTACTGTAAAAGTTGGCCATCATCGCGATGTCAGCAGCGGTATCGATATCTGCGTCATCAAATATGATCAAAGGTGATTTACCACCAAGCTCTAAAGTTACGTCTTTTAAAGATGAGCTTGCCGCGCTCGACATGACTTTTTTACCAGTTGGTACGCCACCCGTGAACGATACTTTTGCGATATCTGGGTGATCGGTTAGCGCCTGACCCACTTCATAATTACCTTGTACGACGTTAAATACACCATCTGGCAATCCAGCTTCTGTCAATATCTCTGCCAGTTTCAATGCCGTCAATGGTGTCACTTCTGATGGTTTAAAAATCATCGCATTACCGGCAGCCAATGCTGGTGCTGCTTTCCACATCGCGATTTGAATCGGATAGTTCCATGCGCCAATACCTGCGACCACGCCAAGTGGTTCGCGGCGAGTATAGACAAAACTAGTATCACGTAATGGAATCTGACGACCCTCAATCATCGGTGCCAGACCTGCATAGTATTCAACGACATCAGCACCAGTGACGATATCGACGTACTTCGTCTCAGAGTAGGCTTTACCTGTGTCTTTGGTCTCAAGTAATGCCAGTACATCATTACGATCGCGCAATATCTCAACAGCCTTTGATAAGATGCGACCACGCTCAACCGCTGTCATCGCGGCCCAAACTTTTTGACCTTTATGTGCGGCTTTTACGGCTTCATCAATCTGCTCATTGCTGGTTTGCTGAATCGTTGCCAATACTTCACCAGTGGCTGGATTGATATCTTCAAAAGTCGTTAGCGACTCATCAACCGCTAAATAGCGACCGTTGATATAGGCTGTTTGTACTTGGTCTAAATCGATAATATCTGTCAAATTATTAATATCAGTCATAAATTCTCCTTAGGACGATTGGCAAAAGTAACTATGTAAAAGTAACTATGTAAAAGTACTGAAGCCGAATAGTGTCGTCGTTAGTTAAGTTTCGAAATCTAGTTTTTAAGAAATTTAGTCTTTAAATAGTAAAATAAAAATTATTTTATGAATCAGCAACGTTTTACAAATCAAAGTCTTGTTGCGTCATTTTTATCAAGCGATCGCGCAATGATTGTTTGTCTGCGATATCGATACCTGAAAAGTCTGAGAGCCAAATACCGTCCGCGACGAGGCGAACCATACATAATGTCTCGGTATTATCCGTTGCAGCATGTTTTTTGAGTTGTCCATTCGCCCACTTAGCCCATAACTCACGCAGCTCACTATCACCTAGCATCAATACATATAAGGTCGCTTGGTTATCGTATTCTTCCTGTCCTTGCTCGCCGAGGCTGATAGTGGCATCTATATAAGCGCGGGTAAATGAACCGTACTTAACAGGGTCTTCAGCCATTGCTGCGTTTACTTCTGCCTCAAACTTAGCCATTGCATCATTGAAGACTTCTAGCACGAGTGCGTTTTTGGTAGAAAAATGATGCATCACACCACCCTTTGTCACCCCAACCGCGTCAGCGACTGCCTGAAACGTCACTTTAGATAGACCTTGCTCCAACGTGATACGTGCTGCCTGATCTAACAACGCACGACGAATAACTTCTGGCTGTTTTTTACGCTTATAAGCATTTTCCATATCAATGCACCACAGAATTAGACAATAAGTTCATCACAACAACACCGCCGACGATCATCGCGATGCCAACCACTGCTGCTGTATCAAGATTTTGCTTGAATAGCACCACACCAGCGAGTGATGTCAGCACAATCCCAAGCCCGCCCCACAGTGCGTACGCAATACCTAGCGGTATGGTTTTGAGCGTCTGAGCCAACAGATAAAATGAAACCGCATAGAGCGCACCCATCATCAAAGTTGGTACCAAACGGGTGAACTGTTCTGACTTTACTAAAAAAGTCGTACCCACCACTTCGCATATAATGGCAATAGTCAGATAACCGTAAGCAATCGTAGTAGGACTCATCTTTAGAACACCCGCTTTTGTTCAACGCATGCTATGAAAAACATAGCAAAGAAACCACATGGTCGGTATTTTATAGAATTCTACTGTCAATGTGAAGGGCTGTCTTGCAACTTTATTGTGTCAAACGGTGTTGCACCACCGTTATATTCAAAAATACAAAGCACCAAATTCAGTTTTACTTTGCCGAATTGCTATCTATTTCGATACTTTTATCGTTTATCCTATGTGCCATATAAAATTTTCTGAAAATAACTTTTATTTCTAAAGCCTATTTATAGTCATTTTCTACTAAGTTCTGCCTTGAAACAGCCTATCTGATAAGGGATTGGCGTTAATTTTCAATAATTGCGATAATATTTATAATTAAACGCATAATAAGGTTGACAGCCTGTAGTGACTTGGCTAAAATGTGCCCCACATAACGCAAACAAGCTAATTAACTGCTTTAATATAAAGCGTCAATTACTTGCTGTTATGACCAACTATTCTCCAATAGCTCAGTTGGTAGAGCAACGGACTGTTAATCCGTGTGTCCCTGGTTCGAGCCCAGGTTGGAGAGCCATATACTAAAAACCTTCATCATAATTTGATGGAGGTTTTTTTATTGCTGTGTCCTTTATATTTACTTCTAATAATATTAGCACGGCTGTGGTGTTCTTTTAGACATTTTTGTTGTATGGTAAGATTAGTTTTGATTGGGTTCGTTTTTGTTTGAGTGCTTCGCTCTTACTCACTAAAAGTAATGGTTTATTATGATACCTGTACGTATAAAAAATAAGTTTTCTGATCATCCGCAAAAAATCATGCGCCCGATTAGTATTCGTTTGTCTGAAGAAATGATTGGTCTATTAGAAACGACGTCATCAGACTTGGGCTTTAAGCGCATTCAAGGGCTTATTCGTCTTTATATTCGTCAGGGCTTGGATCGTGACCATCAGGATTATACGCTTGCCCATGATGAAGTATTCATCGAAACGCTACGTAAGCGCGGCGTTAGCCAGCATATTATTGATGAAGCGATTGTAGTGACGCATAATAACAACATCACTCATCCGCTATCTGAGTTACAAGACAACGATTAAACAATTAATAATATCGTTGCTAATTAATAGTATCGCTGCTAGATAATATTAAAATAAAAAGACCAAGTTTGCTAAAGCGAGCTTGGTCTTTTTTGTGGCTGTTATAAAAGTCTAAGCATTACTGATATTTCTCTAACTCTCCTCTTATTACGCCCTGCTTCCATCTAGTTCTCAGTACATATTTTTTTAAATACTCTGCGATATTTGCGGTTTTAGTTAGCCATAACTAAACACAACAGATGTTTAAACAAGGTATATTAAGCATATAGTCGCGACTATTTATAAGGTTTCAACATAATAAAGATCTGCAAGGAGGGGTACGATGACGGGCTTACATCAGCGTTTCAACAAAACTTTGTTTTCAACCATGACGGTAGCAATGCTAGTGATTGCGACTGGCTGCTCATCGCCGCAGACTGATCCAAGTAAAACAACCATACCGACAGATTCTGACCAATGGCAAAAAAAGCTAGGACAAACTTTTGAGCAGTTGTCTGATTCTGATCAACAAGTACTCAGCCGATATATGCTGCGAATGAAATTGAGCGATGCTTATGAATCAGGAGCGATGCCGCGTACCACTATTAAGCAAGCGCTGATACAACAGCGTGAATACGAGCGTCTGCATCCAAACAACCCAACGGGCAAGAAAAGCCCTATTGTCAAAGGTCAGGCAGCTAATGCTACCGCACAGATGTATCCTGTCGCCCTACTACCTGTGAAAACCAGTGATAGCGATAGCTTAAATCAAGTCAAAATGCAGTTTATGCTATCCAATCATGGCAAAAGCGCGATAAAAAGCTTTAAAGGGACGCTGACCATGAAAGATGCCAATCTTACAAAGGGCAAAAACTTTAATGTGCCTTTGACAACGTTTGATCCACCTATCGCACCAGAACAGTCTGGCAAGATCATTATTGAAAGCAGCATTGAGGATATCAATGTCATGCGCGCTATCAAAAATGCTGGTGGCATCACTATCGAGATTAATAAAGGCACGCTTACCTTAGTAGACGATCAGACAATCGAATTTGAAAACTCACTGGTGAAGTAGCTGTACTACCTACTATTAAGGACTTTATAGAAGTAGAAGGTATTGTTTAATACTTTTATCCATACCATAAAAAAAAGCCCCAATCATTGCTGATTGGGGCTTTTTCGAATTTGGCGGAGACGGAGAGATTCGAACTCTCGAAGGGCTATTAACCCTTGTCGGTTTTCAAGACCGGTGCATTCAACCGCTCTGCCACGTCTCCATTGGTGCATCATTATATAGATATCATTTTATAATGCAAGCCCCTAAACTAAAAAAATTCAATTAATTTTCGAATACTTGTAAATTGGTGCATTATCGCTTGCTTGAGGCCAGATGTAAGCACATATCGAGCAACCTATTGGCATAGCCCCATTCATTATCATACCATGCAAAAACCTTATACTGACCACCTACTTGCATAAGTTGCTGACCATCAATGATTAGCGACTCAGTCTGATGAATAAAGTCACTAGATACCAATGGCTCATCGGTATAAGCCATGATGTCATGCAAATGCGCCTGACTGGCAGATTTAAGTACCTCTCGTACTGTCTCGACATCGACATCTGGCGTATCAAACACAAAGGTGACATCAATCGCAGCCACGTCGATAGTGGGCACTCGTATCGAATGCCCATTTATCTTGCCGACCATGGCTGGTAGCACACGTTCTGTCGCAGCGATACTACTGGACGTCGTTGGGATAATATTATAGCCAGAAGCACGCGCCCGTCTTGGGTCTCGATGTGCTTGATCGAGCACCGTCTGATCAGCAGTGACTGCATGAATCTCTGTCATCATGGCGGACTGCACACCAAATGCCTTATCTAGCGTATCAATCAACGGCACCAATGCCTGCGTGGTACAAGAAACACTAGAGATAATCGGTAGCTCAAGCGTGAGCGCATCGGTATTCACGCCCATCACGATACAGGCATCCACATCGTCAAATGGCGCGGCACCGATAATTACTTGCTGCGCGCCAGCATCGATATGTAGCGTCGCCTGCTCATACGAGCGAAAGTGCCCAGTACATTCTAAAACCACATCGACACCCAGCGCCTGCCAAGGTAAATTTTTAGGATCAGGCTCTGATAGCATATTGATGCAGTAAGTCAGATTGTTTTTAGTCAGACAGAGCTCAGTCTTGCTTGTATCACCTGACTCACTCTCTACAATCTCAGCATTTACGCCTAATCGACTGAGACGGCCATGTGTGCTATCAAACTTGAGTAAATGCAGCAATATATCCGCTGGCGCTAAGTCATTAATTGCCACCACATGAATCGCACGGCCTAATACTTCAAAGCGCTCTAGCAAAGCACGAAGAACATTGCGCCCTATACGACCAAAACCATTGATAGCGACTCTCAGTGGCTGTGTATGCTCACCAGTAGTACGGAACGTCGCCGCTATCGGAGCATAGGTTAATTGATAAGTAGCGCTCGAAAAATCAGGCATAATATCGGACATAAAGGGTATCGCTATAAATGGGTGTAAAAACTGAGCGTTATCACGTTGAGTGCGCTAATGATTGCTAAATACTAAAAAATAGTAGAATTAAAGCCTATAAAAATAAAGGTAACGAAGTTATAGGCAATAAAATTATAGGCAGTAAAACTACGGGGTGATAAAAATCAATGCGAGGCGAATGGTATTGTAGTCAATGCTTTGCTTAAGATGATCAAATATCGGACGCAGTTTGATGCTACCGTCATCATTAAAGTCATTTGGATTATTGGCGACTTTAATAGCGACATAGGCATTGCCAACGGCTGTCATTACCTCATCATCTGGACGCAGATGATCGCAGGCAAGACTTGGGTCTTGCGATTTTAGGTCAGCAATATGACGCATGATAGTCGACTGTGACAACTGACGCGCTTGTGATATCTCCGCAATGGTCAAACTCTCTTCTAACAACACTCTGGTCGCAAGTAGAGTACTGTCTGATTTGTCAGTGACCTGATTGCCTAATTTCTGTTTTTTATCGATTTTCGCTTGCTGTTGTTCGCGGCGCTTCTTTTGTAGCGTGGCGTAAGCATCGATTACCGACTTGCTTAATGTCCCACCTGACTTCAGGACGAATTTTTCATGTGCCTGCTGCATGCTTTCTTCATCTAGCATCGCATAGTTGGCATCCGCTTCTTCAGACAGTACTAGAAACCGCTTGTCTGCGCCGCGAGCCAATGGATCAAGTTGCAAGCTCATGTCGTTCATACCCAGCAGCTGTAGACCTGATAGCGATTTGAGGCGCGATAATGCCACGTAGCCTTGCCCCAGCTCAAAGGTACGCGACAAGTCGATTTCAGCAGCATCAAGGGTCATGCCTTGCGATTTATGAATCGTAATCGCCCATGCTAGACAGAGTGGTACTTGTAAATAACTTGCCAGCACATCACCCGTCTCATCTTCGATGATCCATTCTTCAGGCTCAGCAATAACTTCACGTCCTGAGTTTAGCCTGACCACAGGCATTTTTTGTGTCGCCGCTTTCTTTGCTTTTGACTGCTCGGCTTCTTTTTTGGCAGCACTTTTTTTACTCTTGGTCGTCTTTTTATCAGTGGCTTCGTCTGTATCTTCACTGTCACTATCATCTTCGATTAATGCATCACTACTGTCTTTACTGTCATCTATCTTGACCGCAGCAAACCCAATCAGCTCACCCATCGTTCCATTCGACACCCCAAGCTCGGCATTGTTTTTGATAAACATGACCTTTGCACCCACTTTGAGAATCAGCTCGTCTTGGGTACGTACGGTCTTTTTTAAGGTCTCAACCAGCTTACTGTCACCAGTGGTGGTCGCCTCAAAGCGCATCATCTCACCGTCTAGCAATGCCAACTCTTTATCATTGATTTTATTGACATTGAGATTGTGTGTATAGAGACGAGTGCGTTTGATATCGACGCTTTGATCGTACGTGTTTTCTAAGGCGGCAATCGCCTCAAAGGTCACTTCCTGACGACGGATTTGGTTAAGAATATCATCCAAATCAAGCCCGCCATTTGCCGCTTCACTGACTTGTCTATGTTGCTCTGATAAATAGCAAATATGGAACTTGGCATCGAGCCACGCCTCAGACATAAAGGCGAACTTTTCACGATTGGTCTCCCCTTTACTACCAATCGGCGGTAACTGAAAAAAATCTCCTGCGACCACGACTTGGATGCCGCCAAAGGCTTTGTCGTTTTTGCGAATATGCTTGAGCACTTGGCTGACCAAGTTGAGCTGCTTGGCATGTAGCATCGATATCTCATCAATGACCAACACAGCCGTGTCTTTTAATCTGTCTGCCAAGAACTGTTTGCGTGACAAATTAGTCAAATCTCGATCGCTCAGCTCATCTTTGATACCGATGCCTGACCAACTGTGAATCGTCGTGCCATTCATATGTGTGGCGGCAATACCAGTACTGGCCGTCACTGCCACCGGCACACGGCGAGCGCGTAGATAATCGATGTATTGATTGAGGGTATAAGTCTTACCTGAGCCTGCCGAGCCAGTCAAAAAGACGTTTTGACCTGTTTTTAAGATATCAAGAGCAGAAGATTGACGCATAGATCCAAACCAACCAATATTATGAAAAGAAATAGTACAAAAAGAAAGCCGCCATGATTAATCAAGTAACCATAGCCAGCCAAATTAGACGCTCACAATTATAACAGCTGCATACCGTTTGCGAACCATTTTAACCGACTCATATCACATAACTTAAAGTTATACGATACAAAATATATCATTATAAAAAGTCATTATCGTTCTGCTAAAAAGCTCAGTACGATAGGATGATAACTTGGTTAGGAAGACCAAGAATGTATTTTTAAATGGTCATACGTAAGTAACCATATTTTAAATAACCATAATACACAACAAGGAGTGGTTAATGTTATACGCTTATCCCAATACTGAAAACAGTCCCGTCCAATTCCGCGAAAAATACGATAACTTTATTAATGGTGAGTGGATCCCTCCTGTCGATGGCGAGTACTTTGACAACCCAAGCCCTATCGATGGTAAAACTATTTGCCAAGTTGCCCGTTCAAAAGAAGCAGACATCGAAAAGGCCCTAGATGCCGCGCATGCTGCCAAAGACGCTTGGGGCAAAACCAGCGTTGCTGAACGAGCAAACTTGTTATTAAAAATTGCAGATAGCATGGAAGCCAATCTAGAAGCGATCGCTATTGCTGAATGCTACGAAAACGGCAAGCCTGTACGCGAAACCTTGATGGCAGATATTCCGCTAGCCATCGATCAATTCCGTTATTTTGCCAGTGCCATCCGCGCCCAAGAAGGCGGTATCAGCCAGATTGATGAAGACACCGTTGCTTACCATTTCCATGAGCCGCTAGGCGTTGTCGGGCAGATTATCCCATGGAACTTCCCTATTCTAATGGCAGTATGGAAAATTGCCCCGGCTCTAGCCGCTGGTAACTGTATCGTCATGAAGCCTGCTGAGCAAACGCCTGCATCGATACTATATATGTTAGAAGCGATCGGTATCGCTGACATCTTGCCTAAAGGCGTGTTAAACATTGTCAATGGCTTTGGTGTCGAAGCTGGTAAACCACTTGCCTCTAACCCTCGTATCAACAAAGTTGCCTTCACTGGTGAGACCACAACAGGTCGCCTCATCATGCAGTACGCCAGCGAAAACATCATTCCAGTGACGCTAGAGCTTGGCGGCAAAAGCCCAAATATCTTCTTTGCTGATGTCATGGACGAAGACGATGACTTCTTGGACAAAGCGGTCGAAGGCCTAGTCATGTTTGCCCTAAACCAAGGTGAAGTCTGTACTTGTCCATCACGTGCACTCGTTCACGAAAGCATCTATGACGAATTTATCAAACGCTGTATCGCTCGTGTCGAAGCGATCAAAATGGGCAATCCACTAGATACTGAAACTATGATTGGTGCGCAAGCCAGCTCAGATCAGTTAGAGAAGATTCTATCTTATCTTGATATCGGTAAAAAAGAAGGCGCAAAAGTCCTAGTCGGTGGCGATCAAGCCAAACACGATGGCGACCTAGCAGACGGCTACTATGTTAAGCCAACTATCTTTGAAGGTACCAATGACATGCGCGTGTTCCAAGAAGAAATCTTTGGACCTGTGCTCGCTGTCACTACTTTTAAAGACGACGAAGAAGCCATGCAAATTGCCAACGACACCCTATATGGTCTAGGCGCTGGCGTTTGGACACGTAGCGTGCATAAGGCCTATCGTTTCGGACGTGGTATTCAAGCAGGCCGCGTATGGACCAACTGCTATCATCTCTATCCATCACATGCTGCATTCGGTGGCTATAAGCAATCAGGTATCGGCCGCGAAAACCATCTGATGATGCTCGATCATTATCAGCAAACCAAAAACATGCTGGTTTCGTACAGCCCTAAAAAAATGGGTTTCTTTTAAGATTTGATTTAACGCGACGATTTATAGATAACGTCATAGCACAGAGGTATTGTGCTATGCATATAAAATTAATCCATAAGAGAGCGCCATATGAGTCAAAAAATGAAAGCGGCTGTGCTACATGAGTTTGGGCAACCCTTAGAAATTGAAGAAGTAGATATACCAACGCCAGGCGCTGGTCAAATCGTCGTTAAGATGCAGGCATCAGGTGTCTGTCACACTGACTTACATGCGGTTGAGGGAGACTGGCCTGTCAAACCCAGTCCACCTTTTATTCCGGGACATGAGGGCGTCGGGCTTATAACTGCCGTTGGTGACAATGTACATCACGTTAAAGAAGGTGACCGCGTTGGTGTGCCTTGGCTCTACTCTGCTTGTGGACACTGCACGCACTGCTTGGGTGGCTGGGAAACCTTGTGTGAAAAGCAAGAAAATTCTGGTTACTCCGTAAATGGTAGTTTTGCAGAATATGTACTAGCAGATGCAAACTATGTTGGCATTATCCCTGAGAGTGTCGACTCTATTGAGATTGCCCCTGTTTTATGTGCGGGCGTCACGGTATACAAAGGTCTTAAAATGACCGACACCAAGCCAGGCGACTGGGTTGTCATTTCAGGTATAGGCGGCCTTGGTCACATGGCTGTACAGTATGCCATTGCCATGGGAATCAATGTTGCTGCTGTTGATATTGACGACGAGAAGCTCGAATTTGCCAAAAAACTGGGCGCAAAAGTCACTATCAATGCAAAAAACACTGATCCGGGTGCATTCCTACAACAAGAGATCGGTGGTGCTCATGGTGTACTAGTGACAGCCGTATCCACCAAAGCATTTGATCAAGCATTAAGTATGTTACGACGCGGTGGTACTTTAGTCTGTAATGGTCTACCAACTGGTGATTTCCCTGTATCAATCTTTGATACCGTTTTGAATGGTATCACCATTCGTGGTTCAATCGTTGGTACCCGTCTGGATTTACAAGAGTCGCTAGAGATGGCAGCAGCAGGTAAAGTAAAAGCGACTGTTGCCGCTGAGCCACTTGAGAACATCAATGATATTTTTCAGCGTATGCGTGACGGTAAAATCGAGGGACGGATTGTGATTGACTATAGTATGTAGACATGTCTTTTGACATTTTAATACTGCTTTAATGATTCGCAGGTATAATCGTGAACGACAGGTCGTATCGATTTCAATCACATGCTATAAATGATGTGAAAGAAAAAGATGCGACTTTTGCATTCTTACTCAATAAAACTGTGGATTACATTAAGATTCTCTAAAGATAAGGAAATCATTATGCAAATTACGGCAACAGAGTCTTGTAAAGTGTTAATTGAGCTATTGAAATCCAAGCACGGTGAACTAATGTTTCATCAATCAGGTGGCTGCTGCGATGGTAGCTCGCCCATGTGCTATCCATTAGGAGAGTTCAAAGTAGGTGGTCAGGATGTGTTGGTTGGTGAGCTTGCTGGCTGTCCATTTTATATGGGCAAGGCACAGTACAATTTATGGCAGCATACCGATCTCACTATTGATGTCGTCAATGGTCGCGGTGCGAGTTTTTCGTTAGAAATCCCTGAAGGCAAACGCTTTATCGTACGCTCAGAAATCTGTGCGATATAAGGTCTTTCGATGCAAAATTAAGTAGCATTAATTTTACATAATGTACCGAATATAACAGTCTTCGCTTGTCCTACGATATTGACGCAAACAGATACCGCAGAGTCATTTTTATTTTATTATTTCAGCAAAATAATAGTTACTGTAAAGCGTACCCTATTTTAATTAGCATGGATGCTATAAGGAATATGAAATGAAATTTGACACAACATTTGACTATGTCATCGTCGGTGGTGGTTCGGCGGGTTGCGTGCTCGCCAGCCGTCTCACTGAAAACCCAAATATCAATGTTTGTTTATTAGAATACGGCGGTGATGGCAAAGATCTAGCGGTACGTGTGCCTGCTGGACTGATTCTGATGGTTCCTGGCAAACCGCTTAAATTGAATAATTGGTGCTTTCACACCACCCCTCAAGAGCACCTTAATAACCGTAAAGGTTTTCAGCCGCGTGGACAATGTCTGGGCGGATCATCAGCGATCAATGCCATGATCTATACGCGCGGTAGTAAGCTAGATTATGAGCGCTGGGTGGAGCAAGGATGTACTGGCTGGGGGTTTGACGATGTACTTCCCTATTTTATCAAAGCTGAAAACAACGTTCGTGGTAGCGATGACCTACATGGCGATAGCGGGCCGCTGCATGTTAGCGACCTACTCAGTCCGCGAGACATCTCTAAGGCATTCGTAGAAGCTGCGATTGCCAATGGCCTAGATCATAACACCGATTTTAATAGCGAAAAGCAAGACGGTACAGGGTTGTATCAAGTCACTCATTTCCATGGTGAAAAACAAGGTCAACGTTGCTCTGCCGCAGCCGCCTATCTACATCCTGTACAAAACCGCCCCAACCTAACTGTTATCACTCATGCGCAGGCTAACCGCGTCATTATCGAAGACAATCAAGCGACAGGCGTCGTCTACGAAAAAGACGGTGTCGAACATACTGTCACGGCGCGTCATGAAGTCCTACTATCAGGTGGTGCGTTTGGTTCACCCAAAGTTCTGATGCTCTCAGGTATTGGCCCTGCAGAGCATTTGCAGTCTCATGGTATCGATGTGGTGGTAGATGCACCCGAAGTCGGTGGCAATTTACAGGATCATTTAGATGTTGTCTTTGATTACGAGGTCAATACTACTGATGTCATCGGTATTGGCATGGCATCGATTTCGACATTGACCAAAAGTATTCGGCAGTGGAGAAAAGACGGTACAGGGCTGCTGTCTACCAACTATGCAGAAGCAGGTGCGTTCTTTAGCGTCGGTGATGACCCAAAAGAGTGGCCAAATACACAGCTGCACTTTGTCATCTCGCGCGTGATCGAGCATGGCCGCGATCTCAGACGCGGCTTCGCTGTCTCTTGTCACAGTTGCTACTTACGACCTGAAAGTCGAGGTACTGTCAGATTGGACTCAGCCGACCCATCCGATGCTGTCTTAATCGATCCAAACTATCTATCCCATCCAAAAGACATAGAGTATATGATTGCCGGTGCCGAGCGTACTCGCGCCATCATGCAAGAGTCCGCACTCGCTAAGTACATCACTGAAGACTATCCTGCCCCTTACCTCGAAAAAGACGGCATGCTCGGCTATATCCGAAATAAGTCAGATACCATCTATCATCCGGTAGGCACTTGCCGCATGGGCTCAGATGATAGCTCTGTGGTCGATTTGGAGTTGAAGGTACGCGGCGTAAAAGGACTACGAGTTATCGACGCATCAGTGATGCCAACGCTTATTAGTGCCAATACCAATGCGCCAACTATTATGATTGCCGAAAAAATAGCCGACCTCATTAAGGCAAATCATAGCCCTATTTAATAATGCGTTAGGCAAAGAGCTCATAGTTGAGTACCTCAAAGAGACATAACTTTATTATTTCTAATTATTTACACCTAGTAAAATTGTAACTGATTAGTAATCTAGAAGTGTGTCTCTTTGCTACTTAGAGCGAATAAACATAAAGCCATAGAATTTAGTATTTAATATCTTATTGATGCTAAATACGGCAAAACCGTGCACTTTTTATCGAAATTAGTCTATTTATAGCTTGCATTACCACAGATTAAGAGAGTATATTCGAACGACTTGTTTATATTTTTAGTTTCCATCTATATAATTTAAAGTTATAACAACCTTTAATATGTTTTATTTTGTATATATAAAATACTGCATAGATAGATACTTTAGAGGTCACTAAACGCTTTCTCATCGTATTCATGATCGAGTACGAACATATGGATACATGAGTACCTACCTACCATTACATAGGATGTAATAATGCAAAAATCACTCTTCAAACTTACGATGTTGGCGACGTTTGTCTTAGGTATCAGCGCCTGTAGTGGAGACAACAAAACTACGGATGACTCTGCCGCTAGCTCAGACGCCAAAGCCGCCAAAACATTGCTCTATTGCTCAGAAGGTAGCCCTGCCGGATTTGATCCAGCGCAATACACTTCAGGTACGGATTTTGATGCGAGTGCCTTCCCTATTTATAATGGCTTGGTAGAATTCAAAAGAGCGGAAACTGAGATTCAACCAGGACTTGCGGAGAGCTGGGATATTAGCGAAGACGGCAAGACTTATACCTTTAATCTACGTAAAGGGGTTAAATTCGGTACAACTGATTACTTTACTCCGAATCGCGATTTCAACGCGGATGACATTGTCTTTACGCTAGAACGTATCACTGACCCAGACTTTGAATTTAATAAAGCTTATCCTGCTGAATTCCCATATTCGGTCGGCATGGGACTACCTGATATCATCTCTAATATCGAAAAGGTTGACGACTATACGGTAAAAATTACCCTTAGCGAAACCAATGCGCCGTTCCTACAGAACTTAGCGATGCCTTTTGCTTATATTGGTTCTGCTGAATACGCAGATCAATTGCTAGCCTCTGGCAATGCTGCTGATATCAATACTAAGCCCGTCGGTACTGGACCTTTCGTCTTTACCTCGTACCAAAAAGATGCGCAAATTCGTTATACCAAAAACCCAGATTATTGGAATAAAGACGACATATATATCGACAACCTAGTGTTTGTCATCACTAAAGACTCGGCAGTCCGTGCCCAAAAAGTGCAAGCTGGCGAATGTCATGTGTCCGCTTATCCAAAACCTGCCGAAATCGAATCTGTTAAAAAATCAGGTAAAGCCACTGTTCTCGATCAGCCTGGCTTCAACGTTGGCTATGTTGGTTACAACGTAGAAAAACCTCGACTGAGTGATCTTAAAGTGCGTCAAGCATTAGATATGGCGATCAATAAAGACGCTATTATCAACGCGGTTTATCAGAGCGAAGGCCTCAAAGCGACCAACCCAATGCCGCCAACGCAGTGGGGCTATGATGAGTCACTTAAAGACGCGCCTTACGATGTCGAAAAAGCAAAAGCACTGATCAAAGAAGCTGGCGCGGATAACCTTTCTATCAATCTATGGTATATGCCAGTTCAGCGTCCATACAACCCAAATGCCAAGCTAATGGCTGAAATGCTACAAGCAGATTGGGCGAAGATTGGCGTCGATACCAAGCTTGTGACTTATGAGTGGGGCGAGTACCTAAAACGCGCTGCTAAAGGCGAGCCTGATGTCATTCTAGCCGGCTGGACTGGCGACAATGGTGATCCAGACAACTGGCTTGGTTCGTTACTGTCTTGTGACGCAGTCGGTGGTAACAACTACTCGCGCTGGTGTAATAAAGACTTCGACAATTTGGTGACCAATGCCCGTCAGATTAACAATCAAGATGAGCGTGTCAGTGAATACGAGCAAGCTCAGCAGATATTCAAAGAGCAGCTTCCTTGGACGACAATGGCGCATTCGGTAGTGACCGTATTCACCGCACCAAACGTGGTCGATTATAAAATCAGTCCGCTTGGCTCAATACGCTTCGATGGTGTAAAAGTTGAATAACCTTGACTGATTAATTCCGTTACGACGTAAGCAATTTATTCATTTTATTCATTCATATAAGTGCGGCTGGGTCAGATACTCTGCTCCAGCCGCACTTATATGAACAATATGAATTAAGCGCTTTGTCGCGGATCTCTTCATCATCGCTAATACTCTAATCATTGAACCACAACTATTGAGCAGCCCATGCTACTTTATATTCTGCGTCGTATTGCCATTTTAATACCCGTCTATCTTGGCCTAACGCTATCGACTTTTACTCTGATTCGTCTCGTACCTGGAGATGCGGTCGAGATTATGATGGGCGAGCGTATGGTCGATCCCGAGCTACATGCTCGTGCCTTAGAAAGGCTAGGATTAGACAAACCGCTCGTCGCCCAGTATTGGGATTATTTGACTGGTATCTTAACGGGTGATTTTGGTCAGTCCTTTCGTACTCGTACGCCCGTATTACAAGACTTCTTTGCCCACTTTGTTCCTACTCTAGAATTGGCGTTATGCGCTATTGTTATCGCTAGTGTCATTGGTGTCAGCTTAGGCATCTTTGCTGCCCTACGCCGTGGTACATGGATTGATTACACCCTCATGTCAGGTGCGTTGGCAGGATACTCTATGCCCATCTATTTATTGGGCCCTATCCTGACTGGTATCTTCGCTCATTATTTAGGTCTTTTACCCGTCGCTGGGGTGATATCCGTCGCACAGTTTTTGGATGTGCAGCCACTGTATGGCTCATGGTTACTCGGCTCACTAAGCTCTGGAGAGCCTGGCGCGTTTTGGAATGTGGTCAAACACTTTATCCTACCCTCTATTGCCTTATCGACCATTCCATTAGCGATGATTGCGCGGATGACACGCTCTGCGATGCTAGAGGTATTGGATGAGGATTATGTGCGTACAGCGCGAGCCAAAGGCTTATCTCCACGCCGAGTGATACTAGTCCACGTAATGCGTAATGCCTTGATTACGGTGGTTACAGTCGTTGGCCTACAGATGGCGACATTGCTCGCAGGTGCCATTATTACCGAGACCATCTTTAGCTGGCCAGGCGTTGGTAATTGGCTACTCGATGGGTTTTTCACTCGTGACTACCCTATTGTACAAAATGGTATTTTATTGGTCGCCACCGCTCTGATTTTGGTTAGTTTATTTATTGATATTTTGTATGGTCTGATCAATCCACGTATTCGCCATACTTCTTAATTCAACATTGATAAATACTCACATTATAAATAGTGATGATTAGCGCTTGCATGGTTATAAAGGTTTTTGGCAAATTTATAATGATTGTCAGGAAAGGAAGCCCAAACGAACTCAATGCGCTAGCCACTATAGGAAATGCTCATGAAGCCTTCTGTTCTCCCCTCTGATGTCAATCTGATGGCAGCCACACCGCCGTCATCTTGGCAGCTATTTTTATCGACGTTCTGCCGAAACAAAGGCGCAGTGATTGGTTTTATCGTACTGGCATTGATGGTCCTAGTGGCCATACTTGCGCCTGCTATTGCGCCTCACGATCCTTACGAGCTGTTCACCGGTCAAGAGCAATTGCCACCTGCCTTTTTAGATGGCGGCAATGCGATGTTTTGGCTAGGCACTGATGATGCGGGCCGAGATACATTGTCTCGAGTGATGTATGGCGCGCGTTATTCATTATTTATCGGTCTGAGCGCAACGACTTTGGCAATGTTGGTTGGTATTTCTTTAGGTCTAAGTGCAGCGTTTTGGCCAAAGGTCTGGGGCAAAGCGGTCATGTTGGTCAATGATATCCTGATGTCATATCCGAGCTTGCTATTGGCGATTATCATTGCCGCTATCTTAGGGCCTTCTATGACCAATACGATTATTACAATCGCACTGGTCTGTACGCCGCCTTTTATTCGGCTGACTCGTGCTACTGCGATGGTAGAGCTACAACGTGAATACTTTATTGCTTCACAAGTGATGGGCGCTGGCGTACTGCGTTTGTTGTTTATCACCATTTTGCCCAACTGTATGGCACCGCTTATCGTACAGGCAACGATGATTTTCTCATCTGCTATTTTAGAAGCGGGTGCGATTGGTTTCCTAGGTTTTGGCGTACAGCCACCTGATGCCGAATGGGGCGCGATGCTAGGTACGGCGCGTCAATATATTCAAAGTAATGTTTGGCTAGCAATCTGGCCAGGTGTCGCTATTTTCTTAGCAGCACTATCGATTAACCTGACTGGTGATGGCTTACGCGATGCGCTAGATCCTAAATTAAAGCAGGTGACCTAAGATGACTGAACCATTAATTAATACGCCTATCACTCATACGTCTATGAATGGTGCATCAACAAAAGACTCACCATTGCTGCTAGATATTGAAAACCTGTCTGTTACCTTCGGACAAGGAGTGCGTGCCTTTCGTGCCGTTGACGATGTGTCATTAAAGATTACCCAAGGGGAGGTCATCGCTGTCGTGGGTGAATCCGGCTCAGGTAAATCAGTCACTATGATGGCGCTGATGGGGCTATTGCCACCTTCCGCGACCGTACGTGCACAGCGAGTGGTCTTTGATAATAAAGACATGCTCAGTATGTCAGCCAAAGAGAGACGCGGCATCATTGGCAAAGACATCTCTATGATTTTTCAAAATGCGATGTCTTGCCTAAACCCAAGCTTTACTGTTGAAATGCAGCTAGGTGAAGTACTACGCAAACACCTTGGTTTACGAGGCGCAGCAGTACAAACACGCATCTTAGAGCTCCTAGAGTTGGTCGAAATGCCCGATGCAAAGAATCGTCTCAAGGTCTATCCGCATCAACTATCAGGTGGTATGAGTCAACGGGTTATGATTGCGATGGCGATTGCTTGCGAGCCAAAACTGCTTATCGCAGATGAGCCAACCACTGCGCTCGATGTCACGGTACAAGCGCAGATCATGGATTTGCTGAGCCGATTACAACGCGAAAAACAAATGGCGATGGTATTGATCACCCACGATTTGGGTCTGGTTGCACAGAACTCGCGTGATGTCGCGGTTATGTATGCTGGACAAGTGGTCGAAACCAGTACCGTGCCAGAGATTTTTCAAAAGCCTGCACATCCTTATACTGAAGCATTGCTACAAGCCATCCCTGAATTAGCCATCGGTCAAGATAGGCTAAACAGTTTACCAGGGGTCGTACCAAGTCAATATGACCGGCCAGCTGGTTGCTTGCTGTCTCCGCGTTGCCCATATAAGGAGCCCGCTTGCGAAGTACCGCCACCTATTTTAGATACACCCAATGGCAAGGTGCGCTGTATTGATTCTGATATTACCTCTCGCCCCTCTCACGCTGCTACCTTGGAGTCACAAGTATGAGTAACAAAGTGGTCCTAAAAGCAGACAATCTACACAAGCACTATCCAGTATCACAAGGTCTGGGCAAAGCAAAAGCCTACGTGAAAGCGCTCAATGGTGTCTCATTCGAGCTTGAAGCTGGCAAGACACTGGCCGTCGTTGGTGAGTCAGGCTGCGGCAAATCCACGCTTGCCCGCCAGTTGACACTGATCGAAGCGCCTACACATGGTGAGCTATTTATCAACGATGAAGGCACCACAGGCTATAGCAGAAAAGCGCTAAAAGAGTTGCGTACTGAAATTCAAATGGTCTTTCAAAATCCTTATGGTAGCTTAAATCCGCGTCATACCATTGGTTATCAATTGACAGAACCATTAGATATCCATACCAAATTGTCCAAAGAGGAAAAGCGCGACAAAATCAACGAGATGATGAGACATGTCGGTCTACGTCCCGAACACGCTGGGCGTTTTCCACATATGTTTTCAGGGGGTCAGCGCCAACGTATTGCCCTCGCCCGCGCCATGATGCTCAATCCTAAAATTGTCGTCGCTGATGAGCCAACTTCCGCCCTCGATGTCTCCATTCAGGCGCAGGTTCTAAATCTATTTATGGATTTGCAGGATGAGTATCGCACCGCTTACGTCTTTATCTCGCACAATTTATCCGTCGTGCGCCACGTCGCTGATGATGTGATGGTGATGTACTTGGGTCAGGCCGTCGAACACGGCCCCAAAGAAGCGATTTATAATGCGCCAAAGCATCCGTATACCATTGCATTATTGGCTGCGGCACCAACGGTAAACGGTCATAAAAATGATTTGACCCTACAAGGTGAGCTACCAAGTCCGCTCAACCCACCAAGTGGCTGCGCCCTACATAAACGCTGCCCCTATGCCAAGCAGCAATGCAGCGAAGTAGAGCCACAACTGCGCGAATGGGACGGTCGATTGGTTGCTTGTTTACGTTTAGAAGAGATATATGGTTAAGGTGATTAACGATTAATCAATATTCACCACACCCCAACATTTAGGAAACTGGCTACAACCAAAAAAGGTCTGACCTTGATTCAGGCCTTTTTTTGCTACTCTCTTAATCATCTCACCGTTACACCTTGGACAGGTTGGTATTTGGACAAGATTAGCGGCATTGTCTGTCGCTTCAATTATCGCAGGTTCATTAACTTTTGGCTCAGACTCTACAACCTCAAACGGCGTAAGAAAAACCTTATCAGCAATATCGTGCGATGTAATTGTATGCTGAGTGATTGCCCGCTGATTGTCCATACTATCAATTGGTAACTCGCTAGATTCAATTTCAGTCTGACCAGACCATCGATGCACTTCTCTACTTTTTAGAATAGCTCGTTTAGCGGTCTCTTTTACTATCGGCTCTGGTATAGACTCATTAGCCACTTTAGCAACTGGTTTATCAATAGCGTTACCGCTAGACTGCTTATTTGTATTTTGGCTTGGATTGCTATGCTTGTCTTTTAGATAGGCTTTGTGCTCTCTATTGGTACGCCAAGACTTGCTAAATCTATTGCTATTAATCTGCTCAACGATAGATGCAACCTCATCTTCAGTGAGTATTTTTTCTTGTTTTTTCTTCACATACGAGACCATACCACTCGTCAATACATACTCGGGCAACTCATCGCGGGTTTTTAGCTCACACTCACCGATGAAAGCAATCATCGAATGAAAATAGCTCAGCTCCAAGCCCAATAAATCTGCGAGCGTCTTAATGTGCAAGTAGTTTTGGCGCAATGGGTTCTGAAATTTAAACTTACTTCCATTTTGGAAAACTTGTGTCCACTGTCTTTGGTTCTCGCTACCATATATCCAGCCTTTATAGTTTTTGGTTTCGATGACGAATATGCCGTATACGGAGACGATAATATGGTCAATTTGGGTACTGCCGCCATTAGCTCGCGGTAAGGTAATACCGTTTAATCGGTGATAAACATCTTTTTCAAGCTTTAACCACATGGCGACGTTGATGACGGCTTCACCGAGGAAACCTTTAAAGCTGGATTTTAGGGACATAATAGCGATCTTTAGAATGGTTATAGAATGTGCTAAGCGTAATACCAAAACTCTTTAAATTTAATTAATCAGCACTCTCTTACGATGCTTTAAAGGCTTGGCATAAGCAGAAGAACATGATTTGATATGTTTATAAAAACTCTTATAAACCCGATCATATTCTTCATCAAGCTGTTTAAGTACATCTAAAGTACTATCGCTAGGATTAACTTCATGTTCATGCTGTGCATTTATCAGGTTTCCCCCTGCATTTAAAAACAACTCATATTTTTTCTCAAGCTCTGGAAAATATAAAGCTATTAATATTTCTATCTTGCCACCTTCTCTATAAAATTCATCAACGTCTAAAGCTTCATCGCAATTGCTTGAAAAACTTTTGGATTGAACTTCCTGAATAATGGCTGCAAAATCAACCAGTCTAAAAACCACTTCCTCAAACTTTATTCTCAAAAAGGCTTCATACTCCTTCTTGCGTTCAGCTCTCTGAGTAATGAGCATACCGCATAGTCCAAATATTCCGATTATGCAGGCTGCTATCAAGCCTTCACTTAGTTCAATCTGTTTTAGCCATGTAATAGCATTTGCCAGTTCGATACTATCCATCTAATTTTTCCAGTTCTATAGTCATATAATTTATTTTTATATGAGAGCTGCACAAGAAGTAAAATATAGCTTTGTGAGCAATCAACCTATTCTAATTTACCACTAAATCATCATGTTGAGGCACAGAATTTAGTATTGATTGCAGCAGTTACTTTACCGATAGCCATATTGATGAAAGCAGACCAAAAGAAAAGCCAAAGAGTAAGCCATAAAAAAAGCCACTAGATTTCTCTAGTAGCTCTTTTTTTAAATACTAACTAAGTTAGGTTTATTACACCAAACTATTTACCGCTTCGACCACAGCATCAGTCGTAATACCAAACTCTTTATACAAGTCACTTGCAGGAGCAGATTCGCCATAAGTGGTCATACCGATGACTTTGCCATCTAGACCAACGAACTTATACCAGTAATCTACATGCGCGGCTTCTACTGCGACGCGAGCACGAATATTGGCAGGTAATACCGCTTCGCGATAGCTTGCATCTTGCTCAACGAAAATCTCAGCACATGGCATAGAGACCACACGGACGCCAACACCATTTGCGCTCAATGTTTCGTACGCTTGCATCGCTAGGCCAACTTCTGAACCTGTCGCGATGATAATGGCTTGTAGCTCGCCTTGCTCTTTCGCCAGTACATAGCCGCCCTTTGTGATGTTCGCTACTTGCTCGCTATCACGTGCTTGATGTGGCAAGCTCTGACGGCTAAAGATCAATGCTGATGGGTTGTTTTCTGATTTGATTGCTTCTACCCAAGCGCTTGCAGATTCGGTCGCATCACAAGGACGCCATGTACGTAGGTTTGGCGTGGTACGTAGGCTAGTCAATTGCTCAACTGGCTGATGCGTTGGGCCATCTTCACCCAGACCGATAGAGTCATGCGTATAGACATGGATGACGCGCTGCTTCATCAGTGCGCCCATGCGTACTGCGTTACGTGCGTATTCCATAAACATCAGGAACGTCGCTACGTAAGGGATAAAACCGCCATGCAATGCGATACCATTGGCAATCGCGGTCATACCAAACTCGCGTACACCGTAATAGATATAGTTGCCGTCAGCGTCTTTTTCGATGCCTTTAGCGCCTTTAAATAGCGTCAAGTTTGAGCCAGCTAGGTCGGCTGAACCGCCCAATAGTTCTGGCAATAGTGGCTGCAAGCTGTTGATAGCATTTTGACTGGCTTTACGACTAGCAACATCCCCACCCGCTTCTTGAGTTTGCTGAATATAGGCTTGCGCTTGGCTAGCAAAGTCAGCAGGCAACTCGCCATTTAGACGACGTGATAGTTCTGCTGCAAGCTCTGGATAGGCTTTTTTGTATGCTTCAAAGTCCGCATCCCAGTTCTTTTGCTGGACGTCGCCTTTGGCTTTAGCATCCCATGCTTCATAGATTTCGTCGTCTAATTCAAATGGGGCATGCTTCCAAGATAGCGCATCACGGGTCAAGGCGATTTCGTCATCACCAAGTGGAGCACCATGACTAGCCGCTAGACCTTGTTTGTTAGGGCTACCAGCACCGATCGTGGTTTTGCAAATAATTAGACTTGGCTTAGCAGTCTCTGCAATGGCTTGCTCAGTCGCTTGCGTGATTGCATCAGTATCATGACCGTCAACTTTGATAACTTGCCAGCCGTAAGACTCAAAACGCGCTTCGGTATCATCAGTGAACCAGCCTTCGACATTACCGTCGATTGAGATGCCATTATCATCATAGAAGAATACCAATTTTCCAAGCGCCAACGTGCCAGCCAATGAGCAAACTTCATGACTAATACCTTCCATCAAGCAGCCATCGCCCAAGAACGCATAAGTATGATGATCGACGACGTTATGACCGTCGCGGTTGAACTGTGCGGCTAAAGTTTTTTCTGCGATTGCAAAACCAACGGCATTAGCAATACCTTGTCCTAGTGGACCAGTAGTCGTTTCTACACCAGGTGTGTAACCAAGTTCAGGATGCCCTGGAGTTTTTGAATGCAGCTGACGGAAACCTTTAAGGTCATCAACGCTCACATCATAACCTGATAAATGTAGCAATGAATAAATAAGCATCGAGCCATGACCGTTTGACAGTACAAAGCGATCACGGTTGTGCCAATTAGGATCTGCTGGATTGTGCTTCAAAAATTTGCGCCACAAAACTTCGGCAATATCAGCCATACCCATTGGCGCACCCGGATGTCCAGAGTTGGCTTTTTGAACCGCGTCAAACGACAGTACACGGATGGCATTGGCTAGTTTACGTTCGCTAATTGGAGCTGGCATAGAGTGTCCTAATATTCGAATGAGTAGTATAAAGATAAGAGGAGAGTTTACTCAGAGGATAATCCATCGAAAACGCGACAGGCGTCCTCAATGGATAGGCTATAAAATAAAAATGCAATATTAACATATTTGCTATGAGCCTAGCCAAAAATGCGGTGACAAGACCGTTTATATTTAGCAATGACTCACATCAGTTTTGTTAAACGATGAGCAATGACGGACTTTGATTTAAGTTATAAATAACAAGCTGCGAGTGACCTAAGTGACAAGCAGCTCATTACTGATAGTCAGTTTATTAAACTGAAATAGTCTCAGCACCGCCCATAAATGGACGTAATACTTCTGGAATCGTGATGCTGCCATCAGCGTTTTGGTGATTTTCCATCACTGCCAGTAACGTACGACCAACGGCCAAACCTGAACCATTTAAAGTATGAGCCAAGCTGGTTTGTTTGCCATCTTTGACACGCGTACCCATACGGCGCGCTTGGAAATCACCACAGTTAGAGCAGCTAGAGATTTCACGATAGGTATCTTGGCTCGGTAGCCATACTTCGATGTCATAAGTCTTTTGTGCAGCAAAACCCATATCGCCCGTACATAGCTGTACAGTACGGTATGGCAACTCAAGCTGCTGCAAGATATATTCGGCCTGCCCTGTCATCGCTTCTAGTAACTCATCGGACTGATCGCTAGTACCGACATTGACCATTTCAACTTTTTCAAACTGATGCTGACGAATCAAGCCACGGGTATCACGCCCGTGTGAGCCCGCTTCACTGCGGAAACATGGCGTATGCGCGGTGAATTTTAGCGGTAGCTCTTTAATATCCAAACGCTCGCCGCGTACCAAGTTGGTCATTGGCACTTCAGCGGTTGGAATAAGGTAAAAATCCATCTCATCGTTATTCGTGTGATTGCTTAATTTAAACAAATCATCTTCAAACTTAGGCAACTGACCCGTACCCTTTAGACTATCGCTATTAACGATATAAGGCACATAGGTCTCAAGATAACCGTACTTCATCGTATGCGTGTTCAACATGAATTGAATCAACGCGCGATGCAATTGTGCCAATTGCCCTTTTAGCACGTTAAAACGGCTACCAGTCAACTTAGTCGCTGCCTCAAAGTCCAACATACCAAGCGTCTCACCGATATGCGTATGATCTTGAATTTCAAAATCAAACGTACGCGGCGTGCCCCACTTACGCACTTCTACGTTATCGTCTTCTGACGTACCGACTGGTACATCCGCCGCCGGAATATTCGGAATTTGCAAAGCCGCTTGAGTGATACGCTCTTGTAGCGTACGTAACTCGTCTTCCGCAGCTTTAATCTCACCGCTAACGCTTTGCATCTCAGCCAATAGCTCACTGGCATCTTCGCCTGATTTTTTTAGGGCACCTACTTGCTTAGCACCAGCATTACGGCGCGATTGCAACTCTTCGGTTTTGACTTGTAGAGACTTACGCTCGTTTTCAATCGTCTGCCAGAACTCCATATCAAGCTCATAACCACGGGTGGCTAGCTGCTGCTGTAGGTCGCTTAAATCGCCGCGTAAGAGTTTCGGATCAATCATAGTAGTTGCCTGTAACACTAAAGGTGAGTAAAAGGTTTAAAAGTATTATTAATAGGGTAATTGCCTAGCGTATCGCTATCACGGTCTTTGTGATAACTGGCTATGACGTTATGTTTTATATCAACATATCTTGTAGTCGCTATAATACCAAGACAAGGCAGATTTGACCATGTTTTGGATATCTTTGACTGCTTTTCGCTGTTTTTAACTGATTCTCACTAGCTTTTGTTCATTATGCTAATCGCTTATAGCAAGTTATTCTGTTTTTAATTTCTCACTTTTGCTTTCGTCTAGTCTGAATAAACTGAGTATAGAGCTTGAACTACGTCATTAATATGACATCTATCCGTGAACAGTCTTGCTTATATGTTTCATTTAGGAGTACTTTTCGGTAAGATAAGCGCATACCTTTATTCACTTCTAGCCAAGTACAGCATTGCTGCTTCGCTTTGGCAGTTTTAATCCAACGCTTTTAATATAAGTATTTGAGAAACCTTTATGGCCCTGTACCCCTACACGCTCCAACCTGTCGCCTTAAACCTAACTGAGGCTGAATTTCACCAAGCACAGTATGAACTGTTTGCCAGTGCCAGCCCGTCTTTTGGTTTATCAAGCTTTAAGACCAAAGAGTGGATCATCATGGCCGTGGTTGTGGTACTCGCTATTGCAGGACTTATCTTTGTCACAGGCTATTCAACCATTATATTTTGGTTAATGCTGGTTGGTGTGGTGATTTATCTATTGGCACGTACTTTAGGTTTTAAATGGTACGTAAAAAGAGAGTTTGACAAACAAGTGGCTGACCAAGAGATGCCAGATGAAATGCGCCAGATGAAGTTAGGTGTGCAAAAGCATGGTCTAGTCATGGCGATGCCAAGCAACCAGCCTGATATGATGAAAAACTCGCAAATGCGCGGTATGCAGATGCGTGCAGGCGCTACTCAACAAGCGGTTATTCCTTGGACCTCTATCAAGAGCTGGGACGAGACTGACGACTATATCTTTATGATGTTTGAGCTAAAAGGTCAACAAGGTAGCCAAATCGTACCAAAACGCTTGCAAGCACAGAAGTTTCCTATCGATACGATACGTCAACACTTACAAGAAGTGGTTCCTGTAAAAGGCTTAAACCCTGAAAACTTGCAGCCACCAGCGTAAATGTAATGAGGTCTCTCTATCGTTTAGAGAAATAGTAGAGAGACTTAATTTTAGTTTTATAAAATCAATCGTAGAATTGTATTTATTAAACTTAACTTATTAATGATAGTTTGCTATTATTATAAGCATCAAAGGAAGAGATGGAGTCTATATTGATAGGTACAGATGAAAACTGAATTATCTTTCTCTGTATTTTAATTTATTAGAGTCTTTATTCTTCTTTATTTATTATTGTATAACTACACTCACACTATAAGGACAATACTATGAGTAATTCTAATAATGCTACTAACCAGATCGGTCTAGAAAAAGCAGACATGAGCGAAGTCATCGCCAAGTTAAACAATCTACTATCAACATATCACGTGTTTTATTTAAACGTACGTGGCTATCATTGGAATGTAAAGGGTGAGCATTTCTTTACTTTACATCCACAATTTGAAGAACTGTATACGTCACTACAGGTCCAAATCGATGAAATTGCTGAGCGCATTTTAACGTTGGGTGGTACACCACTTCACGCTTATAGCGATTTTACACAGCATACTAGCATCAGTGAAGATAAAAATGTTAAAGATGGCACAAGCTGTGTCAAAGGCGTAGTCACTGGCTTGCAAGCGTTAATTACAGAACAGCGTCAAGTATCAGCCCTAGCAGAAGAGAGCGAAGACCAAGGTTCAGCTGACCTAGTTGATGCTTACGTACAAGAGCAAGAGAAACTGGTATGGATGTATAACGCGTTTTTGGGTTAATAGTCGTTAGATTTTACTAGGCTAAATTTTAATAAGCCTAATGATTATCAAATTCTAAATAATAAAAAAGCACCTAATTAGGTGCTTTTTTATTGTCTATCTTTTAGAAAAGACTGTTTTATTTTTGGATCCATTGACGCATTTTTTCACGTTCAGCAGGCGTAGCTTGTAGCCATACTTGCATAAACGTATCTAACGTACTAGTAGAAGTATTTACGCTAGATGCTTGCTTAACAGTGGTCGTGCCAGTGTTGACGTTGCTAGTAGAATTTACTACTGGTTGATCTAAAGAAGCGATAGCACGTTGGTTCTGTAACTCTGCATCACCTGCACCGCCGAACACGCCGCCTAGCGCTTTACCAAGGCCTGAAAATAGACCACCTTGGTTACCGGCCATACTTTGCTGGCTAGCAATGACAGTATTGTTTTGTTGCACAGCGAGCGTAGGCTGCTTGGCATATTCTCTAGCAGCTTCATAATCTTCTGGTTGATTAGGCATAGTCAAACGATATGTTTGATTGTCGGCTAATTGTGCCGTCACACTGACATTACCTGAACGCAAATAATCATGCTCATCACGACGCAAGTTATATAAACGGTCATACTTAGCAGTAATAGCATGTTGTCCAGGCTGTAACGTAAATGTTTTTTGTAGCGGCTGAAAAGCGCTCTGCTGAATTTCCTGCCCATTAATAGCAGTTACTTTGATATGGTCATCAACCTGTAGAGTAACCGCTGCCTGTGACAACATAGAAACCGAGGCAGCCCCCACCAACAACGTGCCTATCGTTAATTTCTTTAGCAAAAAAGTATTCGATTTCATAAGTTATTCCATTAATAGTAAAAGCGAGTTGGACAAAGTATTTGTATTCTTACAATTGTTCATTTTTTGCTGCTAAAAGTCTTACTGCTAAGAGTCTTGCTGCTAAAAATCAAGTGGCATCGTATGTTGGTCTTGATCAGGCGTGTCGTTATCTACTTGCGTCTCTTGAGCGATATCCGCCAGCTCCGCGGCAAGCGTCTGCTCATCAATGGTACGCAAAGCATCACTTATGACTGCTTTTGAGATATTACTGCGACCAAGGTTAGAAAACATTGGTTGAATATAATTAAGTACTTCCATCATCGCACCAATACGATGCGGTCCATCGGTCAGTAAGTGGTCAATAATTCGATCGTCAAACTGCCATCCACGCCGACGCAAAATAGACTGTAATAATGCTTGTCTATCTGCCAAATCATGACCAGTAGGCACTTTGAAGGACGGTGCTTGTGCCAAACGCGTCATTAAATCTCTTAACTGAAATGGTAAGTCGTCGGCTGGTTTATTGGCGGCAAACAATAACTGGCGCTGTCCTTCTCGGCTACGATTGATCAGGTGAAATAAAGCTTCTTGCCACTGACTGCTTTGCTCAAGCACTTCCAAATCATCAATAGCAATCAAATCAAAGTTTTCTAACGATGATAGTACGTGGACATCTGTATGAATCAGCTCATTGAGGGACAAACAGATAGCCGACTTGTCCATTTCGATAAATGACTCGCAAATAGCAGACAGCAAATGGGACTTACCTGTAGCAGGGCTACCAAACAGATATAGTTGACCGATCAGGCCGACATGTAACTGCCGTACTGCATCAATAATCGACATCCAACCGGGACCGGCAAAGTCGCTGAGACTTGCATCATGCTTAATGTCCAGATTGAGACTTAGCTGTGCTTCTGCCATGAATCATCAACTCGTGTTGCGTAGTGCAATGGAAAAATACAATAAAAAAGATAGGTTACTTTGAGCTGTATTCATTACTATCAATACTAGCCGATACAACTGTAATTAGTGGCCCTATAGCCTTTGCAAAAATCGGTCAGTCGCTTTATCGAAAACAAATTTAGGAAAGCTGGTACCAAAACGGTTGATACTATTAACACTGCGCCTATATATAACATATTTACAAAATGACTGACAAGTCTTTTACCCATTAAGCCTTATCAATCATTGCGTTCATATCCTAGTATTGCATATCAATATTTATCTAGCATGTTCAATAATAAGATAATTATCTTTTTTCAAACAGTGCCAGTTGTTTACGGCCTTTATAAAAGTCAGTCGTTCGATAATAGCTGTATAAATGGCGGAACAACACATTTAAGACAGCGGACACTGGTAAGGCAATAAGCATACCGACAAAACCTAATAGACTTGCACCTGCCAATACAGCGAATATGACCCACAATGGCGATAGACCAATCTTATCACCTAACAGCAATGGTTGTAGGATATAACCTTCTGCAGCTTGTCCAATCAAGAACGCACCTACGACCAATGATAAATACGTCCAGTCCAATCCGAACTGAAATAAGCACGCGATAATAGCCGCGATAAAACCAATACCGAATCCTAAGTAAGGCACAAAACTGGCAATGCCTGCTACCATACCAATGATAAGCCCAAGCTCCAATCCAATGAGCTGTAACTGTACGGCATAAATAGCGCCTAGCAACACCATCACCAGTAATTGACCTTTGATAAATGCCATCAATGCCAGATCACATTCCTTAGCTATTTCAGTCACTTTTTGACAGTAAGCACCTGGTATCGCCATCTTCCAGTTATGCAAACGCTGATCCCAATTAAATAGGAAATAAAAGGTCAAAATAGGTACCAATACAATAAGGCCAGCATTATTGATGAAGTTCATACTTGAGGTCAGTATTTGGCTCATCATGGTGCTAGCATCAGCGAACTTATAGTTCGTTTGCATATAATCGACGAGGGTATCGGAAAACTCTTTAGATTCTAATTGAGGCAGTTTGATACGAGTATTACTATTGAACCACTCTCTTACTACTTGGTTGTACCAATTAAATATCTTTGGCAAATAATCCCAAGCCGCTTGCAACTGATGCCATAGTGTCGGTACCAACCACCATAATAATAACGCCATCCCCAAAGTAATCGTCGAGTAAACAATAATAATCGCGACCCAGCGCTTGATATATTTTGATAGGCGCTTGACTAGAGGATTAAATAGATAAGCTAGCATAAAGGCAAAAACAAAAGGCACGATGACGGGCATCATCAAATATAAGAGAAACACAGCCACAACTAACGCCACGACAATAAATAAACGCCGAAAAAAAGGGTCTATTGGTTGGTTCATCATGGCAAGTAATCCTATAGTTGGACGAGGTTAAAAAAGTGACAGTGAGTCAGTGAGTAATAGTATTTTCTAAAAAAATAAATGCAGTCATCACGATGTGTCACTAGGCGAATTGCTTTTTTCTCATTAGTTTTAGCTAGCTAAACTGAGACGTATCAAAGTCCCAAAAAAAATCTTATTTTTGATAAACTTTTGTTTAGTATTTTTTATTCTATCAATCACATTTGAACTTGTATTAAGGCCATTATTGACAACAAATTTAGCGTTCTATTATCGCAGAGTACAACAAAAAATCAGTCATTTTTTGTTTCTTAACCGCTTATTTGCCACTTAATGCAAATCTTAGTCAAATATTGGTAAGTTGCTTTGCGAGTACGGTCTGTTTTTGGGTATAATGCGCGCACTGTCTTTAAATTTTTCTTTTGAACTTTATAACGCTGTTTTTTGCGTGCTCAATTACTTTACCTTCTAATCCCAATTATCTATCCCCAACTGTGAGATGACTATGAGTGACAAGCCTTCTTTAAGCTACAAAGATGCCGGTGTTGATATCGATGCAGGCGATGCTTTGGTTCAGCGAATCAAGTCCGTTGCAAAAGCCACTACTCGTCCTGAAGTCGTGGGTGGACTTGGCGGTTTTGGTGCGTTATGCCGCATCCCAACAGGTTATACCTCACCATTATTGGTTTCTGGCACTGATGGTGTCGGCACCAAACTAAAACTGGCGCTACAGCTGAACCGTCATGACACGATTGGCATTGATTTGGTCGCAATGTGCGTCAATGACCTATTGGTTTGCGGCGCAGAGCCACTATTCTTCTTAGACTACTATGCAACTGGCAAGCTGGATGTTGATGTAGCGGCGACTGTCGTGACTGGTATTGGTGATGGTTGTAAACTAGCTAACTGTGCGCTTATCGGTGGTGAAACTGCTGAAATGCCAGGCATGTATCAAGACGACGATTACGATCTAGCTGGATTCTGTGTAGGCGTGGTTGAAGAAGCAGAAGTCGTCACTGGTGAAAATGTCGCAGAAGGCGATGTACTGATTGCACTTGCCTCAAGTGGCGCGCACTCAAACGGCTACTCATTGGTTCGTAAAGTCATCGAAGTTAGCGGTGTGGATGTTACGAGTAGCGACGAGCAACTAGACGGTCAGCCTATTCAAGACGCTTTAATGGCTCCTACCCGTATCTATGTAAAAGCAATCAAAACATTACAAGACACGCTTGGTAGCTCAGCCTTACATGCGATGTCACACATCACAGGTGGTGGTCTAACGGATAACTTGCCACGTGTACTACCTGATAATCTAGCGGCTAGCATCGATACCAATAGCTGGCAGTTCTCAGAGCTATTCTCTTGGCTACAGACCCAAGGTAATATCGCACAGAGCGAAATGTACCGTACCTTTAACTGCGGCGTTGGTTTTGTCATCGTTATGCCAAAAGACAAAGCAGATGCCGCTATCCAGATCTTGACTGATGCGGGTGAAACAGCTTGGCAAATAGGTGAAATGGTCAAACGCAGCACTGATGACCAGGCGGATGCAGTGGTGTACCGTTAATGCCAATTGATAATGCGAGCCAGCCTATCAAACCATTACGCATTGCTGTTCTAGTCTCAGGAAGTGGTAGCAACCTGCAAGTATTAATCAATGCCATGCAAGCAGGGGCGCTACCGATTGAAATCGTTGGTGTCATTAGTAACCGTGAAGATGCTTATGCATTGACACGTGCTAAAGATGCCAATATTCCAGTTGCGGTATTGTCACACGTTGCTAGTGGTAAACGTATGGGTATCAAGACATTTGAAACCCATGCCAATAAGCAGCTAATAGCGTGGCAACCTGATTTAATCGTCTTGGCTGGGTTTATGCGTGTACTAAGTGGCTCATTTATCGATAATGTACCAGCGCCCATGATTAATCTTCACCCCTCTCTACTTCCGGTTTATAAGGGTTTAGATACTCACAAACGAGTTATACAAGCGGGTGAACGTCTTCACGGATGTAGTATTCATAAAGTGACCGCGGAGCTTGATGCAGGTCAGGTATTGACTCAAGCAGTATTGAATGTCGATATCAACGACACCGTAAAGAGCTTACAGTCACGGGTACAGAAGCTTGAGCATCAGCTATTACCTTGGACAATCCTACTACTAGCAAAAAATGTATTGTCACTTGAAGCAAATAATACATCATCGGAAACGGAAACTTACTTGCCTAAGTTGCCTCTGCAATTGCTTATAGACGGATAAAAGTCTCAGCTTATTAAGTTGATTTTAATATCAATTTATATAGCTCAATAAAAAGCCCAGCTACTCATTACGAGCAACTGGGCTTTTTTATTTGATAACTATTTATTATTTACTATCATGTAAAATCGTAAATAGTTATTTATTTAGCTAATTCGTCTAATTAGTTCACTCTTAAAATACATGAACTGCTTTGATATTTACAAACTCTTTAATACCGAAGCCGCCATGCTCACGACCATAGCCTGAGTTTTTCACGCCACCAAATGGTAGTGCAGGATTGGCAAGACCATAACCATTGATATAGACCATACCTGTATCGAATTGCTCACGTGCTAAACGAACAGCTTTCTCTTCGTCTTTTGAGAAAATCGCGCCACCTAAACCATAACGACTGTCGTTAGCGATGCGCATTGCATCGTCTTCATCTTTTGCACGAATCAATGAAGCGACAGGGCCAAATAGTTCGTCATCATATGCAGGCTGACCTTTTTCAACGTTCTCTAGGATAGTTGCTGGATAGAAGCTACCTTTACCTTCAGGTACTTTACCGCCAACCGCGATAGTTGCACCTTTAGCCACACTTTGCTCTACTTGCTCATGTAGCTGCTCACGCAAATCTGCACGTGCTAATGGACCGATATCTGAGCTGTCATCCATTGGATCACCCGCTTTAGTACCTTCAAATTTCTCAACAATACGCTTGCGGAATTCATCATATACGCTATCGACTACGATAAAGCGTTTGGCTGCTACACAAGTTTCACCGTTATTGATTAGACGTGCTTGAGTACAAGTCTCTACAGCAGTTTCGATGTCAGCATCTTCTAATACGATAAATGCATCGTTTGAACCTAGCTCTAATACAGCTTTCTTAATCGCCTTAGCTGCTTGCTGTCCAACGATTACACCTGCTTTGTCACTACCTGTTAATGTCACGCCGCGTACTTTGTCGTTGCCAATCAATGCTTCTGACTGGTCATGATCAATGATAATCGTACGGAACAAATCACTTGGTAATTCAGACTCGTGAAGAATTTTTTCAATTAATAGACCAGAACCTGTGACGTTAGATGCGTGTTTTAGCAGAACACTGTTACCCGCCATCAAGTTTGCAATGGTATAACGGAATACCTGATACGCTGGGAAGTTCCAAGGCTGCATGCCGTAGATGATACCGATAGGTTGATACGTCACTAGTCCTTTTTTCATGCTTTCGATATCACGTACATCATCAGCCAAAGAAGCAACGCCGTTTTCAGCAGTGTAATCACAGATAGCTTTGCAAAGATCAATCTCTTGTATGCTTTGGCTATATAACTTACCGCGCTCTTCAGTCATCAGCTTAGCCAGCTCTTCTTTGTATTCCATCAGCTTATCACCGATAGATTTGATGACACGACCGCGCTCTTCGTGACTTACTGTACGCCATTCTAAAAATGCGTTATGTGAAGCATCGACAATCTTGTTGACTTCGTCGTTGCTCATATAATTATAGTTACTGATTTCTTCGCCCGTGGTTGGGTTAATAGTAGTAATGTCTGACATAGTTACTGTCCTTATTATTCGAATTTATATTTGGGATTTATAATCGGGTTTATTGCCACTTGTAGTTGTTTTGCTGTGACAGTTTTAATTATTAAATTTACGTCGATAGCACAATCTATTGGTAGCTCGTTTTCTATCTGCCGTTATCTTAACAAGCTATTTGATGAAGAGTTTTACAATATATTGTGAAGTGTGTTGAAGATGTTAATAGTGTGACTGACTTATTAAGTCTATCTAAATGTAAAATATCAACTATTAATCTCTAGAAAATAAAAAACCAGCCTAACGGCTGGTCTAATAACTATGTAGAGTGGGAGCTAAAGAAAAATACTTTTATTAAAAATTCAGATAATCAGGAATATTCCGCTCTAATAAAAGATAGATTCAACTCACACAAACCAATCAAAACAAATGATTAATAACCGGTATCTCTTGCGGCGAATTTTCTTCTTCAGCAACGACTTGTCGTGCCACATGCATAATTAATTGACGTAACCAGCGATGGGCTGGGTGATGCTGCAACAGAGGAGACCATGCCATCGTAAGCTCAAACTCAGGAATAAAAAACGGCGGATCTTCCATCATAATACTGTCGTTATTTGCCTGCATTCTTGCCACACGCGTGGGCAAAGTCGCTATCAAATCTTTATTTGCTGCAAGCATGGCAGGCATTTGATAATGTCGAGTAAAGACACTAATTTGGCGTTTTTGCCCAAGGCGCTGCAGGGCTTGATCGATAGATCCTAGTCCACCAGATTTCTCTGGATTGACCCCAAAACCCACGCCCATACCAGTTTTAGATACCCAAACGTGCTGTGCTTTTAGATAGTTCTTTAAATTAAAACGATTAGCATAAGGACTGTCAGAAGATAATAGGCAGCTAAAAGTATCACGCCATACCAGAACCTGATGGAAACTTTGAGGTATCTCGTTAAAACGATTAATCGCTAAATCAACTCGTCCCTGCTCCATATCTCGATAAGAGACGTCTGATGGAGTCAAAAAGTCCAAAATTACATTAGGCGCTTCAGAACGTAGTGCTTTTACCAGCTTAGGTACTAGGGTCGCTTCGGCATAATCCGATGTCATAATACGAAACACACGAGAGGTACTATAAGGACGGAATTCGGTACGCGGCTCCAATACTTGAGTCAAGTCAGCGAGTATCTCGCGGATACGCGGCTGTAGCTCAAGGGCGCGTTCAGTCGGGGTCATACCTTCGGATGAGCGTACCAATAATGGATCATTAAACAGCTTACGCAAACGGCGCAAGATATTACTCATAGCAGGCTGAGTAATCCCAAGCTGCTCGGCTGCGCGAGTAACGTTTTTTTCTCGTAGCAACACATCTAGATGGACTAATAAATTTAAATCAACCCGCTGCAAATTCATATTTGGTTCTCTTGGCTTTTGAGTAAACGCCATATTAAGGCTGGCATTTGTAGTGCTGCTACGGTGATTTGTGCGCTGTAACAGCATAATTTCATTATTTTTTACTAATTTGGTTCTAGTTTTTTCTGATAGATACGCATTATAACTCATCCAACCTATCGTAAGACCCTGTTATATAAACATTATATCATACAGAAATACCAAAGATAACTATCATAAATTAGATAAATCTTGGTAAGGTGGTTATAGTGAGTTCTATAAAGGATTTGCAGCATAGAGGACGAACTTTAGGTTCATAAGCTGTTTTCATCCAATTAAATATTGTCGCTAAGTAATATATTAATGGTTTTTATCAGTCGTTAAATACGGTTAATTGACCTGATTATTGTAACATCTCTTGCTACCAATTATGACATCACTGGCTATTAAGTATTCAGACACCTTTTAGACATATACTGAGAATCGATAAATATTTATAAATTAGCAATTATTTTCAACTGTTGAGTTCAGCAAATTTCTTGTAATAGCGTAGCGGTTTGTTTAGGGTAAATAGAGCTTCGATAGATAAATGATAGACCCAATTTTGAATATTACTTTTTAGTACAAAGGTTTTAGTAAAGCGGATTTTAGTAAAACGACAGACCCATTATTTTAACAATTAACTTATTTGTTTTTACACCCCACCAAGGAGACTATAGATGTCAACTGCATATAAATCAGCGATCGACTTAGTACGTGAATTAAAGCAAAAGCACGGCAACTGGCAGAACATTAGCGAAGTTGATGCTGCACGTATGATGTCACAAAACCGTTTCAAAACGGGTTTGGATATCGCAAAATATACTGCAAAAATCATGCGTCAAGACATGGAAGATTATGACAATGATACGTCTCAGTACACGCAGTCTTTAGGTGCATGGCATGGTTTTGTTGCACAACAAACTATGTACGCTAAGAAAAAATATTTCGGTACGACTTCTAAAACTTATATCTACCTTTCAGGTTGGATGGTAGCTGCCCTACGCTCTGAGTTTGGTCCACTACCTGACCAATCTATGCACGAAAAAACATCAGTACCTAAGCTAATCGAAGAAATCTACACCTTCTTGCGTCAAGCAGATGCTAAAGTGTTGAACGACTACTTCCGTGAGCTAAACGCTGCTGAAGAAGCTGGCCAAGATACTTCTGCTATCCTAGAAAAAATCGAAAACTTTGATTCACATGTTGTGCCAATCATCGCTGATATCGATGCAGGTTTCGGTAACGAAGAAGCTACTTACCTATTGACTAAGCAAATGATCGAAGCTGGTGCTTGTGCCATTCAGGTTGAAAACCAAGTATCTGACGCTAAGCAATGTGGTCACCAGGCTGGTAAAGTAACTGTACCGCATGAAGACTTCATCTCTAAGCTAAACGCTATCCGTTATGCATTCCTAGAGCTTGGTGTTGAAGACGGCGTTATCGTTGCTCGTACTGACTCTGAAGGCGCATCACTAACGCAAAAAATTCCAGTATCAAATGAGCCAGGCGATCTTGCTTCTAAATACATCGATTTCATCGAAATGGAAGAAGTAACGCTAGAAAATGCTCAAGAAAACGACAGCCTACTTAAGCATAACGGCAAACTAGTACGCCCAGTTCGTCTACCTAACGGTCTATATCAGTTCCGTGAAGAGACTAACATTGACCGTGTTGTACTTGACTGTGTAACTGCTCTAGAAAACGGCGCTGACCTACTATGGATCGAAACACCGACTCCAGACGTAGAGCACATCAAAATGATGGTTGACCGTATTAAAGAGCAACAGCCTAAAGCCAAGCTTGTATACAACAACAGCCCATCATTCAACTGGACGCTTAACTTCCGTAAGCAAGTTATCGCACAGTGGGAAGAAGAAGGCAAAGACATCTCTGCATACAATAAAGATGACTTAATGAGTGCTGATTATGACGGTACTGAGCTTGATGCTGCCGCTGACGTAGCCGCTAAGAACTTCCAACGTGATGCGTCACGTGAAGCTGGTGTATTCCATCACTTAATCACGCTACCGACTTACCACACGACTGCTCTTAGCGTTCATGAACTTGCTAAAGGCTACTTCGGTGAAGAAGGTATGCTTGCTTATGCAGCTGGCGTACAGCGTAAAGAAATCCGCGAAGGCATCTCTTGTGTTAAGCACCAAGCAATGGCTGGTTCTGACCTTGGCGATGACCACAAAGAAATCTTCTCTGGCGATAACGCACTTAAAGCTGGCGGCGGCAAGAACACAATGAACCAGTTCTAATAACCGACACATTAGCAGTATTTATCAAAAAACCGCCCTACATCATGTAGGGCGGTTTTTTATTGCGGTTTAAATAATCAGAGAATGGTAGACTAATAATTGTTTATCACAACCACCGATCAGAGCCATCAGTCAGAATTATTAGGAGCTAATATGCAAGAGATAGAGCTGAAGTTTTTGGTACCAGAGTCACGGCTAAAGGGTTTAATGCGTCAAACGCACGTTAAATCTTCACAAGTGACACAACTGGCTGCACATTATTACGATACGCCTGACCAACAGCTTGCACAGGCAGGTATCGGTCTGCGTATTCGCAAAGAAGGCGATACATGGGTACAAACCATTAAAGCTGGTGGTGATGGTATCGCGGCACGCTTGGAGCACAATGCTGTACTCGATAATGAGCAAGTACAAGCGATGCTCGATAATAATGAGCTGATACCTGATTTGACAATATATAAAGACACTCCAATCGCTGCAGCATTGGCTGACTTTAAACTCAAAAAGTTAGCGAAAAATCTAACACGACTTTATGTTACTGACGTCGAGCGCACTACGCGGTTGCTAACAGAAAGTAATGAAGATGAAACCGATAACTGTATCGAAATGGCTTACGATAAGGGAGAGATTATTCATGGTACTGATGACTCGCTACGCAAAGCCATTCAAGAGATAGAGTTTGAACTGGTGTCAGGAGATTTAGATTTTCTATTTACGACTGCCAAAACATGGTGCAAGCGCTATAAGCTGTGTCTATCCACCGTTACCAAAGCTGAAAACGGTAGCTTACTTATTAACGGACAAAAACACAGTCCAGCGGTCAACGCAAACCTAAGTCAATTGCAAATAGACAAAGACAGCAGTGCACCTGCCTTTATACGTGCGGTCGTACATAATTGCTTATTGCAGATATTACCAAACAGCAGTGCTATCGTCGCTGGCAGTATAGATGACGATCATATTCTACAGTTGCGGATTGGTATTGATCGCTTGCGTACTGCGTTGAAAGCATTTGCTGACTTCTCTGATGAGATTAACCCTGAATGGCTGCCAATACTAAAGCAAACTGCAACCTTGCTTAGCGATTACTATCAACTTGCTTATATCAATGCACAGATCGAACCTGAGCTACAAGCATGTGGCGCGCCTGCCGTCGACTGGACAGCAGATATTGAAAATATCAAAATCACGCCCATCAATACGCTACAAGCCAATGACTTTCAGATAACCTTGCTAGAGCTGATTGCCTTTACCATGAGCGACCCCAGCATTGAACCTCAGACTGATCAGCTTGCCTGCGATAAGCTAACGAAAGTCCTCTCTAAACAATATAAAAAATGCCTTAAAACCAATAAAAAAGCTGACAAAATAAGTGATGAAGTAAGTGTTGCTGAGCTTGTGAGCGATGACATAGATCTAGATGTAAACACAGACATTGCTGATAATGACCAACCTGAAAGCGAGCTGCTCAATCAGTTAAGAGATTTGCGTTACATCAGTGAATTTTCTACGCCTTTACTAAGTAAGAAAAAAGCTAAAAAGAAAACCAAACGTTGGCTAAAAAGGCTGATAAAAGCGCAAAAAGCGTTAGAACAACTGAACGATGATAATCAATATCAGCAGTTTTATGAATTGAAATCAAAGACAGACGCTAATGCTTTATATGGTGCGGGTTGGTTTACGGCCATACTGACTGATGACCAGAGTCATATTGATGCACGTTTAGCAAAATTTGCGGACAGCTCAACGTTTTGGTAGAAGTTGGAATATTATGTTTATGACGGATACTGCTTTCATAAAGTAAAACTGCCCCATAAAAAAGACAGCTTGTTATATAGCAGACTGTCTTTTTTTATTGCGTTGAAATAGTCTCTGTCAGCGCCATGGCTAAATGTACAACATGTCCTAATTAGCAATAATAGTAACAGGTATACCCTCTTCTACTTGCTCAAACAATTCTACAATATCTTCATTACGCATACGGATACAGCCATGTGATAGCGGAATACTCATTGGTTCAGTATCTGGTGTGCCGTGAATATAGATATAGCGCTCATAAGTATCGCAGCCACCTTGGCCATTGCTACCTTTGTTTAACCCTTCTTCAAGACCGCTTAACCAAAGAATACGGCTCAATATCCAGTCACGCTTGGGATGTAGCTCACCAAGATTGGCATCATATATCTCACCTGTCGGCACACGCCCGACAAATACCGCATTCATAGGCTCGCTACCACCTATTTTTTGTTCAATGACATGCCTACCGAGCGGCGTGCAACCACTATCCTGCTGACTACCAATACCATTTTTTGCAGTGGAGACTACATATTGTGCAACCTCAGTTTGCTGCTGGTACAGCGTTAATGTTTGCTCAGCGATATTAATCACGAGTTGTTTATCAAGCGTCTTATTATTGGTCATAAATGCTTCCGACTATCTGTCATTCATCAGATTACTATCAAGGTTATTAGTAAAATGATTGAAAATTTCTATTATCAAGGGATTGTATCAAGACATTTGGCACCGTAATATAGGGGCACACTTTTTGATGCTAGCAGATTATGACGACTATTTCACCGACACGTGTGTCGATGTATGATTTTTTATATCATGATACCCAGCCTATGCTGTCACTTTTGGCCGATGCGGCACAGCTCTCTCTACCGCAAGCTCGCTTAGGAATGGATGCCAGTCTACAAGCCATCGTAAGTGCGCTGCTCGCCTATCAGCAGCGTCATCAGGGACAGGCAGTCAGCAAAAAGCTGTTTGGTCGTGGTGCTGTCAAAGAGTTACGACAGTATAACTCAATGAACTTTGCAACCATTAGCGCCACACTCTACCATCGTCACGATGCGGCAGATGCCGTATTTAGTGATAACGCTCGTGTCATAAAGGCAAGCGAACATATCGCTGAGAAGATTGATGCAACGACGCAGCAGGCTCAAACTCTACTCACCTCTTTATGCGTGATTGTGCTGCGTGAATTGGCTATCCTGACAGAATACAGTCAACTAGACAGTGATGAGATCAATAAATGGTTTGCACTACAACCACAGTTTTTATCAGCGGCCCGATTTAGCCCAGAGCATGCGCATACCTCATCTTCTGAGACAGAAAGCAATAGTGACCTGCCCCAATCAACTACTGAAGCTGTTGAAGCGATAGAAAACAACTCAGAGAATAATGCGGAGCGTACGTTATTAAATGCTGAACAGCTATCAAGCACTCCACCTTCTTTTGATCCTTACTGGTATGAGCTGACCGGATTCAAGCCTGAAAATTATGAACCTGTGCAAGACATGCAAATGGCGACAGGCAATTACCTAAAAGCCATTGGACGCTCACCAGACAATCTACAGCAAGGTCGTCACAACGATATGCTAGTATTTACCGAGATGCATGCCGTTGCCTTACCACATCAACGCTGGCTGCTACAATTAGCCAAAATCTCAGATATCTATCTTAGCCGAAATCGACTGCGCGTTAACTCTGAACCAGCCAATCCGCCTAAACCGCCTTTAGTAAGTTTGGGGTTAATCGGCGGCAATAACGACAATACACCGACCACCACTAGTGAAAAGCCCATCGAATATGAGGCTTCCACACCGCTATGGAAAAATCCTGTCATTCTTATCATCATACTTGTCGTCGGTGTCCTTGGTGCGCTCGCTACCTTAAAGTACCAATCGCAAAAATCTGACGGTGCGATCCTGGCAACTGAAGAAGTATTAGAACAAGATGCTATTGATGAGCGGCAACAGCAAGATGTGGCCATTGTAATGGTAGACGAAGATGAATCTGACGTTGTAGAGACAGAAAAAGCTGAATAAAAAGATTTACTGTTAAGACAGCCACTCTCAAAGTAATGGTTTTATTAGTAAGTTATTAGCCATAAAAAAAGAGGCTCTACATTAATAGAGCCTCTTTTTTGTTGTGCGATCTAAGTTACGGATTGGCTATAAGTAGCCTAAAAAATTACTTAGATAAATCGCGACCACGGCTAGCTTCGATAGCTAAACGTAGACCATTTAGACGGATAAAGCCTTCTGCGTCTTTTTGATCATAAGCGCCCGCATCATCTTCGAAAGTGGCGATTTTTTCATCAAATAATGAATCGTCAGATTTACGACCAACAACGCTCACGCTACCTTTATACAGTTTTACACGTACAGTACCGTTGACGTATTCTTGTGATTTGTCAATCAATGCTTGTAGCATCATACGCTCAGGGCTGAACCAATAGCCATTGTAGATGATTTTTGCGTAGCGTGGCATTAGCTCATCTTTTAGATGGGCAGCTTCACGATCAAGCGTTAGTGATTCGATACCGCGATGTGCTTTTAGCATAATCGTGCCCGCTGGCGTCTCGTAGCAACCACGTGACTTCATGCCGACGTAACGGTTTTCAACGATATCTAAACGGCCGATGCCATGTTTGCCGCCGATTTCATTCAGCTTAATCATGACTTCATAAGGCTTAAGCGCTTCGCCATCGATAGCAACGATGTCGCCTTTTTCGTATTCTAGTTCTAGATACTGTGCTTCATCAGGTGCTTCTTCTGGGCTGACAGACCAGCGCCACATGTCATCTTCTGCTTCAGTATACGGTTCTTCTAGAACACCGCCTTCATAAGAGATGTGTAGTAAGTTAGCATCCATTGAGTAAGGAGATTTTTTCTTATTGCCCGCATAATCGATTGCGATATCATGCTCTTCAGCATATTTCATCAAGCTTTCGCGGCTTGATAGATCCCACTCACGCCAAGGGGCAATAGTCACTACGTCTGGTGACAAAGCGACAGCACCTAGCTCAAAACGAACTTGGTCATTGCCTTTACCAGTCGCACCATGACTGATAGCATCGGCGTTGTGCTCTTTAGCAATCTCAACCAAACGCTTGGCAATCAATGGACGAGCAATAGACGTACCTAATAAGTACTCACCTTCGTAAATGGCATTAGCACGGAACATAGGGAATACATAATCACGAGCGAACTCTTCGCGCAAATCTTCGATATGGATATGCTTGATACCCATTGCTTGAGCTTTGGCTCGTGCTGGCTCAACTTCTTCGCCTTGACCGATATCAGCGGTAAAGGTAATTACTTCCGCATCATAAGTTTCTTGTAGCCATTTAGCGATGATTGAGGTATCAAGACCACCTGAATAAGCCAAGACGATTTTATTGATATTTTTTGGATCAAGTTGAGCCATGAATAACTCCCATTATGAAATATAGTTTTAGAAAAGGCGACGATCAAATCGAAAGCAAGTCGAACGATAATTACCTGCTCAGTGTACATCATATTTACTATGGGCAAAAGTCTAACTGCCATAAGGCGTACGCTTTTGACTTAAATTCTAGTCAACCTCATTTTTGCCACCAAAATTTAAACATCATTTAACGACAAGATATTAATCTTAGCTCAATGAATTATGTACAGATATCTAGCCTTATATTTAGTCAAGTGGGCAAATCTGTTATGATAGACCCACAGTATTACTCCCTTTTGTTTCCTTTATTTGACGATATAGAGCGCTTTGACACTATGACTGATTCGATTAGAGAATTGACCATCCTTCAGCCAGATGACTGGCATATTCATTTGCGTGACGATCTCGCTTTGAGCACGACCGTACCTCATGCAGCAAGCAGCTTCAACCGTGTCATCTGTATGCCAAACCTTGTGCCTCCAGTCAAAAATGCGCAGGATGCTATTGCTTACCGCGCACGTATCATGGAGCAATTAGCAGCAAGTGATTTAAGTCTTGAGCGCAAGTCAGCTTTTGATCCGCGTATGACTCTATATTTAACGGATAATACCACTGCCCAAGATATCGAGTTGGCAGCGCAGTCAGGTATCGTACAAGCTGTCAAACTCTACCCTGCTGGAGCGACTACCAACTCCGCAGATGGCGTCACCAATATTAATGCCTGCGTCGATGTCTTTGAAGCATTAGAGAAGTACAATTTGCCATTGCTAATTCATGGTGAAGTGACCCAAGACCATATAGATATCTTTGATCGTGAAAAACGTTTCTTAGATGAAGTATTGGCTCAAATTATCGTGAAATTCCCTACGTTGAAAATAGTAGTAGAGCACATCACTACCAGCGATGCGGCAGATTTTGTATTGTCACAAGGTAACCATGTTGCTGCCACTATTACGCCGCAGCATTTGATGTTTAACCGCAATCATTTATTGGTTGGTGGCATCAAACCGCACTTTTATTGCCTACCTATTTTAAAGCGTGAGAGCCACCAAAAAGTGCTATTAGATGTGGCCACTAGTGGTAATCCAAAGTTCTTCTTGGGTACCGACTCTGCACCGCATGCGACAGACAAAAAAGAAGCCGCTTGTGGCTGTGCCGGTTGCTATAGTGCAGCCACGGCGCTGCCTTTGTATGCGACCGCCTTTGATAGTGTTGGAAAAATAGATAAGCTTGAAGGTTTCGCTAGTCGTTTTGGCGCTCAGTTCTACGGTTTACCTCTAAATGAAAGCACTATCACGCTTGTCAACACGCCTATGCAAGTACCGACTGACTATCCTTATTTTGATGGTGCATCATTGACGCCCTTGATGGCAGGTGAGACGCTACCTTGGTCGATTAAGGCTTAACGCCCGCAAAGCTTAGCATTCAATAAATGACCTATTATTTTATCCTATGATACTAATGATACCTTTGTAGTAGATTTCTTTGTATTAAAGGTGCAGTTAGTATCATAGGATGCTTATTTCTTATTCAATATATTAGTACGACTGATAAAAGTGATTTAACTTTATATGATTAATCAAAACATAGCGACCTTGCCTGACGAAGACTTATCAAACCCTAAATCTGCTAGTCCTGATGCTACTCTAAGCACTTCTGCTGAAGGTGCAGCTTCAGTGACAGATGAGCAAGCGCCTATGGCCTTAAAAGACCGCTTTCGCAAGTTCTTGCCTGTTGTCGTCGACGTGGAAACAGCAGGTTTCAACGCCCAGACCGATGCACTGTTAGAAATTGCCTGTATCCCTGTCTTACTGAATGAGCAAGGTATATTTTATCCAGGTGAAGCTTTCAACGCTCATATCGAGCCTTTTGAAGGCGCAAACTTAGAGCCAAGTGCGCTTGCCTTTACGGGTATTGATCCTAAAAACCCAATGCGCAAAGCCATTGCTGAAGATGAAAAAACAGCATTGCGCCGCATATTTAAAGGGTTAAAAGACGTACGCCGTGACGAAGAATGCCGTCAATGTGTCTTAATTGGGCACAATGCCCATTTTGACTTGGCTTTTTTAAATGCAGCTGTGCTACGAACCAATAGTAAAAACCACAATCCATTTCATAACTTTTCAGTATTTGATACCGTCACCTTATCAGCATTGGCATTTGGTCAAACTGTCTTAGCACGTGCTTGTAAAGCAGCAGGGTTAGAGTTTGATGGTAAGAATGCTCACTCAGCTCTGTATGACACTCAAAAGACTGCTGAACTATTCTGTCATATACTGAATAACTACCCTATGTTAGCCAATGCGCTGCATAATGAAGACGCGAAAGAAGAGTCAGCTGATAGCGACAGTCAATAAGTCACATATCCTATATTGCCAATCATACATAATAGTGCTATTTGTAATACTTGATGACTTTGACATCTTGATTTGGCAATCAATAGGGATATGATTGATATCATAATAAATAGACGGAACTATTTATTGATTACAGATGTGGTTGTTTTATTCGATATAAATAACGGTCTGATGATAAAATATCACTCTTAAACGATGTAGTTATATCCTATAGATGGTTCAAGTTGCTCACACTGTCTTGATAGTAGGTATTATCAAGATTAATAGGAGGGACTTTATTATGGATCCACAGCTCAAGTTATGGGGCACCATTCTCGGTTATATGCTGCTTGCATTGACGATTAGCGCCTGTACTTCTTTATGGATTCGCTATCATTTAAAGCGAAATGACCTACATCCTCGTCGCGCAATTAAAAAAAGATATTTAATTTTAAAAAGACGTAGAAAAAGGCTTGACAGGAAGCGCCGACGCTATTAAAATACGCACCACTTCAGCATAAATGGTGAAAGCAGTTGAAGTGTTGTTACTAGTCCCCATCGTCTAGAGGCCTAGGACACCGCCCTTTCACGGCGGTAACGGGGGTTCGAATCCCCCTGGGGACGCCACTATTTGGCGTCACTTGTTAGCACTATTGCTTAGCATTAGATTAGACTAACAAGCGTACCACCAAAACCCAGTTCATAATTTATTATGAACTGGGTTTTTTTATGTCTCTCATTAAAAGCCAACTTATTCTTTTGAATAAAAAAGCCAGCATCAATTGAATGCTGGCTTTTTTATTTAGTTGTCTTATTAATTATAAATATAGCTTGGCTCAATGGGTACTTTATTCATATCTATCGATTACAGCAGTAACCATAGCAACGTAGCCACTATCATCAATCCTAATATCGTCTGGATTAAAAAGAACGCTTGATGCTGCCCTACAACTTTACTTAAAGTCACCCCTAGCGTACTATATTTGACAGGAGGCGTATCAACGTTACCTGTTCTCGTTTGCTCTTCATAGTAGCCCTGCAACACGTCCAAGAACTTCTGCCACTCATTAGAATCCCACTCATACGGCTTGAATGGCATTAACTTTTTAAGCTCAGGCTCTTTAGTCATCCAACGCTCAAGGGTAATCGAACGTAATGACCAACTGGCAAAACGACGTTTGGTAATTTCAGAAAAATCTAAAATCTTTAATTCTTTATGTCGATCATCTACCAACAAACGATTTTTTAGATTGGTTAGTGCCTGCTCTGAGCCTTCGACACACTGCAAAAAGTAGCCATTGCCATAGCAAAGAATACCCGTGACATTATCTATTTGATTGCGTTCAACCGCGGTCTCTGAGATATCATTAAGCGTGCTAGGACTTGAAAGACCAGTAGAGGTAATCCGGCTTATATATACAAGCTGGCAGAGATCTGTCGTTACTGGATTTGTTGAATCGTTGATTGTTGACAATCAGCTTCTCCCTATTATCAGGTAAATGTCGCTAAAACAATCATACTAACTTCAGAAAAAATATAGAGACAACATAACTAAGCGTAATGAATCGGTCTGATATATTATTGATTTTATAAGTTTTTATATTAATTGTATTAAGTTAGTTACATCATAGGTTAGTTTGGTCATTAAAGCAACCTATTACTGGACATAGGCCCGCTCAGAAACAAAAAACATATGTAATAACCATATTATATTCCAAAGTAGATTATATATATTCTCGGTATAGGTTTTAGTAATAGATTATTTCTGAATTCATTAATTTTTAAGAATAGTACAGAGAAGTCTAACGAGGATATAGTGGCTACTGAAGCCATAATTCTTATCATGGCCACCATTAAGTATAAAAGGAGTAAAACTGATGCTCGTTAGCGGAAGCAGAGTTGAAACTAAGACTGAAGCGCCATAATCGCTGTTAACAGTACCGCATCATCAGGATAGGTCAGTTTCATATTCTGGCGACTACCAGAGACTAAGCGTATTGGAAAACCTAGTTGTTCAAAAGCACTGGCTTCATCTGTGATGCTTAGCTGATGTTCAAACACATGATTTAGGACTTTTTTTAATTGACCTAAGCGGAATACTTGCGGGGTTTGTGCTTGCCACATATTGCTACGATCAATAGTAGATTTGGTATAAGAATGTGGACGACTCTCTTCTGTATTTGTAGCTTGCTGATAGGAAGCTTTTAACGTATCGGCCACTGGTGTCGCTAGAATAGCGCCGTAAGGCTCCAGCATCGCTGCTTCAATCACTTGATCGATATCTACATTCGGTACAGCGGGACGTGCTGCATCGTGAATAAGCACCAAATCTGAATCATCAGCGCCTGTCTGACTAATTGCTTCAACGCCTGCTTGTACTGACTGCCAACGCTCTGCTCCGCCAACTGCATAGCGTACAGGAAGTGCAAACTCTAATTGTTGAGCCGTGCTGTCATTGGCTGATATGACCAATAGACACTTATCGATGTAATCGCTACAAGCAAGTCGTGCCACGCTTTGCTGCAACAGCGTCTGACCTTCTAGCATTGTATATTGCTTGGCGATAGACGCACCAAAACGGCTGCCGCGACCAGCTGCGACAATCATGGCATGTATATTAGGGGTTGTATTCATAGTAGTGTACTCATGGTTTGAGCCCATGACAGTATATGTAAAGAGGAATAAAGCAGGTGTTAAGTATAATGAATGGTGTCAGGTAACAACATTATAATGCTACGTCATGAAAATTAAGTCATGCCGTGAAAAATAGTCTATTTGTAAGAGCCAGTATATTCGTAATAGCTAATAGTTGCTGTGCGTGGTTGGTGCGGTGGATACTTGGACAAAAGTCTCATTGGGTTTGATTAAACCTAAATCTAAGCGAGCATGCTCTTCTACGGCCTCAAGTCCCGTTTTTAAATCTTGAACATCGGTGCGTAGTAAGTTGTTTGCTGCAACTTGATTGTCATTCAAACGTTGTTGCTCTTCAATTTGAGCTGTCAACTTGTTATGTTCAAAACGGCCATTTTCACCCAACCAATACTGATATTGCAATCCTAAAAGCACTGCAACGGCTAAAGCAAGTAGTATAAATTGGCTAAAATATTTCATAAGGTGATAACGCCAAACGGTATAAAAGAGGATAGTAAAGTTTAAGCTGATTAGGCGATATACAAATGATTATATATCGCCTAAGTATTGACTTCAGCTGATGAGTCTAGGCTTTTTAGCGTACATTACTTAACGCATATTACGCGCCAAAGAGCCAGTCAGACGCTTAGCCACGTAGACCGATAAACTCTTCACGGCCACGATAGCTTGCACGTACTTGCTGCTCAATACGTAGCAATTGGTTGTACTTCGCTACGCGGTCTGAACGGCATAGTGAGCCAGTTTTGATCTGACCTGCCGCTGTACCAACTGCCAAATCTGCAATGGTGCTGTCTTCAGTTTCACCTGAACGATGTGAAATGATAGTTGCATAGCCATTTTTCTTAGCCATATAAATCGCATCTAGCGTTTCTGACAAAGTGCCAATTTGGTTAAATTTAATCAAAATAGCATTGGCAATATGCTTATCAATACCTTCTTGCAAGATCGCAGGATTGGTCACAAACAAATCATCACCAACCAATTGGACTTTATCGCCAATCTGCTCGGTCAAATACTTCCAGCCATCCCAATCCGACTCATCAAGACCGTCTTCGATAGAGATAATCGGATACTGACGTGCCAGCCCAACTAGATAGTCTGAGAACCCTTGGCTATCAAAGGCTTTATTGCCTTCGCCTGCCAAAACGTATTGACCATTTTTGTAAAACTCACTAGCCGCACAATCTAGCGCAAGATGAATATCTTCACCAGCTTTGTAGCCGACTTGTTCAATCGCTTGCATAATAACCGTGATGGCTTCTTCGTTACTACGTAGGTTCGGTGCAAAACCACCTTCATCACCAACGGCAGTATTTAAGCCTTGCGATTTCAACACAGACTTTAAGCTATGGAAAATTTCTGTACCAGCACGCAGCGCTTCTGAGAAGCTTGTGAAGCCCACAGGCTCAATCATAAACTCTTGGATATCAACTGTGTTGTCCGCGTGCTCACCACCGTTCAAGATGTTCATCATCGGCACAGGCATGGTCAACGACGTTTGATTACGTAGATTGGCAATGTACTGATGTAATGGTAGATTCTGTGACTTGGCTGCCGCTTTGGCTGTCGCAAGTGACACAGCTAGCATAGCATTAGCACCCAAGCTTTCTTTGTTTTCTGTACCATCTAGCGCAATCATGGCATCATCAATGGCCTGTTGCTCAGTCACATCTTTGTCAATCAAGGCACTGCGAATTTGACTGTTGACATTAGAAACGGCTTTTTTGACGCCTTTACCCATAAAGCGGGTCTTGTCGCCATCACGTAGCTCAAGCGCTTCACGTGAGCCTGTTGATGCGCCACTTGGAGCAGCAGCACGGCCGACAGTACCGTCAGCTAAGATAACATCAGCTTCGATAGTTGGGTTGCCGCGCGAGTCTAAAATTTCACGAGCGCGAATGTCTTTAATTGCGGTGACGTTGTTGGTTTCTTCAGCGTACATAATGTCTGTTAATTCCTTTGGTCATGCCAAGTTTGTGAGATAAGTAACGGCAGCTAGCATACAAAAAAGATAAAGCAAAATATCATATAGCGCATAGTCCTAAAAACCCTTTATACCTTTCTATCTTGTGGCTATCGTTACCTAGCAATTAGAAGGATATAAAGCAGATTAATAGTCGGCTATAGTGCTTGGCATCATAGCATATATTTTACCAAACTTCCCTTATCTTACACCGACTTGCCGTCATAAAAAAAATCTTAGAGATACATATATGCGATGGCTATCTGTTTTATATTTATAGAAGCATTTAGCAAATATGATAGCTATCCTTTTGCTAAATGCTTTTTATCCGTATGAGAGGTAGATATCGTATTATCTAGCTCAACCTCTGTCTTAAACCGTGTCAATCGTAGTGCATTCATAAGTACTGAGATGGAGCTAAGTGCCATAGCAGCGGCGGCAATCATCGGATTCAAAAACCCAAATGCAGCAAGTGGAATACCGAGACAGTTATAAATGAAGGCGAAAAATAGATTTTGTTTAATATTGCGTAGCGTTGCTTGAGCAATTTTTTGTGCCGCATCGATATGCATGAGCGACTCACCCATTAAACGTGCAGAGGCACTATGCTGCGCGACATCAGTCCCCTCAAACATCGCAAAGCTGGCATCAGCAGTAGCCATCGCTGGCGCATCATTGACGCCGTCTCCTGCCATCGCTACCTTATGACCAGCAGTTTGCAATAGTGCAATTTGACTGGCCTTGTCACGCGGGCTCATTTTGCCATAAGCCTTATCAATACCCAACTGCCCTGCTACATGATCGACAACGGACTGCTTATCACCACTCATCAAAATGACATTGATACCCGCATCTTGTAGTGCAGCGATTGCTTGCGGCGTATCTGCCTTTAAGTCATCAGCTAAGGCAAACGCGCCTAATGGCTCATCATTGATACTAATCGCAACAGTACTAGCAATTTGCCATACTTTTGGCATGAATCTTGGCAACGTCAAGTTCGCAAACTCTGCCGTACCCACTTTTATTAATCCAAGCCCTTCGATATTTGCTTGTATACCAGCGCCTTTTATCACACTGATATCAGTCACATCAAATAGAGACAGTTGTCGTTCTTTAGCCGTATTGACGAGGGCAGTTGCTAGTGGATGACTGGCATGCGCCTCGACACTGGCGGCAATCTGCAATACATCGTCCACAGCAAGCGACTTATCCACCATGACATGATCGACGATAGTAGGTTTACCAATAGTCAATGTGCCCGTTTTATCGAGCACTACCGTATCTATATTACCTGCTGCCTCAAGACTTTGCGCATCCTTGAACCACACACCATGACGCGCAGCAACGCCCATACCCGCCATAATTGCCGCTGGCGTGGCCAAACCAAGTGCACAAGGACAAGCAATGACCAATACCGATACTGCGTGCATTAAAGCAGTATCAACCATACCTGTTAGCCACCATGTGACCCCAAAAGTAACCAACGCAATCGTTACCACTACAGGTACAAAAATAGCCGTTACTCGATCCGCGAGACGCGCTAGATTGGCTTTTGAGCCTTGTGCATCACTCAACGCTTGTACCATATCGCCGAGTTTCGTGTCGCTGCCCTTCGCACTGACACGGTATAGCAGACTGCCATTCTCTACCAAAGCGCCTGCCAGCAATCCATCACCTTGTTCTTTTTTGAGAGCTACCGACTCGCCAGTTAAATGACTCTCCACGCACCAGCCGCTGCCTTCTATGACGGTACCATCTGTAGCGACGCGGCTGCCTTGCTTTGCACGTAAGACGTCACCTACTTGTACATCAGACAACGCAATCCTATGAAATTCACCATTTGGCTGTCGCTGCTCTACTTCATCAGGTGTCAATGACAATAATAAATCAATACTGTTTAGGCTGTGCTTCTTGGTACGTTCCTCAAGATATTTACCTGTACGCACAAAGGCAATGACCATCACCCCTGCTTCAAAATATACGGCTGGGCTGTTACTAATGCCATGTCCACCCAAATGTCCATTTTGCAATAGACTGTTTAAAGTACCATCGCCGTGCGTGAGCCAAAGGTAAGTCGAATATGCCCATATCGTCACTGTACCGATGACCACCAGTACATCCATATTGGCAAGGCCACCTTTTATAGATGCCCATGCGCTCTTATAAAACGGTAGCGCCAAACCAAACTGTACTACAGTCGCTAAAATAAATTGCACCCAGACTGGCGGCATCCACGCCATACCAAAACCCGCCAACATACCTGCCATACCCACCAAAAATGGCACCAAACAAACCCATAATCCAATCAAACGCCATGGGTATTGAGTGGCGGTATCTTCGTCAGTCTGAGCAAATAAGCTATCGGCTGCCTGTACATTAGCCACAAAGCCTGTTTTACTCACCCACTCTGTCACCTGTTCGGGCGTCGTCTGGGTCGGATCATAATCAACATTGGCAGTCTCGCCAGCAAAACTCACACTTACCTCGTACACTGAAGGCTTCTTGTTAAGCACCTTCTCAATTCTTGAGGCGCAGGCCTGACAAGTCATGCCGTCAATCGCCAATTGCAAATGCGCGCGTTGCGGTGTCAGTGGCGTGTCGGACTCAACATCAGTTTCGACATCATAAGACTCATCTTTGGTAGTACGGGTGGTATCGTTCATAAATAAAACTCGTCATGGTGCCTATAAATTCGTAGGAACCACGATAAAATATCAGTGGGTAGGCAAAAAATTCAAATAAAGCAATTAGGTTATATCGTATTCAGTATGAGCATTTTAGACAAAGTAGCCATGTATCAAAGTATCAATGCTAAATACTCATAATCGTTAATCATTAAAAAACCAGCTATCATGCTTGTAATAACATGTTAGCTGGTTCTGTAAATAAGTGATGGAATTTATGAGTTAGCAACTGTCGCCTCAAATCCCGCATCGTCAATAGCTGAAGCAATAGCCTCTGCACTGGTTTTGCTATCATCAAAGGTTATCGTCGCTAGGTTATCAGCGAGGTCAACGGTAATAGTTTCTAATCCATCAATATCAGCTGTTGCCGTATGTACGCTTGCTACGCATCCGCCACAAGTCATACCGTCAATTTTAATAATACGTGTTTGATCTGCCATATTGGGCTCCTTATTTTTATTAGTAATGAGCAACTCTAATAGTGATTCTGTTAATGCTTACTTTGATGTTTTTTAAGTTATCAAAGGAAGAGCAACTATCAAAGCTACATTAAATAAGCATAAGCCCTATTATCCTCGACAACAAGACCGTTTGGTTGTTGCTTTATTAACGAGATGCTATTAACGAAACAGTAACTTATCAATAAAAACATAAAAGAGCGCGTCGACAAATTTATAGCAATAGCTATTTGTAATTATAAATCGTTATGGTGCGGGTTCTGCGGTGAATCAATCGGAAATGGCTGAGTCACATAGTCCACCATACTAATCGCTGCTGTTAAGGCATGGATACTAGTATCTGTATCATCATAGCTTACCGTTGCGACATTATGCTTAGGATCCAAATTAATAGCCGTCACGCCTGAGATATTCTTAAGCACAGTCATTACGCTATCTAAGCCCTCTGCATCATCGATATTTTCGATGCTTACTTGCGCCATTTGAATTGCCATTGTATAGCCCTCTTATAACGTACCGTATCAATGAGTATCCAATACTTCAAAACCTTTGACCAAATCATCAATTTGCTTAAGCTGACGTAAGAAAGGCTCTAGTTGATTCATACGCAGCGCACATGGACCATCACATTTTGCAGTTTCTGGGTTTGGATGCGCTTCTAAAAATAACCCTGCCAACCCTGTAGCCATACCTGCACGGGCAAGTGTTGTAATCTGCTCACGACGTCCACCAGCACTATCACTACGTGCACCTGGCTGTTGTAAGCTATGCGTCACGTCAAAGAATACCGGTATATCCATCTGCTTCATGGTATCAAAACCAAGCATATCCACGACTAAATTATTATAGCCAAAGGCACTACCACGCTCACAAAGTATCAATTTATCATTACCACCTTCTAGGCACTTATTAACGATATGACGCATCTCGTGAGGGGCCAAAAACTGCGCCTTTTTGATATTAATAATGGCATCTGTTTTTGCCATCGCATGCACTAGATCTGTCTGACGTGACAAAAATGCAGGTAGCTGAATAATATCAGCCACTTCAGCGACTGATGCTGCTTGATGTGGCTCATGCACATCAGTGATAATCGGTACTTGGAATTTTTCTTTGATCTGACCTAGCCAATCGATACCTTGCTCTAAACCAGGCCCACGATACGAATGCAGACTTGAGCGGTTGGCTTTATCAAAGCTCGCTTTAAAAACATAGCCGATACCCAAGCGCTGGCAAATATCAACATACTGCTCAGCAATCTCAAATGCCAATTCTTTAGACTCTAAAACATTCATACCACCGAACAATACAAAAGGCTGGTCGTTACCAATTTTAATCGTATCGTTATTAGGAGTGTTGAGCGTGATATGTGATTGTGCGGTCAATAAGTTTTCCATGAAGCCACTACCTCTTATTTTGTTATTAATATCTCTATCCCATATTGTAACCGATAGGCTGATTAAAAAAAGTATGCAAGCGTAATTAGACTCTATTAATGAAGATGTTGACTCTTTAATAATGTCTAGCAGTTTGAATTAAGCAAAAAAAAGACCAATCCGAAGATCAGTCTTTTTTATAATAAACGCTTTCAATATACATTACATTTTGAGAGCTATTTTGCTTCGTTGTGGTTCTTAGCCGCTTTTACAAAGCTGTTAAACAGTGGATGACCACCGCGCGGTGAGCTAGTGAACTCAGGATGGAACTGTACAGCAACAAACCATGGATGCTCAGAGATCTCTACCGACTCTACCAAATGCTGCTTGGCAGAATAACCAGAGATGGTCATACCTGCTTGCTCTAGCGGCTCAATATAACGGTTGTTCATCTCATAGCGATGGCGATGACGCTCAGTGATATTGCTTGCACCATAAATTTGGCTTAGCTTACTACCAGAAACTAGCTCTGCTTGCTGTGCGCCTAGACGCATCGTGCCACCAAGGTCTGAATCATCACTACGAATCTGTAACTCGCCGCGCTCATCTAACCACTCAGTGATCAGACCAATAATAGGCTCAGCGGTCTTACGATCAAACTCAGAAGAGTTGGCGTTAATATTAAGTACATTACGTGCATACTCAATCACAGCCAACTGCATACCAAGGCAAATACCTAAATATGGGACGCTGTTTTCACGAGCATAAGTGATGGCTTTTATTTTACCCATCGTACCGCGCTCACCGAAACCGCCTGGTACTAAGATAGCATCAGCATCGTTTAGCTGCGCAAGCAAAGTATCATCATCTTCTAGACGTTCAGCATCGATGTAGTCAATTTTCACATCTACTTTATGCGTGATACCTGCATGTAGCAATGCTTCGTTGATAGACTTATAAGCATCTGGAAGCTCGACATATTTGCCGACCATCGCAACAGTCACTGTTCCTTCTGGATTCAACTGTGCTTCAACCACTTTGTCCCAATCGCTCAAATCAGCTTCAGGCACATCAAGACCGAAACGCTCACAAATTAGATCATCAAGATCCTGCTCGTGCAATGTACGCGGTATCTGATAGATACTCTGTGCATCTTCACACATAATGACTGCACGCTCTTCAACGTTGGTAAATAGCGCAATCTTACGACGGTTGTCTTGTGAAATATGATGATCAGAGCGGCAAATTAGGATATCAGGCTGTAGACCAATAGAGCGCAGCTCTTTTACGGAATGCTGCGTTGGCTTAGTTTTGGTCTCACCAGCACTAGCAATATACGGTACTAAAGTAAGATGCATTAGCATGGCTCTATTACGGCCAAGCTCTACCTGCATCTGACGTACGGCTTCCATAAAAGGAAGTGATTCGATATCACCAACCGTACCGCCAATTTCGATAATAGCGATATCATACCCTTCGCCACTGGCAAGGATTTTGTTTTTGATTTCATCAGTAATATGCGGAATAACCTGTACAGTACCGCCTAGATACTCACCACGGCGTTCTTTATTCAATACATTCTGATAAATACGGCCACTGGTAAAATTATTACTCTTACTCATTTTTGAGTGACGCAAGAAGCGCTCGTAATAACCCAAATCTAAATCGGTCTCTGCGCCATCTTCAGTGACGAATACTTCACCATGCTGAAACGGGCTCATTGTACCTGGATCGACGTTAATATACGGATCCATTTTGGTCATCGTGACAGTCACGCCACGTGCTTCTAAGACCGCTGCAAGAGAAGCTGCGGTGATACCTTTTCCTAGTGAGGACACTACCCCACCGGTCACGAATATAAACTTGGTCATAGTACTCTGTCGGTAATTGGTAAAGAAGGATTTTACTAAAAATACGCCATAAAATATAGGGCAAAAATGCAAACTGTCTGAAACTCTTATATTTTCGTGTTGGTAGCAAACATTTTTCTATTATTAAAACGCTGCACAACAAAAAACTCACCCCGAAGGATGAGTTTTTTTAAAAACAAATTCTAGTTGTTACTAGAATAAGTATTCTAGACCAGTACCAACTACGACTACGTCTGCATCACCTCTAGTACTCATGTATGGAACGTTATCAGCATTGTTTACGCCAGCATAGGCATGAGCAATGATGTTATCCTTATACATGTATTTACCACCAACAACGATTTGGTCTGAATCAGCATTATCAAGACCATCTAAGTTGTCAGTTTTGTTGTACTGTGCATATACAGCTGCTGGATAAGCAAAGTTATTTAGACCCATCTGAGCGCTAACAACTAGACCTTTTTCATCTTTAGTACCGTAATCATAATCACCTACTTGGTATAGCGCACCTAGAGTGACAGGAGCGGCCATGTATTTACCTAGATCAACAGTTGCTGTACCACGGATGATATCACCATCGATGTTTTGGTCTTTATCGTAAGCAATACCAGCAGTAAAACCAGTACCTTGGTCAAACAACATTGCTACACCGAAGCCTGCATTGTCATTACCGTTTGCATCATCAGAGCTATACATTGCAGACAGTTGTAATGGTAGGCCATTGTATTTTGGTGCAGTCCAAATAACTGAACTGTTGATACGGTTACTATCCGCCATGTTCAAAGCACTAACAACTTCACTTTCATTTTGAGTTTGGCCTAGGTTATCCCAGTAACCTTGGTTAACAACAACGTTGTCAATACGAGCTAGGCTTGATTGGTTTTTACCAACACGGAACTCACCGAACTGCTTGTTTACAACACCAAGATACGTATCACGGTTACTGAAAGTAGCGTTATCACCATCGATGCTTGTACCGTACTCTAAACGATAGATAACATCAGTATTAGCAGTCATGGCTTCAGAACCTTTAAGGCCGATACGTGAAGCATGAGAGTTAATCTGTACTGTATCTTCGTCATACATGTTGCCAGCAGGGCCATCAAATTCAGCATTTTCATAGTCAGCCGCTAAGAAAGCTTTCCCGTATAGAGTTGGTGCTGCATTGGCTGCAGATACAGATAGGGCTGCGATTGCTGTAGCTAAAAGTAGTTTTTTCATGGGGTATCTCCACTTTACAATTGTAGTAATGAGCAAGCTATTATTAGCTGGCGCCCATAATGGTATCGTCACAAATCCTCAAAGATATAATGTGTAACTGGCTACCGAGATTAGTCAGAAACAAGTGTGGCGAAGTTCTATTACAGTAAGATGAAAAAAACCATGATTTACATAACTGGGATTAAAAAAGTAACTGCCATGTAATCTTTAGTTTTTATCCTTCCATTGCGTAACATCCGTTACCAAACTCATACTTCGAGTACAAGCATAACAACTTTGACATAATTTGCAACATATTTTTTTGCCTTTTCGATACATCTATTATCAAATAACAGACCCTTCATTTTATTTGAACGATTGTTAAAAAACTTCCGCTTACTCAATTAGATACGAATAATATTGGTTAATATGATTACTAATATTCTTAAATTTTTATAATAAACATCGAAAAATAGTCCAAAATAAAGCGCTATTTACTAAAAATAAATAGCGCTAATTAAGAAGTTAATAATCTATTTGAGCAAATTTATCAGTTACAAATGAGCAAGACTGACTGGCATACTTGCTCATCAAGTATGCTCAAATACCTGTCATATTTAGTCTATTGTTCTAAGCGTTTGCTTTAAGATCCAAACGTGCTTGATGCAACAATGGTTCAGTATAACCACTAGGCTGTGCGCGTCCTTTGAAGACTAAATCGCAAGCCGCTTTAAATGCATAAGAGCTATCCAAGTTATCTGCCATTGATTGATAGTCATCATCGCCTGCATTCTGCTCATCGACGACCTTGGCCATGCGTTTCATCGTATCCATCACTTGCTGCTCACTCACCACGCCATGATGCAACCAGTTAGCAATATGTTGGCTTGAGATACGCAAAGTAGCACGATCTTCCATGAGACCGACATCATTGATATCAGGTACCTTGGAGCAACCCACGCCTTGATTTACCCAGCGTACGACATAACCCAAGATACCTTGAGCATTGTTTTCAAGCTCTTGCTGCTTCTCTTCATCAGTCCAGTCGGTATTTTTTGCTAATGGAATGGTCAAGATGTCATCCAAGCTAGCACGCTCGCGTGATTTTAGCGTGTCTTGTACATCAGCTACGCTTACTTGATGATAGTGTATGCTATGCAAGGTAGCGCCCGTTGGTGATGGTACCCACGCAGTGCTAGCACCAGACTTAGGATGAGCGGCTTTAGTATCCATCATCTCTTTCATTTCATCAGGCTTGGCCCACATACCCTTACCGATTTGCGCACGACCTTGTAGGCCTGTCTCTAGACCGATATCAACGTTCCACTGCTCGTAAGCAGGCTGCCATGCTTGCGACTTCATCTCGCCTTTTGGTACAAATGGACCTGCATTCATGCTGGTATGCATCTCATCACCAGTACGGTCTAAGAAACCCGTATTAATGAATATAACGCGCTCTTTGGCTTGGCGGATTGCTTCTTTTAAGTTGACCGTCATACGGCGCTCTTCATCCATGATGCCGATTTTGAGCGTATTGCGCTCTAGACCTAACAGGTCTTCTGACGCATTAAATAAGTCATTGGCCATTTTAACTTCTTCAGGGCCATGCATTTTTGGTTTCACGATATACATTGAACCTTGACGTGAGTTTGATAGCTCGTTTTTGCCTTTAATATCATTAAGTGATAATAGTGGCGTGATTAAGCCATCCATTAAGCCTTCAAATATCTGCTCTTGGCCCTCGCCCAAATCGACTAAGATGGCAGGGTTCTGCATCAAGTGACCGACGTTACGAATCAATAATAGCGAACGACCTGGTAAGATCAGCTTGCCACCATCTGGCGTGTTATATTCACGATCTGGGTTTTGCTTACGTGTACGCGTTTTGCCGCCTTTTTCAAAGGTTTCTTGTAGGTCGCTGTTCATTAAGCCAAGCCAATTACGATAGACTTCGACTTTTTCTTCTGCATCTACCGCAGCGACTGAGTCTTCACAATCCTGAATAGCTGTCATGGCCGACTCAAGCAGTACATCCTTGATATTTGCTGGATCGTCTTTACCAACTGGATGACTACTATCGATTTGAATCTCAGCATGCAAGCCGTTGTTCTTCAACAGTACACCTGTAGGAGCTTCAGCGTCACCGACAAAGCCGACAAACTTAGCCGTATCTTTTAGCTCGGTACTGCTATCACCTTGTACGACTTCAAGCTTGCCATCGACTACTTTAAAGCCAGTCACATCATTGTAAGAACCTGATGCTAGTGTGAAGTGCTCATCTAAAAACGCTTTAGCGTAAGCGACAACAGCGGCGCCGCGAGTAGGATTATAGCTACCACCCGCTTCTTGGCCATTGTCACTACTGATAACATCGGTGCCATACAACGCATCGTATAAACTACCCCATCGTGCGTTGGTCGCATTAAGCGCATAACGAGCGTTACGAACTGGTACGACTAGCTGCGGCCCTGCGATGTGTGCGATTTCGTCATCGACGTTTTTGGTATCAACCGTAAACGCTTCGCCTTCAGGTAGCAAATAACCAATCTCTTGTAGGAATGTCTTATAAGCTGGATAGTCAATTTCACCATCTTTCGCAGGATTATCTAAGTGCCACTGGTCAATCTGCGCTTGAATCTTGTCACGAGTCGCAAGCAACGCTTTATTGCGCGGGGTAAATTCTTTAATAACCTTTTCGAAACCTGACCAATAATCGTCTGAATCCACACCGACTTTTGGTAGTACTTCGTTTTCAATAAAGTCATATAACTGCTGATCGATGGCAAGACTGCCTTCTTGAATACGATTGGTGTTAGAAGACTGGCTCATATTGTTATCCTTATCTGTTCGTGAGGGGTACTAATACTGAGTTGTGACAGTAACTGTTTAAGATTTTTTAAACTTGTGAGGTTTTAAACGTTCATATCTCATTCGTTGTGGAATCTTTGATTCTCTAATTGTTCTACGAGGATATATCTACAAATTTGATGTTCTAGTAAAACGCAATCTATTGATATAAGGTTTACTCTTTACTAAGAGTGAATCATAAAAGTAAGACGAGATGCTTAAATAGCAAAATCTCATCCTACTATCAAATAATAAAATTAACAAGGAAACACCATTCACTAAGTAAATACTTAGGCTGTTTAATAATGATAATGTATAAGTGGCCTACTCTAGGAGCTATAATCATCATCTAGGAACGATATGCAGCAAAATTAATATAAACAGTAAGTAATCATTAATACCTTTAATTGTGCTTAACCGTTATCTATTAATAAACACCTATTGATGACTGTCAGTTATTTAGCATCGTATCTAGGTCAGACTAACGATATAATTACTCATATCACCATTCACAAATAAAGCTTCCTTAGACTATGACTATCAATCAACAAGACCTCACGACATTACAATCAACAGCAAATACTATAGATGACAAGGGCATTGAGAAAAATTCTGTCGAAGAAAATATCTCTCAAACTGTAAATAATAGTGCCGAAACAGATCTAATCGAAGAAAAGCTGCCTGAAGAAGATAGCGTCGATATTATGCATTTGCGTACTCCTATAAAGGTAGACTTATCTCCTGTTTATAACTTTTTAGGTGCTCGAACCACGCAAGCTTGGGTAAATGCTGCGATTGAAAACCTACCTATGATCATTCAAGATCATGCTAACTGCGAAAAAAAGGCCGCTGGTACTGCGATGAATTTGATATTTCGTTATGAGTTCTCGTATGACTTGCAACGTAAACTCGCACAGCTGATACGAGAAGAGATGCTGCACTACGAGCAAGTACTGGGTATCATGAATGAGCGCGGTCAAGAGTGGAAATATCTAGGTGCTGGACGCTACGCCAAAGGTATGTTGAAGCACAAACGCACTTACGAGCCAGCAGCGATGGTTGATGTATTAATAATTGGGGCATTTATTGAGGCGCGCTCTTGTGAGCGTTTTGCAGCGTTGGCCGAAGTCATTGATGATGAACGCTTAGCGAAGTATTATCGTTATCTGCTCAAGTCAGAGAGCCGTCATTTCGAAGATTATCTTGCACTCGCTCAATCATTATCAGATGAGAATATAGACGAGCGAGTCGCGTTCTTTAAAGAAGTAGAAGCTGAATTAATCAGTAGCCCAGATGCTGAGCTACGTTTTCACAGTGGTACACCTGCTTAAAGCCCATGCCTTACCTAAACATGTCTACCTATATAATGTAGAAAGTAAAAATGTAGGAAACAAAAAAAGGCACTGTGTTTGGTAAGAGTATATAACTCGTATCAAACACAGTGCCTTTTTATCTATGTACAAATGCATATTTATGTACGAATACTAATAGCTATTGATGTACTAAAATCTTACTTATCATCTTCCATCAATGGACTGTCATACTGTTTGTTACTCTTAGCGACATTATGCGGATCATGATCTTCCGTAGCCTTTTCTGCTGCAGCTGGATTTGCCTTTTGTAATGCATCATCAGGAACAATACCATTATTATCATCTGCATCTTTTAAGCTATGATCGTTATTGACGCTTTCGTTATGTGAGTTATTCATTAATACTCCCTACTATGATAATTACTCGTCTAACCCAAGAAACGCTATAGATCTGTCGAAATTTAAACCTATCTAATCTTTTTCATCAGGATTTAAGATACGGGTTTGTGCGTTATCAATGTTGGCATAACGATTTAAATCATTAATACCCTCACTCTTGGGTGCTGCACTACCGACAGTATCTTCATTGATATTGTCATCGAATGCGGTACTACCTTCTTGATCACGACGATCTGGTTGGCGCGCTGGATTGTCATTATCATTTACGTGTTCTGAGTCGACAACAGACTCATCAAAAGTATCAGTTCCTTTGTTCTCGGTAGTATTTTTTTCAATTGCACTATGATCATCAGATCCTAGTACCTTTGTCTTGTCTATTGCTGAGTCTTTGGCTTGCATTATCATATCCTCTTTTTATATTTATAATTTTGTCGATTTGGTTAGCCCACTGTTACCTATATTCCTTTACTCATTACCTTTTTGGCTCAAGTCGTAGGCACTTAGTTCTGCTGCGTTCTTTCCACCAGCTGGAAGGTCTTCTTCTTTACGTGGATCAGCATAAACTTCGTCAGTCTCTTGTGAGTCTTGCTCAGGGCCATCAATTTCAGGCTTGTGCTTGCGCCCTGCGTAGCTATCTTTAAGGTTTTCTAGTTCATTAGCAGCAGGGTCATCCACGTTTACTTTTTCTTCTATGTCTGTTGCTACTGGTTCTTGCATAGTCATGGCGTATCCCTCGCTTTATTATTGGTTATTATTAATCACTAGGTCGATGTTCGATGTTATAGATTACTTATCAGTACGTAAATCATCGTCGATAAAAGGCGTTTGCTCTTCTTCACTTAACGACTCAGGGGCGTCGACTTTTTTGTTCTCTGCTAAGTTCTTCTCAACTTCCTGACCATTTACCTGTTCTGCAGCTTGTTTTATATCTGAATTGTCATCGTTAGTAGTACTCATGGTTTATTTCCTATTCTTATGATTTTATTAAATTGTTTTGAACTTGTACCAACGCTCAAATGAGTAACCAATACTTATAAAGTAGCGTCAGAATTGATATTAATTATAGGTATGACCTTGGGTAATGCACCAGTGTACTGCCGTATCAATATGTGAATAATTGTGAGGTTACAAGTCAGTTTGTAACTTTTGCGATTGGTAAGCACAAAAAAACCAAGCACCAGTATTTACCAGTGCTTGGCTAGATAGATAGTTGAATAGTTGATTATCAGCTAAAAGTACTTTTGCAGATTAGCTAGATTCCTCGACACGATTAATCGTTTTTAATAAATGCTCTTGTGCGACGTGTGGCTCCTCGCCTACTGCTGGCTGTAGCTGCTGCCAAACGCCAGTGCCATCAAGTGTCCATGCTTGCGTATTATCCTGTAAGTAATTAATTAAGCCATCCTGATAAATCTGCTTAAACAGTTTCTTGTTCTCAATAGGGAATGCCACTTCTACACGGTGAAACAGGTTACGATCCATCCAGTCTGCACTACCGCAGTATAGACGCTCATCACCATTGTTATAGAAATAATAAACGCGCGTATGCTCCAAAAACCGTCCGATAACAGAACGTACTGTAATATTTTCAGAGAGTCCTTTTACTTGTGGACGTAAACAACACATAGAACGCAGAATTAATTCAATCTTAACGCCTGCCTGCGAGGCATCATATAATTTATCAATGAGGCGGCGCTCAGTGAGCGCATTGGCTTTGATGATAATATGGGTACGTTTGCCCGCTTTGGCATGAGCGATTTCATCATCGATAAAGTTCATCAGTTTTTCATGCAAAGTAAAGGGTGCATGTAATAGTTTTTTGAGGTTGGCTGGCTTACCCATGCCGGTTAGCTCTTGGAATATTTTGTGAACATCTTCTGAGATATCAGGATCAGCGCTAAACAGGCCATAATCTGTGTAAACCTTAGCATTGGCTGCATGATAGTTACCAGTGCCTAAATGGACATAACGACGGATTCGATCGTCCTCGCGGCGTACGATTAGCATGAGCTTGGCATGGGTCTTGTAACCGACGATACCGTAGACCACGACCGCGCCTGCCTCTTGTAGATAGTTGGCAACTGCGATATTAGACGCTTCATCAAAACGCGCACGCAGCTCGATAACAGCCGTAACTTCTTTGCCATTACGAGCAGCGGCGGCAAGTGCTTTGACAATTTCTGAATTGGTGCCTGAGCGATATAGCGTTTGTTTAATCGCCAATACTTTGGGATCGCTGGCTGCTTGCCAAAGCAAATTAATAATTGGTGAGAACGCATGAAAAGGATGATGAACCAACACATCACTTTTACGCATGGCAGCGAACATACTGGTCGATTTATCTGACTTATCCATTTCTCGGCGAAATGCCTTTGGCACGACATGAGTAAATGGCTGATAGCGCAGCGCAGGAATATTAAAATCAAACAACAAACGCGTTAGGTTGACTGGGCCATTGACACGGTATAGCTGATTGTCATGCAGCTCAAACTCATTAAGCAGATACTCACTGATATGTGTTGGGCAATCGGTTGTGACCTCAAGGCGCACCTTATCACCAAAGCGACGGTTTTCAAGCTCGCCTTCTAGTGCTTTGGCAATGTCTTCAACATCATCAGCCAAGTCTAAATCGGCATTACGTGTCAGCCTAAATTGATGACAGCCTGTCACACTCATCCCAGGGAATAGCTCACCGATATGCTCATGAATAATAGCGGATAGCATCACATGATGCTCTTTACCACCAGTTAGCTCATCTGGCAGACGAATCACACGCGGTAGACTGCGCGGCGCAGGCACAATCGCCAAGTTGATATCACGTCCAAAGGCGTCTTTGCCTTCTAATGTAGCGATAAAGTTTAAGCTTTTATTTACCAGACGCGGAAATGGATGCGCCGGATCAATGCTAATCGGCGTCAATACGGGTACGACTTGCTCCGTAAAATAACGCTTCATCCATGCAGACTGCTCAGCGTTTAGCTCATCACGTTTCAAGTAACGAATATCTTCGAGCGCAAGTGCTGGCAGGATATCCTCATTGAGAATACGATACTGCTCACTGATTGCGGCATGAGTGATAATAGATATCTCGTTTAGCACTTCGCTAGGGCGCATGCCATGAGCACTGGTCGATACATCACCGATATTGAGCTTTTGCATGATACCAGCGACCCGAATCTCAAAAAATTCATCAAGATTGGATGAAAAAATAATCAAGAAAAATAAGCGTTCAAGCAGTGGGTGACGTGAACTAGATGCCTGCGCTAATACTCGCAGATGAAACTGTAATAAAGACAAATCACGATTGATATAACTGCTCGGTGAATAGCTGCCATCTGCTGAGCGTTGCCATTCGATTTCTGCCAAGTTATTTTGGCTATTATCTATATTGATGTCTTTATTAATATTGTCGTTATCGCCGTCGCTGACGTTATTAACGTCAATCATATCGTTAATATCACCACTGCCCTGATTACTAGTCATCTCTACCACGTCACTACTCCTTTTGCGTTATCGATACGCCATCATCTTTTATCGTTCTGTCTTTATTAGGGTATATCCTAGGGCGTGTCCTCATTTTAAAAATGGTGATGAAAATGAGATAAATTGCCGTCAAACAAGGAAAATAGCGCAGATAATATCGAGATATTAGTCAGCTATTTGACGCTGTCTGGCAAGATTTAGCCATTTTTAACTCATTTAGATGACTGTCGATTGAATTGAGGACACGCCCTAGTTTTATTCGAAATAGCCGAGCCTACAACATTCGATCCTACAATCTAACCCAACCTTAATGCTTTATGTTTATGAAGAGGCTTGCGGTAATACGGCATTTTTCATGCGTTTTTTGATAATACGTTGCTTGTTACGTAAACGCTTATCGCCTTGATTGTCTTCGTAGTACTTTGGATTGGTAAGCATCGCAATCAGAAGTGCTGACTCATCTCGGTTTAGATTGGCCGCAGACTTATCAAAATAATGATGCGCTGCTGCATCGATACCATAGATACCATTACCAAACTCCGCCACATTTAGGTAAGCGGTCATGATGCGCTGCTTGTCCCATAGCGTCTCAATCATCACAGTGATGACAGCCTCTTCAGCTTTACGCACATAGGAGCGATGCGAGGTTAGGAACAAGTTCTTTGCCAATTGTTGAGTAATCGTTGAGCCGCCAGCAGACATTTTGCCTGTCTCTTCATTTTTCTTTTGCGCGGCTTTGATACCTTTAAAGTCAAAACCGCTGTGCTGACTAAACGTTGAGTCCTCACTCACAATCGCCGCTTGTTTGGCAGATTTGGCAATCGCATCATATTCAGCCCATGTCTGAGTGACCGTGCCGCCCGTTAGGCGATGCGTCAACATAAACATGCTGTTATTAATTGGCTGTGTTTTCCAAATTAATAGTAGCCCAACGACCAATATATGGAATGCGACAACCAATAGCATAATTGCCAATAACAGACGTTTGATAAATGTGCCAAAACTTGCCATGCGCGATATCCGAGTGGTTAAAAAAGTAATAAGATAAGATAGATACTCTATTAATGACTATGAGACATCAACTAAGAATCAATGATTGTAAACGGGCTATTTATAGCCAATCATTAACCATTGAGCATTAGTCATTAATAACGATCAATAGCAGGTCATCTTACCTAATCTCACAATCGCTGTCATTATTTACCCCACTTCTTTATGATGTAATGACCGTTAAAGTATTTTATGTTTTAAATAAGCGCGTGCTGAGCATCAGCGCTTTACAATCAGTATGAAGATAAGAGACTACCCATGCACGATGATAATATAGAAGTATTACGAGCGCGTGTTATTGCAGCAAACCCAAGCCTCGGCATTGATGAAAATAGCAATCAATGGTGGCTACTAGGCACTTCGGGCTGCCATTTATGTGATATCGCTGAGCAAATAATCACTCAGTTTCAGGCCGTACAACCGATTAGCTACCAACATGTCGATATTGCAGACTTTGATGAGGCGCTAATGATGGAGTTCGCCACCACTATTCCTGTGATTTTGACGCCATCCAAACGATTAAATTATCCGTTTTCGGTGATGGATTTGCAGCAGCTGCTCGCTTAATAGCATTATACCTATAATAAAGACGCCCTATTACGATGATAAAGTAGTGAGAAATCATGAAAGATTTAAAACCTGTCTTAAAGAAAGTAACAGAGATTGAAGACCTACGCCGTGTCGCCGAGCGTAAAGTGCCGCGTATGTTTTATGACTATGTCGATTCAGGCTCATGGACTGAGACCACGTATCGTAGTAATGAAACTGACTTTGACCGTATTAAGCTACGCCAACGAGTATTGGTCGATATGGACAATCGCAGTCTAGCGACACAAATGATTGGCGAGTCCGTCAATATGCCCGTCGCCATCGCCCCAACTGGGTTCACTGGCATGATGTGGGCAGATGGCGAAATTCACGCCGCGCGTGCCGCTGAAAAATTTGGCGTTCCGTTCTCGCTCTCGACCATGAGCATCTGCTCTATCGAAGATATCGCCACTCATACCAGCAAGCCTTTTTGGTTTCAGTTATATGTCATGCGCGATCAAGACTATATGGCCAATTTGATTCAACGAGCCAAAGATGCCAATTGCTCAGCACTGATATTAACTGCCGACTTGCAGGTCATGGGTCAGCGTCATAAAGACATCAAAAACGGCTTGTCTGCACCGCCTAAACCGACCCTTACCAACATCATAAACCTCATGACCAAGCCGCAGTGGTGTATGAATATGCTAGGCACCAAACGTCGTAGCTTTGGCAATATCGTCGGTCATGCCAAAGGCGTTGAAGACTTGTCCTCATTGAGCTCATGGACAGAAGAGCAGTTTGATCCACGTTTGAGCTGGGATGATGTAGCGCGTATCAAAGATATGTGGGGCGGTAAGCTGATTATCAAAGGCATTATGGAGCCTGAAGATGCCATCATGGCTGCCCGTAGCGGTGCCGATGCACTGGTCGTCTCAAACCATGGTGGCCGTCAGTTAGATGGCGCACTGTCTTCTATTTCTGCACTGTCTGACATCGTACAAGCTGTCCATGCTGAGGATAGCGATATCGAGGTATGGTTAGATAGTGGCATTCGCTCTGGTCAAGATGTGCTAAAAGCGATATCACTGGGTGCGAAAGGCACGATGATTGGGCGCGCTTTTCTCTATGGATTGGGCGCTTATGGTGAAGATGGCGTACGCCGCGCGCTTGAAATCATCTATAAAGAGTGTGATATCTCAATGGCGTTCTGCGGTCATACCGATATCAATAAAGTTACGGACGATATCTTGGTAAAAGGTACTTATGAGAATCTTAAAGTTGGTCACTTTTAGAGCTATCAATTTTTAAGAGCTTTCGACTTCTAAGAACTTTCGATTTCTAAGAGCTTGCTAGTTTTAAAAGCTATCAGTCATAAAGATTATGAAAACTTGTATCATGATGTCCTGCGGATAAATAACATTATCTGACTATACCCTTTATACTATATATACAACATTTTGATGATATCTCGCTTTTATGACCATTCAACAACTATTAAAAACTGCGCCCGTCACTACCCTGCTACTAGCCAGCTTTATCGGGCTATTTATTATGCAGGTACTGACGGGCGTCGATGCCAATAACCCTTCCACTGAAGCACTGCTTAAATGGGGTGCCAATGCATTACCTTTTACCATGGGTGACGATCCTTGGCGACTGGTCAGCAGTGCGTTTTTGCACATTGGTTTGATGCATTTATTATTTAATGGGTTTGCCATGTATTTCTTTGGGCAGATTGCCGAGCCGATGTTTGGATCAGCCAAATTTTTGGCGTTATTTTTGTTGACGGCAATCGGTGGTAACTTACTCAACAGCTATGTGACGTGGCAAAGTATTTTGGATGGCACAGGACAGCCTGGACTATCAGCTGGTGCCTCTGGCGGTATCATGGGTATTGGCGCGGCATTATTAATCGCTGCACTGTTTAAAATATCGGTCAATGGCATGGTGCTCAATCTAAAAAGCCTGATATTCATTATGGGCATCAACCTCGTCTATGGGTTTGCCGTACCGGGAATTGATAATGCTGGTCATATCGGTGGCGCAATCACGGGTCTAGTGATTGCATTGGCTTTTGCGATTGGCTACCGTCAGCGTCTGGCTGTCGCTATACAAAACGCGGCGATTCAGCAGCAGCGCACGCTAAACGCTTATCAAACCAACTATTCATATAGTGCTCACGACAACCCATCATATAACAGTCAGTATAGTGGCCAATATCGTGAACAACACGATAATCAAAGTCCGTATAATGCCACTTCTATCGAACAATCGCCTCACATTGATGCTAATTCAACCGAGCAAGATGCTGCGTTTGCCAACAATGAAACGAATACGGCAGACATATATACTAACAATAGTGCCGACAGCATTACTGCTAACAATTCACCGTTAAGTAATGAAGCTGTTCATAATAGTATTAAACCCGAAGCACTTAAAAAACCTTCCATTATTTGGCAACTATTACCATGGCTTGCGATGTTACTTATTAGCATTGGCTTCGTCTGGTGGTGGCAAGATATTCATCAGCAATTACTGCAAGTACTAAAAGCCATTGAGTAAATGCTCATACTTATCTATCATTGCTATATAGACTCCAAAAACAGCATACTGACCTATATTACTGATTCATTTTATAGCTTGCCCTTTTAAACACGTTTTGCTTAATCGCACCACTCAGTTATTTATACTCACTTACGAGATCCAATTATGTTAAAACTTGCAGCGCTACCTAATATCTCCACACGTACTATGTTTAGCGCGTTCACCGCTACTGCACTATTTGGTGTGGCTAGCATGTCTAACGCCGCACTTTTTAATGACAACTTGCCGACTGACAAAGATGCTGAGCTCAGCGTTGGGGTCAATGTCATGGCCGTCAAATCAGCCTACGATCTCGAAGACAGTACTGAAGTGCGCGTGCTACCAGGTGCATTTTATGACAACAATAAAGTCTATGTACGCGGTGCGCAAGCTGGTGCCTATCTGATCAATGATGGTGTCAATCAGTTATCTGCCTATGCCAAGCTTGCGGGTTCTGAGTTTGAACCTGATGACGCTACTGGCGCACTTCAAGGTTTGGATGAGCGTAAATCATCAGCAGAAGCAGGTCTTAGCTATCAGCGTCGTACCGCTATTGGCGGCATCCGCGCGCAGATAGGTGCTGATGTACTAGATCGTAGTGGTGGTAACACAGCTCGCTTGACCTATCTTTCTAGAATCACTAAAGGCAAGCTAACGGTCTATCCAAGTATTGGCTTTGAATATCATGACGCTGACTACAATGAGTACTACTATGGCGTCAGTGAAAAAGAAGCTGCTAAAACGGGCATTGACACTTATAAATCTAACTCTAGCTTGAATCCGTATATCAATATCAGCGCCAACTATGATTTCAATGAGCGCTGGGCAGGATTTGCCAATCAAAGCGTGAGCTATGTACCAAATGAGCAATACGATAGTCCAATGGTCGACTCACGTACTGAAGCGGCGACGACGCTTGGTTTGCTTTATAAATTCTAGTTGAGCTTAGAAGTTTGATATAAAAAAGCCGAGCATTTTGCTTGGCTTTTTTTATGGTTAATTCAATCGAATATGTAGTCTAATTTTCAGTGAGCTACTCTTATAAAACTTACTCTACTCACTAGATAGTAAGTTATTACATTTGTTGGTAACATCGTGCATAATACTGGAAACTCAATAGAATTAATAAAATGAATCCAGATAATTTTGAAAATCACAATGTATTTGATAGGTTAAACGCACTCAAGGAAACCCTATCTAATGATGAAATTAAAGAAAAAATAGATCTTCAAAAGCTTTCATTTTTCGATACAGTTCTTTCCTTCATAACTCGACGCATGAAACTAACTATTCCTGATTTAGTTCAACCAGCAGAAATGGACATCATAAGTAAAGAGTTGAATGCAGCGGTATCTCAAATTAATGCTTTTATTGGAAATAATAACGATGGTCATTTGAATAATGCTGTCAATCATTTCAATACTGCCATAAGCAGAACTAAGAACCTTCCTATCTCAGTTTTTGAAAATGACTTTGACTTTTCACATAAAATTGCTAATTTTGAAAAGATAGTAACTAGTAAATATAAGTCATTAGAACAAGAAAAAGATGATCTCAAAAATGATATTGATAAAATTACTAATGAGCTATCTACGAAAGAATCTGAAATTCAAAAGTTGATTAGCCTTATTGATGGTAAGGAAGCGGAGATTAAGAATTTAAATACATCTTTTCAAACCACTTTTGATAATATCAAACTGCAACATGACCAACAATTTAGTACTGCTCTTAAATCTTATAGTTCTGATATCGAGAAATCAAAAGAACAATTTCGCAAGGAAATAGATGAACTCAAAAATGATATTGATACGGGCACTTCGAATTTAGTAATTGAATTAGAGACTAAGCATAATGAAGCTAAAAAACTTGTCAACTTAATAGGAAATGTAGGAATAACAGGCAACTATCAAAACATAGCCAATAGCCATAAGAAAGATGCAAATCTATGGAGATGGGTTGCAGTTGGTTTTATGGCTGCATTTTCGATTATCTTACTTATAACTATATGGAATTTAAATGTAGATAATTTAGCTTGGCAACAAGCTCTAGTAAGGATTGTTGCAGCTATATCATTATCGTATCCAGCAACTTATGCAGCTCGTGAATCATCTAAACATCGAAAACTAGAGACAATAAATCGGAATGCGGAGCTGGAGTTGGCTTCAATAAATCCATTTATTGAGGACTTAGAGGTTGAAACTAAGCAAAAAATTAAAGGTGAACTCGTAGAAAAATATTTTGGAAATCATAATAATCTTGAACATTCAGATGCAAAAGATCTTAAAGGCTTATCAACAGAAAATTTTGAAAAAGTAATAGAAGCTATCTCGAAAATCAAAAAATCATAAGCAACAAACCATAACAAGGCTTTTAGCTTTGATTGAAGTGGATATCCTTGGATGACCACCGTGTTGCGATGACTTGGCTAAAAGCACTACTAAGGTAACAGGAACGCTATTAACCTGCAGTCACAGCTCTGATGAACAGACAAGATAATAGCGAAAAGCAGGATTAGCTCCATTAATAATTTTTAAAACAAAAAAAAGACCTTGCCACGTTCTCATATAAGAAGTGACAAGGTCTTTTTATTTCTAAATTCTCAGTGGAACAAATATGATGCTGCTACCAGAAAGACGAGTGCAAATTGTACTTATCGTACATTAAGCGAGTCTGACGCCGTAGCAGCTCATTATTTGGTCTACTGCTTACTTAGGATGTACCATATCAGCAGGAATTACCCACTCATCAAACTGCGCTTCAGTTAGTAACTCTAGCTCAACCGCCACTTGCTTCAAGGTTTTGTTTTCTTTATAAGCCGTCTTAGCGATTTTTGCTGCATTTTCATAACCAACATGACGGTTCAATGACGTCACTAGCATCAATGAGTTATGCAAGAAGTCATCAATTTTGTCTTTTACTGGCTCGATACCCACTGCACAGTTTTCGTTGAAGCTGTTGCAAGCATCGCCAAGCAGTTTGATAGATTGTAACAAGTTAAACGCGATAACTGGCTTATACACGTTTAGCTCAAAGTTACCTGACGCACCAGCCATGCTGATAGTCGTGTCGTTACCCATGACCTGAGCGACAACCATGGTCATTGCTTCTGACTGAGTCGGGTTTACTTTGCCTGGCATGATAGAAGAGCCTGGCTCATTTTCAGGAATCGTCAACTCGCCCAGACCACAACGAGGGCCAGATGCCAACCAACGTACGTCGTTAGCGATTTTGTTTAAGCTGGCTGCTAGTGTTTTTAGTGCGCCTGAGGCAAATACTTCTGCATCACGAGCGGCTAGTGCTTCGAATTTGTTCGGTGACGTGACGAATGGCAAGCCAGTCAAAGTCGCTAGTTGCTCAGCTGATTTTACCGCATAATCAGGGTGGGCGTTTAGACCAGTACCAACCGCAGTACCGCCTAGTGGCAATTCATATAAGCCTTGTAGCGCGTTGTCGATACGAGTCAATGAATGGTCAAGTTGGCTCACATAGCCGCTGAACTCTTGGCCTAAGGTCAAAGGCGTCGCGTCTTGTAAATGCGTACGACCGATTTTTACGATGCTATCGAATTCTTTGGCTTTTGCCGCTAGTGTATCGCGTAGTGCTTTTACCGCTGGAATCAACAAGCTGTTGATTTGACGCGCAGCAGCCACACGAATCGCCGTTGGGAAGCTATCGTTGGTAGACTGTGCATGGTTTACATGGTCATTTGGGTGAATGGGCGTGTAGCTGCCACGCTCAGAACCAGCGATTTCGTTGGCACGATTAGCCAATACTTCGTTCATGTTCATGTTTGACTGGGTGCCAGAACCTGTCTGCCATACAACCAATGGGAACTGATCGACCAGACCACCATTGATGATTTCGTCAGCAGCTTGTACGATAAGGTCACGCTTGTCGCCTTCGATACGCTCTAGGCTTGCATTGGTAATCGCAGCGGCTTTTTTGACCAGTGCCATTGCTTCAATCATTGGACGCGGCAACGTCTCGCCACCGATTTTGAAGTTTTCGCGACTACGCTGTGTTTGCGCGCCCCAATAAGCATCAGCTGGGACTTCTACGTTGCCCATGGTGTCTTTTTCGGTACGAGTTGCCTGATTCTGTGTCGACATAACTACCCTCTTTACTGGTTTGTTGTTAAATAACTGAACGATAAAAAGTGCAACAGCTGCTGCACATAAACGGAAATACGATGTAAAGTGGCGTTATGATAGCATGACTAAGGCGTGTTGAATATTCACAAATAGCCTTGAGCGATGCCTAAGAACGAATGTCTAAAAACGTCTGTCACCACCAATCTGATACTTCATTGGATAAGATATCTATGCACTCTAAAATTATGCACTCTGAAACTATGCATCCTAAACCAATACGACCTGAGCAAAACAACCTTGATTTAAATAATTCGGATTCAAACAACACTGAAACATCCGAACCTGTCATCAGCAATCCGCCTAGACGACACTTTACTCGCCAGCGTCGTCAGTTAAGTGATGGCGCACGTAGACAATTTGCTCAGTCTGCAAGCTTGCATCTATCTAAGCTGCAGAAGTGTTTGCCAAAGCGTGCGCGTATTGGCCTATACTATGATGGATTTGGTGAGCTACCTACTCAGCTAATATTAGACTGGTGTCAACGCTTAGGCTATTTACCTTATTTACCAGTTGTTGGCTCGCTTGGTCGTACTAGCAATGGTAATGATGATAAACGATTGCGCTTTGTACCTGTTTATCATTCAAAACTGGTGAATATCCCCACTCGCATTCATCAATTAGGCATGAAACAGAACCACAGCCGCGCTCTGCTATGGGCGTCGGAATTGAATGTGATTATCTGTCCACTTGTGGCGGTTGATCTAAATGGTAATCGTATGGGCATGGGTGGCGGGTTCTATGATACGACGCTTGGTAAAAGCTATTGCTCAGGGACTTCAAGGCCGTTAAAGATAGGTTGGTGCTATGATTTTCAAGTGGTTGAACAATTAGCGCGTCAACCGTGGGATGTACCGTTAGATGGTTTAATTACGCCAAGCGGCATAAGGTGGTTTTGATGAAAGACGATAAACAATTTGAAAAAGACTCTAGCGCTGCTGATTCCAGTGCAGATAGTGTGGATGAATATTTGCAGACATTAGGCAATGAGGACGCTAGAGAGCAACGCTACTATAGTCAAGAGCAACCGTTTAGCGCTGATGAGATGACACGGCTCGTCAATGAAGAACGCTTCAACGAACTACTGGCGCAAAGCAATGCGTTTTTGAGTAGTTTGAATGGTGAGATAAAAGATTTTGATGAAGATTATTAAGTCTTGCATCGATTCAGTAATCGATAAAAACTAAAAAAGGCAAGCATAGCTTATAGCTATACTCGCCTTTTATACCAAACCTAACTGTTCAAGCTTTATTAAAGCACCATCGCCGCTATCCAACCAAATGCCAGTAGTGGAATGTTGTAATGCAAGAATGTCGGTATCACACTGTCTTTGATATGGTCATGCTGTCCATCGATGTTTAGACCAGAGGTTGGCCCTAATGTCGAATCTGACGCAGGCGAACCTGCATCTCCAAGTGCGCCAGCCGTACCGATAATCGCCACAGTAGCCAACGGCGAGAACCCTAAAGAGATACACAGCGGCACATAAATCGCAGCCAAAATAGGAATGGTCGAAAATGAAGAACCAATGCCCATAGTCACAATCAAACCGATTAGTAGCATAATAAATGCCGCCATCGCTTTGTTACCAGCGAACAGTGACGCTGCCCCATCGACCAATGGCTGAATCTGCTCAGTCGCTTTCATTACTTCAGCAAAGCCTTGCGCGGTAATCATAATAAAGCCAATCATCGCCATCAGCTTGATACCGTCATTAAAGACGCCATCAGCATCACGCCACTTCACCACGCCGGTCGCCATAAACACACCAAAACCAAACATTGAGCCAAGTAGTAGCGAATCAGTATATAGCTGCACCACAAAAGCAGTCACGATAGCAGCCAGTGCAACCAGTGTTTTCAACTTGCTTTGCGACTGTGCACCAGCAGCAGTTTTGCTTAATGCATCACCTTCTACGACGGCATCATGCGCTTGCTGATCTATCGCAATCTGCTGATATGCGCGTGGCTTACGGTAGCTGATAAATACAGCAACCAGTAAACCAATTAGCATACCCAATGCAGGAATCGCCATGGCTTGCACCACAGAAATATTGGCAACATCAATGCCCGCTTCACCCACGTTTTTTAGCATAATCTGATTCAGATAAATATCACCAAAACCATAAGGAATAAACATATAGGTGGTGACCAGTCCGAAAGTAATCAGACAAGCAATCAGGCGTCTATCAATCTGCATGCGATTGAATGCTAATAATAGTGGCGGTACCAGTAATGGAATAAAGGCAATATGAATAGGGATTAAGTTTTGACTAAAGCAGCTCATGGTAATAAGGCCTGCAAACAGCATATACTTAATCATGCCACTCGTACCCGCAGCATCAATACGCTTGATGACCGCGCCTGCCAACGATTGCGGCAAGCCCGAATGAGCAATCGCTACCGCAAACGCTCCAAGGAGTGCATACGACAGCGCAATCTCTGCGCCATTACGGATGCCTTCTTGAAAAGCATTAAGCGTATCAGTAATACCAAGCCCTGCCAGCAGTCCACCTGCCAGCGCGCCGATTAATAAACTGAGCACCACGTGCACTCGCGAAAGTGACAGTCCTAGCATGATAATAACTGCTAGCAATACCGCATTGATGGCCATGTGTTGCCCCTTGTTCTTTATACTTTGGTCGTATTGAGACCTATGAATATTGAAACTAATGAATATCGCCCTGTTGTCTAAAATGTCTCAATATGAGAGCCTGTTTTAGACGCGCGCCAGTTTACCTTATTTTGGGTATAAAGCCTACGCATAGAACCGATTAGGTATCAATACAGTCAACCAAATACCACCTATACATCTAAACCCTCTTCTATAACTTCTGACTGTCTTTATCCTTCACAGACCAGTCACACTAATGACAACACATCGTTACCCACATTAATTGCATTAATAACTGGGCGCTCAGATAACTATTTAACAAAGATAAGCAGACGACTTCACCATTCAGCCTTGCAATTTTTTTCGTGAGCACCATTTATCTAAACATGAACCACGAACTTGACTTTACAAGTCTGGGGAACGAGGAAAAACATATGAGTGAACATAATATTGATAAAGACAACATCGACATCGATGTATCATCTGCCCTGAACACTGACACGACGTCTGATGCAAATACTGACACTGACGCTAACATCAGTGCTGATGCGAACAATGAGACAGAAAGCTCATCTACGGATGCGTTAAATGCCTCATCCAACGTTGTCAAAGATAATGAAGATGAAAGCTATCTGCCACTGTTGGCGTTACGTGACGTCGTCGTCTATCCACATATGCAGATTGCATTGTTTGTGGGACGTGCGCCATCGGTGAAAGCGGTTGAGCTGGCACAGGCTGAGTATGGCAATAAAGTATTGGTAGTCGCGCAAAAAGACTCACTGACCGAAGATATTGATCAAGACAACTTGTATCAGTACGGTACGGTGTGCCGCATCGTCAGCACTATGCCACACGATAGCGATGAGAACTGCATTAAAGTATTGATCGAAGGTCAATACCGCGCTCGTGTCGATAACATAGAAGGCCATGACGATTTATTGATGGCGAGATTTGAGCGTGCCGACCTTGATGTCAGCATGGATGAGAGTCAACAGAAAAATACGATTCAAGCATTAACTACATTATTTGAAAGCTATGCAGATGCGCGACTTCGCAATGCACGTGAGCTGACTCGTGTGGCCAAACGTATTGACGACTTGCTTGAGTTGGTTTATTTCATCTCAACTCGTGTGTCGATGGACCTTGATATCAAACAGTCTTTCCTAGAAGAAGACGATATCAAAACGCATATCAATACCTTGACTGAATATCTAGTCAAGCAAAGTGCTGAGCAAAATATCGAACAAGATATCCAAGATGCTGTCCGTCAGCAAATGGAAGACAATCAGCGCGAATACTTCTTGAACGAGAAGATGAAAGCCATTAAAAATGAGCTGTCAGATATGAATGACGGCGCGTTCGATGGTGAAGATGATGTGGCTGAGTTAGAGCAGCGTTTAGAAGATGCTGACCTGCCAGAAGACGTGCGTAAAAAAGCTGAGCAAGAGTTCAAAAAGCTCAAAATGATGCCACCTGCGTCAAGTGAGTCATCAGTGGTACGCAACTATATTGAATGGATTTTGGACACGCCGTGGAATGCGACGACCAAGGTATCTATTAATCTAGACAAAGCTAAAACGGTATTAGACGAGGATCATTATGGTCTACAAGATGTAAAAGACCGCATCTTAGAATATCTCGCCGTACAATCACGCGTGAAGAAACTTCGTGGTCCGATTCTATGTCTTGTCGGTCCTCCGGGTGTCGGTAAAACTTCACTGGGTGAGTCGATTGCCCGTGCTACTGGCCGTAAGTTTGTGCGTATGGCACTCGGCGGCGTACGTGATGAAGCAGAGATTCGTGGTCATCGCCGTACCTATATCGGTGCGATGCCGGGTAAAATTGTTCAGTCATTGGCAAAAGTAGAAGTCAAAAACCCGCTGTTCTTATTGGATGAAATCGATAAGATGGCGCAAGACTTCCGCGGTGATCCAGCATCAGCGTTGCTTGAAGTATTGGATCCATCACAGAACGACACCTTTAACGACCATTATTTAGATATGGACTTAGATCTGTCGCAAGTGATGTTTATCTGTACTGCCAACAGCATGGATATTCCGCCTGCGCTGCTTGACCGTATGGAAGTTATTCGCTTGCCGGGTTACACCGAAGAAGAAAAAGTTAATATCGCACAGAAATACCTAGTGCCAAAAGCAATTAAGCAGAACGGTCTCAAAGAAGGTGAAATTGAGATTGTTGAAGCAGCATTGCACAGTATCGTACGTAGCTATACGCGTGAAGCAGGTGTGCGTAACCTTGAGCGTGAAGTGAATAAAATCTGCCGTAAAGTGGTTCGCGGTTCGGTTGAAACTCATGGTGCTCGCGCTCCGAAAAAAGCGGAACGTCAGCTAGTGACAGTCGATGACAAAAACATCGATGACTATTTAGGTGTGTATCAGTATGACTACGGTCTGGCTGAAGAAGAGCCTGAGATTGGTCGTATTACTGGTCTTGCATGGACTCAAGTCGGTGGTGAACTATTGACTATCGAAGCGGTCGGTATGAAAGGTAAAGGCGAGCTTAGCTTTACCGGTTCACTAGGCGATGTGATGAAAGAGTCAATTCGCGCAGCTATGAGCGTGGTTCGTGCTCGCGGTGATAGCTTAGGTATCGACTACGAGACGTTTAAAACAACAGACGTCCATGTCCATATGCCAGAAGGAGCCACGCCAAAAGACGGCCCATCTGCTGGTGGTGCACTGACGACAGCGCTAGTCTCTGCGTTGACAGGTATCGCTATCCGTCCAGATATTGCGATGACAGGTGAGATTACCTTACGCGGTAAGATCCTACGTATCGGTGGTCTCAAAGAAAAACTACTTGCGGCACATCGCGGCGGCATCAAGCACGTCTTGATCCCAGCGACTAATGAGCGTGATCTGGCTGATATCCCTGATAACGTGAAAGAAGGCCTAACCATCCAGCCAGTTGCCACGATTGAGGAAATCTTAAAGGTTGCTTTGGTGAGTATGCCAACACCAATTAAGCCTGCCAAAGTGACCGTTGATAAAACTTCTGGCAAAGCACTGCACAATTAATTGAACCTTTATTAATCCAGTTCTATAGATTAAGAAGCCGCTCATCACTATGATGGGTGGCTTTTTTATACCTGTTTGTTATTCATTTGCTTGCAGTTCATAGCTTTCTTAGTAGTTCTCTCACGCATTTAAAGCCATTTAATTTCGAAAATCCTTTATCTTAGTTCGTTTTTCAAACCCATACGTTACTTACATTTATTAACTGATTGTTGCGCATTTGATGAATAACTATAGAGTTAGCTTGGCTATACTGACTCCGATGTTAACGAATATTGACGCCGATTTTTATAGAACAATAACGATAGATATTCGTGGCTTTAATGAAGATTAAAAATAACAACTCAAACAATTGGAGATAACAATGAATAAGACAATACTTGCAAGCACCCTATTATGCGGTTCAGCGTTAGCAATGACTGGTTGTCAAACGGTAGAAAGCCAAATGCAAACAGGCAATCCTTTAGCACAGCCAACGCTAAAATCAACCATACAAACAGTAGATGGTGAGAAGAAAGAAGTTGGTCAAGTTTTCTTACGTCCAGTCGATGGCGGCGTCCAAGTTTACGGTAAACTCACTAACCTACAGCCAGGTAGAACTGTCTCATTACATATCCACGAGACAGGTAGCTGTGACGTCATGGGTAAAGCAGCAGGCGGTCACTTCAACCCAGACAACAAGCCACACTCTAATCCAGATGATATGAATGGCCATGCTGGTGACTTGCCAAACTTAACTGCTAATGAAGATGGTGTTGCTACTATTAACTATGTGAACAAGAAAATCGCAGCGACTGAAGCAGGTAAATATAGCGTAAATCGTTTGGCCTTTATCGTACATGCTGGCGTTGACGACTATACCAGTCAGCCTTCAGGTAATGCAGGCGATCGTATTGGTTGCGGTATCATCGTAAAAAACTAATGCTGTCCAAACCTATGAACTTAAGCTAGGTTTGCAAATGTAGAAATAGCTTAAAAGAAATATTATAAGCACAAAAAAAACCCTCTTAAATTATAAGAGGGTTTTTTATTGGAAGTAACTTTTAGGTCTGTTTAAGCCAATATAAAGCTAATACAAGAAAGACCAATGCAAATTGTACCTGTAGCACATTAAATGAGTCTGGCGCTATAAAAGCCCTATATTGGATTTAACAATAGTTACTCCTCTACCCATTCACCTTTACGCCAGTAAACACCCCAACGTGTGGCCTTGCCGTTTTTCTCAGAGCCGATATACTGCTCTTTTTTCTTACGTGACCAGCGCAAGATGGTTGGGTTACCTTCAGGATCTTCATCTGGCCCTGCAAACAGATACTGGAACTTATCTTCCATCTTATCTTTAATTTCTCGTAGCTCAGCCAGCTTTGGCGGACGTGTCTCGCGCACTTTCGGGAACTTAGACGCTGCTAAGAACATACCAGCTGCGCCTTCACGCAAGATGAAGTAATCATCGTGCTTGGTCGACTTTAGCTCTGGAAGATGGATTGGGTCCATACGTGGCGGCGCAGCTTCACCTGTTTTTAGTACTTTACGCGTGTTATCACAGTTTTGACAAGCAAAGTACGGGCCAAAGCGTCCTGTTTTAAGCTCCATCTGCCCATCGCACTTGTTACAGTCAATGGTTGGTGCATCTGAGCCAGGAACTTCAAACTTACCTTCTTCTAGGATATAACCATCGCAATCAGGGTTGTTACCGCAAATGTGTAGTTTGAGGCCACCATCTACGATATAACCATTCATCGCCGTGCCACATTTCGGACAGCGTTTTTTCTCCATCAAATCTTTAACTTCTGCCGCTTCGTCATCACCTTCCGCATCATCTAGATTGGCGAATGCTTCGACTGGCATTAGATTTTTGGTGCCTTTACAGCGCTCTTTTGGCGGTAAGTTATAACCAGTACAACCTAAAAACACACCTGTTGACCCTGTACGCAACTGCATCGGACGATCACAAATATCGCAATGGACATCTGGCACGTCAGTTGGATCGTTTGGACGCATACCGTCTTTTTCTTTGGCACGCTCTAGAGTGGTTTTGAACTCACCATAGAAATTATCAAGCACATCTTTCCAATCTTGATCACCTTCTGCCACATGATCGAGCTTATCTTCAAGCGCAGCGGTAAAGGTATAATCCATTAAATCTGGGAAGCTAGCCGTCAATCTATCAGTAACGATATCACCCATTTTTTCGGCAAACAGACGCTTATTTTCAAGCTTCACATAACCACGATCTTGAATAGTCGAGATAATTGAAGCATAAGTCGATGGACGACCAATGCCTTTCTTCTCAAGCTCTTTTACTAGACTGGCTTCAGTATAGCGAGGCGCAGGCTTAGTGAAGTGCTGACTTGGATCTAGCTTATCTAGATTTAACTTATCGCCTTTTTTGACATCAGGCAGTAAAGTGTCGTCAGTCTTGGCCGGTGGCATGACTCTTGTGTAGCCATCAAACACCATGGTACGGCCACGGGCTTTTAGCTCGATATCATCTGCGCCTACGAACAGGTTCACTGATAGATATTTGGCAGGTAACATCTGACACGCCACAAACTGACGCCAGATTAGCTCGTATAGACGTATTGCATCACGCTCAACACCTTTGAGCTGTGTTGATTTCATATTGACATTAGAAGGACGAATCGCTTCATGCGCTTCTTGTGCGCCCTGCTTGTTACCATAGAAATTTGGTTTTTCTGGTACGTATTTTGCACCATAGCTGTCTTCGATATGACCACGGACAGCAGCAAGTGCGTCGCCTGATAAAAATGTCGAATCGGTACGCATATAAGTAATATGACCCGCCTCGTATAGACGCTGCGCTAAGATCATAGTTTTCTTAACAGAGAATCCTAAGCGCGTGCTAGCAGCCTGCTGCAAGGTCGAAGTAATAAATGGCGCGCTTGGACGTGATTGCGTTGGTTTCTCTTCACGCTCTTTAACGATAAAGTCGCTTGCTTTGAGCACCTCTAAAACTTTATCGGTTTGCTCTTTATTACCAAGCTTTAGGGTTTTTCCACCTTGTTTGGTCGCCTCTAAGCGTATACCGATTTGCTCAGCGTCTGAGGTTTTTTTGGCTTTACCATTGGCAATGTGCGTGTCCGCATGGATTTGCCAGTACTCTTCTGGAATGAACGCGCGAATTTCATGCTCACGCTCAACGACCAAGCGCATGGCAACTGACTGTACACGACCTGCAGATAATCCACGGGCAATCTTTTGCCATAATAGTGGCGATACCATAAAGCCAACAACACGGTCTAAGAACCGACGCGCTTGCTGCGCGTTCACGCGGTCAATGTCTAATTTTGAAGGCTGTTTAAACGCACTTTGGATAGCTGACTTGGTAATCTCGTTGAAGACCACACGTTGATACTTGCTATCAGGGCCACCGATGACTTCTTTTAAATGCCAAGCAATCGCTTCCCCTTCTCTATCCATATCCGTTGCCAGATAGATTTTGTCAGCGTCTTTGGCTAATGCTTTAAGCTCTTTGATGACTTTGGTTTTGTTTGGCAGTACTTCATAGACTGCCGCCCAATCATGCTCTGGATCTACACCCATGCGGCGTACCAGCGCTTGCTGCGCTTTTTCTTCTTTGGTCAGACTGTCATCTTTTTTAGCGGTCGTTGCTTTCTTTGCGCTTTTACTCGCACTGACGGGCAAATCACGGACGTGACCGATACTTGAGCGTACAATAAAGTCATCACCAAGGTATTTATTAATCGTTTTTGCCTTGGCTGGTGATTCTACAATCACCAAAGACTTACCCTTTGGGCTGTCAGCAGCTGGTGCTGGACTTTTTTTGGTTGTGGTTTTTGCCATGTTTGACGACACCATAATATAAGTAAATTAAAAGTAAGGTTAAATTCAGCAGCACGGCAATTTATGGAAGCGGATACTCATGGTTTGGCCATGGTTCAGCTATTTATAGTAATAATCGCTGCTGATAAAAAAGGTTATAAAACAAATAATAACCATAAAATAAAGATATAGTTATAAAGACGTTACACTGCTAAGCGTTAAACTGTCAACTTTAAATAATTTGAATATGACAAACCGCTTGCATATTGCCCTTTAATGGAGACGAAAAAACGCTTTACTAGGTTTATGCTTGTTTTTGCATCTGTAGCGCCCATTTCTCAAGGTTTTCTTTGAGTACTAATAAGTCCGCTTCGATCCGTTTTTGATGATACGTTGGGTTAGATGCTGGACGTACATAAGCAATATCTTCCCAATATATAATGATGCTATTTGCCTTGGTCAATAGACCTTTAACAAACGGCTCGATACTTACTGGCAGCTCTAACGGCACTTGATCCAAGCTAAAATCGGTCTTTTTGACCGTCGGATTATTGCTGATTTGACTAGATCGAATCGCACTGGGAATAGTAAGCGTCTTATCGTCTGTACTGGTATCGACAAAACTGCTGTCTGGTCGCCACTGTCCATCGATCACTTGATAACGGGTATGCGGCAGTTTAGTGTCTTCAAATATTAAGCAGTACTGTCCAAGCATACCGCGGCCATACTCATTGTCACGGCCTTTGATCCAATCAGGGCACGAAACGAGTTTTGGGTTGAGCTGTAAACGACGCGCGGTCATACGTAGCTTATCCAAACGCTGATCGATACCGTTCGGTTTGAGCGCCATCATACTCCCTAATACGAATAGTACAATGATAACGCCAATCAATGTTCCCATGATGGTCTGACCTTTTGACTAAATGAAAAAGATACTAAGAGATATAGCGGTAAATATCGCTAATGAACCGTTATTTATAAATAGTACATATAGACTTGCGGTTAGCACGATAACAAACAACGATATATAAGGGCTTATAATGAGCACGAACCATTAAAAATCAAGCGTTGTCATCCAATCGCGGTGCAACAGGTGCTTTTAAAGCATATGATAATTTAGCTAGTTATACTATAAAATCAACTATTTAGCGTATACAAACTTACCGATCACAGTACGCTATAAAAACCAGATACGAAAAGTGGTTAGCTCAAAAAAGTGCTATGATAAACCATAATTTTAAACGCGCGCAGGTTTATTATGAATTATCTTATTGAGTCAAACTCATCGGGCGCTTATCACGCTCGTAAGCTAATGAGTAAAGTTATTAGCAAAGCAGGCATGAGTCTATCGCTACTTGGCGCGGTCGTACTAACATTATCGGGCTGTGCCACGACTCAGAGCCTAACGCCGCAGCAATGTCAAAACAGCAACTGGCAAGAAGTGGGCTACGCTGATGGCTCGCAAGGGCGTTCAGGTGCCTACTTCGGTCACTATACCAATAGCTGCGCCAGTGTCGGCAATGTTAGCCCTAACCGTATCCAATGGGAACAAGGCCGTCAACAAGGTCTCAAAAGCTACTGTACCGAGCTGAATGCTTATAAGCTCGGTCGCGAAGGCTATGACTGGCAGCCTGTCTGTCCGTTAGAAGGTATTGAGAAGTTAGAAGAAGCCTACTCCCAAGGGCGCTACTACTATATCCGTCAGCGCGATCTCGACTACTTACGCTCACCTTACCCATTTGGCTACAGACATGCAGGCTTCGGTTACGGCTATCGTCCGTTTGGCTATGGCTGGTAAAAAAAGAAAACCTCACTAACGACTTAATTTGAGGTTTAAGTAGTTAATGAGGTTGGAGAAAATTTTATTATTTTAATTGTTTTTATTATAGCGGTGCTGATTGTCTTGCTAGTTGGGCTATTGGTTTATCTAGCCAGTTTTCTAATATAAAGTCAGAGCTACTAGGACTAACTCACAGTGCTTGAACTATTCAATGCTTAAGTTCTTAAAGATTTAGCTACTAAACTACTCATTCACAAATGCGATTTTAGTCAGTCCAGCATTACTTGCCGCTGCCAAGACTTGAGCGACCGTATCGTACTTGCCTTCTTTATCTGCACGTAACTGTACCGCTGGATTCTTACCAGTCGCGCCTTGTTGCTGCAAGCGTGTCTCTAACTCTTCCATACTGATTGGATCACTATCCCAGAATATTCCTGCATCTTTATCAATACTGACTTGAATCGCTTCTGGCGGCGTTTCATTGAGCGCGGCACTAGTCTCTGGCAAATCTAAAGGCACTGTCGGATTTAGCACGGTCGCTGTCAATAAAAATATAATCATCAATACCAGCATGATATCGATAAGCGGAATGAGGTTCATCTCATCCATGCTTCGTACGTCATCATCACCCAATTGAAATGCCATAGTTACTCTCAATACTTTTGGTTATTTTCACACAGCCAAGCCGTTTTTTGACGGTTTGTCGACTTGTCGTTTAAGCCTTTATAGACCTATCGCTTACAGACCTAGCATCTACAGAATCAGTATCTGTATCTGTATCTGTATCTGTATCTGTATCTGTATCTGTATCTGTATCTGTATCTGTATCTGTAGAATTAATACTATCTATAGTTGCTTTGGTACAGAATTACTGTAGTTATTGGTATGCTGAGACTCGCTCGTCGTTGAACGAATGCTTGGTGCAGCGTGCACTTGAGAGGCGCTAGCAGCATGGCTCGCAGTTACCTTGGTAGTATCCACAAGACCCGTTGATTGCGCCAATAAATCATGGGCTCTGTCGTTGGCTTGATACATTATGCGGCGATTGATACGTACTGCAAGGTTATAAAACACCACGGCTGGAATCGCTACTGCAATACCAAGACCTGTCATAATCAGTGCTTCACCGACTGGCCCTGCAACCTGCCCCAATCCAGCCTGACCACTCATACCGATATTGTGTAGTGCATGGAAAATACCCCATACCGTACCAAACAAGCCGATGAACGGTGCAATCGCTGCCGTCGTACCAAGAATCGGCAGACCTCGCTCACTAGCAAAACGATAGCGACCGATATGCTTGAGCAAAGTCTGCTCAGTTACCAAACGGCGAGTGGCAGCATCAGTACCAGCCAAATCAGACTGCCTGGCTTGTAATTGCTGACTCAAATCATCTGCTACATTGGTCGCCAGTTTACGGCTTTGCAATACGCGGACGATACCTGTCACCCAAGAGAGAATAGATAACGCAAGCAACAAAAAGAACAACGTTTTTGTCACCATGTCGCTGATCTGCCAGTATTGCATAAAGTCCATGTCAGACTCCTTAATGTGTAATGCCATTACATGATACTGAGGTAAATATCATGTTTAGTTTTATAATGAAAGATGATCAATAAATACGTTGTTATAAAGTATGAACTATCAAGGAACCGCGTAACTGATCGGTAGGGTTACATCACCCACCACGGGTACGCCATTCTTAGTAAAGGGTTTGAACTTACCAGACCGTACTTGACGTCTGGCTTCTTTATCTACTAGCGGATTACCTGATGATTGAGCAACGCGCACGTTATCAATACCGCCTTGCTTGTTGACTCGTAATACCAAGACAACGTTGAGCGTATCACCAGAACGGGCCCTACGTGCGGCGCGCTCAGGGAAACTAAAGTTTGGCGCAGATGCCCAGTTGGCTGAGCTAGCAGTAAAGCTAACAGGCTCATTACTCTGTGCTAAAGCAGCAGCTGCTTCCGCCTCAGCTCTTGCTTGTGCAGCGGCGGTCTCTGCGGCAGCCTTCGCTTGAGCGGCAGCTTTGGCATCAGCGACTCTTTTGGCTTCTTGCTCTGCCCTAGCTTGCGCCTCTTGCTCAGCTTTTCTGGCTTGTCGCTCTGATTCAGCTTGGGCAGCTGCTTTGCGCTGTGCTTCAGCTGCTGAGTTATCAACCTTTGGTTTCGGTAGTGGCTCTTTTGGAGCTACTTTTTGACTGGTATCAGGACGAGGCTTTTCTGACGCTATCACAGGCGTCACTTTCGGCTCTATATTTTTTACAACAGGCTCTTTTGGTTTTACTGGTGTCTCTGTTGGTTGTTTAACCGGCTCTTTAGGCTTTGGTTCAGGTTGCGGCGCTGGCTGAACTTGCACCTCAGGCTGTACTTCTTTTTTGGCTGTGACTGTTTGTTTTTCTACTTCAGTTGAGACCGTTTTTGCCGGTAATGACACAAACTTTATCTCAAGTGGTGACATCTCTTTTTTTGGCTCAGGTTTGAGTTCAGGCGTTTTTATTGCCACTAGTGCAATTGCGGCAAGCACATGGAGTCCTAAGACTGCAACAATAGCTAGCAATAACGACTTAAGTGGTGGCGCGTCTAAATCCGTTGAACTCATAACAGCCTAATGTTTATTACTCAGAGTAGAATGGCGTAGATAATAATGCAAACGATAATTATTATCAATAATAATTTACAATATTTTCGCTATTTAATACATCTCTGACACGTGATGTTGCTTAGTAGCTTTACCTCTCAGAACGCTTATTTTTATGAACATACCTACTTCTAGATTTCGCTACTATGAAACTTATCTTTTTATCAAATGATACGTTGCGTTTAATATAACAAGTACTGTTAATAAAAACCATTATCATTTATATTGATAATGAGTCTCAACTACTTTATTATAACCGCTGTGTTGTCTACCCATACTATTTTTATAAAAACTATTCGTATAAAAAGTTAGTAATTGGTACTAAATAGTACTATTTATTTTATGCTTTTATCTCAGCATCTTTCAGACTTAATATTTTTAGCGTCATTCATTTGCAATTATTTTAGACGATTGCTTAAACATTTTTTGATAGACCGAGTTCATTATGCCGACACCCTTATTATCTAGCAGATCTACCGCCTCTTTTTTCAAACGTCCATTATTGACTGCTGCCATGACAGCGTTATTAGCTACGGTAGTGGCAGGATGTAGCTCGCCTGAATCAAATGACTCTGAGCCAGCAGACGCCAAAACTGAAAACCCAACGGCTGATGAATCACAGAACGTTGCTAATAACGATGCTGTATCTGCTGAAAAAATCATGGTTAATACCGTAAAAGGTGATGTTGAGCTGGCTATGAACCCATCGCCACTTGTCGTCTATGACATGACGTTGATGCAAGACTTGGCCGCGCTAGATGTGGCGGTCGATGGTATGCCTGGTGGTCTACTACTAAAGAACCTACACTCAGAAACACAGCCTGATCCAAAATCGGTAGGTACTGTATTTGAGCCAGATCTTGAAGCATTGAATGCAATGCAGCCACAAGCTATTTTGGTCGGTTCACGCATGGCAGAAAAATACGACGAGCTATCAAGTATCGCGCCGACATTGGACATGAGTATTGATACAGCCAATATCTATGAGTCAAGCAAGCAGCGCCTGCATGATCTAGGTGCATTGTTTGGTAAAAGCGATCAAGCCGCTAAGCTACAACAGAACATCGATGGACTCATCACTGAGACCAAGAGTCTAACAAAAGAAAATAAAGGCACTGGCCTAGTCGTCATGGTCAATGGCAATAAAATGTCAGCCTATGGTGACAAGTCTCGCTATGGTTTTATCCATACTGTGTTAGGTGTACCAATGGCAGATGACAAAATTGCCGATGCGCCTCATGGTCAGCCCATATCGTTTGAATATATCCAAAAAGCCAATCCAGATTGGTTATTTGTCATCGACCGCAGTGCCGCAATTGGTGAAGACGGTATTGGCGCCAAGGCCGTATTAGACAATCCACTGGTTGCTCAGAGCAATGCATGGAGTAAGCAGCAAGTGGTTTATCTGAGCCCAGACTCTTACTTGGCATTTGGCGGCTACTACCAGTGGATGCAAGATCTAACGACGATCAAAGATGCTTTTACTAACGCTAAATAATGTCGTTGCTTATAAAAACGATTATTGCACAAGTAAGTATTATTACCGTTAACCCTGCTCATTTTTAAGCCAGTAGAGATTATGTCGTTATTTTCACCCCGTACTCATGCTAGGCTCAAATCCAGTACTGCTCCATCAGCATCAAGCTGGCAGAGCGGTACTGGCAATGCGTTACATCGACGTACTGTCGTACCACCGTGGTTCATCAATACAGCAAGCCTCATTCTTATGGGGCTTTTGGTGTTATTGAGCTTATCCATTGGTGTGGCTGACTTTTCGTGGTCAGGTATCTTGCAGAGTTTGCTGAATCAGAGTGCTAATTCTGATAGCTCATTGCTATTGGTTAGCCGTATACCGCGTACCATCGCCATTATCTTGACTGGTATTGCAATGGCAGTGGCTGGGATGATTATCCAAGTAGTGCTAAAAAACCGCTTTGTAGAGCCATCCATGGTTGGTGCGACTCAGAGCGCTGCACTTGGTTTGCTGGTAGTCAGTTTACTGTTCCCTGCCAGTGCGCTTATTGTCAAAATGGGCGTGGCAACCATCGCTGCCGTTTTTGGCATGATGCTATTTATGCTGCTCATTCACCGTATTCCGCCCACTGATTTTTTGATGATTCCACTGATTGGCATTGTCTTTGGTGGCATTATCGAAGCAGTTACTACCTTTATCGCCTATCAAACCGAGTCGCTACAGATGCTGAGTGTTTGGCAGTTTGGTGATTTTTCGGGCGTATTGGCAGGGCGCTATGAGCTGCTGTGGCTCACGGGTGGACTGTGTGTGCTGGCCTATATTATTGCTGACAAGCTGACCATCGTCGGTTTGGGTGACAATATCGTCTTAAACTTGGGTATTAATAAGCGTCAAGTCACTTGGATTGGCGTGGGTATGGTAGCCATGATGAGCGCTGTCGTGGTCGTGACTGTAGGCATGATTCCTTTTATTGGGCTGGTCGTACCAAACATTGTGAGCCGCCTAATGGGAGATAAATTGCGTCGTAGCTTGCCAGCAGTTGCCCTACTTGGTGCTTCAGCTGTATTGCTGTGCGATATTATCGGGCGTTCTATTCGCTACCCATTTGAAGTACCTGTCGCCACTATTTTTGGTGTGGTTGGTACAGTGCTGTTTTTATGGCTGTTATTACGTGCGCCAGCTGAGCAGTAGCACCATGTTCACTAACTATGTATTAATTTTCAACACTCACTTACCGTCGTTCATTTTTTGCCTTATTAGATAAGCTTGGCACCATAGGATTTTTGTATGTTCTCATCAACTAAGCTTACTTCTACCAAGACTGGTGCTACCAAAACCAGCACAGCGATAGATAACTCATCTTCAGCAGATGGTCAGTATTCAGCCGCTGCACAAGGTCAGTTGGCAAAGCTTTGGGCATGGATAGCTGCCCATCCAAAATCCATAGCAGCTATTATTCTACTTATCTCGATGACCTTGTTTATGACACTCAATGTCAATGGCTATTGGGACTTTGCGCTACCGTTACGCGGCAAAAAACTGCTGGCACTGATAGTGGTTGGCTATGCGATTGGCGTGTCGACGTTACTGTTTCAGACGTTGACTCACAATCCAATCCTAACGCCCTCCCTACTCGGGTTTGATTCACTCTATGTTCTGTTGCAGAGCTTACTGGTTTTCTTTTTAGGTGCGATTAGCTTTACCAGTCTCGATCCTATTGCCAAGTTCACGCTAGAGATTGTTCTGATGTTTGGGGCATCTTTATTATTGTTTAAGTTATTATTTTCTAAAAGCAGTCAGGATCTGACGCGGCTAATATTGGTGGGCGTTATCTTTGGTGTGTTGTTTCGCAGCTTATCAGCACTTATTGCACGGCTGATTAATCCTGATGATTTTGTGGTTGTACAGTCTGCTAGCTACGCGCAGTTCAACACAGTCAACCCTCAGCTACTAGGTATCAGCTTATTTATCTGTGTCATCACCGCGATATTTGTATGGCGCTGGCGTTACCAGTGCGATGTGTTGATGCTCGGACAAGCGCAGGCCGTCAACCTTGGTATCAACTATCAACGTTTAGCATTTGGTCTATTAACTGTCATTGCTGTATTGGTTGCCACGGCCACTGCTCTGGTCGGTCCAGTGACTTTCTTTGGTCTATTGGTTTGCGCATTGACCAATCGTATCGCGCGACATATGTATCACACTGAGCGGCTGATATTGGTCAGCTTGGTCGCTATGATTTGCTTAGTGCTGGGTCAGACTATCTTTGAGCAAGTGCTAGATATGGCAGGCGTATTGTCCGTCGTGATAGAGCTAGCAGGTGGATTGATGTTCTTAGCATTGATATTTATGTCTCAACGCCGTTCGTTATGACTACTTAGCTGACATTGTTTATTTAGCTGATGCTGTTGATAGAGAAAACCCTAAGACTTTTTTAAATAAGACTGACTATGATTAAACTGAATAATATCTCTCACCATATTGGCAAACAGCAAATCTTGCATGACATTACGTTGTCCCTCCCAACGGCGCAGGTGATTGCTTTGATTGGGCCTAACGGTGCTGGGAAGTCTACGTTGTTTTCTGTCATGGCCCGTTTGCAGCCGCTACAATCTGGGCAGGTGAGCTTCGCTGTAGATAATGAGGAACGTGATATTGTCAGCTGTCAGGCGCGGACGCTGGCCAAGACGGTCGCGATGCTCGGGCAAGACAACCATGTACAAGGACGCCTGCGCGTACATGAGCTACTGATGTTTGGTCGTTACCCTTATCATCAAGGACAACCGACCGCCGACGATCAGCAAAAAATACAGGAAATCCTCGAGCGCTTTGAGCTTGAGCCACTTGCCGAGCGCTTCTTGTCAACGCTATCGGGTGGACAGCGACAGCGCGTGCTAATAGCCATGATTGTCTGCCAAGATACGCCCTATCTATTGCTCGATGAGCCACTGAACAACCTAGATATGTATCATGCTGGTCGACTCATGCGTGAGCTACGCCAGCTTAGCCATAATCAGCAAAAAACCGTGGTGATCGTCCTGCATGATATCAACCAAGCGGCACAGTTTGCAGATACTGTGGTTACGATGAAAGCAGGAGAAGTGACCGCTGTAGGTCGTCCTGCTGATGTTATTACTCAAGAGACGATGAAAGATTTATACAACGTCGATGTCACTGTCCTAAGTCATCAGGGTCGTCCAGTGATTGTTGATACGGTTTAATGACTGGTTATATTCAAGTACGCAATAAAAAACTCAATATATTATTAGCACATTGGTACTAGCAATATATTGAGCATATTAATTTTATATCTTAATATCTATTTAAGTTTTTGTGATGCTTTAAGTCGCTGCTGTCGACCTTTCCACCATAAATAGACGCCGGTAATGGACAACACTGTCACAGCCAAACCTACCAGTGCTAAAAATATTTGATACAGTAAGTGACCGATGCCATGGCCAATATGACCCATATGTAAAGTCATCAACCAATTGTTTGTTTTGCTACCAAATGATGAGTTTTGATAGCCAAAATTCACCTGTTCAACGCTACCCGTTTTTGCATTGACTGTGATGGATGATGCACCGCCTTTTTTACCAATGTCCTTATCTGTCTTAAAGCGCAGCTGCCATTGACCCTCATCTTCAATCCAGCGTATGCCTAAAAACTCCCGTACTATCATGTCCTTGCTTTGGGCAGCGATGTTTGCCTGCTGACTTAAATAAGCAATGCTATTGGCTTTGTTGACCACATCAACAGCCTCGACATCGACATCTTCATTGTTTACAGCCTTAACCCTATTCGCTGTTTCTGCACCAGACGCCTGCTCAGCTTTTTCTGATGGCTTTCTTGATTTCTCCTGTCTTTCACCTCTTTCCTCGAGTCCTACGACAGCGTACATCACAGGTTGATAGACCTCTCTTAGGTTAAAACCAACACTCGACCACGCGATGACAAACAAGATCCCCCAAAGCCATAGCCCAAAGGCATGGTGTAGATCATAATTCAATTTAAACATATTACTTTTAGTACGGATTTTCCACGCTGGTAACCAGCGTTTAAAAAATGAGGCACGTTTTTTAGGCGAGGTTTGGTTCTGTGCTTTTTTCTTGATCGCTCTAGGAAACGTTAAGTAAAAGCCAATAAAGCAATTAATCGTCCACACGAGCGCGACAATCCCTAGTAGCAATTTTCCAATATCACCCAGTAATAAATCGCGATGTAACCAAAACACTTTCCACATGGTGTTGCGCCATGCCCACTCATCTCTATCACGAGTACCAATGATATCGCCAGTATAAGGGTGGACATAAACTTGTTGAAACGGTGCTTTTGGTTGGTTTTGGGCGGCTTTTCCTCGTGCTCTATCTACCGAAAATACAGCCGACCTCTCTGCTGCTATCGAGGTTGGCATGCTAGAAAAAGCATATTGAGGGTACGCACTGATGACCTTGTCATGAAGCTCGGCAATAGGCAGATGTGATGCGTTTTGTTTCTCAACCTGAGCCAGTTTATGGTTGAAGACATCGTCTAGCTCGTCATGAAATGCCAATAATGTGCCAGTAATACCAGTGATAATTAAAAAAGCTGCCATGGCAAGCCCAGTATAACGATGGAGCCATAGGCAAGCTTGACGAGGATTGAGTGAAATCATTAGTGTTGGTTCTTTATCATATATTGTTTTAGTAGGTACTTATCAGTTGGCACGTCATTGCTGTTACAGCCAATGTAAAAGCTAGTAGGCAATAAAAAGCCAGCTCCCGTATAAGACAGCTGACTTTATAAGTACGATTAGACTTAAATTCGATAAGCTAGATTAGAACTGATACGTTAAAGACGTTTTGATATTACGTCCCATTTCAAAATCGGTATAGTCATCATCGATAGAGTTACGTGATGCATGGCTTGCATAAGTCTCATCAAAGATGTTGTACACACCTAGTGTGGCCTTTAAACCTTCAATTTGAGTTGGCGTATAAGTCATAAAGATATCGTGCACGTCATAGCCTGGTTTTTCGTTGTCATCACCAGCGGTATTCGGTGTCACATCGGCCACATAAGTACTGCGCCAGCCAAGCTCAGTAGTATTGGTTGGAGCGTAACCCAAGTTGACCATGTACTTATCGCCAGACTCAGATCCACTACCACTGACAGAAGAGATATTGTAACCCGTATCTTCGCCTTTGCTACGCGCACTAGCATAGCTTAGACCCATGTTGAAGTTATCTGCGCGATAGTCGGCCGATAGCTCTACACCTTTGATTTTGAAATCTTCGTCATTGTTAATGACACCTTGGCAGGCTTCAGGGGCAGCACTTGTACCTAGTTGCCCAGTTGTGCAATTCATGCCAGTTCTACTACCACCTGCACGTACAAACTCAATATAGTTTTCGATATTGGTTTCAAAGTATTTAGCACTTAATTTTAAAGAGTCATCAGCCATAGTCAGACCACGCAGCGTTGTAGCAATACCGACTTCTGCATTGTCACCTTCTTCTGCTTTTAGGTCATTGTTTACATACGTATCAGCGCCATCGGTGTTAAAAATCGTTTGGCTAAGATCTGGACCATTAAATAACTGAGTATAGCTTGCAAATAGCTGGGTGCGCGGTGCAATCTCATAGCTAGCAGCCAATGCGCCAACGACATTATCATAAGTCTTGCCAGCAGATACATACTCTGGAGACTCATAACGGTCATAACGGACGCCTGGCGTTAAGCTAAGCTTACCCATTTGCCATTGGTCTTCTAGATACACTGAAGTATTAGTTGCTTCATCGGTGCTCGCATTACCAAAGTCACGTGTCATCTCAGATTCTTTTTTATAATGCTCAACTCCAGCGATTAACTTATGAACACCTGGCACACCGTTGATGATACTGCTATCGATGATACTGGTGTTTTGTACTTTTGCGCCTGTGGTTTGGACTTCTGCATCAAACTCAAACCCAGGTTCGCCATCAGAGTTACGCAAAATCTGCGTGCTAGTCTGATATACATTAGCGTCTACATTAACCAATTGGTTGGCAGGGTTGTAAGCATAGTCAAGCGCATAGGTATCACGTTTGACTTCCTGCGGGATGATTGGGTTCCAGCCACCAGCAGGAAAATCTGGACGTAATGGGAATTTGCCTTTGTTTTCGGTACGGCTGAAGCTAGCGCCTACATGATGATCACTACCGACATAAGCACCAGCTTTTAATAGGATGTTTTCGCCTTCGCTGTCTTCCGTTTGGATTTTACGGCCTTTACCGTCTTCACCAGCGTCCGCATTGCGTTTGCCATAATAAGCCAGTAAATCAATATTTTCTGTTGGTGCACCATATACAGTGGCAGAAGTTAGCAGTTCATCATTGTTGCTAGCATAACCTGTATGCAGCTTAGCACCTACCTTTTGACCTGGCTTAAGCAAATCTGCCGCGTCGACTGTCTCAAAAGCAACCGCACCGCCAAGAGCATCATTACCTAGCGTCACCGAGTTATTACCAACAGCGACTTCTGCTTGTTTTAGCAGATCTGGATCAATAGTGACGTCACCCATATGGTAGAACAACGCGCCTTCTTGACGTGCGCCATCAATCGTGACTTTTAGATTGGTATCATCAAGACCACGTACACGAATACGTTGGTTGACCGATGAGGTGCCGCCTACGCTTACCCCTGGTACAACGTCCAGAAAATCGCTCAAATGGCTAGCTTGTGCAGCTGGGGTGTAGTCATCTATGTAGACAGAGTCTTCTTGTACAGCGTCACGTACTGAGCTATTTGCTGTTACAGTGATAGTCTGTAATGTTGTGTTTGGCATATCTGCTGCTGTTGCGGCACTGGCAGCTTGTGTCCACAATACAGCTGCGACACCGATAGACAATACTGTCAATTGACTAGATAACTTTACTTCGCGCATAACACATTTACTCACTTTGTTTACTGTCATAAATTAGAATGTTTAGAATTATTTTTAAAGGCTGTCGTCAAACAACCCTTAAAATAGTGCCTACCAGAAGATGGAATATCTTGAAAACACATAATTCATTGTGCGAATAACATGATTAATGTTAATGATAATGATTAGCGTTTAAATAATGAGAGGCATAATAACGAAGTATTAACACTTTGGCAATAATTAATATAATAAATTCTCAGTTTTAGCTCTAAATATGCTGAGGAGGTATAAAAATGCTTCTGCGCTAGCCGTAAATATAGCATTCAATATAATTCTAGCTATGTATTAAGGCTATATGTAGTCAAGAGTAGGAACTTATCACGTATATATCAGTCTGCTATTAACTTAGCTCATCACTTGTTTTTCTTGTACTACTGTACTAGAATACTGAAACAAGATAGTCCGCAGCGAAAAATTGCTCACTAACCGACCTATCTATTTTCTTTGGCTAAGATTACCTATTATGACTACCGATCCTTATCAAAGCTTAGTGAAACATTTGACCAACTGTACTGATAGTGCAGATATCGAAAAGCTGCTCAGTGCCTTGCTGACGGATAAAGAACAGCATGACATCGCCAATCGTATTCGCATTTTTGACTTGCTAGATCGTGGCATCACCCAACGTGATATCTCTGAGCAGCTAGGTGTTGGTATCGCCACTGTCTCTCGCGGTGCCAAGGCCAAGCAAAGCCATGATGTCAGCGCTTTATTGGCCACTCATAGAGACTGCTCTTAGCCTCTGACGACGATACTATCTATCTTTTTACTGACGAAACTTATACTTATTAATCAACACATATTTGAACCATTTCGGACTTTGTTATGACCTCTAGTACTCGCATACAGACCAAACCTGCTCCTATCGACATCCCGAGCAAACCACAACGTATCAAACTCACTCAAGATATCGATTTTTTTGCATTATTCAAACGTATTGAAAGCGCATTTGATACCTGCTATTTGCTCGAATCATTAGGTGAAGACAGCCATATATCGCGCCATCATGCGATTGGCTTTGACCCTGTGACGACTATCGCCGCATTAGACCGCAACACGCTTGCGATTACCGATAATAAAACCGCTGAGACAAGCCATTATCAAACCGACAATCCTTATCAGCTACTGCGTGATATAACACCGCAGCATGTCATCGCTCGTGACCAAAGCGGCGGTCTGGTTGGCTATTTGGGTTATGACTGCGTGAACTTCTTTGAACCTAGCCTTAATGCAAAAGCCAGTGAAGACTTTGAACCATTTAAGTTTGGCGTGTATCTAGATGGATTGACCCTAGATAAGATGACTGGGGAAATCTTTTACTTTTATTACCCCACTGCTCAACAAGAAAACCGTATCGAGCAAATCAAAGCCCTACTCGATGAGCCAACGCCTAGCTATGAAGCGCCTAAAGTTGAATTTTTAGGTGACGGCATGAGCCAAGAAGAGCATGCCAATGTCGTTATGCAAGTCAAAGAAGACATCATCGCTGGGCGTATTTTTCAGTGTGAGGTAGGCTTTAAATCTAAGTACCGTATTGCCGGTGACAAGATGCCGATTTATGAAAAGCTGCGTGCCGTCAATCCATCGCCGCATATGTATTTTATGAAATTTTCCCAGCAGTGCATCATTGGCGCTTCTCCTGAGCTGCTATTCCGCTTGCGTCAGGGTGAAATGGAAACCTATCCGCTAGCAGGGACTGCCAAGCGCGGTGCAGATGTAATCGAAGACCGTAAGCTTGCCCGCGCCTTACTCAACGATGACAAAGAAATTGCCGAGCACAATATGCTAGTCGACCTACATCGTAATGATATTGGCCGTGTGGCACGATTTGGTACGGTGAAAGTACGTAGCCTGATGGATATCAAACGCTTCTCTCACGTGCAGCATATTTCTTCTGAAATCGTTGGTATCTTGCATCCTAATGAAGATATGTTTAGTGCGCTTGCCAGCAATTTCCCTGCTGGGACACTATCAGGCGCACCAAAAGTTGAAGCCATCAAAGTAATTAATGAGCTAGAGCCAGATGGTCGCGGTGCTTATGGCGGTGCATTAGGCTCGTTCAATTTTAATGGTGATTGTATCTTTGCCATTCCAATTCGCAGCCTCTTTATCAATGGCGAGTCTGCCTACGCTCAAACTTGCGGCGGTAACGTTTACGACTCAAACCCAGCCGATGAATACTTAGAGATTCAGCGTAAACTATCGGCGATGAAAGTCGTGTTAGACAGCTTTATGCAATCATAATTGAAGCTAAACGTACTGCATAAATTGACCATATTTTACCTAGCACTATTTTTACAAAAGAGTTTATGACCCATGAATGTTTTAATTATTGATAACTACGACTCGTTTACCTTTAATCTCTACCAATACGTGGGCGAGATTTTACAAACCTTAGACAGTGATAAAGAAGCCAGCGTCATCGTTAAACGCAATAACGAAATTACCTTAGCAGACGTACAAGCGATGAATCTTGATAGAATTATCATTTCACCTGGCCCTGGCTCCCCTGATGATCCCGCATACTTTGGCATCTGTAGCGAGGTCATTGAAACACTAGGCAAAACTGTGCCGCTACTAGGCGTCTGCCTAGGTATGCAAGGCATTGCTCATGTATTTGGCGGTGATGTGGTACGCGCCAGTGTACCGATGCATGGCAAAGTCTCATCAATTCGCCATGATAACTCAGGTATCTATCAAGGCTTGCCACAAGAGCTTGAGATCATGCGCTATCACTCACTGGTGGTAAAGGCCGACACCATACCAAGCTGTCTGACGATTACCTCGGTAGTCTCCAATGATAGCCGTGCTGAATTGAGCTTTGCTGAGTCAGCATTGACTGGTGATGAAATTATGGGACTGGCGCACAAAGAGTACCCAATCCAAGGCGTACAGTTTCACCCTGAGTCATTTGCCACTGAAGGCGCTAAGCGATTGCTGAGTAATTTCTTGCTACAGGTATAAATCTATATGTCTGTCTCCATATTTAGCTTAAGCCTAAATACATCCGGCTTACTCGGACGTACTGCGTTACTCTTGAGCTTAACACTAATGACGTCTATCAGTTCGGCTGTAGCTCCTGTACAGGCAAACTTTACCATGGGCATGGATATCCAAGGTCAACGTCTCAACCTTTATGAGAGCTGTGCAGAAGGAAGCGTCACTTGCAACAATATGCTGCTAGTCGCTCCCGATTTAGGACGACTATTGCAGACAACACCAGAACCTAGTAAGTCGCCCTACGCTGTTAAATACTACTCTGCAGAAACCAAGCATAGCTTATGTAAAGATGGCGTGACCCCGTGTCGATTTCAGGGTTATACCTTTGAGGGCGAAGATTTTGATGGATTTATAGATACGTCGAACCATGAAATATCTATAAGAAATAAATGGACAGTCGATACCTATAGTGCCACCTACAAAGAAAACGCGACTTATCTGCCATTAGCATCACAAGCTGCTCTGATTGATCAGATATATAACACGTCTGATAAAGCATTGAATGAAAGCTACAGAGTAACGCGAAATGAAGTCAGACGCCTGTACGGTGAGGATATGGCGGCTGATCTTAAAAAAGAGCAGACTCAGTGGATAAAACAGCGCTCAAAAAATTGCGGAGCTGATACGGATCATTTACCAAGAACCCAAGCGGAAAAAGTGTGCTTTATTCAGCAAAATGCTCTTCGAGAGCAAGCATTGTCAGCAGGGCTTGATTAACAGAGAATATAGAAATAAAAAAATGGTGCGAACACGAATATGATATGAGTTAATGATTCGATATTGTTTAGGTTATTTAGCAAACGCTAGCCATTTTTTAGCCATTTTTTAGCCATTTTTTAGCCATTTAAATGACTATTGACTGAATTTAGCACACGACCTAGTAGCCACTTATTATCTTTTAGTGATAGACTCAAAAGAACAAACAAAAGACAGCCTTTAATCAGGTTGTCTTTTCTTATTTCAGTATTGCTTGGAGAGATTGTATCAATAGCAATCTTACAACATCTTGTGTCACTTAGATCGTAAGAAGAAAACAGTATGGCAAACATCGACAACGGAATGACGACCCACTCGCATCAATCATGGCTAGGCACCATCCAAATCATCACGGCTGCTATCTGCTGGGGTACGTTGGGTATATTCTCGACTTACCTAAACCAAATTGGATTTAGTGGTTGGCAAGTAACCATATTACGTATCGTCACGGCGGCCTTTATCATTTTAGCCATGTTACCAACACTGTGGCCACACCTTATCAAATTACAGTCAAAACAATGGCTCGGACTGGCGATGCAGTCGTTGATAGGCGTCCTTGGCATGTCGGTCTGCTATTTTTTTGCGGTAAGCTACGTTGGTGCTGGCCCTGCCGTGGCCTTACTCTATACCGCGCCCGTATTTAGCTTACTGTTCTCAAAATTCTTACTGAGCGAGTCCATCACTCGTAAATCAGTGTTGCTGGCATTGATGGCGGTGTTTGGCGTAGGCTTAACCATGTTAGGTGAACAAGCAAAAGTTAACTGGGGGATTTTACTCGGTCTGTCAGCAGGGATGTGCTATTCGTTATATGGCGTATTGGGCAAGCGCGCGATGCATTATGCTCACCCTGCCCCTTTGGTATTTTTCACTTCCATTATCATTAGTGCTGGCGTACTCCTGCTCTTGCCTGAGACCTATAACACTTATGAGCAGCTATTAGACCTCCCTTTAATGACTTGGGGCTATGTTTTAGGATTGTCATTACTGGGGACCGTCGTGCCATTTGGGCTATATATGAAGGCATTGGAAAAGCTGCCTGCCACTCGTGCATCGGTATTTACGATTTTTGAGCCATTGACTGCAATTGCACTCGCGATGCTGTTACTGCATCAATCTTTGTCTTGGATTCAGTATTTGGGCGTGGCACTTATTTTGCTAGCAGCTTTATTAAATGCTGTATTAAATGGTACCGCCACTCGCGTACCTCGCTGGTTAAAACAACGACAAAGGGCATAGTGTTACTGTCTATTTATTTGAGATACGTCCTATTTATTGTGATAAAAAAAGCCCCAACCATGACGTCATGATTGGGGCTTCTTGTTTTATTACTTACGCCAAAACAAACGTTTTTACTGTTCAATACGTTGCAGAAATGCCTGCGTACGAGGATGCTTTGAGTCTTCAAAGAGCTGCTTGGCACTGCCTTCTTCGACCACATGACCATCCTCAATCAGTACAACATGATCGGCAACGTCGCGGGCAAAGTTGATTTCGTGAGTTACTACGACCATCGTCCAACCTTCAGAGGCGAGCTGTTTCATCGTCTCAAGCACATCCTGTACCAGCTCTGGATCAAGCGCAGAGGTTGGCTCATCAAATAGTAACAGCGACGGCTCAATAGCCAGCGCACGAGCAATACCGATACGCTGCTGCTGACCACCAGATAGCTGGAACGGATACAGATCCGCTTTGTCCGACAGTCCAACTTTCTCAAGTAGTACCAATGCCTGCTCACGGGCTTGCGCTTTGCTTTGACCTTGTACGACCGTAGGCCCAAGCATGAGATTTTCAATGGCTGTCTTATGTGGAAACAAGTTATAAGACTGAAACACCATACCTGACTTACGCTGTAAAGCTAGTAGCGTTTTTTTACTTGGCTTAGTCGCAAAATCGACGCTCAAGCTATCGTCATCAAAAGCAATCACACCTTGGTCAGGAATCTCTAGCGCATTTAAACAACGCAAAAAGGTGGTTTTACCCGATCCTGAAGGTCCTAATATTACGACCACTTTGCCTTTATTAATGGTCAAGTCGATGCCTTTTAGCACTTGATTGCCACCAAAGGCTTTATGAATATTAGTGACTTTGATCATAAAAATTCCTGTTGTACTAGGGCGTGTCTATTGAGCGATAATTTATTTTACTACGTAGCTTATTTTGCCACATAGCGATCTAGCCGAGTTTCAAGCTTGCCTTGGATAAAGGTCAAGAACAAACAGATACCCCAGTAGATAATCGCCGCTTCGGTATAGACCAGCATAAACTCATAGTTGCGAGCTGTGATAATCTGCGCTTGTTTGAACAGCTCAGTGACCAGCACCAATGAAGCAAGTGAGGTATCTTTTACCAGACTGATAAAGGTGTTAGATAACGGCGGTACCGACACTCTAAGCGCTTGCGGTAAAATCACATGACGGAAAGTCTGTAGATACGTCAGACCAACCGTCGAGCCTGCTTCCCACTGTCCTTTTGGTATCGATAAAATCGAGGCACGCACTGTCTCCGATGCATAAGCACCGATGTTCAGTGAAAACGCGATAATCGCTGAGGGAAAGGGATCAAGCTTCACCCCAACACTTGGCAGACCATAGAAAATAATAAACAGCTGAACCAGCATCGGTGTACCGCGAATGGCGGACACATAGACACGAGCGAGCCGATAGATGATTTCATGGAACCAAGTGGCACGCGGAATGATACGAATCAATGCCACTGTCAGTGCAATGGCCATACCGATCGCAAATGAGATCAATGCCAGCGGTATCGAATAATAGATACCGCCTTTGAGCATTGGCCAAAACGACGAGATGACAATCTGCGCTCGATCAGGACTCATAAATGGCAATACTGCCAATAAGTCCGCGAACCATGATGTAGACATTACAGAAGCTGACATGATAGAAACTGACATTATTTTTGTTGACTTATATCAGCACCAAAGAACTGTTCGCTAAGCTTGGTAAGTGTGCCTTCAGCCGCCAATTCAGCCATCGCTTCATCCAGTTTTGCTACAACTTCATCATCACCTTTGATAAGCACTAGGCCTGAACCACGCAACTCACTAGCAGGTGCAGTCAGTTTAATCTCAAGATCAGAATCTGGGAATTTTTTGAGATAATCCAATACCGCTAGATTGTCATTCATCGTAAAGTCAGCACGGTCCTGCTTCACTAATTGAATCGCTTGCGCCATACCATCGACAGGAACGATCTCTGCACCATAACGCTCTGCAAGCTCACCGTAGTTACTGCTAAGTGATTGCGCCGTACGTAGGCCTTTTAGACCTTCCCACGAGCTGTAACGGTTGTCATCAGTAGGTGCCAATACAACTGCACCTGACCAGCTATAAGCCATCGCTTTGTCATATTTTGCTTTACGCTCAGGCGTGGTCAAACTAACTTGGTTAGCCACCATATCAAAACGTTTTGAATCCAAACCAGCCAGCATCGCATCCCATTGGGTTTCTTTAAACTCAACGTCTACGCCTAATTTATCCGCTACTGCACGCGTTACTTCGACATCATAACCCGTTAGTTTGCCGCTCTCATCATGATACGTGAACGGAGGATAAGTACCCTCTGTACCGACGTTGATAGTGCCGCCGTTGTTGATACGTTGTAGCAAATCAGAACCGCCTGTTGCAGCGCTGTCAGTTGCACTGGTATCGGCTTCGTTGGTAGTAGATTGACCACAAGCGGCAAGGAACATGGTGCTGACGGCAAGGGCTAAAAGAGTACGACGTTTCATAAGACGTCCTTATAAGAGTGAATGAATAAAGTAAAAACACATAATGCTAATAAAATATATGGTGCTAATAAATAGGACAAGCCGACACAGAAGAACAATATAAGCTCTTCTATGATATTCGGCTTTGGTTGCCCGATTTGAGGCTATTTGGGCTATTTTTCAATACTGTTTCTATATTATATTTTAATTTTTAACGATTGTTCAAATATTCTGACGACTTTAAGTAAGAGCAATTGCTATCTTATTAAATAGCAGCTTATGGATATAGTATCTCACTTTAGACAGAAAAACGTACAAAATCAGTGAGCATACGTAAGCTATAGTCAGTTCAATATAATTTCGATACAAGAAAACCGAGCGCAAGTTATACATTAGTATGCTTAGCGAGGATGACGATGTATCGGATTTATATAGGCTTGACTATATCTACTACAACTCGCCTGAGAACTGATAGCGATCACCCGCATGCCACATTTTTACAAAGGTAACGACTTGGCCAGCCGAATAGGTCTGTCGACGCAACACAAGCGTTGGTGACTGCGGCGCAATTTGCAAAAACTCAGCAATCTCATCCGGGGCTGCCAATGCTCGGATGGTATAGCTGCCACTCTCTAGAGGGCTTTTGGCAATCAAGTAATCACTGGTATTGACCACACTAAAATCCTGATCGATAAACTTCGTCACTTTTTTAGCATCGACCCAGCGTTCTTCAAACTGTATGGGCTGACCATCGGCAAAGTGAATGATTTTTACTTCATACAGAAGAGCTTCATCACTAGCGTCTATATGAGCGCTTGCGTTAACAGGCCCAGACTCTTTATCAATCATAACCCCTTCATTAATACCAAACTTACGACGCAGCTCATTATCGAGCATATCAGCCGTAATAGCACGCTTACTCACGACCTGTGCCTCATAGTCGCGATTGGCTGACTTTAAATCCTCAGCGATGTTGCGTACCTCAACAAACGTATGATTGAACTGCTGCTGCGCGACAAACGTGCCTGACCCTTGCCGACGCTCTAACACCCGCTCCTCGCTCAGCTCTTTTAGCGCACGGTTGACTGTCATTCTTGACACACCGAACTCTTCAGCCAGTGCCATTTCTGTCGAAATCGCGTTGCCTGCTTGCCACTTACCAGAATGAATGTTGTCTAGTATGGCGTTTTTTATGCGTTGATACGCCGGAATCGTCTTTGTCATATCCGCCTTTAACCGTCAGTTTTGCTAATAGGAATGACCACATAATATCACGAGACCACTGTGCAAGCCTTAGTCAAAATGTCTGAGCGTTCAGTATTGACTAGGGCGCTTTTCAACTCACTCGATGTTATCTAAATCGGCTAAGTGAATAACAAAAATAATCAGCTCACGAAAAAAAACCTTGCATGAAAAAAGTATCTTTGATAATTTGTATATACAACTTTACAGCGGTGCTAGAAAATTTGTTTTATCGATTCGATATTTTTATGAATTTAGATGAATGCTTAGTAGATGAACACCTAAACTGACTGTAAGACACTTACTTTAATGACTTTATCGCCCTATTCGCTATGACAAGGATATGATCATGACTACTGACAACGGAACCAACAAAGAGACTAAGCTGACTCGCCGCGATGAGAGCCGTAATATTGCTGCGCCTACCGGTAGCACGCTACATTGCAAAAGCTGGCTGACCGAAGCCCCTTATCGCATGTTGCAAAACAATCTGCATCCTGATGTGGCAGAAAACCCGAAAAGCCTAGTTGTTTATGGTGGTATTGGGCGCGCAGCCCGTAACTGGGAAAGCTATGATCAAATCTTAGAGTCATTAAAAGAATTAGAAGATGATGAGACGTTGCTAGTACAGTCTGGTAAGCCAGTCGGCGTGTTTCAAACACACGAAAACGCACCACGCGTATTGATTGCTAACTCCAACCTTGTACCGCGTTGGGCAACGTGGGAGCACTTCAATGAGTTAGATCGCAAAGACCTATTTATGTATGGTCAGATGACTGCTGGTAGCTGGATTTATATCGGTACGCAAGGCATCGTCCAAGGTACGTATGAGACTTTTGTGGAAGCGGGTCGTCAGCATTATGACGGTAGCTGGGCGGGTCGTTGGATTTTGACCGCCGGTCTGGGCGGTATGGGCGGCGCGCAGCCACTAGCCGCGACTTTTGCAGGGGCGACTTCGTTAAACATCGAGTGTCAGCAGTCTAGTATCGATTTCCGCTTACGTACTGGTTATGTCGATAAGCAAGCAGATGATCTTGACCATGCTTATGAGTTAATCAAACAACATACCGATGCGGGTGAAGCCGTCTCTATCGCCCTACTTGGCAATGCCGCAGACATCTTGCCTGAGATGGTCAAGCGTGCTAATGCGGGTGGCATGAAACCTGATTTGGTCACCGATCAGACCTCAGCACATGACTTAATCAATGGCTATTTGCCAAGCGGCTGGACGGTAGAGGAATGGAAAGCAGCACAAGAAGATCCAGAGCAACATGCAGCACTGACCAAAGCCGCCGCTCAGTCTTGTGCCGTACACGTCCAAGCGATTTTAGACTTGCAAGCGATGGACATTCCCGCGACCGATTACGGTAATAATATCCGTCAGGTCGCTTTTGATGAAGGGATCAAAGATGCCTTTAACTTCCCAGGTTTTGTCCCTGCTTATATTCGTCCGCTATTTTGCCAAGGTAAAGGCCCATTCCGCTGGGTAGCGTTATCAGGTGATCCAGAAGATATCTATAAGACTGATCAAAAAATCAAAGAGCTATTCCCTGAAAACAAACATATTCATCGCTGGTTAGATATGGCAAAAGAGCGCATTCAATTCCAAGGCTTACCTGCTCGTATCTGTTGGTTGGGGCTTGGTGAGCGTGATAAAGCAGGCTTAGCATTTAATGAAATGGTCAAGAATGGTGAGCTAAAAGGCCCAATCGTCATTGGTCGTGACCACTTAGATACGGGTTCTGTTGCCAGTCCAAACCGCGAAACAGAAAGCATGAAAGATGGCTCAGACGCGGTGTCTGATTGGGCGCTATTAAACGGTATGCTCAATGTCGCTGGTGGCGCGACGTGGGTATCACTACATCATGGCGGCGGTGTTGGCATGGGCTACTCGCAGCACTCAGGTATGGTCATTGTCGCAGACGGTACAGACGCCGCAGCCAAAAGACTGTCACGCGTGTTAGTCAATGACTGCGGCTCAGGCGTTATGCGTCATGCCGATGCAGGTTATGAATTGGCGATTAAAACAGCGAAAGACTATGGTCTAAATCTGCCAATGATCAAATAGTTTGTCCCTTGTCTTTATACGCTGTAGCTGGGTATAAGGACATAATCGGCGTCTTATCAAGGAGGATAATATGATTGAGCAAAATACGACATCTAGTCTAAACGATGAAAGTACAACGACATCGTCCAAAAAACTGCTATCAACCCCTATCGCATTAATACAGCTGATCGTATTCAGTGCGATCGGTTTAGTGATGTTTTTTGTGCCATTTACCATTGGCGAGAAAAGCACGATTTTGTTCGATCATGGCGCAACCTATCTAGTCACTCAGCAGCATACCTTGTCCGTGACGCTATTATTTTTACTCATGCTCTATGGCGTGAGTAAGCCATTTATCGATGGCTCATGGCGTAAAAATATCACTCACATGATTATGACGACTTTTAAAATTATTGGTCTGATGTTGGCAGTGATGTATATGGCTGACATAGCGCCTGCCTTTATGATGGAAAAGGACATGCTACCTTTTCTATTTGAAAAACTGGCCTTACCAGTCGGTATGATTGTACCGCTTGGGGCACTGATATTGGCCTTCTTGGTTGGTTTTGGCTTACTAGAAATGGTTGGTGTGCTTATGCAGCCAATTATGAAACCTATTTGGAAAACCCCAGGCTCATCAGCGATTGATGCCGTTGCTTCCTTCGTCGGTAGCTACTCTATTGGTTTGCTCATCACCAATCGCGTGTATTTACAAAAACAATATTCAGCACGTGAAGCCATTATCATTGCGACTGGGTTTTCGACTGTATCAGCGGCGTTTATGGTGATTGTTGCCAAAACGCTTGGTCTGATGGAGTTCTGGAATGTGTTCTTTTGGTCTACGCTAGTAATTACCTTTATTGTTACTGCGATTACTGCTCGTATTCCGCCTATCAGTCTCTTTGATGATCATGTCGAACGTCCAGCTTTAGATTATAAAGGTGGTACACGGCTAGCTGCAGCATTTGACTTGGGATTATCCACTTCGCGCCGTGCCACTGACCTCAAACAAATCTTGTGGTCTAACTTTCGTGATGGCCTGACGATGGCAGCCGCCATTGTGCCATCTATCATCGCGGTCGGCTTAACAGGATTACTATTAGCAAAATATACGCCCGTATTCGATGCATTAGGCTTGCTTCTCTATCCATTTACATGGCTTGGCGGCTTACCAGAACCGCTCGTCGCCGCTAAAGGAATGTCAGCGGGATTGGCTGAGATGTTCTTGCCAGCGCTATTGCTGAGTGAGGCAGATATTCTGACACGCTATGTCGCAGGGGTCATCTCCATCAGCAGCGTGCTGTTCTTCTCAGCCATGATTCCGTGTGTGCTTGCGACCGAGATTCCTGTCTCCGTTGGCAAAATGGTCATCATTTGGTTCGAGCGCGTGGTACTCAGTATTTTATTGGCTGCAGCATTCGGACATCTGGCTATGTACTTCAACTGGATTGGCTAAAAAACTCAAATCCAATAGTGTGCGTTAACTAAAAACTCTTCAGCAACGGCATTTTAATAAAGATACTAGGACTACCTATATGAGCAATATCAAAAAACTAACCCTACATCCTCGCCAGCTTAGCTTTAAAATGCTACGTGATATCTACGAGCAGCCTGTCGTATTGACACTGCCTGAGAGTGCTTATGAAGCGATAGATGCCTCGCACGAAGATGTACGAACCATCATTGCACGAGACAAAAGCGCTTATGGTATCAACACTGGTTTTGGCCTGCTTGCTAAGACACGTATCAGTGATGATCAGCTTGAGCTACTTCAGCGTAACCTGATCGTTTCTCACTCAGTGGGTACTGGTGAAGCGTTGCCAGACGGCGTCGTACGACTGATTATGGTAATGAAAGTTGCCAGTTTGGCGCAAGGTGTCTCTGGCGTACGTCGCGAGGTAGTAGATAGTTTACTTGGCTTAATCAATAATCAAATCACGCCAAATATCCCAGCCAAAGGTTCAGTTGGCGCATCTGGTGACTTAGCGCCATTATCACATATGACGCTTGCGATGATGGGTGAAGGTGATGTGTTTGTCGCTGGCAAAAAAGTGCCTGCCGCTGATGCCCTAGCGCAGCATGGACTTGAGCCTATTACGCTTGCAGCTAAAGAAGGCCTCGCGCTTATCAATGGCACGCAAGTATCAACTGCTCTGGCATTACGTGGTTATTTCTTAGCGCGTGATTTGCTTGAGACCGCCACCATTGTCGGCTCACTGTCGATTGATGCAGCAAAAGGCTCGGACTCACCATTTGATGCGCGTATTCACGAAGTACGTGGCCATCATGGTCAAATCGAAATCGCCAAAGCACACCGTCAACTCATCAAAGGCAGTGCTATCCGTGCCTCACATGACGGCGAGCAAGACGATAGAGTGCAAGACCCTTACTGCCTACGCTGTCAGCCACAGGTCATGGGTGCCTGCCTTGATATCATCAACCAAGCAGGGAAAACGCTGCTAATCGAATCTAATGCGGTGACAGACAACCCACTTATCTTTAATAACGAAGATGGCCCTGTTGCTATATCGGGTGGTAACTTCCATGCTGAGCCAGTCGCTTTTGCCGCTGACATCTTAGCCTTAGCAATCGCCGAGATTGGCTCGATGTCTGAGCGACGTGTGGCTTTACTGATCGATGCAACCTTATCAGGTGGCTTACCGCCATTCTTGGTTGATAATGCTGGGGTAAACTCAGGCTTTATGATTGCGCATGTGACTGCCGCAGCACTGGCTTCAGAGAACAAATCTATCGCCCATCCTGGTAGCGTCGATAGTATCCCAACTTCTGCCAACCAAGAAGACCATGTCTCAATGGCCACCTATTGCGCACGCCGCCTATACGAGATGGCGCAAAACACCGCCACCATTATTGGTATTGAACTTCTGGCTGCTGGTCAAGGCATCGACTTCCATCGCGGATTAGACACCTCAGAGCCGTTGACAGTCGCGCATCAAAAACTACGTGAAAAAGTGGCTTTCTATGACAAAGATCGCTACCTAGCCCCTGATATCGAAGCAGCCAAGCAGCTAGTATTAGACGGTACGCTTGCTGAACACTGGCAGTCACTACGCAGCAACTGGTATGAGTCTAAATAAATATTAATTTGCGGAGAACGGCGATGACAATAGCGGGAACAGCAACGACTACCACTCACATTAGCCACGACCCTGCTGATATGACCCAATGGACAGGACGCGCAGAGCCGTTTGAGACTGCACGCGCCCGTTATTGGTATCAGCTTGCTCAGCCTTATGAGGCTCAATATATTGGGTTGGTTGGTTTTGCGTGTGATCAAGGCGTCAGACGCAATCAAGGCCGCGTAGGTGCTAGAGCTGCTCCGCCATTGATTCGTCGAGCTTTTGCTACGCTGCCAGTCATCGCTGAATTGCAACAACGTTTTGATGGTCAATTATCAACCTTGTTGGGTGATGCTGGCGACATTCATTGTGATGATCATGATGGCTTTGCCGACAGCTCTCTTGAGCAAGCTCAGCTCAAATATGCCAATGCAGTGAGTACAATCGTCAAGCAAGGTGGATTACCCATCGGACTTGGCGGTGGTCATGCCATTGCTTATGGTAGCTTTTTAGGATTATGGCAGGCCTTAGAAAATACCAGCAAAACAAATACCACGCCTACTATCGGGATTATTAATTTTGATGCCCATCTTGATATTCGTCAGTCTGATGTAGCGACTTCTGGGACACCATTTCGCCAGATTGCCGAGCATCTTGACGCACATGGTCAACCCTTTCATTATTGCTGTATTGGCGTCAGTCGCTTTTCTAACACGGCGGCGCTTTTCGATCGTGCCGAGCAATTGGGCGTACAGGTTATCAGTGATGAAGACTGTCATTATCAGCCTTGGGATACACTTGCTGAGCAAGTTAAAAGCTTTGTAGATCAGGTCGATATCATATATTTAACCATCGATATGGACTGCTTGCCATCTAGTGTTGTGCCTGGTGTGAGTGCCCCAGCTGCTTATGGCATTGATCTTGGTTTTGTTGAGCGTATGGTCAAAACCATTATGGCATCAGGCAAAGTAAAAATCGCAGATATTGCTGAGATTAACCCTACCTTTGATATTGACAGTCGTAGCTGCAAAGTCGCTGCTCGCTTACTGGCCACTATTGTAGAGCAGCACTTACTTAGCGCTTAAATCTTGCCAACAAAGATCATCGACTTCACAAAAATCAGGAGCATATTATGAATGAATCAAAGAATTCCGTATTGAAAAGCCCTACAGAACAGACGCTCGACAAATCTACTACGACATCTTTTGATCACGTTATTATTAACGCCAATATCGCCACCTTTTCAGCGCAGCATGGTTTTGGTATTGAGATAAGTGATGATGAAAATAAACACGCTGATAGCATCCCATACGGTCAGTTAGAAAAGGCGGCTATCGGTATTAAAGACGGTAAAATCGCTTGGGTTGGTAAACAGAATCAAATCTATACTCATCTGCCTGAATATCAAGCTAGCCAAATCACAGATGTAGATGGTAAATGGATAACTCCAGGGCTTATCGACTGTCATACGCATATTGTCTATGGCGGCAACCGCAGCAATGAGTTCGAAGCGCGATTGCAGGGCGTTAGTTATCAAGATATTGCTGCACAAGGCGGCGGTATTGTCGCGACGGTCAGTGCTACCCGCGCCGCCAGTATTGAATCGCTATTTGCCCAAAGTGAAAAACGCTTAATCGCACTTATGAAAGAAGGTGTCACCAGTATCGAAATCAAGTCAGGTTATGGCTTGGACTTGGACACTGAACGCAAAATGCTCACGGTCGCTCGTCAGCTAGGAGAAAAATACGACATCCATGTAAGTACCACGTATTTGGCGGCTCATGCCTTGCTACCTGAGTATAAAAATCGTGCAGATGACTATATTGAGCAAGTCTGCGAGTGGCTACCCATTCTACACTCAGAAGGCTTAGTCGATGCGGTCGACGGTTTCTGTGAAAACATCGCCTTTAGCACAGAGCAAATCAGACGAGTGTTTGAAGTAGCTCGCTCATTAAATCTACCAGTCAAACTGCACTCTGAGCAGCTGTCTGATATAGGTGGTAGTGCCTTAGTTGCTGAATATAAAGGCCTATCGAGCGATCATCTAGAGCACTTGTCAGAAGAAGACATCAAGAAAATAGCGGCTAGCAATACCGTTGCCGTGATATTGCCAGGGGCATTTTATACGCTACGTGACACCAAGTTGCCACCGATTGAGGCATTACGTAAACATCAAGTTCCTATGGCTATTTCAACCGATTGTAATCCTGGCACCTCACCGTTAACGTCGCTGTTATTGACGATGAATATGGGCTGTACGCTATTTTACCTCACGCCTGAAGAAGTATTGGCAGGCTCAACCGTTTATGCAGCACAAGCGTTAGGGCTACCTAACAAAGGCAGAATAGAAGTGGGCTACGATGCTGATTTAGCGCTATGGGATATCGCTCGTCCTGCTGACTTGGCCTATCAGATGGGGCTAAACCCTATCCAAGGCATTATGGTTCAAGGACAATGGCGCGACACAATATAATCAACCTACCTTCATTTATCATCATTAAAAGAAGCCCCAGTCATTAAATGATTGGGGCTTCTTTTGGTAGAAAGGCTGCAAATTTTATGAAATTGAAGAAAAAAAACTTCATAACCTCACTTTAAATAGGGATTTACTATATCAATATTATTAGTAAGGATTTATAATACCCTTTTTTAAACAGGGTTATTTTTGGCTAACTATAGTTCATAAATAAAAAATTAACAAACAGTATAGAGAAAGCGATATGCGTACAGATTCATTTCAGCAGATATTGGAAGACTTAAACAGTTCATCAGCAGATGTTGAAGCATCTGCCCTAATCTCTAACGATGGTCTTATGATTGCTTCAGCTCTACCAACCGGCGTGGATGAAGATCGCGTGGGTGCTATGTCAGCAGCATTATTATCATTGGGTGATCGTGCAGGACGCGAGTTGGCACGCGGTAGTATTGATCGCATTATGATTCAAGGCGAGAAAGGCTACGTTATCATGACCTCATCAGGCGATGAAGCAGTACTCACCATCATGGCAAAACCCAATGCCAAGCTTGGCTTGATATTCCTAGATATTAAGCGCGCCTCAGAAGCGTTGGCAAAGCTCATTTGATTGGCGACTGCTTATCGAATTTATTAGCTTTTAATTACTATAAACATAGTTGATTCAATATAATTTGGATACAAGGAAGCCGAGTGAGAGTACTACAAGTAGTAGGCTAAGCAAGGCTGACACTGTATCCAATTTATAGAGGGTTGACGATATAACGATCAACGAAGGAGATGACCATGGGTTCTCCAATCCCTGATGCACACAAACCCGATATGCCTGCTGAGCAAATCACGATGACTTATCATGATGGCACCTCGCGAACTGTCTATGATACTGGTATAGAGCGCCCCTACCCAGACGGTAAACTGATTGTCTCGCGTACCAATCTCAACGGTATCATCACTCACGTCAACGACGCCTTTGTCGAAATCAGTGGCTATCATGTAGATGAATTGATTGGCCAACAGCACTATATTTTGCGTCATCCTGATATGCCAAAAGCCGCCTATAAAGACTTATGGAGTACTGCTGAGTCTGGACAAAAATGGCATGGCTATGTCAAAAATTTATGCAAAGACGGCAGTCATTACTGGGTCTATGCCACTGTGGTGCCTAACGTGCGTCGCGGCGAAACCGTCGGCTACACCTCGGTACGACGCAAACCATCACGCAGCAAAATTGAAGCGGCGATGACTCAATATGCCCAAATGAAACAAGATGAGGAAGGCTAAGTCATGACGACACACAATATGTTAATCGCCCCTGATTTCTCACCTGATCGCTTTGCAGGCTGGCACATGTTCAACACCTTGATTCAAAAACGTGCCAACTTAAACATGCATCTCAATATTCCTGCCTCTCACGCTGAGCAAGAGCAGGTCATTGATGCTGGTGACATTCAAATCATTTATGCTAACCCCTTTGATGCAGCGACTCTCATCCGCGAGCAAGGCTATCGAGCCATTGCCCGACCTATCGGAAAATCTGACGAGATGATCATTGCAGCCGCAGCTAATAGCACTATTAGCCGTTTGGAAGACATTCAAGCAGGGGCTACTGTTGCGATGGCTGACAACCGAGATGTCAAACTGATTGGTTTGCGATTGCTAGAAGCCGTCGATATAGAAGCCTCTGATCTCAACTGGGATGTGACCGAGACCTATCAAGCGGCTGCCCGAAAAGTCATTAAAGGTGAAGCCCAAGTTGCGTTTTTCTTGGCAGAGATATTTCATAGCTTTTCACGTTTGACCAAGACTCAGCTGTCAGTACTTATCGAAAGTGACTTGGCTGATATCAGTCATGTGTTACTAGTCAAAGAAGACTTTCCCGATGCACAAATCTTTCTAGAAGCCATCCTCAATTTGCACAACGATGACGATGGTAAAGAAGCATTGGCTGAGCTTGGCATGCCTCAAGGATTTGAGCCAATGAGCGAAGAAGATGCCGAGTTTATGATTGATTTAATGCAAACGTTATTGGACTAGTCGCTCAATCATTATATTGATATCAAGCGCTATTTCTCTGGATTACATCATCGCTTGTCGTATGACATCATTATCACTGAAGCAAGCACCGTCGTAATAATAGCGATGACAGGAGGGTATTATTATGTCTGATTCAGACCTTATCAAAGAAAATGAAAGAGTCGCGCATCGAGTATTTCGGTTTTACTCTCGTAAAGTATTTTTAGCTCCTAACAACCGTCACTTTCATGAGCAGCGTATCAATGCAGCGTTACTGTTGACGGAGAAAGAGCCGTTACAAGGCGCTGTAGCGGACTTTTTTTATGGGTGCTGGTTTGATATCCCATATGATGTAAACAACCTATTTACTCGTATCAAAGATCGTTTGTATCCTCATGTCCAGCAAGGCTTTCGCGATTGCATTGATAAGAAAAGATACATCCAGCGCAATAGTATGTTGGCCACTCGTTGGAGTGTGCTGATATCCCCTTCTCTCAATGAGCAAAAGCAACGGCTGCGTATCAGCAGCGACGATGCCCGAGAAATCGCTAAAGATATCACCACTGAGCTGATGCAAGCGCGTGAGGACGAAGACTGGGGTACAATTGAGCAAATCGAAAATGAGTTTTTTGCCCATTGTACTGCGCGCAATGATCGTCTCGCATTTTCGCTGGTATGGTTTCGCTTGGGTAGAAGTGATTGGCAGTTCGATGCACGTTGGGACAACTGCCAACAACATCTCGATCAAACTATAGTCAAATCCATATAAATCCGCTACATCGTCATCCTCGCTAAGCATATTAATGTATAACTTACGCTCGGTTTCCTTGTATCGAAATTATTTGAACTCAACGATATGAAAGCCTAATTTGTCACCTATTAATCACTTTTATCATAATGGTAGTTACTATGTCCTCTTACTTAAATGCTGATAAAACCTATCTTACCCTGACGCCAGCTGGTATTTTTGAGGCGTTTTCACAGAACGAACCAACTGATGAGCAGTTGGCATTACAGGATTTGCTGTCTTATGATCAGACACTGCTCGCTGCTGACTGGCTTCAGCGTTATTCTGAACAATGGCTACAAGGTTTCATCGAACAAGGTTGGATTGAAAAGCTGTCGCTGTTTTTACCAGCGCCTAACTTGCCATTAGACCAGTTTTTGCCTTATGTCGTGGCGAGCTTATCTGGTAAACGCCGAGCCGCGATTGGATCTGATGAAGGGTTTTGTTTAGCGCGAGTTGGCTATAGTCAAGAAGAAGCGGACATGCTCAGTGTCGCCGCCGCTGATTTTTCAGGCTTTATGCTCCGCCAAAAGCAACGTGGATGGGCAGTAGAGAGTCAGGCAATCTCGTTTTTTCAGCAGGTTGACCTACTCATTCCTGAGACCAGCTTTGTGTTTTTATGGATAGATAATGCAGGCTACGTTCTCATCATCGATGGCGAACCTTTGACCAATAGTCGGGCTTTTGTCGAGCTGGTATGGGCACTCAAAACGTCTGGATTGAGGTTTCTTAACTGATTTAACTCGCTTAATTCATTCCGTTGCATCGACTGATTTAAGGCTCAAGCTCTATCTTTTACGCAAGAATAAACAGTGCGCTTAGCTCAAATCAAGCGCACCGCTTATTTTCATACGAAAATGTTCGTACCATTCTTATCTATATCACTCTCTGATATCAGCCAATTCTACGCAGCAATAACAATACTCTCAGAATTAACAATAACTTGTCAGAATTTAGGTCATACTCTCCTCAGACGCTTAGGTATTTTCTTGCCACGACTTAAGTTGCCACAAATCTCTAATTATTCAAACATCTATACCGCTTCCAATATTTTAATTATCTTTTCCAATGTTGTACCCTACCGAAATCGGCAACCCCTGCCAAACCTTGCATTCTTGCTTATTTTTTAGGACAGTTTATGACTTCGCTGACCACTGTGCGCGTGCGTTATCAAACGATTGAAATTGGCAATACCGACATTCATATTTGTACTTTGCGTGACAATCAACAATTTAGCGACCCTGATGACGAAGCGTTAAACCTTGGCATCTGCTCTGCTTCTTGGCCGATGTTTGGGGTGATATGGCCGTCAAGCTTGGTGCTGGCCAATCATATGCTCGATTACGATATTGCAGGCAAACGTATTTTGGAAGTTGGCTGTGGTATGGCGCTCTCTAGTCTGCTACTGAATCATAGACATGCGGACATTACAGCGACTGACTATCATCCAACGGTTGAGTATTTCCTTGATAGGAATACCACGCTGAATAATAACAAAGAGATAAACTTTGAGCGTTTAGACTGGGCAGAGGACAATAGCCATCTTGGCAAGTTTGATATGATTATCGGCAGTGACTTACTCTATGAAGACCAACACATTGATATATTAGCCGAGTTCATTGACCGTCATGCTATGCCGACTTGCGAGGTCATCGTGGTCGATCCTGGGCGCGGTCGCAAGAACAAGCTAACCAATAAGATGACTGAGTTTGGCTTTAGTAGTAAGCATGTAAAACCTGAAAATACTACTTATCTAGATTTGCCATTTAAAGGGCATATTCTGACGTTTTCTCGAGGCAATTAATCTGGCTGTTTGTCTTTATCGTTTCCAAACTTTGAAATAAGTGCCATGATAACTTCTTGAGAGTTGATGGGATAAGATTCATTACTGATAGATTGAAAGTCTTTAGGAGCAAATATTCTTTGAGCAATTTCTGATTTTATTTTATGTTGCTCTTCATCGGGCAATGATGCTATATATGGATTAATAGCCTTCAAGTCTAATGATGTTTGAAGATGAGTGTATTGTTGCTGACGATGCTTAGTAGATTCACGTGCTAAGTAAGCAGCTGGAACAGATAATAAGAACACTAATGCCAATCGTAAAAGCGAATTAGATAGATCAAAGCTTTGTTGCATCGACTCTATGAAAGAATAGCCTGCTACAACAACGATGAGCACCATACAAAAAAGCGATCCTCCTCTCAACCAATCAGCAGCTCTTTTTTCTTGATCTGCACTATCAGCATACTCAGTAACAATTACTCTGCTTGCGGCATTACCTAGAAGAATATCTAACTGATCGTTCTTATCATGAATAGCTTTTAGCTGCTCTTGATACTCTGTTGATATAGAACCAATTTTTTTATTATAAATATCTTCTAATGATTCGATATCTTGCTTTAAACTGACAGTCTTTTTCTCACTTTCAGTCAAAATATTTTTAATATGTTCGTAATGAGTGCTTTGATTCTGAGATACTTTTTTCATCTCCTTCTTTAACGATTGAAAATCTTGCATATCATTTGCAATATCTAGACGATCATTATCTGCTAAAGGGAAAGTCGATAAAGCTGAGTTTTCTATTAGTTTTTTAAGCTTTTTAGCATTTACTCCTAGCTCATTTCTAAGTGAGCTGACTTCTTGGTTTTCCGATGAAGAAACTGCATTGGCAAGTAACGTACTTCAAAGACAAATTGCTTGCGCAGCTTCAGCTACCTGGTTAGCACTATTTTCTTTTACAGCAGTCGTATAATTTTTATGAGAACTACTAAACATTTTTATAGCATGTCTAACATCACTGGACACTGGTTCGTTGCCAAGTGCATTTTGTACCTTATTGGCTAATGTAACTAAACTTGTTACACCGTCATCAATTTCTAGTATAATATTTTCCATAACGCTCTCAATCTGTATACATAAATCGATAATTATATATCAGTTTTGGCATATAAAATCCAGTTAGTTTGACTACGTAAATAACTACTTAAGCAAGCTTCCACTGCTGCCAAGTAATTTTGTATAGCATATGCTCAGCAAGCCGATGATTAGACTCAAGCATAGGGTGAAAAAAATCCTCCTGTGTATTGGTCATACCAAGGCGCTCCATAACCAATTGTGAGCGCTTATTAATGACTGCTGTAAATGAAACTACTTCCTCAATCCCTAACTCAACAAAGGCAAAATTCAGAGATGCTCGGGCAGCTTCAGTCGCATACCCTAATCCCCAATAATTATTATGCAATCGCCAAGCAATCTCGACAGCAGGAGAAAACGGCATATCGGCATGCACGTTATTTAACCCAACCATACCGATAAAAGCATCTGTGTCTTTTAGACTCACCGCCCAAAAACCCCACCCATTATCATCAATCAGCGACTGGCATTTTTTGGCGATAGTATTACTCATGGAAGTAGTTAATAACTTAGGAAAGTATTCCATTACTTTAGGATCAGCATTCATCTCAGCGAATGGCGCAAAGTCGCTCGCTTGCCATTGTCTAAGGTACAGTCGTTCGGTTTCTATCGTATTTATAATTTTATTCTCTCGCATTTTATTGTTCAGAAGGAATACTGTTCAAAATCAATTAAATTAATCAGGCTAGCTATCAAGCCAGCCTTGTTGTTTCGCATAAGCTAGCTGCTCGGGCGTATCAATATCGTAGCTAAGTTGGTCATTATCGACCTCACCTATTTGATCAGCAGGCAACCCTCTAATGAGGTGACGAAGCCCTTTATCTCCTGTTAATCCTGACTGCCACTGTCTCAGCAGTTTATAGTCAATTACTAAAGGCAGACCTATGATATCGGACACCGTTTTATCTCGATTTTGATGTGTTTCTAAACGTCGCCAACTGTGATAGCGACTGGCCACTACCGTCTGCTTGCCCGCTAGCAAAGCGGTTAAATGTGGCTCATCTAATAATACTTGATCTACTCCCATGATGAGCACTCGATCGATTGAAGTTGATTCAAGAGCAACAATTGCCTCAACACCCAGACTCAAACTATGCGCCATACCAGTATCAGCTTGTGAGTTCACCACTATTTGAACCGTTGGATATTGATTAGCCAACTCTATCATCGTACTAGCAGTAAAACGATGGTTATCAGGGACGACAATGACAATAACTTGCGGATTGGTAGTTATTGCCAGTCGTGTCATATAAGTAATTAACGGCTCGCCATTCTTAATGAGTAGCTGCTTGGGTTGACCGAGACGCTGACTGAGACCACTTGCTAAGATAATGACCGCATGGTTTTGGCTCTGCTGTTCAGTACTTTCTGTATGTTCAGCACCCTCAGTAAATACACGCTTTCTCATACGCCACTCTGGACAATATTGGCATCCGTATCGTTACTCACCGCTGGGATACTTGAAACATTGTTATATGAACCATTTACTGGAGCGTCTTGATTGTGCATGACCGCATTAATCTCTGCCATGATACCAAGTGCAAGTGCCTCAGGGCCATCTCCACCCAGCTTATAACCAATCGGATAATACAATTTATGAATGCCAGCTTCTAACATAGTAGGATTGCTAAGGTTTATGCTGATTTCATTGATTAACCGTTCGGTACGATAGCGCGGCCCTAACTGTCCTAAGTACTTATAAGTGTCTGGATGCTCGAGCAGTATTGCTAGACGAGCACGGTCTTGGCTCAAGCTGTGTGACATCAGAGCGACTGCTGCGTTGTTACTAAGCTTAAGCAAAGCCTCACTGTCATCTAAAGATAGCGACATCACAACGTCTGCTTGAGGAAACCTCATACGAGTTGCATATTGCGCGCGACTGTCTACGACCGTCACATGCCAATCTTGTAGTTTAGCCATGGTCACCAGTGGCATCACATCGTTACCTGCCCCGCAAATCAATAGACGCAACTGTGGTTGCAGGCGTTGCACAAGCCACTCTGTTGTTACCTTGTCGTTTTCCACCGTCACATATTTAGCATTTTTCTCAGACAGCTTATATTCTGCTAATTCTTCTACAGTATTGGCAAGTATGCTGGAAAGAGCTGTTTTCCCTAGTGCAGAAACGCTTCCCAAACTGCGGTATTCATCTAAATTAATACGCATTCCAGTTCGAAAATTATCACTGTTTTGCGATATAGAATCTTGATACTGATAATCGTTAGCACGAATTAAAGTCGCTACAGTAATCGGCTGCTGAGTACGTCGAACATTACGGATTGTCTCTAGCAATGGCGTTGCTGTCGTTAGTCGCTCAAACAATACATGCACTCGCCCATTACAGCCCAATCCAAAATTTAGCTCATCAAAGTCCGCGTCATCTAAGTCGCTATCTAGCTCATCATATATATCAGACTTAGTTTCCCTCGCACCCGCTTGCGCTTGGCCATCGTCAGCATATTGAATATCATCACCCGTCTGATAGACTTGCACATTGGCACCGTTACGAGTAAGCCAAAAGGCACGTTTGATAATATGCGGCTCCAAGCAGCCACCACTAATCATCCCAACTGAGCGACCATCCTCACAGATAAGCATCATCGCGCCAGCACGGCGATATGCTGAGCCTTCAGTACGTACAACCGTTGCCAATACAGCGTCAATACCTTGTTGCTTAGCTTTGATTGCCAGCTTAAGAATGTCAGCGACCTGATTCATAACGCCTCTTATTTGGTAGTTATTTTCTTGATAATGACGAAATATACAGCTGATTAAGTTATAAAAACCCGCTCATTAAGCGGGTTCCTGTCGTACATATGGCTTAAAAAATTACTCTGGCATCTCATAAAGCAATTTATCAAGCGTAATCGGAAAATCATAAACACGTACGCCGACGGCATTGTAAACAGCGTTAGCAATTGCAGCGGCAGCACCAGCAATAGCAGTCTCACCAATACCCTTGATATGCATTGGGTTGGTATAAGGATCATCCTCTTCGACCAATATCACATCTAACTGCGGTACGTCGGCATTGACTGGCACATGATACTCAGCGAGGTCATGGTTACACAGGCGACCATCACGTTTATCATGGATGACCTCTTCCATTAACGCTGAACCAATACCAAATACCATACCGCCATAGCATTGCGAAGTCGCTGTTTTATGGTTAAGAATACGACCAGCGGCGAATGCGCCTGTCATGCGTTTTACTCGGATCTCACCCGTGACTTTATGCACGGCCACTTCAGCAAAGTTTGCACCAAAAGAAGACTGACGATACTTTTTACCATTTTTACCTGGCTTTATCTGTCCTTTGGCACTGACTTTTTGTTCCTCATAGCCTGCGATCACGTCAGCAAGCGCATATGATTCTGTATTGTCAAAATTATATTTTTCTGATTCTGACTGTTCTTCTAATACATTCTCTGAAAATGAAACTCCTGTGGTTTCAGATATTTTATCAATACTGCTATCAGCAAACGCTTGACCATTCTCTTTGGCTGCCTCTACCGCAGTCAGATCATGCTTGCCTACTTGCTTAATTTGACCATTATCTAGCTGAATCGTATCAGGGTATAGACCGACTTTTTCTGCTAGCATCTCACGCAGCTGCTCACAAGCAAGGTATACACCACTACCTGCACTCGCTGCGCCCCAACTACCACCAGAACCAGATGCAGGTGGTAAGGCACTATCGCCTAACTTCATCTCGATATGGTCAATAGGTAGTCCTAATAAATCTGCAGCTACCTGAGAAAATACGGTATAAGACCCTGTACCAATATCTGTCATATCTGTCTCAATAACCGCTTTGACACCGAGCGCTTTTGACTTATCGATTTGCAAAGTTGCGCGCGCTTCAGAAGACTGTAACTGATTACCACGTGCGGCCGCAGCCATGCCTGTGCCTATCCACCAGTCGCCTTCTAATTGACTGGCAGGTTTTGTGTTGCGCTGACTCCAACCGAAATGCTCAGCACCTTGCTCCATACAGGCAATCAGCTGGCGCGTCGAAAATGGAATGTCTTTACTAGGGTCTTTTTCGGGTTCATTACGGCGGCGCAGCTCTAGAGGATCAAGGTCTAACTGCGCAGCCAATTCATCCATTGCACATTCAACGGCAATCATACCGACCGCTTCACCAGGCGCACGCATCGAACCTGATAGCACTTGGTTCATGTCGACCATTTCATAATTTACACGGCGGTTTTTACCACTGTATAGATAGTGCGTAGACAAGGCAGTTGGCTCAAAAAATGCCTCATCTGGCAAATTGCTAGAAATGGTATCGTGAATCAGCGTATCGATAACACCATCCTTGTCGCAGCCAATTGCAATGCGCTGACGAGTGTTTGAGCGTCTGACCGTTGCTTCCATCACCTGTGGACGAGTCATAGTAATCAATACTGGTCGACCAAGATCTTTTGACGCAATAGCAGCGGCAATAGATTCAGGCGCTATACCGAGCTTGCTACCGAACCCGCCACCGACATAGTGCGCGATCAACTGAACTTGAGCTTTATTTAAGTCTAGCGCATCCATCACTTGTTGCTTGCAAGACGCGAGCATTTGATTTGCCGTATAAAGAACGAGCTTATCCCCTTCCCAATGTGCCAATGTTGCATGTGGCTCCATCGCCGAGCTGTTTTGACTTGGCGTATGATAAAAGCGATCAAGCGTTACCTCAGCATCAGCCAATCCTTGCTCAGGATCGCCTTGGACATAATTTTTGTCAGAGCCTTTTTTCTCATCAACTTCATGGGCGTTAGACAACTCTTTAGTAAAATTTAATGCCGCTTGGTCAGTCTCATCTTTATAAGTGACTTTAAGCGCATTCGCCCCTTCCGTTGCTGCTTCAAAGGTTTCAGCGATTACAACAGCGATAGGTTGACCATGATAAAAAATCTCAGTCGCTCCCTGCTTTGGTGCTTTCTTTAATCCACCTTGCTGAGAATTACGCAAAAAGTGCTTAGGGTCTGTCACGACCTTGATAATATTGGGAATGCCATCTAAAGAACTGCTATCGATATTCTCAACTTGTCCTTTGGCAATGGTCGCACCGACCAAGACACCGTACGCTTTATTGTCTAAATGGATCTCAGCACTATAAGGCGCTTGACCACTAACCTTGAGCGAGCCGTCAACACGATTGATTGGCTTACCGACCAGTTTGCTCGCTGTTGTGCTAAACAAAGACTCAACAGGCTCATCCATGGTCATTTTTTTGGTCGGTTCTGACTGAGTGATTGATTCAAATAATGACATGATTATGCTCCCTCGCCCGCTAATGCGCGCTGAATGACTTGTTTTAGTAAGCGACGCGTCAACGGTATCTTAAAGTCATTTTGACCATTACCTTTGGCATCATTCAATAACAGATCGGCGGCTTGCACGATAACGTCATTATTGCCATCGGTACCCGTTAGCAGTGCTTCAACTTCCTCGTTACGCCATGGCTCAGTACCGATACCGCCAAATGTCAATCGTACCGTTTTCAGATTGCCACTATCATCAGCGTCTATCACTGCAGCACAGGACACAAGCGCAAATGCATAAGAGGCGCGATCGCGCACTTTGTCATAGGTGTGCATACCCTTGATAGGCGCAGGTAATACAACGTGAGTGATTAACTCGCCTGCCTCTAATACGTTTTCGATATGCGGCGTATCTTTTGGTAAGCAATAAAAGTCTTTTACATTGATAGAACGAGTCGATCCGTCCGCCTTGACTGTCTCGATAGTGGCATCCAGCAAGCGCATCGCCACTGCCATATCAGATGGATGCTGCGCAATACAGGCATCGCTCGTGCCTAAAATAGCTAGCGTACGGTTCTCGCCATTGATAGCTGGACAACCTGTTCCCGGTTCACGCTTGTTGCAGGCGCTATCTGTCTGGTAAAAATAATAACAACGGGTACGCTGTAAGAAATTACCGCCAGTCGTTGCTTTATTACGCAGCTGTCCAGTCGCTCCTGCCAAAATCGCTCGGGACAATACTGGATAATTTGCAATGACTTCAGGATGCGCTGCTAAATCACTATTGGTCACAAGCGTACCGATACGCAAACCACCATCAGCAGTAGATTCAACTTGCTCTAATTCTAAGCGGGTAATATCGACCAATTTAACTGGCGTCTCAATCTCCAGTTTCATCAGATCTAATAAGTTGGTACCACCTGCGATAAAAGACGCATCTTTGGCACTGGCAGATATTGCCGCTTGCTCTGGTGCATCAGCACGACTGTATTCAAAGCGTTTCATGAGCGGCCTCCTGTTGTAGCATTTACTGTCTTGTTATTCGCTGAAGTCTTACCAAGTTGCGCCTCGCTCGGTGGCGGTGACCAGATACCTGTCACGCTTGAGTTTTGCACTACGTTGTCTGTTGTTTGAGCACTAGATTCTGATACTTGACTCTCTGAAACCTGACTTTCAAGCACTTGTGAAATGGCTTTGATAATATTTGGATAAGCTGAGCAGCGACAGATATTACCGCTCATGCGCTCAGCAATTTCTTGTACAAGGCGGCCATCAGGGTTTTGCAGATCTGTGCTGACATGGCTTGGCCAGTTTTGCTTTACTTCTTCTATCAAGGCGGTAGCTGAGCAAATCTGACCTGGGGTGCAATATCCGCACTGAAAAGCGTCATTGTCTTTGAACGCTTGTTGCAGCGCCGACAATGACTCTGGCATTCCAATGCCTTCGATCGTTATGATGTCATCACCATCATGCATAACGGCGAGTGTCAGACAGGAATTGACCCGTCGTCCATTGATAAGCATGGTACAAGCCCCGCATTGACCATGGTCGCAGCCTTTTTTGGGTCCAGTAATTCGTAGGTGCTGACGACAGACGTCGAGCAGTGTCGTACGAGCGTCAAGATTTTCAAGCTGATAATCTTGCTTGTTGATTGTTAAGGTCAAAGTAGACATGCTGGCTTCTCGCTGGCAGATGAATATAATAGAGTGGTGAAATACGCTTCAAAATGACAGCGTCAATAAATTTATTATGACGTATGAAAAAAGTTGTTTTGTTTTTACTTTGTAGGGATTCCAGTGTAGTTTCTAATCTACGAGAGTATTGAAATGTTAGCGCTGCTAATAGGTGGTATATTTTTTATCCTCAGTTTTTAACGTTATTTTAAAATAAAACTCGATAAAAAAAGCCTCATAAACATTCAGTTTATGAGGCTCTTAAATAGACTTTTTACGTATAGTATTTAGTAGATATTTCTATTAAATCGTTCTTTGCTTAGTTAACAACTGGTTAGGCTTTCGTAATAATCGTTTCTTCATCAAAACGTGATTTTGGCAGCTCAGCGTTAAAGTCATCTTTACTACGATAACCAAGCGATACGACCGCCACAGCAGTGTAGCCTTTACTACGTAAATCAAACTCTTCATCAAGTGCCTTTAAGTCTGCCCCTTCCATCGGAACCGCATCAATACCTAAGGTTGCCGCTCCTAGTAGTAGAGCGCCCATATTAAGATACAATTGCTCTATCAACCAATGTGGCTCGTCCTTTTGCTCATAACGACGAATGTCCAAAAACATTTTACGCGTCTGATGCATTTGCTCTTTAAATTTTGGCTCTGCGAAACGACCATCTGCATCTTCTTTTTCTAAGATGTCATCTAGAAACTCATCATCGGCATAGACACGGCTACAGAATACAATGACGTGCGAGGCACCTTTTACTTTGGCATCGTTGAACTCGTACATGCCCTCCGTGCCTTTTGCGATTCGGGCTTTACCAGCTTCATCATCAGCAATGACAAAATGCCAAGGCTGAATGTTGGTACTCGAAGGACTGAGGCGCAAAATATCCTTTAGACTTTGGAAATCTTCTGTTGATATTTTCTTATCGGTATCAAATTCTTTTGTGCTATAGCGCCAGTTCATTGCTTCGGTGATATTTTTCATCTGTGACTCCATTATTGATATTAATTTTTTATTCTTTCTTAGAATTTTTATTCTTCGATTGCCATTTAACGAAGCCACTTTAAATAAAAAGCTATTTTATGACCATGCCTGCTTGGTTAAGTATTCGTAGGTTTTGTTATGACTGAGTCAGCGTATTGCAAAAACACCTACTTTCTTATTAGTAATGGTTACAATTACGCTACCGAATTGGCGACGTCGACTGCGCAGACTACATTGTAATCACTTAGTCATTCTCTTAGTATGAACTGACTTGATATATGGTAACTAGTTATAGTTGTCTGATAACTAGGTATATCTGCTTGATTCCAAATGATATGCCACTATATATACATCCCAAACAAAACATACATAATAATACCTGCGAGGACATATGAGCACATCAGAAAAACCACTTCGAATAGATATCGTCTCAGACGTCGTCTGCCCTTGGTGCGTTATCGGCTATCGTCAATTGGCAGCAGCGCTTGAGCAAACCAATACCGCTCACACTATCCACTGGCATCCGTTTGAGCTAAACCCAAATATGCCAAGCGAAGGTCAAAACCTACGTGAGCACATCATCGAGAAGTACGGCTCTACTAAACAAGAGTCAGAGGCTAGTCGAGTCAGAATGACTGAAGCTGGACAGGAAGTTGGCTTTGAATTTAATTTCAATGATGACACACGTATGCACAACACCTTTAACTTGCATCAACTGCTACATTTCGCTGATCAACAAGGCCGCATGCATGAGTTAAAGCAAGCCTTATTTGCCGCGCATTTCACCAATAACAGAGATATCTCCGATATCAATGTGCTTGCCGATATTGCAGCAGAGACTGGGCTTGATCTTAGTGAATCATTGGCAGTGTTAGAAGGTCAATTCTTTGCGAAAGAAGTACGAGCAGAAGAACAGCATTGGCAACAGCAAGGCATCCAAAGTGTACCAGCGATTATCTTTAATGAGCGTCATCTGGTCAGCGGTGCTCAAGGGGTCGAAAACTACATCAGTATATTAGAGCAATTGGCCAACATGACTGAGTAAACCACCTGACGTTATAAAAATGTCATTCTATAAAAGGATACTTTATGTCTTCTGAACGTTTTCCCTCGATTATTGTGTTTGACGTCAATGAAACACTGCTCGATATCGACACGCTAACGCCTTTATTCACGCGCGTCTTTGGCAAGCAAAGAGTGCTAAGAGAATGGTTCGCTCAGCTGGTACTGTACTCGCAAACTATGACGTTGTCCGGCCTCTATACGCCTTTTGGCGAGCTTGGGGTTGGTGCATTGCAAATGGTTGCTAACATCAGACAAGTCACTTTGACAGACGCCGATATTAATGAGTTCAAAGAAAGAATGAATGCGTTACCTGCCCATCCTGATGCAGCGCCAGCACTGACTCGTTTGCGTGATGCAGGGTTTCGACTGGTCACGCTGACCAATTCAGCAAGCAGTGCGTCCCCAACGCCATTAGAAAAAGCAGGTCTCAGTCAGTACTTTGAGCAGCACTTTAGTATTGAGACTGTTGGCAAATTCAAGCCAGCACCTGATACTTATCAATTGGTGGCTGATACGCTAGCCGTTGATACGTCAGACTTATGTCTTGTTGCCTGTCACCTCTGGGATACTATAGGTGCACAAGCGGCAGGTTGTCGCGGTGCATTTTTGACCCGTCCCTATAATGCGATGCTAAATGCGCCCAATGTACCAGTTCCAGATTTGACCGCATCAGATTTATCGACACTAGCGGATCTAATCATTAGCAAAAAGAGTGCTTAAGACTTTCAATCACTAAGTCGTGTGTGTAAATAACATTAAAAAAGCTGCCTCAATATTGAAGCAGCCTTTTTATTTTTAACAAAGCATTTCTAAGACAATGACGTCGTTACTGCTGTCATTAACTACTCTGAGAAGTGTACAACCGTACGGATACTTTCGCCTTTGTGCATCAAGTCAAACGCTTCGTTGACGTCTTCTATCGGCATCGTATGAGTGATGAAGTCCTGTAGCGGAATCTCGCCTGCTAGATAGCGTTCGACATAACCTGGTAGTTCTGTGCGACCTTTTACACCGCCAAATGCTGAGCCCTTCCAGACTCGACCAGTCACTAACTGGAATGGACGGGTTGAGATCTCTTGTCCAGCACCAGCGACACCGATGATGACCGACTCGCCCCAACCTTTATGGCAGCACTCTAGCGCTGAACGCATAACATCGACATTACCGATACATTCAAACGAATAATCAACACCGCCATCGGTCAACTCAACGATCACTTCTTGAATTGGTTTGTCGTAATCTTTCGGGTTAATACAGTCAGTTGCCCCTAGCTTTTTGGCTAGCTCAAACTTACTTTCATTGATATCAATCGCGATGATACGGCTGGCTTTTGCCATGGCAGCACCGATGACCGCTGACAGACCAATACCTCCCAGACCAAAGATAGCCACTGTAGCGCCCTCTTCGACTTTTGCAGTATTCATGACTGCGCCCATGCCGGTAGTCACGCCGCAACCAAGCAAGCAAACTTCTTCCAATGGCGCTTCTTTATTAACTTTAGCCAAAGAAATCTCTGGTAAAACCGTGTACTCAGAAAAAGTCGAGCAACCCATATAATGGTAAATAGGCTCGCCGTCTTTATAAAAACGTGTAGTGCCATCTGGCATCAAGCCTTTGCCTTGCGTCTCGCGTACTGCCGAGCACAGATTGGTTTTGCCTGAGCGGCACATTTTACAAACGCCGCATTCTGCCGTGTATAACGGAATGACATGGTCACCGACCTGAACGCTAGTCACGCCTTCGCCAACTTGCTCAACGATACCGCCACCTTCATGACCCAAGATCGCAGGGAACACACCTTCTGGGTCTTCACCAGATAAGGTAAAAGCATCTGTGTGACACACACCACTGGCAACGATTTTGACCAATACTTCACCTTTGCGTGGCAGCATGACGTCCACTTCTTCGATAGATAATGGCTGCTTTGGACCCCAAGCGATGGCGGCTTTTGATTTAATAAATTTATCAGACATAAGAATCTCTCTTTTTAATTGATTGTTATTTATGGGTGATAACATGACAGTTGCGCTATAAGCACAAACAATTCTAATAACTTGCTAACACATTTTATGGATTTTATCGGTCACTATATCCACAGTTAAAACAAATAAAGATAGACTGAGCTTATCTTGCCTGCCCTCTATAGGCAAGCATCGATGACAGTAAAACACCATCTGTTTACATTGATACTAACCATTATATTTATTTCTGAGCGGATAACAATATGCTATATTTGCAAATATCTTTTACATATTGGTAATAATCATGCGCTGGGAAGGGATTAGTGAGTTTGTCTATGTTGCAGAATATGAGAGCTTTACACGTGGTGCAAAAGAGCTGGGTATCTCAACGGCACAAGTCAGCCGCCAGATCAGCGCGTTAGAGAAACGTTTAAACATAAAGCTGCTATATCGAACCACGCGCAAGGTCTCACTGACTGAAGAAGGCCGTGTATTCTATCAGCATTGCCGCAGTGTACTCGACGGCTTGGATGCCGCTGAGCAAGCCGTAAGCAACTTACAATCAAAGCCTCAAGGCAGGATAAAACTAACAGCGCCCGTTACTTATGGTGAGCAGCAATTATTACCACTGATCAATGATTTTATGATGCAGTATCACGATATCGAAGTGACTGCCTTTTTGAGTAATCAGAAAATTGATTTGATTGAAGGGGGTTATGACTTAGCGATTCGTATTGGCAAATTACATGACTCCACGATGATGGCAAAGAAACTTAGCCTGCGTACTAATTTTGTCTGCGCTGCGCCCTCTTATCTGAGAAAACACGGCATACCGCACCAACTGAGTGACTTAAGTCAACATAACTGCCTATTGGGTACTCGTGACTACTGGCATTTTATAGATACCACTAAAACAAAAGAGAACAGCGATACTTATGGTAAGACGGACAACCAACAAGCAAGTGTAGAAAGAAACCTGCGTGTCTCTGGTACTGTGCAATACAATAGCGGCCATAGCCTAGTTGATGCTGCACTAAAAGGCTTGGGCATCGTCCAGCTGCCTGATTACTATGTGCAAAAGTACTTAACATCTGGCGAGTTGGTCAGTTTACTTGATGACTATAGAGAGCCCGAAGAAAGCATTTGGGCCATCTATCCGCATAACCGTCATTTATCACCAAAGATTAGACTGCTCGTAGATTATTTGGCAGAACATTTGGTTTAACGTTCTGTTAAGAAGTCTTGCAATCGCAAACCTGATTACGCACAATGAATATTTGATGTTGCTCATTATAGTTAGGACTGACCATACTACAGACAACTTAAAGGTGTAATTATGATTAAAATCGTCTCTATCGCTGCGCTAGCAGTAGCCGTTTCCTCTTGTGCCAGTATCGATACGCTATTGGATAAAACCAAGAGTACTGGTGCTATGACAGACACAACAACCTCTATCAATGCTGAAAAAGGCTTGGTAACTTTACAGAGCAATCACTCCGTCAAAGATACCGCAGACAAGCTGGTCTCAGTTATCGAAAGCAAGGGTATGAAAGTATTTGCACGAGTCGACCATCAGAAAAATGCACAGAGTGCCGACTTATCATTAAGACCAACGCAAGTCGTTATGTTTGGCAACCCTAAAGCGGGTACGCCATTAATGAACTGTGAGCAAACTGTTGCCATTGATTTGCCGCAAAAAATCTTAATTAGCGAAGATGCCGATAAAAAAGTATGGCTGTCATACAACAACCCTGACTACCTCAAGACACGTCACAATATCAAAGGTTGCGATACCGAGATTGCTAATATCTCACAAGCACTCAACGCGATCGGTACTGCAGCCACGGCAAAATAATGCGCTCGATATAGTTGAATAAATATACATTCGAGCAGATAAGTGAACAGGCAATTGAAACATTACTTATTTACTTAAAAAGCTTTCATATCAAGAATGACTAGATTGCTCTATCTGGTCATTCAGCTCTACTTTTAATTTTTTTGCGCACTCGATAATCTTTTTTCTATCGGCAGGAATGGCACCTTGTGCAATAGCGATTTCACGCATTTGAACCGTGATATCATAGTGAGGATAGCTGGCGTTACGATGAAATAGGCGTGCATCCACATCAATAAATGCCGCAAAATCATGCAGCTCTTGCAAGCTATCCGCCAGCATATGACACCACTTATGGCCTTTGAATTTTATCTGCACAAAATCTACATATATCGCCATATAACCGCCTCTCTACTTATTCACTAATTCGCTTATCTGTTTTTTAATTAGCTCAAAACACCTTAGCAACTTAATAACACTATCATCAAAAACCTTTATAACAATGCGCGTACATCTTTTTTAAGTTGTTTGAGTCGTTCTTGATATTCACTATGACTGCTATCAAATGTACTCAGTCGTCCATAGCGTAACTGACGGTAGTTTTGTCTGATTTCAATAAGCTTTGTCTGAATAACGATTGGGTCGCTACTATCTGTTAGCTGACTCGTAGCAGATTGGGCATTGTCACCCTGACGGCTATCAATAGCCGATGCCAAACGTTCCAACCAAGCTAGCTGCCCTTCATTATCATTGCGGGCTAATAATTTATCATGCTTGGCAACACGTTTTGAGAGCTGAGCAAGAGGTAAGTCTGCTGGGTGCCAACGTTTGCGGCGGCGATACCAAATGACAAATACTAAGATAGCCATAACGGAAACCGCACTGGTGGCTAACCAGATAATTTGCTGCATGATTGAGCTAATATTGAACCATTTGAGTAATGAGTCTGCCTGTTTATCTTGGTCATAGCCGACTACGTCTTTTTGCCAGTAGTAGCTCGCTTGGTCTGATAATCGGCGTAGCGTTTGTAGCATTTGATACTGCTGATAGCTGATCTGTGCACTGGCACCATTGCCAAACATAGCTGCCCCTTGCTGCTGGGTCATCGTGTTCATGCCTTGCTCTACTCGCTCAGGCGCCACAAATGCTGTCGGATCCACACGCACCCAGCCTTGGCCCTCAAGCCAAACCTCAGTCCACGCATGCGCATCCATTTGCCGCACTTCCCATACGTTACCATTGCGGCTTGGCTCACCGCCTTGATAGCCTGCTACTACTCGTGCAGGAATACCAGCGGCGCGTAGCATAAAGGTAAAGCTTGACGAATAATGCTCACAGAACCCTGCTTTGGTTTCAAATAAAAACTCGTCAATCCGATTGGTATTGAGCCGTGGTGGCGACAACGTATAGCGAAACTCTGTTCGATTGATCCATTGCTCAATAGCAGCTATGTAGCGAATAGGGTCTGAACCTGACTGCTCAAATAACTGCTTAGCAAGCGCGCGCGCTTGAGGATTACCTTCATTAGGCAAGGCAAGGTTCTCACGTCTTGATGCCTCTGTTAGAACCGGATCAATACGCATCTGTGCAAACTGCAACACATCATAGCGAAGTTGCTGCGTAACAGGTTGATCCTTTGATAAGGTAAATTCAGAGGTAGTATTGATATCTGGCTGCTGGGAGAACGGATAATCAAGACCAAATAGCCAGTTTTGCTGAGTGGGTTCTAAGATAACCTTGTAATTGACAGGTGCCGTCCTTGATTCATCAGGTACAGTAGCGAAGGCGTTCTGAATCCATGCAGGTGCTTGCAATCTCAACGACCATTGATCCTTTTGGGAAGCCGGACGCCATGTGACACCATCGAAATCACTAAATACCAAACCGCGCCAATACAGCTGCTGTTGCGGTGGACGCTCATCAGCAAACTCTACGCGAAAGGCTAGCTCAGTTGACTGCCCTAAATTGGCAAAATCACCAGGAGACATGCTATCAGAGACACCTGTAACGGCTTGCTGACCTGAGAGCTGTACAGACCACAGCGGTGGCAGTCTCGGAAAAAACAAAAATAGCACCACCAATAATGGCAATGCACCAATCCCTAACACGCCCAATGTACGCAAGCGTCCGTCACCGTTAGCATTGCTATCATCATTAAGCGCAATAAATGCTAGCAATACAATGACTGCGCCAACGATCACTTCTAAAGTAGTCAGTAAACCTTGGTCCATCAAAAACAATGCCGCAAGCACGAACAATGATAAATTCAACACCACATAGGCATCGCGGCGCTTATACAGCTCCCATAGCTTACTAACTAGGCATAGCACCAAAAACGCCACGCCCATATCGAGCCCAAATGCTGTATTGTAGGTTAGCCACAGACCTAATAGCCCCAGCAGAAAGCCTAGCATTTGTACACTTTGATAAATACGCTTTAGGTGCGATATTTGTTTGAATTTAGCTTTGATATGAGGCAATTGAGCGGCGATACTGACGGCGGCAAATCCTATCAACCATAATGGTAAATGTGCGGCATGCGGTAACACAACGACGACTTGAGCAATTAATAACCAATAATAAGCTGGCAGTGCAAATAACTTACGATACCATTTAGCGCCATTTCGCTCAGGTCGAAACGAGACTTTTTGACCTAAAGCCAACTGCTCAAAGCTGGCCGTTTTTGTAGTATCGACCGCAGAATATTCTGTGGACCGTGTATCAACATCAGCAGAAGATAAGCGTTTAGAATTGGTCATGGTGCTTTCGCAAGCCTTAGCAAGCATGCTTGCGCAAAGGATTCCCCGTTACCCATCTCCGCAGTAGCAGGAGTATCACTAGGTAAACGCATTTGAAACGGCACACCTAGCTGACCCAGCGTCAATGCCCCATAAGTCAATTGTGCAAGTTTTTGCTCGTGATGTGCAGCTGGCATATCTGCATAATCAAGCGTTTGCTCATGACCGACCGGATCAGCGAAGTGCTTGGTCAGCATACCTTGTCCTCGCGCCACATGCCCCCAAGAGACTCGGGCCAATGACTCACCCTCAACATAGTTATCTAGTCGCTCAAAGTCGTCCTGACCCTGTCTATACTGCCCACCTGTTGGTAAATCCTCTAAGCTTGCGATTGCATATTTTGCTTGCCAGTCAAAAACTTCAGGTTTTGGATATACCCACGCTGTACGCGCAAAGTAGACATAAGACCATGCACGCATGATACCTAAGGGATAAACTGTTTTTATTTTTAACCGTGGTAGTTCAAGTTGGCCACGGTTGTAAGTCTGGACAGGCAGTCGAATGACTTGCTCGCCTTGTAATCTCGTGATAAGCACTGAACTTTGCGCGTTTATGCCATTTTTGGTTTTCTTATTGGCTAACTGCTCAAATTCAAATAGCAACTGACGCCTTGGTTGGCGACTATCACTATTCAACTGTAGTGTAACCCAAACAGGCGCACCTGCCTCTGTCATAGTGACTTCTAGTAAACGCACTTGCAGACCAGATATATGAGCAAAAGTAACATGAAAACTAATTAGCCAAATACTGACCAGATAAAAGCACAAACCAAGCACCAAATTGTTGCCATAGTTAATACCCGCGATAAAGGTAATTACTAACAATACGGCGAATAGCATTCCTTCACGACTAAAGAAAATATAGACATTACGCAAATTAAGCGTAGCACTATTACTTTTAGGTGCGCGCGAGGCAAACCAGCGGCTCAGAGCTAATTTTATTGGTGCGGTTAAGGTCTTTGGTAACAAGCTCATGACTACCCTATTATTACCATCTAAATAACAATGCTGTCAGTATTTGTATCTAACTGACAAACAAACTCACGAATAGAACGATATAGTTGATTCAGGACAATTCGAATACAAGGAAAGCGGGTGAAAATACCATAAATAGTGAACTGAGTGACTTTGATATTTTCTCTAAGTTATATAGCGTTGACTATGTGTAGAACTATGGTTCACCGATGCAGTTAATCAATAGGGTCAAACAGCATATCAGCTGCTAAGCGACGACTGACACTTCTGCTAATATACGTTGGGCGATGGTTTTTGTCGCTTGTCCACCAGTCACATGCGCGGGTACGAAACGCTGACCGAGGCGATGATCAGTGACCGCAGCAAACACCGCTTGGATATCTTCAGGGGTTACTTCCATATATCCCGATACATAGGCATGCGCTTGGGCAGCACGTTGTAGCGACAACACGCCGCGAGGCGATAAGCCATGATACTCTTGGCTTGCACGAGTTTTTGCAACCAGTCTTTGCAAATAATCCAATACTGTATCTGCCACATAAACCTGCCTGACAGCATGCTGAGCCAGTAGTACAGCTTCAGTATCAAGTACCGTATCCAAATCTTTGAGTAGCTCGCGACGATCTTTACCTTTTAGCAGCTCACGCTCTGCGGCAGGCGCTGGATAACCCAATGACAGACATAACAAGAATCTGTCTAACTGCGACTCTGGGAGCGGATAGACACCTGCTTGTTGCAATGGATTTTGGGTGGCAATGACAAAGAACGGTTGCGGCAAAGGATAAGTCTGACCATCTTGCGTGACTTGTCGCTCCTCCATCGCTTCAAGTAGCGCACTCTGTGTTTTAGGACTGGAACGGTTGATTTCATCAGCAAGTAATAACTGTGTAAAGATAGCGCCCGGACGAAACTCAAGTTGCTGTTTACTTTGGTCGTAGATGCTCATACCTAAAATATCAGCAGGCAACATATCATTGGTAAATTGCACTCGGCTAAAGCTCAAACCTAACAGCTGTGCCAAGCCCTGTGCCAAAGTCGTCTTACCCATACCAGGCAAGTCCTGTAACAACAAATGACCGCCCGCTAATATACAACTGAGCGCTAGCCTAACTGCTTGCGGCTTGTCCAATACAATCTGATTTAATTGCGCTAACAGCTGTGCAATTTGCTGCTGATTGCGTTGAAAATCAGCCGTACTAGATATGGACTGGCTAAACGGTTTCGCTGTTTTCTGAAGGGTAGATAATGATCTATCGTTAGCTGCATGGGTCATAGTAGGTTATTGGCTCATTTTTTAGGTCATAACGATGATAAAGTCAGTTCACATCATCTGTAACGGTTGGTGCAGCGGCACGGAGCGTAGATAAATAAGCAATGATATCGGCACGCTCTTTCGCATCTGGCATCGGGTCAGACAGCATTTTGGAGTCTGGCATGGCTTTTTGGGCATCTGCAATATATGGATCGAGTGTCTCTGCATCCCATACCCAACCTGAATCTTCTAGCCCTTTACTGTAGGTATAGTCTTTCAACTCGGCAGCCGGCGCACCGTATATATTCATTAATTGTGGGCCTTTTTTATTCAGACCTGCATTACGTTGATGGCATTGACCGCAAGCATCTTTATAAATTATCGAACCGTTGTCCGCATCTCCATCGGTATATAAGGGCAGAGTCACAGGAGCACGGTGGTCAGGTGGCGTTTTCTCACAAGCTGCAAGCAACAAAACAGCAGCCAAAAGACTGCTCATTTGATATTTATTAATAAGTGTCATTTTTAGCAATCTTTGGTTGAGGAATATTATCGCCATGACATAAACGATACGACATATTGGCCTTTTAACTCGCTACCTTTATTGTGCTACTAGGCTCTTCTAAATAATACCCTTGCAAATAGCGCGCGCCCACACTCCAAGCGACTGACATCGTTGCTGCATCTTCGATATAAGGCATAAGCACATCGACTTTAATGTCATTAGTACGCGTGATAAGAGACTTGACCGTTTCTAAATTTTCTGCTGAACCAATATCTTGGATATAACTGCGCGCCAAGCGTACCATATCAGGCTGGACAAAATTGGCAATTTCGATAGATTTGGCAGACGAGCCAAAGTTATTAACACCGATTTGACAATTGACATCGTTGAGCGCGGAAAATTGGGATTTGGCAACGGTTAAATGATCAGAGATATCTATTTCATTGAACTGTAGTGTTAATACACCAGCTGTACCACCTACTGCCTTTATCAACTGACTGGCAACAATCGGCAATTTTTTATCAACTAATGAAGCACTGGTTAACTGTACTAACAATCTGGCTTCAGGATGCACTTTACGTACATCATTAATTTTTTTGCAGGCATTAATAAGTACCCATCGATCGATCTTTTCTAATAGTTGATGCGTTTTAGCCACTGCCATAAACTGATCAGGGGTCAATACAGTATTGTCCGCATCGGACAATGGTAGCCTTAGATACACTTCAAAGAAATCGCTACGATCGTTGTTGATATCGTATATTGATTGGAATGATAGCTCAAATCGGTTGTTAGTAATGGCATCAACCAACGATTCGGCAAGTGCATGATCGTCACTATTAGCATGTTCGCTTGGATCATATATATGATAAGAGCCACCGCTATTAGAAGTTTCTACCATGATTTGACTCATAGCATCCATAGCACGTTCTAGTATGACAGTAGGCTCTGCTGTGTTCTTTTCAATTTTGACAATAGCAGTGCTAACCGTTGTATTCGTCGTACGTTTATCTACCTCAATAAACATATTCTTAATAGAGGAACCGATATGCACAGCCAGTTCTTCAAGTTCACTTGCAGTCTTATTTTTGACAAGTATCGTAAACGCGGTATCACTAAAACGGCTCACATGACCATCAAGTACTAGCTCATCTAACGTATAGGCAACTTGTTTGACAGTCGTATCTATTCCTTGTAGACCTAAGCTACTTCTTATTCTACCTACATTGTCAAGCTGCACATATAGCAGTGCTGCTGTCAACAATCCTTGTACTGCCTGCTGATGTATTATTGCCATCTGCTCTTCAAAACCACGACGATTATCAAGGCCTGTTAAATTGTCTTTGCGCTCAGCGGCAGCCAAGCGTTTAGCGACCTCTGCACTATTACTATTGTTTTGTTGAATAATAATCTGAGTGACTGGCTCACCTTCTAATGTTGCCGATGCCAATTGTAACTTTGCTTCAAAAGTGCTGCCATCTGTTCGCACACTTTCAAAATTGAACTCAACGTCTTGGCGACTGCCTTTGTCAAATTGACGTAAAAACTGTTTAAATCCTTTGACACTATCACCACCCGAAATCAGGTCAATAATAGGCACGCCTACCGCTTCATTCATTGATTTGAAACCGAATAATTGGAGATAGGGATCATTAGCAAAGATATGAATCCCTTCATCAATATAAGCAACCGCACTCTTAGAGTTCTTAATCAATACATTAGCACGCTGTTCTGCTTCAGAAAGTACTTGACGTAAAGTTTTTAGCTCACGACGACTGCGCAAACTACTATGCTGTAGACAAATAGTCATTACGACAGGCATTTCTTGATCGATGGTGAGCGCTTTGACCATTGTGCCACTAATAACAGTAGGTAGCCCTTCCTCATTACAAGCTGTCGTCGCTATCTCTTCGTTCACTAGACAAATCATCGGCAAATCAATACTTTGCTCTTGCACTAGACTCACTACATCCGTAAAGCTCATATCATAAGCCTTACCAAATACCAAGACATCCCACGGTTGGCGTAAGAGTTTCAATAGCTCTTCTTTATCGTCCAAAAAACCCAAATTCACATTATCGTAATAAGGACTCAATAACTGCACAAGACGTTCAGCGTAGAGCTGATCATCATTGATTACCAATAAATTCAAAAGAGATTGAGAGCGCATAGGGAGCCTTTTAGTCGTATTTTTATCTTGATACCTTACACCTTTCCTTCAGACTAGCCTAACATGAAAGAAGCATTAGGATGAAGTTCAGAAAATCTTATCGTATTGACTGAGTTTTTGGTTTAGGTTGTTTTTTTATTGTTAGGGGTATCATAGAAGTCAGAGTAACAACATCCGTCATTATAGACAATAATTCAGCCCGCTGCAGATTAACTTACGCCCCTTGTTGTCCATCATATTTTTGTTAAAAACCTGTATAACTTCGCTGCTACTAACCTATCTATCTGCATTTTAGGAACAAAGATAAGGCCTATAGTTGCGCTACCTCATATTGACTAAACTCATCAGTCATCATCAGCCTACGCCCTAATCGTAAAGAGGTTTGTTTATTGCCGATACGCATGACGACTCTATCATCGATTTGAAAATAAGAAGGCGGCACTATCAACGTGCCAGCAGTGTCCAACTTTTCATCTTTTCCAAGGATAAATGCTGGTACAAAATGGCGGCTTCTCGTTTTGCTGCCTTCCAAACGTAACCCACACGCTACAAGCTTATGTCCGAGTACCTGCCATTCTACTTCTAGATTTTTGGTATCTAGGTTGAGCCAGCGTACCACGCCTATTGACCAGTCAGGTTGAACCGTGTCATCAGAGCGGCAGACTAGAAGCAAATTCATGATATGTAAGGGCTTTGGTGCCGTTGTAGAAAAGTCAGGGTCAGCTTTTTCTACACTGAGCCCACCTTTATTGAGAACAGCTTCATCAATAGAATCCTTATCTAGCTCACTATCTTTCGGTAACAGATGCAGTGTGCGATATTGTGAAAAATTGTCATGATCGTCAAACAGTTCTATGGTTGCACTGTCGTAAGCACGTCTTTTGTCGAATGTATTGTATAGAGGGCGCTCTTCTTCTCTCAGATCTTTTATAGAAATTAGGTTAGCAAAGCTTTGTGAATGACTAGCATGATAGTGTATATCACTGAAGTTAGTAATTAGTTTCGCATGCTGGGTGGTACTATATTTGGTTGGCAAGGTAAGTGGCGGCTGTAAGTAACGATAGCTAATAGTCATTGAAATAGTATTGAGTAAACTATACTCCACTCCTACACTACCTTCTTCTATAAAAGCTCGCTTACGTGAATTGAAATATAGAACCATCGGCGTAAGCTCTATAAATAGACAATCATGACGATCTTCATACGGATTAATATTAGAGTTGGCAGTTAAATAACTGGGTGGGCTATTACTATGAAGATCAACAAAAACCCGTGTCTCAGTGGTTGGCTCCATTGTTGCAACCATATACTTAGCCCACTCAGGCAGTAATCGTTGTACCAGTAAGATTGTGGGGCGTCTCATAGCACGCACGTTCAATAAATGTTGTAAACAGATTTGGCAATATAATTGATGAATATTATTTGCCTGATGTGTGGCAGTATGTATGCTCAGGTCAATATCAGTCACTTTTTGCTTATGCGCTAAATAGTACAACTGATTGATTCTAGACCATAGGTAATTTGATGGCTTTCGATAACATAGCGCCTCTTCACCTAATAGTTTTTGGTATCTTAATAGTGACTGATACGTCGCAATAGCGAGCGTGCTAGAAGGCTTGTTCTCAGTACTAAAATAGCGCTGCCAACCTTTACTAGAAGAAAACTTCAACGGATCATTTGAAGATAAAACTTCACGACGTATAACTCTATCGTAGACCATGATAATCAAATAATGTAGTGATTGTATTTGAGCAACACATAACATTTGAGACTGATTAAGCGCACCTGTCTCATATATATAATGCTGCCTCAGAGTCGCTATCAATCGATCTGAAGCATCGACTACTGTGGCCGTAAGTTTAAGGCGTTGTTGGTCATCTATATTGGCTTCACGTAGTACTGTTAGTACACTTTCTAGATGTTCTGCTTGCTGCTCCTGAGTTTGCGAAGGTAGCGTTGTCAATAGCTTGAGTAAGTATCGCTCTTGACCGTTTACTGAACGATTTGATGACAGAGGTAGTGGCGCTGCAGAATTTAAATAATCTTTAAATATCGATAAATTTATCATCAGTATCCTTTCATTATTGGTCACTTTCAGGTAATCAGCAATGTAACTTTATACAGGGCATAAAGAATGCTTGTTAAGGTCGACTGTAGAAGAATGATGATGTCTATCTATTATGGGCCTTAATTAAGAAATACACTCAAATAATATATGGGCACTATTGGAACCATATATTTAACTTTACTTGCTCTTTTATTAATCTGCGTGCCGATAGTCTATATTCTTTTCCCATAATATAACCATTTATTATATTGGAAAAGTAAGAATCTTAAATTTTTATTTTCAATAAGTGTTATTTACACACCTCACAACAACCATTCTTTGTTTACTATTTCCCCTAAATTGTTATAGTGCCCTACATTAGCTATTGCTGTAAATATCAATCGGCACTTTAAAAGGTCTATTCGGTAACTCTCTGACCAACTTAGGGACAAGATAACCTGGCAATGATGCTAACAATGACCAATAAAGCTCAATTGCTGCTTGCTCACTACTATCGAAATGCGCCGCACCAGCCACCTTGTCTAACACATGTAAATAATATGGTAGCACGCCAGAAGTAAACAAACGCTGACTAAGCTTCACTTGCCCGTCAAGAGTATCGTTGACACCTTTTAACAACACGGCTTGGTTTAATAGTGTAATTCCAGCTGCTCTAGCACGTTGCAAGTATTCGGCGGTTGGTGCATCTAGCTCATTGGCATGATTACAGTGAATGACCATGACAATATGACAGCGACTTTGAGATAACCTCTCTAACAATGCAGCGTCCAAGCGTGCGGGTATCACCAATGGTAAACGCGTATGCAGCCGAATGGTAGTAATCTGCGGAAGAGACTCCAAAGTATCTAACCATGAAAACAAACGTCGATTGGTCACATTTAGTGGATCACCACCACTCAAAATTACCTCATTGACCTCAGGATTTGCATTAATATAGTTGATGATATTTTCTTTTGCATCAGCAGTCGGCATATTGGCACTATAGTCAAAATGCTGGCGAAAGCAGTAACGGCAGTGAATAGCGCACGCGCCTGTAATCGTTAACAATACTCTTGACTGATATTTATGAAGCAAGCCTTTTACAGGATTTTGAGTGTTTTCGCTTAGCGGATCTGCTACATAGCCTGTGACGTTGATTTGCTCTTGCTGGTCTGGTAACACTTGTTTAAGCAGGGGATCATTACGGTCGCCAATAGCCATTTTTGCCACAAAGCCACGTGGCACACGCAGTTCAAAATGCTTAGGTACGTAAACTTCTGCACGCATTGATTCAAGCTGTAGGATACTTAATAGCTCATCAACAGATGTAATAGCTTCCGATAATTGCGTTTGCCAGTTTTTTTGTGTGATTAAATGGTTTATCATGACAGCCTATTACCTGTGCCCAAAATCCGATATTATACGCCCTTAGTGTCTAGCCTATCAAAGTATCCTCGTTAATCCGTAAATACTTGGCATAACAGAAAATTTTGGTACAGTCAGCCCTATGTCTTACTATTATATTTACAACCCCTAGGAGTTTCTTGTGGCAAGTTTTTCTACTAATGAATTTAAAGCTGGTCTAAAAGTGATGCTTGATGGCAACCCTTGTGCCATTCTTGAAAACGAGTTTGTTAAGCCTGGTAAAGGTCAAGCCTTTAACCGTGTTAAGTTGCGCAATCTTCGTAGTGGCAAAGTACTGGAACAAACTTTCAAATCAGGTGACAGCTTAGAAGCTGCTGATGTGATGGATACTGAAATGAACTATCTATACAACGATGGCGAGTTTTGGCATTTTATGCATCCTGAAAGCTTTGAGCAGATTCAAGCGGACAAAAACGCAATGAGTGACTCAATCAAGTGGTTAAAAGAAAACAGCAATGCTCTATGTACCATTACGTTATTTAATGGTGCTCCTCTGTCAGTCACGCCGCCTAACTTCGTTGAGTTAGAAATCGTAGAAACAGATCCTGGCGTACGCGGCGATACTTCAGGCGGTGGTGGCAAACCTGCTAAATTAGAGACAGGTGCTGTTGTACGTGTACCATTATTTGTGCAACAAGGTGAAGTGGTACGTGTTGATACGCGTACTGGCGACTACCAAACTCGCGTGAACTAATATCGCTCCGAACATGATTGATAGTTGATATTTACTGATATCTCTATCATCAATAAAAAAGCTTAACCACCATATAGGCGGTTAAGCTTTTTTTATATTTATCAATCATGGTTAATCGAAATGCTAATCAAGGGCGCTAATGCTAATATCTATTAAGTTACTCTTCTTCCAATGATTGCTTCTGTATTAGCCAATACTGTACCAAGGCATTTAACTGCTCTTGCTTAAAAGGTTTGGTACAATAGTCCTGCATACCAACTTTTAGATATTTCTCACGCTCGCCGTCCATTGCATTGGCAGTTAAGGCGATAATGGGCGGTAGTACTTGAGGATCATATAATTCATGCAGCTTAATGGTAGCTTGTACCCCATCCAAAATCGGCATGTGATGATCCATTAATATCACGTCATAACGTTCAGGAAATAGAGCAAAAGCCTCAATTGCTTGCTGACCATCAGTAACATGAGTGACGGTATGACCACTGTTGGTTAGTGCTTTTTTGGCAATAATCGCATTAACAGTATCATCTTCAACCAACAATATATGACCAGCTCGCTCGTGACTAGGTTCGATCATCGTCATATCGTTAGAATCTTGCCATACCTCATATTTGTCTTCTGCAATAGTAGGTAGCGGCAACAATACGCTAAAAGTAGTACCAACTCCTACCTCACTGCTCACATGAATGTGACCACCCATTAAGTCGACTAGAGATTTGCAAACAGACAGTCCAAGTCCAGTACCACCATAAAGACGATGGGTAAATTTGTTTGCTTGATCATAAGCATCAAATATAGCTTCTAACGATTCTGGTTTAATGCCCACTCCTGTATCTTTAACTTCTATACACAAAGTCATATTTTGACCAGTTCTGTCGCCTTCTATTTTACTTGCTTCGTCTTTTAGACCAGTGCTGATAACATCTTCGGCAATGTTATCTGGGCAGTAGCAATTGTCCATATGTTTGACATCGATGCTTACTCGACCACCTTCCCGCGTAAACTTAATCGCGTTATTGACTAAATTTGCGATAATCTGTTTAAGCCGTACAGAATCCCCTTTAACGTAGGGCGATAATGTTTCAGTATAATGATAATCTAAAGTCAAGCCTCTTTGGCGCGCCTTTATAGCAAACAAACTGACGACTTCATTACATAAGCTAGATAAATTTAATGGAATAGAATCAATCGTCATTTTTCCAGACTCGACTTTCGATAAGTCCAAAATACCATTAATGATGACCATCAAATGCTCATTAGAAACCTTAATATTATCAACGTATTCTCGCTGTTCATCACTAAGATCGGTATCACCTAACATATCTACCATACCGATAATTCCATTCATCGGTGTACGAATCTCATGACTCATATTAGCCAAAAAGCTCGATTTCATTTCATTAGCGTGCTTTGCATCACGTTGCTTATCTTGCAACTGCAAAGCATCAGCTGCCATTTTTGCAAACTCTACTAATATCTCTGATTGCTGCTCACTAAAATTATGATTAGGCTTCGTATCCATAAGACATAAAGTCCCTAGGCGGTAATTCTTATTGTCCTCATACAAAATAATAGGTGCCCCAATGTAGGATCGTAAATATGGGAAACCTGTGACCATAGGGTTCTGGCTAAAACGACTGTCGTTCCATGTATCTGGTACTATCAATACTTCATTAGACAATATTGTATAATTACAGAAAGCCGTATCACGTGGTCCTTTGGTTATACTCTCAGGCGCATCTTCAAATGTGCAAGCTGGTTTTAGATATTGGGTTTCCTCATCCATAAAGGTAATCGTAACTACTGGTACATCAAAGAACAGCTTTGCCAGCGCGACTAGCCGATCGAATGCAGGCTCATCATCTTCATTGAGTACCTGATACTTTTTTAGCTTGTTAATACGCTCTGATTCATCTACCGCGACAGGGTAGCTCTGCTTTGGCGAGTTAGACATAGACAAGGTAAACTCCATTAAATAATATCAGACGCATTAGTTACGACTCGTCTGTCTTATTAATAATTGTAATGCTTCACTCACCATAATCATCGCCACTACTGACGTAACGACCACTGCTGAGCCATAACCACCGCACTGTAGACCACCTGTCTGACAGCTCTTATCTACAATTGGCGGCTCTGTCGAATAGACACACTTGATACCAAATTTTTCTTTTAAAGCACTGTTAATGCCTTTCTCGTGGCGTAACTTGTTGCGTAACTTGGCAAGTAGTGGATCTTGATAACAGTCACGCAAATCACTTACTCTAATCTGACTTGGATCTATCTTACCACCTGCACCGCCCGCACAGACCAACTTTAGTTTATTAAAACGACAGTGTAAAGCGATTGCTAATTTAGCATTCATATCGTCTACACAGTCTAAAATAACAATCGGTTTACCCTGAGCATTGGCAAATTTGACTGCTTCACGACTTGGTAAGAGTGTGGCGACATTATCTACTGTCAAAAAGTCATCGACTAAATTTAACGTTACTGTGGGATTAATTTCTCTAATACGAGTTGCCATTGCTTCAATTTTACTTTGACCAAATGTGCTGTCCAATGCAGGCAGTTGGCGATTGACATTAGAAGCAACCAATACATCCAAATCAATCAACGTAATCGTTCCCACTGCTGTCCGAGCCAGCGCCTCTGCTGCCCAAGAGCCCACCCCTCCTACACCAATAATGTAGACATGAGCTGCCGAAAAAGTATCAACCGCAGAGGTACCATATAGTGTCCGTGTACCTTGAAAACGACGATCGTACTGCTCATCTTGTTGGCGCGATTCGTCTTGTGCAAGACTGTCTTCGACGGATTTTGGTTGTTCAAATTGTCGCGTGTCACTCATAACAGATCAAATTCTCTTTTAAAATATTTTGGTTGTCATTTATACGGCTCATACTTTTTAGCTTCTAATTACAGCTATGCTTTTCTTATAAGTAGCACAGTTACATTGAATAAGCCCAGTCTACTTTCAGAGCATCACAGCTATTTTGCCATAACTGCTTAGCAAGTTTATCATGTGGTATTTCTAATAGCTCACTCAAGCTTGCTAATACCCATGGCAGATTGGCTGGTACATTCCTATTATGTGAATCAGTATCATCCGTTATCTGACACATAATAGGTGTCATATCTGGACAATCCGTCTCAATGACCAAGCATTCGATGCCATGACTCTCAACTGCTACTTGAATAGCACGGCGCAGTTTTTTGGCATTCGGATTGGTTATCTGACCCGTAACACCAAGCTTAAACCCCAATTTTACAAAAGCCTTCGCCTCTTGTTCGCCACCGCTAAAGCTATGGGCAATACCGCCTAATTTATGCGCATCATATTTATGCGCTTTTAATATTGCGAGCGCTTCAGCATGCGCTTTACGAATATGTAGCATCACTGGCAGATTGTGGGCCACTGCTATATCCAACTGCGCCGCAAAGAACCTTTTTTGTTTAGCAAATATATCAGGCTGCTTCATTATATCTGTAAAGGTGTCTAGTCCAATCTCACCAATAGCTAATGGACGACGACCCACCACCATTTGTTCAAGTTGTATCAAATGATCATCGGTATGCTGCTCAATATAAAAAGGATGCAAACCGAGCGCGATATAGGCTGCAACATCGCACTTATCTTTACTATTCACCTTTATCACAGACGACTGCGACATTTTATTAATGAAATCTTGAGTATCATACATGCGATCAAAATACTGATATAAATAACCTACTAGCACTAAGTGACGAATACCTTGACTATAAGCCTGCTCTACCTGTTGTCTGCGATCATTGTCGAACACTGGAGCATCAAAATGTGTATGCGTATCTATAAGAGGATAGACATTTTTTAAAACTTCTCTAGCGTTTGTTCTCTCAGCAATGGTCGCTGATTTGTTGCCACACATCAATAGACTCCAAAACTGATTTTTCAGAACATAGAATTAAATGATAGATTGCTATAGACGCATTTTTAATCTTCTACTTTTTAATTACTAGCTTCTACTTACAAGCTGCATTCTCACGAGCATCATTAATACTGCTCTCAGATACGGTATCATGGTTACTTACTGTCTTCGTATTATCCTTTCGACTACTGCGCCTAGGGATGAGCAATAGCGCAGTTGCAGCCACACTCAGTAAAAACCACTTTTTTGTATTCTTATAATCTGTCATCTTAGTTTCTGATTTACTATAGTGAAAAACATGATACGTAACTCATTATTCTACTAGTAACCAATATACCCAAATATAAAAGCAGCTATGTTTATCTGTGTTATGAATACGCAAGCTAATGTACGATGTAACTATCGTCTATCACATCGTACATTAACTTATGTCAGTTGAATCATATTAACCGTTATATATAGAGCTAATATTTTAACGATTAAGAGGATAGGTCGTGATACCGCTATTAGGACTATCTACTCTCGTAAAACCTTGCGAAGTAGATTTTGGCGCTTGATCACGTTTAGGGATAAGGGGATTGAGCGGCATAAGCTCGTAATCTGCACTGACATTACCATTCCAACCTTCAGTACCGCTCAATGGTAATTGCTTAATCGTACCGTTTTTATCAATGACCAACTGCAACACTCGCATTTGATTGAATTTGCGTTCAGTCACACTCGCTACCGCGCCGCCATCACGTAAGATAGTCGGCTGTAAAAAGATAATCAAATTGCTCTTTTGGGTGCTGTCATTGTCAGAACGAAAGAGTCTACCGATGACTGGAACATTACCCAGTCCAGGAACCTTCTGTTGACGTGTGGTGGTATTGTCACGCATCAGGCCGCCCAAGGCAATCGTCTGCTGATCATCCGCTAGAATAGTCGTATTAATAAGGCTTTTATTGGTAATCAGTCCACTAGCATTACCCGTACTACCTGGTACGACTGACGAGACTTCTTGCGACACTTCTAAACGTACTGTGCCATTGTCACCAATATGAGGAATAACATTCAGATTAATACCAATGTCTTGACGATCAATTGTCTGAAATGGGTTGTTTGAGTTATTGCCACTAGTGGTAAAAGAACCTGTGACAAAAGGTACGTTTTGACCAACTAAGATACTGGCTTTTTCATTATCCAATGTCAAAATCGATGGCATGGATAGCAAGTTGGCACTGGTAGATGAGTCAAGCGCCTGTAAAATAGCGCCATAAAACTCTGTATTGCCCTGACTGTCTTTGCGACTGTCTCCAATGCCTATCAATGCACCTGCGATAGAGCTGGCAGCAGCGCTAATACCTGCCGTACTTGTCCCTGCTAAAGCCGCCGCCGCAAGTGTCGTAGCGCTGGCCCCCACATTGTTAAAGTTGACCACTCCATAGCCACTGTTGGCATTACCTAGCGCCCACTGAACACCTAGCTGGGTGGCATCATCACCTGACACTTCAACAATAGCGGCTTGAATTAATACTTGTGCGCGGCGACTGTCTAATTGGTTGACCGCATCTTCAATCTCAAACATTAGCTCAGGGGCGGCATTGACGATAACGGCATTTTGAGTTTCGTCAGCGATAATACTAAACGGACGACCGCCCACTCCTGTGCTTGTTCCACTTGTGCTGCTAGTCGAGACAGCGGCCGCACTGCTACCTAAGCTATCGCTGGCTGCGTTGTTGATTGCTGCACCTGTGCTGCTTACATCATTTAGCGACGCTGATTCTAACGTCGAGGTCGCGCCAGCACTATTAATAGATTGATTAGCAAGTAAGCCGCGTAACATATCGGCGATATGACCAGCACTAGCATACTTTAAACGAAAGACACGTAAACCACTTAAACGTCTGGTCGGCGTGGTATCCAATTGATTGACCATTTCTTGGACTTTAGCAATCATTTCAGGACTGCCTTTGACCAACAGTCTATCGCTCGAACGTATCAGCAATCACCTTTAGCTGATTGTTGCCACCTTGAGCTTGTCCACTACCCGCACTTGAGACTAAAGCGCTAATCAACTCCATCATACGTTCGGCATCGACGTGGCGTAGCGGTATCACTTGCAAACTGTCATTCACATTGCTGTCTAAATCACGGATAAGGGCTGTCAGTTGGTTAAGGCTGTCTGCTCTATCGGACAATACTAGCGCATTGACACCAGGTACAGCGGCCGCGTGAGCCGACTGCGGCATCAATGGGCGAATAACCCCTAACACCTCTGCAGCTTGGGTGTTGGTCAAATAAATAACTCGAGTAGCGAGCGACTCGCCAACACTATCACCGCGTAAATCAACTGCCACACCAGATTGCTTAGCAATATTATCTGGCACCAGTTTTGTCGTCGTCCCCGATTCAATCGCAGCAATACCATTCACTTGCATTACGCTCAGAAATAGCTGATAAATCTCATCACGGGACAAGGCTTTGTTAGAGATGACTGTGACATTGCCATTGATACGCGGATCAAGCACAAAGTTTTGATCCGTGATGGTCGCAACTTCATTGATAAAGGCTTTAATATCAGCGTCTTGCAAATTGACTTTCCAGCTCTCAGCATTGGCAAGACCAACACCAGCAGCCCATAATGGCACTGCCAGACAAAGTGAACGACACAGGCGCATCAAACCCTGCAGGCTACGGTACAAAGGCGTGGCTGAAAAATTCTGAAAACTTACCATATTGATGATTACCTACAGTGATATTGCTTACTATGTGCTGAATTTTTAAGGAGCAATTTTGCTAAAAACCTACCCTGCTAGAACTGCTGGCGAATCGTAATAACTTGCTCACCACGTTGAACCTCTATCTGCGCTTCACCTGCTTGTTGTACTTGCTGAAGTACACCAGCATCCTGCGCCGGATTATTACCTACGCTCTGTCCGTTGACAGTTAGTACCTTATCGCCTGGCTCAAGCCCTAAACGATTACGTAGGCCAGCAGGCATAGCCGCTGTAACTTGGTAGCTTTCACCTGATGCCATCACCCCCATCCTACTTAAATAACTGGCAGGGTTTTCTTGCAAAGCCGTAACCGCTTCTTCGATAGCTGACTGTGGATTACTTGAAGTGTCTGCGCCAGTTGTCCCTTCTGCCTCAGGAACAGCGTTTTGTACTGGCTGGGGCGCTGTAGGCAACATGCTATTGTTTGGCAAACGCTGGTTACTTATTCCGCTTGCTAGCATATCACTTTGGTCTAATGGCATCGCCTCTGGCATTTTAATAACGGTTTCTTTATCGTTAGCATCAGCGATGATAACTGAATTCCAATCAACAGCCACGAGCATATAATCGCTGTCTTTTAATTTATCACCGATGCGATAATTTTTGACTTCGCCACTAACATTCAATAAGGCGGAAGACATGCTCTCAGGTATGGCTAGTAGTACGCCTTTGAGCTCAATGTTGGGAGGTGGTTGCACGGCTGCAGTGATAGGATCGGGATCAGCAAAGATTGCAAATAAGCCACTATAATCGTTGGTAGATTTGGCCCTATTTTGTAGAGGCGCTAAAGGCAATGCAGGTGCTAAAGGAGCTGCTAGCAATAGCCATAAAAGACGGGCGGCTGTCCAGCATAGCCAAGCAATGGCTAACAACAATAGCCAAGCTGAAAAGCGATTGAGAGTATTGATAACAGGTTTTAGGCTTGCGGCAATATTAAGCATTTAGTTCGCCCCCAAACCAGCTAGCAATGGCTGGCGCACACTGACAACTGGCGTATCTTGAGGAGCCTGTCCTTTATACTCAGGCATGTTCTCTAGCAAGCGCTGCGTCAAACTGACATCGAGCATATTATCGCTATCGAGATACAGATCTCCCAAACGCTTATCTTGATTGTTCAATAAATTGATATGCAGCAAATCTCTATTGTTTTTCTGCTCTGTACTAAGCTCGGCTCTTAGAGCAGGCATCGTAATATAAAAAACTTTGCCACCACTAGGATAGCCTACCTCACCACCAACCCAAGTCAATTGACCATCCGCTGCACTAAATCCGCCAGCGTCTTTGGCAGGCTCACTACTAGATGCCTCACTTTTATCAGACTGGCGCGTTAGCGATACATTATTTACTTGAATAGGGGTATTTGGCAGCTGCCAGTTGACCACACTCGCTAGCGTCTCAGGTGCAATTTTCCCACTCATGTTGTCAACTTGCCATGAGTTTAACCCAAGTTTAACTTGCCCATTCAGACGTGTCTGTGCTGAGTGAATATTGACGTCCGCACCTAGCTTACCTATGAGTAACTGCCAAGGCTGCCATGACCATTCTGCCATACCTGTAAGCGACGTCGATGACATAGGCAATTGCCAAATGGCAGCACCTTGCCATACATTGCCAGATACATGCTGGACATAAGGCGTATCTGGCGCGTATTTCTCAAGTAACCATGCTGCTGGCATTTGCAACACTGCAAATAGCGCAAACAACACAAACCCAACTAGCCACCAGAGCTTACGGGGACGTTTATGAGAAAACTCAGATACTTGGGCCACAGTCGTACAACTCTTATATAAGACAAAAACGTCATTATCATAACAAACAATGGCATATAGATGACAGAAAAAAAGCCAGTATCTTTTTGCCAAAATACTGGCAGTAAAGATACTGGCTTTTATTTTCTCGAAAGCAGCTCTATCTATCGCTAAATTATTGTAAATAAACCATTATCAATAGCAATTTCAAGCTGGCTCACAGAAAGGCATTTTATAAGAAAACAGCTAATTAAATAGCAAAATCTTCGATATCACGACCTGCTGCTAGCGCTTCAACCAACCACGTTGGCTTACGGCCACGTCCAGTCCAAGTTTCACTATGATCATCAGTATTGCGATATTTAATACTGCGTTTTTTCTCTAACTTTTCACCAGCTTTCAGTATCTCTTCGATCGTTGCATTGCTATCTTCTGCAATCTGCTCAAACTGCATATACGCATCATACAAACGTTGATGTTGTTTTTTGGCGATAAGTTGTTGAGCGTTTTCAGTGATAGCACGTAACTCATCTACGTTCAAATTTTCTAAATCAATTGCGTTATTTTTGCTCATAATAAATCCAACTATAAAATAAGAGTGTGGCCTCTATTGAGGTATTGTTTTTCGTGAAAACATGCGGAGAACAAATCGTTCATTAGCCATTAAATCTATGTATAAAATATAATTAATTCTAAAGAGTATCTAGTTTCTAATAACAGCCCAAACAATCCATTATAAATAGAAAATATATAGCGATAGATGCTCATTGTATCCATTTTAAATAAAATTAGTTTTAGATAAATCTAAACACACAAGTCATCATTCTTTATATATTGCTATTATAGCTTTGAAAGTATTTTCTAATAATAAAAAAAATCTAGTACTTTGACTACTGCTAGAATTTCACAATAATATTTCGACAAAAATCTACTGTTAAAATAATAGAGTAGTAAGTTCGTACACTATACTCTCAAATACTGCTAATCTTAAGGGTAGTCTTGCATTACCTCAGTAACTTATTATGTCGTTCCTATGGTACTTTCTAAAGAAGTTAACCACTTCATATAAATATCTGTTATCCAACTAGCTTTCGATTTATTAATAAGAAACAAGTAAAAATTTGGCTATTATCATCGAGATTTATTTTATTTAAAAACGATCAATATATATTAACTATACGCCATATAAAGTTAGTATAGCAATTTTTAAAACTAAACGTCACTAATCATAATTATTTTTTGGTATAAACGGTCAATATAGAGTATAGAAGGTAGTAAGCATATTAATTAATGTAATAATTAATAGTATTAAACCAATACCAAATAAACTTAATTTTAATCATTTAGGTATTAAGAGCGTATTAAATAAATTAAAAATTCTTTGATAAAAAATTAGTTTAGCTACGTTAAAAAGCATCAACTGAATTATATTTTTGGATGTAGCTAGCCCTCTATAGAAGAGCTACAGCGTTAACCTTGCTTGAAGTATCACAGTTACATCTGCACTCAGCTGCCTTGGATCTTTTTTAATTGAATCAACTACAGCAAGCATTAAAAAACCCCCGTAATTACGGGGGTTAATAGTATATTCTTTACATATAAGTCTTAGGTAAATCCTCAGAACGGAATATCATCATCTACAGGGCCATCTGGCATTGCTGTAGGCTTAGATTGTGCAGGTTTCTGTGCTGGCTGATTGAACTGGTTTTGCTGAGCAGGCGCCTGATTGTTAAAGCTATTCTGACCACCTTGAGCCGCTGGTTGATTGTAACCACCTTGATGTGCCATTTGATTATTTGCTTGCTGACCAAAGTTATTTTGATTGTTTTGGCCACCTTGATTATTATAGCCACCACTCTGACCTTGGTTCTGACCACCAAAGCTATCTCCACCCTGACCGCCGCCAGTTTGACCATCGAGCATCTGCATTTGTTCAGCACGAATCTCAGTAATATAACGGTCTTGACCACTTTGGTCTTGGTATTTACGTGTACGCAAACTACCTTCGATATAAACCTTGCTGCCTTTTCGCAGATATTGCGCTGCGATTTCACCTAGACGGTTAAAAAGTGCGATACGATGCCACTCTGTCGCTTCTCTTTTTTCACCGCTTTGTTTGTCTGTCCACTGCTCTGATGTCGCAACCGAGATATTGGTTACGCTACCGCCATTGCTAAATTGGCGTGCCTCAGGATCTGCTCCGAGGTTACCGATGATGATAACTTTATTGACTCCGCGCATGATACCGTCCTTTTACTTATGAATAATTTAATAAACTGTTTTAATCATTATCTGATAGCGTCAGTCGGCACTATCGATTGTATAGTTTTACTTTAACCAATTTTTATCGAAATATCTATAGGCTACCTATGGCGCACGTCATTCTATGTCGCTTAGATACTCTATCTAGGTATGCTAGTCGATATTGTAGAGTTCAATAAATAACAGGTAATAGTTAAATATGCTGCTATTTTGCCATTTTAAGATGCTGAAGAACACCTTTCACCTTTATCGATATTGCATAGCACCTTACTTATTATCAAGTGATTTAGAGATTTCTAGTTATCATCAGAAGGCTTACGATGCATACTTAACGTCACGCTACCCAGCTCTACGCCAAATTTTTTCATCACTGAGCGATTGAGCATGACATCCTCATTGATAAGATACATCCAATCATCGAACGTTACTTTGTAGGTTTTGTCTTCGCCAGGTAACTCTAATAAGTAATTCCAGTGCAACGTATTGCCAACCACTTGCCCTGTTGCCTCGCCAATGACATCACCTGCCACACCTTTCCAGCTGCCATCTGTCTGCTCAGTCAGTCGCCATATACGCTGCGATCTCGTACCATCTGCCCACGAGAAATTCTCGTTTAGGACAATGACATCATCTCCTTCATGGGTCGCATCAATATCAACATAAAAGCGCTTTTTGACCTCGCCATTTCGACCTTGGAACATACCCCAACCATCGATTTGACCCGAAAAAAACTCATGCATGTCGAGCGTCGGTGTAGTATTCTGATATGCCTGAATATTTTGCGTAGCGCAACCAGAGGTCAGCAGCATGGCTGATAAACCAAGACCTACGGTTAACGTGGCTATTGAACGATGCGCCTTCTTTTTACCCTCAATGACACTACCAAACAACATCTTAAATTTACTCATATTAATTCCTTTTAAGTAGAGATAAATAGTTAGTTTCTACTTATTGATACTGATGGTTTATGAGATTGTTGTCTGTGCAATTTTTGCTATTTGGCTTCACTTCCGTATACAACTACAAGTATAAAGCTGCTATATATCTAGCGGACTTTGCGCCAAACTCGATAGCTGTTGACGAGAATCATCCGTCAACTGTGTCTTATCTAACTTTAAATAGGCGACTTGCTCTTTTGCCATTACGACCAACTCATCAACACCATCTACTGCCAACATCTGCCGTGACCAATCTTGAATATTGATGTCTTTAGGAATAGTAACTGTCGTGCTCGATAGATAAGGTGGCTGAGAAATGGGAATGATGATAAGCAATGCCGCACCCATAATAATAGCCAGTATGCCCCACGCCAACAAATTAGGCTGGCTTAATAACAGACCACCCATTGCCCCACCTACAAATGCACCAAAGAACTGACTAGAGGAATTAAGCCCCATTGCGGTCGCTTTATTGGCGACTGGTGCACGCTTAGATATCCATGAGGGAATCGTCGCCTCAAGTAAGTTAAAGCCCATAAAGTACAGCAGCAAACCCAATATAATACCAACACCGACCTGACTACCAAGCGCTAGCAATGCTAAAGCGGCGGTCATTAATGCAATCGCACCCAAAAAAACCTGACGCATTTTGCGTTTCTTTTCAGCGATGATAATAAACGGTATCGCAATGGCGAAGCCAATAAACAATAGCGGCAAATAAACCATGCCTTGCTGACGTACTGACAAGCCAAGTACGTCACTGAGCTGGTGCGGCAATATCACAAATATCGCCGTCATCGTCAGGTGTAGCGCAAAGATGCCGATATGTAAGCGGTTAAGATCGCCAATTTTAAGGACAGTGGCTAACTGTTGACCGATGGTCTTATTATCCAGATTGTGCTTGAGCACGCGCATAGGCGTCGGTACAACCACCAATAGCAGCATTGCCAATATAGCAAATCCTGATGTTAGCCAAAACAACCCAGAGATACCGAGCGAGCCGACTAATAATGGACCAAAAGCAAAGGCGAGCATAATAGAGGTCGCAATCGTCAGACCCATCGTGGCCATCGCTTTAGTACGCATCTCTTCGCGAGTCACATCAGCCAATAGCGCCATAAGCACAGCAGAGACCGCGCCACTACCCGCCAGCGCTCGACCAATAATCACTTCGTAAATATCAGTCGCATTTGCTGCAATCATGCCGCCGACAGCGAATAGTATCAATCCCAAAAAGATAATAGGCTTACGCGGAAATTTATCAGCAGCCAAACTCATCGGTATCTGAAAAATAGCCTGCCCTAAGCCATAAATACCAACGGCCAAACCAATCAAAAACGGCGTCGCGTGTGCATAATTGTCACCATAAACAGAAAATACCGGCACAATCATAAACAAGCCAATCATACGTAAGGCAAAGATGCCACCGACTCCGAGGATTGCCCGTTTCTCTACGCTATTCATACTTGCCTCACTGGTTGATCATTGCTGGTTGCTCATTGCTATCTTTCACGACTAACACTGTGCCATACCATGATTTATCACTACTGGTTTATCAAGGCATTGGCCTATAAATCAAGCCCCCTAGTATAAGACATTCGCCGTTTGGTTGCCGAGACTTTTGTCTTACTGGTGCAGCAATGTATGCGCTCTCAACCCAAGCCATTCATATTACGAGATTATTTTGTTACCAAGTGCATCAGATGCACAGTCCTGCCTTGAATAATGCTGTCACCGTGACAATAAAGTAAAACGTTGTCAGCACAATTAATGGCTAACTCACTATATCTACGTAATAATGAACGCTTCTATAAAATGACAGTTTTGGTCAAAACCATAACAAACGATGCCTGTTACTTAACACTGATTTGATTTAGATTTGCTTAGTCCTATAAAAAATAGTCGTAGGAACGACAAACAATATAAAGCCAAACAACAATAGAAAATGAATAACTAGGTTGGCATAACTTTTACCTTATCAATGTATGTACCTTTATAACGATACTCTTAATAACAACGCTACTTATAACAACACCATAAATTTAGAATTATTCACGTTTTAACCAACCACTTTACTGATCTGTATTTACTTTTTAGCTTGAGATATTTTCCAATCCCCTTTTAGCAAATAGGAAACCTGTAACCGATGGCACATGACCATATCGCAATACGCGGCGCACGTACTCATAATTTAAAAAACATCGATTTAGACATTCCACGAGATAAATTCGTGGTAATTACTGGCCTATCTGGCTCTGGTAAATCTTCGTTGGCATTTGACACCTTGTATGCCGAAGGGCAACGTCGTTATGTTGAGAGTTTATCGGCCTACGCACGTCAGTTCCTCTCGCAAATGGAGAAACCTGACGTCGATAGTATCGAAGGTCTATCCCCTGCGATTGCTATCGAGCAAAAGTCCACCAACCATAACCCACGCTCGACCGTCGGTACGATTACCGAAATTTATGACTATCTGCGTCTGCTCTATGCACGCATTGGTACGCCATATTGCCCTGAGCATGGTGAGCCAATGGTCGCGCAGTCAGTCACTGAGATGGTCGATCAGGTCATGGCCTTGCCAGATGACACCAAGATTATGATTTTGGCACCGGTGATTCGTGAGCGTAAAGGTGAGCATACCGTTTTGCTTGAGCAGCTGATTGGACAAGGTTTCGTCCGTGTGCGCGTTGACGGTGATGTCTATGATACCGATGAGCTACCGACGTTGGATAAGAAGAAAAAACATACCATCGAAGTGGTGGTCGATCGCTTTAAAGTCCGTGATGACTTGGGCAACCGTGTCGCTGAGAGCTTAGAGACGGCGTTACGTCTAGGTCAAGGGCTGGTCACGCTACACTTTATGGATGGTAATCCAAAAGAAGGCGGTGACGAAAACCAAGTGATGTCAGCCAAGCATTCATGCCCTGTCTGTGATCGTGCAGTGCCTGAGCTTGAGCCACGTATGTTCAGTTTTAACAACCCGTATGGCGCATGCCCAAGCTGTGATGGCCTCGGTAAACGTCAATATTTCGCCGCTGAAAAACTGATTACTCATCATGAGAAGTCACTTAACCAAGGCGCAATCAATGGTTGGGATAAGCGTCATGCGTACTATTTTGGTTTGCTTAGCACGGTCTGTAAGCATTTCAAAATCGACATGGATGCACCGTGGCAAGATCTGTCTAAAGAGCAGCAAGACCTAATCATGCATGGTTCTGGTAAAGAAAAACTGACCTTTAACTTTACCGATGAGCGCGGCCGCAAGACGAATAAGACTGTACCATTTGAAGGTGTGCTTCCTTACCTAGAGCGTCGTTATGCTAAAACGCAAAGTAACCTCGTTCGTGATGAGCTGGCTAAATATCTCGCAGATACCACTTGTAACGTTTGTGATGGTGCACGTCTGAATGAAATCTCACGCAATGTCCGTGTCGATGACCAGACCATTGCAGAAATCGTTAAGCTGTCTATCGGTGATGCGGCGGACTATTATAAAACGCTAAAGATTGGCGGTCATAAAGGTGAAGTCGCGGAAAAAATCTTTAAAGAGATTAATGAGCGTTTAAACTTTCTTGTGAGCGTTGGACTGGATTATCTGACCCTTGCTCGCTCTGCCGAGACGTTATCGGGCGGTGAAGCGCAGCGTATTCGTCTAGCCAGCCAAATCGGTGCTGGTTTGATGGGCGTGATGTATGTACTTGATGAGCCATCAATCGGTCTGCATCAGCGTGACAATGATCGTCTGCTAAAAACCCTAACGCGCTTGCGTGACTTGGGTAATACGGTACTGGTCGTTGAGCATGATGAAGATGCGATTCGCCAAGCAGATCACGTCATCGATATCGGTATCGGTGCAGGCGTGCACGGTGGTCATGTCATCGCTCAAGGTACGGTCGATGACATCATGGCAAACAAAGAATCGCTGACTGGGCAATATATGTCTGGTAAGAAAAAAATCGAGATTCCAACTGTGCGTCATAAAGCCAAAACTATTGATGTCGAAGTCAAAGGTAAAGCCAAAGCCAAAAAAGTGCCGATGACCATCGAGCTAAAAGGTGCGTCAGGCAACAACCTACATGATGTAGATTTGACCATTCCTGTTGGTATCATGACTTGTGTGACGGGTGTCTCAGGTTCGGGTAAATCAACCTTGATTAATCGTACGCTTATGCCATTGGCAGCGACTCAGTTAAACAATGCCTCAACGCTGATTGCCGATAAATTTGAAAGCATTAGCGGTCTTGAGCATTTGGACAAAATGGTCGATATCGATCAAAGCCCAATTGGCCGTACGCCGCGCTCAAACCCAGCGACTTATACTGGCGTGTTTACCCCTGTGCGCGAGATGTTTGCCCAGACCCAAGAAGCGCGCGCCCGTGGTTATAAGCCTGGTCGCTTTAGTTTCAACGTAAAAGGCGGACGCTGTGAGATGTGCCAAGGCGATGGCCTTATCAAAGTTGAGATGCATTTCCTACCAGATATGTATGTGCCATGTGATACCTGTGAAGGCAAACGCTACAACCGTGAGACCTTAGAGATTCACTACAAAGGCAAAACCATTGCTGACGTGCTTGATATGACCGTTGAAGATGCCGTTGAGTTCTTCTCAGCCATTCCAGCGATTTATCGTCGCCTGCAAGCATTGATGGATGTCGGTCTGAGCTACATTCGCTTGGGTCAGTCTGCGCCAACACTATCAGGTGGTGAGGCGCAACGTGTCAAACTGGCGCGTGAGCTTGCCAAACGTGATACGGGACAGACGCTGTATATCTTGGATGAACCAACCACTGGTTTGCATTTCCATGATATCGATAAGCTACTCAATATCCTGCATGCCCTACGCGATAAAGGTAATACCATCGTGGTCATCGAGCACAACTTGGATGTTATCAAAACGGCAGATTGGGTGATTGATCTAGGCCCTGAAGGCGGTAAAGGTGGCGGTATGATCATCGCTGAAGGTACACCTGAGGAAGTGGCTGAAGTCAAAGAATCCTACACGGGTATATTCTTAAAGCCAATGCTTGAGCAAGGTATGAAAGAAGTCAGCTAATACCGTTAGTCATGATTGATAAAAGGCCACTCTTTATAGGGTGGCCTTTTTTTTTGCGGCTGGTGTAAGGCAAAGCGCAAACTATAAGCTATGAACGGAAATCGATATGTAAACTAAGACTTAAGTTACTTCACTACGTTACCTTTCTTAATATTTATTAAAAATACTTAAAATTTAAATGTATTAATATTTAACTGGTTAGATATGATGCGTATACGCATACGATATAGAAACAACTGGTTAATAACGATATAACCAACACAAATTGACGTTACCCACTCTTGTACGACCTCTGGAAATTTTAAGGATTCTCTATGAAAAAATTACTATTTATTGTCTTAGCATCTACTGTTGGCGTTAGCGCCTGTGCGTCAGGCGGCACATCAAATGGCGTAAGCGATCGCAACCATCAAAGACCTGCGATATCAGCGGATATGAAGCAAGCCATGGATGATTGTGCTCAACGAGCTGGCGTGAAAATGACTAAAGAAAGTCGTCCAAGTAAAAGTGATATGAAGAAGCTAGAAGCCTGTATGACTGCAAAAGGGTATAAAAAACCTGAAGGACATGGTCAAGGCCGTCCGCAATAACTAGTAATTTTTAGATGACTGATGATGAAAGGCTACTCTTTAGGGAGTGGCTTTTTTTTGGTTATAACGAAAGAACTGAAATTATAGATCATAATTAATAGCGCTAAGGTAATTTACTATGGTAGCCTTTACTAAATATAGACAAATGTAAAGGAATAGCAGTGTTCAATAAAGACAGGCAAAGAACAGAAGCGGAGGTCTTTAGTGATCTAGAATCATTGTGCCAATCTGATGGATATTTACACACTATTGCGTACTTTTGTTTTAGAGATAATGTTGTACGATGTGGCGAAGAAATACAGAAGGAGGATTTTTTAGAGCAGTATGGTACGGACAGACTATTACGCATTGAAATATCTACGCTAATCGGTCTTGCATTTAAAGTTGAATTAAACGTGAACTTGCCAACCCCTGCTAAAATGCAAGAGTACATAGAAAAAACAGAAACTTTTCTTTTAGAACTTCATCATTCAATGATGCCTGATATCTCAGACATGTCTAGATTAGATGCTAATAATAAACCAGATAAGAGTTACAACCCTTTTAATAAAGGTGCTTTTCTAAGAGAACCTATATTTTATGGAGGAGAATCAGCTTATCACTTTCAATACAGAGATTTATCAAAGTTAAAATATAAACATGATGAAGATTGGCTGATAAGAAACAAGGGCTATTCTTTAGAAGAATTGTTCATAGTAATTGAGGCTATAGGAGACTTACAACTCAAAAAAGTCAACAATATTCTTACTCAATTTCTCGAAGAGCATCCAAATCAATGGTCTTTTTTAGCTCCTTATACGTTTACAGTAGATGAGATTTATCTAGCGGTCTTTTCCACTGTATCAAAATCTACAGTAGACTTAATTGTTAATTCCTTTGTCTCCATAGAAAATTACACATTTGAAGCACTCGATGATTTCAATCCCAAAAATGCTTTTCCAATTATAAAACTAGATACAGATACTTACTTATTATTCCAGAATTATACTTTGTTAGAAGCATTATATGAATCTCCTTTCTTCTGGTTTTGGGATGACAAGTTATATCGTAGTCAGGCTATGATAAATAGAGGTAATTTTACAGAAGAATTTTCTTTAGATAGACTAAAAAGTGTTTTTGGAAGTACTAGAGTTTTCCAAGGTGTCAACATTCTTGAAAAAAAGGGTGTAGTTGCTGGAGAAATAGATATTTTAGTTTTATTTGGTAATAGAGCCATTATATTACAAGCTAAATCTAAAAAACTTACTATAAGTTCACGGAAAGGAAATGATCAATCTTTACAGAGCGACTTTAAAAAAGCGGTGCAACATGCTTATGACCAAGCTTATTTTTGTGCCGATTTATTACTACGCAGTGAATACAAGCTTGTAGATATTAATAACAATGAAATAGATATTTCAAGTACTAAATTTGAAGAGATTTATCCCGTATGTATCGTATCAGACCATTACCCTGCACTTTTCTTCCAAGCTAAACAGTTCCTAAAATATCACGAGACAGAAACAATAAAAGCACCCTTCATAATGGACGTCTTCTTCTTGGATGTGTTTGCTGAAATGCTAGATTCACCACTATATTTCTTAAGTTACCTAAACCGTAGAACTAACTACTCACAGGAGTTAATGGCACATCATGAAATGAACATACTAGCCTACCATTTAAATAGCAATTTATGGCTAGATAAAGGGATGAATTTAATGCACATCGGAGATGACTTCTGTGCAGAACTTGATATGGCAATGCTCACTCGTAGAGACGGATTAGACTCTATACAAACTCCTGAGGGTATACTTACAAAATATCAAGATACTACAGTTGGAAAATACATCTCTAATATTGAAAGGATGAATAACTCTAGTACATTAGATTTTGGATTACTACTATTAACAATTAATGAAAATTCTATTCGACAGATAAATGATGTCATCGACCTGATATGTAGTAAGAGCTTAGTAGATGGCAAAAATCATGATTTTACAATTGGGTTTGAACATGCAGATGGTGAAGGGTTAACAATTCATTGCAACTACGACGATTATACAACTGCTAAAGTAAGATTAGAGAACCACGCCAGAAAAAGAAAATACTATACAAAGTCCAAAAAATGGCATGGTATATGTATCGATCCTAAAACTAAAAAAATTAATTTTGGTATATATATAGACTCTCCTTGGAAATACTCTCAAAAGATGGAACAAGAAACATCTCATATGGCAAAACCATTGGCAAATTTCAATCCTACAACTAGAGTTATGCCTAAAAAAATCGGAAGGAATGAAAAATGTCATTGTGGTAGTGGAAAGAAATATAAAAAGTGTTGCTTATGGGAGTTTCCTAAAAACTGTGTAACTGCTTATAATCCATTAACAGGAGAATAAGCAATGACTACTCAATCTGACATTAAAAAATTGGCCGAGCAAATGGCTGGTAGCATGAAAAGCTTTGATGACATCAAAGACTTCCAAAAGCAGCTCATGCAATCCTTTATCGATACTGCCTTAGAGGCTGAGATGGAAGACCATCTCGGCTACCCCAAGCATGAGAAAGCAGATAAACCAAACAAGCGCAACGGACACACTAAAAAGACCGTCCGCAGTGATACAGGCGATCTTGAAATCTCTACCCCAAGAGACCGTGATAGCAGCTTTGAGCCTGTACTCGTTAGTAAGCATCAAACCCGTATCTCAGGTCTCGATGATAAAATCATATCGTCACTACAGGCATAGCCTTCCGTCTTGCGCTTCGGGCAAGTGTGCCCCACACACTTGCTTATCCTCGCTCATACGCCAAGGGTCAAACCACCACTGAGATCGTAGAGAGCATTAAAGAGCTCTACGATGTCGACATCTCAAGCTCTCTTGTCTCAAGAGTCACCGATAACATATTAGAGGACATCACTGCTTGGCAGAACCGGCCGCTGAGCAGTGTTTATCCTATCGTCTATCTAGACTGCATCGTCGTGAAGATACGTCAAGACAAGCAGATCATCAACAAAGCCATTTACTTAGCCCTAGGCGTTAACCTTAACGGTAAAAAAGAGCTGCTTGGTATGTGGCTCTCAGAGAATGAAGGCGCTAAGTTCTGGCTAGGTGTTCTTACCGAGCTTCAAAACCGTGGCGTACAAGACATCTTAATCGCTTGTGTTGACGGTCTAAAGGGCTTCCCTGATGCCATTAACACCGTCTATCCAAAGGCACAGGTTCAGCTGTGTATCGTACACATGGTGCGCTATTCAATGAAGTTTGTACCGTGGACGGATAAAAAGGCCGTAGCGGCTGATTTAAAGGCCATCTACGGCGCTGATACCCTTGAGATGGCAGAGGCCAATCTTGAGCACTTTGATGAGACTTGGGGCAAAGATTACCCGCACGTGGTCAAGTCTTGGCGCAATAACTGGGAGGGCTTAACGGTGTTCTTTGAGTATCCGAAAGACATCAGAAAAGTGATTTATACCACCAATGCGATAGAGTCGCTAAACAGTGTGATTCGGACGGCAGTGAATAAGCGTAAGGTGTTCCCATCTGATCAGGCAGCATTCAAAGTGGTGTACTTAGCCACCCAGCAGGCGTCTAAAAAGTGGGCGATGCCAATCCGTAACTGGACGTCTGCTCTGAATCGTTTTATGATTATGTTTGATGACCGTATCAGTAAGCATTTAATCTAAATGGCAGTTACACAGAATCTGGGATGGTCTCTTGCTTATAGCTTTCCAGCTCTTGTTTAAAATTATAACTTATGCTTTTTATATAATAGTTGTCATGAGACATAGTTTAGTCCTGATTGCCTCTCTATAAAGACGCCGTAGACTAAACAAACTCTCTTTCAACATTCGTCAACCGTGCATCTACCGTACGTTCTAGCTTTTCCTCAATTTGACTACATTGCGACTCGACCTCACGCTTAGACAGTCCAACGATCACAAACGTCCACTCGCTAGCATCATGCCGATCACGCTTGCCGCTCTCGCATACCGCGAAACTTGGCGTATTGCCAAAGCGCGCATGCAAGCCGCCCATACGGTGGCGTTTTTCTTTTAGCGAGCCACAACCGGGCAATGAAAACGTCAGTGTCAAAATAGCGATATGCATTTTATGCTCCTTGCCAAAAAGTTTATCCTTTATAGTAACATCAAATATAATATCCAATAATGCCTGCGCGTCAGCATCCAGACCCTTTATAATAGCGTATCAATACCAACCAACCTGCGTATCTCACCCATGACCTCTATCAGCTACGTAAAGCAGCAGCGCATTACTCGACTATGCGTGCGCTGCGGATTACTCCTTATGCAGTATGGCGCTGAGTCTGCCGTAGTGGTGGACTTGTCCAAACGCTTGGGGCTTGCCTTGGGAATGAACAGCGTCGAATGTTCGCTGAACTTTAACGCCATTACCTTGACGACTATCTGTGACGAGCGCTGTATTACCACTACCAGAGATACGATCAATCAGAGCATCAATGTCAATCTATTGGTACAAATCCAACAAATCGTCAATAAAACCGAAGCCACTGTCGATCATAATGACTTGATTGACCGCACTACCCTTGCCTTTGATGAGTTGGATAAGACCGTATATCCGACGTGGCTCGTAAGTATATTTGTTGGTGCCTCATGTGCCGCCTTTGCTTATCTGAATGGTGGCAGCTGGTCGATTACGGCGGTGACATTCATCGCTGGCATGGTAGCGATGTTTACTCGGATCTATTTGTCCAAACACCACTTTAACCCTTTTATCACGGTCATTGTGACGGCATTTATCGCTTCACTGATTGGGGCAACGACCTATTACTTTGATATTGGTAACAATGCCGATATTGCTGTTGCCTCTAGCGTATTGCTACTAGTGCCCAGTTTTCCGTTGATTAACTCTTTATCCGATATCTTAAAAGGCTATGTCAATATTGGTGTTGGGCGTGCGGTCTTTACCTATATGCTGACCTTGTCCGCGTGCGTCGGTATCGTAATGGCACTGGTTTTACTTCGCATACAGCACTGGGGGTTTTAAGATGTGGTTTATTAAAACCGTCGTACTGTCTTGTATCATTACCCTTGGCTGGACGCTGATGTTTAGCGTACCCAAACGCTATATTCTGCCTTGTTTGCTGATGACAGCGTTTGGCTTTGGGTTAAAGACTGCCCTTGTTTATCAACACATTCATATCGTGGTTGCCAGTTTTTTTGGCGCGATGCTTGCTAGCTTTTTGGGTGTGTATTTTTCTAAGAAATATACCCTACCGCCCAAAGCGCTCATCTCGCCTAGCGTCATCTGTATGATGCCCGGTATCGCCGCCTATAAGGCGATGGTCAGTATGGTGCAGATTGGTTACTTTGGCTTTTCAGACGAGTTATTTAGCCAAATGATGGTGTACTTGTTTGAAGCGCTGTTTGTGACCTCAGGATTAGTACTTGGCTTGTCTATCCCGGGACTATTATTTTATAGACGTCGCCCTATTGTATAAATGGGTTTGAGTGGATTTAAATATCCAGATGTTGGGCTTTTCTTAACCAAGCCCTGTTGATACTCTAGCGATTCAACATACGCCAACCATAAAAAACTTGTAAGATGGATGATAAGACCCATTACAGTAGAGTCAGAAACAGCACCCATAACAACTTAATAAAGAGACCGTATTATGACCAAACATTATGACTATATCTCTATTGGCGGTGGTAGCGGCGGCATCGCGTCACTCAACCGTGCAGCCAGCTATGGCAAAAAATGCGCCATTATCGAAGCCAATCAATTAGGTGGCACTTGTGTGAATTTGGGCTGTGTGCCCAAAAAAGTAATGTGGTATGGCGCGCAAGTGGCTGAAGCCATCCATAAATATGCACCAGACTATGGTTTTGATGTCGACGTTAAAGGTTTTGACTTCCAAAAGCTGGTACAGAGCCGTCAACAATATATCGAAAACATTCACCGCGCTTATGACAATAACTTGGCCAAAAACGGCGTCGAAGTGATCAAAGGCTTTGCTAAGTTTGTCGATACCAATACCGTAGAAGTGAATGGCGAGCTGATTACCGCAGACCATATTTTGATTGCTACGGGCGGTCATCCTATTCAGCCAGATATCAAAGGTGCAGAATACGGCATCGACTCTGACGGCTTTTTTGCGTTAAATCACTTGCCAAAACGTGTGGCGATTGTAGGTGCAGGATATATCGCTGTCGAGATCGCAGGCGTGTTAAACAGTCTGGGTGCCGAAGTGCATTTGTATGTACGTAAACATTCACCACTACGTACGTTTGACCATACTATCGTAGAGACTTTGCTGATAGAAATGGAACAAGCTGGCATTAAGTTACACACCAATACGGTGATCAATGAAGTCAATAAAAATGAAGATGACAGCCTTGATTTAACCACCAACGATGGCGGTGAAGACTGTATCGATACTGTTGACTGCTTGATCTGGGCGATTGGTCGCGCGCCATCAACAGACGGTATCAATCTGCAGGTGACAGGGGTTGCGACGACTGAGACTGGTAAAATCAAAGTCGATAAATTCCAAAACACCAACGTCGATGGTATTTATGCGGTTGGTGATATTATCGAGAACAGCGTAGATCTAACGCCCGTAGCGATTGCCGCAGGTCGTCGTTTATCCGAGCGTTTGTTTAACAATAAGCCAAATGAGCACTTAGACTATACGTTGATACCGACCGTGATTTTTACCCATCCAGCTATCGGTACGATTGGCCTGTCTGAAATCGACGCGGTAGAACGCTATGGCAAAGAAAACATCAAATGTTATACCTCAAGCTTTACCGATATGTATAGCGCGGTCACTCAACATCGTCAAAAATGCACCATGAAGCTGGTATGCTTGGGCGATGATGAAAAAGTCATTGGCCTGCATGGCATTGGCTTTGGTGTCGATGAGATGATTCAAGGATTTGCCGTCGCGATCAAAATGGGTGCGACTAAGGCTGATTTTGACAATACGGTTGCCATCCATCCAACTGGTTCAGAAGAGTTTGTGACGATGCGTTAAGCGCTATCAAGTTAGTACTAAGTATTAGGCTTTAGACAGATTAGGGTCAATATTGGCTTGTAGGTTGGACAGACATTATGACTTCCAGCCTACATACTATTTATTGATTAGGGATATTATGTGTTGTTAAGAAACTAAACATATCATTAGCAAATGAATTCCAATATGGTTGCACCTGACTTAGTTCAGAGTTTGGTTCTGATATACGTATTTTGAATAACTTTCCTTTATCTTCAGTCAAGTATAGTGCTGTTGAAGTATTTAATCCTTTATTGACTACTGTGGCATAAACTTTACCAGTCGACTTTTGACCTGTAACCTCATAGTCTTGTTTAATGATATTAAAATTCTTGTATAATCCCTGACTTTCCAGCTCTCTAATATCAGCTACTGCACTAGAGGTCATAGCTTTGACAATATCCCCATGAGTCTTATCAATCAACTGCTTTGGTACAGGATAAACATAAACATCAGCTAACCCATTAGATTTTGTTCTGTATCTTAAAAGATATCCCAAGCTTTCACTTGGATAAACTTTTGAGTCTGAATATACAAAATTGTCTATTGATGATGGTGCTTGATTAATTAAGCCGACTGGACTACTAGGTTGATATATAGAGTTTGTTGTAGAACAAGATATTACTAAAAATGGTAATACAACAATCAGCAGGCCTTTCAAGATATTCATTTTTACTCTCCAATACTTCAATAAACAGAAATAAATTCTTATATTAAATTAAGCTTATAACGCCCACTGTAGGGTTAGATACGACCTTGCTAGTGTAAGTTATACTCCTAACTCTATTTGCAATGGCTAGCTTGCTCGTATCATTACAAAGTTTTTTAAACAATGCATATTATGCTATATATTTCTGTAATGTTTCCATAAATATACAGATATATTTCTGATAAACCCAGCTTAATTTCTTATTTTCCGTTCACTTTATCGATTACTGGCTTTGTGAGTTAATTACTTTTAAATTTGTAAGGATTGCCCTTACAGACAGCATAACCCCGTTGCTGTTATGATGCGCTTAATACTGACCGTTGAGAGATGACTGTGTGGCAGGTGTACTTATTTATATTACCGATTGGGCTTGGGATAATGACCTTGGCAGCAAGCCTATTGTTTTTGTTCGCTTATCTGATGTCGGATGATAATGCCACGCGCTTGCCCGCATTTAACTGGTTCAAGCGCTTGATTATTGTGGCATTTATGCTGCTGAGTATCGGTCTATTTATGACTTTTGGACATTTTTGGGGTTGAGCGAGATAGAATATTTTTTAGTGTTTTTTACTAGGCCAACTTGATTAGCTAACGATTTTTTCTAGTTCTAATAGCTCTAAATCATCACGCTTTGGCTCGCCATTATTGCCATCGTTTGGAAACGGCATTTTATTACCATTGAACTGATAACCACGGCGCTGATAGTAAGCCAAAAGCTCAGGACGATGACTTAGTATAGACATGGTCAGACGGCTAGGCTGACTCAGTGACTGTAAGTGGCGATCTGCAAAGGTCTCAGCCGCTTGTAAAATCACATTGCCAACACCCTTCCCTTGTAGCATAGGATGTACCGCAAACATACCGATATAGGCTTTTTTATTTGAGTCAGCATCGGTTTTGATATCGACAGCGATACAGCCGAGTATTTCATCCGTTTCTTCTCCATCACGGTCGCCTGTTGTGGTTTTTGGATAAACAAAATAATAGTGATTAGGATCATTGATTACGGCAGCGAGCTCCGCTGATGTGGTCCTGATACCGCCGATTAAGTCGGCCTCATTGGTCCAGCCTGCTGTCTCGCGATAGCAGCAGTTCAATAACTGCTCAAGTGCGCCAATATCCTCTAATGTCGCTTCACGCAAAAATACCGACTCTTTATCAAAATGGTCTGTGTTTATATTGCTGTTATTTATATTATTTTCGCTCATATTATAATTTTTCCTTTTCCGTCTATGTATAGTTGCATTCAAATAATTTCGATACAAGAAAACCGAGTGCAAGTTATACATTAGTATACTTAATGAGGGTGACGATGTAGCGGACTTATGTGGATTTAGCCATATAAAAAACTGACTTAGATCACTAAGCCAGTCTAGGGCATGTCCTTAATTAGATTGTGCGGCTTAAAATGAGAAAAATTATAGATAAACGAGGAAGAAATTGCCGTTAATATGAACATATTTGCAAGATTTCTGACGATGTTTAGCAAAATTTAGTCATTTTAAGACCACTAAATGTATTGATGTGCTAATTGATAACATGCCCCAAATACTAATACTTATTGCTTGATAGTACTATCGCGATAGTGCATGCGCTTGCTCAATAATATCGAGCCCTGCATTAAGCTGTGCGCGCGTCGGTGCATGACCACGGCGTAATAGCTCAGAGAAGGCAACCAGCTCTTTGTCACGTCCAAGCGTACTTGCTGCACTAGCCCGTGTATCTTCGCCTTCATCATCAAAATAGTATTCGATATAATCATGCGTATCTGGCGTACCAAATAGGATATTGTGATCTGGTGTCTCGGCATGACCGCTATAGCGTAGGCTCTTGCCATATTGCATGGTCCAAAAGAACGGAATACGCGCCTCTAATGAATCAATACTGTCATCATTTAGGATTGCAGCAGCCGTGACCATGCCATGCTGCAGCGCCACGCGCCAATGCTCGATACGCATGCGACCCATTTGGTTGGTGGCTTTAGCGATATCACCCAACGCATAGACGCCATCGCGCAGCTGTAGATGCGCATCGACTTGCACACCATCTGGATCGTTAACTGCGCTCAATATCTCTGTACGTGGAGACACGCCAGTACCCAATATCACGATATCGGCATCAATATGCTCACCATTCGCCAGCGTGACACCGCCTACATTAGAGAAAGCCTGATTATTGTTATCTCCATCCTTGTCCACTTGACGGTCAACCTTAGTAATTTCATTGACGGTTGCGTCAAACACAAAGTTAATGCCCTTCTCTTCATGTAATTTAATTAAGGCGTTACTCACCGTTTCAGAGACAATATTGCCCATCACACGGCTACCTTGCCCAATCACTGTAATAGAAGCTGTCGTGCCTGCTTGCGCTAATGCCGAAGCGGTCTCCATACCGATAAAACCTGTACCGATGATCACCACACGCTGGTCATGACTGGCCGCTTTAATTAATTTGGCATCACTCATGCTACGTAGCGTATATACGCCATCTATCTGAGCACCTTTGATAGGTGGTAAGTTTGGTTTAGCACCAGTGGCGACGACCAAGAAGTCTGCAGTTTGTTGCTCGCTGTTGCCCTCATTATCCTCTATGACGACGGACGCTTCATTGGGTAGCACTTCGCTAACCGTTTGGTTGAGGCGTAACTCAATATTGTTATTATTCGCCCAGTCAACACCGCCCAATAGCAGCTTATCCTCGTCCATCTTACCTGCCAAAAACGCTTTGGATAATAAAGGACGATTGTAAGGAGCCTTATCCTCTTTACTAATCAACGTAATCTTGCCGCCATAGCCACCCTGACGCAATTGGTTGGCCGTCATAAATCCTGCACCGCCCCCACCAACGATAATAGTATGGGTGTCAGTTAATTTGTCATTTTCGACCTGCCCCGTTACCTGAGCTGAGGTATCGACTGTCAAATTGTCACCATCATGAATCAGCTCATACTGGGTCAAGCCTTTAGTCGCTATCGGCTCTAATAGGGTGCCGTCGCGACTATCAAAAGTCGCATGATGCCAAGGACAAACTACCCGATTGCCACAGCGTAATCCGTTACCCAAATCTGCGCCCGCATGTGGGCATTTGCCATCGAATGCACGGAACTCATCGTCATCGCGAGTGATTAAAATGATACTATCGTCTTCTTGCTTATACGACTTCATGCCACCGCTTGGAATATCCGCTTTACTGATGGTGACTGTGTTGATCGTTGCGTCGGTCATAATGCTTCCTTAACAGTTATAATGATGTCTGATGACAGCAGGTTGAAAATGACCGTAACCAACCAGACAAATTCAACTTATCCTATTATTTTTAATATGCTATGCATTGATAGTAGCAAGAGCGCCGCGCACACGATGTTTTTTTGTATGTTTGCTGCGTTGCAAAACGTAATTATGCAACTTTGCTTTCCGCACTCTTTTTACTTCTAATCATTATTAATAAACAAAATAAAAGACGACCTTATGACTTCTCAAGATAACCAAAACGAAATAACTACTACTGCTCAAGATAGTTTAGATAGCCAAGCTGCTATTATTGATCCAACAGCTATTGATCCAACAGCTATTGATCAAAACGCTAATGAACAAACAGCCAGTGAGCAAATTGACCTAGCTCATATTGATATTGCCACTATTACAGATACTGCAAATTTGCCACAGCCAAGTTTGCAGCCAATACAGCAAGCGACTTATAAAGCCAATACGACTGATTTTATCGTTAATGAGCTATTGCCATTAGATTTCACTGGTGAAGGTGAGCATTTATGGTTGCATATTGAAAAATCAGGCATGAATACTGCTTATCTGGCGAAACTACTGTCAGAGTGGGCAGACATTCCATTGCGTGACGTCGGCTACTCAGGGTTGAAGGATCGTCATGCGTTGACGACTCAGTGGTTTAGCCTTCGCATACCAAAAAAACAATTACCGCCTACTGAGTTTGCACCAGTAGACATCGGCGAAAATGAGACTGTCACTATCCTTGCGCAGAATTGGCACAATAAAAAACTCAATCGCGGTACGCACCGTGCCAATCAGTTTGTTATTACTTTACGTGATATCCAGTTTGCGAGCGATGGTGACGAAAACGTTGATGACGAAAATAACGTATCACCTGAGCAACTACTATCTGCAAAAGAGGCCGTCGAGCAGCACTTAACGCGCATTGGCAAAAACGGTGTACCCAATTATTTTGGTCCACAGCGCTTTGGACGTCAGGGTAATAACGTCAGAGAAGCTTTATCACTGTTTGCTCGTCCGCCGCGAGAGCCTCGCCCACAACCAAAAAAGAGCAAACGCAAGCGTGCCCCGCGCGAGCAAAATACGATGGAATTGTCTGCTGCACGTAGCTTGATATTTAATGAGATATTGGCAGCGCGAGTACGTGATGGCAGCTGGAACACTGGCCTAGCAGGCGAGGTTTTTAATTTAGATGGCTCAGGATCGATATTTACTAGTGAAACACTAGATGATACGTTGCATGCTCGTATTGACAGTGGCGATATTCATCCAACTGCTGTGCTATGGGGCACGGGTAACGATAAAGTTACCGGTAGCGCTGCAGATTTAGAGACCACGGTAGTACAACACAGCCCACTACTCATGCAACTAGCAACTGGATTAGAGCAGCGCGATATTAAGGCGCAAAGGCGAGCGCTACGCCTACCGATTGAGGCGTTAAGCTGGGAATGGTCGGACGATCAGACACTAGTATTAAACTTTACTTTGACTACGGGTAGCTTTGCCACAAGTGTGCTCGCAAGCTTGGTACAGCAGTTGATATATTGATTGGATGGATGAATGAGACTGGCATCTAAATTGGACTAATCAATAGAATATCGGCCATACCGATAATACTTACACAATGTTAGCGGTATGGCTGTTTATGAACGACTAGCGACTTTTGTAAAGCGATTGCTTACCGCCTTCTTTTTCAGCCCACATCTCGTTTGCACTGACAACTTGATTGCGACCACGGTGCTTGGCTTCATATAAGGCTTTATCCGCTATGCTAATAAGTCGTTGGCAGATATCACTAGGCAGCTTTTGCATTGAGGCGATTTTGCTTTCCGCGCGCTGAGTAGCAATTGGCTTGATAAGAGGTGACGTTTGAGCGACAGTCTTTTGCTGTGTGATTGTTTTGTAGCCTTGCGCGATACAAGTTCGTTCTTCATGAGTTAAGGTATATAACCCAAAGCTTGCTGTCACATTAAAATCAGCCAGACCTTCAATCTTCATGACATGCTCAGCAATATTTAGTCGTAATTGCTCAGCTATCACCATAGCACTATCATGCTTCGTGTCTGGTAGTACAATTAAAAACTCTTCGCCGCCGTAACGACTGATGATTGACTCATCTGTTAACGACTGCGATAGCGTCTGCGATATTTCAATCAGAACCTGATCACCTACGTCGTGACCATAATTATCGTTAATCTGTTTGAACCAGTCCAAATCTAACAGCATGACGCTTAAGTCTTGATATTCTCGCACAGTAGCCAAGGCATACTTCATCTTTTTCAGACCGTAGCGGCGATTTTTAAGCTGAGTAAGCTCGTCCTGATTGGCATGTAGAAGGGTCTCAAACCGACTATCATCTAATACCAACAGTAAGGCACGGAACATATAGACGATAAAAATCGCTTTTGGTAGCGCTAAATATAAATGCGTCGACCGCCAAAAAAAGGCCGATGAACGCTGTAACTCGCTGATACTATCCCAATTTAAGACATTATTTTCAAAAGCTAACGCAGCCACCGCATTTTCAGCAGCCATAATCTCGTTGTAAGTTAGATAGTTATGACTTTCAAGCATGGGATGAATGACGGTTAACTGGCGTAAATTAGGCAGACTGATACCAAAGTAAGGTGACATAATCGCTAATAGCATCAAGATAATATGCAGCCAAAACATACGCCAAGCATAGCGGCGCTTAATCAGCATCATGCCAAGCATAGCGCCGCCGACGAGCGACACGCCTGCAAACAGACTGCTGTACCCTATCATCACAATAACAGTAGAAATGTAAGCAGTGTAAACCAAAACCAAAGCTATTTGCCATCTGCTTAAGACAATGTCGTTGTCATTGCTCGAATGAAATAAGCCTTTGACCATGCACAAAAAGAACAAACCGACAAAGCTAATTCCAAGCCATAATGGATATAAATAATGTATGTTCACATAGGTGTTTAACGCATCTTGCTGCCACCAGACATACAAGCACCAGAACCAATGCAATGACACTTCTAACACGATAAATAAGGCCATCAGCGATGTTCGGTCAGCAGCCTGCCACTCAAAAATCATTTGAGAGATTTTGTTGTAACCTAGATGGGATATCGATACAGCCATAGAAGGGCTACCGCAGAGAGTGTAAATACATTAAAAGGTATAAATGCGTTGAATACATAAGCGCTAAAATCAAAGCCAAAGCATATTATTCGCTCTGAAATTTTCATATCAAGTGTTACAAGTTCTGGCCTTATTATCAATCTATTTTACGCATTTATTTCCCAATAATTTCTCTATGAATGTAATTTTGTTTACTTGCCCATTTTTAGCCTTATTCATCATGATAAATAAGGCCCTATCGCTACTGAAAATAACCTTATTAGAAGTAACTGTAAAAAGGTAAATCCTACTCACTAAGCAAGCGTTGCAAAAGACTCCCAAACCCCTTGCTGATCATCATTCAAAATAGGAACGTCGCCCAAACGTCGCCAAGGCATGTTACTACCATGAAAATCACTACCAATAGAAGCCGCAAGACCATGCTCAGCAATGCTACGGTCGACCATTCTGCGGGTACTAATCGGCTCACTAGTGGCTGGTAGTTCACAAGCATCTCCGCCAAGCTGCGCAAACTCTTCGATCAGTTTACGCACGCGTGTCGCTGATAGTTGATATCGCGTGGGATGTGCGAGCACCGCTTTGCCGCCGCAAGCATGAATCAGCTCGATACCATGCTGCATCGTCAATGCCTCAATTGCTACATAAGCAGGTTTATTATCTGCTAGGTACTTATCAAAAGCTTTTTGAACGGTTTTGACTTCACCGCGCTCAAACAATACCTGTCCAATATGGGCGCGCCCGACTGCTTGTGGGTTGCCGCCTGCTTTATCGAGCACTGCTTGCCATAGCTCATCATAATTAATATCTAATAGCTCACTCAATTTTTCAGCGATACGTTGACCACGAGTGGCTCGACTGTCTTGCAGTTGCTGCAGCGTTGCGTGCATTTTTTCGCGATCAGTAAAGTCCAGTCCAAGTACATGAATAATTTTATTGGTGGATTTATTCTTTCCGTAACCACCGCTTAACGTATGTTCACAGCTGATTTCAACGCCATTAATAATCTGCATATTGCAGGCACTGGCAGCGTCTCTCGCCTCGTCAATTCCTGCCAGCGTGTCATGGTCAGTCAATGCCAATACGTTGATGCCCGCTGCATGGGCACGTTGTATGACTTCGGTCGGTGCATAGGTACCATCTGAACAAGTACTGTGGCAATGTAAGTCAATTTTCATAAGCTGAGCCTTAAAGTGTTAAATAAAGTAGAAGTAGAATAAAAGCTAGTGAGCAGACAGTCATTGTTACTACTATGAGTATTGTGATTTGTCTTGCTGATTCTGTAGATTTAGCCGTTATCGTTACTGTATTCGTGTTTATATTTGGCCAGTGGCATGGTCATCAGGCGCAATAAGAAAGTATTACTCTGTAGGTTGCGTATATCGCATGATTATCGTGTTGATTGCTTTTTTTTGGTGCGGTAGACGTGTAAACTACCCCATACGTTTTTGTTGGATATACCCTTTGCTATGAAAGCATTATTAGACTTTATTCCCTTAATTGCCTTTTTTATCGCGGCGCGTTATAACGGTATTTTAGCAGCGGCAGGGGCTTTGCTCGTCGCCACTATTATCGTTTACGCCATTCATTTTATTCGTCAAAAAGGTAAGTTTGATAAGCAGCAATGGGTTGTCTTATTATTAACGATTTTATTCTGCGGCGGCACATTACTGCTGCGTGATGATATTTATTTACGTTGGAAATCGCCCATTATCAATGGTATTTTTGCGTTGACACTATTCGTCAGTGCCGCTATTAATAAGCCATTGATGCAGCTTGCTATGAAAGAGGTATTTACCCTGACGCTTAGCGGCTGGAAAAAGCTAACCGTTGCTTGGGCATTGTTTTTTGCCCTAATGGCTGTACTACATTATATCACAGCGTTCACAATGTCAGATGAAGCATGGATCAACTTTAAGACCTATGGCTGGATTCCAATTATGCTGGTGTTTGTCGTGGCTCAATTTGCCATGTTGAAAAAGCATCTCAACCCTGCCCTAACAGACAAAGCCACAAAATAATTTCTGTTGCCTGGTCATAGCAGCAATCACTTTGTCGCTATGACGTTTATACTAAGCCCACATAAGCTCATCATTACTTTTTTATTATTCACTAAGGAAGTCTCATGTCTTTATTTGCAATCATTGGTCATGACGTGGCTAATAGCAGTGCACAACGTCTGATCACTCGTACTGAACATATTGAACGTTTAAAAGCGCTGCACCAAGAGGGACGCCTCGTTATCGCAGGTCCAACGCCTATCGAGCATGGCAAGAGTGATATGTCAGGCAGCTTAATCATTGCAGATTTTGACTCTATCAAAGCGGCTCAAGCATGGGCAAACCATGAGCCTTACTTACGTGATGGCGTGTATAGTCATGTCGATATCAAACCATTTGTTCAAGCATTGCCAGCACCAACTGATAGCAACAATCAAGTAGCTGCATCGTGATCCAGAGAGTCTCTTTTTCACCTACGCGTTTATACAAAAGTGCCCTGATTGGTCTCATGTTAGTGACAGCCGTTTCGGCGCAGGCTGCACCTGCTGCGCCCATAACACCTGCTGTCGATGCAACCGATCCGACAGCAGTGCTGCCGCTGACTGGCCCAGTAGCGGCGCGCGCTTTGCCAACGAAAAACTCAGCTTTAGATATCAATGATACCTTGGCGGCACAGCTGCAACCATCTACTAAAGCATTGTCAGCTGCCAATCAAGAGCTGCTCAGCCGTAATGCACAATTACAGCGCCAAGTGAACGATTTACAGACTCAAGTAAATGTCTTGGTCTACGAAAGTAAAGGACAGTTGTTTCTATACGGTGCGTTTACCGTTCTGATCAGTCTATTAGTCGGTATTTTTGTCTCGTGGTTAGTATTTGTCCGTCGTGAGCGCTGGTAGCGTAAGCTGTGCTCGCACTGACTTGCATTACTCTACTTCGCTGTGTCTGACCAAATGTCGATATCATTGATTCGTAATAACTGATCGTTTAGCTTCCGTTCCTGATATTTCTAAGAAGTGCCTCATGTCTATCGCTAACTATCAAAACCCTGAACATTTAAACGTTATCACACCTGCCAAGATTGACTGGCAAATGGATGATACTGGCAATATGGTGCCAGTATCAGGTGAGTTTGGGGATGTGTATTTTTCTCATGCAGATGGTTTGGCAGAGACGCGTCACGTGTTTCTAGAGCACAATCAGTTACCAGAACGTTTAGCACACCTTGCACCAAAGCAATGCTTTACGATTGCTGAGCTAGGCTTCGGAACTGGGCTTAATCTACTAGCAACATGGCAATTGTGGCAACAATTACGTGAAACCAATCCGCAATTAGCAACGGCTCGTTTACACTTTATCACTACTGAAAAATTTCCTATACCGCTAGCAGATCTGACCCAGATACTTGCGCTATGGGGTGAGCGTGCGCCTGAGCTAATGGCATTTATTAAGCCACTTTTGGCTGCATATCCGCCCCTGATTTCAGGCTGTCATCGTTTAAGTTTTTCTCATGATAACTTAACTGTCGATATGTGGCTTGGTGATGCAGCGGGAAGTCTAAGCAAACTGGCATTAGACCACTCCCATCAGTATACGCCTTATATTGATGCTTGGTTTTTGGATGGTTTTGCGCCTTCTTGCAACAGCACCTTGTGGGCTGACAGTATCTTTGCCCAAATGCAGCGCCTATCACGCCCTCATACGACTGCCGCTACTTATAGCTGTGCAGGTATCGTCAAGCGTGGACTAAAACAACATGGCTTTCAAATTAAAAAAGTCAGAGGTTTTGGTCGAAAGCGAGAAATGCTAACGGCCATCATGACCAATGTAGAAAATGGTGATACTGATAGTGTTAATGAAGGTCGCGATGCAAAGCAAGAAACGACTTATATCACATTTGATCACACTGTCGTCGTTGGTGCAGGTGTCTCGGGTTTACTGACAGCTTGGTCGCTTGCCAATCGTGGCATTACCGTCACCTTATTAGATAAATCAGCGCCCTTGGCAGGTGCATCGGGCAATCCTAGAGCATTACTTGCGCCCAAAATGACGCCGATTCACCATGTTGACGAGCATCTGCATACCATAGGCTATCTCCATAGCAGCAGGCTATATCGAGACCTTAATCAAACAGCTGTACAGCTTAATACAGCACCGGTACTTGAACCGACTGGCGCCCTTGATTTACTCATAAAAGCCAATATCGGTACAGAACAAATTGCCGACTATCCTGATGAGATGGCGACCACCCTATCGCATGAGCAAGCACAGATTGCTAGTGGCCTGAAAGAGCAGAACTTATCAGAGAACTTATACTTACCTCAGTCTGGTCTGGTCAATCCGCAAGCATTAAAAGACATCGTACTAACTCATCCACTCATTCGCTTTCAGCAATTAGAAGTGACTAAAATCAACGAGACTGAGCAGCAAGTTCGTATCGAAGGTATCGATGGAAACCGTAACACTGTCACGATGACTACTGATAATATCGTCATTTGCGCGGCTTTTGAAAGTCATCAATTGGATCAGCGTATTTTTGACTGTCGTAAAATTCGTGGGCAGTTGTCTTGGTTTACCCCCTCAGCGGAGCAATTAATAAAGCTACCTAAAATACCGCTTAAATATAGTGGTTACTGTGCGCGGTTCAACGCACAGACTGGAGATGATGAGTTAAATACAGTCGTCGCTGACGAGCCCTATTTATTACTTGGCGCAAGTTTTATCCGCAATGACACAAGTACTGACATACGTGATGAGGAACATCAGATTAGCCGAGACAAGCTCATCAATGCTATTCCTGAAATGGCATCTGTCATTCCGGCAGATACGAGTCTGTGGCAGGGACGAGCTGGCATTCGCACCCAAACGCCTGATTACCACCCTATCGTTGGACAATTGATAAATAGTCAGCGGATATGGACAATGAGTGCGATGGGCGCAAAGGGTTATGCATTAGCACCTATTTGTGCTGAAGCATTAGCAGATATGATGCTAGGGTCATTTTCACCACTGTCAGAGGCAATGCTCGCACGTCTATCACCCAATCGTACACGGCTACAGACGCCGCTTGTTTAAGAATAAATGGCTCTTGTGTAAATAACAACAATGCTCTCTACGGTTTATTCTGTCTTATGATATCTTAATTTAATGTCGACTCGAATAATGAGATATACCCCATGAGCTATCACCAAACCACCCTTACTCTACCCGCCTATGCGCGCGGCATTCATATCATTACTCCGAGGATTGAAGAAGCTATTTCTCAGCTGTTACCTCATTCTGATAAGGTAGGGTTGGTTCATCTGTTTTTGCTGCATACGTCAGCCAGTCTTGCGATCAATGAAAATGCTGATCCGGATGTCCGACTAGATACAGAGGATTGGCTTAATAAAATCGCACCAGAAAATCAGCCAGAGTATCGCCATACCTTAGAAGGATCAGACGACTTGCCAGCGCATCTCAAAAGCATGATGCTTGGAGTAAGCTTGACTATACCGCTTGTCGATGGTGAGTTAGGTCTAGGCATGTGGCAAGGTATTTATTTATGTGAGCATAGAAACCTTCAAGAACATGGCGGACAGCGTAAGCTGGTGATTACGGTAAATACGTAATAAGATACTGTCAATAAATAGCAGGTTAACCCTTGCAAATTATCCCATTTACGTAGAGCGCCATTAACGGATAAAGCTGATTATGAATACTTCTGTCTCAAAAATAATACACTCAAATAAGTCTAAGCGTCTATGTATTACGGCTCCTGCTATTTTCTTCAGCCTGTTGCTACTGACTGCTTGTCAAAAAGATCCAGAACCTGAAGCAACTGATACAACTACAGCTGAAACTTCCACGCAAACCACGCCAGTAACGACCAATATCAACGTTGATGAAGCTAAAGATAGCAATGCAGATGATGCTCAAAATGTAGCGCAGACCGATACTGATTCAGAACGTGATATGAGCTTAACAGAGTTAGATAAAGATCTTGGTGATACTACCTCCACGGTAAGTGATAGCGCTGAAAAACCTAATCCAGAACAAGCTATCAAAGGCGCACAAATCACTGATGTCCGTTATAAGAGTGCAGCAGGTGAGAGTTTATCTGTGGTCTTTGAGACTTCGGCAGCTGGTATGCTTAACGCTATCATTACTCGTCCCAACCAGCCAAAAATGACATTGAGCGCACCAGAAGGCCAAGGCAACAATCCTACCTATCAATCAGCTGACGGTAACATCCAACTCGTCAGTCATGCTGGTGGCGGCACTATCGACCTTATCCGAAATAATAAAGTGACTAGCTTTGATGCCGTCAGTGCTGAAGCAGAAGTCATCACTGAATAAAGTCTGAGGCGGCCTTTGTTTCAATGCCCTATTTAAAACCATAAAAAAGGCGGCAAACGTTATTATCGTTGCCGCCTTTTTCGTTTCTGTGTATTGCTCTCTACTGACTTGTCTCTACTGAGCTGTCTAATGAGTGATTGTATTTAACCAAACCCAGTCGATTGCCCAAACATACCGACCAACCAGCTTATCAATGCCCACAGCCCCCAACCGACAAATACAATGACTAGCAGTCCAAGAAAATCAGGGATGTGCAGATATAACCAAGCAACGATTGGATTACGCCAAAAAAACCCAAAGCGGCTTTGCTGTTGTTTGTCTTCTAATGACTGGTGCAAAAACGGTCGATCCATATGCATGGTTTCGGTAATACCATACTCATGATGTAGATGCTCGTGCACAATACCCAGCGTCTTACGGCTAGGGCGAATAAAAATATCTAATAGCGTACCAATGCCAGGTACGATGCCAACGACCATATCAATAAATGCCAATCTAACCGCTGGTGTCATTTTATGAGCAGGCACACCTAACTGACGTCCTAATATAAATGCATAACTGGTCAATGCCAATCCTGCCAAATCTCCTGCTAGTGGAATGGTTGAAAGCGCCGCATCCGCACCCATTCCTTGCTTGGTAAAAGGCAATCGTACTAGTGAATCCATGGTGTTAGCAAATTTTGCCAGTTTACGCTCAGTTGCGATAACTTGCTCGCGAGTTAGCCCATGCTCTGCAAGTTTAGCTTGATAGTTTACGCCTGAGCCATTTGTATCAGACAATTTCTTTGATTTGAATCTCGGCAACTTATCGAATTTATCCATTTAGCGTCGTCCATATGCAAGTAACTGCGATGAGCGCAAAGACATAGCGCCCTACCCAGATATTGGCCAAGAACGCCTGAAAGCAAGCCAAAGGATTGCGACTGGCACAAGCGCTGTTTTGTTTGGCAAACATCAGCGCAACAAGCGCCAATCCAAATACCGGCGTTACGCCTAATGTGGTCGGGGCAAAGTAGTGCCACATAACCACGCCCATCATTAGCAAAAATAGCATCTGTAATATTGAGATGATAATCACATCATAACGACCGAATAGTATCGCCGTTGATTTTACGCCAATCTTTAAATCATCTTCACGGTCAGCCATCGCGTACTGCGTATCATAGGCCACTGTCCAACACATATAAGCTAAGAATAGCAGCCAACACCAAATATCGGGAGCGCCTTGCACCGCCACATAAGACATCGGTATCGCCCATCCAAAAGCAGCTGCTAAAAATACTTGCGGCAGGTGCGTATAGCGTTTCATAAATGGATAAATAAACGCCAATACAACGGCACCAAGCGACCAGTAGAATACAGCTATGGGTAAGAAAAATAGCAGACTGGCACTTAACAGCACCAGTACTAAGAATGCAGCGACGGCTTCTTTGCCAGATAGGCGTCCATCTGCTAACGGTCGTCCTTTAGTACGGGTCACATGACCATCTACTTTGCGATCGGCAAAGTCATTGATAGCACAACCAGCCGCTCGCATAAATATTGCACCAAGGGCAAATATCGCAAATACCTTGATACTTGGCAACGCTGCCGTCATTCCTTGCTGCTGCGCTTGACCCATTGCAGCGAGTAGTACACCCCAAAGCGTTGGCCATAAGAGCAGCTCAATGCCAACTGGCTTATCAAAACGGGTTAGCTGGATGTAGGCTTGTAGCTTGTCTTTAAATGTCATGGCTTTTTATTATCATTAATTGAATACTTTTTATGTGCGCTTATCTATTTCGCTCAGAACAACTAAATCAACTTTTGAAGGGGCTGGTTACTAAATTTTAATAGACTAATTCCTAAGTTAATGGCCTGGTTACTGAATTTGTTGCCATAATTTATTCGCTTCGATCAGTGATAGCTCAGGATATTGCTTGCGCAAAGCTTTTAACGCTGGGACTTTGTCTTTCTTTGCTGCTTGTTGACGTAAAAATACCAGCTGCTCTTGTGGATTGCTCAGCTCTTTTAACCGTGCCTCAAGCCGAAGAATGCGAGTACGCAGCATGATATTAATCAACAGTAAAACTGCACCCATAACCCAAATGATTAACGCTGACATTCCTTGCTCCTAAATCCATTAATTCTGCCCACATAAGCTAATTAATTGCGTACATTTATACTCGTACATTTGTTATCACAAACAGCAACTGTCAGACAAAATACCCATCAAAGCGTACGGCTTCATTGTGCCAGCTTTCACTTGCAGGCTCATCAGCAAGCAGCGGTGCAAACTGTGGGCGCTTCACGACCACGCGACCTTGGCCTTGCGTATTTTGTTTGACAACGGCCTGCGCCCTACTTAGCAGTTGTCGCTCTTCATTTGAAGTTGGTGGACGAGCCAATTGATGCAGTGCTTGCATATGCTTACCGACTTTTGCCCCTTTGCCTGTCTTGCTATCTTGATAGCTATCCTCTGGAAACATCGGATCCAAATAGACGACATCGATTGCCGTAGCATTATCTATTGCATTGCTTGCTTCTAGATTCGCAAAATAACTGAGCGCATCAGTGTTAATAATTTGTAGACGGCTCATGAGCTTTTGCCAATTGGGTAGCGCACTCATACGCTGCTGCTCTACAAGTAACAGCAATGCCATCAACGGCTGCTGCTCAAGCATAGTGACTTGGGCACCAGTACTGGCCAATATCAAACTATCATGCCCAAAGCCAGCGGTTGCATCAATAACATGACTATCTGATGTGATTTTGGCCGCTTGTAATAGCAACTCAGACTTACGGCCAGCACTCACTACACGGCGCTGCAACTTGTCCCACTCAGGTGCCACACTGAGCCCATCACTTAGCCATGATAGCTTATCTTTATCATCTAACAATAAAATAGGCTGAGTAGATGCTTGGCTCAATTGCTGACGGCGCTTTTGAGTTAATTTCTCTGTAGCGACCTCTATATCTAAGATAATTGGTAATGTATGCTTAGCTATCAATGACTGTAGACTCTCAACCTGTGCTTGCTGGCTGTCCTTGACGTAGAATAGCTGACAATGTACAAAAACACCTGTCTCGTCATACGTCTGGGGCACATCTGTCATAACCATCATCCTATTTGCTGCTTATTTTCACTATAAATTACTGCCGTGTTAAATCATAACGCAAATCTAGCCAGCCATTTGATAACCAAAGCCCCAAGCGGCGACCAGCACGATAACACCCGTGATAATGCGCAACCAAGCAAAGATAGTAAAGTCGCGGCGACTTACCCATGCCACAAGTAAGCGGATACAAAGTAGCGCCACTACAAATGATACGATGGTACCTATACCTAGCACTAGCCAGTCTTCACTGCTCGTCAGTACGTCACCATGCTTGAGTAAATCCAACAGTGCTGCCCCTACAATGACAGGAATACCCAAAAAGAAAGAAAACTCAGCAGAAGCCTTACGTGAGACACCTAACCACAGCGCACCGATAATAGTGGCACCTGAGCGTGACGTCCCGGGTATAAGAGCTAAACATTGAAACAGACCAATCATCAACGCAGTTTTTATACTGACATCTTCTGCTTCTTCTGCAATGACCGTTTTAGGACGCTTTTCCACATAAAATATCAGCAGACCACCGATGATGAGCATAATGGCAACGACGATAGGATTAAACAAATAAGCTTTGATTTCATCGGCAAAGGTAAAACCAACAATCATCACAGGGATAGTAGAGACAATCAGACTCAGTCCCAGCTGTCTAGGATTGGTCATGCCCTCTGCTTTACCAGTTAGCAAACCCATCAGCGCTTGCCACAATCTACCCCAATAGTCATAAATCACTGCTAAAATAGCGCCAAGCTGTACCACCACGACAAATAAATCGACTTTTTCTTTAGTCCAGAAACCCATCACATCTGCTGATAAAATCAAATATCCCGTACTAGAGATGGGTAAAAATTCAGTGATACCTTCAACGATACCCATGATGACAGCTTGAACGAATAAAACTATATCCACAGTGACTTTCCTAGAAACAGACTGGCCTAAAAAAACTGGCCTAAAAACAGACCGATTGGCTGTCCTATATTAACGTTGATTTTATATTGGTATGCGCTTGCTAAACACTAAAAAGCTATCTGCTATCAATTGACGCTGCAAAAAGCATATTTATAAAACTATGCTTTGCCTTGCTCTTTAAGTGTTTTCCAAGCTTGATTACGTAGATATTTTGGTAATGCCTGTGACGCTTCTGTACCACCATCGTTTGCAAACTGAGCAATACCAAGCTGCCCAATGACAACCGCATCTGGCCAAACATCTTCATGGCAGTCTTGCTGATCATGTCGTGCCAATAACGGCGCGCCATTACCCGCGATAGGCAGGTTGAGTACTGTTTGGCTATCATAATCTAATAGCTGCTCAGTGCTATCGCTATCATCAGCCAAGACTGGCTGCATAATGCTATGACCTAACTGGTCATCAGTTACCAACTCATACTGTCCAAAGTAGACTTGCTGCATACGAGCATCAAGGGCGCTATATAGGTGTGTCAGCCCGTACTTCTGATACGCGCATTGTGCGATTGCTTGCAGGCTTGAGACGCCAACGCAAGGTAAATCATGCGCTACAGACAGAGCCTGTACCACTGCCGTATTAATGCGGATACCACTAAACGCACCTGGCCCGCGATTGAATATTAAAGCCTGTATATCAGCAAGACGTAACTGCGCCTCAGACAATGCAGCATCAATCATCGGTAAAATCTGCTGAGTCTGCTGACGCTTCCCTGTTTCGGTATGGCTCGACAGTACCTGTCCGCTCGAATCTAAAATCGCGATCGAACACTGGTCGAACACGGTATCCATTGCTAAAAACATCACAACCTCGGCTTTTACTTTTGGCGTTCTAAATGGGTTTATCAGATTTCACTAATTTTTTATAACGATTTGTCATTCATGTCCTATAATAATCTAGACAGAGTGAAGCAGCGCCTATCATAGCATTTAGGGTACACGAATTTTATTAATTTCTATATTTTTCACACTTTATCCATCAGTGTTTATCTACAACTGCTAACGATAAAAAGCCCCAAAGCTTCATTGGCTTCGGGGCTTTGATCAAACTTCTTAGAAATAACTAACTGTTATTTAAAAGCGGGTTTTGAACTTCTTTGGTGCTTGGTTTTGCATTTCTTGCATTTGCTTTTGCATCTCTTCGGTGCTCGGCATGTTATTTGGATCCAGTCCCATTTGCTTGGCCATTTGTTCTGGGTTCACGTCTTTAGCACCACCTTGCTGCCCGCCACCAAACAATGGACCGCCGCCACCGCCAGCACTACCGCCACCCATGAGGCCTTGCATAGACTTCATCATTTTACTGATGCCTTCAGGTTTGGAGATCATTTTCATCATTTTTGCCATTTGCTTGTGCTGCTTGAGCAAACGGTTAACGTCTTGAATCTCACGGCCTGAACCTGCAGCGATACGGCGCTTACGACTTGGATTGATTTTATCGGGGTTTTTACGCTCAAATGGTGTCATTGAATTGATCAATGCTTCCATTTCACGTACTTTTTCTTCTGGCTTAGCATCTTCGACCGCTTTTTGCATATCTGAGCCGCCCATACCAGGCATTTTGTCTAAAAAGCCTGCCATGCCGCCCATGCTCTTCATCTGCTGGAACTGGGTCAATAGATCCTCAAGGTCGAAGTCACCGCCCTTTTGCATCTTTTTCGCCATTTTTTCGGCTTTATCACGGTCAATTTTCTGCTCAACTTCTTCGACCAGACTCAGTACGTCACCCATACCAAGGATACGCTGCGCGATACGCTCAGGGTGGAACAGCTCTAGCTCGTCTAGTTTTTCACCGCGACCCAAGAACTTAATTGGCTTGCCAGTGATAGCACGTACAGAGAGCGCCGCACCGCCGCGAGCATCACCGTCAGTCTTGGTTAAGATAACACCCGTCAATGGCAACGCATCATTAAAGGCTTTTGCAGTATTGGCGGCATCTTGACCCGTCATGGCATCGACGACGAATAGCGTCTCAGATGGATTAACTGCAGCAGTTAGCGCCTTAATCTCATCCATCATGGTATCGTCGATATGTAGACGACCCGCGGTATCAATGATCAGAATATCTTGATATTGGATTTTGGCTTCTTCAATCGCACGCTTTGCGATATCAATTGGATTCTCATCCGTGCTTGAATTCACAAACTTAGCATTCACTTGACCGGCTACTTGCTCAAGCTGTTTGATAGCCGCTGGACGATAAACGTCAGCAGAGACTAGCATGACTTTTTTCTTTTGGCGCTCTTGTAAATATTTTGCCAACTTACCAGCTGTAGTCGTTTTACCCGCACCTTGTAGACCTGCTAGCAAATAAACAACAGGCGGCTTACCTGTCATCTCTAACTGCTGATTGGCGCTGCCCATCATTTCGGTCAGCTCGTCGTGTACGATTTTGACAAAGGCTTGACCTGGCGCTAACTCTTTTAGCACCTCAGCACCAAGCGCTTGTTCTTTTACGCGTTTTACAAAATCACGAGTGACAGGCAACGCCACATCAGCTTCTAACAACGCCATACGCACTTCACGTAGCGTGTCTTTGATATTGTCTTCGGTCAACTGCCCAGTACCGACGATGTTACGTAGGCTCGACGATAAGCGTTCTGTTAAGGTATCAAACATAAATAACTCTCAATTAAATAATACGCAATTAAAATAACTCTAAATCAAACCATTAAAATGGTTCATAAATAATATTAGGATACGCTATAAGATATTAGGATATTGCATGACAAGGGACATGATAAAAGAATTATATTATCAATACTATAGCATTAGCATGGCTCAAAACTTATAGTCGTTTCGCAAAGGACACAGCGCTTATAATTGTAGTTAACTTTTTACAGATGACATATTTTATGTTTTGCGCTATGCAGTACTGCCGATCATTTATAAGTTATAAGCAAGATGGTGCTCAATTGGCACCCATTTTATGATAAATTGGACGATTATTCTAATCATTCTGATAATACCACTTTAGCGACACATTGAGCGGCAGTTTATGCTCAGTATAAGATGAGGCTTTTTATCTGTGCACTTTGCATTCTTACTTGCTAGCATGGCTTATACCTTAATCAGCATCCATATTGGTTGGGCGCTGGTTCAGGACAAACCTATCCACAAAAGCCTCAGTTTGGGCTTATTGCTGGTTGGCATGGCGGCACATGCAGCACTGCTATATCCATACGTTGTGACGCTGTATGGTTTAAATTTCAACTTATTTAATATAATCAGTCTGACCAGTTTATTTTTCTTATTCTTTTATCTGTTGTTCTGTTTATATCGCCCTATTCTTAGTCTTGGTATTTTGGCTGCACCCACTGCGTTAATAGGTATGACGGTCGGTTATGTCGGCCGCGCCCCTTATCAACCATTAACGGATGTAAGTATTGGGCTTGAAATCCATATCATATTATCATTGGCTGCCTATTGTGTGCTGTTGATGGCTGCGGTACAAGCGCTATTTCTACGTTTACAAATACGTGAGCTCAAGCATCATACCATTCACCGCTTTTGGGTCAATAAACTACCCTCCTTGCAAAGTATGGAGAGTTTATTATTCGATATGCTCTTGGTTGGCTTTGTATTGCTCAGTATCGCACTGGGGATTGGGTTTATCTATGTACAAGACTTGATGGCGCAACATATTGTGCATAAGACTGTTTTTAGTCTGCTGTCGTGGTTATTATTTGGTGTACTACTATTCGGTAACTGGCGTGCAGGCTGGCGAGGCAAACGTGCGGCCAATATCACTATTTATGCCTTTATCCTATTAGCTATTGGCTTTGTTGGTAGCAAATTCGTCTTAGAAATGCTTCTATAAAATATATGTTCAAAAAAAGGCGGTCAGCAACACTAGTTACTGACCGCCTTTTTTATATTTTTAGCCAACTCACTACTAAGTTTTCTTAGTTAAATACGACTGTCTTATTACCCGCCACAATCACACGGTTTTGGACATGCCAGTTTACAGCACGTGCTAATACGTTGCGTTCGATATCACGGCCGATAGCACGCAGCTCTGTCACCCCTTGGCGATGCGTCACACGATGTACATCCTGCTCGATGATAGGCCCTTGATCAAGCTCAGCTGTGACATAGTGCGCAGTTGCACCGATAAGCTTAACGCCTTTATCGTAAGCCTGACGATAAGGATCTGCACCCACAAACGCTGGCAAGAAAGAATGATGAATATTGATAATCTGCATCGGCCAACGTTTGACAAAATCTGATGACAATATCTGCATATAGCGCGCCAATACTAGCAAGTCGTTACCTGCCATCAACTTATGAATCTGCTCTTCTGCCTCTACTTTATTATCTTTGGTCACTGGCACATGATGAAAAGTAATGCCAAAATTCTGTACTGCTTGCTTTAAATCAGGATGGTTGCTGACCACGCAAGTAATCTCGCAATCGAGCAGTCCACGCTGATGTCGCCATAATAGATCTAACAACGCATGATCAAACTTTGATACCAAAATACCGACTTTGGTCTTCGTTGCATTATTATGTAGACGCCAATCCATATCGTGGCGCTTAGCAACCGTATGCGCAAAGCTGGCTTCAAAATTTTCAATAATATCGCCCAATCCTGCCAAAGCAAACTCTAAACGCATAAAGTATTGACCGCCTTCATGCGCCGTTGAATACTGATCAAGCGTAATGATATTAGCGCCATAACGATGAATAAACTCAGAGACTGCCTGTACGATACCTGCCTGATCTTTGCATTTGATGAGCAACGTTGCTGTATCAATGGCGCTAGGAATCTGTTTGCTCTGAGAAGCTATGGTCGATAATGAAACGGTTTTAGTGTTGTCTGACATAATTCGCCCAATATAAAAAATGATGACTTATCGCTGAAAAATTGCTGACAGCATAGTAAACCGGTTATTTTAATCTTTTTTGCAATACTTTGCTGAGCGAGTTGGTTGTTTTTAGTTATTTAGGCTGATTTGGTTATTTAGAAGGACAAACTAAAAACCCCTGACACGTGGTCAGGGGTTTTTATTCTATAAATAAGAAAGATTGATTAAAAAATTTGGACCGTAGTTGTTTTTGAGGTTGGTGCTGGGGTTGCGACAGACAACTTAATACTGTCACCAGTAGCACATCCAGCCGTTGATACCGTATAACGTACTTCTCCACTACCATCAAAGTAATTCTGATTAGCAGCACTATCTACTCTGTTGAGGTTAACAATGTTTGGTACTGTAATATTACCACTAGCAATCTCAGGCTCACAAGTAGCACCGTTATCAGTATTATCTTTAACTGTCAGACTCAAAGCCGTTCCGGATGGCATAGAAACAGTTCTCACGCTATTGCCATACATCTCGAAAGAGACAAACCCAGACACCTGACTATAATTATAGAAAGTTGGTGTATCGTTCGCGAAACCCATAATGACTTGCTTGCGTAGCACTGTCGGCAATAAATTATCACATTGGGTAGCATCAGTACCATTGTCTACTATTAAGTTCGGTAAATTAGGTTGTGACAACGTCGCTGCTGCACAAGTCGCTTGGTCACCACCTTCCTGTTCACCTCTTTTATAGACAAACTCACCTGGCGTATACTTCAAATCCTCATTATCGTCGCGGAAAAAATTACCAATATTATCTAATAGTTCGTCAATACCAACAGTATAGACGTTATCACCATTTAAGTCTGAATACGTTTTGTCGCCTTCTACATAAGCAATGACACTAACACGACCATTGGCAGGTCTAGGGTTTTGCGATGTGAAAGTTACTGAGCAATTACCGCTCACTGTGGCACAATTTGGCGTTACAGTCCCGCCTTCTGCTACAAAACTTACTACAGTGCCATCAGGAACGAAGTTACCTTGACGGTCAGTCAAATAAGCCGATATATTTGTAGAGTCAATAGCATTATCAGCCAAAACATTTTTGCCTATTGCTAATGTCACGCCATTCTGTGTAGGACGGCCTGTTGCAACAGATATATTCTTCGCCAAGGCAAAAGTATCAGCATTTGATTTTAAAGAAGCCTTAATTTCCACAGGGCCTGGAATATTTCCAGGATATAAATTTACTGTGACTTTCCCTAAAGAATCACTTTTTAGAGTTTTCGAGGCTCGATTGCCTTGCGAGACGAAATTAAAGTCACTTGGTGATTTAATTAAATCTAGAGTAACTTCTTGGTTCGCTGCAGGCACACCATTAGCATAAATAGTAAAATCTATCTGGCTAGATGAAGATGAGCCGCTATTTTTTGCACCCAACACAACAGAGTTGGTCGTCGTATAGACAATAGAACTCGCTTCGATGGCTTTAATATTTACATCGATACTTTGTGAAGACGATGTGTCGTTTGCCGTGACTGCAGTGATGGTTTGGGTACCTTCACACAAATTACCACTACTATCAATAGCACTATAAGTCGAGCTCACATTGCCCTGATTTGAAGAGCTGATGCTAGCGTTCTCAAATGAACCACAAGTCGATGATAAATTAACAGTCACGTCATTCTGAAATTGATCAGTTACTGTGTCTTTGGTTTGCAGGGTAACGATTGTAGAGCCACCAGACTCTAAAGTGTTTTCACCCGTCGAAAAATTCACCAGCGTAATATCAACCGCTTGCAATGAGTAGTTATAACTAGCAGTGGTTGCACTCACATCGTCATATGTTGCTGTCGCAGATAAGCTGTAACTACCAGTATCAGTAGAAGATAATGGTACGACAGACGTTGTTGCTACGCCGTCAGCATTAGTCAATACTGCTCCATTGGATGTACCAAACTGTACACCATCGCCGCTAAATGTCACCAAAGCACCACTTACCCCATTACCCTCAGAGTCGGTAACAACTACTCTAGCCGTAACACCTGACATAGAAATTACTCTAGTCAGATTAGCATTTGCGTCTAATAGAGATACTGTACTAACATTTAAAACGTCTCCAATATCCCCACTACCCACGCCACCGTCGCTAGTACCTACATTCACACCCAAATCAGGTGCTGGCGCGATAGTATCAGTACCGTCACTGCCACCACCACAGCCCGCTAGGGCTAATGATAATGTGAGTGCTGTTAATTGAAACAACTTAGAAGTGGGCAGGGATGTATATGACATGTTTTAACTCCGCATGAGCAGTAATTTATCTGAGCAAATAAGCAAAAAATCATTACCCAGAATCAAAAGAGATTGGTAATGATACATAGATTTACAGTAATACTGGTGTATTAACAGATTGTATTAAATATATAACAGCAACTTTACTGACTTTTGTTATAACTTACAACTAAAAATTAATCTTTACTATTAAACAATCAACAACATAGATCGCTCATTTCAGGGTATAATAGCCCTTCTTTAATTCGACAGTTATTGTAAAAATATTTGAGTATTCAACTGTTTTATGGTATAAATGTCGGCTTTAAAATTTTCTGAATTGGTCAGCCTGTTATTTGCCTTTAGATAGCAGCAAAACCAGCTCAACCTTCATATAGTTTTGTTTGGTGCAAAGCTGCCGCTTGCTGTGTCCATGCCGCAAAAACGTGCAACTTGCCCAGACTGGTATGAGAAAAACTCATACCTCATAGATTAGGAGTTCGCCATGTCTCGAGTTTGCCAAGTGACTGGAAAGCGCCCTATGGTGGGTAATAATGTTTCGCATGCAAACAACAAAACCCGTCGTCGCTTTCTACCAAACCTTCACAACCATCGTTTTTGGGTAGAGTCTGAAAACCGCTTTGTACGTCTACGTGTGTCTACCAAAGGTATGCGCATCATTGACAAACTTGGTATCGATAAAGTGTTAGCGGATCTACGCGCACAAGGTCAAAAAGTTTAAGTTAAAAATAGCAGCTGAATGATGACTCTCATCATTTAAGCTGCTGTTTTGCTACATTAATTGTGGCAACTCATTCTTTGAGACACGTACCTATCGTTTGAAGACCCCTCATTTACAGGAAAGCTATCATGAGAGATAAAATTAAATTAGTATCAACAGCTGGTACTGGGTATTACTACACCACTACTAAAAACAAGCGCACTATGCCTGGCAAAATGGAAATCAAAAAGTTTGATCCAAAAGTACGCCAGCACGTGATCTTTAAAGAAGCTAAAATCAAATAACTGCCATCATTTGTAGAAGGCATTTTTATAAATACTTTCTATAAAGAAGTTATTTGAACAAAAAAAGGGTTTATCAATTGATAAACCCTTTTTTTATGCATGTAGTTTCATGTTGCTAAGCTATATCTTCAATTATTCGCTTTGACTGGCATCTGCTTTAACTGGTGCTCCAAAAACAACCAAAGATTAGCTGTAGTGTGTTGGTTCTTTATCATATACATGCGCATGCCATTTACTCATTTGCTTTTGCATAATGACCTGAATCGCAGCATGAATCATATGTTGACCAATCGCTTGAGTATCGCTACCAAGTAGCTCTTTCAGCTTGTCAGAAAAATCAATAGTCATTAGCGGCGCTTCATCTTGTTCAGCATCACGCAACAACAATCTACCATCATCTGCTTCCACCAACTCTAACGTGGTTTCTTTGGCAAATCCTGCAAACTGATCGCTACTCTCGTTATCTACTTCTATATCATTATCGATATCGTATGGCATTAATGTGTTCCTTATTATCCCGTTTAGTACTGGTAGAGAAACTGGTCATTGCAAAGCAGTCATTTCTTAAAAATAAACTCATTCGGCAAATCTATCGTCTTACAGTAACGCGGGTAAATCTGTCTTACTCATACAATGGACGCTTTAACACTGGAATTCAAGGGCTGTCACATAAGTCTTCGCTATAAAAGCAAACTTGAATGCCATGTCGTTTGTATATATTAGTGCCAATAACGCAACTTTCCTAATGTAAATAAGAAGGCCACAAACATTCCAAGGTAATAAACCAGCTTTAGCTCAAGGCTAGGATCACGGTATTTAAAAGGCAATGCAACGGTGGCAGTCGCAGTGGGCAATATCAGCAGCATAAGCAGCCAATTCTCAATGACATTTAGCCAACCTTGTAAGTCGGTTCCGTGACGTAATGACGCTAATCCCATTAATAAACAAGTGATAATTAAGCTGGTAAATAAGCCATTTGGTAAGTCTTTAGGATAGATAATTTTAGCAATACTGGCTGGTACGATTCTCATATAAAATTCCAGTCATGCTTGTAGGACATGGCTTAATAATTAAAAAATATAAATTATCACGACATTATATAGGCGTGAATAAACAATATAGATGCGAATAAACAATACGGATGCGAAAAAGCATTATATTTACAGTGAAATAACTTAACTATAAGTACCCATCAGCCATAGCATTGAGATACAAGAGGTCAAATAACCCAAACTAATCGCATTCCAACTCTCAATATGCAGACCTTTAACTTTATTAAGTATGCGAGAGCCTACCCAAAAAAACAGCGGAATGCCTAGCATAAATGCAGGCACAATGACTGCAGCGTGACGCAGTACGGTTTCGACATCATCACCTATCATCAGGCGAAAGCCATAACCTGCCAAACTAAGTACCAGTGCAAACATCGCTAAGCCAATGGTAATACCTCTAGGCACCAAGCTGCGCTGCAATGTTTCACTTGCAAGTGATTGTCTAGCCTGCTGGTTCAACGCTTCATGAGAGCTTGCTTGCGCAGAAGGTTCTGTTAAACTGCTAGAATTGTTTGTGTCCATATTTCACCTTTACGTGACTGACCGTTATATAGAGTTGGTTCAATTTAAAAGAGATACAAGGCAACTGAGTGCAGATGTATACGTGATACTTCAAGCGAGGTTAACGCTGTAGCTCTTTTATAGAGGATTAACTATATAGTCATAAGTTATACAGCACATTCTAATATTATTATTGTATGGCTAATAGCGTTTATTAACCATACAACACTCGCTAGCTGTTGTTGGCTAATAACAACTCTGCGCGCATCTCATCGATAGCCGCTTTATAATCTTCTTGATTAAAAATCGCAGAACCCGCGACAAACATATCAGCGCCCGCTTCAGCAATCGCACGTATATTACTGGCTTTGATACCGCCATCAACTTCCAATCGAATATCTCGGCCACTAGTAATGATACGCTGACGTACCTGACGGACTTTATCTAAAGTACTATCGATAAACGACTGTCCACCATAGCCCGGGTTCACACTCATTAATAAAATCTGGTCTACTTTATCCATGACATAATCAAGATAATGTAATGGCGTCGCTGGGTTCAATACCAAGCCACACTCTGCGCCACCATCTTTAATAAGTTGAAGTGAGCGATCGATATGAGCGCTGGCTTCAGGATGAAAGGTAATGATACTAGCACCCGCTTCCAAAAACTGCTCAATCATACTATCGACAGGTGAAACCATTAGATGCACATCAATTGGCGCTTCAACACCATAGTCACGCAATGCCTTACAAATCATGCTACCAAACGTCAAATTGGGTACGTAGTGGTTGTCCATTACATCAAAATGAATCACATCGGCACCCGACTCTAGTACCTTCTCAACTTCTTCGCCCAACCGCGCGAAATCAGCTGAGAGTATCGACGGTGCAATAAGATAAGGTTTAGCAGGACTGTTCATAATTGAGCTACCTAATTTATGTTTATATAAGATATTGATAAATTAAAAAGAAAATTTCAAGCGGCTCACATATGCTGAGAGCCTTTTATATAATGATGTTAAATACTTAATTATTTAACGTTGCTTATATTGAGTTTTGCAATAAGCACGGCCAACTTCGAAAGAGCGCTTTGCCTCATGTTTGGTGGCGCGATTGCTCACTCTCTGACGCCATAAGCGAAAAGATGACGGCTTTAGCTCTTGGCGCATGAGTTTGATAACCCCAGTCTCATCGAGACCGTAGCTATGCTCTATAGCCCCAAATGGCGTCCTATCTTCCCACGCCATCTCTATCACGCGAGATATCTGCACGTCATCAAGTACTCTATCGCCAGCGTCGTTGACGGTTTTTGCAATCAACTCGTCTGATTTAACTTGAAATACTTCATCACTATAATCATTGCTACGTTGTTTATTTTGTAGAGCAGCATCCATATCAGCCTTCATAGTCGCTTTTGTAGAGCTCGTATCTACTGACCTACTCTTTGAATTAGAAGCTGTCAAATCTTGATAACTTGCCATAAAAATCACCTGTTGAGCATGAATGGAATAGCGAAAAATGTAACACGGTCATCTGAATGACATCTTAGCTCATTTGAGCCATATGCCAATGATGTTCGATATGATCATTAATCACCGTTTGGATAAAATAATAGCTGTGGTCATGCCCCGCTTGATAGCGTAATGTTAAAGGCTGTTTGGCTTTTGCACAAGCGTCTTGTAGTTTAGAGGTCTGTAGCTGACCTTCTGCTAAGAAGTTATCAGCCGCGCCTTGATCAACCAAAATGCTCGAATACTGCTGACCGACCTTTTCAATCATTTGTGAGGCGTCCGCTTGTGCCCATAGAGACTTATCATCACCGAAATACTCTGTGTAGGCAGCTTGCCCCCATGCAGACTCACTCGCCGCACATACTGGCGATAAAGCCGATACGCTGACAAACTTACTTGGGAACTTAAACCCTAGCAATAACGCGCCATGACCACCCATTGAGTGTCCTGTGACACCGATGCTGTGAATAGGAAACTCTGAACGTAGTAAGTCATATAACTCATCGACAATATAGCTTTGCATATTAAAATTGTCTGACCACGGCGCTTGGGTCGCGTCAACATAATAGCTAGCGCCTTGACCGACAAAATAGCGATCGTCGTTTGGTACATCGCTGTCTTCACTACTTCTAGGTGAGGTATCAGGTGCGATAAGTATCATACCAAGCTCGCTACATTTTTGCTGAAAATGCGCCTTATGGGTGACATTATCGGCATTACATGTCAAACCTGATAGGTACAATATCGCAGGACAACGTCGTCCAGCCAAGGCTTCATCAGGTAGATAAATACTAAACGTCATAGAGGTTTTGGTAGATGTCGACTCGTGACTATAATAATACTGCTCACCGTTAAAGCAACGATTCACGCTTTTTTGGGTAAGCTGTTTATTGGTAGATAAACTATGACTATAGGAATTTTGCATGAGTGATATCCTTTTATTCAAAATAGAACCAATGACGATGTTTAATAAATGCTCATCATCTAATAGTAAATCTGATATTGGCATTTATTAAATGCCAAATCATACTTTGTATTTATTCAGCTATTCAGCAGCTATCTCTACTTCGTCTACTGACAGATTAGTAGCACTGTCAGGTAGAGTATTAACCGTTATAGAAGTAGCATTATTTGTAATACTAGCAACGGATGGCCGCGCCTTATCAAACAATACTTGCTCAAACGCAGGCAATGCTGTCTCCATTAAGCTACCAATGACCATTTGCGGCTCTGATGGCTCAAAGCCCATGGCGCTCTCACGCTCATTGACCCGTATACTGGCATCCTTAAAAGCCGACTCAAAACTGGTATTTCCTCGTAGGCTTTCAGCAAAAAACGCTTGGCCAAAATAGGTCATCTCAGCTGTGTTGGTGCAGCCAAATGACGCTTTGTCAGCGGCTGATGCAGTAATCACTACCGTGGTTGGCGATGCCAATTCGTCAATAAACGAACCTGAGTAGCAGGCAGACACCACAATCACACGCCAGCGAATACCCGATGCATCTAGCGCGTCACGCAACCATGTAGCATCTAAATTATCCATCGCAAGCGGCGGATTTGCCAACTGGACGATATCCTGATTACCATGTGAAGACAACGTCAGAAACAATACATCTTCATCAGCGTTCATCTGCTGACCGATTTTCTTTAGACCACGCAAAATGCTGGTCTTAGTAGCAATTGGTTCATCTAGCCAGCTATAAGTATTATTAATCAGCGATAGTGAATGCCCACTGGTACCAAAGCGCACATCAAACAGCTCGCGTACCTTATTAATCTCAGAACGAAAGACGTTTTGATCTGAGAATCCTGCGACTCCCATAAAGTACCAGTCGGTTTTGCCATCGATACTCGGGTCTATACTATCCAGTGCTTGCTGTAATAGACGCGGCTGCTGATACAGTGCCGCTTCTTCTAATACAGGCTCTACAGGTATTTGCTTAAAGATTGGCTGATCAGCGACATTACGTTGCCAAATAGTCAGCAACGCTACCGCGCCAACCAATACAATGATTCGCTCCCACCATGGTATACGCAGACGACGGGAGAAAATCCACAATAGAGCTAGCGTTTGCCATAAGAACAATACTAAAAACAGTACTGGTAAGAACGAATAACTCCAATTTGGCAACCAACCATAGCTACCAAAAAACTGCACCAAGCTCTGCAATAGGGCTGACAATGTATCAGCAACCAACCAAAGAACTACTGGTACAAATACCAATGCTTGGTTGCTCGCTCGCCGAGCCAAAATAATACCACCAAGCAAAATAATCATCGGCCAGATCAAATAACTAACCAATCCTTGCTCATTAAATATGCTGCCACTTTCAGCAGCTAACCATGAAAATAAGACATTACTACCAAGCGCCAATAGCGCAAATACGGCAAACTGTACAAAAGTGGGTTTAACCCAAGAAAAAGCCCGTGTTGAGCCCACTAGCATCCACAAGGTTGCAATAATATTGGCAGCGAAATTGAGCGAAAAACGCTGAAGCGAGACGGTTTTTAACGACGTAAGTGACAAAGACTTAGACCTCTAGCCAGTCGAGAAAAATAAAATGACTCAATGATAATTACCTTAATGTAACAGCCGCGCGGTGTAATCAGTTGACGATTCTTTGTACAGCATGCAGACATCGATTTATATTGAATTCACGATGGAGTGATTATAGAAGATGACTAGCATTGCCTAATATTTTAGCTCGCTAATCTATCGCGATTGTAACGGATTGTCGGTTAAGAGGATAAGGCTGATTTGTAAAATTCACTCAAATTTGGCCAAAAATTCAAATAAAAAAGGAGGCTTTATATAAGAAGCCTCCCTTTTTTGCTAATTACTAAACATTATCTCATCAATAGCTCATTGACGCGTTTTAGGTAAGCGGCTGGATCGTCTAGCTGACCGCCATCTGCCAATAATGCTTGATCAAAGATCACTTGTGCCAAATCATCAAACTGCTCACTACTTTCAAGCTTCTTAATGAGTGGATGATCCGGGTTTACTTCTAGTGTTGGCTTACTTGCTGGTACGTCCTGACCCATTTGCTGTAGCATCTGAATCATTTGTGGCGATAACTCACCTTCACCTACAACCAAGCAAGCTGGACTATCGACTAAACGAGTAGACACTTTGACGTCTTTAGCACGCTCACCCAATGCAGCCTTTAGTTTATCAACAACAGGCTTTAGCGTTTCTTGGGCTTTCTCCGCTTCCGCTTTTTCTGCTTCATCTTGTAAGTCGCCTAAATCTACTGCGCCCTTGGCGATGTTTTGCAGCGGTGTCTCATCGAATGAGGTCAAGAAGTTCATTGCCCATTCATCGACACGGCTGGTCATCAAGATAACTTCGATACCTTTTTTCTTGAATAGCTCAAGTTGCGGGCTGTTTTTTGCAGCGGCTAGGTTATCAGCGGTGAGGTAATAGATGGCTTTTTGGCCATCTTTCATACGGCCTTTGTAGTCTTCAAAGCTCGTCACTAGACCGTCTTGGGTGCTAGTTGCATAACGCAATAGCTTAGCAATACGTTCTTGATTGCCTGTGTCTTCGCCTAGGCCTTCTTTGATAACATCACCAAACTCTGCATAGAACTGGGCAAATTTTTCTTGTTTGTCACTGTCTTCGCTATTAGCAAGGCTGGCGAGTAAGGTCAAAATACGGCGAGCGTTACCATCACGAATAGATTTTACATCACGTGACTCTTGTAATAGCTCACGGCTCACGTTCAATGGCAGGTCTGCTGAATCGATCACACCTTTCACAAAACGCAAATACATCGGTAGCAATTGCTCAGCTTCGTCCATAATAAAGACACGCTTCACATATAGCTTTAGACCATGCTGCTGCTCACGAGTGTATAGATCAACTGGCGCTTTTTTAGGGATATATAATAGCTGCGTATACTGTACGCGACCCTCTACACGGTTATGCGTCCAAGTAAGCGGCGCATCCATGTCATAAGAGATATTCTTATAAAAATCGACATACTCATCATCTTCAATTTCAGAGCTTGAGCGAGTCCATAGTGCACTGGCTTTGTTGATTGTTTCCCACTCATCAGTGAGTACCATCTCGCCACCAGCAGGCGTGTCGTCGTTTTCGTCTTCTTTTACATCTTCTTGCCAGATCTCTTTACGCATCTGAATTGGCAGACTGATATGGTCAGAGTATTTATTAACCAAGCGCTTGATTTTGCTGCGATCTAAATAGTTATCTTCGCCCTCGCTATATTCTTCTTTTAGATGCAAAGTAATCGCCGTACCGCGTGTGTCTTTGGTAATAGGTTCAACAGTAAAACTACCAGTACCATCTGATACCCAGCGCACGCCCTTATCCGCAGGCTCGCCCGCTTTGCGTGATTCAACATTGATGGTGTCAGCCACGATAAAACCTGAGTAAAAACCAACACCGAACTGACCAATCAATTGTCCGTCTTGCTTTTGTGATTCAGACAATTTGTCCAAAAACGCCTTGGTGCCTGATTTAGCAATCGTACCTAAATTTTCGATTGCGTCAGCTTCGTTCATACCAATACCATTGTCGGTAAAGGTAATAGTTTTGGCAGCTTCATCAACAGCGATGCGGATTTTTAATTCGCCATCATCTTCATAAAGGCTATCATCATTTGTGCCTTCAAAGCGTAACTTATCACAAGCATCCGACGCATTAGATACCAACTCGCGGACAAAAATATCAGCGTTAGAATATAGTGAATGCGTTACCAAATGCAGTAACTGCGCCACTTCCGCTTCAAACGTATGTTTTTTTAATTCTGGATTCAGACCTTCAGCTTGAGTTGCTTCACTCATAAAAACTCCTTTAAATTCTATGAAAGACCTATTATCAGATAACGATATACTCACTAAAGCCGTTCTCATAATGTTAGAGAACTTGCCTTATGTAATACCGTTAAACTGTCTATACTAATAGGGGCATTGAGAAAAAATTCAAGCTCAAAATCTTTATTCAATAAAAAACACCGCGCTTGTTTACCAAGGCGGTGTTCTGGTATCAGTTGTTTGTTTGCTTGGTCTTTACTTACTTGGTTATTTAATTGCTCAGTCATTTTCTGATATAGCAATCAAAGTGCAAACAACAGCAACTACTCTGAATATGCTTCTATCAATATATCCCAGAGAGTCGTCAGCTTTTTTGAAAATTGAGTATGGGTTTTCATAGTAACCTCTATGTCGATTAACATCGGCTTGTTAGTAATATTATCTTTTTAGTAATATTGTCTTGTTAGCTACTATTAAAACCATTTCTCTATTATTTGTATAATTAATTGATTACAACGTATCATTTCATTTTGCAAAACTATAGCCTGACTGACTCTTAGTTTTTAACGTGGCATCGGACGAATAGTAAGGATTTGCTCACTACGACCAAAAGGCCCATGTACATCGTGCAGTACCGCACTGGTCAATCCGATACCATCATCGCCATATTGTTGTACAGCCTCGATACCTAGCCAACGACCTTTTGGCGAGCGATGCATATGGATTTGCAAATCAGTATTGGGAAACATCCACTCCAACTTAGATAAACCAAGACCCAATCTTGGTACAACACCATTGGCAGTATCGACCATACCTAACAGATGCACCAAGTCATCAGTCGGCTTGCCTTCAATCATGTCGAGATCATTAGTAATCCATACCATACCGCGACCAGAGCGACGGTCTTCTGTCGCTACTAGACGTACGCTTTCGATAAAGCCGCCCGGCCAGCCTTTCATGCCTTCCCAAACTGGCAACTCTTCAGGTTTGTATTCTGCTGGTTGATCTTCAAGTCCAGCAATCTCACTGGTATCTTGAGTAATAAGTCGCCATGCTCTTGCAATGATAGCATCGCGGCCACGGCTACTCATGACCGCTTCGACCAGCTCAATAGTCTTGCCCGGTCGGATACAGCGCGTAGTAATAGTAAAATCGTCAAGCGGTATTAACCCCAAGATATCAAGGCTCACACGTGCGATACGGGTATTAGGCTGCGGCGCAAAGCTATTGATCTCAGCTGTCAGTAGGCCTGTTGCTGGCGCCATGTGCTGCTCATGCTCATTCCAAGCACCTTGAGCATGCTTGGTTGGCTGATAATGCGCCACACTGACACCGTCTTCTTGTAGTTCTCGTTTAATAAATTTGTAATAAGCAGTCATAGCTATCCTATATTTGGCACTTTCATCTGTATTTTTTATTTATGCTTGTACTTTCTATTTATGGATAAGCTCTTGTTTTCTGAGCGTGAGAATACGGCGAGCTTTTTGTATGAAAAATAACAAACAGATCATGACTACTGCGAGCATCGCATAAAAAAAGCTTTTTTCTGCCATAAACTTCATAATATTCATAAACAATACAAAAACTACTGCTGCCATCACTAGCATATTGAGCTTTAGTTGCTTGTTGACTTCAGCGAGCGTGGCCTCTGCCAATACAAATTTGGCTTTTGGTTCTTTCATGCGACCTTATCCATATCAATGATGGTTCATACAAATATAAATACAAACACGAATATTAGTTACTTACCAACCTGAGTAACAGGTATCCGCAACGCTTTTGGCAGACTAAACGTCACATTTTCTTCAATACCAGATAGCTCACTAGGCAGATCACCACCCCAGTCTTGCAGCTGTTGCAATACTTCTTGGATCAACACTTCGGGCGCGGATGCACCAGCGGTCACGCCTATACTCTGCACACCATCTAACCAACGCTTGTCCATCTCACTGGCATTATCGATTAAATACGCTCGGCAATTCATACGCTCAGCCAGCTCACGCAAGCGATTAGAGTTTGATGAGTTTGGTGAACCGACTACCAAAACCACTTCACAGCGACTGGCCAAATCTTTTACCGCATCTTGGCGGTTTTGAGTAGCATAGCAAATGTCGTCTTTGCGAGGACCTTGGATACTAGGAAATTTTTCACGCAGCGCATCGATGACGCGCGCAGTATCATCCATCGACAAAGTTGTCTGAGTCACAAATGCCAAGCGTTCGGCGTCTTGTACAGTTAATGCAGCCACATCACCTTCATCTTCGACCAGATGAATCTGCCCACCATGGCGACGATTGAAACGCCCCATAGTGCCTTCGACTTCTGGGTGTCCTGCATGTCCTATTAACACGGCATCCATACCATCTTGCGCGAACTTTGCCACTTCGATGTGTACTTTAGTCACCAACGGGCATGTTGCATCAAACACCGTCAAATCACGACGCTCAGCCTCATCTTCGACTGCTTTAGAGACCCCATGAGCGGAGAAAATAACGATAGAGCCGTCTGGCACTTCGTGAAGCTCTTCAACAAACACCGCACCACGATTGGCCAAGTCTGACACCACAAACTTATTATGCACAACTTCGTGACGGACATAAATAGGCGGCTCAAAACGTGTCAATGCTTCATTAACAATCGCAATTGCACGGTCCACACCAGCACAAAATCCACGGGGATTGGCAAGATAAATTTGCATAAAAAGGCCTATCATTGGATAATTTATAGTTAAAACGTATTTTTGAATTTTTTATTCAAAAGTTGAGGCGAAATCAATGCCCTACTTTAGCATAATTTGCTTTTATCGCTCTCTAAAATAGCTGTCTACTCATAGCAATATTTTATAGGCAAATCTCAGCATACTCACGACATATTGCAAAACCAGCTTTAAGTTGTATAAAAGCAGTTTATAATAATGCATCTATTATAATTTCTATCGCCATACATGATGGCGTTTTTTATTTTTTCCAGTCTTTGTTTTTGACTGAGGCACTGCTTAACTTTTTATCAACACACATTTATTACGATACATTTTACGAGTTACTAAGACACCTTCTATTAGGATAAATTGTATGACAGGTTCATTATTCATCGTTACTGCCGCTTCAGGTACTGGCAAGACCTCACTGGTCAAGCAGTTGCTTGCTACCACCAATGACTTAACGGTCAGTGTCTCACATACGACTCGCGCACCGCGTCCAGGCGAGATTGATGGTCAGCACTATCATTTCACAGATACCGATAGTTTTACCAATGGTATCAATGCGGGTCTATTTCTAGAGCATGCTGAAGTATTTGGTAATTATTATGGCACGTCAGAGGAAAGTGTACGTACTCAGCTAGCGGCGGGTATCGACGTTATTTTGGAGATTGACTGGCAAGGCGCGACGCAAATCAGAAATATCTTCCCCGATGCCATTATGGTTTTTATTCTACCACCTAGCATTGCGACATTACGTCAACGTCTCTCAACCCGCGCGCAGGATACTGTAGAAGTTATAGAGCGCCGTCTAGCTGGCGCGGTCACCGAAATGGCACAATATGTGAATGCTGACTATGTAGTGATCAATGATAATTTTGACGTAGCCTTAGCTGAGCTAAAAGCCATTATCGTGGCCGACAGGCAAACGCTTGGTCGTCAGCAGCAGCGCTATCATCGTACGATTAGCAACTTGCTAAACACTCAGGTAGAAGAGTAAACTACGCACAAGCAGCTAATCTCGTAAGTAGATATAAAAAGCAACTACGCGACTTGGCAAAAAATGCTATAATATTTAGCTATCCCCCTTTATATTTTTGATATTATTTTTATTGAGTGGCGGGCAAGGTCCGTTACTAATAAAAACAACCGAGGTAGCTATTTATGGCACGAGTGACGATTGAAGATTGTTTGGATAATGTTGATAATCGCTTTGAGCTAATTTTGGTCGCAAGCAAACGCGCCCGTCAATTGGCCAAAGGTATTGCCGAGCCGTTGGTTGACGTTGATAACGACAAGCCTACAGTATTGGCACTACGTGAAATTGCCGCTGGCAAAATCACACGCGACATCCTAAATCAGCCAGAGCATAATTTTGCTACTAGCTCATTAGATTTAGCATTGTCAGGCGACCACAGCTTCTAATAAGCTGTTTTGATAAGATGTATTTTATAAAGCCAATCGTGTTTTTATAAAATAAATACACATCTTGATCAACTATAGAGACCACAGCATAGGCTGTGGTTTTTTGGTTGTAATAATAATGTATTGGCTATTTTGGTCACCATTTATCTCCAAAATAGACCACTGAGTGAAATTTTTTCATCGCCCACACGCTTATCAGTTGACATTGAAAGCGATTTGCGATTAATTAGATAATGGCGTACTCATCCTCAAGTTTTGTATGGTAGGTCATTATTTAGCCTCCATTTGCTTCGGTAAATGGCCCAATAAGTAGGTCATGGAAAATAGGATCATCATTTTATGAGTCAAACCCTACCCAAACTCAGTCATCACCTCGTCGATGATGCTCAATATAATTTACTACGTTCGGTAGGTTATCTCACTGCTGCTGAGCGCCGTGATATTGTTGATGCTTGTGAGTTCGGAGATATTGCGCACATTAAAGACAAGCGCAAATCAGGGGAACCTTATATCACGCATCCAATCGCTGTCGCTGAGATACTAGCGGGCTTTCGCTTAGATCGAGATACCATCATTGCAGCAATTTTGCATGATACGGTCGAAGATACCGAAGTCAGTGATGAGCAAATCAAGCAGCGTTATGGTGAAATTGTATCAAGACTGGTCGATGGTGTGACTAAGCTAAAGTCATCTTCACATAACAAGCAGCAGAATAAAGCAGCCACCTTTCATAAAATTCTGACCGCCACCCTCGCTGACCCGCGTGTACTCATTATCAAGCTTGCTGACCGTCTACATAATATGTCTACGCTTGACGCAGTACGTCCTGAAAAACAGCGCACCACAGCTCAAGAAACCTTGGATTTTTATGTGCCATTTGCCCGATTAATGGGTCTGAATGATATTGCTGACTATATCGAAGTATTGTGTTATCGCAATTTAGACTCCGATATGTACAACAAGCTGTCCGATAAACTGCTCCAGCATGGACTTGGACGTAACTTTCAAAGAGAGTCGATTCATCGTTATTTGAGTATCGTGCTAAACAACTTGGATCTCAATGGTCTAGTCAAAGTCTTAGACAATCGTGTGGTCATATATCGTCAGTTTTTCCGCAATCGCGGTGAAATTAATGCGCTACTGCGTCACTATGCGTTTGAAATCGTCCTCGACAATATCGAAGCATGCGACAAGCTGGCCTATTATTTAATCAAAAAATATCAGATTGATGATACCCATATTGCGGATAATATTCGTCGACCGCTGCCAGGTGGTAACCAATCCCTCACCCTCATCTATGAGCGTGACAATGACGTGGTAAAGGTCACTATATTGACTAAGCAAATGCAAAGCGCTGCGAGACTTGGTGTCATCGGGGCAGAGCACGCGTCTGATGTTAGTCAATCGGTTATCCAAGCATCATTGCGCAACATGAAAGATTTGGTCGACGAAGACAATCTAAATGAAAACAGTCCTGATTTCTCAGCAGCAGTCTCTACCATCAATGAGCTGATGGATTATCTGCACTCTAGTAAGATCATTTGCTACAGTCCTCAAGGGCGTGCTTACGAGCTTCCACAGGGTGCAACGGCACTAGATTTTGCCTACGCGGTCGGGCCTATGATTGGTAACGTTGCCGTTGGTGCAAATATCGATGGTAAAGCTGCAAAGCTTGGTACCGTGGTAAAAAATGGACAGTCCGTTGAGATAGAAGTGAATAGCCACTCAGAACCAAAAGCGGAGTGGCTAGGATTTGTAGTGACTAACAAAGCTCGTGAAGAGATTTTACGTTGGTTCAAAGACTTGTCTGTCGCTGACAAACAACACCATGGCAGGCAAGCATTAGATCGTGCGCTCAGAACGCATCAGAAAAGTTTTGACGACTTGACAGATGCTGACTGGAAAGACCTGACTGAATGGCGTGGCCTAACTGAAAAAGATGCGTTATTTGAACAAATAAGCTCAGGTACGCTACTTCCTCAGCTAGTAGTGACACGTTTATTTAGCGATGAGCTGAGCGACCTACAGGCAAAAGTACATAGCGATGACATGACCCAACCGCAACAGCTGATTGCAAATGCTGCTGGCGTCGAGCTTGATTTTGCCAATTGCTGTCATCCGATATATGGCGACCCTATCGTAGGGCATCTATCACGTCATGGTTTGGTCGTTCATCGTCATAAGTGTTTCTCACTGGACGATATCCGCAAAGACAATCCTTATCAGGTGATCCAATTACGTTGGCGCAATGACAATGCGGTCAAACAAGGTGATATCGGCGAGCATGACTTAAAAAACAGTGGCAAGATTCGTTTTCCTGCTTATTTAAAGCTCTCTATTGCGCTTAGTGACGAGCAAATCAGTGAAGTTATTTATCACTTACGCCAGCTCAATATGGGTGTTGAAACCGTTGATGTTCGCAATACTGATACCATCATTCATATCGTGGTGCGTAGTCGCAATCACTTAGCACAGGGCATTCGTGAACTACGCTCGTTGCTAGGTTTCCCTAACATTATACGGTTATATCAATTATAATAAGCGCATTTGCTGATTTGCATCACTGCTATAGTCATGATGCAAATAGCTAAAATAGAACTGCTATTATAGTAGCAATGAATCACTCACATAACATATAAAAGGGATACCCCATGACTCGTCAAACCATCCAAACTGATAAAGCACCTGCAGCAGTTGGCACCTATTCTCAAGCTGTAAAAGTCGGCAATACTGTTTATATCTCAGGTCAGCTTGGTTTTGATCCTGACACGATGGAACTAAGAGAAGGTTTTAAAGCACAAGCTGAGCAAGTATTTGAAAACATCAAAGCTATCTGTGAAGCAGCTGGTGGCAGTCTAAATGACGTGGTCAAGTTCAATGTATCTTTGACTGACTTGAGTGATTTTGCTGTCTTGAACGAAGTGTTTGTCGCCAATCTAAGCGAGCCATATCCTGCCCGCGCTGCCGTCCAGGTAGCTGCTCTACCTAAAGGTGGTGTGGTAGAAATTGAGTCTATTCTTTATATCGAATAAGACAATATTGAATGCTTAGTATTAAGTGCTAATTTTAGCAACAGCCTATAAGTCATATCACAATAAGCTTAGCGTCATGCTAAGCTTATTGGTCTCCATTCTATTATTCTGATCTCATATTCACCTAATAAGACTGCGAAGCCGTTTATGTTGGTACAAGTTGCTCTGCCCGTTCCCCTTTATCGGGTGTTTGACTATAGCCTACCAGCTGATATGCTTGCTTTGCCAGACAGTGCGATACCGAAAATCGGCAGCCGTGTTGAAGTTTCGTTTGGTCGTCAGACCCTGATTGGCATTGTGATTGCTCATATTTCACAAGACGATAGCAGCGTACCTGTCAATAAAATCAAATCTATTAATAAATGTCTAGATGCTGAGCCTATTTTGGACGCTAGCATGCTCAAGCTTGCCTATTGGTTAGCGCGCTATTACCACTATCCGCTTGGCGATGTGTTAGCAGTTATCCTGCCAAGCCTTGTCCGTCAAGGCAAACCATTAGACTTGCTGATTACCCATTGGCGCATTTTGCCTCATATCACTGATGATGATTTTCGAGCCAATGCTAAGAAACAAAAGCAGCAGTTCGACATGCTAAAGCTACATGGTCAGCATGGCGCAAGCGAAGATGTATTGCTACTAGAAGGTATGCAACGAGCATTTTTAAAGACGCTAGAAGATAAAGGGCTAGTCGAGCGCTATATTCAGCCAAAGCAAGCGCCTACTCCAGTTAAGCTGGCAAAAATGCCACTTGATCTCAATGATGAGCAGAAACTTGCTGTCGACGCTATTATTGCTGCTCATAAATCTGATACTTATACTGGTTTTTTGCTCAACGGCATTACTGGTAGTGGTAAAACCGAAGTCTATCTGCAAGCGATGCAAGCTGTATTAGAGGCTGGTAAACAGGTTCTTATTTTAGTACCAGAGATTGGCCTCACACCGCAAACGCGGGCAAGATTTGCCAGTCGGTTTGCCGCCCATATTGTGCTATTGCACTCTGGCATGACCAACACTCATCGCTTGCAAGGTTGGCAAGACTGCCGCACGGGTCATGCACAAATCGTGATCGGTACACGCTCAGCTGTGCTATACCCCTTTGCAGACTTAGGCTTGATTGTCGTTGATGAGGCGCATGATGGCTCGTATAAACAACAAGACACGTTACGTTATCATGCCGCTGATGTCGCTCTCTATCGAGGTTTGCAGTACAAAATCCCAGTGATACTTGGTACTGCCACACCTTCTCTTGAGCATTTAAAACTGGTCGATGATGGCAAACTATCAGAATACCAACTGCTTACTCGTCCGGGTAATGCCAGACCTGCAACCATGCAGCTGATCGATGCTCGCTTGCAAAGTACCCATCAACAGGCTCAAGATGACGGTGCGCTCTATGATACAGGGCTGACGGATGCCATGATCGGGGCGATACGGCAAACGCTAGAAGCCGGTGATCAGGTATTGATATTTTTGAATCGTCGTGGCTATGCGCCTGTTCTATTGTGTGAGGCTTGTGGCTGGCAAGCTGATTGTCCGCGCTGTGACGCTCATCTGACCGTTCACTATAATAGCCAATCCCAGCGAAACAGTTACTCAAGCAACTCTTATTTGAAATGCCATCATTGCGATTGGCAAGCCTATATCCCTACCGTATGCCCTGATTGTGGCAGTCAAAATCTGGATGCCAAAGGTATGGGAACGACAAGGCTCAGTGAAAATCTACATGCAATCTTTGCTAACCCTCAAACTAGCAAAGAGCTCTATCCGATTATTCAGATAGACCGTGATACCACAAGACGCAAAGACAGCTGGGAAAACATTTATGAGCAAATCAATAAAGGCAACCCTGCCATATTGGTCGGTACACAGATGGTCGCCAAAGGGCATCACTTCCCCAACGTTACTCTGGTTTGCTTACCCAATGCCGATCGCGGATTTTTATCAGCAGACTTTCGCTCACCAGAACATACCGCACAGCTCATGATTCAGGTGGCTGGCCGTGCTGGTCGAGGTGACAAAGCTGGCCGCGTATTGATTCAAACGTTGCAACCTGATAACGAATTACTATTAAAACTGGTCAAAGACGGCTACTTGTCATTTGCACGCGAGCTACTGCAAGAACGTCAAATGATGGGCTTACCTCCTCATCGACATGCTGCATTGATACGCTGTGAAGGCAAAACATTGGCAGCTACCACTCAAGCGCTCAAGGATGCTATTGCGCATTTGCCGAATGCTCATAACCTCGCTGTTCTCGGTCCTATTGATGCGCCCATGAGTAAAAAGAACAGCCGCTACCATGCTCAGCTTTTGCTATTGGCTAAAGACCGCCGTCAATTGCACCATGTGTTGGGACAGTGGTGGCAGCCAGTGCTTGCCCTACCAAGCGCTAAATACCTTAAGCTTACTTTGGACATTGATCCTGTCGGTTGGTAGTTCTCACTTAGTTCTCAACAAATAGGTGTGTATCTTTCTGCTCATCCTCTCATTATGTTTACTTCGTCGTTACAGCTTCTCATGCTTGGCTATGTTAAATTTATAACTATCAAATGGTATGTGGTAAAGGCTCTACGCCCACTCTACCCATAGCAAGCATCACTTATCAGTAAACGTCACTTATCAGTAAGCACCATCTATCGAACGCAACTATCAGCGAATTTGAGTATTATTATGAATCCAAATAATCCAAACTCTGACGAGCACAATCATAGCCAACAGCATGATAATACGGATGTGCCTAAGTACGTTCGCGAAGATGAAGAAAATAACTACACTCAAGAAAACCAAGACCATCACGATCATGATGAGCATCTAGAACAGACAACCACAGCACGAGATACCAAAGTCTATCAGCGCACCTTGCTGTTCAGCTTTATTATCATTACTGGTTACATGTTTATCGAAGCCATTGGTGGCTGGCTTACCGGTAGTTTAGCCTTGCTGTCCGATGCAGGGCATATGTTAAGCGATGCGATAGCGCTTGGTGCCACTTTGGTCGCATTTAAAATTGGCGAAAAAGCAGCCACTCACCAGAAAACCTTCGGCTACAAGCGTTTCGAGATATTAGTCGCTACGGTAAATGGCGCGACACTTGTGATAATCGCCTTAATGATTTTTTATGAAGCGATCAAACGCTTTAACTCACCGCCAGAAATTGCAACCCAAGGCATGCTTATCGTGGCCACTATCGGTATGCTGATCAATATTCTAGTCGCTTGGCTAATGCACCGAGGTAGTCAAGGTGGCGAGTCACATGGTCATATTCATAACCATGGTACGGATGATGCCCAAATCACAGAGCAGAAACCTAATAATGCAGAACCCGTCAACCTTAATATGCAAAGCGCCTATTTGCACGTATTGAGCGATTTATTAGGGTCAGTAGCTGCGATTATCGCTGCACTACTTATGATGGGTTTTGGTTGGGTATGGGCAGATGCAGTGGCATCAGTAATCGTTGCCGTACTTATTTTAATCAGTGGCTACCGCGTCGTACGTGATTCTGTGCATATATTGATGGAAGGAACGCCTGCCAATATATCGCTAGTCGATCTGGAGCAAAAATTACTCGAAGATGCTCAAGTACAAAAAGTACATGACCTACATGTTTGGAGTATTACTAGCGGTCTCAATGCACTCTCTTGTCACGTGGTGGTCGATGGTGAAATGAGTATCCATGAATCAAATATTCTAATTGCCAGTCTCGAACAAAGACTACTAGAGCTTGGTATTCACCATGCTACTATTCAGGTCGAAAGCTCGTCTCACCCGCAGAATATCGCACATAGCGATGCATTGATCTGTGATATTTCGGGACAGCTACCTGATGACAATAGTCATATTGGTCATAATCATTGATGATACGTTTTCAGCTAAGTGATTGAATAAAGAAGTCAGTAACTCAAACCATAACTTAGAAAATACAAGTATAAGCATCTGATACTGGTTTATACTAAAAGTTACGTAGAATTAGAACTAGAATCTAAATCACATTAAAGCAGTCATGATTTGCGACAAACTTTTGCTTTATTCAATTCAAAAAACTCAAGTCCAAATCAGCTTATGTGGTTATAATAACTATTATAAAGTTTTGTTTAGCACCCCAGTTAATTTTTATAATCATACTTTTTGGTATTTTCACTCTATCTATTGATGATACAACACTATGTCTAGACGCTCAGCACCCTTTGTCGCCCCAGACTATATCGATGATCCTGCATCAAAAGATGGCAAAAAACACGCCAAAGTTTTGTTATCGACATTGCAAGAAGACATTGCAAACTTTCGTAATGAACAGTTTCCGCCTGATATTTTGCGACAAATTCGCGATATGCCTATCTACGAAGGCAACTTAGCCGAAGTCCAGACTTATCAGCAGTGTTGGCAAAATCTGCTTGAGCGCGCCAAAGATTTTTATCCAGCGGCCAACATGCCACCTGACTATCTACCGCTCCCTGCCAGCCTTGAAATACCACAATTCATCTATCACGTTCAGCGTCTACATTTAACTAAGACACGCGCTAAAGAATCTAAAAGCTTTGGATCAGTAGGCGCCCTGACTGATAAATGTGGTCAATATACGGATGATGAAATTGAGCGCATGACAGCGGTGCTAGATAACGACGAGGAAGCGCGACTGGTAGCGCATCGTGAATTTATCGATCTGCGTGCTTATGTTTTTTGTCGCGATAGTAAGGGCGAGATGCTAGAGCCTGAGCGGGTACGCTTTTATCGTACTGGTCTTATTGTACATGCCCTGCCTGACTTTAAGATTGTAGATAGTCGCCAGACACCGCGTAAACGCCGCAACGATGCTTATAATAATCCGCTTGCAGACAATGGTGTGTGGAAAATTTATCGCAAAAAATAATAGATACTAGCGCGATATCGTTTTAGCCATACTGATTTTAGTCACGTCCATTTTATATTGTGTATTTTATTCAAATTTTTAAGGAGCCCAGATGTTTGCTGCCGCCGCCGGCTCACCAAATCTCATGTTGCAAGCCACTATCTTTTTGGGAGCAGCATTGCTCTTTGTCCCTCTCGGTAAACGCTTCGGCATTGCAACGGTTTTAGGCTATCTCATCACTGGACTCATATTGGGCCCAAGTGGCTTGGATGTGGCAGGCGACGCTGAAAGTCTATTGCACTTTTCAGAGTTTGGCGTGGTCATGCTGCTGTTCATTATCGGGCTTGAGCTCCAGCCTTCGCGGCTCTGGGCATTGCGCCGCTCTATATTTGTATTGGGCGGTTTGCAGGTCGGTTTGACTGGTACGCTACTTATGTGGCTCCTACATCAGTTTTTCTCCTTACAACTAGATACCGCCTTTATTGTTGGTTTTGGTTTAGCCCTATCTTCTACCGCGTTTGTACTACAGATACTGACTGAAAAACAGCAGCTTTCGAGCACACATGGTCGAGAAGCCTTCACTATCTTACTATTCCAAGATATTGCGGTCATTCCGTTGTTAGCAGTCATTCCGTTCTTATCAGGGGTGCGTGAGCAAAGCTACGACTTGATTTATTTTGGGAAAGTATTTGCTGTCTTTGCCGGTCTGATTTTTGCCAGCCGTTATGTGGTTCGGCCCTTCTTTAAATTTGTGGCTTCTAGTGGTGCGTCAGAACTACTGACAGCGGTCGCGCTATTTATTGTGATGGGCGTGTCTATTTTGATGGGTCAAATCGGTCTATCAATGGCGTTAGGTGCATTTTTGACAGGTGTGTTGCTCGCTGATTCTGAGTATCGTCACGAATTAGAAGCCAGTATCGAACCTTTTAAAGGGTTGCTATTAGGTCTATTCTTTATGTCGGTCGGTATGCTTACCGACGTCAAACTCATTTTGGCAGAGCCCATCTTTATTATTGGCTGCGCGCTTGCATTGATGTTTATCAAGTTTGCAGTGATTGCAGGGATTGCCAAAGTATCGGGCAATCGGTGGCCGACCAGTATTAGATTAGGCGTGACCTTAGCCCAAGGTGGTGAGTTTGCCTTTGTCCTATTCAGTGTCGCCACTGCCCAAAATGTCTTACGTCCTGAGCTTGCTAACACCCTTAATTTAATCGTTACCATCTCGATGGCGCTAACACCTCTGGCATTCTTATTATTAGAAAAAGTGGGTGAGCCGCTATTTGCCAAGAGCAAACCGAGTCGCGAATACGATACTATTCCCGATCATGAGCATCAGGTCATTATTGCAGGCTTTGGCCGCGTTGGTCAGATTATTGGCCGTGTACTACGCATGCATAATATCGAATTTACCGCCATCGAACGCTCCGCAAACCGAGTAGATTTTGTAAGAAAATTCGGTAACCAAGTCTATTATGGCGACCCGAAAAATCCTGAGATTTTACGAGCGGCAGGTATTCAGAAAGCGCGAGTGTTTATTCTTGCCATCGATGACTTAGAACGCTCTATCACTACCGCTCAGTATCTTCGTAAGAATTATCCTGAACTGATTGTATTAGCAAGAGCGCGCGATCGTCAGCACTATTATCGTTTGCGTGAGGTTGGTGTGCGGCACATCTGGCGTGAGACTTATTTGTCATCTTTGGACATGTCACGTGAATCACTACAGTTATTAGGTATCTCACCAGAAAAAGCGCGAGAAACAGTCAAAACATTCCGTGATTATGATGATGACTTGATCGAACGCCAACAAGCTATCTACGATGATGAAGCTAGCATGATTGAATCCGCGCAATCAGCAATGGCTGAGCTTGAAAGCTTGTTTGACGAAGACATTGGTAAAGCACGGAAAATGGATTTGACCGATTTTTATGAGGCGTTAAAGAGCCAAGCAACACCAGTTGAGGAAAAGGATGATACTGCAACGGACTCTAAGCATTAGCTCTAAGAATCAGCTCTCAGCACTAGCAACATCTACAAGTACTCGTGAAATACAGCCCCTAATCAGCTATGCAGTTTTTAGGGGCTTGTTTTTTATTCAATGAACTAGTGCAATCCCAATTATCACTATCTGGTATATGATAAAATACCAGCGTCTGCTCGTTTAAATAGCGTATTGGAAACGTCACGTTCTGAATCGTTGCCACTACCGCGCAGTCGGTTTCTGTTACGCCAGCGGCCTGAGTATCGACATGCATGCGTAGTTGCTGCTGCTCGGTACTAAGTGGCAAATTTACTGGACACTGCCCTGTCTGTTGATAAATCAACGCCACTCGATTTTGGGCATTCTTTGCAACATCATAAGCATCAAACAACACTTCGTTTGCTTTTGGCTTGGCAATAATCGGTAAAAACTGCACCTTAATTACCAATAGCGAAAACGCAAAAAAACCAAACCCTAATGCCAGTCCGAATAAGCTAACACCGCCTTCTCTTTGCAGATGCGCTTTCTGTGCTGCCTCATCTCGCGGATAGTCATTTATCGCATCAGCGATCTCACGCCTTGCCATTCGGTAGTAATACGCATCTGTCCAACGTGCCACCATAAACGACCAAAATAGCCAAATAACAGCAGCAATACCGATACGTGTTGCCATTTGATAAGCATCTGGTACATAGGACATCGCTACAAACTCAAAAGCGACTAGCACCAGCGCGACATTAAGCTGGATAAAAGACCACCCTGCGACACTATAGACAATCGCATCCATATAGCGCTTGCGATATAGCAACCAAGGAAAAGTGATAAAAAATGCAGCCCAGTGCCATTTTGGCGACAGATAACCTTGCTGATCGAATTGTTCAAAACGTTTGAGGTAATAACGCTGGGTACGATTACCGATGAACCACTTATCTAACTGCTTACGTTTAGCAGGTGTTAACGACTCTTGATAAAACGGAGGCGGTGAATCTGTCTCGATAAATAACATGGCAGCACGCTCTACTTACTGACTCTTAGAAAAATCATTTGAAAGATACCATTATATGATAACGCCAAAACCCGTGTGTAACATAGAGAAACCACAGCACTTACCAGCAAATACGCGAAAATAGGATTGTCCGTTCACAGTTGTATGGATTTGACTTATAATAAGCAAACATCACCCACCTAATTAAGCCTTACGAATCCTATGAGTCAACATTCTGATATCAATGACAACGTCAATAGTACTGATACTACTGATGAGCAAACCCTTAATAGCACAAGCGAGCCTATCGATAACAGCACTAGCCAAGAGATAGAGCCGACCTCTGACAAGCATATCCGCATCGTCAATACGTTTATGAAGCGCCGTACGCACATGAACAAAAACGCCGAGCTTGCACTAACTGCTCCAGAATTTTCTGAGTATTTGGTCAACAACAGTTTTGGTGATGGCGATCTTACCGGTATTGACAACCTACGTACGTTATTCGCTGATAGCCCTAACGGTCCAGATGCGCCGCTTACGGTAGAGATTGGTTTTGGCTTGGGTGATTCGTTTATTGAGATGGCGGCCGCTGACCCTACTCGTAATTTTGTCGGTGTAGAAGTGCATGAGCCTGGTATCGGTAAATGTGCGTATATGGCTGGCACCCAAGATTTGAGCAACGTAAAAATCATCAACGGTGATGCCATTCAATTGCTCAAGCAGCTACCAGAAAACCATATCGACCGTATTCAGCTATACTTCCCTGATCCATGGCAAAAGAAGCGTCACTATAAGCGTCGTTTTGTCAGTCCTGAACGTATGACCATCGTTACGCGCAGCTTAAAACAAGGCGGCTGGTTCCATACAGCAACTGACTGGGAGCATTATGCATTTTGGATGGTTGAAGTATTGGATGGTTTCGTTGGACTAACCAACAAAGCAGGTACAGGTAATTTCACTGAGCGTCCTGACTTTCGTCCAATGACCAAGTTTGAGCGTCGTGGCCTCGACCGTGGGCATGGTGTGTGGGATTTGATCTATATCAAAGACTGATCAATACAGCTTTACTTTTAAGTGTTTTGACAAAGCGGCTATCTGATGTAGCCGCTTTTTTGTGGCCTTCTATAGGCTATAGAAAATATCTCTAAAAATACTAGACATCCTATACATAACTATGTCTGCTGACATCTTAGGTGTATATCTTGAGTCATACTCCTGACTTTTAATGCCTATAGTATGATTATACATAAAAAAAGATAAATTTATAATTTGTGAAACATAGCGCTCATAGCGTTGTTTGTAGACAAAACTGCTTCTCTAAAGTGATTAGAAACGAAATATAGAATCCATTCCTAATACTAATAGTCTACGTAAACTTATGTATTATAAGGCTTTACAGAGTTCTCCCCATAAGCTGTGGATAACCCTGTGCATAAGTCACTACTTGACAACTTTATAGCTAAGCAACTTAAAGGATAAGGTAAAATCGTTCATTTTTTGTACAATTTATAAAACCTTTAAAATCAGTAACTTACGTTAAATCTACACACATAAAAAATTATTTTAAATAATTTCTAAAATAATTTAATTATTCATAATGTTTCACAATCAGCGAAAATAAGCCTTTTATTTGTTGTGGACAACTCCTAAATCTATTGACAAGCATAGTCGTTATCAGGTTCAAAAAGACAGCGACCTATCGCATCTTTTCTATAGATTTTCAGTGTCATACCATACGACAGATAGTGTCGTCTAGCATCCCTCAATGCTCATTATAGTGCCTTGCTTTTGTTATAATTACCTTATCAAATCAACAGCGTCAAGAAGTTGATTCAAGTAATCAGCACGCCAAGGCTGACTTAAAAACAACGATAACGGCAGTGTATTACGGACTTATTTTTACTTCTCTCGCTATTTAATTTTACTGTATAGTAGAACGATACATTCGATACTACTACCTATACCAGTCACGTGACAACCTATTTTTTGATAAAACAGCCAAACAATAATTGCCGACTTCATAACAGTCAGTATGCGTTTGCCAAAGGTTTTAACAGTACCAATATTTTATTTATAGCATCAACTTAACTACCGAAAACAAGGAATCCAATATGGACGACAATAAAGCCAAAGCCCTCAAAGCGGCATTAGGTCAAATTGAAAAGCAATTTGGTAAAAACACCATCATGCATCTAGGCGATGACTCGGCCATTATGGATGTCGATGTGGTCTCTACGGGCTCTCTAGGATTAGACATTGCGCTTGGCATTGGTGGTCTACCAAAAGGCCGTATCGTTGAAATTTACGGTCCAGAAAGCTCAGGTAAGACGACAATGACTCTACAAGCTATTGCAGAATGTCAAAAGCAAGGTGGTACTTGTGCCTTTATCGATGCTGAGCATGCGCTTGACCCTGTTTATGCACGCAAGCTTGGGGTAAACACTGATGATTTATTGCTTTCTCAGCCTGACAATGGCGAGCAAGCACTTGAAATCACCGATATGTTGGTACGCTCAGGCGCGATCGACATGATCGTAATTGACTCAGTAGCCGCCTTGACACCACGTGCCGAGATTGAAGGCGAAATGGGTGACTCACACATGGGTCTGCAAGCGCGCCTGATGAGCCAAGCCCTACGTAAAATCACTGGTAACGCCAAACGCTCTAACTGTATGGTGGTCTTTATTAACCAAATCCGTATGAAAATTGGTGTTATGTTCGGTAGCCCTGAGACTACGACTGGTGGTAACGCGCTGAAATTCTACGCCTCTGTACGTATGGATATCCGCCGTATTGGTGCGGTCAAAAACGGTGATGAAATCATCGGTAACCAGACCCGTGTCAAAGTCATTAAAAATAAAATGGCACCACCTTTCCGCCAAGCTGAGTTCGAAATTACTTACGGTGAAGGTACTAACCACTTAGCTGAAGTTATTGACTTAGGTGTAGAGATTGGAGCGGTTGGTAAAGCAGGATCTTGGTATAGCTATGGCGACGAAAAAATCGGTCAAGGTAAAGCCAACTCTGTGCTTTTCTTAAAAGAGAATCCTGCCATTGCGCAAGAAATCGAAGATAAGATTCGTGACGAAAAGCTTGGTACGAAGAAAAATAGCAAAGCCGACGAAACTGAAGAAGCAGAACAGGCTTCTGAACCTGTACAATAATGGTTTAACAATTAACCGTTGTCAGTCACTATGATTCATTATGAAAATTAAAACCTTAGCTGAAATCCTAGCTGAGTCGGGTGCCGACTCAGCTAGTTCTGTTGATAGTAAACCAAAAAAACTGTCCAAAGATTCTCATACGAAAGAGTCTAAAAAACCAGAGAAATTTAGTAAACGGACTATCCGTTCAAGTAAAGATGATTCAGTCACGAATGATGCTACTATTGATACAGCGTTTTTCGAAGACTCATCTCCTAAGCCAAAAAAGAACTCTAAATCTAAAAAACGTAAAAAGCGTTTTCATCCAGCGGCTAATTTTACCGCTGAGCCTAGTGACACCCCTATATATCAACCACCTGAAGCGCAAACCATCAAAGAGATGCTAGCAGAAGTTAAACTCGACATTCATAATGACGAAATTGACAACAGCTTAGCAACAGACAATGGTCGTAGCACTGAGCCGCTATCCAAAAACTCAGAAAATGAAGCTGAGCTTTTTTCTATCAATGATAGTGAAACAGACAGCCAAAACGATAACATACCAGCCGCGCTCAAAGCCTACTTACGAACCCCTGAACAAAAACAAGCAGAAATCGATGCGATCAAAGCTGAAAGTCGATTGCGTTGGCTCGCATTTTATTATTTATCACGCCGTGAATACGGTAAGGCTGAGCTAAAGCAAAAGCTGATCGACAAAGAACAAGACCCAGAAAAAATTGATGCACTGCTCGATGAGTTTGAAGAAAAAGGTTACCAAAGTGATTACCGCACTACCCTAATGCTGATACGTGAGAATATCCGTAAAGGTCGCGGACGTGGTCGGATCAAACAAGAGTTCTATCGTAAGAAGATTGCTATGCCAGGTAACATCGATGAGCTAATCGATATGGCAAATACTGAGTCTGATGAATTTAGTGAGTTTGTAGATGATGATGCAGACAACCTAGTCGATGGTGTAGATTGGCTAAAACTGGCGGTGATAGCTCGTACTAAAAAATACGGTAATGAGATACCAATCGAGCAAAAGGAAAAAGCTAAGCAGCTACGTTTTTTACAGTATAGAGGGTTTAATACCGATATCTGCTTTGCCGCACTTAACCATACTACAGAGACCCTAGACGAACGATTTTAAGGGCTTACTATCGCTATCACTGCCAAGCGGTATTTATCGACAGTCATACTCTTGTGATAGACATAAAAAAGAGCACGTTATATAACGTGCCCTTTAATCAACACTATCAATTATTTTAATCTACATGACTTTTAAGTATTCCATTAGAAATTTTCGAATTTTGAGCTGCCAAACTACTTGAACAAACTACTTAAAATTACCAAGACGGCTAGATAGCTGGCTAATGATTTGATCTATCTCTTCATTGGCCTCAGACTCATTGTCCAGATTACCATTAGGCGTTAGCTGATTCATGACCTCAGGCAACAGCTCAGCGAGTCCCTGTCTTACCTCAGTTTCATTAGCACCAGTATGAGCGGCCACTTGCTGAATTTCATTTTCGTCAAACAAACGGTTAATTTCGTCTGGATTTAAATTATCGTTTGCTTCGTTATTACTCATCCAAGAGCGTGCTTGACCTTCATAGCCCATACCAGTGATTTTTGACAACGCCCCACTCAAACCACCATTACGTTTGATCCAACTGAGTACCATAGGCATCAACGCAGCGACGAGCATACCTTTACCACCGAACCCACTATTAGTACGCTGACCACCTAATACACTACCTAAAATATCACCTAGTCCGCCAGCACCTGAACTCATACCGCCGCGCTGACTACCGCCCGTGAGACCACCAATGATGTCATCTAAGCCAAAACCATTATCTGCTTGACGACTATTTTGTTGAGGGCTATAACCACCTGCCTGACTGCCGCCGCCTAATACGCTACCTAAAATATCACCTAATCCGCCAGTCTGCCGTGTTTCAGTACGTTGGTTAACTGGATTGCGCTGAGCATCGTCTGGATTCATTGCACTACGTGCCACTTGGCTCACTAAATTCCCTAATAAGCTCATTATCTATTCCTCTTTTTATCGTATTGTTTAGTACAAAAATACTGCTAAAATTTATGAAACACCATATCTGCATACATGTTCTTTAATAACGGGACAGCAGAATTACGAGTTTTATTTTCTATTTTTAATATAACAGATTTTAATATAACAAACCTCTTTGTCCTTTGAGATAGCTATTTTGTTATGACGTGTAGAGATTTTTCACCGTAAAAGGAGAAGTCTAAGACCAGTAGATAACCAGTTATCTAGCATTACTCTTACTGGTATTGGCTAAAATATTTAACTGTCGCCAGTGCTCGTGATTTACTTGGTCGCGAAATATAGTAGTCGAAAACGTTTTTTGATAAGGCTCAACAATATTGAATTCGACACTCATTGCCCACTGATAGCGATTTATATCAACTAACTCTGCTTGCCATAACTCATCGCCGCGGCCCGTTCGTATCAGTAATTGCCATTCTTTATCAATACGCTGACTGAGCGATGGCTGACTAATATGTAATAGTATTGGTCTCGATATAATCAGATAACTTGCAACTGCTGCCGAGACTATTAAGATTAGTAAATACTGCCACAAAGCCAAAGATGCAAACCATGCCAATATCATCATAACCCCAGTCAAGCCTACATACAGCAGCGCGCGTAAATAACTGGCAGGCGTGATAGCTGTATCAATACGTAGCGAGGTTACTAGCGTCATATAAGCGTACCATGGGAAACGTTAGATATTGTGCTGACCCGTTCCTTAAGACCTAAACCAAGTCTTTGGTGTGGCGCCATGTTTTTATCTTATTGACCAATGCCCAGATGTCGTCCTCTTCTGGACGATTTTGATTGGTAAAGTAATCAAGCAAGTCTGGGTCTTCATGAGTGAGCATTTCTGCAAATGTTGCTTGTTCAATAGCATCTGCTGTCAGATATAGCTCTTTAACATAAGGATCAATATAAAAATCCAATTCTTTTAATCCGCGGCGAGCTTGATAGATAATACGGCGTTGCTCATTGGTTGGTTCTGGTTGAGTTGTACTAGTCATAGATTTACTCTTATTAAATTGGATAGTCTTGTGGATTTAGATAGTTTAGAAATAGACGTTAAGCATAGCGTATAGAATATTTATAAGCCTAAGAATATTATTGCGCATTTGCGTGTATAAATTGATATTAACAACGATATGCTGACAGTTGACTCCATAAGGCCACTGCTTGCTGCATCATCGCCACATTATGCGTACGAATGATACTTGCTCCTTGCTGTAAGGCAAATAGCCCAGCTGCCGTTCCTGCCGAATCACGTTCTACCGCTTGCGTCGTACTCACAACTTCAGCCCCACTTTTGGTCAATACTTCTGCCAAGAAACGCTTACGAGAAATGCCAAACATCATTGGCAGCCCTAATGTCTGCAAGCTGCTCAGCTGACTTAATAACGCGCAATGATGCTCATAGTTCTTAGCAAAACCAAAGCCTGGATCGATAATGATATTGCTTTGTTTGACGCCGATGCTCACTACTTCGTTAATACGGTCGAGCAGCTCCGTACGCACCTCATTGATCACATCGTCATACTGTGCCAGATTATTCATTGTCGTTGGCTCACCGCGCATATGCATTAGCATAACAGGTATATTAAGCTTAGCCGCCAGCTCTGCCGCACCAGTACGTTTCAGTGCTCGTACATCGTTCCAAATGTCAGCGCCTTCATTAAATGCTGCCTGCATGACTTCAGGACTGCTAGTATCAATCGATAACCAAATACTGTCACTACAATACTTACGAATGGCTCGAACCACTGGTACAACTCGCTGTATCTCATCATCAGTCGCCACAGTTTTCGCATTTGGACGAGTAGATTCACCACCGATATCAATAATAGTAGCGCCTTCATTTATCATCTGCTGACAATGAGCGACGGCTTTATCTACTGCGTTAAACTGCCCACCGTCTGAAAATGAATCTGGCGTTACGTTTAAGATGCCCATGACATGTGGCTGCGACAAATCTAATGTTTTATCACGGCTAGACATTTGATAGTTGGGTAAAGGTTGAAAAAATGACATGAATAATCCATCACAAGTAAAATTTATAATGCAGCTTTAGGGCGTATTGAACATTCGACCATGGCATTGACAGAGACTATTTTTTAGACAGTTCGACGTTAAAAATAGTAAGTTTAGTCATTCTAAGCGTGTATTTTTAACAATGAAATGGTAAAAAAGAGTCCTGTCTCCTTCTGTTAATATTAGAGCTGAGCCTAAAACTGCCCCCAGATCCATACAAGCAGTACGTTGCAAACCTAGTTAAGGCTGGAGCATTACCGTCACTTTATGCCTTGTCTGGAACAGTTTTAGCGATTAGCAGTGCCTATTTGTGAATGTTCAACACGCCCTATTTATTGTTATCTATGCTTATGATACCAGTAAATCTTATAGGGTTCTAAACCCTTCATAAAATGATGACAATAAAAAAAGCCCTCTGTCATAAAGGGCTTTTTATAAAACATGAGTACGCTAGCATTTACATCGCCGGTAATGGTGGCGGTGTAGCACCCGTTGTTTTGACATCGTTTTTCGACAAGTTTACTTCGTTATGCTGGTAAACTCTTGGTGGTCGCGGTTCTTCACCTGCTAAGATATCTTGCAGTTGGTCACGATCAATAGTTTCCCAGTTCATAAGCGCATCAACCATTGCATGCATCTTATCCTGATTAGCCTCAATCAGTTCACGAGCGATATCATACTGCTCTTCTAGCATACGACGCACTTCTTCATCGACCTTCTGCTGGGTAGCTTCAGAGATAGTACGTCCACCACCCCCGAAATATCCTTGCGAGTTGTCATCATCTTCGTACACCATGATACCAAGTGCATCAGACATACCGTACTTCGTGACCATCGCACGTGCCATTTTGGTAGCTCGTTCAAAGTCGTTCGAAGCGCCCGTCGACATTTGATTGATAAACACTTCTTCAGCGATACGACCACCAAACAAAATAGCAATGTCGCTCAGCATTTTCGACTTATACATACTGGTCTGATCATGCTCAGGCAACTGCCAAGTCACACCAAGAGCAAAGCCACGCGGCATAATAGTAACCTTATGCACCGGATCTGTACCTGGCAATAGCTCAGCTACTAGCGCATGACCTGCTTCATGATATGCAGTTGCACGGCGCTCTTCTTCGCGGATTACCATGGATTTACGTTCAGGACCCATATATAGCTTGTCTTTCGCATCTTCAAAGTCATTCATATCGACGCTAGTCTTGTTACGACGTGCGGCAAACAATGCAGCTTCGTTTACAAGGTTGGCAAGCTGTGCACCACTAAACCCAGGCGTACCACGAGCAAGAGAACTGGCATCTACACTGATTGTGTTCGGCAGTTTCTTCAAATGAACTTTCAATATTTGCTCACGGCCTTTGATATCTGGCAAGCCTACTTGCACCTGACGGTCAAAACGACCTGGACGCAGTAATGCTTTATCGAGCACGTCGGCACGGTTAGTTGCAGCAATAACAATAACGCCTTCATTGCCTTCAAAACCATCCATCTCAACCAATAACTGGTTCAATGTCTGCTCGCGCTCATCGTTACCGCCGCCCATACCGGAACCACGATGACGACCGACTGCATCAATCTCATCAATAAAGATGATACAAGGAGCGCTTTTCTTCGCCTGTTCGAACATATCACGAACACGTGATGCACCAACACCGACGAACATTTCAACAAAATCAGAGCCTGAAATTGAGAAGAACGGCACTTTAGCTTCACCAGCAATAGCTCTCGCTAACAAGGTTTTACCTGTACCTGGAGGACCTACCATCAAGATGCCACGAGGAATCGTTGCACCCAGTTTGGTAAATTTGTCTGGATCACGTAAGAACTCAACCACTTCAACAACTTCTTCTTTGGCTTCTTCACAACCGGCCACATCTTCGAAGTTAACGTTGATTTGATCTTCGGTCAGCATTTTCGCTTTTGATTTACCAAAGCTCATTGGGCCGCCGCCTTTACCGCCAGCGCCGCCTTGCATATTACGCATAAAGAATAAGAACAGACCAATAATCAATAGAATTGGGAAGCTGGCTATCAGTAGTTGCATCAATACGCTTTGGCGCTTTGGTGCAGTTCCTTGAACTTCGACTTGGTTCTCACGTAGCATTGGCATGAGCTGGTCATCTGACACAGCTGGTCTAATGGTCTCAAAAGATGAGCCATTTTTCTTTTCGCCGGTGATCTGTTCGCCGTCGATCTCGACACTGGCTACCTGGTTTTCTGACACAGCGGTCACAAACTCAGAGTAGTTAAGGTTATCCGGCTCAGAAGATTGATCAAAGCCGCTAAACACCAGCACCAAAACGCCGATTACCACCAGCCACAATAAGGTATTTTTTACCATGTCGCTCACTAGTTATTCCCATCCCTTACTTATTGGTGTGTTTATTAAACACGTGACGTCTATAAACGTATTGCTCATTTTTAACGAATATCCCGATAATAAAAAGCTGCTAAATTAAACTTATATGATTTATAGGTAGCATAAAAATTGTTTTTATAAATAATCAGTATGAGATAAACATAGATATACGATCATTGAGCTTGTAAAACGCTTATTATCAGACGACTTTGCCTAAAACGTATGCTAAAAACAAAGGTAATATACCATGATATGTGGTGCTAACCCGCATAATTCAAGCAGGTTTCACGATTATTCATTTAACAATTGACGCAGATTTTATATCGCGATAATAACACTTTATGGTGGTTTACACTCTCGCTTACAAGAGCAGCAACCTATTGATGTTAAAACTATTTAACCGCTATCCAAAACATCTCTTTTGAGCGTGGTCGTGACGCACCTGGCTTTATACTACGAATCTTACTAAAATCCTGCTGCATCTGCTTGCGTAATTCTTGTGTACCCTCACCCTGAAACACTTTCATAATAAGTGCGCCACCTTCTGGTAAGGTTGCAAGCGCGAAGTCTACAGCCAGCTCACATAAGTACATCATACGTGGCTGATCGATAGCACTGTTCCCAGCGGTATTAGGTGCCATATCAGACAATACGACATCGACTTGTCTATCACCCACTTCTGCCATAATAGCGTCAAACACTTCAGCTTCACGAAAATCACCCTGAATAAAGGTCACATCAGGCAAGGTATCCATTGCCAAAATATCAGAGGCAATCAAGATACCATCGTCACCTACCAATCGACCAGCGACTTGTGACCAGCTACCAGGCGCACTGCCCAAATCTACGACCGTCATACCTTTTTTGATTAGATTGGTTTTTTCATTAATCTCTAATAATTTATAAGCGGCACGGGCACGGTAGCCATCTTTTTGAGCTTTTTGTACATAATGATCGTCAATATGCTCTTTCATCCAAGCACTGCTGCTCTTTGATAGTTTTTTGTTTTCGATACGCGTGGCCAAAATACCTGCTCCTATTGCTTTACTAAATCTAGCTGCTTTAATTGCTCTATCACTTACAAACTGATATTAATCAGATGCGGATTATTCTAAATACGGTGTTAATCAAATTTTTTATTCATGGTTGGTTGCAAACTGACCAAATTCTATTGGTTAAATAACTGTTTTATAAGGCAGTAGCGTTTATAATGTACCAAACATTCAGTTTAACATTTTCGTCACGTAAAATCGTGCAAAATCCTGCTGATCTCATGCAAGATGGTCACAGATTATCTATAATGATCAATAACTGTTTTTGACAGTACCATTTTTATTTTTACCAACACCTAGGAATTCTATGCAACTCGATAACGCTACCATCAAACGTCTAAAAGGCATCGGTCACGAGCTAAAGCCTATCGTTATGATCGGCAACAAGGGTATTACTCCAACCATTACTGAAGAGATTGATCGCGCGCTAACAGATCATGAGCTTATCAAAGTGAAATTGCCTGCTGGTACGAAAGAAGAGCGTGACATCGTTGGCGCTGAACTTGCTAAAGCGGCTAATGCGTCTTTGGTTCACTCTATTGGTCGTATGGCATTATTACTACGCAAAAACCCAAATGCCAACCCAAAACTGTCTAACCTAGCACGTCACGCGCAGTAATATGTCATGATAGACTGGCATTAAGTGACTGGGTTTTATGTTCACTTATATCATAGCCAAACGATAATGAAATACAAAGGCCGCGACGCATCTTGCTCGCGGCTTTTATGTTCTCCGATAGTCTCGGTTATACTTAACATATAGTATTAGTTCCCTGAATCAGTATAATTTCTCTTGTCACTATCCCCTCTTTATTATTACCGTCGAGATGTACTTATAATGAAACAAGCTTTTAACCTCCGTCTAGCCACCGAGACGATAGCGAAAGACGCTCAGCAACTAGGTGTATCTATAGAAGCGCTTGAGAATATCTCTATCGAAGTAAGTGTAGAGATCATCCAGCAACCAGCTTTGCAACTAGTGCTGACCTATCAAGTGACTCTGCCTAGTCAAATTCTAGCTAATCAACTCAATTGGCCAACATGGCAACAAACTCAAGTAAATTTCACTGATTATCTATGGGAAGAAACCTGCCTTGAATGTTTTATTGCTGGCAGTGAGGTTGATGGTAGTAAGGTTAATAATGAAGATGTCGTAGCATCTGACCAGACCGAACCTCACAAGATACCACTTCAGCAAGCAACCGCTTATATAGAGATCAATACTAGCCCTGATGGTCGTTACGCTCTTTATCAATTTAAGAGCTATCGTAATCCTTCGACACTACCGCCAGCACCGTTGTACGAAACCGATGGAACCACACGCGCATCTATTAACTGGAATAAGCATAATGATTTGACAGCCACATCAATAGAAAGCCATTTATCTAGCACTCCAACGGTAGTGCAGACACCTGCTCATTATGAGCGTAGCTTTAGCCTACCTATAACTCAATTACAGAATCAACAATACGCTATTGCAAACATGATGATCGAACAAATACATCCTTGTGTCATCTTATGGTTTGGCAAGACTGACTTATATTTTGCCTCGGGCCATGCCTCCCCTCCTGACTTTCACAATCGCGACTATTGGCCAAATTTTGAGCTTTGATTTGTTTATATGAGCTGTACTCACTTAGACATCCCAGTTTAAAGCATAAAAAAAACCCAGTAATGTCATAAAGAGCATTACTGAGTTTGGAGAAAACTTTAATCTTATTTAACTGATGTTTATTTATCAGCCATTGCAAGGTAGATACCACGATCTGATGCATCATCAACATACTGCGAATCACGCCATGTCGTATAGCTGTATGTACCGCTATACGGGCTGATGCTGTTTTGACGGAAATCAGATACCCAGTCATTGCCATCAAAAATCTGAATATGACCATGTGGACGGCTTGACGTGCGGTTATAGACAACGACATCACCAACTTGTGGTGCCATGTCGTTACTGATCTTGGTAAAGCCAGCTTGGGCTAGCGTGCCACGAGAGGCGTACTGATAGGCCGAAGGGTTAGGTGTAAATTCGTAACCTGCTGATTGTAACGCTTTACGTACATAGCGAGCACAGTAGCCAGAGCTTCTAGATAGAGCGACGCGAGAGGCATTTGCTGCTGCAATAGCAGGAGCAGAGTTGCGGTCAGGTACGCGGCTTGCTTGCTGCTGACGCTGCTCGTAAGACAAACGACTGGTCAGTGAAGCGAGCTGATACTCTTTTTGCTTAGCATGAGCGCTTAGGTTGTCAATTGCTTGACTGATCTCATCGTTGCTATATACATGTGCACCACTGTTAGTGCTATAGATATTGCGACTAGAACCATAGTTCGCAGAAGTAGAAATATTTGTGATGGTATGACTCAAGGTATTATTTGGTTGAAAGGTTGTCTCGGCAGCACCACTCGTCTGTGCGATACCCATTCCCAATACTGACAAAATTAATAAAGCTTGTTTCATAAATTTACTACCTATTGTTAATACAAGTCTGCTCGTCATCCGTAACGAAGCATCAATTAATTTAGAGGATATAATCATCAAATAGACGTGATAAAATCCCTATTACAACGGTTCATTCTTTTCAAATAGTGACTAGTGCCAGTAGTACTTCCCACCTAGTCAACTATCTTATAAGCCATCTGCTATATATTGCTTTTAGCATGTCTATTATGAGTATCGAGTTTGTCACCTATTAGATGAGTACTTACGATGTCAAAAAAACAGCCTAATCGGCTTGCCCAGCTTATAGATCATCAAGCATTTGCTGGTAGCGCGCTACCTCAAACACTTGCTAACAACATGCGACTATATATAGAAGCAACCAACGAGATAAAAGAGCTATTGGTAGACTGTCTACCTGAAGAAATACTCAATACCTGTTGGGTTGTAGGCTTAACACCTGAGCAGTTGATATTAAGTGTTAGCTCAATGACAGCAGCAAATCATATTCGCTATTTACATAGCTCGTATTTGCAAATACTAACAGAGCAGTCAATTACATTTAAACAACTCAAGCAAATTCGTGTCGTTGTGGCTAAAAGCTCTGCCGATAATTATTCATCTAAACAATCGTCAACATCATCACTGCACTTGCCAAATTCTCGTAAAGCCAATGAAAATCAGGCGCTTAGCCAGAACACAAAACGGACTATATCACAGGCCGCAGAGCATGTCACCACTGATGAAAATCTCAGAAAAGCCCTTTTGCGTTTGATTAATCATTAAAAATACTGACCATTAAATGTAAAGTTATGTAAATAAGAGCAGGTGATGGCATTGATAAAGATGGATTTTTGTAATGTATCAGATAAAAAAAATCCTTCGTTAGTTACATCCAGATTATGGATATAGCTAACGAAGGATTTAAAAACCATCTACAGCTTTTGTATTATATGCCTTAACAGAAAATTCATATAATCATATAGATAATATATTCAAAATATAGCATATTGTATAAATGTAATTATGAGCCGTCTATGTAATATTGCGTAAATGTTTCGATACTTCCTGTATATTCCTGTATTTATCCTTCAATAACCAAATCACTAAGTGGCAAATACTCGATAGGACAGGTTACATTGTCATCAAAAGTTACAATTTCAAAGTTATCTTCATCAGACAGTATTTCACGTACTAATAAATTATTTAGAGCATGACCAGACTTATAGGCATTAAAACGACCTAAAATTGGGTAGCCAATCAGATGCAAATCTCCCAAAGCATCTAAGATTTTATGACGGACAAACTCATCGTTAAAACGTAAGCCTTCGGCATTAAGTATGTTGGCATCATCAATAACGATAGCATTATCCATACTACCGCCAAGTGCTAGGTTATTCTGACGTAGCGCTTCTATATCACGTAAAAACCCAAAAGTACGCGCAGTGCTTAATTGTTCGATAAAGTTCTGTGTAGAGAACTGCAACTGTGCATGCTGAAAGTTCTTATCAAACGCAGGATGATCAAAATCAATTTCGAAATTTAATTCATACCCTTCATAAGGACGTAGCTCTGCCCATTTATCTTCTAGCTTTACCCGTACTGGGCGTATAATTTTAATAAATTTCTTGGCCGCTTCTTGCTCACAAAATCCTGCATCAAGTAAGAGCGCAACAAAAGGCGCAGCGCTACCATCCATAATTGGTATCTCTGAAGCAGAGACACGAATCAATAGGTTATCCACGCCTAGACCAGCGATGGCACTAAGCAGATGCTCAACGGTGCCCACGCGCGTACCACCAAACACTAAATTCGATGACATCATGGTGTCTTGTACTAAAAACGCACTCGCTGGAATTGGTTGACTACCTTCTATATCAGAGCGCTCGAAAACAATACCAGTGTCAATCGGCTGTGGATGAAACTCCAAGTCAACAGGCTGACCACTATGTAGACCAGTACCCGTAACGGCTATTGCTGTTTTTATGGTTCTTTGGTTCATGGTTGTCTTCTCACATATTTTGTTACAATTGACATAGTGTACCATTACCGACCCCTTATTCGCTATATATAAAAAGCGCTAATTTTCTTATCTCCTTGATTGATAACACTTATCGTCAATATCCTATTACTGATTTGTACTTTATATAGCCTATCTAATGCTATAAAACAACGATGCTCATATACGTTTCGACAGTCATATACATATAGTTTACATAGAAAATTCTCATGATTTTTCTTATAGAAAACGTTTCATCTTTCCTTAAACACAAAAAACCAGCGTCAAAACGCTGGCCTTTTCTTATTCACAGTAAATTAGAAGTACTATTTATTCTGTTGACGCTTTAAATAGTCTTGAATACTGTTTGTTTTAGTCTTAGGCTGCTCTTGAGGTGCACTTGCACTAGAACGTGCAACGCTATCCTGATACTGCTGAGCTTGTGACTGCTTCTGACTGTTTAAAGCGCTGGTATGCACGTTAGGATCGACAGGTTGCGTGCTATTAACAGAAGGTACTGGCTGCTCTACTACTTCTGGCTCTTGACCTGCATTTTCGTCTAACGTTAAGCCAGTTGCGATGACGGTTACATGTAAGTCGTCACCCATTTTTTCATCAATCACAGAACCATAGAAAATGTGAGCGTCATCAATATCAGTAATTTCTTCGACTATTGCACTGATTTTGCTCATTTCATCTAGTGACAGTGACTCTGAAGAAATAACGTTAACCAATAGGCCTTTTGCATTTTCTAAACGCAAATCATCAAGTAGTGGTGATCTGATGGCTTTTTCAGTCGCTTGACGCGCACGATCATCACCGCTGGCGCGGCCAATACCCATCATAGCATGACCTTTCGCAGTCATCGCCGTACGGATGTCGTTAAAGTCAATATTGATCATACCTTCGCTAGCGATGGTTTCCGCAATACCTTGAACGGCATGCAGCAATACATCATCCGCTTTTTTGAAAGCATCTTGCATAGAGATGTTGCCGTATACACTCATTAACTTATCATTTGGAATCGTGATAATTGAGTCGACAAAGTTAGTCAGCTGCTCAATACCTGCTTTAGCAGCTTTGATACGCTTACCACCTTCGAACTTGAATGGCGTGGTCACAACAGCAACTGTTAGTACTTCCATTTCTTTCGCAATACGAGCAACAACTGGCGCTGCGCCTGTACCAGTACCGCCGCCCATACCAGCAGTGATAAATACCATATCAGAGTGCTCAAGCAATGCGCGAATCGCTTCTTCTTCGCTCTCTGCTGCTTCACGACCCACTTCTGGATTTGCGCCTGCCCCTAGACCACGGTTCGTTTTTGCACCCAGTTGCAGTTTATGCGGTGCAGTAAGACGATCTAGCGCTTGTTTATCTGTATTGGCACAAACGAACGTTACACCTCTGATGCCTTGCTGTACCATATGTTCAACTGCATTACCGCCGCCGCCACCAACACCGAATACAGTGAAGCTTGCTTGGCCATTGTTTTGAAGCTGATTATCATCTGGCATGGTGTATTTTGACATAAAAAAGATTCTCCAGTTGCAGATAGCGTGTAAGTCGATACATAGTAACGCACTCATGTGGCGCGCTATCGACATACTATATATAAATGTATTTAAATAAAACAGGGTATGGCTAAAATCGATCAGTATAGACAATAATATGTCATTATCACTTAATACTTTATTTTTAAAACTAATTTATTCGCAATGTTACTTTATTTTTTGCTTAACTAATTTAGAGACATTCCATAATATATGGATTTTCTAGATATGAGATTAAACAGATCTATAATATTTTCTTTAAGACATTTGCAAACCGTTGACCCGCACTCCGAAACACGCCTGATACTCGATTGTTTTGAATCGCTTCAGGTTCGCTTTTTTCGCTACGGCGGAATTGCTCACTTTGACTATATAGCAATGTGCCAAAAGCTGTCTGATAAGCACGGTCATTCACTTGACTATTTAATAGCTTAAATGACTCATCATTATCAAAATGATTATAAGCACTGATAGCAGGATGAGTGTTGGTCAGTACGACAGGCATTTTTAGTAGCTTCTTGGCAAAGGGTATCATACCTTTAATCGTACTACCGCCGCCAGTCAACACAATCCCTTTATCGATATAGCCTATCAAACCTGCTTCGTGTAATTGACGCGCTACTTCAGTAAATATCTGAACGTAACGAGCTTCAATAATACGTGCTAGGTTATAGATGCCAATATTGATTTCGTCGCCCGATCCTTGAGGTTTGAACAAAAAGAAGGCGCTTGGGTCGACACTATTAACATCAGCTGTGCCATGGGACTTCTTCAGCTTTTCAGCTTCAATCATGGAAATACCAAAATCAGCTGAAATATCCATTGTCACTTCATGACTGCCTGTTGCTATACAATGTGTAAAAATCAGTTTATTCTCTTTATACACACAAATGCTGGTCGTACTAGCACCGATGTCTACTAAGCAAACCCCTTGCTGGCGTTCCTCAGTCATCAAACTATACTCAGCACTGGTCACTGCATCGAAAACAATATGATCAATACCGACGTCACAACTTTGCAATAGTTTTTGGATATTCTGACGGCTGGCAACAGGCATCATCATCATGTGGTACATCACGGTGATATTGTGTGCCATCATTTCGATGACATCATCCACCATAAAATCTTGCTCATCGACATAGATACCTTGCTGACAGCAATGCATCAAATAATAGTCTGATGATAAATCACGCGATTTTGCATTGGCCAATGCTTGTACCATGTCTTTGGCACGTACGACTTCATCTTCTACTTTGACCTCTCCAGCACTGTTTTTGCTAGATAGCTCAGGGGTCGCAAGGGTTAACCAAACACTATGCACACGGCAGTTAGCGGTGTCTTCCGCTTCTTGAATGGCTTGCTTAATAGCACCTTGCAGACGTTCACGATGCTTTATTTGACCTTGATAAAAATCGCTGTTTTTAACTTGTCCTACGCCCAAAATACGAATGTCTTTTGCAGAGACAACATTGCCTATGACGACATATACTGCCGTGGCACTTAGATGGACAACAACCAGATTTTCATTATTTTTCATGGTACCAGACAAATTATCGCTAAATAGAAGAGCAGGTGATGCTCTTCTATTAAATCATTAAAAAAAGCGTTACTAATACGCTATGATGTTGTACATATTTTCTTCAAACTAAATAAACCGTATTAGCTCACATCGGTTATGCATAGATGTAGTGCTTACTTAGGCTATTCTGATTCAGCACTCTGTGTCACGTTCCAAGCAATGGTAAAGCCATTTTTGTATCGTAAATCTACAGACTGCATTTCATCTCGACGCGTACTTAACTGATTGCCAAGCAACTGGCTTAAATTCAGTAGTTTTTGTGCCGTATTTTCATTGTCTACAATCACACGTAGCCCATTGTCAAAACGGATTAACCAAGTCATTCTCGGTGACAGAATGATATCGTCGACCTGCATACCAAGCGGTGCATACCAATCATTAACTTGCTGCATTTGTTGCATAATAACTGGTGCTTGAGACATCTCACCCTGCAAGGTCGCAAAACGCTCTTGTGTTAAATCTCTACTATCAGCAGGAACAAATACAGCCCCTTTTGCATCAACCAAACGTTCTGTACCAAAATTGGCAACTGCTTGCTTGGGTAATGCATTGACGACGATGCCGCGTTGCCAATCACGAGAGATACTCACTTGGTCTACCCAAGCTAAGCCCATCGTAATATCGCGCAATGCTTGCAAATCAGAAGTAAAAAAGCTGCTTACTTGTTGTTGTTCCATCACGTCTTGTAATGAGCGATATTGAGCAGCAGACAAACCTTGATTACTGACATAAATATTTGCTGGCGGTGCATCACGTAACGCTTTGCCGCCCATCATTAATATTAGCACTAGCAAACCTAAGACCAGTACCATAAATAGATACTTTACCGTTGCCGGTATTTGGATCTTAGATTTTGGGCGACCGGCTTTATCACTCATCAAGTCAGTTACCTCGTTGACAGTTTGAGCCATAACGACCTTTGTCCCTATATTTGCATAAAACTGATCATGCTATTTATTGATATAAATCTGCGTATTTTTGGCAGAAGCTTATTAAGTCGATATGTTATCAAATTTTATTAAAAATATAGCTTATATACAGCGATTACGTTGATTTAAACGTAACATTTTTCTTAAATTATGAATAAGTTATCAGTTGTATTCACAAAACAACATAAATATCACCGAAATAGACCTATTCTTACAATATTAACGTATTTTATGGTTAAACAATAGCCAAACACCAACTACCAGCAGCGAATTTACACAAGTTTACATGAAGCTGTGGTATAGCAGCTCTAGTGACACAAAGAGTCGTCACTATCTGCTCAATTTAGTTGATTTGACAGTTATAGTGTTTGCGCCAAAATGTGCCAGCATAGTGCATCAAAATCTAGTCCGCGAGCTTTGGCCGCCATCGGAACCAAACTATGACTGGTCATACCTGGTACGGTATTGATTTCAAGCAACCAAAAATTGCCTGCTTCATCTTGCATGGCGTCGATACGTCCCCAGCCTTTTGCATCTACTGCACGAAATGCTGCAAGGCTTAAATCTTGCAGGTGCTTTTCATCAGCAGCGCTCAATCCACAGGGAATGTAGTAACTGGTATCGTTACGATTATACTTGGCTTCAAAATCATAGAAATTAGTGATATCAGCTGGTTCGAGACGAATCACTGGATAGGCTTCATCATCGATAATTACAATTGTAAATTCGCGACCTGTAATCCAGCGCTCAGCCATCACCGCATCACCACATTCCACTGCAGTTGCATAAGCGGCAGGCAGCTCATCAAGATGATTAACCTTGGTCATGCCAATGCTTGAACCTTCATGAACTGGTTTAATGATGAGTGGCAAACCTAGCATGTTAACCACTTGCTGCCAGTCAGTATCAGCCGTCAATAATGAAAATGGTGCAGTTGAAAGGCCACAACCTTGCCACAATTGCTTGGTACGTACTTTGTCCATGCCTAATGCCGAAGCTAGAATCCCTGAACCAGTTTGCGGTATATCAAACCACTGTAATACGCCTTGCAGTAGGCCATCTTCGCCGCCGCGACCATGCAATACATTAAACACGCGGTCATATTTGCGTAGCTCAGTGATGTCTTGATGCTTTGGATCAAAATGAGTCGCATCAACACCTTGGTTTTGCAGCGCTTGCAATACTGCCGCACCACTGTCCAAAGACACGCTGCGCTCATTGCTACTGCCACCATAAATAACGGCTACTTTGCCAAACTGACTAGCGTCTTTTGTATGAGTCGTCGTGTCTAAAGATGTATCATTGATAGCTGCATTTTGAGTGCTATTATTGTCTTTATTATCAGTTGTCATGAGAATCGTCCCTAAATTTTAGCTTACTTAATATAAAGGTTATTGGCAGCCAAATCGATAGCAATCTGCCCGACATTACCAGCGCCTTGGGTAATCAGCATATCGTTGGCTTTTAGCAAACGTTGCATAACAGGGGCTAGATTGTCTTTATCAATAATAGTCGGTTCAACTTCACCGCGCAAACGGATACTGCGCGCTAGTGATTTGGTATCAGCGCCGGTAATTGGACTCTCACCTGCTGAATAAACATCTAATAACAATAGCTCATCAACACTCGATAGCACTTCTACAAAATCGTCGTAGCAATCACGGGTACGGCTGTAACGATGTGGCTGAAATAGCATCACTAAACGACGATCAGGGAAGCTTTGGCGAGCGGCTTTAATGGTCGCATCGACTTCTTTTGGATGATGACCATAATCATCAATCAATAAGACATTACCATCATCGATATCGACAGAAGCATGCTGCTCAAAACGACGGCCCACGCCTTCAAATTTTTGCAGGGCACGCTCAATCGCTGCATCATCAACGCCTTCATCAGTCGCCATCGTGATGGCAGCAAGCGCGTTATAAACGTTATGTGTACCAGGAATGTTCAACGTCAGGCGTAATGGCTCACGGTCACGGCGCAATACGGTAAAGTGAGTTTTGGTTCCTTCTGTCACTAAGTCTACAGCTTGTACATCATTGAACGGCTCAAGACCAAAGGTCAATACTGGACGACCGATATCATCGATCATTGCATACAGCTCAGGATCGTCACCGCAGACCACTGCCAAACCGTAAAACGGCATGTTTTGTAGAAACTGGATATAAGCGGCTTTTAATTTATCAAAGCTGTTTTCGTAGGTTTCCATATGGTCTTGGTCGATATTGGTCACAATCGCGGCCATCGGATGCAATGACAAGAATGATGCATCAGACTCATCAGCTTCTGCTACCAAGAAACGGCTGCTACCCAATGCTGCATTTTTGCCTGACGCATTTAACTTACCGCCAATGACATAAGTAGGATCTAGCTGTCCTTCTGCCATCATTGTGGTTAGCAAACTGGTCGTCGTCGTCTTGCCATGCGCGCCAGCAACTGCGATGCCGTGACGATAGCGCATTAGTTCACCAAGCATATCAGCGCGGCGTACTACTGGCAGGCGAGCTTCAAGTGCTGCTTTTACCTCAGGATTGCTACGATCAATCGCTGATGAGACAACGATAACGTCAGCATTGGCAATATTTTTAGAGTCATGGCCGATAGATATTTCAATACCGATTTGCTGTAATCGTTTAGTCACCAAGCTTTCTGCGATGTCAGAACCACTGACTTGATAGCCTTGATTGTTCATCACCTCAGCGATACCGCACATGCCTGAGCCACCAATACCGATGAAATGCAAATGCTGAATGCGGCGCATTTCTGGTATTTCAATCAAACGCTTAGGTAGAGCTTTCGCAGAGGTAGGCATAAGGATCTCTCTTTATTAAAGGTCAATAAAACTTAGTAAATTCAAATAAGGGGTATGAGCGACAGACTATAGCGCTTGCCAAATGATGTCAGCAACTTGCTTACTCGCACTACGGTTAGCTAATGCATGGCCTTTTTTCGCCATCGCCAAGCACTTCTCTCGATTGAGTGCGCCAAGCTCGTCACTTAGACTTTTGGCAGATAGCTCTGACTGTGGCAGTAGAATTGCAGCATCATGTGAGGTCAACGTGCGCGCATTAGCCGTCTGATGGTCATCCACTGCATGCGGTAGCGGTACAAAAATAGCGGCGATGCCGACGTTTTGAATTTCCGTCACGGTCAATGCACCTGCGCGGCAAACGATGATATCTGCCCAGTTATAAGCTGCAGCCATATCATCAATAAAAGGCTGTACAGTAAACTGATGGTTGTTTAGGTCTTGTGCGCTATAAGCCGTTTGCGTGGCTGCTTCATTGTTGCGTCCACACTGGTGTAGGACTTCAAATGGTTGATCTAGTAATGCTAATGCTTTTGGTACTGTATCATTTAATACCTGAGCGCCAAGTGAACCGCCGACTACCAACAGCTTAAGCGGTGAACTGTCATTTACATCGTAGCGTACCGTTGGCTCTGCGACACCAGTAATGGCATTACGCACAGGATTGCCCACTGTCTCAAGCTTGGCATCTTGCTGACTATTGGCAAAGGTGTTTTCAAACGCTTGTAATGTTTTGGTCGACAGCTTAGATAAGTAGCGATTGCTCATGCCAGCAATGGCATTTTGCTCATGGATGATCAATGGCGTATTAGTCATACGCGCAGCGATACCGCCGGGTGCAGTGACATAGCCACCGAACCCAACGACTACATCGATCTGACTACTACGAATCACTTTTACGGCTGCCATCGTCGCGGATAGCAGAGTCATTGGTAGCTTCAGTAGTCGACCAATGCCTTTGCCACGAAGTCCTTGCATATTAATAGCATGAAAAGGATAACCTGCTGGCTCAACCAAACCGTTTTCCATACCGTTTGGCGTTCCCAACCAATGAATTACCGCACCGCGCTGGGTCAACTCGTCGCTCACTGCAAGCGCTGGAAAAACATGCCCGCCCGTACCAGCTGCCATCATCAATATATGCGGTGTTTTCATGAACGCCTGCCTATCTTTACTTTATTTATATGAAGGGTTTATCTCACTGCGGCGGTAACAATTATAAAAAATAATGACCTAGCCAAAGCCCGCATAGTATAGAGGAAATCATTGTCTTATATACAGTACTTTATGCAGCAAAAATAACAAAAATCCAAGCCATGATCAGTCACGGCTTGGCATCGTGTAATGCTAATAAACGGTAAGAAAAATCAATGACTAACAATACCTCAAAATATGGGTTTTACGTAGTCAAAACATTCTTTAATTCAAAACGTTCCTGGACATAGCGAAAGCTACGCAGTAAATTTATTCTCAACCGCCATGATAAAATCGGTCGCGATATCTGTACCACACTGGTCATCAATCTCACGTACGCATGTTGGGCTAGTAACGTTAATCTCAGTGATACGCCCACCGATCAAGTCTAGACCAACGAACATTAGGCCTTTTTCTTTGACGATTGGTGCCACAACTTCTGCTACTTGGCGTTCGATATCAGTCAATGGCATAGCAACGCCACTACCACCAGCTGCTAGATTACCACGGGTCTCGCCTTTGGTTGGAATACGAGCCAAACTATAATTTACCACGACTCCATCGACGATTAATACGCGTTTATCGCCTTCTTTGATTTCTGGCAAATAACGCTGCGCCATGATGGGCAAAGTCTCAAGCTCAGTCAGTATCTCTAACGTCACTCCAATATTTGGACTATCAGCAGTCAAACGGAAGATGCCAGTGCCGCCCATGCCATCTAATGGCTTGACGATGACGTCCTGCTGTTCAGCGATGAACTTACGAATATGTGCTTGTTTGCTGGTCACAATCGTTGGGCTCATATAATCGCTAAACCACGTCGCAAATAACTTTTCATTGCAGTCGCGAATCGCCTGTGGGTCATTGACCACGAGCACGCCTGCTGCTTTGGCATGGTCAAGCATATAAGTGGCATAGATAAAGCGCATATCAAACGGCGGATCTTTGCGCATCAAAATCACGTCATAGTCGCCGACTGGCCCTGTGCTTTTATCACCCAATGTATAGAAATCTGCAGGATCACGCTTTACTGTAAGCGGCTGCGTATCAACCATCAACTGACCACGGTCCAACCACAAGTCATGAATCTGACAGTAACCAAGCTGATGGCCACGATCTTGAGCGGCCCACATCATGGCGAGACTGGTGTCTTTTTTATAATTGACCCGCTCGATAGGATCCATAATAACGAGTATTTTTAGCGACTTTTCTTGTTTTTGTTGGCTCATGATAAAACTCACTTACGTTATATTATTAATATGAAACACACCTACTAAACAACATCAGTGCCCAACTATACGCCGTACTGCTCACGGTAGTGTTGCATTTTGGCTAACTGGGTCGCGTCTTTATGCTGGCCGTTTTGTGCACCATGGTCATCGGCCAAATAACTGATCAAATCATCGATATCGACCAATGCACGTACAGGCACTTCTAGTGTCGCGGCAAGCTCTTGAATAGCAGAGTGCTCGGCTTGACCTTTTTCTTTACGATCAAGTGCGACGATAATACCAGCAACGCTTGCGCCTGCTTGCTCTAAAATCTCTACCACTTCGCGCATGGCTGTACCCGCTGTAATGACGTCGTCAAGCACCCAAACGGCCTTGCCAGTTACGTCAGCACCGACCAAATTACCGCCTTCGCCGTGAGTTTTGGCCTCTTTACGATTATAGCCCCATTTGGCATTGATGCCATGATGTAGCCATAACGCTTGCGCCGTCGCTGCGACAAAAGGAATACCTTTGTAAGCCGCACCAAAGATGACCAGCTCTTGCTCATTATCGCCATTATTTGCCGTACTCATTTGTTCAGCCAAGGCATCTGCATAACCACGTGCTAGCAGTGACAACATCTCACCAGTCGCCAGCAAGCCTGCATTAAAAAAGTATGGACTGATACGACCAGACTTTAGGACAAACTCACCAAACTTTAGCACTTGGTTGTCTAGAGCCAGTTGAATAAATTGATGAGATGAAAATGTAGGGTCTTGAGGGCGTATTACATGAGACATTATGACATTCCTATCAGCAAAAAGAGGGGACAAAAAATTTGCATTATTGTACGCATTATTGATCAGCTTGACCAACCATTGATCTCATAATCCTGCATATTGGCATAGCGAGTCAACAAACCACTACGCGACGAGATATTAAAATAGCTCTGTCCATCTGCTCGGACTTGTATTTCCCAATCCAAATGATAAGCGGCAACAATAATATGGCCAGCAAACAGTCGAATCTGACGATATGCATGGCGCTGTGACGGCTCACAAACGATCTGACTGAGCAAATAGCTACGCACATGCTGGCAGATTTCTGCGGCGCTATAACTATGATTGATACTCTTACGGGTACTACATTGCTTTAGCGCATGGACAGCCACGCTACATGCCATAATATCCGTGGCCAAACTGCCCTCGCCTGTTTCAAACTGCTGCGGTTGTAGTATCACTTGCCAATCGTCGGCATACAGACTATTGAGTAGCTCATCCGGATTATAACGTTTGGTCAATGCGCGCATAGATAGTGCAGAATTTTGAGCCTTGCTGTCATTATTTGAGTCATTATTTGAATCGTTGTTTGGCTCAACCCCTGTAGCGCTATCAGTCGGCAAAAACCCATAACGGTTCAGTTTTGGATAAGCGCGAATCGCCTGTTGAATATCCGACATATCTAACAACGTCATATCTGATAATGTCGATATTAGTGGCTGCTCACTGTGATTCTGATAAAAGCTATCCGGCAATTCGATAAGCTGGGCCGCATTCAGCAATGATAAATGCTCAGCCAATGCCTCTGAAGCAATCAGCGACCATTTCGATAAGCTGTCTGCATTGGGCTGATAGAACCGAGTCGAGTTACCGTAGAGCCTACGCAGTTGACCATTTAGGCGACGAGCAGGCTCAGGTATATCACTTAATGGTCTGGCAGGATCCAGAGGAGATTGTTTGGGATCAAAGTTAGGATGTAAGATCGCAGGCTGCTGTGAATCAGCTAGTATAGACGATTGCTCAGCCTTTTTTTGGACGTGACCTTCTGCCAGCTGCCCGCCCTCTGTTGCCAGATTAGCATGAGATAAACGGTCATCAGAAGTAGAAGGCTGGGACATGAAATCTCCATAGATTATAAAATATGAAACAAACAAAAACGATTATACCGAGGGCTATTTTACTCTGTAGGGCTTAACTCTAAAAGCTTACTCTTGATGATTTAAAATATCGCGGTAGCCTGTCTGCCAATCAGCATAATCAAGCCAAGCTAACGGAATGTTGCTGTGCAAGCGTTTTCCTGTCACTGAGGTTTTTGTATTATCAATAGTAGGAGGTGTCTCGCCAACCTGCTCACTAAGCCAAACCCCTAGCTCAAACGTAGTAACAGGTCGATAGTCCGTCGCTAGATAGACAGACTTTGGTGTTTCTATCGTCAACACTTTGGCGATGATATTGACCAAGTCGCGATCCATGATGCGGTTGCTCCAATGCTCAGCTGGCACTGGATTTTTATTTGGCTCACGAGCCTTGCGTAGTCGCATTAAGCGCTCGCGACCGTAGATGCCACTAGGGCGAATAATAATGGCTTTATCACCGAAGCCTTGTTGCAGCGCTTGTTCTGCTTGCAATATAACTTTTGAGGCTTCACGCGCAGGCGTAACAGGTACAGTATGCTCATCAATCCACTCACCATTGTCCTGACCATAGACACCAGTAGAAGAAATGAATACCACACGTTCAATTTTAGTGAGCTGTGGAGCAAGCGCTGCCAAATGCTGGCTAATCGCTAGATAACTGTCGTGATAACCGCTGGTCGAGTACTCGTCAGGGGTAACGATAATCGCAATATGAGTAAATGCTTGTAGCTGCTCAGTCGTCAAAGTCAACGCGTCAGCCTGCAAAAAATCGGCGCTATCTACCAAATCATAATGGTGGCGCTCACTACGAGCAAGGCCAGTCACACAATAGTCATCTTGGGCAAGTTTGTTGGTCACTGGCAGGCCGATATCACCTTGTCCGATAATTAGTAAATTTTGCGTACTCATAAAGCATGTTTTCCTTTATACAACTTCCTTTATGCAACGATTACAGCGCTTAGAAGCCATTTTGTTTAAATTAATGCCTAAATCAGTGTCTAAACCAGTGACTAAAAGTACCGTCTGTATGATAGCTGTATATCATCATTGGCATCGATACGATCTTGCCATTCGTAATTGGCATTGATACGTAGTGCTTGTGTTTTATCAATATCGTATTGTAGCCCTAAGCTTGAGATTGGTTGCCAATAATGACCACGGACGTTGGTTTCATCGCTGCTGCCATGATACCAATATGGCAATTGCAATTCAGCTTGCGCGCGTAACTGATTGTTAATCTGATAACGGCAGCCTGCATTGATACCTGCGCCTAGACGAAAACCTTTATTGATACCTCGTCCTACTTGTCCCGTACCTGCCAAAAAGGTATAACACAGTTGCGGCGGCATCTCACCAGTACCTGCGGCTGGTGTACCAAATGCCCATGACCAGCCTTTTTCGTAACCCACGCTACCGACCAAATGATCCGTACCTGCCTCTTGCGATCCATCGTTTACTCGCGTCGCCTCAATACTGGCACCCCAAGTATTGCCTTTTTTGGCAGCATTAACAGGGTTAAAAGAGCGACCTCGAATCAAAGTGACATTTTGCAAGACCACACTATCTGGCTGATTGGGATTATTATCATCTGTGTCATACAGTCGTAATGTCGCAGCCAGCCCTTCTAAGTTGAAAAACTGTGGATACCCTGAGGCGTGGTCAAGCGTATCATGAAACCCCGCTCGAAACCCAATATCCATATAGTCATTGTCGCCACGCTGCCCTATACCTATCGTGCCCAACTGTAGCGGATGCCTGTCTATTGGATTATTATCCGATACGTCGATTTGACGCTTGAGTAGTGTTTGCCCATCATCTGACATGCTCGATACAGGGTTGAGCTGCGCAGACTTGATTTCATTCACGGTTTGTTTGGCGCTATTATGATAGCCCAACTGCGCGCGCTGTTGTTTTTTCTCATTGAGCTGATTTTGACGTAAGGTATTATCAGCAGGTGTATAAGTGGTACTTGCCAGTAACTGCTTATCATTTAATAGTTGAATCACATCAGAAGGCACGACGGCGTAAGACAATTGGCTCAGTAAGTTTTGCTGCGGACGGACCACATCAATAAGACGCAAAATCTCAGAAGCACAGTTGTCCGTGGTAAAGTAATACGGCATTTTCAATGCTTTGGTTTCCCAAACGTGGCGCATAATCTGCTGAACTTCCGCGGGCGTCAGACTCAACTGATATGTCCACGTATCACGTTCATCATCTTGCAGGTATTTCGCTAGCATCTCTGGATAAGGGTCAATTTCGATAGCGCTGTTGTAGCTACCAATCATTGACTTGGTAGCATAGACTGGAAAACTGTCGTTTGAATCACCGTCTACCGTATAGTTCAGCGCATAAGCCTTATCAATTTGGTTTGGATCGGCGATACTCGCTTTTGAGTCAATGCGTAACAGCGTATGAGCAAACGCAGAGAGCGGATTGTCCAAATACTCCTGCGCAAACATGATAGACAGCTGCTCAGGCGCCAATGTCGACATCCACTCATCCAATTCTGCACAGTCAACAGATAGACTTGCAGCATCGATCGCTAGCACCTCTGTCAACCATGCCACTCGCGCTGGAAAACGACATAAGACAGAATTATTATTGGTATTAGTTTTGGCTTGGTCGTTATCAGTCGCTGATGATGCCAACTCTTGCGCAAGTGCCACGAGCATCGCATCTAACTCTGCACCTGAATCTCGTTGACCATTTTCACTTAAAAAAAAGCTCGGGTCGTCAACCAAACTCTCGGTTTTCTTTTTACCCAATACACTGTTTTTATCATCGTAAAAATACAACAAGCGTCGCCATGTTGTATGCTGTGCCAATTTGTCTATTTTTACTTGTTGCCGCCATGTCGATAGCAGCTGGTCTGTCGCTAAACTTGATTCAGATAAAATACTCTTTTGAATGTTAGGTTCAGCACTATTAATATTGTCCGGCTCAGATAATGCATCTGAATTAGAATAAGTAGGTGCTGTGCTAGTAGGTGCTGTGCTAGTAGGTGCTAAGCTAGATGCATCAGGTGACAATGCATCTGATTCAAGGACGGACAGCGGCGTTGGTAAAAATGCCTGTGTTTGAGCCGAGAGCAATAACCCTGCTATAGCCAATGGCAGACGTGCTCGCAGGCCAATGGTCATTAGCGTACAATCGATAGGTATGGACGTCAGTTTTATAGACATGAGGTAAAATCTCGCACGTTATTATTCATACGCTATCAGCGTTATTAAAGTTTCTGGGTCAAAAAATCAAACACATAGCCCACTATCGTTTAGCTACTTAGGTAGATTGTCTATCACACCATTATCAATACTAGTATAAAAAGAGAGCATTATGCCCGTATTATTGCCAAACTCATCATCTACGTCGTCAATGATCATCAAAGACGGTCTACTATCAGCAGCCACTTGGCTGGCCTCACCCAATTACAATGTAAGGCCAAAAGATTTAAGTATTGACGCCATCGTCGTACACAATATCAGCCTACCACCGAATGAATTTGGTGCCTGCGACACTAATGGCACACATTATGTAAAAGCATTATTTACCAATCAATTAGACTGGGATGCTCATCCTTATTTTCAAACAATCAAAGGTGCAGAAGTATCAGCGCACTTGTTTATCGAACGTGATGGCGCTATCACCCAGTTCGTCAATTTCAACGAACGGGCGTGGCATGCTGGGCGGTCTAGTTACTTAGGTCGACCTGAATGTAATGATTATAGCATTGGCATCGAGCTTGAAGGGTCGGATTTTGTGTCCTTCACCTCTGCTCAATATGAGAAGCTAGCCGAAGTAATTGCCGCCATCTACAAGGCCTACCCCAAAACACGTCGCCACTTGACGGGCCATAGCGATATCGCGCCTGGGCGTAAGACTGACCCTGGTGATTATTTTGAATGGGCAAGGTTGCGCCAGTTAGTTGCTGATGCAACGAAAAACGATGTACCGTCGCAGAAGTGATTTCCACACTCAATCCATTTATCTCAATGGTGAAAGTGATATAATTCATCAGTTTTTCATCCATATCACATCGGCACATAACTCAATATACAACTTGGCAAGATAGGTTCTCATGGCAAAAAGTCGGTTATTTCGTTCAACCATGGTGGTCAGCAGTATGACCATGTTATCGCGTATTTTAGGTTTGGTACGTGATGTTGTATTGCTAGGGGTTTTTGGTGCAGGTGGTTTGATGGATGCCTTTTTGGTCGCCTTCAAAATTCCAAACTTCTTACGACGACTGTTTGCAGAAGGTGCGTTTAGCCAAGCTTTCGTGCCAGTACTGTCTGAATACAAAGAAAAGTACAGCTTACAACAAGTGCAGATCTTGGTCAGTCGTACCTCGGGCGCATTGTTACTAGTGCTATCAATGCTGACAGTGGTGGTCATCTTAATCGCTCCTTGGGTGGTAACGTTGTTTGCCCCTGGGTTTGCCGATCAACCCAATAAGTTTGCCATTACCGCTGAGTTGCTACGTCTTACCTTTCCGTATTTGCTATTCATTTCTATGACAGCTTTTGCCAGTGGTATTCTACAAAGCTACGGTCGTTTTGCCGCACCGGCGTTTGCGCCCGTGTTATTGAACCTGTGTATGATTGGTGGGGCGCTGATTTTTGCGCCAATGTTTGATACGCCTATTATGGCACTCGGCTATGCAGTCGCCATCGCAGGTTTGCTACAGTTTTTGATCCAACTACCGCAGCTCTGGCAACAAAAGCTGCTTGTCGCGCCAAAGATTGACTTCCAGCACGAAGGTGTTCGTCGAATTTTGAAACTGATGTTACCTGCTATCTTTGGTGTCTCTGTCACTCAGATAAATTTACTATTGAACACTATCTTTGCCTCGTTAATGATTGGCGGTTCCGTCTCTTGGCTCTATGCAGCTGAACGTATGAGCGAGCTACCATTAGGTCTGATTGGCGTAGCGATTGGTACCGTCATATTACCAAGCCTATCAAAAAGTGAAGCTCAAAAGGACGACGTCAGTTTCAAAAAAACCATCGACTGGGCAGCACGTCTTATCATCTTGGTCGGTGTGCCTGCCTCAGCTGCCTTATTTGTACTGGCAGATGTATTGATGCAAGCGCTGTTTTTACGTGGTGAGTTTACCTTACGTGATGCCCAAATGAGCTCACTGGCCCTACGTAGTATGGCAGGCGGTATCTTAGGATTTATGCTTATTAAGATTTTTGCCCCTGCATTCTTTGCGCGTCAAGACACCAGAACTCCTGTCAAAATCGGTATCATCTCTGTCATCGCCAATATGATCTTTAGTGTTATTTTTATCGGGATATTCTATTTCTTAGAGATACCGTTACATGGTGGTCTGGCATTGGCTACGACTGGCGCTGCTTTTGTAAATGCAGGCTTACTATATTACTTCTTGCACAAGCGTGATATTTTCCGTTTCGGTCCGCATTGGAAAAAGCTGTTTACGCAGTTTGCTATCTCGACTGGCTCTATGATTGGCGTGCTTTATTTTATGCTGCCTTACTTTCCTACCGATCAGGCTCAGTGGCAACGTATCGTCGCGCTGATTATTATGTGTGCCGTCGGAGCGCTGGTTTACGGTGTAGTATTGCTAGCAACTGGTTTCCGTCCGCGTCAGCTAAAGCACGGTTAGGATAAAGTAAAAGTAAATCCATGACGGGCTTACGAAACCAAAACAAGCCTGTTATGAGAAATGACAATGCTCGCTGCTGATAATTGTCATAATAGATCACTAATGAATACATGACATTTGAGGTTTGATATGACAACGAAACAGCCAATCTTCCAGCGCTTACCAATTTTGCTAGTAACTGGTGTACTAAGCACTGGACTACTTATTAGCGGTTGTAGTAATAATGAATCGGCTGAAACTGCTACCGATAATGAAGATGTGGCAGCGACCGTTGATACATCAGAAGACGTCACATTAGACAATGATACGACTGACCAAGCGATGACCGATGACAGTGCTAGCGAAACAGGCGAAATTACAGATGGCACTGAAGACAAGACAGCGATTGATAGTGATAATATTAATCCAGTCACCGATGCGGCCGAACAGAAAAGCCTAGTGACCAATCCGACTCAAGCCGGTACGCCAGAGGATACTGTCAAGCAAGCACTAAACAGCTTATATTATGGTGACGTGAAGGATGCCGCGTCATATTACCAAGTCGATATGGCAAACTTTGAAGAAGAGCTTGCCAATACTCAGTCTGCGTTTCAGCAAACGGTGGATGACGTTACGATTACTGATACCAAATATAATGATGACAAAACTCGTGCCACTATCACTGGCGAGCTGATGCTAAAAGGACAGAGCGAACCTGCACCACTGACCTACCAGCTACAGAAGATAGAAGGTCAATGGAAGATTTTGGGTTAGAGCGTTTTAAGTTAAATTGTTTCAGACGCTTTATCTAAAATATCGTCTGACGTGACTGCTTTGCCAAGCATCACAACATCAGCGATAAACCCTTCCATATCGCAGACTTCGGGCATATAGCCCCATTGTTCAAAGCCAAGCTTACGGAATAATCCTAAGCTTGGATGGTTATGAGCAAAGACAAGGGCAATGACATTTCGAATACCTAGACTTGGTGCTTGCGTCAACATCCAACGGGTCAGCAAACTGCCTAACCCTTTGCCCTGATAATCTTGATTTAGATAAATGCTAATCTCGGTACTGATGTGATAGGCCGTACGTGCGTACAAATCGCTAAAGCTGCCCCATGCGACTATCGGTGCTTTTGTTTGATCTATATTATTTGATGGTAATGCCTTGACCACATATATTGGTCTGGTTGCACTATCCAAATGTTCCTCAAACCAAGTAGCACGCTCCTCTAGCGTAACCAATGCAAGATTGGCTGTTGCTTGTTTGCCCGGTATGCTTTGATTATAAATGGCTAAGACTTCTGCTAAATCTTCTTTATTTGCACGCTGCACAACGAACTGATCGGTAAGCTGATATGTCGATAGTTCAGTTGGTATAGTATTTAAGGCAGCAGCAGACATAAGATCTCCATCGTTGTCGGGATTGTTGTTAGGATTGTTGTTAGGATTACTATTAGCATCATTGGCAATAAAGAATAGCTACCCTACGTGCCATACTTGCATTACACGTAGACTATAGGATGTTAGTGTGGCTATTTTACTTTATAATGGCTGGTTTTAGACACATCAATTTTAAGCATAGATGTGTTTTTTCGTTTTTTATTTGGTCTCATCATAGCTGAAAACTTATGAAAACCTATTTTCTTGAGCAACTGATTTCGTCGCCACACGCTTCATCTACGGACACTGTCCCAGTAGAGTTGGCATCTTGCGTGCTCACTATCGGCAATTTTGACGGTGTGCACCTTGGTCACCAAGCCATGCTAGCCCAAGTTCGTGAGATTGCACATACCCAAAATTTGGGTGCGGCGGTCATGATATTTGAGCCGCAGCCACGCGAGTTTTTTGCACCTGCTAAAGCACCTGCGCGCCTGACCAATCTGGCAGAAAAACAAGCACTTCTAGCAGAATATGGTGTTGAAACATTGATCGTAGCAGGTTTTGATACAGAATTTCGCTCGCTATCAGCACAAGCGTTTGCCGATATATTAACCAAGCGTTTGAACGTCAAAGCGTTGGTGTTGGGCGATGACTTTCGCTTCGGTCATGATCGTACTGGCGACAGTCAGTTTTTGCGTAGTTATGGTTTGGATGTGACCAACCTGCATACGGTCACTGATAATAGTACTGATAATAGTATTGATGGCGACAGTGTTGATACTATCGATAATGACGCTGCCCGTATCAGCTCTACTCGGGTTCGTGATTTACTATTGGCAGGTGATCTTCAAGCAGCTAACCGGTTGCTTGGCCGCGACTATGCAATCACAGGAGTGGTTGTGCGAGGCGATCAGATAGGTCGAACAATAGACTTCCCTACCGCAAATATCGATTTGCAACGTATAAAGCCTGCCCTGCATGGTATTTTTGCAGTCGACGTGGTGAGCTTAGAGGATAATGGTAATGTGATCGCTGATGGTTTGACTGCGCTTGCCACCGATGGTCATACAGGTGTTGCCGGCTTGCGTCCGCATAGTTTGTTTGGCACGGTTAATATTGGCAAAAGACCTTCTGTTGATAAAGGCGATGACTGGCGACTAGAAGTCCATTTTCCACAGTTGCAAGCTGATTTATACGGACTGAACTTACACGTACGTTTCCTACACTTTTTGCATGGTGAGCGTCGCTATGATGGAATAGAAGCATTAAAAGCGGGTATTCATCAAGACGTTGCAGATCTACTTGAGTGGCGCGAAAAGCAAATTTGATTTTTAGTGTTACTCCAGACATAAAAAACCCCGCGATATTAAGACTATTGCGGGGTTTTTTATCTCTTGATAAACTTTTATGCATCAGGATGTAAACGGACATTTAGCTCATCGATGGTTTCTACCCATGCGGCATCTTTTTGCCATTCTTCTTGCAGGAACATACGCTGATTATCCGTCCAAATGCTAGCCTCTGTCAGTTTTTCTTCGCTAGCTAGTTGGTTTGCTGCGACAAAATCATCAATTGCTTCATCAGAGCTATCTAGACCTAACTGAGCAAATAACTCATTCATACTATATTCTGGTTCACCCAACATAACTTTCTCCTTAAATGATACGAATATGGTCGTACTTATTGTTTAATGTGCTTATTATTCAAATTGACATATTCATTGTAACAAGCTTTATTTTAATAGCTGTTAATCAACGTTTATCTAACGTTATCAATTGTATTAACGCTAAACTGCTTTTATCCATTTAAGGTAGTGACATAAATTATTTTCGCTTACCCATTTCTTATATTTCTTATAGACACAAAAAAGCCCTCATATTCCAGAGGGCTTTTTCATACTACTTATCTCTACTACTTGAATCATAGCTTACTGGATAGCAGCTTAGATTTACGGTAGTAAATGTGCTACTGCATCACGCTCTTCACTAAGCTCTTGCTCAGTGGCAGCCATTTTCTCTTTCGAGAAATCTGATGATACATCAACGCCGTCTACGATAGACCAGTCGCCGTTAGTGCATGTGCATGGGAATGAGTAGATCAAACCTTCAGCAATACCGTATTCGCCGTTTGAGTAAACGCCCATAGATACCCAATCGTTCTCATCAGTACCTAGTGCCCACGTACGCATATGTGCGATAGCAGCGTTGGCAGCAGAAGCCGCAGATGATGCACCGCGAGCTTTAATGATCGCAGCACCGCGCTGTTGTACTTCTGGGATATAAGTCGCTTCGTACCATTCACGATCAACTAAATCTAGCGCAGGCTTGCCGTTTACCGTACAAGCAGTTAGATCTGGATACTGAGTTGACGAATGGTTGCCCCAGATGATCATTTTTTTCACGTCATTTACAGTGCTGTCAGTCTTACCAGCCAACTGTGCCATAGCACGGTTGTGGTCTAGACGAGTCATTGCAGTGAAGTTGCGTGGATCAAGATCTGGTGCATTGCGCTGAGCGATAAGTGCATTGGTGTTGGCAGGGTTACCGACTACCAATACTTTTACATCACGGCTAGCGACTTCGTTCAATGCTTTACCTTGCGCTGAGAAGATCGCAGCGTTGGCTTCTAGCAAATCTTTACGCTCCATACCTGGGCCACGAGGACGTGCGCCAACCAGTAAAGCATAATCGATATCTTTGAATGCGACATTAGCATCGTCAGTTTGGACGATACCAGCCAACAATGGGAATGCACAGTCTTCTAGTTCCATGACCACACCCTTTAGGGCGTCAAGAGCTGGCGTAATTTCAAGTAATTGCAAAATAACTGGCTGATCTTTACCTAGCATCTCGCCAGATGCAATACGAAATAGCATCGCGTAGCTGATATTACCAGCGGCACCAGTGACGGCAACACGTAAAGGCTGTTTCATTGACATTGAATACTCCCTAATTAATTATTAGATAATTCTAATGAACGATTATCATTTTAGATATCGACTTGTTTGCCGCATAGCAGCATGTATAAACCGAGAGCTAGTGTAGCACTTCATCGCAGTGACCGTCTAGATACAGTCATAGACCCGTCAGGGATTATATTGTTACATTTTATACGAGAGGAGTTCTATAGAGGCTAAGCGCTTATAGATAAAGCTCTAGAGGGTTTTAGTACATAATAACTCAAGCACATTTTCACTGTGTTATGCGTAGATATAATGATTAAAATAGGCAATTTGTACTATTAGATTGGATTAAGTGGAATGAAAAACGGTATCAAAAAAGAAGTTTGAGCAGATAACTAAGTAAAGGCTATCGTCCACCTGAAATGATAAATTTACTGCCACAGCTGTCTACAACGTCATGACAAGTACCAAAGTCACCACCTTCATAACACACGTGTATATCAGTGAGTATTGATTGGCGACGGCTGCCTTCTTGACAGATAAGATCCACACTATTTGAAGACATACCACTATTGAGGCGGGTCATTTGACTGATAAATCGTGATTTGGAAACGGTATAACTATTACCCGTATTTAGCTCATTCGGTAATTTTAATCCACCTGCATAATTGGTAATCTGGCGGAAGTAACTGCTGGCGCTAAGCGGACTACAAGCCCCATAACGTTGCCACGTTTGGCTACGTACCGTTGTGTCAGGCATGATGCGGTTGACGACTTTTAGTTGTAACGGTGTGAGACGTGGCTCACTACCACGACCGCAGCGCTCACCATATCCCATATCCAGACCAGATACGGTTAACGAATAACCTTCCAAACACTGGCGCATACGTGCCCGCGTTGGCTGCATATTACATAATGCTGGTGTCATCTCAATCATCAATACGCGCTGACCAGTCTTAACCGTGCTAGCCGCCTGTGCTGGTAGCAGTATAACGCCTTGTATAAGCAGTAAAGCGCCAAAGCTCATCGTCGCTTTGATACTGCCTACGCTGTGTTTACTAGCCAAATCTGCACGCAATTGCACCATAGAGTTAGCAGCCTTGTTGCTTGCGTTTGTATCTGTCTTTGTATTTGCCTTCGATAAAGAGCATATCCGATTAGATAACGAATATTTGGTTTTTGGCGACGTAGACAGACTAAAATATTTTTTGATCATAGGACTGAAGGCAGTTAGTTAGCAATGATAAGACACAGGCTATAACTTAAATCATTAGACGCGATATATAAAACACGCATTGACCTAAGAACAAGACTGAAAAATAGGGTTTCCCATTAAGGCAATGGTAACAAAACGTTTTTTTTAATCTATAGCAAAAACGTAAACGTTGACGACATCGTCAGGAATCTCGATAAATGTTGATAAATCACTGAAAGATAACTGCTGTGAAATTTATTTTAGCCAGATAAGTGCTGCTTGGGCAAATCAGAGTTGATCAATTGACAAAGCAAATCAGTAGATAAAAATAAACCACTAACAATAAATCATTAGTGGTTTATCAAATGCAAGTTCAGTGATTAAAAGCCAGCTGGCACCGTACCCATACGCTGAGTAATCGGCTGACCACGACCCAATAGACTGCTGTAGATAGTGGCGTTTTCCATTACGTGTTTGACATAGTTACGTGTCTCAGGAAATGCAATCGACTCTACATACTGATCTGCGGCCAGCGAACCATAAACTGGCTGCCAGCGTTTGGCGTTATTGGGACCAGCATTATAGCCTGCGGTTGCCAATACTGGCTGATAATTAAGCTTGCCCAAGATATCACTCATATACCACGTACCATAGCGGATATTGGTATCACCACTGTTGGCACGGCTCGCACTATACGTCTCGCCTAGGTTACGAGCGATATATTTTGCGGTATCAGGCATAACTTGCATCAGTCCGCTCGCGCCTACGTTTGAGCGCGCAGAAGATACAAAACGGCTTTCTTGACGCATAATACCGTACGCCCATGCTGGATCAATACCTGCTGACTCACTATAACGTACGACTGCGCTTTGATGCGGCATCGGATGCGAGAGTGCTAAGCTATCCACTCTATCAGTATTATCAACCGCATAAATCGCTCGATCGAGCCAGCCCATATCATAGGCTTGACGAGCAGCGGCAATAATTAAATTGTCATCACGATTGTCACGAGCTTGCTTCACTGCCCAGTTCCACTCGCGGTTGGCATAAGCACGACTGGCCTCAGAGTTATATAACGCAAACGCACGAGCAAAGTTAGCATCTTGCATGACGCGCGCGCGATCAGCAGTACTGACATTAGGCAAATTACTACCGCCTAAACGGCTAGCATCAAAACGCTGCCCTATTTTGTCTTTTGCCATCAGGCCATAGTAGTCATTACTCTTTGCTAAGTTCTGATACATTTTTTTAGACGTATTGCGCTTGCTACTATCGCTTGACTGCTCATACGCGCGAGCTAGCCAATACTGCCACTGGGCCTCTTTTTGGGTTTCACCGTCCATTTTTGAGATAGCTTCTACCACATCATCCCAACGACCGAAGCGAATCGCTGCCATAGCGTAATCTTCTGCTTCTTCAAAATTAAAATCATTGTCCAAACTGTTGCGGAACCAATCGACTGCTTCAGCGTTAAAGCCGTCATCAGTGTTGTGATTCATACGCTGTACGCCAAGCGTACGATAAGCATAGCGTTGGGTTTCGTCATTCAACAATCTGACCGCGCGCTGATTGTCTTGCTTGATATCAAAGTCTAACTGTAGCGCTGCCTCACGATAAGACTTGTCAGCCATACGGCCGATTGCATACATATATAGGTATTGATTGGTTTGACTTGCAGGCTCACGACCAAAACGGCTAAAGAAAGAAGACGGATTAAGCTGAATTTCACTAAGCGCCGAATAAGCAATTGGCGTACCAAGGCGTGAGGACAATGCCATAATATCGCCTGTCTTACCTTTACGTAGCATACGCTTGAGACGAGCCGCACGATCTTGATTACTAATCAGCGCGTTGTTGTTCATCTCCATCGCTAACTGATCGCACAATGCTGGTTGCTTTTTAGTGGTTAGCCACACATCAGATTTGGCTGCCATAGCACGCATGGTGTCACCGCCATTATTAAACCCAAGCGCAACCGCACAGCGCTCACTGGCATCGGCATTGGTAATCAAATTGGCTACCTGTCTAACCGAGGCATAATCATTCGATCCTGCTTTGGTCTCCGCAAAATCAGCCACCAATTTCTCAGCCATGACCGTATCTGGATACTGACGCACAAACTGCGAGACCGCCGCTGAACTTTGTGAATTGAGATCTAGATTCATACGCCAATAGGTCGGATACATCGCAAACAAGCCGCCACTCATGACTTGCTCATAGTTATAGAGCGCGCTCACATCACCACGATCTGCGGCGATAGCAGCTGCCATAAATGAGTCAATACTACTGTCTTGCTGATAATCTTGTTGATAGTTACTTTCTTGTTGATAGCTTTCCTCATCGCCCCACGTCAACTCGGCACAAGCGACTTGTGACACACCAAGTGCACTTACTGCTGTTGCCACGCTCAACGCGCTCAGCCGTAGCGTACCTACTGTGATTCGCCTTGACGCGTGTTTTTGACTGATAGACTCTTCATCCTTGATGCTATGCGCAACACGCAACTTTGTCATACTGACTCTCTTTATGATATCTCTATAAATATGTGAATAACGGTTCGCTAAGTACCGCCAAGGGTATAGCAATCATCATACTATACTCATTGTGCTTTCAACTATCTCCTTTACCTTTTGTTAATAAATAGGACAGCACGGTGTAACATAGAAGTGATAATGAGCCGCAGTTTTTATGAATAGTAATATGAACGACAGTAAATAATTGATACTGCTATGAATTATTTATCATATTGAGGACCTATCGCTCGTGCTAATTTTTCACATTGGCACAGGGTTGTGATAAAATACGCCACCTGTTAATCGGCTACTCCGCTATATTTTTGGTCAATCATGGACTTATCCTTATGAGTGTTACTGTATTCAATCCCCGCATCGATGACGATGCTGTTGCTGAGACGACTGTCACCGCACGTGCTGTCACTGCACTCAAAGAAGCAAGTTCAGCCCAAGCGCCTGTCGAAAAAGCAGCGACAAAAAAGGTCTTTGTCACGACCCAAGGCTGTCAGATGAATGTCTATGACTCTGGCAAAATGCTAGACGTATTAGGCGACTCACATGGTATGGAGGTGACTCATGATATCGATGAGGCCGACGTACTACTGATGAATACCTGCTCTATCCGCGAAAAAGCGCAAGAAAAAGTCTTTTCGGAATTGGGTCGCTGGCGCAAACTAAAAGAAAAACGCCCTGACCTCGTCATTGGCGTCGGTGGCTGCGTTGCCTCCCAAGAAGGCGATAATATTCAAAAACGCGCGCCTTATGTTGATATGGTATTTGGCCCGCAAACCTTGCATCGCCTGCCAGAGCTGTACGATCAATCAAACGAACAGCGTGAAATCGCGCCTAAAAACCGTATCGGTACGATTGATGTGTCATTCCCTAGCATTGAGAAGTTTGACTTTTTGCCAGAGCCAAGAGTAGAAGGCTACAAAGCATTTGTCTCTATCATGGAAGGCTGTTCAAAATATTGCTCATTTTGCGTCGTTCCTTATACGCGCGGTGAAGAATTATCACGTCCACTAGATGATGTATTGGCTGAGATTGATAGCCTTGCGGCGCAAGGTATTCGCGAAATCAATTTACTTGGTCAAAACGTCAACGGCTATCGCGGCGAAAAAGACGATGGCAGTATTTGCCGTTTCGCTGAGCTATTACACTATGTATCGCACGTCGATGGCGTCGAACGTATTCGCTATACGACTAGCCATCCGCTAGAGTTTACTGATGACATCATTGATGCCTATGCACAACTGCCAGAGCTGGTTTCGCACTTACATTTACCGGTTCAGAGTGGCTCAAATGCTATCTTGGCAGCGATGAAGCGCAACCATACAATCGACGTTTATATTAACCAGATTAATAAGCTAAAAGCCATTCGTCCAGATATTCATTTGTTGAGTGACTTTATCATTGGCTTCCCTGGTGAGACAGATCAAGACTTCCAAGATACTTTGAACTTGGCGAAAGAGTTGAACTTCGATCACTCTTACAGCTTTATCTACTCTAAGCGCCCAGGCACGCCAGCCGCTGAGTTGCCAGATGATGTAAGCTTCACGACTAAAAAGGCTCGCTTGGCTGAATTCCAAAAAGTTATTATCGACTCAACACTTGCTAAAACGCATGAAATGGTCGGCACCACTACTCGCGTCTTGGTTGAACAAGTTGCCAACCGTCATCCCGATTGCCTAATCGGTACAGCAGATAACACTCGTACTGTTATGTTCCCTCATAATGTCGAGAAAATGGATGAGCTGTTGGGCAAACTTGTGAGTGTACGTATTACCGATTTCGTCAGTCCGCACATGGTGAAAGGTGAGCTAATCGAAGTATTGGCATAGTGGTTAAGGTAACAATGGTTAAGTTATAAATTTGAGTAAGAATAAGAAAAAGCCGTTCACTATAATAGCGAACGGCTTTTTTGCGGGTGAAGGTCAATCATCACTATTCTGATAACCAGTCTGTCTTCCGTAACTGTTGATTGGTCTCGCGGCGACGTTTTTTTCGGACGATATCAATGTCTTCTTTCTCATGAATACCACCTTTTCTTAACAGCGGATCAAGCGCCAAGTAATTACGCGGTTTGACAGTACCTAGCGATTGCTGTGTACCTGTTATATTTTGACGTTCTAACTGCTCTTGCTGTTCTAACTGCCGTTCAATCTGTTTGGCCTTTTTTAAGGTTTGTTTTAAGCTCATGTTGTTACCTGTTTTTTTATTTCTTTGAGATACCAATGCCGAAAATCATCTTAGCGAGGAAAAGGAGTGCTAATTGTACATTCAGTACATTAAACGAGTTTGACGATACTAAGATGATTTGCAGGCTTGGTATTAGCCTTTAATACACATGGCCTGCTTAAGCGTATGCACCACCTGAACCAAATCCGTTTGATTGGCCATCACTTCATCGATGTCTTTATACGCTCCGGGTATTTCATCTATGACACCTTTGTCTTTGCGACACTCGACGCCATCCGTCTGCGCTTTTAGTTCATCGATGGTGAACGCTCGCATAGCTTTACCTCGGCTCATCTGTCGTCCTGCCCCATGTGAACATGAGCAAAACGCTTCTTCTGCGCCAAGACCACGTACGATAAAAGACTTTGCGCCCATAGAGCCTGGAATAATACCAAGCTCACCTTCATAAGCACTGATCGCGCCTTTACGCGTCACATAGACTTGCTCACCGAAGTGCACCTCTTCATTGACATAATTATGATGACAATTGATGGCTTCTTTGGTCAGCTGAAATCGTGGCAACTCCGCTTGTGGCGACTGCAATGACTTAATCACCAAACGCATCATCTCACGGCGGTTCTCTAACGCGTAGTCCTGCGCCCAGCCCACTGCTTCGACATAATCAGCAAAACTATCAGACCCTTCAGCGAAATAAGACAAATCTCGATCTGGTACATGACCAAAGCGCGATTGACGTTCTTTTTTGGCAAGGTTGATGAAATAGCGACCTATACAATTACCGATGCCGCGGCTGCCAGAATGCAGCATAACCCAGACATCGTTGTTTTCATCCAAGCACAGCTCAATGAAATGATTGCCACCGCCGAGTGTTCCCAACTGCTTCGCCCACGTACGCTCAAAGCCTTTAAGCATTTTGAGTAAACCTGGGTGCTTATCAGTAATCGGTTTAAGGCGTTTGCCCAACGGATCAAGCGTTGAGTTCTTAGCTTGGATTTGCTTGTGCATGTTAAAGCCGACTGGCACTTGCTGCTCAACGATCGATCGTAATGACCTTAAGCTGTCAGGCAAATCACTCGCCGTCAGGGACAAACGTACCGCGTTCATACCGCAGCCAATATCTACCCCAACTGCCGCAGGAATAATGGCAGACTTGGTCGGAATCACACTGCCGACTGTTGCGCCTTTGCCAACGTGCACATCGGGCATCACCGCAATATGTGAGTGTACAAACTCTAGCTGAGCTAAATTGCGTAGTTGCTGCATCGCACCTTGCTCAACATCTGAGGTGTAAATCTTGACGGGTACGCCGTGTTTGCGGTTTTCATTTAATATTAATTGAATGCTCATGATTTATTATTTCCGTTTTATTATTTTTATAACCATACATATTTTTTAATTTACTAATTTTTAGACATTACTTACCCGTCTCCATTAAACGATACGTTTAATAAGCACATAAGTTAATAAATCATAAAATAAAGACAATAAAATACCGTATTTTTATTAATTAAAAAATTAATAAAAATGCATGGTTAATTTATTATGGACATTTTAAAGAAATATAATATAAATCAAAACCGTCGGCCACAGCGTAAATATTATACGCATAGAAAAGCTTTAGCTAAATCATAGCCTGAGTCGCTTTATTAGCAATAACGGTAAAGAAAAATGTTAGGCAAACAGATAACAGTATGCGCAATATGGCTTAGCACAATCGCAGAGCAAATTTGGCACAGTAGACTTAGAAAAGAGATAGCGCAAGTAGATACAGAAAGCTATTCGCTGATATCGATAGATGGGATATCACTCAATAGCTTATATAAAAATTTAGCCAAACCTTTTCGAAGGTGTCATTGCTGTCATGTGGTTTACACATTCAATCTTTAAAAACGTCTTGGTAGTTATATAGGACACGATGATTCCTCCATAGATTGTGGCTAATGTCAGGACGACAATAGCAGGTTAATTGAAACGATTTATCGCTTATGAAAGATAAGCAATATAAATCAATGAGCCAATAATAACGATTTAAAAATTAAAGTCAATAATTAATTTGGCTTGTATAAAAAATAATTTAATAAACGTGTGTTTAATTAATCACTTTAATTTGAAATATTATCGGTAGTTTTTAAGCTATAAAACTGTTTATCACTTCAGCCAATAAAGCGGCAGCAATGATTATAAATATCACCCCACAACCACGATTGAGCCACGCTAAGCGATTACCCACATCGAGCCAACTTGCCAGCTTTTTGCCACCTAGTGTATATATGATTTGCCAAATCGTTTCGCTCAAAAACAAGCCAATGGTCAATAGGACATATTGTGGCCATAGTGGCGCACTAAAATTGATAAATTTAGGAAAAAAAGCAGCAAAGAACAAGATAGCTTTCGGATTAGATAATGACACCCAAACACCAGTACGAAACAAGGTCGTATTGCTCGGCGCTATTTTAGTAGCAGCGCTAGAGAGTGAACGCGGCTGTGGTGTACTGGGTACGCCGTCAGTGGCAGCATAGTCTGCTGCTACCTCTGCACTCAACTCTTTAGCATCGCTCATCAAGCTACCGTCGCCAGCATCGCGCCAAGAGCTGATACCCAAATAGATTAAATATGCTGCACCCACGGCTTTGATAATGGTCAGTAACCACGGTGACTGGCGACTGATTACATCCAATCCAAGCAGTGTCGATAGCAGTAATACAAACAAGCCAAGGCTCAGACCTGCTAGCGTCCATAAAGTTCGTTTGACGCCATAGTTCATGCCGTACTGAAATGCCAGCAGCATATTAGGACCAGGGGTCGCTGAGATAAAAAACGTACTTGCGAAAAACACTGCAAACAGATGCCAAGACATCAACCCACCCCTACTTTGTCATGTGTAAATGGTTCTAATACGAACGGCTATACGATTCAAATATGCGACTAAAAAATAAACACCGTCATTAAGACGGTGTCACTTATACCTGTATGTCAAAGAAGTCTCGAAAAAATCATTAAAGAAACTACGCGCCTTCTACTGAATAATTATGACTGCATAGACGGCTGAGTCGTACAGCTATCTAATAGCTTCTTTAAGAATGCATCGCAGCGTTCAATTTCGCTAAGCTTCACATACTCATCCGCTTTGTGCGCCTGTTCAATACTACCAGGGCCGCAGATAATCGTTGGGATACCTGCATTGGTAAACTGACCGCCTTCAGTCGCATAAGCCACTTTATGACGCTCATCATCTCCTGTCAGCGCAGCGATCAATGATTGCAACTCAGCACTATCGTCATCTGTCATGGCGGGGACGCTTTCTTCTTGCATTAGCTCAATACCGGTCTCTGGCGCGCGCGCTTGCATTTGCGCATTTAGCTCAGCGACTTTTGCCTGAATGGGCGCTAGTATATCGTCTTGCGTCATGTGCGGCAGGTTACGATAGTCAAAAGTAAACTCGCATAAGTTAGGTACGATATTGGTCGCTGTACCACCATGTATGGTACCTACTGACAGTGTCGAATAAGGCACTGTAAATAAGGCATCGTTATCATCACGAGCACTCAGCTCTTCAGCAAGCGTATCTACATAGCCAACCAATCTGCTGGCGTAGCTAATAGCATTGACACCCTGTGCGATTAATGAGGAATGAGCCGACTTGCCGTGTACACGGCAACGATAAACCGCGATGCCTTTATGTGCAACTACCATAGCCATGTTAGTTGGCTCACCAACGATACAATAATCAGGCGTAATACCACGTGCTTTTAGGTCTGCCAAAATCAATGGCGCACCCAAGCAGCCAACCTCTTCATCGAACGATAATGCCAAATGCAACGGACGACGTAGCTGACCGCTGTTCGATAACTGCACGGCTTGCGGCAATATCGTTAGCGCACAAGCGATAAAGCCCTTCATATCACACGCACCGCGACCATATAGCTTATCACCACGTATCGTCGCGGTAAATGGCTCTGAAGACCACGCTTGCCCATCAACTGGCACAACGTCGGTATGACCTGATAAGACCAGACCGTTATTGATAATATCAGCGTTTTCACCAGCTGGTACAGTCACAAACAAATTGGCTTTGGTCTTAGCTTCATTAAAGGTCAAATCTACCGTCAAACCCAACTGCTCACAATAAGACTTTACATCGTTAATCAAAGCCAAATTAGAGTGACGACTGACCGTATCAAAGGCGATGAGACGTGTTAGCCAATCAAGGCTTTGAGTAGGATGTTCGACACTTTTCAGCTGAACATCGCTGCTATTATCAACGTTATCGCTATTACTACTGTTATCTTGGATCATAAAATATCCTTACTACAATTTTCAGAACTATGATGTGTCAGAGCTGCCTTATGATGGATTGTTATGATTCATCACATCAACCACTGGCGGCATTGGTTTTGGTAACTTACCTTCTGCCTGTAGCTCTTTGGTTGTTTTGGCATCGATAGACAAACCAGCGATGAGCGCGATGTCTTTGACAGCCTTGCGTTTACGCGTGGCAAAGCTTACTGGTACCATACGAGCAAATTCATAGATATAAAGATAAGACTCTTCCCCACCTTCAAAATCCTCATCATCTTCGAGACGAATTGCGCCAATCTTAGCCAAATCAGATAACATCTCGTTTTCTTCACTGGTCAAACCACAATCGGTAATACCAAAACCGGTCATAAAACCGTTTGCCCACTGTTTCAACGCCATCACGCGCTCGTATAAATCATGTTCATCATCTGGTATGAGCGGCATGTACGCGTAGGCATCATCTTTGTCTTTTAGCTGAAACACAATGTCTTCCGCTTCTTCTGTTAGCAAGGTCAATGCAGGCTCTGGTAATGGAGCAAAGCTGAGCTCTTCAAACACCTTAGCCCAAGTTGCTTCGTCGGGTGCATTACAAGCCGTCATAAGCCCTGTCATCATGCCATGCACTTCGCTGATAGACACGTCAGTCCAATCATCAAACGCGGTCAGCCAAGTATTCCAGCCAGAGATATTATCATTCATAATAGATGTCCTAGTAATTGATTACTGCTCATAAAATAAAAATAGTCGCGATAAGATGTCATAGACAAGTCATCGATAAATAAAAGTGAAAAGACAAAGCCTGATGCTTGTAATTACTTTGTTGATATAGATATTATGCGGTCACCTATGGCATTATTAAATGCAGCGAACAAAATTCATTCACGCTTACTTGTTAAGGATAAAAACTGACTATGTATGATCAACTTAGAATATTAGAAAAAATGGTACTCGACATCAAAAAACAGTATCAGCTTGTCAGTGCTGAACTTAGCAGCTTAAAACAACACCCTGTTACTGATTCAAAAGAATTTGCCGCACTAAAAACCAAATTAGATAACAGTCATAACGAACGTGACGGTGCCAAAAAACAACTGAACGATCTCGACAAGCGCTATCAAAGTCTTGCAGAAGCGCACCATATGATCGGTGAAGAACAAGACAAACTGCAAAAAAAGATCAGCCAATTACAACAACAAAACAGCGAGCTGCAACAACACAATAATGAGCTAAAGCAGCAGTATAGCGATATCAAACAACAAAACAGTGAACTGCAAAAGAAGAACCAATTGGCAGCCGAGCGTACGCAAGTCGTATTACAGCGCCTAACCCGTATCGATCAAGCAGAAGGCTAACGCATTCTTGTAGCAGATAGCAAAGACGTACTGCTTATTAAATTGCCAAACGCTATTTATAAAATCTGATATCACTCATTTCACTGACCAGACATTGTAGGATTTATCATGACCGATGACCAAAGCAAATCGATAGAAAAACAACCAAAAAATACTCAAGCGCCAAGTGCGCCAGTAACAAGTGCGACAGTACCAGCGCAAAAAACGACACCAGCAGCATCGAATATATCAAGCGCCATGGCACAATCTAATACCAAAACACCTAAAGCGCCAGAACCACAAATCAAAAAAGTTGATATTGCGATTGCTGGGGTTACTTATCCAATCTTTTGTCCAGTACATGAGCAAGAAGAGCTACTGTCAGCGGTTTCGTATATCAACAACTATGCGCTCGATCTAAAAAGAGATGCGCCAAGCCTTAGCCAAGAAAGCATACTGGTACTGTGCTGCTTGAACCTATATGAAAAAATCCATGCCAATCAAAGAAGTGATGAAGATCGTTTGCAGAAAGATAAACAGTCTGAGGCATTGCTCAATAAAATTATGAAAGACGCTCATTCTATTCTATAGATGCATCGTACTGTATTAAACACATAAGCGCCTAGCCAATAAAGTTAGGCGCTTTTTTATGGTCAATCATTTATCTATTTATGCATAAGGCGTGTAGGTCTTGCCTGCGTGAAAGTCTGCCTGATGCTCATAATTGCAAAAGAATAACTCTTGGTTCGCTTCAACATCGCTATCGATAGTTGTACTTGGTTTGGTTTCGAGTACGCCGCGATACTCAGCCAAGCTGTTGCCACAGAAATTACACTGACGCGGAGTGGTCACATCCCCTTCTTTTGGCATCATGCTTTTAGGCGCACGTGGGTACATAAACTTATAAAAAGCCCACATTGAAGCCCAAATAATAAGGATGACGATAATAACAGCAAACACGGCAGTGCTCCTTCGATTACGGGTAAACGTGAGAAATAATGAAATCTACTAAATAAGATTATTTAAGACGTTTTGATAGCATAAATTTTACCGTCAATAATAGCGACAATACAATGCCTTTACCGTTTAATTGCTGATTGCGCTAACGGACGAGTTATATCCACTAGATAAACCTATTAACAAATCAGTCAACTTTATAATAAAAAAACCTGGCCATGATAAGCCAGGTTTTTTATCAAAAGTAACCATCAAGTTAAAACAATAATTAGGTTAAAGTAACTATCAGCTTTTAGCAGAGTTACAGCTGTAGCTCGCTGATATCAGCTACCGTCAAGAACAAGGCACGAACCTGCTTTAGCAATGCCAAGCGATTGTTTTTAAGTGCAGCATCTTCACTATTGACCATTACTTGATCAAAGAACTGGGTCAACGGCTCATCTAAGCTAGCCAGTGTTTGCAATACTTGCGTATAGTCTGCTTGCTCCAGCAATGGTTGTACCACTGTCTGTGCTTGCTGCACATTTGCATATAAGTTTTGCTCAGCAGATTCAGACAGTAGAGTTTCATCGACTGTATCAGCCACGCTCACTTCTGACTTGGCCAAAATGTTGGCAACGCGCTTGTTTGAATCGGCTAGCATTGACGCTTGTGACAACTCGCTAAACGCTTGCACGGCACGGATACGCTGATCAAAATCTAGCGGCATATGCGGGTTAATCGCTTGTACGGCTTGGATCGTATCAACACTGACACCTTGCTCGGTATACATCGCACGATAGCGCGAGTTCAAGAACGCCATAACTTGGGTAAAGGTATCGCCCATTTTGGTAATCTTGCTGCCTTCTTCCGTAGTGTAGTTCTTAATTGCCTGCTCAACGAATGCTACCAAGTTAATCGGTAGCTGTTTTTCAATGAGAATACGTAAAATACCAATGGCAGAACGACGTAAGCTAAATGGATCCTTTGAACCTGTCGGTGCTTGGTCAATCGCAAAGATCCCAACCAATGTATCTAAACGATCCGCTAACGCTAAGCAAATGCCAATCGGTGTCTGTGGTAGCACATCGCCACTGAACTTAGGCAGATACTGCTCTTCTAAACTGGCGGCGACCGCTTCTGGCTCATCATTCAAACGTGCATAATAAGTACCTGCGATACCTTGTAATTCAGGGTACTCGCCGACGAGCGAGCTGGCCAAATCTGCTTTAGACAAAATGCCCGCACGTACGGTTTCATCAACATTAATATCATGGCCTTGCTGCTGCATCAACGTGGCGATGAATGCTGCCAGTTTAGCAATACGCTCAGACTTCTCCCAAATCGTCCCCAATTTATCTTGGAATACGCGATTTTTTAGGCTTTCTGTAAGCGCAAACAATGGCTGTTTTTGATCTTGCAAGAAGAAAAACTCTGCATCAGCCAAACGTGGACGCACAACTTTTTCATTACCTTCAATAATCTGGTTAGGATCTTTTGATTCAATATTGGTAATAAAAATGAAATACGGCTGCAATTTGCCAGTCTTATCAGTCAAGCAAAAATACTTTTGATCCGCTTGCATAGTCGAGATAAGTGCTTCTTGCGGCACTTGTAAAAAGCGCGCTTCAAAGCTCGCTCGTAGCGCAATGGGAAAATCGACCAATGCGGTGACTTCGTCCAACAAATCTTGCGGTACGATGGCGTCAGAATTAACTTCATCCGCCAACGCTTTTACTTGGTTTTTGATCAGCATTTGACGCTTATCAAAATCTGCCACCACTTTTAGACCGTCTAGCAATTGCTCATAATCATTGGCATGAGCAATATTGTGATAGTCAGGGCTATGGAAGCGATGACCACGCGTTTGTGTACCAGTCTGATGACCTTGGATAGTGGCATCGATGACAGTATCATCCTGCATCAATACTGCCCACTGTACTGGACGCACAAACTCGTTACGGCTAGCACCTGAGCGCATACGCTTAGCAATTGGCAAATTATCTAGCGCGGTTTGAAAAATAGCAGGCAGTAGCTCAGTTGTCGCTTGACCACGGATAGTCTGCTCAAAACCGACATAGTCACCTTTATCGGTATTAATCGTCGTTAGCTCGCTAGCTTCAATACCCAAACCTTTGGCGAAACCCATGGCCGCACGTGTTGGGTTACCCTCTGCATCAAACGCCGCTTTAATCGCAGGGCCACGTTTTTGTTCTGTACGATCAGGCTGCTTATCGCTAATACCTTGAATCTGAATTGCCAAACGGCGCGGAGCAGCAAAGGCTTTGATGCTATCAAAAGTAATGTCTGCTGCCGTCAATTGCTCAGTGACACTGGTTTGTAGTGCATCACGTAATGGTTTTAGGCTTTTTGGAGGTAGCTCTTCACACCCCAGTTCAAATAGAATAGTACTCATGGGATGCTCCTATTTATCGTTAGTAGATTGGTTAGTGTCAGTAGTTTCTTTTGTTATGCCGTCTGCTGCCACGTCTTCTTTTGGCAAATACTTATCAAGCGCCGCTTGGCGATGTTCTTCATCAGCCAATGGGAAACCCAATTTGGCACGAGCTTCGACATAACCAATGGCGACCTTACGAGCAAGCGTACGTACACGTAGGATAAAACGCTGACGTTCAGTCACTGAAATAGCGCCACGTGCATCAAGCAAGTTAAACGCATGAGATGCTTTTAATACCATCTCATACGCTGGCAATGGCAGTCCTGCATCGACCAACTTGTCGGCTTGCTGCTCATAAAAATCAAACATCTCGCCCATCATCGGCACATCAGCGTGCTCAAAGTTGTAGGTAGACTGCTCGACCTCGTTTTGATGAAAAACATCGCCATAAGTCACACGACCAAACTCACCGTCTGCCCAGACCAAATCATAAACGCTATCAACGCCTTGTACATACATGGCCAAACGCTCAAGCCCGTAAGTGATTTCGCCAGTGACTGGGAAGCACTCGATACCGCCGACTTGCTGGAAGTACGTGAACTGCGTGACTTCCATACCGTTTAGCCAAATCTCCCAACCAAGTCCCCACGCACCAAGCGTTGGCGACTCCCAGTTGTCTTCTACAAAGCGCACATCATGCACTAATGGATCGATACCAATGGCTCGTAGTGAATCCAAATACAACTCTTGGATGTTCGGTGGATTTGGCTTTAGTACAACTTGGAACTGATAATAATGCTGCAGGCGGTTTGGGTTATCACCATAGCGCCCGTCAGTAGGACGACGTGATGGCTGTACATAGGCCGCATTCCAGCGCTCAGGACCTAATGAGCGCAAAAACGTCGCGGTATGAAAAGTACCTGCACCGACTTCCATGTCGTAAGGCTGCAATACAACGCAGCCTTTGTCGGCCCAATAATTTTGCAAAGTTAAGATTAAATCTTGAAAAGTCATCGGTTGAGAGTCTTTATCTTGTGTCATCGGGGTTATCGCTTGGGATGTCATAGTTTCGGTTTTCATAGTAAAGCCACTGTGAAATGAGTATTATTAAATAAATCTCTGATAGCGCACGCGCGACCTATTCGGCAACGACTCTATCTGCCTGCTCACCTTACTAAAAATTGACTATTTTATCCATATTTACATCAACTAAATTTGCATAGCGAGCACAAAATCTCAGTTGTATAGCATATTTTCAGGCAAATCATCATGGAAGTCGTACCAATACCATGAATAAAAAAATACCCAAATGCGCTAGCATTCGGGCAGGAGGAAAATTGTATCTTGGGCATCCTGATTGATCAGGCTTTTTATTTTTTGGAGGTCTACTGTTTTTAGCAACTATGTCTAACTTAAACTTGACTCTTTAACTGGTTCAGAAAACCTAATTTTAAAAATAACTATTAGGCTCCCATTATTGATAAGACTGATTATTGGCTTTTGGCATAATTATCCATAGGATGATATAAATCAAAATGCCTGGTACTGCTGCGCTTAACGATGAGATAATGACAAATAATACTCTCACCCATGTTGGTGACCAACCAGCATATTCTGCAATGCCACCCATCACACCTGCTATCATGCGATTGTTTGGTGAGCGATGTAATTTTGCTAACTTAGCCAAATCAAATACCTCTCTATTTTCTATTCTTGTTTATTTTTTTAGTCTATTTTTCTGATTTTCTTACGTATTTAGCTAAAACATTATCTTACTTTGCTAACTTACGAATCAGTATATCAATAATTCAGGATTTATCTGTTGAAGGTATAGCAGTACTTTGTGAGTTTATGCTACTCAAGCTTACCCTAATCTGTCATAGCACCATGCAAGCCCCTGATTTTAAATAGTTATTTCAAAATGTTTCAAAACTACCTTTGTTGCTATAACCTTGCAATCTAGCTTTACATATCTTATTATTTTTAATTTAATCAAAGAGATAAGCTCGCTTTATAACGCTAAAATCGAGTCAAACTTTTGATAGTCTGAATAATCTTTTAGCTGACCAATTTTACTCGATTAAAAGAACTCTCAATTAAAAAACCTGCGATTCCTTGTACATCCGATATACCTTATTTTTACAATAACCCACCTGCAAATCCTCCAAAACCTTTATACCATGCTGATAAGCAACTCAGATTTCAGATATTCCATGATGAAAGTTAGGACAGTGCTCAACTATTAGATAAGAATACCTTTACGAAGAATAGTAGAAGTAAAGAACGTGGTTGGTATTACGATTCTTAATAGATTTCTGCTTTGGATCTTGATAGATGTCTAGTTTGGATCATTTAACTTAGACAGCATCAGCCATATTTTTTGGAATAGACATAGAACACTGAGATTAGAATAAAAAAATAATAAGGATAACTATGTACGATACTGGATTAATGATTGGACATTTCGAGCCCCTACATTTAGGACAGATGCGCAGCATATTGGATGCAGCAGGACAAGCCAAAACCTTGCATATCGTCATTATGGCGCATCCATCGCCGCATCCTGATTTTACCATTACCCTACAAGACAAAGCGCGTTGGCTACAGATGGCCTGTGCCGACTTGCCATTTATTCATATTCATACTACTCATGAGATCGAGCTACCGCTGCACGAACATCTGTATAGCACTAGCGATGGTGTCAGTATCGACGTCACTACTAGTAATGCCAAATTGCAACGCTTAATGGACGCACTATCACTGTCAGCAGAGACTGTATTGTTTATGGCAGACAACCATCCGCTCACTCGCAATGACATACAAGAGCAGTTGCTTTTGCCAGTCGTTACTACGCCGCTACAGCCGGAATTTGATTCTTATGCGATTGCGCGTGATCCAGTTGCCCATTGGTCAGCACTTCACCCACAAGCGCGCGTCGACTATACCAAGACTGTCGCTATCGTCGGCGGTGAAAGCTCAGGTAAGACAACGCTAGTCCATAAGCTTGCCAATTATTATGGTGCTAGCTTTGCCCTAGAAATGGGTCGCCTATATGTCAGTACAGATTTGGGTGGTAGCGAGGTTGGATTACAGTACAGTGATTATGGCCCTATTTGTCTCGACCATGCTGAGGCAATCCGAGAAGCTAAAGCCAATGCAACGGCCCCTATCACCATCGTTGATACTGACTTTGTCACTACGCAAGCATTTTGTGAAGAGTATGAAGGTCGCACGCATCCTTTTGTAGCTGCTTGTATTGATGAGTTTCGTTTAGACCACACCATCATGCTAGATAACAATACGCCATGGGTTGATGATGGTATGCGATCTTTGGGCACGCCTGAAGCTCGTGGACGCTTTGAGCAGCGTCTGATAGATATTTTTGCACGTCACGATATTGCGCCGCATATGATCGATCAGCCCGACTATGATGCTCGCTATCAGCAAGCACTACTATTTATTGATCAATATATCTATGGCAAAAAATCATAAGCTGTACTGAGCATATTTATAATAATTTATTCAACTAGCACATGTTATTTAACATGCACACTTTATTCAACTAGCGCATGGTAGTTAGCACTATATTGATATCAGTATTTACTTTAGGGGAAAAGCGATGCGTATTCAGCTATTGGACAACATCACCGGAAAATGGGCAATGCAATGGATTATCATTTGGTTTATTTGTGGTGTTCTTGCCTTATCCGCAGGTTTTTGGCTCACGACAGACCATACCACGCTTGACTGGTTTTATTTAGCGGTCTCGTTCATTGGTTTGGTTTGCGTGGTCTCGCTATCATTCCGCAAAAACGTTATGGGCAATGGCTTTGGTATGGGGGCAACGGCTGGCGAAGTCATCGTACAGGCAACGTCTGGCGCAGTTGGTTTGATGCTTGCTCCATTATTTAACTTTTTTACCCATGTTTACGGTATCTTCTATTGGTCCAAACACACCGATCCTGATGGCGACATGATACCTAAATCAGCAAGTAAAGCTGTCTGGTTAATCACTGCTGCATTTATCATCGTTGGACTTGCACTGTTCCCTACGGTAAATGACTTATTAGCAAGCTATGGTTATGCGGTCGTACAAGATGATAGTAGTCTGTTTTTGGGATTTATCTCTTTCTTTTGGATTAATGTGATTGCCTTTGTGCTTTCTATTACCGCTCAGGCAGCTATGATTCTGCGTTATTCATTTAACTGGTGGTTGTGGATTATCGTCAATTTTGTTTGGCTCATTGTGAATCTGATGTCTGGCAACTATATTTTTGCTATTCAGACTATGGTGTATCAAGTAAACGCTTTTATCGGCCTCTATGAATGGCATCGCAGCGAGCAAGGATAACGCGTCTCTTATACAAAAGAACCCTTAGGAGTTTGAATAAAATCTTGCTGACATATTGCTATTAGGGCGTGTCCTCATTTTAAAAATGGTGATAAAAATGAGATAAATTGCCGTCAAACAAGGAAAATGGCGCAGATAATATCGAGATATTAGTCAGCTATTTGACACCGTTTGGCAAGATTTAGCCATTTTTAACCCATTTAGATAATTATCGATTGAATTGAGGACACGCCCTAGTACGAGTGAGCTTGACTGTGCCGTCTATCAGATAACATGGTAGACAGGCGCAATTAGTGCTACAACTGATATTAACAATCATCTTCGCATTGAGTTTAGTAGCGAGTCCATTAGCGAGTATGAGTTACTCATCTTATTTACTAACAGGGAGGTTAGTATGTCTCGTCAACCAAAAATGTCCAAACGTACGCTAGAGCAATGGCTTAGTGAGTACTCTGTCAGTCACCAAAACTTGGTCAATAAAAAAATCCATTGGCTATGTGTGCCAACTATCTTTGTCAGTCTGCTAGGTATGGGTATGTCATTATCTGTGTGGTTTACCTTGGTGCTTAGCGCATTGGTATTACTGTTTTATATGCGTTTATCTACGCCGCTGTTTTTAGCAATGGGAATATTTATTCTTATCTGTCTGTCAGTGATGGCAGCGATGCCATGGGGCTTTAAAGCATGGGCAGCGGTATTTGTCGTTGCATGGATTGGCCAGTTCATTGGTCATAAAATCGAAGGCAAAAAACCTTCTTTCTTTAAAGATTTACAGTTTTTGTTAATTGGTCCAGCATGGGTGGCTAATAGTTTGATGCAACGCAAATAGTCGTCAATTTCTGCGCAATCTCTGTAAGAATGTAGCTTAGCTGCAGGCTATTGATAACCTCTACAATCTTGACCCTCAACAAAAGAATGTCACCAATAAAAAAGCGCCGCCCAGCAATTACTGAGTGGCGCTTTGTTTACGTAAGCTTTTAGGACTGTATAAAATAGAATAAACTAGCTTATATTAAGCACCAAAAACTTTCATACGCTCTTCAACTGGCTTGAATGCTTTTTCGCCCGCTGGCTGCTCAATCGTTCCAAATACCAATTGTGCATTTAGCGTCCAGTCTTTATCGATATCCCAAGCGCTAGCTACTTTTTGATCGATTACTGGATTGTAGTGTTGTAAGTTTGCACCAACATCGATACTGGCTAGTGCCGTCCAGATAACATATTGATGCATGGCGCTGGTTTGACTTGCCCAGATTGGGAAGTTGTCAGCATATAGTGGCGCTGCTTCTTGCATGCCTCTGACGACTGCTTGATCTTCAAAAAACAGTACCGTACCAGCACCGTTACGGAAACCATTGACACGCTCTTTGGTCGATTTGAACTTATCTTCGTCACCAACGATTTCGCGTAATGTATCTTCGGTCATATCCCATAACTTACGATGATCATCGCCAAACAATACAACGATACGCGTAGATTGCGAGTTAAACGACGATGGCGTGTGCAAAATAGCATGTTCAACTATTTTCACGATTTCGTCGTTAGCTACTGGCAGTTGGTTGCTTAGCGCATAGATAGAACGACGTTTCTCTGCTAGCTGCTGTAGTGTTGTTAAATCTGACATAGTGTTTCTCCATATTGTTAGTAAAATAATTGTTAATAAAAATAATTTTTAGCGTTAATGGTTATTGATATAAGTGCTTTAATTGATAAAGAGCTTTGTTCTTGACTACATAAATAGTGGTACTTCCATCACTAGCACACGGCTAGCTACTGTTGCGTCCATCGTAAAGCTCTGAATATCCCAAATGCCAAGGCCGTCACGAGCAGACAGGACTTGGCCATTTATCACGACTTCACCGCTGAGGACAAATACGTAGACACCGTTGTTAGGATTATTTAACTGGTAAGTTTGCGATATACCTTCGTCAAAATCACCCATGCTAAACCAAGCATCTTGATGAATCCAAACCCCTACATCATCGGCATTAGATGATAGCACTTGGCTAAACTCGTTAGGTCGCAGGATATCGCCCATATGCACCTGCTGATAACGCGGTGCGACATTCATTTTGTTTGGCATCACCCAAATTTGCAAAAACCTCACAGCCTCTGCATCGTCACCGTTCATTTCACTATGGGTAATGCCTGTACCCGCTGACATCACTTGAATTTCACCAGTCTCTATGACGCCCTCGTTGCCGATACTGTCGCCATGAGCGAGCTTGCCGGATAGAGGAATACTGATAATTTCCATGTTTCGGTGCGAGTGATTGCCAAACCCTTGACCGCCAATGACAAAATCATCATTAATAACGCGTAAGGCACCAAAGCCCATACGCTCAGGATTGTGATAATTGGCAAAGCTAAAGGTATGTCTACTTTTAAGCCAGCCATGATTGGCATCGCCACGTGAGTCTGCTGCATGATAGATTGTTTTCATTATTTATCCTTAGCTATCAACAGATTAATCCTATATATACTTATTATCGATTAATCTATTTAAACAATGGGCTTATTATAATTATTAATTCTACATAGATAAACAACGCTAAATGCAATTAACTATTCTGTTTTGTAGAACAATCAGAGCAGTTTTAACGTAATATTGATTTTTTACATATATTAGCACAGCTAACTTTATATAAATTACTTTAAGTTATGCTTATATAAAAAACTGTCTGCTGTTGAGATTTTCTGTGAAAATGTTCATGACGCTCTTTATTTGAAAGTACCCATTCATGATTGTTCTTCGTAAGCGTATAAGAGGTAACTCAGCTACTGATTGTTTATCGCTTATTGTCTATTGAGTAAACACCCGCACCATGAGCAAAAATCATCAAAAATCCACCAGCTATCGCGACGTTCTTCATAAATGAATTCATTTGCGATTCATCAACCCAGAACTGGTGAAAAATAATGGCTGATACTATATTAAAACCTACAAATAGCATGGCACTCAGGCGAGCTTTATAACCTAGCAAGATAGCGATACCACCTAGTACCTCAAACGCGATTACCAATGGTAGTAACATACCAGGCACACCTACTGACTCCATATAGCCTTGAGTAGTCGCATAATCTGTGATTTTACCAATGCCTGCAAAGATGAAAATGACTGATAATAATAGACGACCGAGCGGTGCGCTCAATTGCTGTAATTTGTCCATAATAATGCTCCAAAAGTGTGTTTAATCATGTCTCTAAGTAGAGAATAGCGCGATTATAGGCGTTGACTAGCATGGGATAAACAGCAATAATCACAAATATAAGTTCTTGGTGTAAGAACAATCATGAGGCATCGATAATGGGTCAATTAGAAGACATGGCGATGTTTGTACGCATTGTTGAGGCAGGTAGTATTACCAAGGCTGCTGAGCAGTTAAATATTGCAAAATCAGCCGTCAGTCGCCGACTTAAAGAATTGGAAGAACGTTTAGGCAGTCAACTAATCAGCCGTACTACCCGCCAATCTAAATTGACGCAAGCTGGCGAGCAATACTATCAGCAAGTGAACAATATCTTGCGTGCGGTTGACGCTGTCAATGAGCATGCTACTGATGCTCCTATGCGTATTGAAGGTACGCTAAAAATGACAGCGCCGTTGTCCTTTGGACTCATGCATCTGAACGATGTGATTGATAAATACGCCAATAAACATCCCAATCTGAGATTCGATCTGGATTTTTCTGACCGACGTATCGATTTGATTGAAGAAGGCTATGAGTTGGCCATTCGAATCGGCGAGTTACAAGATTCTAGCTATCAAGCCAAGCAGCTTGCATTGATTCGTTGTGTGATTTGCGCCAGTCCCGACTACTTAGCAAGAATGGGCACGCCTGAGACGCTAGACGATTTAGACAACCATGCGCTGTTGCAATACAGTCTCGGTCAAACCAATAGTATAAACTTGGTGGATACTGAAGGCAGAAGTCATCATCGTACGATAGATGCCAAAATCAAAGCCACCAATGGTGAGTTCTTAGTGGATTTGGCAGTCAAAGGTCATGGGATTACTTTTGTACCGACTTTTATTGCTTATAAACAACTGGCGCTGGGCGAGCTTGTACCTGTCTTCCAACACTATCAATTGCCAACCCTAACGGCTTATGCTGTTTATCCAAAGAATCGTTTTTTGTCGCAGCGTTGTCGTTACTTGATTGATTTTATTGCCGAGCAATTCGGTGACAATCCGTACTGGGATCAGTATTAGTCCATGTTTCTGTTATTCCTAACGATATCAATTGCTACTGACTACGAGCCACCTTCCCTTCTTTAACCCGACTAATCGTCAGCCCCGTGAACCCGAATAGCAACGTCAGTAGCAATGACAAGTAACAGAAGAACGCATAAGGTAGATAGTCTAATACCGGCACCCCTAACGCCTGACTGATAAACACCCCGCACACGCTCCAAGGCACTAATGGATTAATCACCGTTCCCGCATCCTCAATCGTCCGCGACAAATTCTTAGGATGTAGGTGTAGACGCTCAAACGTTCGAGCGAAATGCCGTACCTGATAGTAGAATACTCAAGTACTGCTCACCAATCAGCACGTTAATGCTTAGTGCCGACATCGCTGCCGCAAAGATAGCTCTTCCTGAAGTCGTGAGTGTATCCTTAATACCAGATAGCAGTGCTGGCAAAATCCCTAGTGCCGTTAATAACCCACCTAAGCTTAATGCCAGTATCACAATCGCCTGAGTAAAGAACATACTCTGTACACCGCCACGTGACAGCATACCACCTACCTCACCCAACTCTAATGACTCAGCAGGGGCATAGCCTGCAAACAGATAACCACCCAATTGACCAAAGCTTGGTGAACTATGGATATAAGTAATAATCAGTGCCACTGCTATAGTACAGATAATCGTATAGATCGCATTGACCCGAAACAGTGCTAACCCAACCAATACCACAAACGGCAATACCGAGTACCCATGCACCAGACCACTGTCTATCAGCTGACCTTGCAATATAGTCACTTGACTCAGATCAGCACTAGTCGTTTGTCCTGAGAACATCCAAAACAAGATCACCGTGAGTATCCACGCAGGGACTGTCGTATACATCATATTGCGAATGTGCTCAAACAGATCGATACCAACGACAGAGGAAGCAATAGTACAGGTATCAGATAATGGCGACATCTTATCACCAAAGAACGCCCCTGATACCACTGCCCCTGCTGCTATCGCCACATTGGCATCAAAGGCATTACTCATACCAATAAAGGCAACACCCAATGTCGCAGCAGTCGTCAAACTACTACCCAAGGCAATACCGATAATGGAGGTTAGGACAAAGGCGGAGATATAATAATACTCAGGTGAGATAAGCTGAAAGCCTACATACATCAGTGTGGGAATCGCTCCTGACATCATCAGAGCCGCAACCATCAGTCCAATAAAGAAGAACAAATAGATGGCACCAATACCGCGCATGACACCTGAGGCCATTTGCGCTTGCATGTCATCAAAGCTGAGACCTTTGTACATACCGATAGCCAGTAGCACACAGATGGCGAGGATAAGAGACAGATGAGGCACCCAGCCAAAGCCGATCATGGTGATACCCATGATACCGATGACGATGGCGGATATAATAAAAGCGAGCTTGGCACTGATTAATGTGAGGGGTTTTGGTGGCATTGGATGCCCTTATGTTGCTATAGGTTTAATTCGTTCAGGTATTAGGGTGTGCACATCCATTTTTCAATATTGATAACCTCTGTCCTACTTATAGTTAGCTTTAGCCTTTGCTTTCTATACTTCCACTATCAGCTGACTTAGGACAGATTTTACACATAAAAAAAAGCCTCACTGTGAAGTGAGGCTTTTTGCGCTTTTTCAAGCCATATTTGGAGCGGGAAAAGAGATTCGAACTCTCGACCCCAACCTTGGCAAGGTTATGCTCTACCACTGAGCTATTCCCGCTTAGTATCAATCCGCAGCGTTGTTAACAACTACTCCGTCTCGATAGGCTGGCTATTTTAGCAAATATTCTGTGGGTGTCAACACCTTTTTTAGAATTTATTTCTAATATTTTTAGCTAAATGCCCTTTTTATCGGATAAATCAACATAAGCAATTGATTTAAAAACAGGAATTAATTTTAATTAAATGAAAAATATTTCACATTAATTATAGGACTTTAAGTCTGAGCTCTACTTCCTTTAGCTTCATAATGGTCATAAGACAATCGATAAAAGAAAAACTTACTATTTTTACTCTAATAAAAAGATATCGCACTTACAATCATACGCTTTATTGTTACTTTTCCTATCTTGGTTTTAAGTGGTTAACATTATTATACTTATGTCCAATGGCAGTTAAGGTAGACTTTTACTGTTTAAGCGGATGAATGAGCACTACTAAAAGATTAATAAACACGGCTCCAATATCTGCTGCACTATTTTTCAACTTGTTTGACTTTACGTTTTTCCAACTTATAGAGAGGATATTTTTATGAAGAAGTTATTAACCACGACAGTGATGGCCGCTTCGTTGTCAGCACTGACCTTAACTGGTTGTACCAGCACTACCAATTCTGGCGCAGTTGGTGTTGATCGTCAGCAGTTGCTATTAGTGTCTAGTGAGCAAGTATTAGCACTATCTGCCCAAAGCTATGCTAAAACAATACAAGACGCAAAATCAAAAGGTGTGCTAGATACCAATACCGCTCAACTAAACCGTTTAAAAAATATTGCGAATCGCTTGGTTGGTCAAGTTGGCGTCTACCGCGCTGATGCAGCCAAATGGCAATGGGAAGTACACACCATTAAGTCTAACGATCTAAATGCATTTGTGGTGCCGGGTGGTAAGATTATGTTCTATTCAGGCATCATCGATCGTCTGAACCTCACTGATGATGAGATTGCTGCCATTATGGGTCATGAAATCTCTCATGCATTGCGTGAGCATTCACGTGAGCGTCTGTCACGTGAGTATGCAACCCAAACTGGTATCGGTCTGGCTGCTAGTATATTTGGCCTATCACAAGGACAGGCTGAGTTAGCTGGTACTGCTGGTAATTTAGGCTTGAGCCTACCCCACAGTCGCACTCAAGAAAGCGAAGCCGATCAGATTGGTCTTGAGCTGATGGCACGTGCAGGTTATAACCCTCAGGCGGCTGTTACCCTATGGCAAAAAATGCAAAAAGCCAGCCAAGGTGAGCCACCACAATTCCTTAGCACTCACCCAACGAGCAGCAGCCGTATCGCAGAGTTACAGTCATTGATGCCAAAAGTTACGCCTCTATATCAACAGTCGCGCCGTTAATAAGTAGCTAATTAGCTACCTTTACGCTTTAGCAGTGCGTGTTTAGATATCATAGAAGCAAAGTACAGCCACAGTGTTGTGCTTTGCTTTTTTAGTTATAGCCATACATAACAGGTTTTATAATTGGCAAGCATTGCAGGTGATAAGCATTGTAGTTGATAAGTACTGTAATCGGCAGGATTTGCAATTGATCGATTTGGCAATCGCACGCTATCCCGCTTACCGTGTCTGTTATAATACCGATAAATATTATTTGCAGATTGCCCAATCAAATTGCGCAAAATACATTGAAGGATTGTTATGAGTACCACACCTACTGCCGACGCACTTCATGCCGAATTACAAGCGCTTGCGCCGCAGCACATCGAACTGCTCAATGAGTCGATGTCGCATGCCGGTTACTTTGAAGGTAAAGAAAGTCACTTTAAACTTACTATCATTAGCGATGCATTTGAAGGTAAACGACTGGTCGGGCGTCATCAGCTTATATACGGCTTAGTCACGCCTTTGCTCACTTCACAAGGCGGCAAAGTGCATGCCCTCGCTATCCATGCCTATACTCCGACAGAATGGCAAGGTCAAAGCCCTGCGAGTCCATTATGTGCTGGTCAAAACAAATAGCCGACTGGATTTGAATCGCAACTACATATTTTAAATTAGCCTATATACTGCAGTTTTAGAGGGAGCAATATTCAATGAAACATCTACATATGCTGATGGCAGCGCTGACTGTTGTGCTATTTTTATATCAAAGTTACTTAGTACTCAGCGCAGACCGCCGCGCACCACGAGCAGTCAAAATAGCCACACATATTATCTATGCCCTACTTATCCTGTCAGGTGCGATGATGCTAATGCAATTGATGGGTGCCAACGCTCCCGTCCAGTGGGTATTTGCCAAAATCATCTTACTGATCGCGGCTATTAGCTCAAGTATCAAAGCGTTTAAGGTTGATGCGACACCTGTGCAAAGAAAAACAGGTATCCTTATTGCTGCCGTTGCTTATATCGGGATCGTCATACTTGCCATTGCCAAGCCAGCAAACTTATTTTAATAAGCGATTTTCTTTATTACTAAGCAACCGTTTTAGAAAGCTATCGATATTTTGATGACATGATGCGAAAATTTTTCATCATCGATGGATTTTCAATATCTTAGTTGCGCTATTTTTGCTATCTTAAATAGATATAAATACAATCACTTAGCCTACTGGAGCCATTATGAAAACGTTTACGACAGCGACACTACTAGCTGGCATTTTTGCGCTCTCAGGCTGTGCCTCTACTGGTAACATCACCCCGCAATATGTACCGCCAAGTACTTATCAAAATTATAATTGCCAAGCACTTAGCCAAGAGTACACTCGCGTCAACCGCTATGTCGAAGCGGCTCGCAATGAGCAATCTACCCTATCGGCATCAGGCGTCGGTGTTGGTGTCTCTGCCGGACGCTGGGGTATCTCGCCGAATATCAGCTTTGGTCTAGGCAAAAGTAACAATACCAAAGCACGTGATGCAAAATTATCGCGTCTCTACGGTGAGCGTGATGCAATTGTCCAGTCGGCGCGCATTCAGCGCTGTAGCTTTGCCAATGGCATCAAGATTTATGGTGAGTAAGGTTAAGCAAGTGCAAAGTTATCTGCACGATCAAGATGGTGTATGACACCATAAAATAGTACATGAAATAGCAAAAAGCCAATATGCAGATCGCATATTGGCTTTTTTATTGCTGCGATTTTTATAAGAAAACATAATGCTTGGATGATAAGCAATCTAGCCTGACTAATACTAAGACTGTAAGCTTTGCACCCACTGGATGATTTGATGACTTGGTAGCGCACCTGATTGACGTGCGACTTCCTTACCATTTCTAAAAGCAACCATCGTTGGCAAGCTGCGAATATTGTAAGGCGCGGCTGCCTGCTCGTATTTATCCGTTTGTACCTTAGCGAAGACCACCTGCGGTAATTGGCTAGCAGCGCTCTTGAACTCTGGCGCCATCATGATACAAGGCTGACACCAGCTCGCCCAAAAATCCACGATAGTCAGCACATCATTTTTTTGGATAACCTTATTGACTGTTTGCGCATTTAGCTCATGCGGACTGGCAGTCAATAATGGCTGACCACATTTACCGCATTTTGGCGCAGCGCTTAATCGTGCAGCAGGTACACGGTTGGTTGCTTGGCAATGTGGGCATACTAGATGAAAACTTTGCTCACTCATTATTTAATTCCTATTCTAATTATTTTGTTATTTCAAATACTGTTCATGATGTTTTTATCTAAAGGCTATTTACGTTGCTTGCTGTAGTTATAGTCTCGTTGCGTTGATTGGTAAATAATTTTAGCATAGTTAATTGGGCTTATTCTTTATGCCAGTTGCTGTGCCACACCGCTATACACATAGCTCATTGGTCTTGGGCCGGGCAAATACGCCTCGCTCAACTCGTCAATAGCAAACCCACCTTCTCTGATAAGCGCCGGAATATCGCGATCTAAATGACACCCACCTGCTATAGGTTTCCAAAAAGGTGTCAATCGATGCTGCCAACGCTCAACAGAAGAGTCTGGTGCCAGTCCATGCTCACAAAATAATAAGCGTCCGCTAGGTTTTAACACGCGCGCCATTTCTCGAAGCGCCGCTATTGGATCATCAATACTGCACAAGGTAAAAGTCATCACAATCGTATCAAATTGATCCGTATCAGCATGGATACCTTGTACATCGACAGCTATCACTTCAACCGGAATGCCAATGTCAGCCGCGCGCTCACGAGCCAGCGACTGCATTTGAGCCGCTGGATCCACACCGATGATAGAGGAGACTTTGTTAGCATCATAAAACTGTAAGTTCAGACCGCTACCAATGCCGATCTCCAACACCTTACCGAGCGCTTGCGGAACAATTTTGGAACGTGCTTTCATCACATTGCCTGTACTACAGGCAATATCTATCATCTTTGGCAACACATAGCGCTCGTAAGGGTTCATTGCTCTCTCCAGTTATTGCCGCACTTAGCGCTTGCAGGTGGTCATACATAGCATCTAAAAATGGACAGTCTATAGGTTAGCATTCTTATAGATATCAATCATACGATACTTACGTAGAGCTGCATCGGGTAATGACTTTCAGTTATTGCACTGTTTAACTTATCCACCAAGGACATTGATCGGTACTTTTAGATAACGTGTACCATTGTCCTCTGGCTCTGGAAAATGCCCTGCATCGATATTGATTTGTACAGCAGGAATGATAAGGCGAGGCATATCTAGAGTCGCATCACGGCGCTCACGCATCTGTACAAACTCTGCTTCGTTTATACTGTCTTTGACATGGATGTTTTCTAGTTTTTGCGCCGCTACTGTCGTCGTTGGGCAGTGCTGACGACCTTTGCTTGGATAATCATGACACAGATACATGACGGTATCTTCAGGAAGTGCTAGCAGCTTCTGAATAGACTGATAAAGCGTTTTGGCATCGCCACCAGGAAAATCACAGCGTGCTGTACCGACATCAGGCGCAAACAACGTATCCCCAACGAATACCACTGTTTTCTCATCATCAGCGGCTAGATAGGCCATATCAGCACGCGTATGACCGGGTACATACATCGCAGTGATAGTAATGTTGCCAAGCTCTAAGGTCTCACCTTCGTCTGTCAAAATATCAAACTGGCTGGCATCAGTACGGAAACTGGTGTCAAAGTTAAAAATTTGCTTAAAGATTTTTTGTACTTCGGTGATATGCTGACCGATGACTAACTGTCCGCCAAGGCTTTCTTTTACATGGATGGCGGCAGATAAATGATCTGCATGCGCATGGGTCTCGATAATATACTTGAGCGTCCAATCCTGCTCACGTACAAACTCAATCACTTCATCGACACTGCTAGTATTGGTTCGGCCTGACTTAGCATCGAAGTTCAATACAGGATCGACAATGGCGCATAATTTTTGCTCAGTATCAGCAAGTACGTGGGTATAAGTTTCTGTATCGCTATCTAAAAAAGAATGAACTTGCATGGCGGCCTCTTCAATTATTTATACATAAGTTATTTATACATATTTTGGTCATAGGGATTTTTATCTTTAATTAACCCTTAAGTATGATATTCAGTCGTATATAATGCGTTCCTACGACTTATCTGATGCCATCAATATAACAACCACCATACAATTTATCAATTTATATAATGTAATTAATGATAACTTGCTATGTGGCGTGATATCATTGATAATCAACTATATATTGCTCAAAACATCATGGCATTTGTTACCATCTAATGTAAGGAATTTGTTCTGACTACTTCTATTTCAGCCGAAGGTACACTTACTCGCAGTACCACTGACGATGTGTCATCTGATACTGCAGATTTAGTACCTGCCGATCTTGCCAAGCAAATGCAGCAAGCATCGCTACAAGCCAGCCAACTATTAAAGTCGCTATCGCACCCTGATCGCCTACTTCTTCTTTGTCAATTGACCCAAGGTGAATATTGCGTCGGTGAGCTTGAGGATTTGGTTGGAGTTGGACAGCCGAGCTTATCGCAGCAACTGGGTATATTGCGTAAAGACGAGCTGGTCGCCACACGCCGCGAAGGTAAGCAAATTTACTATAGTATCGCAAGCGAAGATGCGCTAGCTGTACTCGATCTGCTGTATCAACGTTTTTGTGCCAAAGCAGAATAACGCCGCCCTCGCATAATTATTTGTACTATCTACTGTGGTGATTGATATGTCCTCTATCGTCGCTCGTCTGATTCCAGCTTGGCTGCGTCAATACCAGCTCTCAGCGTTGCCGACTGATCTCGTCGCAGGCATAGTGGTGGGCGTGTTGGTCATACCGCAGAGCCTAGGTTACGCGGTGCTTGCAGGACTGCCACCTGTCTATGGCCTATATGCAGCGATCGTACCTGTCCTCGTTTATGCGTGGCTCGGCTCTAGCAACGTGCAAGCCGTAGGACCGGTTGCCATTACCGCCATCATGACCGCCAGTGGCTTATTGCCTTATGCCGAGCAAGGTACCGAACAGTATGCACTGATGGCTAGCCTATTGGCACTGATGGTAGGTGCACTGCTCTGGATTGCAGGCAGGTTAAAACTTGGCTGGATCATGCAGTTTATCAGTCGCGGTGTGTCCGCAGGGTTTGTAAGCGGTGCAGCGGTCCTTATATTTGTCAGTCAGCTCAAATATCTGACAGACATTCCGGTCACTGGCAATAGTTTGATTGGGTATTTGACTACCATGCAACGCTATGCCAGCCAGCTGCATCCATTGACCTTAGCTATTGGTGTGACCGCATTTGCGCTATTGGTTGCCAATCGCTATGCAAGTGAGTGGATATGGCAGACGTGGCTATCATCGTCATATGCCAAATGGGCAGAGCGCTTATTCCCGCTTATTTTACTTGGCATCGCTATCTTACTCAGTATGGCACTGCATTGGAGCACACATGGTGTGGCGACCATCGGTCGTATTCCACAAGGGCTACCGAGCTTTACGTTACCGCATATCTCAGACCTGCAAGAAGCACTGAAGCTTTTACCAACCGCAGGATTGATGGCACTGATCGTATTTGTATCGAGCAGTTCAGTTGCCAGTACTTATGCGCGCTTGCGTGGTGAAAGCTTTGATGCCAATCGTGAGTTAACTGGACTTGGGCTGGCCAATCTGTCTGGTGGACTGTTCCAAAGTTTTGCGGTTGCAGGAGGTTTTTCGCGTACGGCTATCAATGCCGACTCAGGCGCGAAGACACCACTAGCTAGTCTCGTTACCGTACTGGTAATGATTGCCGCGCTCATAGCCTTTAGCAATGCGCTTGCTCCACTACCCTATGCACTACTGGGCGCAACTATCATGGCCTCTATCATTGGCCTGATAGATATTGCGACGTTGAAATCTGCATGGCAGCGTGATCGCTTAGATGGTGCTAGCTTTTTGGCTGCGTTCGTCGGTGTGCTTATATTTGGACTAAACACGGGACTGGTCATTGGTCTAATGGTGTCATTCGCCAGTCTCATCTGGCAGTTGAGTAAGCCGCACGTGGCTGTCGTTGGACAGTTGGGCGGCACAGGGCATTTTCGTAATATTAATCGCCATGATGTAGTGACTTTTAGCAATTTATTGATGTTGCGTATCGATGAGAGTCTGTTCTTTGGTAATAGTGAATCCGTACACCGACACATCCTAAATGCCATGCAGCAATATCCCAATGCCAATGAAATCATATTGATTATGGCTGCTGTCAATCATATAGATCTGACTGCTCAAGAAATGCTTTGTACCTTAAACCACGAGTTGGCGTTACAGAACAAGCGCTTACATTTTAGCTTTATCAAAGGTCCTGTGATGGACATTATCGGTCACACCCCATTGATTAGTGAGCTATCAGGGCAGGTCTATCTGAGTACTTTAGATGCTGTCGATGCATTAAAATAATCTATAGTTTGACCACAACAAAGTCGCTGCGACATTAACTTCTCTCAACCTCAATTACTATTGTCGCCTACAACACAATATCGCTATGATAGCGCCTGTGTTATGCTAGACGCACTAAATAGGGAATCAATTAACCTATAAATCCGCCTAAAGAATGCTGGTGTATAGTCCTTTGATATTCTTAGCCCAACCCTCAATAATAAATATACTTTAACAAATATAACTGAACCTATTTTATGACCGATGATTTAACGATTTATAAGCAAATATACCCAAGCCAATGCGTTAAGATTGCTGAGCTTGGTTATCGCTCAGTGCTTAATATTCGCCCAGATGCCGAAATTGAAACACAGCCTAATAGCTGCGATTTGGCGACTGCTACCGAACAGGCAAACCTAGCGTATCAGCATCTGCCATTTGATGATGAGCGTTTAAGTATGCTGACGGTCGAGCAGTTTGCCGATTTCTATCACTCAATGCCCAAGCCTATATTAATGTTTTGCGGTACTGGGGCACGCGCCAAGCTACTGTACCAAAGTGCATTGATGCAAGGTCTGTTATAACGATAACCGTCACACGAACTCACACGTTTTATAAACCCAACAACACCAATAAAAAAAGGAGCTCTTATGAGCCATGAAGTTAGCTTTACCGGACAAATCACGCCTGACCAAGTGCCAATGATTGCCGAAAATGGTTTCAAAACCATTATCAACAACCGTCCTGATGGTGAAGAGCCAAATCAGCCAACCAGTGCCGAAATCGAAGCAGCAGCCAAAGAAGCTGGACTTGCTTATAAAGAGATTTCTTTTGCAGGTAATGAGCTGAACCAAACTCATGTCGAAACGTTTGCAGATTTCTTTAATCAAGCTGAGCAGCCAATGTTGATTTTTTGCCGCACAGGTAACCGCTCAAACGGTATCTATGAAGCAGCTAAGCAAATGGATTTACTAGACGACTAGTACAGCATGAACAGACTAGACAGTTAGAGTATTTAGCCCACAGAAACTTGTGGGCTTTTTATTGCGCTTATCATTATGCTCAAAGTTGCATTAACTACAAACAGTACAATCACTACCTAGTCACAGCCCAATCACTTCCCGATAGCTTCCAACAACCTCGACCAACCTCAATAGTCACGACAAGTGGGTTACTTTACGAGCGTAATACCGCTATTATCACTTGATAGGCTTGATCTAGCTTGGTGGTTGAGACACCTAAATAGCTAGACGATTAAATACCTAAACACATGGAATGTGAGCAGCTGTATGGTGACAAGGTCACCTCGCTGCTATTTACTTTCAAAACGCCATCTTGATATGGCATTTTAGTTTTACAAGGAATGTTTGATGAATAATACCGCGCTAGCATTACTGCCACTAGCACTTGCCTACATTATGTTCACTCTAGGAGCAGGGCTAAAACTGAGTGATTTTAAGGTCATTGCCAAATATCCAAAAGCGTTCTTTGTTGGCTTAATCAATCAAGTTGTGTTGGTACCGTTGGTTGCGCTCGCAGTCGTGTTAGTAACGGCTCCGCCACCAGCCATTGCTTTTGGAATTATGCTGATTAGTTTTTGCCCCGGCGGCGTCACTAGCAACATGCTGACCTACTATGCCAAAGGAAATGTCGCGCTCTCTATCGCGTTGACCGGTGTAGTCAGCATACTATCGGTCATTACGCTGCCTATCTTAATTACGTTGGCTTTTGATCATTTTATGAAAGATCAAGCGAACTCTATTAGCGCGATAAAGATTGGCCTAGTCATGTTCTTATTGACCACATTGCCAGTGTCTCTTGGTATGCTTGCTCGCCACAAATTTACGGACTTTATGATACGTCGTAGCAGTCTTCTAAACGGCTTGGCCAGCGTGTTTTTTGTCTTAATTGTCTTTGCTGCTATTGCCTCTAACTGGCAACTACTACAATCACAGTTCACTCAAATTGGTTTAGAGCTAGTCTTTATCATTGCTATTTTATTTGCTATTAGCATCTTAATCTCTAGAGTCCTAAAGCTCAGCTGGTTTGATACCAAAACCATCTCGATAGAAACCAGTATCCAAAATAGTACGACGGCTATCACCTTAGCCCCTATCATCATGGGTGTGAGCACACTGCCTGTTATTGCGCTACCTGCTGCTTTGTACGGTGTGCTGATGTATGTCGTTGCGCTGCCCGTTATTTTCCTAATCAAAAACAAGAACTGATTGTAGTAAGTACGAGAAATGAAAAACGCCCATCCAAAATTTGGACGGGCGTTTTTTTAACAAATAGTAGCCTATAGTTTTTAGATTACTCATTTATTTCTTTCCAAATAATTTCTAATAACTCTTTAAATTCCGAATCAGGATTAATCGGAAATCGTACAATATCTTGTAATGTTGCTTCATATAAATGTCGCCCACCATAATGTAACGCTTTACGTAAATATGTTTCAGATTGAGTGATTTTTTCTTGCAAGAACTTAATATACGCTATATTGCCTAAAATTATGGCATGAAGATTTTCTGGTAGTAGTCTCAAAGCTATAGTCAAGTCTTCTAAAGCGGCATTTAGATAGAACTTTGCTTCATCTGGCATACTCCATTGCTGTTTAGCCTTTAACAATTTTGAATAACCCATACCATTAAGAGCTCTTGCTACTTGCACTTGTATAACAAGATCGCTGGAAGCACTAAATTTATTAAGAAGCTCACCGCAAACGTCAACTGCATCATCTAAGTTTCCAATTTTTTCTAACATAACTGCTTTATTAACTAGCGCTTTTGCTACTTGCTCTTGTATATCTAAAATATTACCTTCTCTAAACTTGTTAATTAACTTATCGTATATTCTTATTTTCTCTAATTCGTTCGGCTCTTCCAAAGCTAGACTAAGATAAGAACGCGCAAGCCACAAAGATTGGTCATGATTTAAAGAGTCTTTAACCTCCAGTATTCTGACTATTTTTTGGTAATTACCCTGCAAATATTCCTGTAAAAAATCATTTTCTCCATTTCTATCTCGCTGCACTTCCTTGAGCTTATTTTTGGTTTCTAGCAAAATGTCTTGTGTACTATCACTAAACCGTGCTGCTCCATTCTCCTCATGTGCTGATAGTTCATTCTTTGATATTGGAAAACTTGCTATCTCATCCAGCTCATCCAGTAAATGCTGATAAGGGTCTGCAAAAATAGTGGGTGGAAAGCAGCCTAACTCCCGTGCCAACTGAATAAGAAATAAATCTGAACCATTTTCACAGCTCATATAATGTGCCAAACGAGAGGATAATAGTTTGCGTTGTAGATGATCTGGTGCTTGACCGCCCATATCTACCCAAAACAACCGATGCTGATCGTCGAACTGTTCTTCAATTTGTGGTAAAAACGCATCATTCTTACCACTGTAGCCAATAAACAGTGTTGGTGACTCACTCAAAGTATGACCGACGAATTCTTTGAGCCGTGCCGCATGTTCTTCTGTCTCAGAATCTGTATTCAGCTGAACAAAACCGTGTCCCTGTCCATGTAAATGCACGATAGCAGGGTCATCTATCAAACGATGCAGATTTAAATTAGCAGCGGTAAAATCATAAGTCGGTGGATACTGCCCAAGTAACCCGCAACTACGTGCTAATAGATTATCAAAATTAAAAGTCAGCACACGGCGAATATAACCTTCTTTTATCAAACAAGCCAAAGCGATATGTGACCAATTTATCTTTGCTGTTCCAATATATTTTTGTAAATATTCGCGACGTTTGGAAGCCTCTAGACGCCCCATACACTTACCGTAATCTCTACGGTCTTCATCAGATAAGGGTTTTAACTCCAAAGCAAATTTTTCATTCAGTTCTGATACAATTTTCTGGGCTAAAGGGATACCTGCGGTTACCGAACATCCTGCACCTGTAATAAATATAAATGGCTTCTCTGCCTTTTTGGCAAGCCGCATAAATTTAGCCAAATCTTCTACTGCATATGGATTTTCATTATTATTCATGGTCAAAGCGCCTTTATATAGCCTTATACTTGTCTGGTTATCATAACAAAAAAACCACTTCAGCTTAGCCAGAGTGGTTTTTTGTTTGATAAGACTTCGAGCATAACGTTTTACTGCTTTTGCTCTAATGCCTCTTTTACTGCTTTTTTACCCCATGCGCTCAGATCGAGATCTAATTTTTCATACTCTTTTGCATCAAATAGCGGCTCTTTAACCCCTGATTTTAACTGACTTGCAAAGTCGTCAAGTAGACGCTTAGCTCGTGGAAACAACATTATCAAGGCCAATAAGTTTGCTAACGCTAGCACACCCATCAACGGATCAGCGAAGAAGAATACTGTAGTAGCGGCAGGAGCCACTGCGCCCAAGAATAATATCGCCATTACGACAATTCGTAAAACCAAGGTCGCTTTTTTAATATTCTTTTTGATCAAGAAATTAATAGCGTTTTCGCCCATGTAGTAGTTATACATGATAGAGCTTAGTGTAAATAACAATAGCGATATGGTCAGGATATACTGTGCCCAATTCCCAAGCTGAGTCGTTAGCGCTTGCTGTGCCAGTACAATACCATCGACTTCAGCACCTGGTTGATACACGCCGCTCAGTAAAATCATAAATGCGGTGGCACTACATACGATTATCGTATCAATAAATACAGATAATGACTGCGAGATACCTTGACTCACAGGATGAGTGGCATAAGCGGTGGCAGCAATATTAGGCGCAGAACCTAGACCTGCCTCATTAGAGAATAAACCACGCTTCATGCCTTGCTCAATCGCCACACCAATACCACCGCCCACGACAGACTCAATGCCAAATGCATTTTTGACAATCATTACCATCAGTGCAGGAAGCTCTGTGACATTGAGCAATATAACAACAAGTGCCATACCAATATAGATTAATGCCATAACAGGAATGATAACGTCAGCTACTTTGGCAATGCGCTGAATACCGCCAAAGACAATAAACCCACCCGCAATGACCAATACCACACCCGATATCCAGCGCTCAATCCCAAAGCTTTCAAGCGCTGAGCCTGCTACCGTATTGCCTTGGAATGCGATAAACCCGATAGAGAAAGACAGTAGTAAAGCAATAGCATAAATAACGGCAAGCCAGCGATAGTCTTTACCTAACCCATGTAAGATATAGGTCGCAGGGCCACCGCGAAAGTTACCATCATTGTCTCTACGCTTGTAAAGCTGAGCTAAGCTACACTCGACAATGCTGGTCATCATGCCAATTAAGGCCACAACCCACATCCAGAATACCGCTCCCGGTCCTCCTAAAGAGATGGCAACCGCAACGCCAGCAATGTTACCGCCGCCCACACGTCCACCGATAGAAACGAGCAACGCCTGACGGGCAGAAATCCCGTCGTCTCCTACTTCATCCGTTTTAAATACGCGGAACATACGTTTAAAATATCTAAACTGGGCAAACCTACCTACGATGGTAAATAATAAACCAAAGATAATTAGCATAGGCACGAGCGCCCAGCCCCACGTTAGATCCCCGACTAGGGCAAAAAAAGCTTCAATGTATTCCATGCCTATTTTCCTTATAGTTCATGACGCTATGATAGGTTTTATTGCATACATTATTGCATCAACAACACGAGTTTGTAATGCAAATGTCGAATTTGTAACGTAAATACTGATATTTTCTGAGTGAAATCGCGTTATTGGCTCACGCAAATGGCTATTTCCTAAATATTAAGATTTATTCTATAGAGACGTATTTATGCGATAGCATAAAAAAACCACCTCAACCGAGGTGGCCTTTTATACTGAAACTAAACCGAATAACTTACTGCATAACCAAGTATTCAAACGCTGACAATGCCGCTTTACTACCTTCACCCATCGCAATGTTAATCTGTTTAAATGGCACGGTGGTTACATCACCACAAGCGAAGATACCTTTACGATCTGTACGGCAGCGCTCATCGATTTCGATCTCACCAAAGCGGTTTAGATCAACGAAGCCTTTGATGAATCCAGTGTTTGGTACTAAACCAATCTGTACAAACACCCCTGATAAATCACGCTCATGAGTCTCACCTGTGCTGCGATCTTGGTAGACGATAGACGATACTTTACCATCAGTCGCTTTGATCTCTTGCGTTGCTGCACCGGTAATGAACTCGATGTTGGTTTTCTCTTTCGCTTTATTGATCAGTACTTGATCAGCTTTTAATTCATCAGCGAACTCGAGTACAGTAACGTGCTTGACGATACCTGCCAAATCTAGTGCTGCTTCAACACCTGAGTTACCACCGCCGATCACTGAGATATCTTTCCCTTTAAAGAATGGGCCATCACAATGCGCACAGAAAGCCACGCCTTTACCGATATTCTCTTCTTCACCCGGTACACCAAGCTTTCTCCACTGAGCACCTGTCGCTAAGATAATACTACGTGTATTAAAAGTCTCACCAGTGTTTAGGTGAATACTGTAGTTCTCTTCTTCAGTCTCGCCAATTTCTTTAACGCTCACATGCTCTTTTAACGTGATATTGTATTCGGCCAAGTGCTTGACAAAGTTAGTCGATAAATCTGTACCATTAGTTAGCGGCACTGAAATCAAGTTTTCGATGTCTTGCGTGTCTTTCACCTGTCCACCGATACGGTCAGCGACCATTGTGACCTTTAAGCCTTTACGCGCTGTATAAATAGCAGCAGCCACACCTGCAGGGCCAGCACCGATGATAGTAACATCTTGCTGCTCTAATTGCTCAGCATCGTCTTCTACTTCTGACAACAGATCAGGGAACTGCTCTTGCAATTTTCCGATCAATTTAGCAGTATCGATTAGGCCGTTAGCAAATGGCTTACCGTTTAAAAATACAGCTGGTACGCCTTGGATTTTGTTCGCTTCTACTTGCTCTTGGAACAATGCACCATCGATCATCTCGTTGCTAATACCATCGTTTAGTAGCGCAAACTGATTCAATGCTTGAACGACTTCTGGGCAGCTATGGCATGACAATGACACGTAGGTCTGAAACTGTAATGGCTTATTGAAGCGCTTAACTAACTTTTGGATGCCTTCATCCAACTTTAGCGTATGACCGCCTGCTTGCAGAATAGCCAAAACCAATGACGTAAACTCATGACCACCTGGGATACCGCTAAATACGATACCAGTGTCGTTTGATGCGCCATTAATATGACTGACTACTTTGAAACTAATCGCACTAGGCAAACTATCGTCAGTTGCTTCTGCATCGAAGTTGATTTTGTCTGTTGTTCCAGCAATCTTGGTCAAAAAATCTACCAATTCTGCACGTTTTGCATGCGTACCATTACCTAGTACAAAGGTAATTGGACGTGTCATGTTTTCGCTATAGCTCTTAACGGCATCTAATAAATTCTGATCTATCATGTTTGTTCCTCATTATGACTGAATATGTAACGGCAGCTGTCATGCTACGCGTCTAAATATGAAATAGTTGGTGTTAATAATTTTGTATAAAAGGTTATATATAGTGGGCTCTTGCCCTTTGATGTGTCTATTATCAAGCGTTTAGCGAGTTTCGGCAAGCTGAGAAACTCAAACTTTATGTTTTATAAAACCAATCGTTTACTGATTTAAATAATTAAATACAAATACACAAACAAATGATAGTGATGGTACATGGTCTATTTTTTCGCTACAATCGAATGGTATTGATAGCAATATGCATTATCAATATCGTGAAACAACTATCTTTATTACCATTAAACTTTCACCCCTTCCAAACAAAGTCTCACCATCATAAGCGTCTTAACCATAACGTGCTTACGCTTATTCTAAGCTTGCACTAAATAACAAGGATGACAACATGACAATGACAGACACATGGCAAGATCACAGTGATATTATCGATGAGTTAAAGCAAAAGGACACGCATTTTGCGAGTATCTTCGATGAGCATACGACTCTAGATAGACAAATAAATAAGCTTGAAAACGATGTGGTCAAGCATGCCAGTCGCGACGAAGAAATCGAACAGATGAAACGACGAAAGCTACAACTCAAAGACGAGATTTATAAAACTATTGATAAAAATAAAGCACAGTCTCGCGCTTAATATTGCGTCTATACTTAGAGATATGCTGAGAAAATAATACTAACAATATCTATGCTTAAGACGTAAAAAGACCCCATCAACTTATGTTGATGGGGTCTTTATTTGTAGTACTGCCTTAAATCAGATATTTAAGATACAGCACTACTTTTATCTAAGTATGGAATGTCTACTTAGATTTTACCAACTAGGTCAAGACTTGGCTTCAATGTGTCGCCGCCTTGTTCCCAAGCTGCTGGGCAAACTTCGCCGTCATTTTCACGAACATACTGTGCTGCTTTTACTTTACGTAGCATGTCTTTTGCACTACGGCCGATACCGCCAGCATGGATTTCAGCGACTTGGATCAAGCCATCAGGATCTACTAGGAACGTACCGCGCTCAGCCAAACCTGCTTCTTCAATCATGACATTAAAGCCACGAGTGATTTTACCAGTAGGATCGCCGATCATTGGGTATTGTACTTTACCGATAGCTTCTGAAGAATCATGCCACGCTTTATGTGTGAAATGCGTGTCAGTAGATACTGAGTATACTTCAACACCGAGGCCTTTTAGCTCGTCATAATGAGCGGCCATGTCTTCTAGCTCAGTTGGGCAAACAAACGTGAAATCAGCTGGGTAAAATAGGAAAATCGCCCAGTTGCCTTTTACGTCTTCTGAAGTGATGGTTTTGAATTCACCATTTACGTATGCATCTGCTGAGAATTCTGGGATTTCTTGATTGATGATAGACGCCATGGTTGGCTCCTCTATAGTTAAGTAAATTGGAAATTAATTATATGGTTTTTTCAATTAGCCCTCTAGCTCTCTGGGCTACCTGACAAACTATACGCGAATTCTATGGTTAATCCAGTTAAAAGTTTTTAATGTGATGTTTTGTTTTATTAAACTTGTTAAACTATTATCTCTACATTTTATCATTGGTGCTTAATTGGTAATTTGCTACCTTATAAAGGTTGACCAAACATAATAAATTGTATTAAAAACCCATTAAAAGAGAGGTTTTATGATTACTTTACGACAACTTGAGTTTGCCCTAGCCGTCGCCAAACATCGTCATTTTAAACGTGCTGCTGAGGATTGCAATATCTCACAGTCTGCACTGAGTTTGGGTATCGCAGAATTAGAAAAACAGTTAGATACTCAGATTTTTGAGCGCAATAATAAGCAGGTGTTGATTACCCCTATCGGTCAAGATATCCTCACGCGGGCGCAGCGAGTGTTTTCTGAGGTCAGCGATTTGACCACACGTGCCCATAGCCATCAGACGCCGCTTGCCTATCCTATGACTGTCGGTATTATTCCGACAATTGCACCTTATTTGCTGCCAAAAGTACTGCCTGCGCTGCGTGCACAATATCCAGAGTTCCGTATGACCATCGTCGAACAACAGACAGAGCGTCTGCTTGAGCAAGTACGCTACGGTCATATCGATACGGCTATCATTGCACTACCGTATGCGGTAGATGGGCTACACAGTTTTGAGTTCTGGAGTGAAGACTTCTTCGCTGTATTTCCAAAAGATGACATACATGCCAAGCTTGATACCATCAATGCTGACGAACTGGCGACTGCCAATCTGATGTTACTTGGTGAAGGTCATTGCTTAACCGATCAGACCCTGTCTGTCTGTCATTTCGACCGTGCACAAATGAAATCAAGCTTTTCAGATGCCAGTTTAAATACCTTGATTCAAATGGCACTTGCCAACATGGGCACAACGCTAGTGCCTGAAATGGCGCTCGATCAGCTACACCTGCAAAACCAAAATGCCGTCGCCATACCATTGGCTGAAGACGGGCCGCATCGCCATATTGCCTTTGTCACCCGTCTAAACTATGCGCGTGTCGATGATGTTAGCTTGCTTGGTGAGGTGTTTAATAAAGCATTTAAAGATGCGGTAGCTAACAAAGAATAATCAAACCATCTTTGCCACGGTCATAGTGAAAAAATGACATATGAAAACTGCCTCAAATAAGCACGATGAGCTTGGCAAGTGCTTTGCACAGTATTTGTCAGCTATGACCAGCGATATCTCGCCAAAGCAAATAGATAGACTTTGGCAAAATATCGTGACGCGCTATGGCGAACCACAACGTGCTTACCATACACTCAATCATATTGAGCAGCTCTTGATACAGCTTGAAAGTATTAAACACCATCTTGCTGAGCCGCATATCATTGCATTGGCATTGTACTATCATGATGTAATATACGACCCAACCCGCTCCGATAACGAGCTAAAAAGTGCAGAATTTGCGACAGATGCCTTGAGCTCATATCTCAGTCCAGAGCAATGCCAACAGATTCATGCTCTCATTATGATGACGGCTAATCATCAGATAGATACGTTGGTAGACAGTGACAAATATAATGATGCTGCGTATCTGTTAGATATGGATTTGAGTATTTTGGGTGCGCCTTTGCCTATCTACAAGCAGTATGCAAAGGCAATACGTCAAGAATATAAGCATGTCGCAGATGATAACTACCGTGATGGGCGCACTGCAGTGCTACAAGGATTACTAGCGCATCCCAAACTTTATCTGACTGACCATTACTACAATCAGTTAGAAACGCAAGCTCGAGATAATATCAAGCGCGAGCTTACTTTACTCGCAGCTTTATAAACAGCTCACTACCCTGCCGCGCTGGATGTGAATTATAGCTAGGCTCCATAATATCGATATCAAAATGACTTTGAAAACGCTGTTGGTACTCTTCCTTGCTGCCGCCGAATGGTGGTTCTTCTCGTCCAAAATCCGTGTCAAATAACAATCCAACCAGTTTACCTTGTGGCTTTAACAACCTTGTCATCTGTTGCACGTATTCATCACGGCGCAATGGATTGATCGCACAAAAAAACGTCTGCTCAAGTATCCAATCAAATTGATACTGCTCAGCTGACAAGCTAAAAAAATCCCCACAGATCAAGTGTTCAGAAGGAAAATCAGGATAGCGCTCTGCAAACGTCTCAATCGGTGCAGGGGCAAAGTCAACCAGCGTGACATTGGTAAAACCTTGCTCATATAAGTAGCCCACTTCATAAGCATTACCTGCACCTGGCACTAGTATCGCTTGATCTTTCGCGCTTTCAGGTAACTGGTCAATATAAGCTTTGAGCGGTGGTGATACCTGTCCCATATCCCAACCGATGCTGTTCTTCTCATAACGCTGTTGCCAAAACTCCGCTTGGTTGACGTTTTCCATATAACATCCCTGTATATAAACCTGCTGATTAAATGAAACAATTTGTACCGTTATTCCTTATCATATCAGGCTTATTCAGACGTGTCCTTATTTTAAAAATAATAACGAAAATGGGATGATAAGCCTCTACACAGTGAAAGTTTCTCAGATGATACCGAGCTATTTACCAGGGCTATTTAGATGGTTAGATATTTAGATGATACGTTTAGTCCAGCTGCCCTGTCTTGCCCGCTAGGATATTATGCCATTGCTGATAATCTGGCATCGCTGTTGCAACCGTTTGCCAAAACGCTCGGCTATGATTGGCATGATGCAAGTGGCACAGCTCATGAACGATTACGTATTCGGTGCATTCGATAGGATAGGCAGGAAGATAAACCGATAGCCAAATTCGTTTTGCACGCGTGTTGCAACTGCCCCAACGTGTGTGCATTTTTTTCAATCGTATTTCATTGGCATGAACGCCAACGATTGGCTGCGACTTATCAAATAGTGCAGGTGCGACTTCAGAAAGTTGTTGCCGATAATAGGTGATTTTTTGATCGGGACTGAGCGTAAATGATTGCACCGTGCCCCATAATAAAACTGAGTTATTCGCAGCTGAAGGGTCAGACGATGTATTCTGTCTACGTCTATACTGTTCTAATACCTGCGGGTGATTTGAAATAGCCCAAGGCACCCGCTTAGCCACAGCATACAACATTTGTGATGCGCTGACATGCATCGGTGCAGAGACCATCAACGTATGGGGCTTTAAGCGAAAATTGATATTTTTAACACGCTTTTGACTGATATGTAGCTCGATGCCTGCTTGTGCAAGCTGCTGTCTGACAGTGTCTAAATTGGTGTCTAAGCTAATGCTCTATCTCCTTGGCTGACTATTACTGCCATTCTAGTAATAGTCATTATTAATCACCATGCCTGTTCGTCTGTCGCTCTTGTTGAATGTCACGTATTACAGTGCTTGCAAATGGTTGTCAAACGACATCATATGCAGTTGACTGTCTTTTATAATTCGCTCATGAAATTCGATGTCGTTTACGTCCAACTTTACTTTTGGTAAGGCATTTACTCTTAGCGCGGTTAACTGTCCTTGACCATCACTAACGATAAATCCTGTTGGTTCGGCATATTTATCAATTTTACTCATTGAAACACTAGAATTAGCTAACACCGAAGCTCCTGCACAATCTGGCAGGCTTACATCATCGATCAGCTTGCGAGTATGTAAATCATAAATCGCTGCACAGCCACCAATCGGCGTGGTCACACACAGTAGGTTACGCTCACTATCCACCGCCACGCTAGCGATATATTGGTGAAAGCGCTGCCATTGATTGTTTGGCATGGTCAATGGAGTAAAGCTGCCGTCACCACGTTTATGGGTCAATACCAATGGGACATTGATATGTTTTTCACCTTGGAACTGAATACCGATCATCACTGTGCCGTCATCGTGCATGGCTAAATGACGTACACTCATCTGATTATGTTCGGGAGTCACTTGCTCAAGCAGTGTGCCATCATGACGATTCAGATAAACCAGTGATGGTCGCATGGTATCTAGATTTAGCTCTTCGCGTGAAGCCTGCTCGGTTTTGATACCACCATTTGCAATGATGAGCGTTTCGCTATCAGGATGCATAATCAGTTCATGCGGCCCGATACCATATGAGTCAAACTCTGCTACTTTTTTATAAGAATCATTGGCATCATAGATACCAATTTTACCTGCCAAACTCACTGTGTCATTCTCAGTTACATAGAGCAAGCTGCCATCTAAGCTATAGCAAGCATGACCATAAAAGTGACGGTTTACATCAGCTTTGATCGCATGTTGTACTTGCCCATTTGACGTATTAAGCACCCAGAATCTTTCGCTTGGACGACGACCCATGACGACGACATCACGTCTCTGCTCGACAGTATTATGCTGAGCTTCAGATACATTGACAGATACAGGCTGAACAACGATGTCGTGGACACGCTCAGGCATAGTCGTTTGCCAAACGATTTGTCTGTCAGCATCAATACCTACCACACCAAAGTCATGCTCATTTTGGCTTAATGTGGCCTGATCTTTTGGTAGTGATGCGACGCCACTGACCCAGCTGACTGGGCGCGCCAGCATCGTTGTCGTATGCATGACAGCAAAATCAGGTACATCACTATTATTATCACCTACAGCATGATAAGCCTGCTTCCATGTTACCGCTGCTTGCTCACAAGCATAGCGCAAGCGCGAAAGTTTCGGCGTTGAATCAGGTGCCGCTCGTAATGCCTGCAACTGTGTACGAATACCATCTACATAATCTTGTAGACTGGCATCTGGATGCTGCTGCTTACGATAACGATGGTGAATACCAACCAATGCTGCCGTACCCACTGCTGTCAGCACTGAAGTCGTCAAAAGCTCATGAGTTGACGAAGTTGTCCCAGACCGATTAGACCTATTTAACTGGTCATGAGTCTGGGCTAATGACACTGCTGTACCCGCTTCGATAGTAGACATTGTCTAATCGCCATCAGTGCTGTTAAAGCCTACGCGGATACCAAGTGCTGGGATTAACTGGCGTTTAATCAGACGAGTGACATCAGTCAGATGATCGTATAACGCTTGTTGGTCGTCCTTACTAGCCTTTGATAAATCTTCTGGCATTTGTGCCAATAATGCGGTTGTATCAGCCAATGCAGTTGATAGATTATCCGAAACTTTGTTTTCGTCATTGCTGCCAAGAATAGCCGTCAACACAGGGTCAGTCATGGCTTTATTAATCGTATCTAACTTAGCATTGATGATAGCGCGGCTTTGACCAGCAGTAGCAGCAGGTAAATGACCTTTTGCTTTCCCTGTTAGACCGAGTGGCTGATCAATGGCATTAGACTTCATGGTCTCAATCAATGATAGTAGAGAGTTAATCCACTGATTTAGGCCTCTATCGCTCTCTGCTGTTTTGTCTATCGCCAATAAATCAGTCGCGTTTTGCTGCCAGTTTTTCTCGATGTCTTTTAGACGCGTGCTCAACGCACTACTGGCACTAATCACGTAAGCACACTGACCAGCGTCTAAACTGTCATTGGCAAACAAAGCCTCTTCCAACCCTGGTACGCCTTGTACGATAGCGCTCTCGCCAGCTAGCTGCTCTGGCGTTAGTTTTGGACTGGCAGCGATTAAATCAGCCACGCCACTATGTACGAGTCCGCGCTCGTCAGGATAGTAGTTAATGTATAGATTGCTCATACTGGCAGTCGCAGGACCAAAGTTGACCATCTCAGCACTTGACCAGGCTTGTGCCAATACTAGCCACTGCGCACGTAATGCTTGTAGCTCATCGCCACTTACTGGTGCTTGGGTACAATGTTTCTGCGCCAATTCGTTCAACAGATCGCTTTGCTTGGCTGCATCAGCATACGCAGGAATCACGATATCGTCTGCCACATGCGTCAAGTACGTTTTTGCAGTCTCAGGGCTGATATCTACTGCAACGACTTGCTCAGTACTTTCTTTGCTGTTTTCTACTGAGCTGTCAGTAGCTGCACTGTCTTGCACAACTTTTTGGCTGTCTACATCTGCAGCTTTGTTGTCATCGGCAGGTTTGACACAACTGATCAGCAGTCCAGCACTCAATGCAGATAGCGCCATTGCCAAAGCGTGGTTTATTTTCATAGTTTTCTCGGTAATGTTATAGGTAGTAATTTATAGCGTTTTTATACTGATTTTATAATAGCAACTTCATTATAGCGACTTTAGGAACGCATTAAGCTCTGCGCGACCCTGTTTGTCCAACTTCAATACTTGTTGCTTTTGCTTTTCGGCTTCTCCGCCATGCCATAAAACAGCTTCCATCAACGTACGGGCACGGCCATCATGCAAAAACGTCGCTTGAGGATCAACTGTCTGAGCAAGCCCTACGCCCCAAAGTGCTGGCGTGCGCCATTCATAAGAGTTGGCTAAAAATTCAACTTGGGCATCTTTTGGTGGTAGTTTGCCAGCAATCGTACGATCAGCGAGATCATCGCCCATATCGTGCAATAGCAAATCTGTGTAAGGATAAATCACTTGTCCATGCTGCTCAAGATGATCATCGTCGGTTTTTGGCAACTGATATCTTGGCGTATGGCAACTTTGACAACCCATGTCATAAAAACGCTTTTTGCCAGCTAGCACAAGCTTATCATCTGCATTACGGCGATGCGGTACTGCTAGATTGCGAGTATAAAACTCTACAAATTTCGCAACCTCATCATTTACTTCCACAGGTGATTTACCATTGCCCTGTTCATCAGCACCTGTCGCTGCATTTAGGCAAGCGGTCTGTGTTGGCATACAGGATTCGTTAGGACGGATGTTCGACGTCAGACCCATGTCTTCGTTAAAGGCACTTTGGTTTTGGGTAATCAGCTTGGTTTGACCCGCCTTCCAACCAAATCGTCCAAGTGCACGCTTGCCCGTTTGCGGATCCATGACCCAGTTAAACTTACCACTGATATCGCTATCATTACTGTCGCTGGCTTGTTTTTTAATGTCATCGTCAGATATTTGCTCTAGCAGCCCAAGCCCAATCATCGGTAGCGCCACACGCGGTGATACCATCATGTCATCGTCAAAAGCACCGTAACCAGGTTTGGTCAAATTAAACGTTGGCGCACGTAGTGTCTCGACATATCCGTCAGCAAAGGTAACTGGTTTATCTGTCCATTGCACCGCAATTCTGGCTTCAGCAGGCACGCCCTGAATACCACGATCTTGTAGCTGCCCACCATACATAGGATGAACCACTTTTTCAATCAGCGAATCCTGTAGCTGTTGGCGCTGCTCATCGGTCGTCGCTGGCATAGACAGACGAATTAACAAACTATCAGCATCGTCATCGGCAGTCATCGGCGCATGACCTCGCCCATCTTTGACATGACAGGACTGGCAAGCGGCCACATTGAATAATGCACCCAGTCCATCACGACTATCAGTACTAGCAGGAGCGACCACCCATGGCTGCTTAAAGAACGCATTACCGATAAAGAACGACCCTTTACGAGAAGCTGCTAGATTCGATGAAGGCTTTGAGTAGCTTTCAGCACTGCTAATACTAATACCAGAGTCGCCGCCTTGCTTGATCTCCTGAGGGTCAAAGCTCACCAGTTGCTGCATCGGCATGCCCGCCAGTGTTTCTATATTTTTGACATGTTCGGATGACAGTGACTGGCTTTTTTCACTGCTGCTTTCATTACTTGTGGCCTGCTCTGAAGTATCGTCTGAAACGCTGTCAGATGGTTGACACGCACTGATAGCCATTGCACTGGCGATAATTAGCGCAATCTTAGAGGGTATATGTCGTAGGATTTGAGTAGCAAGATAAGACTCAGAGGGGTTAACATAATTGGCGTTCATAGAAATTAATTGCCTTAGCGCTAGAGTAGAACCATTAAAATTTTGTCATACCATCTCATTATATGTCGTCACAATCATTGCTTATCGAAATATAATGAAATGGTACACCGGCCAATTGGCTTATTTAATGCTCGTAAAAATGCGTTGCCAACGGTGGCTGACAACGCACGTATTATATCTAATCTAAGTATCTAATAAACAGCGGTTACTGACCTATAACGACTAATAAAACGTCGCAAAGCCAATGAAAGGCTTTTAAGTAAGGGCCGCTAGCTTAAATTTTCCTTAAAACTGTGACCCGGCATCTGCGTCTAGATTATCGATGCCAACTGCTTTTGCAGCGTTTTCGATGCTGGCCGTCAGCTCTTGTAAGCTAGTGATACCCGCTTCAACCCATCCACGACGGACATTTTGTTCTTCAGCAGAGATACCCTCTTGGCTGGCTTGACCGACAGTTGCAATCATCTGGTCAATCTTGATGCCGTCTTTTTCGCCTTTTTCAACGATAACGTTAAACGCGCCTTCTACTTTGTTGAACTCAGCAGCCAATTTATCAGCAGCTTCTGTATGGCCGTTATCCGTTAGATAGTCTTTGATACCGTAGCCGCCCACTGTCTTACCAGCGACTGTTGTATAGCTACCATTAAAGACGTTTTGGATACCGCGCGCATTATTGGCATAGCTTAAATGGGTCAAATCACTAAAGCATTCGTGCTCATCTTCAGTAGAACCAGTAACAAAAGCGACCTGCATACGCTCAGAAGCAAGCTCACCTAATGCTAAGCTGCCCATTTGATACATAATTTGGCGCAGACCATTGTCATATTTGCGCGCTATCAAATCACTACGTAAGGTATTTTCAGTATCAGGCTGCCACTGGGCTTCCATCGCGGTCAAATCATCAACCAATAGTTGAGTTGCAGCAGTTAAGAATTCACCACGGCGCTCACAGATACTGGCATCTTCATTGACGGTCTCACCACTAGTACACTGTCCGGCTTGAGTCGCATAGTCAGTGACTGGGCGATTACCTGCGCCTTCTTTTACGCCATTGTTGTCTTGACCCCACAGCATAAATTCAATCGCATGATAGCCAGTCGTTACGTTGGCTTCACTACCACCGATTTCATTCATTTCTGCAAGTAGCTCAGGCGTAATCGTACTGGTATCTTGCTTGATACTACCGACAGTAATACTATCGCTATTGATGATGTTCTCTTGGCTGTTATATTCGCCTTCATAGTCATCACCAACATAATCAATCAATGCTTCATCAAGTGGCCAAGCATTGATCTGCCCTTCCCAGCTATCGATGCTGTTGATAGCACGTTTGTCATTAGCAGTCACAAAGCCTTCATCAAAACGGAAAATCTCAGTTTGTGAATACGGTTGACGTGCTGCTTTATAGGCAGCTTTTGCAGCATCAAGGTTTTCTTGTGTTGGAGTGGCCACGTAAGTTTCTACCGCAGTTTGTAGCGCTTTAGCCGTATCTAACGAATCTTTATAAGCGGCGTGTGCCATATTTGCATAACTGATAATCAATCTATCAATATGTGCTTTTTCGGCAGCAGTCATCTCTGTATTATCAGCCGTCTCTGTGTTTGCTACTTCTGTTTGCGTTTCTGTCGCAGCATTGGTGTCTTCATCGGCTTGCTTTGTACAGCCCGACACCATTAACAATCCTGCAAGTGCAACAGCTAAAGTAGTTGGTAAAAGCTTACGGCTCGTTACTGTGGTAATCGTCATACATATCCTCAAGAAATATAGCAAAAAATTCGTTTTGGTTAAGTAGCCTCAATTATTTTGATAATCAAGCCATGTTACAGCAGGCTATCTTAGCCATGCACATTGAATCTCAGTGCGCACGATAAGACGTTTAATATTGCATCAATAGCAAACACTGACAAATTATAGTGTTATTGATAATCATTATCAATATTTAATTTAATATTAACTATATCTATCAATCATCACTGTTTTATTCAAAATGAAAACATAAAAAAAAGAGCCAGCATATCGCTGACTCTTTTTGAAATATATGTGCTCAAATATCTAGCACATACTTAATAGCTATATAGCTATTTATTAGTTATAACTATTGATTAGTTTACGCTCTGTGGTGCGTTAACTGTTAATTCAACACGGCGGTTTTGACCACGGCCGTATTCAGTGTTGTTGTCTGCGATTGGACGTGACTCGCCGTAAGCAACAACGTTTACACGGTTTGAAGCAACACCGCGAGCTGTTAAGTAGTTAGCAACTGAGTAAGCACGATCACGTGACAGACCCATGTTATAAGATGCAGAACCTTTGCTATCAGTGTGACCAGCGATAGTAATTGTGTTTTGGTTGTACTGGTTCATCGTTGAAGCAAGCTTATCAAGCGTTGGCTTGAATGATGAGCTAAGGGTTGCATCATCAAATGAGAACGTGATGCTACCTGGCATAACCAAATCAATGTTACCAGTGGTTGGGTTCTGCTCAACAGTTACGCCTGTACCAGCCATTTGCTGCTCAAGCTGACGAGCTTGACGCTCCATGTAGTAACCAACACCTGCACCTAGTGCTGCGCCGATAGCTGCATCACGACCAGTTTTGTCGCCGCCTGTTGCTTTTGAAATAGTTGCACCACCTGCTGCACCAACTAGACCACCTAGAGCAGCTTTATTTAGACGCTGTTGTCCAGTGTTTGGATCTGTTGTACAACCGCTAAGTGCTAGACCTGATGCTACTGCTGCAATCATTAAAGTATTACGCATAATATTTCCTCTTAAGTTTAAAAAATCGTGCTTTTTATAAAGATTGTCCATTAATCTTTTTTAAGTACTTATCTACATTCCCCATTATTATGGCAACTACAACCTATCTCTGTGTAATATTTTGTCATACCTATGTATGAGAAGTGCAGGTTATATTTCAATGATTTTACAGGTCAAATCTCCGCGCCTTGCTACCACTAGTCACGTTTACAACCGTACACTACAACATGTTTCTGCTAAAATTATATCGCTGAATTTGTCGGCTTTAAATAGTCATGATTTAAAGCTTTACATTCATAATGCTCCTGACTTGACTATGACAGATTCAGCGACATACAGCTTATTATTAATCAGATAGACTGAAAAGGATTGAGCATGCGACTGACATCTACCATTCGAAAAATGCATAAACGTTCGCCTAAACTGGGTAAAGCTGTGTCGCTTGCAACAGCCACTGGTGTCATCGCCGCCAATAGCTTCGGTGGTAGTATTCCTTTATGGCTAATGGGCGTTGGTAAGGTCATTACTGGCGCCTCTATTGCAGATAAAGCCGTTATCAAAATTGCTACTCACTGGATCAGTAGCAACAGTGCCTTAATCGACAATATGCTGCCTCGCAAAGATTGGCGTATCAATCTACCAGATGATATTCATATTAATGGTAAATACCTGCTAGTGAGCAACCACCAATCATGGGTCGATACCAGCATCGTGCAGTATATTGGCGAAAAACGTTTGCCACTCACGCGATTTTTTACCAAGTTTGAGCTGATCTATATCCCTATCGTTGGTCAAGCTTTTTACTTTTTAGATTTTCCAATGATGCGCCGACACTCGAAAGAGGCCATTGCCAAAAACCCTGCGCTAAAAGGTAAAGACATCGAAGAAGCCAAACGTGCCTGCGCCCTATTAAAAGACAAACCTTTTACCTTATTAAATTATTTGGAAGGTACTCGTTTTACCAAAGCCAAACAAGCTCAGCAAAAATCGCCTTATACACACTTATTAAAACCTCGTGCAGGCGGATTATCATTGGCTATCAGTGCATTAGGTGAAGATATCGATGGCATATTAGACATGACCATCGTATACCCTGATGGTGTGCCAAGCTACGGCGATCTTTGGAAAGGCAATATCAAACGTTTGGGCGTTGATTTGCGCTACATCGACATACCAGATGCCTTGTTCGAAAGTATCAAGCAAGGTGGCTACGAAAATGACGAGGATACAAAAGCTCAAATGTTCGACTGGGTTGAGCAAGTATGGCGTCAAAAAGATGAGCGTATTAGCACTATGTTGGCAGATTTTGAAACCAATCCTAAAACGCAAGATGCCTAACAAAGACGCTCAGCAATACTAAACTGGCTGACTGTTAGACCTTATCAAATGCCAAGAACAGTTTATGCAAGCGTACTAAGTAATAAATATCGATAATGAGATAAAAAGTTATTAGGCAACAAAGTTACGGGTGCAGATGTCACAATATTCATATCTTACTTGTGATGTATTCTCTTAAAACAGCCATGCATCATAAATAAATTTTAATCAAAGATGGGTTGTTTTTTAGCCCTATTCATTGATAATGTGACTAATCATGAACCCATAGATTTTCGATGTCTACTTTGATAGTAAATGGTAGCAAATATCGATTTCTGACCCATTTTTTGTGCCATTTATTACTTATAAGGTATGACTGTGCCCACCTCTACTACTAGCTCGCCGTTAGCTACCGAATCTGTTTTGAGTCAGCCTCCTTATCCAATAAGTGATGAGCCACCAAAACCTAACCATCCAAAGCCGAGTCGTTTTAAGCTCACTTACGATATTGTCATGATTATTGCCATCAGTATTGATCTACTATTGATCAGTATCGATGCTATTTTGATGAGCAATTTTAGTAGTAATGCTGCAGAATGGCTAACCATCAGTGAAGCGCTCAATTGGTATCAGAGCACTCTACATGATCCTCTACGCACTGCTGGAGGTTTTTTTACTATCTTTTTGGTCGTTGAGTTGCTATTGCGCTGGGCGATTGCCATTAAACAAAAAGTCTATTATCGCTGGTTCTTTTTCCCATTCGTTCATTGGTACGAAGTATTAGGCTGTTTTCCGCAGCTACGTGCTTTGCGACTACTGCGAGCGGTCGTTATTGGACGACGTCTATATCAGCTTGGCTATCAAGTACTGCCGCAGACGTGGATCAACCGAATCAAGTTTTACATTGACCTACTGTTAGAAGAGCTCTCCGATCGCGTTATTTTGACAGCGATACAGAACTTTCGACAAGAGCTAACCAGTTCAGACACGCATAAATCATTCATTGAGTCGACGATTGCAAAAAATCGAAATGAGATTGAAGCGGCCGTATTGTCCGTACTGCGTACAGAGCTTGCACCGAAGCTGCAGGAACTGACTGCCTCATCAGGTGGCGGCAGTATATTGGCGAGCGAAATGGGTAATGCTATTGAAGAAGGATTGGCCAACACACCTGAATTGCGCCGCTATCTACGCATGATACCTATCGCGGGCAGCCTGATTGAATCACAGCTACATCACGTCGGGCACAATATCGGTGAGAACGTCGTAACTGCATTAAACAAGCGACTTTTAGACCCTAAGCGCTTGGATATATTAATGATGGAAATTGCTAGCGGTATTGCGCAAATAGATACCAATAATACAGCGCTAGATACCTTAATTTCTAGTATCATTGATGACAGTTTGACTGCGTTTGAAGCGCAAGTAAAAGTGCAGCAATGGAAGCACCAAGATATGCTAAATCTATAGTTTAGCTGTCTAATAGCATGACGTAATAAGAGACATAATACCGTGACAGAATTATTTTTAAGGGTTTGTATATGACAGTTTCAGCTAACGATAACCAGACTGCACCAGCGCTAGCTTTCTATGGCAAGATGCTGACGTTTTCACGCGTACAGTTTAGTACGAGCGATCTAGCAGCTATAGAAGCTCAGCTAACTGAAACGCTCAGCAATAAATCGAGCAATATTCCTATCCTTATTGATAGTGACGTTGAGCAGGATTTATCAGCATTGGTAGAGCTGTTATGGGCATGGGGATTGCAGCCTATTGGCGTGGTGACAGGAGTACTTGATGCGCAAGCACGTGAGCAGCGCTTAGCGATATTTCCAGCAGATGGTAAGCGTATTGAGCGTATATTACCAAGTAAAAAAGCCCCAGTTCCTACTCAAAAGGCAGTAGAGAACAACAACGCCGAAGCAGTTAATGCTAATAGCGTCGATGATACTTCTACCACGAGCGAACCTGCTACTGAAACCACACTATCTAATATGCCCACCGAGACATTGGTAAGTACTCAGCATATTACTAGCTTAATCTATGATCAAATGCTGCGTTCAGGACAAAGCCTCAATCACGTTGGCGGCGACTTGATCTTGACCAGTAGTATCAATAGCGGCGCTGAAGCAATTACTGACAATAGCCTGCATGTATATGGCCGGGCACAAGGGCGTTTGGTGGCAGGCGCAACAGGGGATAAAGATGCCCGTATATTCTGCCAAGTCTTTAATCCGTCATTGGTGTCAGTAGCAGGAACCTATTGCTTACGAGACAATTTACCTGAGCACGTTATCGACAAGTCTGTGCAAGTAAAATTTGTAGAAGGCGAAGGCTTAGTGTTTACCGTGATGGATGAAGCTTAAGACACTATTAAAAATAATACACCGTGAAGTGACTTTATAGAAAACTAAGGTAGTTAAGCTGCTCTGTTCAACAAGCCAAAAAGCATAGTTATAACCCTACTAATACCATGCAGAGAGGCTAATTGAGCGATACATAGGTTGTTTTTCTGCTTTAGTATCGAGCTGCTATAAATTTTTGTTTATTTATGCTAGGCTAGCTTCGAAGATAGTGTATATATGTTAGGTAAATAACATGTAATTTTGCTATTTATATAAAAGATATCCCATTGATTCATAGGAGTGTGCCATTGTGGCGAAGATAGTTGTAATCACTTCAGGTAAAGGCGGTGTGGGTAAAACCACGACAAGTGCTTCTTTTGCCGCTGGTTTGGCGTTACGTGGCTATAAAACGGTTGTTATCGACTTTGATGTAGGTCTACGTAATCTAGACTTAATCATGGGTTGCGAAAACAGAATTGTTTATGACTTCGTTGATGTCATCACTGGAAACGCGCGCTTGTCGCAAGCACTTGTCAAAGACAAACAGCTTGAAAACCTGTATATCCTGCCCGCCAGTCAAACGCGTGATAAAGACGCATTGACAGACGAAGGGGTATCAGAGGTGATGGCTGAACTCTCAAAGCAGTTTGACTATATCATCTGTGACTCACCTGCCGGTATCGAGCGCGGTGCACAGCTAGCGATGTATCATGCGGATGAAGCTATTATTGTCACTAACCCTGAGATCTCTTCAGTACGTGACTCAGATAGAATCATCGGTATTCTGCAAAGTCAGACGAAAAAAGTAGAAGAGAACCAAGGGACTGTTCGCGAGCATTTGATTATCACTCGTTATAATCCTGAACGTGCGGCTGCCAATGAGATGATGGATATTGACACTATCTCAAATGATATCCTAAAAGTTCCACTACTTGGGGTTGTTCCTGAAAGCCATTCAGTGCTTGAAGCGTCCAACCATGGCGAACCAGTTATTCATTATACCGACTCTGTTGCTGGTCAATGTTATGAAGACATTGTCGCCCGTTTCTTGGGTGAAGAGCGCCCACTACGTCATATTGACGTGAAGAAAAAGAGTCTATTACAGCGCTGGTTTGGAGGATAATGATGACTAAGAAAAAAGGATTTTGGAGTAGCCTATTCGGTACTGACGACAACAGTAACGCAGGTAGCGCAAATTTAGCAACTGAGCGTTTAAAAGTTATCGTTGCTAGCGAAAACAGATTGAACAATCGCTTAACGGTTGATCGTATCGAGAAAATGAAACGTGAAATCTTAGAAGTTGTGAACAAATACGTTAACGGTGTGCAGATTGATGATGTCAATATTAACCATCGTTCTGAAGACAGCTTAGATGTGTTAGAGATGAATATCAATTTACCTGAGCATAAGAAATAACGTTCTAACAGTACGTATTTCTACAATGAATAAAAAAAGCCCCAAGTTTGATACTTGGGGCTTTTTAATGTTTATCGATTACAGATTATTTCATACGGGCAATAAGATTGTCTTTTTTGACAAACTGATGATATAACGCGGCTGCTATATGCAAGACCGTAAAACCAATAATCATTGGCCAGATAATCTCAGTATGCAAGTTATTATAAAAACGAGCCAAGCTTCTATCTGGGGTCACGAATACAGGGATCTGAAAGATACCGAAAATATCAACCGGTCGACCGCCATATACTGCCATCAGTAAGCCAACTAGTGGCATAGCAATCAGTATGGCATAAAGAGCAAAATGTGACAGTTGAGATATGAGCATTTGCCATTTTGGCATGGCTAACGGTGGTGGCGCCTTAGTAAAAACGCGGTTGATGACTCGGGCAATCATCCAAAATAATAAGCTCACGCCGAACGCTTTATGGTATCCAATAAACACATTGCTATCTAAATTCTCATATAGCAGTATCATTATCCATGTGGCTAACAGTAAGGCTGCACTAATCCAATGAAAAATACGGCTACTAACCGACCACTTTGATACATTCGAGTTGGCATTATTCATGAGTGACTCTACTACCTTTATCAGGAATTATCTCTAATCAGTTTGATAAGCCAGTTAATAACTCTTCAACAGATGAAGTCATTAACATTACTGGCTTACTATTTATAGAATGGAGAATACCTTAAATACAGGTGAGAATCTAGCCATCTAAATCAATCAGGTGATAGGCAATTTTATCCAAATCTGGCACTAAGTAGATTTCGTCATCAACCATCACTGTTTGATATAGGTAGGAGGAGACGTCATTTTTATCAAAATACTCTTCCCTATCTTTGCCATTGGTAGTACTAAACTGTTCCGGTGTCTCTACATCTTTCACTTCAGAAATTCGTGCTTGCAGCTGACGCAAGTCACCTGCCGTTTGTAAGGCAAAACGGTGATCAGTCGTATTACCTTCCAAAACAATCATTTTGTCTGGAGCTTGATCTTGCAGTAGCAAATGAAATACAGCCAAATCTTGTTGTTGCCAGTCGTATCTAGAAACCTGCTGTTGGAGCTCATCCACACTCAAAATTAGGCTACTTGGAATGATCCAGTCCGGCTGGTTAAATGCTGGAACAATAGTGACGTCAAGCATACCGTTGTTGGTAGTCAACAGACTCACAGCCTCAAACGAATGTTTCAAAATTTGTGTCATACGTCACTCGCAATAAGTTAATGTGAATGGCTATCTGCCCTTTCACCAATGTAATCGGTTAGTTTTTTTGCTAAATCGGTAGGGCTACCAATAAAGTTGCAATACCCTGAGTCAATGATAGCCTGAGGTTGACTTGGACATGCACTCAAGCTCGGATCTTGTGCCCATAATTGACTGTTATTGTCTTGGATTAGGTCCAAGTACTGAGAGCCATCATTACCCATACCTGAAAATATAATATTAATAAGCTCGCTACCATGAACATCACTGGTATTTTTGAGCAGCTGCCCGATTGCAGGCTTATATTCACCATGCCAATCTTGATCCAATAGTATCACGCGACCTGTTGAATCACAGACAACCTGCTTATCAATAGGTACTATCAGACACTCTCCTGCTCGTAATCGCTGTGAAGAAGCGATAATCTTACAGCGCCAGTCATTATGACGATTAAGTATGCGGGGCAACGTACCAATCATAGCCTGATTAAAATGATGTGCCAATAAAATACAAATTGGCAGTGTGGCTGGTACGTTATCTAAGAATTCTTTAACCGCACTAGGGCCACCCATAGAAGCACCCAAAAATACGACATAATGCCAGTCAGTATCAGCACTCTTGTAAACTGGAGCATCTATCAGTGTTGGCAAGTCAAGCAGTTGGGCAAATTTACGCTTTAACTTACGTTGCCACTTTGCATATTCTTGCGATTCGTTTAGATACGGTGCTTGACTGAAGCCAACCAGTACTGCTGCTGGTTTGGATGCCACCGTCGCTATTGCCACACTGTCATCATAATCACTGTCTATCAGCCAAATATCGATAGCTGAGTTAGAAAGCTCACCTGTTTCCTGCCACTGTGTTCGTGACACACAGCCGACCAGCGTAAAGCCAAAACCACGTACCGTATCTGAAAAAGCCATGCGCTGGCGGTGATCTTCTGCCACCACCATCACTTTAATATCGTTTCTATTTTTTTTTCGCAGCGCTAAAACACGTGCATTATCCTTCATTAGTCAGGCTGACCCCTTCACCTAGTAGTTTTTGCATTTTATCAAGCAGCTCTTTTTCTTGGAATGGTTTACCCATATAGTCATTCACACCAATCTCTAAGGCACGCTCACGATGCTTTTCGCCAGTACGTGACGTTATCATAATAATCGGAATTTGCTTTAAACGATTGTTATGTCGGACTTGAGTGGCGACCTCGAAGCCGTCCATACGAGGCATTTCGATATCAAGCAATATCATATCTGGTGTCATATCTTGCAATATCTCAATTGCATCAATACCATCTTTAGCGACTGCCACATTGAACCCTTGGCGTTCTAAGAAACGTGAGGTTACTTTACGCACTGTCACTGAATCATCGACGACTAGAATGGTAGATTTAGACTCTATACGTCCTCTTTTAGCATCAGCAGCTTTCGTAATATTCTTGACCAATTGCGCATTACGCATAAGAGCAATCAGATCTAAGATGAGCATGACCGAGCCATCACCCATGATAGTAGCAGCTGAAACTCCTGGAATATTTGATAATTGTTGGCCTAGAGGTTTGACAACAACTTCTATGCGCGAACCTGCAATCTGATCCACTTGCAAAGCAATATTCTGTCCGGTACGATTTTTAATAATGATAAGTGGTAAGCTAGTATTGGTATTTACGACCAACTCATTCAACTTATTGCCTGATAAAATCTCATTTAGGTAGCGTACTCGATACTCAGTGTCTTCAAAATTCAATGTGGCATCATTTGATTGATAATAGTCATAAAGCTTCTCTGGATTCACTCGAACCACGCGCTCAATCTGTACCAGTGGAATCGCATAGTAGCGATCTGCAGCACGAACAACCAACGCGTCAGACACGGCTACCGTCAATGGTAGGCGCATTGTGAAGCTTGAGCCTTTACCCAACTCTGAAACGACGGATACCGCTCCACCTAGTTGGCGAATCTCACTAATAACAACATCCATACCAACGCCGCGTCCAGAAATCTGAGTTACTTGCTTACTAGTACTCAATCCAGCGTTGAAAATATATTGCATAATATCAATGTCTGATAGACTATTATCATCTGCATCAATTAGACCTTGAGAGATGGCTTTGCTACGTACTGCTTCAACATCAATGCCTCGCCCGTCATCTGTTAATTGGATGACGATCTCACTACCTTCACGATGTACCTCAAGTGTGATACGGCCGCTACGCTCTTTACCTGACTTTAGACGGGTCGATGTGGTTTCAATACCATGGTCGACAGCATTACGTAACATATGCTCAAGCGGTGACGTAATGCGCTCTAGGATGGTTCTATCCATCTCGTCATCAGCATTAATGATGGTCAGTTCAACAGACTTATTAAGCTCGTTAGCTGTTTGACGTACGATACGTTCAAGACGTGGTGTCAAGCGTGTAAATGGCACCATACGTGAATTCATCAAACCGTCTTGCAGTTCAGTCTGGGTACGAGATAACTGTAGCAGCAAGCTTTCACTATCACGTGTCTTTTCTAATAGTGTATGGTTAATATCAACCAAATCCGAGGCCGACTCTGTTAAAGATTTAGACAGCTGATTCAAAGATGAGTATTGATCCATCTCTAGAGGGTCAAAGTCTTCATTATCGATGAGCTCCTCATCTATTTGAGACAAAATCTGTGCTTCTAGCTCGATCTCCATACGACGTAGCTGATCTGCCAAGCGTTGTACTGTCGTACCCATCTCTTCAATACTGTTTGTTAAACTACTGATACCCATATCGATACGAGCACGGTTAATCGCTGACTCACCAGACAAATTAATCATGTGCTCAATCAAACCACCTGAGATACGAATCATCTCATTGCTACTAGCGCTCTGACCTTCCTCGTGAGTATCTCTAAGCATAGACGGCATTTCACTGATATCTTTTGCAAGATACTGTGAATCTTGGTTTTCTTTGGCAATCAAGATTGCTTCACGCTGGGCTTGTAGAGACTCTTTAGGTATCGTTTTTAGGCTATCAGGGTTTCTACCAAATTGTTCCAACGCTTCAATTAATAGCGTAGGCGTCGGTGGGTTAATATGTTGTTGAAGAATAAATACTGCATCAGCTAGCCAGTCATGACTTGCAACCAGCAACTCTAATACTTTTTTGGTGGCTGGACGTCGATCACTGACAAAGTCTGTATAAACTGACTCCATTTCATGAGCCAAGTCAGCAATACCAGAGGCAGTGACCATTCGTGCGCCACCTTTTATGGTATGCAAGTCACGTTGGAGCGCTTGTAACGCTGTGGTATTACTCGTGTCTTTTAAGAACAAGTGCAGATACTTATTACGATTGGTAAGCTCTTCTGCCTCTTCCAAAAATACTGCTAATATATCAGGATCAGGGAGTCCGTTAGCCCATGATTGTTTAATCATGCTATCCAGACTTAGGGTACTCAATACCTCATTATCACTGTCAACAACATTGGCAGCAATGCTACGCTCTGTAGGTTCAAAATGATTTTTTGGTACTGGTATGACTAGATCGACTACCTCTGGTAACGTTTTTGCTTTTTCAAGCTGGCGCAACTGTTCAATCAGCTCTGGGGTAAAGAAAGATTTCTTATGACTCACAATATGCATCACTTGCAGTGACATCGTGTCTTGCACCATTTGCATAATTTCAAGCCACTGCGCTGTTGGCGCTCTTCGGTTCTCTACAAATGACTCGTAGACGCTTTCTGCTTCATGGGTTAAATCACCAATACTACGGATACCGGCCATCCGTGCACCGCCTTTGATCGTGTGCAAATGACGCTGTAGAACCTTTAGCGCATTGATATTGGCGATATCGGCACGCCACTTATTGAAGCTTTCATCTAGTGCAGTATCAAGCTCTTGTGCTTCTTCTAAAAATATTTCTAACAGCTCGATATCAGTATCAATAGTCTCAAACTGTAGCTCAGGTGCTGGAACGGCTCTAACGATAAAACCAACGTCTTCGTTTTCATCCCTTTCTTGATAAATACTTCGTAGCTCATCAATGACTTGTTTATCTATTTTTAAGGAGGTACTTCCGGCTAAAGCATCGAACAAGCCTATCAGTTGAGCGTGACCTGCATGTAATATTGCTTGAATGTCTTTATCTTGAGCCTTATCGATATAATTACTCAAATAACGGTATGTGTTGCCAAGTTCATCAAGAATTGTGACAAATTTTGGAAATGCTTGCGCCTTTTCTATGAGAGCAGCTATTTGTGAAACTTGCTGCTCTACATAGCTCTGGACATGCTCTATTTCAGTATGGTTAAGTGCATCTTCCAATTCCCATTCAGCATCTAACAAGGCATCAATATTACTATCTAATAGCTCTTCTATCGACGGTTTCCTATCTGTCATCACGGTAGTATCACTGACAACATATTGTTCGTCTAGCATTGCTTGTAATGATGCTATATCTTGTTGACTTTGCGAATCCTTGTTCTCTACTGATACATCATGCTGTTCTGTATTTTGTTTATAATTATTTAAATAGCCATCTATTAGTTTCGCTGACTGAGCCAACGCCTCTAGGTGTTGAGCATTCATCCCAGTATCCTGCTGCTGTAATAACTCTAGGCTATGTTCAATAGTTGCACTGACTTCGCTGATAGCGGCCAAGGCACTAGAACCAGAAGCGCCGCGCAAAGTATGGAATGCGCGTACGATTTCATCTGTGATTTCTATACAATGTTGCTCTCTGTTGTCTTTGACAAACTGTTCGATACGCTCAAGCAACTCTTCTGCTTCATCAATAAATATCTTACAAAATACTTTCTCTTCCTCGCTTTGAGGGGTAAGAACAACCGCTGCCTCAGCCATTCTTTCGTTAACTGAATGAAAGGTCTGTAAGGTAGAATCTATTGCTTCATTACTGTTGTCATCATAAGCATTGTTAGTCTCAGCCGTATCAGACCATGGCTTCGTTTCCTCCATCTCATCTATAGAACTAACTACTGATTGTGCAAACAAAGCAGAATAGCTAAATCCATTACCCTGCTGTTTGCTATAGGCATCAGCACACGCAATCCACACTGGAACTACAGCTGGATAGTCTTGAGTACCCTGTTCAAATGCTACAAGCATCTTGGGGTACGCTGCCAGTACATCTATAATCAACTGACGCATATCAGCTGAGATAGCGACACTGTTATCTAAAACACGGTTAAGCATGTTTTCTATAGACCATGCTAGTTCAGCTGTATAGTTAGCGCCTACCATGCGGCCCGAACCTTTTAAGGTATGGAAACCACGGCGAATATCCTTTAAGCCCTCTAGATCGCTCGGTGTTTTCTGCCAGCTTTCATACAATGGCACAATTTCTGCCAATACTTCATTGGCTTCCTCTATGAATATCTCTTTGATATCAGGATCTGCATCTTTGGCATCAGCTGGTAGTTGATCAGTCTCTCTAATAAAAGGTACAAGATTCTCTGGAATATCCAACGTAGATAAATATTCGTTGATATTCGCTTCTTCGTTATTCGAGTCAGTAACCAATTCGGTACTATCGTTATTAGAATTGTTATCAGCATCATCAATTTCTAGTAGAGATTTTTCTAATTCTGCATCATCTGACATAACCTCTTTAGGAGCAAGTTCAGCTAGCGTCAGTCCAGTGTTAACTGGCTGTTGGCGCATTAGATTGCTACTTTGTAAGATAGTAATCGCAGGATCAAAGCTTGGTAAGCGCTGCGCTTCAAAATCTGTTACCAGTGTTGGTAAGCTTTTTGTCGTATCAATCACTAGGCTCACAATTTCATCTGTTACAGGCAGCGTCTTATCCAATAAACGATTGAGTAGGTTTTCGATTGACCATGCTATCTCGCTGATACTAAAAGCACCAACCATACGACCTGAACCTTTTAGAGTATGAAACCCTCTCCGCACTTCGGTCAGTGGTGTCAAATCTTGTGAGTCTTGCTGCCAAATTGGTAAAAAGTCTCTGAGATCCGCAATTACTTCTGTCACTTCTTCAATGAAAATATTATGAATTTCTACATCAGTCTCAAAACTGTCAGGTTTGACTTGCTGACGAGCCTGTTTCAACAAATCACTTTCGATATTATTAGATAAATGCACACTATTTTGACTAGCCACCTGCTCCGCATCTTCATTGACAATAGGTTCAACCTCACCACTATCGTCATAACGCACAACATCGTTCGCTGACAGTTTTTGAGTAGGCACTGTCTGATCAAGCAGCTCTGGTGTTTCAATATAAGTATTTAGAAGCTGTGTTGCTTTGTCTGTATGTTCATTTGCCAATGTAAGTAACTGCTGATCGAAAACCTGCTGTGCGAGGTAATCAAGTAATAGCTCAATAGAGGTTAAGCTCTCAGCCAATGCTTGAACCAAACTCCAACTTGGTGTCGTAATTTGATGAGTGTTCAATCGTGCAAATATGCTACCTATGTCTTCTATTGTTTGACGAATTACTGGCAGCCCCATATCATCAAAAGCTTGACCAATACTAATAAAATCATTATTAGCTGGTATTAATAGAATGTCTTGACGCTGTATATACTCATTGAAACTTTGCTTTATTTCTTCTACTGCGATTCGCAGCTCACGTATGCCATCATCGGTTGGAATAATTTCACTCTTACCTATCGAATTGCTCTCTTCGCCATCCGTTATATCTGGCACAGTAGTAAAAGAGGTTGCCCCCCCAATTTTGAGTGAAATTGTTTTTTCAGTACTATAAATAGCGTTATATAACTCTTGTAGTTTGCGTTCAATTTGCCATTGCTCTTGCGCAAAGCCCATTTCGGATGAAAAAGCCTGTTCTAAATCTGCAAGAATTGATTCCACTTGAGACACGTAATAAGTCCAGCCTCGGTTTTTAAGTTGGCTCTTGATGCGTTCTAGAGGTATTACCAAAGTATCTGGCTCATCTAGCTTGAAGATAAGTTCTTCAAGTTCATTCAATAATCTTGGTAAAAAACGTGGGGCTGTCGTTGCATTTCGTGTTACTTCATCCAAAATAGATTGAGTGCGTTTGCTACTATAAGTTAGATAGCTTAGTTCTATATATATTTCCGTAGTCAATCTGAAAATCGTACCTGAAGGCAACACATCTGAATAGATATAGGACTCTATAATTTGATCAAGCTGACTCAATAATGGTGAGTAATGCTCAGGTATCGGTGTTTCATTGTGAGTAAGATCACTTAGCAACAGTTCAGTTAAGTACCAAAGTCTCTGTAGTCCCTTATCATGTGTAGTCTGCCATAAGTATTGACTAACTTTTTCTAGAGTACTTAGTAAAGATGATTGGTTTGTATTAGTGATCAATAACTCTTGTACTTGTTGACGCCATACGAGTAGCAACTGCTGATACTGTTCATTGGTTAAAGTAGAAGTAGCTGGACCCGTTGGTACGACCACTTCAATACTATTGATAATATTTTCGTTATTAGCATATTCATGCTCAATATCATTAACTTTTATAGATAAGTTAGTTTCTATATCTCGTTGAGACAAAGCTCGAGTCAGTTCATGAGTAGCTTTAGTTACTAAGCCAGTATGGTAACTTCCTGTACGTGCATATTGGTTGATCTCACGTTGCAATAACCGGTGAGAAAACTGGCCTACACGACGCTCTTTGATAGAAAAGTCATCGTTACTTGCTAGTGTTGCAAGTTGACTCAAATTGCTAGCGATACTTGCCAACAAAGGAAGGTTAAGTATGATTAGCGCACCACTAATCTGGTGATAATGTGATGTCAGTTGCTTATGATCAATATTGGACTCACCCAATTGCCAACCATCAGATACCTGTGATAATTGCTGATTAAATAATGGTAGTAACCATTCAAGTGTCACTATGTCATTGGGCTGTTTCTTCATAGGGTTATCCTAACTCGTCTATGCACTAATTTAGGCACTAATTTTTTGCCACACATTAACCTGTGGGTGCGCAATACGGCGCATATTTGAAGGACGCCAGAACAACGCCTCACCTGGAGCCAATATAATATATCCCCCTAACGTACACTGCTCTGCTAGCCGAGTCAAAATATCACGCTGATCGAATTTTCGAAAATATAGCAGCATATTTTGACAAATAATCACATGTTGAGGGTGAGCGGTAGGTGGGGTTTTTTCAATAATATTATGTACAGAAAAACTGACGTGTGGGCGTAATTTAGGCTCTACTTGCCAGTTTGGCTGTATACTATCATTCACTTCTGGCGTAGGAGACAAACTATCATTCGTATTATTTGTCTCACTTTTAGTTAGAAGCGGTTGAATAAATTGCTGACACAGTTGCGGAATTAAGCACTGTTGGCGTTTGTCATACTGTCCAAGACGTGCATTTTTAATTGCCTCTTCACTAACGTCCGTTCCTAGTATTGAATAATTTGAAAATTGCTGTGCTGATAGACTCATAGCTAATGACCAAGCTTCCTGTCCACTTGCACAACCCACACTCCAAATACGGAACAAGGCTTTATTATTGTCTACTGTTCGATACTGCGATGCACATTTTATGACAAAATCTATAGAAGGCTTATGACGAAAAAAACGACTTTCATGAATCAGTACCTTATCTAATAGTCGCTGACGTAACTCATTGTCCTTCGGTAGGTTATACCATAGCTGCTCAGCAGTTGATCCATTCGATTTTGCCACACACTCAATTGCATTAATGAACCACTGTAGCTGTATATCTGGAAGCACAAAACCGATTTCTTTCTCTATGTACTTTTGCCACTTTTGTACGTCAAAATGATCGTATTGCATTAAGGCATTGCTCGATGCAAATTCGACTGTACTCAGTGGCTTTTTATCTGCTTTAGTAAGTTTATTCACGTTACCTACTATAATTTGTGCTGCACATAATTAAACTTCTCACAGCATTACTTTATGGTAAAAGCTAGCATTAGACACTTTCTGATAACTCATGCTCAGTATTTAGCATTTCATCATCTAACAGCTCGTCATCATTCGTTACTTTAAAACCAGTCACTGACTCCTGTAGCGCTGCTGCCATTTCACTTAGCTCACCAATAGAGCGGGCTGTCGCCATGGTACCAGATGAGGTTTGTGAAGTAATATCTTGAATGATATTCATGGTGTGAGAAATATGACCAGCAGACTCAGCTTGTTGTAATGCAGCGTTTGAGATGTTTTGAATCAAGTCAGCCAAAGTATTAGAAACGCTCTGTACTTCTTCTAGTGCTTCACCCGCATCTTTCGCTAAGCGTGCACCGCGCACAACTTCAGAAGTTGTTGATTCCATTGACATAACTGCTTCATTGGTATCGGCCTGAATGGTTTTTACCAATGTTTCAATCTGCTTAGTAGCGTTCGCTGAACGCTCAGCCAGACGCTGAACCTCATCAGCAACAACCGCGAAGCCTCGGCCCGCTTCCCCTGCCATCGATGCCTGAATAGCGGCGTTCAATGCCAAAACGTTAGTCTGATCGGCAATATCATTAATTAGTCCAACGATATCACCAATTTCTTGCGAAGACTCACCGAGACGTTTGATACGTTTTGACGTTTCTTGAATCTGATCACGAATAACGTTCATACCTTCAATAGAGCGCTGTACAACTTCTGCTCCATTATGGGAGATAGCAACTGAGCGCTGGGCAACCGTTGCAGATTCTGCAGCATTGTTCGAAACCTGATCAATTGAAACAGTCATCTCATTAATAGCAGCCGATACACCAGCAATTTCTTGTGCTTGGTGTTCAGAAGCTTCAGCCAATTCAACAGCATTCATCTGCGTTTGATCTGAAGATTGCGATACGCGATCAGCAGTGCTGTTAATAACCAAAACCAACTGACGTAATTGGTCAATTGCAAAGTTGACCGAGTCGGCAATCGCCCCTGTAAAGTCTTCTGATACAGTTGCATTAACGGTCAAATCACCTTCTGCCAAATCACCCAACTCATCAAGCAGACGTAGAATAGCGATCTGATTACGTTCGTTCTCTTCTTGAATTTGGCGAGCTCGTTCAGACTCAGCTTCTGCTTCTTGACGACGACGCAGCGTTTCTTTCTCAATAAGCAATCGCTCTGAACCACCTCGCTGCTTCAATAGCTGATACGAAGCAAATAAAATACCTAACGCCCCAAGGGCAAATATAGCCGCTGGTATGATAACCGACTGATTAAAGCTACTAAAATACTGACTTACTGATGATAGAGAGTTAATCAACCAAATCAGACAGGCCAAACTTAATAAAACAAAAAATCCTAATAATAGTTTCCACGTACCATCAGCATCTTTGCTGTCTGCTGTTGTGTTAGCCATACCAGCTACAGGTTTCTTTATAACATCACTCATCTTGCATATTCCTTTCAAACAATCGTCAAAGTCTAATCGTGACCGACTTTGAAAATCTTGTTGTTATCTAAACAATGATTAGCAAAGCCTGTATAAATGCTGACATCAAACTGTATCTTGTCAGTTGCTATTATTCTGTCGTTACTTAAAAGACAGGTATTCTATTATCGACAATTATATTGCAGCATCTGAATACTGAGTATCCTGCGCAAGCAAGCTTGGCATAAAAACATACCAGTCTTGGTCATTTTTAAAAAACTTACCATGATTATAAGGCGCAAATGGCGAGTCATGATCGATGGCTTCTGGACGGTATTGGTCATGAGTAAACTGTTCAATACCAAGTACTTGATCAACCAGCAGTCCTGAAAAAATATTGTCATAATCGATAACAATAACCTTTCGTTGGCTCATTTGTGTCAAGCGACTAGGTACTTGTAAAAAATGCGACAAATCCGTTAAAGGTAATAGTCGCCCACGAATGTTGGCAATACCTAGCATCCATGGCTTGACTAGAGGTAAGCTAGTATATTCTGGCATAGATAACACCTCTGATACCTGACCCATAGGGGCAACTAAGCGCTGCCCACCAATTTCAAATACCACACCCTGCCAATCAAACTCTTGGCCACCGCGGCGACCGCTTTTACGTGCACGTGCCAAGTCTGCTAGACGCAGAAGCTCAATAAACCCTCTAGAAGCCACAAGTTACTCCATCACTTTGCGAATCATATTGACCAATCCACTTTCATCAACTGGCTTGTTCATATACTCTTTAGCGCCTTGACGCTTGCCCCAAACTCTATCTGTCTCTTGATTTTTGGTACTAATCATAATGACAGGAATATGAGCAGTAGTTTTACCACGAGTAATCTTACGTGTGGCTTGAAAACCATTCATTTCAGGCATTACCACGTCCATCAAAATAACATCTGGTAAATGATCAGCTGCCATTTGGCAGCCTTGCTCACCGTTTGTCGCTTCCAGTACTTGGAAGTTATTTTTGGCAAGCATATCGCGAAATTTCGCCATTTCTGATGGCGAGTCGTCAATGACTAAAACGGTAGCCATAGGAGTTTCCTTTATTTTCTAAGATACCACGAGGATATATTGTTCAATTAAAACGATTACCTAAAATTTTATTGTTAGCAATTTCTTAATCATGATTCCTCAGTATTGAGCAATCTATGTCAATAATAACAACCAATGTATTTAAGTCTATATTTAATCGATTAGCGGTATTGATTAATGGCATCAAAAAGCTCATCTTTGCTGAACGGCTTAGTTAAGTATTCATCAGAGCCAACAATACGGCCACGTGCTTTGTCAAACAATCCATCTTTGGATGAAAGCATAATCACTGGCTTATTTGCGTAATCAGGGTTGTTTTTTATTAATGCACAAGTCTGATAACCATCTAAACGTGGCATCATGATGTCAACAAAAATGATATCTGGATTGTTATCTACAATCTTTGCTAATGCATCGAAACCATCTATAGCGGTTACTACTTCACAGCCCGCTTTTTGTAATAAGGTTTCTGCAGTACGGCGGATGGTTTTTGAATCATCAATCACCATTACTTTCAAACCATCAAAATTATTTTCCATTCTCATTGTCCTATAAACGGCTATTTATTCGTAACGCTATCTACTAATATAAATTTTAAATAACTATCCTAAACTGCTATATCACATATTATTAGACAAATATGAGTGATTGGATTTACATTAAAATTCACCACAACAGCGAGTATTTGCTTTTAGTATCTGCCTACTAAGCACAGTGTAAACATGAGCTACTATACGCACTTTATTATTTGTAAACTCAAAAAATCAGGTTTTGAGCTTATAGTTTTGGACATAATACTCTACATTCATAAACCTCAAGTGAAATAATATTGACGTTAAGCATATACAAAGTACTTTCAAAACAACCTTCGTTAAAGATAAAAGGTTCGATTAACGAGACAAACAACTATATGATATTTCTGCATTATATATAAACGATGAAAACATTGCAGGATAATTTTCATTTGTAATAAAAATGTATCAAGATATTCTATAGTGTTTGTTTTAGCACAGTTACTTTCACTTTGCCAGTGATTAGTAAAATTATGTTCGAACTCGTTAGTATCACAAATAGCTATTCTTGTATATCGAAGGTGTAACTGCAACTATTCCTAGTGTTTGGATCATCAGCTTTCTTAAGTTTAGTAAATATCTTACAGTCGTTCCACCACATTGCAATTCACTATATAATGATATGACGATTACAATGGTGACTGCTATGACAGCTTCTAGATATTTAAAAAAAAGCCTCTATTTATTCAGCGTATTATTTATCGCTGCTTGTCAGCCGTCACCTATAAACGAATCAGCCGTTACTGACACTGAAGAAGAGACCGCAGACACGCCACTTATCATCACAAGCGACAGTGTCACAATGACACCAGAACATATATTGAGTATCAAACCTTCAAGGTATCAGCCGAGTCTCGGATTACAAGGTAATATCGAACCTATCAAGCAGACTACATTTGTTGCGGTACATCCGATTCGTATAGAAAAGACACTGGTTAGTGAAGGTCAATGGGTAGAAAAAGGCACGCCATTGCTTGTCTTTAGACGTACGGGCACGGCTAGCAAAGCTGAAGATTTGAAAAAGCCTGAGCAAGTTAATTCAAAATCAGGGGATACTAATCAGGACAATCAAGAAGATACGCAAAACTCTGATGCTAACTCCGCACAAGCTGCGCCAGACGCAGATATCGCTGTTGTAAGAAAAACTGATAGTGAGAGTGATAAAACATTAGAAGCACAATCTACGATAAATACTGATAGCAACACTTCTATTATTCAGGATGCAGACATTAATACTGCTAAACAAGATGTACAGTATAATTCGATTACCATTCATGCTAGCTTTTCGGGTCGGGTAGAAAACTTATCTGCTAGTGCAGGACAACAGCTAGCGGCGCGCGCGTCTCTACTACAGATCAGTGACGAGACCAAGCTGCACTTTATGGCTACCCTGCCTATACAAGCAAAACCACAGCTTTCTGTTGGCCAAACGGTCAATTTTACCGCCGAAGGTATCTCAGACAAGTTTACGGGACAGGTCAGCAAACTGGTATCGACCAGTCAACCCAAAAAGCTCTTGGTCTATGTTAATGTCATCGACAACGAAGTTAGTCGTGATAAGTTACTGCCAAATATGAAAGTCACAGGGCGCGTCAACTATGGTCAAATAGATGTAGGCACTATCGTACCCAAGCGCGCGCTACATGATGTAGACCTGACAGAGTTGCAAACTCCTCCTTATATGCCACTACAACCATTGACTGCAAATGTTTGGATTATAGGCCAAGATCAGCGTCTAACGCGTCAACCTATTGAGGTAGTTGAATACGATCCTACTACGCAGCAGTATTTGATAGCAGGTGTAAGCAATGATAGCTTAATTTGTTTGGCGGACTTACCTGTTGATTCTAAAGGTAAAAAAGTTATTGTGTCATAATAGCTTATGCTGACAGTTACATTTGGTAGAAACATTAACAAAGCTTCTCTTGTTTTGTAACAGCATAATTAGGCAATATGACCCTACTATATATAGCATTATCCGAGTATTAAAATACGTCTCATATTTAATTATGCGCTATTCTGTATATTTGAAAACGTAGAGGCTTGATAGTTTAATTATTTATTATTACCAACAGTCATCATTACCGAAAATGTTATATTTTTATAAATCACAATAACAATTAGAGGACACCCCATGAGTAAGCAGATTTTATTAATTGAAGACGATCCAGATTTGGCTGAGTTGATCAGCGATTATTTAACCATGAACTATTATGATGTGCATCATGCTGGTCTTGGTCAAGAAGGTCTCGACTTATTAGACACCAAAGAGCGCGATATTGACTTGGTTGTATTGGATCTTATGCTACCTGATATGGACGGTATGCAAGTATGTCAAAAGATTCGTGGCAATAAGAACAACATGACCAATAAAGTGCCTATTATTATGCTAACCGCAAAAGGTGATACAACCGATCGCGTGTTGGGGCTAGAGATGGGTGCTGACGATTATATCGCCAAGCCTTTTGAACCACGTGAGCTTTTAGCTCGTATTCGTGCGGTTATTCGTCGTCATGAGCAACCAAATCAAGCCGATAGCCAATCAGACAGCTTAACCTTTGGCCGTTTGAGTGTGTTCCCTGATAGTCATGAAGTCACTATCGATGACCAACCGGTACGCCTAACCACGCATCAATTTCAGTTGTTACACTACTTTGCCACTCATTCTGGCAAGGTGCTGAATCGTGAGCAACTCTGGCAAGCGATGCCAAACGATGACAGCTCAGACAATATTGACCGTGCAATTGATGTACATATTTCGCGTCTACGTGCTTTGATCGAAGACAATCCACGCCAGCCAAAACGTATTATTACCGTACGCGGCGTCGGCTATCAATTTGCTACTGATCAGGTGTAATTGTAAAGGATACCTAATTAGCTGACTCATGGTGTAAACTCTGTACTATGAGTCGGTACAAGCGTTTAATAATAGAGATCGTTTAATGCAGCAATTGGGTTTTCGTTCCGTATTTGCCAAACTATTTGCCAGCGTTATGCTGGCACTTACTTTATTTGCTGTGGCAATGGTGCTGTTGACCCAACTTGTTCATGACAAAGACGCTGGCATACGCTCAGAGATACTAGCCACACAGATTCTAGGGCAAATCGATCCATTCTTGCATGAATTGAATATTTCCATCAGCAAAGACAATCGTTTGCAGTCGCGTTTTATGCTGGCTGTCGTTAAGAAAAGCTTCGATATTTTTGATGAATCACTGCAAGCAAAAATGGGATTGTATGACAGCGAAGGTCGGCTACTCATGCAAACCGATAACAGTGACCTACCCCTAGAGCTTCCCCCTACTCCGTCTTTATTCTCACGTGTTTTTCCATCACTTGCAGATACATCACCTACCAAACAAGCCCAAGTGTATAGCAGTACGGGTTATACCTTACTGTACGAATCACGTCTCACGCCCAAAAAACCTGTCCTTTCTGCAGCCCTGAACTTATTCACTGGTACGTTACTACTGCTATTAATCATGGCAGGCGTACTATGGTTGATTGCTCGGACGATGACATGGCGTATTGACCAGTTGAGCCAACAAATGACTCAATTGGGTGATGGTGATTTTACGGTACGAGTGAACGCACGTGGTAATGATGAAATCGCTGCACTAGCACGTGGATTCAACCAAGCAGCACAAAAAATTGAACACTTAATTGATGCCAATAACTTGCTATTAGCACATGCTTCTCATGAGCTACGCACACCGATTACACGTATCCGTCTACAGATTGAAATGATGGATATGTTGGCTGGTGCGCTGCCAACTGATACCAAAGCAAAGTTCGATAAACGGGCACAAGCGATCAATAGAGACTTGTCAGGTCTTAATGACTTAGTAGAAAGCATATTACTGGTTAGTCGTTTGGATGCGGGACATGCCCTACAGCAAGTTGAAAACCTAGATTTATACGATTTGGTAAATCAAGAACGTCAGCACTATCCTGAAGCCACGCTCATTGGTGAGCACATTGTGATAGATGGTCAATCATCAATGTTGACTCATTTGATTCGTAATTTACTTACCAACGCTATGCTACATGGCAAGCCACCTGTTACGGTATTGCTATACGGTGTTCAGAGCATAGAAGAAGCTGGAACTGTGCCCGACTATCTATTGCAAACAGTGCTATGCAGCAGCTTTGTCGATTACAACAGTTTAGACTTTGATGATTATGAAGAAAACGCTGATGCCAAGGTAATTGAAAACCAAACCGCTAAACATGAAGCTACTAGTTCGGTTGATAAAAATAAATCAGAAACGACTGACTCAATAGCAGATCTACCAACGCCGACTATTTATAAAAACGGTGAAGACATAGCTGCTCGCAATGAGAACAACGAGAGCAATGGTGAAGTCAGTATTGATGACGACCTTTCAGATGAAAGTTTGATAGACAATGCTAGCAAACCCCAACCTACTACTGGCGAAACATCACTACTTGCTGACTATTACAGCTTTACCAGTGAGTTGACTGACAGAATTAAGAAAGTTATTTGGAGAGCTGTTCCAGATTCTACTGAACCTACTAACGACGCCGATAATACCAACAATGCTAACGTGACTGAAGTAGCATTAACAAGCTCTATAAACAATGTAGAAAGCGACAATACTGACACTCTTGTTAATAATAGTGCTCAAAAATCAGATAAACCTATTACTGATACCGCTACTAAGAATAATGGCTCAAACAATACGAAAGATGACGCCAAATCTAATAGCTCAAACAATGAGAACTCAGGCGCAGTTGTGCGTAAAGAAGGCTTATTTGCTAAGCATATGAAAAAAGCCAAAACTGAACCTGAACGTCCTTTGCCAAAATATGCCGTGCTGGCGGTAATCGACGAAGGCACTGGCATCCCTGAAGGCAAACGAGAAGAAGTCTTTAGCCCATTTGTACGTTTGCAGCAGAAAAACAAAGGCTCTGGACTAGGGTTATCGTTAGTCTCACAAATCGTTACCGCTCATCAAGGACGCATTATTACAGATACCTTAAATGGTCATACTAGATTTTTGGTCACCATCCCAATTCATCACGATCCTCATTACAACTATCACGAGTAATCAATCCCCATCGTTATATAGATAGCTATTACGCTGTCGCCTTCACATTTGCCATTTTAACTGCTTATTCTTAATAGCTATTAATCATAAGCCGGACACGTATGTGCATATCCAAAGTGCCTGATAATATGCTATATTACCGCCCCTTATTATACGGTTATTGACTGTTGTCGTTTTGACAAGCTTCTTACATATTGAAAGAGGCCTGATGACGCGTTTTTAACCATTAAAAAATTTATTAAATTTTGAGCCCTCCATGAATGACATGATTGTCTTAAACGATGTGACCAAAAGTTTTTTAAGCGACCGATCAATCAAAGACAAAGACGGCAAACCACATTGGTTTACCGCTGTTGAGCCGACATCTCTGACTATCAAACAAGGCGAAATCTTTGGTCTAATGGGTTATTCAGGTGCAGGTAAATCTACCTTATTGCGCCTAATCAACATGCTTGAACGTCCAGATTCAGGTCAAGTCGTGATAGACGGTACTGACCTAACCACGCTGTCTGCCAGTGAGCTGCGTATTGCCCGTCATAATATAGGTATGATTTTTCAGCAGTTTAATCTGATGTCTAATCAAACGGTTTTTGACAACGTGGCATTTAACTTAAAAATCTCTGGTTATCCAAGTCGCGACATTCATAAGCGCGTTATGGATTGTCTTGCGATTGTTGATTTGACCGATCGTGCTGGTCACTATCCTGCGCAGTTGTCAGGTGGACAAAAACAGCGTGTGGGTATTGCCCGCGCGATTGCCCCTAGTCCAAAAGTATTGTTGGCCGATGAGCCAACCAGTGCGCTTGACCCTGCCACGACCCGTAGTTTGCTGACTTGTCTGCGCGATATCAATGAGCAACTTGGCGTGACTATCGTCATCGTGACCCATGAGATGAGTGTTATTCGTAGACTTTGTGATCGCGCAGCGTTATTGCATCAAGGGCAGCTACTAGAAGTTGCGGATGTGCGAGACGGTCTGATTCAAGCAACCACCCCGATTGGCAAAGGCCTAGTCGTCGAGGACTAATGAGGCAGGAGAAATAGATATGTTAACTGGTACTGAATTATCCGCCTCTATAGACAAGCTACTTGTGTTACGCAAAGAGATCGTGAGCGCGTTTATTGATACGTTTGTGATGCTTGGTATTTCGACCACGGTAGCAATCGTCATCGGTGGACTGTTTGGCGTATTCTTGTTTTTGTCTAGTGATCGACAGTTTTTGCAAAACAAGACGTTGTACGGTGTGCTTGGTGGTATTACCAACTTTATGCGAGCCTTCCCTTTCGTGATTTTGATGATTGCAATGAGTCCGTTTACCAAGGCCATCGTTGGTACGGGTATCGGACCAATTGCTGCATCATTGGTACTTGCTATCGCTGGTTCGTTTTATTTTGCGCGTTTGGTCGAGCAAAATTTGCGTGAAGTGCCGCGCGGTATTATCGAAGCAACCGAATCGATGGGTGCACGTCCTTTTACCATTATTAAAGTATTACTTAACGAAGCGCGCTCAGGTTTAGTATTGTCAGTCACTATCCTTTGTATCAGCTTGCTCTCTTATTCAGCTGCCGCTGGTATGATCGGTGGTGGCGGTTTGGGTGATTTGGCCATTCGTTATGGCTATTATCGCTATCAAACCGAGGTAATGATTTTTATCGTGATTGTATTATCCATCATGGTCGTCTCGATTCAAGCCTCTGGTAACTGGCTCGCCAATCGTTTAGACAAACGTTAAACCGCTTTAGAGAATACTTGACTTTACGAGCGACTAGGTTTATTTTTGGCAACACTCAACCCTTATCTCAGCTCTTACAACAAAAGCAGCATTACTATTTATAATGTTGCTTTTTTAATGTTCAGACGATAAACGTTTTACTCAACCCCATTCATTATTAAGGACATATTATGAAATTAACAGATATCAGCCGTCAGTTAGCTACTGCATTTGCCGCTGTTGGTGTATCAGGTCTAGTTTTAGTTGGTTGCAGCAATTCATCAGCGCCAGAAGCGACTAAAGAGCCAGTAACCGAAGGTACCACTGCAGAAACTGCCGCTAGCGATATCGATCCTGATCATACCAAAATCGTTATCGGTACGACTGAAGGCGATTTTGCTGATATGGTTCGTAACCAAGTAAAGAGCACGCTTGAAGCTCAAGGTTATGAAGTTGAGTTGATTGCTTTTACTGACTATGTCCGTCCTAACCTTGCATTGGCTGAAGGCGATTTGGATATCAACATCTTCCAGCACAAGCCTTATCTTGATAATTTCAAAAAAGAAAACAATCTTGATCTAGTAGAAGCATTCCAAGTACCAACGGCTCCGCTTGGCATTTACTCAGGTAAAAAGACTAGCCTTGATGCTGCATTCAAAGGTATGAGTGTTTCTGCACCAAACGATCCTAGTAACTTTGCACGTGCTTTGGTTATGATGAACGACCTTGGCTGGATCAAATTGAAAGACAACATTGATCCATTGACAGCATCAAAAGCAGATATCGCTGATAACAGCAAGTACGATATCGAAATCGTTGAACTAGAAGCTGCTCAATTACCACGCGCACGTGATGAAGTTGACTTCGCAGTTATCAACGGTAACTATGCTACTGACTCTGGTATCAAATTGACCGAAGCACTGTTCCAAGAGCCAAGCTTTGCTTATGTAAACTGGTCAGCAATCAAATCTGCTGATACTGGTAAAAAATGGGTTGAAGATGTGACCAACGCTTATAACTCAGAAGCTTTCAAAAAGTACGCTCATGAAACGTTCCCTGGCTACAAGTACCCAAAAATCTGGGGTACTGATCATAGCGCACATACGGACACTGCTGCTAAAACTGAAAGCGCTGACGCTCCAGAAACTGCAGAAGCTGCTGCTCAATAAGACTTTAAATCAAAAATACCTAGCTTTTTAGGTGTTATGATTAGTAGAAACGCCCATTACTTAGAGTAATGGGCGTTTTTTTGTCTTTAATTTTGGGAGTGCTGTCTTCCAATACCGTTATCAAAAGACTAACTGTGCATTAAATAACTATCAAATAACTATCAAATAACTATCAAAAATCACGTTACAGCCTGTTTGCCCTTTGTAGGAAACCGTCACTCACTCTTCCACTTGTTCTTGGTTTTTCCTATAGTGGACAAGCTCAATAGTAATTTACTCGTTAGACCATACTATTGATGACATTTAAAACTAATGAAAATTATAAGATACACATAACAAGGATAATAATATGAGTGCTAAAAACTATAATATTCGTACCGCTGGACAAGCAAATATCCCAATCCTAGGGCTAGGTACTTGGCAGTCAACAGGACAAGATTGCGTAGACGTGGTCAAAAAAGCGTTAGAAATGGGTTATGAGCATATCGATACTGCTCAGGCTTATGGTAATGAAAAGGAAGTTGGCGAAGGTATCAGACAATCAGGTGTAGCTCGCGATAAATTCTTTTTGACTACCAAGATTTTTCCAGATGATATGAAGTTTAAGCCAGAAAAACTGGTCGCAGCAGCAAAACGGTCTTTGGAAGATTTGGGTACAGATTATGTTGATCTGTTGCTATTGCACTGGCCTGATGACCGCGTACCGTTATCTGAGACCATTCCTGCGCTGTGTGAACTCCAAAAGCAAGGCTTGACGCGTCATATTGGTGTTTCAAACTTCAATATTGCTAATATCATTGAAGCCAAGAAATATGCTGATGTGCCTATCGTCGTGAACCAAGTAGAGTTTCATCCCTTTATTAAGCAAAACACATTGCAGACCTTCTTGAATAATCATCATATTTTACTAGAAGCCTACTCGCCATTAGCGCGTGGTGATGTATTTGATAACGAAGTGATTAGAGAGATTGCAGATAAGCACAACGTAACCCCAGCACAAATCTCACTAGCTTGGATCTTATCAGACAAGCATCGTGTGGCTATTCCAAAAACGTCTAACCCTGATCACCTGCAAGGTAATCTAGATGCTATCAAGGTTGAGTTAAGTGCAGACGAATTAGAAAAAATCGGTAACTTAGCAAGCTCTGACGGTCGTAAAATTGAGCATCCTGACTATAGCCCAGTATGGGATGACTAATAGGGTTAATAAGTACGATTAATTGATTAGCTAAACAGAGCTCAATAAAAAGCCACCGATTATCGGTGGCTTTTTTATATGGTATGAAAACTCACAATCATTACTGTTGTAGCGTTTCGGTCTCATGAATCTTTTCAGCAGGATTATACTGTTCAGAAGTAGGTATCGCTCCAGTACGATTATTTTCTTTCATAGATTTGGCAACTTCTGGTGGCATATAGTTTTCGTCATGCTTAGCCAGTACTTCCCCAGCGACGAAAGTATCACCTTGCATTTTACCCGTAGCCACCACACCTGAGTTTTCAGCGAATAGGTCTGGCAAAATACCTTGGTAAGTTACTGGCACGGTTGACTGAAAATCAGTAATCGCAAACTCAACATTTAATGGATTGTCTGCTGCACGCTGCACACTACCGGCAACCACCATACCACCAGCACGAATACGTTTGTCTTGAGGCGCTTCGCCTTGGGCAATAGCGGTTGCATCAAAGTAGTAGTCAGTTTGCTGCCCGATGGCATAGATAACCAACATAACTGCTACTGCCGCACCTGCCAGCGTAAACATAACCCACGTCAGTTTTTTCCGACGAACTGCATTCATACCACTACCCCATTAATGAGTCACTGTTTTATAAACCATAATCAATCTATAAAACAGAAAAGTTTGAAGAAACTACCATTAGAAAAACGTTCTAAAAATGTCTTTCTAATCGTACTCTTCTAATCGCTATATGGTAGCATTTTTCGGCCGAATCAATAAGCCTCATCACTGCCTATAAGGTCATATTTTTGTCAGTGTAAGGATACGGTTTCTTACGCTAAAACCCTGATATTAAGATGATTTTTATTCAGCTTGTTTGGTCACAGGCGTTGAGGTTTTGGTGGTTCGCTGTGCTTGACGCGCTTGCTGGATGGTCAGCTGTTTGATAAGTGACTGTCGTTGTTTGCGGCTATAGATAATGAATGCCAACATCACGCCGATCGTTATCGCCCAGCACGACCACACAAAAACCCCATGCTTACCCATGGCGAAAAACTCAGATACGCTATAAAAGTAAGGCTGCATAGTATTTTCCTAGCCGTTATTTGTGTTGACCACGAATGTATTCTTTAACCCACGCTTTGCCTTGATCACGGTATAGAATCAGCGTGTTAGTACGATAAATCGCTAATGTCGCAACCAGTAAATAGCTGCCGATAATCATCAGTAATAAGGGCATCCACATATCTGCCGACATCTTCGGTGCGGCGGTCAAGCTAAAGGTCGCGCCTTGATGCAAGGTATTCCACCACTCTACTGAGTACTTGATAATAGGCAGGTTCACTGCGCCCACGATAGATAAAATAGCAGCCGCTTTACCGCGATTGGCTGTATGTTCAAACGCAGCAAACAGTGCCATCACGCCCGCGTATAGAAACGCTAATATCAACATTGACGTAAGGCGTGCGTCCCACACCCAGTAAGTACCCCACGTTGGTTTCGCCCAGATAGAGCCTGTAAGCAAACTGATGACACACAGCAAAAACCCCATCGGGGCAAGTGCCTGCGCGACCAAACTGGCCGTCTTAATCTTCCACACCAAATAAATCACCCCTAGAACTGCAAGGGAAAAATAGATAGAAATGGCAAGACTGGCCGCTGGAACATGGATAAAGATAATGCGATAGCTATTGCCCTGAAGATAATCAGGCGGCGCAAAAGCAAGGCCCCATACGCTACCAATGAGCAAACAGAGACCGGCCAATATCGCTAACCACTTAACCCAAGGGCTAAAGATACGAAAAAACTGCTTGGTACCCACAGTGGTCAAGAAACCCTGCCAAATGCGCTGCCACAAGCTAGGGGATGAGACGTTATTCAGGTTGGGCATGGGAAGAAACCTATTACACAGCTTACTGGCGATAAAGAATGCGGTCTATAAAAGCACCACTATTAACTCACCTGCTGGCGTTAAACACTGGATAGAATCTACAAAGAGCTGTTTACGTATTCAATTGACTATTATAGCAAAATTGCCAGTTTTCACCACGATGTTAATACATGTGATACAGATAACTGGATTTAGATGGCTATGCTTAGATAACTAGATTTAGATAACTGGGCTTAAATAATCAAATTTCGAAATCTGGACTTTAGGATTGCAACAAGCAAATCGTTTAATTAAGCCATGACATTTTTAAAGTTGTAGCAATCACCCATGGCATGACCAAGACAGAAACAATACTTCCTGCCAGCAATAAAGCCAAAATTGGCAAACCATTCAGCCCAGAGGCAAATAAATCAACCGCACCCGTAGCAAAAATCAATACTGGCAGCTGCATCGGTAAAGCAATCAAGGGAACTAATACTGCCCCATTCTTTAACGATAGCGTCAAGCTACTGGCAATCGCGGATAGCATTAGGAGCATTGGACTACCTGTCACGATAGACGCCATCAATATCCACGCTTCAAACCAACTGAGCTGAAATAACGGCACGGCAAGCAAACTAAGCGCCGCCACAATACCACTGCTAAAAATCCAATGGATTACCAGTCTAATCAGCACCCATAGCGGTAGTGACGCTTTGGCAACGACCAATTGCGCAAGCGTACCATTATCAAGCGCAGGCTTGAACAATCCATCAACGCCCATTACCAGTGACAGCAATGCAGCAATCCACACTGCTGATACGCCCAGACGCTGCAATAGCGCAGGCTCACTACCGACTGCCAGCGGAAACAAAGTAATAATAACTAAGAACAGTACTAACGGATACAACCATTGTACCGCTCCTTGCTGCTTGACTTGCCATTCACGGCGCCACAGCTGCAGGAAGCCAATACTGCGAGGCGCTGCAACAATAGCATTTGGACTTTTATTCATAGCGGCTACTGATCCTACTTGTATTGGACGGTCTGTCATTATTTGTCCTTTCACATATGCTGATGGTACTGATAGCAATCGAACTTATACCATGTGATTTGACAAATCGAGCACCTGATTGGCGACTCCAACTGCCTGATGGCTGGTCATTAGTATCGACCCGCCAACCTGTGCAAACTCGCGTAACCGCTCTTCCATACGTGCCACCATATCGACATCCAGCGCCGTGAAAGGCTCATCAAGTAACCAGAGCGGTGTCACGTCAGGAGTTAGTAGGTACAATCGCGCCAGCGTGATGCGCCGCGTTTGCCCAGCGGACAAATGACTGGAGCTGATCGTTTCAAACCCTTGCAGCCCAACCCATGTGAGTGCATCGTCAATATCAGCAGCGCTTGGCGTAATGCCATATAAGTTCAGTAGAAACGTCAGATTCTGGGCTACTGTCAGATTTGGATGGATGCCTAATTGATGCGAGACATATAAAGGCTGGATGGGCAGACCCGATTGTCCTTGATAAGTAACTTCACCTGACAAAACAGGTAACAATCCAGCCAATTGCATAAGTAACGTGGTCTTTCCCGTCCCATTTGCTCCGATTAGATGGCAAATACTACCCGCAGATAGCTGTAACGCAACTCCTTCGCACAGCGGTATCTCACCGCGCTGAACCGTCAGCTCATCAAGTGCAAGTAAAGGCGTATCCAAAACCGTCATCAAAACCTCTGGTTATTTATCAAGCAGCAGTCAATATTCATCACAAACAAAGGCAATGTTCGTGGCATAATACCCTATGCTCGCTACAAACACACAGTATAACAAATTGTCGATTACTCTGACTTCAAAAAGTACGACCTCAAAAAAACATGACTTTAAAATATGACTTTAAAATATGACTTCAAAACCTATGCCGACTTCACAAGATAGCCAAAAACCTAATACTGCTGCAGAGACTAACAATGACAACGCAGACACTCGCTTGTCAAAAGAGCCATCAGCCAGCCGTTTGACAGTAGATAGCTTGATTGATGCTCAAGTCAACTTTATGCAGCAGTGGTTGCACAATCAAGCTGAGCCCCTAGTGATGGAAGCTTGGCAATGGTTTGGTGCGCAGCCTTTAAGCAAATATATTACCTGTGACCATTTACAACAGCTGATGAAAGACTGGCTGTTAAATCAGCCGATGACTGAGGTGATGCGTACCGATATCCGTAATATTTTACACACTATTATTTATCACCCAGTTAATGATAATGTGCCTTTATCTGAGCTGGTCGATGATGCCCAAGTTGAAACTTTGGCCAACTATATCGGTAGTCACGAGCAGCAGCGCAATATATTGATTCATACGCTAGTCGGTAACGAAACCTTTGCAGATTTATTGACCCAAACACTCTATCACGCTATCAATGATTTCATGGAAAGCACCCTCGATAAAGCAGGTGGCGTTGGTAAATTAATGAAGCTTGGGCGCAGCTCTTTTGAAAAGGCGACCAACAAAAACCTCGATGAAAAACTGCAAACGTACCTGCATCGCAATATCAAAGATTTGACGCGCAAAGCCGAAGCCAATGCCCAAGAACACTTGTCAAACGAAGAGGTAGCACGTCTGATGGTTATGGGCTGGGATCGTATCAAAGACCAACCGATCAGCGAGCTGCAAACCTACTTAAGCGATGAGCGTGGTAATAGTAGCATCGACCATATCGAAGCCAGTATCCAACAAAGCTATAACCGCCTGCGACTGTCACCGTATCTGCACAGTTTGGTAACGGCAAGCATTGACACTTGGTATGCCAATCATCAGTCTGACACGATGGCGACCATCGCGGCGAGCTTGCACATTGATGAAGCGGCCATGAAGCAATGTAGCACTACCCTACTGCCTATCGTGTACGATGCTCTTGAGACGCCTTGGTTAACGGCTCATATTCGTGAAATGCTAGCAGCGTTCTATGCACAGCCTGCTATCAAAGAAGGTTTGGCATTCACTCACGATTAATTTATAACCCTTACTTGTCAGCATACTATTATGAGTCAACGCAATAAACTCAGCTTGTGGCAAAAGATCAAACGGTTACTGACTGCTGCCGCACCGCAGTCAGTCGTCGATGCTGCAAGCGAGCAAAGGCCTGCATCACTTGCTGACAGCGAGGTTAATAATACAAAAAATATATCAGCTGATATTTCTGATATCTCTCATGAGTTAGAGGCGAATCAGGGCAGCGAACAGAATAACCCTCAAGCACAAGCGCAAACAAATACATCTCAACTCAAAACCGATAACTTAAAAACCGATAGCGCAAATGCAGAACCTCAAAACCAGAGTGACACACCTATCGTCGACTGCTTAAAGCAATACTTCAATGACAAACAATGGCACTACACGCATTATCGACCCAAAACCAACGACAGCCAAAAATCGCATCACTTATCCTTGAGAATGCGTCATAAGCAAATAAACTGTGGCTATCTGTTTCGGGTTCAAGAAAAAAACAAACTATTAGCCATCTATGGCATCTTGCCATTTTTGATACCAGAAACTCATCAAAGTGCCGCAATGCTACTTATCACCCAAATCAACTATGACATGCTAGTCGGTAATCTAGAGATGGATGTCAACGATGGTGAGATACGCTACAAAAATGCTATCGATGTCGAAGCAGTTGGTATAGATAATGAGATTATTGAGCATTTACTACAAAGCGTGGTCGCGATGACCACGGTTGCCAACGAGCTATTTGGCAACTTGGTTAATAATCAAGACCCTGCTGAAGACATGCAAACGCTACTTGTAGAGCTACGTCAACAGACCGACGCGCGCACGTTCTTTTTACCGACTCAGTTTGTTCAATAGCTCAGTTCATTCGATACTTAAGTTCATTCGATAAACTGGTTGTTTAGTCAAGCCATAACCGACGATAGCTAATACTTGTCCCTTTATTTTTCTATCCAAAAACCATCAATATTAAGCTAGAATTCTTATGCTAAAAATTGCCTACTCTGACGTTTTTCGCTACTCCGTGCCCGAAAAGCACCGCTTCCCCATGCAGAAGTACAATATGATTCCTGAGCGTTTGCTGGCAGAAGGAACGATCAACCAAGATAACTTCTTTGCCCCTGCTCGCTTAAGCGAAGATGAGATTTTGACCACGCATACCGCAGAGTATTGGTATCAGCTTAAAACCCAAACACTGCCGCGCAAGGCTGCTCGTGCGATCGGATTTGAGATGACCCCGCAGTTGGTAGAACGCGGTCGTTATATTGCCCATGCAACGTATGAGTGCGCGCTATATGCTCAGCAATATGGCGTGGCTATGAATGTTGCAGGCGGTACTCATCACTCTTTTGCTGGTCATGGAGAAGGGTTTTGTGTTTTTAATGATGTCTGTATCGCTAGCAACTTACTATTAAATCGTGGACAGGCAAAGAAAATTTTAGTTATCGATTTGGACGTTCATCAAGGCAATGGCAATGCCAGTATCATGGCAAATGAACCACGCGTTTTTATCTTTAGTATGCATGGAGCAAAGAACTACCCGTTTCGTAAGCAGGTATCAGACTTAGATATTGAGCTAGACAATGATACTGGCGATGCTGAGTATTTACAGATATTAGAAGATACACTGCCACGCTTAATCGCTGAAGTTGCGCCAGATATGATTTTTTATCAGTCTGCTGTCGACGTGCTCGCTACCGATAAGCTCGGCAAACTTGGTTTGACACAAGCAGGGTGCAAGGCGCGTGATGAATATGTTCTGCAGCAAGCAAAAGCCGCCAACATCCCTGTCGCTATCGTGATGGGTGGCGGCTACTCAGAAGATATCGAAGATGTGGTCGAAGCGCATTGTAATACCTTTCGTTTGGCACAGCAGATATTTTTTGAAGAATTGGTCTAATAAGATATCGCTGAAAAGGCTTATATCTTTAGCTATAACAAAGCGGTAATACCTTGCCAACCGACACGTATTCCAAGCACGATTAAGATTAATAAAATAAGCTGACGAAAACGCGCCTGCGGTAAATAGCGACGCAAACGGATTCCAACCAAAAGAGTCACTATAGACAGCACACTCAAAAAAGTAATCAGCTGCCACTCACCACTGCTCAGTGCCATGATAGGCTCACGCAACACGATAATTTGAGCAATCTTTCCTAAGAAATAGCACATGTTACCGACTTTGGCGATGGTGTTTTTATCGTCGCTGGCAGACAATAAATACATCATCAGTATGGTCGACATCGCATTGGTCGAGCCGCCGATGACACCTGCACCAAAGCCAACGGCAATCAATATAGGCTTAGTATTTGGTAAACGGATTTGTTTGCCGAGTAAACTACTCACAACGTAGAAAGCAATGACCGCGGCCAACAATAAGAGAATATAAGCGCTATCGACCCATAGCAAGAGTTTCGCACCTAAAATACTACCTAGCAGGCTGGTAAGCGCAAGCAACCAATAGCGTCTGCCGTAGTAGATAAAGTTTTGCCAAATGGTGCGTTCACCGCCTACTAGCCAGGTCATCACATTAACGACTAGCGAGGGGAAAATCACTAACACAATGGCGTGTTGCAATGGGTACATACTAGCAAGCGCAGTGGTCGTCACTAGCGTTGCCCCAAGTCCGCTAATACCATGCAGCAATGAGGCAAGCGCAAAAATGACCGTCAGCACTAACATCTGAGTGCTATCGTTACCAGCTATATTCATCATATCGGTCACACCATTTGAGGCTCAGCGTCTGTATCTACACACTATCTACATGCTAGCTATCAGATTTAGCGCCTGTAGCTCTAACTATCTTTACGTTGACCGATTGCTTGACCAATAATGCTAGCCAGTTGCTCAGCAATTTTATCTTTACTGGTCTTCTCAAGTGTTACCGCGTCACGCTCATAGCGCTCAGAGAAAAACACCTGCATCGCATTGTCATCACTAGCAAAACCGATATCTGCACGTGAGACATCATTACAGGCAATCATATCTAAATCTTTTGCGACCAATTTACCACGGGCATAACGCTCGAACATCTTGCGTCTCTGCGGCAAAACCAACGACAAACAACGCAGGATGCGCAAGAGAAATCGTCGCTAGAATATCAGGGTTTTTCACCAAACTAAGCGTCATGGCATCTTGCGTTTTTTTAATTTTTTGCGGTGCGGCTTCTTCCGTACGATAATCTGCCACGGCTGCGGTCGCGATAAATATATCTGCTGTTATGACTTGGTTTTCATCATGAGAATGTAGCGAGTCATGATTGTGGTGATGGTCGTGGTCGCTCACGCTTTCATCATCGCAACCACAGTCGCCATGATGATGGTCATGAGAATGGTCATGCTCATCTTCAAGGACCCATTGCAGCTCGCTATGCGTGCCATCCACACATTGCTGCGCCGCTATCAGCATATCTTCAGCAGACAGTACATCGATTCGTGTGACATTGAGCGGCGTGGCCAATGCCACTTTACCACCAGCGATTAAGACAACGTCTGCACCAGCAGCCACACAGGCGCGCGCCAATGCAAAGCCCATTTTTCCTGAAGAGTGATTAGACAAATAACGCACAGGGTCAATCGCTTCTACTGTTGGACCTGCGGTAATGACTACTCTTTTGCCTGCCAGTAATTGCGGCGTTGTATTCATCGCTATGAACAGTAACACCTCATCCAACAATTGCTCAGGCTCAGGCAATCGCCCAGCTCCCACATCACCGCACGCTTGCTCACCGCTAGCTGGTTGGATAATTTGATAATTCATATCGTGCAATGTTTGCACGTTTAGATTGACTGCTGGATGCGCCCACATCTGCTGATTCATGGCAGGAGCAATAATGACGGGCGCAGTAGTGGCAAGACACACTGTGGTCAATAGATCATCAGCCATACCCATGGCCAGACGCGCGAGCGTATTGGCCGAAGCTGGTGCAATCACGATTAAGTCGGCCCACTTGGCCAGCTCAATATGCCCCATGCCTGCCTCAGCTTGCTCATCGAGCAACGAGACGTGCACCTCATTACCCGTCAACGCTTGTAGTGTCAGCGGTGTGATAAATGCTTGTGCGCCTGTCGTCATGATAACGCGCACATCAAAGCCTGCCTTGACTAACAAGCGGGCAAATATAGCAGATTTATAAGCGGCGATACCGCCAGTAATAGCAAGCACAATATTGGACATAAGCATGGCATCAACAAAAAAGTAAAAAGATAAAATTGCGCTTATAGTAACAATTATGAGATAAATTGGGTAAGATTTTCCGTATCTATCTCAGATAACAAGTATCAACCCATTTTCAAGGAGTGACAATGGCGATCAAAGACTGGCATGAGGATGACAGGCCACGCGAAAAACTTTTAAAATTTGGTGCAGCTCATTTGTCTGACGCCGAGATACTGGCCATATTTTTGCGCACCGGTACTCAGTCTCAATCAGCGATTGAGTTAGCGCGGCATTTGATTGATCAGTTTGGTAGCTTAGCCGAGCTATTGGCCGCCCCTCAAAAGACGGTTCTTGCCTGCCATGGTATGGGCCCTGCAAAGTACGCCCAAATATTAGCCTCACTTGAGATGGGTACGCGCTATCTGGACAGCCAACTCAAAACTGGGCAAGCACTAGGACGTTCACAAGCGGTCAAAGACTATATCAGTACTCAGTTGCGCGGTGAGCACCGTGAAGTATTTGCGGTACTCTGTCTGGATAATGCCCTTAACCTTTTAAACTTCGAGATATTATTCACTGGTGGCATCTCATCATGCTCGGTCTGCATTAAGCACGTACTACGACATGCGCTAAGCCACGCTGCTAGCCAACTTATCATCGCGCATAATCATCCTCATACCGATGCCAAGCCATCAACGGCAGATAACTTACTGACCTATGAGCTAAAAAAATCCTGTGACCTGTTGGATATCTCGCTTGTCGATCACATCATCGTCGGACGTAACGATACTTTGTCTTATGCAGAAAGCTGCCTTGCCCCTTTTGGTTAGCTCTTTGGCTAGTTTTCGATAATAGTTAGCTACGTGTTCTAACTAGTCATATGACTAACCTGCAAACAATTATGTTTGATACATATCATCGACAGAGCGTAGCATTTTGGCTCTTGATAGTTATCGACAACTGTTTCATATTAGTAGCCATTCTTGTCATTTATTTGTCAATTACTTACTAGACCGTTAATACTAGTACTTAAGAGACGTAGAACCGAGCATTTAGAGATTAACAAATCATTCGATTTACTTGTAAGACAGTAAGTGGCAAGACGAAAAATAATTATAGTTAGCTCTTTCATTTACGTACTTTTCGCATTTTTTATTCAGCGCTTTAAAGGAGATAGTCATGGCAATTGGCTTGTTTATTTTGGCAGTCATCATTCAGTTAGCCGTGGTCTTGGCCATCTTTTTGTTGTCCTTATCACGGGTCACCGGTAGCATCGTCGCCCTAATTACGGTTATCGTCACCGCAATTATCAGCCCATGGTCGCTAATTTTGGGTATACCAATGGCACTACTGTGCTTGGTCTTACTCGTTGCACCGCTTCGCCAATCGTTAATCACTAAGCCTGTATATAAAGCGCTAGGCGGTGCGATGCCAAGTATGAGTGATACAGAACGTGAAGCGCTTGATGCGGGTACTAGCTGGTGGGAAAAAGAGCTGTTTATGGGTGCGCCAAACTGGGATACCTTTGCCAATTATCCTTATCCGCAGCTCTCAGAAGAAGAGCAAAGTTTCATCGATAATGAAGTAGAAACCTTATGTGCCATGCTTGATGAATGGCAAATTCAGCATAAAGATAAGGATTTATCACCTGAAGCATGGCAATTTATCAAAAGTAATGGGTTCTTAGGTTTAATCATTCCAAAAGAATTTGGTGGCTTAGAATTTAGCTCTTATGCGCAAAGTCGTGTAATGAGCAAGATTGCTTCGCGCTCGCCGACTGCCGCTGTTACCTGTATGGTTCCCAACTCGCTCGGCCCTGGTGAGCTATTGATGCATTATGGTACAGACGAGCAAAAGCAGCGCTGGTTGCCAGGTCTTGCCAAAGGTGACGAAGTACCTTGCTTTGGTTTGACTGGCCCTGAAGCGGGCTCTGATGCAGGTGCCATTCCTGATACAGGTGTGGTCTGTTACGGTATGCACGAAGGCGAGCAAGTGCTTGGCCTGCGCATGAACTTCTCCAAGCGTTGGATTACCCTAGCACCTGTCGCCACTGTGGTTGGTTTAGCGTTCAAAATGCACGATCCTGAAGGTCTGCTTGGTAATTCTCAAAAGACCGATTACGGCATTACCTGTGCCCTCGTTCCAGCTAATCACGAAGGTGTCATAACAGGACCACGTCATAATCCAATCGGCTCACCATTTATGAATGGTACGGTCGATGGCAAAGATGTTTTTATTCCATTAGATTATATCATCGGTGGCGTCGAGAACGCTGGTCGCGGCTGGCGTATGCTGATGGAATGCTTGGGCGTTGGTCGCGGTATCTCTCTACCAGCTCTATCGACATCAGCCAGTGAAATGACCTATCTGTCTGTCGGCGCATTTGCAAAAGTCCGCGAACAGTTCAAAATCTCCGTAGGTAAGTTTGAAGGTGTACAGGATGCCACTAGCCGTATGGCGAGTAACACTTATATGTTAGAAGCATTCCGTCATTTGGTCACTTGCGGATTAAACCAAGGTGGCACGCCATCAGTCATGACTGCCATGGCCAAATACTATGCGACTGAAACCATGCGTAGCGTCGTCAACGACGGTATGGATGTGGTCGGTGGTCGTGCTGTACAGATGGGTCCGCGCAATTTCTTAGCGACACCTTATCAAGCGATTCCTGTCTCTATCACGGTAGAAGGCGCTAACATTTTGACCCGCTCGCTCATGATCTTTGGTCAAGGTGCGATGCGTTGCCATCCTTATTTATTCGATGAGCTTCAGTTACTACAAAGCGAAGATAAAGCTGCTGCCACTGAAAAATTCGATACCCTTTTCTTCAAACATTTAGGCTATACCTTTAACCGCGGAGCAAAAGCATTTGTCGCTGGATATATTGGTGGTAGCGATAAGGCCCCGAGTTTCGCCGATAGCTTTACTCGTCCCTATTACAAACACATTAATCGTTTAAGTGCGAGCTTTGCCCTAACTGCTGATATGGCATTAGGACTACTAGCAGGGGACTTAAAGCGTAAAGAAATGCTATCTGGTCGTTTAGCAGATATTCATAGTCATCTATTTATTGCGACTGCTATTTTGCAGTTCTATGAGCATGGTAGTAAATCAGAGTCTGAACGGTTGCATGCCGAAGTTGCGCTACAAAACAGCTTGTATACGATTCAAGAAGCCTTTGTATCATTCTTTGCCAACTTCCCGAATCGTATGGCAGCCAATGTGGTTAGCTTTGTGACTTTCCCAAGTGGACGTATCTTCACTCCAGCAAGCGATGAGCTAAAACGCCAGTTAGGTGATACTTTCATGGATGATTTTGCAGCCAACCCATTCCGCGATTATCTGAAAACCATGGTTTATTACAATACCGATGCAGACGATGTAACTGGTCGTATGGAGCATGCTTATCAGACCTTAGTCGAAATCGAACCATTGTGGCAGAAGTTCAAAAAGGCAGAGCATCAAGACAGCTTTGAAGGTCTAACCTTTGAAGACCATGTGGTACACGCCAGTCAAAATGGCGGCATTACTGAAGAAGAAGCCGAAGTGCTGATTCAATATAATGCCATGCGTTTTGATTCATTATTGACCGATACGTTTGACGAGCATCTATCGGAAGCGCTAGAACGTGACAATCCGCATGCGCTTGAAAATGCGGTTCATCAACTGACTGATTATGCACAGCTAAAAAGACAAGCGCAGAGTAAAAACGGTATCGCTGTGGATACCGATGCAGCTGCCGTCGATGAGCTAGCCACTAACGGACCAGCTATTAGCCATCTAGACAGTACTGCAAATACAGACGACCATACTGGCGATGCTAATCCTAATCATGGTTATGAAAGTGATGGCGATGTAGAGTTGGTTAGTGAGCAAGATACTGTCAAAGAAGTAAATTCGCAGACAGATTTTGAAGAGTCAGAGCCTGAGAGAGAGGCACTCGATCATCGCCATCGTGATGCTGAATCACATCTTAACGAGCGTATGGGCAATAATCATAATCGTCATATTGCACCACCTGATGAGATCAATACTGAAGTAAGTGATAATGATAACAAGCCTTTAGAACGCCAATCACCTTTATCACGCGAAGAAGACGATAAGGTTTAATGGTCTATTCTGTTTTTAATATTGCTATTAGAAACTGAGTATTATTAGATTTTATAGTAAAACTTTCACTTTTTATTAGCCAGACTATCTATAAACGATAGTCTGGCTTTTTTTGGCCTATTAGAAATTTTAAGCTTAATTAACCATATGAGTCTTACTTCTTTCTTTACATCTCGATAGTTTAAAATCAATGGTTCAATATCAATAGTTTGACATATTTGCTTACCCTAAAAACTCTTTCATGAATATTTTGTTTCATATGGGAAACAAACCGTTTAGAATAAATATTGACTATATTATGGGCACATAGTTGTAACGAGGAATGTACATTTAGAATAAAATCAGAAAAAAATCTTGCAGTGCCCTTAGCTATTCTTTTATATTGTCCACGAAAATGTGACATCGAGCGACAATCACGGGAACTTAATAGTCATAACAAGCTTTGTAGTAAGGCTGATAAGTACAATCATGTTGGCTAATGAACACTTACTATAAAGCTGTTATGCACACAAAGGATATGAATTATGTGGAAGAATTTGGGACTGACGGGCAAGATCATTGTTGCCATGGTGCTCGGTATTGGACTGGGCCTATTTCTAAACTACTCAGGATTGAACGGCGAAGGTGGCTTTGTTAATACTTATATCACCAATGGCTTCCTTGCCATTGTTGGTAAACTATTTGTCAACTCGCTAAAAATGTTGGTCGTACCTTTGGTGCTTATCTCACTGATTTGCGGTGTATGCGGTATTGGTGATATTCGCCTACTTGGACGTATTGGTACCAAAACGTTCATTATTTATATGATAACCACTGCACTCGCTATTGCGACTGCAATTGGTCTTGGCTCGCTATTCGGTATTGGTAAAGGCATGAATATCGGAACGGAAGCCGAGTTTGAAGCAGCGTCAGCGCCGCCTCTACTTGATGTATTCTCTAACATTATCCCATCGAACCCAATCAGTGCGATGGCAAATGGCGATATGTTATCGATCATCTTCTTTGCTATTTTGATCGGTGTCAGTATCTTGATGGTAGGTAAACCTGCCAAAGGCTTAGTGCAGAGCCTAGAACTGATCAACGAAGTTATCTTAAAGATGGTCACGATCATCATGAACCTTGCACCATATGGTGTATTTGCTCTATTAACCAAAGCAATGGCAGAGCTAGGTTTAGACTTGATTTGGTCACTACTAGGTTATGTTGCGGTATTGGTCGGTTCATTGGCCTTCCACTTCTTTATCACCATGATGATTGTACTTAAGGTCTCTTCAGGCCTATCTATCAAGACGTTCTTGGCAAAAATGCGTGAAGTACAGATCTTCGCTTTTAGTACCTCAAGCTCGAATGCGACGATTCCTATTACCTTGCGTACGGTTACCAAGCGTATGGGTGTAAACAACTCAGTTGCGTCGTTCACTGTTCCTTTTGGTGCTACCATCAATATGGATGGTACGGCTATCATGCAGGGTACTGCGACCATCTTTATTGCCAACATTTACGGCATTGATTTGGGCGTGACTGAATACTTAACCGTCATCTTGATGTCAGTACTGGCGTCTGTTGGTACGGCTGGTGTACCTGGTGTTGGTCTAATCATGCTATCTATGGTATTTGCTCAAGTGGGTCTACCAATCGAAGGTATCGGTCTAATCTTGGGTGTGGATCGTATCCTTGATATGCTACGTACTGCTGTAAACGTCGGTGGTGATGCTGCTGTTACTACTATCGTGGCAAAATCAGAAGGCAAAATGGATCTGGCTATTTACAATGATCCTAACGCTGGTGCAAAAGACGTATTTGATGGTCATATCGATGAAGACAATGAGCGTGAGTTCTCTGAAGTCTTTAGTGATGGCATCATGGGTAGTGAATACGATGATGTTGATCGTCGCCGCTAACCCACGCTTGCTAGATAGAAATGTATAAAATAAAAAACCTCAGTCGAATTGGCTGAGGTTTTTTTATGATCAATAATCAGTAAATAATCATGGTTGATAAGGTTCTATCAACAACTAATTAGCCAAACACGTACTTGGTCAACATTGCTAAACAAACCAGTACAATCACTGGACGAATCAATTTGCTACCGCCTTTAACCACCATATGCGAGCCAAAATAAGCGCCGATGGTTTGTCCAACCATCATCGCTAGCCCCACTTTCCACAGTACGTTGCCACCCAAAATAAAGAAAATTAACGAGCCAATATTGGTCGATAAATTCAATACTTTAGCTGCGCCTGTTGCTTCGATAATTTGACGACCACGTAATGCTACATTGCCAAGCGCAAAAAACATCCCAGTACCTGGACCGATATAACCATCATAAAAACCAATCAACGGTGCCACGACTTTTTGCCATTTGCCCTCTGAGATACGCGGCGCAGCCTCTACTTCACCCAACCTAGGGGCAAATAACGTATAGATACCGATAGCCGCGATTAAAAATGGAATGACCTTTTCAAGCAAGTCAGGTGGTGACATCTGTACAGCAATGGTGCCAATAACGGAACCAATAAAAGCGGCGATGATAGCGACTTTGATACGTTGCGGTTTGACGACCCCTTTTCTAATCATAGTAATAGATGCCGCTAGTGCGCCTGATGCCGCTTGCAGTTTGTTGGTACCGAGCGTCAATACTGGTGGGATATTGGCCAGTAGCATGGCTGGGATGGTCAATAATCCACCACCGCCAGCGATAGCATCAATAAATCCTGCCAATGCGGCCACCGCAGTAAGCATTAAAATAATCTCTAACGAGAAAGTTAAGTCCATGACACTGACCTGCAAAATATGATAAGAAGAGAAAAGGAGTTCTGAGATAAGGCTAAAATATCGTTATCGATAAGCTGACAGCTTACCAGTGCTAGCAAAAGAAATAATGACACGTTGCACAGCGCTGCTCATTATAAAGATAAAACCGTAAAAAAAGCCAAAAACGTAACAAAGTCTGCTAAATTTGTCTAATAACATTCCGAATATGCTCAGCCGAATAGCGACTTATTAAAAAGATGTAACGACTTACAACTATTGTGCTCGTCAAATCCTCTTTATAATATTGCTATTGTGAATATAAAAAAGTAGACCGTTGGCACTGGCTCAACGTATTTTGTTGTCTATATTGATAAGAGTATGAGAAACTGTTTCTGTCTATTTGCTACCTCAAAATTATAGGTAGCGCAGACATTGATGGATATTTGAGGTTATTTAGTAAATTGTATTTAGCGAATGAGGATGATATGGCAATACGAAGGATTAAGGCATTTTTTGAATTTGAGGCAGCAGGCGGTATCGTCTTAGCATTGGCTGCCATTGCTGCAATGATCATTGCCAACTCCCCTCTTAATGTTTGGTATGAAGGTTTTATTCATGCACCAGTCGCCATTCAGATTGGTGAGTTTGCGATTGCCAAAGACGCTCATCACTGGATCAACGATGGTCTGATGGCGGTTTTCTTTTTCTTGGTTGGACTGGAGCTTAAGCGTGAAGTACTGATTGGCGAGCTGTCCAACGTCAAGCAGATAATACTGCCAGCAGGTGCTGCACTTGGCGGCATGATTATGCCAGCGATTGTCTATCTGCTCTTTAACTACAATGAGCCTGAGTTTTGGAAAGGTTGGGCCATTCCTGCGGCTACAGATATTGCCTTTGCACTCGGTATTTTGAGTCTCTTAGGTAATCGTGTACCCAACTCTTTAAAGGTATTTTTGGTATCTATTGCTATCTTTGATGACATTGGTGCGATTCTGATTATCGCTTTATTTTATACCAGTGAGTTGTCGCTAGAATCATTGGCAGTAGCTGGTCTATGTTTGCCGTTCTTATATGTTCTTAATCGCCGTAACGTCACCAATATCACACCATATCTACTCATCGGTCTGATCATGTGGATTGCCGTACTCAAGTCCGGTATCCATGCAACATTGGCAGGTGTGGTACTAGCACTATTTATCCCAATGTTCGACCGTACTGATCCTGAGCACTCTCCGCTTGAAGAGCTAGAGCATGATCTACACAATACCGTCGCTTTTGGTATTTTGCCAATCTTTGCTTTTGCCAACTCGGGTATCTCGCTCGAAGGCGCAGGTTTTGCTGAGTTATTCCACTCAGTACCGCTAGGTATTGCCGCTGGTTTGTTTATTGGTAAGCAGTTAGGCGTCATGTTCATGTGCTGGTTAATCTTTAAGCTTGGTATCTCAACCATGCCAAAAGGTATGGACTATAAGCAAATTTACGGCGCAGCTCTATTGTGCGGTGTTGGTTTTACCATGAGCTTGTTCATCGGTGGTTTGGCGTTCGCTGGCGACACTACTATGTTTGATGAGCGCTTGGGTATTATCATGGGTTCAATCGTCTCTGGTATTGCTGGTTACATCATGCTAAAAATGAGCTTGAAAGACAATGCGAGCGGTACATCGGTCGACTTGACTCGCCCGCATTAATGAATACCTTTGAGATATAGAGTAGCTTATAGTGGTACTGCTTAATATTGATGCCACTTATAAGCTGCTCTATTTTATTTGTATGTACGTTATCGAGATACCTACAAGTGACCTAGCAATCAATGACAAGACTACATAATGTGATTGATCGCTAAATCATTTATTTGTGTTCATAGTTATCATAGTTATCATAGTTATTATCGTTATCACAGCTATCGGAGCTAACCATGTACCGACCTATACACCGCGTTGTACATCAACTGGCATTAGGATTATCTGTTTTTGGTAGTATCTATCTGCTAGCAGGCTGTGCAACACTCTCCAAGCAAGAATGTCTCGTCGGTGATTGGCAAGCTATCGGTTATAACGATGGCGTAGCAGGTTACCATTCAGACCGCTTAGCATCTCATACAAAAGCCTGTGCCAAAGCTAGCGTCTCGCCTGACTATCAGGCATGGGAACACGGTCGTAAACTTGGTCTGCAACAGTACTGCACCATCAATAATGCCTATAACATGGGTAGACGTGGTCGTCAGTTGAACAATGTTTGCCCGATCACTATGGCCAATACATTGCAAGCGGCTAATCAAAAAGGGCTAGATTATTACGCCTTAGACAGTCAGTTAGACAAAGACAATCGCCTCTTAGATACTTATCAATCAGAGTTCAATAAGCTAGAAAATGGTGAAATGCTAGACTTCGCTAATGAAAAAGAAGCCCGTGCAAGGCTGCTATCTCTATCTGATGAGATTCGTGATACCAAAAGCCGTATCCGAACAACACAGCAGCAATTAGATTCATTGAACCAATCCAGTAGTTTTTACGAATGACTGGGATGCGAAGCTATCGCAATGCAAGTTTTACGTTCTAAGGCGTGTCCTCACTCCAAAAATGGTACTTGATAATTATGGATAAGAAAATCATCAATACGGCAAGTACTCCAACTGACAAACTTGACTTTCAGTCATCGAATGCTCAATCATCGAACGCTTATCAGCGTCATGGACGTACCACTGCTATCAATGACCATAGCGATTTGCAGGTTTTAAAACGAATTAAACGTTATCTATTACCAAAAGACTTTACGATATCGTCTGCTCTACTTGATGAGATAGTGGCAGGTTATGATATTGGCGATCCACTCGCAGACGCGTTAGCTGCACAGAGCATAAAGCTTGCGAAGCCTTTACAGCATACTATTCTTGGCGATAATTCAAACAATAATTCTGCGAACAAAGACCTTGTAAACAATGACCTTGCAACCAATTCATCATTTAGCGCACTCACTGAGCAGTTTAGCAGCCACCCTGACTGGTTCGACCCAAAGCTTGCTCAGATAGGTGCGGTTGCCTATCGGCGCTATCCACTCATGCTCATTTGGCTACTGCGTAATGTTGCTCTGATGGCCGGCTATAGCATCCCTGCCCTCTCGCTACCACTCATTCAGACGGGCGCACTGATGCACGATGCGCTACCGCGATTGATGCGTACTTATGCCTATATCTTGGCTGTGTCTGAACATCCCTCATCTAATATGAGTGCAGTTAATCAAAATAAACCCATCGAGCAAGTACTAGCTATTGGCTCTGAGGGCTGGCGACAATCGATCCAAGTACGTCAGATACATACCTTGGTACGGCAAAACTTACTCAAAGGGAAAGGCAATGCTGCTACAGGCGTGGTACCAAACGCCGAGCAACATCATAACCCTGATGGTAGTTGGAATACTGACTATTGGGGCATCCCTATCAATCAAACCGATATGATTGCCACCCACTTACAGTTCTCGTTACTGATTATGCGCGGTCTAAGATTACTAGGCGCACGTATTAGTACAGAAGAAGCTGAAGGTATCTTACATCTATGGAACCTTGCCAGTTATTGGATGGGTGTTGATTTAGATCGTCTGCCAAAAGATGAGGCCGCATGTTGGGAATGGCTCTATACCTATCTATCGATACAGCAGCTAGACTTTAAGATGGGTCAGCCATTGGCAAAAGCATTGCATGATTTACCGCGTCAGCTCATGGGTGAAGACAATCGCCGTGGACGTTTTGTGGAAATGGTCAACGCAAGTGTCACTCGCACTTTGGTCGGTGATGATATTGGTGATGGGCTAGACTTACCAAAATCAAAGATACGCTTTGGCGTATTGTCTTCAGTACCGATTCTTTTTGCGCTCGATACTGCACGGCAGCATAATGCTTCCGTAGCCCACAAGCTAGAAGCATTCCGTGCCAAGCGCCAAGACAATATGAACTGGTGGCTGAAAAAGAACGATGATTATTATAAGTAGATGACATCTATCAGCGTTTGTTTTCTACGCGGTAATACCATTCGAGCTGTCGATCAAACCCTGTTTCTAATAGGTTGGCAATTACCCGTCCTGTTAGTCCCCATACTGTCTCGCCATCGACCTGCCAGCTCGGCGTCAGTATGGTAGCCATTTGCTCTTGCATTTTATACTCAATTTCATACTCTACCGTTGGTTGAGTGACTAACGACTCTAAATCTGCCCAAAAGATACGTGATATTTCTCCCGCTTCAGGTACGAGTACCAGACCAGGAGCGATAAGCGCGACGATTGGACGTACGCTCATACCACTTTTGGACGTTTGGATCGGTAGCTGACCAAGTAATTGGACTTTATTGGGCGGTAGTGCTGTTTCTTCACAGGCTTCACGCAATGCGGTGACGACATTATTGCCATCGCCTCGATCATGCTTACCACCCACACAAGACACTTCACCCGCATGACTGTTCATGTGGGCGGCGCGGCGTGTTAATAATAATTTAGGCCTGCGCTCATGAGTAATAGCGACCAGTATTGATGCATCGGCAATCGGTGTCTGATATAGACTATCTAAAATGCGAGAGCTATAAGAGGCGTTATTTGCCTCGTACATCGCTGGACTTGTCAGCGCATTTAATGTCTCGTGTTGCACTCGCTCGGCTAATTGACGAAGCGTCGGATGACGAATAAAAGTAGGTACAGCAACTGACAGGTTATCGAAGCTTACAGCCTCCGGTGGGAGTAACATTATAATTGCCCTATATTTTTATCGTTGCTAAGCGGTATCAACAGCATCTTTCTTGTTTTCTATTATTAAAATCGCGACTAATAAATACAATCAATAATCTATCTATTGTTTTCGACCGCTCGATTTATTAGCGGTTTTGATATCAATAATTACTGAACACTCACTAGACTAGCGCAATATAATAGTGGCTGCATGCTATTTATGTGACTGATTCATTGCTTATCAATGCTCAATAACGGCCCTATTAACTAATAGTAGTCAGCCTATCTGTGAAATGATGCGTTACTGTTATCGTGATTCTGTCCATCGATAATATGTGCTATCTTAAGACGATAGCTGCTCTTTAGAATAATATCTTATATAGTCGATCTTATATAAGTCAGGTACGTTTAAGTTAGGTTTATCGTCAGGTTCACTCAGTTTACTGCTTGTAGTACTTGTCTCACCGTCCTTGTATCTAACTTATCTCGAAACGATGATAGCAGCACTTCAGAATATAGGTCTTATAACCTATAAAAAACATCATACACAATAACTTTTATAACAAGGTAGTTGATATGCGCTATTGCCTCCAATGCGGTCATGAAGCAGAACGAAAAATCCCACCTACGGACAATATGCCGCGTTTGGTATGCCCCAATTGCCACTATATCCACTACGAAAACCCAAAAGTTATCTGTGGCTCGCTGGTGGTACATGAAAATAGAGTACTACTCTGCCGCCGTGCTATTGAGCCGCAGTACGGACTATGGACGATACCTGCAGGTTTTATGGAAAATGGCGAGACCATGGCTGAAGGCGCAGCACGCGAGAGCTACGAAGAAGCTGATGCCATCGTACTGAATCCGCATCTATACTGCATTTATGATTTGCCAGATATTGGGCAGATCTACTCTATCTATCTGGCCGATCTAAAAGATGGTGCGTATGGTATTGGCTCAGAAAGTCTCAACTGTGCACTGTTTAGCGAAGAAGATATCCCATGGGATACACTGGCGTTTGAAGCCATTCGCCGTACTTTAAAAAGCTACTTTGCTGATCGTAAGCAGTATAACGAGTTGTCAGAATTTCCGATTCATCAAGACAAAATTGGCAAAGATTTGAGTATCAAGCGATATTAATCAATTACCTAACCACAAAAAGCCAAGCATGATGCTTGGCTTTTTTGTGCTTAACTTTTAATCAAGAACAAACCTACTTGTCTTAGCTCTTTATTCTACAAACCTCAAAACCAAGACTTTTTACTGCCTCTTCTTTGTCGTAAGGCGCTAGCACTGCACGTACATGCTTTTGACCTTGCAGATATTGCTTGGCAACGCGCTGCAAATCAGCAACCGTCACGGCCAATATTGACGCACGCATTTTACGCTGCCAGTCGACACCGCGATGATGCAAGTTAGCAAAACACGCTTTGATTGCTTCGCCTGCAGGAGAGCCCGGCTTATCCATGCCTGAGATAATACCTAAAATAGCTTCTTCTAATTGCTCATCGGTTTGTGGCTCGTTTAATAACCACTCGATACTGGCATCAAAGTGAGCAAAGGTCTCAGCACATTGTGGATCACGATAGCTAAAGAACTTAAAGGCACAAGCATTGGCATCGTAACCTGCGCCGCCGCCATAGGCACCGCCGCGCTCACGAATCGCACTGTGCAAATAGCCGTTACGTAAGTAAGGCGCTAATACCATGAGTGCAGCGGTATCAGGATGGTCAGCAGCAGGTACAGTATAAGCACTAGCGTTATGATAGACATTGGTTGGTACTAGCCATGCTAGATTTGCAACATCAAGCACGTCGTTTTTAACATCGTCGCCATTTTCTAATGCTTTGACTGTATCAGTCGCACCATTTAACGCAGTATCTAATTGCAGGTTTGCAAACTCACTTGGGATATTTGCTGCTGCGTTCGTTAGATCATTAGAAGCAGTCGTCGCTTGGCTGTCTTTCCAGCTATCAACGATTAAGCTGCTTAAACGTTCGGTTTGCTCTGCTTCACAGATAATAACGGCATGCTTAGGCAAACTGATCAGACGTTGATGTAAATCCATCAAGCTCGTAGCCAATTGATCCCACTGGGCATCATCTGTACTAGCATGTGCTAAGAAATCTTTAAGCGCGTTCAATGCTGGTAGACCGCTGCGCACATATTCCAACTGCGCTTGGCGACTCATACCACGACTGGCCGTTTGCATCGCATAAGAGTGCCCTGAGCCCGCTAAGTTTGACTGCCAACCCGCCTGGCGCTGTTGCAAGATTTCTTTGATACGGTCATGCTCAGAGAAGATACTGTGCTCCATCACTTCTTTGAGCAAATCAATCGCTTCAGGCTTGCGATTTAACGCACGCGTTGCCACCACAAAATAACTGCTAATCGCTTGGCTATCATCGACGTTGGTACGTTGGCTAATACGAGCGGTCACACCAGAAGAATGCGCGGCCTGCTTGGCTTGCATCTCATGAGCGCTAAGCGAGTCAGTACCTAGCTCAGACAATAGACTTAAATAAATAGGTAACAATGGATGATTAATCACATCATTGACTGGTAGCTCATCTGCGCTCGCATTGCCGATTGCTTCAGTGAGCGGGACAATCACTTGATAATAATAAATACCATTAGTGCCAGCTTCATACTCAAATAGCGTGCTGTCTTGCCCGCTCAAACGCACCTGCTTTTGGATGCCTTCTTTAAAGCTAATATCCGTTGGTACGTCTTCTAGACCTACTTTTGGTAATAAGCTTAAATCATCTGGCGCAGCTTGACGTGCAGCCAAATCTAAGGCTTGTTGCTTCAAGATAGCTTTGTCATCAGCAGTCAAGTCCATCGCGATAGTATCTAAACGAGTCTGCTCAGCTGCTGCCAAACGGGCTGTTTTTTCGCTATCAGGGGTCATCGTTACGCGTACGCGATGCTGATTGTCCAATAGATGCATTTTAATCAAGTTCGGTAGCCACTGTGGATCGACAACTTGCTCGCGTAGCCACTGTAGATGCTCGTCTACTTCCCAAACGTCGATAGGATTGCCATCATGAATGGCGGTACTAAAGCCCTCTAGCATGAGGTTTAGACCATAAGGAATGCTATCGCCGCCGATGTGACGCTGATCAATTTCAATCTGATGCAGAATGGTTTCGATTGTCTCATCATCGACTGGTGAATTGGCTACTTCGGTCAGTAAGTCGATAATACCTTGCTCAACCGCTTCGGCATGTTCAGGGTTAGAGCCGCGCAGTCCCGTATAAAAGACCATCTCATAATGACTGTCATCAAGACCCAATAGCGGACTTGGCGCTTTACCTAGTGGATGGCTGTCAAGATAAGCACGCAATGGCGAACCTGCATGCTCAATCAATACGCCTTCTAATAGACGCAATGCTAAGCGCTGCTTAGGATCGGTAATTGATGGTAGTAACCAAGCAACCACATGATGCGTCTGATCTGGGCCTGCTTCGTCAGCAGTATAAGTATCGACCGCACTGATTGGTGCAGACAAACGCTGCTCAGGACGCGATACATGCTTTTTACCTGCTTCAAACTGAATCAAGGCATCTTCGTGTATCTTCGCTTGCGTCTCAGCAACAGGGATATTACCAAAACTCATGATGACGCTGTTTGACGGATGATAATGGCTCTGGTGAAACTCGGTCAACTCAGTATGTGTCAAGTCAGGAATATCGGCAGGATCGCCGCCTGAATTATAATGATAGGTTGTCGTTGGGAACAGATGATGAGCAACCGTATGATATAGCTGATCAATCTCGCCACTCATCGCGCCTTTCATCTCATTAAAAACGATACCTTTAAACTGCGGCTTATCATTTTCATCAAGCTCTACACGGATGCCTTCTTGGGCAAAATCGAGCGGATGGATATTGGGGAAAAACGACGCATCTAGATAGACAGCGAGCAAGTTAAAATAGTCGTTTTTGTTTTGCGTCGCGTACGGATAGGCCGTCCAATCGGCTGCGGTCATCGCATTCATAAACGTGTTTAATGAACGTTTAATCATCGAAAAGAACGGATCACGTACTGGAAATTTGTTCGAACCACATAATGCCACGTGCTCTAAGACATGCGCCTCGCCTTTTGAATCCATCGGCTGGGTGCGAAAACCGACCAAAAACGCATTTTCATCACTTGGGTGTGCCAGATGATAATGCATCGCTCCTGTTTTTACATGCTGACTGATCAGCACATCCATCGATAGCGCCTCAATATGGCGATGCTCAATCAGCTCAAATGCTGGATGCAAGGTTAAATCAGCAGTAAATGGCGTATCCGTCATAGTTATCCTTATCGCTTATTATGCGTATAGTGCCCTGACTGTCAGGGAAAATAGAGTAATAAATTGGCTAAAAAAGAGTTGGCTTAGCGCTATTAGTGGGGCTGCGACATGGATAAGTCAAGGCAGCAGTCACGCAATAATCCACCACATAATCTACGTGGCTATCAACTTAGCTATCAGAGCCTTATAGTTACAAATTTATATATATCCACAATTTTATTATGGATTTATCACTTAACAAAGACAACCTGCGCTGCTACTATAAAGTTAACTATTAACAGGAGTGGAGTACTTTATGAGCTACCAACACGTTTTACTGGTCACTGACTTGCTGTCCGATGCAGACAAAGTGGCGCTAAAAGCCAAGCATATCCTCGCAGGCTCTCCTGAAGCCAGACTGTCCGTCTTGCATATAGTCAAAGATGATATGGTGCGCTTCGGTTATGAGCTCGTGCCTGCCTCTAGCCTCTCGGGTGATGTCGATAGTGAGAAGTGGCAAGAAGCACGGACTAAGCTGGCGCAATTTTTGGCACGTAACGAGCTAGAAGCAATCAACTCTGAGGTCACCGCTGCCATCTCTAATAGTAAAGGTATCATTAAGTATTGCCGTGAAAAAGAGGTCGATTTACTTATCATTGGACGCCATGAGCGCCATGGTATTGCTGCTTGGTTGGTGGGTGCGACCGCTGATAGTATCTTGCCAAATGTCCCTTGCGATAGCTTAGTGGTGAAACTTGATCAGCCTGTCTTGGAATAATTGGCATCGCTCTCATCCGCTGCTAAAGACGACAAGCTTTACTTAACAGCGCCCTAGAGTAGTGCTATAGTAAATACTATCTGACATGAGGAAGACGCTATGAGTTACGAACATATTTTACTGGTTACCGACTTACTCTCTGATGCAGATATAGTCGCCCAAAAGGCCAAGCGCATCGTTGAAAACCGTCCAGGCTCTAAGCTATCTGTTTTGCATATTGTCAAAGACACCATGGTTGGCTTCGGCTATGAGCTGGTGCCTGCCTCTAGCCTTTACGATGAGATTGATGATGAACGCTGCCAAGAAGCACGTGCAAAGCTGGCGCAATTCCTTGAACGCAATCAGCTAAATGCAGCAACGTCGGAAGTCACAACTGCCATCTCTAGTAGTGAAGGTATCGTCAGCTACTGTCATAAACACGATGTCGATCTATTGGTCATCGGTCGTCATAAGCGTACTGGTATCGCTGCATGGATCAGTGGCGCAACTGCGGATAATATCTTGCCCAATGTACCTTGCGACAGCTTTGTGGTGCGACTGGACAAGCCTGTTTCAGCATAACAATATGCTTTGATTGTTTTATATTATCTAAAGCATGTCTCAAAAAAAAGCGCAGCGTAACTTTTAACGCTGCGCTTTTTTATGGCTAATAGATTTTAGGTTCATCCAGACTCATCGTTTAACCCTATTGAATAATATCTATAAAGGTTTGCCAAATGGGGCTCTGGTGTCGAGCTTTGTGCCAGACTAGCCACCATGTACGCGATAGATCAATTCCTGCTACATTTACTTGTACCAGCTCACCTGTTGCCAATTCTGTCTCAATTACATGCTGCGATAGACAACCAAGACCAATATCTGCACTCACCATATGTTTAATGGCCTCAGACTGATGTATCGCCTTGACCACTTCTGCATTGGGTAGATACTTAAGCAATTGCTCATCGATAATTTGCCGTGTGCCTGACCCTGCCTCACGTACCAGTAACGGTAATTGCGCTAGCTGATTAATGGTCAGCTGATAGCAGTCCTCGTCTTCGCTATAGGTAGCTATACCCTTTAGCCACTTGCTATCACGCTTGGCAAATATCATTAGCGTATCGGTACGCCATTCGCGCTGCTCAATAGCTTTCATATCTACCGGACGCGGCATTCCTTCTACCAGCGCGATATCGATATTTAGTTGCTCAACCTCGCTCACTACCTCTTGCGTATTGGCAATATACATATCGACATTGGCATCAGGTAGCGCCCCATATAGCTTACCAAGTAAAGATGGCAGCACGTAATTACCAATAGTGGTACTGGCACCGATGTGAATCTGTCCTGCTTGATACTGATGATAATGCTCAAGCGTGAGCGACTGACCCAAGATAGCCTGTGCCTGTATATAAATAGGATGAGCATTGGGGTGTTGATTGAGCCGACGGCCGACGCGCTCAAATAGCGGCATCTGTAGTCTAGACTCTAACTCTGTCAGTGCGCTGCTAACTGCTGATTGTGATAAATGCAGCTCCTCACTGGCGCGACTGGTGCTACCTGTCTGATAAATACTGACAAAAACAGCAAGCTGCTTAAGCGTAATCTTTGGCATTGTCTGCACAGATTTTTTCATGTTATCAATGATGCCTTATGTCAGTTTTTACGCTGTTTTGTTCGTGATGTTTGTCTTTTTTGATGCTCATATGCGGTATATCGACTTCTATCATAAACTTTAACCTAAAAAATCGATAGTTTATATCTTATTAATCTGTTTTTATTATAAATGTGGCGGGCATATACTGTCTATTCATAAGCTTATGCTTATCTTAATATAAGTAATAGGATGCCGCATCATGCACACATTCGTCCAATCAGTCAGCAACTCCGTTCATAACTATACCCCTAATCACCGTCACTTAACGGGATTGGTAGTCGTTCTGATTGGTAGTTTGTTTTGCTTATGGTTGGACAGCAGTTTAGATGTATGGTCAAACGGACGTATCGTTGGCTTGTCCTCTTTAACGCTAGCGATTTTGCTAGGCATGATCTTGGGCAATACTATCTATCCCAAATTCACTGAACGTTTAAACGGCGGCGTTTGCTTTGCAAAGGGTCAGATACTGCGACTTGCGATTATGTTTTATGGGTTTAAGCTAACCATGACACAAGTTGCGAGCGTCGGTATGCCAGCGATTATGACTGACGCACTGGTACTGACGTCAACCTTTTTGCTGACCTATTGGTTAGGTACTAGATGGTTAAAAGTCGATAAAGAAACGGTTATCTTGATTGGCTCAGGGGCAAGTATTTGCGGTGCTGCTGCCGTTATTGCTGCAGAGCCAGTCGTCAACGCGCAAGCTCACAAGGTCACTATCGCCGTGGCAACTGTGGTGGTGTTTGGTACTATCGCGATGCTGCTCTATCCTTTTTTATATCATCTCGGTTGGTTACAACCGTGGCTCAGCGCTCAGCAATATGGCATGTACACTGGCTCAACCGTCCATGAGGTCGCACAAGTTGTGGTCGCGGGCAATGCAATCAATACTGAGATTGGCGATACCGCTGTCGTGACCAAGATGATACGCGTCATGATGCTTGCGCCTTTCCTGCTTGTGTTATCGTTTGCGCTAACCAAAGATCGCACCGTAGATAATTCGACTATAAAAGATAAGAGCAGTAAAAACGAGACAGCGTCATTTATGACTCGGGTCAAACAAGTCAAAGTGCCATGGTTCGCATTTATTTTTATCGGCATTGTATTGATACATACGTGGGTGCCAATGTCAGGGAGTATCGTACGCAGTATGGTGATGCTAGATGATGTACTACTTACGATGGCCATGTTTGCATTAGGTCTGACTACTCATCTAAGTGCGATCAAGCAAGCTGGCGTTAGACCGCTTATCTTGGGTGCTATTATGTTTGGTTGGTTAATACTGGGTGGTGGTCTGATTAATATCGGTATTAGCTTTATATAATAAGCTAAATATTCATTCTTAACAGCTGATGTCACTGCATAATATAAAAGGCCTCCGACTATCTATAGTTGGAGGCCTTTTTGTATCTGTCATTCGGTCTAATATGATTGGCTAAAACCTTTAATCTTGGACTAGTACTAACTTTAGTACCTTAAATATCAATCTCTTAAGTACTAATGCTCTAAACACTAATGCTGTAAATACCAAGTCTCTAAATACTAAAACATAGACGAAAAAAAACGAACCCGAAGGTTCGCTTTTCTACATCTATTCATCTATCTGCCTATAAAGACAAATTAGATAGCAACGATGTTATGTGCTTGTGGGCCTTTTTGGCCTTGAGTTACAGTGAACTCAACTTCTTGGCCTTCAGCCAAAGTTTTGAAACCTGAACCAGTGATTTCGCTGTAATGAGCAAAAACGTCTGCGCCAGTTTCTGGAGCGATAAAACCAAAGCCTTTAGCTTCGTTGAACCACTTAACTGTACCTTTTTGAACGTCTGACATAGTATAATCCTACTTTTAAATTTATTAATGGTCTAGTGACCGGTAACGCTTGCAAATAGCTACTGAACGATAAATATTAAAACGAAGGATTATAACTAATACTACGAGGTAATGATTTGGTGCAGAACTGCTCTTAAGCTTGGGCGTATTATAAGGGGTACATCCCAGTATCGCAAGTCTTATCTCATGTTTCGTGTAACCAGAGCCGTTTATTGGCTGATTTTGGCGCAAATTGCAACGGATTTAAGCATTTGGTAAACGGAACAAATATATCGCTACCCCACTACAGACAGCGGCTACCGCCCATGCCATCCACATCATATCGGCAGGCAAACGATAAAATAACATAATTGTTGATGCTGCCATCATAACCGTCGCTAAACACTTGGCATAAAGCGGAACGGCATGATTCTCCTCCCAGTCACGGACGAATTTGCCAAAGTATTTATGATTAATCAACCAAAAATGAAAACGTCGAGAACTGCGCGCCCAGCAACCTGCTGCTAGCAAGATAAAAGGCGCTGTGGGCATCACTGGCAACAATATACCGATAATCCCTAAGATAAAAAACAGCCAACCAAGCGTCACAAAAGTCCAACGCAGCATTGGGCTGTTGGCTTGATCAGTCTTAGGTCGGTAATAGAACGCTTTTTTATTATCGGTCATATAAGTTGTCGGTCGTGTAAGTTGTCAGTTATGCCAAATGTCAATTGTTTAGAGTAGCGCCTATTGTAAAGCCGTGGCATAGAAGGCTAATCATGCAATATCGCCCGTCTGCGCACAAGACTATTTATATAAGGTTTTTGCTATTGATAGGTATGTTTGGTTAGTAATTGGGTAAGTACCAATAATAAATGCTGTACTCTTCTATTAACACGTCGATTGAAAGCGCTTATAAAAAGCCGTGATAAGCAACAGCTGTTATAAAGAGCGGTTAACGAACACCAGTCATTACCTGTCATCGTCATTTCCGATACGCTTGCATCACGTCTCGTAAGTCGTCTATGATGACGCAGTAGCTATCGATAATAGCCATTAGCAGTACCGATTCATTAGCGGTACTGACCAAAAATAATGCAATACCAATCAATCTTGTCGGGGTGCTTTGATTTAACGCTGTAGACACAGCCCACATCATCGCTGAGATATACCCGTGAACCTGAAGCAGTTAGCACTGACGTAGGAAACAAGCGTGACATACCCTCAGAGGTCTATAAATAAGAGCAGTCTATAGATGATGTACTGGTGATGATAACCATATCAAACGCCGAGCATCTGACAGTTAGCATCGAGACCTCGTCTTTCTTATTTGGCCTTTCTTGTTTTACTTTAATAGTATCAGTCTGATTGTTTTCCATAATCAAAAAGGAAACAACCATGCAGCCGACCACCAAACTTACACTGACCCTCGAATGGTTTTTAAACCCTGATCATCTGCCCTTTATCGCTGGTGTGACCACGGGGGCGTATGAGCAGGCAGGGCTTAATATCACCATTATCGAACCAGATGACCACTATGATGGCTTTGCCGAATTACAGAACCAAAGCATCGATCTGCATGTCAATGAGCCTATCCATCTGTTTGAGCATTACGCGCCTAATCTACGTGCGCTAGGCTGCTTTTTTGAGACCGATGGCGGCATATTGATGCAACGCGCTAGCATGGACAAGCTAAAAAACAATCAGCCAATCCGCATCTGCACCCCTGCTGCTGAAGAAAAAACCAATCGTATTGGCTTTGAGATATTAGCGCGCTATACCAAGAAAGATGGCTTTAGTATCAGCCGTGATAATGTGAGCTTTGTACAAAAAGACTTTTATCATATAAAAAACTTGCAAGAAGACCCAAGCCTAGATGGCGCATGGCTATGCTTTTATAATTTTGAGGGCGTTGAGGCGACTCATGAAGGGTTGGATTTTGAATTTATCGATCAACACCTGTCACCCTATCCGAACTTCTCAGCGTTAGAGATTCTGACGACAGATGAGATCTATAGCGCGAAAAAAGACGCAATAGATACCTTTATCCAAGTGACCAATCAAATGACCGAACTGTGTAAAAATGAGCCAGCCACTGCCCACCGTATGTATTACGACTATAGTAAAACCGAAGTCGATGCGCTGATGGATGCCATCATTGATAATACGCTGGGCAGATTGCTCACGCCTATCAAGCCTGATGCAAGTAAGTGGGAAGAACTGCGCGAGATGCTAGCCGAAATCGATATCGTAACCTTGACTGATGGGCAGTACCAATCGCTTTGGGCACTATAGATATTTTAGATTTTAAGATATTTTAAATAACAAAAAACCGCCATAGTGTTTGCTATGGCGGTTTTTTATTTAGCTGTCATCGAATAATGAGATCAACGCAGTCATACTTTTATAATGTAGTGACTATACCAAGTTGCTTGGCTTCTTTTAGCCACAATGGGAACTCTTCTAGCATATTTTCGTACAAGGCTTCTTCGCTGATATCGTCCAAGTCATCTAATTCAAAAAAGTCGCAATTATCAATCACGCGCCCTGTCATGTCGTCTAGTTTTTTGAGAATGCCATAACCACGACCACCCAAGCCCACAAACTGCCAAAATATCGGTAGTTTCGCGGCTTCCGTCATGACTCTCGTGATACCTCGGTTGTCATTTACCCCGCCATCACTGATAAATAGCACGTAGACAGGCACATCCAAGCCGTCCTTTTGATAAAACTCCGTCACGGCTTTCATGACCTCTGCTTCATTGTTGATGCGCGGGCCAAGTGCCCATTTACGCCAACCGCCATGAGCGTTGTTAATGAAACCGTCATAGTTGCTCAGTCCAATCTCGCCCAAATACTGCGGATCTCGGGCAAACGCCCAGCAGTCTAGCGCTTGGTCGTCATCGAAGTTCACTGCCAATGGCAATATGCGATTGACCACCTCTTGCACGCGGCCTTTTTTGTACTGTCTATTCATTGAGCCTGAAGCGTCTAGCACCAACGCCACTTTTGCCGTTAATTGCTGCAATTGGCGCTTCTCAAGCGATATCGTGGCTTTTTTGGCCAGATTGACCAGTTTTGGCGCTTTTTCTAGCATGACCTTCTCTAACGATGGCTTTGCTTGAACTGGCGTTGCGGTCGCCTCGAGTACTTGCGGACTACCTTCTTCTACATCGCCACCGAAATGCTGCACGATGGCGGCAAGTCCTCCATTAAAGCCTTGCGCCACGTTAGAAACCCGCCAAACACCACTTTTACGATAAAGCTGCATTAGCATACTGGCTTGCTGCTGGGCAAAGTCGGCTGCTTGATATTCTGCCTGCGCCTTTTGCGACTGCTGCCAAATGCCAATCTCTAACGATTGAATTTGATTGAGCGGCGTGTCGGCTGATAATACAAAAAACAAGCTGTCTATATTAGTAGCCAGTTTGGATAGATTGACTTCAAACTCGGCTTGGATGCCCTTACTCGCCGTTGGCTGCGACTCGTAATGGGTGAGCTTGATTTGCCCGCATGGTGAGGTTGGCTGATTATAAAACACCATGTAATCATCATTGATCAGTTTGCCCGCTGCGTCTAAGGCAAAACAGCTGATATCCATCTCTATCGGGCTTTGGCGGGTGAACTTGAGCGTGATGGGTGCAGTATCGTCAATAGCAAGGTTGCTTAAAGGCGCGCGTTGTCCGACAGTGAGATGGTTCATGGTGTTCCTCTTATTCATACAAAAGCTCTTCAGAAGCCTAAATTTTATCGTTACTTTTAATAGTCAGCTTGCTCAGCTCCTAAAGCTTTCAAACCCTGACTAATATACTCTTTGGTAGCAGAAGGCATTTTATCTTTGATAATTCTTCTCAACTCTTCATCTGATTCGTTTTTCACATGTTTTAGATGGAAAGTCCATATATCTCGGGTGGTTCTTTTTCCATATGTCTCTCTCCCTAGATACATGATAGAAACTAACTCTAATAGCTCTTTGCGATTCAACTCTTCTAGAAAGCTAAAATCTGCAGATAAATGATCTATAGCAAATTTAAACAGACTCCCTGAGCCTATAACTCCCCATTCGTTATCATCACTCTTTTCATCAGTAGGCCATTTCTCTAATAATAATAGTATCCTTGGTACATCTAATGAATTCAAATATATATAAAACTCTGGGTCATTTTCCCAACTACTATCATTTTCTAGAAATTGTGGCGGTTCAGGTTTAATATGTACTTCTGAATAAGGTTTTGGATAACAACTTCGAAATTTATCAAAGCCCATTTCTGAATGTCTGGCATCATATGTTGAGGGAAGTGAATTGTATAGAGAATGCCTGAAGACGAAAAGAAAACTACCTTCATATACCCTTGTAACACTTCTAGTATCGCCAAAAATATATTTACCCTGCCAAATGCTGTTATTATGCACTTCAGCAAAGGTCAAATCTCCATTTTCAAACTCTGTATAATCTACTACCTCATTATTTTTATATAATTCTGAATTAATAGGCTTTTCAATTGGTTTTGTTTCGAGAAAAAAATAGCTTTCCGAAGGTTTATATTGATAATTGACATAATGTAATGCCTTTGGAAGACAGTCATAGTTAGAGCCGCCATCCATTAGTAGCCTTATTTCTCCATTTTCTTTGACTTCAGCTCTAATCAAATCTAACCCACCCATCCTAGGTAAGAAACAATGATGCACAGCTGTGTCATTTCGAACAATCTTATTTAAAACAGAAACAATAACGTCTACATCATTAAATACTAAGTAATGAGCATTATATGGGTTTATTTCCTCTTGAAGATTTGTCCATTTTGAGGATATAAGAGCAGCAAAGTCTTTAGTCGCTTCTATCCATTTCACTAGATTTTCTTCAAACTCTTCAATATTTGGCCTTAGATTAGGGTCATTTTCTGTAGCTTTCTCAAGTAGATCATGTAGGTCTCTCAATTCTAATCGTTCATCTTTTAGAGCTAGTTCTAGCTTACTTTTAGCTGAAATAGCATATTGTCCATCAAACCCATTTTTATCCTTAGTTAGAAACATCCATAGAGTAACAGCTAAGGAGTAAACGTCCGCTGGTCTAAAATCAGCATTAATATCTTTGACAAATCTTAATTCAGGAGCGATAGTTGCAAAATTACCAAGTTTATTTTTAACCTGAGTAATACGTCTATCTTTACACCTTAAAGGAGCTGATATCAAACCAAAATCAGCTAAAGCAAGGTTTTCATCTAAATTAAGTATGTTGTCAGGCTTAATATCTCTATGAGCCATACCTTTACTATGGATATAATTTACAGAAGAGACTATATTTAGATATTCATCACATACTTCCGTTGCATTTTTATTATTTAGCAGACTAGAGGCCGAGGTGCAAATAGGCATTGAAAACCAACAATTATTTAATCCTGTATGATATTCATATATGCTTATGATGGATTCGTGATCAAAGCTTGATTGCGTAGTAACCTCTCTTTCAAATCGCTGTTTCTGATAATCTTGTCCACAACGAACAAACTTAATAGCTATCTTTTCAGATTCCATATCTTTTTGAGAAGCTGACCACACTACTCCATTACCTCCTTTACCTATTTTTTTATCTAATACCCAATCACTATAGTTTCCCTTAATAACATTACCAACTTTTATATTTTTAAAACTCATTATCCAAACTCTTTTATATTTATATAATTAATTATCTGTCAGTACCTTTAGAAGATGTCGTTTATACTATCTACTTTTGACACCCTCCTACTGATTAGAACAAAGCATCTAAATCATCTGGAACAGCTTTTTTTCTACCTTCTTTATAGTTCTCAATATCTGTGTCCATCCTTTCCTTCCAAGACCTGCCTCGCTTAATATCTTCTACTTTTTTATTCCAACCAAGAACATAATATGTGTTCCAACTTTCCTCAGAAACTTGTGTTTTGACCACATTTAATAGTACCCATTCGCACTCCAGATATTCGTTAGCTTCCACACTATCGCTCGTCTCATGCAGTCTTATAAATTTGTTGTAGTATGACTCATCCATAGTAAAGCTCCTTTTTTGAATTACATCTGACTAATAATACAACTATACAGATAACTGTAGACTTATTTTTAGAAAAATAAAAAAGCCACCTAAAATTAGGTGGCTTTTCATGTCTAAGTTAAAAATGTTACAACGCTTTCAACTGCTCCATCTGCGCCGTCATCGCGGTCAACTGCCCTTCTAGCTCAGCCAATTTCGCCTTCTCAGCATCGACCACTTCCGCAGGTGCTTTACTCACAAAGCCTTCATTACCTAGCTTACGCGCGATACCTTCGGCTTGACCTTTCAACTTATCATATGACTTACCTAAGCGTGCCAGCTCAGCCGTTGGATCGATCAGACCTTTCATCGGTACGAGTACACGTAGCTGACCGACCATACTTGATGATGACAGTGGCACCTCATCGCCTTCTTTGACGATCTCTAAGCTCTCGACTTTGGCAAGCGCTTTGAACTGGTTTTTGATACGTGATAGACGCGCTTCTTCATCGCTAGAGACGTTTTGTAGTAACACTGGCAGACGTACTGCATTACCCAGTTTCATCTCACCACGGATGTTACGGACGCTCGCGATTAGCTCCTGTAGCCATGCCATATCCGCTTCGGTCTGCTCACTGATTTGGCTGGCATCGGTCTGTGGATAGTCAGCAACCACGATGCTGTCGGTGTTTTTGCGACCCAGTAGCGGTGCGATGGTCTGCCAGATTTGCTCAGTCAGATACGGCATAATTGGATGGGTGAAACGTAGCGCAGTCTCTAGTACGTGCAGTAGTACATAGCGGATTTGCGCTTTACGCTCGTCCGATACCGAGTCATCATTTAGACTGGCTTTGGCAAGCTCAACATACCAATCACAGTACTCATTCCAGATAAACTCATAGATATCTTGGCTGACCATATCGAGACGATATTGAGCGAAATGTTGATGGATATCAGTAATGGTAGAGTTTAGACGACTCATGATCCATTTTTCTGGTAACTCCCATACATCAGTGTTTGCCGTTTGGTCAATCGGCTTAGCATTGCTATCACCATCGACACAGTTCATCAGTACAAAGCGGCTGGCGTTCCAGATTTTATTACAGAAGTTACGATAGCCCTCGACACGCTTTAGATCAAAGTTGATATCGCGACCGGTACTGGCAAGTGAGGTAAAGGTAAAGCGCAGTGCATCCGTACCATACGCTGGGATGCCTTCTGGGAACTCTTTACGCGTTTGCTTTTCGATTTTGGCCGCGTCTTTTGGGTTCATCATATTGCTGGTACGTTTTTCCACCAACGCTTCTAGCTCAATACCGTCGATCAGATCAATCGGATCTAAGACGTTACCTTTTGATTTTGACATTTTTTGACCGTTGCCATCACGTACCAGACCATGCACATAGACGGTCTTAAACGGTACTTGCGGCGTGCCGTCTTCGTTTTTCACAAAGTGCATGGTCATCATGATCATGCGCGCAACCCAAAAGAAGATAATGTCAAAACCTGTTACGAGCACGCTGGTCGGATGGAAAGTGTCCATCACGCGTGGATCGGCGTTGACGTCTGCCCAGTCAAGCGTACTGAACGTCCATAGACCTGAGCTAAACCACGTATCGAGCACATCATCATCTTGGCGCAGTTTTACGTCATCGCTTAGGTTGTATTTGCTACGCACTTCTGCTTCGTCACGGGCGACATAGATTTCACCTGTCGCATCGTCATACCATGCAGGGATACGATGTCCCCACCACAGCTGACGGCTGATACACCAGTCTTGTAGATCGGTCATCCACGCCATATACATGTTTTTGTACTGTGCAGGGACGAACTCAATGCTGCCGTCTTCTACTGCATCAATCGCAGGCTTAGCAAGCTCTTTGACCGCGACATACCACTGATCGGTCAACCACGGCTCAACGATCGTACCGCCACGCTCAGCACGCGGGGCTTTGAGTGCATAGTCTTCGATATCTTCTAACCAGCCTTGCTCGCCTGCTTGCTCTACAAGGAACTTACGCGCCGCAAAACGCTCAAGTCCTGCATATTCGCTCGGCGTAGTCTCTAGCTCTGGCTCACGTGTTTGCAGATCAGGATAGACTTCCATCGCTGGCAAAATATTGGCGCGCTCATCAAGGATGTTAATCAATGGCAAGCTATGACGACGACCCAATTCATAATCGTTAAAATCATGCGCTGGGGTGATTTTGACACAGCCCGTACCGAAGTCTTTTTCGACATAGTCATCAGCGACGATAGGCACGACACGACCCGTAATTGGCAAGGTAATGGTTTTGCCGACTAAGTGTGCATAACGCTCATCGCTAGGATTGACTGCGACAGCGGTATCACCAAGAAGCGTTTCAGGACGCGTAGTAGCAACCACTAGATAGTTTTTACCATCTTGAGTTAATAGTTCTGTATCCGTGAAGTGATAGCGGAAATGCCACAAGCTGCCTTTTTCATCATGGTTTTCTACTTCTAAATCAGATAATGCGGTTTGGAACTTTGGATCCCAGTTAACTAAACGCTTACCACGATAAATAAGTCCATCGTCAAACAGGCGTACGAACACTTCTTTTACTGCATTGGACAAACCATCATCCATGGTAAAGCGCTCACGCGACCAGTCAACCGAGCTGCCCAAACGGCGAATCTGGCTAGTGATATTGCCGCCCGACTCTTCTTTCCATTCCCATACTTTATCGATGAAGTCTTCACGCGTCATATCACGGCGCTTGATGCCTTGCGCCTCCAAGCGACGCTCAACAACCATTTGAGTCGCGATACCCGCATGATCCGTACCTGGCTGCCATAGCGTATTGTCACCATCCATGCGGTGATAACGGGTGAGCGCATCCATAATAGCGTTGTTAAAACCATGACCCATGTGTAGCGAGCCCGTGACGTTTGGCGGTGGCAGCGCGATAGAAAACGACTCGTCTTTATCAAAAGTCGGCTGAAAATAGCCGCTTTCTTCCCAGCCTTGATACATACCTGCTTCGACTTCCGCAGGATTGTAGGCGCTCTCTAATTGGCTTAGCGCCGCTTGGATCGACTGGGTCAAATTGGTTTTCGCATTGCTATCAATGCTGGTATCGGTATTAGGATTGCTCATAATAGGGTAATCTTATTGTTGATAATGAATGTGGTCAAAATGAGATAGCGCAAAACGCTATAAAAACAGGAAAAATAGTTGATAGTGTGATTTTAACGCAGATAGGCAGATTTTGTTAGATGGTAAGGTAATTTATAAAGCTTGAAGGTGATTTATTACTCAAATTGTTAATCAATTAACAACAGCAATCCGAAGAATGAGAAATATAATAGAGATTACTTACGTAGCAAAATCATTAGCCTATAACCAGCGAGCCAACCGTGTCCCAAGATACCGAGCATGACCATGATTCTCAGGCTAACCGACCAAACGATGAGCGTACAAATGCGAGTACCACTACTCCTGTGCCTGAAGGTGACGATACGCTAGAAAAAAGCAGCGATTCTTCTAAAGACATTGAGGTAGACAAGGAAGCAGACGAACCTATCAAAGCCACCGAAGACTTAGAAAATGACGACCTGCCAGAAGAAATCAGCGACGAAGACAAAGAAACCATCAAAAAGGTCGCCAGTGATGACAATCTAAGCCAAGCAAAAAGCTACGCCAGCATCTTAGTCGAGCAGGTTATCCACGCAAAAGAAACCTTTGAGCGTTCACTTGGCTCGCTATTTACCAGTGCTTTTACGGCTGGGCTAGAGATTGGCATCAGCTTTTTTATGATTTTATCAGCGTTTGCTCTACTCAATGACGTGATACCAAGTCGCTATGCCATGGTGCTGTCGTCACTGCTATATCCAATCGGCTTTATTATCGTGGTGATTGGTCAATCGTTATTATTTACAGAGCAGACGTCCCTCTTGAGCCTGCCTGTCTTAAATAAAATTGAACCGCTGCACAAGCTCCTGCGGCTATGGGGTATCGTCATCGCTGGTAATATCGTTGGCGGTTGTATCTTTGCAGCGTTAATGATTGGTCTGGGGCTTCATATGCACCTGTTTACAGACCATGCTATCGATGTCTATGCCGAGCATATCTTAGGTTTTGAGTGGTGGGTTATCTTTGGTAGCGCGGTGTTGGCAGGCTGGATGATGGGCGTGGCTGCATGGCTAGTGACCTCTGCACGGGACACACTTAGCCGTATCGTACTGGTGACGCTTATTACTGGTAGTATTGGGTTTTTAGGCTTGCATCATAGTATCGTGGGTAATATCGAGGTATTTTCAGCGCTGCTATATGGCAATACCGTCAGTCTCTGGCGCTACTTGGTATTTTTAGTCGTGGTACTGGTGGGCAATACGGTCGGCGGTGTGGTATTCGTCGCGGTACTCAAAAACCGTACGTTCTTATTTGAAATTGAAAAAGTGAAAGAACAAGCCGCTGAGGCAAGAGCGAAAATGGACAGACGAAGATTTTAGACTTGAGCTAAACTGATTTGAGCTAAACTGATTTGAGCTAAACTGATTTGAGTTAAACTGATTTGAGCCAAAACTGGTTTGAGCCAAAACTGGTTTGAGTTAAAACGAGCATTAAACGCAAAAGCCCATAACCTGCTTCAATATACGAAGCGGATTATGGGCTTTTTTTATTGCACTATAAACTGCTGCTTGTTTGCCAAGAATTGTCTCAACTGGCGCAACAATGCGTTACTACGGTTATCTTAAACCTCTTACATTCTACGTGCTGCCAATACACTGTTTTCTATCTCGGTTCTTTTGGCTTTATTGTGCTGGGCAGTAAATACTCTGACCATGATACCAGCGGTCAAGAACATGATTAGTGTATAAATGGCTGGCGTCATTGACATCTTATAATTGGCCAATAGCGTCAGTGCCATAAACATTGAAAGCGTACTGTTTTGCAGGCCGACTTCCATAGTAATCGAGCGTCTTTGCGCAGGATTTAGACCGAACCATTTACTGGTGTAATAACCAAGCGCCATCGTCGATACGTTCAATATCAATGCCACAGGGCCAGTAGCGATTAACGCTTCAACGATAATGTCTCGTTGCACATAGCTTAAGAAAAGTACCAAGAAGCTCAAAAATATCACGCCAAAACGAGACACCATCACCTGTCCCTTGTCTGCCGCGTTAGGGGCATAGCGTTTGATCAACATACCAATACTGACGGGTAAGATAGTCAGAGCGATTAGGCTGATCATGGTCTTGACCACTGGCAACTGAAACTCACTACCCGCACCCATGAAATATACGAGCGAAAAACTGAGGACGATAGGAATAGTAAATACGGTAATGACACTGGCAATAGCGGTCATGGTGACCGAAAGTGCAACATCACCTTTGGCTAAATAGGTAAATAGATTCGATGTCGTGCCACCAGGACACAGTACCAGCAACATAACCCCGACGGCATATTCTGGCTCGAGAGACATGGTGGTTGCCAAGGCAAAACCTACGAGCGGTAAGAATATTAGCTGATTGGTCAAGCCTATGGCGACTGCTTTAGGGTATTTGACGACTCTCTTAAAATCATTGGTAACTAAGGACAATCCCATTCCCATCATAATCAAAAAGATACTAATAGGAATGACTTTTGCATTTATAAACGTGACTAACTCAACACCTTCCATAACTACATCCTTGTAGATAGAGCCCTTACACGGGCAGGTTTATGACAACCTCGTCATGCTCAATCAGCCAATCCTGCTGATATCTTGGGTAAAAGCCACCGACGTTGTCAGCTCTTTATATGACACTTTTCCATACAGTCGTGCTTTTCAAACCGACAATTTTTGATAAAACTGGTTACTACGAACCGAAATAATAACGGAACGACAAAATTCAGTATATCGTTGTAAAAGTGTATGGTTTTGATTTTTCTGACTACTCGTCAGTCAATTATAGGTTTTTACACTTGAAAATAAACTAGAAATGATTTAAGCGGAGGTTTTGTGATTTATAGCAGATGTAGAGTGAATATGGTCGATACTGATAACCGCTGTACCGTAGGCGATGGCTTCGACCATACTGCCTAATTGGTTGACATTGGTTACCTCAAGACGTAATCCATAGATATGCGTGTAGCCTTTGGCTTTTGCTTCAGTCCGCATACGAACGATGGCCTCGCGACGGGCACGATCTAGCAAAGTCTCATAGGTGGTTAAGTTTTTGCCAAAGACACTTAATACGCGAGCGATAATCATTTTGAAATAATCTTGAGCGATGACGACACTACCAAGCACCAACTCGCCTTCACTACCCGCTGCTAACTTGGGACGGTATAAACGTTCGCTTGAGACAGTGATATCGCCCAATGCTTGCTCTGCTACTGTTAGCTGTGCCAAATGCTGACGCTCATGGCGCGACCCAAAGAACCAGCCAGCCGCGAATAAGAAGACAAACGGCCCATAATTGATGAGCACTTGCGTGAGTGAATCATTCATGGCACGTTTCTCATCATAAAAAGCATCGGTGCTTTTAACATTATAGGATTTGGTATTATAGTTTTTAGCATTGTAGCTTTTAGTATTATAGGATTAACCAAAAGGATTGAAACGCGGTAAATCATCGGGTGCGACTTGGGTCTGAGTACTCACATTTTGACTAGAATGGTTGTAACCATCGCTTGGCGGGGTTTGATACTGCTGCTGTGATATCGGCGCGACCTTGACCGCCGTACCATAGACAAACAGCTCTGAGGCACCTTGGGCGATACTAGAAGTCGAAAAACGTAGACCGACCACCGCATCAGCACCGAGCGCCTCTGCTTTGACAATCATGCGATCGATTGCTTCTTGGCGTGACTCTTCTAATAGCTCGGTATAAGCCGTCAGCTCACCGCCAACGATGTTTTTTAACCCAGCAAATAGATCCTTACCCACGTGCTTTGAGCGCACGGTACTACCGTAAACCACGTCTAGGCGTTCAGTAATTTGATAGTTAGGTAAGTGTTCAAGATTAGAGAGTTGCACAGTCATAGGATGACCTTATCGGTGACTAATAAAATACAGGGTAAATCAAAGCACTGTAATACAGCATAAGCAAAATAGAAACAGCACTGCTAATAGTGCTGTTTCTTAGCATTACTAATCGTTGGTATGGAACAATAAGAACAATTCAGTCAAATTGCCTTCGATGCTATTGGCCATCTGTACCATCTTATCTTCGTCTTTACGCATCTCAGACAGCTCTGGATCTTCATCATCGATACCGCTTAGTACGATCATTGGCAAGGTCAATACTGCTACGTCTTCTGCCGTTTCTTGATCTTCGAACCAATCGCTTGCTTCGTCACCATACATGGCATCGACAAAACCGATTGACCAAGCAACGATGTCTGACTCGTCAGAGAAATCAACCGCCACTTCTTCGTTACCAGCATCTTCACCAAACGGTAATTCGATCGGCGTCTCGTTTTTTAGCTCAGCCATGATCGAATCGCGCCAGCGTTTGATGCCATCGATGACGTTGTCTGGAATCTCACTTACGTGACCTTCGAACAGGGCATCCATCCAGTTAGGCAATGGACGACCGATAACCGTCGCCGTCAAAAAACCATGCGCTGCGACACTATCTAGCACGAACTGGCTTTCTTGATTGTCCAAATAGTCTAGTAATTCATCAAAACTTAGTTGGTTACTCATAATTTGGTTTTCCTTAGCAGATAGATGTCATCAATCGCAGTGGGCGATCGGTTAAATAAAAGAGGACGAGTACTTATTTTAAGACTAAAGGCTGCTTAATTAACCAAACTCAAGCAACCTTTATCAGGTAAGTATTATCGAGATGAACTGGTTGCGAGCAACCTTAGAAAATTAGAAAAGTAGCAAACAGCAGGCAACCAACTTGACTGGTTAAATGATTTTAGTCATTAAAATAGTCGCTGTCATTAAAGTAGTTACCGTCATTAAAGTAGCCATTAGAGCACTTTAGTCCACTGAAACGACTGATGCCGACAAATTAAAAATCGTCATCATCCCAATCATCGCCGTCTTCATCGAAGTTGTCTATGTCGTCTAGATCGTCTTTTAACTCTTTAGCCAAACGCTTTTCTTCTAGCAAATTATCGATTAGCCGACGTTTTTCAAGACTACTTAAACGTGTGCGTACGCTCGTCTCAGCTTCTTCAACCATCTTTGCATCATCATCGTCGACAAAATCATCATCAAAATCGTCGTCAATATCAGCGTCACTCATGACAAACTCCTATCATTTTTAGGCAAGGGTATTAAGAATACATCAATATATATATGCCTTATAAAGTCTCTATTGAATGTTGTCAATCCTTTTTCGCAATATGGTACATTTCAACTCTACGATTAAGATAGTCCAGTAGGCTATATAATAGACAATTGTAATATAAATGACCAAATACAGTCGGCATTAAATGTGTAGCTCGTCCTCATCTTCAATCATTAGAACTGCGTTGCGCACATCGGCCAAACGCTGAATCAATGAGTCATTAGCACCATCAAATATCGCACACTCGCGCTCATAGACAGTGGTTGGGCGCATGATGTTATGTACTTGTACATGATTGCTGATTTGCTTGAGACCGGCGTTTGGCAATAGTATTAATAGCTGTTCTTTTTTGCCGATACTCTGGAGCAAGTGAGTCATTGGCTCTGACTGCGCGTCATCACTCACGCCTGCTTTCGCTGGCAAAGCAAAGCGCGACAGCTCAATATGCTTGTCGTGGATAATTTTGTTGAGCATTAAATATAGTTTGGCAAGCATCACGCCTGCGAGTGCCACTTTTGCATGGCTATTATCAGCCTTTAGTACCACACTTGCGCCATTATCTTCAAAGTGCGCTTCATTCATCGCACTCACGCCCAATAGCAATGGTTGTCTTAACAACTCAGTCACGGCTTGATTAAGCAGCTGGGTGCAGAGTGCTAGATAAGGCAGACGCTGCGCAGGTGCAAGGCGTTCAAGCATATTGAACTCATCATGGAATACCACTTGGACTTTGACGCTATCAACAGACCGTGTGGCAGATAGCTTAGACGTATGGCTGGCAACTTGCGAAGCAACACCGTCTGTATCTGCTATTTCGCTTTCGCTACCTTCACTCGCACTCTCTAGATTGTCAGTATCACTACCTGCCTCTTGGTTTTGCTGGGTTCTAAGATACTCGTTCACTTCGTTATGCACATTAAACTTGCGCGCATTAGTCACTTCGTCATCTGTGGCATTAACCGTATTGTCAGTCGCTACTTGACTGTCTGCTAAATGAGACGCTGATTGACCCGTTGACTGGCGCTCAAGTTCACGGTCATAGCCGCGTTGATCGACTAGTCTGTATTGGTCGCGATACAATTCTTGGATATCTCGACTTAATGCATTTATTTGCTCTTTGGTCGGACGAGCGAGGTAACCATAAATCAACCAAAGCAGTAAATGTAACAGCATAGTACCGATAACAAACGGCCATTGCATGGCGATAATCTCGCCTTTGCTGACGTCTTTTAGGGTCAGTGCAACGCTACCGATGACTGCATCGCCATTGGTGGCGATTTGGCGAATGGTGTCACCTTGCTGCATCGGCGCATTGCCTACTGGCACCAAGATATCATCGTTGTTGTCTTTAATCAGTATCCGTGTGACGTCTTGCTCGCTGGTATAACGATTGGCAATAACGCTTAAACTCACACGGTCTTTATTTTCTAAAGACAACCTTGCTTCATCAATCAGCTGGGCGACCATCTGCTCGCCTTTTAACGCACGACTATTGCTCAGCTGTTGGTCAGTACTAATGACCAATAACAGCGTCTGCAAACAAAAACTAACCAGAAGAATAATGGCAAACAACCCTTGCCGCGGCGCTAAATACGTCATGATATGTTAAACTTTTTTGGAGAGAAGAAATTAAAAAACGAGGCTACTGCTCATTTTTTGGCTAATTTTTAAACAATTGTGATGTGCGCCAACTGTGATGCGCACGTAGTTATAAAGCAGTACTGATTATTAACGACTATCGACACCATCAATATTGTTGCCAGCTTCGCTATCTTTTGCCTTGCAATCTTTTGCAAAGGCATCGTTAATAAGAAAGCACCGTTGATAAACAGCCAGCTTATCTCATCTACTATATCACCATAATAAGCCTTATAGCGTGAGCGCTTTATAAATTTATCATAATAACTTTATTGCATTTTCTATGGCTTCTTACGCCATAAAATCTGTTTTTTAGCATCATTGTTACTTTGCGCGTCATCTATAGGCGCTGCCCAGTAAAACTGTTATTATTCCTAATCTTATATGAGCATACAAGGGACAATTGAGCCATGCCAAAAAATACATCTTATTCGTTACCAAAAGACAGCAAAGCATGGCAACAAGCCGTTGATTCTATTGCGGCATTATTACCCGAAGATACCAATTTGCAAGACTTTGATGCGCTACAGTCGCTACCTGTTTTTGCGCTCATCGTAGTACTGCCGACTCAGGTATCCGCGTTAGATATTCATCAGTACGTTCAGTCGTGGGTCGACGAACAGCCAAGTTGGCATCTAGTGACCGTTGCCGAAGATACTGACGCTAGCTTCGTCAATATCACGGTATCTGATACAGAGCCCACAGCAGCGGACGCACAGCGCCTACCCTTTACCCATACTCAGGTCTACCGTTATCTGTTAGCGCCAGTCACTGACACACTAATGCATCCTGGCAAAAAAACAGCAGCCGCTCACATCATTGATGATCAGCTGACCGCTCGCTTGCGTCGTGACCTAACTGAAGAATATAACAATACACGCAGTGCAGATAGCACAGGCAACATAAACGTCGTAGACTGTCATATCTTGTCTGTCGGTCATATGCTACGGACACATAAGCTTGCCTGCTTTGACATGGATTCAACCTTGATCGAGCAAGAAGTCATCGTAGAGCTAGCAAAAACGGCTGGGATTGGCGAAGAAGTTGAAGCCATCACTGAATCAGCAATGCGCGGTGAAATTGATTTTGATGAATCGTTTGCTCAGCGTGTGGCTTTGCTAAAAGGCACCTCTACTGACGTGCTAGATGATATCTGTAGCCGCTTAACGTTATCGACTGGTGCGCGCACGACGATTAGTGCGCTAAAAGCACTGGGCTATCATACGGTGCTGGTCTCGGGCGGCTTTACTTATTTTGCCCGTTATATCGCTGAGCAGCTGGGTATCGATGAAGTACATGCCAACGCTCTAGATATCGAAGAAGGTGAAGTGACTGGTCATGTACAGTGGCCTATTGTCAACGGTGCCAAAAAAGCTGCTATCGTTGAGCATACCGCTGAGCGCTTAGGCATTGAGATGTCACAAGTGGTCTGTGTTGGTGACGGTGCAAATGACTTACCGATGATGGCATTGGCCGATCTGGGTGTGGCCTATCATGCCAAACCAATCGTTCAAGCACGTGCTGATGCCGCTATCAACGTGACAGGACTTGAAGGTACTCTGTACGCTCTTGGCTATCCAGCACTAGCGCCTACTGAGTAATTGTAGAACGCTTTATGCCATTTCATAAGCTAGGTTAATGTTTTGTCATTAATCTAGCTTTTATGCTTTAGGGCATGGTTTAAACAAGAAAAGCAGCGTAGATAGTATCGATATATTAACTAGCTATTTGACGATGTTTGGTAAAAATTGGCCATTTTTAGTTCAGTTAGATGCCTATTAAGTGAATAGAAGACACGCCCTAGTACGTGATGATAATTAATACAATATTCTATTCATACTGATGTTTAGCTAACGCCTGTTTTAGTTATTACTCATTTTTAACTATTACTCATTTTTAGATGCTACTTATTTTTAGCTAATGCTTACTTTCAGATGACACTTATTTTTAAATGATAAAGGAATGCCCATGACGGCACCACAACCTCCACGGCCAACTCAGCCGTCAGCGCCAACGCCACTAGAAAAAGATACGGTACCTGTACGTACCGATAGCCCAAAACAGCTGGTAGGTATCTATGTCAGAGGTATGGCCATGGGCGCAGCTGATATTGTGCCTGGCGTCTCTGGCGGCACCATTGCGTTGATTGCAGGGATTTACGAGCGCTTGATTAACGCACTTGGCAGTATCGGCCCCAATCTTTGGACGATATTCTGTCAGGAAGGTGGCATAAAAGGATTCGCGGCTATTTGGCGACAAGTAGATGCGACGTTTCTATTGTGTTTGCTACTAGGCATTGCCACTAGCTTTGCGACCTTAGCCGGTATCATTAAGCATTTATTGGACAACCAACCATTGCTTATTTGGTCGTTCTTTTTTGGACTGGTCGTCGCAACGGTATTTATCTTACTCAGTGAAATTAAACGCTGGAATATAGGGCGTGTCGCACTGTTCGCGACTGGGCTTATTGCCGCTGTGGTCCTTAGTAGTATGCCGTTACTCACGACCACGCCTAGCTTACCGTATTTGTTTTTTGCAGGGGCAATCGCTATTTGTGCCATGATCCTACCGGGCATATCAGGGTCGTTTATTTTGCTATTGCTAGGCGCTTACGATGCGGTATTAGAAGCAGTCAATACCATGAATCTAAGTGCCATTTTCACAGTCATTGCGGGTATGGCGACTGGGCTATTGCTATTCACGCGCGCACTTAAGTGGCTACTTTCGCATTATTACCAAGCTACTTTGGCATTGCTGACAGGCTTTATTGCAGGCTCTCTAATAAAAGTATGGCCATGGAAAGTAGATGCGCTAGGCTCGCTAAATACTGAAGCTGTCCATAATGTCATGCCATGGCAATACCCTACTGGCGCACAGTGGTCAACGACAGTAGGACTTATGCTACTCGGTGCTATCCTAGTTTCGTTATTATCGTGGTGGGGTAATCGTACCAATCGAGTCTAAGTATTTAGCAAACTGTCAATCCTGTTTTCTAGTTTAGTGTGGTTTGCTAGCTAATAAACGCTTTCCTAGTCCAGCAAAACCATTTCCATATTCCTCAAAATAAGCGCCTACCTTTAAGGCGCTTAGCCTAACATCTAGCCATCAAATATCACAAAACAAGCCAAAAAACCAAACGTCAACGGTTGTCGCAAAGTCGCCTGTACCCTCTTCAGCTTTACTCAATAACCTCTCATAATAGTCTCATTGGAATTCACCTTATGAATAGCGAGATGAATGATGTTAATGACTATATTTTCTTTTATCGGTATAGAGGCATGGAACGGCGCGGCATGGCTTGGTTATGGGCTGCTAGCCAGTTTAGTAGTGGTGCTCGCCTTATCGTCATATCGTTGGCTACTGCTATATCTATTTGGCGGTATGGCTTATTGGTTCACCGTTGAGTTGATTCAAAATATATTAGCAGGTCGCCCTATGTTGATGGAGCTATCATCATGGCATCGCTATATCATCGCTATGAGCATCAGTTGGTTACCGTTAGCAGCTTGGGTACTGTATCGGGCATTACGCTATGATGATGTGAGCCAAACAGTTAGTCAGCAACGTGAGCTAGAAGCCGCACGCTATATCGAACACACTCCTGTCTACGATGATAACTATCAGCCACGTTTCCGTTAAAACTGTCCTATTTATACCTCTGTTTGTCTATATCAATACCTTGCTTACGTCAGTGATATCGAATGTTACAAGATACTTAACGCTCTCTACTTAACTCCTAAAGAGTTGACACCCTGTGATAGTTTATAATCCAGTTATATATTTGTCATAAAAACTGGTATAAAGTACGCTTTATTTTTATGCCTCATTTCTTTAGGAGTTCTGCTATGTTTACTGTTCCTGTATTAGATATCAAATCTGATCCATTAGATGCTTTATTGGCTGTCGTTGGCTATCGTTTGTCTATGTTAGCTGATAGCGATAACGAAGACGTCAAAGCGTTATTCGCTGATCGTCAAGTTACGATTGAGTTTGCTAGTACTGAGTCAGATATCGCCCGTTCTTTTAGCTTTGACAATGGACAGTTCAGTCAACAAAGCGGTCATGCAAAAGAAGCCGATTTGACCATCACTTTCAAAGACTCTATGACTGGCGTTAGACTCCTAACCAAAGGTAGCTTGCCTGCCTTTATGACTGCAGTACAAGAAGGTAACTTGAGCATCGAAGGCGACTATAGCCTAATGATGTGGTTCAACAAACTTGCTAAGCATATCGTTCCAGCTATCCCAGAAGAGTGCAAACCATATATCCAAAAAGCCAAGCCTTACGCTTATAAAGCACAGAAATTTGCTGAGCATTGGGTTGGTATTGCTAAGCACAAACTTGGTAAATAAATAGAATGGTGCACTGAGCGGTAGTCATTGGTAGAATGGATGATATAGAACTAAATAGCCAAACGTATAGTTACTATTTATGTGCGCTACTGTGACAATTATACATACTGTCTAGCAGTGTTCTGATTTTCTAAAAAGGTTGCGGTATACTATACGGCAACCTTTTTTGTTACCTTATAAATGACAATAGATAAAAACATTGGTTTTATTTAATACCCTCTCATTCTTATAAAAGGACTTACCTTATGGCAGGATTGCTTAGCATCTCCGAACCTGACGCCAACCAGCCAACTGATGTAGCTACTCAGCCAGATACGACCAATAGTGATTTTTTGGCCAATCTAGCCACAGACGCGACTCAAACTGATAGTAAAGTAGCTACCATGTATAGCCGTGAAGAAATCGAGCAACTGTTTGATTTACCTCTAATGGACTTGTTATTACAAGCACAGACCATCCATAGAAAGCACTTCACTGCTAATGAAGTGCAAATCAGCACGCTACTCTCTATCAAAACGGGCAACTGCCCTGAAGATTGCGGCTATTGCTCACAGTCAGGTCACCATCGCGACACCACCAAACTACAAGCAGAAAAGCGCATAGAAGTTGACAAAGTCATCGCTGCGGCCAAGCGTGCCAAAAACAGTGGCTCATCGCGCTTCTGCATGGGTGCCGCGTGGAAACATCCAAGTGCCAAAGACATGCCTTATGTGGTTGAGCTGATCAAAGAAGTCAAAGCATTGGGACTTGAAACTTGTATGACGCTAGGTATGCTCGATACCAATCAAGCAACACAGTTGGCCGATGCAGGGTTGGATTACTACAACCATAACCTAGATACTTCGCGCAGCTACTATGAACAAGTCGTCAGCACGCGTAGCTATGATGAGCGTTTAGACACGATAGAAAACGTGCGTAACTCTGGCATTAATGTCTGTAGTGGTAATATCGTTGGTATGGGCGAAAGCCGTGATGACCGCATCGATTGGGTACTTGAGCTGCTAAAAATGCCAAAAGCGCCTGAATCAATTCCAGTCAACTTACTGGTGCCTATTGCAGGGACACCAATTGGTGACAAAGTATTGGCTGAGGGTCAGCTATCTGTACTTGAGTGGATTCGTACTATTGCGGTCGCCCGTATTTGCTGCCCGACTAGCTATGTGCGTCTATCTGCTGGCCGCGAAAGTCTATCTGATTCTGAGCAAGCGTTGGCATTTATGGCAGGTGCTAACTCATTCTTTTATGGTGACAAGCTTCTTACCACCGGTAATGCAAGTCAATCAGGCGATGACAGACTCATGCGTGAGCTTGGTCTAACCAAACAGTTTGCCGCTCCAAGAGCACCTAAAGTACTGCCTGTAATGGATGCTATGAGTGGTCATCAAACACAAGTTGTATTGGCAGACTAAGCCCACGCTAAAAAATATAAGCTAAGCAAGAGAAACTATGATGGCAGATTATTTTAACTGGATTAAAGCGGCACACATTATCTCGATGGTCTGCTGGTTTGCGGCGATATTTTATTTGCCGCGCCTGTTCGTATATCATGCGATGAGCGACGATAGCATCAGTCATGAGCGCTTTGCCATTATGGAGCGCAAGCTATATCGCGGTATCATGACCCCATCGATGATAGCGACATGGATCTTTGGTCTATGGATGTTGGGGCTGGGATGGGATGTCTATAAAACCCAAGGCTGGCTACATGTTAAATTGCTATTAGTAGTGCTGCTGTCAGGCTATCATGGTGCTTGCGGCTTTTATCGTAAGAAGCTAATTGATAATCCACATTATAAAACGCATAAATTCTGGCGCTGGTTTAATGAAGTGCCTGTTTTTGCCTTAGTGATTATCGTGATTCTAGTCGTGGTAAAACCGTTTTAATATTAGAAAAACCCTTTAACATGCAAAATAAAAGCGTCCGTAACTTTAATGAGTTGCGGACGCTTTTTTATTCAATTATAGACCGTGTTATCAAACTGGAAATATCGAACACTAAATACTAGGGCGCATAATTTGATAAACATTGCTTAAGTCATAAACGCGATAACGAGCTGGTTCACGGCGATTTTCGCCAGCATAGCTCAGTATCAATGCCTGCTTGGCACGCTCATCGACCCAACCGACGAACAGTCCACTATGCTCGACGCCATTGTAACCATGATTGATATAATAGAGCCAGTCGCCTGCTTCAATCTCGCTGCTACTAGCATAGGGCCCTTGCGCATAAGTGCCTTTGTGTATGGTATTGCGCGATACCCCTGCCCGATTAAATACCGCATTTAAATAATCCCAGCAGCCACCTTGAATAATTGTGCGCTCGTTAAGTGCCATTTTGCGGGCGGTACTGACCACCTCACGTGCTGCCATACTACTCTGCGTCTCGGCATTGCTTAATAGCGGTAGATACTCGCTATCGACATTGTCATAGTTGCCTGATAAAAACGCCGGTAAGACCGTAGGTGCTGAACGCTGTACCTCAGGATAACGATAGGACGTATTCATCGTTGGTTGAATAGATTTTTGGGCGATAAGCATACTCATACTATCTGCATGGGCTTGCCCTATCATACCGCAGGTAAATAGTAAAAAACCGCACGACGCGGCGACTGACGGTATAGACAAACGCGACATGACTAACTCCTTGTCAACTAAATCTCAATGACAGTATCAATAATAAGAAAGACAAATTTTATAATCCTACTTATAAACCATTTAGCCACAAATCTGCAAGCACTATTCGCCTGCGATAGGTGATAGACGGTATAAATATACTGATAGATTACGATATTAGGAAGACGCGCGTCGAGTAAAATTTAAGATGACACTTGAGTTGGAAGTTTGGATAGCACGAAGATAATAACTATGCTTTCATAGAGTATGAAATTGAGAAAAGATACTAATTACTCTTCATTTTAATATTTACATGACGTTTCGTTAGCGCTTGCCCTTCTAGGATAGCTTTTGCAGCTTTTGCTTCTTGAGCACTCTCAAAACCGGTAATATGATATTTGCGGACGTCACTGCTATCGATAACCTGTAATTGCTCGCCAATCAGCGTTATCTTATCACCGTCAGTTAAATGAATATGTTCACGCTTACCTAGATTGTCATGGACCAACTCGCCAGCCCTTACCCACAATGTGCCACTGCTAATCATACCGCTCATAGCCTTTTTATGCTGTTGGCGCTTTTTATTGAAAATAAAGCTACCAATGATAAGCAGGGCAAGTGCACCAATGGCTAGACGCTCAGGCAATAAGCTCATCGCCATGGCGACTGCGACGGCCCCTACCAATAATGCAGAACCAAACCAAAACATGCCATTATCAGCAGCATTTGATTGCCCTTGTAAGGTGATTTTGGCGCCATCATCAGTCAGCTTGAGCATGTGTTGTTACCTATTACGTAATGTACGAATATTTTCTATTAAAAAACTGCCTATTAGCAGCTAACAGGCAGTTATTGACACTAAAAACAAAGATAGTGTGTTGTATCTAAACGCTAGTCTACCAACCAAGCGCCGTCTGTTGCATTTTAATCAATTCGGCAATGCCTTTTTCAGCTAATGACAGCATAGCATCTGCTTGAGCACGAGTGAACGGCTTTTCTTCAGCAGTACCTTGCAGCTCAATGTACTCGCCTTTTTGGGTCATCACAACGTTCAAGTCGGTATCACAGCTAGAGTCTTCTTCGTAGTTCAGATCAAGATATGCTTCGCCATCTTTCATACCAACAGAGACCGCCGCAACCAGTCCAATTAGCGGATCTGCTTTAATTTTTTTGGCCTTTTGGATACTCTCTAGCGCATCGATAAGCGCAATTGCAGCACCAGTGATACTAGCCGTACGAGTACCACCATCCGCTTGCAACACATCGCAATCAAGATAGATGGTGTTTTCACCAAGCTTACTCAGATCAATCATGGCACGTAAGCTACGACCGATCAAACGCTGAATCTCTTGCGTACGACCTGACTGCTTACCGCGAGCCGCTTCACGCTGATTGCGCGTGTTGGTCGCACGTGGCAACATACCATACTCAGCTGTGATCCAACCTTTGCCTTTACCTTTGAGCCAGCGCGGCACACCAGATTCTACACTGGCAGTACATAGTACTTTGGTATCGCCAAAACTTACCAATACTGACCCTTCAGCATGCTTCGTATAATGGCGCTCAAAGCTGATCGAGCGAAGTTGGTCAAGCTCACGATTGTCAATACGCATAAAAATTCCTAGTACAATGTTATAAAAGCAGTGTCATAAAAATACCTATCAGTCTTTAGTAAACACATTGATAGATATGTAGTCGACTAAAATCTTAAGATATCCTAACGTGACAACGGCGCAATAGCAAGATTCGCTCCTGCCATTACGCCACCGTTATCAACAGAATGTCAGATATAAACTATTCTAACCCTTCCATCTTACGCAATTCCTTACGTAGGATTTTGCCAACGTTCGACTTTGGTAATTCGTCAACGAACTGTATATGACGTGGGCGCTTATAGCCAGTCAGTTGTTTTTTGCCATATTCTAGTAGCTCTTTTTCAGTCACGTCACCTTTTTTGACCACAAACAGTTTTGGCTCTTCGCCGCGATCATCGTTCGGTACACCAATAGCACCGCATTCTACGACTGCTGGATGCTCACTCATCGCCTCTTCAATTTCGTTTGGATAGACGTTGAAACCAGAGACCAAAATCATGTCTTTTTTGCGATCGACAATTTTGATAAAGCCTTTTTCGTCCATAATGCCGATATCGCCCGTTTTTAAATAACCGCTAGCCGTAAAGGATTCAGCAGTTTCTTTCGGACGATTCTGATAACCAATCATGACCTGTGGACCTTTTACGCAGATTTCACCACGATCGCCCATCGCTACTATATTTTCGTCATCATCAATGAGCACAATATCCGTACTAGGCGCAGGAATACCGATTTTTCCAGTAAATTCTGCAATAGTCATCGGATTAAATGCTACGACAGGTGAGGTCTCAGACAAGCCATAACCTTCAACGATAGGCAGACCAGTGATTTTGTGCCACTCTTTCGCTACGCTAGGCAATACTGACATACCACCGCCGATAGACGCTTTTAGGTTAGAAAAGTCCAAATCAGCAAAGTTATCTTTGTGTACTAAGCCATTAAACAAGGTATTTACGGCAGGGATAAACGCTGGCTTGTACTTGGCCATCTCTTTGATAAGTCCATCAAGATCGCGCGGATTCGGAATGAGTAGCGAGGCATAACCTTGATACATACTACACATACCGCAGACCATAAATGAGAATACATGATATAACGGTAGTGCAGTCAAAATCACGTCTCTACCATCTATATCATCGTCAAATGCACTGTTCATCAGCGCACTGACCTGTAGCATGTTGGCGACTAGATTGCCGTGAGACAGCATCGCGCCTTTCGCTACTCCCGTCGTACCACCAGTATATTGCAGCAAGGCCACATCGCTTAAGTTTAACTCAGGGCGTTGGTATTTGCTTGCTGACTCAGCATTTAAGGCATGCTTAAAACTCACGCTATTCGGTATGCTATAAGCAGGAATCATCTTTTTGACATGACGAGCCACAAGGTTGACCACGGCTCCTTTAATCGTACCTAGCATATCGCCAATAGTACACACGACTACATGCTCTACCTGACCTTTGTCTTCGGCATCTTGATACGTCTTGGCAAAGTTTTCAACGATAAATAGCGCTTTAGCACCACTATCATGCAGCTGATGTGATAGCTCACGGCTGGTGTATAGAGGGTTTACATTGACCAACACCATTCCTGCACGAATGATACCCAAAGCGACTACTGGATACTGCAAGACGTTGGGCATCATTACCCCAACTTTATCGCCTGCGACCAGTCCTATTGACTGCAAATAGCTAGCAATCTGTCGGCTATATAGATCTAATTGCTTAAAAGTAATCGATGAGCCCATGCAGATATAGGCAGGTTTTTGGCCATAACGGCTAAAATTACGCTCGAACACATCAAGCAAAGAGGTACTGTCTTCTGGCATCTCGATAGTAGCATCAATGCTATAGCGCTCATAAGCACTCAGCCACGGACTATCACTGTCGATGGTAGGCATAGTAGGAAACGCATTGCTTTGGTAAACGTCGTTGGTAGTATTGGCTTTATCATCAATTGCAGCGCTATTATCTGTCGTTTTTTTATTAATATTATCCGTCATAATTTTCCCTAAATGTTACTGTTAAAAACATTGAATATGCTAATGGAAACACCATTTTTTATGATTATCGCTGACAGCAGAAGCTTATGAATAAGAAATAGATAAGTATGATCGGGTTTTTCATTCATAAGCTTTGCAAATTAAAGTGTGTTACTGGGTCTATGATAAATAATACTACCACTCAGCACGACCAAGTCGAAAACGATATTTACTACCATGATTTCACTAGTTGTCTTAAGTAAAACTAGTACGGTTTTTTGGATAAAAACAAAAATACGTCGATGGGCACTATAGCAGTTTTAATAGATATTCTCTATTAATAGTAGCTGTCATCCGCAAATGTCAAAAGCGATAAAGACAAAAAAATGATAAGACAGCATGGTTGCAGCCTTATCATTTTTGGTTACTACTTTAGTTACTACAGTATCTAATCGAGCGTTACTTTCACATGTGCCTTTAGTTAATACACGCAGCTATCAAACAACTTTCTAGGTACGTGTATCAGCAAATTAACCGTGGTTTTTTTCTTCAAGTACGCGTAGATCTTTGCGCAAAATCTTACCAACGTTCGATTTTGGTAGCTCATCAATAAATTCAACACGACGAGGACGTTTATAACCTGTTAAGTTCTCTTTACCGTACTCAAGAACTTCTTCGGTGGTCAGACTTGGATCGTTACGGACAACATAGATCTTAGGAATCTCACCACTTTTCTCATCTTCAATACCGATGACACCACATTCCAAAATCTTAGGATGGCCAGCCATGACTTCTTCGACTTCGTTTGGATAAACGTTAAAACCAGAAACCAAAATCATATCTTTTTTGCGATCGACGATGGTCACATATCCGTTGTCAGCCATGATACCGATATCACCAGTACGGAAGAATCCATCTGCTGTCATGACTTCGGCAGTAGCATCTTCACGGTTCCAGTAACCTTTCATGACCTGTGGACCACGAACACTAATCTCACCGCGCTCACCAAGTGCTACTTCATTACCTGCATCATCCAAAATTGCCACATCTGTTGCTGGCATCGGTACACCAATGGTACCCGTGAATGTTTTACTGTTGCTAGGGTTAGAGGTCGCTACTGGTGCTGTTTCAGACAGGCCATAACCTTGAATGATAATATTGCCAGTTACTTGACGCCATTTTTCCGCCGTTGGACTCAATACTGCCATGCCGCCGCCCATCGATTGACGCAGCTTGCTATGATCCATCGCGATAAATTCTTCGTTATTGGCAAGTGCGTTGAACAACGTGTTTACCGCTGGGAAGAATGCTGGTGGATTGGCTTTATATGCTTTTAACAAGCTATCAAGATCGCGTGGGTTTGGTACTAATAATACAACACAACCGCGATACAGACCGAACATACCACATACGGTGAATGAGAAAATATGATACATCGGCAATGCCGTCATAATCACAGGTTGCTCACCTCTTTGATCGAAATCATCAAAAGCGGTGCCTAAAAAGGTATTAGACTGAATTAAGTTTGCCACCAAGTTTTTGTGCGTTAGCATCGCACCTTTCGCCACACCTGTCGTACCACCGGTATATTGTAGGACAGCGATATCATCAAGCGTGATATTGGTTGGGCGCTTATATTTACTAGCGGTGACTTGCTTTAATGCACTTTTGAAACTAACGCTATTAGAAATGCTATAGTCTGGTACCATTTTTTTGACATGGCGGACGACCGTATTGACCATAAAGCCTTTGAGCGTACCCATCAAATCGCCCATACCCGTAATCACGACTTTATCGACCACATTGCGACCGATGTCTTGATAGGTTTTGGCAAAGTTCTCGACCATGATCAGCACTTTGGCGTCTGAATCAGTCAGCTGATGCTCAAGCTCTCTGGTAGTGTACAGAGGGTTGACGTTAACTAAAGTAAAGCCTGCACGTAGTACAGCGATGACAGAGATGGGTAACTGCAAAATATTGGGCATCATGACCGCAACTTTATCGCCTTTGACCAATCCTAATGACTGTAGATAAGCGGCCATTTGACGGCTGTATAGATCCACTTCTTGGAAGCTTAACGATGAACCCATGCAGATATAGGCAGTTTTATCAGCATTTTCAGCGAAGCTTTTTTCGAAAATATCGATAAGTGACGTATTGTCGGCTGGCAACTCAATGTCATACTCCAGACCAAGTTCTTCATACGTTTTTAGCCAAACTTTATCGTCACGACGGGTTAAGTTTCCTTGATTTTCCATAATCTTTTCTCTCCTAGTAATAATACATTACCGTCAACCCACGCCAATCACAGTGTGATAAATATACAAAACGTCAGATTCTTGCCTATCGTTATGATAAAAAGCAAGGCTGCGACATATTTGTATAGTGCTGAGCGAACAATATAGCGGTAAATAGCCCTTTGTTCATTAACATACACACTTTATACATAGTACTCAATACAAAAGATTGCTACACCAGTTCTCAAATAGGCTTGACGCTCAATATCCCTATAAATATCAATATATTAGACTAAAAATATCAGTCAAGCTATTAGAAAATATGACCCTTGATTTTTGCTCCCTAATGACCATCCCGACACGATAACTGTTCACTATCGGCTATTTTTTAGCGCACTCGCCAGCTCAGTCAACGTCACAAAGTTGCGACGAGTACCATCAGTATCGCTACTTGGTCTATCTGCGATACTACTTTTGGCAAGCTTAGTGCTATCACTGTACTGCCAGTCATTAATATAATCGCTTTGAGTCAAGCGTTGGCCAAATCCTGCTACTGCCATCGCAAACTGGGTATCGATACTGGCTTTATTTAAAGCGTGGCTAGCTTTATTAATCGGTTGGCTAATCAGTTTGGATCTACCTCCTGTCGGTGCTTTATAACGAATTTTTAGATAGCCAAGCTCATTAGAATTCTGTTTGTTATTCGAACTAATACTGGCATTGCTATTAGCATAACGGCGATCGCTATATAACCCTTTTTGACCTTTTGGTGTCACTTCAAACAAGGCGATAACTGCCTTGCCTGCCCCGAGCTCCCCTGCATCAATTTTGTCATTATTGAAGTCTTCTTCAGCCAGTACGCGATTTTCATAACCAATCAAGCGCCACTCACTCACCACATCAGGATTAAACTCAACTTGGACTTTTACGTCTTTAGCGACGGTGTTAAATGTCGCGGCTAATTCATCACCAAAGACTTTTTTTGCTTCAGTTAAGCTGTCAATATAGCTGTAATTTCCATTGCCGTTGTCCGCCATCTGTTCCATCATGTGATCATTAAGGTTACCACGACCAAAGCCAACGGTAGATAAAGAGATACCGCGATCGCGATGGGCTTTGACCAAATCAAGCATCTCATCGACATCACTAATACCAACGTTAAAATCGCCATCCGTTAACATCATGATTCGATTGATACCATTCTTCTTTAGACCCTGCTCAGCTTGCCTGTAGGCCAATTTAAGAGCATCTTCCCCATTGGTTGAGCCTGAGGCATTTAATCCCTCGATTGCAGCCAATATTTTTGCTTTTTGGTCACCACTGGTCGCAGGCAATACCACACTAGTACTACCTGAATAGGTCACGATACTGATGCTGTCTTGAGCGCGCATTTGCTCTGTCAACAGCTTAAGCGACGACTGTACCAATGGCAGCTTATCGCGTGACGACATAGATCCTGACACGTCTACCAAAAATACGAGATTGGCAGGGGGCATAGATTGCTTATCTGTTTTTTGCGACCAGCTACTATCAACGGCTTTGATGCCAACCTTTACGATTTTATTATCTTGATCTGCTCTATCCCAAGGTGAGTCTACTACCTCAGTTGACACAATAAACGGGGCACTACCTAAGCGTTTACCATCATCAAATTGATAGTTAAAATAATTAATCAATTCCTCTACCCGTACGGCATTAACAGGCGGTAGTTGACCCTCGTTTAGGTAGCGGCGCACATTGGCGTAGCTGCCCGTATCGGTATCGATAGACAAAGTGGATACCGCCATATCCGTAGTTCGATGTACAGGATTGGCTGCGTTTTTTTGATAGTTGTCTTTTGCCTCTGGCGTGACTATGATGCTCGGTAATGGGCGTACGATACCTGTCTGCGCCGCAGAACGTATCATCATCTGTTGGCTGATGACTGAGGGCTTAACACTGGGTGACGCCATGATAGACTCTGACACCACTGCTGCATCTTGATTGACTGTGCTGCTTGTCTCAGCTGGTAGCGTTTTGCTCATTTGTGAAGGGCTACAGGCTGTCAATCCTAGACTGGCTATAGCAGTAATCAATAGTACATTTCTAGTAGCGTTTTTCCCTAGGTGCTTACTTTCGTTTTTTAGCATTGTAGAGGCGGAAATTTTAGATAAAGGGTCAAATGACATAACAGAAATTCCTTATTGCAAGATAATTCAGTAGCGACTTGTCCGTGTCAATATATGGTTAACGCTATTTAAATAGGCAAAGCGGCCGCCTTATTCAATCTATTAACTGTCATACTTTCAGTTATTAATTTTGCATTAAAGCTATTCTAAACCTACTGTTTTCAGATTGATGATAGACAAAATGTCTTAAATAAAAAGAATTCAACCTTAAGGCATTTATTAACCATATAAAAAACAAATATTAGATTTACTATACTTAACTTAATCTATAAAAGCTATGAATCACCACACTATAAAAGACCCTTATAAGCGCTTGTTTTAAGCACGTCACGAGATGTCGTATATTCTGACATACGTCTTTTTAATTGGTGCAATATCCTTTACGATAGCACTATCCTATTTTTATGCTTGAACCAACTATCTATACCTATTAAAACTGATAAGTGAATCCTATTTTATGTCTGATGTTATTGATCATACGATCGCCCCAACTATTCCCAATGAGCCGATGGATACTCGTTCAGTCGCAGAATTCACTGAGCAGGCCTACCTCAACTATGCCATGTACGTCATTATGGATCGGGCGTTGCCAAATATCGCTGACGGTCTAAAACCTGTCCAGCGTCGCATCGTCTATGCTATGAGCGAGCTTGGGCTAAAGTCTTCTGCCAAGGCGAAGAAATCCGCGCGTACGGTCGGTGACGTATTGGGTAAATATCATCCGCATGGTGATAGTGCATGTTATGAAGCGATGGTACTGATGGCTCAGCCGTTCAGCTATCGCTATCCACTCATCACTGGTCAAGGTAACTGGGGTAGCCCAGATGATCCGAAATCTTTTGCCGCGATGCGTTATACCGAAGCCAAAATGTCAGCTTATGCCAATACGTTGCTGGCAGAATTGGGTCAAGGTACAGTCGATTGGCAAGATAACTTCGATGGTACGATGCAAGAGCCAACTACCCTACCTGCCCGCTTGCCTAATATTTTATTAAACGGTACGACAGGTATCGCGGTTGGTATGGCAACGGATATTCCGCCGCATAACCTTAATGAAGTGGTACGCGCGGCTATTCGATTGCTTAAAAATCCTGAACTATCGATCAAGCAGCTTACCCAATCGATACCCGCACCTGACCTACCGACACCAGCGGAAATCATCACCAGCAAAAAAGATTTGCAAGCGATGTACGAGACTGGACGCGGCAGTTATAAGATGCGCGCCACCTTTCATGTTGACTCTAAAGAAAAGAATCTCGTCATCATTGATGCGCTTCCTTACCAAGTCTCGGGCAACAAAATCCAAGAGCAAATTGCTAAGCTTATGACTGATAAGAAGCTGCCTTGGGTGACCGACATTCACGATGAATCAGATCACGAAAACGCTTGTCGTATCGTCCTTGAGTTGCGCTCAACGCGAGTCGATGTCGATCGTGTCATGAGTCATCTATTTGCCAGTACTGACCTAGAAAGCAATTACCGCGTCAATATGAATATGATTGGCTTAAATGGTAAGCCGCAGGTGAAAAACTTAAAAGAAGTCTTGGAAGAATGGTTAATCTGTCGCCGCTCGGTGGTCACGCGACGCTTACAGTATCGCCTAGATAAAATTGATAAACGCTTGCATATCTTGGCGGGCTTGCTGATTGCTTATCTGAATATTGATGAAGTGATTCGCATCATTCGTGAAGAGGACGATCCAAAAGCAACCTTGATGCAGGACTATGACCTGACTGACATTCAAGCCAATGCTATCTTGGATATTCGTTTGCGTCAGTTGGCAAAATTAGAAGAGATTGAGCTGCGCCGCGAGCAAGACGAACTTGCTGCCGAACGTGCCATCATTCAAGAGTACTTAGACAATCCAGATAGTCTAACCAATCTGATGATCGATGAGCTTACCGCCGATATGAAAGAACACGGTAATGAGCGTGTGTCGCCATTAGCAGAACGCGAAGAAGCTCAGGCACTAAAAGAGTCAGACCTCGTACCAAGTGAGCCGGTCACTGCCATCTTATCAAAGGCAGGTTGGATTCGTGCCGCCAAGGGCCATGATGTCGATGCTGCTGGTATGAGTTACCGCTCAGGTGACAGCTATCAAGCGCACGTGCGCGGCAAATCAAACGAAAGGATTTACGTACTCGATAGTACGGGACGTAGCTATAGTATCGATGCGCACAACTTAGCGTCTGCGCGTGGTCAAGGTGATCCATTGACCAGTGTATTAAAGCCGCCAGCAGGCGCTAGCTTTGAGCAGCTATTAACGGGTGATAACGAGCAACGCATTATCCTTGCCAGCTCAGCAGGTTATGGTTTTATCAATACCATTGGTAATCTCGATAGCAATCAAAAAGCCGGTAAAAACGTTATTAACCTAGCAACTGATAGTCGTTTGCTCCCTGTTGCACGTATCGACGCACCAGTAGAGACGGCCGCCAATGCCGAAGGTGAAAATAGCAATATACGTGTGACACCTGATCATGTTGCCGTTGCAACCAATGCAGGGTATCTACTGATATTTGCCCTTGATGATTTGCCTGAACAAGCTCGCGGTAAAGGGAACAAACTTATTAAATTAAAAGACGGTGAAGAAGTGCTCGCAATCACACCACTTAGTCAGCAAGACAGCCTTGTCATTACTGCTGGCAAACGCCATGTGACACTCAAGCCAAATGATTTGGCTAACTATACGGGTGTTCGCGGTAATCGTGGTGGACAGTTGCCAAGAGGCTTTCAGAACGTGACGAGTGTTGAGGTTGGCTAGTTTGACTAGTTAAATTTTGGAAATCCTAGTTTAAAACTTAGCTGATAAAATTAAACAGCTCCTATTAAAAAGCCGCCCATACACAATGTATAGGCGGCTTTCTTATGACAATCAAAATCAAGAATTTACTTAAGATTTATTGGATTCACTAACCGCAAAGATCGTTTTCAGGAAGCTTGTAATCTGAGTGCTTTTCATTAGATACGGATTAAAGTCAGCACCTGCCGAGAAGCTTTTTAGGGTATATGCTTCGTCTTCTGCACTTGATGTTAAATATTTTATTAAAAACCCATCCCACCTACGTTCTTCTATTTCCTCAATCTCACTGAGGTGGGGTACTAGGTAAGAGTACTCACTGATTAATTTTACTAGTATTTCATTGATAAGAGGTCTTGGACCTTCAATATTTTGAATAAAGTAATTGTCATTCACGACAAGCGCTGAGGTTACACCACTTTTTTCATTATTCCTTCGCCATTGCTCAAGCAGACGAGCCAACCCTATTCCATTATTACTGTCACTATTTCTGCCAATATACGTTAGGCTTAGAGTAATATGCTCACCATGTCTTTTTCTATTTTCTAAAGGTTGGCTGGTAGTGATATGCATAAGAAACCTTATTTATAAAAAAATTATCTAAATCAAAAGACACTTTATAGACGGCTTTTTTACGCCAATTAAAATAGATGACTCTTATGATATGTAAATGCTACTCACTTAAAACCTATCGGATTCAGCCCCTTCAAATATTGCTGTCAAAAAGCTTTCAATCTGAGTACTTTTCATTAGATAAGGATTGAAGTCAAAACCTGCTGAGAAACTTTTTAAGGCATACTCCTCATCTTCGGCACTTTCCGTCAGGTGTTTGGTTACGAACCCATCCCACCGAAGCGCTTCTATTTCTTCAACCTTGACAACATTAGGAATAATCTTGAAATGCTCATCAATTATCTTCGCTAGAGCAGCGTTAACCGCCGGTCTTGAACCTTGAATGTTTTGAACAAAGTAACCGTCATTGATCACAAGCGCTGCAACTAACCCACTTTCCTCAAAGTATCTTCGCCACTGTTCAAGAGCACGAGTCAACTCTATACCTGTTTTCATTTCGATGTTTTTACCGATATACGTTAGGCTAATCAGCAGATGCTCGCCATGTCTTTTCCTATTTTCTGACGTTTGACTGGTCGTTATTTGCATAAGAAAATCCATTTATATAGTAGGTATATAAATTAATATACACTCTATCATAAAGTATAATCAATAAAACTCTTGGGAATTGACCAGCTTCTTATCATCCATACCTTAAAATAACATGACAAAAACAGGTATCACCAAGGCGTTTTTAGTAGTTAAGTCCTGTAAGAGTCACTTATGAATAGTCACTTATGAACATCCGCCAATATTCTGTCCAATTGCTAAGAAAACATCCTGTACCGATACTGCTAACTTGCTTTCAAAAAAAAGCCGCCTATACAAACGTATGGACGACTTTTCTATTCTAGCTAGGGCAAGTGCTACTAACAACTATAAGAGGCAAATATTCAAGAAATAAATGCTACTCATTAAAAATTAATTAGATTCAGCATTTTCAAAAACCGCCTTCAAGAAGCTTTCAATCTGAGAGCTTTTCATTAGATAAGGATTGTAGTCAGAGCCTGCTGAGAAGTTCTTTAGGGCATGCTCTTCATCTTCAACGCTTGAGGTTAGATGTTTAACTAAAAACCCTTTCCATTGGCGCGATTCGATTTCCTCTATATTCACAATATTAGGGACAATAGTTGAATGCTCGTCAAGTATCTTTTCCAAGGCAGTATTGATAGCAGGCCTTGTCCCTTGAAAACTTTGAACGAAATAACCTTCACTAATGACTAAAGCTGAAACGATATCGTTTTCTTCAAAATATCTGCGCCAGTACTCAAGTGCGCGAGTCAGCTCAATCCCCGAATCTAGATCGACATTTTTGGCGATATATGTCATGTGGATAAGAATATGCTCGCCATGCCTTTTTCTATCTTCTGAAGGTTGGCTTGTAGTTATGTTCATAAGAAACCTTATTTATAAAAAATTCATTCAAATCAAGGTATACTTTAAGATAAAGTATAATTAATAACGTTTTTTATCATTTGCTATGATTTTTTTAGATTTATAACATAGAAGTTTCAATGATATAGCATACCGATATCCATAGTAGTAAAATTATACTACAAAGTTGTCACGTTCAGTATCTTGGCATTATTCAAATAGTTAACAAGCCTAATCTATATTCTCCTATAGCCCTGCCTCAACGCCCTCATATGACTGAGCCACGTTTGCTTATAGACTAAGCCCTGCAAGCATTAATCAGGGTCTTTAATGTCTATTAAGCTAGCCTGTTTATAGGTATATCAAACATAACCTGCCCTCAATGAAAAGCCGTCTACGCTATGTATAAACAGTTTTGTATAGACGGCTTTGTTGCATACTAATTGTTGCATATTAATTGAATAGCTAACGTATCAATAACGACCCATCTCAACTGTTGTTTCAGCAAGTACCGAATCGCCCTGCCATGCTTGTACATCTACCGTATACAGATGGTTCTTGCCGCCAGAGCAAGGCGGCTTATATGCACCGCCCGCCTCACCTTTGCGGTTACGGTATTCTGCGACCATCTCAATACCTACTGGTACTTCGTAAGTATGACCAAATACTCGTGGCACTTCTGCGCTCGTAGCACCCTCTGGTAGTGCAAACTCGACAATGCCATGGCCACCATGCTGCATACGTTTATTGCTTACATCGTTGTAGACGAACACCAAGCTTTCAGCTCTTGTAGGAATGTTTAAAACAGTCATGCTAGGCGTGGCTGGGCTTTTACCATCATAGTTTAAACATTGCTGCCCCTCAGGTATTTTCTTGCCATCCCAAGCAGCATCATTAAATTCAACATCCATTGCAAAAGCTTTAGCAGATAAAGCTACTGTTGCCAAAACTGTAACCGATTTTAAGGTGAAAAAGTTCATACTTGTTCCTTTAGATAGCTGATGCATTAATAACGATAGTCCATCTTATTTCGTAGATTAGTTTTGATAATTGAATATAACTTTATAATAAATAAACACGGTTAAGTTAATCATATCGTTTAGCATTTTTGTTAATCCTCTGGACAAGCAATGAGCGGTTCTACAGGCTACATCCAAATACTGTCTCAATAAGCATATTTGCAGCATCATAGGTTACTCGATAGGTATTTATCTGATTGGGTATGTTGTAGTAGTATCTGAATCATTGTATCTACACGACTAAAAATAATAGGATCATCATGTTTATCGAAGATAAGATTGCCAAAGAAAGTATGACTACTAAGATTTCGACCCCAAAAATCATCTTTTTTGACATCGATGATACCTTGAGCCGTAACGGCATCATCGCTGAACACAATAAAGCGACGCTTGAGCAGCTTGCAGATACCGATATTAAGCTAGTGATTTCCACTGGTCGTTCTAAAGCCATACTGCCTGAAGACATTCTAGCGTTGCTTGATGCAGATATATTGGACGCCATTATTTGTATGAATGGACAATATAGTTTTGATAAAAGCGGCCGAATCAGCCACTACCCATTAACTGCTGAACAGACAGATAAAATCGTACGCCTATGCCAGCAGAGTGATTTGATTCATAAGTTTGACTCTGCCACTCATATCGCTTGGTCAGGTGAAAATGAACGTTTACGCGAGTTCAATGCGGTCACACCCAATTCGATTCTTGACCCTGAATATTACAAATCAAATACTGTCTATCAGTGCTCGGTATTTTTTAACAATCAACAAGAAAAGATGCAAGACATCGATTTTGCCCAGTATGATTTAAAGCTGGTACATTGGCATCAGATTGGTGCCGATATCTTGCCAGCAGATGCATCAAAAGCCCGCGGTATCAAAGATATGTGCGAGTACTATGCGGTAGATGCAAGCGAATGTATGGCATTTGGTGATGGTATGAATGACTTAGAAATGTTCGACTTGGTTGGCTTTGCTGTCGCAATGGGAGATGCACAGCCAGCTTTAATAGAACGCGCTGATTTCGTCACTGGGACGATCGAAGAGTATGGTATTCAAACCGTGCTTAATCAGTTAGCAATGAAGTCGTAAGACTGTTCAGGCACATAAAGCCATTAACGTTCATTTAAAAAAAGCCCTTACTAACCGAGTAGTAAGGGCTTTTTGTTATGAGCTAATTTTATATAGAAAATACAAATGAAATCTTTAGCAATGACTCCAATACCTTGACGATCATTTTTTCTTCTACCAGTCTAATCGAACGTTAAGGCATCAGTTAAGGCCTCAATTAAGGCATAGTCAATCCACCATCGACGGCGATAGATTGTCCAGTAATAGCCATGCTCAAATCAGACGCCATGAGCAATACTGAATTGGCAAAATCAGCTACCGAAGTCGCTTGGCGCAGCGGTGTTGTAGTCGCGATATAATCAAATACCTCTTCTGTCGTCAGGCTACTCGCATCAGTCGTCTTTAAAAGTCCGCCTGCCAGTAGATTGACGCGGATACCATACTGCCCCAATTCAGATGCCAAGTTACGTGTCAGCCCTATTAGCGCCGATTTAGCAGTCGTATAGTCGTAATAAGTAACCACCGGATTATAGACAAGGTTGGTTGAGATATTAATGATTTTGCCTACTTGCTGCGCTTTCATTTGCGGCAGCACCGCTTGCACCATATTGACCGCACCTTTAACAATACCATCCATTTGTTGTGAAAAGTGCGACCACTTTACTGTTTCAATACTGGTGTACGCAGCGCTTGGATTGAACTGGTAACTTGGCAAGGCATTATTGACCAATATATCGATACGACCATGACGAGCGGTGACTTCAGCTGCCATGCCTTGTACTTGCTCAAGCTCGGTGACATCCGCCTGATAAGCAAATGCTTGACCGCCTGTCGCGATGATATCAGCCACTACCGCCTCAGCAGCCTGTTTACTATTGAGGTAGTTGACGCAAACGATAGCGCCTGCTGCTGCCATTTGCTGTGCAATTTGTGCACCAAGCCCACGACTGGCACCAGTGACTATGGCGACTTTATCCGTAAGCAATGCTGGTATAACTGAGTGGCTTTTATTCAAGGTGTTTTGAGTTGAGGTACTTTCGGTCATTGTGCTGTATCCCTTATTATTATGGTATGGTTAGTGTCTTAGAGCCAAAGGCTTATATCTGCTTAGATGATGTTCGTCATACTTCGGCCTGCGCCAATCATAGCATGGTTATATGCTATCTTTTTTCGATTCGACGTTAGCAGCTCGCTAGCAATTCTACTCAGAATTAGCTGTCATTGAGTTAGTTTTTCTACTCATCTCATTAGCCCAACTGGCTATTTTTATTAGTATTATTAAGTATTGCCTTAATAATAACCCTTTAAATTGTGTAAATTAATGACCATAATAGTTTTATTGGCCATGTCAGGCTTTTATCTTTTTGGTTTTTTTATTGAATTTTTCTGATTTGCATTATCTTTATTTAGGAGAGATATTTTGACCCATTTATCGTCGTCCCATCCAACTACTCACACCTCGGCTAGTGTCGGTCGAATAGTGCCTAAAGCATTGTTAGCAGCGGCTGTCGGCTTAGTGCTTGCCAGCTGTAGCAACTCTGATAATGCAGCGGATGGCAGTGCTGCGGCGAGCAATGAGACACTGAACCTTTACAACTGGTCAGAATATATGCCGCAAGAGATTTTAGACGGTTTTGAAGAAGAGACTGGCATCTCAGTTAATTACACCACATTTGACTCTAACGAAGCGATGTATGCCAAGCTCAAACTATTGGATGATTCTAGTCAGTATGACTTAGCGATTCCATCGACTTATTACGTCGAAAAAATGGCGAAAGAAGGGCTGTTGCAAGAACTAGATAAATCTAAATTGAGCAATTTTAAAAACCTTGATACCTCATTTACCAATACCAAAGTTGATCCTGATAACAAATACTCTATCCCTTATATGTGGGGCAGCACCGGTCTAGCCATTAACGGTGACAGTGTCGATCCGAAAACTGTCAATAGCTGGAATGACCTATGGGACCCTAAGTATAAAGGTCAGGTGATGCTGACCAATGACGTGCGTGAAGTCTTTGGTATGGCACTGCTGACTCTTGGCTACTCAGGTAATAGTAGCAATCCTGACGAAATCGAAGCCGCTTACGATAAGCTCACCACGTTGATGCCAAACGTCAAAACTTTTAACTCTGATGCGACACGTATGCCGTATATCGAGGGTGAGACTGCGCTTGGTATGACATGGAATGGTGAAGCAGTCATGGCCAATGACGAAGGTTTGACTAGCTTGGTTTATAAGTATCCAACCGAAGGCGCTATCTTATGGATGGACAACTTTGTCATTCCAAAAAACGCCAAGCAAGTTGATGCAGCACATAAGTTTATTGACTACTTGTTGCGTCCTGAAAATGCAAAAATCGTTAGCGAAGAGATCGGCTACGCATCACCAAACATAGCAGCGCGTGAGCTGATGGATGAGAGCGTCCAAAACAATCCAACGATTTATCCTTCTAAAGAAGTCTTAGCAAAAGCTGAGTTCCAAGAAGATGTAGGTGATGAAGCGTTGCAAGTGTATCAACAGTACTGGGATAAGCTAAAGACTGGTCGTTAATAGTTTTGATTTAGCATTTTAGAATAAAGTAATCTTTTAAAATAAAAAACGCTGATCCTAAATGGTCAGCGTTTTTTTGTTCGTTATAAATGTAAATCCGTCTCGCCGCCCTGCTCTTTCATCCGGCGCTGCTCGCGGCGTTGATAGCCCAGACCAGATGCAGCAAACCAATGCGGCTTCGATGTTTGTAGTAAATCACTCAGCTGCTGCAACTGAGTCTGCAAGGTTTGTGTCAACCAAAAATAGCCCTGCCACTCAAACGCCAGATGCTGTACGCTTGGATACTCCGAGACAGCAATACGAGTAATGGGTCGAAATACTTCATCACTTGGACTACGTAATACCGCTGCCATATGCTGCATCGCTTGGGTTAGCTCATGCTGATAATGTACCAATAAAACATGGTTTTCTTCATCAATTTCGATATTTGCCAAGCGCGGTGCCGCACTTAACAGTAGATCAATCGTTCCGATAATATTACGATGAGTACGCTGGATCGTTTCTAATGTTTCTTTTTCGATTCCTGACTCACTAGCTGTCGCCGCGATATGGGGGCGCACGGCTAGCAAGCGTTTATTGATCTGCTGTAACGCTGTGACCAATGCTCTATCAACGGGTATTTCCTTAACAGGAAAAGCCGCTGGGTTTAACTTTTGGTTAGAGTCGTCCACTACCCCATCCGTTGCGTCAATATGATGACCTACGCCAGCATAGAGGCTACTACACGCGTCAAGATTGCTACTCAATAAAAATCGCCACATCAACGTTGATTTGAGCGGTAAAATCAGCGTCACTGCTACCGAAACGCCTGTCCCCAGTAAGATATTTAATGCGCGGTAGATGCCGTCTTGACCAATGCTATTATTGCCTAAATCAGAGACAATCATCAACATAGTGATACCCGTTAACAGTCCTGTATACCCGAGCTGTCTGACGGCTAGATAGCCAATAATGCCACTGAGCAAACCAATAAGCGCATAGTCTACCCATAGCCATGCACCCGCATTTTGATTAAACCATAACACCCCAAGCGCAGTACCAATACCTAATAAAGTACCAATCACGCGCTCTTTCGCCTTAGTATAAATAGCGCCTTGGTATTGCAATAACCCTAGAATAATAAATACGGTAATAGTCGTCCATTCACCGTGCGGAAGATTGGTGATTTTATTGACCAATAAAGCCAGTATCACAGCCGTACCTAATCGGGTGGCATGTAGGATATCTGCATGTTGGTAGCGAACATAGGGTTCGACAAATGGAGCAGTAATACGCTGATAAAGGGTGGGTTTCACGCAAGGCTACTCTTTTTGGGTGGAATATTTAAGTGAGACATCTTAATAAAGGGTTATTAAAATATCTCAATAACTAGCGGTAAGTATAAGTTAATATTCTATCAGTAAAATGACGGGCAAAAAATAACGCCTTCTACCTATTATTCACAGGTAAAAGGCGTTATAAAAAATATCCTAGCACACTATATTGAAATCTACGCTATTGAAGATTACTTATCAAATGACTCGTCAAATTCTTCATTGAGAACTGCGTCAGTGTTAATGAATAATAGTCTATTGCGCTAGCGTATTACACTTCTAGGTAGTCTAGAATACCTTCCGCAGCTTCGCGGCCTTCCCAAATCGCGGTCACAACCAAATCAGAACCACGCACCATATCGCCACCAGCGAAGATTTTAGGATTCTGAGTCTGGAATTTGAAGGTTTGCTTTTCGGCTGCTAGTACACGACCAGAGCTGTCCATCCCCACCTGCTGAGACTCAAACCAATCAGCAGGACTTGGTCTAAAACCAAAGGCCATGATGACTGCATCACATGGGATGATCTCTTCAGAATTAGGAATTGGCTCAGGGCGTTGACGACCACGGTTGTCTGGTGCACCTAGCTGAGTAGTAACGACTTTTACGCCGTTAACTTTACCGTTTAAGCCAATGATTTCGGTTGGCTGACGATTAAATAAGAACTCGACGCCTTCCTCGCGAGCATTGACCACTTCACGGCGTGAACCTGGCATGTTTTCTTCGTCACGGCGATAAGCACAAACTACTTTTTCGGCGCCTTGACGGATACTGGTACGGTTACAGTCCATTGCTGTATCGCCGCCACCAAGTACCACCACCTTTTTACCTTTAAAGTCGATGTACTCTTCAGCGTTTTTTTCCCAGTCATTGCAACGGTTCACGTTGGCAATCAGGTAATCTAACGCATCGTAGACGCCTGTCAGCTCTTCACCAGCGAAGCCGCCGCGCATATAGGTGTATGTACCCATACCCATAAAGACCGCATCATACTCAGCCAATAGCTCATCAATCGTGACGTCTGTACCAATCTCTGTCTCTAAACGGAATTCGATACCCATGTCTTCAAAGATCACACGACGATTGCGCATGACGTCTTTTTCCATTTTGAATTCAGGAATACCAAATGTCAGTAAGCCACCAATCTCAGGGCGCTTATCAAAGACGACTGGTTTGACACCATTTCTGACCAAAATATCCGCGCAACCCAGACCTGCTGGTCCCGCGCCAATGATAGCGACTTTTTTATCTGTCCAAACGACTTCAGACATATCTGGACGCCAGCCAAGTGCAAACGCAGTATCGTTGATATATTTTTCAACATTACCAATGGTCACTGCACCAAAACCATCATTTAACGTACAAGCGCCTTCACATAGACGATCTTGTGGGCAAACTCGTCCGCATACTTCAGGCAAGGTATTGGTACGGTGGCACAATTCAGCTGCCTGAAATATCTGACCTTCTGTCGCCAACTTTAGCCAGTTAGGAATATAGTTGTGTACTGGACATTTCCACTCGCAGTACGGGTTACCACACTCAAGACAGCGATGCGCTTGCTGAGCAACAGCTTCGTTTTCGAAAGGTTTATAAATTTCAACAAACTCTGTTGAACGCGTTGCAATGTCTTTTTTGGTTGGATCAAATCTCGGTACATCTAAAAACTGGAAGTTATTTTCTAAGCGTTTTGCCATGGTGCTATCTCTTTTATATAAGGCTCTTTTGCAGTGGGTGGCGACAGTCAACGATGTTTGGTTTGTCTAAAATTTAAGACATATATCGCTGCTGTCACGTACCTGCTGAAAACCTGTGAGTTAAAACGTCTCTAAAAACGGAACGCTGGCTAACCTGATTAAAGCGACTGCCGATCCATCAATACAATCCATCAATGCATTCCATTGATACGATAGGCAGTTACGTATCGGCTATTGTGGGTCGGCCATGGTAGTTTTAAGAAGGCTTGCAATGTTCGCCGCTTTTGGCTTCACCAAATAGAACTTACGAACATAGTGCTCAAAGTCGTTCAGAATTGTCTGACCCCATGCACTGCCTGTTTTATCTACATGAGCTTCAATCACTTGTTGCAAATGAATGCGATGCTCTTCTGTTTGCTCGCTTGAAATACGGTTTAGATCGATTAGCTCATGGTTGCAACGGTCAAAGAAGTCGCCTTCCATATCGAGTACATACGCAAAACCACCCGTCATACCAGCACCGAAGTTGAGTCCAGTACGGCCAAGAATCGTGACGATACCGCCCGTCATATATTCACAGCAATGGTCGCCTGTGCCTTCGATGACTGCATGTGCACCAGAGTTACGAACGCCAAAACGCTCACCTGCTGTACCAGCAGCATATAGCTTACCGCCAGTTGCACCATAGAGACAGGTATTACCAATGATGGCCGTTTCTTGTGCTACAAAGTTTGAGTCTTTCGGCGGATAAATCACAATTTCACCGCCTGCCATACCTTTACCCACATAGTCATTGGCGTCGCCTTCAAGCTCGATATTTAGGCCACCAGCATTCCATACACCCAGACTTTGTCCTGCCGTACCAGTTAGACGAAGCTTAATTGGCATATCGCTCATGCCAAGGTTGCCCCAGACTTGCGCAATCTCACCAGAAATACGAGCACCGATAGAACGGTCACAGTTACCAACGAAATAGCTATAGTCGCCGCCTGCCCCTTTACGAATATTCACAAGCATATCGCTAATCATCTGCTCAGCAAGCAAGCCTTTATCAAACGGCTCGTTACGCTCAACCTGACAAGTTTGGGCTTTGCCTACGCTGGCTGGGTGACTAAATAGCAATGGCGTTAAATCAAGATGACGCTGCTTGTCCGTATTACCTTCTAAGATATCGAGCAAGTCAGTACGACCGACCAGCTCTTCCATACTACGAACACCTAGCGCTGCCAACCACTCACGCGTTTCGGTTGCGACAAACTTAAAGAAGTTAATCAACATTTCTGCTTCGCCAATGAAATGCTCATCACGCAGCTTGGCTTTTTGAGTAGCAACACCTGTCGGGCAATTATTTAAATGACAGATACGAAGGTACTTACAACCAACTGCAATCATCGGCGTGGTACCAAAGCCAAAGCTCTCTGCACCCAAGATAGCAGCTTTTACTACATCCAGTCCTGTTTTTAGACCACCGTCAGTCTGGACACGTACCTTATCACGTAACCCATTCACTCGTAGAGACTGGTGAGTCTCAGCCAAACCTAGCTCCCATGGCGAGCCTGCATGATGGATAGACGATAACGGAGACGCTGCCGTACCACCGTCATAGCCCGAGATAGTAATCAGATCGGCATAGGCTTTTGCAACGCCTGTCGCGATCGTACCGACACCTGGACGTGAAACCAACTTAACCGATACCAGTGCATCTGGATTGACTTGCTTCAAATCAAAAATCAGCTGTGCCAAATCTTCGATAGAATAAATATCATGATGCGGCGGCGGTGAAATCAAAGTCACACCTGGCACTGAATAACGCAAACGTGCAATCAGCGCATTGACTTTACCACCAGGTAGCTGTCCACCTTCACCAGGCTTGGCACCTTGAGCTACTTTAATCTGCATGACTTCAGCGGAACGAAGGTAGGCAGGTGTGACCCCAAAACGACCAGAGGCAACTTGCTTGATCTTTGAGTTGCGCAATGTGCCATAACGCGCAGGATCTTCACCGCCTTCACCAGAATTTGAGCGACCACCGATGGTATTCATAGCCATCGCAATTGACTCATGCGCTTCAGGAGATAGCGCCCCTAATGACATGCCAGCTGAGTCAAAACGCGTCAAGATTTCAGAGATATCTTCCACTTCATTGACATCGATACTATTGTCAGTTTTCAGTTGCAATAAATCACGTAAGGTCGCAACCGGACGGCTATTAACTAGATCGGCATAATTACGGTAATTATCATAATCACCAGTACGCACCGCGGTATGCAGGCTGTTAATCACATCAGGGTTAAAGGCATGGTACTCTTTGTTGAAGACGAACTTAAGCAGACCGCCTTGATCTAGAGGGGCACGACGCTTAAACGCATTGGCAGCCAATTGTGCTTGATCAGCAGCAAGGTCTGCAAAGGTAGCGCCTTTGATACGACTTTGTACGCCTTTAAAGCATAAATTGACGACTTCTTCTGATAGGCCGACTGCTTCAAACAACTGCGCACCGCGATAAGAAACAATGGTAGAGATACCCATTTTTGACAAGATTTTTAGCAAACCTTTATCTAAGCCTTTGCGGAAATTAACACGGGCCTGAATCGGATCACCAAGTAGCTCACCAGTCGCGACCAAATCATCAATGACATCATATGCTAGATATGGATATACACAAGTTGCACCGAAGCCAATCAATACCGCTATTTGATGCGAGTCACGGGCAAGACCCGTCTCAATGATTAAGTTAGCATCAGTACGGATACCTTGCGCGATTAGATAATGATGCACAGCACCAGTAACCATAATGGCGTTAGCGGGTACTTTGTCTGCATCGATATCTTTATCAGACAAGACAATCAATGTATTACCTGAGCGAATGTTATCTGCCACTTGCTCACAAATAGCCACGATAGCATCAGATAACTCTAAAGTACGGTCATAGTTCAGATCAATGCGAGCCATCTTGAACGCTGGATCATCCAAGGTTTCAAGCTGCTGCATTTTGCTGGCTGACAATACTGGCGATGACAAAATAATACGATGCGCATCTCTCGCAGATGGCGCAAATACGTTAGTCTCAGCGCCTAAACAGGTCTGCAACGACATCACGATTGATTCACGCAATGGATCGATTGGCGGATTGGTCACCTGTGCAAACTGTTGGCGGAAGAAATCACCGACATGGCGAATTTGCTGCGACAGTACAGCCATTGGCGTATCGTCACCCATTGAGCCGACTGGTTCTTGACCATTTTCAGCATTAGGGCGAATGATTTCTGTACGCTCTTCATTAGTGATGTGATACATCTTTTGTAGTGCTTTGAGTTTATCACCTCGGCACGCTTGCGTCGCCAACGTTTCTTCTAGACGTTCATCATCACGGACACGCGTCGCTTCTTCACGCAACCATTTGCGATATGGATGCGCCGTTTTTAGTAAAGTTGCAATAGCTGTTGTATCTAGAATTTGACCAGTCAACGTATCAATGACCAGCATTTGACCAGGTCCAACGCGACCTTTGGCTAACACGTCTTGTGGCTCGTAATCCCAAACGCCCACTTCTGATGCAACAGTGATATAACCATTCTTAGTGGTTACCCAACGTGATGGGCGCAGACCATTTCTATCGAGCATACAGACCGCATAGCGTCCATCTTGAATGACTAGACCTGCTGGACCGTCCCACGCTTCCATATGCTGTGAGTAAAACTCATAAAACGCACGCAGATCCATATCCATGCTATCAACGTTCTGCCACGCTGGCGGTACCAAGATAGACATTGCATGGAACAGATTCATACCACCAGACATAAGCACTTCGAGCATATTATCTAAGCTAGATGAATCTGAACCGGTACTATTTACAAGTGGTGTCAGCTCATTCAAGTTAGGCAGTTTGTCTGATTTTAGCTTTGGCGTACGAGCTTTAGACCAGTTGCGGTTACCTGTAATGGTATTTAACTCACCATTGTGCGCAAGATAACGGAATGGCTGTGCCAATGGCCAGCGCGGCAAGGTATTGGTTGAGAAACGCTGATGGAAGACTACGATATGTGACGCCAAACGCTCATCTTGCAAATCCAAGAAAAACGCTGGTAAATCTGAAGGCATTACCAAGCCTTTATAAATAATGGTCTGACAACTCAATGAACAAACGTAAAATAGCTCATCATCCGTCAAACGCTGCTCTGCTTTTTTGCGTGCAACAAACAGCTTACGGTTGAAGTCGTCAGCAGCCAAGTCATCTGGCGCATTAACAAACACTTGCTTAAAGTCTGGCAATGTCTCACGACCAATCTCACCAACAATACTCAAGTCGAGTGGTACATCACGCCAGCCAGCCACTTCTAATCCTTGGGCTGTAATCTCATCGCTTAATACTTGTTGGCTATGCTCGGCTTTATCGCTATCTAAATTAACGAACACCATACCGACAGCAAAGTTGTCCGTAATGGAAAATTGCTGCTCGTCAGCAATCTGTTTAAAGAAATCGGTAGGCGTCGCTAATAGTAAGCCACAACCATCACCAGTTCTACCGTCAGCAGCAACACCGCCGCGATGTGTCATACAACTTAAACTATGAATGGCAGTTTTTACCAAATCATGGCTCGCTTCACCCTCAATATGGGCAATTAGGCCAAAACCGCAATTATCAGAAAAATCATCTGGCGTGGCCAGGTGTGTTTGTGAGGAAATCATTGACATAGCTTGTCCTTTTAAGTAGACGGGCAACTTACATTTCCAATGCGGAGTATAAGTTGGTACCCGTAAGCAGAACGGGCTGATAGTGGATATTCGTGTGTTCGAATTGGCAAATAGTGCAATGCTCGATAGACATCATACTCTAAGAGAAAGTAAAACCCTTGACCCTCCTGGTCATTAGCTGATGTCTTGACATGTGGTCCGTGTATCAAAAGATAGTAAGTAGCAGCCCTTGGCAACGGGAGAATCTACGCCCTTAAATGCCAGTTACTCAATCAGTGATATCTAATGCCATTCATTTAAGCATCATTTGTTATATTGTCATGTCTAGCATTTAGAGCTAAGCATACAATAACTTAATAACGGTGCACTTGTTTATCTTGAATATCTGACGCTCTGTATTCAAGCACTTTGTTTACCCTAAAAAGAGTGACAATAAGAGAGGTTGCGTCACTTACGATAACCTTATTATAGATAGTAAGTAACCGCGCTTGAGACAATAATATTTAGTAAAGAACTCTAAAAACTAAGAAAAAACCACTAAATAGTTGTTAAATAGACATTTTTTACGATAACTATACAGAACGTCGCCCACAGTTATATTAGTTAATGATTGTCGAAAAATCTAGTCTTTTCTATCGATTCATCAGCCATAAATTGTAAGAGGACTTATTACTATTGGTTATGAGACAAATAAAACTGCTATTAAAATTTTAATGCAAACTATATAAATGACATTTAGCAAAAGGCTTTGATAATATTTAGCAGTAGTAGCTTGCCGTTTATCATGACGATAAAACTATTTTGTATAGTGCTAAAAAAAACCCACTAACCAAATAGCTAGTGGGTTTAATTAATCAGGCAAAAATTAATTACTCTTGTCTTCTATTAGCGCTTTTATACTGTCGCTATTATTTTTGGGAGGATTAGCGTTAGCACTTTTGCCATTAGCATTTGAATTATTGTTTGTGCTACTAGGGGGTTTAGGCGTTGGCACGACTGGTGGCTTCTTACTAGTAGCGTTCTCCGCCGGTGCCGCAGGCTTTTTGTTTTCTGGCGCAGGCTTACTTGCGTTGTTTTCGTCTTTTGGCGATGATTCAGATATTGTCTGCGTCTCACCACCAACTGTACGCTCTTCGCTAACAGATAACGTGGCAGAGGTATCTACCGACTGACGAATACTCTCTTGAGTACTGCTACCATTAGCGCTTTCTTGGTTACCTCGATTACTGTTAGCACTAGCTGCTTGAGCAGCGGTATCATCAGCTTCTTCTTGCAAACGAGCAGGCACTTCGCGCTTGGTAGGTTTTAAGTCGACGGCACGTGTACGCTTTGTACTTAGATCTTTTACTGGATCAGGACGCTCATAATTATCAATGATACTAACATACCGATTAATCTCTTCTGGCAGTACACGTACATTCGTAGGTAGCTTAAAGTCTATTAACTTTGCTGCTCCTACCGCTTCTTGCGGGCTACTCATAATCCCATAAGTCAGCATATAACGGACTTGCTTTTCATCATCAAGATAACGGAAATAAGCAAATTTATCGCGATCTTGACGGCCTTCTAAGTAACTAACAATCACATCGTTTTCAGCGACATTCATTACTTGAACAGTCCACTTGCCTTTATTAGCTAGCAGATAACGCTTGTCTTTGAACTCATCAGGATAATCGCGCAAATCTCGAATCGTTGCATCAAAGTTAATCGGTTGTACATCCGTATCTAGCTCATGTAGCGATTCGACTTTTAGTGGTTGTTCAAACTCTTCATTCAAAATCTCTGGCGCTGATATCGGTGCATTCTCAATTTTGGCACCCATGGCTGGCGTTTGACTAAACATCCATACTAACGCTGTGACTACCCCTAGAAGCAAGGTCACTATTAGCCAAATCAGTGCTTGACGACTGTATGATTGGCTAGCAGTACGCGTTTTTGTTTTTGATGTTGCCATGAGGCGGTCCTTGGTAAAAACATGTTTTACAGCATGGTATAAATGCTTATTTAAACAGAGGTACAGCTAACCAGTTGGCTATAAGTACGAGATTTTAGTATAAATATATAAACGATAAATTCTTGAGACGTTACGCGCTATGTTTTGACAAAACTTCATGTAATAGTTCGCCGTCAAACTCATTAGTCATTACCGCATCGCCAATTGATTTTAACAAAATTAGGCGGATTTGTCCGTGTTTCACTTTTTTATCGTGGCCCATTAAATCTAAAGCAGTGTCTACATCGATAGCTGGTGGCGTAATAGGTAAGTTTGCCAATTCTAAAACACGCTTAATACGTACAACTTCATCATCAGTTAGCCAACCAATTTTTTGCGATAGCTCAGCTGCTTGTACCATACCAGCCGCCACTGCTTCGCCATGTAACCAATTACCATAGCCTTCATATGTTTCAATCACATGACCAAAAGTATGACCAAAGTTCAATAGCGCGCGCACACCTGACTCTCTTTCGTCTTGTGCCACTACATCGGCCTTGTACTGACAGCAGCGCTTTACAGCTTCACCGAGTACTGCCAAATCAAGCGCCATCATTGCAGACAAGTTTGCCTCAAGCCACGTTAAAAATGCCTCATCCATGATAAGGGCATATTTAATAATCTCAGCCACTCCAGCCGATAGCTCACGCGCAGGCAGTGTCTTAAGCGTACTCATATCGGCAAGCACCATTTGCGGCTGCCAAAAAGCACCAATCATATTTTTACCTTGCGGATGATTAATACCTGTTTTACCACCAACACTAGAATCTACTTGTGACAATAGTGTCGTTGGAATTTGAATAAAATTGACACCGCGCATAAAGCTAGCAGCAGCAAAGCCAGTCATATCACCGATTACACCACCTCCAAGAGCAATAAGTGTCACATCGCGATTGAAGTGTTCTGTCATCAGCGCATCATAAATCTGATCAATACTTGCCTGATTTTTGTATTGTTCACCATCTGGCAATACGCACACCTTTACCACAAACTGCCCTGCTAGCTCATCTTCTAATGCTTTTAAGTATAAAGGTGCCACAGTATCATTAGTGACAATCAAAACCTGAAGGCCACTGATATAAGGCATGATCTGCTTCGCCATACTGCTATGCTCAGTCGCAGATTGTTCAGTCGCAGATTGTTCAGTAATGACAATAGGATAATCATGACTTTGCGTATGAACTATTAGGCCATCATGAAACGGCATTACCATGTGATACTCCTAAAGCATTTTCGATGAGGTAAAAGTAATTGAGTCTGCATATCAATCGTAGTTGCCAGTCTATTACTAATCTTCTTGGTGCGCTGATGCGTCGGTAGTGCAATCGACGAATGATTCTAGCTGCTGCATCAATTGATTGACCATGTGGCGTGGGTACGTGTGACCAGTAGGCATAATAATATGGGCGACTTGGCGATAGAGTGGATCGCGAGCACTATACAAATCTTGCAATATTTTTCTAGGATTAGGCTGCTGCAATAATGGTCGAGACTTGTCCTTAGAGGTACGTGCCAGCTGCACCTCAACAGGTGCATTAAGATAAACGACGATGCCACGCTGTTTTAGGAACTCTCGGTTTTCAGCACACATGACTGCACCGCCACCGGTCGCTAATACGATTTGAGAGTTTTGGGTCAATTCATCAATGGCACGCGTTTCACGCTCACGGAAACCTGCCTCGCCTTCTTTGGCAAATATCCAAGCAATGTCGGCACCCGTCTGCGATTCAATATACCAATCGCTGTCTACAAAAGTGCGACCTAACTGCTTGGCAAGCAGTTTTCCGATTGTCGTCTTCCCTGCTCCCATCGGACCCACTAAAAACACCGACGGTAATTCCTGCCCCATAATACTTACTCAGCTAAATTAGGTATGATACAACGTCATTGTTATTCTGGCTAGTAATGAGCCGTGATTATTGTGAGTAAAATTTAGAGCACACTATTCATCGGTACCTACATAAATATTGCAACACGAAAACCACTAATTTCGCGCATAAAAAAAGCAAGCACTATGGCTTACTTTTTCAATGAAAGATTAAAAAAACTAAATCAGTTAATACGGCTAGTACCATCATTAATAAGCTTTGGAGTCACAAAGATAAGTAGCTCTTCTTTAGTGTTGTTTCGTACATCTTTACGGAAAGCACGACCGATATAAGGCAAATCACCTAAGAAAGGAACCTTCGTTACTTCGTTATTGGTACGGTTTTTGAAAACACCACCTAACACGACTGTTTGACCATCTTCAATAATGACGTTGGTGGAAATAGAATCCTGAGAAATTGCAACCTGACTATTAATAATAGTCGGAGTACCATTTGTGATTACCAACTTTAAACCAATTTTACCATCTGGCGTTATGTTTGGTGTAGCCTCTAAACTTAACGCAGCCTCTTTGAAGCTAGTCGTTGTTGCACCACTTGCTGAGGCTTCTTGATAAGCAATCTGAGTACCAGAAGAAACCTTCGCTGTCTGCTTATCCGCGGTCAGAATCTTTGGTGTAGAAATAACTTCACCACGGTTATCCGCCTGTAGCGCTGACAACTCAAGATCAAGCATTACATCAGACATACTGAGCAAACCAAAAGCGATACTGCCAGCTGGGTTAGAAACGCCTAAATCGACGTTTAAGTTATCAGGGCGACTAATATCATAAGAAGGATAAGAAACCGTTTGCCCATTGACCGTCGTTGTTTCTACATCGAAATCTTTTAAATCCCATAGGGTTTGATCGCTACCACCAACCAATAAACTACGGTTGTTGGCTGCACCGTTTGATAATATACCCCAACGTACACCAATTTCTTTACTAAAGGTATCAGACGCGCTAACGATACGTGCTTCAATCATAACTTGGCGAACAGGAATATCAATTTTACTGATTAATTTGTGGATATTTTCAATGCTGTCAGCCACATCCTTAATAATCAAAGTATTGGTGCGTTCATCAATCGTTACCGTACCACGATTAGATAATAACGTATTGTTATCGTCAGCACTGTTGGAGTTATTGCCGCTATTACTAGATGATCCACTGCCTTGAGAAATAAGAGTCAATACATCTTGTGCTTTCGCGTAGTTCAGACGAATATATTCATTGCGTAAAGGCGCATACGAATCAACAGCTTGCTGCGCTTCAAGCTCGCGAGCCTCTTGCTCAGCAAGTTCAGTAGAAGGCGCAACCAAAATCACATTACCATTTTCACGTTTACCAAGATTTTTACTTTTCAAAATAATATCAAGCGCTTGATCCCAAGGAACATTGATCAAACGCAAAGTGATGTTGCCGGCAACAGAATCACTCGCAACGATATTCATCTCAGTAAACTGTGCCAAAATATCTAAGACACTACGGATCTCAACATCTTGGAACTCCATCGATAAGGGTTCGCCACTATAGACTCTTTCTTCAAGCGTTGGCTCACGTAACAATTCAGGTTTCTTGATACTAATATTTAACTGGTTACCTGATTGATAAGCCTGATACTCGTAATCATCCGTCATATTGATGGTGACGACACCGTTTTGACCCTGATTCTTAGTATCAACACTATCAACAAGACCACTATTAATATTCAAACGACGTAATAAATTTCTCGGAACTGTGCTACCAGTCAAACGTATGACAAGCTTTTTACCTTGGCGCTGTACATCTACTGGGATGGCTTCGTTAGCAAGTACAACACTTACATTACCACCTCCATCATTACCTGCCGAAAAATTGACTGCACTTAGTCCGTCATAGCTATACTGTTTGCTTACCTGTGAAGCAGCGAGTTGCGGATTTAATAGTGGGTTTACTCTCACTACCATCGTATCAGCTGGCACTTCATTTTTTACTACTGCCTTGCTCGTAGTACGTACAGGTGCCACTGGTACAGTAGAGTTCTCAACAATAGGCGTAACGACTGCGGTCGTTGTCATACTATGATTGTTATTAAGTACATCTTGAATCGGGTCGCTGGTAATAACTGGACGATTAGGATCAGTAATTGTCAGTAATAAATCATTGCCTTCAATCGCTGTCGTATAATTTCCTGACTCTTTTAAACCGACAATGAGACGTGTGGTACTATCGCTACTTAGCGTAGTCACATCATTGATTGCACCGACGTTATATTCATTAAAACGACTGCTAAGTCCATTTTGCACTTGTTCGAAATCTAGCACCAAGCGACTAGGATCATCAAGCTGATAAGCTGCAGGCAATACTGGCAACCCTGTGAATCCCAAACGCATTTGAGTCACTGCAGGTGCAGTCTGTACTACAGAAACACTATCAATGCGCTGCGCAGCATAAGCACTATTAGTCACAGCCACCATACTGACTGCCAGTGCTGAAATAGCAAAAGCAGAAGAAACGCGGTTGCTCATCATCATTACCTTGTTATTGCGTACTGTCATTATTTATTCCTCAAAAAATCTGCCGACTTAGCTTATAGGGGATACCAGCGACTGGGGTTTTTCTACAAACCCTGCGCGGCTATCTGGCACAATTTCAATCAAGTTAATCTGGGTCGGCGTGATTTCAACAATACGGCCGTCGTTCATTCCAAGATAATCGCCTACTTTAACACTGGCAACTGAACCATCGGGACGTTGTACTAACGCATATCGCTGACCTTCAGGCGAAATTACTACACCTCGAAAAATCAGTTGCGACAGTTCGTAATGCTCAAGTGGTTCTTTTATTCTGTTAATATCAGGACGTACACCCTCAATAGAGGTTCTAGCCCCTTGCACACTGACCAAGCTTGGCGGTAAAAAAGGACTACGCTGAGAACTAGCGCTATAAACAAAATCCTCTACTAGTTCAGCTTTGGGTGGCGGCTCAATAGGCTGTGCAGGCTGATTGCGGATATCAGTCATTGACTGCTCTGCCATACCTATTCGATCACTACATCCAGCTATAGATAAAACCGTAAAACTCAGAGCCAACAGCATGGGCATTCTTTGAATATTCATTAGTTGCCTCCTGCATTTGCATCAGTAGGGACGGCTTCATCACTTTCAAGAGTCGCCTCTTTAGAGCGATAAGTCTTAGTTTGCAAGACTAAGTTAAGCTCTGGTAAAACATCCAAAGTAGGCTGCGGATTACTGACTTCAAAATCATGCATAGTGATAATTCGAGGAAGTGCGGCAAGACCACTAATAAAGCTGCCAAACTGATGATATTCACCTAACGCAGCAATACGTATTGGTTGCTCAATAAAGAATTCATTTTCAATCTCAGGCTCTACCGAAATATCTTGAAAACGGATATTACTACCAACGCCTGTCATGTTTATGCCTTCTACCAATTCTGACACACGAGTATCTTTTGGCAACTGATCTAATAGAGTATTAAACTCAGTTTCCATCTGAACCACTTGCGCCTGATAAGCTTTTAAATGACGAGCGCGCGACTCTTTTTCACGATAGCTATCAAGTAAGGTTCGTTGTTGAGCCTCAGCAGCATTAATTGCATCAATTTTGCTGCTAATCGGTAAGGCCCATGACAAAGCTGCGATAAAGATAATAATAAGGCCAATTACTGTCACTTTTACTGGTAATGGCCAACTGCCATAATTTTCTGAATCTAACGACTCAAAGCTACGGCGAAACTCATTTAAATCAAATTGCTTTTTTGGTTTTAAAGCAGATTTTTTGGTTTTAGTGAGGCTTTTTTTACGGATAAGCTTCATAACTCACCTCCAAGACTAGCACTAGTATCAGCGTCATCAGGGTTAGGTGTCTCTGACTGGACTTTAGTCGTCACTATAAACTGTACGTAACTGTCTTCAGGATACACAGGACGTGGCTGTTCACCTGTCTCAACTGTATTATTGAGAGCTGGTGCAGCTTGATAAGCGGTAATATTCTGTTGAATGTTACTTACTGCTGAGTTACCCATCCATTTGCTACTATCAAGGTTACGGATTAAGCTTGATACAATATTTGGATTATCTGCTAAACCTGTTAAAGTTAAGACATCGCCTTCACGTTTAAGGTTATTTAGATATAGCGCTGGTGGAATAGCTTTAGCAAGATCATCCCATAGGCGTACAGGGACAGGACGTCGACCTTGTAAATCTTGAATAACTTGCATGCGTGAAATAATATCGTCACGACGCTGTTCTAAACTATCAATTTCAGTCAACGCTGTGTCTAAGCGAGTGTTTTCTTGTTCGATCAAAGCGTTGGCATCAAGCTGTTCATCAAGCTCATTGTTAAAATAACTCCATGAAGCAAAGGCTGCCAATAAAGTTAGCAACGTAACTGCAACTACTAAAGTGATGAACTCTTTGTTGCGACGTTCACGTTCTTCTTGTCGCCAAGGTAAAAGGTTAATACGAGCCATTAGTCAAAGCTCCTCAACGCAAGACCGCATGCAGCCATTAAACTTGGAGCATCAATAGCCAATTGCTCATTATCAATATTTGGTGCAATAGTCATATTAGTAAATGGATTAGCAACACTGACAGTAACGCCTAGCTTTTGTTGTGCCATACCAGCAAGACCTGCAATGGAACTACTGCCCCCTGCGAGCACTACATGATCGATGCTGCTATATTGGCTTGATGAGAAGTAAAACTGTAGAGAGCGAGTGATTTGCTGAATAGTGTTTTCTATAAAGGGTGTCAAAACTTCAGGATAATAATCATCAGGCAATGTGCGCTCGCGCTTACTCAGCGTCGCCTCTTCTGCCGATAAGCCATAGCGGTTTTGTATGGCTTCTGTTAATTGAACACCTCCAAATAACTGTTCCCGACTATAGATAAACTCACCATTTTTGGCGATATATAAAGTAGTTTGATTATGACCTATGTCTATCAAAGCCACCAGTTCTGGTACATTTGGGAGACTATCCACCATCAATCCAAACGCACGCTCAATTGCATGCGATTCGATATCCATGACTTTTGTTTGCATCCCACCGAACGCTAAAGCATCTACACGTTGGTCAACATTTTCCGAGCGAGAAGCAGCAAGCAATACCTGAACCATATCTTCGCTGACCAAAGATGGTCCTAATACTTCAAAGTCTAAGTTGACATCTTCTAATGGATAAGGCACATATTGGTCAGCATCTAGACGTATCTGAGCCTCACGCTCAACATCGCTAAGTGCCATATCCATATCTATGATTTTAGTGATCACTGCAGACCCTGAGACCGCAGTTGCAGCACTACTACCCGATACCTGGCAACGTTTTGCCAGACTCGTTATAATGTTGCCAACTGCCTCCGTATCTGCTAGAAGCTTATCAATGACGACACCTTCTGGCAGCCTTTCAATACCATAAGATTTTAGGTGGAACATGCCTTGTTGGCGCTGTATGTCAACCAACTTTACTGAGGTGGCACAAATATCCACACCAATCAAATGTCGACTTTTCGAAGTAAATAGCCTCACAAACTCTATACCTTATATTAAGTGTACAATCTGATAGTTATTTGTAATAATTGAATACAATACTTTACTTAATTGATAGATTCAAGCATTTAAAAATATATTAAGGCTAACTTACACATTTATTATTACCTGCTCATTTTGTTCAAGGTATAATAATATTGTCTGCTACAAATTCTAACTAATAAGTCTTATTATGGCCAAGAAAAATGCTACCGCTCGTCTCATTCGTTTTTTAGTGGGACTCTTTATTGCTTGCCTAGCATTGGCAGTTGTTCTAGCACTTGCTGTACCTATTGGTTTTTATGGGATGGCCATGTATTTGTCACCAACCCTACCTAGTACGCAAGAAATTAAAACAGCCAAACTAGAAATGCCATTACAGATTTATAGTAGTGATGATAAATTAATCGGCCAATATGGCAATCGTTTATCGTTACCAGTTAGTTTTGATGAGATTCCTGAAGATTTAACTCATGCCTTTTTAGCAGCCGAAGATGCTTCTTTCTTTCAGCATAGCGGAATTAGTATTAAAGGTCTTGGTCGCGCTGTCACCGAAGCAGTCACTGATGACGATGGTCAAACCGGTGGCTCTACCATTACGATGCAGGTCGCTAAAAACTATTTTTTAAGTCCAGAACGTACTTTAAACCGCAAACTAACAGAGTTGTTTTTGGCGCGGAAGATCGAAGACGAACTGAACAAAAATGACATCTTGACACTATATGTCAATAAGATCTATCTGGGTGAAGGCGCCTATGGCATCCGCGCTGCGGCCAAAAAATATTATAGTAAGTCATTAGACAATCTAACTATTGCTGAAATGGCGATGTTAGCAGGTCTACCAAAAGCCCCTTCTAAGTATAACCCTGTTGCCAATCCTAGCCGCGCATTGACTCGCCGTAACTGGATTGTTGGACGCATGCATGAGCTTGGCTATATTACCAAAGCTCAGTACGATGAAGCGGTCAACTCTCCTATAGGTATCAACCTATATAAAGAAAAGCTCGATGTAAATATGCCTTATTTGGCAGAAATGACGCGAGCTTCTTTAGTCGAACGTTATGGCGATCAAGTCATGCACGGTGGGTGGCGCGTACGTCTCACAGTAGATAGTAAAGCACAAACAGATGCAGAAGCAGCAGTAGTAACAGGATTGATTGCCTATGAGCATCGCCATGGTTGGCGCGGGGCTGAAGCAAATGATGAGCCTCTCGAAAACTTCCGACGTTACAGCAATATGTCTCCTGCCAAGGTGACTAAAGTCAATTCTCGTAGTTTTGACGCAGTCCTACAATCTGGTGAAGAAGTGACCGTTAATTGGTCTGGTATGAAATGGGCACGTAAATATATTTCTGCTGACCGTATTGGTTATTACCCTAGCAATGCCAGTCAAGTTGTTAAGAAAAACGATATCGTTCGTGTGATACCTACTTCAAATGGGAACTGGCAATTAGGTCAAATACCTAAAATTCAAGGCAGTTTGGTCTCGTTGAATCCAGAGACTGGTGCTGTCAATGCATTGGTTGGTGGCTTTGATTTTAACCACAGTAAGTTCAACCGCGCTCTACAGGGCTGGCGTCAACCTGGCTCAACTATTAAGCCACTTGTTTATACCGCTGCTTTAGAGAAAGGTTATCGCCCAGATACTATCGTGTCTGACCGAGCTATCCAAGTAGGTGACTGGAAACCCAAAAACTCTGATGAACGTTTCTTAGGTGATATCACTTTACGTCGTGGTTTATATTTATCCCGTAACCTCGTATCTATTCGCTTGTTACAAGCTATCGGTATCTCAAGTACGCGCAACCTATTAGATGAATTCGGTCTTGATAAAGAGAAACTACCAACAACCTTGTCATTAGCACTTGGAGCCGGACAAGCCACACCTTTACAAATGGCTACGGCTTACTCAACTTTCGCGAATGGTGGTCATCGTGTCCAACCTTACTTTATTGAACAAATTTACAATTATAAAAACGAGCTGTTGTTTCAGGCAAATCCACGTCAAGCATGTGCACTATGCTTTAACGAAAAACTTGAAAAGGTTAATAGCAGCTTAGTTGAAGAGTATGAGAAGTCAATTGAAGCGCTTGATGATAGTACTAATGAAATAACTACCGATAATTCATCATTAGAAGGTAATGATGATAGTGAAACAACAGATAAAGAGCTTGATTTAACGGTATATAACGCAGGTCCACAATCAGACCGTCTAAAAGCGCCTGCCGTACAATATGTGAGAGCCAAACAAGCACCTCGTATACTGCAACCGAGAGTCGCTTTTGAGATGGCAGATATACTACGCGATGTAGTCCAACGCGGTACAGCGGTAAGAGCAAAAGCATTAGGACGTGATGATATCGGTGGCAAAACTGGTACCACCAATCAGGCCAAAGATGCGTGGTTTGCAGGATTTCATCCTACCAATGCGACAGTAGTATGGATGGGATTCGATCAACCATCTACTATGGGCCGCCGTGAATATGGTGGTGTGGCAGCGCTACCAGTATGGATGGACTTTATGAAAGCCCAGCTCAAAGACACTCCAAGCCAGTGGGTATCTATCAATAACCGCTCAAAATCCAGAAAGCAACAGCAAGACATCATAGAGATGACTGATGATGGCGTCCTAGTTAACGATGCCTCCAATAAATCAGCGAAACCAGTCAAGACTCAAACCCAGCAGCGTAAGCCTTCGGTTCCAGAGCCTACTGAAGATACCAGCACTCCACCATCAACGAAATCAAGCAGCAATCGTAGTGATGACAGCGTACCGGAGAATCCATTAACGGTGACACCCGTTGAAAGTATGCCACCGATGCCAGAGTGATAAACAAGACAATTCTCAATTAATAATAAAAGGCTTATTCAGTAATGACTGAATAAGCCTTTTTTATGCGCTGTAGACTATGATCTACCCTACTTAATCATCCTTTCAAATGGTTCAATAAATAGCGATCAAGAATAAATCTTCTGGTGAACTTCCTATTAGAACTCGACCATACCTGCACGCAGTTGTTCAATCAGCTCTAAAAGCTGATTGCGCCATTCCCGTATTGTGGTCTCATCAGGCAGCCATTGATTGGATAAAGTGACGACATTGACAATCAAGTCTGGCGACGCTGATTGGCTACTTGGTGCTTCATCGACGATAGTATCTGGCGGTACCGCATAAAGACAACGCTGATAAGCACGCTCTATATTGGCGATAAAACCTTGCTGTTGCAGTTGCTGCAAACGCTGAATCTCAGGAGATACTTGGGTACGCTCGCTTAGCGCTTGTTCAATATCGAGCAAAGTTGGCGCCGTCATATTTAGGCTATAGAAATGACCGAGCTCCTGAATGAATGCCAATAAAGCACCATGCAAGTGAAAAATAGCAGTCTCACAGTGTGCTTGGTATAACTGCTTATCATTGGTACTTCCTGCAGATTGGCAAGATAAACGACAAAAATATAACTTTTGATTGGTTCGATCTGCTTGATATTTGGCGACGCGAGTTTTACCTGCCATTTGCTAATTATCCTTTTATAAGTAGTGAATTAGAGCCTATTTCCAGTGTACTATTTTTTTAGATGATAGCACCATGCCTTTCTCAGTTTTTTATACGCACAAAAAAGCCAGCAACTTAGGCTGGCTTTTTTATCAAATTAAGAATGAATCAAAATACTTAATACGATTAATTATCTTGATTTAACTCTTGAGCAAATGCTTCGTCGAAGCTTGCAAAGTCTTTGCTATCAGTGCTTGCAGTCATATCAAACGCTGCATTCAAATCTTTATCTTGTAGCTTCTGATCTGCTTTTTCTTTACGTGCTTTATGATAAGCAAGACCAGTACCTGCAGGAATCAAGCGACCAACAACCACGTTTTCTTTCAGACCACGTAGCTCATCCACTTTACCAGTCACAGCAGCCGCAGTTAGTACACGGGTTGTTTCCTGGAAAGAGGCCGCTGAGATAAAGCTTTCAGTTGCTAGACTTGCTTTGGTGATACCTAGTAATTGACGCTCAAACTGTACTGGGAATTTATCTTCCGCTTCTAGCTTCGCATTCAATGCTTTGATATCTGCATACTCAACCTGATCACCTTTGAAGTGACTTGAGTCGCCGCCGTCAGTGATTTCAACTTTACGCAGCATCTGACGAATGATAACTTCGATGTGCTTGTCGTTGATTTTTACACCCTGCAAGCGATAAACGTCCTGTACTTCGTTGACGATGTAATCAGCAAGTGCAGTCTGACCCTTCAAACGCAAGATATCATGTGGGTTCTGTGGACCATCAGCGATCACTTCACCACGTGCTACCGTCTCGTTTTCAAAGACGTTGATTTGACGCCATTTCGGGATTAGCTCTTCATGTACTTCGCCATCTTCATTAGTAATAATGAAGCGGTTCTTACCTTTAGTCTCTTTACCAAAGCTTACCACACCAGTCATTTCTGCCATGATGGCGTGATCTTTTGGACGACGTGCTTCGAACAAGTCAGCAACACGTGGTAGACCACCGGTAATATCTTTCGTACCAGAAGACGCTTGTGGTACACGGCCTAGAATCGAACCTGCTGCTACTTTTTCACCATCGCTTACGCGGATGATAGTTTCAGCTGGTAAGAAGTAAACCACTTCTTTGCCTTCGTCAGTGTTCAAGATAATCGCAGGACGTAAGTCTTTTGCTGAGCTTGAACGGTCACGAGTAGCTAGAATCTCAAATGAGCTCATACCAGTCGCATCATCAACTTTTACTGTTGCAGTCATACCATCAGTGATGTCACTGAAGCGTGCTGTACCAGCAAATTCTGTAATGATTGGATGCGTATGCGGATCCCACTTAGCGATAGTTTGACCGCCTTCAACTTGCTCTTCGTCTTTCACAAGTACGCTTGAACCGTACGGTACTTTATAGCGCTCACGCTCACGGCCAAGCTCATCGGTCAATGCGATTTCGGCTGAACGCGATACGATGACTAAGTGACCATCGGTATGCTGTACTGTTTTCATGTTCTCAAAGTGCGCTTGACCAGCATTACGTACAGAGATGCTGTTGTCTACAGATGCTGAGCTCGCTGCCCCGCCCACGTGGAACGTACGCATGGTTAACTGAGTACCCGGCTCACCAATAGACTGAGCTGCCATAACACCGACTGATTCGCCGATATTCACTTTATGACCACGTGCAAGGTCACGACCATAACACTGTGAACATACGCCATGTTCGATATCACACGTAATTACTGAACGTACCCAGATATCATCGATTGCGTTGTTATCAAGGACGTTAACCCAGTACTCATCGATCAATGTACCAGCTGGAATCAATACTTTATCAGCATCATCGTTATAAGTAACGTCACGAGCAGTCACACGACCCAGTACTAGCTCACCTAGCTTCTCAATGATTTCACCACCTTGGATATGTGGTTTCATGAGTAGGCCTTCTTCAGTACCACAATCGTCGCTAGTGATAACCAAATCTTGTGCCACATCAACCAGACGACGAGTTAGGTAACCCGAGTTAGCCGTTTTCAGTGCCGTATCCGCTAGACCTTTACGTGCACCGTGAGTTGAGATGAAGTACTGTAGTACAGTCAAACCTTCACGGAAGTTAGCTTTAATCGGCGTCTCAATGATTGAGCCATCCGGCTTAGCCATCAAACCACGCATACCTGCCAACTGACGAATCTGTGCCGCACTACCACGAGCACCAGAATCTGACATGATAAAGATCGAGTTGAATGACTTCTGCTCGTCTTCTTCACCTTGTGCGTTGATAACTTTATCTGTTGCCAAGTTGTCCATCATCGCTTTAGCGACTTTGTCATTAGTACGTGACCAGATATCAACTACTTTATTATAGCGCTCACCAGCAGTTACGAAACCTTGCTCGAACTGATCTTCGATTTCGCGAACTTCGCCTTCTGCCACTTCGATGATTTGCTTTTTAAGTGGTGGAATGACCATGTCGTCGATACCGATAGACACACCAGATAGTGTTGCTTGAGCAAAACCAAGATACATCAATTGGTCAGCAAACATAACACTTTCTTTTACGCCAACTTTACGGTAGCAAGAGTTGATCAAACGAGAGATGTTTTTCTTCGTCATCTCTTGGTTACACTCATCAAACGTCATACCTTTAGGCATGATATTCCAGATAAGTAGACGACCAGCAACCGTATCTTTGATACTGATTTCTTTGGTCTCGTTACCTTCTTCATCAATTTGCGTCTCAGTAACACGCACTTTGATCTTGGCGTTTACATGTAGGTCGTTTGAACCAATTGCACGCAATGCTTCGTTAACGGTCGCAAAAATCATGCTCTCGCCTTTGGCATTGATAGACGAGCGACTGATGTAATATAGACCTAGTACAACATCCTGAGATGGTACGATGATCGGATCACCGTTCGCAGGTGACAAGATGTTGTTGGTAGACATCATCAAGGCACGTGATTCAAGCTGTGCTTCAAGCGTCAATGGCACGTGAACGGCCATTTGGTCACCATCGAAATCGGCGTTGAATGCAGTACAAACAAGCGGATGCAACTGGATTGCTTTACCTTCGATCAATACTGGCTCAAATGCCTGTAGACCCAAACGGTGAAGGGTTGGCGCACGGTTAAGAAGTACTGGATGCTCACGGATAACCATGGCCAGCATATCCCACACTTGTGGCTCTTCACGCTCTACCATCTTTTTGGCAGCTTTAATCGTAGTCGCCAAACCATGAGACAATAGTTTGTTATAAGTAAATGGCTTGAATAATTCTAGTGCCATTTTCTTAGGTAGGCCACACTGATGTAGACGTAGTGTTGGACCTACAACGATAACCGAACGACCAGAGTAATCGACACGCTTACCAAGTAAGTTCTGACGGAAACGACCTTGCTTACCTTTGATCATATCAGCCAAAGATTTCAATGGACGCTTGTTACTACCAGTGATGGCACGACCGCGACGACCGTTATCAAGCAACGCATCTACTGACTCTTGCAACATACGTTTTTCGTTACGTACGATGATATCAGGTGCGCTTAGCTCAAGCAGACGCTTAAGACGATTGTTACGGTTGATCACACGGCGATATAGATCGTTTAGATCTGACGTCGCAAAACGGCCACCTTCTAGCGGTACTAGAGGACGCAAATCTGGTGGTAGTACTGGCAAGATGTTCATTACCATCCACTCAGGCTTGTTATTAGAATCACGGAATGCTTCTAATAATTTGAGACGCTTAGACATCTTCTTAAGCTTAGTCTCAGAACCAGTTTGTGGAATCGCTTCGCGCAACTCATCAATTTCAAGATCGATATCGATGTCTTTTAATAGGTCTTGAACTGCTTCAGCACCCATCTTGGCAGTGAATTCATCGCCAAACTCTTCAAGTGCTTTGTAATAATCTTCGTCGTCAAGCAACTGATACTTCTCTAAAGAGGTCAGACCAGGCTCAGTCACGATATAGCTTTCAAAATATAGAACGCGCTCGATATCACGTAGCGTCATGTCTAACAATAGACCGATGCGGCTTGGTAATGATTTTAGGAACCAAATATGCGCAACTGGACTGGCTAGGTCGATATGACCCATGCGATCACGACGGACTTTCGCAGTGGTAACTTCGACACCACATTTTTCACAGATAACGCCTTGGAACTTACGGCGCTTATATTTACCACATAAACATTCGAAGTCTTTTACTGGGCCAAAGATTTTGGCACAAAAAAGACCATCACGCTCAGGCTTGAACGTGCGATAGTTGATGGTTTCAGGCTTTTTTACTTCGCCGTGCGACCATGACTTAATGACGTCAGGTGAGGCTAAAGTAATTTGAATGCTATCAAACTCTTGGTTACCGTTGCCGGTAGGGCTTTGCATGATATCGAGTAAATCTTTCAAGTTGCTTCTCCGTTATCTTTATAATCATCTGACAGCGTACCATTGACGCAGATAAGATGAATGAAGGCAATGAATAGGGTTGAGACAAATCACTAAAAGCAGCAGCAATAAAGCAGACTGCCTTTAGTGGACAACTAAGTTAAACAACGGGCTAGTTGCTTTGTTTTAACTCAATATTAATACCCAGTGATTTGATTTCTTTGGTCAGTACGTTGAACGACTCAGGCATGCCTGGATCCATATACTGCTCACCATCAACGATGTTTTTGTACATACGAGTACGGCCTTCAACGTCATCCGACTTCACTGTTAGCATTTCTTGCAACGTGTAAGTCGCGCCGTATGCTTCTAGTGCCCACACTTCCATCTCACCGAAGCGCTGACCACCAAACTGAGCTTTACCACCCAATGGCTGCTGCGTTACTAGAGAATAAGAACCGGTTGAACGCGCATGCATTTTGTCATCAACCAAATGGTTAAGCTTGAGCATGTACATGTAACCAACGGTTACTTTACGGTCAAACTTCTGACCTGTACGACCATCATATAACGTCTGCTGACCATCGCGATCCATACCAGCAAGCTCGAGCAAATCTTTAACTTGGCTTTCTCTTGCGCCGTCAAATACTGCTGTGCCCATCGGTACACCGCCACGTAAGTTGTCTGCTAGCGCCATGATGTCATCATCACTCAAGCTATCAAGATCAACTTGCTCACCGCCTACTTGGTTATAGATTTTGTCCAAGAAGTCACGTAGCTCTTTGATTGCTGCTTGCGATTTGAGCATACCGTCAATCTTCTCGCCCAACCCTTTCGCTGCCATACCCAAATGCGTCTCTAGAACCTGACCAATGTTCATACGAGATGGTACACCAAGTGGGTTCAATACAATGTCAACGGTATTACCATTTTCATCATAAGGCATGTCTTCAACTGGCATGATGCGCGATACAACACCTTTGTTACCATGACGACCAGCCATCTTATCACCAGGCTGAATACGACGCTTAACCGCTAGATATACTTTAACGATTTTTTGTACGCCATGTTGCAAGTCATCACCAGCAGTCAATTTGCGTTTTTTCTCAGCAAACTTCACATCGATGTCTTTTTGCTTATCAACCAAGTAATCAGCGATTTGCGTTAGACGCTCAGAGATTTCTTCTTCTACTGGCTGAATATCAAGCAATGTCTCAAGGCTCATATCTTTCATATCAGCCAATGCCATAACCGTACCAGCTTTTAGACCAGCACCGCCGCTGACTTTTTGGCCATCTAATAGATTACCAATACGACCACGTGCTGCTTCTTCAAAGATACGTAGCTCTTCTTTCAAATCTTTACGATAGCTATCAAGCTGCGATTTTTCAATCGCTCTTGCGCGTGCGTCTTTTTCAACGCCATCACGGGTGAAGACCTGTACATCAATAACCGTACCTTTACTTGAAGTTGGTACACGTAGTGAAGTGTCTTTCACGTCAGCCGCTTTTTCACCAAAGATAGCCCGTAGTAGTTTCTCTTCTGGCGTTAGTTGTGTTTCACCTTTTGGCGTCACTTTACCAACTAGGATATCACCAGCGTCAACTTCAGCACCGATATAGACGATACCTGCTTCATCAAGACTTGATAGTGCTGCTTCACCAACGTTTGGAATATCAGCAGTGATCTCTTCTGTACCTAGCTTGGTATCACGAGCCACACAAGTCAATTCTTGGATATGAATCGTAGTGAAACGATCTTCTTTAACTACTTTTTCAGATAACAAGATTGAATCTTCGAAGTTGTAACCATTCCACGGCATAAATGCAATGCGGATGTTCTGACCTAATGCTAGCTCACCAAGATCCGTTGAAGGACCATCAGCCAAGATATCACCCAAAGCAATCTCGTCACCTTGGTTAACGATGATACGTTGGTTGATACAAGTGTTCTGGTTAGAGCGCGTGTATTTGATCAAGTTATAGATATCGATACCCGCTTCACCAGCAGTCATCTCGTCTTCGTTTACACGAACAACGATACGTGATGCGTCAACATCTTCAATCACACCGCCACGCTTAGCGATAACACAGACACCAGAGTCACGAGCAACGTGACGCTCCATACCAGTACCTACTAACGGCTTATCAGCACGTAGCGTAGGGACAGCCTGACGCTGCATGTTCGAGCCCATCAAGGCACGGTTAGCATCATCATGCTCTAGGAACGGAATCAAACCTGCTGCAACCGATACTACCTGACTTGGTGATACATCCATATGCGTCACTTTTTCTGGCGGCATACGAACAAATTCACCATAGCTACGTACACTGACCATCTCGTCAGATAACGCGCCATCTTCAGTCATCGGAGAATCAGCCTGTGCAATGACAGTACCTACTTCTTCGATTGCTGATAAATACTCAATAACGTCAGTCACTTTACCATCAACCACACGGCGATAAGGCGTTTCTAAGAAGCCAAAGCTGTTGGTTTTAGCAAATGTTGCTAGTGAGTTAATCAGACCAATGTTTGGACCTTCAGGAGTTTCAATAGGACATACACGGCCATAATGGGTATCATGTACGTCACGTACTTCAAAGCCTGCACGTTCACGAGTTAGACCACCAGGTCCTAACGCTGATACACGGCGCTTATGGGTAACTTCAGACAACGGGTTGTTCTGATCCATAAACTGTGACAACTGGCTTGAACCAAAGAATTCTTTAACCGCAGCCGCTACTGGCTTAGAGTTAATCAAATCTTGTGGTGACAGGTTGTCTGACTCTGCTGAACTTAAACGCTCTTTTACGGCACGCTCAACACGTACTAGACCAACACGGAATTGGTTTTCTGCCATCTCGCCTACTGAACGAATACGGCGGTTACCAAGATGGTCAATATCATCGACATCGCCGCGACCGTTACGAATCTCGATAAGCTCTTTTAGAACGTTAACGATATCATCGTTGGTCAATACACTGCGTTCGCGCTGAATATCAGGATCATCAGTGTTATCAAATTCTAAACCAAGACGACGGTTGAACTTCATACGACCGACGTTTGATAAGTCATAACGATCTGCGTTGAAGAACATGCTTTCAAACAGTTTCTCAGCAGTTTCGACCGTTGGTGGCTCACCTGGACGCATTACTTTGTAGATTTCGATCAACGCTTCTTCACGGCTTGATGTACTATCAGCACGTAGCGTATCAGCAATATAACTACCTTGGTCGATATCGTTCGTGAATAGAATGCTGAATTCTTTGATAGATTCACTGGCTTCAAACGCGCTCAATTTAACCAATAATTCATGGTCGATTGGCGTATTTGCTTTAGCGATGATTTCGTCATTAACAACGATGTCTTCTGCTAAGATACGCTCATACAAATACTCATCAGGCACAGCAATCTTCGTCATACCTGCTTCTTCAAGCTGACGGATACGGCGTGCGTTAATACGTTTGCCCTGCTCTACGATAACGTCACCTTCAGGTGATACGATATCAAACTGAGCCATTTCGCCACGTAGACGATCAGCAACTAAATCAATTTCAAACTGCTCTTCGCCTTTATAAACAGCAACTTTATCAAAGAATAAATCTAGGATTTCAGAAGTTGTTAGACCAAGTGCGCGTAGGATGATTGACGCAAGTAGTTTACGGCGACGGTCAATACGAGCAAATACTAAATCTTTTGCATCAAATTCAAAGTCTAACCATGAACCACGGTAAGGGATAATACGTGCGTTATAAAGCACCTTACCACTTGAATGCGACTTACCTTTATCATGATCAAAGAACACACCAGGTGAACGATGTAGCTGAGATACAATAACACGCTCAGTACCATTGATAATAAAAGTACCGTTAGCCGTCATCAAAGGCATCTCACCCATATAGACGCTTTGCTCACGGATATCTTTGATAGCAGCTTTGCTATCTTTGTCTTTGCTGTCTTTGTCTTTGATGATCAAACGGATTTTGACACGCATAGGCGCAGCAAACGTTGAACCACGTAAGATACACTCACGCTCATCAAATTCAGGCGTGCCTAAATAGTACTCAACAAATTGTAGCTCTGCGTTACCAGAGTGACTCTCAATTGGGAAAATAGAGGAATACGCAGCTTGCAAACCAGTATTCTCACGAGCTTTTGGCTTTTTGTGCTCTTGCAAAAATTGCTCGTAAGAATCTACTTGAATAGACAGTAAATAGGGAATGTCCATTACAGTGGGCAATTCAGCAAAACTTTTGCGAATACGCTTTTTTTCAGTATAAGAATATGCCATCGAGAGTCCTTACAGTAAACGTGGAAACAAATTAAAAGCGTGGCCAGTATGCATAAATACGATGCAAACGTGACGACGTAAACGATAATATAAAACGGGTCTTCGTGTTCAGTTCATGTCTTTTCTGTCAATTACTACTTTACTCTTCAGTGCTTACCTAGCACACTTCATTTAATATCGTCGTTGCTTGCTAGATTCATGGTAAGTGAATCAGTCTATATGACTATTGCAACCAAAAAATTCAATATTATATAATCTGTAACGCATTGCCTATCAGGCTTAATTTACAAATACATTGCTGGGAAATAATGTCTATTAAGATTGCATCTATACTACTTGCCATCTAGACTACTTATCACCGAACTATGTTCCCTACACATACAAACTGTCTATGAGACTAAATATCGACAGTCATGCCACATCAAGTAGGCAACTTATGATCAACAGCTTTTTTAAGAATACCGCTTTTTTCAGGATTAATAATCGGGGTAACTATAACTTTTAGAATCAGTATAAACTATAGTGTTGATAGGAAAGCATGCAGACACAAAAAAATGCCAAACATCTACAGACGTTTAGCTCATATTAACTGATTTCAAAAACTGGCATGTGTGCTTGCATGTATATCGTCTGTCCTTTTGATGGGTATCCACCGTGATGTTGCATACGTATGTTGGCAGACACAAAAGGTCAAGCTACGAATTATAGTAAAAAAAAGCTGGCAATGCAAGGCATTACCAGCTTTTTTTCGTACAGTGTTAAACTTATTTTAGTTCAACAGTTGCACCAGCTTCTTCAAGTTTCTTTTTCAACTCTTCAGCTTCAGCTTTAGATGCGCCTTCTTTGATTGGAGCTGGAGCGCTTTCAACCAAATCTTTCGCTTCTTTTAGGCCAAGACCAGTAGCTTCACGTACGGCTTTAATTACGCCAACTTTCTTCTCGCCAAAGCTGGCAAGAACTACGTCAAACTCGTCTTTTTCTTCAGCAGCAGCAGCAGCAGGACCAGCAGCAGCAGGTGCAGCAGCAACAGCAGCTGTTACGCCGAATTTTTCTTCCATGTCGCTGATTAACTCAACGATATCCATTACTGACATTTCAGCGATTGCATTTAACACGTCATCTTTAGATAGTGCCATGAGAACTCTCCGTTATCTGATAAAAATTAATTGATTCTAATATCGCCTTGATTGCTTGCCTAATGTGACAATAAAATGCAACCAAAATTAGCGATGTTAAAGTTACGTTAAAACAAGCAATTAAGCAGCTTCTTTTGCGTCTTTGATTGCCGCTACAGTGCGAACGAACTTGCCAGGAACAGCGTTCATAGTCTGGACAAGCTTGGTCACTGGTGCATTCATAGTAGCCATCAAGATAGAGATTGCTTCGTCGCGAGTTGGTAGCTTCGATACGCGCTCTAGCTCTTCTGGACCATAAACTTCACCACCGACTGATACTAATTTGGTCTCTAAAGCTTTGTTATCTTTGCTGAAGTCGAAAACGACTCGAGCAGCAGATCCCAAATCTTCCATAGAGAAAGCCAAAAGTAGTGGACCAGTCATACGGTCTGACATGCTCTCAAACTTAGTGCCTTCAAAAGCGCGTTTTGCTAGTGTATTTTTTACCACTTTCAAAACAACACCTTTATCACGAGCTTGTTCGCGCAGCTTAGTAAGCTGTGCAACACCAATACCGTGATATTCGGCAGCTACTGCTGAGTAAGCATTAGCAGCAACTTCAGACACTTCAGCCACAACTTGTTGTTTTTGTTCTAGCGTTAATGCCATAAGTTGACTCCTTTAATCTTATCAATCGACTTATAATAAAAGTGCCAAAAACAAGGTTTTTATGCGCTCAAACTGTAAGCTAAGACTGACTTGATACGACACATTACCAGTGGATTCAATTAATAAAAAAAGCATCTACTGGTAACGACTGATTACGGCACCGTTATCAGAATGACGTTGAGTAATAGTTTGAAGGTTATAAATAACCTTATCGCCCTATTCGCTCGTGTCTTAAACTGTGTGGGCCACCGTCTGCGTAGGACAACTAAGATTTTCATCTGTCGTCGATTAACAAAAGTGACTTATTATCATAAGCAACTATCCGAAGATCGCTAACTATGACTCTAAACTACTCTCTACCTACGGTCTTAGACAGCGTAGCAAATACTACGCTGACCTAATTCTTTAAAAACTGTTTGTGTTTATCACTCAAAATATTTGAAGATAAAAACTTTAATTATTTAGCAGTACGATAAGGAACAGCGTCGATCGTTAGACCTGGACCCATCGTGCTAGACAAGGTAATTTTCTTAATGAAAGTACCTTTAGAAGTAGCAGGCTTAGCACGCTTTAGATCAGAAAGAATCGCTTGAGCGTTCTGCTCGATTTGATCAGCAGTGAAACCAACTTGGCCGATAGTTGCATGGATGATACCAGCTTTATCAACACGGTACTGAGCCTGACCAGCTTTCGCATTAGTCACAGCTTCAGCAACGTTTGGCGTTACTGTACCAACTTTAGGGTTAGGCATTAGACCACGTGGGCCTAGGATAGTACCTAACTGACCAACAACACGCATTGCATCTGGAGCTGCGATAACAACATCAAAGTCCATGTTACCGGCTTTGATTTGCTCTGCTAGGTCTTCAAAACCAACGATGTCTGCACCAGCTTCTTTAGCGGCTTCAGCAGCAGCGCCTTGAGCAAATACAGCAACGCGTTTGGTTTTACCAGTACCAGCAGGTAGGTTGGTTGCACCACGAACTACTTGGTCAGATTTACGTGGGTCAACGCCCAAGTTTACTGCGATATCGATAGACTCTTTGAACTTTAGCGCTGGCAAATCGTTTAGGATTTGAACCGCTTCTTCAATAGTGTACTGTTTTTCATTATCAATACGGCTTTGAATTTCTTTTTGACGTTTGGTTAGCTTAGACATTATACACCCTCCACGGTAATACCCATTGAACGTGCAGTACCAGCGATGGTACGGACAGCAGCGTCAAGATCAGCTGCAGTTAAATCTGCATTCTTAGTCTTAACGATGTCTTCTAGTTGTGCACGGTCAACTTTACCAACTTTAGCAGTGTTCGGTGTACCTGAACCTTTAGCAATACCAGCAGCCTTACGTAGTAAGTATGCAGCTGGTGGTGACTTCATGATGAAGGTAAAAGACTTGTCGCTGTATACTGTGATCTCAGTTGGGATCGGTAGACCTGGCTCTTGGCCTGAGGTCGCAGCGTTAAATTCTTTACAGAACGCCATGATGTTCACGCCTTTTTGACCCAAAGCTGGACCAATAGGTGGTGAAGGATTTGCTTTGCCTGCAGGCACTTGCAGTTTGATGTAACCATCAATCTTCTTAGCCATGATACTCTCCTAAATGGGTAATAGCGCCAAATCAACGTGGTATATACCTAATTGACTAACAGCTCCCCGGTTGATGAATTTTTTGCTAATTTAGTCCAGTTTTTCAACTTTACTAAATTCAAGCTCAACCTGTGTAGGTCGATTAAATACGTTTACCGTTAGATGTAGTTTAGACTTCTCATAATCCACTTTTTCTACCAACCCTTTAAAGTCAGTAAATGGACCATCGATAACCAACAACTCTTCGCCTGGCTCAAATAGAGTCTTAGGACGTGGGTCAGTTTCAGTCTGGTTCAAACGGTTTAAAATGCGATCAGCTTCTACTTGCGTAATCGGTGCAGGCATCTCAGGCGTACCACCGATGAAGCCCATAATACGAGGACAGTCTTTTACGATGTGCCAAGTATTATCGTTCATCTCCATCTGGATCAATACATATCCAGGAAAGAACTTACGCTCACTCTTACGTTTTTTGCCGTCTTTCATTTCGACGACTTCTTCAGTAGGAACCAATACATCACCGAATGACTCAGCGAAGTCACTACGATTAATACGATCAGTTAATGAACGTTGTACTTGTTTTTCATATCCTGAAAACGCTTGGACAATATACCAACGCATATCACGCTCCTGATCATTATAAATAAGTCGTTATGAGTAAATGTCTCGCTAATAGTCACTAATACGTGCTATTAACCGATAAAGATACCAACGAACCAATTAAAAAAGTTATCCAATAACCAAATAAAGAAACCAGCAATCGCAATCACAACAATTACTTGCCATGTGTACTGAAAGGTTTCGTCTTTACCTGGCCATGTCACTCGGCGAAGCTCAACGGCAGCGTCTTTTAGCAATATTTTAAAAGCACGGCCTTGATGCGTTAACGCCAAACAGACTAATGCAAATACAACAAGTGCGACAATAATACCAATACGTACCCAGACGTCGTTGGCAGGTTGCCAATAGCCTGGTAAATATTGATTTACTAAAGTCGCACCGATTAATACAGCTGCGGCAAGTAGCCACAAAATCAAATCTTTTATTGAGCCAGTCTTAGCCACTTCAACAGCAGTAGTACCGCTAGCTGAAACATGCTTATTTTTAGACAGCATTCCACCAGCAACCGCCTTGGCATCAGATAACTTAGTCTCGAGGTTATCTTGATCATTGCTCATAAAGAACTCGCTTCGGAGATGGTGGGGTACAACAAAGATGTGATAAGAAGATGGCAGGCGATGTAGGACTCGAACCTACAACCCTCGGTTTTGGAGACCGATGCTCTACCAATTGAGCCAATCGCCTATGGGTGTAAAGGACAGCATTATACAATATTTAGCATAGAATGCAAGCCCTTGACGGTAAAATTATTAATTTTACCTGATTTTGCACTGCTGCAATCTAAAACAGCTGCTAGCGTTAAGTGCAGCGATAATATAACAAGCTATGCCGTAGATTACAATATGCTATCTAACAAATAATTGTCTCTGTCATGGATATTGCAAATCTATTGATACGCGCTAAGCCTAATTCTATTTTTGAACGTGCTTCACTATCCTCAATAAAAAAAGGCCACCCTAAATAGGATGGCCTTTTTTATGACTAATTCAAAAGCTCATTACTGAGACTTAAGTATTAGTTCAATACGTTAGCAACAACACCAGCGCCTACAGTACGGCCGCCTTCACGAATAGCGAAGCGAAGACCTTTGTCCATAGCGATTGGGTGGATAAGCTCTACGCCCATCTCAACGTTATCACCAGGCATTACCATTTCAGTACCGTCTTGTAATTGGATTGCGCCAGTTACGTCAGTAGTACGGAAGTAGAACTGTGGACGATAGCCGTTTAGGAATGGTGTGTGACGACCACCCTCTTCTTTTGACAATACATATACTTCAGCGTCAAACTTGGTATGAGGAGTGATTGAACCTGGTTTAGCTAGTACTTGGCCACGTTGTACGTCTTCACGCTTAGTACCACGTAGTAGTACGCCACAGTTTTCGCCTGCACGACCTTCGTCAAGCAGTTTACGGAACATCTCTACACCAGTACAGGTGGTTTTTTGAGTGTCACGGATACCAACGATTTCGATCTCGTCGCCAACTTTAACGATACCAGATTCAACACGGCCTGTTACTACAGTACCACGACCTGAGATTGAGAATACGTCTTCGATTGGCATTAGGAATGCTTTGTCGATGTCACGCTCTGGCTCTGGGATATAAGTGTCTAGTACGTTTAGTAGTTCTACAACAGCTGGTTGGCCGTATTTTTCTTCTGAGCCTTTTAGGGCTTCAGTAGCAGAACCTTTAACGATAGGAGTGTCATCGCCTGGGAAGTCATAGTCGTTCAATAATTCACGAACTTCCATTTCTACTAGCTCTAACAATTCTTCGTCATCAACCATGTCACATTTGTTCATGAATACGATGATGTACGGTACGCCAACCTGACGTGAAAGCAAGATGTGCTCACGAGTCTGTGGCATTGGGCCGTCAGTTGCAGATACGACTAGGATTGCGCCGTCCATCTGTGCCGCACCAGTGATCATGTTTTTAACATAATCGGCGTGACCTGGGCAATCTACGTGAGCATAGTGACGGCTGTCTGTGTCATATTCTACGTGTGAGGTGTTGATCGTGATACCACGTGCTTTTTCTTCTGGTGCTGAGTCAATAGACGCGTAGTCTTTGGCTTCGCCACCAGAGGTGATTGCAGCTACGGTTGCGATTGCAGCGGTAAGGGTTGTTTTACCATGGTCAACGTGTCCGATTGTACCGACGTTGACGTGTGGCTTGTTACGTTCAAACTTGGCCTTTGCCATGGGTATTTCCTCTTTTTTTGGGGTTCAAGACTTAACTCATATAAATATGATTATTAAGACGATTTTGACCACATTAAGATAATTGTTAAAAGGTTGCACATACTAATGTGCAGATATTATAAGAAAATCGCGGCCAATAACAAGTCTTTTAACAAGTTATTGGCGTATTCTTTAGTGACAATACACAGACGCACTCTATATTGTCACTTTCAGTAAGCTTTATTTACTCGTCATCATCTTTAGAGTTGAACTTAGAGATGATTTCAGCAGCAACTGATTTTGGAATCTCAGCGTACTTTTGGAATTCCATTGAATAAGTTGCACGGCCTTGTGACATAGAGCGCATTTGAGTGGCATAACCAAACATTTCCGCTAATGGTACTTCAGCACGAATCTGTTTAGTACCGCCAGGTAGATCTTCCATACCCTGTACCAAACCACGACGACGGTTAAGATCGCCCATGATGTCGCCCATGTAGTCTTCAGGTGTTTCAACTTCTACTTTCATTACTGGCTCAAGTAGCGCTGGATCAGCTGCTAAGAAACCTTTTCTGAAGGCCATAGAACCAGCCATCTTAAATGACAATTCATCAGAGTCAACGTCATGATAAGAACCATCATACAAGGTCGCTTTTACGCCAACTACTGGGTAGCCTGCAAGTACGCCGTTTTTCATGCGCTCTTGGATACCTTTGTCAACAGCACCGTGGAATTCTTTTGGTACAGTACCACCAACAACTTCTTCAGCGAATTCATATTCAGTGTCGCCAGCTGGATCAAGTGGCTCAAGACGTAACCAAACGTGACCAAACTTACCACGACCACCTGTTTGACGTACGAATTTGCCTTCTTGTTCAACAGTGTTACGAATCGTCTCACGATAAGCAACCTGAGGTGCACCGATGTTTGCTTCAACGTTGAATTCACGCTTCATACGGTCAACAAGAATCTCTAGATGTAGCTCACCCATACCACTGATGATTGTCTGACCAGATTCTTCGTCAGTGTGTACACGGAACGATGGATCTTCTTTTGCCAAACGGCCAAGAGCGATTGACATTTTTTCTTGGTCAGCTTTGGTTTTTGGCTCAACAGCTAGAGAGATAACTGGATCTGGGAATTCCATACGCTCAAGAGTGATCACGTTGTCTTCATCACATAGCGTATCACCAGTAGTCACATCTTTCATGCCGACTAGAGCTGCGATATCACCAGTACGAATCTCTGCAAGCTCTTCTTGAGAGTTTGCCATCATCTGTACGATACGGCCAACACGCTCACGCTTCATTTTAACTGGGTTATAAACACTGCTACCCTGCTTCATTACACCAGAATAAACACGTACGAAGGTTAAGTTACCAACGAATTTGTCATTCATGATTTTGAACGCTAGTGCTGAGAAAGGTGCTTCATCTGATGCTTCACGGCTGCCTTCGCTTTCGTCTTTGTCATCAAGAATACCTTTAATAGCAGGTACGTCGATTGGTGCAGGTAGATACTGAATAACGGCATCTAGCATCTTCTGTACACCTTTGTTCTTAAAGGCAGTACCACAAAGAAGCGGGATGATTTCATTATCGATAGTTAACTGACGAATAGCACCGTGAATTTGTTCTACAGTCAACTCACCATTTTCTAAGTATTCGTTCATCAACTCTTCGTTTGCTTCAGCAGCGCTTTCTACAAGGTGCTCGCGGTATTCTGCTGCTTTTTCTTGTAGTTCAGTTGGGATTTCGCGCTCATCATACTGCATACCTTGAGACGCTTCGTCCCAATAGATAGCTTTCATGGTTACTAGATCAACAACGCCTTCGAAGTCATCTTCTTTACCGATTGGGATAACCAATGGTACAGGGTTACCGCCTAAGCGAGTTTTGATCTGTTCGATAACACGATAGAAATCAGCACCAACACGGTCCATTTTGTTTACAAATGCAAGACGTGGTACTTTATATTTGTTCGCCTGACGCCATACGGTCTCAGACTGTGGCTGAACGCCGCCTACTGCACAGTAAACCATGCAAGCGCCATCAAGTACACGCATAGAACGTTCAACTTCGATCGTGAAGTCAACGTGACCTGGGGTATCGATGATGTTAATACGGTGTTCGTCAAACTGTTTAGCCATACCTGACCAAAAACAAGTTGTTGCCGCTGAGGTAATAGTAATACCACGCTCTTGTTCTTGCTCCATCCAGTCCATAGTGGCTGCGCCATCATGTACTTCGCCAATTTTGTGGCTAACACCGGTATAGAATAAAACACGCTCTGTAGTGGTTGTCTTACCAGCATCGATGTGCGCTGAGATACCAATATTGCGATAGCGTTTTAGGGGAGTTTTACGAGCCATAGTGTTTTCCTAGGAAAAGTCGTGTATATAATAATGTATTGTGTCTCTACCTCATACTCTATGACAAAGCGTTCAGCTTCGTAATATTACTTACTGATTATTGAGCCTAATACGGACAAAAAAAGAGCAAATACTAAGAATAGTGCGGCATCAAATTTGGGATGCTCTCCAGCAAAAACTGTATTTGTTAAGAGAGACATCTGGATAGATGTCCGCCACCTCAGTCATCAATAAATAACATTTATATATGACCGAATGATGATGGCGGCAATCAATAGAATAAACAACAATGTAAGATTAAATGGCATGAGCCACTAATCTCAAGCTACTATTAAAAAGTAGCTTAGAAACGGTAATGAGAGAATGCTTTGTTAGCATCTGCCATGCGGTGAACTTCGTCACGCTTTTTCATAGCAGCGCCTTTGCCATCAGCAGCATCATTCAATTCGCCAGCTAAACGCAAAGCCATTGATTTTTCAGAACGCTTAGCAGCAGCTTCAGCTAACCAACGCATAGCCAATGCAGTACGACGGGAGGGGCGTACTTCCATTGGTACTTGATAGGTTGCACCGCCAACGCGGCGAGCTTTTACTTCTACCATTGGGCGTACATTTTCTAGCACTTCTTCGAAGAAAGATACTGGATCTTCAACTTTACGCTTCTCACTTACTGTCTCAAGTGCACCGTAAACGATACGCTCAGCAGTAGATTTTTTACCATCACTCATTACATGGTTGATAAATTTTGCAACAGTTTGGCTACCAAACTTAGGATCCGGTAGGATCTCACGGGCAGCAACGACGCGACGTCTTGGCATAATAAATTTCCTTATCTTCAGGAGTGTCTAACATTCACAACATCGACTACTTATCACTAGGATATAGCAGTGAGTTATCAGTTAGCCTTACTGCATGGTGGTATGTTTTAAGAGTAAATCCCAGATATATATTTATATAAAAGCGATATTACTACTGACACCAAACCCATGCACAGTTATTGGGTAGTGCAAAAAGCTTATTTAATAACGTTTAGTTATTAAACTTTAGGCTTCTTAGCACCGTACTTAGAGCGACCTTGCTTACGGTCTTTAACGCCTGCGCAATCTAATGCACCGCGAACAGTGTGATAACGTACACCTGGTAGATCTTTTACACGACCACCACGGATTAGAACAACACTGTGCTCTTGTAGGTTATGACCTTCGCCGCCGATGTAGCTTGATACTTCATAGCCTGAAGTCAAACGTACACGACATACTTTACGCATGGCAGAGTTAGGTTTTTTTGGCGTGGTAGTATATACACGAGTACATACACCGCGACGCTGTGGGCACGCTTCCAACGCAGGAACTTTTGACTTTTCCTTGATGGTTTTGCGACCTTTACGAATCAATTGGTTAGTTGTTGCCATAAGGCATCCTTCTCCCGTTTGGTATAAAACAAAAAAATGGGCCAATGCACCATCTATCTGACAATAATTGCAGATTTCGGGGCACCCATTTTTAGGACAGTGTATTATAAAGAGTTGTTGCTGCTATTTCAACCACTTATGAATGGTTTCGCTTTACAACATTTGATAGATATGCATTCAGCCTCTCATTGTATCACTTTATAGATTTTTCGCAGAAAAATAGCGTAATAAATAAAGCAAACAAAGTGAGCTCAAGCATCATTAAGAAAAGATGTTTAACATTGAAATGGTACTTGATAGTAACTAAGTGGTGGTATTTATCCTAATTTTCAAGTCATGTTGTTCAATCAAACTAAGATAAATACCATCGTACTTATAAATATATAACCCAACTAGCAAATTATATGTCTATTACTTGGCTTTTTTATCAGACGTTTGCTTGTCTGCGTCTTTTTTACTGCTAGTTTTTTCTTTACTAGCTTCTTCTTTATCAGAGACCTTTTCTGAATCACTGCTTTTTTCTTTACGCTCTGTGTCTTTTTTCGCCTCATCAGTATCAGCCTTTTCTACTTTAGACTCACTGCTGCTGTCATCAGTAATAGCACGATTGGCCAATTTTGCTTCTGGTGCAAAGGTCGCCTGAGCAACGCCAATAACTTCGTCAATCAACTGGCTGTTATAGTGCATGCCGATCGCTACTGCGGTGACAGGAATAAATCGACGAACCCATGATAAATTAATCTGATCTAAATCAACACCTACTTGACTGGCGACTTTGTCTATTTGCTCAGCATAGAAATTCACATTTTTATTTTTTAGACCGAGATTTTTAAGTTCACTATGTAGTCCATTGCTTTGAGCATTATCAAGCAAACCTTTACCAATACCTAGACCAGCTAGTAGCGCTTGTTTTTCTTGCATTTTGCTCAAATCAGCGTTTGATAGTAGTTCGTACGCCATCTTGACGCCTTGCTTACCTGTCAGCGGCTTATTATATACAGCAGCAATCTGGTAAACCGTACGTAATGAAACCAATAATAGCCATAGTGTATCAGCGAGCAAACCTGGTAGACCTGCTAAACCCGTCAAACCACCCATCATTGCAAGCGCGCGGTTTTGATTAGCAATATCAGTAGCTAGCGCATAACGCTCTTCGTCATCTAAAGTAGCAATATTGGCAAAACGATGTTCATTAGGTAAGTCTAGTTGACTCCAGTTGGCAGCGAGGTTGGCCACTTGGGCAAATGCGCCGTCAACTGTCGACTGGAAAAAACTATTCGGCACGACTTTCTTGGCGTATTTACCATAAGTAGCAAAGCGTGGTCCTAATAGTTGCTGCGTAGCCTTTAGTGTTTGCTCACGAAACAAATCTTGTTGGTAGTCTTCATCGCCTAGGTCTACGGCTTTGTATTGACGCGGCTTGCCTGTTTTAGCGTTTACGCTGTCAATCATCGCCCCTACGCGCTCTAGATTGTTTCGAGTAAAAGAGCCAATAGTATTGATGCTTTTAGAAAGAGTACTACGCTTTGCCATCGTGATGTCCTTAATATGATGAGTTGGTTTTTTAATATAATTGTATTTTAATATGATAGTTAATTATTAATAATAATGAATCTATTATTTTAGCCAGTTATCGTAACTGGTGTCAGTGCGAACAATGTTATTAGAATCACAAATTTTGTATCTAAAGTATAATTCCGTCCATAGCCAGTAGCTAGGCTTACGTCTCATCTCTTTACTCAAAACTCAGTCATAAGTGTTATTTTGTCGTTATTTTACACTTGTCCAAAGATTTTCAGTGCTTGATACGTTATCATGTGCCATAACTGAGAGCATAATTGTACACTGAATTTATATTGCCTCTGATAGACCGTTAACAGAATTTCGTTACCTAAATTCATGCTATCGTTATCTACATAGACTATTTTTTCATTATAATGCTCGAATTAACTCATAGTTAAACATCATATATAGATTTACCACGATTATTGCAACCAACTGCTAGCAAGTCGTTACTTATAAGGAATAGCATATGCGCCGCGTCGTTATTACTGGAGCAGGGATTGTCTCTTGTATTGGACATGATTTAGATACTGTCACCACTGCCCTCAAAGAAGGTCAGTCTGGCATCACATTTAACGATTCTTATGCTGAGCACGAGTTTAAATCACACGTGAGCGGTAGCATCAATCAATCAGAACTTGATACCAGTGGTATCGACCGTAAGCTGAAAAGGTTCTTTAGTGACGCCAGTCTCTATGCTTACGTCAGTGCGCTAAATGCGATTGAGCACTCAGGACTATCGCTTGATACTATCAATAACAACCCACGAGTGGGTGTAGTGGCAAGCTCGGGCGGTGCATCAACAGAAAATATCGTCAATGCTATCGATGCTATGCGCGAAAAAGGTCTACGCGGTGTCGGCGCAATGGCAGTACCAAAGACAATGGGCAGCTCGGTATCAGCCGCTTTAGCAACCGGTCTAAAAATCCAAGGCGTCTCCTACTCGCTCGCCTCTGCTTGCGCGACTTCAACGCACTGTATCGGTCATGCTGCTGAGCTTATCCAATTGGGTAAAGCCGATGTGATATTGGCTGGTGGTAGTGAAGCTGAACACTGGACACAGTCTTGTATGTTTGATGCCATGGGTGCAGTCAGTACTCAGTATAATGACACACCAAAACTTGCTTCAAGAGCCTATGACAAAGACCGTGACGGTTTTGTGATTGCTGCTGGTGGTGCGATGGTGGTTGTAGAGAGTCTGGAGCATGCTCAAGCACGCGGTGCCAATATTTTGGCTGAAATCGTTGGCTATGGTGCTAGCTCTGATGGTGCAGAAATGGTTGCGCCAAGTGGTGAAGGTGCTGTTCGCTGTATGCAACAAGCCTTGGCCGAAGCGGGTCTAGAAAGTGTGGATTACATCAATAGTCATGGTACTAGTACACCGCTAGGCGATATTACTGAGCTTAAAGCGATTGCTAAAGTATTTGATAATGACGTCAGTAAGGTACCTGCTATCAGCTCAACCAAATCAATGACAGGTCATAGCTTGGGCGCTGTTGGTGCACAAGAGCTAATTTATTGTCTGCTAATGCTACAGGACGGCTTTATCGCTCCGAGTATCAATGTTGACAACCTAGATCCTGCTGCTGAAGGTTTCGATATCGTCACTGAAATGCGTGAAGCAAATCTTGAAACCTTGATGAGTAATAGCTTTGGCTTTGGTGGTACTAACGCTACGCTGATTATCAAAAAGTTTGACGCTTAACCCATGCTTGTATCAAATCACAATACAACTGAGCAGACAGATTCTGCGCCATCGCCAGCTAGCAAACCTAGCTGGCGTTTTGGTGATTTGTCTGCTGCAGAACTGATGCCGCAGCTACAGCGTCACTTGCTCGCTCAAGATATTAAAGCAAACTGGCAACTTGTTTGGCTTAATAACGATGGTCGACCAGTAATCGGCTTACTCCCAAAAGTCAGCTGGTCTGTATATCCCAATGATGAGCAAACATCTAGTGACTTACCCAATATTTATAAGGTGATTAAAAGTTGCCGTGGCAATGGCGTGCGTCGCGATACTGAAGTAAATAGCGATAACAATAGTTATGCTAGCACGACAGCTTATATGAGCTATCTAGAATGGCAAGAGGAACTAATCGCTTATAGCAATACTCAAAAAGCCAATCACGACACGTCATATATCAATAGCGAAGAAAGCTCGAAACCCAGTTATCATCATGGGCTTATCGGTTTTATTGGTTATGATATTGCAGCTCTCGAACTAAGTCCTGCCGATAGAATTGAATTAGCGATGCAGCCGTCTGCTTCATTAGGACATTATGATATTTATCTAACACCTACGGCACATACTGATACAGGCTGGGAATTAAGGAATCATCTAACTAACGATGACACTTATGAGAATATTGGTCATAAGACAAACGATAATCTTGTAACGACTCTTACCTCTTACCTCGACGAACTGGATCAAAAACTGTCTGATAACTATCTCAATCAATCACAGTTCGAAGATTCATCAAGTATCACTTCCCTAGTTTTAAGTCCGCGATGGAGCAAGCTTGATTATCAACAAGCATTTAATCGCACACAAGACTATCTACAGCAAGGCGACTGCTATCAGATAAACCTGACACAGAAATGGTCTGGCAGTTTAGCGTGTAAAAATAACGATGTTCAATCAGCCTTTTCACTTATTGACTATTTGCCTGCGCTATATCGCAATACAAAAGCGCCTTTTGCAGGATATGTGAGCGTTAAGGGCAATGATGGTGATTACCTAAATAGAAGCAATAGCTTTAACGCAGACGGCAATCATTTTGAGCTATTAAGCTGCTCACCTGAGTTATTTTTTACATTCACTAGAGAAATCGACACTGGCAAACACTCTATTCGCACCAAGCCTATTAAGGGAACCATGCCACGAGGTGTTACTAACGAGCAAGATGATCTGTATAAACAGCAACTGGTCAATAGCGAAAAAGACCGTGCCGAAAATGTCATGATTGTAGATTTACTGCGTAATGATTTGGGCAAATACGCCAAAATTGGCAGTGTGAAAGTACCGCAATTATTTGCAATTGAGAGCTTTAGTAACGTGCATCATATGGTCAGTACTATTACCGCTGAGCTAAAAACTGATACTCATCCGTTGGCTGTATTGTTTGGTAGTCTGCCTGCTGGCTCTATCACTGGCACACCAAAAAAACGCGCTGTCGAAATCATCGCTGAGTTGGAGTCTACGCCGCGCGGTGCGTACTGTGGTACTATGGGTTATATGAACTTTGATGGTAGTGGTCAATGGAATGTGCTCATTCGCACTTTGCAAGCCAACGCTTTGTCAAATGATGACTGTAATAAAGAAAGACACGTTAACCTGTGGGCAGGTGGCGGTATTACGGTCGCGTCCGATTGTGATGCTGAATACCAAGAATGCTTAGATAAAGTAGGTAATTTATTATCAGTACTTGCTCAAAAAACCTAAGATAGCGAACTCAAATATTATTGCTAATTTAAAATTTAAAAAGCCTGCCAACGTTACGTTAGCAGGCTTTATTTTTAAGACTTATCGATAGAGCTTTACGTGATGAGTAAAGGGACTAACCTATCAATATTCTATATTAAGCTATCAATCTAATATTATTCAGCAGCAACGCTAGCATCGACCTGCAAGGCTTTTAGCGCATCAATCAAACGGTTATTCTGCTCTGCTGTACCGATAGTAATACGCAAGTACTCTGCAATACGCGGCTTATCAAAATGGCGAACGATAATACCTTGCTCGCGTAACGCACTCGCGACAAAGCTAGCATCGCCATCTTTTGGACGAGCGAATACGAAGTTGGCATGTGACGGTAGGACCTTATAGCCCAATGTCGTCAATTCTGCTGTTAGCGACGTACGTAAATCAATGACTTGCTGACGGGTCTGCTCAAAGTACTCAGTGTCTAACACACTCGCAGTCGCACCAGCTTGAGCCAACTTATCCAATGGATAGCTGTTAAAGCTATTTTTCATACGTGTTAGTGCTTCAATCAATGATGCATTGCCAAAGGCCATACCAACCCGCAATCCAGCAAGCGAGCGTGATTTTGAAAAGGTTTGGGTCACGATAACGTTATCACATTCATTGATTAAGCTCACCGCTGAGACTGGAGCATCTGCATTGCTCTCGTCTATCTGAGCAAAATCGATATACGCTTCGTCAATTACAATGACTGCATTAGAATGCTCACTCGCCAGTTTACGGATATCAGCAAGCGACAGCAGTAAGCCTGTTGGTGCATTAGGATTAGCGATGATGATACCGCTACAAGGCTGACGATAAGCATCAGGATCAATGCTAAAGTCTTCCTCTAAAGGAATCTGTACAAGCTCTACACCGAACGTCTGTGCATATACAGGATAGAAACTATAACCAATATCAGGTGATAGTAGCGGACGCTCTTTTAAAAAGAAGCTCGCAAATACTAACGCCAAGACTTCGTCCGAACCATTACCGACAAATACTTGATTGATATCAAGGTTGTATGACTGTGCTAATGCAGCACGTAGGTCATTAGATTCAGGAGCAGGATACAAACGTAGTTCATCAGCTTGCTGCTCCAAAACCTTGGCAATAGCCTCCCCTACTTTTGGCGAGGGTGGAAATGGGTTTTCATTGGTATTTAGTTTGCATAGATTGTCGTGTTGCGGCTGCTCACCTGGAACATAAGGTGACAAGTTGCGCGCTTTAGACGACCATAGTCTGGTGTCTATCTTTGACTCACTCATAAATTATCCTACTATTAGCCACAAAGACTATTAAAAATAAATATCAAAAGTAAAAGCTAAAAATTCAAAATCAATTACTGATAACGATAACGAGCTGAACGCGCATGGGCTTCTAAGTCCTCACGCTGCGCTAAAATATCAGCTGTCTCAGCCAGAGGCTTGCTGCCAGATTCACTGCAATAAATGATAGATGATTTCTTTTGAAAATCGTACACACCTAACGGAGAAGAAAAGCGCGCTGTGCCTGATGTTGGCAGTACATGATTTGGCCCTGCACAGTAATCCCCAATAGCTTCGGGCGTATGACGACCCATAAAAATAGCGCCGGCATGACGAATATCATTCAACAGTGCATCAGGATTATCAACGGATAACTCTAAATGCTCAGGAGCGATACGATTGATAAGTGCCATACCTTCGCTACGATCTTTTACCAAAATCAGTGCGCCGCGGTTCTGCAATGAGTCACGCGCGATATCTGCTTTTGGCAGTTCAGCCAATGCTTTTTCTATTTCTAGCGCTACTTCGTTGAGCTGCTCTTCGCTAGTCGTCACAAAGATAGCTTGTGCAATACGATCATGCTCAGCTTGAGACAATAGATCCATCGCTAGCCAGTCCGCTCTATCTTGTGCTTCGCCTTCTGCATATACCAATACTTCTGAAGGTCCAGCAATCATATCGATACCAACTTGACCAAATACCGCACGCTTGGCAGCTGCGACATATTTGTTACCTGGTCCTGTGATTTTGTCCACGGCTGGAATCGTCTCAGTGCCGTAAGCTAAAGCTGCTACTGCTTGAGCACCACCAATAGTGAAGACGCGATCGACTTGGGCCAGATGAGCCGCTGCCAATACTAACGAATTGAGCACGCCTTTAGGCGCTGGTACGACCATGATAACTTCAGTGACGCCAGCCACCTTAGCAGGAATAGCATTCATCAACACCGAAGAAGGATAAGAGGCCAGACCGCCTGGTACATAAATCCCAACGCGATCAAGTGGTGTAACTTTTTGACCCAATCGGTTGCCTAGCTCGTCTTCATACTGCCATGTTTCTTGTACTTGGCGCTCATGGAATGTCTGTACCCGAGTTGCGGCTGTGGTCAGCGCTGTCTTTACTTTTTCATCAAGATTGGCAAACGCTTCAGCAAGCGCTTCTTTAGACAACTCTAACTCTTGCATCGACGTTGCTGGATGCTGGTCAAACTGCTGAGTCAATGCCAATACGACGCTATCACCATCAGCACGTACTTGGGCGATGATATCGTCGACGGTATGTAGTAGTTCAGCATCATTGACTGTTTCAAAGGCAAGCAACTGTGTCAATTGACTATCAAAATCGGCATCTTGGGTACTTAACTGGCGCATGACCTAATCCTATATCTGAGCGTAAAGTAGTGCTAAAAATGAACGGTTTGGAACTGAGTAAAGTAGGTTTATCTTTCAAAATATTGTGACTTATTCGATGTCTTCTTGTCTGAATTTTACGGTGATTTTATGTTTTCGCAAGCTAAGACAACAAAACCAGTTTAGCACGCTACGTCACTCATAGCCTGCTAAACTGGTTTAAAAATTTGTATAACCATGCTTTATATTACCAATGACTTGCACTGGATAGTTAGCCATTGGCGATACTATTTTTAAAGCTATCTAAGATTGGTTCTAGTAGTGCAAATTTGCGCTTATAGCTAACTTGATTGACAATCAAACGTGAGGAAACATCGCAAATATGATCGCGTGCCTCAAGTCCATTGGCACGCAATGTATTGCCTGTATCGACCACATCGACAATCAGATCGCCCAAGCCAACCAACGGCGCAAGCTCCATCGAACCGTAAAGTTTGATGACATCAACCTGCTGACCTTGGCTTGCAAAATAAGCACGAGCGACATTGACATATTTGGTCGCAATACGCAGACGACGATTTGGTAGCGGTGCATCTTTCACACCCGCAGTCATCAGTTTGCACTGAGCAATCTGCAAATCGAGTAATTCATAAACATGATTGGCACCATGCTCAAGCAGCACATCTTTACCCGCCACCCCAAAGTCAGCAGCGCCATGTTCGACATAGGTCGGCACGTCGCTGGCACGCAAAATCAATACACGCACATTTGGATTTGAGGTTGGAAAAATAAGTTTACGCGACGCTTCAGGATCTTCTAGTAAGTCAACGCCAGCTGCACGTAGCAATGGCATGGTCTCTTCTAGAATGCGGCCTTTTGATAAAGCCAAGGTTAGACCTGAAAACTCATCGTTTACTTCATTTAATAAACCGCTGGCTGGTAAAGATTTGCTTGTCTCAGTCATAATGACATCGTGTCCATGTGCAGTCCCCTATTGAAAGGGGAGTTTTTAATTTATAACGTAATATGGGTAACAGTCGATATTGAGTTAATCAATATTAAGCGTTGGTATTAATACGCTCGATGTTCACGCCTAAGCTACGCAGCTTGTCTTCAACATGCTCATAACCACGGTCAATGTGGTAAATACGATCGATTAAGCTCTCGCCTTCAGCAGTCGCCGCTGCCATTACTAATGACATAGACGCGCGTAAATCTGTCGCCATTACTGGTGCTGCGGTAAAGTTTTCGACACCTCGTACTACGGCAGTGTGACCATCAACCTGAATAGACGCGCCCAAACGATTGAGCTCTGGTACATGCATATAGCGGTTTTCGAAGATGTTTTCGATAAAAGTACTCGTACCGTCCGCTAAGCAAGCAATCGCCATTAGCTGAGCTTGCATATCCGTTGGGAAACCAGGATGTGGCTGAGTACGGATATCAACTGCCTTCGGACGGCCTTTCATTTGCGCACGAATCCAGTCATCACCGCTCGTGATAGTTGCACCCATGTCTTCGAACTTCTCTAGCACTGGCGTCAATAATAGAGCAGATGTTTTTTTGGTCAATACATCGCCACGTGTCATCAAGGCACCAGCAAGGTATGAGCCTGTTTCGATACGGTCAGGGACTACTGAGTACTCACAGCCGTGTAGACGCTCTACCCCTTCGATGGTCATCGTTGATGTACCGATACCGCTTATTTTGGCACCCATTGCAACCAACATATTGGCCAAATCTACCACTTCTGGCTCTAACGCACAGTTGCCTAAGACAGTTGTGCCTTTAGCCAATGCTGCTGCCATGATGACGTTTTCAGTACCGCCAACGGTAATCATATCAAATGAGAAATTACAGCCTAATAGCTTGCCACCTTTTGGCGCTTGGGCTTTTACATAGCCATTCTCTACACTGATTTCGGCACCCATCGCTTCAAACGCTTTTAGATGCTGGTCAACAGGGCGTGAACCAATCGCACAACCACCTGGCAATGAGACTTCAGCTTCGCCAAAACGTGCCAGTAACGGCCCTAGCACCAAGATTGACGCGCGCATGGTTTTTACCAAATCATACGGGGCATAAAAGTTATCGATACTTTTGGTATCGCAAGTGACCGTATCATCTTGCTTTTGGATTTTGATACCCATGCCACCGATCAATTCAATCAACGTTCGCACGTCTTGTAGTGACGGCACGTTATGCAGTGTCGTTGGAGTCTCAGCCAATATCATAGCTGCGAGTAACGGCAAAGCGGCATTTTTGGCGCCTGAGATGGTGACTTCCCCTGCGATACGACTACTACCAGTGATTAAAAATTGATCCATAAAGGTGACAACCTAGCGATGAGTATAAAAAATTGTGAAAACCAGAACTATAACTCTCAACCATGCATATGGCCGATTCGGTAATATCTAGTCATATAGACAGCTATTTGATTAGCCTTTTGATTGAACGTCCCACTCAGCAGGCGTCAGCGCTTGGATATTGAGTGCGTGAATATCGCCACTCGCAATCTTATCATTGACTAACGCATATACTGCTTGCTGACGCTGAACCGCGCGTTTGCCTTCAAAGCTGGCATCGACCACGCGTACGTCAAACTTATTACCTTGGTTGGCAGCTTGAATAAAAGCGTCTGGGAAGTGAGTCTGTAAAAATGCGATCAAATCGTCAGCGTTCATGCTCATAGAATGGTCTGCCTTAAAGTTTAGAATAGGGTATAGATTTAAAGTGATGACATTATAACAAGAGTTTGCATATCTTACAGTACTGTCTTACTCAAGTGTGTTTAAGCATTAAGACAGTGCTATCAATTAAACAGTCAAAAGTCATCGATATGCATAGTAATAAGCTATTTGAGCGTTTTATCCAAGTACGTCAACACTTGCGCACGCACATCATTGACCCAGCGTAGCGGCGGTGCCATCGCACCAATACTGGTTGCGTGACTGGCCCCTTCGATTTCGCCCGTTTCAACGGTTACGCCTGCTTCTTTAAACGCTTCTGTCATTTTGATTGTATTCGTCACATGTACAATTTTGTCTTTTTCCGCCGTTAATAATAGATACGGCGGCTGCGCACCTTTAATCTGACGATCTGGCATCACCTCATCAGGTGTGGCATCGGGGCCAAACGCTGTTGCACTACTGAACTTGCGGAAATCATAGCTATAAGGACCCGCAATTCCGATAACGGCTGCAATATCTGTTGGCTTAATACCATAAGGCGCCAAAAAGTCTTCGTTGGCAACGGCTGCTACTGCATTAAACGCGCCAGCAGAATGACCCATCACTGCTAGGCGTGACGGATCTGCATGGAGACTGGTCGCATTTTCAATACTCCAAGCAATTGCCTGAGCTGCATCTTTGACATAATCAGGATAGACGTGCTCAGGCGCTTTACGGTAATTAATCACTGCGGTGACATACCCTGCTTTGGCTAAGCTCTGACCGACAAAGGCATATTGTTCTTTATTACCGCTCTCCCATGAACCACCATGGACAAATACCACCATAGGATAGCTAGTATTAATAGCACTTTGAGATTTCATAGCTTGTGCTAGCGGTTTTGGATAATAGATATCTAGGTCTTGTGAAGGCTGATCACCATATAAGATATCCTTACTCACCCCAACGCCACCACTGAAAGTAATCCCATTGACGATAGCTAACGGTGATAGTGCCTGTGCGTTTTGCGTGGCTAACGCGATACTGCCCAATGCCAATATTGCCGCACCACCAAATCTCAATGTTCGCGTTTTCTTATGAGCAGGTTTATTATGTATGCCTATATTACCAATGACGCTTGTTTCTTCATTTGGTTGTATATTTGCCTGTGAATCCTTCATGACCAGTATCCTATTATATTTATTTATCAATCAGTAGTAACAGACTCACAGCGATAATGGTTCATCCATTAGCCAATGAGGTGTTTGATATTCGTATCATTGACCAACACGCTGACTCTGCTACCTTTTGCTATTGATATAGTACTCACTGGCTGAAGATTTCTCGTGCCTTTACTGTTATCACTATTTAGGCTTATTGTGATTAACGTCATTTATCGCTTGGCGAACTAGAGTGCCTACTGGTTCTGATAAAGGTCAATATAAGGGCTTGATGACGGCTGCGTAGTATTGGCCTCTTCTTCCGTTATGACAATAGGCGTTGCCGTGCTGATAGTAGTGTCTTGGGCAGCTGGCGCTGCTGCAGGATTGGCCAAATTATTCTCATACATGATGTCATCATTATTTATTTTCACCCCTCTATCGTCAACGACAGTTGTCAGCAATACCAACTCAGTGACCCCCACAGTACCATTGGCGATATCAATCAAATGACTCTGCTGAGTAGGTGTCATACGACCCATAATGTAGACCACACCATTATTGGTAACGGCTTTGATTTGTGATGCACTTACGCCATCGCTGGCGGCTATTTTGGCCAGTAGCTTTGAAGTGATATAACCATCATGAACCGTTGAGCTATACCCTTTTGACGCACTGACTTCCATCTCATTGTAGACACGGCGTACATCTGGCATAGAGCTAACGACTTTTTCTACTTCTGCTTTAAGCGTTTCAGTTGGCACTTCACCTGTTAGCAGCACTTCGCTATTGAAACTATCAATACCCATACGGCTGGTTTGCTGCAAGTCTTCTTTTAGCCCGTATACATTTATTTTGGCAGTATGTTCAATACTACGATCGAGCAGACGCTGCGGAATCGTGCGCTCAGTCATTGGCACACCATAAGTCCCTTCTGTACTGTTGGTCAGATAGTTGGTGGCACAACCTGTACTGACAACGCAGGCAGCAATCATAATGCCAGTCGTAATACGGCGTGATGAACCAAAAATAGCAGTGCGCAAATGCATCCGTGTCATTATTTACCTCTTAGAACATGGTTGTGACAATTTTATAAGTAGTGACGAGCTAAACGTAGCGGTAAGATAATACTGTATCTGATTTATAGGAACTTGACTATAACCGCTACTTTACTTAATTTTGGCCATCAGCGGTTAGCTTTTTAGTAACGAACCTTACTTGTCAGATATGGTTAGATGCTTCATTTGGCAGCATCTATCTCACTTATTCTATTACCAAGCACTGGCTATAAAAGCATTTTGAATCCATTCTGGTTGATGGTCTAACTGCTCATTTCTTGAATTTGACTTACTCATCGTGTTGTAAGCAATGACATCAAACCGGCAATCATAATGAGCATACTCAGGATGCTGCTGCAAAAAGGACTGCGCTGTCTTAATAACTTTGCGCTGTTTGCTTGCTGTCACGCTGAGTGCCGCATCGCCATAATTCGAGGACTTGCGCTGGCGAACTTCAATAAATACCAGTGTTGACCATGCTGAACCTGTCTCAATCATGACCAGATCCAGCTCACCTACTTTTGGCTGTTGCCAATTTTGCGCGACTAGCCTTAACCCTTGCGCTTGTAAATACTCACACGCCTGCTGCTCAAACCGACTACCTTGGCGCTGTTTTGGTGAGGTTAAGATTAAGGGCTTATGATTAGGCATAAGGTTAATTGGTCTGATTAACATTTGAGAATTATCATAGCACAACATGCTAAACTAGCCACTTCTGCGCGTTCTACTCTCACAATCTATCGATTGCCTCATTCATTATTTGACTGAAAAACCATAGATAACGACTGTACATACTAGCGCACTATTATTTTTTCACGTCTTTTTAACGACTCGAGGTTTTCATGTCTACCCCTACTGCGATGCCAGCTTGTCTCTATATCGTTGCCACGCCGATTGGCAATATGTCCGACATGACAACGCATGCAATTGATGTCTTAAAACAGGTCGCCATTATTGCCTGCGAAGACACCCGCACCTCAGGTAAACTACTGTCACATTTTGGCATCGATACCAAAGGAAGTAAGGCTGACGAAACAAAAGACTCAGAGACTCGTCCTGCCAAAAGTAGTGTCGAAGATGTTGACACGACGACAAAGCAAAAAGGTCACAATAAACTATGGGCCTATCATGAACACAATAGCGCCATTCAAACGCCCAAAATTATCGAAATGATTGAGCAAGGTCATTCGGTTGCCTTGATTAGTGATGCGGGTACACCTCTGGTCAGCGATCCAGGCTATCAATTGGTGCAAGCTGCACATGAAGCAGGCGTGACCGTATCACCTATCGTTGGGGCTTCTGCTGCCATTGGCGCATTGTCAGTAGCAGGGCTACCATCTGATCGATTTAGCTTTATTGGGTTTTTGCCCGCCAAAACGCATGGTCGTCAAAAACAGCTGAGCGATCTAATCGCACGTACCGAAACTTTAATCTTTTACGAAGCGCCGCATCGCATCGTATCTAGTCTAGAAGACATGGCAACGATATTTGGTGCAGACCGCGCGGTGACTTTTTGTCGGGAATTGACTAAGACGTTTGAGACGGTACACAAGAGCACCCTTGGCGAATTGGTTGAGTTTGTCAAAGCAGATGACAATCAGCAACGCGGTGAGATAGTTGTAGTTGTCGCTGGCGTCGGTGTGGCAAAAGATACTGACGACATCAGTACGCATGATAAATTGCTACAGCGTTTGCTAGAGGATTTGTCGGTCAAAAAGGCAGCCGCACTGGCCTCTGACATCACTGGTGTAAAGAAAAACGCACTTTATCAACGTCTACTAGAGTTGCAAGCTGACTAGCTGCTAATAATAAAAAGACAACCGTTTATAAATGAATTGAGGAGAGATAAGCAATGTACGATGTAATGGCAATAGGCAATGCGTTAGTTGATCACGAGTATGTGCTGTCAGATGCGGCACTAGAAGAGACCGAGCTGACCAAAGGTAATATGACGCTGGCTGGTATTGAAGAGCAGCAGCAACTACTGGCTTACTTTAAACTGGCTGAGATTGAGCCATCAAAACAAGCAGGCGGCGGATCAGCAGCCAATACTATGTTTACCTTTGCCAGCTTAGGCGGTAAGCCTTTTTATGCTTGCCGCGTCGGTGATGATGATCAAGGGGCGTTTTACCTTAGAGACTTGCACGAAGCAGGTGTCGCGACCTCAGACAAATCTATTCATGCAGGCGGCGTGACCGGCTCATGTGTGGTTGCCGTTACCGAAGATGGCGAGCGTACCATGCAGACCTATCTTGGCACCTCAAGTGAGATTGCCGCTGACAATGTTGATTTTGACGCGTTGACGCAAGCAGATTGGCTATATATCGAAGGCTATCTGGCCATGTCTGAGAGCATCCAACCAGCGATGACTCAATTACGTCAACAAGCCGGTATTCATAATGCAAAGATCGCGGTGAGCTTTGCTGACCCTGCGGTAGTAAAATTTGCCAAAGATGGCTTGCTCAATATGCTCGGTAATAAAGTCGCAGTGATATTCTGCAATAGCGAAGAAGCCAAGCTATTCACCGATAAAAAACAAGTCAAAGCAGCGGCGCGTGCCCTGCTTGAATACTGCCAAATTGCCGTCGTCACTGATGGTGCCAAGGGTGCGGTAATCGCTCACCAGCCTAATGACGAGGCAGAAGTTGAGGTGTATGACGTTGCAACGCCAGCAGTGGCCAACGTCATCGATACCAACGGTGCAGGCGATAACTACGCTGGTGCTTTCTTATACGCATTATCACAGCAGTATAGTCTGCCAGAATGTGGTCGTCTTGCCAGCGAAATATCAGCACAAGTTATTCAGCAGTTTGGACCGCGTCTTGCCTCGCAGGATTATCGAGATATTGCGCAGCGTGTACTGTCTGCTTAATTGTTAAACACATCTGTTGAACTCAGAACAAAAAGCCCATATCAAATCGATATGGGCTTTTTTTATATCATTCAGACTTGTTCAAACAGTTTGCTCAATTAATAAGCGCTTTATATTAAGCAGAAGCTAATGCTTGGGCGAGATCGGCTTTGATATCTTCGATATGTTCAATACCAATCGATAGTCGTACCATATCTGTACTAACGCCTGCATTTTCTAGCTCTTGCTCATTTAACTGACGATGGGTCGTCGTCGCTGGATGACAGGCTAGTGACTTTGCATCACCGATGTTTACCAAACGAGTTATCAGTTGTAGCGCATCGATAAAGCGCGCACCTGCTTCTAACCCGCCTTTAACACCAAAGGTCAAAATAGCAGAAGGCGTGCCCTTCATGTATTTTTTGGCAAGCTCGTGCTCAGGATGGTCAGACAGACCTGCATATTTAACCCAAGCAACTTTATCATGGTCACGCAGATATTCTGCAACGGCTTGTGCATTTTGCACGTGACGCTCCATACGTAGACTTAGCGTCTCCATACCTTGCAAGATACCGAAAGCATTGAGCGGGCTGAGGGCTGCGCCAGTATTACGTAATGGCGCAACGCGGGCACGAGCAATAAAGGCTGGCGCGCCTACATCTTTGACGAAGTTCACACCGTGATAGCTGTGATCTGGCGTGTTCAAGAGTGGGAAACGCTCAGGATAATCACCCCAAGCAAACTTGCCACTATCGACAATCGCACCACCGATTGAAGTACCGGTTCCACTCATGTACTTGGTCAATGAGTGAATCACAATATCTGCACCGAACTCAAACGGACGGCATATTGCAGGCGTCGCCACGGTATTATCAATCACGACAGGCACACCATATTCGTGAGCGACATCACTGAGCGCTTGAATATCCACGATATTACCTAGTGGATTACCGATACTCTCGGCAAACACCATTTTGGTCTTATCATCGATTAGATCACGAATGGCTTCTGGGTCTTTATGATCAAAGAAGCGCACTTCGATACCTTGACGCGGCAATGCATGAGCAAATAAATTATAAGTACCACCATACAAGGTCGACACAGCGACAATATTGTCGCCTGCTTCACAAATGGTCTGAATCGCATAAGTAATGGCAGCCATACCAGAGGCTACGGCAAGCGCACCGATACCACCTTCTAGTGCAGCCACACGCTCTTCTAGCACCGCGTTGGTCGGATTCATGATACGAGTATAGATGTTGCCTGCGACTTTTAAATCAAATAGATCTGCACCATGCTGAGTATTATCAAACGCATATGAACTGGTATGATAAATAGGCACGGCGACTGCTTTGGTCGTTGGCTCTACACTATAGCCGGCATGAATCGCTAAGGTCTCAAGACGTTGAGGGGTTTCTAATGATTGGGCTGTCTGCTGGTCTGCTGATCCGTCACTCATAGTACATTCCTTTATTTTGATAAAAGATGATTTATTGACGACGTATCGCTCAAAAACCATCTTAAAAAACTGTCTGCTAAATCATAGCAATAAAAAAAGCTGAGTTCATCATAACTCAGCTTCTTTATTAAAAGAATAGCAAAATACACATCTCTTCATGACAAATATTCATAAGCAGCAAACCAAACAGGCATATCTATACTAGAGATGATGGCCACCTTTATAGCAGCCACTTTGCTTTTAACTATTTTTTATTTTATTTGTAGTAAGCATTCTCTGTACGAGTATGGTCAGTTTCATCAACCACTTGGGTCAATTCTGGAATTTGCTGTTTTAGCTGCACTTCAACACCTTGGCGTAGAGTCATATCAACCGCTGAACACCCTTGGCAACCACCGCCAAATTTCAATACAGCGGTTAGACCAATGCCTTCTTCATCAATAAGCTCAAGCAACTGTACGTCACCGCCATGCGCTGCCAAGCCAGGGTTAATCTCTGACTGCAATACATAGTTGATGCGCTCTTCGACACTAGCATCAGCACCTACTTTAGGTACTTTAGAGTTTGGCGCGCGGAAAGTCAGCTGACCACCGAAACGATCTTTATTATAGTCGATGACCGCGTCTTCTAGATAAGGTACTGACGCCGCCTCAATAAAGGCAGAGAAGTTTTCATACGTAAAACGCAAATCAGCGCTGTCTTCTTCGCCCGGCTGGTTATAAGCCATGCAGCACTCTGCGCGCGGCGTACCAGGATGCTCAACGAAGATACGCACACCGATACCATCGGTATCTTGCTTAGACAACAAATCTGCCAAGTAGCCCTGAGCTGACTCAGTGATAGTGATGTTGCTTTTTGCTTCGACTTGCTCGGTATCTAGGGCTGATTCATAGCCAGCTGTTTGGTCTAGTTGGTTATCAGCTTGGTTTTGCTCACTCATAATGTTTCCTATGCGTTATGACACAAACGCTATATCTCTTATGGCTACTGTGTCGTGAATTTGGATTTTTAAAATATTTACGATTTATATAAGGCATGCAGACTGGCAATGATTGATATTTATTATTGTATGACATTGGTCGACATGAGTATAAAGTTTAATCCGTCTATAGCAGTCATTATACCTGAATCAAGCATCAATTCCGACCACGCTACTGTGAATTGGACTGAGGCTCTTGTAAATGGTTGTCATTGGTTTTTTTAATGATGCTAACAGGTGGCAAAGCAACTTTACATTTAGACGAGAAACCACAAACACGCTAAATGACTGTGTTGGCTGCCAAGTTATTCTCTATATAAAGACAGCGGTACCATTTATCAAGCGCACTTAGCGTTTTCGATATGCCATACCGTTCACATCTAGTCCGAGCAAGTCATCTGGTTTTGACGTAGTATTGATAATTTGAATGATTTTATGCATTAGAGTTATGAGCATGGTAGCTTTTAATTGCCTTATATAAATATCAGCTTGTATAAATATCGACTTGTATAAATATTACGTATTTTTTGGATAGGATCATTTTATGATGACACGGACGTTGCACCTAGTAACTACCAAGGATGATGAGAAAATTGCCGTTTGGAAAGTAGTTAATAATTCAGACAAAGATACGATAGCTAACACATCAGAAAACAGCCTGCCTAACATCACACCGCAAAACATATTTTTGACGCATGGTACGTTTTCTGACAAGCAAACTTGCCTCAAAATCGCCGAATACTTTGCAGGGCTTGGTCATCACTGCTACATCATGGAATGGCGTGGACATGGTGATAGCTCACTACCGAAAGAAAAGTTCAACTTTGAGACCGTCGCCACTTACGACTATGAGGCGACTTTTCGCTATTTCTTTGAAGAATTAAAGCTCAATAACCTGCACTGCGTTACTCATAGTGGTGGTGGCGTTGGCTTGACCATGTTTCTTGTCCAAAACCTAAGCTATGTTGATAAGGTCAATAGCATCAGTATGTTTGCCTGCCAAGCTTTTGGAGCGGCGCAAGACTCGACCAGCTACACGAAAATCCTTACAGCCAAGATAGTTACGCGATTGGTCGGCTTTATACCCGCTAAGCAGTTCAAGGTAGGCCCTTTTAACGAAAGCTACTATACGATGACCCAGTGGTACGATTGGAATTTGGGTAAAAACTTTAAAAGTAGTTTTTTGAAAAAGGCTAATTTTGATAAGGGCAGGACGAATATAGACGAAGTGTACGAAAGCATTAATCAGCAGAAAAGTACTGGCGATGACTTTATTGACTATCGTCATCATATGCCACAGATTACCATTCCTGTTTATTCTATTAGCGCAAAAGGCGATACCTTCATCTCCCCTACTTGTGGCTGTCGTTTGTTTTTTGAAGGCTTTAATAACTCGTCCAATACCTTTCGAGAGTATTCGCTTAGTAATGGCGATTTAGATGATTATACGCACAGTCGCATTATGGTTAGCCGCAATGCTGCTACAGAGATTTGGCCAACAGTAACGGCATGGATAGAAAAGCATGCCAGTTAAAGCAGAGGTGTCGTTTGGACGATTTCGATAATGACACACCCCTAAACATCTTTATACTTGTCAGAAAGTCATAGGCTGTGTCAGTATTAGCGTCATTAATTTTTAATCAATAAAAATAAGTCGTAGGAAGTTGGCGTCTATGAGTGAATTATCAGAGCAACAGTCAGATAAGCAAAACCTAGATCAAAAAAGCAGTAAACACTATCGTTATCTAGTCTTTATCGGTCGCTTTCAGCCGTTTCATGCTGGTCACAAAGCCGTCATCGATGAGGCATTAAAACGCTCAGACGAAGTAATTATGCTGATTGGCTCAGCCAACTTGCCACGTAGCTTACGCAATCCATTTAGCGTTGCTGAGCGTGCCGCAATGATTAAAGGCGCCTACTCTGAAAAAGAAGCCGCACGCATTCACTGTGTTGGCTTGGATGATGCACTATACAATGACACCCGCTGGCTACAGTATGTGCAAGCAGGTGTAAAATCTGTCACTGGTGACTTGCAGACAGATATTGGTTTGATTGGGCATTCAAAAGACAGCTCATCTTACTATCTGTCACTGTTTCCTAACTGGGCATCAGTGTCAGTACCCAATTATCATAATTTATCAGCCACGCCTATTCGTGACAGCTATCTGATGGGTGCCACGCCGACACCTGAGCGTACGCCAGAGTCGACGCGTAACGTCCTCGATGCATTCAAACAAACTGACGATTATCATCAACTGCATGAAGAAGCAGACTTCATTGATAAATATAAAAGACAGTGGGAATCAGCACCATACCCGCCTACTTTCATGACTGCCGATGCATTGATTGTACAGTCGGGGCACATCCTACTGGTTGAGCGCCGCAGTATGCCAGGACGTGGACTGTGGGCGTTACCTGGTGGATTTCTAAATCCAAAAGAGACGCTGTTTGATGCTTGTATCCGTGAGCTACGTGAAGAAACTCGCCTCAAGGTGCCTGAGCCAGTATTACGCGGCTCCTGCCATAGTCAACATACCTTTGACGATCCATATCGCTCAGCGCGTGGTCGCACCATTACTCAAGCGTTTTATTTTCAGCTCAAAAATGATCCAAAAGGTCTGCCAAAAGTAAAAGGTGGCGATGATGCGACCAAAGCATTTTGGCTACCATTGGCTGAGCTCGATGCCAAAATGATGTTTGAAGATCACTATGCGATTATTACTAAAATGGTTGGCTTGTAGTTCGCTGCTAATCGTTTTTCTAGTAGCTTTCTTTAGTAGTCTTTTTCTAGTAGCGATTTGAGCAAATTATTACCAAAACAGTTATCACTAAATATCGCACTAATAATTTGATACCAATGCCGATAGACGGCAATCAACCGCCGCCACTGTTCTTTTATAAAGACAGCTGCGGCATTTCAAAGCAGAGGAGTTCTGTGATGTATACCAGTAATCTAAACAACTTAATCTTAAATAGCGACAGCTATAAGACCTCACATTGGGTGCAATACCCGAGCGGTAGTGAGTATCTGTCAAGCTACATTGAGGCCCGCAAAGGTGACTACGATGTGGTGTTCTTTGGTCTACAAGCCTTTATCAAAGAATATCTAAGCACTCCTATTACTCATCAAGATGTCGATGAAGCCGAAAAGGTCATTCAGGCGCATGGCCTAACCTTCAATCGTGCTGGTTGGGAGCATTTGATTGAAAAACACGACGGCTATTTGCCACTGCGCATCCAAGCCGTGCCCGAAGGTAGTATCGTGCCTGTGTCCAATGTAGTCTGCCAAGTGATCAACACTGATCCTGAGTTTTACTGGCTGCCCAGCTATATCGAAACGGCGTTATTGCGTGCGATTTGGTATCCATCCACGGTCGCTAGTGTTTCTCACTATTGCAAAGACATTATCCGTCAAGCATTAGAGAAATCAGCGGACAATACAGAGTCCCTGCCTTTTCGCTTGCATGACTTTGGCGCGCGCGGTGCATCGAGTCAAGAAACGGTTGCACTCGGTAGCTTAGCTCATTTGGTCAACTTTGCTGGTACTGACTCGATGACAGCGCTTATCGCTGCTAGTCGCTGGTATCAAATGGGCGACGATATGCCGGCATTCTCTATTCCAGCGGCTGAGCACAGTACGATGACAGCTTGGGGACGTGATGGCGAGACTGCTGCTTTTCACAATATGATCGAGCAGTTTGGCGGTAAAGACAAAGCCTTTTCGGTCGTTTCAGATAGTTATGATTTATGGAATGCCATCGACAATATCTGGGGCGACGCCTTAAAAGATGAAGTCAAAAATATGGGCGGCACTTTGGTCATTCGTCCAGACAGCGGCGAACCTACCAAAGTCGTCCGCGAAGCGTTGGAGCGCTTGGCAGTGAAGTTCGGTACGACTGTAAACAGCAAAGGCTATAAAGTGCTGCCCGACTACGTACGCATCATCCAAGGTGATGGCATCAGCTCGCAAAGCTTAAGCAAAATTATTGATGTGGTAATCAAAGCAGGCTTTAGCATAGAAAACGTGACATTTGGTATGGGCGGTGGTCTATTGCAGCAAGTCAACCGCGACACCATGAGTTGGGCCATGAAATCTAGCGCTATTTCTATCGATGGCGCATGGAAGGATATTTATAAAGATCCTGTCACCAGCCGCTCGAAGCGCTCGAAGAAAGGACGATTGGCACTGGTAAAAACCGACAGCGGCCAGTTAACAACCATAAAAGAAAATGAGATGAGCGACCCAACTGACAATCTATTACGTGATGTCTACGTCGATGGCAAATTGTTAATTGAAGACAGTCTTACGACTATCAGGGAACGTGCAGGATGGTAGATACTAGTAAACTAACGTCGGTCGCAAAGGACGTTTTACTTGCCCCTGTCTACCTCTATCAAGGTCGCAAAATCAAGCGTAATACAGTCCGCTTGCCTGAACCACATGGTGAAAGGCACGGTATGATTGACCTGCCTCAAGCGAATAATGAGATATCAGCGCAAAATGCTAAGACATTTAACCTTATGGTCGTTGGCGATTCAGCAGCAGCAGGCGTGGGTAGCCAGACCCAGCAAGAAGCGTTGGTCGGTAAGCTAATCCCGATACTGGAGCAAAACAAAGCTATCCAAGCAAACTTTGCTCGACTCAATTGGTCATTGCAAGCGACCACAGGTCATACCAGTTTTGATATCCTACGCAGATTATATATCTTGCCCGCTCCTGAGCAGCCTATTGATGTGATGTTGCTAAGCGTAGGGGTCAATGATACGACGTCCAATGTCTCTGTACATAAATGGCAACAGCAAATTGAAGACATTATCAATATTGCCCAGCGCAAATTTGGCGTACGAGAATTGGTTTTTTTAAGTTTGCCGCCGATGGCGCAAATGCCTGCAATCCCTGCCCCGCTCAATAACTTTGTAGGTGCAAAAGCGTCGGTACTGGATGAGATATTACAGCAGGTCTGTGCGGCTCATGCTGGTGTCACATATATGGCAACCGACTTTACACGGATGTTAGAAGAGCATGCAAATGGCTCGGCTATCGATATCAATGTGATGTTTGCCAGTGATGGATTTCATCCTAGCAGTCTGATGTACGGCTATTGGGCACAGCAAATCGTAGAGACTATTATTCAGTTACTAGATTCTATTCAGTTATTGGACTCATCGACTACTGAATTTGAGCGCTAAATAGCCTGATAGCCTGATAGCCTGATTTTTGGATAATAGAAAATTAAACCAAAAAAAACCGCTGAATAATCAGCGGTTTTTTATTGCTTAGCGAAATACATTTACACCATAAGTGTAAATTATTCAGCAGCGTCTGCAGCTTTCTTGCTACGGCCACCAAATGCGCCAAAGCGTTTGTTGAAGCTTGCAACACGACCTTCAGTAGAAGTTTTACGTTGCTCACCAGTATAGAATGGATGCGACGCACTTGAGATATCAAGTGGGTAGTATGGGTATTCTTTACCTTCGTATTCACGAGTCGCTTTAGTCTTAGCAGTTGAGCGAGTCAAAAAGAACACGTCAGCGTTAGTGTCGTGGAATAAAACTTCTTGGTAATTAGGATGGATATCTTTACGCATAATATACTCTCTAGGTCCGATGTATGTACGACGTCTAAATACAGCATCAGCGATGATGTATCAAACAAATAATGACATACGTAACTGAGGCACTAAGGACATTACAAGTATGGCAACTGCGTCACTGGCTTATTCCAGCACCCAACACCACCCTTCTGTTCGCTTAGCCTTTCCCCAGCGGGAAAATTAAACCGCGATTTTAACGGTTTTTGACGTAAGACGCAAGGAGCAGTTGTGATAGAGATATGTGATAAGTTGTCACTGTCAGGTCGAGAGTATTGAGATAGATGATTGATTTTAGTAAAGTAATAAAGTTAGCTAAATTAATCAATGATATCTACTATTGTAGATAATCTAACTAAATACAACCTTAGCTCTTAATTATCCATACTATGCTTAAAGGGTACAGCTACGCGATACAAACTCCATTTAAACATCGCTACTAGCAACTAATTTACTTCTCAACCACCCATAACTTAATTAGATTAAATAAGGATCATTTAATGATAAATACTAAAATAAGCACGGCTACCAAAGCACTATTTATTGGCTCAGCATTAGCAGTTACTACAATAGCAAGCGCTGCACTACCAACTCAGTGGGAATTAGACGACTCACATACTCGCTTAGGATTTTCTGTGAGTCATATGGGATTCTCGACCACCATGGGTCATTTTAGTGATGTCGAGGGCATGGTGAATTACGATATCAGAGCACCAAATCAAACCAGCATGAACTTTACCATTGCAACCGATAGTATCGATACCAATTGGGATGCTCGTGACAAGCATTTAAAGACAGATGAGTTTTTCAATGTAGCAAAATATCCAACTATGACGTTCAAATCTACTCAGGTCAAATTCATTAATCCGCAGCAGGCTAAAGTAACGGGTGACTTCACTCTATTGGGTCAAACCAAACCACTAACCTTAGATGTTACATTGAACAAAATCGCTAATAGCCCTCTTACCAAAGAGCCAGTCGTTGGTTTCCGTGCCACTGGTACACTTGATCGCGCCGCTTATGGTATGACCGCTTACGCTGATGGTATCACTACCAACGTCCCTATCCAAATTGATGGTGAGCTAGTAGAAAAAAAATAACAGTAAGCTTATAGCTCTCTAACAGTTTTCGACAAAAACAAGAAAGCAGCCCTAGCCTCGTTTATAGAGGCAGGCTGCTTTTTTATTTCCTGCAGATTCTTCTACGCTCTAATTATATATATTCATTATTTTACATAAAAGGTTTTTATATACTTGAAGGCTTCATACTTTGTTGTTATATTCGTATATTCGGATTTACGAATATATAACGCAACACTGAGGGAGCAGCAACGTGGATACAGTACAAGTTGATTACATAGCGATAGATGCTGAGTGGGATAAGAAGGTATCAAATCATCATTTTGATATATATCACTTATCTGGTTGGATTGCGGCCTCAGCTGTCATCGACAAGGGCAAACCTCAAGGCATTATCGCTCACTATAAGAACAAGGAAGTATTGTTACCCATCATAGTTAGAGACATTGACTCAGAGCACTGGGATGCTACTTCCACTTATGGTTACGGGGGGCCGTTAATGGACAAAACCCTCACTGATGCCGAGTTAGACGTCGTACTAGATGAGATAAGGGCTTTTCTTTGCGAGAGAGGCTGCGTGTCTTTATTTATGCGGTTGCATCCGATTATTAATAAAGAATGGATACCCACAGTTGGCAAAGCACTGACTCACGGACTGACCTTGATGTCTGATTTGAGTAAGTCTGAAGAAGAGCATTGGAGCGAAACACAAAATCGACATCGCCGCGGTATCAAAAAAGCCATAAAAATGGATGTCGTGACAAAAATAGAATTCTTAACCCGACAGAATGCGATGGTGTTCTCAGACATTTATAAAGAGACAATGCGACACGTCAAGGCCAGTGATTATTACTTCTTTGATGATGATTATTTCTTTAATTTGCTTGAAAACCTTCAAGAAAAAATATTATTGATAACCGCCTATCAAGATGATAAAGCGATTGGGTCTTCTATATATACGCTCTGCCAAGAGTCAGGCATTATGCAGTTTCATCTTGGCGGCACGCTGAACGCCTATACGCACCTACAACCTTCTAAACTTATCACTCATGTCGCTCGCAACTGGGGACGAGAGAACCGTTATGAAGTGCTACATCTTGGTGGCGGCGTTGGTTCCAATTTAGATTCTTTATATGAGTATAAGAAAGGCTTTAGCTCACAAGAGTTACTATTCAAGACTTATAGACTCGTTGTCAACGCAGCGAAATATACAGAGTTGGTGACGGATATCTGGTTCACGGAAAGTGATCTACTCTCAGACTTTTTTCCTTTATATAGAAAAGAGCCTAGCAAAGAAGAAGTGCTAGAGACCATTCAGATTGAGCCTTGAGCAAAGGTGACATAGTACAGATTGCATCTAATACTAGTGAATATACGTGCGCTGCTGTTGATTACAGTAGAGAATAACACCAAAAAAACAAAAAGCAGTCTACCTCTATAATTGAGGATAGGCTGCTTTTTTATCTTAACGTTTTCGAGTCAGCTTATATCTAACGTATACTATTTACTTGGGATAACGTGCCAAACGCCAAGTTTATCATCACCGTCTTTGTCACCAACTTTTGTATCGTTAGCATAGAAGTATAAAGGCTTACCGTTCATTGCCCACTGATATTTGCCATCTTCACGCTTGAATGCAGTGAACTGACCTGAGGCTTTAGCATCACTAGGCGCTTTGAAGATTGGCCACACAACTTGGCAAGCTGCACCGCAATCTGACTTGTTCATAGAGTCTTTATCAAACGTATATAACGTCATATAGTTAGTAGCATCCACCAACACCCCATTCTTGCTAGTGACTGGCACTGTATTATTGCTCGTTGCCTGTACTTCATGCGTACCTGACATATCGTTACCGACTACGTTTTTTAAAGTAGTACAGCCAGTTAGTGCCAATACACCTGTTAGTGCCGATAACATCATTATATTTTTCATCATAACGTCCTTGTAATTTTAGTCGTATTTTTTATAGCGATAAGCCTGTTGTCGTTTACTTTGTCGACTGTCCCTGTTGTTGATTTCAACATTTGTAATTTTGAACAGTTATCAAAACAGAACCTACGCTTCTTGTTAAGCAAAATAAATATAGCATATGGCTTTATATTATCTTGGTAATCGATATACACGCTTACAAAAGTGGTCGAATTTTACAAAACAATAAAACGAGCTTATTTTCGATTTCACAGGTTTGCCACTTCTCTCGTTTACTCTATTTTTAGACAGGCTCGTTTGTCTGAAAAACTTCACACATATAGCGACTCGTTGACAAAACTCATGCATCTTCTTACGTATTTCCCATCATATTGTCTGTAGTTCTTCGTAAAATAAACCTATAGAGATGAAGAACGGCTAAACAATAGAAAAGATGACTATTGAAGTTCAGATTTATGTGTTGAACTTAATTACCTTCGCACACATATCAAGAAATATAGAACATTTGATACATATACCGAGCACGGCCTAATACAGATGCTATTAAGGATACAACGACGACAATGACTCAGTCTTTTGATAAAAACTACGCTCAATCCTTTAATCGTGATGCTCATTCTGGAGTGTTATCTTACGGGGCACAAAACACTCAATCTAAAAAACGTGTTGGCATTTTGGGTGGCGGTACTGCGGGATCGACGATTGCGATTCGACTTGCTGCGTTAGGATTAGAGACCTACTTATTTGAGAAGAAAAAATCTCTCATTGATGGACCACCTATGTGTCATTTGCATGCAGGTGGTAACTTGTACCGTGAAATACCGGACGAGGATTGCGTAGCACTGCTCAAGCAATGTATCGATATTTTGCGCTTATATCCGCATACTATTGACGTTCGTCCTACTGTGTTTGCTGTACCGACACGTGATGAAGGGTTGCCTGAAGACTTACTACCGCGTTTAGATATTTTGACCGATGCTTATCAAGAACTGATCGAGCAAGATGCTAATAATAAAGTATTGGGTGAACCTGAGGATTACTACCAACTTTATAGCCATGAGCAATTGATTGAGTTGTCTGAACGTGAGCAAGTCGCTGTACCAAGTACAGTTGATGAGTGGATGATTCCAGTCGCTAGATACTTGGATTTGAACAAAGTTAAATTTCCATTAATTGTTGTCCAAGAATATGGCTGGAACATTTTTCGTTTAGCAGCTTCTGCTAAGCTTGCGCTCGAAGAGTACGACAATGCGCACGTGTTTACCGAAACTGCTGTGCAAAAAGTCGTGCCAGTAGATTGTGAGAACTGTACCAACGCTGACCATCATGTCACCAAATGGCGTATCGACTATCAACAGATTCATAGTCAAGAACATGCCTCTCAGCCTGAGTCTATCGAAGTTGATTATCTAGTCAATGCTTGCGGTTTCCGTACAGGTGTTATTGACGATATGGTTGGTGTCGAAGTCACGCGTATGGTTGAGTTCAAATCGTCTTATGTGACCCATTGGGGCGATGCTGGTGGACAGATACCAGAGATTATCGTTTATGGTCAACGAGGTACGCCAGAAGGCATGGCGCAGCTTACTCCCTACCCTGGTGGATATTTTCAGATTCACGGTATGAGTAAAGCCATTACTCTGTTTGACGATGGTCTTGTCGCATCAAGTGAAGACAGTGCGCAGCCCAAACTGCCACAGCAATATGTGCATTATATTGAAGATGGTTGGGATAAAGCGCCCCTACAGGCACGTAGTCAGCAAGCGATTGAGTATGTGGCGGAGTTTGTACCGACATTTAACAGCGCACGTACTGTTGGTAACGCACTATATGGTGGGCAGCAGATTCCTGGGCAGGATGATACGCTGCGAGTCGCTGATGTGAGTTTATACTCTAATATACGCTATGCCCGTGCAGAAAACGTCAAAGCATCTTCGACCTTGATTGCCGCTGATCAAATAGTTAATGAGCTGACAGATCTAGGTTTGATAGAGAACGATACACCTCTGAATCGTCGTCGCTATGCTCATGAATGGTCGTACCTTGTTCATAACGATAGTCTGGCTGTCGATGAGGTCGCACGTGAGCTCGCTGAACAGCGTGGATTCCCAATCGCGATGGCTCATGTCAATCATAGTATTCGTGAAGTAGCATTGGACGATCTCACGCCTGCTGATGCCTAATAGACATGATTCGCTGATAGGTTGTTAATACATATAACAAAGGAGCAGATAACCGAGATTTGGTTATCTGCTCCTTTTTTGCAATAGCTTTTAATATTCAAGCATTTGCTGTGTATGAATAGCGATACGGCCTAACTATTACTGCCTGCCATTTTCTCTGTATCCACAGCATCATCTATGGTCACTACTGTCTGTAGCATATCGATCGCTTCGCTGATGGTATTACACACCACTAGACGGTCTAAATCTTCCTGCTTCATAAAGCCTTGCTCAGTGGTATATTTCAAATGCTCAATCATACGGTCATAAAAACCATTGATATTTAGAATAATCATTGGTTTTTCGTGCTGGTACAATTGACGCCACGTAGCGATTTCCATAATCTCTTCTAACGTTCCTAGCCCGCCCGGTAACGTAATAAAAGCATCGGCATACTCTGCCATAACAGTCTTACGCGTGTGCATAGTGTCAGTCAAATGCAACCGAGTCAGCTGCTCGTGAGCGATTTCGTGCTTGAGCATAAAGGTTGGAATCACGCCCACTGCTTGCGCGCCGCCATTGATTACTTCATCCGCAACTGCGCCCATCAGACCGATACTAGCACCACCATATACTAGCCCCATGCCATTATTTGCTAATGCACTGCCGAGCTCGCGTGCTGCCTGTTCATATACGTCACCATTGCCCAAGCGTGAACCGCAATACACAGCCACGAGCGGCATTGATAAGGCAGACTTGTCGACTGCTTTTTCGATATTGGTAATGTCTTTGCTTGTGATTACATCATAAGTATCATCGTTGATTTTCATTTGCATATAGCTTCCTTAATTACCTGTCAGTTTTTATTGAGTGCTTGTTATTAGTGAAGGCTGCATACCGACACCTATCATTTATATTGTCATGCACATGATTCATAAGACAAACTCAACCAAGCTATATAAAACTTGGAAGTCATATTTGAGCAACTGTCTTGCAAGCATTTATCTTAACATAAGCAATGCTACCACATAGTCACAACGATTTATCACTACGCAACGACTACACTTTCAAGATGCGCATTTATTGTTCATCATAGCCCGATATTCATTATCTACTAATAAAAATACTAAGGTATACCCATGGATAATCACAATGCCTCTCCCACTGCCGAGCCATCAAGCTCTGTGCTTAATAGCACTCTCACTAATAAAAGTAATGTGCATGACGCGAGCAATATTGATATTTACTCATTAATCATTGTGACCGAGCGCAACCAAGCATTAGCAGCCACTGTCTATCGTCCTAAAGATGTGACAAAAAAAGCAATCATGATGGCACCAGCCACAGGTATTAAGCGCCACTTTTATCATAATTTTGCGACCTACCTAGCAGAAAGCGGCTTTGGGGTGCTGACCTTTGATAATGAAGGAATCGGTGAGTCACTATCGACCGATCTGGCAAAATGTAGCGCTTCCTTGATCAGTTGGGGTCGCCATGACATGCCAGCTGTACTTGATGCTTTACAAGATGAGTTTCCTGAGGCTTCTTATCATCTTATCGGTCATAGCGCAGGTGGTCAGCTCATCGGCTTGATGCCTAACTATCAAGCGATTAGTTCAGTGTTCAACGTCGCTTGCTCGTCAGGACGCATCAAAAATATGGGTATGCCATATAAGCTCAAAGCCATGGGGTTTATGGATGCGTTTATTCCATTCACTAATTTAACACTGGGCTATACACCCTCAGACAAAATCGGTATGGGTGAGCCACTGCCACGCGGCGTGGCTCGTCAATGGCGTGAATGGTGCAATGGCGCAGGCTATATCAAAACCGCATTTGGCAAAAGCATACATACGCATTTCTACGATGAGCTCAGCATGCCGGCATTGTGGCTTGGCTTTAGCGATGATGATATCGCCAATAGTGAAAACATGGACGATATGATAAGAGTATTTACAAAAATGCCCGTAGAAAAGCGATTCTTAGACCCTGAGGATTTTGGACTAAATCATATCGGTCATATGCGCTATTTTAGCAGTAAGACCAATATCAAAGCGCCGCAGCTATGGCAGATGGCGGTGACATGGTTGCACGACCAACCATAATTTTATCGTCACGTAGCCTCTTATATATTGGCTACGTAATAACTTAGATCACTTTTTCGCGTTTTCTGCTTCATCCAGTTGTAAGCGTTTAGTCAGTGCTGAATACAGCGACGGCTGCATATTATGAATATTGCCTATCATCCATTTAACATAACTGATAGGCACATCCTTGATCGGTTTGCCTTTATGCTTACCAAACGGCATCTTACTCACAGGGGTCGCTTTATTAGAGATAGCATGTGCCGCTGCAAAATCTGTCGGCGCAATCTCTAGACGCTCGCAGCATGCTTGATATAGTAAATAGCACATTCGAGCATCGCCAAGCGCGTCATGAGCGGCAATAGTCATTGCACTCGCCTCACCTTTGCCCAATAGCTGCTCGATACATTTGGACTGACCGTAAGCGCTCCACTCTGGAAAGGCGGCACGCGCAAGTCTCACCGTACAAATCAGCTTAGCAGAAGGACTGCCAATCACTCGCCAATCAAAACGTACATTATGGCCAATCAAGTACTCTGGTAATTCAAACTGCTCCAACTCAAAACGCTCAAGTCCAGCCACGTCATCATCGGTAATACCGTGCACCTTTATGACAATAGGTGAAATAGATCGACCACTATTAAAGTATTTCATCCACTCAAAACCAGTTGCTACATTGATAGTTGCAACTTGGATAGGTCTGGGATCACTGCCCTGATCTGTTTCGGTATCGATAACCAGTGCTGTTTCGCGCGTGGCAGAAATATCAGCAGACTTAAAAGCATCATTCATAAAGTATTAACCATCAGTAGCAACTGTCTATGCTCAGCAGAAATGTTAAGTAGATAAAACTATATTTGCTGTCTATATCCTTAACCATAAGAATATCTATGGGGGTAAAAACGATAGATAACAATGCGATACATACGTTATCAGACGAAGCTTTTATAATAAAATCTCAAATGACATCAAATATATATGAGACATCAATGCTAGCAGATGGAAACAACCAGCCTCCCAGACCTTCTTTTTTCAGTCGTTTACTAAGCCTATTGATTAAGGCTACCGTATTGCTAGCACTATTATTTGTCTTCGATAAGCTACTACCTAGTATTAGCCAACAAACGCAGTCATTTGTGGTTGCCAAATGGCAGCAATTGAGTCTATTGCAACAAGAGCTACCGACAGAAAACAGCTTGCCCAGTCCACTACCAGAACGAAACCTGACAGACACTTGGGGCGCGGCACGTAGTCAAGGCCGCTCCCACGAAGGCATCGATATCTTTGCGCCGCGTAATACTCCCGTGCAGTCAACCACACAAGGCGTGGTAAGCAAGGTTGGTGAAAACACATTGGGTGGGCGCGTAGTCGTAGTGGTAGGGCCTGGTGGCGCAGGACATTACTACGCTCATCTAGAGGACTATGCTGACATCTCTCCCAATGACTGGGTCAATCAGGGCGACGTGATAGGTTATGTGGGTGATAGCGGTAATGCAAAAGGGACACCGACACATGTACATTATGGTATCTATATTGATGGCAGTGCGGTCAACCCTTATCCGCTTTTGCAAAAGGATTAACGAATATAGAAAAGTATGTCGTTATCCTAATTTGAAATAGCACTGAGCTGATATTAGTTAAAAAACGGAAGCCGAAAAACTGTCGTTAATACAGACCCTCAATCATATTAATTGGCTGTGACGGATCTGACGTAGTTTGAGGGGAATACCACACTAAATGTCGACCCTTCCCCTTCTACTGAATCGATTTGCAATTGTGCTTCGTGCTGGTGTAATACGTGCTTTACAATCGCTAGTCCCAATCCCGTACCACCTGTCGCACGGCTACGACCTTTGTCGATACGATAGAAACGTTCTGTCAAACGGGCGATATGCTCTGACGCAATACCGATCCCATCATCTTCGACAGCGAAACGGCAGCCATCAGACGTCCTTGTCCAACTGATAGTGATATTGCCACCCTTTGGCGTATATTTGATCGCATTGATTACCAAATTAGATAGCGCACTATTCAAGTACATCTCTGACCCGTATAGCCCATCATACGTATCTATATGCAAATGAATGATGTGTTTGTATGCTTGGTTGTAGGCCTGTGCATCGTCGTAGATATTGGTTAGTAGCTTAGTCATATCTATGTAATGCAGCTCATGTGACTCTTCGATTTCAATCTTAGACAATAGTAGCAAGTCGTTCACGATTCTGTTCATACGGGCAGTTTGCTGCGTCATCAGCTCAAAACCGCGACGCCATTGCGGCGGCATATCTGGCTGATCAGAGAAATTCTCTAGATAGCCCATCATTACCGTCAATGGTGTTCTAAGCTCATGCGAGACATTCGCCACAAAATCCTGACGCATTTGCTCTAAGTGCCGCAGGCGGGTCACGTCATATACAAACAGCAATTTTTCATCACCGAAAGGGGTCAGTTCGCACTTTAAGTAGCGACTAGGATCTCGCCATGATTCTATATGGACGCCATCGTTAGGTACCGTCGTACCTTCATAATACTGGCGGAACTCAGGTACAGTGATAAAGTCGAAAATGTTCTGACCTTTATCTTCTGGCTGTAGCAGCAATAAGTCTTGTGCTGCCTGATTCCACCATTCTAGACCGTCATTATTATTGAGCAAAATCACTGCATCGCGCAGGGCTCGTAGTGCACTGCCGATTTTTTTGAGTTGCTCTGCTGTACTTTGAGTAGATATTTGCTCTAGTAGAGCTGATTGCTCACTTTGTGTTGGCACTATCTTGTCCATTTTTTATCCTTACCACTATCCGCGGCCTTTATATTGCTGCGGCATTATATGTACAAGATTAACTTGGCTCAATCAGGCTAGAAAATCGGTAGCCTGTTCCACGTACCGTCTGTATCAATGTATCACAGTCATAAGGTCGCAGTAATTTACGTAGACGTTTGATATGCACATCGATGGTTCGGTCTTCGATATATACATTGCCGCCCCATACCTGATCGAGCAGTTGCGTTCGTGTGTAGGCGCGCTCAGGGTGACTCATAAAAAATGCCAATAGACGATATTCTGTGGGCCCAACATCAACGATTTTACCTGCAGCTGTCACGCGCTGACTCTTGGTATCTAAACTTAACTGTCCAATTTCGATAGGTTTGTCGCTGCTCATCGCGCTACTGCGGCGTAGTACGGCTTTGATTCTAGAAATCAGTTCACGAGTCGAAAAAGGCTTGGTCATATAATCATCTGCACCTGCATCAAGACCATGCACCTTACTGTCTTCTTCACTTTTTGCTGTTAGCATAATGACTGGTATTTCAGAGAGCAGCTCATCGTTTTTGAGCATACGACAAAAATCCACACCGCTCTTGTCACCCGGCAACATCCAGTCTAACAGTATCAGTGACGGTCTATGATCGACCACTTGCTGATGCGCCTCTGACACATCTGCCGCTTGCAAGCTATCAAACCCAGCCATCTCTAGCGTCATGACAACCATTTCACGAATCGCAGGCTCATCTTCAACAATCAAAATTTGTTCATTATACATAGGACATTCTCGGTGTTAGAGGACAAAATCTAGCATGTAAAAAGGCAATATATACTCACCAGTCTCTACCTATTAAACGGATTAATTATGACAGCTTGATGACACTCTAAAATCAGATTTTTAGTAAAAAATTGAGCGGCCCATCATTGACGCTCGACACTTGCATATCAGCACCAAACTGACCAGTTGCCACGTTCAGATGCTTAGTTTTGGCATAATCGACCAGTTGTTCAAATAACACTTGCGCCGCAGCAGGTACCATCGCACCACCAAAGTCTGGTCGGCGACCTTTGTCTGTTTTTGCCATCAAGGTAAATTGCGAGACCAATAATAGCCCGCCACCGACCTGCTGAACGTTTTTATCCAGTTTACCAAATTTGACAGGATCATCGTCATTTTCAAAAATGCGATAGGTTAGTATTTTGTCAATCATACGCTGGGCAGCGGCGAAATCGTCTTCATGCCCTAAGCCAATATATGCCAATACCCCATGTTCAATCTCGCCAATACACTGCTGGTCGACGACCACACTAGCGTGCTTCACCCGTTGTATGAGTGCTTTCATTTACTAATTCCTTAACAGATTATGGCCATACAATAATATGCTGTCCATGATAAAATACCGTCATTAACTTAACTATTATTAGGGCGTGTTTGATATTCACAAATAGGTACTGCGGATCGCTAAAACTGTTCCAGACAAGGCGTAAAACGACGATAATGCTCATGCCTTATCTAGATTTACAACGTAGTATGGCGCAATTTTAGCCACTGTCAGTGCCCTGGTCGAATTTCCAACACGCCCCTATTACATTACACCTTATTTTGGTAGCCTTATTATGAATGTATTTACCACCTTACAACAGCTTGTGCCGCAGCAAAAGCTCAGTAAAGTCGCTGGACGTTTGGCCGCCAGTCGCCACCCTTATGTCAAACGCACTTTTATTCGTAGCTTTGCCAAAGCTTATAATATCAGCTTAGACGAGTACGAACGCCAAAGCCTTAACGCTTATGAAAGTTTTAATGACTTTTTTACCCGTGAGTTAAAAGAAGACGCTCGTACTATCGACGCCACTGCAAACGGTATCGTGAGTCCTGCGGACGGTATTATCTCTCAGCTAGGACAAATCGAAGACCATAAACTATTACAGGCAAAAGGTCGTCACTATGATGTCGGCCAACTACTTGCTGATAGTGAAGATGGCAGTTATTTCGCTGATGGCAGTTTTGCGACTATCTACTTAGCACCTAGCAACTATCACCGTGTGCATATGCCATTTACTGGCACATTGACCAAGACTCGCTATGTGCCTGGCACCCTATTTTCGGTCAACAACACTACGGCGGCTAACGTGCCAGACTTGTTTGCACGTAATGAGCGTCTGGTTTGTATGTTTGATACCAAGTATGGCAAAGCCGCTGTTGTGATGGTTGGTGCTATGATCGTCGCTGGTATTGAAACTGTCGCCACTGGCAAAATTGCTCGTACTGACGACATATTCGAGTCCGATCATGACATGCAGTTTGCAGTAGGCGAAGAGCTTGGACGCTTTTATTTGGGCTCAACGGCTATCGTAGTATTACCAAAAGCAGCAAAGGCTGACTGGCTAGATGGTATGCAAGCCAACAGCGTCGTGCAAATGGGTCAATTGCTAGGAATGGCAAACGCTCAATAACACGCCTGTATAAAAGTACTGAAAATATCAGCCCAGTTAAGCGTAAATCATAGTGCTTGATTGGGCTTTTTTATTCCTGCTACTTATGTAGATTTATGCGTCAATCAGCCAACCTTGCTGAGTTGCGTATGCAATATTATGTGAGAGCCAATCATGAATAGGAGGAAAGCTGTCTTTGATAAATGCATGCGCACCTGCCACCTGCGAGCGCATAACGCCAAGCTCAATCCACGTTTTACCGTTGGTATTTAGATTGAGCAAAAACGGCAATAAACGGTCGACCACTCTGAGTAACTGACTTTCTTTGCTACTTCCTGTTTCCTGCGCTTCCCAAACCTCGCTTAAATCACTAATGCCATTGCCTCGCTCACGTTGCAATCTGGCAATGCCGGCACGCTCTTCGACGTGTGCATCAGTACGGGTATCGGCATACAAAAAAGTATCGCCCGCATCAATCTCACCCAAATCATGAACCAATGCCATCTTCAGCAATTTTTCATGATTGACATCTAGCGCAAATAATTCAGCAATCGACCAACAGGCCATCGCTAAATGCCAAGAATGTTCGGCAGAGTTTTCTTTGCGAGTGGTCTGTGTCACATAGCTGCGGCGATTCACGCGTTTGAGCGCATCTAACTCCAATAAGAAATGAGTGACATCGTCGATGTTGATATGTGGAGTTGATTCGGAATGAGTGAGTGATATAGAGCTGGCTTGCGACATTATTTTTTCTCTGGTTTTCTCTAGTAATTGGTTTTTTAATGCTTATGAGTTCTAGCAATTTTAAGTTTCATTACTCAAGGTATTATAGTTAGTTTGATAGCTAGCAATGGTTAAAAGGCTATTACCGTTGTCAAAAAAATAGCGCTTATTTTACCAAGCGCTATCTATTATAAATTAGAAAATAAACGGTTAAATTGAATCCCCATTTATCCAAGTCTTTAAGCACCTAGATATTAGCCACCTACTTGATCAAATTAATAATGGTTTTAAACGCAGGATCTTCGCTGCTACGGCATAGTTCAAACAAGATTGATTCGACAGTACTGATCACCCCACCTGCACGGCGAATACGGCGAATTGCTTGCTTTTTGTCATAAGGAAAACGAGAACCCACTGCATCCCCAATAATGACAGGCTGCATACCATTATCCAATAAATCTAGTGCCGTTTGAATAATACAGACATGTGCCTCAGCACCAAAAAGCAACACGGTACTACGGTTCTGCTGCGCTAGATGGTGCCATGAATCATTGTTATCGCAGGCACTAAAGGTAACCTTTTCAAAGCTCTTGGCATTGTCTCCTTCGAGTACATCGCGCAGCTCTGGTAAGGTATCGCCCAATCCTTTTTTATATTGTTCATTGAGCATGATTGGAATATTGAGCGCTTGCAGCCCTTTAATCAAGGTAACGGTTTTTTTGACAATATTTTCGTGATCGTAGATATGCGGCGTTAAGCGCTCTTGCACATCGACAATCATTGCTTGGGTATTCTCACGAGCGATTCGATAGGTGCGATCATTAATCATAGTAGACATAGTACACTCCTTGTACGGCTGACAGTTGCAACTAAAAACTATTTTAGAATTATCATAAACAGTGCCATGGTTCATCTTTCTCTTATTTAGTCATAGTTTCATGAATGCGTCAATGGAGATAATTTTTAATCGCCGTAATACTCTATTTTTCGACTCCGTGATTTATTAGCTTACCAAACATTAATTTGATCCATAAAAAAACCTCCAGCCGTTATGACTAGAGGTTCTTCGTTAGCGAGTAGCTACTTATTGAATGTTCAAATAATCTTGTTTATATAAATAAGATTAAACACGCTCAATAATAGTAGCGATACCTTGGCCAAGACCAATACACATTGTCGCTAGACCGATTTCAGTATCTGACTGCTCCATCGCGTTTAGCAATGTCACTGTGATACGAGCACCTGAACATCCTAGTGGATGACCTAGAGCAATGGCACCACCGTTGATGTTAACGATGTCTTGCTTGTCAGATAGGTTCAGACCTTTCAATACTGATAGACCTTGAGCAGCAAATGCTTCGTTTAGCTCGATGGTTTGCATATCATCGATGCTCATGCCAGCACGCTTCAATGCTTTTTGGGTAGCAGGTACAGGACCATAACCCATGATAGCGGCATCACAACCAGCCACAGCCATACTACGAATACGAGCACGTGGCTTTAGACCTAGATCTTTGGCTTTTTGTGCGCTCATTACTAGCATTGCTGACGCACCGTCAGATAATGCAGATGACGTTGCCGCTGTTACTGTACCGCCTTTTGGATCAAACGCTGGACGTAGCTTTTGCATTTGCTCCATCGTTGCATCTGGACGAATCACTTCATCAACCGTACATAGTTGCAGACGACCAGCAGCATCATGACCTTCGATACCGATGATTTCATTGTCAAAACGACCTTCAGTGGTTGCAGCCCATGCGCGGCGATGTGACTCAAGACCAAACGCGTCTTGCTCTTCACGCGTGATATTGTTCATACGACCTAACATTTCAGCAGTCAAGCCCATCATGTTTGACGCTTTTGCATAATGCTTAGAAGCAGCAGGGTTCAAATCAACACCGTGCATCATGCCGACGTGACCCATATGCTCAACACCACCGATGATGAATACATCACCTTGGTTGGTCATGATTTGTGCAGCGGCAGTATGTAGTGCCTGCATAGAAGAACCACACAAACGGTTAACTGTTTGGCCACCAGCAGTCTTTGGGATACCAGCTAGCAAACCGATGTTACGACCGATGTTCAAGCCTTGCTCTAGCGTCTGGTTGACACAACCCCAGATAATGTCTTCGATATCATTGGTATCAAAGTCATTACGTTCTACTAGCGCACGTACTAGTTCCGCTGACATGCTGTCAGCACGTACATGACGGAACATACCGTTTTTGGTTTTGCCCATTGCCGAGCGTACGCCATCTACGATGACCACATCTTTTGGACTTAAAGTTGTCATACCATATTCCTTTTCAATTTTTATTGTCAGTGTAGTCAGCCCAATTTACGACTATTACCTTGTTAACCCCGCTCAAAGTACAATAGGTACATTTGCGCTTGATTTACTCGTACTAGCATTAAACTGAACCAACTATAATCGTACGTTCGCTATTGGAGACGATTCATGTCTCAATTGCTTTCATGCAAAATAGCAAACGTACTGCACTTCATCCTAGTAATGACTGACTATTACGCTGTTGCGTAAAAAGTCTCGCCTGCGGCTGCCATGTCGCGAATCTTTTGTGGCGCTTCATAAGCTTTGCCAAGATGTGCGTATTTTTCACATAATGCCAAGTAGTTATCTAGACCCATTTGGTCGACATAACGGCATGGGCCACCACGGAATGGAGGGAAACCTACGCCCATGATCATCGCCATGTCGGCCTCGCTTGGTGTGCTTACGATGTTATCTTCTAGGCAGCGAACGGTTTCGTTGCAGAAGGCAATCATAGTGCGATCAATGATTGCTTGATCGTCAAACGTTTGCTTTTCGCTGTCAGTCGTGGCTTTTAGCAACTCGTAAGTGGCTTCATCAGCGACTTTCTTTGGCTTGCCGCGCTTGTCCATTTCGTATTTATAGAAACCGATACCGTTTTTCTGACCTAGACGCTCATTGTCATATAGATGCTGGATAGCACCTTTATAATCAGGCTTCATGCGATCAGGGAAACCATCAGCCATCACTGCTGCGCCATGTACACCTGTATCTAGACCGACCACGTCGATTAGGTATGCAGGGCCCATTGGCCAGCCGAATTTTTCCATAACTTTATCGACATGAGCAAAGTCAGCACCTTGCTTCAGTAGCAAGTCAAACGCGCCAAAGTATGGGAACAATACACGGTTTACCAAGAAACCTGGGCAGTCGTTAACGACTACTGGCACTTTACCCATTTTAGAAGCGAGGGCAACCGTAGTCGCGATGGCTTCTTCAGATGATTTCTCACCGCGGATAACTTCTACCAATGGCATACGGTGTACTGGGTTAAAGAAATGCATACCGACAAAGTTTTCTGGACGCTCAAGCGCTTCTGCTAGGAACGTAATAGAGATAGTTGACGTGTTTGATGCTAGGATACAGTCGTCTTTTACTAGACCTTCTACTTCTTTAAGTACCGCACGCTTCACGTTTGGATTTTCTACGACGGCTTCGATAACGATATCAGTCTCAGCAAAGTCACCGTAGTTCAAAGTAGGACGGATACGGCTTAACGTTTCACCCATTTTTGCTGGGGTCATCTTGCCGCGTTCTACCATTTTGCCAAGCAGTTTACTTGCTTCGCCCATACCAAGGTCTAATTGCTCAGACTTGATATCTTTCATGATGATTGGCAAGCCTTTGCTGGCTGCTTGATAAGCAATACCGCCACCCATGATACCAGCGCCTAGTACAGCGGCTTCGCTGATGTCATGTGCTTGCTTGCTGTGTTTTTTGGCCAGTTTTTTGACTAGCTGATCGTTTAAGAATAGACCAACCAAGCTCTCTGCTTGTGGCGTCTTAGCCGCTTTCGCAAAACCAGCAGCTTCTACTTCGATTGCCTTGTCACGTGATAAATTAACGTGCTTTTCAATCGTTTCGATAGCGATTGCTGGCGCTGGGTATTGCTTAGGATTGGCTTTAGCGAAAATAGCACCTTTGGCACTGTTAAACGCCATTGCTTGCTCAAGCTGGTTTAGCTTAACTGGAGCCAGTTTTTCTTCACGTTTTGCTTTCCAATCAAGCTCACCTGAGATACATTTTTTGACTAGATCAATTGCTGCATCTTGCAAGTCATCAGCAGGTACAGTCGCGTCAACCAAGCCTAGCTTCAATGCTGCCAATGCTTTCTTTGGGCTACCAGTCGCGATCAGCTCAAGTGCGTTATCGATACCGATAATACGCGTACTACGAACTGTACCGCCAAAACCTGGGAAGATACCTAGCTGAGTTTCTGGCAGACCGATGATCGCTTTGTCACTCATGACACGGTATTCACAAACCAAAGTCATTTCACAACCGCCGCCCATTGCCGCGCCATTGATAGCCGCAACTTTAGGGAATGGTAGGTCTTCAAAACGATTGAACGCGTCATTAACATGAACGACCCAATCTTTGATCTCGCTTTCTGATTTTTTGAAAGAACCGACGAATTCTGTGATATCAGCACCAGCGATAAACACGCCTTTGGCTGAAGTAACGATAAGACCTTTTACGTTGTCGGCTTTTTCTAACGCACTAACTGCTTCACCAAACTGCTTGTTGGTTTCGGCATCAAATTTGTTCACGCTCTCATTTTCGGCGTTGTACTGCATGTTGGCGATGCCATCCTCTAGCATTGTCACCGTGATGCGATTTCCTTGGTATACCATTTGAAACTCCTTTCTATATAACGAAAGCTACGTTTTGAATTAAAATAAATAGCCAGTTACTGTTAGTAAAATGGGTAATAGCACTGTGCGCTTGTCATGTTATAAAGACAAACATATAACCAGCTCACAAGTGAAGATGTCTTTATTATCCAGCGTTCATCATGATGCACGTATTTTGCGTCTCTTGCATGACATCATATGACGCTTCATTTATATACTGCTGTTGCAGGTACTGATGTTCAAAATATTGACTGAGACTTGGTCTAACACTCGGTATCGACGATTGAACATCCTGAGAAAAATCCCAGTAGGGTCACCATCAGACCATTTTCACGTCAATTAGTGTAGGGGATTATGCCCCTAACTGTCACAAGCTAATACCATACTCGCAAGTCACTCTTAAATCACTTGCAGGCATTTACCTTACGATAAAAGTGTTTTAGTGAATAAATGTATACTGAATTATTAATTTAGATTTGTTTCGTGTTGTTGACTTAATGCATACCGTCTTTGGAACGACAGTCCGTTAGCGTTACCTAATAAGTGCCAATTGAGCGATGCTACTTGGTCAGTGATGGCTATTCAGTACCATTTTTCTACTGTAGTAAGATTAACGTGCCAGCCTAGCTTGCTCTTTTATCAGAACATATTCAACCAGAGAGTGACATCATCCATCGGTAACGAAATCTTGTCGTTATATTGCAGCTAAAACTACTCTATTTTCGAATAGACTTTAGTAGAAAAATGCAAAAAACAATCAATTGATACCGTGTGTCACATAAGCGATATGACTGATCATGCTACACTAATAGCGTTTTTATCTTATCCCTAATAAGTTTTACTGTATCCCTGATAAATGGTTGGATTATGACTGTTTCCCTTACTTCTAGCATTACCTCTACTGGCGTTATCCCTTTTGACTTTGTCTCTTTTCAAAGCACTGAGCAGTTTCATGGTGCTGTGCGTGCCCAATTATCGCAAGATATCGAGGTGTTGTTTGATTACGCCAAGCTGCCTAGCCCGCTGGTAGATGCTTGCCGCTATGTCATGACTGGACAAGGTAAGTTGGTACGCCCATTAATGGTTGCTAGCGCTTTTGCCAGTATTAATAGCAGTAATAATGCACGTACAGACGAACCTAATGATGATATCGATACTCTCGATGCTGATCTAGACACGCTGCTAGAAAACGACTCAGACTATGATATGGCGCGCCGTGCCGCATTGGCGGTGGAGCTGCTGCATACCTATTCGTTGGTGCATGATGATTTGCCGTGTATGGACGATGATGAGCTGCGTCGTGGTCAGCCGACGGCTCATATCGTCTTTGACGAAGCGACAGCACTGCTGGCAGGAGATGTATTGCAGACGCTAGCCTTTGAAGTATTGACCGCGGAGATGCCAACTTTTGCGCCATTCGATGCAGCCATCGCAAGCCAGCTTATGGCAATATTTGCGCCGCGCGCCAGACGCATGGTATCGGGTCAAATGCTAGACCTCAATGCCGAAGCCAGTGCCAGTATCGCGCAGGATGATTTAGAAGCCATCCACCGTGACAAAACAGGGGCGTTGATTGAAGCGGCAATGCTCATGGGCGGCGTCTGTGCTGGTGCAACGGCTCCGCAGCGCATGGCACTACAAGAGTGCGCGCAATATATCGGTCTAGCCTTTCAAGTCCAAGACGATGTGCTAGATGTCACGATGACAACTGATACGCTTGGTAAGCCTGCGGGTAGCGATGAAAAACTAGACAAATCTACCTATGTAAAACTAATGGGTGTCGATGACGCGACCAGCTATGCGCAATCGCTATTTAATGACGGACGCGCAGCCATTTCTCATGAACTAAATAGTCGTGAGCTTAGCGACAATGAAGATGTCATTGGCACAGACAATGATGCGCTACTGGCACTGATTGAATGGCTCTGGTCGCGTAAAAAGTAGCTTGTCGAATAGCAGGCAAAAGCAGATATCGTAGTAAATTTCATTACCCAAAACGGCAGTGAGTGGTCAACATGGACAGTTCCCCTACCCCGCGCATTTACCTCGGCACTGGTGGCTATAGCGATACCGATTTGCTCGGTACGCTGTATCCCACTGGCACCAAAAAAACCGATTTCTTACGTGAATACGCCAAACAATACGGCGCAGTCGAAATCAATAGCACCTTTTATGCGCCCATCGGACAAAAAGCCTTTGCTGGGATGGTCGATAAAGCTTATGTACAAGCAGACAGTCAGTTGAAGTTCGCCGTCAAACTGCACCAAGACTTTACTCACGCTCGCAAAGGCACTGCCGAACATGCACAAGCATTTCTAAACGCCTTATCTCCACTTATCGAAGCAAATGCTTTAGCGCCATTATTGCTTCAGTTCCCACACGGCTTTGACCGTACCCGTGAGCATCGTCTCTACCTGGCTAATCTCGTCAGTTGGTTTCAAGACTATCCACTCGCCATTGAGTTTCGTCATAACGGCTGGCACACGCCGCAAGTGGTTGATAGCTTTCGGCAGCAAGGTCTCATTTGGTGTAGCGTTGATTATCCCAAAGTCAGCGGACTGCCGCCGTCACGGTTGATATTTACTGAACGCACTGGCTATCTGCGTATGCACGGCAATAATCTAAATTGGTGGGATGCGATGAGCGCAGCTGATCGCCATGACTATCGCTATAGTGAGGCAGAGATGCAAGACTGGGCGCAAGCGATTGCTAATCAGCGTCAGCATTTTGATACGCTATATATCTTCTTTCAGAACACCGTCAACGCCCATGCTTATTATAATATCGCGATGCTGCGAGAAGCGTTGGGTAAGTTTGGGTTTGAGGTGTTGTAGTGCTGATCTATTTTTATCAAATTTTCGTAGTAAACATAGGTTAAGTTGATTAATATTTTTCAATTCTAATTAATTATAAATAAGTTTTTACGCTGTAATAACATCATCATAATACATCGGACGTTACTTCATATGAATAAGTGCCCAAACAAAGAAGTATTTGAATCATTATCTTCTACATTTGACCGTCTAGAGGAAGCAGCATGGTTTATTCGACTAATGGAAGAAAATTACCATTTCGCTGATAGGTTCAGATGGTCTCTATCCTCTTTTCTCAAATCTCTTAAAGAGATTATGCAGCTGTTAACGATGGAACTGCAAAAAGATAAGATAACTTCTACAGTTGTAAAACAAAAAAAGACTGCACTTTCTTCGGATCCGTTAATTAATTATTTATATAGACAACGAGATATAGTTGTTCATAAATCTATGCTTCAACCCGCTAGTACAGGCAGTGTTGGTTTTACGAGAGGTAAAGGTATGAAGTTAGGAATTGGAATGCCAATAGATCCTCTTAGTGATAGTGAAGAAGCAGTAAAAAGATATATCTACATTGCTGCGAAAGATGAAGACTTTCTTGGAATTCTTTACCAGGAAGATGATGGAAGTGGTGAATATACTTGCGTTGAGCGCTACTGGCGACTATCAGAATTTCCAGATATAGAGCTTACTCAACTGGCTGCTACTGCATGGGAGAAAGTAGCCCAAGCTCTTTTTGACGTAGCTGGTACGATGGGCGCTAAGCTGATAGAGCCTACATTTGAACTTGGAGACCCAAATGAAGTACGTTTCGAGTTATATAAACCAGAATGGATAAAAGAGCAGTTCAATTATTACAAAGAAAAGATTAGCGAAAATAATATATAAAAACAAGCCTACAGAATCGCTCTACTTATTGGTCTGGCACACTGGTAACTTATAATCCTATGAATCAAGAGACATCAGTCAAAACGCAATATAAGCGTACTGATATTCACTTATACTATTGGAGAAAGTATCGATGACAACACTAAAAAATAAAGTCGCGATTGTAACCGGTTCATCAAAAGGTATCGGCGCGCAAATAGCCTTATCACTTGCAGAATCAGGGGCTAAAACCGTCATTAATTATGCAAATGATGATTCAGCAGCCAATGATATCGTAAGCCAGATTAAATCAGCAGGTGGTGAAGCCATTGCCGTTCAAGCTGATGTTAGCAATACCAAGCAAGTTGAAGCCATGTTTGATGCCACTATCAGCGCGTTTGGTCAGCCAGATATTTTGGTCAATAGCGCAGGTATAATGATTAACAAACCTATTGCCGAGACCACCGACGAAGACTTTGACCGTATATTTGCTATCAATGTAAAAGGCACGTTCAATACATTGCGTGAAGCTGCGACTAAACTCAATGACGGTGGCCGTGTGGTAAACCTCTCAAGTACAACCACTCGCATGCTGCTACCTAGTTACGGCACCTACTGTGCGACCAAAGGCGCGGTAGATCAGCTGACCAGAATCTTTGCCAAAGAAGTTGGCGAGCGCAACATTACTGTCAATGCAGTATCTCCCGGCCCTACTGACACTGAGCTATTTCATCAAGGTAAATCGGATGACACGGTAGAAAGACTTGCTAGCATGTCACCGTTTAATCGTATCGGTGAGCCAGTCGATATCGCTCGTGTGGTGGCATTTTTGGTCAGTGAAGAAGCAGCTTGGGTTACTGGACAAAATATCGGCGCAAACGGCGGTATCGCCTAATAGCATAATGGCACTACTCTATTAAAAATATGTTTTGATCAGATATCAAAATAGAAAGCTATATATAAAATTGTCACATAAAAAAGGACACCTCGCGGTGTCCTTTTTTCAATCAAATACCTAGTCGTTAAAGATTACTCTTCAACGCCAGCATCTTGACCTTTATATTTTGCATTTGCGTAGTCCCAGTTCACTAGCTTGTCTAGGAACGTGTCAACATAGTCAGGACGACGGTTACGGTAATCTACATAGTACGCGTGTTCCCATACATCACAAGTCAATACCGCTACTTGGTCATGTGCAAGTGGGGTGTCAGCGTTAGCAGTTTTAGCGATTGACAATTTGCCACCGACTTTGTCAGCAACTAGCCACGCCCAACCTGAACCAAACTGAGTCAATGCTGCGTTTTTGAACTCTTCACGGAACTTGTCGTAGCTACCGAAATCTTCTTCGATTTTTGCTTTTAGATCGCCAGTAGGTTCGCCGCCGCCGTTTGTTGGCGTCATGCAGTTCCAGTAGAACGTGTGGTTCCATACTTGAGCTGCTTGGTTGAACATACCTTGCTTGCTGTCATCTTTAGCAGTCGCTACGATGATTTCTGGCAATGTTTTGTCTTCTAGACCAGAACCTGGCAACATGTCTTTTAGCTTGTTTACATAAGCGGCATGATGCTTGTCATGATGATACTCTAGCGTTTCGGCACTGATATGTGGCTCTAGTGCGTCTTTCGCGTATGGTAGGTCTGGTAAAGTAATGTTTGACATAATTATTTCATCCTTGCTGTTTAGCCGTTAGTTTATAAAAACTTGCTTATAGAAACTGAATTTTACGCTATTTTTACACCGCAAAAAACACTATAAAATAGCGGACTAAATTGGCTGAGTTTATTGTTTGAAATGAACTTTATCGCTTGATACACGGTACTGCTCAATACAATATCACGTATCATTATGAATCCAAAATTAACCTAGCGGTTACTTATTGCTATTATTCTTCGCCAAAAAGCCAAGTCTCTGACTTTATAGACTTTTATTAACTTAATATTCACAAGCTATAAGATATAATTCACTGTAGCTTGGTATCTATTATAGCAATAGTGACCAATAATATCAGTTACCAAATGTTATAGCCCGTACAATCTGTATAGCGATTGGTTATTTATTAAGCGGTAACTGCATTCACTCCAAACTCATGCGTTGTCATTGTTAGTATAACTACTTCAATCGACAAACAATTTACCGATTAGCGCTACAGAAGATAAATAAAACCTACTCGAATAATAGTTTTTCATCATCTTTATATAACGGACTGACTCTATGAGCACCACTGATACCTCGTTAACTGCTACCCACCCGACAACAGCCAACCAATGGGTACTGGCCAGTAACAATAAAGGCAAATTGGCTGAGTTTAAACGGCTATTTGCCGAAGTGAACTTGGACGTGACGATTGTCCCGCAAGGTCAGCTTGATATCGAAGACGCCATCGAGGATGGTCTAAGCTTTGTAGAAAACGCCATTATCAAAGCCCGTCATGCGAGCCGTATCAGTGGACTGCCTGCGATTGCTGATGATTCAGGACTGTGCGTGCCTGTACTAGGTAATGCGCCAGGTATCTACTCTGCGCGCTATGCGGGCGAGCATGGCAACGATAGTAAAAATAACGCCAAGCTCATCGCCGACTTGCAGCCTATCCGCGCAGCAGAGCCAGATACTCCGATCAAAGGTATGTTCGTTTGCGTACTGGCAATGGTGCGTCATGCCGATGATCCGCTACCGATTGTCGCCCAAGGATTATGGCATGGAGAGATTTCAGAGACAGCGCATGGTGATGGTGGCTTTGGGTATGATCCATTGTTTTGGTTACCTGATTTACAAGCCAGTGCGGCTAGTCTAAGCGCTACTGATAAAAACAACATCAGCCATCGTGGTCAGGCAATCCAGCAGCTATTGACGCAGCTACCTTTATAAGTACCTTATAGCTGTTCTATTTATAACTATCCATAAGTGCACTTAATACTCATAGTACGCTTGCAACCTTATCGCTGTTTCTTATCCGTTATCTTATTTATTGATTATGAATATGGCTAACTCTTTATATAAAATTAAGCCATAAAATAGCAAGCAACATAAGGAAACATGCCGACAAAGAGATAATTTTTACTTTAATAAACAGATAGATTATACTGTTCTACTTTTAAAATTTTGTTGAAATCCGTTATTTGGCTGTATAATTCACCAAAAAGCGTTATTATGCGGTGCATTAACGGTTTATTATCGATATTTGATAGCATGGACAACCTCAGCAGGTTCACCTTTTGGTATCAGCGGCGATTGCTACTGGCACTGAATTTGACGTTGTGCACTATCGCTATCCCCTATTTATTTCAACGGCAGCCCGTCGTACATGCCCGTAATTTGAGGCGCGGTCTGTCTATTACAATTTAACCCTAAGTACTATTTCATTAATCAAACGTACTACTTAATCCTAAAGGTGTAATTAACATGGCTACAGATTTACAAGTCACAACCAACAAGCTATCTAATAAAGAAACCCAGCTAACGGTTAAAGTGCCCGTTGAAAAAATTCAAAACAAAGTTGAAGGCCGTATTCGCCAAGTTGCGAAAACTGCCAAGATTGACGGTTTCCGTAAAGGTAACGTCCCTATGTCACACATCCGCTCTCAGTACGGTGCTGGCATTCAACAAGAAGTTATCAACGATGTCATCCGTGATACTGTATTTGAAGCGATCAAATCTGAAGACATCCGCGCTGTTGGCATGCCTAACATCGACGACGTAAAACTTGAAGACGATTTCTTGGTATATCAAGCCACTGTTGAAATCTTCCCAGAAGTAGATGTACAAGGTATCGATGAGATCGAAGTTGAGCGTCACACTGCACAAGTGAGTGAAGAAGACGTTGACACTATGATCGAAAACCTACAAAAGCAACGTGAAGAATTCGTTGAGAAAAAGGGCATGGCTGCGAAAGACAACCAAGTGACTTTTGACTTTGAAGGTTCTATCGACGGCGAAAAATTCGAAGGCGGCTCTGCTGAAGACTTTAAACTAGTTATCGGTAGCAACCAGATGATTCCAGGTTTTGAAGCTGGTATCAAAGGCATGAAAGCTGGCGAAGAAAAAACTATCGACGTCACTTTCCCAGAAGATTACCAAGCTGAGAACCTAGCTGGTAAAGAAGCTCAGTTCAAAATCAATGTAAAACTGGTTGAAAAATCTAAGCTACCTGAAATCAACGAAGAGTTCCTTGAGCTATTCGGCGTAAAAGAAGGCGGCGTTGAGAAGTTGAAAGAAGACGTACGCAAAAACATGGAACGCGAAATCAAAAACGCTGCGCGTAGCCAAGTTAAGCAAGCGACTTTTGACGCATTGTTAGAAAAGAACGAGTTTGACGTACCAAACGCGATGCTAGAGCAAGAAATCGAGCGTCAACGCAACATGATGATGCAACGTTTTTCTCAGCAGTTCGGTGCGAATGCTGATAGCTTCGATAAAGACATGCTGCCAAATGAGCTATTTGAAGAGCAAGCGCTACGTGCTGCCCGTCTTGGCATCATCGTTGCCCGTGTTATCGACACTAAAGGCTTAGAAGTAGATCAAGAGCGTGTTGAAACCTTCATCAAAGAAGCCGCTGAAAACTACGAAGATCCAGCAGAAGTTATCGAGTACTACACCAATGACAAGCAGCAGCGCGCTAACATTGAGTCTGTTGTACTAGAAGACCAAGTAGTAGATTACTTGATCGCACAAGGTAAAGTAACTGACAAAGAAGTTAGCTACCAAGACTTGCTAGCTGCTCAGCAACAACAGCAGCAAGCAATGTAATTGATACGACAAGCTGTCTTTTTAGATATGCTGTAGTCGGTTATCAAAACTAAAATGCGCCCCCGACCTTTTGATCGGGGGCGCATTTTTTATGGCGTTCGCTAGCTAAATAAAATCAGCCACAACTATCGAACCTACAAAAATAGTACTTGTAATATAAAGCTTACTTTATACCAAAACAGGTGCAAATACGGCGCTTAATCCTAGCAGCACTAGCCCGCGCTGTAACCATAAGCTATCACTAAAGCGTTGCTGCAACTGCTGACTAACCAGCGTACCAACTGCATATAGCGCTAGCATCGTGACCATCATCCCTGCATAAAATCCTAGCTGACCGCTCACACCGACATTCGCTGGTACTTCCATCGCGTGTGCCATGCCATGAAACACTGCCAGACCACCAAAGCCAAATAACGATAGCTGCTGAATACTTGGCGTGCGTGCTGTATGGGTCTGAGCAGAGAATACCTCTTGTCTACTTTTTTGGCTCATCAAGACCATAGCCAATACGACTACCGACAGTGATATCGCCACTTCAATTAGCCCAGATGATGCAGCAAACGCGATACCGCCAATCAGTACGCCAGCCGTGCCCAATATCGCACCTAATGACAACCCTGCGGTCAATGACATCATGCCTAAGCGCTGCTTTTGTAGACCATAAAACAACATGCCCATGCCTACTGCCAAAAACAGATGATCAAGGCCAGTGACTGGATGGATCAGTCCTGCTTGCAACGTGCCTAAAAACGATGGCGCTTGCGCGGTAGTCGAATGAATATGCCCTGAATGTGCCTGCGCCAATGACGGTAGCATTAGTGATGTCATCATCATAGCCGAACCAGACACGATATGATGAGCTGATAGCGCTTGTGAAAAGCGAGAGTTTTTTGAAACCTTTATCATACGATTTTTCCTTGTTATTACTATTCTAGTTATCGATGTGGGCGACTAGCTAAGCAAGCATGCCATGTTCTTTAATAAAGGCGATAATCTCGTCTAGCCCATCGCCTGTTTTCATATTGCTAAATACAAAAGGTTTGTCGCCACGCATTTTTTTGGCATCGCGTTCCATCACTTCAAGCGAAGCACCAACCATTGGTGCAAGGTCAGTCTTATTAATAATCAACAAATCAGACTTGGTAATGCCGGGACCACCTTTACGAGGTATCTTATCGCCTGCAGAGACATCAATGACGTACAAGGTCAAATCAGACAACTCCGGGCTAAATGTCGCGGCTAGATTGTCGCCACCTGACTCAATGATAATCAACTCCAAACCTTCAAACGTTGCTTGTAGCTCAGCAATCGCAGTCAGATTAATAGAAGCATCTTCTCGGATAGCTGTATGCGGACAGCCGCCCGTCTCTACACCGCGGATACGCTCAGCAGGCATGGCATCATTGCGGGTCAAAAACTCTGAATCTTCTTTGGTATAGATGTCATTGGTCACCACTGCCATATTGACCGTATCGCGTAAGTTTTGGCATAGTCTTAATGTCAAAGCAGTTTTACCACTACCAACAGGCCCACCAATACCAAGGCGTAAGCACGATAAGGCAGAAGACGGTTTCTGGCTATTACTATCAGTTTGTACGTCTGATGCAGCGTGAGAATTTTTTGATTTAAGCGGAGTTAGAGACATATTAATTTCCTAAAACAGTTTGTATATTAATAAGTATAAATAGAAATAAAGGTACATTTATGAGCGGAACAACCGACTGTATTGCTCTTCGTGCATGCTTGAGAGAATCGCTAAGTTGGGCAAGTTGTTAGAGATGCTAAGACGCTCGTAAAGGTCTTGGCACAACGTCTGACAGCCCTGCTCTTTATTCACATTTAAAGCGTCAGTAGCGGCTGATGACATGATTAAATCATTAAAGGCTTGCTGTACGTTATCGCTCAGCACATCAACCTGAGCACCCAAATCGCTTTGTAATTGCCACAGAATACGCTGACCTGCCATTTGTCCTAGCGGCACTGTCTTCACAGCAGCGAGCACCATGTTCTCTAATTGAGCAAATCCATAGGTAGTCATTGACTGCGCTAGTGGCAGCTGCCAATGCTGAGCAATATGAGCAAATAGCGGCAAAAATCCATCTTCAGGTATTTCGGCCGGTATGCCAAGACTCAGGACTTCGTTGAGCCACGACACCATCGCCTGTGCCAACTGCTGCGACTCCAGTACAAACTCTTTACTCTCGAGACCAGCGTGATAATCGTGTGCTAGATTTGCCGCTAGCGCTTCATAACCTTGGCTGAGCGCGCACATTATCAGACCTAATACAGGCAGCTCATAGCCAATCACCGCAAGCGCTAGATAGTCCTGCATAAATGTAAGCGTACTGGCTTCATCAGAGACAACCCCTGACTCAATCGCTGACTCCACACCTTGCGAATAGGTATAGCTACCAATCGGCAAATTACTCGATGCCAGCATCAGTAGCTGTCCAAGTTGGGCAGACTGAGTAGGCTGGACACTGGTATCAACCATCATTTGAACGACCTACAGGCGTATCATGATGGCTATGGCTATGTTGATGTCCGTGGCTGTGGCTTTCATCGTGGCTATGGTCATGACTTTCCTTATGACCATGAGAATCACTATGCGAATGTGCATGTGAGTGAGAGTGGCCATGCGCATGCGCATGCCCCGTTTGATAAGCGCCCGTCTCAGGCTCAAATGGCACTGACGTAGACTCGATATGTAGACCGAGATTTTCTAACATTTGTGCAAGTACATGATCGTTTTCAAAATATAGCGCATAGCCTGCATTACCCTGATCAAAACTATGGTCAAACATCAATGGCACATGACGATTGCCCAAATGATAAGCGCCTTTCATTAGTAGAAAATCATCGTCAGCAGTCACTTTGGTCACAGCTTGTGGCTTGGCGATGACTTGCATCAACTCCCCTGACGCATTGATAAGGACATCATCGCCTTTTAAGACGCCTGTACGAGGCAAGTCAACACCAACTGCCTCACCTGAAACAGTAATGGCTCTAAAGCGAGAATGCTGACGAGTATCAAAGTCTAATAGCAGGTAATCGTCGGCTTGATACTGTTCTGCCAATTGCGCTTTTTGGACATCGCTAAGCGTACTTAAACGGGCATTAAATATTTTCATTATTCTTCTCTGTCTGTTGTTGCTCAAACTATTGGTCAATAGTATTGATGGTAAAAGTATTGGGAATAAAGATACGATATCACTCAAGAAATCACCTGACCATTGGTATACATAGTTTATGGCTCACTGTCTGTCCTAGAAATCCTATAAACGTGTATCATAAGCTCTAAAATAAAAAATAACGCTGTGCCATGGGTAGTACATCAGCTGGCTCACAGGTCAGTGTCTTACCATCGGCACGTACTTCATAGGTCTCAGGATTGATGTCCATATCTGGGCAGTAGCTATTAAAGCGCATATCGCTTTTACGAATTTTACGGATACCGTGTACTGGCTGAATGACTTTGGTCAATCCAAGCTGCTTATCTACTTGTTTGTCGATCGCCGCTTGCGACATAAAAGTAATGCTGGTTTGGGCAACCGATTTTGGATATGTAGCAAACATAGGACGATAGTGTACAGGCTGAGGAGTAGGGATAGAGGCGTTGATATCGCCCATCGGCACCGCAGCGATAAGACCACCTTTGATAATGCATTCAGGCTTTACCCCAAAAAACTTGGGCGACCAGAGTACCATATCTGCCCATTTACCCACTTCGATTGAACCAACCATATCGCTAATACCGTGAGTAATCGCAGGGTTTATCGTATATTTTGCAATATAGCGCTTGATACGGAAGTTATCGTTGTCCGTGCTTTGGTCATAGTCTGTCAAAGTGATGTACTGTTGCTCATCCTCAATGTTCGCCGTTACATCTGGCGCTAGATGGCCACGTTGAACTTTCATTTTGTGCGCGGTTTGCCATGTACGGATGACCACTTCACCCACCCGCCCCATTGCTTGTGAATCACTACTCATCATCGAGATTGCGCCCAAATCATGCAAGATATCTTCGGCGGCGATGGTTTCTTGACGAATACGGCTTTCAGCAAAGGCCACGTCTTCAGCAATAGCAGGACTCAGGTGATGACAAACCATCAGCATATCGAGATGCTCATCAATAGTATTGACAGTGTATGGGCGCGTTGGGTTGGTTGAAGATGGCAGCACATGCGATTCGCCAATGGCCTTTAGAATATCGGGCGCATGTCCACCTCCCGCCCCTTCAGTATGAAAAGTATGGATACAGCGGTTTTTAAAAGCTGCTAATGTACTCTCGAGATAGCCGCTTTCATTTAAAGTATCGGTATGAATGGCCACTTGCACATCATAGTCATCAGCGACGCTCAAGCAGTTATCAATAGCTTGCGGCGTTGTACCCCAATCTTCATGTAGCTTTAGTCCCACGGCACCTGCTTCGATTTGTTCAGCAATAGGTTCTGGTACACTCACATTGCCTTTACCTAGCAGCCCAATATTCATAGGGATACTGTCAGTAGACTTTAGCATTGAGGAAATATGATATGCCCCTGGTGTACAAGTAGTAGCGAGCGTACCTTGAGCTGGCCCCGTGCCGCCGCCTAGCATCGTCGTTACCCCTGACATAAGCGCCGTCTCACACTGCTGGGGTGCGATAAAATGAATATGACTATCAACGCCACCTGCTGTCAGGATTTTGCCTTCACCAGAGATTATTTCGGTAGCACCACCAATAGGAATATCAATGGCAGGCTGGATATCAGGATTGCCCGCCTTGCCAATGGCACTGATACGACCATCTTTGATACCGATATCTGCTTTATAGATGCCTGTATAGTCAACGACTAATGCATTGGTAATAACTGTATCGGCAACTTCCGCGCCTAGTAATTGTCCTTGCCCCATACCATCACGAATGACTTTACCACCGCCAAATTTGACTTCTTCACCTTTGATTTCAATGGATTCTCTGCTACTTCCATCACTTTGCGACGTATCTGCTTGATCAACAGCAGTATCTTTATGACTGGTTAAATCCGCTTCAACCTGTAGCCACAGCTCGGTATCAGCAAGACGGACTTTATCGCCTGTTGTAGGGCCAAAATGCTCAGCATAAATACGACGACTGACTCGCTTTTGTGAAGTAGCGGTTACCTTCTGATCAGTAGTGCTCTCTGATGCTTTGTCTGGATGAGCGGCGCCCATGACACGTCCAGCAAAACCATATACATCTTGCTTGCCAGCATATGCTACCAATTCCACTTCCCGCGATTGACCAGGCTCAAAACGTACGGCGGTGCCAGAGATAATATTGAGACGAAACCCCCGAGTTTGCTCTCTGTCAAAACTCAAGGCATCATTGACTTCATAAAAGTGATAATGCGAGCCGATTTGGATAGGTCTATCACCAGTATTGCTGACACTGATGGTCTGTACCCGTCGCCCTTGGTTTAAGATAATATCGCCATCTTGGATATGGTATTCGCCTGCTTGCATGGTAGCCGCCTTATTTTATAGTGAGCATTTCAGTGCTATAACAATGGTATACAGCGTTACACAATGGGATTATGTACTGTGACCAGTTTGGTGCCATCAGGAAAGGTCGCCTCGATTTGCACTTCATCTACCATCTCTGCGACACCTTCCATGACATCATCAGCAGACAAATACGTAGCACCTTCACTCATCAGCTCGGCGACTCTTTTACCATCTCGTGCGCCTTCCATCAGCAGCATACTGATATAAGCGATGGCTTCGGGATAGTTAAGCTTAACACCGCGATTTTTGCGACGCTCAGCCACCATACCAGCGGTAAATAGCATGAGTTTGTCTTTTTCTGTTGGGGTCAGGTGCATGACAATTCCTTATTGTACTTATCATTATATTTATAGCAGGTTAGAGGTTTTCAAAGCATTTGATATCAATTAAAAATAGTCGCAATATATCTTAGTTTCATTATTAAAAGCGGCCGTATTATGTGTCCCAAATACGTGGACGACAAGGCTCAAGTTGCCACCAATGATCTCGCAAGACTTCTCTCAGCTGATAAAACGCTTCAAAACAACCACGTACATCTGAGCCGATGTAGCGGATATTGATCGCTTGGCAATTATGAGTGCAGTAGACAGGCAGTTGTGCTTGAGCAATGACTTGACGTAATGCTACGACAGTATTATCTAGATAGCGGGTCAATGATTGCTTGATAGTTGCTTGGGCTGTTTCGGTCGATTGCATAGTCTGTGACGCGGAGAGTGCAAGATTGTCATGTACGTCGCTTAAGCTAGGGACTGCCCAAAACGATCCGTAAATATGCTGGTTCGCTAGTCCTAAATTTGAGGTAAACCAGCGATTTTGTGCTGCCTGCGCCACTCGCTCAGCAACGATAACCTTACCATCTCGGTAGATATTCAATCCAGTATGATAACGCCCTTGCAAAAACTGCTCGTCGTAAGCTTGCCGTCCAAATACGCTAATCTCCCATGTCAGTAGACTAGATGAATCCGTCAAATCGAAGCGGCTCGCTGCATGCATATTGGCTTCGTTATAAATGATACTCTCTTGCGGTAGCCATTCTAAACGGGTCTCTGCCGCGAGGTTGGCCTTTACATGTTGGCTCGCATAGGCAGCTATTTCATTTTGCCCCATATTTTGGTGAGCATCGTCGCTGCCCAACGGAGCTTTATGTTTTTGGCTAACACTGTCTTTGCCGTACCACTTACCTGCCCCTGGTGTGGTGATAACAGCATGGCTACCACTATCCAAATTTAGGTCTATAGTCAGCGTATCGCCACCTGCGATACCAGCTGGCGGGTACAACATCAGTATGTGACAAATACCCTGCTGTACGCTTGGCTCAGGATACAGAGCACGCTGTACCATCAAGGCACCCGTGTGCTTACGATGATAAAGTCGCGTTTTTGAGTTATCAGCCGTACCTTCTTTGGCCGTACTTGTACTGCTAACAGTGTCAAAGCTTAATGCTAAAGAAGAGGCCCAACTCATTTTATATACTCATTTACCAATTAAATATGTTTCAGTATTTTGTATGACAGCTATCATTTGCTATGTGTTAAGACTCTATTACCAATCGTTAACTACAGTTCATTAGCGACAGTAATATCAGAATAATAACGGAGGGATACAGCCTACACCATTTATCGTGCCTAGCGCACCATGATAAATCAAAGCGTCAATGTTTTTATTGATACAAGCACTGTGCCAACCCTTGATAGCAGATAATCAAATAGACAACCTTACCGGCTCAAAACTTTGATTTGTCTGCGCTTTTTCTTTTTTGGATTAGACGATAAAAACAATCATATATTTCCAGCTATTTTCTAAACGTTTTTTGAGCCTTAATTATTTATAAAATTAGCAGATCTTTGCACCAAAACAGTACATTTTGTCCATAATAGTGCGTTTTTTAGCGTTATTGTTAGCGCAATATCCTCTGAGGACAGTAGATAAGCAAAAATACTAAACGCATAACTATTTGCAGGCTTAGTCAGTAAGATAGGTGGATTGTAGGGCTATTAATCAGGTATTCTATGTTAAAAAGTCAGGTTAGACATGATTTACGCTATTTGTATCGATATAGAAACTGTCGATACAGGTACTATCAATATCTGTACGACTTGATAATAGATAAGATAGTATTTATCTACTTCTAGACGTATTTTTAGTATAAGTTTCAATATAAGCAATGAGTCCTAGACATATCGGAGAGTCACTTTTTCAGCTATTTTATGCACAAACCCGTTTTATAGGCTTGAATAGTGAGCGCAGCCCCCTTATAAACAACCCATTAGTCAAAAACTACTAGACAATAAAATCATTCAATCCATTTTTATTTTATACATTTATCGATAGGACTTTTCTATGACAGATTATGATCGCATCACTGCCAACCCGCATTTTGATATGCTGATGAGTGCGCACAAAGAAGTACAGACCACACAAGCGGCTTTAGTACCTATGGTGGTTGAACAGTCCTCACGCGGTGAACGCTCGTTTGATATCTTTTCACGTCTATTACGTGAGCGCGTTATCTTTTTGACCGGTCAGGTCGAAGACAACATGGCTAACCTCATCGTTGCCCAGTTACTATTCTTAGAAGCTGAGAACCCTGACAAAGATATCCATTTGTATATCAACTCACCAGGTGGTTCAGTAAGCGCTGGCTTGGCTATTTTTGATACCATGAACTTCATCAAACCTGAAGTATCTACTATCTGTATGGGCGGTGCTTACAGCATGGGCTCATTCCTATTGGCTGCTGGTCAAAAAGGCAAGCGCTACTCACTTGCTAATGCTCGTGTCATGATTCACCAGCCTTCAGGCGGCGCGCAGGGTCAAGCAACAGATATCGAAATTAACGCTCGTGAAATCCTTAAAACTCGTGCACGTCTAAATAGTATCTTAGCTGAGCGCACTGGTCAGCCAGTAGAAAAAATCGAAAAAGACGTTGAGCGTGATTATTGGTTAGATGCACAAGAAGCCAAAGAGTATGGTTTGGTTGACGAAGTATTAGAGCGTCGCCCTGAATCTTTGTAATCTAAGCATTAACGTGATGCCTCTTCATTGAGAGTGCAATAATCATAAGACCTTTTATAGTTTATTTGCCGTACAGTAAACCGTTATCAATGTCATACCTGACCATTAGAAGGTATGACCATTGAATGAATACGATAATCGACATACTACAAATAAACTAACCAGTTTTAAATTTTAGGAGCGCCTTTTATGGCAGAAGATAATACCCCGCAGTGTTCGTTTTGCGGTAAAGCCAAAAGCGATGTACAGCAACTGATTGCTGCTGACGATGCCAACATCTGTAATGAATGTATCGAGCTATGTACTGACTTAATCGCAGACAGCGCAGAGCACGGTGATGACGATAGCGAAGTAGATACTTCTTGGGTCAATAAAAAACTACCAACGCCAAAAGAGCTGCGTGCCAAGCTTGATGAATATGTTATCGGTCAGGACGCTGCCAAAAAAGCATTGGCTGTTGCCGTCTATAACCATTACAAACGTCTAAAAGTTAGCCAGACGCTAGCCAACGACAGCAAAAAAGCCAAGATCGGCGCTGACGATGCAATGGTAGAATTGGCTAAGAGTAATATCTTGCTAATCGGTCCGACTGGTTCTGGTAAGACATTGCTAGCCCAAACCTTGGCTCGTCTGCTAGATGTACCTTTCGCGATGGCTGATGCTACAACGTTGACCGAAGCTGGTTATGTTGGTGAAGACGTTGAAAACATCGTACAAAAGCTACTCCAAGCTTCTGACTATGATGTAGCCAAAGCTGAGCAAGGTATCATCTATATTGATGAAATCGACAAAATCAGTAAAAAAGGCGACAACCCATCTATCACGCGTGATGTATCAGGTGAAGGTGTACAGCAAGCATTGCTAAAGCTAATCGAAGGTACTGTGGCTGCTATCCCGCCGCACGGTGGTCGTAAGCATCCACAACAAGAGCTGATTCAAGTCGATACCAGCAACATCCTAATCATCGTTGGTGGTGCATTTGCTGGCCTAGATAAAGTCATTCAGCAACGTACCGAAAAAGGCGGTATTGGCTTTAACGCTGATGTCAGCTCAAAAGACGACAGCCGTCGCAGCTCAGACTTGCTACAAGAAGTCGAGCCAGAAGATTTGATCAAGTTTGGTCTGATTCCTGAGCTGATCGGTCGTCTGCCAGTACTTGCGGCACTGCAAGAGCTAGATGAAGCAGCTCTAGTACAAATCCTGACAGAACCTAAGAACGCACTGGTAAAACAGTACAAGTACTTGTTTGACATGGAAGGTGCTGAGATTAGCTTTACCCAAGAAGCCCTAGATGCCATCGCCAAAAAAGCAATGGAACGTAAGACAGGTGCTCGTGGTTTACGTTCTATCGTAGAAAATGCGCTGCTTGAGACTATGTATGAATTGCCTTCTATGGAAAATGCTAAAACTGTAATGGTTGATGCGGACGTTATCAATGAAGGTAAAGTGCCTAAAATTGCTTAATTTTTAATTAATATAAATAGTCCGTTATCATTAACGGACTACTAAAAAAGCGTCTGGCTAAATAAGCTCAGGCGCTTTTTTTATGTCTATTATTTAACCAATTTATCTGTTAGATAGCTTGCCTACTAGATAACTCGTCTATTGAAAATTAGCGACATTCATTACTTCTGTCCTGAAATGACAGCAACGTTTATCAATCGCTAGCAGACATCAGTGTAAACCATGCTAATGTAGATAGACTGTTTTGACCTTTATACTTTATTTCTATATACCACTATATATAGTCCGTACAACTCATATGATTAATAAGACAAAGGATTGTTTATTATGCTCAACCATGTGACCGCTATGGCGACTTCATTGCGCCAACATTTACCGTTTTCTTCTAACCGTACCTCGTTGGATGACTCAAATGTTGAATCCTACTATCGCAACCACGTCGCTGCTATCACAGGCGCAGGCTCTGGTATGGGGCGTGAGCTGGCCATTCATTTAGCAAAAATGGGCTGTCATGTTGCACTATCGGACATCAATCCTGAACAGCTGGCAGCGACCAAACAGTTACTTACCAATTATGATGTCAACGTCACTATGACCGTACTCGATGTATCAGACAATACAGCGGTGGAAGCATGGGCTGATAGTGTGATGAGCGATCATGGCAAAGTAAACTTTATCTTTAATAATGCAGGTGTCGCACTCTACTCTACCGTCGAAGGCAGTAGTATTAGTGAGCTTGAATGGGTAATGAACATTAATTTTTGGGGCGTGGTTTACGGCACTAAGGCATTTTTACCATTAATCAAAAACAGCGTTAAACAGAGCCAGTTTGGCGAACATGGACATATTATCAATATCTCAAGTCTATTTGGTTTGACCGCTCAGCCATCACAGTCGGCCTACAACTCTAGCAAATTTGCCGTACGCGGCTTCACAGAAAGCCTACGCCAAGAGCTAAACATTCAGAACTGCGGGGTATCAGCAACTTGTATCCATCCGGGCGGCATCAAAACCAATATTGCCAACAGCACGCGCGGTAATGAGAGCATCCATGATATTGGTATGAGTACGGGGCCCAAAGCCATCAGAAGTTTTAATAAATTCTTAAAATTCGATGCCAGTGAAGCGGCTTGGATTATCCTACAGGCAGCAGCGACCAACCAACAGCGCTGCCTGATTGGTAACGATGCCAAGATAGTCGATGCCGTTCAACGTGTATTTCCATCGCACTATAGCCAAGTGCTGAACGACTTCCATCAACTGTCTCGCAAACTAAAACCACGTCGTCATAAGAAGTTGAAGACGGTCGAATAATATTTTATAAACACTCCCTATATCATAAGGAATTGATTAATTTATATATAAAAAGCCCAGCTATAGTCATAGCTGGGCTTTTTCAAGCATTGTTGTTGCTGATTAAGGATAAGACTGAATTTTGAGACTGGTGATGATATTTTAACTTAATACTTCAAAGTTCAAGGCAGCTTCATATCACCAGCGACTAACCAGCCCATACGGCGCATGATATAAGCCACTAACCCTGCAATCACCGCAGGCAATACAAACATCAATAGAATAATCGCTGTCCACAGCTGACTAGTGCTCATAATCTCTTGTGACGCTTCAATCACCCCAAACACACCAACCAAACCAGCAGTACCCATACCCGCACCTGTCGCGGTACAAGCCAATCCAAAACCAACGGTTGCGATAGGCCCGACGATAGCGCTAGCAATGACAGCAGGTAGCAGAACGATGGGCTTTTTAAGCACGTTAGGGATTTGCAGCATACTTGTACCCAAGCCCTGAGAGATGACACCACTAACGCCATTGTCTTTGAAACTTGCGACAGCAAAACCAATCATATGCGCAGCACAGCCTACCACTGCTGCCCCGCCCGCCAATCCACCAAGCCCAATGGCAATACAAATGGCTGCACTCGACGTTGGTAGGGTCAATAAAATACCAACCACTACGGCGATTACGATACCCATTAGCAGTGGCTGTAATTCAGTAGCGGCATGAATACCCTGACCGATAGCTGCGACCCCTGCTACGATAGGCGGATTGAGCAGAGCGCAAACTAAGAGAGCAATACCGCATACTACCAATGGCACCAATAAAATATCAAGCTTAGTCTTACCAGCGACCCAAGTGCCAGCACGATAAGCAAACACAGAGGTCAAATAAGCACCGATTGGATTACCCGGCAGTGCTACAAAAGTTGCAGGCCCACCCACTTGCGGCGTAAAAAGCGTGCCTGCCATTAGGGCTTCGGAATGGGCACCAAGCATACCTGCTACGAGACAGCTGAGCATCACTAGCGTTGGTGCTTTTAAGTAGTAAGCGATACCTACGCCGATACCAGCACCCATTAATATCGAGGCAAGCTTCCCGACCGCGACAAATGCCGGCAAATCTAACCAGCCACCGATTTGCGAGATAATCAGACCTGCGATCAACGTGACAAATAGCCCTAAAGCCATACCAGTAAAAGCATCGATAAAGTATTTTTGAAAGAACGCTTTAATGATGCCTGCTTGCGGTGTTACTGAGTTAGATACGGTCATAACCATACTCTTAATGGACGTTTAATAGGATAAAACAGCTAGAAAGCTTTTGATAAAATAAAGAGATAAAAAAAGCGTCATTACGACGCTTTTTTTAATAAACATAATAACTGTAAACGACTGAATCTAGCGGCGCTGTTCAACGATAATAGAGTCTATACCATTGTTCTGTAGGCGTTGCTGTGCCGTCGTTACTGCTTGACGGTTATTCAAAGGACGCGAGATGACTTGATAAATTGGCAAGCCATTGCCCGTCGTGTTTTTGACCACTCTAGCATCGACACCCGCCATCAGTACTTGCGCACGGCGACGATCCGCTTCATCTGCATCACTAAAGCTATTGATCTGCAAGATGTAGGTCGCTGCAGGTTTGGCAGCTTGGATGCTTGCCGTACCTGCTGCTGCATTATTATTACGGGTTGTAGCGTTGCTAGTAGCAGGCGGCGTACCATCATAAGTTGTATCTTCTTCAACGACAACGATATCCTCACTCGACCCAGCATTATTAGCACCAGCAGGATCGACAGTCGCATTTTCCGAACCACCGAAGCTGCCCGCTTCTGTACTGCCTGCATCGCTCTCTGGTTGAGTCACAACGACGTCTGGTTCAAACGCACCGATATCACCTATTTGATCATTGTCAATATCAGCGATATCTTCATCAGGGATGGTTGCCATCTCTTGATTAGGTAAAATATCGTAGAACTCATAATCACCATTATCGGTATCAGTATCCACACGTGGCTGTACTTGGCGATCAGGATCGTTCTCAGCACTACCATCAGCGGGGCTGAAATTGAATAATGGTGAGAGGTAGATAAACACCCCGATCATAAGGGTCAATATGGCCCCAACAAACATCCACAATAAGCCTGATACGCTACTTGATTTGCGCTTTTCTGTTGCGCCTTTAGGTTTTTTGGCTAGCATGGATCTCGTTCTCCCTACTGGATTTAACTATCATCATCGAATTAACGCTATCAGCTGTCTATACTCATGTCACATATTAGAAAAGTACTACATGCTAGACGGTGCAGACAAGCCTAGCAGACTAAGCCCATTTGCCAGTACCTGTCTAACAGCTTTTGACAGACGCAAACGTGCTTGCATTAAGTCTAGCTCATCCTGACTTGGCGTTTCACCTGACGTCAAGCTCATAGGCAAGATGCGATTGGTGTCATACCAACCATGGAACAATGCCGCTAGCTCTTTTAGGTAGTTGGTCAAGACGTGTGGCTCGTAACCAGTCGCTGCGCGAAGTAACGTCGCTGGATATCCTGCTAACAGTTTGATCAGCTCGTCTTCATTTGGTGCACTTAGCAAGTTTTGATGTGCCAAACCAACAGCATCATCTACGGTCAAATCGTAAGTTGCCAGTTTTTCCAACACACGGCAAACGCGCGCATGAGCATACTGGATATAATACACTTGATTGTCTTTACTTTGTGATTTGGCAAGTTCTAAGTCAAAATCAACATGCACTTCAGGCTTACGCGCTACATAGTAGAATCGTGCAGCATCGTTACCCACTTCTGCACGTAGCTCACGCAAGGTCACAAACTGACCAGAACGCGAAGACATTTGTACCTTTTCACTACCGCGCCATAACGCGACAAACTGTACAAGCACCACATCCAGACGTTCGGCATCAATCCCAAGAGCTAGTAGAGCGGCTTTTACGCGTGGGACATAGCCATGGTGGTCTGCGCCCCAAACGTTAATGACTTTATCAAAGCCGCGATCAAACTTGTTCTTATGATAAGCGATGTCAGAAGCAAAATATGTTGATTGACCATTGGCACGGCGTACAACACGGTCTTTCTCATCGCCGAAATCAGTCGATTTAAACCAGATGTTGCCATCTTTTTCGTATAGATAGCCTTTGTCATCTAGTATCTGTAATACAGGCTCAATCTCGCTATCGATAGATCTCTCGCTAAACCAGCACTCGTAGCTCACACCAAAGTCATTTAAGTCATCTTTGATATCCGCCAAAATACTGCTCAAGGCTGCGTTTAAAAATAACGCGTAGCTGTCACCTAGCAATGATTTACTATTGGCAATCAAGCCATCAATGTGCGCTTCTTTATCACCTGAGATAACGGTTTTTTCGCCATCAGCATTAATCTCAAACTGAGCATCTTCTGGCACATCTTTAGCAACGTCTGCAAAGCTATGTACATAGCTATCGCCATGTTGTGTTTTTAGCGTCTGTGCGATGTCACTGACATAATCACCTTGATAGGCGTTGACTGGGAAAGTTATCTCTTCACCATTTAGCTGTAGATAGCGCAAATATGTACTGGTGGCTAAGATGTCCATTTGACGACCAGCGTCATTGACATAATATTCACGCGTGACGTCATAGCCAATAGCTTCTAGCAAGTTAGCGACACTCATGCCAAATGCAGCACCGCGACCGTGACCGACGTGCAGACTTGACGTTGGATTGGCAGAAACGAATTCAACTTGAACTTTTTGACCGTCAAACTGATTACTCAAGCCAAAGCGATCTTGCAACGTGAAAATATCGTCCAATACAGAAAACTTAGCTTCCGAGTTTAAAAATACATTGATAAATCCTGGTCCTGCGATTTCTACTTGGCGAATGTCTTGATTGTCAGGCAATGCGCTGACGATTTTTTCAGCAAGTTGACGCGGATTGGCCTTGGCCGCTTTCGCTGCCGTTAGCGCGATATTACTGGCAAAATCACCGTGACTTAAATCTTTCGTACGGGTGATTTGACTGTTGTTTTGCCAATCGCTTGGTAGCGTACCATCTGCTTGTAGGGTTTGAATTGCATCGTTAAATAGGGATGCAAGCGTATCAATTTGGGCTTGTGACATAGGAATTTGAACTCAATTAAATAAACAACAAAAACGGTGCGAATGCGAGCAATCGATAACTGCTTATTATAATAGCGACCGACATTGCAGGGATAGAATAATGTAAAAAGATAAGTAACCTGTAAATATAACAATCTTTGCGCTTTATTGCACCATTTGCGCCAAAATTAGCACTAAAATCTTACCTTTATCAGGATTTGGGCTGACTAATATCAATGATGCAAAACTGATAAATAACTCATAACAGGAATTGTAGCGTTACTGTTGCTCAATACTGGGCAGTCGTTTATACCTGACTGCTTCCACGTTATAATGATGGTTTGTACGGCTCTTCTAAAATATAGAAGACGCGTTACTACTCTATTATAGGATTACGCCATGTTTGCTATTGCCGCCAGTACTGTCACCAGTTGGGGACTGTACGTCTTGTTGCCGATATTCATCGCTTTCTTGTTTTTTATTATGTGGGATATCTCTAAAACGTCTGAAGCTGGACGCGCTGGTACTTTTTGGATATTTCTAGCCCTAGGCGCAGGTTCTGTTGGTTTTATTCTAAAGATAGTCATGGAAGTCGCTTTCAAAAAATGGTTAATCTAATTGGCCATTTTTATCACTATCCTTTGATATCGCTTAGGACATGAATAGCACAACTAAAAATGTAATATATGGCTTATGACTGCTGCCCTTTATAAGGTGTCAGTCATTTAAATCAAAGCCTTTCACATCAAGGCTTCTTAGATCAAAGTCTTCTAAATCAAATAAGCTATTGAGCCTTAGCATTATTCTCTATGACCTGACTCACATAAGTTGGTAGGTCCCACGCTCCACCAGCAAAACCTCGGCACATGCCCGTACTAGACTCTTCGCTCTTAGCAAATGTCTTACCATTCCATATCCATGTAGTACGGTTCCAGCAATCACCGATACCTCGATCTTTGTGAGTGGCCGAAATCTCACCATCAAAGTAATCATTCCCTGCTGTTGTGATAAGCATAGGCTTGCTAGGCTTTGCATTATCAATGAGCCAATAGCCGTTACTTGAGTTATAAGCGCCTAGCCAGCACGTATACGTGGCTAACGTATAGCTATCATCAACTGGTATAAAGTCCCAACCAAGCATCGTGGAACCATACTCTGACATCCGCTGATATGTTTCAGTTTTTGAATTAATCAGCTCACAATCGCCCATCACGTCCTTAGACCCTATGAGCTGCTCGGCATTAATATCGACCCATTTATTAATATTTTTCTGAAAATACGCCAGCTTTGATGGAGCAAGTGTTCTGTTGTCTTTTGCTGAATATGCAAATGCTTTTTTAATGATTGGTTTTGGTAGAGCTGCTTTAGGACGTTGACGATTTGGATTATGCTTACTGACCAATGCTATCGGCGTCCCTACTCGATCTTGCACATCGTCTAGTTTGAGCAATACGGCTGACATGCCTTTATCGCTGATCTGCCAGTAGTTGTCGCCTGCTCTAATTTCTATCTTAGTCGCTATACGAGCATGAGCAAGCAGTGCTTGGGTCTGCTTGGCTGACAAGTCGTATAATAGACTGTCTTCTTTGTTCGGTTGCAGCAGACCATAGTTTTTATTGTTTAGCCAAAGCTCAGCAGGCTTAAGATCATCTAGCGGCACTTCTGATATAAACTGAATTTGCGCTTCTGGTAGAGCTACTTTTGGCAACGCTGTGAACAATATTGAGGCAGGCTCATCTATGAGTGCTTCACTGGCGTAACCAGCCGCTCGAACAAGTCCGCGTATTATCACAAACCACTTGCCAGTCGTCTTGTACAAAGCCCCAGCCTTCGGATACAGTTCCATAACCTGCCATAGCAGGTAGCGTCAGCAAGCTGATGGTAGCTACAATCAAAGTCTTTGATGTCTTCATAGTGCTTTCCTTATGTTAGCTACCACCATCAATGCTACTTTTTGGCAATCAAAGTCGCACGCATGGGAGCAGGATATCCTTCGACGGTCTTAGTAGAATCATTAGAATCTAAGAAATCTGTTAACGAATGATAGGTCATCCATTCGGTTTGTCGTTGTTCCTCAGTCGAGGTGACTGCCACATCGACGCAGCGCACATCTGAAAACCCTGCTTTCTCTAACCAGCCAATTAATGCCGCCACCGATGGTAAGAAATAGACGTTATTCATCTGCGCGTAGCGGTCGTGCGGTACCAGTACAGTATTGGCATCACCTTCAATCACCAACGTTTCAAGCACCAGCTCACCACCTTTGACTAACTGTCCTTTCAGCTGTTGTAAATGCTCAAACGGTGACTGACGATGGTACAGAACTCCCATGCTAAATACGGTATCAAACAGTTGGCTGTGCTCAGGTAACGCTTCAAGCGGTACAGGGATATAATGCGTCCGATAGCTACCTGTATCACTAGCGTCTGCAGCACCAACAAAGTGACGAATCGCCATAAATTGATGATAAAACAAACATGACGGATCAATAATAATAACGGTATCCGCGCCAGCTCCTGCCATGCGCCAGCCGTGATAACCAGAGCCACCGCCCACATCCAATACGCGGCGACCGTCTAATCGACTTAAATGCGGCGCAACGCGTTTCCACTTCCAATCACTATGCCACTCGGTATCAATCTTAATACCTGACTCATCATCGCCGATTTGACCACCAATCTGAAATGGGCCTTTACGCCACGGCATCAACTGCTTTAATAGTGCTGTTGTTTGTTTGCGCTGAGACTCATTTAGACTTGCCTCAATCGTCAATGTATCGCTGTTTAGATCGACATGATTGACAGCTAAGTTTGGCAAACGAGCGACTGACGCTTGGTAGGCAGGCGCGTGCGCATAGTTGGCTTTGTCTTTTATATCACCTAGCCACGTTGGTAACTGCTTAAGCCATTCATAAGCGCTTGGCTGCTGCTGTGCTAGCTCTAGTAGGGTTAGATATAGTTCGCGTTCGGCATTGATAATAGTGTCGTTGAGCATAAAAGCAGGTTACCGTATTGATTAAGAAATAACTGTGTTAAAGGTAAGAATTATTTAAACGCCACAATAGAGACAAAATTCAAAAACTGAAACCACGTTAGATGACGCGCAAACCCAACTTGATCTAACCGTGCATGATGCTCATCTAATGTGTCAGTAATCAGCACATTTTCTAACGCATTACGCTTGCCACTGATTTCCATTTCGGTATAGCCATTGGCACGTTTGAAGTCGTAATAACGCTCCACCAACCACGCATCATATTGCTCATCAAACGCATGGGTTTTTTCAGTCAGTACCAATATGCCGCCTTCGCTCAATGCCGCATAAATCTTCTCTAGCACTGCTACCCTATCAGCAGCTGGCAAAAATTGTAACGTCAAGTTCAGAATCACCATGTCGCACGGCTCAAGCTCAATATCGCGGATATCTGCTGTGATTACTTCGATATCGTGCTCAGAATAATTCTCACTTAGTAGCGTGGTCGCCTCTGTCGTCATCGCTGGTGATATATCAATTGCTTTAATCTGTAAGTCTTGTGGGTCGAATTCACCAGCTAGCGTCATACTGGCGGCACCCAATGAACAGCCCAAGTCATAAACACGACTAACGCGCTGACCACTATCGCTCTGCTGGCGATACTTGCAATGACGACGGGCGAATATAGGCAGCATCGCCAGTACCTGCCCATAACCGGGTACACTGCGGCGAATCATGTCAGGGAAACAAGCCACCACTTGCTCATCAAATGAAAAGCGTGCGGCCTTATCCAGTGGCGTGGTAAACGGTTTATCAAATAGGGTGTCATGTTTGATAGCAGGCTGGGATTGGCTCATGGGACGACTCATTTTTTAGAATGGAACTGAAATTAAGAATTACTGGATGACTTTTGCTTGGTAGTTTCGCTTGTCATTATCAGTTGATAAAGAAGTAAGATAGCAAAAGCCCATTATAACATTACTGTTTGTTACTTATCGCCTTTGGCTTGCCTGCTAAGCTGAATAAATAGTACCAAGGGTAATGAGACGTTTGAAAGAAGCATTGAAAAACGAGAGCATCACTACCAAATATAGCGCTTAACCCATATTTATAATAATAGGAAAAAATTATGCAAACGATCGTATTAGGTGGCGGCTGCTTCTGGTGCACCGAGTCTGTATTTTTATCGGTAAAAGGTGTGCAATCTGTCGTCTCAGGCTACATGGGCGGCGATGCTGTCTCTGCCAATTATGAAGCTGTCTGTAGTGGAACGACTGGCCATGTCGAAGTCATCAAAGTAGAATTTGATGAGTCTATCGTCCCATTAGAGGTAGTACTCGATGTCTTCTTTGCCACGCATGATCCCACCACGATGGATCGTCAAGGCAATGATGTCGGTAGTCAGTATCGCAGCGTGGTCTTTTACACCGAGGACAGTCAAAAACCGACCGTTGACCGTACTATTAACAAATTACGCGATATGGGTGTCAATGTGGTGACGGAAGTACACCCTGCCGTTGAATTCTATCAAGCAGAAGACTCACATCAAGATTTCTTCAACAGAAATCCAGGACAAGCTTACTGTAACTTTGCAATACCACCAAAGCTAGCCAAACTGCGTAAAGAATTTAGCAAATATATGATTAGTTAAGTCCAATAAAAATTATTTATTCAAAAAGCTTCTTAGCCTAATGTTAGATACCAGCCAAACACTTATACTATAGGTGTTTGGCTTTTTATTAGTTATTCCTTTGATATATCAGATCAATATTAGAACCGTATATATAAAAATTTGCAGATAGAGGACCACAGCATGAACCCTGAGTTTTGGCAAAAACGTTGGCAAGAAGGTCGCATTGGATTCAATCAATCTGCAGTCAATCCATTATTGATTGAGTATTTTAACCGCCTCAATCTACCTGCTAGTAGCCGTGTCTTCGTTCCGCTTTGTGGCAAATCTATCGATATGGTTTGGTTAGCGACGCCAGGCTATGACGTGGTGGGCGTTGAGTTGGTCGAAACAGCCGTACAAGAATTTTTTGTTGAGCAGAACATCCAACCTACGGTCTATCAACAGGCAGACAATCCAGCGATTAAATACTATCAAGGTCAGTTGTCGGGACAAACCATCACTTTATGGGTCGCTGATATCTTTGCACTGACTGCTAAAGATATTGGCTCTATTGACGCAGTATATGATAAAGCGGCATTAATTGCCCTGCCAGCCGATATGCGTATGAAATATAGTGAGCAAGTGCGCAAACTTAGTAGCGATACCAGTAAAGTTGATGGTGCTAACAATGAAATAACACCGCAGCTTCTACTCACGCTAAATTACGATCAGCGTAAAAAGAATGGACCACCCTTCTCTATTAATAACGAACAATTAGAGCAGTATTATAGCGCTCACTACCAAATCAGTGAGCTAGCAAGCGTGCCTTCTTCTATAGGTTCTGCACCTGATATCACCGTCACAGAACACGTTTGGCTATTGAGCAATAAATAAAAACTCATATAACCTTTAACAAGCTGCTAAATCGCAACGGAGAAAATGAATGAAAATGATAGTCGGTCTAATGAGTGTAATTGCTGCTCTGCTAGTCGCTCTGGCAGGCCCATTGTATAAGTTTGGCGTTGTAGAATTAGGCACTGCGTTTACAGGGTTTAAATTTGGATTACTTGCTGGTATCGCAGCACTAGTATTGTTGGCTATACAGTTATTGTTTAAACGCAATACAGCCAGTATTGGGAGCGCACTAGCCTCAGCCGTACTTGCTGTCGCTGCAATCGCTGTCCCGCTTGGCATGATGAATACGGCCAAAAATGTACCACCTATTCACGATATTTCTACCGATTTGGTGAATCCGCCTGAGTTTGTTACGATTGCGCCACTGCGTGCAGATGCACCGAATCCCGTAGCGTACGCAGGTGCAGAAGTGGCTGAACAACAACGTACAGCCTATCCTGATTTGCAGACAATGACCTATACTCAATCGAAGTCTGAACTGATCGAAGCATTCAAACAAGCCATAGAAAATTTAGGGTGGGAGCTGGTAAATGTTGATGCCGATAAAGGCATCATCGAAGCAACAGAGACGACTGCTTGGTTTGGCTTTAAAGATGATGTGATCATTCGTGTGGCTGACAACGATAGCGAGCGCTGGGTTGATATTCGTAGTAAGTCACGAGTTGGACAGAGCGATTTGGGTAAAAATGCGGCGCGGATTCATAGCTTTATAGAAGAACTAGATAGTGTGCTAGCCGAATAAACAGGTTATACCTCCTAAAGATAGTCCTCGCGATAAAGTACTGTTTAACGCTTTGCATTTTCAGCTCTATGAAATCCTCTTCTAATCTCACGGCAGCGTCAATTTATCGTAACCATTTATAACCTTGGTACTGCGACAGCTTTTCTTTACTGTTTAGATTAGTTACTCTACGTTAATATCATTTTTTGCCTTTCGATAACTATTTTAACGTTTATAGGATATTTTCATGCGTTTGACTCCTTTTTCTACTTTGTCGCTGCTTAGTGTTGCTGTCGGCATCAGCCTTGCTACCACTGCTCAAGCCGCGCAGCCGCCAGCACCTGATTTATCCAATAGTGAGTTTCAGCAGTGCTTAGACAATCTGAAAAACTCTAGCAAATTTAGCGGTGTTGATAGCTATACTTTTAATAACTATCGCCCAAGCCAGCCTGATCCTAGTGTCATTCAGTCACTTAACTACCAGCCAGAGTTTCAAAAAGACGTCTGGGACTACTTATCAGCATTGGTAGACAAAGAACGTGTCGAGGACGGTATCCGAGCCAAGCGTCAATGGGGCTCGACGCTACGTCAAATCGAATCGCGTTATGGCGTAAAAGCTGAGCATGTGCTCGGTGTCTGGGGCGTAGAGTCTAACTTTGGTCAAACGTTAGGTAAAAAACCATTATTTGAGTCTCTAGCGACATTGTCTTGTTTTGATCGTCGTCAAAGCTATTTCCAAGGTGAGTACGCCAATGCGCTAAAAATCGTGCAAAACGGTGATATCGCACCAAATGATATGACAGGATCATGGGCAGGTGCTTTTGGACAGACACAGTTTATGCCGAGTACTTTCTTAGAATTGGCAGTAGATTTCGATGGAGATGGGCGTCGTGATTTGGTCAATAGCGTCCCTGACGCACTCGCTTCTACCGCAAACTTCTTGGACAATCGCGGCTATCGTACTGGTGAGCCTTGGGGCTATGAAGTCAAACTACCTGATGGATTTTGGGCCGCTTCGAATCGTAAAGACAAAAAGTCAATAAGCCACTGGCGCGACCAAGGTCTGACATTGGCTAATGGCAGTCCGTTACCGTATGATTTGAGCAGTGCAGGCTTATTATTACCCGCTGGTATGGAAGGCCCTGCTTTCTTGGTGGGCAAAAACTTCGACACTTTTTACTCTTATAATGCCTCAGAGAACTACGCGCTGGCTATCGCACACTTATCAGATCTAATTACTCGCGAAGACAGCAGCAAAACAGACTTTATCACTGCGTGGCCGACAGATGATCCTGGTATCAGCCGCCAGCAGGCCAAAGACATTCAGCAAGCGTTGCTAAATGCCGGTTATGATATCGGCGGTGTAGATGGCATCATCGGAGACAATACTCGTACCGCTATCCAGCAATACCAGACTAGTCGCGGTATTTTCCCAGCTGACGGACGCGCAGGCCAGAAGTTCTATCGCGCCATCGTTGGCAATGCAGCGCCGAGTCAAACTCTATACGGCCAGCCTGCAAACAGCCAACCCCTGAATCCTGCACCTGCCGATCGCATGGGACAATTAATTCAGCAGCAAACGACTGCTCCTAGTAGCTACTCATCTCAGTCATCAGTGAGCTCATCAACTTCTGGCAATACACGTTATCGCCGCGTTACTGATGCCGATGGCACTATCAAACTTGTTCGTATAGACCAAGGTTCATAGTAGCTAAATAAGTGATGCTATTGGGACACATCAAAAAAGCCACGCTAACGATAGCGTGGCTTTTTTATTTATAGATAATGATTAAAAGAACTTATCTAATTGACTCAAAATACGTATCTAAACAATAGGTGGTGGCTTAGGCTGACCATTGTCACCATTCCAATTTTCGCGAGCTTTGTCATCTAAATCGGCTGCCGTTTTTGGCTCCCACTTACCATTTTCTTTCCAAGTCGCATCGCCCCAATCTTCATCTTCTGCTTTGCTGTCTAAATCTTTGTAGGCTTTGCTAGGATCTATACCGCGACGTTTCATATCTGCTACTTGCTCTTCTAACGTATGAAACTGATCAGCATCATGCATAGACTTTTCTAGACCATCAATCTCTCTTTTTAGTTCGTCATTTTTAGCATTGCTCATCGTACGCTCTCCCTAATTATTAATATTATATTTGTCATTCTAAAACAGTTAACGTTGTTAATATAGCTAACTGACTGACTTCATTATTACGGGTCTGAGGAAGATTCACAAGCATTGCACGTATGCTTTATATTACAAAACGTAGTCGTGATGCCTAAGTGAACGTTTTAGATGTCTATTATTGAACACGCTAGCGAATAATTACTCGTCTTGTTTGTTCGTACTTACGGTATGATTTTGCAGTAGGTTTTTTGCGTAGAAAGTAAGCTTCCATAGCTCTTGTGATACTCGTGTGCCGTAAGTCATCAATTGTATCCAGTTTGCACCGACTAGCTTACGTTGCAAATTATTGATATCAGCTTGAGAGATTTGGCAGCGTGAGACAGCATGAACGTTTGGCATCTCTTTTTTGATGTCTACTTCCGCTTTAGCGGTAATCAAACGATTAATGGCATTTTGCAAGCCATAGCTCGAAAAAGTAGACGGTATTCTCATGAGCGTCATAAGTATCTCATGCCACGAGAGGGTTAGTGAGCGGGTCACGTCCGTTAGATTGCCGCCCTCATAAGCTTGGGCACTATATTGAATCTCAAAAAACTCCGTTAACTCAATTGGCTCACTAACCTTGTCCGCTATAAAATCTTCGTCATCAGGACTGTTTTTCTCTACCTCGGTAATACTAGGTAATATATCGACTGGCTTCTCATATACAATCTTTTTACTAGTCGTATTCTCTTCGTCATTCGCTCTGACCCAGCCACCTACCATTTTGTTATTGGCGACTGCATTATAATGAGCCTGTACTAGCAATGGCTCAATATCTTCTTCCGTATCATAGTAATGTAGCTGATTATCTTGCTTGGTGACTAACTTAATAAACTCTTGAAGCTGTCGGCTGATAACAGCGTCTGGAGAATGGTTTTTGACCAGCACAATTAGCGGCTTAAGCTTCGCTTTGGCATTTAGATAACTCAAATGCATTTGGCTAACGCCGTTTTTTTGCACAGTCCCGTAGCTGTCGCCAACGATCATGACTGCGTAATCACAAGAGTCAATACACTGACGCCCATAAAAAGAGGCTTTAGATAATTTACTAGAAACATCATAGGTCAGAAATGCGCGTGCCTGAAAAAATATCGCTAAGCTGTCTAGAACCAACAACTGGTCGTTGTCAGCGCATATAATATGAATATGATAGCGACGATTCGGCACAATTACCTCTAAGCGTAGGTCGTGACATAAAAAGGATAGGATGTAAAATAGAACACAAAAATCTTGTCTTGCTCAGCCTAGCATACTCTTAGCTTAAAAAGATGCACTCAATTTATTTTAACTGAGTCAGCGTTGCATACAGCGTATTGATATCACTAGCTTTGATAATAACTAGTGAGAGTAGTATTGCAATGCCATTTCTGTACCGAGTAAGCGCTCAACTAAAGCGCATAGTCTATCACTATATTTAGTGGCGTGAAAAGTTAATGGCAGTCTAGTAATGGTATTTTTATTACTGGTTTTTTGTGACAAATTTTCTCGTTTTTCGCTCATGGATGATGCAGACAAATTGTTTGCAATCAATAGCTGTTTAACCCGTTCAGCAATCGCTTGACCAGAATCAATAACTTGTATTGACAGCTGCTGCTGTGCAATCTCATCTAACAAGAATGTCTTAAAAAACGGATAATGTGTACATCCCAGCACCAACTGATCAACACCTTCATTAGCAAATACTCGTATCTGTTGACGTAATCTTTGGGCTGTCTCGTCTTGTTCTGACATACCTGCTTCTACCCAAGGTACCAATTGCGGATCAAAATATTTAGTGACTACTGTGTTATTAGGTTTAGCAAAATTGATAATAACATCATTTAATAAGGTGCCATTCAACGTCGCTTTGGTTGCTAGCACCGCTACATGAGCACTCTTACTCGCCAATACCGCAGGCTTCAATGCAGGAACAAGACCCACAATAGGTATATGTGGATAGCAGCGTCGGGCAGTATCTAGCGCATATGCTGAGGCACTGTTGCAAGCAATAACAATCAGCTTACAGCCTTGCTGATGTAACCACTCTACAGCCTTTAGCGTTAGCGCTTCAATATCTTCGCTGTCACGATTGCCATAAGGTACGTTCAGCGTATCGGCGTAATATACGTAACGCTCAGTAGGCAGCTGCTGTGCTAAATGCAAATAAACAGACAAACCGCCAACACCAGAATCAAACACTCCAATGGGTGCGCTACTGTTTTTATCGCTTACAACTGTATTACCAGCATGTTTATTGACATCTACTAGATCAATAGCTTTGAGACTCTGGTCAACAGATATATCGACACACGGTCTGAGTTTTTCGACTGTCTGGTTTTTGATATCCATCTTTATGCTAATGCCATTATCATATTATTCATCAATTTCATTACCCAGTTAAATGCGCTATATATATGTTGCATGTATGGCGTTACTTTATGTCGGCTCTCTATCGACTACCTTTATACGATAATAATTTTTCAGACTAATAGAATCGGGCGACATTATAAAATTATAGCACTCATCGGCATACAGCAATTAATAGATAAACATAATACCTAATCAGTAGGCATGGATAGTGAATAAGACTGGCCACCACTCTGTAGCGTCAATATCGTCTTGCCATTTTCTTCTGATAACGCTCCAATTTCAGTCAGGTGATAAAAAGTATTGCGACCGATAAGCGCGGTTAAGCCATTTCTAACCATCATGTAAGGGCGTACTTGTTCTGTAGACGCTAATTCCTGAGAATCTGCAACATCGTCAGCTGTACTCACTTGATTCGCTTGATCGCTTTCACTAAAGTCACTGTTATTAAAGTCGCTGTTATTAAAGTCGCTGTTATTAAAGTCGCTGTCATTAGAATCGCTCTTATTAGAATTATACGCCTTTAATACGATCGGATGCTCATCGTCTAAACGAACCACATCCCCTGTCGTCGTTGTAAACTCCAACCAACTCATATCATCTTCATGGACAATACCAACATCATTGATCAGAAGTGGTGCATCTTCAACTTGGATACGGATTTTCTGTACAGGGGTCTTGAGGAAGTACTCAGTAATGCCATTATTTTCTTCTTTCCATAGTATCGTGGCAAACAAGCTGACCAGTGACTCACGGGTCATTTGTCCGCCTTCATGCCACCACTCTCCGTTTGCCTTGATAGTCAAATCCATATCAGCAATATCTTTAGGATGCCATTTTTCAAGCGGTGGTATTGCACGCCCTTCGCGAGTGCCTTTCGTAGACTTAATATACTGGCTTAGTGCATCCAAATTATCTAAGCTGCCTAGGCTAGAAGGCTTACTGGTTGGGGCTTCTATTAATTTTTTATGACTGCCTTCAACACTATTATTGTCGTTATTCATTATTAATCCCTTTATTTAGTATTCAAAGTTTGGCTTATCTATTATTACTATAAATTTTTGTTTCAGGTATGATGAAACTTTATCGTTATAACAACCTCATTTTCTTAGCATTACCTTAGCATCGATACTCATAAATGCGTATCGTGTTTGTAGGACTTTTCTTTTATAATGAGTAACGATTTTTTATTGAAATGGTCAAGTGGGTGTTGTATTGATGACACATCTTACGTTATGCGTTGATATCCTTAGATAAATTGGTATTAACCATAACAGGTCAATTGATGCCGCAAAGACAGTTTTATCGGGCAGCCATATGTCTGAGTGACGTTAGCGCCGCAAGTCTATTATTCAGTTGTTAAGCTAATGATGCCCTGAGATAAGCCACTAAAAGTTTAGGAGTAGGTATGCAAGAGCAAGACAATCAAACGCCAGTTATCGATGGTAATACTGTGAATGCTGACGCACCAGTAGCGACAGAGACCGCAACGCTAGATAAAGCAGAACCAGTCGTAGCGCCAGTTGCCGCAGAACCTGAAGTCGAACGCGAATCAATGGAGTTCGATGTCATCATCGTTGGTGGTGGACCTGCAGGTCTGTCTGCTGCCATACGTTTGCGCCAGCTCGCTATTGAAGCTGGTAATGATGAGTTTATGGTTTGTGTGGTCGAAAAAGGCTCTGAGTTTGGTGCCCATACGTTGTCTGGTGCAGTCATCGAGCCACGCGCTCTAAATGAGCTAATCCCTGACTGGAAAGAAAAAGGCGCACCGCTTAACGTGCCAGCGACAGAAGATCGTTTCTATTATCTAAACTCTGCCACACGCTCAACTAAAGTGCCTGACTCTTTGATTCCAGGTCCGATGCACAACGATGGCAACTACATTGTCTCGCTAGGTAATGTCGTTCGTTGGTTAGCCGTACAGGCAGAAGAGCTTGAAGTTATGATGTTCCCAGGCTTCCCTGCCGATGACATCTTATACAACGACGACGGTTCGGTCAGAGGTGTGTTAACTGGTGACATGGGTGTGGCGGCCAATGGTGAAGCCAAGCCAAGCTTTGAGCCTGGTTATGAGCTTCTTGCCAAATACACTATTTTTGCCGAAGGTAGCCGTGGGCATTTAGGCAAACGCTTAATCAGCCGCTTCGATCTAGATAAAGACTCTGATCCTCAGCATTATGGCATCGGTCTAAAAGAGCTATGGGAAGTTGAGCCTGAAAAGCATGAGCAAGGCGTTGTCATGCATGGTCTTGGCTGGCCATTGACTGAAACTGGCTCTACTGGTGGCTGGTGGTTATACTTTGATGAAAACAACCAAGTAAGCTTTGGTCTTGTGGCAGATTTGTCTTACCACAATCCTTACATGTCTCCATTTGATGAAATGCAGCGCCTAAAAACGCACCCTGTTATTAAAAACGTTTTAGAAGGCGGTAAGCGCATTTCGTACGGCGCCCGTGCGTTGACCAAAGGTGGTCTAAACTCATTACCGAAGTTCACCTTCCCAGGTGGCGTGTTGGTAGGTGATGACGCTGGTTTCTTAAATCCAGCAAAAATCAAAGGCACACATACCTCGATGAAGTCAGGTATGCTCGCAGCCGAAGCTATCTTTGAGGCGCTGCAAGCTGAACGCCAGCATGATGAAGTGGTTGCTTATAGCACAATGTATAAAGAGTCATGGTTGTATCAAGATAACTACGAGTCGCGCAACTTCTCACCTGCGATTCACCGTATGGGTCTGTTCATGGGCGGCGCTTTCACCTTTATCGAGCACAACTTGCTAAAAGGTAAAATGCCATTCACTTTGCATGACAATATCCCAGATTACGATCAGTTGGAGCGTGCTAACCATGCTTATCAACCAACTTATCTTAAACCTGATGGTAAGTTGGTATTTGATAAATTGTCGTCGGTATTTATCTCTAACACCAACCATGCAGAAGATCAGCCAACGCATCTAAAACTTACTGATCCGACGGTACCTATTTCAATCAACTTACCGTTGTATGCTGAGCCTGCACGTTTATACTGCCCAGCAGGTGTATATGAAGTGGTTAAAGACGCTGAAGGCGCTAAGTTTGTCATCAATGCACAGAACTGCGTGCATTGTAAGACCTGTGATATCAAAGACCCTTCACAGAACATCACTTGGGTAACGCCAGAAGGTGGCGGTGGTCCTAACTATCCAAACATGTAAATCAGGATAATTCTGGTTTTAGCTAGTACAGTTAATATCATTAAAACTGTACTCCAATAAAAACCGCCTTTCTCTGCATAAGAGTCGGGCGGTTTTTTAATGCTTAGAACAAGCAACTTTTACCAATCAATGATGCTTAGTCTGTCCAAGCATCACGGTTAGCTTCATCTCTGAGTTTCACAAAGTTATCAGGATCAAACTTAATCTGATCGCCTGTTTTACCCTCTTTTACCTGACGCTCATAGTCACGTAGTATTCTTAGCGCTACAGGAGACAAGAGCAAGATTGCCACTAAGTTGACCAAGGCCATCAGGCCCATAGACAAGTCAGCGAAGTTCCATATGGCAGGTAGACTAGCAACCGAGCCGATAAATACCATACCCAACACTAGGAAGCGGAAAATCATAATCATCACTTTGGCGTTTTTGGCACCAGAGATAAACTCAAGATTTGACTCACCATAGCTGTAGTTGGCAATGATAGAAGTGAATGAAAAGAAGAAAATAGCAATTGCCACAAACACCACACCCAGATCACCCACATACTGTGATAATGCTAGCTGCGTCAGCTGAATGCCTTCTTGCTCGACATTAGGGTCGACCACGCCTGACAAAATAATAATCGATGCCGTTGCGGTACAAATGATAAGGGTATCCATGAATACACCTAGCATTTGCATGAAACCTTGTACTGCTGGGTGATCAGGATGACTCTTCGCCGTTGCTGCAGCATTCGGCGCTGAACCCATACCTGCTTCGTTAGAGAACAAACCGCGTTTAATACCATTAATCATTGCCTGCGCAATACCATAACCGATGACACCGCCTGCCGCTTGCTCAAAGCCAAATGCTGATTTTACAATCAATGCGATTGCTGCTGGGAATTGACTGAAGTTAGTCACGATAATGAATAGCGCTAGCAAGATGTACAAGATAGCCATCACTGGTACGATTTTACCCGCGATACGAGCTACTGAGCGCAAACCACCGAATACCACTGGCGCTACTAGTACTACCAATACCAAACCTGTCATCCACGTTGGCACACCAAAGGCTTCATTGGTCGCTTGAGCGATGGTGTTGGATTGTACGCCATTAAACGCCAAACCAAAGGCCACTAACAAACATAATGAGAAAAACACAGCGAGCCAGCGTTTGCCTAAACCTTTTTCGATGTAATAAGCTGGGCCACCGCGGTACACATTATCATTGTGCGGTACTTTGTAGGCCTGTGCTAAGGTTGACTCGATAAAGCTGGTCGACATACCGACCAGTGCCGTCATCCACATCCAGAATACAGCACCTGGTCCACCCAAATAGATGGCAATTGCCACACCTGCCAAGTTACCAGTACCAACACGCGCTGCCAGTGACGTCATCAATGCTTCAAACGAGCTAATACCACCATCTTTGCGTCCTTGGTTGGACACGCGTAGCAACTTCCACATATGACCAAAATGACGAAACTGAATAAAACGTGTCACAACGGTAAAGTAAAGACCCGCACCAATTAGTAAGAACATCAGTAATCCATACCAAGGGTTACTAGCAATTAGCCAGTCATTGTTACCCCAGATAATACCGACACCATAATTTACGATGTTATTAAACCAACCTACTATCCCTTCGTTCATATGGGCTCCTTATTCATTCTTTATACGCGTTACTTAAATTTCATATCGATATCATATTTTGATTGCTATGGACTATAGAAAGCTCTGCGCAAAATACCTGATACCAAAAAGACACGTGCATGATATAGATATTGAGCGACATGTGACCATCACGTTTACTTATCGATTTCATATAATTATTTTTAAAATAAATAATGCTTATGTTTCAGCTTATATAGAATAGATTAAGTGATAATTTAATCGCACAAATTACACGGTTGCCGTACCATTTGCGTAACGTTAGGTTTTTAATGAATGCCAAACAAACTAATTGTTAGTAATTTAATTATTAATCATGCGCAGTAGTTTGCAATTATATTTATTAAACCGTGCTAATATAAATTCTATATCCGTTTAGACTGTTTTATGGTTATCGAAGCTATTAAGCAGTACAAGAAGCTATCAAGCTGTACAATAGGATAGCGCGTTAAAAAGATTAAAACTCTTGTCAGGAAGACGAGATTGTTAAAAAGACACTGGATAGTCCACCCTTCTGTCTTCCTCAAGAAACGTTATTTTTGCCATTCGATGGTTTAGGTCAATATGATGCTTAAATAGTTAGTTACTTTTATTTGAAGTAGAGAACTATCGAGCATTAAACGTACTATCACGCATCATCGTTTTCACTATATAAAGCAGTACCTGACTATTTTTTATACTTTTCGTGGTAAGAAATAATCGCAGTTCTTTTTATATTGTTGGTATTTTTTAGGGAAGACAAAAGGAGTTGTCCTATGAAAGATCATAACGATCCATCCGGTTATTGGCGTGCCAATGTCCGTCTCATCTTAGGTAGCCTAGTAGTTTGGGCACTATGTTCTTATGGTTTTGCTATTTTATTGCGTCCTCTTTTGGCCGGCATCAAAGTCGGCGGCACTGACTTGGGTTTTTGGTTCGCCCAGCAAGGCTCCATCGGGGTGTTTATCATTTTAATTTTCTTCTACGCATGGCGTATGAATAAGTTAGATAAACAATATGGCGTAGATGAGGAATAGACCATGAGTCAGTATTTAGTTAATATTATTTTCGTAGGCCTATCTTTCGCTCTGTATTTTGGTATTGCGATTTGGGCTCGGGCTGGGACAACCAGTGAATTCTATGTGGCGGGCGGCGGTGTACATCCAGTAGTCAACGGTATGGCGACAGCTGCTGACTGGATGAGTGCAGCATCTTTTATTTCTATGGCAGGTTTGCTTGCTGCTGGCGGTTATGGCGCATCAACCTATTTGATGGGTTGGACAGGTGGTTATGTACTACTAGCCATGCTACTGGCTCCTTACTTACGTAAATTCGGTAAGTTCACGGTGCCGGACTTTATTGGAGATCGCTTTTATTCAAAAACGGCTGCAATGATTGCCGTGGTTTGTTTGATTATTGCCTCTACCACATACGTTATCGGTCAGATGACAGGTGCTGGGGTCGCGTTTTCACGCTTCTTAGAAGTAGATAACAACACCGGTCTTATTATTGCTGCGGTTGTTGTATTCTTTTACGCAGTTCTTGGCGGTATGAAAGGGATTACCTACACGCAGGTTGCGCAGTATGTCGTTCTGATGATTGCTTATACCATTCCTGCTGTCTTTATCTCACTTGAATTAACCGGCAATCCAATTCCAGGTTTGGGTCTATTTTCAAACCATATCGAATCTGGCGTCCCTATTTTAACCAAGCTTGATCAAGTCGTGACCGATTTGGGATTCACAGCATATACAGCTGACGTACCTAACAAGCTAAACATGGTGCTGTTCACCTTATCACTCATGATTGGTACTGCTGGTCTACCTCACGTTATTATTCGCTTTTTCACCGTTCCTAAGGTTGCCGATGCACGTTGGACGGCTGGTTGGACATTAGTATTTATCTCGTTATTGTACTTCACGGCACCTGCTGTTGGCGCAATGGCACGTTTAAACCTTATCGATACTATCTATCCACAAGGTGTTGCAGAGCCTGCAATCGACTATGATCAACGTCCAGACTGGATGAGAACTTGGGAAGATACTGGCCTGATCAAATATACTGACCTTAACAACGATGGTCGTATCCAGATGTATAACGATAGTGGACTGGGCGCTGCAGAAGTTGCTCTAACCAATGCACAGACTGAAGGCGGTGATGTAGGCGCTGCGACGACTGCGGTTGAAACAGCACGTGCTGCACATGATCTAGAACTTGATGGCCGCTTTGCAGATGCAGGTTGGGCTGGTAACGAGCTCGACGTCAATGCTGATATCTTGGTATTGGCTAACCCAGAGATTGCACAACTGCCATCTTGGGTAATTGGTTTGATCGCCGCAGGTGGTCTCGCTGCTGCACTATCAACTGCCGCTGGCCTATTACTCGCTATCTCGTCAGCGATTAGTCATGATTTAATCAAACGAAACCTCAATCCAAACATTACTGACAAAGGAGAGCTCAAGGTCGCACGTATCACGATGGGTATCGCGATTGTGGTTGCTACTTACTTAGGTATGAATCCACCAGGGTTTGCGGCACAGGTAGTTGCATTGGCATTTGGTATCGCTGGTGCGTCCCTCTTCCCTGCACTAATGATGGGTATTTTCTCAAAACGTATCAACAACCTTGGCGCTATCGCCGGTATGTTGACAGGTTTGATTAGTATCTTGGTTTACATCTTCGTCTTCAAAGGTTGGTTCTTCATCAGTGGTACTGCCAACTTCCCTGATACAGCAGAGTACTGGCTATTTGGTATCTCACCACTGTCATTCGGTGTGATTGGTGCCCTGCTTAACTTTATCGTTGCATTCATCGTTTCTTATGCGACCAAAGCGCCACCGCTACACATTCAAGAGTTGGTTGAAAGCGTTCGCTCACCACGCGGCGCAGGCGGTGCAGTCGACCATTAACCTGACGAATGATGATATGTCTTCTGTTACTATACATCACTCACTGGCAGCCACTGCTGGTGAGTGATTTTTTATCTAATACTTATTAAAATAATAGTTAGATGATGGTTTTGCTTTGTCCAATTGAACATACCTGACTAAAAGTGCCTAGCGCATTAAGGAATATTTTATGCTTTTTGAGTTTATCGCTACCATAGCTGCCGCATTTGGCATGGCTGGATTGGCACTGATCATAACTCACCTTTGTAAACTGTCAGGTAAACGCGCACCAAAGTGGCTAATTCCCTTGTTTGCTGCGGTTGGTATTTTTGGGTTTCAGGTACATCAAGAATATAACTGGTACGGTCAGCAAGTCCGTCAGCTGCCAGATGGTGTTGAAGTCGTGAAAACTGCCGAAAGTACAGAATGGTTTCGCCCGTGGTCTTATCTTAAACCGCAAGTCTTGCGCTTTATTGCGGCAGATACGGGCAATGCTAGCATGCATGCAGACAATCCAGACATGCACTTAGTTAATTTGTATTTGTTTGAAAGACGCAGAAGCGTGCAGAAGATTTTACAGGTAATAGACTGCACTACTCCTGCACGAGCGGACTACGTGATACCAGAAAAAGGTAGCACGCTGACGGTGGATGAACATGTTAAACAGACCACTGCATGGCGAGAGCTGACTACAGACGACCCTTTATTTATCAAAATCTGTACTGATGCAAGCGTCTGATCCAATAACACTTAGTACGGTTATAATTATGCTGATTCATTGAACGCTGATATCCAGTTGCTTTTAATAGCGTTGAGAAGCAGCTGAATAAGTATGCTTTGAATTGGCGCCTAGCAATAGCCCAGCACACAAACCACCAAAATGTGCCGCAAACGAGATACCTTGTTGCGGCATCAACCCTTGCTTGATAGTCAGCCAATAGCCAGTTCCCATGACAATACAAGCAATCAGATAACCCCAACGCCGCGCAAATATTGCCCCGCCTATCATATAACCTAACATTGCAAAGCAAAGCCCTGATGCGCCAATGTGAATAGAAGATGGCGACCCGATAACCCAAGTAACCAGTCCTGAGGCAACCACTAGCTTAATCACTGTGCGATAAGCATTCTTCTCAAACAGTCCAAACAAAAACAAAATCTGTAATAGCGTCACCGTATTGCCAGTCAAATGCGACAAATTGCCATGCATGGTCCATGAAGCAAACACCCCTATCATACTACCCACATCTAAAGCACGCGGTACAATACCAAAGATATTCCACAGTCCAAATAAGGCCACTTCATTTAGAAAAAACATGCCCCACATCGGTATAAGTACAAAAGCATATAGTCCGATGACCTGCTTTATCCGTACGACAATTAAGTGAAGCAACTGCTGCCAATTCATATACCATCCTATTCTTATTACCTAGACTTTTTATACCTACTTAATGATTTACAGCAAACAATGGATGCACAGCAGGTTTGAATGATAACAATGATGCGTCCTCATCAGCAGTGAGATAGTTATCACCATGCAATAATGACGTCGAATGATACGGAACCAAGGCCGTAGGAATAAAACGACGTGCCGCATCAATGTGCTTGATTGAATCATCAAAGAAGATATGCGGCGCAAATGTTCTGAGTACCGCTGTTTTCTCTAGTCCTCCCAAAAAAAACGCCATATCAACATTCACGCCCCACTCTCGTAGTGTCTTGATAGCACGCAAGTCAGCTGGTGCATTGCGCGCGGTCACCAGCGCAATTTTTATTGGCGAGTATTTTAGACCAGCAGGTAGGCGCTCTTGCAGATTTGACAATTTAATTAACAATTCAGCATAAGGGCCTTTTTCAATCGGCAAATCACGCATTTGTACTTCACGATCATGAAAGGCTCGCAGCCCTTTTTGTTTGTATAGCAGTTCACCTGAATCATCAAAAAGCACTGCATCCCCATCAAAGGCAATACGCAGCTGCTCAGTATCCAGCTCATAAGTATTCACAGGCGTAGCGTCTAGTATGGCACAGGCACAGATATTGGCATCCGCAACTTGCTGGGCATCGTCGCGATTGGTGGTCAAGAACAGATCAACGTTAAAGTCTTTGATATAAGGCGCAACAGGGCTACCTGAAATAAAAGCAGAACGGGAGATATTGATATCATGTTCTAGAATTGCATTAAGCACCTGAATACCAGTGTCTGGGCTGCTTTTTGAGACAATCACGACTTCGACCAATGGTGTTTCAATGTCTGAATCTCGTCCATCACTATTATCAGAATACTTATTTAGGTTTAGTAACGCTTTAATCAGCGGATAACCTGCACCGATATTCAAGGGATCATTTTCACGCTCGGTCATGTACTCCCTAAACTCTTTTATAGCACTTGTAGGTCGTTGCTCTAGCAGCTCTAGCAAATAGTTTTCTGATTCAGTCAAATCAAAAAGTGCCGTCGCAGAAATTGCGACGATGAGCGTATTACTAAAATCGACAGCCATGACTATCTCTACTTATAAAGTTATATAGGAAAATGAATGAAAACCAGTTTACTACATTCATAAGCCTTTATAACACTAAGAAAAGTTACCATCACGCAGTGTCATAGATTGTGAGTTTCTAAAATATCCTTCTCTTAATTCTTAGTCAAAATATCAGCCAATAAAAAAGCCACACTGCTTTATTAGCAATATGGCTTCATACAATAACGTTATACATGAGGGTTTAGATTCAATCTACCCGAGCAGCACAAGTGAGATAGCAGGGAACATCACCAATATTACCAGTCGAATCACATCAGAGACAATGAATGGTGCCACCCCTCGGAACATATCGCTCAGCTTAATGTGCGGTGCCATCGCCTTAATCACAAAGATATTCATGCCCATCGGCGGCGTAATCAAACCCAGCTCCACCGTCAATACCGCAATGATGCCAAACCAGACCGGATCAAACCCTAACGCTAGAATGATGGGATACACCACAGGTATCGTGATTACTAGCATTGCTAAGGCATCCATGAACAATCCCAATAGGAAGTACATGAACAGGATACAGATTAGGACAATCATTGGACTGACCGCTAGCCCACCGATCCAAGATGCCAAAGTATAAGACAAACGTGAGACTGAGATAAAATACCCTAATGCCTCTGCACCCAATAGCATAAAGAACACCACTGCAGAGAGCGCTAGTGTCTCAATCAATGACTGCTTAAGACCATCTAAGCGCATGCCTTTAGCAAAAGCATAAGCCCATGAGACAAACGCCCCTACTGCGGCGCCTTCTGTTGGAGTAAATAGCCCAAAGAAGATACCGGCAATAATCACAATAAAGATAAAGCTAAATGGTATAAGACCCGTTAGTGACAGTAGTTTGGCTTTCCAAGACGTTTTCTCACCACGTTTTGCTAAGTGTGGTTTCCAGCGTACCATCACCATGACGGTTAGCGAGTACATCACCATACCGAGCATACCGGGTAGGAAACCAGCGATGAACATGTCACCTACTGACTGCTGGGTTAAGATGGCATAGACCAGTAGAGCAATACTGGGCGGAATCATAATACCAAGCGTACCGCCAGCGGCTAAGATACCGCAGGCAAAGCCTGGCTGATAGCCGTACTTCTCCATTTGCGGTAACGCCACTTTGGTCATGGTAGAGGCTGTAGCAAGCGATGAGCCTGAAATAGAGGCAAAGATACCGGATGAACCGATACCAGCAATACCCAGACTCCCCCTTACCCCACCAAATATGGTTCGGGTGGCTTCAAAGAGTTTCCCTGCCATGCCCGAGTGAGTCGCAAACACGCCCATCAGAATAAATAAAGGGATAGCACTAAAGTCATACTTTGCTAAGACATCGACTGGGATGTCTTTGAGCATTTGCAGGGCACCGCTCGGCGCTGTCACTGCACCGAAACCGACTAAGCCCACCCCTAACATGGCAAGTGCAACGGGTACTCGTAAGACGACAAGCAGGATCATGACAACTAGGCCAATCGCACCGATAATTTCTGGACTCATGCGCCTGTCTCCTCGGCGTCAAAGAATTCGCCTGTCTTAAAGATGTTGATGGATTCGATCAATGAGCGAATGGCCAATAGGATGCTTAAGAATGCACTAACCATATAGATAGGCATCATAGATATTCGAAGATCTTGGGTGACTTTGCCATACTCTAAGGCGTCAATGGCGCTCTCGTAGAGTCCCCATGAGAAGACGATGCCGATGACAAAGAAGCCCATCATAAAGATACCCATAAGGTAGCCTTTGATAGACTGTGGCATTTTCTGGGTGAAGACGTCGACGATGATTTGTGAGCGTTCGACAAACGCGGCAAAGGCAGCTAACAATGCAAATAGCATAAAATAGGAGACGATCTCTACACTGCCTTTGACGGTAAAGCCAAACTCACCGCCGGTGAGTTTGAATATGTAGCGTGCGACGACGTCGAGCATGGTAGTTAGGACAATGATGATGAGACTGACCCCACCGATAAATTGGCATAATCTAGAGATTAAGACGCTGAGCTTGACTAAAAATGCCATGTGACACCTCCAATTAGGTTAGACCTTACAGGCAGCACTGGCAGCTTTTGCTTTTTCATAGACGCCATCAGCATCTAAACCCAAAGCGTTAACATCACTTAGATATTTTTGGGTTCCTCTTTCAAGTGGCCCTTTCCAATCTGGATCATTTAATGGATCAGGAATTTCGACAATTTCATCACCTTTATCTTTAGCAGCTTGAATTGCCATCTGGTCATGCTTATCAAATACTTCACCAACTTTACTGGCCAACGCCATTCCTGAATTTTTATCCAAAACTTGTTTTAGATCATCAGGTAAATTGTCGTATTTGTCCTTGTTCATCGTGACCATAAGCGCTGAACTATAGAAAGGAATATTGGTATGATATTTGGTAATCTCATCAATTTTAAATGCTGTTACCGCCTCCCAAGGGAAACTCAAACCATCAACGACACCGCGCTGTAGAGAGGTATACATATCGTTTGCAGGTAAACCGACTGGTGAAGCGCCTGCACTTTCGATAATGTCACCTGCCACAGCTGAAGGACGGCGAATACGCATACCTTTCATATCTGCAGGCGTACGAATTAACTTATCCGTTGTATGAAGTGCACCAGGTCCCCCACCATACATAAACAGTAAATGAGTATCTTCATACTCACTCGCCAAAGTACCGTCATCATATAGGGTCTGTAGCATACAGCCCATTTGAGTTGCTGAATTTGATAAACCTGGAAGCTCAGTAATCTGAGTCAAAGGAAAGCGACCATTGGTATAACCATGTGCTTGTGAACCGATATCGATCGTACCTTTGGCAGCAGATTCATAAGTAACGTCTGCTTTAGCAAGGCCTGCTGATGGATACAGTTCAACTTTTAGACGGCCGTCAGAATCTGTTTCTATCTGTTTTGCCCAAGGCTCAAAGACTTCTTTACTGATAGATGAGGTTGCTGGCCAAAAATGTGAAAACCGTAGCACGGTAGTTTCTTGAGAAGTGGCTGATGAGCCATCAGTCGTATCAGCAGATTGGTTAGAACAGCCAAGAAGACTAATAGCGGCTAAAGCACCAATTGAAAAAAGAGGAGCTAACTTCATTATCAATTCCTTTTGATAATTATGAGGATAGGAGTAAGGTATTATGAGCAGACAATCCGATTCATCCTAGATTAAATTGTCTACAAGGTTTAGATATATTTTTTACATACCCGTAATAAAAGTACTGTTTAAAATTAGCAGCTATAATGATATAAGTCAAATCATTTTGAGCAGATTATAGATGATATATTCATATTATAGATATATTGTTAATACTCGAATTGTCTACATAAATAATAGTAAAAAGTAAGCAGACTAAAATGATTCCTCATAAAAAAGCTCTCAGTCTGTTATCCAGTTGAGAGCTTTTTTGTGTAAATATTTTATGAGCTTATAAAAGCTGCTCTAGGCAGTTATACAAATAATAATAGTAATGAAGCGCTATTCTTCCATCTGCCACTTATCATCTATCCATACAGCATCACTATCATCTAGATGCACATGCCATTCTGCATCAGTTACCGCAAGGCGAATCTCAGTCAAACATTGTAGCCAATGCTCTAAGGTATACATAAGTTTTTCTACATCCATACTAGCAGGCAACTTTGTAGCTCCTGCTAATATGACCTCTGATTCACTATCATCATATGCATAGAGATCAAAAGTCTCTGCATCATCTGCATGCTCGAAATTTTCATTATATTCATCGACTATTGATGCAATCTTTTCTTGCTCCTGTTGAGTTAAGAGAGTAGAACGTTCAGCAGTATAGTAGAGTGAAACGCCCATAATATGCTCCAAAATAAATGAGAGATTGTAGGTTCTAGAAGTGAATAAATAATATCACATCAAGCTGATTCGTAGGAAGGTTTGAGTTTTGATCAAAACATCTAGCGCTAAACTTTCCAGCACCAAGTACTGGTACCAAACCGCACGCAAAGAAAATCCCCCGACAAGCTAATGTCGGGGGATATTTCAGAATACAGAGCTGACGATGACCTGAACGCCGTAAAAATTGCATGCCAATTTTAGGCAGCGCAAGAGCAAATCCTTTAAATAGGATTTGCTACGTAGGTCACTAGGAATAAAAGATAAAAAAAAGAGCCACCCAATTAAGGATGACTCTTTTTAAGTATAAGGAGCTGACGATGACCTACTCTCACATGGGCGAACCACACTACCATTGGCGCTACGATGTTTCACTTCTGAGTTCGGGAAGGGATCAGGTGGGGCCATCGCGCTATTGTCGTCAGCAAAGGGGGTTAGATATGAGTCTGTTATTGTTCTTATTGACATCAAGTTTGAGCTTGTTGTCGATCAACTTGTAACCTACTGAATCAAGGTTAAAGGTGATATCGAAATGTTCTTTCTTATTCTATAGCCTGAGCTATACAAGATAGATTAATTAGACTTGTATACAAACCACTTGGGTGTTGTATGGTCAAGCCAAACGAGCAATTAGTACAGGTTAGCTACACGCATCGCTGCGCTTCCACACCCTGCCTATCAACGTCCTAGTCTTGAACGGCTCTTTAGGGAAATCTAATCTTGAGGTGGGCTTCCCGCTTAGATGCTTTCAGCGGTTATCCCATCCGAACGTAGCTACCGGGCAATGCCACTGGCGTGACAACCCGAACACCAGAGGTTCGTCCACTCTGGTCCTCTCGTACTAGGAGCAGATCCTCTCAAATTTCCAACGCCCACGGTAGATAGGGACCGAACTGTCTCACGACGTTCTAAACCCAGCTCGCGTACCTCTTTAAATGGCGAACAGCCATACCCTTAGGACCTGCTTCAGCCCTAGGATGAGATGAGCCGACATCGAGGTGCCAAACACCGCCGTCGATATGAACTCTTGGGCGGTATCAGCCTGTTATCCCCAGAGTACCTTTTATCCGTTGAGCGATGGCCCTTCCATACAGAACCACCGGATCACTAAGACCTACTTTCGTACCTGCTCAACTTGTGGGTCTCGCAGTTAAGCGCGCTTTTGCCTTTATACTCTACGACCGATTTCCGACCGGTCTGAGCGCACCTTCGTACTCCTCCGTTACTCTTTAGGAGGAGACCGCCCCAGTCAAACTACCCACCATACATTGTCCTCGGTATTGTTATACCTGAGTTAGAACCCCAACATGACCAGGGTGGTATTTCAAGATTGGCTCCACCGAGACTAGCGTCTCGGCTTCAAAGCCTCCCACCTATCCTGCACAAGTCAGGTCAAAGTTCAATGTAAAGCTGTAGTAAAGGTTCACGGGGTCTTTCCGTCTAGCCGCGGGTACACAGCATCTTCACTGCGATTTCGATTTCACTGAGTCTCTGCTGGAGACAGCGCTGCCATCATTATGTCATTCGTGCAGGTCGGAACTTACCCGACAAGGAATTTCGCTACCTTAGGACCGTTATAGTTACGGCCGCCGTTTACTGGGGCTTCGATCAAGAGCTTCGCTTACGCTAACCCCATCAATTAACCTTCCAGCACCGGGCAGACATCACACCCTATACGTCCACTTTCGTGTTTGCAGAGTGCTGTGTTTTTAATAAACAGTTGCAGCAGCCTGGTATCTGCGACTGCCAACAGCTCAAGGAGCAAGTCCTATCACCATCAACAGCGTACCTTCTCCCGAAGTTACGGTACCATTTTGCCTAGTTCCTTCAGCAGAGTTCTCTCAAGCGCCTTGGTATTCTCTACCTGATCACCTGTGTCGGTTTAGGGTACGATTCGTTTATAACTATTGCTTAGAAGCTTTTCCTGGAAGCATGGTATTTGCCACTTCGCTGTACAAGTACAGCTTGCTATCAGATCTCGGTATAGAATAGCCCGGATTTACCTAAGCTATAAACCTACATCCTTTCACCTGGACAACCAACGCCAGGCTGACATAACCTTCTCCGTCCCTCCATCGCATTATAAACAAGTATCGGAATATTAACCGATTTCCCATCGACTACGCCTTTCGGCCTCGCCTTAGGGGTCGACTCACCCAGCCCCGATTAACGTTGGACTGGAACCCTTGATCTTCCGGCGTGCGAGCTTTTCACTCGCATTATCGTTACTCACGTCAGCATTCGCTCTTGTGATACCTCCAGCATGCTTTACAACACACCTTCACAGGCTTACACAACGCTCCCCTACCACTTGAAAACAAATTCAAATCCGCAGCTTCGGCTCCTAGTTTGAGCCCCGTTACATCTTCCGCGCGGGCCGACTCAACTAGTGAGCTATTACGCTTTCTTTAAAGGATGGCTGCTTCTAAGCCAACCTCCTAGCTGTCTATGCCTTCCCACCTCGTTTCCCACTTAACTAGGAATTTGGGGCCTTAGCTGGCGGTCTGGGTTGTTTCCCTCTCCACGATGGACGTTAGCACCCACCGTGTGTCTCCCGGATATCACTCATCGGTATTCGGAGTTTGCATCGGTTTGGTAAGTCGGTATGACCCCCTAGCCGAAACAGTGCTCTACCCCCAATGGTGTTCGTCCGAGGCGCTACCTAAATAGCTTTCGGGGAGAACCAGCTATCACCGAGTTTGATTAGCCTTTCACCCCTATCCACAAGTCATCCCCTGGCTTTTCAACGACAGTGGGTTCGGTCCTCCGGTGCCTGTTACGGCACTTTCAACCTGCTCATGGATAGATCACTCGGTTTCGGGTCTATACCCTGCAACTAAACGCCCTATTAAGACTCGGTTTCCCTACGGCTCCCCTAAACGGTTAACCTTGCTACAGAATATAAGTCGCTGACCCATTATACAAAAGGTACGCGGTCACCCAACAAGTGGGCTCCCACTGCTTGTACGCACACGGTTTCAGGTTCTATTTCACTCCCCTCACAGGGGTTCTTTTCGCCTTTCCCTCACGGTACTGGTTCACTATCGGTCAGTCAGGAGTATTTAGCCTTGGAGGATGGTCCCCCCATCTTCAAACAGGATTTCTCGTGCCCCGCTCTACTTAATATGTTAACTCTAATGTTTCGAATACAGGACTATCACCTACTACGGTCAGCTTTCCCACGCTGTTCTTCTACATTAGAATTAATCGGCTTCTCCCCGTTCGCTCGCCGCTACTAGGGGAATCTCAATTGATGTCTATTCCTAAGGGTACTGAGATGTTTCACTTCCCCTCGTTCGCTTCCTAATAAATTAGGATACCTACCTTATGGTAAGTGGGTTTCCCCATTCAGAAATCTCCGGATCACAGGATATTGCCGCCTCCCCGAAGCTTATCGCAGGCTGTCACGTCTTTCATCGCCTCTGACTGCCAAGGCATCCACCATGTGCGCTTCATTACTTGACCATACAACCCCAAGTAGTCTTTCGACTTCTAAGTGTCATACAATCTAATTATGATAACGATATCACCTATGTTTATACGCTTGATTCAGTTCTCTTTACTTTTTTTAATAACTCACCCCTGGGATAACAACTGATGTCGTTAAGAGGTGAGTTATTAAGGTTAAGAAGTGCGCGTGAACACGCTCTTCTTAACCCAGACTCATATCTATGTTTTTAAATAGTCTCTATGCTCTCGTCGAGTCACAGATTCTGTATAAAACAGAAAGAAGTAATCAATCACAATCACTTGTTTCTATTTAATATCTATTTATTTATTGGCATCTAAAGCTTACTTAACCGTCTTAGTAGTGGTGGAGCCAAACGGAGTCGAACCGTTGACCTCCTGCGTGCAAGGCAGGCGCTCTACCAACTGAGCTATGGCCCCATTGTAAAATGGTGGGTCTAGGTGGACTTGAACCACCGACCCCCGCGTTATCAACACGGTGCTCTAACCAGCTGAGCTACAGACCCTAATACGTTTGTTAAAAACGTAAGCTTAAACTAAAGAACAACTTGTTGTGAATTCTTGCTGACCGAATGCGTCTATAAGGAGGTGATCCAGCCGCAGGTTCCCCTACGGCTACCTTGTTACGACTTCACCCCAGTCATCAACCACACCGTGGTGAACGCCTCCCCGAAGGTTAAGCTATCCACTTCTGGTGCAATCAACTCCCATGGTGTGACGGGCGGTGTGTACAAGGCCCGGGAACGTATTCACCGCGGCATTCTGATCCGCGATTACTAGCGATTCCTACTTCATGGAGTCGAGTTGCAGACTCCAATCTGGACTACGATAGGCTTTTTGAGATTCGCATCACATCGCTGTGTAGCTGCCCTCTGTACCTACCATTGTAGCACGTGTGTAGCCCTGGTCGTAAGGGCCATGATGACTTGACGTCGTCCCCGCCTTCCTCCAGTTTGTCACTGGCAGTATCCTTAGAGTTCCCGGCTTAACCCGCTGGTAACTAAGGACAAGGGTTGCGCTCGTTGCGGGACTTAACCCAACATCTCACGACACGAGCTGACGACAGCCATGCAGCACCTGTATTCTAATTCCCGAAGGCACTCCCGCATCTCTGCAGGATTCTAGATATGTCAAGACCAGGTAAGGTTCTTCGCGTTGCATCGAATTAAACCACATGCTCCACCGCTTGTGCGGGCCCCCGTCAATTCATTTGAGTTTTAACCTTGCGGCCGTACTCCCCAGGCGGTCTACTTATTGCGTTAGCTGCGTCACTAAGTCCTCAAGGGACCCAACGACTAGTAGACATCGTTTACGGCGTGGACTACCAGGGTATCTAATCCTGTTTGCTACCCACGCTTTCGAGCCTCAGTGTCAGTATGATGCCAGGAAGCTGCCTTCGCCATCGGTATTCCTTCAGATCTCTACGCATTTCACCGCTACACCTGAAATTCTACTTCCCTCTCACCTACTCTAGCCTAACAGTTTCAGATGCAGTTCCCAGGTTAAGCCCGGGGATTTCACATCTGACTTATCAAGCCACCTACGCTCGCTTTACGCCCAGTAATTCCGATTAACGCTTGCACCCTCTGTATTACCGCGGCTGCTGGCACAGAGTTAGCCGGTGCTTATTCTGCAGCTAATGTCATCGTCTCCGGGTATTAACCGAAGAGTCTTCTTCACTGCTTAAAGTGCTTTACAACCAAAAGGCCTTCTTCACACACGCGGCATGGCTGGATCAGGGTTTCCCCCATTGTCCAATATTCCCCACTGCTGCCTCCCGTAGGAGTCCGGGCCGTGTCTCAGTCCCGGTGTGGCTGATCATCCTCTCAGACCAGCTACAGATCGTCGCCATGGTAGGCCTTTACCCCACCATCTAGCTAATCCGACTTAGGCTCATCTAATAGCGAGAGCAGTAAACTGCCCCCTTTCTCCCGTAGGTCGTATGCGGTATTAATACGAGTTTCCCCGTGCTATCCCCCACTACTAGGTAGATTCCTAAGTATTACTCACCCGTCCGCCGCTCAACGCCTGGTAGCAAGCTACCATCGTTTCCGCTCGACTTGCATGTGTTAAGCCTGCCGCCAGCGTTCAATCTGAGCCATGATCAAACTCTTCAGTTTAATCTTGCTATGAAGCTCTTTAAAGAAGCTTCTAAACTTGGCTCATCTAATCTGGCAAAATCGCTAAAAATTATGTTCGTAATGAATTAACTTTGAGTTTTTCTGCTGTCTTAAATGATAATTTTTATAGTTAATAATCTTTCCGAAAAGAAAAGATAGTCAACTTTATTTTTTAGCATTCTGAATCAGCAAAAATCCACACAAGTTGTTCTTTAGTTATGCTTTTAAATAATGTCTGACACTGTCGTCCAGTGCTAGTATTTCAAACTAAACAAGTCAGCCAATGCGGCTTATCCTATTTAGCGAGCTGACCATCATATCATGTTTTAATAGTCTGTCAACTTCTTTTTTTAATTTGTTTCAACAAGTTAACTGGGTTATTAATGTGTAATCTACACACTAGCTACTTCCAGCTCGTCTTGATGAGGTGCGTATTATAGACGGTTTATCTTTTGTGTCAACCCGTTTTATTAATGTTTTTAATCTTATTTTAGGAGATAAATAAATCTGTATTTCTTTCAATGGGTTATGATTTAATTAATTTCGATAGGTTTAAAGACTAACTAGAGATGTGCTATTTACTATACTTTCTAACATCAAAAACGTTTAAGTTTGTTAGATAAATACCTTTTACTATCTTTGAGCTTTACCTTCGATTAGTGCAACCATTTCTCTATTTCCATTTTATAACTTACCCATTTTTTCGAAAAACGCTTTATACGCAGCGACTTTCTTATCCAACGATAGCGGATAAGCACGTGAAGTCGACGGTAACCTATATAGGGTTAGATTACTCACATCAGCTTTCTGGTTATCTATACCCTGCCATTGATAAGGGTAGTCCATACTTTGATTGGTTTTTGGATACTTTGATTTGGCAATTGGCTCATCTAATAACCCAAGTAGCACTTCGGTCGCCTTGCCTCCTGTCGTAAACAATGACTCTACCTTTGGCACTTGCGGTAAGATAACCTCTAGATCAACAGGTGTAACCACCGTTAAATTTTTATCCGAAGCATTACCCGTTTCGCGGATAGCTTGCTTTACTGTCGGACAAGAAGCGATACCACGTTCAAACATAAAATCACGAATGCGCTCAGGATCAAAGCGCTTCTCATCGTCTACTCTAAAATAGTCAGCATCATCAAAAAACACTCGACCATATATTCGCCACATATCATTATAAAAATTGGGATAATGAAAACTCATTGTCCATTTATCAGCAGTCGGCGGAAAAGTACCCATCATCATAATGGTGGCATTGAGCGGCAGAACAGGCTCAAAAGGATGCGTTTCGACGTCAACAGCGCTGTTTTCGGCTAATGGCGTCTCTGTATCGATGTTTTTTTGGATGCTTGGTGTTTTTATAGTCATGATATTCTTCATCAGAAAAGCGGTTTTTTTGGTATCATAGCAAGTCTAAACACTACCTCACTTATAATCACGTTATATAGTCAAACTTAGTCGGTTCAATCAGTTGACTTAAGATAGCGCGATATCATTTTGCTTAGCCTGAACTGCTTAGGCTTTGATGGCAGCTGTGAACGCAAATATTGTCATTGCGATAAATGAGCACTGGCGTAAAGTAGTTTATTAGTTTAATTGTAAAGGGTTTCACTTTACTATTTATAAGCTAAGAATATGGTTAAAGTGCGGTAAGTGTTTGTATCTTTTATACTAATAGCAACCGCAGTAACTGCGCAAGCATCAGACAAGAAAACAAGAGAGTACTTATGAGTGACTTAAACAGCGATTTAAAAATTACGGTAATCGATCATCCACTAGTCCGTCATAAACTCAGCCTTATGCGCGAAAAAGACTGTAGTACTTATAAATTTCGTACATTGACCAAAGAGCTTGCGCGCTTGATGGCTTATGAAGCAAGCCGTGATTTTGAAATCGAAACTTTCCCAATGGAAGGCTGGTGTGGCGAAATCACTGGTGAGCAAATCATCGGTAAGACGGCGACGATCGTACCGATTTTACGCGCAGGTATCGGCATGCTTGATGGGGTGCTCGACTTGATCCCTACTGCTAAGATTTCTGTGGTCGGCCTACAACGTGATGAAGAAACGTTGCAGCCAGTACCGTTCTTTGAAAAATTTGTCAGTCACATGGACAAACGTCCTGCGCTGATCATTGATCCAATGCTAGCCACAGGCGGATCAATGGTTGCGACCATCGAGATGCTAAAGAAAAACGGCTGTACTAATATTAAAGCATTGGTATTGGTGGCTGCACCTGAAGGCGTACGCTTGGTAAACGAAGCGCATCCTGACGTGACTATCTATACCGCTGCATTAGACAGCCATTTGGATGAGCACGGCTACATCATCCCAGGTCTAGGCGATGCTGGTGATAAGATCTTTGGTAAGCAGTTATCCAATAGATAAGTCGCATTAGGGTAAATAAAGCCATCATCAAAGCTATGGCAACAGCAGACAGTATCAACAATAAGGACAGATCATGAACGTATTGATTACAGGAGCAAGCGCGGGTTTTGGTAAAGCGTTGGCAGAGCGCTTGGTTGCTAACGGCCATCGCGTGATTGGTTGCGCCAGACGCCTTGATAAACTGAATGCTTTGGCAGAGACTTTAGGTGAGGCTTTTTTACCCGTGGTTATGGATGTGAGTGATACAGTTTCTATCCCTCACATCATTGCTGACTTGCCTGATGATTTTAAACAAATCGATGTCTTGGTCAATAATGCAGGATTGGCACTGGGTACAGAGCCTGCTCACAAGGCCAGTCTTGATGACTGGGTGCGTATGACTGATACCAATATTAAAGGCTTGATGGCGCTGACTCATGCGGTCTTGCCAGCGATGGTCGCGCGCGATAATGGTTATATCATTAATGTCGGTTCGATTGCTGGTAGCTGGCCTTACTTTGGTGGCAACGTTTACGGCGCAACTAAAGCATTTGTAAAACAGTTCAGTTTAAACTTGCGAGCAGATCTGATTGGCACCCAAGTGCGTGTGACCAATCTTGAACCTGGTAATGTGGCTGGCACTGAGTTTTCAAATGTGCGCTATCACGGTGACGATGACAAAGCTGCCAAGGTGTATGATGGCTTTAAAACCATGACAGGTGAAGATATCGGTGATATTTTGTTATGGCTAATTGAGTCACCTGCTCATATCAACGTCAACCGTCTAGAAGTAATGCCAGTCGCCCAGACCTATAATGGATTGACGATTGCCAAGCAAAATTAATATTAACTGCTCAGCTAGTTATAGTATCAATGTTGATTATAGATATATCACTTATCAACACCGAAGCTGTTAGCGTATCTCATAAGATCGAAGCAATATAGAGTCATCTATATTGCTTTTTTTTATGTCTTCAATAGCTTGCTCATTGACCAAACGCAAATCCTGAAAGTCCAAAATCAACACTTCGTTACGCAGACGTTCGCTAGTGCGCTTATTATGACGTATCGCAAACCCTAATACTTGCTTACCAGTGATGGTTATCTGATTAATAATTAACTTTGAAGTATTCACGGTCAGCTTTTGTGCCAGATTCTGAGACATTTTCTGAGCATTTATTATTGCCGTTGCTGGATTCACCGTAGTGGTTAACGTCTTATTCTGTCGTACACTTTTGGGCATCTCTCCTGCAAAAAATAATACCTGATTGAGCGGTAAATACTGCGCATGCCGTACTAATTCTTGTCGGAACAATGCAGGCATATCTATATTAAAACTGTCTTCTGTCTGTTGATAAAATGCGGTAAAGTTACGATGCAAATAACGCCCGAACACCGTAGTATTAATCCATTCTTGATAGACATCGTCTGCCAATAACTGCTTGGTAAAAGCACTGGCATCAATTGTGATATCCCTACTCAAAGTAGCAGACAACATCGATAGCAAAAGCGCCTGCGGACTGGTAAGTGTCTGCTGCTGCCACACTTGTGGATATAGGCTACTATCGAGTAATGGTAATGTTGATCCACTCATAAACTTGTATCCTCAACAATCATTTCCAGCCCCTACATAGCACTGGTATAGTCTCACTGTTGACTTTTACCCTTAGCCAAATTCTATGCTATGGTCAGGCGACAGCTTTAATATAGCAGTCTTTTATTCGCGGTATAACTATTTTGTAGCGGTGTATTCTACCGCAATACTTTTTTAGCTAAGTTGACCGAGACAGCTTGAAAAATCAAAGAGATATCACTCTATGAAAAAAGACCTCATACCCTTTCCTACTCCCTACCAGCTAAAGACCATTACTGTCCAAACAGCTGATGGAACGTTGCTGCCCGTCTCTGTCATCGGCAAAGGTAAACCTGTTATATTAATGCACGCTTTCGGTATGGATGCGAGGCAATTTTTGCCATTTATTTTACCGCTCATTCAGGATTACTGTTTTTACTTGCCGCATTTTAGAGGGTTTGGTTTGGCCAGTAACCTAACGTTGCCAACGTTTGATTTTATTGAGCAATATGCACAAGATACCCAAGATGTGTTTGAATACGTGAGCAAAGAAACTGGCTTTGAGGCTTTCCCTGTTGCCGCGATATCGATGGGAGCATTGGTCATGTGGGCATATTTTCAGCGCTTTGGTACTCAGCGCGTGAGCCATTATCTGAACATTGATCAAGCACCGATTATTCATAATCAGCCAGACTGGCAAGGTGGCGGTGTATTTGGCACACGACAAACCGGATTGTTTGCGCAATTTACACAGCTAATTACCGACACTACTCCTTATCTACAAGCCGAGCAAATGGTTGACTTCCGTCACCTGCCCTATCGATTAAAAGTAAATTTATTAGACATGGAGCGCTCTTTTTCTCTGCTCTCTGTCAATAGTAAACCTTCGCAATTGCTGGTAAAAGCCCTCAGTTATCGGGCACCGCACAAAATCTCATTAATGGAGCATGCGACTTGGCAACACAAACTGCGCTGCCTATCGGCTTATGTTGCGCTGCCCTACGATTACCGCGACGTTTTGCCAACAGTCAATATTCCGACTACCTTACTGATTGGTGCGCGCTCGCAGTTATACAATGCAGAATGGCAACAGCGTTTGACCACTCTGCTGCCCAATGCGCACAGTATTATTTTGCCAACATCAGGGCATGCTGTACCGATGGATGCACCAGTTAGTTTTTATAAAGTATTGAAAGAGTTTCTGAACGCTTAATTATGGGTTTTTAATGATGCACAAAAAAAACGACCTCAACGGGTCGTTTTTTAGGCGCTAAATTCAATCTAAATCATTGGCTAAGTATTAATCATTCAATAGTTTAATCAATTCAAAGCGTGGTATTTCCTTACCATCAACCGTGACCGTCTCAGCGAACATGTCTAATGGGCGAACCCACACGCCATACTCACCGTACAGACAACGATATACCACTAGCGATTCTTCGGTTTCTGAATGCTGCGCCGTATGCAATACTTGATAAAGACTACCTTTATAGTGGCGGTAAATGCCTTGGGGGATGGTTTTAGTCATAGCAAACTCCTACTATTAAAAAATGGCTACTAATCATCGCTTCATAAAAAAGGTCGACAATTACTGCCGACCTCACTTTCAATCATTTTTATAGATTATCTAACCAACCGTCACTTTTGCATAAGCTTTTTTGCCTGCTTGAATTACGACCGTCTGACCTGAGGTTAGACTAAAGCCACCATCAACGACTTCGCCATCTACTTTGACCGCGCCACGTTTTACCATGTCTTTGGCAGCTGAGTTGTTTTTAGCGAGCTTAGCTTGGTTCAAGATCTGGGTGATAAATAACGCATCTTGCCCTTCTAGATCTAACATAATTTCTGGCAAGTCGACTGGTAGCTCGCCATCTGCTAAAACGTTACCAGCAGATTTGTGCGCATTAGCAGCTGCATCAGCATCATGGAAACGTTCGATTAACTCTTCGGCTAAGATACGTTTGATTTCTTGTGGATTACGGCCATTTTCCATGTCTGCCATCAAGCCTTCCACTTCTTCCATTGGCTTAAAGCTTAAAAATTCAAAGTAACGATGGATTAGTGTGTCCGGCATAGACAGGATTTTTTGATACATGGTGCCTGGTGCATCATAGATAGCGACATAGTTACCCAATGATTTGGACATTTTATTGACACCATCTAGCCCTTCTAAGATTGGCACAGTGATACAAACTTGTGGTTCTTGGCCATAGCGTCCTTGCAGCGTGCGACCCATTAGCAAGTTAAAGGTCTGATCGGTACCACCAAGCTCAACGTCTGCTTTTAGGGCGATAGAGTCGTAGCCTTGTACTAGCGGGTAGAGAAACTCATGGATAGAGATGGGCGTTTGTGATGCATAGCGTTTTGAAAAGTCATCACGCTCAAGCATACGCGAGACGGTTTGCTGACTGGCCAGCTGAATCATATCAGCGGCACTCATGTCATTGAACCACTCAGAGTTAAAGACCACGCGGGTTTTTTCTTTGTCCAAGATTTTAAATACTTGCTCAGCATAAGTCGTTGCATTGGCTTTGATTTGCTCATCAGTCAACGGTGGACGCGTGCTGTTTTTGCCAGAAGGGTCACCAATCTTGGCGGTATAATCGCCGATTAGAAAATAAATCTCATGACCCAAATCTTGAAAATGCTTAAGCTTATTGATCAGTACCGTGTGACCCAAATGCAGATCTGGTGCGGTAGGATCAAAACCAGCCTTGATACGTAGCGGACGATTGAGCTTTAGCTTAGCCACTAAGTCATCTTCAGATAATATCTCTTGCGTACCGCGCTGAATAAGGGCCAGTTGTTCTTCTAGGGTGTAAGTTTGATTGGTCATGATGCTCTCTATATATCACTTTAATTGGGATTTTTATGAATGACGGTTACTGGCTCAACACCTTAGGAAGTTTAGAACCTCAAAAGGTCAGAAAAAATGCTAGAATTTGACGGATATACTAGCGTTTTTTAAGGTAAATTGCCATGACCAACCCCGCATCGATTGCTGATACTGACCATAATGTCCTCGCAGACTTGCTTATGAATAATGGTTTGGATAACCCTTCAGACGATATTGATGATTTGACCTCTGATAATTCGAACTATGCCACCCTAACTGATGCACTTGAGCAAACGGTATTTGAAAGCTTCGATGATGGCTTATATGTCGGCATGATGTCTGGCACCAGTTTGGATGGTATGGATACTGTGCTTTGTCAGTTTAATCCTGCGATAAGCAACGAAGACAATACCCAACCACCGATGCAACTACTGGCGACCTATAGCCAAGATTTTCCGCCACGTCTGCGTGAAGTGCTACTGGCATTATGTCAGCCGAATGGTGTGAATCAACTCGTATCAGAGGTCGATGAACCAAACAGTGAGTTGGATTGGTTCGGTTGGGCAAGTCGCGCGTATGCTGAGTTCGCGAGCGAAGTGGTCAATACGCTATTGCAACAATCAAATACCGATCCTGAGTCAGTACTAGCGATTGGCTGTCATGGACAAACCGTACGCCATCGCCCGCAAATGGGATTCACGTTGCAACTGGTTGATGCCAATATCATCGCTGAACGCACAGGCATCAGCGTGGTCAGTGATTTCCGACGTCGTGACATGGCAGTTGGTGGTCAAGGTGCGCCTTTAGTACCTGCGTTTCATCAGGCACTATTTGCCAATCCTGATAGTACCCGTGTGCTATTAAACTTAGGTGGTATTGCTAATATAACCGTCTTGCCAGCCAGTGAAGAAGTTCAAGTTGTTGGCTATGATACGGGACCTGCCAACTTGTTATTGGATGCATGGACCTCGTTGCATACAGATAACTCTTATGACGCAGGTGGCGCTTGGGCGCAGTCTGGAACTATCATTGAGCCATTATTAAAGCAACTTTCGGAACATCCATTTTTTGCTCAGGCTCATCCAAAAAGCACCGGCCGTGAGGACTTTAATTTAACTTGGTTGCAAGATAAGCTACAGGCTTTTGAGCAAGCCAATGCTAACATCAGTTATTCAGCAGCCGATGTACAAGCAACCTTGACTGAACTAACGGCTATCAGTGCCAGTACGCAAATCAACATGTTTGTCAGTCATTCAAAAAACAGCTCGGTTTATGTTTGCGGCGGCGGCGCGTTGAATGACTATTTAATGACGCGTCTGCAAGCACACCTGCCCCATTGCACAGTAAAAACTACTGAACATTTAGGGCTTGCGTCAACATGGGTAGAGGCCGTTGCTTTTGCGTGGTTAGCCAGACAAACATTGATGGGTGAAACTGGTAATTTACCAGCGGTAACTGGTGCAAATAAAGGCGTGGTATTGGGTCAAGTATGTTTTGCCTGACCAGTTAAATTTTAGTTTACATACGTGCACCTATGTGTTTTATAATGACTTTTGAAACGCCATCCTCTTAGGACCTGTAAGTATAGGATATATCGCATGAGCCAGAATAGTAGTTCACCTATCGACCAAGCCACCACTGATGACACAAATAATATGACTGCAGCACCTGTACATAAATCGCGTCAAAAACCACCTCACTACGAGCGTTCTGATGATACGCGTGTGGTAGTCACAGGTATGGGTGCCATTACGCCGCTCGGTCTAGACGTCGATAGCTCATGGACCAAATTGCTCAATGGCGAGAGTGGTATCTCACCGATTACGCATTTCGATGCCACCGGCTACCGTGCGCAAATCGCAGGCGTGATCAAAGATTTTGATGCCAAGCAATATATGAATGCTAAAGATGCGCGTCGCTATGATGAGTTCATGCATTATGGGGTTGCCGCTTCGGCAATGGCCCTAAAGCACGCTGGTTTTATCGAGGAAGTCAGTGCTGCTGATGCGCCTGTGCAAGGCGTTGACCAAGATCGCTTTGGTATTATTTTAGGTTCAGGTATTGGCGGTATCCAAACGATTGAAAACAGTCGTGATACCCTACACGAAAAAGGCGCAGGCAAAGTCTCACCTTTTATCATTCCAGGCTCTATCGTCAATATGGCCGCTGGACTAGTAGCAATTAAGCATAAGTTAAAAGGCCCAAACCTTGCGACATCGACGGCTTGTACCACGGCGACTCACGCTATGGGTCTTGCTGCTCGTTTGATCGCTTATGGTGATGCTGACGTTATGTTGGCAGGCGGTAGTGAAAAGGGTTCTAGCCCACTTGGTATAGCTGGCTTTAGTGCGATGCACGCACTATCTACGCGCAACGATGAGCCAACCAAAGCCTCACGTCCGTTTGATAAAGGTCGTGACGGGTTTGTCCTTGGTGATGGTGCTGGTGTGGTGGTATTAGAAAGCCTTGCCCATGCCAAAGCGCGCGGTGCAACGATATTGGCAGAGCTAGTCGGTTTCGGTATGAGCGACGATGCCAGTCATATTACTGCACCACCAGAAGACGGTAGCGGTGCGGCAAGAGCGATGCAAAATGCACTAAACGATGCTGGTATCGAGTCATCAAGCGTCGGTTATGTCAACGCTCATGGTACCAGTACCCCTGCGGGTGACGTGGCTGAGTCTATTGCTATCGAAACTGTGTTCTCTCCTGTAAAAGACAGCATTTTAGTTAGCTCAACCAAATCGATGACTGGTCACTTACTTGGTGCCGCTGGCGGAGTTGAAGCCATCTTTACAGTACTAGCGCTACAGCATCAGCATGTACCACCTACGATCAATCTAGACGATGTCGAAGACAACTGTAATCTTGATTATGTGGCTAATCAATCACGCAAAGTTGATAACTTGCAGTATGCAGTATCTAACAGCTTTGGCTTTGGTGGCACCAATGGCTCATTGGTATTTGCTCGCTGGCCTATCAGTCAATAATAGCTACCTATCTACAGCGCAGCGCATGGTAATGAATGCGTTGTAACGTTGGTGTCAGATTTGCTACGTTTGTCCACTTGCAGCCCCTTATCGTACTTGCGTATGATAAGGGGTAATTTTTGGAACATTTATGGAAGATACCATGTCAAGCTACTCATTTTCCCATCAGTTTTATCAACGCTGGACGTGTGCACCTGAGCCAGTACGCGCAGCGATTACCCAAGAACTAAAAGACATCACTACTCTGCTGCAATCTGAAACCTCATTTGAAGATTTTACTTTTAATACCCATGATTTAGATGCGCATGTAGACGAGCTATATGACAACTACAATGCCGAGCAAGCCATTGCGAAAGCTATCACAGACAAACAAGAGCAAGAAGACGCAGCAGCTGCAAAACAAAAGCTAGAAGACGAGCAGAAGAAAAAAGAAGCAGAAGAAGCCACACGCAAGACAGAAGTAACTCGAACAGAACAAGAGAAAAATGAGCAGGCAGCGTTAGAGAAAGACAATGACAAAGAACTGGCTACTAATAACGACGTAGTTAAAGTAGACACAGATAAAGTCGTGGCAGATAGCGCTGTTACTGACGGTTTTGTTACTGATAATTCTAGCGCAAAGAATGAAAAAGTAGCATCAGAAGCAAAAAATACTGAAGGCAATGCTAACGATAATAAAAATGCTGATAACAAAACCATTAGCGAACAGGCACATACACTTAGTGATAACCACATTAAAGATATTAGTAATAAAGCCAGTGCAGCGATTAATTTGGCATTAAAAGACGCGAAGCTAGATGCAACACACCAACAGCTAATCCGCGAGCTAGAAACACAGGTCGATGACTATCTAAGTGAGCAAATGATGTTAATGTCTGAAAACCTAAAGTCTTGGCTACGTGCTGAGGTCACTCAACACTTTAGCGAACAGAATGACTCAACTACTAATAATGAAGCTGCTAAGAAAAGCATCCACTAACAGTGATTATTTTTCAGTATTAAACCTACAGTTAGAAACAGCCGCTCAGTAGTAAATACTAAATAACGAACACTAAAAAGCCCCGTAAATTATTTACGGGGCTTTTTAGCACTTTTAGTTAATGTTTTGAGCTTGGTATTAAATGGCTTTGGTACGTTCAGTCAACCATTCAAGCGCTGCGCCTTCAACACGATCTTTTAGCTCTGCGAAGACTTGGCTATGATAATCATTTAGCCAATTAATCTCAGTTTGATCCAACAACGATGGCTCAATCAGACGCGTGTCAATTGGGCAATAAGTGATGGTCTCAAAGTTCAAGAAATCACCAAACTCTGTCTCAGTAGGCTTAGCAACTGGCGTATTTACTACCAAGTTCTCGATACGAATACCCCATTTACCTTCGCGGTATAAACCTGGCTCATTACTAGAAATCATACCGACTTTCATCGCGCGCTCTTTTGGCGTGCTGGCGCTATAGGCGATGACTTGTGGGCCTTCGTGTACATTCAAGAAATACCCAACGCCGTGACCTGTACCATGGCCATAATCCATCTGTGCTTGCCACAATGGCGCACGGCAAATAGCATCGATCAACGGTGAGGCGATACCATCAGGGAAATGCGCACGAGCTAGCGCAATGTGGGCTTTTAGCACAATCGTAAAGTCGCGTTTATGCTCGGCAGTAACTTGTCCAATACCAACTACGCGGGTGATATCAGTCGTACCATTTTGATATTGTGCGCCTGAGTCAATCAGTAGCAATCCGCCTTTGCCCTCGGCCACATCAAGGTAGCTGAATTTTTCTGGCGTTGCACGGTAATGTGGCAATGCGCCATTTTCGTTAAAGCCTGCGATGGTTGGGAAGCTTGGCGAGACATAATGCGGCTGACGACTGCGCACGTCTATCAGCATACTATCAACATCTAGCTCACTTAAACGCTCGCCGTTTGCTAGACGCTGCTCAAATGTAGCAAAAAACTCAGCTAAGGCAGCGCCATCTTGACGCATCGCTTCACGGACATGATCGATATCTGCATCTGATTTTACAGATTTGAGTAATGTACTAGGCGCCATTTGCTCAATGAAGCCAACATCATCTGCCATTTTTGAGAGCGTACCTACTGCGACTTTGCTCGGATCTAACAGTAGTAAATCGTCTGGTGTTAATGCACTCAATGCCTCTTGCGCAGCAGAATAGTCAGCCAATGTGATACCACTGTCTTTTAAACTCTGTGCAATATCTTCGTTTACTTTATTAATATCAACAAACAACGTTGCTTTATCTGCGTCAATCAACATATGTGACAAAAATACCGGATTATAATCAACATCAGCACCGCGCAAGTTCGTCAACCAAGCGATATCGTCTAGACTTGAGAGTAAATGATGGGTCGCACCTGCTTCTGCCATGCCTTCGCGCACTGCAGCCAGCTTTGAGGTGGCAGACTGAGCAAGGAACTGCTCATCATGAGCGTATAATTTGGCCGCTGGTAGTGCTGGACGATCTGTCCAAATCTCTGTCAGCACATCACGCTCAGTGATCAAAGTAATGTCATTGGCATCAAAAGCATTTAGCAGGCGATCTTGCTCAGCAATAGATAGCACATTGCCATCTACTGCTACGCTATCCCCTTCTTGCAAATGCTCAGCTAGCCAGTCGATATGATTTGGCTGACCTGGCGCAAGCTTTTCTAAAGTAATACCAGTACCTTCTAACTGGTCGGCAGCATGTACCCAATAACGGCTATCCGTCCATAGACCTGCAAAGTCAGCAGTCACGACGAGCGTGCCGACAGAACCGGTAAACCCTGACAACCATAAGCGTGCTTGCCAGTACTCTGGTAGATATTCAGATAAATGTGGATCAGCAGAGGGTACGATGATTGCGGTGAGATCTTGCGCGGCTAAAGTGCTACGTAAGTTAGCAATACGTTCGTGAATGGCTTGTTTATTCATTGAATGTGTCCTTATAGAAATTATAAAAATATGATGATGGCGCGATTATTTACAATCGTCTTGTTCTAATAGTCGTCTTGTTTGAGTTCTTGATACTGCTTTAGTTGTAATAAAATATTTATTATCGATAGCAATTATTCAAGCAAGCAAATTGTCTACTTATTTAGCTATCTAATTATGTCTGTTTAGGTAATTACTTCTACCTATTGAGAGTATAAAATTGAATTAATATAGGCTTATAAAACGCTGTACTGCTGTTTATGGTGAGCTATCATTAGATGTTTGGGCAGATAGTAAGCTTTCAATGGCTCGTGCCAAATATCTCATCAACTAAAACAATAAAACGTGCTACCAGTAATGGTAACACGTCTCATCATGTGTCACTTGTGCTGTTGTTAATCACAAATGTACATCAGATTATCTTATTGCTTGGCCAATTGTTTCTCACGCTCGCTTTCTTTAAGCATCTTATTGATAGGTTTTGCTAGTATCAATAATAGTACAGCGGTAACTACCAAAAAGATGGTCATGGTGGTAAATAGACCTGGTAAGCCTTCGATTTTATCAGCTGATACATGCCCACCAAAGAAGGCGGCAACCAAGTTACCCATAGCGATAGAAGCAAAGAATAGCCCCATCATTTGGCCTTGCATACCTTCTGGCGCCAATTTAGTCATAGCAGACAAACCAACTGGGCTTAATGCTAACTCACCTAGCGTCAATAATAATAAACTACCAACCAACCATAGTGGTGATGCCAAGCCAGCACCAGGCGCTAAAATGCTTTTTGAAGCAAAAATCATCAAGGCGAAACCTGCGGCTGCGAGCAGCATACCGAGTGCAAACTTAGCCATACTGCTAGGCTCAAGACCTCGGTTACCAAGCTTGACCCAGATAATACTAACGATAGGTGCCAATATTAAAATAAATAGCGGGTTCAATGACTGGAACCAGATACTTGGTATCTCAAATCCTAAAACATTCAGATCGGTATAACGATCGGCAAACAAGTTAAAAGACGTTGGTTGCTGCTCAAAGCTTGACCAAAACAGCGTCGAGCCAATGATTAAAACAAAACAAATTAACAAGCGTAGTTTGTCTGTCTTATCCAATCGTGGTGAGATAAACATAATCGCAAAATACAAGATGACCACCGCAGCAATGATATACGTCATATACTCTGCAACCATCTCAGGATTGAACGATATCATGCCAGTAGATACTAATAGCACTGCGGCTACTAGCAAGGCGACAAAACCACCAACCCAGCGACCGATGTTTTTGTAATGGTCGTTAGATTTTTCCCACTCAGCAGAAATACCTTTGGCACGTGCATAACGTGTTAAGTTCTTTTGCGCGAAAAAACGATAGATCAATAATGAAACCAGCATACCCAAACCACCAACGCCGAAGCCGACATGCCACATGCCTTTTTCTTTGAATACGCCGACGATAAGTGCTGCCAATAACGCACCGATGTTAATACCCATATAAAACAAGGTAAAACCGCCATCACGGCGAGAGTCGCCTTTGGGGTACAAGGCGCCAACCATCACTGAGATACAGGTCTTAAATAGTCCTGAGCCCAAGACAATACAGATTAAACCAACGAAGAACAGCGTCATACCAAACATCGCTGAGAGCGCGATACACAAGTGTCCAAGGGCAATAATAATACTACCCCACCACAACGCCCGCTCTTGACCTAGCCAGTTATCTGCCAACCAGCCACCTGGTACTGCTGCTAAGTATAACGAACCCGCAAAAATACCATAAATAGCAGAAGCGGTGACTTCATCGAAGCCAAAACCGCCACTGCTCACTGTTGCCACCATAAATAAAACTAATAGTGGACGAATACTATAATAGGAGAATCGCTCCCACATTTCGGTAAAAAACAATGAGCGTAAGGGCGCAGGATGTCCCATAAAGCCATTGTCTAGTGCTTCTAGCTCTGCTGCACTAGCCCCCGAATTTGTTTCTGTGCCCATAACTTTATTCCTTTAAAGATCATATTTGTAATGACCAAACCCCTGATTATCCAGATGGACGGTCATATAGGCGGAACATTGTTTCACTTGGCTATAATCAAGTAAAGAAAAAATTGGTCAAAAATTACACAAATACCTATAAAAAAAGCCCGCTCTCAATAGTTGAGAACGGACTCTTTTTATAGGTATCTAAGACAGTAATATTATGCTTATAGCACTGTTGATACAGACTTCATAATGCAGCTCATTTAACAATCGAGTGGCACTATTTTAGATCAGTTACATAGTCATACTACAGCTTACTGTGCTGCGGTCTCATCAGTAGCGTCGCCAGCATTCCCAGCATCTACATCACCATCCGCTTGCTCAGCTGTCAAATCAGCATCGGCAACAGCGGCTTGACTTACAGTACCAGAGGCCGTTGCTGTACCAGCTTCTGCGGTGACAACTGCACTATCTGCATCTGCATCTGCCGCTGGTGTTACGGTTGCATCTGCTGCAGTATCAGGCGCTGTAGCATCTGACGCTTCTTCTGTTGTTGCAGCTTCTGCATCGGCTGGAGCCGCTTCTTCTTCAGTAGCAGTAGCTTCCGCTTCATCTGCCGCAGCTGATGCTTCAGTTGTCTCAGCAGTGATATGCTCGCCTGCTGGACGCAAAAATGCAGAAACACCAATAAGTAAGACAATACCTAAGAACATGGCAATGCCACCTAAAGCGAATAACAGCTCTTTTTTTGGATTGTTATTAACGATACCTTCTGACATACCTTATCCACCTTGCACAAAATATTTGAAATATTGACCTATTATATCGCAATTTATACTGATTTGTGAAAACCCTTAAGTATTTAAAGGGTTTATTATTCACAATTTAAATATCCATTTTTGGCACTTATGACAGCTAACTACTTAATCAGTTATCTATTATTCGCTATCGTCACATCTTACTTAATAATACTACTTAACCAGACGTACTGGAGACTTAGTACGTTTACCCAAATAGCTAAGTATCAGCAGCAGTGTCATGATAAACAAAATAGGATATTGACCAAAGCGCATAAATGGCGTATTACCAACTCGTGCCTGAATATCACCGCGTAATACAGTACGTTCAAACTGCGGTGCACGCTCTACGATACGACCTTTATGGTCAATGATAGCTGTCACACCTGTGTTAGTTGCACGCATAAACCAGCGACCGTTCTCTAACGCGCGCATCTGTACCATCTGTAGATGCTGTAGTGGACCTGCTGACGTACCAAACCAAGCATCGTTTGAGATGGTCAATAAGAAGTCCGTGCCAATGGCATTTTTGCGCGTGGTATCTGGATAAGCCACTTCGTAACAGATGGCTGCGCCTAAATTATGCCCTCGCACACGTAGCGGTGACTGCTGATCACTGCCGCGACTATAGCTCATAATGTCTTGGCTACCTGCCAGGTTAGGCAGAATATCAAGCACTCCTTGGAATGGAATATATTCACCAAATGGCACCAGACGTTGCTTTTTATACAGCCCCTCTGCCTGTGCCCCTAGCGCAACCACACTATTGTAGAACGGCGGATATTTATCTGTACTGGCATCAAACGCTGCTTCATCCTTATAAGGAATACCCGTCACCCATGTTGTGTCAGTCTCTTTGGCCATCGCGACCATTTCACTGATAAAACCAACAGCTTCTGTCTGAAACATAGGAATCGACGATTCAGGCCACAGCACGATGTCACGTCCCCACTCGTCACGGGTCAACGTTGCATAGATTTTTAACGTTTCAATCTGATACTCGGTGAGCCATTTTAGGTCTTGCGGGATATTACCCTGAATCAAAGATACCGATAGATCAGGAGTGCCTTTTGGCTTGGTCCACTGCGGATTGATCAACCATAGCGCGCTACTAATGATTAGTAATGCTATCGATGGAATCATGTAGCCACCGCGGCGACGCAATAGCTCAACGATACTGGCAGCCAATAATACCGCTACAAAAGAAACCGCAAAGACGCCAGCCACAGGCGCGAGCGAAGACAGCCAATACTGCTCAGTAAACGCGTAACCAACGAATAGCCAAGGAAAACCAGTAAACAACCAAGTTTTCATCCACTCTTGGAGTATCCACAGGGCAGCAAAAGATAACGGCTGCTTGCCGACCACACGATTAAAGATGAGCGCCAAAAAGCCATGGAATAGTCCCATGCCTAGACCCATGAGCGCAATCATAATCAAAGCAAGCCATGCGGGCGTATCACCATAAACGTGTATCGAGGTGTATAGCCAAAAAGCGCCAACACACCACAGCCCTGTACCGTACGCTTGACCAATTAGAAAGGCGCGGCGACCTGTCATCGCTGGTACTAATAACGCGTACAAAATAGCAGGTGATACCAAGGCAACTGGCCAAATACCATAAGGCGCGAGCGCGAGTATAAAAGCGGCCCCTGCCAGCCAAGCTATTAGTACCGTCAGTCCCATGTGTAAACCTTTTGGCTTATCGGGGTTCAGACGTTTTTGTAAATCAACAGTAGACAGACGCATAGCAGTTATCCAAAACCATATTTTCTAAAATTTCTCAGCTAAGCGATGAGATAACACTCACGCAAAACCTGACTGCATAATGCTTTATGCAGGGCCACAAATAAAACCCACCCATGATACCAGTCAAAACCTACAAGTGGGTAAATTTGCGTAGCTAAAACCTCATTCTAAAGACCAAAAGGCAGAAAGCAAAAAACACGATTTTTCATCGTGTTTTTTATGGAATTTTCTAACAAGTTTTATTCATTGACCAACTATCGTGACACTATAAGCAAGCTAATGGCTGCCTATCAATATCTGTTGCTCGGCATTGGTTTTGGTCAGCTCTAGATTTTGGATAAATCGCCCTTCGACATCGGTAATGGTAATTTTCCAATCATCTATCACGACGCTCTCGCCTTCTAAATCACCAACGAAGCCAAGTGCTTGCATGACCAGACCGCCCATCGTATCGACATCGGTATCGTCAAAACGACTACCCAGCTCATCATTACAGTCTTCAATCACCGTAGACGCTTGGACACGCCATGTGTTTGGTTTTTCTGGATCAGGGACGATGTTATTGATATCGCTGTCTTCATCAAAGTCATCATGCTCATCGACAATATCGCCAACGATTTCTTCCAACAAATCTTCCATGGTGACCACACCACCGAAGTTACCAAACTCATCCACGACAATCGCCATATGTACTTGGGTACGCTGTAATGAGCGTAGCAATGTATCAGAACGAGCCGTTTCACTGATATATAACGGCTGGCGCACCAAGTCTCTGAGACGCTTACTGTCAATTTTGTCTTCTTGATTGCGAACCATATGTACCAAAATTGGAATCAAGTCTTTTGCCAATAAGATACCGATGACAGCATCATCATCTTGACTGTCAAAAACAGGATAGCGCGAATGGGTGGTCTCAAGAATGATGTCCATCACTTCAGCAAGACTGGTACTCTCGTGCAGACCAATTACTTGCGGACGCGGCGTCATGATTTCGCGGACTTGTGTCGCAGGCAAATCTAGCACGCCTTCTAACATATCGACCGTATCAGGCTCTAAAAACTGGCGCGAGTCTTGTACCAGACGAATCAATTCATCACGGGTTTCGGGGGCGGTCGATAGCCAGCGTTTTAAGCCGCGCATCGACCAACTACTCGGGCTGGGAGTGTCGTCAGACATGGTGGTGTGATTTAACCTCTTTAGTTAATAAAAATCAGAATAGTATTCAATATAAAAATGAACAATACTCAATAAAAAAACAAGTAGAGCCTAGATGGGGATAAAAGTAGCAAATAAAACAGCTGGTTTGTTATTAATTAATGGATGAATAACAAATTTGCTAGTACAAATTAGCTTCACTTTATCGCAAGGCTCACCGACATTCAACGACAAATTCACTCAAATTGTATTGTCAGCGTGTTATAAACTTTGCTATGGTCAAAGCCTTTATTTATCAAAGCAAACCCTATGTCGTTACGTTCCGTTTTTTCTCGCTTACTCTCGTCGCGTTCACGCAGTCGACTGTCAGACAGCCGTGGCTTAGAGAGTCTTGACTTAAAACGCGAAATATCAAAAAACAGCTCATCAGATAGCAAACAGCCAAAGCCTACATGGCGCCAGCGTCTTGTGACTTTTTTAATTGCCGTTACATTATTGTTATCAGCGCTATGGTTATTACTCGCGATTTGGTATCAATACGGCGTCAGCTCAGTATTGACGTGGCTTGCGACAATAGCGATTGTAGGTATATTAGCTGCGCTGCTAAGTACGCGTTATTGGGATGCCGTCACAAGAGTATTGCACAGCGACTCATTGTCTAATAAAAAATCAATTAGCAAAGGCACAGCAACCAAGCTACTTATCGGCATATATGGCGCTGTTTGGCTTGTGGGTCTAGGTTGGTTTTTTTCTATCGAACCTAAACAAGATCGAGAATGGATGGCTGAAGTCAGTCAGCGAGTCTCCTATGAGCGCGATGCGACTAACCCTGATTTGATTACCTTAACCAATGTTCGTAACTTTGATTGGCAAACTGAAGAAGACGCCACCGAGCACTGGGATACCCGTACAATTGATCTGTCTAAACTCTCTGGCGTCGATGTGACCAACTCTTATTGGATGGGGCCGCTAATCGCTCATACCTTAGTTAGCTTTCGATTTGAAGATGATAGACCACTTGCATTCTCATTTGAGATACGTAAAGAAGATGGCGAGTCTTTTTCAGCGCTTGCTGGGTTTTTTCGACGTTATGAGCTGAGCCTGATTGCTGCAGAAGAGCGCGACATCATCTATACCCGTAGCAATGCGCGCGGCGAGCAGGTTTATCTGTTTCCTATTAGCAATTTGCAACAGCATGAGGTGAGGTCGCTGTTTGAATCTTATCTGACTGCGGCTGATGATTTGAACGCTAAACCTGCTTGGTACAATACACTGATTAGCAACTGTACCAATATTATCTTTTATATGGCGCGTATCGTCAGTGGCGATCGTTTGCCATGGGATTATCGAATTTGGGTCTCTGGTTGGTTACCGAACTATCTATATGATGTGGGCATGTTGGATGCGGCTCCAGAAAAGGACAACCAGCCTTGGTCAATGAACACGTGGTATGAGCGTACCCATATCAACCCAAAAGCAAAAGGCTTTGATAATCAAGTCAACTCACAGTCTGATATCGATAGAGATAAAAACAGCCGTAAATTCTCACAGCAGATTCGTCAAGATATTCCGATACCAGCATTGGCTAACTCGCAAGCCAGTGCTGAAGCAAAGGCCAAATCTACTGCTCAGGCATCTAACTAACTGTAGACTAAGGGTTAACCCAGTTAACCACCCGCGTTTCCATCTCTTCATCAGACATACCGATTTCCGTGACACAGCGACCGGCGACGCCCACGTTGGCCGCTCGCATTTGTTGTTGTGTTACCACAGCATCCCCAGTCAATAATAAATGCCAACTTGGTAAGCCCTGTCCTTTATATAAACGCTTATAAGCGCAGTGCGATGGTAGCCACATCATCTTGGGCAAGTTGTCCATAGTCAGCTGAATACAGTCTGGCACGTGCTCCTGACGCGTTGCATAGTGACTGCAATATCCTGTCGCACAGTCCATCAACTGGCAGGTGACATCGGTATATTCGACCAGCTCCTCATCCACATTGCCACTTTCATCTTCATCGATGTACTTAATCAAGCAGCAACTGCCGCAACCATCGCACAACGCTTCCCACTCGCTATGGTTTAGTTCTGTTAACGCAAATCGCGACCAAAACTGCGGACGTAGTGGCTCAGGCTCATACTTAGAGTCAGAATCAACATTAGAATCGACATCGGCACTATCAGGGAACAAACCCACCGATTGCTCAGGCTTGGCCGCTGCATCGAGACCTAAGTTCAAGTCTGATTGGTCATTATTTTTGTTTAACAAATTTATAGTCATAAAGTCGCAGTAGCATTTTGATAAAGAGCGTTACAGTATTATAGCTGTTTTTGCTAGACATGGGCGTTAAGGTAGTACGAGTTAGAAAAACGAACCATCACAATGACGAATAATTAAAACTCACAACATAAAAAAGGACAATAATATGTCAATTAAGACTTTCGAATTAATCAGTACTACCGAGAATGGTGTAGAACTTATCAGTTATGTAGCACTTCCAGAAAACGCTTCAGATGAAAATCCAGCAGCAGGTATTTTGGTTGCACCAGAATGGTGGGGCGTGGTCGATCATCCAAAATCAGTGGTTGAGCGCTTAGCAGAGGCAGGTTATGCAGCAGTCGCTATGGACGTTTACGGTGAAGGCAAACTAACCACTGATGCAGCGCAGGCAAACATGTGGATGGAGCAAGTACTGGCCGATCAAGACATGCTAATGACACGCTGCCGCTTAATTTTGAATGATTTTAGCGATCAGTTATCAGTCGATGGTGATAACCTAGGCGCCATCGGTTACTGCTTCGGTGGTAAAGTTGTACTAGATATGGCTCGCGAAGGCATGCCACTAAAAGCGGTTGCCACGTTCCATGGTAACCCAACCCCAAAACAGCCAGCAGACAAAAACTTTGCAGCAAAAGTGTTGGTCGCTCATGGTCGTGATGACTCAATGGTATCAATGGATGCCATCGAAGGTCTAAAATCAGAGCTAGACGCAGCCGATGTTGACTACACTATCGACGTCTATGACAATGCCAAACATGGCTTTACCAATCCGCATGCTGATGAGCGTGCGGCCAAAAATGAAGTGGATCTTGGCTACAACGAAGCCGCTGCTAAACAAAGCTGGGAAAACATGCTTGAATTTATGAAAGCCAATTTAGCATAAAAAACGATTTGGTATAAAGACCATTAAAAAGGGTAGCTTAATTATTAAGCTACCCTTTTATTTTGAGTGTCATTCTAGCATTTGTCTTTTAGCCCAGTAATCAGAGTAGTCTTGTGCTTATTATCAAATCACGTCATTATCACTTTACTATAAACTGGATTGAGCGACGAAGATGTTATATCTAATGGTGACCCAGTTGGGCTGGCTGGCTTTTACGATTTTATTGATCGTAGTGGTCGCGTTATATACTAGGATAGCTCGAAAAATCGAGCATCTACGCCGCGATGTGACGAAACTGCAAGCTGAGCTGGAGCAGCAAAGACATCGTAGTATGACGCCTCCGTCTGCACCTTTAATCGATAAAAATGATTATGCACGCAACACTGCTACTGACGATCCTGATCTTAAAGACAATGTTCCTAAAGAAAGTGACACTAAAGACCATGCTCCTAAAAAAATAGCTTTTGACTCACAACCATCTTCTCCAGATAATCGACCGCCTGTATCACCACCACCGCTTCCTACCGTTGCTTCAAACTCGACCATACATACAGCATCAAATATCTATGACGATAAATCTATAGACAATAATGCCCTTATCAATACTGAAAACACAGCGCCTACGGCACCGATTGAACCTGATGAACGCTCATTGCCTATTGTGACATCACTGATTCATTCAATCAAAAACTGGTTTTTCGGTGGCAATTTAGTCGTGCGAGTCGGCGTATTGGTGCTATTGATAGGTGTGGTGCTCCTGCTTCGCTTATTAAGCGAATATATCGAGATTTCGATTGCCACGAAGTTGATAGCAGTCGGCGTTACAGGGTTAGCATTGGCAGCGCTTGGATTAAAGCTAACGGCAAAACGCTTTTCATATGGGATTACGCTACAAGGCGCAGGCTTAGCAATTGCTTATCTAAGCACCTTTTTTGCTTACAGTGTTTATGCAATCATTCCTAGTATCCCAAGCTTTATCGGGCTTGGGTTATTGTCTGCCATTACTATTGCTCTCGCCGTACGTCAAAACGCCTTTCCATTAGCATTACTGGCATTATCGGGTGGATTTTTTGCACCGATTTTGACCAGTGACGATACTGGCAGCTTGGTCACCTTATTTAGCTATTATCTACTGCTAAACGTCACCATTGCCGTCATTGCTCACTATCGACCGTGGAAAATACTGAATCTATTCGGTGTGACTGTGACATTTGGCTTGGCATACTATTGGGGTATCAGCGAAAACCTGAGCGCCGTCATTGAAACGCAGCGCTGGTCATTGGTAGCTTTAGCAACCTTACACTGGCTGCTTTACTTATTTGTCGTCATTCGTTATGCGCAGCAAATCATTACCTACAATGCGCTAAACGAAAAAGACCTCAGTCATGCTGATAATGTAGATGATACAAAACACTTGGACAAAGCCCATGTAGGCAGCTCCTATGTATTCCCCATTGATACGGGTTTACTGTTTTCAGTACCGTTACTGGCTTTTGGCTTATTTTCCGCGTTACTAAACGACATCTCTAATGCCCTCACGATTACCAGTGCCATTTTGGCTGCGGTTTATCTTGGGATGGGCTGGTTGTTCATCCAACGCAGTAGACGCTATGCTTTAATCACCGAAGGGATGCTGGCATTAGGATTAGGATTTTTTGCGCTCGTTATTCCGCTGGCGCTAGATGCTGAATGGATTGCTTTTGGCTGGTCAGTACAAGGATTGGCGCTAGTATGGTTTGGACGACGCTCGCTGCGATCGTGGTCGGTGTTATTCGGCTTACTATTGCAGCTCATCAGCATTGGTATGCTAGTGACGACAGCGATAGTCTCTATCGAAGACTATCCCGTTTTGGCCTTTAGTATTTCAGCGCTCAGTTATCTAGCGACCGTCTTTATATTACGCGCTAGCAATTCCCCTGCTGCGCTGATTAATACGTTAGACGGTAGTAATAACCTTAACAATAAAAGCGCTACAACATCCTCAGTAATACAATCACAAACATTGGACAGCACATCAGATCTATTGACCAGCTATGCCCGTACGCTGGGTGTCAGTACGCAAGCTGCGCAGCAATGGCTGACCTCAATCAATAGTCAAAGCCGCGTATTTAAATTCGTTTGGCATAGTCCTAGATTCATCAAATTTTTGACATTGACCGCGATGGCTTGGATGCTACAAGTACTTATGCTGGATTTGCATCATTGGTTTGATATCTGGCAATCAAGCACGACGGTAATTGCACTGGCAGCACTCATCAACTTGATCGCTTATTGGGTCATCAATCGCTATCGTCCATGGGCGGAAATCAGACAGCTTAGTCATGGATTGCTAGCCCTGTTCTACTTCATGCTAATACTGCAACTGCCACAAAAGTTTGAGCGAAATTTAACATGGGCAACAGCGGAATGGTTGGTGTTTGTAGGCTTAATAATTGGTTGGTTAGTCATGGGGCAGCTATGGCTAAAGACATGGTCTGATAACAGCGATACCTCACGCTATAATGATGCAAGTTGGCTAGGTACGGGTATCTTACTTATTGCTGCCGCTGCGCATTATGGCCTACCAGACTCTGATGACGTAATGGCTTTCTTGTTTTCAGCGGCATTTATATTATTTGGACTATGGTTCAATCGTCGTTATCTCAGTCAAAATGCAGAAAACACATCAACTAATAAAGTTTCAGAACAAGGTCTACTGTATTGGTTTGATTGGCAACAGGCACTATTAGGATGCGCTGCCATTTTTGCTCCCATTGCTTTACTGTGGGTTGTTCTTACCAATTGGTCTTATGACGGTGTGATTTGGGGACTGTCTTATTTTCCATTGTTCAACCTATATGACATCACATCGTGGCTGACGCTATCGGTTGGTTTTAGTCTGTATTACATCAGCCAACGCCGCCACAATGAAACCATTACCGAGCCGAGTGCAGCTGCCAAATCTAAGCGCGTATTCACCACTGAGAATTTGCTAATTATATTGGGTCTGATCAGTTTTTGGTTAATCTCTAGCATGTTGGTCAGAACGCTACACGCCTTTATTGGCACACCACTTTGGAATGACTATCAAGGCGGCGCATGGCAGAGCGAGCAAGTACAAACAGGACTGACGATTTTATGGACGCTCTTGGCATTGGTCGCCACCATCCTTGCGAGTCGCTACTGGCAACGCGCGCTTTGGTTTATGGGTATTGGATTATTAGGTATTGTCGTACTCAAGCTTGTCTTGGTAGATTTATCACAGACTGAGGCGATTTGGCGAGTGATATCCTTCCTTGGCGCAGGTAGTTTGATTCTGCTCATTGGCTATCTCGCCCCATTACCACCAGCGCACGAGGAAACAGAAAACCAAAATCAAGCGTAATGACAAAGCTGGTTAAGTGAAATTGTGCCGTGAGCAAGGTGGTTCTGTAGTAAACTGGACACCATTAGAAAGTAAACGTTGATTGTTTTACTTTTAGTATTTTTTATAAAAGGTTATGAAAGCAGATGGATAAGAGAGCAAGTATTCAGTGGTTCCCTGGGCATATGAACAAAGCCCGTAACGAAATCAAAGAAGTCATGCCGCAGATGGATTTGGTCATCGAGGTCATCGATGCGCGTATTCCATATAGTAGTGAAAACCCAATGGTCGCAGCACTGCGCGGCGAAAAACCTGTTATCAAAATCCTGAACAAAGCTGACCTTGCCGATCCTGAGTTGACTCAAGCATGGATGGATTATCTCGAACAGCAAGATGGGGTCAAAGCCATTGCGTGCGATACTGAAAAAGCCAATGATGTAAAACGTATTATCGCTATCTGTAAGCATCTCGTACCCAATAAAGTCGGGACTGGTCGCCAAATCAAAGCGATGATTATGGGTATTCCAAACGTTGGTAAATCAACGCTGATCAATACGCTAGCAGGACGCGCTGTGGCGAAGACAGGCGATGAGCCAGCCGTGACCAAATCGCAGCAGCTAATTAAGCTCGACGATGACATCATGCTCTATGACACGCCCGGTATGCTCTGGCCAAAAGTTGAAAACGAAAACTCTGGTTATCGTTTAGCAGCGACAGGCGGTATTCGTGATACTGCTTTTGACTTCGCTGATGTAGCCAGCTATACCGCTGAGTACTTGATGCAAGCCTATCCTGAGCTGCTAAAAACTCGCTATAAAATTGAAGAGCTGCCAAAGACTGATTGGGAGTTCTTTGAAGTCGCTGGACGTAATCGCGGCTGTGTACGCGCTGGCAATCAAGTCGATACGTACCGTATGTCTGAGATTCTGATTAACGAATTGCGTAGTGCGAAGATTGGTCGCATTACGCTAGAGACACCAGCAATGACTGAAGCGGAAGAAATCGTCGTCGCTGAACAACGACTCGCTGCTGAAGAGAAGAAAAAGGCGAAAGAGGAAGAAAAGCGCTTACGTCGTCTAAAGACACGGAAGAATCGGAAGTAGGTTTAATAAACGTAAGACCAATCATGTAGAAGTGAAAATTTTCCCATCAGGCAAAGAAACCAACCCTAGCAAATAATAAAATACCAACCCATGTTTCTTTGCCAATGGTGCAATTACTCTAGCAGCTTCTTGCATGTTATTATCTGGCAGCGGCAGAGAGACAGCAAATGTATTCTGTAGCTGTACATGAGCGACCGTCGCCCCAAATGCTAATGAAAGCTCAAATGATAAATCACCTTCATGGGCAAATTGCTGTAGCTCAGTGGCGAATTTTAATATGTTTTCACTATGAGCACTGACTTCTATCTCTAGCAGCTGCGGTAGTAATACACCTGCACTATCGTAAGAGATAGGCAGATACTCATCGCCATCACCCAAACTTGCATCCCAAACATAAAACAAAGTATATTCATTCATAACTGGTTACTCCAATGGCTCTACGGTAGATAAAATCTCTAAAAGTCTATCCCAGCGCTCATTCATTCTATTCTTAGCATACTCGTTTGGTGAGTTATCTATCAGATCACGATACTGGGTAACCAATTCATCAAAGTCCTCTCGACCCGCAAGTTTGGCTAAAATAAGGTGTTTATCCACACTCTCACCATAGCTGTGCCCTCTTGCAATCCTATCATGCAGTAACAAAAAAAGTTGATTATAGCTGTCTATTTTATCTGCTTCATCCAGTTTACTGGCAAACTCAGTATTGATAAATTCAGGAATCTGTTTTTGCTTATCTGTAAAGCTTCTATCGCATACATTAATGTAATGTAGCTTTAAATAAGGAAACTGCTGTCTAAGTTCAGTTGGCGGCGATACTTTGTCATAAATCTCTTCAAACGCTGGTGATACAAAATACGCATGAATTTTTAATCTAAAATAGCCGTTCTTACCTTCCGCTCCTCCGGTTAGACGCACATGACCATAAGGCATGGCCTTGGTACAACCATCGACTTCAAGAGAGTCATTAACGTTAGCGCTTGTTACTTGACTACACTGATAACCATAACGTTCTAAACAATCATGCATGAATGGGTGCAGTATTTTTTCAAAGTCCTCTCTATCTCTAGGAACCTGTGCCTCTGGCTTATAAATATCAGCAGACTGTTTTGCCAGCGCCCGCTTTTCTTTTAGCAGTGCCATACCTCTTGCGATGTTAGGCGGATAGATCGTACCATCTGGATAGGCGACCATACCCCGAGTGTCATAAAAAACTAGCCCTAATTCTTCACATAAAGGGGCGATAACATCTAACGCTTCACCGTGCAGTGCTTCAGGTGTGGGTATGGCTACGCAAGCGGTCTTAGGATGCGTTTTCATCTCTAAATTTGTATTTGCGTAGGTTTCATAAAAAACTTCTGAATAATCCAAGGTGCTGGCTTCGTCCACGAGACGATCTGCCAACTCAATAATGTTTGGACTAATATCATCCACTGGCTGCTGGCTCAAAGCTTTAAAGTCATGGGTTGCTTGCTCCCATGAGCTGTCTTTACTTGGTATACAAGTAACTTGCTGGGTATCCCAGACAAAAAAGGTTTGTGTTGACAAGATACTATCTCCTAAACCATTAATGGAAACACTGGTTCTACTTATTATCAAACCGAAAGTGCAAAACACATAATAACTAACTAATACTTTTCCTTAAAAATAACAAACCATTGCATAGCGAGTCAGCCCACCCCATAAATCAGTTAACCTTTTATGGTCTAATATTTTTTATTAATTGACAAGGATTATTCTTGCCTACTTTATTCTCTCAACCTGAGTTATCTCTAAACTCCTTTGCCCCACGCCTACTAGATTGGTTTGCCGAAAACGGTCGCCATGACTTACCTTGGCAACAGCACCAAACCGATACGCCAAATCCTTATATCGTTTGGTTATCCGAAGTGATGCTTCAGCAAACGCAAGTGACCACTGTACTGCCCTACTTTGCACGCTTTATGGCATCGTTTCCGACCGTGCAGGATTTGGCCGCAGCAGAATGGGATACCGTAGCGGAGCATTGGGCAGGACTTGGCTATTATGCGCGTGCGCGTAATTTGCATAAAGGTGCTAAGCAGTTGGTTGCAGTGATTGATGAGATGGGCGAGTTTCCGCAGACGCTAGCAGGATGGGAGGCGATTTCGGGCGTTGGGCCATCGACTGCTGGCGCGATTATGGCGATGGGCTTGCACCACTATGGTGTCATCTGTGATGGCAATGTCAAACGAGTCATCACGCGTTGGGCAGCGATTGATGGTGATATTACTAAATCTGCCACCACCAAAGGTTTATGGGCATTGGCAGAGCGACTGACACCTACAGAAAACTCAGGATTGTTTGCGCAAGCCATAATGGATATGGGTGCGACATTATGTACCCGTAGCAAGCCTGCCTGTCTATTATGTCCATTGAAAGAAGACTGCCTAGCGCATGCGCAAGGGCGCGAGACTGATTATCCCGTCAAAGCCAAAAAGCAGCCCAAACCTAGTAAATTCAGTGATGCACTGCTAATCGAAAGTGCAGACAGTGAGATATTGTGGCTACAGCGCCCTGACAATGGTATCTGGGGTGGATTGTGGAGTTTGCCATTACAGTTCGTGGAAAAAATTGACGGTAAAGCAAACACTAAGGCTACCGTTAAGAAGACGCTAGCTAGTGATGATAAGCCATCAAACGTAGCAAATGATGTCCGTAGTAATGAAAAAGTATACGAAGCAGAGTTTACCACTGCTGAGCAAATCATAAATGAATGGCTCATAAAGAATGAACTGGTCGCAAAATCAGTCAGCAATACTTTACTCGATGACGCCCCTATTAAGCATTCGCTGACGCACTTTCACTGGTATTTGACCCCGCGTAAACTGACGATTGACGCGACGCAGGTAACTGAGTTAAATCAGAAATTAGCAGCGGCCGAAGTCGACTTTAAGTGGTTAACCGAACAAAAAGCGCAAGACAGCCTAGGGCTACCTCGCGCGATGGCTAAAATCTTAGAGTAAGAAATTGGAATAAAAAAAGCGACTCACTATTAATAATGAGTCGCTTTTTTATGATGATAATCTAAAGGCAGCTGAGCCTACAGCACCCTAGGACTTTGGCACACGTAAACGCATGAGGCCTTCTTGTTGCACGGTAGCGACCAGTTTGCCATCTTGCCAAAACTGGCCATGGTTCAAGCCTTTCGCATTAGACGTGGTATCACTCCACATGTCATAAAGCATCCATTTGTTTAGGTCAAAATCACGATGGAAATGCATCGAGTGATCAATACTGGCAGCTTGCAGGCCACTGGTCATAAAGCTAACACCATGTGACATCAGCCCTGTGCCAACCAAATAAAAGTCCGATGAGAATGCCAATAGTGCCTGCTGAATAGCCACTGGCTGATTGCCCAATTCACGAATGCGTAGCCAGTTTGCTTGTTTAGGCTTCATAGGTTCTGGGCTAATCGGATTACGCGGTTTCACTGGCTTAATCTCGACATGACGGCGCCGCATAAATCTTGCTTTTAGCGCTTCTGGTACTTTTCCGACATTCTCTTCTTTTAAATCTTGCTCTGTCAGTAGGTCTTCTGGCGGTGGATAGACAGGCATATCTTCTTGATACTCAAGCCCATCTTCCATCGGTGAGAACGAGGCAATCATTGAAAATATCACTTGCTCAACAGGTGGCTTACCACGTACTTCTTTATACTGAATAGCCGTGACTTCACGTGCAGACAAGCTACGACCATCACGTAATCGACGAACTTGGTATATCACCGGTTGGTTGATATCGCCACCACGCAAAAAATATCCATGCAGTGAGTGACAAGGTTTGTCTTTATCTAATGTATGCGCCGCTGCCATAATCGCTTGAGCGAGCACTTGCCCACCAAATATACGACTGCCCACATAGTCATGGCTTTTACCCTCAAACACATCAGGGGTAACTTCAATAAGCGCGATAGTAGCCAGCAGCTCATCAATCAGTTGTAGATTGTCGGACATGACGATATGTTTCCTTATTTTTATCAAAAACGCTCAGCATCTGATGATATTGATGCCATATAGCCATCATATTTGAATGTAAAATAATGCGAGATCACTGGTTAAGATCTGTCGAAGGAGACCTTAAAATAAACATACAGACATCGTTAGCGATGTTATCACCGAATATTTATTTTCTATAGAAAAGGTAAACATCTTACCCAATATTGGTGGCTTTGACTAGTTACTGTCGGCTTACTCATAAGTATTGCCTGTCTGTTTTTGCCAGAAAAATCGCAACTAAAGAGCAAAACAAGTAATCTCAACCATAAAAAAACGAGATGTATAATAACACCTCGTTTTTGACAAATACGCCGATGTTTATGGCTTAACCGCTACGAGTACGCGAATAGAATCCGGTACTAATGATAAATTACCAAGCGCTTGCTCACCTTGAGCTTTGAGCTGCTCTAAACGCTCAATCTCTTCAGGACGTACGTTTGGATTGATCGTCTGTAGATGTTTTAAACGTTTGATTTCGCGTGACCACTGCTGGCTAAAGCGTGTACTTGCTTGCTCACCAATTTCAGCGATCTGCTGACGAGCAATGTCTTCAGCTTCGTAATAACGCTGCTCAATCACATCGCCGCGTACTTTAATGACTTGGCGGGCACGGTTTTTATCCAAACGCTCAACGTGCGGCATAATCATCTCAGCACTGATACGAGCCGATAAATCACTGCCCTGCTCACTGATAAAGACACGGATATTTTGCGTGGACAAAGTCGCTGGTAGATTGAGCACTTTTGGCGCGATTGCTTCAACACGGAAGTTCACCTCTAGCAGTACCATACCTTGCGGAACGGCGGCACTTTTTAGCATAGCAACTGTCGTATTACCAAAGGTACTGGTGCTCGCTAGCTCATAAATTGCACGCATCAATGGATGCTCGTGAGTGATGAATTCAATATCTTCACGCTGAAGCGCTTGCTCACGCTCAAAGGTCAACGTCATACCGTCTTCATCACCAAGTGGCAAACCATCAATATAATCACTGATCTCGGTGCTATCGATCGGTGCGATCACCCACGAGCCATCACGTTGGATATTATGATCGATATTGGCAGATGCAAAGAAACGCTCAATAAAGTGCGGCAGCAAATTATTACCATCAAAGTCACGCATAGCATCGGCGATACGACCTGCGACACGCGGACGGCATGAGTTGTACTCTAACAGACGGTCACGACCAGCTTGTAGCTGTGCTTCTAGTCCCAAACGTGTCTGTAGCGCCTCGTCAATGATGTCTTGCAAGATGACATTATTTTCAGCGGTATCAGCACCCTCAAGCATTGGCTTAAGCTCTTGGATATATTGCTCTTGTACACTTTGTGCGGTTGGCGATATCTGATTGAACATGTTCAGCGCATCGTTATACCACTGATACAGACGCTCTTGCGCTGTACCCTGTACATAAGGTACATGTAGCATGATTTGCTGCGTCTGACCGATACGATCTAGACGGCCGATACGCTGCTCTAACGTATCTGGGTTAGCAGGTAGATCCCATAGTATTAATTGGCTTGCAAACTGGAAGTTACGACCTTCTGAACCAATTTCTGAACACAGTAGTATCTGCGCACCTTCGCTATCTGCAAAGAATGCGGCCGCTTGGTCACGCTCAAGCAAAGTCATCTGCTCAGTAAAGATAGCTGTTTTGATACCTGCATGCAGACGCAATACCGCTTCTAAACTCTCTACCGTCGCACCACTACGAGCGATTAATAGCACTTTTTGATGCTTAAGCTCACCGCGTAAGATATCAATCAACCAAGAAACGCGTGGATCATCTTCTAGCCATCCACCGTCTGGTTGGTTTTCTTCGCCCCATAGCTGCTCACGCAACTTACCATTGGTTTGATAGCTGTCTTTCCATGCTTCAGGTAATGGCAGTGGATATGGTTGGCTGCTACGGCCATAGAAACCTTTGACACTCTCACGAGTATTACGGAACAAGATACGACCTGTACCATGACGATCTAATAACTCGTTTAGCGCATGTGTACGCAGTTTTTCATCTTCATTGATTGAAGACAACTCTTCAATACTAATGTCTAGTAAGCTACTTAAAGCAGCGATTTGGCCTTCATTTAATGGCTTTTCTTCTATCAAGACACCAGCAACTGCTGCTGTCTCTGCAAAAGCTTCTTGACCATCGATAAATTCATCCAAATCATCAAAACGATCTGGATCAAGCAAACGCAGACGGGCAAAGTGACTTTGCGCACCAAGCTGCTCCGGCGTTGCTGTCAATAGCATCACGCCTGGCGTTTCTTCTGCGAAATCCGCAATCAAGTCATACTTATCATTGCCGCCCTGTGCTTCATCCCAATGCAGATGATGCGCCTCATCAACAACCAATAAATCAAACCCTGCATCCATCGCTTGGTCGTATAAGTCTGGGTGATCAAGTAACAGATCCATACCACCAATGATACATTGCTCAGTGGCAAAGACGTTTTGTTCGGGGTCGTGTTCTTTAATAGCCGCAGTACGCACTAGATCAAACAAGGCAAAGTTTAGGTTAAAGCGACGACGCAGCTCAATCATCCATTGATACTGCAAGCTATCTGGTACCAAAATCAACACACGCTCAGCTTTGCCTGTTAGCAACTGCTGATGAATAATCATGCCCGCTTCGATGGTTTTACCAAGGCCAACTTCATCAGCCAGTAGTACACGCGGTGCGATACGCTTACCGACTTCATGTGCGATATATAGCTGATGCTCGATGATATCGACACGTGCACCCATTAGACCTTTTAATGGATGACCTGCCAGCGCTGATTGCATGCGCAAGATATCTTGACGCAGCTCATACCAGTCACCACGTTCAATACGGCCAGCAAGCAAACGCTCAAGCGGCTTGGCCAACGTGATATTGGCAGCAAGGCGGGTTTCCATGATGCCGCGCTCGTGCTCATCGACGCCATATTTAAGTACACCCATCACTTCATTAACAGCATTGACCGTATAGCTTTTGCCATCTTGATCGTAGATGCTATCGCCTACTTTAAATACCACGCGCGATAATGGCGCAGAGTTTTTTGCGTAGACGCGTGTCTCTTCACTTTGCGGAAATAAAATATGCACACATCGGTCGTCAACATCGATGACCACACCTAAGCCAAGCTCAGACTCCGTATCAGATAAATAACGTTGACCAACGGCGAATTCAGTACTGTGCAATGAAGCAATAGAGATAGTCATAGGGCGATGTCTTTTGTACTCAGATAATGAAATTTAGATAGATAGCTTAGAAAACAGCAATGGCGGCTAACAATAGCTAAATAAGGTTGTTCACACCATAAAATGTCAAAAAGACATAGAAGAAATGCCACAACACCAATCAAGCCAATCGTTCAGCCCAACCATTATATAACGTTAGCGGGTAGATGAGTGCGTTAAGTTGACTTTTCAAGAGCAGATTCATACAAGATGACGCGAATGCTAAGCATAAGTTGGTCATATAAAACAATAAGATAACGACTCGCAAGTATAGAAAAAACATTTACATCATAATATTGTTTCTATACTGTTACTTTATGAAAACAGATGTGTTTTTCGTTACGTCAATTGTTCATATTAATGATTAAAAAATAGTATTTAGCACCTTCTTTCTACTTATCGATCGTTATCAATGTTCACAAGTAGACGGATTTACTACTTGTTATAGGGACTTAGTTTGTAGATAAACATATGGGTTTATGGATTGCGCCCTTCCTTAGAAGTAATGGCTTCACATCGTTGTGCCATTTATTCAGACATTTAGACATTTAGACATCAAATTCTTCAGCATTAATAATCGCAGCTCTTTTTATACTAAAAATACTGCTAATCGTATTTTTGTACTTTATATAATTCAAGGATGAATACATTTATGAGTGCCTCCAAAAAAGTTGGCTTATTTAATCAAGTCAGTACCCAAGTTACCATTATTTTGTTTCTTGCTTTTGCCGTTGTTGTTGCCGTTGTGGTTTACATTGTCGAAAAAGAAGGCTATGAAAAAATCAGACTTGAGTCAGGAAAACTAGTGGCTCAACGAGGGAATACCGCCGTCAACAGCATCTCGGCAGATGTCAATCGCGTCATGCGTAGCGCGTTGCAACTACAGCAAAGCGCTCAAACACTGCCAATCGAAGAAAATATTTTGCAGACCAGCACGGCTAACGCTTTTGATAAGCGGGATTATAGCTTATTAGGTAGTGGTGGTATTTGGCCTGATAATGGGGCGCTCGGAGACAGTACGGCGACTCATCCCTTTTTGATGGTGCGCCAAGATGGCGATTACCGAGCAATATTAACAGATCCAAACCCTGCTAATCCTTATTACAATGAAAACTGGTTTAACAAAGTAAAAGTACTCAGACCTAATGGCTGTATATGGGCTGATGTAAGCCCCACTCAAACCAAAGGTGAATTGGCAATGAGCTGCGGTGTCGCTATTGAACGTGACAATCAGTTTTGGGGTGCAAGTACCGTTAACTTTACGCTCAACCAGCTACAAGAAAACATCGTTAAGCTAAGTGAAAGCTCTGGCTCAGGTTATATTTTATTGATTGATAACAGTAATAAGGTTATCGCCTCATCTAACCCTGAGCGCTTAAACTATATTGACGAAGAGACTGGTGTCCCACTGGATATCAAACAAGTCATTGATTCAGACCCTGCGTGGCAACCTATCTTAGATTTTTTAGATGCTCAGCATAGTGAGATTATCGAACAAATTGCCGCAAAAATGCCTCCTGAAGTACAACAAGTTATTGCAACACTTGATAAAAATGAAGCCACTGCTGTTAGTAATTCTGAGCTTATCAACTACGCCGCTTATTTGAATGCTAATGAAAGCAATACAAGCACGATGGACAGTCGCTTGCTACAAAGTTTCGATCTAACCAATGACAGCTACTATAATGGTAGTCAGGCATATGTTTTCCAGATTCCTGAGACCTACTGGAAACTAATCGTAGTTCAACCAGATGCTGCCGTTAATGCTATCGCAGATAACTTGAGCAAAAACCTAATCAATTTAATTATGCTAGCGCTATTTATAACCGCTGCACTGATCTATTTCATGCTGACGTTCTTAGCATTTAAACCATTGAAAAAGACCACAGACAAAATCTCTCTCGCAGAAAAACTAATCGATGATAAGCAATATAATAAGCTTAGTGACGTTAAATTTTCAGGTGGACGTAATGAAATTGGCCTAGTAAACCACTCTATTAGTGAACTACTCCATCGTATCCAATCTAATGAAGGTAAGCTTGCCAATATTAATCAACAGCTAGAGGTTAAAGTCGAAGAGCGCACCGCTGAACTACAAGACACACTAAAAGAGCTAAAAAACTCTCAGCTACAGCTGATCCGTTCTGAAAAAATGGCCACACTTGGTCAGATGGTTGCAGGCGTTGCTCATGAAGTAAATACACCATTATCTTATGTACAAAACAACCTCGAAATCATCGGTCAATTGACTGAGCAATACGAAGAGCTGATTGAGTTGGTACAAGGGTTAAAAGGCGTTCAATCTGAACCGGCTGCTGATGACAAAATAGATAAACTGTTAGCAGATATTGTCCGTGCTTCGGATGAAATCGAAGAAGATGACTTATCGTCTGAGCTAAAAGAGCTAATAAAAGACTCTTTGTTTGGGGTGGAACAGATTACCGAGATGGTACTCAACTTACGTAACTTTGCACGCCTTGATGAGTCAAAAGTGAAGACCATTGATGTACGCGAATGTATAGAATCTTCTCTCAAAATCGCTGGGAACTCTATCAGACATCAAGATATTGTCACCAATTTTGGCCCAACGCCTGAAATCAAATGCTCACCATCGCAAATCAATCAGGTATTAGTCAACCTATTAAACAATGCTTCGCAAGCAATGGAGGGCAATCCTGATGACAAGATTGAGGTGCGCACCTACGCTGATGAAACCAACGTCTACATTGAAGTAACTGATAATGGTAAAGGCATGAGCCAAGCAGTATTGGATCAGATATTTGAGCCCTTCTTTACTACAAAAGCGGCAGGTGAAGGCACTGGCCTCGGCATGGCAATCAGTCAGCAAATCATGGAACAACACAATGGTACGATTACCGCTACATCTACTGAAGGTGTTGGCACGGTGTTTACCTTAACCCTACCCATCAACAATAATTTAACGGAACAAAGTATGTCGGCATAAGCAACACGCTTATTATATTGTCGGCGCAGCTCAGTTGTGCGCTGTGCTGACAACAGACATAACACTTACAATCTAGCCTCTATTATTCATCGTAAGGATACGATCATGAATGAAGTTAAAGACAACATACAACCCTCTGCTCTAAGTACTGGACCTAAACCGAAAATTGCGTTTATTGACGATGAACAACGCATTTTACGTTCTATGAAACTCCTCTTTCGTAAAACTCATGACGTTTTTATCACGACCGATCCCACTGAGTATATTGACTATATTAAAAACAACCATGTATACGTAGCAGTCAGTGACCAACGCATGCCTGAGCGTGTCGGTGTCGATATCTTACGTGAAGTAAAAGACATATCACCGTCTACCATGCGTATTTTATTAACGGGCTATGCCGATTTGAATGCCATTATTGGTTCTATCAACGATGGAGAGATTTATCGTTATTTAACCAAGCCTTGCAAGTCTGAGGAACTCATCGCTGTGGTTGGGCGTGCCACTGAAATCGCGTTGACTTACAATCCAGATGAAGATGCCGATCAGATTGATAGCTCAGACAATAAGCAAACCCTGTTGGTTATCGATGAAACAAATGAGCTAATCGAACAAATCCGCAAGCAGTTTTCCAATAATTATAAGGTTCTGCATGCTGAAGGTTTAGAGGAAGCTTATGACTATCTGGCAAACTACGACATTGGTGTGTGTATTACTGACATCAATGTTAGTGGCGAAAACATCGCACCAATAATCTTCACTTTAAAGCAAGATGCACCGCATTTAGTAGTTTTGGTGCAAACTGAGTTTCAAGATGCAGGTTTGTTGATTGATTTAATTAACAAGGGTCAGGTCTATCGATGCTTGCCGAAGCCGATGCGCGCGAGCTTGCTAGAGATTAGTGTTAATCGTGCTTTCCAACATCATACTAAACTCAAAGCGAGTCCTGACTTAGTAAAACGTTATGAAGTCGAACACGACCCTGACAATGATGTGCGTATTGATTTGAGTAATCGCGTACGCAGTTTCATTGGCAAATTGCGCAAGCGTTTTTCTTTTTAGCATTTGTTATTAGCAGTGTTTGCAAAGTTGGCTTGATAGCGTTTGTAATACAAGCTGTGTCAACGAAAAAGTGCTTTGTCTAGCTAAAAGACCTCTATTTCAATATTGAAATAGAGGTCTTTTCTTTGTTTAAAATAACATCCATTTTATAGATACTGCTTTCACGCTAAAAACAGAGTGTAAATTCCTTTTTGCTGCTTACTTCTTTTTGACTAAAAATACCAACGTGCTACATTAAGCCGATAAGGATTCATGCGATAGCCATTTATTCGCTGATTATCTATAAGACAACAATAAGTAAGGACTAGCCATGCAAGCCGTTTTCTTAGATAAAGGTACGTTTTCTGAAGGTATTGACCTGCCAGCACCAATGGGTGTGAGCGATTACATCACTTATAACGACACGCCAAAAGACACGGCTGTCATCATTGAGCGTTGCAAAGACGCCGATATTATTATCACTAATAAAGTGCAAATCGGTGCTGAAGTGATAGAGCAATTGCCGAAACTCAAGCTTATCCAACTGACTGCCACTGGCATGAATAACGTTGATCAAGAGGCTTGCGATAAGCACGGTGTTGCGCTGTTCAATGTTGCTGGTTATGCGGTCAAAAGCGTGCCCGAGCATACCTTTATGTTGATGCTGACAGCGATGCGTGCTGGTATTCATTATCATCAGAAAGTCGCTGATGGCACGTGGCTGGCAAACGGCAATTTTTGCCTGCTAGATATTCCGCTGATTGATTTGGAAGATAAGACGCTAGGTATTATCGGTATTGGCACTATCGGCAAACGCGTGACCGAGATTGCTCGTGCCTTTGGTATGACCGTACTGTGGGCAGAGCACCAAGGACGTGAACCACGCAGCGACGACTATACCGCGTTTGATGAAGTACTAGCACGTGCGGATGTGATCAGTCTGCACTGTCCATTGAATGAACAAACTGAGCATCTTATTAATAAAGATACTCTGGCGAAAATGGTTAAACAGCCGCTCATCGTCAACGTCGCACGTGGCGCCATCGTTGATAGCCAAGCATTAACTGATGCAATCAATAGTGAGCAGATCATCGGCTATGCGAGTGATGTGTTTGAACAAGAACCTATCGCTGATAATGATCCTTTGCTCAGTATCAGCGACCATCCGCGTGTTATCTTTAGTCCGCATAATGCATGGGGCAGCAAAAGCGCCCAAGAGACCTTATGGCAGATGTTAAGCAAGCAAGTTGCTGACTTCATCGACAACCATCATCAATAATTACCAAGATGCTAACGACTAAATCGTAACCAGTCGTCTTTTATTTTGCGATACTTAAGCATGACTCGATCGCTTAGATAGTTGTTGGTCACAAACCAAGGATAGCGATCGCCTTGCTTAGGTAGCTCTTCTTTGCCACGGCTGACATAACCAGACGACAGCGAACCCATCACGGTATCTGCTTGAGCACAGGCTGTCATATCGGCAGTCTGTGCTTGTGGTAATGCGACTTGATAGCGTTGTTTATGCATATACCCCAGTAGCCTCACTACATACTGACAAGCCAAATCGATTTTTAGTGTCCACGAGGCATTGGTATAGCCAAACAGTGCAGCCAGATTAGGTATGCCTTCTATCATGACTGCCTTATAGGTCATACGCGTGCCGATATCGACAGCTTGACCGTCGATATATACCGCTGCCCCGCCCAACATCTGTAGCTTTAAGCCAGTCGCGGTAACGATGATATCAGCGTCGAGATGCTGACCAGATTGCAGCATAATCCCTGTTTCAGTAAAGTGGCTGATTTGATCGGTCACTACTGTTGCACGTTTGTCCTGCAAGGCTTTGAATAAATCACCGTCAGGTACCGCGCATACTCGTTGATCCCATGGATTATAGTCAGGCATGAAGTGTTTACTATCAACGCCGCTACCTCTTAACTCTTTTTTCACCCCATTTTTTAAGACTGCCTTCATCACCTTGGGTGCGTGAGTCGCAACTTTGTACAGGCCTTGTTGCCGTAACACGTTGCGCGCGCGTAATACCGTATAGGCCTGCTCTTTTGATAATGGTGAAAACTTGCCTGATAGCCAGTCAATAGCATGGTCATCACCCGGCACGCTTGCCACATAGGTCGGCGTACGCTGCAGCATCGTGACATGGCGCGCACACTGTTCACTATCCTTATCTACTAGCGCAGGTAGCAATGTCATCGCCGTGGCACCACTACCAATAACGACGACTTTTTTATCATTATAGTCTAGATTATTCCAGTGCTGTGGATGGACGATTTGACCGTGAAAACCCTCCTCTCCTTCAAAATGAGGACGATAGCCTTGCTCATAATCATAATAACCAGTGGCACCTACGATAAACTTGGCAGTCTTAACAAACCTCTCACCGCTTGCATGGTTTTTGATAGTTGCTGACCACTGTTGATCCTCACTAGACCATGATATCTGCTGAACTTCATGCTGATAGTGGGTATGTTCGGTCACCCCAAACTCGTTTGCCGTATCAGCGATATAGCGTTTGATATCATCGCCTGCTGCAAGCATTCTATAATCAAGCCACGGCCTAAAGTTATAGCCAAAGGTCAAGGCGTCAGAGTCAGAGCGAATCCCTGGATAGGTAAATAAATCCCATGTACCACCCAAATCAGCACGCTTTTCTAAGATAGCAAAGCGCTGTGGAAGTTTTTGCTTATTAGTCTGTTTTGCCTGCTTTTGCTTTTTGGAAGCTTTATGACCGAATAGGCCTTTATGCTGCTGTTGCTGTAAACGGCAAGCCATACCAATACCTGCGATACCCGCACCGATGATCAATACTTCATAGTCGGCTACTTTATCCGTCTTTGACTTTTTACCTTTAAAAAGGTTTTTAATGGCCTGTTTGGTAGTGGTGATATCAAGCATACTTCCATCCTTGTATTTGCATGACTGGCATTTTATAGCTGGCTTTAGAGCAGTTGTTTATCGCATATATTAACCGCAAGCGGTAAAATCTAACTCTTAAAATGGGCAGGGACTTTCCCAGTCCATCCAAGCACCCAGTACTGGATGCTTTAAACGCAATTGCTGTGCATGTAAGTTGAGCCTTGGTGCTATCTCTAGTGCGGCACCTTCAGCATAAATCGGATCGCCAATCATCACATGATCGACATGGACCATATGTACGCGTAGCTGATGGCTGCGGCCCGTGACTGGCTTTAGCATAACCCGAGTGACTGCCTCGCCATTACAGGTTTCATGAGCCACAACTTCGTATAGCGTTAGCGCATGCTTTGACCAGTCGTGATCGACGATATGGCGCGGTTTGGTACTTGGCTCATAACGCACTGGCACGGATATCTCACCAGTTGCTCCGACCTGCTTCCACTCACCAAAGACACGCGCTTGGTATTTCTTTTGCGGTAGACGCTCAATGAATTGCTTACTGATATTGGTTTGCGCTGCTGCATTTTTTGCAAAAATAATCAGTCCCAACGTGTCCATATCTAAGCGGTGAATCAATTTTACGGCTGGATTGGCACGCTCAAGACGAGCAAGCAGACTGACTTTGAGTGTTTTACCATCGACGCTTAATAGGCCTGCAGGTTTATCAACTACCCAAATATCATCGTCTTCGTAAACCGTAATGTCTTGCGCAAAATTTTTAAAAAATTCAAGCGGATAAGCGCTTTCTTGGGCATTGAGTGCATTAACTTCTTCATCGGTAAAAGGCATAAATTTAACTACTTATGTAAATTGGTTTTAAGATAAGGATTTTTGATGGTTAATCTTTTGGACATGATAGCTATATTTGGCACGATAGCCATTTTAAGAACAATGGTTATTTGGATAAAAGGGCAAAAATTTGGCTGATTTTTAACGTTATTAATACCGCTAGCTGCCAATCACTAGCTACTAATCAATAACTACTATATAAACGAGGTAAACATAAAACTTCTATCGCACTGAGATACATACTTTGATAAGGATAATCGTATTAAATAACAGATGAGACACTCTTGTGCTGCACCGTTTCGATTTATTGTGCTAATACTAGTTGTTAAACAATTTAACCAGCCTGTATCTGTCAAATTAGGGCAAACATGTTAATATAATGGCACATTTTCACCCCTTCTAAACAATTCTTTGACCACCAACTGATTTATTATTAAACCAATATATAGGTTGATGAGTGGTGATAGAAGTAATAAAACAAGAGAGATAAAATTATGTCAGACCTTATTGTACATACTACCGACACAGACTTTGATCAAGACGTTCTACAATCAGACGTACCTGTACTAGTAGACTTCTGGGCACCATGGTGTGGTCCTTGTAAAGCCATTGCTCCTATTTTAGAAGATCTAGCGACTGAGTACCAAGGTAAAGTTAAAATCGTCAAAGTGGACGTGGACAACAACCCGCAAGCGGCTAGCCGTTTCGGTATTCGTAACATCCCAACGCTATTTGTATTCAAAGATGGCGAAAAAGTTGACTCAGTAATGGGCCTACAGCCAAAAGCTGAATTGGCTAAAGTATTAGACAAGCATTTATAAGTTAAATTTGCTCGCTCTAGGTTACCTTGAGCGGGTAAAATAGAATAACCGAGAAAGCCATTATCTAACCAAGATAGTGGCTTTTTTGCTTGTTTTTTGTGCAAAAAACTCGATAATGTGACTTTTTTGGCAAAATTTATTGACAACGCTATTGTGAAGACCGTATAGTCTGCTGACAAGAGAAAACCAACTGTTTTCCTAAGTATCTTGTCGCTATTCTCCTCGTGTTTATCAACAAAAACACAATCGTCATTATAAACACCATTGCTGAACAAAATGACTAAACGCAATTACTGATATTGAGTTTTTGACGCAGACTCTTATGTAGCCTTTTTTATCCTTATTTCTTATTACCTTGCATCCAATGATGGCAATGCGTACATAAGCAGACATATAAAACCAAAACTACATAAACTACAGCGCTGTGCACACACCCATATCATCATATTACCGTTATTTTAATCACTGTCGTGACTTGTGCTGCTAATGGCATCTCTCATCTGATCAATTGCTAATGACCTATCTATGAATCTTACTGAATTAAAGAAAAAATCAATCGCTGAGCTATTGGCTATCGCCAAAGAAATGGGTCTTGATAATATGGCTCGTAGCCGTAAACAGGACATTATCTTTGCTATTCTAAAAACCCATGCGCGTAACGGTGAAGCCATTTATGGTGACGGCGTACTTGAGGTTCTTCCTGATGGTTTTGGATTTTTGCGCTCATCAGAAGGCTCATATTTAGCCGGCCCTGATGATATTTATGTCAGCCCTAGCCAAATTCGCCGTTTCAGTCTAAAAACTGGTGACAGTATCGCTGGTACGATTCGTCCACCAAAAGATTCTGAGCGTTATTTTGCATTATTAAAAGTTGGCGAAATCAACTTTGATACGCCAGATCGCTCACGTCATAAGCTTATCTTTGAGAACCTGACACCCCTATTCCCAACTGAGCATTTAAAACTTGAGCTTGGTAACGGAACCACTGAAGATTTGACTGGTCGTATCATCGATCTAATCGCTCCGATTGGTAAAGGTCAGCGTTCTATCATCGTCGCACCGCCAAAAGCGGGTAAAACGATGTTGCTACAGACCATCGCGCAATCAATCACTCGTAATAATCCTGAATGCTATTTGATCGTACTATTGATTGATGAGCGGCCAGAAGAAGTCACCGAGATGGTACGTACCGTACGCGGTGAAGTGGTTGCTTCTACTTTTGATGAGCCACCACAGCGTCACGTGCAAGTTGCGGAAATGGTCATCGAAAAGGCCAAACGTTTGGTCGAGCATAAGCAAGACGTGGTGATTTTACTTGATTCGATTACGCGTCTAGCACGTGCTTATAACACGGTCATCCCATCATCAGGCAAAGTATTGACGGGTGGTCTGGATGCCAATGCTCTAGAACGTCCAAAACGCTTCTTTGGTGCTGCGCGTAACGTTGAAGAAGGTGGTAGTTTGACCATTATTGCCAGTGCATTGATTGATACTGGTAGTAAGATGGATAGCGTTATTTTTGAAGAATTTAAGGGAACTGGTAACCAAGAGATTACGCTTGAGCGTGACTTGGCTGAAAAACGTGTATTCCCTGCGATTAATATCAAAAAATCTGGTACACGCCGCGAAGAGCGTCTATTGGACGAAGACAAGCTGCGTAAAGTATGGATTTTACGCAAACTACTTCAACCGATGGATGGCGTACAAGCCACTGAGTTCTTGTTGGATCGTCTAAAAGAAGCGAAAACCAATGATGAATTCTTTGAGCAAATGAAGCGTAAATCACAGAACTAATTCTTAGTTAGTTTGCTAGACATATTCAGCTTTGATTCAATATTAAGACTACCTATAGGTAGTCTTTTTTATGGCAGCATCAAAATATTAATAGTTAAGCCAATTAAACTATGCTGCTCTGTCGTTCACAGCTATTGCCGATGATACAGTACGGCAACATCGCTTACATCTCGTTTGCAAAGTTTAGCGTTTTTACTACGACTATATTATTAGTAACCGACTATTATGACAGACAGTAGGAATATACTTGAAAATATCATGGACACAGTATTTTGAAGGTATTGTATTTTAAACTTGATGACTTAATAGGTGATAATATGAAATTTGCTAAAACGATCGCAATGACTGCAATTACTAGCTCAGCACTAATCATGACTGGTTGTAACTCTTATAGCGGTATGAGCAACACAGCTAAAGGTGCTACTGCTGGCGCAGCAGCTGGTGCTCTTATTAAAAGTAAAGGCGACAGCAAAGATATCGCTCGTGGCGCATTGGCTGGTGCAGCGATTGGCGGTGCTGGTGGTTATGTTCTTGACAACAACTAAATCTCTCTACACTGATGTTATTTGACAATTGGTTAAGTGATATCAGATAAAAGATGATAAAAAAGCCTGCAATTCGTTGCAGGCTTTTTTATGTCTTAATTTTTACTATAAGTCCATGCGCTAGACTTATAATAAAAAATATCAGTATTAGAAATACATCATTAGTAAAATACATGACTACTAATATGTATGGCCATTAAAGTGCACCGCTGAACGTATCGCAAGATTGTACGTTACCGCTTTCTAGACCACGGGTGAACCATTCGACACGTTGTTGACTGGTACCATGAGTAAAGTTATCGGGCACTACTGCACCACCACTCGCTTTTGCCAGACGATCATCACCGATTTGACTAGCTGCATTCACCGCTTCATCAAGATCACCAGCCTCTAAAAACTGTACACGTTCTTGATTGCGCTGTGCCCATACACCGGCAAAACAGTCCGCCTGTAACTCTTGTAATACTGATAGCTTATTGGACTCTGCTTGCGTCACTTGCTGACGAGCTTCATTAACCTGTTGGCTAATGCCCAGTAGCGTCTGTACATGATGACCTACCTCATGTGCTATCACGTAGGCCTGTGCGAAATCGCCAGCTTTGCCTTGGTTCTCTTCACCACCAGAGCCTTGCTGATCTCCTGAAATACCAAGATTCTGACGCATCTCTACAAAGAATGACGTATCCAAATAAACAGTCTGATCCCCTGGACAATAAAATGGACCTGTGGCAGAGCTAGCACTACCACATGCTGAGCTGACCTGACCATTAAACAGAATCAATGACGGCTCTTGATAAGTGCTACCAGCTTCATTAAAGATTTGATGCCAGACTTCTTCTGTATCTGCTAATACAACTTTCACAAACTGCGTGTCTCGGTCTGTGCTAGTTGCAACCTCAGTAGATGATTCACTACCACCGCCTGTGACCGCTTGGCCTGTCTGTAATGCGGTCATTGGGTTTACCCCAAATACCAACCACAAAATACCAGCGATAATAATACCGCCAATACCACCGCCAATCATCTTACCGCCACCTGTGCTAGAACGCACATTCGAACTGCCTCGTCTACCTTGCCATTTCATAATTCTATTCCTCAAATATAGATTGATTCACTATTTCTATTAACTACTATCTCTACTAGCCACTACTTTTATTAATTATTACTTATGTTATATATTATTTGGCCAGCTAATTCACGCTATGACCTAGTCTACTATCCTAAAAGCAAGTAGAAACCTATAAAATTGCTAACTTAACTAGGATTTATGTAATACAGGATGGCCATCTCACCATTTAAATTCATTTTTAACTATGAAAACGGGGTTAATATCAACAATTCAAGACAAAAAATGAGAACCAAAAAAGCGCTCAATCCCTCTGATGTCATTGATTATACGTCGATTAATTTGGCTTCTTGTATTAAAAAGTATATCGGATAGACAAAGTAAAATATTATTTTAAATTTTATTGTTACTTAATTGTACAGACTATTTCTATTTACTTAGAAAACCTATAGAATGCGTGGAAGCTGAGTAGCTGTGACTAAGACTAGTTGAATTCTGAGAAATCTCGGATTTCGACCTTTGTTGCTGCTACTGCTCATTTCATTTTTCCGGAGAAAACCATATGAAACTTAAATTACTTGCTCTAGCTGGTATCATGACTGCAACTATGGGCCTTACTGCCTGTGATAGCAGCAAAGAAAACGCTGCTGAAGATTTATCTGACGCGCAAGAAGAAGTGCAAGACGCTTCTGAAGAGCTAAACGAAGCTGCTGCTGAAGGCGAAATGACTGCTGATGCTGACGCTGCTGTTGCTGGCGCTGAAGCTGACATCGCTGATGCTCAAGAAGCAACTGCTACTGACGAAATGGACGCTGAAGTTCCTGTAGACGGCGACACCACTAGCGTAGACGTAGCTAGCGAAACTGATACTGCTGCTGTTGAAGCTTCTGACGAAGTAGTAGTTGAAGAAGCTCAGTAATTTATTGTTCATACAATAGATAAACTGTAGTAAAAAAAAGAGAGCCTATGCTCTCTTTTTTTATGTCTATTATTTATGATTTTAGTAGGTTTCTACTTTATAGATAACCCTAATATGCGATGCGTGCTGCAATATCGAAATACATAGATGTACGCAAAAATAACTAAGTGCAAATACGCACTAGCATTCTTATAATTTCACGATAAAACAGACACACTATCGTTCAGCGCAGTGCCAAACTAGGTACTAGCTATCAAACAAACGCTCGTCAACCTTCTGACGAAATTTTTGCCCTGTTTTGAAAGTAACCACACGGCGCGCGGATACTGCAACAGGCTCCCCTGTTTTCGGGTTACGGCCTGGACGGCTGTTTTTATCTTTAAGCTCAAAGTTGCCAAAGCCTGAAAGCTTGACCTCTTTGCCATCAATCAAACTCTCTGACAGCTCATCAAAAAAGTTCTCCACCAGACAACGACCTTCTTGGCGTGTTAGGTTTAAGTGACTCATCAAATGCTCAATCATGTCAGATTTGGTTAAGGTGCTCACAGTACGACTCCTATGCTATGTCGTGATGTCGAATATCATGGTTTAGCGGTATGAGGGTTAAGGCTAGCTATTATAAAGGTTTTTTGACCGTTTTTTAACAAAGTCTTTATTAAAATCCTTTATTAATAACCACTTAACTTATTCTATGAATAGCAATGCTCCGTAGCCTCATGGTAAAAAGACTACAGAGCATTGGGTATAATACTTACTAAATGTTAGCTGTCACGCAGCTGTACAGAATGCTGGTCAGTTAGCGCTTGTACCACTTTATCTGTAGCAGTTTTGACGGCTTCGTCAGACAACGTTTGCGTACTATCTTGCCATATCAGTGCAAACGCTAGTGAGCGCTGACCTGCTGGTACTTTGTCACCTTGATAAACATCAAATAACCAAAGATCAGTCAATAGATTACCTGCCGCAGCTCGCACGGTTGTCTCTAGCGTCTGCAAACTGATGTCACTGTCTACCAAGATAGCAATATCGCGGCGTACTTGCGGGAACTTGCTTGGTGTCGTGATAGCATGCTGCTCACGTGCAATAATCAATAGCGGTGCTAGTGACAATTGAGCGACCCATGTAGTAGGCAGGTCTAATTGCTTAGCAGTATTTGGATGCAACTGACCCAACCAACCAACATATATATCATCGATATATAACTCAGCGCTTTGTCCTGGATGCAGGAAGCTTAGCGTACTACGCTCGTAGCGGATACGTGCGCTATCGATTTGAGCTGGTAATAGCTGCTCAATATCATGCTTTAGGTCATAAAAATCTAAGGCGCGGTTTTGATAAGCTTGCTCGCTCCATATATCACCAACTGCGACTAAAGCAATACTTGGCGTTTGCACTAAGTCACTAATACTTTGTCCAACAAAGCTAAGACCCGTTTCAAAAAAACGTACGCGCGGCTGCTGACGATTCAAGTTATATTGCACGCAAGGCAGTAGGCTCGATAGCAAGGTACGACGCATAACGGCTAAATCACTAGAGATAGGGTTTGCCAGTGCCAACACCTCCCCTAGCGCTTCGTCGTCAAGCAATGCTTCTAGTTTTGCATCACTAAAGCTAAAGCTAATCGCTTCCATATAGCCGTTGTCGACTAATGATAGCTTCATCTCATGCGTCAAATCTGCAGTATCATCATAATCCATACTGACTTGCAAATGTGGCAGGACGCTTGGAATATTGTCGTAGCCATAGATACGAGCAATCTCTTCGATTAAGTCTTCTTTGATACTCATATCAAAACGATAAGATGGTGGCTTACAAATCAGTGAATCGCTCTGCTGCTCTACGTCAAAACCCAGTTGGGTCAAGATACGTACCATCTCAGATGGCTCAATATCAATCCCAATGACATCACGAACTTTCGCGATTGGCAATGTAATCGGTGCGCGTGCTGGCAAATGCTCAAGGTTTTCGGCCGTGACTATTTGACCTGCTTCCCCGCCAGTAATACTGGTGATTAAATCACAAGCTCGTGCCAACGCCAATGTTGGCAATTCAAAGTCGACGCCGCGCTCAAAACGCTGTGATGCGTCCGTATGTAGCCCAAAACGGCGTGCGCGCGCAGCGATAGCGAGCTGATTAAAGAAAGCACTTTCTACAACGATATTGGTAGTGCTATCAGTGACACTGCTACGCTGACCACCCATAATACCAGCCAGTGCCAAGGCACCTTTATCATCAGCAATCACAAGCTCATCACCCGTCAAGGTAACGGTTTGCTCATTCAGCAAAGTAATGGTTTCATCAGGCTGTGCCAAACGTACAACGATATCACCTTCGATCGTGTCTGCGTCAAACGCATGTAACGGTTGACCCAATTCCATCAATACATAGTTGGTCACATCGACCAAGAAGTTGTGTGAACGTAGTCCTGACTGTACCAGCGCATCTTGCATCCATTTCGGAGTATCAATGCTACGATCAATATTGCGAATCGATTGCAACAGATAGCGAGGACACGCTTCCTTTGCATCGACTGTCACAGCTGGCGTTGCAGCAGTGCCAGCTGTATTGGCCGAGATTTCTGGCATTTGTACAGGTAAGTCGTTGATAACTGATATTTCACGAGCGATACCACGTACGCTAAAGCAATCACCACGGTTTGGGGTGATTGAGATATCCAATATTTGAATATCTAGACCTAGATATTCACGGATATCTGTACCAACTGGTGCATCTTCAGGCAGCTCAAGCAAGCCATCCATATCATCGACTAAATCAATTTCAGAAGCGCCGCATAGCATGCCATTTGAGGCCACACCGCGTAGTTTGCTCTTCTTAATCTTAAAGCCCGCTTTACCATCACTGGCGTTATCGCTTGGCAATACCGCACCAACGGTAGCAACCGGTGCTTTCATACCGACGGTCACATTAGGCGCGCCGCAGACAATTTGTAGCGGCTCAGCATCACCGATATTTACTTGAGTGACACGTAATTTATCTGCATCAGGATGCTGCTCAACGCTGATGACTTCACCGACAACCACACCGCTAAAAGCACGGGCAACCGCATAGCGATCATCAATCTCAAGACCTGCCATAGTCAACTGTTCGGCTAACTGTTCGCTAGTATTTGTAGGGTTTACCCACTGACGTAGCCACTGTTCGCTAATTTTCATAAATATCTCGGATCAGAATTTTATAATAAAGATGTTGGAGTAAAGCTTGGCGAATTCACTTGCTATAATCAATCCTATATAAATTAGATACAGTGTCAGGCTCGCTCAGTCTACGATTGGTAGCACTTTCACTCACGTTCCTTGGAACTAAATTATCTTGAACTAACTATATAGGTGTAAAGAAAACTCTAGCCAAATTGCTTTAAGAAGCGCACGTCATTTTGGAAAAACAAGCGCAAGTCATCAATACCGTAATACAGCATCGCAAAGCGCTCGATACCCATACCAAAAGCAAAGCCAGTGTATTTGTCGCTATCGATACCGCAATTGGTTAATACTTGTGGATGCACCATGCCGCAGCCCATCACTTCAAGCCACTTACCATTGTCATCTAAGATATCCACTTCTGCAGACGGCTCAGTGAATGGGAAAAACGACGGACGGAAACGTACGGTCAGCTCTTTGGCAAAAAACGCTTCTAGAAATTCACTGATTAAACCTTTTAGCTCAGCAAAAGTGCTCAACTCGGTGACCATAAGGCCTTCTAGCTGATGGAACATCGGCGAATGAGTTTGGTCTGAGTCGTTACGATAAACACGACCTGGGCAAATGATGCGAATCGGCGGCTCATTTTTTTCCATGGTACGAATCTGAACAGGACTGGTATGCGTACGCAATAGATAATGCGCATCAAAATAAAAGGTATCATGCATCGCGCGCGCAGGATGGTGCGACGGGATATTCAACGCTTCAAAATTATAGTAGTCGCTCTCAACTTCAGGACCAGTTGCAACATTGAAACCCGCTTGAATAAAGTACTGCTGCATACGCTGAGTAATCATAGTTACTGGATGCAGATGACCTTTTTGACCTCCGCGAGCAGGCAAAGTAATGTCAATGCTCTCGCTTTCTAGCTTGGCATTGAGCGCGGCGACTTCTAGTTGTTGCTGTTGGTCTGTCAGTGCTTGCTGAATGCGACTACGCACTTGATGCAACCAGCCGCCATAAGTTTTTTTATCATCAGCATCGAGCTTGCCCATCTGCTTTGACCAGCCCGTTAACGAACTCTTTTTACCAGTCAATTGCACACGCAAATCTTGCAGTGTACGCGCATCAGTTACTTGTAGGATTAGAGCTTCAGCAGCATTTGCAAATTCGGTAAGCTGAGCTTCGTTAAGCTCATTAAGCTCTGAAGACAAGGTCGGTAGCGCCGACAAGTCGTTGGTGGCGGCAGGGTTAGTCATAAGACGCATTATTCCTGATTTGAACGGACTATTAATTGTAGGGATTTGACCAAATATTGCAAACCATTTATCCAGTTATGTTTATATAAAAGATTAATATAAAGGCTGGTTATAAGAATGGCTTGAATATTTAGACGATGACAAGCATATTTCTGCTCGACAAAGTTCAATATAGAGCACGCTTAAAATAATTTAATATAAAAAAAGCCACCGACCAGCGGTAGCTTTTATTAATATCATACTATTAATCAATATTAGTCCTATCCATTTAGACAATTGCTTATAAATAATTATTTAAAAGCATCATACCTAAAGGATGGTTAATATTTAGGCCAATTCCGCTTTTGCTTTTTCGACCAATGCTGTGAAAGTCGCTGCATCATGCATAGCGATGTCTGCTAGAACGCGACGATCGATTGCGATGTTTGCTTTTTTCATGCCATTGATGAAGCGGCTATAGCTTAAGCCGTTTAAGCGTGCACCAGCATTGATACGTGCGATCCAAAGACGACGGAAAGTACGTTTCTTGTTGCGACGGTCACGATAAGCATATTGACCAGCTTTGGTCACTGCCTGTACCGCTACGCGGTAAACACGTGAACGGGCACCGTAGTAGCCTTTTGCGCGCTTTAAGATTTTTTTGTGACGGCGATTTGCCTGTACACCACGTTTTACACGGGCCATAATTTACTCCAAGATTTTTTAATCACTGTTAAGCGAGTGATGATGCCGTTAAATAACAAACATCATTGTCAGATTGCAAAGTCAAATATTTTCAATCAAAGATAGATGACGGTAGGCTATTAAATGTATGGGCACATACGACGAACTGCTGCTTCGTCAGACTTGTGCACCAACTTAAGACCACGCAATTGGCGAATACGCTTAGCTGATTTCTTGGTCAAAATATGGCTTTTGAATGCTTGCTTACGCTTGAAGCCATTCGCTGTTTTTTTGAAGCGTTTAGCTGCGCCGCTTCTGGTTTTCATCTTAACTTTCATGATGATTTGCCTCTTTTTCTGTTTTAGAACCTGGTCGTCAAATAGTCATGCTGAATAATCGTTATATAAATAACCACTAAACCTCTATTTGCCTCGAGGTGGGAGGCGCTATTTTAGCAGATAGTGCCTTGTTTTGCCAAGTAAAGTTTTGGCGAGGTTTTAGTAGACAGTATAGACAAGTAATCAGCATCAAATAAGCGATAGCAGCTCTCTTAAAAGCCTTAATAAAACGGCTGATTTTTATCCAAATAGATTGAATGTCAGCCTAAGCTGTGCTTAAGTAGAGACTAAGCTATATCTTCATATAAACACTATTAAAACCCACTTATTCACCATGAATACTTAGGCTGCAATGTATAGCTACAACGATAACAGTGCTACTAACCTACAGCATGATAAATAGAATAATCTTTGGCCCTCACTCTAGGAGATAGTGTGTCAAAACAAGAGTTAGTATTCGACGACGACTTGTTTGTTTTTGAGACAGTGATGCGTGTACGTCATACGGAAGCCGACGCAGGACAGCATATGACAGTCGAATCTCTGACAGCGCTATTGTCCGAAGCACGGCTAAGGTTTCTATACGCTAAAGGTGTCAAAGAAATCAACGCAGACCATCAAGGCTTAATTATCGATAAATTGCAGCTAGATATTGTAAGCCGTATCCGCGTACGAGAAGAGCTGTTATTTGAAGTGGGTGTTGAGCCAATATATGATAATGGCGGTAATATAATCCTAAAAGTCACGCGGATGCACACGGGCGAAATAGTAGCAAAAGCGCGCCAGCATTTTAGAGGTTACGACTTTAACCTCAATAAAGTGACTAAGCTTGATAACACGATCAAAGAAGCGCTGTATCCGCATTTATTTAGACTGTAGAATCGCTTGTTATAAATAGTATGCTGTCATTTAGCATAATTGCACTCTATGGCGCATTTAGTTGACATGATGTTGCTAGCTGTCAGCATATTGCAGAGCATTTCAGATAATCTCCCCGCTTTAATCATAAGTAGTATAATTGCTTATCACTCTTTTTCACTTTCTACCTATAAGACGAAAAATACATTATGACTTTACCTGCTTGGCTGACTGCCGTAACTTTTAATGATGATGGTTTGATTCCTGCAATTGCTCAAGATCATCAGACAGGTCGTATTTTGATGATGGCGTGGATGAATGCAGAAGCATTGCAGCTAACCGCGCAAACCCAAACAGCGGTTTATTTTTCACGCTCACGTGCCAAGCTGTGGCATAAAGGTGAGTCATCAGGTCATACGCAAACTGTGCATGATATTCGTCTAGACTGTGATGCAGATGTGATTGTGCTTAGTGTCACTCAGGCTGGCGGCATTGCTTGCCATACGGGACGTGAATCTTGCTTTTATCAGCGTTTGGATTTATCAGGTCAAACGCCTGAATGGCAAACTGTCGATAAAGTATTAAAAGACCCTGCAGATATTTATCATTCTCATGACTCTACTAGCGAAACTCTTGAAATTGAAAACACTGGTTCGAATACTGACTCTGATACTATCCAAGCACAAGCTGATACTGCTCAAGCACAAGTCGATAAAGCCTCTGTATTGCAGCAGCTCGATAGCGTATTAGCAGAGCGCAAACAAGCCGATGCCAACAGCTCTTATGTGGCCAGTCTATATGCTAAAGGATTAAATAAAATATTAGAAAAAGTCGGTGAAGAGAGTACAGAAAGTATCATCGCTGCCAAAGATTTTGCTAACTGCGATGAGAGTACAGACAAAGCCAGCTACGATGAAGCTCGTCATGAGCTAATCTATGAAGTCGCCGATGTTTGGTTCCATACCTTAGTCGGACTGGCCTGGTTTGATATAGAGTCGGACGCCGTATTAAACGAGCTAGGCAGACGTTTTGGGTTATCAGGTATCGATGAAAAAGCCGCTAGATAAGCCTAAATAAAAAATAAACGTCTATTTTATTGGATTATTGTTGCTTTCACCTATTTGTAATAAGTGCAGGTTATAATATAGCTCTGTTTTATCTCGCATTATATGTCGATGCTTTTTGTTTGCTAGATAGACCTTTTTGCAAACTAAAAGCAGGCATATAAAGACTGAAAACCAAGTCACAAAACCAAGTCACAAGGATACCATTATGGGTAGTTTTTCTATTACACATTGGCTGATACTATTGGTCGTTGTCGTTGTCGTGTTTGGCACCTCAAAACTCAGAAATGCTGGTAAAGATTTGGGCGGTGCTGTCAAAGGCTTTAAAGAAGCTGTTAAAGATGAAAATACAGAGCATGCCAAAAAACACGCGGTTCTTGACCACGATGCAACGGCACACACTGAAGAGCGCTCAACCACCAAGGTTGATGATAAGCATAACGTATAGCATCTAAACAGTGACATCGGGCCATTATGTTTGATATCGGGTTTTCTGAACTACTCCTCTTTGGCGTTATCGCCCTAATCGTACTGGGCCCAGAAAAACTGCCGCAGGCAGCGCGCACAGCTGGGCAATGGTACGCCAAAATTCGCCGCACAGTCTCAACATTGCAGTCTGAAATAGAGGCTGAGCTTGACTTAGCTGAGACGCGTCAGCAAATGCAAAAAGAGCTCGCCAAAATTCGCCAGACCGAAGCGGAAATGAGGCGTGAGATGGCTGAAATGCGCGGCAATATGAAAGCTTTTGAAAGCTCACATAGTCCTGCTTCGATAGCTTCTGAAGCATCTACGAATGCTGAAAACAGCAAGGGTGACGAAGCTCATAAAAATAGCCACATACAAAAACAGCCGTCAGCCACGCCAAAAGCGTTCGACTATGCTTATACCACTGACGAGCAGCCAGATACATTAGAAAACGGTCAATTATCGAAGCGCGGTCACAGCGGTGACAATATAGATGACGCAAATGTAAATAATGCAAATATAGGTAATAATGCCAAGGCAGCGCCAGTTGTTCAGACCATCACTACCCGACCGTGGGAAAATATGTGGTTTCGACTTGGCGCTTATGACAAAGCACGCCGGCTCCCAATGCCGCCATATGTGCCAAACTATAAAGCGGACGCCCTACTCAACAGTCCTGCCACCATGCAGACTTCTGACCATAAGCAGGAGACTGATTGATGCCGTTATTCAAGCGCAAAAAAAGCCGTCAAGAGAAAATCGCTGTTTCAGCCATTACTGACCCAAGTGTCATTGATCAAGACGCTATCGACCAAGATGCCTTTAATAAAGACACTCTTAATCGAGGTGCTGCAGCAACGACCAATACCACTCAAGATAAAAAATCAGATGACGTCTTAAGCCCTTTGGCTGATATGCCTATTACCGAGCATTTGATTGAGTTACGTCGGCATTTGATCAAAATATGTGTGGCGGTACTGATAATATTTTTAGGTTTGGTCGGCTATTCGCGCGAGCTATATAACTTGTTGTCTGACCCATTAGTTGCACAGTTACCCGCCAACTCAACCATGATTGCCACCGATATCACGTCAAACTTTATGGCGCCGATACGTCTGACCGTATTTGTAGCCGCATTTTTGGCGATGCCCTACATCCTTTATCAAATTTGGTCATTTGTCGCGCCCGGTCTGTATAAAAAAGAAAAGAAAATCGCTATTCCAGTGCTGCTATCTTCTATATTTCTGTTTTATGCTGGTGTGGCTTTTTCCTATTTTATTGTGCTCAAAGGGGTATTAAAGTTCTTCATTATGTTTGCCCCGCAAAACGTACTACCCATGACGGATATCGACAGCTATCTCAGTTTTGCCTTAAAATTATTTATGGTATTTGGTCTAACGTTTGAGATTCCAGTCGTTACTTTGCTATTGATATTGGCAGGTATTGTCTCCATTCAGAGCTTAGAAGAAAAACGTCGTTATATCATTGTGGGCTGTTTTGCTGTGGCTGCCGTTGTCACGCCGCCCGATGGCGTATCGATGCTCATGCTAGCGATTCCGATGTGGTTGTTGTTTGAGCTTGGTTTGTTTTTGGCAAAGATTTTAATCAAAGAAGAGCCCAGTCCTACTCTCGTGTCGACAGACAAAGAATAAAACACTTATCAGTCTAATCCAGACTAAAATAAAGTTATTGATTACATATAGCTATGCGTTAAACTACCATTACACCGTTTTATTCTTGCCTCATTAGTAAGCTGATTGCTTATTATCACGTTTTAGCATCATCATCTATAAGCCATTGTTTACCCAGTGGCTTTTTTTGCCCCTTTTGTTTTTAATCAATTTTTGTATTTAGGTAGCTTTATTATGTCCGCATCTATGCCAGCTTATATGAGCGATCCCACTGACGAGCAGCTGAGCGCGCTGAATATGGCGATGGATCATAAGTCGTTTAAAGTGGTTGCTTATGCGGGCGCCGGTAAGACAACGACGCTCAAGCTAATCGGTGAGCGCTTACGTGGCCGCGGACTGTATCTGGCTTTTAACAAAGCGATTGCCAATGATGCTCGGTCAAAGTTTCCGCCGCATGTAGAGTGCCGTACTTTTCATTCATTAGCTTATCGTCATGTTGCTCGTGATATTACCGCCAAGCTATCTTTGCCGCGCTTTTCACCTAAGCGTCTCGGTGATGATTTAGGACTACAGCCTGTACAAGTACGTCGACAAATGGATGGGGTTAATAAATACATTACGCTGACACCCGCACGATTGTCTCGGTTCGTCAGCGACGCAGTGAGTAATTTTTGCAGCACGCATGCCAGCTATCCTGCACCAAGGCACATACTGTTCCCAAGCTGGCTCGATGACTCAGATGCAGAACAGTTACGCGAGATGCTCTACCCTGCTGTCGAGCAGCGCTGGTTACAGTCGATTGATGCGCGTCACCCTGCTGGTATTGGCCATGATATTTATCTCAAGCTCTGGGCACTATCTAAGCCTAGTATTCCAGCGGACTTTATCTTGTTTGACGAGGCGCAAGACGCGGACCCATTGATGATGGGTATCTTGACTCAGCAGTCGAGACAAGTCATCTATGTGGGCGATGCGCATCAGCAGATTTATGAATGGCGCGGCGCGGTCAATGCGATGAAAAAGTTGCCATTGCCGCAGACATTATTGACGCAATCTTTTCGCTTTGGTGAGCCGATTGCAGAAGTGGCCAATACTCTACTAAAAGCACTACAAGAGGACGTACCGCTAAAAGGTAACCCGAATAAGCAGTCTTCTACCGATAAGGGCATGGTACATAGCAAAAAAGATGCTATTTTGTGCCGTACCAATGCTGCTGCCATGTCACAACTGTTGACAGGGCTAAAGCACGGACATCGCGTGGCGCTACAAGCGGATACCGACCGTATGCTCAAATTCTGTCAGGCAGCCGAAAACTTAAAAAATGGTAAATCAGCTTACGGTGTACCTGAGCTGGCGTATTTTTATAACTGGGGTGATGTACAAGAGTACGCCGAAACTAACGAGGGTAGCGATCTCAAAACACTGGTCAAATTGGTCGATGACCACGGTACCAACGTCTTGAGCCAAGCGGTCAATAGTCTCACCAGTATCGAAAATGCTGACTATGTCATCTCTACCGCTCATAAAGCCAAAGGGCTCGAATGGGGAAAAGTGCAGTTAGATGATGACTTTTATTATGATGTGACCACCAATGCAGTCAAGATTAGCCCAGAAGAGTTGCGCCTGCTCTATGTCGCCTGTACTCGCGCGCAAAGCAATTTGGATATTCATAATATTAAAGACCTGATCTCCGGATTGCAGACGGGCAAAAAAGTGATTTTTGGTAATACTTAATTGTCCTACACCTTTGTCAGCCTCAAATTTTATTCAATCTCTCTTATAGCGACCCTTTAGCAGTGAATCACCAGCATGAATAATAGCCAACAACTTCAAATGCGTCAAAATACTATCAATCAGTTATTTGCAGCTCCCGTGCGTTTGCTCGCGCCTATGGAGGGCTTAACCGATCCATTAATGCGTCAAATCTTAACCCAAATTGCGTCTGACTTGGGCCGTCCTTATGATTGGTCAGTCAGTGAATTTATCCGTATCACTCAGCACGTCTTGCCTGCGCATGTTTTTTATAAATATGTGCCTGAACTACATCATGATGCCAAAACGGCTTCTGGTACGCCCATTCATGTACAGATTTTGGGTAGCGAAGCGCAGCTTATGGCAGAAAACGCCGCGTACGCTTGTGAGCTTGGTGCGCCTGCTATTGACATCAACTTTGGCTGTCCTGCAAAAACGGTCAACAGCCATCGCGGGGGTTCTGTATTATTAGATGAACCTGAAACCATGTATCAGATTATCAGTGCCGTACGTCAAGCCGTTCCCGCTCATATACCGGTATCAGCTAAGATTCGTCTAGGCTATACCGATACCAGTCGAATGGATGATATCCGAGGCGCAATTAACGACAGTGGCGCCGACTGGCTGACCATTCATGCACGCACTAAGACCCAAGGCTATAAGCCGCCTGCCTATTGGGACAAAATCCAGAGCTTTAATACGCTCGATATTCCAGTCATTGCCAATGGAGAAATTTGGAACTTTGAGCATGCGCAGAACTGTATGACACAAGCAGGTACACAGCATTTAATGCTAGGTCGCGGTGCAGTAACACGTCCTGATTTAGTGGCACAGGTTGATAATCATACTGAAAACAGTACTGATAGCGTAGAGAATACGGCTACATTATTATGGCAAGACTTAATTACCCATCAGATTAAGTTTTTGGAAGGTGAGGCAAAGAACGATGTGGTATTGGTCGGACGCTATAAGCAATGGTTAGGAATGCTTACCAAAGGCTATGTTGAGGCGCAAACAGTGTGGGAAGGCATTAAACGAGAGAAAAATAAAGCGGTGATTATTAGCGCCCTACAAGCAAGCGTACGAGATTAATCACTTGCTTGTATTTGAGCATTTTGGCGGTTACGGGTATTTTTACTAGGGTGTGTCCTCATTTCAAAAATGGAGACAAAAATGAGATAAATTGCCGTCAAACGTGAAAAATAGCGTAGATAATATCGAGATACTAGCAAGCGATTTGACGCTGTTTGGCAAAACTTAGCCATTTTTAATCCGTTTAGATAACTGTCTTTTGAATTGAGGACATGCCCTAGACGCTGACTCGTATCGCTAAATAAAATAGCATCAGACAGCATGCCATTGATAATACCCAGAGGATAGAGCGGAACATTGCCAAATTAGTAATATACGCCACACAAAAACCAATTCGTATCATCACATAGAGCCAAGCCAATACGTTAATAATCGACTGCGGTACAAAGAACAGCATAGCAACTATCACTGCCGCCAAAAACACTGGCAAGGTTTCATAACTGTTTTGTTGTGCTGCATTAGCACGTGCTGCCATGCCTGTCGCATTTTGAAAAAATTCGCGAGGATGTGCATTATTTCTGATTCTAAAGCCACCAGATACTTTTGCAACGATTGACACCGCCCATGGTAGTAGACTTGCTACCACCATGGCCAAAATGGCAGACGCCACTTTGTCAGTTACCAACTCAAAGAATGCACTTATCATTATATAAGTCCCTAGCCTGCAACCACTTCAAAGTCGTGGGTGATGTTGACCCCACCTGCTACTAGCATACGGCTGGCAGAACAGTATTTTTCTGCTGATAACTGGATGGCTTTTTCGACTTGTTTTTCTTTGACCTCTTGACCAGTGACAACGAAATGCATATGAATATCAGTATAGACCGCTGGTACGGTTTCAGCGCGCTGGGCGGTTAGCTCACAGCGTACATCCGTCACTACTTGGCGTGATTTTTGTAAAATCTCTACGACATCATAACTGGCGCAACCACCTAGTCCTAACAAAATCAGCTCCATCGGGCTTGAGCCTTTTTCTTTATCAGCATCGATTTGTACATTATGTCCTGATGGTGACACACCCATAAAGGCTTTGTTCTCTTGCCATATGACGCTTGCTTTTGATTCTGACATTGTAGATGTTCCTTATTTTAAATGGCGTATTGCCTATTATTATTGTGTAGATGATAGATTGCCCAGCTAGTGTAGCATAAGCCAAAGCAAGATTTTATAGGCTCATTGTTTTGCTGCTAACTCACCAGTGAAATCTGTGCTTTCATCATTTTATACATATCGAAATAGTGAAGTTCGATATGTATAAAATAATCGTATGTCCATACGCCTATTACGACTCTTCAACACTTGCCTAAAAATGCCATATAAAAAACCTACAAAAGTTTGCTTATAAATAGTTGATTTTAAAAGGTAAAACTCGTGAAACATTTTATAGCAAAATACTGTTACACATTTTGCTTGTTTCTTGGTTTAATAACGGTAATGAATCTTGTTTTGAGCGGATATCGATAACAATCACCTTATAATAATTACGATTGCTGTCACGGTTTCAAGTCAAAACAAGCTATTTTTAAACAAATTAAAAGGTTTAGTCATGATAGATGCAGACGGCTTTCGCGCCAACGTCGGCATCATCTTGGCAAATACACAAGGGCAGGTTCTGTGGGCAAAACGTATTGGTCACAACGCTTGGCAATTTCCGCAGGGTGGTATCGACCGCGGGGAGACGCCGATGGATGCAATGTATCGCGAGCTCTGGGAAGAGGTCGGCTTACATCCGCGTCATGTAGACTTATTGGCAGTCACGCAAGACTGGTTGCGCTATCGTTTGCCAAAACGTTATGTACGTCATGGTCAGCATCCCTTATGTATTGGGCAAAAACAAAAATGGTTTTTGCTACGCTTAGATGAGCCAAATACTCAACATATCCGCTTTGATGAAGGGAAACCTGAATTTGACCATTGGCAATGGGTCAGCTACTGGTATCCACTCGGACAAGTGATTCACTTTAAACGAGGCGTTTATCGTCGTGCCTTACAAGAATTGGTACGCGAACTCCCCCTAAAGCAAGAGCTGATCATTCCTGAGCAAAATAATCATTTGCTGATGTAATGAATCACTCAATAGTACGATGCAAAACACCCACGATAGTAGCTAGAATGTTAGCAATTACCGTGGGTGTTTTTTATTATCTACCAATAGTCATTGTTAGTGACTATGATTATGGATTGTCAAACTCTCGGCTAATAATATTCGCCGTGTAGTTTGCTCCCGTATCTCTCTCTTTGCGTAACGTTAAGATGCTTTGAGTGCGGGTACCATAAGTAGGTTTGCTAGTTTCAGTGTCGCCAAAAGCGACAGGTTCAATATAAACAGACGATAACATCTGCTCTACTTCAAATGCCACGCCAGTCACAGGCAGTGTGTCTTCTGGTGCTTTGATACTATCTGACAAAACGTTAAAAGCCGCCTCTTGCCAATACGCAGGCGAGCTATCCTCCGCAATCAATGGCAGCACCTCTTGACGTAGTCGCCCGCGCAACCGCTCTGTCTTAAACCAACTGTCCTCTGGTTGACCATTAGAGATAACATGTAGACCTGCATATAATGGCGTAGGTGCATGACCACGATTATTGACGATCACAGCTTGCGCAGCGTCACCAATGATCAGATTAAAGCCCGCATAATCTTGCAAATCAATCTGCCGTGCAAAATTCATCGGACTTAAAGCCCCTGTTAAGAATTCAGTGACCAGTGCACCACGTGAGCGCTCATCACTGCTTGCTTGCACTCCATCACGAAAATTCAATACCGCAGCCCAACGACCATTTTGTTCATAATACTCTGGACTCTGCGCTGGCGATGCTTGCTGATGAATGCCTAACCACGTACCACCGCTTTGTTTATCACGTCCAGCATAAATAGGTTGGTCAGACCACTGGTGGAGCGGCTCAGTTGGGCGCTGCAAAAACTCATCACGGTTAGACAGTAGTACCAGCGGTAACTCATCAAATAATTGCCAAGCAATAGCGACAATACACATAGCTTTCCTTTTATAATAATTTTCGTTATGCCAATACTTTTTAGCAAAAAAAAGTGTAGTTTAAGGTTTTACTTACTTATCAAGTGGAGTTTATAGGCAGTACTTATTAATTGCCAGTCAACAATTTATTGGCAGGATAACTGATTTGGGAGGTTGAACGTATTACCTTTGATTGCTTACTTGGTAAGTTAAATTCCCACGCCACCATACCTTGATTGTCATTCCAATCTCGCTCAGTTACAGGCGGCGTATGCGTCACCGCAACTTTTAAACTATCGTCACGACTGATAGGTTCACTGCCCAGTACTTGCAAGCGTACGCTACGATTGTGCTGATTGGTAAACTGGTAGGCCTTGGTAGTCGTCAGTGTTTGCGTACGGTTTAGCACACCTTTTTCACCTTGCTTATCTTCATTGGTCAGCTCTTTTACGAGCATATTTGAGTCACGACCAAATCCAATTCCCTGCTCTTTTAGCACTTGATAACTATAACGCGACTGACCTACATAATTGTCATCACGGTACAACTGTAGCGAACCATCGACCCAGTCCGGCGTCAAAAACGGCGCTGATGCATACCAGTAGGCAGCAGTCTCAACACTTGGCGTACTGCGCATCCAAAGCTTACTGTTTCCTGCCTGCTCCCCAATCACTGTGCGTACGCGTCTCCCGTCACTCGGAATACTGACCAACTGCGGTAAACGATACTCGATGATGCCATTTTTGTTTTGGCTACTGACCGTAAAATTAGGTAGCGGTGCCATAGCTGCCCCTGCGCCTTTGTTATAAGCAGGCTCTTCCATCATAACAGGGGACGAATCCATCATAGGTAGCTCGCGTCTTACTCGAGCATCTTCGCTCTCTTCATACAATGACAGACGCTGTACATACGGCAGTTGCCCAGTCGTACTTTGATTAGGGTTCACGGTGCTGAGTGTCAGTGGTACGTTTGTCCAGTTCTCGCCAGTTTGCTGAGCAATAATCGCAGAAGCTATGATACTTAACTGCTCACTATTTGTGTTTAGACGAGCTTGATACGCAGGCTTCCAACCTGCACCTTGCACTTGATAATGCAACTTAATACTACTTGGCGAGCGACTTGCCGTACGTACACTCACCTGTGTCACCTTGTTAAAGGTCGATGTCGCGCTGCCTGCCATCAGTTGATTCAGTGCGTCTTGGGCACGCGCTTGTCGCTGTTGAATCTCTAAAATTCTTTGGTTAATACTGGTCGCTTGAGTTTCTATATCGCGGGCATTATTGGCAATCGTACTATCTGTATTGACTTGCGTGGCTTTGGTCAAATTCTGCAAGTAGGCCTTTGCTAACCGTGCCGCTTCTAATTCAGCATTGATATTGGCTAGGGTATTTTGTTGTGTCTGTACTTTGGCGTCACCTTGATACTGGCATTGGGCTGCCTGCTCACCTGTCAGCTCTTCGATACTGACTTCCCCAACGTTGACATTATTCGTCGCTTGTACGCTTAGACTTTCTTTATCCATATAAGGTGACAGGCACGAAAACACCACCATTTGCTCACCGCTACCTGTAATAGGCAATGCGCGCGTCACGCTTGCCAGCCCCTGATAAATGGTCACTTGCTCGACGCTACTGGTGGCCGCTTGTGCCGAAGACAATCCCAAAATGGCACTACTACCAAGTACAAATGGAAGGATAGCAAATTTAGTTATTTGATTAAGCGGCAGTAATACGCTGCCATGGCCTGTTGAGACAGGCGAATCCGTTAGTTGTGCGTTCATACATCATTCCTTAGCAGTAAAATCCATCATGGCAGCCACGCATTGGCTCAACGCGCAAAATAGTAACTATCTTAGAGATATTACCGTAGCCGTTTTGCAGGTCTTTGGCAATAAATGCTTTTGGCAGACAGCATTTTTAGTAAACAGCGCCTTTATCGATAAATCTCTTCATATGGTAGCTCTTCAGTTTTAACAATTTGGTTATTAATATTGCACCATTTTTTTGTTCATCTCCCCTTTATGGTGCAATTTATTAACCATCCTGCACTAAATTAATGAATATATTAATCAGAACTTAATTATTGCTCAATTATTACTCGATTATTGGCTTTTTTAACTTGGCACGGAACTTGAACTCTTAATAGGTGTTCAGGAACATTATTTTACCTTTTGTATTTATTAGGAGATGTCCATGTTTTCGTTACCAATTTTAGCCAACACTCAAGTAGTAGACCCTCAATCACACGGAAAAATCAAATCACGTTTTTCGTTACTAGCGGTAGCCGTCGTTGGCAGTTTAAGTCTTATTGGTTGTCAAAAACCTGCTGAAACTGCAGCTTCAACAGAGACAACCGCTGAAACTAGCACAGAAACGACCACCGAGCCTGCTGCTGATGGCGACACTATCAAAGTCGGCATACTACATTCGCTGTCTGGCACCATGGCCATCTCTGAAACCTCTCTAAAAGATACCGCGTTGATGACGATTGATGAAATCAATGCCAATGGCGGCGTGCTTGGTAAGCAACTAGAGCCAGTCGTCGTCGATCCTGCTTCTGATTGGCCATTATTCGCTGAAAAAGCACGTCAGCTACTCACTCAAGACAAAGTAGATGTTATCTTTGGCGGTTGGACATCGGTATCACGCAAATCCTTATTACCTGTAGTTGAAGAGTTAAACGGATTGATGTTCTATCCAGTACAGTACGAAGGACAAGAGCAATCAGAAAACATTTTTTACACTGGTGCGGCACCAAACCAGCAAGCTATTCCGGCAGTAGAGTACTTGATGAGTGAAGAAGGTGGCGGTGCAGAGCGCTTTGTATTGTTAGGTACTGATTACGTCTATCCCCGCACCACCAACCAGATTTTGAAGGCATTTTTGAAATCAAAAGGCGTGGCTGATGCAGACATCATGGAAGAATACACCCCATTCGGTTTCAGCAATTATCAAACCATCGTATCTAACGTCAAAAAATTCTCAACGGGCAAAAAGACCGCGGTTATCTCGACCATCAATGGCGACTCAAACGTTCCGTTCTATCGTGAACTAGCGAACCAAGGTATCAAAGCGTCAGATATTCCTGTCATGGCATTCTCAGTCGGTGAAGAAGAGCTACGCGGTATCGATACCAGTCTGCTACAAGGGCATTTGGCGGCGTGGAACTACTTTATGTCGATCAAAAACCCAACCAACAGTGCATTCACCAAACGCTATAAGCAGTATGCATTGGACCAAAAACTACCAAATGCTGAAAAAGTCGTGACCAATGATCCGATGGAAGCTACTTATGTCGGTATCAATATGTGGAAGCAAGCTGTCGAAAAAGCAGGTACGACTGATGTTGATAAAGTACGTATTAGCATGGCGGGACAAACGTTCGATGCACCTTCTGGCTACACGCTAAAAATGGATGAAGAAAACCATCATCTATGGAAGCCTGTCATGATTGGTCAAATTCGTGCCGATGGACAGTTTGATACGATTTTCAAAACGCCAGAAGTCATTCAAGCCCAGCCATGGAGCGAGTACATTCCTAAATAGGCTATTCCCTAAATAGGCTATTCCCTAAATAAGTCAGTACTGAAAAGCACGTGGATAGTAACTGAATAGTAGGCGGATGGATAAATGACACTAATAACAATCCTAACGCCTACTTTTCACATTTATTTTCAACACTTATTCTTACCTTTTAAATAACACCAAACCTTATCAACTCTTCTATTGCTTAATCCGTTAAGTAGTAGTGGCTAAGGGTTTGTTGTCTGTGAAAAACAGGGAGCCGCACATGCAGCACCATACTTTACGCCCGTTTGCAGGGCAAACATCGTCCAAAAATGGTAATAACCCACAAGCATCAGCCAGTGAAGTCATGCAGTATGCGGCTCGTTTTTCAATTTATGCGCCTCTGCGATTACTTGTATTGATGGCATTATGCATAACAACTTTTACCACCACGGCGTATGCCGATCATGATGGTCAGGTACATGACCACGATGCGGATACCGCTCATAGCGAGCAATCTTTGGTCACACCTATCAACGTAGCCACTTCCACTCAAGCCAGCACCTCAAATATTTCAACAGCAACTACAAACTCAGGTGATGCCATTCAACAATTCGTGGCCGGCGATTTTAGTAAGCGCCAAGCCATGCTAAGTGATTGGCCAGGATCCGTTGAGAGTTTAGATAGTTTGGTTGAATTCATTGCCAATGATGAGCTATATCAAGGTAATGGTGGACAAACGTATTTATTGAATAAAGATGATCAGCTGTTTACTTATCCTGATAAAAAAGAGACTGACGATTGGCCAAGTGATTTATCACAAATCACCCTGACCAATGCCCTTCGCTCAGCGCTCATCTTTGGTCAAGCCAAGGTAAAGCTAAAATCTGACAAACCAGCACAGCGCCTACAAGCTGTAGAGATTTTGGCCGATAATATTAACCAAGTAGATACAACTCTCATCACCTCTGCTGCTGCAAATGAGGACAATGCTAAAGTTCAAAAAGCACTAACGGCACTACAAGCTCGTATTGATTTCAAAAACGGCGACCTATCCACTCAGATTGCAGCGGTCAATCTACTCGCAGATAGTGATAACCCACAAGTATTGGTCGATATTGAATCTGCCCTCGCAGCTGATGGCTTAGATGCCTCGCTCAAAGCTGCACTTATCGATGCTGAATCTAGCGTGTCACGCCGTATTGAAATAAGCACATGGACGGGTCATATCTTCACCGGTATGAGTACCGCCAGTATTTTACTGCTTGCGGCGCTTGGTCTCGCCATTACCTTTGGTCTGCTTGGCGTGATTAATATGGCGCACGGTGAGCTAATTATGATCGGCGCGTATACCACCTATATGGTTCAAAACCTCTTTCAAGCTTATATGCCAGATATGGCAGGTTGGTATTTGCTTGCTGCTATTCCAGCTGCGTTTTTAGTCAGCGCTGTTATCGGTATGATTATTGAGCGCATTGTCATTCGCCCATTATATGGTCGTGAGCTAGAGACTTTATTAGCGACCTTTGGCGTAAGCTTAATATTGATGCAGTTGGTACGGATGATTTTTGGTGCGCAGAACGTTGAAGTCAGTAACGTGGCATGGTTAAGCGGCGCGTACCAAGTGTCATCAAGCCTCGTACTGCCTTACAACCGTATTGCCATTATTGGCTTTACCGTCATCGTCGTGGCACTCTTGGTGTACTTACTCAACAAAACCCGCTTTGGCTTGTTTATACGAGCTGTCACCCAAAATCGCCAAATGGCACGTGCTGTTGGTATTCCTTCTGCACGTATCGATATGATGGCATTTGGTCTGGGCTCTGGGCTGGCTGGTATGGCTGGCTGCGCCCTTGCCCAAGTCGGCAACGTAGGTCCTGATCTGGGTCAAACCTATATCATTGATACGTTTTTAGTTGTCGTCGTCGGCGGGGTCGGACAAGTATGGGGCGCAGTATTGGCCGCCTTGGGACTTGGTGTGAGTGGTACGGTACTTGAGATTGGTATCGGTGCAGTATTGGCTAAGATTGTGTTGTTGGTTCTTGTGATTCTGTTTATTCAGAAACGGCCACAAGGTTTATTTGCACTCAAAGGCCGCTTTGTCGAATAAGGAGACTGCTATGATACTGACCAAATTACTGTCTGATACGCCGCGTAGTGCTGTTTTAATTGGCTTATGTTTTGCCGTACTACTGATATTGCCTTGGCTACATCTTATACCGGAGACTTCAGCTTTTCACCTTTCAGCCTACTGGATTACCCTGATTGGCAAGATCATGGCACTAGCGATGGTGGCTTTGGCGCTAGATCTCGTCTGGGGCTATGCCGGTATTTTGAGCTTGGGACATGGCTTGTACTTTGCTTTGGGTGGTTATGCGTTTGGCATGTACCTAACACGTGAGACAGCAGGGGACGCGCTTCCTGATTTTATGCGATTTTTGAGCTGGACTGAGATGCCATGGTATTGGGCTGGCACGCAGCATTTTTGGTGGGCAGTCGCACTGGTTATATTAGTGCCTGGCTTGGTTGCATTTATCTTTGGTTTCTTTGCTTTCCGCTCCAAAATCAAAGGCGTTTATTTTTCTATCATCACTCAAGCTATGGTCTATGCAGCAGCCTTGCTGTTCTTCCGTAATGAGACAGGCTTTGGTGGTAATAATGGCTTTACTGGTTTTACTACCTTACTCGGCTATGACATTACCGCTGCCTCTACTCGTTCAATGCTGTGCTTTGTCACTGCCGTAGCATTGTTAGTCTCTTATATGGGTTTGCGTCATTTAATGAACCAACCTTATGGGCGAGTACTCGGTGCCATTCGTGACAGCGAAAACCGCCTGCAATATCTGGGCTACCGTACTCTGTGGTACAAGTTATCCGCTTGGGTGCTGTCCGCAGTCATCGCTGGTATCGCTGGTGCACTATACGTGCCACAAGTCGGAATTATCAATCCCAGTGAGATGAACCCTGTTAACTCAATTGAAATAGCTGTCTGGGTAGCGACTGGTGGTAGAGGAAGCTTAATTGGCGCGATTTTAGGAACTGGTGTAGTGAACGCTGTGAAAACCTACTTTACGGTCGCCTACCCTGAGTTTTGGCTATTGATATTAGGCGGACTATTCGTCGTCGTGACGTTGTTTTTACCCAATGGAATTATGGGCTTGTTCGATCGATTCAAAAAGGAGAAACAATAATGCTAAATGATAAATCACCATCGACCGAACAATCGACTAAGGCGCTGTCTGAATATGATCATACTGATGGACGTGACGGTCTCAGTCATCCCAAAAAATCAGGCGTCGACTTTAGCCATGGTATTGCTCTGTATTTAGAAGATGTGAGCGTTTGGTTTGATTCGTTTCGCGCACTTAATAATCTGTCGCTCTATATCGAAGAAGGCGAGCTACGCTGTATCATCGGCCCAAATGGCGCTGGTAAAACCACGCTCATGGATGTCATTACAGGTAAAACCCGCCCTACCGAAGGCAGCGTGTTTTTTGGTCAGACTCATAACCTTGCCAGCTTATCTACCGAACAAATCGCCGAAGCGGGTATCGGCCGTAAGTTTCAAAAACCTACTGTCTTTGAAAACTTTACGGTAATGGATAATCTGTTACTTGCCGCGCCAAAAGACAAACGTGTGGTTAAAAGCTTATTTAACAAACTCAATGCCGATACTCGCGATACCCTCGACGCGACCCTACAGCAGATTCGTTTGACTGATAAAATTAACAAACCTGCTGGTTTGCTTTCACATGGGCAAAAACAATGGTTAGAGATTGGCATGCTGTTAATGCAAAGCCCCAAGCTAATTTTGCTTGATGAGCCTGTAGCAGGCATGACCGATGCCGAAACAGAACATACCGCTGAGCTGTGTCTACGGCTCAAAAAGAACCATACATTAGTAGTAGTCGAACATGACATGACCTTTATCAATGCCATCAGTGAAAAAGTCACAGTATTGGCACAAGGGGCGATTTTGGCCGAAGGTACGTTAGCTGAAGTGCAAGCCAATGAAGCAGTGATTGAGTCCTACTTAGGTCGATAGACGAACGAATCATCTAGACGAGCCAAACGAATATTCCCTTTGAAATATTAGAAAAGTTTTAGAGTTTAGGAGACAGCCATGTTACAAGTGAACGATATCAACCAGTATTACGGCGGCAGTCATATTTTACGAGATGTCTCGTTTACAGCACCTGTAGGCGCATGCAGCGTGGTACTTGGACGTAATGGCGTGGGCAAAACCACGCTACTTAAGTGCCTGATGGGGATACTACCGATTAAATCAGGAGAGATTTTGCTCAATGATAAAGACATCAGCAAGATGTCTCCAGAGCAACGTGTCCGAGCAGGTTTAGCTTATGTACCACAAGGCCGCGATATTTTTTCGACACTGACGGTAGAAGAGAACATATTAATTGGTATGGCAAAGTTTTCACGCAGTAAGGCCAAACATGTACCTAAGCATTTATACGATATTTTCCCCGTACTCGATGAGATGAAACATCGTCGTGGCGGTGATTTGTCTGGTGGTCAGCAGCAGCAGCTTGCCATTGCACGCGCCTTAGCCTCCGAGCCGACTGTGTTGATTTTAGACGAGCCAACTGAAGGTATCCAACCCTCTATTATAAAAGATATTGGCCGTGTCCTTCGAGACCTAGCAGATAAAGGTGACATGGCCATTGTGCTGGTTGAGCAATTCTATGAATTTGCCGAAGAGCTAGCTGACAATTACACGGTACTATCACGTGGTAAAGTAGTCTCACAAGGTGCAGGCGACACAATGGTCGAAAATAACGTACAAGATCTGGTCGCCATCTAATTTCTTTTAATAATAGATGTAATAATACAAATTGGTAGTGAACGCTCGATAATGCTAAAAATGGCATTTTTATCCCAAGCTGCTAGCTACCAAGATTACATATCATCACGAAAACACTCCTTAATTAAAGTCACTTTTTTCACCTCACGTCTTATCTTTTTTGCTTCTTAGCCTATACATTCTGTACCATCTCAAAAACTCAAATTACTCATACACTCTGATTAGCACCAGAGCAATTATGTATGCTCAGCGAACGAAATTTGCTATTATAGTCAGCATTTTATTATCAATATTATGATGCCCTTATGATGATTCATCCTCAGTACGATCCTGTAGCATTAGCAGTTGGACCTGTCGAAGTCCATTGGTATGGGCTGATGTATTTGTTGGCATTTGCCGCCGCCTACGGACTGGCGTGGTATCGCAGTACCAAGCGTGAAGGCTGGACGACAGATATGGTCTCCGACCTAGTGTTCTTTGGCGCACTTGGTGTGATATTAGGTGGCCGTGTCGGCTATGTATTGTTTTATCAGTTCGGTGAACTGCTCCAAAACCCTGCCTATCTGTTCAAAGTCTGGGAAGGCGGTATGTCATTCCATGGTGGCCTGATTGGTGTCATGTTGGGTATGCTGTATTTTGCCCGCAAATATAAAAAGACACCTTTCCAAGTGCTCGATTTTGTCGTTCCCTGTGTACCAACTGGTTTATTGTTCGGACGTATTGGTAACTATATCAATGCCGAGCTATGGGGCCGCGTCTCTGACGGTGGCTACAACTGGTTGACCTACTTCCCGCAGGCCGCTAGCGTTGATATGCAGCAGCTACAAGCCAATCCTACGCTGCAAGACCTTATGACTGAAGTCAATGGTCAGTACCTGTTGCCTCGTCACCCGTCGCAACTGTATGAAGCCCTTGCAGAAGGTCTGCTGTTGTTTCTATTCTTGTGGTGGTACTCATCAAAGCCCCGTCCTCGTATGGCAGTGACTGGTGTCTTTATGCTTGGTTATGGCTTTAGCCGTTTCATCATTGAGTTTTTCCGCCAGCCAGACATCGACCAAGGATTCATCTTGCTAGGTTGGATGACCAAAGGTCAGATACTAAGCGCCCCAATGATAATTATCGGTCTGTTCTTGATCGGTTACGCTTACAAACGCGGCATCTACGACTGGGGTAAGCAAGCTGCTTATTAAGCCTACCCTTTTGTGATAAAGGTTGATGACTTAAAATAGGGTAAGCTGTCAAAACGCTTATCCTAGCAATACTTTCAATAATGACAGTGTATATATCGACTATCCATCTAGCCTGTATGTACTGTCAGCAGTAACTAAAGAGCATTTTATGATCAATGGCACCCAAAGTAATAACGAGCAGGCATATCTTGATTTGCTACGCCACGTTCTCGACAATGGTACTGAAAAAGGCGATCGTACTGGTACTGGTACGCTTAGCCATTTTGGCGCGCAGCTACGCTTTGACTTAGCAGAAGGCTTTCCACTGCTAACGACCAAAAAGGTTCACTTCAAATCTATCGCTTATGAGCTATTATGGTTTTTAAGTGGCAGCACTCATGTTGACTATCTACAACAGAATAACGTTCGTATCTGGAATGAGTGGGCGACAGCAGAACAGACCGCGCGCTTTAACAGACCTGCTGGCGATTTGGGTCCTATCTATGGTCATCAATGGCGTAATTATGGTGCGACCAAAAATGAAGATGCCAGTTATAACGCTGATGGCGTCGATCAAATCGCACAAGTCGTTGAACAGATAAAGACCAATCCGAATTCGCGCCGTTTGATTGTTTCTGGCTGGAATCCAGGTGAAGCAGAGCAAGTAGCCCTACCACCATGTCATACCTTATTTCAGTTCTTTGTCGCAGACAACAAGCTGTCGTGCCAGCTCTACCAACGTTCGGCTGACTTATTCCTAGGCGTGCCTTTTAACATTGCGAGCTATGCGCTATTGACTCATATGATCGCGCAGGTGTGTGGTCTAGAAGTTGGAGAGTTTGTTTGGACAGGTGGTGATTGCCATATCTATCAAAACCACCGTGAACAGGCTGAGCTACAGTTAACACGCTCGCTATATAAACTGCCGACATTGTCTTTGAACCCTGATGTTAAAGACATATTTGCGTTTGAGTACGAAGACATTAGCGTCAATGACTATGAGTCGCACCCTGCTATCAAAGCAAAAGTTGCCGTATAAAGTTAGTCTGGTTAACTACGCTAAATAAGAGCAAAATTTAAGAATATAATAAAAAGGATATATTATGAGCTATGCCCATACCGAAGTTGCCCAAATCGCTGCCATTAGTAGCAATCGCTGTATCGGCAAAAACAATGAGCTACCGTGGCATATATCAGCAGATTTGCAACATTTCAAAAGCATGACGACCAAAGAAAATGATAGCAAGATTCAAGGTATCGTGATTATGGGTCGTAAGACATTTGAGTCAATGGGGAGTAAACCATTACCAAAGCGTGTGAGCTTTATTGTCACGACACAGATGGATTATGCTGAGACAAAAGGTCTTGCAGATAGCAACAATGCTTATGTGGTACACAACTTAGACGATGCTCTGACACAAGCAGCTAGCCTTGCTCATGGCGCGCATCTCGATACGATTTGGGTGATTGGCGGTGAGCGAGTATTTAGTGATGCTCTGATGTACACCGACCGTATTGAGCTGACTCATGTAGATACTGATATTGCTGACGGCGATGCATTTTATCCTGAGCTCCCAGAACGCTTTAAAGTAGCAGACGAATCTAAGCAAATGCACGATGAAAAAAGCGATTTAAGCTTTAAATTTACCACTTATAAAGTAACAACTGATAAGTAGTAAAAGCCTATTAAAAAAGGGGCAATCTTGGATAAGTAGAATTATCTAAGACTGCCCCTTTTTTTATTTAATCTTCACACAGTTTTATTTGTAGACAATCAATAAAAACTGCTGCTTGATAATATCTCATCCATTACTCATGCAATACTTTATAAACCGTTTTTGCGAGTACTGGTCCGATGCCTTGTACGCCTGCCAACTCCTGCTGTGAAGCGCCAAGCAGCTGCTGCATACCACCAAAGTGATTGAGCAAGTCACGACGACGTTTTTCACCCAGTCCCGGTATTACCTCTAGTACTGATGACGAGCGACGCTTATCGCGTTTTTTACGGTGAGCGGTAATCGCAAAACGATGCGCCTCATCACGAATATGCATCAGCAAGTGCAATGCTTTGCTATCCATCGGTAAATCTAACGGCTCATGATCGATAAAGTGCAATACCTCAAGTCCAGCCTTGCGCCCTTCCCCTTTTGCCACACTAATGAGCAAGGTGTCGCCAAGAGTACCCAACTCAGTTAATACTTCTTTGGCAATACCAAGCTGACCTTTACCACCATCAACCAATAGCAAATCTGGTAACGGCTGTTTCTTGTAACGTCGAGTCAGTACTTGTTTCATCGCAGCGTAGTCATCGCCACCTTGGATATCATGGATAGCATACTGACGGTAATCGCGACGGCGCGAGCCACCTTGATCAAATACTACGCAGCTCCCAATGGTCGCCTCACCCATCGTATGTGAGATATCGAAGCATTCAATACGATCAATCGTCCGATCAGTGACAGTCGCCAATACGTCTTTTAGCGCACCAAAGCGCGCATGCAGCTCTAGATAATCGCCAAGCTTGGTTTTTAGTGCATTACTGGTATTCAGAGTGGCTAAGTCTAGCCACTCTGAACGGTGCTCACGCACATTGGTCTTGATAACTACTTTATTGCCAAAGTGCGTTGCCAATGCTTCACTCACTGCCACTTGATCTGGTATCTGATGGCTCAATATGATTTCGGCAGGCAAATCATCGGTCACTTGGAAATAAAATGACGTAATAAAAGCCGATAAATTGTCTGCTAACGACTCACTACTATCCACATCTGGGAAATAATTTTTTCCACCCAATACACGGCCACCACGTACCGTCAGCACGTTCACACAGGTCATGCCAGCCTGACTAGCAATGGCAATCACATCTGCCTCACCTTGTACGGTATAGACCGCTTGCCTTGCTTGTACTTCACGTAGCATAGACAGCTGATCGCGATAAAATACCGCCTTTTCGAAATCTAACGCTTCAGCTGACGCTTCCATCTTTTCAATCAGCGTACTATGAATATCGCTAGAGTCGCCCTTTAGAAAACGAATCGTATTATTCACATCTTCTGCGTACTCTTCTGGCGATACCAAGCCAACACAGGGCGCACGGCAACGTTTGATCTGATACTCAAGGCAAGGACGCTGACGCTGCTTAAAAAAGGTATTGGTACATTGACGCATTTGAAACATTTTTTGCATCAATACTAGCGTTTCTTTTGCCGCATGTGCAGAGGGAAACGGGCCAAAGAATCGACCCTTTTGGTGATTGCCTTTGCCGCGGCCGTAAGCCAAACGTGGATAAGGCTTATCGGCTGAGATAAACACATAAAGATAGGATTTATCATCACGCAGCAGCACGTTATAGGGCGGTCGATGTTCTTTGATTAGATTCTGTTCAAGCAACAGCGCTTCGGTTTCACTACGCGTGATAATAGTCTCAATATTATGAATCCGCGCCACTAGCGCCCGCGTCTTTGGATGATCTATCGTCTTGGCAAAATAGCTATTTACTCGGCTTTTTAGCGACTTAGCTTTACCAACGTATAAGATGTCGCCGTTCTTACCCAGCATCTTATACACCCCTGGCAAGTTAGGTAGGCGTTTAATCAAATGCTTAAGACGGGCTTTTTTATCATCGACAGGACTCGATTCTGAGACATTAACCATAGAATTTATTGCTCTTAAAAATCTTAGTAATACTGCTAGTTATGGGGCGGGAGTCATTGTTTTACAAGCCAATTATTATCGCAGCGCTACCCATAAAAAAGCCAGCTTTCGCCGGCTTAGTTTGTTCTATTATCGTGTATGTAACAACATACTACTAATGACGGAAGTTTGCCATCAATGCTGGGATACCCGGCAGCATACCGACGATAGCCATGACGCCTGTCAGTACCACAAACATAATACCTGGTATGATCCAGCGGCTCATCTTAGTCAAATTGGCACTACGCTCTTTAGAGCCAATCAAGCCCAAGTTATCAAGCAACAACGTGAGCGACCAACCAAAGGCTGGGTTAACCAATGCCGACGCAAATACCACAATTGCAGCAGACTGCGTGGTTTTACCTTCGCGCGTCATTTCCATACCAGCTTCTAGTAATGGAATAAACACCCCAACGATCAAAGCCACACACATCACTGGTTGCCAAATGGCCAAATCCATTGGATAGCCCCAGACACCTGCGATAATACAGAATAGAGCTGTCAATAAAGCGCCAGCAGGAATAGGACGTTTAGCAATCGCTGCAGGAACAATATACGTTCCCCACGATGACGCAAAGTTGGCGCCGCCCAATACAGAGCCGACTACCTGACGAAATGAAGCACTGGTCATCGTGTCATCGATATCCATAAGTACTTTTTCAGTACGCTTAGGATAGCTGATTTTTTGGAATACTTGATGGCCCAAGAAATCTGGCGACCACATTGCCACGGCCAAAATAGCAAACGGTAATACTACAATGAAACTTTCAATCGTCGGCAGACCTAACATCCAACCTGTGTTCTCGCCCCACCAATACATTGGATTCATGTTTGGTAGACCTGGTGCTGTTTTGAACGCAAAAGGTGCGCCCAATGCAAATGCAAGGCCACCACCTAACACACAGCTTAGCGGAACCGCGAGCCAGCGTTTTTGCCAATGCTCAAGCAATGCATATAGCAGGATAGTCGCCAGAATAATAAAGAAAGCGATATGCGACATGCCAATCCCTTCTGCCCAAGCAAAGAGATTTTTGACCTGTGATGTGGTTCCGATAAAGCCCAAGTAAATCAAGAGGCCACCGCACACACCCTTACTGGTTAAATTAGCCAGCAGACTCCCCCCTTTACTAATCGCGAGGAGCAGACCAAAAGCACCAATAAGCAGACCAAAGGCCATCGGGTGCCCACCAGCTGCTACCACAATAGGAATCAAAGGAATAAGTGGACCGTGAGTACCAGCGAGGTTGGCCGTCGGCAGTAGAAAGCCCGAAAATAAAATAATAAAGAAGGAGACGATCAATAGCTCGTAGCGCACGTTTTCTAAGACAAACGCATCACCTAAGCCGAGTGGACCTGCAAAGGTTGCTGCAATGGCGCCCACCATAACGACTTTACCGATGGTCGCGGCCATTGCTGGAATAGTATCTTCGTATTCAAAACGGTAATCACGGAATGGTAAATTAGGACGCCAGCGTTTCGGCTGCATGATTTGTAATTCATGGTTTAAATAAGCATCACGACTGTCGAAGCTAGAGCTGGGCTTATGCAAATCTACATAACTGCCTTGTACTTGACTGTCGTGGTTTACGTTCGAGGTCGGCGTATTAGACCCTGAAGAGGGGGTCTGAGGGTTACTCATCACATTTCCTTGTGTCGATTACGTCTTTGATTGACTACACACGCTCTGCTCTAATGTTATAGACCAAAGCGCCTATTACAAACTGCGAACTATTGTATGCCAAGACTTGATGAAATGCGAACCTAAAACCATTTAAAGATACTATGTATCTCATTATAATATATAAACTAAAGTTTCTATTTGAGACAAAATTAACCTTAATAGAAAACCATGAGGAAAAAACCTCTCTGTTATAGACTTTGAATTAGAATAAGCGACCGTTTTATTGATAACGATTTGCATCTAGGTGGATTTTTATCACATAGATGAATAGCAAAGATAGTTATAATAAATAACGATCGTTACTTATAAGTGGGCATAAATATGTCATTTTGGTTACGCTTTAGAGCTAGCAGGCTGAGTACTTTTTAATTATGATAAATACTTTTTATCGATTTATTTCTCAGTAATACTGTGTAAAACCGCATTATTGATACAATCAAAAAATTGAGAAAAGGCAACAGGACAAGTTTATGAGCGTATTACCTACCAACCTTGAGACCTTGAAACGTCGGGCCAAGCAAAGCATCATGCCATTGCTGACACCGCATTTATTAAAGCTGCGCCTTAATACTTATGCACCATACATTGGTGCAGGTATCAAAATCGATCATATCAGTCTCGATCAGGGTTTGTGCGTGGTAAGCATGGGATTAAACACTCTGAACAAAAATATCGTCGGTACCCAGTTTGGTGGTAGCTTATATTCGATGGTTGACCCTTTTTATATGCTCATGCTGATGCATCAACTAGGTAGCAATTACGTGGTGTGGGACAAAAGCTCACATATTGATTTTGTTTCGCCTGGCAATAGCAAAGTCACAGCACGCATGAAGATACCTAGCTCTGAAATCATTACTATTCAAGAGTTGGCAAAAGAAGGTGAAGCGGTATTCCGTGAATATAAAGTCGACATCGTGGATGAGCAGCAAAAGCTCATTGCGACCGTTACCAAGACGTTATACATTAGACTGCGCAAATACAGTAAGTCCAAAGAGCAAGTAAATCGCATCGATACGTTTGATGCTCAATAAGCTTTAGCTTATAACTGGCACTATTAGAGCTGATAATATCGGAGCTGATAAAACTCAAATTATTAATGCTATACATACAAAAACCCCAATCTAGCTTTCGCATAGATTGGGGTTTCGTCTTTTTTGGTATGGCCCGCTTATTTATAAATAAACCTATGAATAAGGGCTTGTATCTACTATTACCTTGTCCTGAACCAATCCTAACATATAGGACTAACTCAAAACGGCAAACTTGTGCTTAGATACCAGGTGCAGTATCAACTGCATCAGGTACGCCAGCGTCAGTTTTTTTCTTAGCAACTGGACGAGCACCAAGTTTTTCGCGGATACGTGCTGATTTACCAGAGCGCTCACGTAAGTAGTATAGTTTCGCACGGCGAACAGCACCGCGACGTTTGACTTCGATGCTCTCGATGATTGGTGAATGCAATTGGAATGCACGCTCAACGCCAACGCCGCTTGAGATTTTACGTACGGTAAACGCTGAGTTTAAACCGCGGTTACGCTTAGCAATTACAACGCCTTCAAAAGCCTGTAAACGCTCACGCTCACCTTCACGTACTTTTACTTGTACCACAACGGTATCGCCGGGTGCAAAGCTTGGGCGCTCAAGCAATTGAGCGTTTTCGATGACCTGAACCAATGGATGCTTGTTGCTCATGAGAGTTATCTCCTCACATTAGATAATAGAGGCTTGACGCATATCACCTGTTTGTAATAATTAATCGCATCTCTTTATAGTGAGACACAACGTAAATGGGTTATAACCAACGGCCACTATGCTATGACTCGTTTTATTATTGCTCAAAATTCTGTTTCTTAACTGTTTATCAAACCTAGTAACGATCAAATCAGATTCTAAAAATCTACTTTTTATCTGCTTTGGCCAATGCTTTCAACCACTTCGCTTGCTCTACCGTTGGGGTAAACGCTTGCCATAAGTCTGGACGACGCGTTTGCGTACGACTGACTTGCTGACTAAAACGCCACTTAGCGATATTGGCATGGTGACCTGAAAGTAACACCTCAGGAACCGCCATACCCGCAAACTCATGCGGCTTAGTATAGTGTGGACAGTCAAGCAAGCCATCGACAAAAGAGTCTTGCTCCGCTGACTTGTCATCACCCATAATATCGGGCAGACGACGTATCACACTATCCATCAGCACCATTGCTGGCAATTCGCCACCAGTCAACACGTAATCACCTAACGATACTTCCATATCGACATATTGTGATAGTAAACGCTCATCGATACCTTCATAACGACCGCACAATAAAATCATGCCATCGTAATCAGTCATATTGACTACGTTACTCTCACTAAGCGTCTGTCCTTGCGGCGACATATAAATCACCGGACAGTGCTCACTATCGACACGGCAACCATGTTGACTGGCACGCAATCGTGCATCCTCAATGGCTTTCGATAATGGCTCAGCCATCATCACCATCCCAGGACCACCCCCATAAGGGCGCTCATCGATACGGCGATAGTTATCGGTGGTATAATCACGTGGATTAATGCATTCAATCGTAACTTGCTCTTGAGTCACTGCTCGGCCCGTGATTCCAAACTCACGAATCGTGGCAAACATCTCAGGAAAAATACTAATTACGGCAAAATACATCTGATGTCTACTTGCGTTAAGGCTAAAACAATCGGTGTAAGTAATAACAACGTCTGACTAAAAAGCCAGAAACGCTATCAGTAATCACTCGGCCAAGCCACAAGCACTGTTTTTTCAGCCATATTGACTTCTATCACAGTTTGCTTATGCCATGGAATCAGGCGTTCTTCATTGTCCAAACTGTCTGAATTTGCCGTTACACGCATGATGTCATGGGCACCGGTTTCAAACATTTCAGTGATATTACCTAGATACTCATCCTGCTCGTTCATCACGCGCAGACTGACCAAATCCGACCAATAATATTCGTCTTCACCTGTTTCAGGTAGGACGTTTTGTTCGACCCAAACGGTAACACCGTTCATAGTCTCAGCAACATTACGATCAGGAATCTGCTCAAATTGAGCCACAATTCCTGTTCCTTGCTCACGCCAAGCCTTCACAGTCAAAGGTTTCATGCCAGTGGCAGTTTTCATCCACCACGGCTTCATGTCGAATATCGCTGTGCGGTCATCCGTATCACTGAATACCCAAAGCCAGCCTTTGATGCCGTAAGGCTTCTTAAGCTGACCAATTTTCATAAGGGCACTAGCGTTTGGAACAGATGACATAGCAGCTAACCTAACAATGATTAAAACAGCAATTGCAAAAACAATTGCGTCAAAAGCGATAAACAGTTAATGGCGCACCCTGGTCAGACCAGTTACGCTATGTATTCTAAAGTCTACTGAGTCATGTCATAGTTTTGCTACGAACGTCTCAGTAACAACCAAAACTTAAGCAGTTGCTTCAGTTTGAGCTGCAGACTTGTTGTAAGCTTTTGCTAATGAAGCAACGCGATCTGAAGGTTGTGCACCTTTTGCGATCCACGCATTGTACGCTTCCATGTTTAGGCGTACTGCTTCTTCAGACTCTTTAGCGAGTGGGTTAAAAAAGCCGATGTTTTCAATATAGCGACCGTCACGCGCGCGGCGTTGATCAGCAACAACTACTTGATAAAATGGGCGTTTCTTGGCACCGCCCCGTGCTAAACGAATAACAACCATGTGAATTCTCTCTTTCGCAGGTATACCAAAAAGGGCATAATTATATCACAGTCTTTATTTGTTGAAAACATAAACTGTGCATATTTAATTATTTATTAACAATAGCTTAAATGTCGACCTAAGTAAAATATAACTGATGATAATGGCTTATTTTTAAAGTTTTTCTTTAGATTCTATAAATTACTATCGCTCTTTCTGAAAAATAGACAATTGCTAAATACATTTATCCTTAAGCTTAACTTTATACCTATTTCAATAACTATCTGGCTCGCTCGTCGATTGCATACTGTATCAGTACTATTTATTGATTATGCTATTCTATGATATATCGCTATAGATTGATGCACAGACTAGCTTTAAGACAATCATATTTAGAGAACTACACGCTATATCACAATAACTTTTCTTTTACTCTGTTGGACACATATGATTTCCCCAAACCCAAAGCCGCGTCGTAAAGGTTGGCTGCCACGCTCTTATTCCAACACTTGGCTAACGACCTTGATGGTTGCCTTTATCGTGCTTATCAGTGTGAGCTTATCAATTCTGTTCTTTTGGCGCAGTCTGTATCTGCCAGAGTTAAAAAACCATGCTCGTTATTTGACGAGTGAGTTGCAGCTGATCAATAGCGTTAATAAAGACTGGCAAGGTCGTCCCGAAGTACGCCAATGGATTTACCAGCACTCTCATGTCGTCGTGGTAAACAACCCTAGTGACTTTCCAGAAGTCGCTGACAAGCCATTCGTGAGCTTTTTCACTGACGTACTACAACGTGAAATCGGTGCGCAGCTCGGTCGTCCTGTAGAGGTCTATTTTAAATTTAAGCCAACGCCGCAGCTATGGGTACAAGATAGCCGTGATGACAGTTTTTGGGTGCGCGAGCCTGTGGTTTACTATTCACAATATAGCCCGACATTACTGGTGCTATTTTTGATTGGACTGCCTATTCTATCGCTACTAACGATTATTCTATTAGCGCGTCAGTTAAATCGCCCGCTACGCTACCTACAGCGGGCAGCTACTAACTATATTCGTCTCGGTCATGCAACCACACTGCCCACTCAGAAAGGCCCCACAGAAATACGCCAAGTTAATATGGCGTTTAACCGACTGTTTACGACATTGAACCAAGCTCAAAAAGAGCGAACAATCATGCTTGCCGGCATCTCACACGATTTGCGGACGCCGTTGACACGTATGCGCTTGACCGCAGAAATGCTACCAGATGATTTTTTCCGTGAAGGGCTGATTTACGATATTGAGGATATGGATGCTATTTTGGAGCAGTTCATCTCATTTATGAAAGACGGTTCTGATGAGCCAGTCAGCTTGACCAACCTAGACACTATATTTAATGAAATTATGGTGCAGTTTGCGCCAATGAAGTTTGTATATGAGTCAGAATGCGACAAGGTCGTTCCCGTACGTCCATTATCCATCAAGCGTCTGATTATCAACTTGGTCAATAATGCCAATCGTTATGGAAAGCCACCTATTTATTTATCGGCGACGGTTGTACCAACATTTATAGAAACTGTCGAAGACGAAGATACGGATGTGGTCAGCGAAAATGTGGTGAACAAAGAAGCTCAAGAACAGTTAGTGATTTGTGTACGAGATTGCGGTGATGGCGTCGCTGACGATCAATTAGAGCGGATTATGCAACCGTTTGAACGTGGAGAGACGGCACGGACTACTCAAGGTAGCGGACTAGGTCTTGCGATTGTTGATCGTATTGCACGATTACATCATGGTACCGTCGAAGCCATTAACCACCCTGAAGGTGGGCTACAAGTATGCGTACGCATTCCCCTACTCTCTAAAGTCACTGGAGATACTACATTGGCGGCTGACGTAGAAAAGGTATCTGAGGTAGACGGTACGATGCCAAACTCAAAATAGCAATGAGACTTTAATCTGAATAAGCAAAGAGGTCAACGCTAGTCTTTGCTACCAATAGCCGGCGGAATATACTCAGCACTGTTAGTAAAAGCTAGTGGCTGGGTAATTTCAGCCTGAGCTGCTTGTAGTGTTTGGGTCGTTGATGGCTGTTTTAAGAATAAATAATAGCCTAGCGTAATGGCATTCAACACTACCAAGCCACCAAATAAATATGGCATCCTATGCCCTCCTATGACATTGTCCAACTGTCTTAAAAATAGCGACGAGCGCGTCACCTAGCTATAAATCTGTATCCTGTTATACCATTAAAATGGCGCTGATTGTCTTTAGTATCATGACTAATAATTATGGCCTAGCCTGATAATTTAGTCTGATGATTTAGTCTGATAGCTTGCTCTTATAGCTTAGCCCTATAACTTGGTCTAATCTGACAACTTAGTATCGAAGTCGCGCTCGCTTTTCTCCTGCGTCAATTCATCAGCAGCAAGAATTTGCGTCAATGGTTTAATAGGCCACGTCATCACGAACCTTGCACCGCCTAACTCACGACTCTCATCTACCTTCATACTACCATTAAACCAAAAGGCAATACGCGATACAATAGACAAGCCTAGGCCATAGCCACCTGACGCGCGTGTACGGCTGTCATCTAAGCGTGAGAATGGAATGAATACTTTTTCGCGATCTGCTTCAGGAATACCATGTCCATCATCTTCGACACTAACGAAGGCATTGCCTTTTTTGACACCTGCACTAATGATAATGGTTGTTTCTGCATAGCGTAATGCATTACCTGCAAGATTTTGAATCACACGGTGTAAGTAGCGTCTATCTGCCACTGCTGTTACTTTTGCATTTGGTAAACTTGTTACTATTTTGATAGGTTTACCTAGCGCATTGGTTTCGCGCTCGATCTGCTCTAACAGCTCTCTTAAGTTTACTGGTTCTAAATCTAACTTTGGTGACCCTTCCTCAAGCTTAGCATAGGTCAAAATTTCATCAATCAAACCATTAAGCGATTCAATATCTTCATCAATATAGTCACGCTGCATAAAACGTGAGTCTTCGTCATCTGTATCAGCAAGCATATCTACGGCAAATCGAATACGAGCCACTGGCGTACGAAGCTCATGTGAGACCGCTCGGGTAAGCTCGCGCTGTGATTCAATCAAACGCTTAATATGCGAGGTCATGGCATTAAAAGTCGCTGACAAACGCGCTATTTCATCTTGACCAATAACCTGTACTTGAATATCAAGGTTACCTTGACTGACCTCATTGACACCTACCTGAATCAATTGTAGCTTACGTTCAAGCGGGAAGATGAGCGCATATACACCTAAGCTAATTAGGAACATGCTAATAAGAATCATACTAATAATTAAGTTAAGTGGGAACCAGTTAAATAAAGGTATAGGCCCAATCAAAATTGCCATATCATTGATTTCGGATGGTACCACTACCCTAATCGCAGAGTTACTCGTACTACTGTTAGTATCTTGTAGTGATATGACGACTTCGTCACGGCGCAGACGAGCCATCTGATCTGAATCTAACTCAAGCGTATTGACTGCTTTGAATGCTAAAGGAAAAGAAAACTTCTTCTCCAATTCAGCCAAACGTGCGCGCTTGTCCGATAGTGTCATGTGATAAGACAAATCATCTAACAAAAAGACCGCGATTGCCCGCACTTGCTGTTCGGTAACTTGAGAGATTCTCGCTGTTAACACACTCTTGTTGTCCGGTAAGCGATAATAAACATCTGCATATACAGGCTGGTTAAAATAACGTACAACGGTATTATCATTTTTAAAACGGCGTAGCTCACTGGCACTAAAGTCTACTTCGTCAATAGGCAAGACTTTAAAAGTAGTACCAAATAAACTACTCGCATCTGATAGCCAGTATTCACGCTCTTCCTCGCTATTTTGGTGAGCAATTCCTTCACTCACCAAATGGAACGCCCCCATTGCCATATTTTCACGATAGGACTGCACACGCTCCTTATTAATGGTATCCATCAATAACTGCGCAAACAATGCCACACACAAGCAGACTATAAGTAGCCCAGCATAGATACGAACAAAAATACTGTGTTTTAAAGAAGAGACTAATGACATACGTGCCGTGACCAACTTAATAAGTAGAGATTGCTAATATCATCAAACATATAGATAGTGCTATGTGTTTGATGGTATCGAGCATGATCGAATAGGGATAGACTTTAACTTTGACTTTTAATTACCGCATTTTAATTCATATGTGGCAATCATCCAAAGACTTATATGTATGACATATATTTAGTCAGCGTCTATAATAATGAGTTAATTAAACCACATAACACTGCATTTAAGTTTAAAAATTAGAATTTAGCCACAAAAAAACCAGCATCGTTGCTGGTTTTTTCGAATAGTGATTAATAATTAATCAACCTATAGAAGCAACAATATTAGTTGCCTTCTTTTACGAATAGATAACCTTTACTACGTACGGTCTTGATACGTTTTGGATTTTCTGGATCATCACCGATTTTTGGGCGAATACGTGAGATACGCACGTCGATTGAACGATCTTGACCATCATATTCGATACCACGTAGACGCTCAAAGATATCTTCACGAGATAGAATACGACCTGCATTAGAAGCAAGCAACCATAGTAAATCGTATTCAGCACTGGTGAAATCAACCAACTCATCACCTAGGTTAACTGAACGACCACCGTTATCAATTACTAACTCGCCAAACTCTAGACGTTGTGGCACATCTTCTGATGGTGCATTTTCTGAGCGGCGCAGTAGCGCACGAATACGGGCAAGCAATACACGTGGCTGAGCAGGCTTGGCAACATAGTCGTCAGCACCCATCTCAAGACCCAATACCTGATCCATGTCTTCAGTACGCGCAGTCAACATCAAAATTGGGTTTTGATAATGCGGGCGCACTTCACGGCAGACAGTCAGACCATCGCTACCAGGTAGCATGACATCAAGTACAACCATATCTGGTTGCTCATTGACGATACGGCGAATAGCACGATTACCATCAGTTTCAATTGCCACTTCTAAACCATTTTTGACCAAGTAATCTTGAGTCAACATGGCCAGACGCTCATCATCTTCAACAATCAAGATTCGGGGGGTGTTGTCTTCTTCATTCGTTGTCATTGTTATATCCTCTAATACATCTAATTTAAAAGCAGTAAAAGTAAGAGCGGTAAAATTAATAGCACCATATAGTGGCACAATTGATGTTCGTATAGCTGTTACAAACTTGGTAGCACAGTATACTATTAAATTATCAGCTTCCTGTACTATAGCTGATAGTCGGTAACAAAACCTATAAACTACCCCTATCAAAACTTTAGTTTGCGTCCAGAAATTACACCAATTACTTCGTTAGTACATCGCAATTTGTATTATCTATCGTTTGCTAATTACCCAAACCATCGAGCCAACGTTATCGCGTACAGTTACTGCTCGTTACTTATAATACGTTATGTCTAATATAACCATATATTACCGTTGTCGCCAGTGTCTTTTTAAGAAAATTCCAATGGAGGATGATTCATTGATAACAAAAGATTTTTCCTGAGAATAAATTGAACTGCCACAAATACTCAAATACTATCGAAGTAATAACTATGTGTATTTACCGCAGAACCGTTAATTTCATAATGAATAGATATAAAAAAACAGCCCATATAATGGACTGTTTTTTATCATTACTTCTAGCGATAACTCTAAATGATTAGCTAGAGCTATCAGTAATAAATTACGCGCGGTTTTTGTACTTACGAATAGTCTGTAATTGTCCTACTGACTCTGCAAGTGAGGCCAAAGCCGCATTGGTTTGTAGCGTATCAGACTGGTTAACTAGCATTTGCTCAGCTTTTTTACGTGCTTCGACGATTTTGCTTTCGTCAAGATTGTGTGCACGCATGGCTGTATCAGCCAATACCGTAACCATCTTAGGCTGTACTTCTAATACACCACCTGAGACGTAAATTACTTCTTCTTCACCGTTTGGTGTTTGCACTCGCATTGCACCTGGCTTTAGCAAAGTAATAAGCGGTGTGTGACCTGGCAATACACCAATCTCGCCTTCGGTACCAGTAGCTATTAACATGCTAATTTCGCCTGAATACAACTCTTCACGAGCACTTACGACGCGACATTGTAACGTTGCCATACTTAATTCCTTACCATCAAAGCGCGATCAAAAAACAGTAAAACTGCGATGCGTTACTGAAGAGTAGATACAAGGTTTATATTATATCTACTCGTTAGCTTATGCTTATACAACTTACGCTGACTTAGACTTCATTTTTTCAGCTTTAGCGACTACTTCATCGATGCTACCAGCCATGTAGAACGCCTGCTCTGGTAGGTCATCGTATTCACCAGCGATGATTGCTTTAAAGCTAGCAATGGTATCGCGTAGTGGTACGTATTTACCAGGTGCACCAGTGAAGACTTCAGCTACGTGGAATGGCTGAGACAAGAAGCGCTGAATCTTACGAGCACGATAAACAACCAGTTTATCTTCTTCTGATAACTCATCCATACCCAAGATAGCGATGATGTCTTTAAGCTCTTTATAACGCTGTAGAACTTCCTGAACACCACGAGCAACATTGTAATGATCTTCACCGATTACTTGTGGATCTAGCTGACGTGATGTTGAATCCAATGGATCAACCGCAGGATAGATACCTTGTGATGCGATATCACGGCTTAGTACAACTGTTGCATCCAAGTGAGCAAACGTTGTAGCAGGTGATGGATCGGTCAAATCATCCGCAGGTACGTATACCGCCTGAACTGAAGTAATAGAGCCTGACTGAGTTGACGTAATACGTTCTTGTAGTAATCCCATCTCTTCAGCTAGTGTTGGCTGATAACCAACCGCTGATGGCATACGACCAAGTAGTGCTGATACTTCTGTACCCGCTAGTGTATAACGGTAGATGTTATCAACAAACAATAGTACGTCACGACCTTTGCCAGTAACAGGATCTTTGGTATCACGGAAGTACTCAGCCATGGTCAAACCAGACAGTGCAACACGTAAACGGTTACCCGGTGGCTCATTCATCTGGCCATATACCATTGCTACTTTAGACTTACTGAAGTCTTCAGTGTTTACAACGCCAGCTTCCTGCATTTCGTGATAGAAATCGTTACCTTCACGAGTACGCTCACCAACACCAGCAAATACTGACAAACCTTCATGTTTTAGAGCGATGTTGTTGATCAGCTCCATCATGTTAACGGTTTTACCAACACCAGCACCACCAAACAGACCAACTTTACCACCTTTAGCGAACGGGCAAAGTAGATCGATAACTTTAATACCAGTCTCTAGTAGCTCAGTGCTGTTTGACTGATCCGCGTAGCTTGGTGCTTCACGGTGGATAGACCATTTTTCGTCAGCAACAACAGGACCTTCTTCATCGATAGGACGACCAAGAACATCCATGATGCGACCTAGCGTACCAGTACCAACAGGCACAGAGATAGGTGCACCAGTATTAGTAACAGGTAGGTTACGCTTTAAACCTTCGGTTGAACCCATTGCAATAGTACGTACAATACCGTCACCTAGCTGTTGCTGTACTTCTAGGGTAGTTTCGGTACCGTCTACTTGCAAGGCATCAAAAATTTGAGGAACTTCATTACGGTTGAACTCAACGTCAAGAACCGCGCCAATAATCTGTACAATACGACCGCTACTCATTGCGTTCTCCTTGAACTTCTATATATAGGTGTAGTCAATTATGAAACAGCAGCAGCACCGCCAACGATTTCCGAGATTTCTCGGGTAATCGCCGCTTGACGCAGCTTGTTATAAACCAACTGTAAATCGTTAATAAGGTCACCAGCATTATCTGTTGCCGCTTTCATCGCAACCATACGTGAAGACTGCTCAGAGGCAACGTTTTCCATTACCGCTTGATAAACAATCGACTCAATATAGCGACCAAGCAATTCATCAATTAACGTCTTGATGTCAGGCTCGTAGATATAATCCCAGCTAAGTTCTGTCTGTAGACCACTGTCTTCATCATCAAATGACTGCTCTGGTAGAGGAACCAACTGATTAACTGTTGGTTTCTGAGTCATCGCATTGACGAATCGGTTATAGACCACATAGATACGGTCAATATTGCCGTTACTATAGTCTTCAAGCATCGCTTGAACCGGTGCATTCAATTGTTCAAACGTTGGTTTATCGCCATAATCGGTCACAGCCGATGTAACTTTACCACCAAAGTTTTTAAAGAAACTCACACCTTTGGCACCGATGACTGCAAACTCAGCTTGTACAGACTGATCTTGATAATCTTGGATACTTTTAGTTAGGGCTTTGAATAAGTTAATATTCAAACCACCCGCTAGGCCACGGTCAGAGGTAATGACAATATAGCCAACCTTATTGACTGGACGCGATACCATATACGGATGTTTGTAGTCTGATGAGGCATGCACCAAATGTGAAATAACCCGGCGCATACTATCAGCATACGGGCGACCCACTTCCATGCGCTCTTGCGCACGGCGCATTTTACTTGCCGCTACCATTTGCATAGCACGAGTAATTTTCTGGGTGCTTTTAATACTGGTGACTTTGGCACGTATCTCTTTTAAGCTTGCCATAATGATTCCAATATAAGAGGGTTAAAAAGCATTGGCGCATGCGACAATCGTTTGATATACAACATCAATCCTACAGAATAACATTTTATATCTTGTGGCATTACGCGATCTAATACCGGTAATGGTTAAAACAGTGGCGCAAATATCTGGTCAGACAACGCGCCACTTTATCAGCTCTAAGCTACAGTTATAACCAATTCGGCTTAACCCGTTAAATTAATAACTGTGATTTTGTTTAAAGGTCTCTAGAGATGACTTTAAACGACCTGCGATATCATCATTGTAGTTCGCAGTGTCATCAATTTCACGCATCAATTCACTTTGCTCATCATGCATATAACGTAAGTACGCTTCTTCGAAAGAACCAATCTTTTCGACAGGTACGTCAGCTAAGAAGCCTTCGTTTGAAGCATAGATAACGGCTGCTTGCTCAGAGATTGACATCGGCTGATACTGCTTCTGCTTCATCAATTCAGTCACACGCTCACCATGATCAAGCTGCTCGCGAGTTGCGTCATCAAGATCTGAGGCGAACTGAGCGAATGCTGCTAGTTCACGATACTGAGCTAGAGCGGTACGAATACCACCAGATAGCTTTTTGATGATCTTAGTCTGAGCGGCCCCGCCCACACGAGATACCGAGATACCAGCGTTTACTGCTGGACGGATACCTGAGGCGAATAAGCTAGACTCTAGGAAGATCTGACCATCAGTGATCGAAATCACGTTAGTTGGTACGAATGCAGATACGTCACCAGCTTGTGTTTCAATGATTGGTAGTGCGGTTAAAGAACCAGTTTTACCTTTCACTTCACCGTTAGTGAACTTTTCTACATAATCAGCATTTACACGTGATGCACGCTCAAGTAGGCGTGAGTGTAAATAGAATACGTCACCAGGATAAGCTTCACGACCTGGCGGACGACGTAATAGTAGTGAAATCTGACGATAAGCAACTGCTTGCTTTGATAAGTCATCAAATACAATCAGTGCATCTTCGCCGCGGTCACGGAAGTATTCGCCCATCGTACAACCTGAGTACGGTGCGATATACTGAAGTGCTGCAGGCTCTGATGCTGAAGCAACCACAACAGTGGTATATTCTAGTGCGCCAGTTTGCTCAAGTTTACGTACGACGTTAGCGATAGTCGAACGTTTCTGTCCGATAGCCACGTATACACATTTAATGCCTGACGCTTTCTGTGCGATGATCGCATCGATAGCCATCGCTGTTTTACCAGTCTGACGGTCACCAATGATAAGCTCACGCTGACCACGACCGATTGGAATCATGGTATCAACGGCTTTATAACCAGTCATTACTGGTTGATCTACTGATTGACGGTCGATAACGCCTGGAGCGATCTTTTCGACTTTATCAGTCATCTTGGCATCGATAGGACCTTTGCCATCAATAGGATTACCCAAAGCATCAACAACACGGCCTAACAGCTCAGGACCTACTGGTACTTCAAGAATACGACCAGTACAATAGGCTTTTTGACCTTCTTGCAGCTTTAGGTAATCACCAAGTACTACCGCGCCAACAGAATCACGCTCTAAGTTTAGAGCCATTCCGTAGATTTCGCCTTCAAACTCAATCATTTCGCCGTACATGGCATCTTCAAGACCATGAATCTGCACGATACCGTCAGATACTTTGACAATCGTGCCTTCATTCTTTGCAGTTGCACCCGCATCAAGGTCTTGAATACGCTGCTTAATCAGGTTACTGATTTCCGCTGGATTCAATTGTTGCATTGCCTTGTTTCCTTTAATTTATGATAACCCGCCCACTGACTTAATTGCTCTTATAATCATACAGTCAATATTTGACTGTATTGATGATTGGCATTAGGCAGTTAGCTGTGTTTTTAACTGTTGTAACTTGCCGCGCATCGAATCATCAATGACTTTGTCACCGACTTTGATTGTAGCGCCTGCCAATAGACTTGGATCAACTGATTCGTGAATCACTACACTAGCATTTAGCGAGGCAGCAAGACGCGTTTGTAGCGTTTGACGCTGTTCATCAGTCAATGGGTAGGCAGAGGTCACATATGCGTCAAGCTGCTTTAAGCTTATTGCCTTGTGACGGCGATAATGCTCATAAACTTCAGGAAGCAGCGCCAGACGCTCTTGTTCTGATAACTGTTTAACGAAGTTACTAAGTGCTACTGATACTTTTGGATAGCTTACGTTACTGTCAAGGCTAGTCCCTTGAGCTTCGCTTAATAACTGCTTAAAAGCAGAATCATTAGCGCTAGCTACTTGCGTATCATAAAGATCGACCAAAGCAGCTGACTTATGCTCAGCAGAAACAGCTGGATTGTCTAGCCAAGTACTGAACGACTTGTCATTGACAACAGTGCTAGCAACAAGTAAGAAGTTTTCCCACTCGTTGACTGCGCCGTTTTCGTTGGCATAGTCAAACGCGGCTTTAGCGTACGGTCGTGCTAAGGTTGATAAGTCAGCCATTATATCCTCACAATTACAGCTTCGCCGCCAGTTGGTCTAACATACTGGCATGTTTTTGCACATCGACTTTGTCTTGCAAAATCTTCTCTGCACCAAGTACAGCCAGTTCAGCAACTTGGGCACGTAATGATTCACGCGCTTGATTGATTTCTTGATCGATAGATGCTTGCGCTTGTTGACGAATGCGCTCGCCTTCCGCTTGGGCTTGCGATTTTGCATCTTCGACGAGCTGATTGGCACTCTTGTTCGCTTGCTCGATTAGAGCGGCAGCCTTGGTCTTTGCAAGATCAAGTTCCTGCTGGACATTTTGCTCCGCGGTCGCCAAATCTGCTTTTGCTTTTTCTGCGGCATTCAGACCTTCAGCAATTTTACGCTGACGCTCATTGATGGCACCGATAAGTGGTGGCCACACGAATTTCATGCAAAAAATCACAAATATTGCAAAAGCAATGGCTTGACCGACGAGGGTAAAATTGATATTCACGTGATCACCTCTTTGTTAATGAAAAATCAGTTTCATTGATCATGTTTGGTAGTCAAATCTTGACTATATTTGATAGAAAGTCTCCGAATACCAAACATTTACAACTGAGCTTTCGGATTAACCTGCTAGAGGGTTAGCGAACAACAATAGCATAGCAATACCAACACCGATCATCGGAATAGCATCAAGAAGACCTGCTACGATGAACATACGAGTTTGCAATTGTGAGCCAAGCTCTGGTTGACGCGCAACGCCTTCTAAGAATTTTCCACCTAGAATAGCAAAACCAATACCTGTGCCAAGTGCGCCAAGACCGATAAGTAGTGCTACTGCGATAACTGTGTAACCACCTAATACTGGATCCATTGATGTATCCTCATTTACCTATTGAATGTCTAATTAATGTTCAGTTGATGATGCAAGCGACATGTAAACTATCGTCAGCATCATGAATACGAACGCTTGAAGTGTAATAACTAAGATGTGGAAGATAGCCCACGGTACCGATAACGCCCATTGAATCCAAAACGGCATTAGAGCAATCAGTATGAAAATCAATTCCCCAGCATACATGTTGCCGAATAGACGCAAACCAAGTGATACAGGTTTGGCTATTAGAGTAACTGCTTCTAGGATGAAGTTGATGGGAATCAAAATCGCTTGTACGATTGGGTTTTTGGCGCCAAACGGATGTAGTGTTAATTCACCGATAAAGCCGCCCAAACCTTTTTCTTTAATGCTATAAAAGATAATCAGTGCAAAGACAGAGAACGACATGCCAAGCGTGATGTTAGGATCAGTCGTTGGAACGATCTTAAAGAAAACATGATGTGGATCATGGCCCATAGCGGCACCGATTTGCCCAGCAATACCTGGAATGAAATCAACAGGTATTAAATCCATCAAGTTCATCAAAAAGATCCAGACAAAAATGGTCAACGCCAATGGCGCAATCAGTTTTGATGTACCACTGTATGAATCACGAACGTTGTTATCAACAAACTCAACGATCATCTCAACTGCTGCCTGAGTTTTTCCTGGCACACCTGAAGTGACTTTTTTGGCAACCATCCAAAAGACGGCGCAAAATAAGATACCTAGACCAATCGACCATAGCATAGAATCAAGATGGATAGCATTAAAGCCCATTGCCCCTGCTTCTTCAGCAGTATGAGCAACTTTCCAACCTTCGCCCGGCAGATAGCCATACGTCCAATTCGTTAAGTGGTGAGAGATATATTCTGATGATGTTTGCTCGGATGCCATAATGTAAGCTTCTTATTAATCAACGATTTAATCAACTACCAAAAATATGGTTGTCATCTGATGAGGTGTAGTATGGATATCTATCTTGCTATTAAGCAAACAAATAAACCGTACTAAATCACTCATGTAACCAACAACATCCAACCCATAGTTCTATTACTAATATGCAGTATTTGATAGCGTGAGATAAATTTTAGCTATCAAAAAAGGGCTTATGATAACTCAGTAATAGCCCTTGCATTTTTATACGCAAAATTATTATATATGTGCTTGCCCACTGACCGTTTTTTACGATCGGCGCTTAATGTAGCGCTTATAAGCAAAATATTTAGCCGCCTATATTAATGCAGCGTTGTATTCGTGTAAAGTCAATTGTGATTTTTTTATCCACTGTATGAATAAGTTAGCCACCAGTTTTACTTGCTAATATAACCACTAACCATAATTAGATATCAGTAATCTAATTATCAGCGATACAGATAGTTGAATAACCCCTACCCTCTCACTGCATACTACGTCTAACATTGAGACTCATAGTGCGGTCTTTATAATCACTGGTGCTATCCTAAGACAGCGTTGTGCTTCGACTTTTCGAACTAGTCATAGAGAAGCTGGACGGCAGGGTGACTTGCCAGTACTATTAATAAACCATCTGTTTAGCGATCATTTATTAGCGCTAGCGTATATGCCACAACATCCAACTGTGACTAATTTGCATTACCATAAAACCGATAAACAGCGCTGGCGCAGATAGGGGTTGTACGGTAATAAAAATTAGTGCAAAACCAAACACGGTCAATAACCATTTTGACATCTGACCCCGATATAGCTGGCTAACGATGTGTTGGCGCGCGCGATATCCGGTGTACCAAAAAATAAAAAACGCAAATACTGCTTGAGTGATAAAACTTAGTAGCGCACCAATTGCAGTGCTTTTTGCTATCGTAAGCTCACTATGTAACCAAATAGTATCTACTAACCAAGCAATGATAATAAGGATAAATAGTATCCATGCTTGTCGTTTAATATAGATGCCAATCTTGTCTTTTTGCGTGCGTTTGGCAGGCTTGGTCATCGGTATTCCTATAGCCCTTACAGCATTGGGACAATATATCATACTTATGATAATTTTATCCGTGAATGACTTACTCTACAGGCATTACCTTTCGGCCAAAATAAAACGCTACTTATTATAGGTAGAGCGTAACTATTAAGCAAGTAAAATATGACTTTTATCAGTCACCTAACGCATTTTGCTAAGATTATTATATTATTTGGTCTGTAATAAATGCTTGAAGCGAAGCTATACAACCAACTCAAACAATCCTAGCAAATTGCTGTTTTTGGCTACATTACGAGATACATTGATATATCTGTTTGGCCATATTCTGCCAACCGCTGATAAAGTCATCGCTACTACTCATATCTTCTGGCTGTACCGTATTCTTCACTGGTTGTAACTTCGCAAGTAAGCCTTTTGCTGGCTCACTTGGACTAACCAAACACATTTGCTTGGCTGGGCGTTGCTCGTTTAACCAACGTAGTTGGCTTGCTTTGGGTGATAGATGATGATCTACGCTAAGGCTACCGACGAGCGTTAAGTGTAAGCTGTCTTCGATATATTGATAAGCATCATGATAAGCCCAATAAGGTCGTGTTTTTGAGGCACTTTGAGTAGAGCTTTGCTCAAATGCAGTAACTTCTTTGTCTAGTTGCTGTGCAAATTTTTTCGCGTTGGCTTGGTATAGGTCTTTATATTGCGGATTGGCATGGCTATGAATCACAGCCAATGCACGGGTAATGGCTTTGGCATTTTCAGGGTCTAACCAAATATGTGGATCTAGTGTACCCGCGATAGCGTCGCCCTTTACATCACGTAATGGATGACGATTGAATGCATCAAACTCAAATAAAGCAATGGCATTTGGGGCTGTTTTTAGACTTGCTGCTAGATTGTTTTCTAGCGGCTCACCAAACCATACCACAAACTTACTTTCTTTGATTGCCTTGATATCACCTGGGCTGATACTACCATGATGTCCCACCTCCCCCGCTTGCAATAGTCGTTTGGCTGACGGCGCGCCTTCTGTTACTGCTTCACTTAACAAGAATAGCGGATAATTGCTAACACTGACCGTTGCAGCTTGTGCACTCAGTGTGAAAGACCCTAGGACTATCAATCCTGTCATTAGCAAGCGCTGTAATGTGATAAGCGAACGTACGGAGTAAGTAAAAACAGCGTTCATAGTAAGCTCTTTTATTGTTAGATAGCATTGTTGGATAACGAACGTATGAGTAATAGTGTCTTGCCCCACTCCTGTAAAAAGGGTAGATATACAAGACTACTATAAGACAATTAACTCATTTCTTATTTTAGTATGTTATACTATAACAATAAAAAACGCTATCATAAAGAACGTCATGCGATTACCATGCTATTTTTAGGAGCTTGTACCATGTCTATTACTTCATCGATCTGCGAACATTTGCATGATGTGCAAGATCTGACTCCGCATGATGTTCATGAACGCTTAGCAGCAGCTAAAGAGCATTGCCGTCTAAATGGCGCGCGCTTTACGCCTTTGCGTCAGCAGATATACCAATTAGTCTTAGAGGCAGATCAGCCCGTTGGCGCTTATGACCTAATCACTCAGTTGCAGCAAATGCGGTTGTCTATACCTAATGATAGTAATATTCAAAAAGTAGCGAGTTCACCAACAGTGTCGGTAGAAACTAAGATAACCAAAAAACGCACGCCGAAAAATGTCGCGCCGCCAACGGTTTATCGCAGTTTAGAATTTTTGCTAAGTGAAGGGTTGATTCATCAATTAACCTCTATTAATGCTTATGTTCCTTGCTGTCATCCTCGCGCCCAGCATACAGCCGCATTTTTGATCTGCGATCAGTGTCAACGGGTGCAAGAATGCAGCAGCCTGCCCGTTCAGGAAATGATGAGCTTTGCCGAGCAAGATGTAGGGTTTGTTGTTGAGCGTAGTGTCATTGAGCTTAGCGGTCGTTGCCAAGCTTGTCAGTAAGGCTACTGTGGTTCGTGTAAAAGTTTTAAGCATGATTCGTCGATTGTCTATTTAACTATGCGTTGTCATATTATGAATATCTCTACCCTACCTTCTAATCAGTTAAATACTACTGTTGCGAATAGCAGTACTGTGAGTAATGCTGACAAATTATTGAGCTTAAACAATATCAGTTACCATATTGGGCCTCAACGTCTGCTCTCTCACATCGATATTGACATTGCTGTTAATGAGACGGTCAGTCTTATCGGTCCCAATGGCGCTGGTAAATCAACACTAGTCAAACTCATCTTAGGTTTGATTGAGTCAACTGATGGCTCTATGACAGCACATAAGCCGCTACAGCTTGGTTATGTACCGCAGCGATTTGCTGTGCCACCGATATTACCACTGCGTGTCTGCGACTTGTTGGGGCAAGCAGATAAAAAACGTTTAACCTCTGAGCAGCGACAGTTTATCTTTGATAACTTATCATTAACGCATTTACTGTCACGGCAGATGTTGCATTTATCAGGTGGTGAGACGCAGCGCGTGTTGCTAGCTAGAGCGCTACTAGACAAACCTAACTTGCTTATTTTAGATGAGCCGATGCAAGGTCTCGATCCCGATACTGAAGTTTGGCTATATCAGTTTATTGATGAGCTGCCTGATTTCTTACGTTGCGCCATGCTAGTGGTGTCTCATGATTTGCACTGGGTCATGAAAGGCAGCCGCCGCGTCATTTGTTTGAATAAGCATATTTGCTGTGAAGGACAACCAAGCGAGCTGGCCATTAGTACTGAATTTCAAAAGCTATTTGGTCATCATTATGAGCAGCCATACGTGCATCAGCCTCATGCCTGTGAACACCATGCGCCAAGCGAGTTATAGCGTTAGTAATCAAGGCTCAAAATCGCCAAAATCCAGCTCATTAAAGCCAAAAATATTGAACATATAAATAATACGGCTTTACTCTTTTATAAAAAATTTTACGGACATTCATTATGACTGCTTGGTTAGCCATCATTGCGCCTGCTTGGATCGCTGGCAGTATATTAGCGTTATTATCAGCGCCGTTAGGTTGCTTGGTATTGTGGCGGCGCATGGCGTTTTTCGCCGATGCCTTAGCTCATGGCACGTTGCTAGGTGTGGCTTTGGCTGTGTGGTGGCAATTACCAATGGGTATCGGCATTGCATTAGTCAGTGTCATGGTCGTACTGGGACTGGTCTTGATTGATGATGAGCGTCTGCCAGTGGATGCTGTATTGGCAGTCGTGTCAGTGTCGCTCTTGTGCCTAGGCTTACTGGCTTTGACCCAATTGACTGACCAACAGGCCAATGTGCTCGGGTTTTTATTCGGTAACTTGTTGGATCTTGATTGGGCAGATTTGCCTTTACTTGCTGGTAGCGTACTAGCTGGCTTGGGACTGCTTATCTACATTTGGCCTGCGCAAATCAAGCTGGCAACGCATGAAGCATTGGCACGTATTCAAGGTATCAACCCAACACGGCAACGGCTGTTTTTTATGGGTGTACTGGCAGGGTTTTGTGCGATTGCTCTACAAGCAGTTGGCAGTCTATTAATCAGCGGATTATTAGTGCTACCTGCACTGACCGCACGTCTATGGTCGGCATCGCCAAAACAAATGGTGATTATAGCGTTGATAGTCGCTCAACTGGGTGTGACACTTGGTGTGTGGGGCAGTATTTGGCTAGATATTCAAACGGGTCTTTCTATCGTCTTGATATTAGCGGCTTTATTTTTTACTGCACTCATTTTTTCAAAGTTAATAAAGATAAAACTTTAGTTAGCGTCGCTGTAAATACGTTATAATAAATAAAACATGACTGTTTTTCGCTATCTTTTTGTTCGACTTTATTTTATTAATATAATGAATACTTTAGTTCAATATTACTATAAGTTGGCTCTAACTTCGATATTACTAGGGCGTGTTGAACATTCAAATGTGGCACTGGCGGCGGCTATTTTACAGGCAATACGCAGTGAAATTTTCGAAGCCTAGTCATTCTAGGATAGACAATTTCGCCATGTATTGGCAAAAAAGAGCCCCGCCCCAAAGGGCTGATGCTAAAATCACCCCAAACGGTGTTGTAAACCTAGCTAAGGCCTCGACATTATCGTCGGTTTACGCCTAGTTTGGTGCGATTTTATCTATCAGCAGTCCTAATATTTGAATGTTCAACACGCCCTAGTTGATAGTATAAATATCATTGATTCGAGTCAAAGTAAGCTCAAGGCAAACGCTGTGCTCTTTTATAGTAGATTGATAATAATTATAAATACCCAGTGAAAAATAGTAGCTCATTTATCCATACTCGCGCTAACAATAATTATTGTTGTGATTCGATAAGGGACTGAACCAATGCCAAACTATCCTGCCAATAAGTTAAGCACCTCTGACCAAACGATAAATATTTTACAGATTACTGATTTGCATTTATCGACGCCTGTCTTTGTTGATGAAAGTAACACCTATAGTGATGACGTAACTTGTCAGCGTAGTTTTGAAGCCGTGCTTCAGCAGGCGCTTAGTGAAGATATTCGCTGTGATTTAATTATTGTAACCGGTGACTTGGTCAATCGAGTAAAGTCTTCAATTTACGATCATATCTTTACTGTATTACAAGCGACTCAGATTCCTTTTGCTTGTATTGCTGGTAATCATGATGTGACGGACGAGAATGGTAAAGACTTGCCGTTTTTTCAGCGAGAGCTTGTCGCTCAACCTGCTGACTCACGTTTGTTAAGTCGTCATGTCATTGAGACTGAATACTGGCAGCTGTTGTTATTAGACTCCTCCATTTCTGGTAAGGTTGCAGGCGAGATCACGCCCACTGATATCAATTGGCTATGTGAGAGACTCAGCACCTGTGATAAGCCCGCATTAATCGCCCTACACCATCATATTGTTCCAGTCGATTCTGACTGGATTGATACCCACATGGCAGAAAACACTGAGAGTTTTTGGCAGCATATGGCACCATTTGAACAGCTACAAGTGGTGATCAGTGGCCATACTCACCAAGAGCAAGTTCGACTGCGCCAAGGCGTCACGGTGTATAGCACGCCATCTACCTGCTATCAGTTCAAACCCTATGAAGATGATTTTTCTTATGATGAGCATGCATTACCAGGATATCGCTGGTTGCAATTAGCCAACAATGGAACAGTTGCAAGCTGGGTTGAAAGACTGGATACTTGATGCCCAGAATTATTGGTACTGGTATAAGTCTTAGCCCTTTATACTTATAGCTTTCACCAATATTTTTCGATAAAAAACACAGTAATAAACAAATAAAATATGCATTCAGTATAAAAAATCACTTCATTATTATTACAAACAATGATACAACTTATGAAATAAAGCAAGGGTGGCCCAATATCTAATATGAAGCCACTGCACGATAGCTAGGATGGCCCATTAACCACAAGCTCAGTTTTCACAATCAATGACCTACGGCATGCTTTAGACAGTATTATTAAAACCGAAGTTTATATAACAACCTATCTAACAATCGGTATATAACTGTCAAGATATAAAGTCTACGATATTATTTGATCAGCTGTGTTACTTGTATTACCAAGTGGTGAAACGTTTGATAAAAGGACAAATTGTAGCGTTAATAACGTCTTGTCTTTTGATACGTCGTTTTATTGAATTAATTTGAAAAAGTAGGATACCCATATGAGCACCCTGACCACGAATCCGAGTGAAGTTAAATTTACTCCTTATGTGCCGGCCAAAGACGAAGAGTATATGTCTGATGCGCAGTTGGAGCACTTTAAGGCTATTTTATTGGATTGGAAAAACCAACTGATTGGCGAAGCGGATCGTACCAAAAACTACATCCAAGATGAGTCAAGCGCCATGCCAGACATCAATGACCGTGCCACTCAAGAAGAAGAGTTTGCATTGGCATTACGTACTCGTGACCGTGAGCGCAAACTTATCCGCAAAATCGACAAATCTATGTTAGAAATCGAAAATGATGACTATGGATTTTGTGAGACTTGTGGTGTAGAGATTGGATTACGTCGCCTTGAGGCACGCCCAACCGCTACCCAATGTATCGACTGCAAAACCTTATCTGAAATCAAAGAACGTCAAAACCAAGGCGCTTAGATCAGATATTACAGATATAAATGTAAGCAGAAGCGACCTTATAATAGGTCGCTTTTTGTATTTTAGACTGTCACTATTTTGCTGCATTACTAATTTTGCTCTGAAAAACACAATCGCTTGAATAATGACATGACTAACAAAACAATCTCATTTAATGAATATCTTTTGATACTTATATTTATTATTCTATCTTTATCACCTTTTATAGACAGCCATTTATTTTGAAAACAATGCCTACAGCCATGCCGACTCAAACGCCACCATCACAGCCCATTGGTCGCTTTGCGCCTTCACCAACGGGTGAGTTACATCTTGGCTCTCTAACCACCGCGCTTGCCAGCTTTTGCCATATCAAATCAATCGGTGGTAAGTGGCTTTTACGTATGGAAGATACCGATACTGAACGCTGTGATAGACAGTTCACTGAGCAAATTTTGATGGATCTTGAGGCACTTGGATTGCATTGGGATGGTGATGTTATTTATCAGTCTGAGCGCATTGATATCTATAATGATTATCTATCATCATACCTGCGACCATTGACCTATGGCTGCCAATGTTCCCGTAAGGACTTAGAACAGTACTGGGTACAAGAAGAGATAAGTAGAAACCATAGTCGTGCTAGCTTAGCTGCGCTGACCGACCAGACATCGTTAGACGAACAAGTTTCATCAATTGACCAAGTACAGCCAAATCGGCAGCGCTATCCACGTCGCTGTGTGGCATCTGACCTTGATAGACAGCAACATAAGCTACGTATTCAGCTACCAGACTATCGGATTGGCTTCAATGACGGTATTCAGGGATTGCAGTGGGATAATCCGCAACAGACGTTAGGCGATATGGTCGCTCGTCGTCAGGATGGCATGATTAACTATATACTGGCGGCCAGCCTCGATGATGGTCTACAGCAGGTTACTCATATCATGCGTGGCCTTGATATTCTACCTATGACGACCGCGCAAATCGGTATCATGCAAGCAGCCCGCCTACCCACTATTGACCAATGGTATCATCTGCCATTGATTAATAATGCCGATGGCCAAAAACTCTCTAAGCAAAATCTTGCTCAACCCATCGACACATCAGACCCGAGCCAACTTATTGCTGAAGCACTATCGCTACTGCAGCAAGCAAAGGTCGATATTGATACCCCAGAAAACATGCTCAAACAAGCCATTGCTCAATGGGATAACTCCCCGTTACAAGGCAAGCAACAGTTAAACTTGTCCTACTGATAAGAGTTCAAAAGCTATAAATAGACAATAAAAAGCGCCACCATTTGTGACGCTTTGATGCCAATCGTACTGGGCATGATTTACCGAAATCTTAAAGTTACATGACACTCAGCCAATTATAGGCAAAGCCTATTAGTAATAACGGCATTGGCTTTTCTCGATTTCAGGGCTTTCTTTATATATCTTTAATAATAGCGCAACCATAACCAAGCTAATCAACATAGACGATCCACCATAACTAAAGAACGGCATAGTGAGACCTTTGGTTGGAATAGCACCCATATTCATCGCAGCGTTAATAATCGTCTGGGCAATAAATACTACACCGATTCCGAAAGCAGTATAGCTCATGCGCATTTGACGACGTTTCAGCGCATTGTAGCTGATACGCATCGCACTACCGATGATCAGCGCTTCAAGTATCAGTACCATGCTGACACCGACGAACCCCAACTCTTCACCCGTAATGGCTAATAAAAAATCCGTATGCGCCTCAGGCAAATGCGACAGTTTCTGTACACTTTCGCCATAGCCGACACCCGTGAACTGGCCACGGCCAAAGGCGATTAAACTACGCGCCAACTGATAATCAGTATCTTGTACATCGTCAAATGGATCCATAAACGACATCACACGCACTAGTCGGTACTCTGCCGTAGTCACCATCAATACCGCCCCACCGATAGCAGCAGCACCCAATGCTAAGAAGTGCTTGTAAGGTGCCCCAGCGATATAAAAAATCGCGAACAGCGTACCAATAATGACGACAAAAGAACCAAAATCTGGCTGCGACAATAGTAGTATCGTTATCAGCGCCACTACCAACATAATTCGTAAGAAACCATCTAGGCCATTACGAACTTCAAAAGATCGGCGCACCACAAAGTCAGATACAAACACAATCATGACCAGTTTGGCCAACTCAGCTACCTGAAAGTTAAAACCGCCTACCGTAAGCCAGCGCTTAGAACCATTAATTGGTGTGCTAAACAGTGTGGCAACAAGTAATAGCCCTGTGATGCCTAACAAAGCAAACTGGGTCTCGGTCTTATATAGGGTGCGTAAAGACACGCCATAATAAGGAATGACCGCAACAATTAAGCCAATCGTCATATACAACAGCTGATTTTTGAAAAAATACAGCTCGGTCATACCGCGGCTAAGCGCAAAAGGAATAGAAGCAGAAGCAACCATCAGCAGACTAAGCACCATCATACAGCCGACGCTCGATAATAAAATTGCGCGCGCTGAGGGCATAGACAGAACACCGTCTGAGCCAGAGGTTTGCTTGGTTTGGGGCGAGGAACGAAAAAAAGAAGAGAGCGCCATAATTTTATATACACTAACAAACGAAAAAACACGGCGTCTATGAAACGCCACCGTTTAAAAAATCATAAAATAAATCGTACTAAATAGATGGTGATAGGAAACCTGTAACCCTCGGCAAACGCCTTAGCTAGCACCTATTTTAGTAATCAGGATTATATGCTTGACAGTAGCAGCAATCTATAAGCAAAACAATCATTTATCCAGAAAATACTGGCTGTTGCTAGAGAATAGACATCTGCTATGCCAACCTATATAGCTGCTTAATATATTCGACTACCTATCAAGCTTCTGATTGTGCGGTGTCTAATTGATTGACCAGTTGGCTAAAGTGTTCACCGCGAGCCGCATAACCACTATATTGGTCAAAGCTAGCACAAGCGGGTGACAGCAATACAGCTTGTACTTGCGATAAACTACTGGTAGTGACTTGTTGAATAGTCGCAAAGGCATTCTCTAGTGTCTGACACTGATGTAGTGCGACATCATCACTCAATTTCGCAGCTCTGAGATGTTGTTCAATCTGCTGACCATCCTCACCAATAAACAAGACTTGGCTCACATATTGATTGATAAAAGGCGTTAATTCACCAAACTGTTGCCCTTTGCCTTGCCCACCTAAGATCAATAATAGCTTACCGTCTTTTGGCGCATAGACTGCACCCAAGCCTTCAATAGCGGCTATGGTCGAACCAATATTGGTGCCTTTAGAATCATTGAAATAATCAATACCAGCAGCGTTAGCCACATATTGGCAACGGTGCTCAAGACCTGTGAACTGCTGCAAAGTGGTTAGCATACTCTCTAGCGGTAATCCTGCCAGCTCGCCAATGGCCAAAGCCGCTTGCGCATTCAGTAGATTATGACGACCTTTAATCAACAGTTTGTCTGCCGACAGTAATCGTTCTGTACCACGAGCAAGATAAGTTTGGCCCTCTGTGTCGGTAATAAGACCATACTGACCTTTATCAGGGGCATGAATACCCGTACTAATTCTCGGTAGATTGTCCGCGACCAATGGACGAGTGAGCGCATCTTCACGGTTAATCATCACCGACTTGGCACCTTGGAATATACGGTGTTTGGCTTGATGATAGCCAAGCATGTCTCCATGACGATCTAAATGATCAGGCGACATATTGAGCACAGTCGCTACTTTTGCGCCCAAGTTAGTGACGGTTTCTAACTGAAAGCTAGACAGCTCAAGTACCGCAAGTTCCATATCAGGATTATCTAGCAATGTTAAAGCGGGTACACCGATATTGCCGCCGACACCCACATTAATGCCAGCATCTGCCGCCATTTGACCAACTAACGTAGTGACCGTACTTTTAGCGTTAGAGCCTGTAATCGCTACGATGGGTGCGGTACACGCTTCACAGAACAGTTGAATATCACTGACTACAGGAATATTAGCTTGGCGAGCAACAGCCACAGCGGCAGTTTCAAGAGAAATACCTGGGCTAATAATAATACGTGCGGCTTGTTGCAATAAATCGGCATCTATCTCACCAAACTGACGAATATCTATCTCGGCTGGCAATTGATCGGCCAATTTAGGGGTAACTTGAGCATCAGTGACTGCGACTTGATAGCCTTGCTTGGCCAGATAATGCGCGACTGACAATCCAGACTGCCCCAAACCCACCACGACTTGTAGACCACTACCCTTATGAAGTAAGGCTTCTGTTGCTGTATTAGTGGTCATATCTATTCCTTCTATATAAACGAGAAAAGTTGTATCAAATAAACCTGCTGTATAGCGACTCTAATCTGCGCTGCTAAGATATGCAGCATCTTAACGCCATCGTTCAGATTTCGGTACTGATTTTTTATGAGTTTATGCTATTATTCGCCTGTTTTTATATTAAGTGGCTAATGCTATAATAGTCAGCTTGATTAATATTTATCAGTATTTTGCTGAGCACATTGCTCAAGCATTTTAGTTTAGCATGTTGTCACATTTATCGCGCGATTGTCACGCCTCTTCATCAACGATTCTTGTTGTGATAAGGGTGTATCAGACAATTTTGATAATTTGACGAGTGATATATCACCTTCTACTACAGCAAGTGATTGCTGACTCTATATATTATTGTAGGTACATCTATCTAGTTGCCTATTTTAAGCAATCTTTTAAAAAATATTTTTAGGTAATTTACTGCCCATATCATCGTATTGATTATTGATGAGCGTATTTTTGATACCAAAAAAATCAGTAGATACCTCGGTTATTAGTTAGATATCTTGGTTATTAGTTTCCCACAATCCAACACAGCAACATGACCTAGTGCATGTTGAAGTAAAAGAAAAATGAATAGCTATTATTAGCGACGCGATCATTTTATAAATGAGTAATGATTACTTTTTTTGCCTCTAACCCTATGTAGTTTACTTATGACATCTTTTATTGATAACTTGCGTGACGAGTGGTTTTCCAATGTTCGCGGTGACGTTTTATCGGGTTTGGTTGTAGCCCTAGCCCTTATTCCAGAAGCCATTGCTTTTTCTATTATCGCTGGTGTTGATCCAAAGGTTGGCTTATACGCCTCATTTTGTATCGCCGTAGTGATCAGTTTTGTCGGTGGCCGTCCGGGTATGATTTCGGCAGCGACTGGCGCTATGGCACTGGTCATGGTTGATCTAGTTGCTGACCACGGTCTGCAATATTTGCTTGCCGCAACTTTGCTTTGCGGTGCCATTCAGGTCGTGATGGGCATTCTAAAGCTTGGTAACCTGATGCGCTTTGTCTCCCGCTCAGTGGTTATCGGTTTCGTCAACGCCCTAGCAATATTGATTTTTGCTGCGCAATTACCAGAACTGAACCCAATGACTGAGCGTGTTGGTATGACCGTTTATATCATGACGGCAGCTGGTTTGGCGATTATTTATCTGTTTCCACTTATTCCTAAAATCGGTCGCATCGTTCCTTCGCCGCTTATTTGTATTGTAGGTTTGACCGCTGTTGCAATGTATATGAATCTCGATATTCGCAACGTTGGCAGCATGGGTGACTTGCCAGATTCATTACCAGTATTCTTGTTACCTGATATTCCGTTAAACCTAAATACCTTGCTGATTATTGCGCCATACTCTATCGCGCTTGCCATCGTTGGTCTTTTAGAGTCTATGATGACAGCAACGATCGTCGATGAATTGACCGATACACCGAGTGATAAAAACAAAGAGTGTCGTGGTCAAGGTATGGCTAATGTCGTATCAGGTTTCTTTGGCGGTATGGCAGGCTGTGCGATGATTGGCCAATCAATGATCAACGTCAAATCGGGTGGTCGTACGCGTCTGTCTACTTTGATGGCTGGTGTTGTCCTTCTGATTATGGTTGTGTTCTTAAGTGAATGGGTCAGTCAAATTCCAATGGCAGCCCTAGTTGCAGTCATGATTATGGTATCAATTGGTACGTTTAATTGGCAGTCTATTCGCGAGTTTAAAACGCATCCAATGTCGTTCAATATTGTCATGCTAGCGACTGTACTGACTACCGTCTTTACTCACAACTTAGCTTACGGTGTCGGCGTAGGTGTCTTACTATCTGCCTTAGCATTTGCTAACAAAATTGGTCAGTTCTTAACCATTTTTAGTGAATATGATGACAGCAGCAATACCCGCTACTATTATGTTCAAGGGCAGGTATTCTTTGCCTCTACCACCCAGTTCTTGCATAGTTTCGATACCAAAGAAGCTGTAGATAGTATTCAGATTGATGTGAGCCAAGCACATTTTTGGGATGTCAGCGCTGTTGATACCTTAGACAAGCTAGTGATGCGCTTGCAACGTGAAGGCATTGATGTCAAAGTGGTAGGACTCAACAATGCGAGTCGAACACTGATTGATCGCTTCTCTGTTCATGACCGCCGAGACATTGGCTTGTTAGACTAAGCAAAACTGCTAAGCGAATCTACGCGGTTGCCATGTGGCTATATTATTAGTCCATGGCTGATGTATCGGATATTAATAGACAGTTATATTGGTAAAAGGGTTGGATGTATTTTTCATACGCCAACCCTAAACTGAGATAGCAGATTTTTATTATTAAAATGATGTGGTCGTTTTATGAGTAATTTAAAACCAGATAGTGTGATTGCTTGCTTGGACTGTCCTGATCATGTTCAAGCGGTACTAGAGGCCAGTATGTGGGCTTCTATTCGCCTGCGCGCGCCTGTTGGCTTATTGCACTCGATGCCAAGCTTGCAGCAAAAAGCCGCTATTAATTATTCTGGTTGCCTCAATATTGATGACGAAAATGCTTTGCTCGAACAGTTCACATCCAAAGAGCATCTGAGTAACTGTGAGCTAAAAGCACAGGGGCGATTGCTGTTATCTCAAGCAACCTCGTATTGTGAGCAGCAACGCCATAAGCTAAAGACATATACACTGCATCGTCATGAGAACCTCAATCAGAGCATTGATTACGTCGATGACCAAGCACAATTGATCGTTATAGGGCATCATGTCACTTGCAAATCAACATTAAGCCAACTTATTCGAGTCAGTCACTGCCCCATTTTGGTGACACATGCACCATTTTTGCCCCCTACTACCGCTTTATTTGCGTTTGATAACAGTCCAACGTGCCATAAACTACTAAACTGGCTGTGTAAAACGCCACTGGTGCGTGCACTAACGGTTCATATTGTGATGGTTGGCAAGGAAACTTCTGATAACTGTGATGCGTTGCGTGAAGCCTATGCCAAACTCAAACAGGCGGGCATCAAATCCAAAAAGACATTGCTGGATTGCCGTGATGTCGCGGCAGCTTTGAACTACTATCAAAACCAGCATGATATCGGTTTACTTATGACTGGGGCTTTTGGCCAATCTCGTCTACGCGAATTACTACAAGGTAGCGATACAAAAAAGCTATTGGTCAGCACAAAAACCCCTTATTTACTTTTTCCTAAAGCATAGCGACTTATATATAAACACGCCCAAACCCTTTATCTACCCAAGCACAGGGGTCTAACTACTATGTTAGGCTCTATCGCTTATCTCTACTTTCTCTCTACCTTCTCGCCATTCATCTTTGATACGCTTGCATGAAAAGGCCAAGCTAACGACCAAACTCAAGTTAGCAAATCGTCACATGAAATAAAGGGATAGCCTCCCCAAGCACTCAAAAAGTTGGTTATAATAAAGTTTTCGTTAACCAAACGCTAAAGATTGATTCACCTTTATTATGCTTGTAGCAATGGCTCTAATCGTTGCATCGTAGCCCATATTCTATGTTACTACTGTCATTACTTTTTAATGAACAATACCAATTCTACCTCCCCCCTTGAGTAGGTTGGCATAGTTCTTGAATAACTTACAGTAAGCAAGGCAGAGATATGATGATGCATCATAGTACTTCTATCAATCTGCGGCATCACACAAATAAGGAATTTTTTATGAAGCTAATCACTGCGATCTTAAAACCGTTTAAGCTCGACGACGTGCGTGAAGCGCTTTCCGACATCGGTGTTAAAGGTGTCACTGTCACTGAAGTCAAAGGTTTCGGTCGTCAAAAAGGTCATACAGAGCTCTATCGCGGCGCAGAATACGTGGTGGACTTTTTACCTAAAGTAAAAGTCGAAGTCGCTGTGATCGACGAGATGGTTGAGCCTGCTATCGAGGCAATCACTCGTATCGCTAGCACTGGTAAGATTGGTGATGGCAAGATTTTCGTCACTGCACTTGAGCAAGTTATCCGCATCCGTACGGGTGAAACGGGACCTGACGCTATCTAAATTTGAAGACCTACCTACGGGCATAAACTTATAGGTACAGACTCTTACAGCATTTTTATCTATCGGTAATGCCGATATCTATATTATAAATTCAAGGGGGAATTTAAATGGAAAGTCAAATCTTTGAGCTCCAATATGCGCTCGATACGTTTTACTTTTTGATATGTGGTGCGTTGGTCATGTGGATGGCAGCAGGCTTCACTATGTTAGAGGCCGGACTGGTCCGATCAAAAAATACAGTCGAAATCTTAACCAAAAACGTCGCACTATTTGCAACAGCTAGTATCATGTATATGGTATGCGGCTATGCGATTATGTATGGTGGCGACCTATTCTTAAGCGGAATTGCAGGCGGTGATACGTTAGTAGAAGACGCTCTAGCAGCCTCTGCTGAAAATGGCTTCGGTGGCGACTCTGTCTACTCTGCCGCATCAGACTTTTTCTTCCAAGTCGTCTTTGTAGCGACCTGTATGTCAATCGTATCAGGTGCCGTTGCTGAGCGTATGAAACTGTGGTCATTCTTATTGTTTGCTGTAGTCATGACTGGTGTTATCTACCCACTAGAAGGTAGCTGGACATGGGGCGGCAACGATGTCTTTGGTCTATTTAACCTAGGCGACATGGGCTTCTCTGACTTTGCAGGCTCTGGTATTGTACATATGGCCGGTGCTGCAGCAGCTCTAGCAGGTGTATTGCTCTTAGGCTCACGTAAAGGTAAATATGGCCCTAATGGCGAGATACGTGCTATTCCTGGTGCCAACCTACCATTAGCGGCACTCGGTACACTAATCTTGTGGATGGGTTGGTTCGGTTTCAACGGTGGTTCAGTGCTTAAATTAGGCGACATCGCTAGTGCTAATGCTGTTGCAATGGTATTCTTGAACACTAATGCTGCTGCTGCTGGCGGTGCTGTCGGTGCCTTAATCTTAGCCCGCATCATCTTTGGTAAAGCGGATCTAACCATGCTTCTAAACGGTGTACTAGCAGGTCTAGTTGCCATTACTGCTGAGCCTTCAACTCCTTCTGCATTACAAGCCACTATTTTTGGTGTTATCGCCGGTATTATTGTAGTGCTATCTATTTTAGCCTTAGACAAAATCAAAATTGATGATCCAGTTGGTGCAATCTCAGTTCATGGTGTGGTCGGTCTATTTGGTCTGCTAATTGTACCTATTACTAACCCAGCATCTACCTTTATCGGTCAGATTGTGGGTGCTGCAACCATCTTTGCTTGGGTATTCATTGCCAGCCTAGTGGTTTGGTCTATCATCAAGCTAGTTATCGGTCTACGTATCTCTGAAGAAGACGAATACGAAGGTGCTGATATTGCAGAATGTGGTATGGAAGCTTACCCAGAATTTATAAGATAAGCTCCTTTCAAGTAAGCTAAAGATTGATGTTAAATGCGCTGATACTACCCACTGTAGTATCGGCGTTTATAATTTTAGTGTTTAAAGTTCTCCCCTGTTGAAGCCATAAGCTTAAATCTAAAACGTAAAAAATCCCGCGAGACCTTTCGGTAACGCGGGATTTTATGTATTACGCTGAAACTAGTTTTTTAGTTTATTTCTTTTTCCACTCTTGGCTACGAGAGAATGGTCCGATATAGCCTTTTAGCTTCAATGTGTTGCCGCTTAAGCTTGCAGTCATACGATAGTCTTTGCCTTTTTCAGGGTCAGTAATCGTACCACCACTATATTTACCACCACCGTCAGCTTTTAGACCTTTAATAATGGTCGTACCAACGTGCTTTTTGCCTTTAGCTGAGTTAGTAGCAATAAGAGTACCGGTCAACACACCATTTGACTCAGTGATTTTTACCGTACCTTTTGGCTTGCCTTCATCATATGTCTGCCAAGTAGTGTTGGCTAATGGGTCAGCGGCGAATGCCATGCTAGCAATACCAATACCAGCAACTGCTAAAGTGGTCTTTGTAAATAACTTCATAGATTGACTCCCTTCATACAATGATTACGCGAAACGTTATGTTTCTGTTGTCCTATGCTTATCCTTTGCTAGAACCTTTCATTACGAGCTTTACGGTTTCGACCTTTTTCAATGATAGTTACCATGACAACTTATAAGCTTTTGGTTAAAGATTCGAGCGACACAAGCGATGTCTTAACTCATTATAAGCAATTTTTAGGTTTTGCCTAGTAATTTTTTTATACTTTATTATTTCTGGAAAAATAAAACTATATCAAAGACTTACAGGAAAGGGTTGTCGATATCTTTGCCCAACTGGTCATCATTTTCCTTTGACTTAGCATCGTTCTTACTATATAGATTTTTATCTGCAAATGCTTGTACGATTTTCTCCGACAGCTCATGTAGCTGTTGGGCTTGCTCGTATCCTGACGCATCTAAAGTTAGATCGATATCACCATAAATAACAATCTTGTCTTCTTGATTTTCAATAACCAGCTCGCCTATCTGCATGCTTTGGTGGTTGTTTGCGAATGGCTCAATCATTTGATTATCCTTATTATCAGTAACATTTTATATTTTTCGAAATGTGGATATTTTTGGGTCTTACTTTCAGCTTAAGCTTGCAACTGTGCAATTAACCATTCTAAAATAGCCCAGACAAATAGCATCCACTCAGGCTCCTCCACAGGTGCCTCAGGGGTATCTGAGCTCTCACCTGCCTTCAATGGTAAATCAAACGCTTGAGATTTGGACTGACTATCTAGCATAGGTAATACATCGATGCCAATCTCAGTGGTCAGCTCATCGATACTGATCACATCGATGCGTTCTGACTCATCATTTGGTGCGTAATACACGCCTGCTTGATTGGTTGCTGGGATATATACAGCTTTGAAGAAATGGCTAGGCACAAGGACACGGTTAGCGAGCTGCTTGGTTTTTTTATCAGTAAATGCCACACCCGTGATGGTATACACCTCACCGTATTGCTGCGTTAAATACCGAGTGGCAGATTCAATATTACGCCAAATGTAGCGATTGTTACGTGGTGACTGCGGGGCAATATTGGCTAAACTAAAACTATCATACTGCTGGCTGCGATTGGCCATATTGGCATTGGGTGCCAAATGACCTCGATCATAGCCAGAACCTGAATAATCAGACAATGAGGCTCGTGCTGACTTTGGTAGTTTACTCTCTTCGTGGAAGCTATCTTCACGATCGATCTGCTTAGCTTGTTGCAGACGTGTGCGATCGAGATGCTCTGCTGACCAAAGCGGTGTACGCGATACTCCTGAATACATAACCGCAAAGCCATCCATGCATAGCGCTTGTGTGTCTTTTTTTAGCTTGGTATTGGTAAATTCAGGATAAACACCCCCATAAAAAGACTGGCTACACTGGGTCAAATCATCAGCGTGTGCTTGGGTAATACCTGTCGCGACAAGTAATACTGCCATCAGCGCACTATTCTTACATCCGTACTTAAGCCTACTAAAACTTATCATTCAACTTTCAACCATTTATACTTGCCGTTACATACTTGCTATCCTAGCAGGCGCTTGCCAATAAAGAAAGATAGCGCGCAAGTCGTGACATTTTAAATGGTATCCGCTATACTTAGGCGTTCAAAAAACGGTGAAGTGGGTGAGTGGCTGAAACCGCACGCCTGGAAAGTGTGTATACGTTCATAGCGTATCGAGGGTTCGAATCCCTCCTTCACCGCCAATCTTATTCTACTTAAGCAAAACCTCAGTTTTTCTATCTTGTTTTACCCTTCTCTAAATATTCTTTATATCTTTTAACAGCTTAACAGTAAGACTTTCAGTCTATACTCATCCTCTACTGCTGTCTGAAACATTCCTTTTAAGCCTTAATTCCGTGTGTTGTTTAAATCTAATAAATATATATCTACTCTAATAACACATTAATTGACCAAGCTAAAAAAATCATATCATGGGTTGAGAGTGGCTCATAAAATGAGTAGATACTTTATTACCATTCGTTTTATTATCAGCTTAATTTTATCTCTAGACCCTTATACGAAAAGGCTTTGAGTTTTCCTGTGGCATTCAATCTAGCTTTGTATCTATATTTACCATCATTGCTATACCGTACAAAAATGTAATCACAATAGAGTCACTGATACTCGGCAGATGCCATTGTCCAAAAATTGGATTATAGTAGATATTGGTAATATTTATTTAAATAAACTAAAGGATACAACGATGAAAACACTAGGAATGTGTATCGTAGCAGGACTCGGATTGAGTGCTTGCGCTACTGGCATGGGCGGCATGGCAACAGGTAATACCAATCAAAATAACAGCTCTGATAAAGTAGTCACTCAATATCCAGTTGAGACTGCCTTACTCAATATCTATACCAAACAACGTAGTGAAAAACTGGTCGCTACTGTCGGCGGCCAAAACGTAGCCGCAGATATTCAAATCACCCCTAAAGGCAACATGCGTTTTAATAATAAAATGGTACAAGGCGCAGAAGTCAGCACAATCAACACAGTGAATCAGCAGATCACGGATCAGTCAGTCGCTATCAATTACTTTACGCTAAATCCATTGGTGTTCCATGGTTTTACGGATAGTACGGGTGAGTATTCAATCGCCAACCAAACGACGAGTATCCCTAAGATAGCTACGGTGGGCGACTCAAATCAGCTCATCACTGAAAACGTATATGCTGACAGCAGTATGCGTCAGAAAACCGCTACCTATAAGCAGGACTGGTCGCTCACACAAGATACAAATAACACGGCGTGGCTCTGTATAGAAACCTCAGGCAATCTACTTTTGACTTCTGGTGCTGCAGGTACGTCTTCAGAATGCTATAAAATCAATGCCAAAGGCGATGTTTTGAGTAGCAAAGTCACACTCACTCAGCCTAATAAAAGCGGTACATCCAAATCAATGACGTTTATCAGTCAGTAGCATTTGCTCAACTAGTAACGCTCAATTGCGTCATATGAGAACAAAAAAATAGCGCCTCATTAAGGCGCTACTTTTGGATGGTAGGATTGTATTTTTACGATCGACGATCGTGGTTGTTTCTGTCATGATTGTTTTTGTCGTGGCTGTTTTTAGTATTGCTGTTTTTAGCATGAACATTTTTGGCTATTGCTTTGTGCTTAGCAGCCACTACATTCGCTTTGTGATGTGACTGTGCTGCCTTAGCTTTGGCATGCTTATAGTTATTACTCGCTTTATTGCTGCTGTGTTTTTGTTGCTGTACTTGAGCTGAATGATGCTTATCAAAATTAGGGGCAGCATTGGCTTGACCCACCATCGACAAACAAGCAGTAGCGGCTAAAATCGAACTAACTAGTATCTTTTTCATCATTTTATTCCTTTGAATTCATATTTAGAGTAGTTATAGATAATGCATTTAGTGTTAAATGAACTATCGTGATAAAGCTTTACTCTATCGACAAAGAGAATGATAAATGATTCTAGTATTAAGTAGATTTATGAAACTTGAAGAAAGGTTGCGATTGTTACGAGGGCATGCGCGATTAAAGACATGTTAGGTGTTGGCGTAATGTTTGGTTAAATGACAGCGTATTTACGCTTTATCGGTAAGCATCGTAGACAGGATATTTATAGAAAAGCGAATGACTAGCTAGTTGATAACGAATGCAAATACGGACACTGTGAAGTTGTTGGCTAATGTTTAACACGAGCATAGCAATACTTCATACTGCTATGCTCTAAATGTGCTAAACAGACGTTTTCTGCAAAATATAAACCACAAACTTCGCCTCTGTGCTAAATGCTGCTGTTTTTACAGCTGCCAATAGTGCTTGCCTTTTTTCGCTGCGGGCACGGTACGCATAAGGTGTCATCGTCATCAAATCAGCCAAATTCTCTGCGGATAACGTCAGTTCTGTACTGACACGGCAGGTCTCAACCAACATAAAATACGGTACCAATTCTTGTAAGAATTTATCAGAATCATGCTCACGTACATCATCAAATAGCGCATCACGCATCGTTGCCAAATGCTCAACATCAGGTTTGGCAATAATTAAATAGCCCCCATCCATCAATATATTATCAAACGCCTCGGGCAAAATAGGGCTAAAAATACTGCTAATACCCATCATACTGTGCGGGCGTAACGGTAGATGTGCAGCACTGGTCACTAATGGATAGACCGCTGTCGTCTTGGCAGTATCTTCTTTGCGCGGCTGATACCATAGACGACCTGCTAGTTTACTGACTTTGGCCAGCTCAACCACTGCAGGCTTACTGATGTCAGCGGCTATCAGTGTGTCTATGACATCCGATCCCATTTGCGCCATTGCTTGCGTGTAGTAGCCTTCACCGCAGCCAATATCAAGCCAATTGACTGGCTTGCTATCTTGCTTATCTATTAACTCATCGTTAGACAATAACTCTGTCATTTTTTGATTAATTAGCTTTTGGAGCGGTGCATAATGACCATGATTCAAAAACCGTTTACGCGCATCAATAGACTCTTGGCTATCCCCAGGTGCTTTGGACTTTTTCTGTTGTACTGGTAGTAAGTTGACATAGCCTTGACGCGCCACATCAAAGGGATGTGAAGTTTGTTTGGGGTGCAAACTGCCATCACAGCGCCAAGTATCTGCGGTAGGCTGTAGTGGTGACTGACAAAGTGGACAAATAAATAACGACACGGGCATCTCAAATTGATAGCAATATGCTTCGCATTTTAACAAAATTCATCTGCCTTGAGCGATAAAAAGCCGTCTCAATCATGATTGAAACGGCTTTTTAGAGTTTTGCAAATTGATATCTATACAGATATTTGGCGGTTATAGCTTAACGCAGTTTTAGCGTCATTAGCCCAAGGATGACAAGGATAATGGCAATAATCCAAAATCTCGCCACCACTTGCGTTTCTTTCCAGCCAATTTCCTCAAAGTGATGATGCAGCGGTGCCATACGGAAGACGCGTTTTTTGCGCAGTTTGTACGAGCCAACTTGCAACATCACCGATAACGCTTCTGCGACAAACAAACCACCCATAATCGCAAAGGCAATCTCTTGACGGGTCATTACGGCGATAGTACCTAGCATTGCGCCCAGTGCTAGTGCGCCAACATCACCCATAAATACTTGTGCTGGATGCGCGTTGAACCATAAGAAACCAAGACCTGCTCCGACCATTGAACCACAGACGATGATGACTTCGGAGTTGTAAGGAATATAAGGCACATGTAAGTAATCAGCAAAGCGTACATCGCCTGATACATAGGCCATCGCACCCAAACCTGCAGCGACGAGAACGACTGGCAAAATCGCCAAACCATCCAACCCATCGGTTAGATTGACTGCGTTAGAAGCGCCATTAATCACAAAGTAGGTAAAGATGATAAAGCCAATACCAAATGGCACTGCTGAAAATGGAATCATCCAGTCTTTGAATACTGGCAATAGCAGATCCTGCATCTCACGCGTGGTGTTGATATCCGGTTGTAGCGTGGCGATATAATACAAAGATACACCGACAAACAGTGCGCCCATAGACAGCCAAAAATACTTTTTGCGAGCGATTAAGCCTTTTGGATCTTTATACTTAATTTTTAGCCAATCATCAGCCCAACCTACGGCACCAAAGATAACCATAACCACGAGTAAAATCCAAACATAAGGATTGTTTAATCGTGCCCATAGTAGCGTCGATATGCCAATCGCACTGAGGATCAATACCCCGCCCATGGTTGGTGTACCAGTCTTTGCCAAATGTGACTGAGGCCCATCATTACGAATGGCCTGACCATATTTGAGCGAACGTAGGTGCCGAATGACACGGCCACCAAACATCATGCTAAATACAAGGGCGGTAACAACGGCAAGCAATGCTCGCAGCGTCAACGAAGAAACCGCAGAAAACGGCGTATAATACTGGCCAAGCCAGCCGAACAACCAAACTAACACCGCCTACTCCTCTACTAGCGCATGAATAAGTGTTTCCATTCCCATGGAACGAGAGCCTTTGAACAACACAGTACAAGGCTTAGCTTGTTGCGCTTGCAAATACGGCTGTAAATACTGTAATAAACTGTCTTTATCGGCAAAAGCATGAGCACTGATATCAGATACCTCTTGCGCACCCGCGACGGTATAAGGAGCATATTCGCCAACACAAAGCAGCACATTGATACCTGTGGTTGCGATAGTACGGCCCAAGCTTTGGTGCTCACTGATGGCCGCCTCGCCTAACTCACCGATATCGCCCAGTACCATGACCTGCGTACCTGTTTGCGCGGCCAATACTTTGGCGGCGGCACGTACCGAATGAGGGTTGGCATTATAAGTATCATCAATGAGACGATGCATACCAAGTATCTGGCTATTTAGACGACCTTTAGCAGGGCGCGCATTTTCTAGCCCAATGACGATATCACTCACCTCAATGTTTAGCGCATGCGCACAGGCAGCAGCGGCCAAGGCATTATTGACATTGTGTTCACCTGCCAATGGCAAGTTGATATCATGGATTTGGTTACCAATATGTAGTTTGAACTCACTACGTTCAGGCTCTACGTCTAGATGGCTTGCACTTACATCCGTATTACCAAAGCCAATCACATGCGAGGTGTGCTTTTCAGCGATACGACGTAGCTGATTGGTAAAATCATCCTTATCAGGAACAATCGCAAACTGCGCGTCCGTCAACGTATGGTAAATCTCAGCCTTGGTTTGGCAGATGCCTTCACGGCTACCGAATTCGCCCAAATGCGCTGTACCGATGTTTAAGATACAGGCCACATCAGGCTGAACGATTTCAGTCGTATAAGCAATCTCGCCAATATGGTTTGCGCCCAACTCCAAAATAGCATAACGATGATGATCTGATAGCTCAAGCAGCATCATTGGTACACCCAAATCGTTATTGAGGTTACCACGAGTGATCAAAGTCGGTGCCAATCTACCAAAAATACTGCCTAGCATTTCTTTGCAAGTAGTCTTGCCGCTAGAGCCCGTAATAGCAATCACGGTTAAATCTGTATGCTGCTGACGACGATATGCTGCCAATTGACCTAGCGCCAAACGGGTATCGCTGACCACCAATTGCGGAATAGCATTTGAGCCGGAAAACGAAATAGGACGCGAGACGACAGCGGCAACAGCGCCTTTTGATATTGCTGTCTCGATATAATCGTGACCATCGAAATTATCGCCGCTGAGCGCTAAAAATATATCGCCTGGCTTTATCGTACGGGTATCGGTGGCTATACGTTTACTGGACAAGGCCGTCTGTTCTGCTGCATGGCCTTGTGGTAGTTGCCAATGCCCATCAAGCGACGTGGTCGCTGCGAGCATATTGTCCATTTGCCAGACATAGAGCCCTTGCGACTGGGCAGTATTATCGGTGTCGGCTGTCATAATGATTACCTTATATGATGACTACTTAATTTTTATATTTAATGATCAATTTTTACTAATACATGTATCGAAAGCCAATTAACTACACACGTCCAGCTTGACTCAATGCCTTTTGCAAAACAACACTGTCATCGAAATCATAACGAACGTTGTTAATCTCTTGATAGGTTTCATGACCTTTGCCTGCGATGACAACGATATCATCTACACCTGAGTAACTAACTGCATATTCAATAGCGGTTTGGCGGGCAGGCTCGATATGGGTTCGTTGATATTGCTCAGCTGTCATACCAGCCTGCATATCTTGCAAAATTACATTGGGGTCTTCGGTACGAGGATTATCCGCAGTCAAAACAACTTGATCAGCACCTGCCAGACCTGCTTGCGCCATCAACGGTCGCTTGCCTGCATCACGATCTCCACCGCAACCAAATACTGCCCATAGCTGACCTTTACAGTGGGTTTTTAAACTTGCCAGCACTTGGCTCAGCGCATCTGGAGTATGTGCATAATCAACGATAAAGCAGCCATCATTTGATGGTACACGCTGCATACGCCCAACTGCACCTTGCAACTGTGCAACAGCAGGCGCAATACGCTCGATATTCATAGCCAAGTCAACATCGAGTGCTACGACAGCTGCTATCGCTGCGAGCAAATTGGCTACATTGAAGCGACCTAATAATGGACTAACAATCTCCATGCTGTCAGTTCTCTCATTACCAAACTCAATACGCAGGTTGATTTGGACGCCTTGCAGACTCGGTATGATATCAGCGGCAACAAAAGTAGCAGCTTTTGATGAATCCAAACTGTATGTCCATACCGTCAAACCGCTGGCGTTTGCCGTATCTAACATAACCTGAGCGTGCTCATCATCGATATTGATAATGGCATGGGTCAAATCTGGAAAATGGACTTTATCAAACAGCTTTGCTTTGGCAGCAGCATATTCTGCCATATCAGCATGATAGTCTAAATGGTCACGACTCAGATTGGTATAAATCGCTACAGTGACTGGCATCCCTTGTAGACGTTGCTGATCCAACCCATGAGAGCTAGCTTCTAAAGCCAATATTTCTGCCTGCTCCGTTCCCATTTGATATAAGAACTGTTGGACAGCTAACGCATCGCCCGTGGTATGGCTGGCTTGCACCAAAGCGCCAAGTCTACCATTACCTGCCGTACCCATCACCGCGCTACTCTGACCCATCAACTGAGTAAGCTGTGCTACTAATTGGCTGATGGTTGTTTTGCCATTAGTACCAGTTACCGCAACCACGGTCGGTAGAGTCACTTGCTGCTGATATTGCAGGCGCGCTTGAATTAAGCTACCTAAAAAGTCGCGGATATTAGAAACGTATAAGACAGGGCATGGCAATGCTGCTAGTTGCTGCATACTAGCGATACTATCTGTCTTAGGTTCACTACTGGTATTTGAGAGATTTGTTGCTTCGCTAAGCAAAATACTAGGGTCAATCTCTGAGAGAATAAACGCGGCTTGCTCAGCGGCTTGCAGTAGATAATCGCGACTTTTTTGAGGGTTGGCTGTTTGACTTTTTAAAAGGACAAATACGTCATTCGCATCCAATTGGCGATTGTCTAAGCGAAATTGTTGAAACGGAATATGGGCAATAGACTGAGCTTGACCTGAACATACCTGATTGGATGCTTCCTGAATCGATGCTGCTATCATCGCTGTAAGCTGCTCAGCCAGTTTTTGCTGCTGGCTTTTATTGGCATCTATAAGCTGTTGTAAAGTAACAGTAGCGCTATCTAGCGATGATATAGTCATAGATAAATCCTAAACAGTTAAAACGTGTCAGCTCAGTAGAGCTGGACATTTAAAATAATTGAACGCTTACTGCGCTTCCGTTTTTAGTGGCTTATCCAAAGGCACATTATACAATCGCAATGCTTCTTTCATCACATTATGGAAGACAGGTGCGACCGTTAAACCAGCATAAATCTGACCGCGCGGGTCTTCGATAAGCATCACACCTACCAGCTTTGGATTAGATGCAGGCGCCATACCAGCAAAGACGTTACGATACTGATCCGTATAGTAACCACCGTCTGGATTGATGCGGCGTGACGTACCCGTTTTACCTGCCACGCGATATCCATCAATAGCAGCAGCTTTTGCCGTACCACCAGGCTCAGTCACGCTCTCAAGCATCTGTACAATCGACATTGCCTGCTCATGCGCCATAATGCGTTTGCTTGGCTGTGACTTATCATCTTTAATTAAAGTTAATGGATGCATGACTCCACCTGCTGCTAGGGCTGAATACGCCTGTGCAACCTGTGCTAATGTCACTTGCAGACCATAACCATAACTAACCGTCGCACGACGCGAGGTTTCTTTTTCTTTTGGCGTGACAATCAAACCACTGCCCTCACCTGGGAACTGTAAAGGTGTCTTTGAGCCAAAGCCAAACTGTCGTTGCATATTACTAATAGCATCGGCTGGCAGTGATAGCGCAATCTTGGTGGAGGCCACGTTACTGGATTTTTGTAGTAGCGTGGCCATGTTAATCATACCCAAATTATTATGATCTCGAATGGTATAGCCACGTACGCGAATCGAACCAGGATTGGTATCAATCAAAGTCGTTGGCGTATATTTACCCGAGTCTAGCGCTGCTGCAACGGTAAACGGTTTCATCACCGAGCCTGGTTCAAACACATCTAACAGTGCGCGGTTACGCTGGTTTTCACCCGTCATCTCGTTAAGGTTGTTCGAGTTAAACGACGGCCATGTCGATAGTGCCAGCACTTCACCAGTTTGTACATCAACGATCATACCCGTTGACCAACGGGCTTTTTGCAAACGCCCAGCTTTTTCTAGCTCTTTATACAGCAAATACTGTAAGCGCGAATCAATTGTCAACGCCACATCTTTGCCGGGTACTTCTGGCTCGATTTGTTTGATTTCTTTTAGGCTGTTTTGTTTGGCATCTTTTAGAACCAGAACTTTACCGTCATCACCTGCCAGCTCTTTTTCGTATTGACGCTCAATACCAGCACGGCCTTCGTAGCCGCCTTCAGGATCTTTGGCGTTTTGACCCATAAAGCCCAGCAGTTGTGCATTAGACTGTGGCTGCGGGTAATAACGCTGAAAGAAATTCTTTTCGTAGACGCCAGGGAAGTCAAGCGAGCTAACGCTTTGGGCAATCTCAGGCGTGACCTTATTAAGTAGTGGCAAATAGTGTGAGCCCGCACCAGATGGCAAAGCTGCTTTTACGGCTTTCTCATCGGTCACATCGATACTGTCATCAATAGCAGTGACTTTTTTCAGTTCATCGACCGAGATATTGGCAGCAGCGGCTAGCTTTGTCAGATCCATATTATCTAGACGCTTCTGCATACGCGCCTGTAATTGTGGACTGCTAGGATTGGTAATGATAATGCGCTTTAGCTCGTAATATTCACGCGAATAATCATGCGGACTAAACGAAACTGTCGCGAGCGGCGCACTGACTGCAAGCGGTAGATTATTACGATCGGTAATCATACCGCGATAAGATTTTTGGGTACGCTCACTGGTAATGAGCTCATTGCCTTTGTCTTGATAGAACTGTGCGTTGGCAACCTGAATATAATAGGCGCGGCTAATCAGTAGCGCTAATATGACCAGTGCTAGACCCCAAACCATACGAAAACGGTTTTTGTCTTGTTCGAAACCACCGAGAGCTGACGCACCTGACGCTTTGCTCGAAAAAACCATTTTACTTTTGCGGTTTTTTACACTGGTATAAGCGCCTTGGGTGTCACTTTTTTTGATGCGACCAAACAATTTGGCCTTACGATTACTTGCAGCTTTATCAGGTTTGCTACACGTCTGACCAGATTTAGCAGCACTGGCTCGGCGGAGAGGTTTGGTTACCTTGCCACTGGCTGGTTTTTTACTGGTGTTTTTTGCGGTGGATTTAGGCTTTTTCTCACTCATTGTCCTGCCTCCGTCGCTGGTTCTTCAGGAGAGATGTCAGTAGAGGCACGTGGCCCAATCACTTCAGTTAAATCTTCATCTGAGTCTTCCGTAACCACTGGCACCAATGCAGTAGCGACACCAGGCTGAATAATCAGCTTATCCTTTAATGTTGGCGAATACATACCCAATTCAGCAACCGCTCGACTGGCAATCTGCGGCGTGGCACTAAAGGTTTGTTGCTCAATCAATAGACGCTGATGCTCTACTTGTAGCTTACGTTCTTGTTTTTTCATGTCTTGCAAGGTTTTGTAGTCCTGATGATATTGCTGAACTTCTTCGGCAGTTTTGATACCACTCCATACAATCGTGGCTGCCAATAGCAGTAGCACGACCACATAAATGCTCACCACATTAAACCGGCGCACGAACAGCTCGCCGACATCGGTATTATAAGGTGTAGCAGTGCGGCGATTCGCAGGTTTGTCAGATATTGCCATGACGATCTCAAAAAGGTGAACGTAAACGATAGAGTAGATAACGGATTGCGAAAGATGAACGTGTCATTCTTCGGTCATACCATCGATAAATATAAAACCAAAGACACTTATAAGTATAAAAACTAAACCTAAAAAACCGAACATAGAAAATATATTCGATAGCTAATTTATTCAGGAGCCATAAATCATTACAACTCATGGCTATCAATAGGTCATACCACAACCAGACACATTGCATGGCTATACTACATATAAATCTGTGCAACTATCATGCAGATAAAAACCAACTGCTGAGCCTAACAGACAATATTTACAGATTTTTAACAGTGGCGTAGCCATTAGGACATTTGCGCATCATTTAGACAAACATTAGCAATCTTAGACTACTCAATAATCATATTCGACTATGGCTTGTGGCAGCATGATGTTCTATGGTGCTGGCGTCTGCTCATAAGCTGTGTCAGTACGCGTTGCCATACGCAGCCATGCACTACGCGCACGCGGATTCTGACTCGTCTCAGCTTTGCTTGGGCCGACACGTCTTGGCTTGCTAAAATAGCGCGGACGATTCGGCGGCATTGGCAGGTTTTCGTCTTCTGGATATTGGCCTTTGCTATGTCGCTGCAAAAATTGCTTGATACGGCGATCTTCTAATGAGTGAAAACTAATGACCGCAAGCTGCCCACCTGACTTTAAGATAGGAACGCTTTGCTCTAAAAAGTCATCAACATCGCCCAGCTCATTATTAATAAAAATACGCATGGCCTGAAAGCTTTGCGTCGCTGGATGTTTGCCGCGCTGCCAGTTGGGATGCGCTACTTTGATCACTTCTGCCAACTCAAGCGTAGACTCGTAGCTCTCCATCTGTTTGATAGCACGAGCAATACGGCGACTGTGACGCTCTTCGCCAAAATCATAAAGCACATTGGCCAACGTCTCATCATCGACTTTCTCGAGCCATTCGGCAACTGACTGGCCTCGACTGGTGTCCATACGCATATCTACTGCCCCGTCGCGCATAAAGCTAAAGCCGCGACTACCATCATCAATCTGCGGTGATGAAATGCCTAAATCTGCCATTAAGCCATCAACTTCACTGATGCCCATAGCAGCCAGACTGTCAGTCAACGTCGCAAAACTATCGTGAACCACACGCACGCGGCTGTCTTTGCTTGCCAACTCTTGCGCCACACTAATGGCGGTCGGATCTTTGTCAAAAACAATCAGTGTGGCATCATCTGCGAGTTGACTTAATAGCAGTCGGCTATGGCCGCCACGACCAAAGGTCGCATCAACATAGATACCACTTATATTTAAGCTATTTTGGTCGCCTTCTGTTTGCTTGGGCAAGGACTTCACACCTAGTACTGCTGCGACGGTCTCTTGCAGCAGCACCGCATCATGGACGAAACTAAATTCATCAGACGTGATATTGTCCTCATGACGGGTGTGAGTAACATCCAGATCGACATCTTGCGTAGACGCATCCTTTACAGCAGGAGGACTAGACACTGACTCAGAGAGATCAGCGGCGGCAGAAGGACTGGCTTTCGATTTTGGCTTAGACTTTGATAGGGACACAAACAACTCAATAGATGACGACCATACTGGCCAGTAATTAGATGAAAATAAACAAGTTATGACTTGCTTTGCATTATTATCGCAAGGATACACCTGTAGTCAAGCACTAGAAGGGCTTTTCATTAAAAATATCACATGTCTCTGTTATACTAGCGCTATATTTTACGCTATTTCTTAACATCGACTTCATATCTTTCATCGCTATTTATACTAATAGCTTATATCGATAGCAAACTTTGAGACTTTTACCATGCAAACCTCTACTGACAGCACGCGCCCTGTGCGCACGCGTATCGCCCCATCGCCAACTGGCTTCCCACACGTAGGTACTGCCTATATTGCCCTGTTTAACTTGGCTTTTGCCAAAGCTCACGGTGGCGAATTCATCTTACGTATCGAAGACACTGATCAGACTCGCTCGACTGAGCAATCAGAACAAATGATTTTGGATGCCCTACGTTGGGTTGGTCTGGATTGGAGCGAGGGCCCAGATATTGGCGGCCCACACGCCCCTTATCGTCAGAGCGAGCGTAGCGATATCTATAAAAAGCACGCTGAGATACTCATAGAAAAAGATCATGCGTTCCGCTGTTTTTGTACCAGTGAAGAGTTAGATGTTATGCGCGCTGAACAAATGGCCAATGGCGAGACCCCTCGTTATGATGGTCGCTGTGCCCATCTTGCACCAGAAAAAACCGAGCAATTGGTAAGCGAGGGCAAACCGCACGTGATTCGTATGCGTGTACCGACCGAAGGCACTTGTCAGGTACAAGACATGCTACGTGGCACCGTTGAGTTCCCTTGGACTCAAGTCGATATGCAAGTACTGCTAAAAACAGACGGCATGCCAACGTATCATTTAGCCAACGTCGTCGATGACCATTTGATGGAAATCACTCATGTGATGCGCGGTGAAGAGTGGCTGAACTCTGCGCCTAAGCATCAACTGCTATATGATTATTTTGGTTGGGAAATGCCGACCCTTTGCCACATGCCGCTACTGCGTAACCCTGATAAATCAAAACTGTCTAAGCGTAAAAATCCAACCTCTATCACCTACTATCGTGATGCAGGCGTACTACCTGAAGCGCTGCTAAACTATCTCGGTCGTATGGGCTACTCAATGCCTAATGATGCTGAGCAATTCACACTAGAAGAAATGATTGCCAGCTTTGATATTCAGCGTGTGTCGCTTGGCGGCCCTATCTTCGATATCGAAAAATTAAACTGGCTCAATGCAGAATGGCTACGTGCGCTTAGCCCTGAAGAGCTAAAGAATAAAATCCTTGAATGGGCTAGTAACAGTGATAAGCTAACGGCTATCGCAGCGGCGATTCAGCCACGTATCGAGCTATTGTCTGATGCGGTTAATTGGGGCGGTTTCTACTTCCAAAACCTACCTGATATCAATGCTGAGAGCTTCACTCATAAATCACTCACGCCTGAGCAAATTATCGAGATGCTGCAATTAGCGCTTTGGCAATTAGAAGTCTTACCAACGTGGTCAGAAGAAAACATCTATGCCACGCTAAAAGGCCTTGCTGCTCATCTTGATATTAAAATGCGTGACTTTATGGCGCCGTTCTTTATCGCTATCGCTGGTAGCACCTCGTCTACGCCAGTCATGAACTCTATGGCGATTATCGGCGCCGATATGACATTGACTCGCTTGCGTCACGCCGTTGATGTACTGGGTGGCCTTGGTAAAAAGAAACTGAAAAAACTTGAGAAACAAGCAGCAGAGTTGCCAGATTTTTTGGCTGTTACTGAATAGTTTAGAAGCTGAATAGCTTATCTACTAAACAGTTAACTAGCTAAACTTGTCGAATGTAAAAGGGTCAGGCCATCTCTGACCCTTTTTCGTTGTTAGGCAGTACAACTACCCTCGTATTATTAGACATCTTTTATTAAATATTTCAATTGGAAATAAACATGGCCGCCAAAACCGTCACGATAGAAAGCAAAGACTATGTCTTTAATACCCTAAAAGAAGCACAGAAATACTATGATGCCATCGTAAAGGAGCTTTTTGATGCAACTTTGACCCTGATCAAGGGCCAAGACTTCGAAGATTTAAAATGGATATACAGCACTTACTGTAGTTACACCAAGCATAATCTAGATAAATTGGGCGAATATGACATCATTGGCGTCAAAGGTATCAGAACGATTCGAGAAAAAGGCGGTCAATATATGCCAACTGAATGCTGTGCAATTATTTTTTCTGATGGTAGCGAAGAAGAGTTTTATACCGATAAAGCCATTAAAGAGATTGCACTTAAGCAAAATCCACGTTAATTTGGGCTTATTGAGCCTTTAAAATAGGCTAAATCACTTTTTTTTGCATATTTATGCATTATTTTTAAAATAGTTGTTGACAAGACTGCTGCTCTTACATAAAATACGCACACTCTTAGCGAGGGGCTATAGCTCAGTTGGTAGAGCACTTGCATGGCATGCAAGGGGTCAACGGTTCGACTCCGTTTAGCTCCACCATACTTATTTATAGCAACGCTCAGTATTACTGAAACGTAATAATAAATACTCGCTAGTAGGACGATATCAGCACCTAGGCAATGCTTATTTACTAAGCTATCTGATATTGTGAAGTACCGTTGTAACCACTGGTTATAACACTCTATGCGTCCCCATCGTCTAGAGGCCTAGGACACCGCCCTTTCACGGCGGTAACGGGGGTTCGAATCCCCCTGGGGACGCCACTATTCGGCGTCACTTATTAGCACTTTTGCTTAGCATCAGATTAGACTAATAAGCGAACAATAAAAAAGCCCAGTCATCATACGGTGACTGGGCTTTTTTATGTCTGTCGTTTCTCAACATCCTATATTCTATTGTCGTTAGCTTATTATTAATAGCTGCTAGCTTACTGTTGATAGCACTATTGCCAACCTATTTAATACTCGTTAATATCGACCTGATAAGCATATTTATAAAGTGCAGCCACATCCTGTAAATGATGGGGCTTGGCGTGATTAAAGGGAAGTGATTGCGATGTTTGGTATCGAAAATTATCTAGGGTTTATCTTGGCGGCTATTTTGTTAAACCTAACGCCAGGTACAGATAGCATGTACATCATCACCCGTAGTATTTCACAGGGGCAAACAGCAGGGTTTTATTCTGTTCTTGGCATTACTTCGGGTATTTTGGTACATACGTTATTGGCAGCGTTTGGATTGTCCGTATTACTTGCCAACTCCCCTACCGCTTTTATGATTGTTAAATATATTGGAGCCAGCTATTTGTGTTATTTAGGCTTTAAGATGCTGACGAGCAAAAACTCTAACTCGATTGCAAACAATTTATCCAAAGATCAGAACGTGACTAGCCAAAAGGCTGTAGATGGTTGGCAAATATATAAGCAAGGTGTGTTAACCAATACTTTTAATCCAAAAGTCGCTTTATTCTTCTTGGCGTTCTTCCCGCAGTTTATCGACGCTAGTTATGCTTATGGCATGCTGTCATTTTTGATGTTGGGGCTGACTTTTGCCACCACTGGCTTTATATGGTGCTTATGTTTGGCGATGTTGGCGTCAAAGTTCAGCAAAAAACTAAGAGAGAATCCAAAAATTGAATCCATGATGAATAAAATAAGTGGTGTCGTATTTATGGGGCTAGGAATTAAGCTGTTGACTGAGAAGGCTTGAAGAGTAAAGTAACAAGAAGAAAAAACGTCTTCCATAGAAAAGCCCAATCCCCTACTTTGACGGAGATTGGGCTTTTTATCATATAAAGCTTAACTAACTACTAGCCAGCTTCTTTGCTCTCAGCAGCCAGTTGACGTAGTACATAGTGCAATACGCCGCCATGACGCACATATTCGCGCTCTTTTGGCGTTTGTAGACCGACATTTACCTCAAAGGTTTCTGCCGAACCATCAGCACGTGTAGCCATAACCGTGGCTGTTTTACTCTCGCCATTATCTAGCCCTGTAATGCTCAGCACTTCAGAACCATCTAGTTTGTATGTCTCTGCATTTTGACCATCTTTAAACGTCAATGGTAGCACGCCCATACCGACGAGGTTTGAACGGTGAATACGCTCAAACGAGCTGGTCAATACCGCTTTTACGCCTAGCAAGATAGTACCTTTAGCTGCCCAGTCACGGCTCGAACCAGAACCATACTCTGATCCACCAAGTACGACGAGCGGAAGCTTGTCTTCTTTATATTTCATCGCTGCGTTATAGATAGGCATCTCTTCGCCATCTTGTAGCGTAGCGCTGTCATCTTTGAAGTAGTAGGTATAGCCGCCTTCTTTACCGCCCATCATGGTATTTTTGATACGGATGTTGGCAAAGGTACCACGGGTCATGACTGCATCATTACCACGGCGTGAACCATAGCTGTTGAAGTCTGCTTCCATCACACCGCGCTCTTGCAAGTACTTACCTGCTGGTGAGTCTGGATCGATATTACCTGCTGGTGAGATATGATCGGTAGTAATCGAGTCACCAAATAGACCTAGGATACGCGCGCCTTCGATATCAGGGATACCTTCTGGCTCCATGGTCATACCATCAAAGAACGGTGGGTTTTTGATATATGTTGACCCTTCATCCCATGGATACAATTGGCTATCCGCTGAACTAATCGCGTTCCACGCGGCACTACCATCGAACACTTCGCCATAGTTCTTGCGGAACATATCAGCATCGATATTGTTGGCAATTAACTCGTTAATTTCTTCTGAAGTCGGCCAGATATCTTTTAGGAATACATCATTGCCATCTTGATCCTGTCCTAGCGGATGAGTGGTCAGATCGATATCCACTGTACCTGCCAACGCGTAGGCAACCACTAGCGGTGGTGACGCTAAGTAACTGGCTTTGACATGCGAGTGAATACGACCTTCAAAGTTACGGTTACCAGACAGTACTGCCGCCGCGACTAAGTCATTTTCTTCAATGCCTTTTTCGATCTCTTCTGATAATGGCCCTGAGTTACCGATACACGTGGTACACCCATAACCTACTAAGTAGAAGCCTGTTTTTTCTAGCTCATCCATCAGATGGGTTTTCTCAAGATAGTCGGTGACCACTTTAGAACCCGGTGCAAGCGATGTCTTAACCCAAGGCTTGGCTTTAAGACCTTTGGCAGCCGCTTTTTTGGCCACTAGACCTGCACCAATCATTACCGCTGGGTTTGAAGTATTGGTACAAGAAGTAATGGCGGCAATAACTACCGACCCGTCTCGTAGTTTGTGTTGCTTATCATCGATACTGACATTTGAGAAGACATTGTTTGCTGGCGCATAACCTGTGTTATCATCACTGGTATCAACTTCGATATTTGGCTCAGCCGCTAAGTGTTCAGCTTGCTCTTGCTCGCCGCCTTCTTGATCAAAGCGTACTTTGCCTTCTACTTCTGACTTGCGATCCTTGGTCATTTTCTCTAGCGTTTCGCCAAACTTCTCATGCATATCAGACAAATTGATACGCTGCTGTGGCAAGTTTGGCCCTGCTAGTGCTGGTTGTACTGATGACAAATCTAGTTCTAATTTGCTTGAATAAGTCGCCGCAGGTGTATCGGCATCGTGCCATAAGCCTTGCGCCTTGGCATATTTTTCGACCAGCTCAATCTGTTCTTCGTCACGACCTGATAGACGCAGGTAATCAATCGCCATTTGGTCAATTGGGAAAATACCACAAGTCGCGCCATACTCTGGTGACATGTTGGCAATGGTAGCGCGATCCGCTAGCGGCATACTATGTAAGCCTTCGCCATAAAACTCGACAAACTTGCCTACTACGCCATGTGCACGCAACATCTCAACGACACGTAGTACCAAATCGGTTGCGGTGACGCCTTCAGTTAGCTTGCCTTTCAACTCAAAACCAACTACTTGTGGAATCAGCATCGATGACGGTTGGCCTAGCATTGCGGCTTCAGCTTCGATACCGCCCACACCCCAACCAAGCACGCCAATGCCATTAATCATCGTGGTATGGCTGTCTGTACCAAACACTGTATCTGGATAAGCCGTCAGCTCGCCATCGACGTCTGCTGCCATCACCACACGGGCTAAATACTCAAGGTTAACCTGATGCACGATACCTGTCGCTGGCGGTACCACGACGAAGTTTTCAAAGGCTTGCTTGCCCCAATGCAAAAACTCATAGCGCTCATTGTTACGCTTAAATTCAATTTTTTCGTTCAAATCTAGCGCATCTTCGCGACCATAAGCATCGACCTGTACAGAGTGATCGACGACCAGCTCACTAGGGATAAACGGATTGATCTGCTCAGCCTTACCGCCAAGCTCGACCACTGCATCACGCATCGCGGCCAAATCGACTACTGAAGGTACACCAGTAAAATCCTGCAATACCACACGCGCTGGCATAAAGGCGATTTCTTTTGACGCCTCAGCCCCTGCATCCCAGTTGGCAACCGCTTCGATATGGTTTTTGCCAACCGACTGACCGCCGTCTTCGTTACGCAATAAGTTTTCTAATACCACTTTCATACAAAATGGTAGTGTCTTGATATGCTCATAAGTTTCGGTCAGCTTTGGCAAGCTGTAGTAGGCATGTTCTTTGCCAGCAACCGAAAGGGTGTCTTTTACATCAAAAATATCACTCATGATAGCTTCCTTATCGTTGTTATAAATCCTGGACATAAATTATTATAAGTTTATGTATGACTGGTGGCTCAATAAATGATTGATCTGTCTTGGATCAGCAGAGCAGTTTCGCAAAACTGTCTGATATAAGTCTGTGTTAACAAAAGAGATAATCATATCTGTAGTGATTAACAGAAACTCCCTTTTACCATAACAAACATATAAGGCTTTGTTAACGTCTGGACGTTGTCGAATCGTGGCACAATCGTAAACGTAACAACGGTTTAGCGAGCTATTTTTAAGCAATCCCTTTCTATTTATTTTTTGTCTTTTTTACGTCGTCCACTGCGGAACACGTAGCTGTCTTCATAAAAGCCAGTATTGGCATTTTCTGCCCAAAAATGCGGCACCCCTAAAATAGGTAACGGCGCAAGCTGGCGCGGTTTGACTTCATCATTTGATAATAATGTGTCCATGTATTTGGCAACCTTGTCATCCAAATAGCGCATACGTTTAGCTAATGATAAGGTAAAGAATTCTTGTGCAACGTGAATGACAATGCTGTGAGCGCATAGAGGTTTGCGTGGGTGTACCAACTGCTCAAGCAATGCATGGCCGAAGATATAGACTGCGGCTTGAGCGCTGTTATCAGGCTGGGTTGGGTTGTCCCATTTAGCACGTGGTTTCACCAAACTTGCCTGCCAGTCGAAATTGATTAATGCCTCACCGATACTAGCATCAGAAGTCACTAGCACTGCCCCATTCTCATCAAAGACAGTAATGGTGTCGCGCACACGCCCTCGACGCTCACTAATACCCTGCTTAGCGATTTCTAGCATATGGTAGTAATTGAGCATAGCTTTAGTCTTCGGAAAAGTCAGCCAAATACTGCCGTTAAATAAATCATGTAAGTTGTCACGGGTCGGGATGTTACCGCTCGTGCCGATGAAATGCTCATAGGCTTCCCCTTCAGGCAATGCATTTTGAGAGACAAACTGTAGCGTTTGAGGCGCATGACCATGGGCAGGTTTGGTATGCGGCAATGACTGTTGTAAGTGATCTGACTGCTGCGCCATCGCCGTTTTTAAGACTTTGGCAATCGTGTCAGGCGTATTGATTTCAGAAGCATTTATATCGTGCTTATTTGGGCTTTTCGCATTATCCAAACCTTCTGAATCACCCAAATTACTTAAACTATCCAAGCTATTTCTCTGTGATTTCGAGCGACTAAGCCGCTCAATCGTGTTGCTGATATAACTCAATTGAGTAATATGCGACAACCAAGGCACTTGCCAGTCAATGGTAGCAAAGCTGTTATCAAGCTGACCTTCTACTACAGGCAGCTGCTTAGTATGAGTGTCAGAGTTAAGTGTGGCGGGTAAATCACTGGCAGGCATAGAAGCTCTCTCTTACAGGCTATCTCTATTAGACGTATGGATGGTCTATGGTATCATGGTGCGCTTTTTTACTGCTAGATACGCCGCTCGAAAGGACTTTTTGAGCGCTATGGATGAATGAGTTTTATGGCAAATTTTAATACCCACTTAAATGTCGCCTTTATGATCAGCGGCACACTGAGTTTGACGGTTTATAAAGCTGGATTGATTGATGATTCGGGATTTTTGGTGTGCGTGGCGCTTGGTACTATCGGTGGATTGTTGCCAGACTTGGACTCTGATAATTCAACACCGATTAAGCTCGGTTTTAATATCACCTCGTTTATATTTGCCTTTGGGCTGGTCATGCATTGGCGTAGTGACTTGAGCTTACTGGCATTGATAGTATTGTGGTTGGCTGGCTACGGTTTTATGCGTTACGTCGTCTTTCATATTTTTACTACTATGACGGTGCATCGCGGCGTCATCCACTCTGTGCCGTATATGGCGATACTGGGATTGGGTCTGACGTGCCTAAGTTATTATGGCTTGCACCTACCACTGACGACCAGTTGGTTTTATGGTCTGTTTTTATTTGGTGGCGCAATGGTGCACTTATCATTGGATGAGCTATATAGCGTCAACTTGTCCAATATGAAAATGAAACGTTCATCGGGCACGGCAATGAAGTTTTATCAGCCAAAAGACAAATGGTGGTATTTGCTCTTATATACTATCCTTGCACTACTGGTATACGCCGCCCCACCTTTTGAGATGTTTTGGTCACGATTAAGTGATCCTTCCGCATGGGCGCAGCTCAAAGTCGGTATATTGCCAGAATTAATAAAAAGCATGCTGCAATAAAATTATCATAAGGCCATTAAGCCTAAACGAATGAGTCCAAACAAAAATTAGAGTAAAACATGCAATCTTACCCAGATACTTGCCCTTGCCAAATCAATCCAACAGCAGAGACGACAGACGCGCAGCTATCCTATCAAAACTGCTGCCAGCCTTATCATGATGCTTTTTATAATGATGAGGTTGACAAAGCAGATGGTATAAAAGCGGAGACAGCCGAACGGCTTATGCGCACGCGCTATAGTGCCTTTGTGCTCATAAAACCAGAGTATATCGTCAAGACCACAGTGCCTGCTCAGCAAGCATTACTTGATGTTGTAGCGATTGACAGTTGGGCAAAAGAGACAGATTGGGCAGGACTAGAGATTGTAGAGCACACGCCAAAACTGGGTAAACGTCATGCACAGGTTGAATTTAAGGCTTACTTTAATGCCAAAGATAATGCAGTTGATTTAGCAGAAAAAATACAGGCGCATCATGAGCTGTCCACCTTCGTAAAGGTAGAAGACAAGGCTAATAGCGATGCGCGCTGGTATTTCTTAGACCCGACGGTTGCGATGACTGTCAGCCAAAAACAACCGTGCATTTGTGGGTCTGGTGAGAAATTTAAACGGTGTTGTGGGGGTTTTATTTAAACAACATTAATTATCGCTCCCTAAACACTCGCCCCAACGGCTCGTGCAATCGCAATGCCTTCGTCCACTGTTAAAAACTTGCGCTGACTTGGGCTGTCTTTATAAATGACATCGCCGTCTTGAAAGATTAAGCACTCATTGACCGCTAACTGCTGCCATTTCTCATTTTCAGTCAATGGCACGGTGACCAAGATAGTGACTTTATCCGTGTCTGTAGTCACATCACCAAAGTTAATCGCCATATCATCATCAGCGAGTTTCGCTTCACCAAATGGCGCTTTACGCGTGAGATAAAACAGTAAGCTGCCCGCATAAGCCAGTTGCCACCTGCCATTCGATATTAAGCAATTAAATAACCCATTGGCAGATAGATAACGACATTGCGTAGTCAAAAAATTAAACAGTGTCTTGTCATCAGGGCGTGACTTAAAGCTACTCTTTAGACGATTGACCAAATAGCAAAATGCCATTTCAGAATCAGTTGAACCAACGGGCTGACAGTGTGAGGCATTGCCGTTGTCTTGTAGGCGCTGACAGCGTTTGATAAATTCGCTATTCATCTGTCCATTGTGCGCAAATACCCACTGCTCGCCCCAGACTTCACGGACGAATGGATGCGTGTTTGCCAAGCAGTTCTGCCCTTGCGTTGCCTTACGAATATGCGCAATGACATTCATGGCTTTGATTGGATAATTATTAACCAAATCAGCAACTGGCGACAGATGGCTTGGACGATTATCATGAAACAAACGCAAACCCGTTGAGTCATTTGCCGTCTCATCGTTGGTTTTGTCATTATTGCTGCATTCGCTGCGCTCGAAAAAGGCAATACCAAAGCCATCTTCATGACTGTCCGTCATCCCGCCGCGCTTGCGAAACCCTGCAAAGCTAAAGCCAATATCCGTTGGGGTATTACAGTTCATTCCTAAGAGTTGACACATTTAATCATTACCGCCGTTATCGTCGTCTATTATCGAGTTACCTTGAATAGGATTGCTTTGAGCAGCAGATAGCGCATCAAAGTCAGCATCACTCATTTCATCAAGCAAAGCGGCCCCATCAGTTGGGATGGTATCCAAAATGCGCTGAGCTTCTGCCAGATCAGTACTTTCTACCCAGAGAACGATACCCGAGTTCATGCCAGGGATAGCGCTGAGCGGTTGCAAGGACACGGTGATGCCGTTATTACGTAGTAGGTTGGCGTGCAGCTCACCCTGCATATTGGTATCGTAGCGCGCCAGTTTGTGCCAGTTATCAACTTGATCGGTCATGGGGTCGCCTCTAAGGTTTCGGTACTAAAATTAGTACTAGCATTGGTACTAGAATAAATAAGCAATACTTAAGACAATTGATCTAACGTATATTCTTTGATTGCAAACTCACTACTATTTAATGTTTCCTGCGCTTGCTCAGCTTGCGTGATACTGCTAAACACGCCGACTATTTGATTGTCTGGTTTGCTTAATAGTACGAATACGGTATTTTGCGACTTTTCAACATGCGCCCAATGGTAAGCCGCCAGACGTTTCATCAAGTCAGGGTTTTTGACCATGATGTTATCACCCGTACGGCCTTCGGTACGGTTGTAGTGAATCACATTTAGGCGTAATAACCAGAAAATCACTGCGGCCTTTGCTAGCATAACAGGTAGTGCACGGTTTTCATCACTGTTTAGCGGGCGGATCGATTCATAACCTTGTAAGAACGCCGCCATTTTACTGCGATCAAAGTTAACGGATTCGCCTTGTTCTGCAACGCCCCACGTGGTACAAAAATCATTGATAGTGATCGCAATATCCATCACATAATGCTCAACGCTGACTTCGGTAAAATCCAACAGGCCCGTCAGCCGCGCTTCGCCTTTTTGTAGGTTCCATAAGGTATTATCAGCAAACATATCTAAATGACACAGACCTTTTGGCAAAGTTGCCAGTGGTAATTCTGAATAAGAGCGCCAGATATCGCTCATCAGCTTGGCTTCGTCACCTGGCATGAACTGCATTTCACGGTCGCGCACATCTGCCCATGGGTACAAAGGCACGCCGTACTGCTCACTTGGCTGCAATGCTTGTAGCGTTTCATGCAACATTGCTAATGCCGCGCCAATGTCATGACACATCGCTTGCGTGGTTTGATCAGGATGTGAGCCTGCTAAACACGGCACTAAAGTAATTGCCTTGTCTTCATAGTGGATGACATAGCGCTTATCGTCGCCATCCGTTTGCGAACCAGTTGATTCAACAACGGCTAGCGGCGCGGCGACTGGTAACTTGCCATTTAGCTGATTGAGGATAACGGCCATTTTTTCGATATCAGCGGGCGGACGCTCTTCAAATAAAGTGAATACGTAAGAGTATGTGCCGTCTACATCGTCAGTCGCTTGAATAAACCAGTTTGAGTTTTTAATACCTTGAGTGATCGGAATCGCGCGGGCAAACGACACACCAAAGCTTTGGCAAAAGGCGGCAAACTGATCATCGGTTAACTGGGTATAGACGGACATGACATCTCACTTATAGCAATTGGATAAGAAGTTAAATAGGATAAGTTTATGCGGTAATGACAGCAATTGTACCGCGCATGATAAAACTATGGTGAAAAGCGTAATAATCTTGCGAAAACCTGCCTGAAATAGCAGTGATTTTGCTAGACTAGCGCCTATGAATTGATTATAAGGTGAAAGACCCTATGTTAGCAAAGCGTATCATTCCTTGCTTGGACGTTGACAATGGCCGCGTGGTCAAAGGCGTGCAATTTGTCGATATAAAAGACGCAGGCGATCCTGTCGAAGTAGCCAAACGCTATAACGAACAGGGCGCTGATGAGATTACTTTTTTGGATATTACTGCGACCAATGATGAGCGCGATACCACTTATCATACTGTTGAGCGCATGGCAGAAACGGTATTCGTTCCGCTGACTGTTGGCGGCGGTGTTCGAAAAATCGCTGATATCCGCAATTTGCTCAATGCTGGCGCGGATAAAGTCGCGATTAACTCAGCAGCCGTATTTACGCCGGAGTTCGTTGGTGAAGCCGCGCAGAAATTTGGTAACCAATGTGTCGTCGTTGCTATCGATGCCAAACGCGTCGCTGATATCAACGTCGGTGGTATTGTCATGCCACGTTGGGAGATTTTCACCCATGGTGGTCGTAAGCCAACGGGTATCGATGCCGTTGCTTGGGCGAGCAAAATGGCAGAGCTGGGCGCTGGTGAATTACTGGTCACCTCGATGGACGGTGATGGCACCAAAAAAGGCTATGATTTGGCACTCATGCAGCAAATTACGAGCCGCGTTAATGTACCAGTTATCGCTTCAGGCGGCGTCGGTAACCTGCAACATTTAGCAGAAGGCGTACTAGAAGGCGGCGTAGATGCCGTACTTGCCGCCAGTATTTTTCACTTCGGTGAGTACACGGTATTGGAGGCCAAAGAGTATATGGCAGCGCAAGGAATACAGATGCGTCTTTAGCACGCTCGTAATATACAAATAAAACCCAAAAAAATGCTATCATAGCGCTAACCATTTATTTTCGTTCAATTAACTAGGGTAACGCCAAAATAATAGGCGACCGAATCGATTGAACGCATCAGACTATTTAGCTATTTATTGACGCCTATATTTCAATTGAACGCTTATTAAGCAAAGGATTTTTTATGTCGAACTTACAACAGCAGCGCAACGACGTGACTCATATCGATGGTAACCTACATCAAAACGCTGATGCTCGCATTGGTATTGTTGTTGGTCGTTTTAACGGTTTCGTCGTTGAGTCATTAGTTGATGGTGCAATCGATGCCCTACTCCGTCATGGTGTATTAGGTAGCAACATTACTGTTATCCGTGTACCTGGTGCATTTGAGCTACCACTTGTGGCCCAACGTGCTGCTGAATCAGATCGTTTTGACGCGATTGTGGCACTGGGTGCAATCATCCGTGGCAGCACGCCGCATTTTGATATTGTAGCTAGCGAATCTGCCAAAGGTTTGAGCGCTGTTGCAATGGATTATAATATCCCTGTTGCTAACGGTATCATCACTACTGATAGCATCGAGCAAGCCATTGAGCGCTCTGGTACTAAAGCGGGCAACAAAGGCTCTGAAGCTGCGATGGTTGTACTAGAAATGATCGCTGTTTTGTCACAACTTGATATTGATGATATCGATGAAGCGTAAGCTTTAAAGCTCAAATTTATTAGTTTAACTGGTGCTGCTATTTAGTAATAACAGCACCTCATAGCACTAGCCAGCTATCGAAACAATTGGCTACTTTTTGAATTTTCGCCGTATTTCTATACCCTTTAAAGCTTTAAATCAGCATAGCTAAAAAGTTACTTTGCTAATTTATATTTTGACTGGGTATCATCTCAAAAATTTAGGTACAGACCCCCTATGACTGACCAACTCAAGCGCGCTATTAGCGCTGCGAAAACCGCACAAGCCAATGATGGACAAGCTGAAGCTACCCGTATAGCGAGCAGTAGTGCGGGTGATCAAACATTCGATATGAGTGAGTCTTCTTACAAGACCAGTCACACTGCTATTCGTAAGGCACGTCGCTTTGCGATGCAGGGCCTATACGAATGGCTCGTCACTGATCGCCGCTTTGATGTAGATGGTAAGCTTGGCTGGAAAGCCAATGCTCCGCACGATATTGCTGCTCGCACGCGTGCAACCAATGCCATGCATACCGTCCATATCGGTTATTATCATGAAATGATGCGCGACATCCCAGAGCAAATTGAAGCTCTCGATGCGCTTATCAGTCAGCATCTCGATCGTGAGGTTGATAAGCTAGATACGGTTGAGCACGCTATCTTGTTGATTGGCGCGTATGAGCTACAAAACCGTGTAGAGATTCCTTATAAAGTCGTGCTTGATGAAGCGATGAAGCTAAATAATCACTTTGGGGCGACTGATGCTCACAAACTGATTAATGCGGTACTGGATAAAATGGCCGGTGAGCTGCGTGCAGTCGAAGTGCAAGCGGATACCAATGCCAATCTACGTACGTCACAAAAAGCGGCGACTAAACAGCCTGAAGTAAGTTCAGCCGATAATATCAAAACTGCTGCTGAAACAGAAAGTGCTATCGTCGATGAGCCGACTGCATCAAACAAGCCGCGTATCAGTGCTAACAAAGCCAACGTCAAACGCAATAGTGCCAGTAAAGCCAGTGCAAATATCAGTGACTTTAAGGCGAGCAAGAAAAACGCTAACGATACCAAAGACTAAGACTAGCCATGAACGAGTTTGAGCTGATTGAGCGTATATTCTCACAGATGCAGGCCACGCATGCGCCATTAACTGGTATCGAAAAAGGTATCGGTGACGACGCGGCTGTGATGGCATTGCCAGCAGGATCACGCTTGGTTAGCTGTATTGATACACTGGTTCAAGGTCGTCACTTTCATGCTGATTGGCAAAGAGTTGATGAACTAGCATTTGCGATTGGCTATAAAGCCGTGGCTGTTAATGTCTCAGACATTGCAGCTATGGGTGCGACGCCGCATAGCATTATGCTAGCACTGGCATTACCTGAACGTCTGGCAAATCACGAATGGCTTACTGAATTTGCCAAAGGGCTGTTTCATGCGTGTCAGCTGTTTGGCGTGACGCTGATAGGTGGTGATACCACACGTAGTGAGCGCTTAGTACTCAGTATCAGCGCGCAAGGGTTACTCGCCGCAGATACACCAGCCATTTATCGATCAGGTACGCAAGTTGGTGACAAAGTTTATGTATCAGGCACCCTTGGTGATGCCGCTTTCGCTTTACAGTATCCTGACAGCGCACAAGGTATCGAATTGGCACATCGTCTACATATGCCAACGCCGCGTATTGCACTAGGTGCAGCATTGGCAAAGATCGGAGCAACAGCGATGATAGATATCTCCGACGGCCTTTATCAAGATCTTGGCCATATCTGTCAACAAAGCTCTGTAGGCATGCGCATCCATTTAGACAAGCTACCGAGTAGCGAGTCATTATCTACTGTCGGTTTGTCTGATCGCTTGTTAGGTCAACTAGCGGGCGGCGATGATTATGAATTGGCATTTACTTTGCCTGCTCATATCAAACCGCCTATAGGCAATACGCCTGTTACCTGTATTGGCGAGGTAATTGCACTAGCAGATCCGATAGCGACAGATACCAAGTCTCCTGATAACTCACGTCTTGAACTGTTTTATCAAAATCAGTCAGTGACGCCAACTCAGCCCGCACCGTTTTCAATATGGCCCAACCTTACTGGCTACCAACACTTTACAGGCTAATCCATGACTGATCACGACTTATCTAAGCCTGACATCCGTAAAGCAAATGACTGCCCACCTTTACCGGTCGGTGCTAACGCGCTTGACCGTGTGGTTTATTGGCTCGGTATCGGTTTAGGTAGTGGTTTGCCGCGCCGTGCACCTGGCACTTGGGGTACCGTTGGTGGGCTGATCATTGCAATACCATTGTTGAGTTTGGGCTTTATACCTTTTCTCATTTTGACAATTCTATCTTGTATTTTGGGCGTTTGGATTTGCGGACGCACTGCTGAGCTTATGCAAGGTCATGATGATCCGCATATCGTTTGGGATGAGTGGGCAGGTATTTGGATTACCCTCCTACCTCTTTCTTATATGGGGATTGCTGACGATAATTTCTGGCAAAATATGTCTCAAGAGCTTTCTATTTTCGCCATTGTTTTCGCTTTTATCTTATTTCGATTTTTTGATATCGTTAAGCCGCCACCGATTGGATGGGCTGACAAAAGAGTTGCTGGTGGGTTAGGCATTATGCTCGATGACATTATCGCCGGTATCATGGCAGCAGTAGTATGGGTAGCGGTTATGTTTGGTGTGCTGTTATAAGCTACCCCAACTACCACGATACTGAAGTGGCTACTCTACAACCGCTAATCCTAGCAACGTTATCGATTTGAACGCTACTCTCCTGCATAGACAATTGATCTATTGTTAGCAGGTTGTATTACAAAGCCTGCACATCACAGCATTTTTATAACTAAACATTTGCGCTATAATTCAATATTATATTTTGTTACATTTGCGAGCCTATTATGACATCTCCTCTTTCTGTAATTATTTTAGCTGCCGGTAAAGGCACACGTATGCAATCGGCAAAGCCAAAGGTATTGCAGACATTGGCTGGGAAGTCTTTATTAGGTCATGTGCTAGATACTTGTCATCAGTTAACTGTTGATGAAACCATCATTGTTCATGGCTTTGGTGGTGATCAAGTAAAGTCAGAAATTACCAATCAATATACACAAGCTTCGATTACTTGGGTTGCTCAAACTGAGCAATTGGGAACTGGCCATGCGGTCAAGGTGACACTGTCTGATTTACCTAAGTCAGGACAAAGTCTCATTCTTTACGGTGATGTGCCATTGGTAAGCTGTCAGACGCTAACAGCATTAAAAACTGCCAATACTAATGGCATGTCTATGCTGACGCTGACAGTCGATAATCCATTTGGCTTGGGTCGTATTAAACGCGACCAAGCAGGTAATATTGAAGCCATCGTTGAACAAAAAGATGCTGATGCTGAAGAGCAAAGCATTAGAGAAATTAATAGCGGTATTTACTGTGTCGACAATGCGCTACTGCACAAATATTTACCTGAGCTCTCTAACGACAATGCACAGCAAGAATATTATCTGACGGATATTGTCAAAATGGCAGTTGCCGATGGTATTACTATCGCAGCGATTGAGCCTGAGCATACGTTTGAAATTGAAGGGGTTAATAATCGTCAACAGCTTGCTAGTCTAGAACGCACTTGGCAGCGCAAGCTAGTTGCTGACTTACAAGAAGCTGGCGTACAGTTCGCCGACCCTACTCGTGTCGATATTCGTGGTACGTTGACCGCTGGTCAAGATGTGTTTATTGACGTCAATGTGGTGTTTGAAGGTGACTGTGCCTTGGGTGATAACGTCTATATCGAAGCGGGCTGTGTTATCAAAAATGCCAAGATTGGTAATGCTTGCTACATCAAACCATATTGCGTGATCGATCGCGCTAATATCGGTGCGGGTGTTGATATCGGGCCTTTTGCGCATTTGCGTCCTGATACCGTACTATCTGATAACAGCAAAGTTGGTAATTTTGTCGAAATTAAAAAATCGACTATCGGCAAAGGCAGTAAGGTAAATCACTTAAGCTACGTCGGTGATGCAACTGTCGGTACAGGCGTTAATATCGGTGCTGGTGTCATTACTTGTAATTATGACGGTGCTAATAAATCGCAAACCATCATTGAAGACAATGCGTTTATCGGCTCCAATGCTAGCTTAGTCGCGCCAGTGACGATTGGCGATACAGCTACCGTTGCCGCTGGTTCTGTGATTACCAAAGACGTTGATCGTAGTGCCTTAGCGTTTGGTCGTGCGCGTCAAGTACAAAAAAACGACTTTCAACGACCCACTAAAAAATAATTGCTCATTGGTGGTTTAGCCAACCTCAGTCATTTTTGAATAAACCTAAGCAGTATGGCAATCTTTGTGGTACTGCTTCATCGTATTTATCTGTTGATGACCAACCAAATTTTTTGCTCGTATACTATTATATATTGAACTACTAAAAATTGAATCTAAGGAATAGCCATGTGTGGAATTGTAGGCGCCGTTGCTGAGCGAAATATCGCTAATATCTTACTTGAAGGCCTAAAGCGTTTAGAATATCGCGGCTATGATTCAGCTGGCCTGACGGTTATTCGTGATGGTGAATTACACCGTGAGCGCCAAGTGGGTAAAGTACAGGCACTGGTTAATGCCGTTGCGATCAATCCAGAGTTTTTTGATGGTCATATTGGTATTGCTCACACGCGCTGGGCAACCCATGGTGAGCCAGCACAACGTAATGCGCATCCACACGTGTCAGGCAAAATTGCGGTCGTTCATAACGGTATCGTCGAAAACTACGCTGAATTAAAAGAAGAGCTAATGGCCAAAGGCTACGTGTTTACTTCACAGACAGATACTGAAGTTGTGGCGCATCTAATCCATGATATCTACAAAAAGACACCTGACTTATTAGAAGCGGTCCGCACAATCATTCCGTTATTGCACGGTGCTTTTGCATTGGGTATCGTCCACGTAGACTGCCCTGATGAGCTCATTACTGTACGTCTAGGCTCACCTTTAGTGATTGGTGTCGGTATCGGTGAGAATTTTATCGCATCAGATCAGTTGGCTTTGCTGCCGGTGACTAACCGCTTTATGTATCTAGAAGAAGGTGATATCGCCAAATTAACTCGTAATAGCATTCAAGTTTATGCAGATGGTGTTGAAGTCCAACGTCAGATACATGAGATTGATGCAACCCAGCACAATGCCGATAAAGGCGAGTTCAAGCATTATATGCTCAAAGAAATTTATGAGCAGCCAGATGCCGTCGCTCGTACGATAGAGATGGCTTTGGATAATGGCGAAACGACTAAACTACGCGACGATTTTTTACAGCGTCATGAGACACTGTTGTCAGGTATTCGTCATGTACAAGTGATTGCTTGTGGTACCAGTTACCATGCAGGTATGGTCGCAAAATACTGGTTTGAGAGCCTTATCCGTATACCTTGCTCGGTCGAGGTTGCCAGCGAATTCCGCTATCGCAATCCTGTCGTCGTCGATAATACTTTGGTCATCTGTATTTCTCAATCTGGTGAAACGGCTGACACCTTATCAGCGTTACGTGATATCCAGAAGCAAATGCCAGCAGGCTTAGTCAGCTTGGCACTATGTAATGTACCGACGTCATCGCTGGTACGCGAAACAGACATTTTTTTACCGACGTTGGCAGGACCTGAGATTGGCGTCGCCTCTACCAAAGCATTTACCACTCAGCTTGTGGCATTGATATTGTTAATATTAAAAGTTGGCGTCACGCAGAAGCGCATGACTGACGAACACTTGAATACGTTATTAAGTGAGTTACATCAATTACCAGGACAACTCTACGCTAGCTTAAACCTTGATGCTCCTATCAAGACCATGAGTGAAAGCTTTGAAGATAAGAAAAGCTGTCTATTTTTAGGTCGCGGGCTACAGTTCCCGATTGCGCTAGAAGGCGCGTTAAAGCTAAAAGAAATTTCTTATATTCATGCAGAAGGTTATGCGGCAGGCGAGCTCAAACACGGTCCATTGGCATTGGTCGATAAAGACATGCCAATCGTCGTACTAGCGCCCAAAGACAGTATGTTTGATAAATTAAAAGCTAACATGCAAGAAGTGCATGCGCGTCATGGTGAGCTATTTGTATTCGCTAGTGAAGCCAGTCAGATGGTCGCTGAAGATAGACTCCACTTAGTGTATGTACCCGATGTCTGCGAGACGCTCGCCCCTATCGTCTACAGCGTGCCTGTGCAGCTGTTGTCATACCATGTAGCAGTAATGCGTGGCACAGACGTCGATCAACCGCGCAATTTGGCAAAATCAGTCACGGTAGAATAAGAAAAACTACTCTACACTAACCTGAAAAGACAAATATTTACCCCTGCTATTGTAAACTCAGTAGCAGGGTTTTTTTATAATTTTAAAACGACCTACTAGCAGTTTAGAAAAAAGCAGTAAGAACTACATCAGTAAAGAATCAAATAAAAACACTTAGACCCAGTTCCAAATAACCCTCATATTTTAAAAACTGGTGAAAAGTAGAATTTCGATACAAAAAAATAGTGACACTCTATCTATTAACTAGAGTATCACTATTATTGTGCTTATTTGGTGGCTACATTTAGTTGCCTGTAAAGACGTTTAGTCTCTTTCTAGCACCACTCTATAGCGAGCATTACCGCTCTCTAGTCGCTCAAATGCTTCATTAATCTCAGACATTTTATATGTTTCAGTGACTGGCTGAATATTATGGCGCGCAGCGAAATCTAGCATTTTGCGCAGCGTCGCTGGTGAGCCAACTGGCGAGCCTGATAAACTGTTTTGAGCCATAATCATTGGTGCAGCCGATATCTCTAATGGCGCTTCTAACAGTCCAACAAAATGCAGCTTACCTTTTGGTCTTAGCGTCTTGATCACGACATCCCAGTTCATATCAACGTTCACTGTTGAGATGATTAGATCGAAAGAACCTGCGGCTTTTTCAATTTCGCTATCCTCTCTTGAGTTTAGTGAATGGTGAGCGCCCATCTCTTTTGCTTCTTCCATTTTTGATTCACTGGTAAATGCCGTTACTTCACAGCCCCACGCATTGGCAAACTGCAATGCCAAATGACCCAAGCCACCAATACCAATTACAGCCACTCTAGAAGTTGGTTTGATGTCGTACTGCATAAGTGGGTTAAACACTGTGACACCGCCACATAACAGTGGTCCTACCGCGTTAAAATCAAGCCCTTCAGGTATCTTGATGACGCTAGTATCCTTTGCGCGTACCTTATCTGCAAAGCCGCCGTGGTTACCAATGATCGTACCTTCTTGCTCAGGGCATAAGTTGTGGTCTCCATCGATACATAGATCACAAACGTTACAGTATCCTTTATGCCAGCCAAGTCCGACTTTATCGCCCAACTCTAGATGCTTGACGTGCTTGCCTTTATTGAGGACTTTACCTGCAACCTCATGCCCACCGACAAACGGATATTGAGTCATACCCCATTCATTTTGCCACATCGATAAATCACTGTGGCAGATACCGCAGCTATGTACTTCGATTTCTACTTCGTGATCGCCTAGAGTACCTGGGTCATATTCATAAGGCTCAAATTTGCCACCTTTCTCTTTTGCTGCATATGCGTTAATCATAGTTATTCCTTATTTTCTAGTTTTTTTTAGAGGTTAGTTTATAGCGATTGGTTTATCGTTCTAATAGCTGCTTATCTATTAGTAAAATTAAAATAGCGCTACAAGAGATAAACAATTTCTTCAATTAATTTGGTTGGACAGACTATAGCAAAGACTGTCCCAACTAATCCATTCAACTTACCAGTTTTAGACTAACGTCATACAAAGAGTCATACTTAGCAGGCAGTCACTCATCAAAAGCACTGCTTGTTATCAGCAACATTGTTTTGCTAATTGTTTGATTACTTATATAGTGCACGCCTTCCTAGATACCTTGTTATTTTTGGCGGCTTCATTACCTGTAATAAAAGACAGATTATCATGAGTGACATTCCTAGCCAGCCGATAGGAGAGAATGTTTCACCGATTATAATGATAGCCAATATAGTGGCCACGATAGGTTCTAATAACGTGATAAGCGTCGCTTTGCTCGCCTCAATTACTCTCAACGCTTGACCAAAAAGTAAATAACCAAAGAACATCGGCGCAATTGCCAGATATAGGGCAACGCTTATATGTTTTGCATCTAAAAACAGGTTTTCCCCTGTTAATAATAATGATGGCAACAATAAGATTGCCGACAGACCAAACATACTGGCCATCGCTGATTTCGAGTTTACCCCATTCTCTATCATTTGACGTGCTGTCCATGAGTATGTGGCATAGGCCAATCCTGCAACTAACCCTAACAACACGCCTAGTATTCGATTATTTGCTTGTGCGTTTATATCTAAATATTGGGTTTTCCCTAAAGTCAGAAAAATAACGCCAACCACACCAAATATAAAACTTACCACCCATCGACTAGTGACTCTTTTATTGCTAATCAGACGCTCCATGATAACAGTGAAAAATGGTGCACTAGCAATTGAGATCACTGTACCAATAGCGACACCTGCCAATCTCATAGAGGAATAAAAAGCTAAAGGATAAATAGCAACGCATAGGCTACCGATGAATAAGAGACTGGGTTTGGAAAGTAGTTTTTGTCTATCGCTTAATAAATTATTCTTAGCATTCAATACTAGCAATACACCGCCTGCCCCCATCGAAAACGCACCAACGGCTAATGGACTAACATCAGGTATAAAAGCAGAGGCTGTACCTGTCGTTCCCCAAAGGACACTGGCAGCTATCACACATAAAATAGCACTTAGACTAGATTTATTCTGCAGCATAGTAGCTACCTCTAACGTTATAATAAATAATATTATTATAGAGAGTTATAGACTACTATTTTTGCAGATTAGACGGTTTGTATGTCTGGTTAGACGTGTTTTAATTTGGAAGGGGCAATACCGAAATATTTAGAAAAGCGGCGGCTAAAAGCACTAACATCCGTATAACCAACCAGTTCGGCTATGATAGCGTTAGGTGAATCAGTATGTAGTAACAAAGCTTGCGCCTTTTGCATTCTGATCTTTGTGATGTACTCAGTGACGGTCTGGTTTGTTTGCGATTTGAAGTTCTTTTTAAACTGTGTGGCACTGAGACAAGAGATATCCGCCAACACTTCGACAGAAAGGTTTTTAGCAAAATGGTGGTGAATATACGCTACCACTTCTCTAATTCGAGCGTCATATTGCACAAATAGATTTTGTTGTTCTAGAAGCTTATAAAAGGTATCAAACATCAGTCTCTCAACTTCAGGATTGATTTGATACCTTAACTGACTCTCTGAAAACTCCAAAAATGCCAACAATGGCGAACTTATAGAAAAAACAATTTGTGATGAATGAAGCACATTTTCTGGCAATAAATCTGTATCCACAACGATAAACTTTGCATTCTCCTCAGCGCTAAAGTAGTGCTTTTCATTTACCTTGACGACAACACATTCGCTTGGGATAACTTTTCCAGTATAGCTCCCAACTTCGATATTGATTGCCCCTCGCAAAGGCAAAACAATCTGATGAAAGTCATGAGAATGCCCTCGAGTCTGGCGAGTATATGACCTAATTGAGAGCGTGTTAATCATGCATCATTTTCCACATTGCTACTATTGTGTCGTGTCTTAGCTCATTAGTTGGTTAGCTATTTGGCTCTCTATGAGAAGTGACTATTAGAAGTCACTATTAGAAGTCACTAGGTTTGCCATGTGGAGCTAACCATTTAGCAAACCATCCCGATAGATCATCCATGAAGGTATAGACGACAGGAATAACAACCAAGCTCAATAGCGTAGAGGTTACCAGACCACCCAGTACCGCTGCTGCCATCGGTCGCCTAAAGGTAGGATCTGCATCACCCCAACCAAATACCAATGGCAACATACCTGCACCCATCGCAATAGTCGTCATGATAATAGGCCGTGCACGCTTGCAACATGCATCTACGATAGCCTCAAAGCGTGCTAGCCCTCGGCGCTGGGCAATCAATGCATAATCGACCAATAGGATTGAGTTTTTGGTCGCAATACCCATGAGCATAATAAAGCCAATCATCGAAGGCATCGATAAGCTACTATTAGTAATAACCAAGCCAACAAACGCCCCACCAATCGACAGAGGTAACGCCATAAGAATGGTAAAAGGCTGCAACAAACGACCAAAAAGTAGAATCAGCACGCCTAAAATACAAACCACACCGACGGACATCGCAATGATAAAGCCACTAAAGAGGTCTGCCATGTTTTCGGCTTGGCCTTGATCGATGATGGTAATTGCAGGCGGCAGTTGCTGCATGGTCGGCACTGCTTTGACCGCTTGCACCAAATCGCCAAGCTCGCCACTCGCAGGTTGTACCGTGATACTAATAGCACGCTCTCGATCCAATCTGCTAATTTGTGCAGGCCCAGTGCCAAAGTCTAGCGTAGCAACCTCACCGACGCGCACGCCTTGACCTACAGGCATGGTACTCGGCACGTACAAACCTTCTAGCTGGCTAACATTTTGCTTAGCCACATCAGGTAAACGTACCACGATTGGTACTTGACGCGTATCAAGATTGAGCTTGGACAATTGCTGCTCGTAGTCGCCTACAGTCGCCACACGTAGAGTCGTAGCGATATCTTGCGTGGTCACCCCTTTGTCAGCCATTGCCAATCTATCTGGCGTTACCTTTAGCTCTTGGCGTGGTAGACTGCGATCACTGGTTACAGCGCCTGCACTTGGCAGACCTCGAATCTCAGACATGATTTTTTGTGCAGTTTGTTCAAGCAGTTGCGGATTGGTACTAGTCAATGAAAAATTATAGCCGCTCTCACCACCACTCGATAGCCCGACTGTAAACCGTGCTCCTGGCACTTCTGTCATTAGCTTACTAATTTTGCGCTCTATCTCTTGCTTGGTACCTCGTTCTGCACGCGGAGCAAGCACGATATCCAGGCCCGCGATGTTTTCAGCCTTACCGCCGCCACCATCTGACGCACCCATCGACGCCTGCGCCTCTCCCACTGAGGTAAAGATATTGGTCACCTCAGGCATGGCCAAAATACGAGCACTCGCTAGCGCTGCCACGCGCTCAGTATCTGCCAACGATACATCAGGTGTCAGCTCAATAGCCACTCGAGTTTGATCGATATCATTATCAGGGATAAATGAAGTGGGTAACAGCTTAACTAGAGCTAGCGATGCCACAAATAAAACAAGCGTTGCACCCATGGTTAGCCAACGATGATGTAGGGTCCAAGACACAATCTTAAGATAGTACTTCATCATCGAGCTTTGTTTTTCGACGTGCTTTTTCTCAGGTCGTAAGATATAAGCTGCCATCATAGGGGTAATCAGGCGCGCTACCATCAGCGAGGCAAAAATTGATAAGGCAGCCGTCCAACCAAACTGACGGAAAAACTGTCCAACGATACCGCCCATAAAGGCCGTTGGTAAAAACACCGCAATCAAAGTAAAAGTTGTGGCGACAACGGCCAGACCGATTTCATCAGCGGCTTCCATCGCCGCTTCATAAGGCGTCTTACCCATGCGTAGATGGCGTATGATGTTTTCGACTTCAACGATTGCATCATCGACCAGCACCCCAATGACCAATGATAATGCCAGTAGTGAGATGATATTAAGACTAAAGCCAAACAGATACATACCCAAAAAGGTTGGAATCACTGATAACGGCAAAGCGACCGCGGCAACGATAGTCGCTCGAATATTGCGCAAAAACAGGAAGACTACCACTACAGCCAACAAACCACCTTCGATGAGCATTCTTAATGAAGCTTCATAATCTTCTGCAATGGGTGTGGCTCGGTCATAGACTTTTTCAATACTGATATTACCGACATCAGCAGTCAGCTTGGCAAGCTCCTCATCAACCAGTTCCATCACATCGACTTCACTGGCACCGCGCGAGCGAGTGATGTTAAATGCCACTACGGTTTGACCATCTAGCTTAGCAATCGAGCTTGGATCTGCCGCGCCATCAGTGATTTTTGCCATACGACCTAAAGCTTGTGTGCCCCCCGTAGGGACAGCTACTTGCAAATCGTTTAGCTCATTCGCTCGCTCAACAGCGCCGAGAACACGGATGGTCTGAGTCGTATTGCCAACTTCCGCCTCCCCACCAGAACTGTCTTGTTGGATACCAGCGATTTGCTGCGATAATTGCGAAATAGAAAATTTCAAACCACTTAACGCAATTGGGTCGGCAGCAACCGTGATTTCACGCTGCAACCCGCCAACACGGCTCACGGTACTAACGCCTGGTATGTCAGATAGCCGCTTGGTAACGGTATCATCGACAAACCACGATAGATCCTCCACGCTCATATTTTCAGCAGCGACAGAGTACGTAACCACTGGAAACCCTGCGGTAGATACTTTGGTAATGATAGGATCGTTGGCCGCAGCTGGTAGATCACCACGTACTTCACCGACTGCTGACCGCACATCGTCTACCGCTTCTTGAATGTCTTTTTCTAAGGTGAATTCAGTAGCAATGGTTGCCGCACCCGTCTGTAGCGTGGTGCGAATATGACTCACGCCTTCGATACTGGTCAGTTTGTTTTCAATCTTTTTGGCGATATCGTTTTCAAGCTGTGAAGGCGCAGCACCGGGTAGCGTGACTGTCACTACCACCGCTGGCAAATCTATGTCCGGAAACTGCTGGACTTTCATTTTCATGAAACCGTAAATGCCGCCCAACGTCAGCAGCACAAATAGCAAAATAGCGACGAGCGGGTTCTTTATCGAATAAGCGGAGACGTTTAAGCTCATGGCTGTGCCTGCACTGGCTTACTGGTTTGGGTTACACCATTAACAACACGTACTAGGTCACCATCATTTAAGAAGCTGCCGCCCTGTTTTACGATACGACTGTCACTTGGCAAAGGCTCTAGCACTGCTACGCTCTCGCCCAATCGCTCACCTAACGTGACTCGCTGCTGCTTGATACGCCCCATGGATCGATCATCTCGAGTAGTCGATTCGGTAACGAGCATCACATAATCATAACCATCATTGCTGACTACTGCGCTATTAGGAATCGTTTGCGTACTGGTACTTCCCAATAGAAACTCGCCTGTTTGATACATGCCTGCACGTATCTTTGAGTTGGCAGCTAGGCTGGCATAAATCGTAATTTGGCGGTTGTTGTCTGCGGTAGGTGCGATGCGGTTTACTTGCCCCATCACTGTATCACCACCGGGTAGGCTGACTTGTACAGGCGTACCGACATTTATATCACCGATAAGCTTAGGATCTATATCTGCTCGCCATTCCAAAACGCCGCCTTTGATAATCGTAAATAGTGGATCCCCGCCTGCCACCTGCCCGACTTCTACCATTTTTTCACTGATAATACCGCTGACAGGAGCGACGACTTTTGCGTTCTCTAATGTTAAACGCTGATTACTCAAACGAGCTTTAGACGCTTGCAAAGAAGCTCTGGCACGGACTTCCGAGGTACGATAGCGATCGGCCTCTTGTTTGCTGATGGCATCGATATCGATCAATGGAAGCACACGTGCAGCGTCAGCGCTGGCATTGGCAAGGGTGGCTTCCGCTTCTGCGACATCTGCTTGTGCTTGTAATACTTGCTGCTCCATAGCATCGGTGTCGAACACGGCTAATACCTGACCCGCTCTGACGCGGTCGCCTTCTTCGACCAAAATACGCTCGATAGCCACACCATTGACTTTTGCACTGACGTTCGCAGTATCCTTAGCATTGATGGTTCCATCGGCACTGAGCGTGCTGCCGATATCATCTTGGCTTGGACTGACTGTTTCTACTGAGAGTACCGATTGCTCAATACTGGCATCGCTACCAGTTGCCTGATCGTTTGCGACAGAATTAGAAGCTGCTGACTCATCTGTAGCGGCACTACCATCATTGCCCCAATACTTGCCAAGCAGCACCCCAATCACTAGCACGGCTGCCAATACGGGCCACAACCATATTGGTGGTTTTGAAGATGGCCTTTGAGATAAAGTGTCAGTTTGACGATATGGCGGCAACTCAGATTCAGCTGCCGGCTTAGAATGGGTTTCTTCAAAATCGCTCATGATAACTCTCTGTAGGTACAGTCAATATTGAAATACTCGATATAGAATGACTAAAAATATCAATCATTCACAGTAATAATAAAAAGTGGCACGCAATCGAAGCAATGTTTGGACAGCCTGATATATGGCTATGAGCGTTACTTACAGAGAGTATTACGATGTTCTCTAAAGCACTGTTTATTATTATAATAGTTCATCAAATTATCGAGAATAGCATATATTTAGTCATCATCTTATTTTTATATATAGCGTCTAGCGTTCATAAATTTAATTGAAACTTAGACCGAATATATATGCAGTATTAAAGGTATATCTACCAATTTAAAGAAATAAGAGCGCGTGCAGCCAGTCGTTGAATCTTTGATGTATTCAACGACTGACTATGGATGGAGTGTTGTCTATAAAGAATGTCAACGTTTCGGCCATGCTGTTTAACGATAATTAAAAATGTGTTCAATGACATAATGAACCCACTTGCAGGCACTAAGCACTAAGCACTGATCACTAGACACTGGATACTAAGCACTGATTACTAAACGCTAAGCATTGGTATAGCGACTTGCCTCGGGCATCCAGCGATGAATCAATTGACTGACATCTGCTTTTCGCGCAGGGTCTGCTATCAAATGCTTCGCTAACCGCTGGGCAATAGCAAATAATTGCTCATCACGGATTAGATCGGCTAGATAGTAGCCAACGTTACCCGTTTGACGTTTGCCTAACAGCTCTCCTGGCCCACGTAGCTCTAAGTCTTTTTGAGCAATGACAAATCCATCAGTACTATCGCGTAGGACATTTAGCCGCTCTGTGCCAGTCTCTGATAGCGGCTTTTGATACAATAGTACACAGAAGCTTTTGGTCGAGCCACGTCCGACTCGCCCGCGCAGCTGATGCAATTGGGATAATCCCAAACGCTCCGCATTTTCGATAACCATGAGCGATGCATTGGGCACATCAACCCCTACCTCGATGACAGTTGTCGCAATTAACAAGTCCAGATTACCTGCTTTGAACTCCTGCATAATGGCTTGCTTATCGGCGGACTTCATCTTGCCATGCACCAGTCCAATACGAATATCTAGACGTTCATTTAAGTCCTCATAAGTGGCTTCGGCTGCCTGCGCATCCAAGACACTAGACGCTTCTACCAGTGAGCATACCCAGTACGCTTGCCTGCCCGCTTCGCAATTAATCGCAATACGTTCTATTACCTCGTCGCGTCGATTGCGATCGATGGTTACCGTCGTAATTGGGGTACGCCCCGGTGGTAATTCATCAATGATTGAGGTATCCATATCGCCATAGACACTCATCGCTAAGGTTCTTGGAATCGGTGTTGCGGTCATGATTAGCTGATGCGGGGTACTGTTAGCCACGCCTTTATTGGTCAATGCCATGCGCTGCTCAACACCGAATCGATGCTGCTCATCAATGATTACTAAACCTAACTTAGCGAACTGAACTTGCTCCTGAAACAGTGCATGAGTACCGACCACCACTTGCACGGTATTTTCTGCGACAGCTTCCAAAGCTTCACGGCGCTGTTTGGCCGTTTGCTTACCTGCGAGCCAACCGACACCAATACCTAATGGCTCAAACCATTGCTTAAAATTCAGTAGATGCTGCTCTGCCAAAATCTCAGTCGGTGCCATGACCGCGACCTGCCAACCACTATCGAGCGCATAACCTGCCGCCCCTGCTGCCACCAATGTTTTACCAGCACCCACATCTCCCTGTACCAGTCGTAGCATCGGAATTGAGGTCGCCATATCCGCAGTGATGTCTTTCATTACTCTTTTTTGCGCACCCGTTAAATCAAAAGGCAATGCAGAAAACAGCTTGTCAGCAAGAGGACTATTGGTAGTGCATTTGGGCGCTTTATGCTGATGTAGCTGTTGGCGACGATATAGCAAACTGAGCTGATGCGCAGTCAACTCTTCAATAATCAAGCGCTGGCAAGCAGCATGCGTACGGGCACTGAGTTGGGTGAATAGTTTGTATTGCTGAGACGCGCTGGTATAAGTAGGCGGCGTATGCAACAGTACCAATGCTTCAAATATCGTTAAATTATAGACATTGTGTTGAGCAATGCTGGCAGCGACGTTATGTATGTCATTATCTGCCTGATAGGTAGAAGGATTAGGCTTGTATACGCTATTGCCAATCGCATTATCAGGCACACTGCGTGCTAACGTTGAAAAAATATCTTCGGTATATGCAGCCTCTGTCACCGCTGATTTAGATGGCTCAAAAGGTACTAATGGCAAATCAGATACAACTGCAAAATCTTCAGCCGTAAACAATGTCATGGGTAGACCTTGGCTCCGAACCGTTTGCAATGCCAGTTTAATTAAAGTGCGCAGCTTGTTTTGATGTAAGCCTTTAACTGTAGGATAAATAGGCTGCAATCCCGTATCGGTCATGACTGTATTGTCAGTGATAACTTGATATTCAGGATGATGTATCTGCTTACCGTAGCGGCTGACCTTGATCTCACCAAACAGCTGTAAGCGTGTCCCCAAATTCATGGTCTGTACCAGACCACGATAGACCTTAAAAAACCGCAACGATATCGTACCCGTATCATCGTCCACCGTCACAGTCATCCCACTGCGCTTGGTATCGACATGGACGATATGACCAGTAATTAGCGCAGATTGTCCATGCTCTACATCGGCGATTGATACCAGTCGACTACGATCCTCATAATCACGGGGCAAATGTAATAGCAAATCGAATATCCGCTTGATATTCAATTGCGCCAACTGCTCTGCCACTTTTACCCCCACACCTGCTAGCGCAGACACTGGCATATCTAGTGCTGACAGCGGCATGTCAGATCTAAAGTGATCTAATGAGTTGGCTGAGGCATGGCTCTCCGATATTGGCATTAAAGATCCTAACAATATTATTTTTAATTTTTGTATGCTAAATCGAGCATTTTTAATAGGTTGCACATGATGACTTGTACCACAGAATAGCCATAACGATAGTACGTATAAAAAGTCGACTCATTTCATTATAGCTGACAATACAATTGCTTATGCTAGGCTATTTAGTAAAATAGCATCTATACAGTCCATCTACTATAGATAAACCGCTTCTTCTCATCATATCAATAACTGATGTCTGATTTTTTGAATTCTGGCAATTTCATAAGGTGTTTTTCTATGCTTGTTTCTATTTTGCCTCGTCAGTTGCTTCATAACTTAATTTGTCGTAATCTAAAACTACTGAGGTTGAGCTTAATACCTATACTCGGTTTGTATCTCAGTGCCTGTAGCACGTTGCCATCGACTATTCCTGCAACGCCAGAGCCTGTTATTAAGACTCCTACTGTCGCACTGGTATTGGGTGGTGGTGGCGCAAAAGGGTTTGCCCATGTAGGTGTCATTAAGGCGCTAGAAGAAAACGGTATCAAACCAACATTGGTGGTCGGTACGAGTGTGGGTAGCTTGATCGGCAGCTTATACGCCAGTGGTTACACGCCTGCACAGCTTGAGCAATTGGCATTGACCACTACTGATAGCCAGCTCACAGACTTTACTTTGTCCAATCAAGGATTTATCGAAGGTGTTAAGTTAAAAAACTTTATCAATAGCAAAGTGAATGCGCGAGCCATAGAAGACTTCCCCATTGCTTTTGCGGCAATCGCAGCAGAAAAACACACTCTAAACAAAACAGTCTTTACCACTGGTGACGCTGGGCTTGCCGTACAAGCGTCCTGTAGCGTACCCAATATTTTTATTGCCCCGCGCATTCCTGAAAAGGTCGGTAAAAAATATATCGATGGCGGTGTAGTCAGTTTAGTACCCGTAGATAGCGCCTATGACTTGGGTGCGGATATTGTCATTGCTGTAGACGTGACGGGAGCTCAAGGCAGTGATAGTACTAATAGTCAAATACCGACTATGAACTCATTGAGTGACTTTTGGGGCTTTCTTGAAACCAATATTCTAGCTACCAACCTGACTGCTAATCGCTCCGTATCAAGTCAGAATGAGCGGGATCGAGCTGATATTGTTATTACTCCCAATGTCAGTCGTAACAGTTCGATAGATACTAGGCAGCGACGCAGTCTAATACAAGCAGGCGCTCAAGCTACAACGCCACAAATCAATGCCATTAAACAACTTATCCAAGAGAAATCTAGTAGCCAATATGCCACGCTGTAGCTGAGTATTTTTACTTACTTATCAGCAAAATTATCAAACGTCCTGACATACAGTAAAAAAGCACCACAGCTATAAACTGTGGTGCTTTTTTATTGATAGCTTTCAATACTAAATGGATAGTTTTCAGTGCTAACTACATCAGTACTAGCTAAATTCTAATCCAAAAATTCAGGACTATTTAACGCGCGCGCGATATTTTACAGCGACGGTATCATTTAGACCTACGCCTTCTAGATCCCAACGTACCGCTTTATAGTATTTAAGCGCGACGTCTTGTAGTTGATTATCTACTTTGGTACGTAATGGCATACGAGCAAAATTATTGCCATCGACACTGCCATATGGGAATTCAGGAGCAACCGTCTTTAATAGCTCTACCTGCTCTGGAATGCTCATCGTAACGGTCATTTTACGTACGCGGTCTGCATTGGTATTGGTAAAGTATCCTTGATACTCCAATACATTGCCTGACTGCAAACGAGTATTGGTATCTACAGGGACGAGTACTTCTTGACCATTGGCATCAACGCTGACCAACGACGCTGTAATTCTGCTGTTAACGGCTTGAGCACTTGAGTTACTGCTCTTGTTGGCATTTGTCTGAATAGCCATCGAGCTATCAACCGCTTGCTCTGGTGTTGGCAGCATCGCTGAGGCTTGTGTAACGACCATTGCACCGATGAGCGTACCGGCAACAACGTGAAATAAGCGGTGGCCGCTCCAAGCACTGAACGGGCTAGCAAACTGGTTACTTTTTTTCATGATTTTCATTATCCCTGGTTGATATATCGGTAAAACACAGATGGTGCAACTTAAGTTATTTTTATAATTTGTTCAACAGATAAAAAGCATTACGATGTACATAAGATATCGCTGTGAAATAGTTCATGCAATCTATGAAACACACGAACTCACTTATCTAACCTGATTATCTTCGCTCAGCATCTGTAAAGCAATAGCGCTTAGCATAACAAAAAGCATTTGTACGTACATTAACCCAGTGTTGAGGTTGTGTATATCAGCGATTGGCAATCAGAATGCTTGAATACAGCTGAAATAAAAGATAGCTCATAACCGCGTTTTTTGCTATGGTAAATCTTTAGCGTTAGGCATTTTTTTGCTGCGCCCCTTTTCTTATTCTAACGACTACTGCTCCCATTATGACTACTAGCTCCATGCCCCAGATCAACCCTGAATACGTCCATTGGTTCCGTAACTCTGCACCCTACATTAATACTCATCGCGGCAAAACTTTCGTGATTATGTTTGGTGGTGAAGCGGTCAATCATGCGAATTTCAGCACACTTATTCATGATTTTGCCTTGTTGCATAGCTTGGGCATCAAGCTAGTACTGGTACACGGGGCACGACCGCAAATCGAGAAGAACTTAAAAGACGCTAATATTGAATCGCCGCTACATCAAGACATCCGTATTACGCCACGTGCAGCGATGCCATCTATCTTACAAGCCGTTGGTGCTATTCGTTTACAGATTGAAGCTCAGCTATCAATGGGGCTGGCCAACTCTCCGATGTATGGTTCGCGTATCGATGCGATTTCAGGTAATTTCGTGACAGCGCGCCCATACGGTATCCGTGAAGGTATTGATTACCAAATGACGGGTGAAGTGCGTTCTATCGATGTGGAAGCCATCAAAAATAACCTACTTCATGACCATATCGTTGTACTAGGCTCGATGGGCTACTCTGCAACTGGCGAAGTATTTAACTTGTTGGCGGAAGATGTTGCCCTAAGCGCTGCCGTAGCACTGGGTGCTGACAAGCTTATATTCTTAGGTGAAGAAGCGGGTATCAACGACGACGATCGTTTATTACGTGAAATGATTCCAAACGAAGTTGATCGCTTCTTACGTGACCGTGATTTAAATTGCGAAATCAATTATTTCTTGAACTGTGCAAGTTTGGCCTGTCGTCAAGGTGTGCATCGCACGCATATTATCTCGTATGCCAAAAACGGCGCATTACTAGAAGAACTATTCACACGTGATGGTTCTGGTACGCTGATTAGCCATGATCCTTATGAAGAAATTCGCCGTGCCAATATCGATGACGTAGTCGGACTTATTGAGCTGCTGTCACCTCTAGAAGAGCAAGGTATCTTGGTCAGTCGTTCGCGCGAGCGCTTGGAGCAAGAGATTGATAATTATAGTGTGATTGAGCGTGATGGTATGATTTTGGGCTGTGCAGCATTGCATACGCTAGATTCAGAGTCAGCAGAAGTCGCCTGTGTTGCCGTACGTCCTGAGTATCGTAGTGGTAGCCGCGGTGCAGATTTACTAGCGTTTCTAGAACAGCAAGCGCGCAGTCATGGTTTGTATAAGCTTTTTGTTTTGACTACTCGTACCGCGCATTGGTTCGTTGAGCAAGGCTTCGCTGAAGTTGAAGCCAGCGCTTTGCCTGAAGCACGTTTAGAGAAATACCATAATGGCCGTAACTCTAAAGTCTTTCAAAAGAATCTATAATTTATCGCCAACTTGATATTTGCTTTGTAAGCTCGATATCAATCTGAGGTAAAATATTAGTCGTAAAAAAGCCTTCATAATTATATGAAGGCTTTTTTGTAGGCTAAGTACCTAAATTAAACAATATTTTCTTTAGATATTTATTTTACTTTTAATAGCTCAACCGTAAAGATAAGGGTGCTGTTAGGCTCGATACCAGCGTTACCCGCTTCGCCATAAGCGATGTCTGATGGGATATAGAACTCGTATTTTCCGCCTTCTTTCATCAACTGTAGACCTTCAGTCCAGCCAGCGATTACTTGGTTTAGTGGGAACTCGATTGGCTCACCGCGCTCATAAGAGCTGTCAAATACCGTACCATCAAGCAATTTACCTTCGTAGTTTACTTCAACCACGTCAGTTGCTTTTGGTGATTTACCAGTACCTGCTTTGATAACTTTATACTGTAAACCAGACTCTGTCTGCTTCACGCCTTCTTTTTTGGCGTTTTCTGCTAAGAATGCAGTACCAGCGGCTTTATTTTCTGTCGCTTTGGTTTCCATGTCTTTAACGAATTGCTCTTCTTGTTCTTTTTGATAGTCCATCAATACTTGTTGCATTTGCTCTTGGGTCAATGCTGATTCATTGCCTTCGTAGCCATCACGGAAGCCTTTTTCAAAAGTATTTAGGTCTAGATCTTTGACAGCGTCTTTATTGCCTTCTGCCATCATGAAACCTAAGCTATAACCTACTTTTTCACTAGCTGAGCTTTGTTCAGTAATGGAAACGCTTTGAGCGGCTGTTTCTTGATTGCCATTGTTGGTGCTACAGCCTGTTACTAACAACATAGCGCTAGCAAGTGCACTAACGCCTAAAGTAGTGATTTTTTTCATAAAGTACTCTCTAATTGTAAGAATAGTGGCGAGATGTCACATTTCTCTATAATAACAAATCTTAGTTTTGGGAACCACGCTTTGCACGAAATTATCGGGTCAATGTATAGTCTATGTTAATATCTTCTATCATAATAACAAGTTATCACACAAATATAGTAACAGGTAAAGCTTTCTGTCTTTAAATCCATCAATACATCAGCTAAGCTGAATTAGTTAAGGAGATAAGTAACCGAGCGTTAATTTTTATCAAAAATAAGCAGATATCGATAGCGAAGTCACTGTAATATAAATAAGAGATACTGCTGATAATAATTTATGCTCAAAAACGATAATATCTCTATATAACTGATTCTAAAAATACTATTTATGACAACCATCTGTATGTCTTGCTCACTAATCGCTGTATGAACATTGTTTTTGGCGAGTTATATAAGATGCTTCAAGGAGGATAAGATGAACCCAATGTACACATCTTTTAACGGCTATCTCGGTGGACCTATCGGTTCCATCATTGGTGCTATTTTGATATTCGTTATTGGTTGGCTAGTAGCCCTTGGTATCGCAGCACTGGTACGCGGCGTACTCTCTAAAGTTAATCTCAATCAACGTATGAACTCTTCAACTGGTAAGACCTACGACCTTGAAGGTATCATTTCCAAGATTGTTTTCTGGTTTATTTTCATCATTGCTATCTCAGGCGCACTTAGCCAATTAAACTTAAACTCTATCTCAGCACCATTCGCAAATATGGTTAATCAAGTATTGGCATTTATCCCTAATCTTATCGGCGCTATCGCACTTGGTGTGATCGGTTGGGTCGTGGCTACTGTTGCACGCACAGCGATCAACGCAGCTCTTGCGAAGACCTCTATGGATGAGCGTTTAAGTGCACAAGCTGGTGTAAAACCAATGAGCAGTACGATTGCTGATATGGTTTACTGGTTCATCTTATTGGTTGTGTTGACCATGGTACTTGGTCAATTAGAACTTGATGGTTTGTTCGCTCCACTAACTAATATGGTCGACAAAATCTTTAGCTTCATCCCTAATATCTTAATTGCTGGTGTGGTCTTCGTCGTTGGTTATATCATTGCCAAAGTCGTACGCGGCATCGTAACCAATCTTGTTTCTACTTTTAATGTACAAGAATTGGCGTCAAAAGCAGGTTTAAGTGAGCAAAACAGCTTACCTAACATTGCAGGCTCTCTAGCATTTTTAGTGGTTATTATTCCAACCATTATTGCTGCTCTAAATGCACTAAAAATCGAAGTGATTGCTCGCCCTGCGACCAATATGCTTAACAAAATCATGGAAGCCTTGCCAAACATCTTTATGGCAGTCGCTATCCTAGTAGTAACTTTCTATGTTGTACGTATGGTTGCCAACATCATCAAAGGTTTGATTGAGAACACTCAAATCAATCAACTACCTGCGAAAGTTGGTCTACAAGAAACCATGGGTGATAAGAAAATTTCTGACCTAGTTGGTTATGCGATTATCTTCTTTGCTATGCTATTTGCTGCTATTGCAGCCGCTGACTTGTTAGGTTTCGAGCCTATCTCAGCTATTATCACGATGTTTATCGCATTCGGTGCAAACATCATCTTAGGCGCAATTATCCTATTCATCGGATTCTGGCTTGCCAATATCATTGCAGGTGTGGTTGAACGTTCTGAGCAAGGTTCACAATTCCTAGCAAACATCGTACGCGTATTGATCATGGGCCTAGTATTAGCAATGGGTCTAAAAGCGATGGGTATTGCCGATTCAATTGTTAACTTAGCATTTGGTCTAACATTAGGCGCGGTAGCCGTTGCCTTTGCCCTATCATTTGGTCTTGGTGGTCAAGAAGCTGCAGCTCGCTTCTTACGTAAAATGCAGGATAAGATGGATCATGAACGCACTGAAGCGAAAGCAAAATCTGCGCTACAGCCAAGTTCATCAACTCAAGAAAAAGTTGCTGATTCAGTTCGTGAAAACACACCATCTGCTGCTAGCACACCTACCACTGATTTACGTACCGATGTAGTTGATACACCACGTGTTGATACTAATGACATCTACAACAGTGATGACGTACTTCCTGGTAGCGGTCTCAATGACGACCTCAATAAATAAGTATTTTTGATTGTTTAGTTTAGATACGAAAAAGACAGCCTAGGCTGTCTTTTTTTATGTCAGTAAATATATAGCTTTTACTATCAAAGTTCATTCAAGCAATTTCACGCTACAATCTACTGCTTATCTTTGCGTGCTGGAATTGTTAAGCTCATTTGTACTTGAGGTAATTTTTCTTTTTGCGCCCTCGCAGGTTTACTCTCTTCCACGCTACTAGCAGGTGGCGTATTTTGCTTATCTAACTCTTGTTGTTTTAGTTTTTGCATTTGCTTAGTAAGTTGGCGCTCCCTTTGAGTCATCGCATCAACTGGCTGAATCCACAAATCAATATCGAAAAAATTCTCATTATTCTCAGTGATAAAGTCGATACCAAGCACAACTATATGATGTAGTTCAACAATTGGCAAACGTGTGGCAACGTCCTGTGCGATCTTTGCTAGCTTCGGTTGGACAGCGGCTTTACTATTAGGCCCTTTTGACTCTTGACCATAAAAAACCAGTACATAATGTCGTCCCAAACTCTCATAAGAATGTTGATGTACCACATATCCATCTTTTTGCAGCGCTGCGCTCTGCTTAGGATGTCTATATAGCGTACGGATAAGCTCGTGACGTGAAAACAAAGACTCATCTAGCAGTTGCTGTTGCCAGTGAGCGAGCGGTGTTTCTGTCTGTTCGTCACTGTTAGTTATGTGCTTTTTACCATAGGTATCTATCATCTGCATACTTAGCTGAGACCATATCGTGGCTGCTTGTATCATATGCTGATGGTACATCTGAGCAGTTGAACTTTGGTTCTTGTAAGCGAGCGTGATGGCTACCAGTGCTGAGTTAGGTTGGTCTTGTACTTCGTTTTTGATGAGCGCATTGTCGACTACAATGGCAGGAGCAAACAGGTCTGGACTTTGTAAAAAACGCTCAACCAAAGCGTCTTCTGACTCGAAACTTGGAATATGGTTTATAGCCGACTGCTGCAGCTGCTCTAAGTGATAAGCTAAGAAACGCCATAACTCACATGGGGTTCGTACCGCTGCTGCTATTGAGTACCAATCATCCCAGCTAAATACTTGTAGCTGCTGCATGCTTTCGCTCATATCGACAACTAAGTCTTCTAAAAAGTAACGAACCCCAAAATTGTGTTTAAGTCGCTGTAGAGCACTGTTTGAATGGTTTGCACTGTCATCTTTATCATCTTGCTTAAGATGGCTACTTCCTCCAACAAGCTGAATGTCAAAAATCATAGCTTCATAACCAACTGAAGCATTGTCTTCATTTTGAGATGATAATGATTTGTACCATGTAAGTGCTGACTTGACCGCAGTCATGCGTACAGCCTCAATATCAGCTGATTCTGTATCATAGGGTAGATATAGTGTCAGCTCCAACAGCTGTAGCTTGCCAAGTGGTAGCTGATATTGGTAGTGACGAGCGATATACTGAGCATTGTATTCATGCTCAATCGTATGCATGCCTGCTAAAGTCACTGCCATAGCATCTGCTTGTAAATAACTGACTAGCTCGGTCGTCAGATAGCCCCAGTCGGGCATAGTAGTAATCGAATGGGACACAAGTTCCAACCTTCTATTATCGTATGGTGAATATCGCACATGCCAGCTCCTAATAACAACATCATTATCGCGTATTACAAATATCTGAATGACGTAAAATTATGCTACATAAGCACTATCAGAGACAGTCGCTTTCAAAGCGATCACTTGTTATGATGATATCAAAGCAGTATTGCTTGCGTGCAAGTTTATGGATGACAAACTGTACTTAGTTGTATTTATCGAAACCGTAGTCATTGAAATTTTAATCATCGAATTTTTAATGACTATTATATAATAATAAGGATTAAACATTATGAAGCGTTTTAAAGAAAAGACCGTCGTCGTAACGGGTGCAGGTTCTGGTATTGGCCGTGCGACTGCCATTCGCTTTGCCGAGGAAGGCGCTAGTGTGGTTTTAGTAGGACGTACGGCAGCAACATTAGAAGAAACTGCAAAAGAGTTGCCGCAAGATCGTACCTGGATTCATACCGATAATTATCTCATTATTACATGCGACATCAGTGTCCAAAGCCAAGTACAAGAGATGGTTGAGCGTGCTATCGACAAATTCGGTAAGATTGATATCTTGGTAAACAATGCTGGCAAAGCAACTCAAGGTAAAATCACAGAATTATCTGCTGATGATTGGCGCTCTGCTATCGATGTAAATCTAAACGGGACTTTCTATGTCTCTCAAGCAGCTATGCCTCACTTGATTGCATCAAAGGGTAATATCGTCAATATCTCATCGCTTTCAGGTGTGGGTGGTGACTGGAACATGGCTGCTTACAATGCCGCTAAAGCGGGTGTGACCAATTTGACCCGCACATTGGCATTGGATCATGGTTCAGATGGTGTTCGCGTCAACGCGGTTAATCCGAGTGTCACCAAAACCGATATGACCACGGCTATCCAAGACAATGAGTCTAAAACGGATAAGTTCTTAGCTCGCTGTCCGCTTGGACGTCTAGCAACTCCAGAGGATATCGCCGCTGCCATTACCTTCTTAGCAAGTGATGACGCCTCCATGATTACTGGTGTCAACCTACCTGTCGACGGCGGTGTTAGTGCCTCTAACGGACAGCCACAGTTTTAGAGCTTTACACTGATAGACATCCAAATATCACTTAAAAAAAGCCCCTGATACCATCATATCAGGGGCTTTTTCAACAACAGTTATCAAAACTTAATTGAAGAGGTAGCTTTTAATATATATACCTGTCATACAACCAGTGATTTTAACTCAACTAATTGAACTATTATTGATACTATCTAGCTTATTCAGCTGCATTATTAATATCTTGTAGTGGCTGCGACAAACGCTCAAGGTGTCTTGGTAGTACCCCTTTATACTGAGAATATATTTTTGGTAAATCTGCTTCAATATCACCTGTAGGATAAACCAGCGACATAAACCGTATTTCTTTAGTATTGTAGTCCATCGCTACTGGTAAAATCGGTACACCAGCGCCCACCGCTAAATAATAAAAACCTGTCTTCCACGACTCAGTATATTGCCGTGTCCCCTCTGGTGATAACCCCAAAAATAATGGTTCACCAGTTTTGAACTTATCAATACTGGCTTGCAGTACAGAGCCTTTATTACCACGATCGATAGGAATAACCCCTATCCAATTTAATAACTGTGCAAACACAGGAACTTTAAATAGCGTGTGCTTGCCCATAATGCTGATTTTAACATCTAATGCAAACAGACTTGGAATCGCATAAATACCATCCACATTAGAAGTATGCGGCAGAGCAAGCACTACAGCTTGTGAGATATTTGGAATCTCACCTACCGTACGCCAACCTGACGCCTTTAACAGTGTGGATGCAATAACAGGCGCAAACTTGTTACCACGCTTAGGAACCTTATCTCCCAAATGCTTTTTGCTAAGTTTTGGGAGTACTTTGGAACGCGCAGGTTTAGAAACAACAGACTCAGAACGGTTAAAAATCTTCGGTATCATGACAGCACAATATAATGAAAGGTACTGACATAATACCATTAAGCTTTTGTGGCGAGGCTGAATTTTGCGTGCTTTTATTATGTGATAGATCGTTTAGCCATAAATATAAGTAATGACCTATCCCGATATTCTGCACCCATATTTCTTTAGACTTATTGCTAATTCTTAAGAAATATCGGCCAAATCACCTTTGCTCTCAAGCCACGACTTACGATCAGAGGCACGTTTCTTAGCCAGTAGCATATCCATTACGCTATTGGTCAGTACCATGTCATCCATATCTAACTGTACTAAGCGGCGTGTATCACGGCTCATCGTCGTCTCACGTAGTTGCTCAGCACTCATTTCACCAAGCCCTTTAAAGCGTGTAATCTGAGCTTTTTTGTTTCCCGCTACGTTAGCCAAGATATGTGCAAGCTCAGGCTCATCCAACGCATAATGAACTTCTTTACCTACATCCACTCGGTACAATGGCGGCATGGCCACAAATAAATGACCCGCATCCACTAGCGCAGGGAAGTGCTTCACAAACAGCGCGCAGATCAATGTCGCAATGTGCAGTCCATCAGAGTCAGCATCCGCTAAGATACATATCTTGTCGTAACGCAGCTCGGACAAATCATCAGAGGCAGGATCGACACCGATAGCAATGGCAATATCATGAATCTCTTGACTTGATAGCACCGTATCTGATGATACTTCCCACGTATTCAGGATTTTGCCGCGCAGAGGTAATATCGCCTGATAATGACGATCTCTTGCTTGCTTAGCACTACCACCCGCAGAGTCACCCTCTACTAAGAACAGCTCAGCGCCATCACGCAAATCACCACGGCAATCAGCCAATTTACCAGGCAATGCTGGCCCCTGAGTAATCTTTTTACGAGCAACTTTTTTGGCAGATTTTAGACGACGACCTGCTTTATTAATCGCCAATTCAGCGATTTGCGTACCCATTTCCGCATGCTGGTTTAACCATAGGCTAAAGGCATCTTTTGCCAATGTCTGTACAGCGCCCGCAGCCTCGCGGCTAGATAAACGCTCTTTGGTCTGTCCAGAAAACTGTGGCTCAGAGAATTTAAGAGACAGGATATAGTTCACCCCATCCCAGACATCTTCTGCGGTTAGCTTCACACTACGTGGTAGCAAATTATGAATATCACAGAACTCACGCAGTGCTTCTAAAATGCCGGTGCGTAGTCCGTTGACGTGCGTACCGCCCTGAGCTGTCGGAATAAGGTTCACATAGCTTTCTTGAATCGGTGTACCACCATCAGGCAACCAAGACAACGCAAAGGTAATAGCCGCTCGTTCGCCTGCTTTCGCATCATAATTATAATAAAATGGTGCTTCAGGCAATGTTTCCAAACCATCTAACTGTTCGCTTAGATACTCGACTACCCCATCCGTAAACTGCCAAACGACCTTTTCATCATTGATGTCATCAGTAAATTCAATCGTCAGTCCAGCGGCCAAAACAGCCTTTGCTTTTAAATTATGCTTGAGCTGTTTTACATTAAATTTGGGTGTATCAAAGAAACTACCATCTGCCCAAAAATGTACTCTAGTGCCACGTTTACGCTTATTTGAGCTGACTGCTTCCGTTAATAGCGTAACTGGTGCACCATTTTCAAATGCCATATCAAACTGTGTGCTATCACGCCATACCGTAACCTCAACGCGAGTTGATAGCGCATTGACGACAGAGATACCCACTCCATGTAGACCACCTGACACTTCATAATTAGAGGTTGAGAACTTTCCACCTGCATGCAAGCGGGTCAAAATCAGCTCAATACCAGATTGACCAAACTCAGGGTGAATATCAGTTGGCATACCGCGCCCGTCATCTTCGACAGACAACGACCCATCACTATGCAATTGCACCTTGATGGTTTTAGCATAACCAGCTAACGCTTCATCAACTGAGTTATCAATAACCTCTTGCGCCAAATGATTCGGGCGCGTGGTATCGGTATACATACCTGGACGACGACGGACTGGCTCAAGACCTTCTAAAACTTCTAACGATTGCGCATTATATTGACTCACAAATGCATCCTTAACTATTCGCGTGCGTTTAATTCTATTAAACCATTATAACGAAAAATAGCGACGTTAACGTCAATACTCCATCGCTTACGTCATATAATGTCGTCTATTTAAGGCTGTACTAAACTCTGTAAGATATTCATCACCATGGGCAACTGCTCATCAAAGTCACTGAACCGATGATCGCCACCCTCTTGCACAGTTACCGATGCGCCCTGACCTTGATAAAAAGCTTTAGACAATTCAGAATTTAACAGCTCGTCGCCTTCTTTTAAAAGCACAGCAACTTTATTAGGATAATTTACTGATAACAGCTGATTATCTGCAAACCACTTTAAATCTGCAGGCGTAATACTCCAGCCGCCCGCTGTCGTATGCAGGACTTTGCTAATAAGTGATTTATTTAAGTTATCTTGACTTGATGCTGGTTGATTAGAGAAACGCTTTAAAGTTATATGGGGCTGGATACTAGGATTAAGCAATAAAACTGGGCAACCTATCTGATTGCTTATCAAAGTAGAAAAATACCCACCTAGCGAGCTGCCGATTAATACCGTATTTGATAACTCAGTCTGATTATTTGCTGATTTTCTATCTGCACTATTATTTAGTGATTTGATTAAAGATAGTAACTGCTCACACACTTGTGCAGGGGTCTTATTTAAATCAGGACGCAGCACATTAATATCAGGATAATGAAGCTGGCAATATTTTTCTAACAACATCCCTTTGGTTGAGTTGGCATCACTGTCTAATCCATGGATATAAATCAAGTTCACGTATCATCTCACTTATTAATTTTGTTATGATTATCTTATAAAGGCTATCAAAGCTAAGCATAGCACCCGCTAGACGAAAATAATAACAATAAAATGGCACACTATTAGTCAGTATTTGCGACATAATAATGTTGTACAGTGATTTTATGCAGGTCAAAGGAATGACGATAGTCATTATGGAGGAGTCATGAATCAACAGTTTGAGCTGTTCGAGATTGCCAACCCATGTATTGGTCTTTGTCAAAGCAATAAGAAGGGTTATTGCTTTGGTTGCCTGCGTAGTCGAACTGAGCGCCAGCGATGGCATGACATGACGACAGAGCAGCAACGCGAGGTGCTAAGGCTTATCGCAGGACGTAAGCTACGTATAGAGCAAATGAGACAGCGTAAAGATGAACAGTTAGGATTTGATTTTGAAGAGATACCTGAGATAGGTGAGTTGTTTTGAAAAATAATTAATCAGACCAGATATGCCAACAGTATCCTTAGAATGCGTTAAATTTCGCTAAAATATATGCCCAATAACCTAAAAGTAGAATCAGTAGTACCCACGGTACGGCGAAACACCAATAATATAAGTCACTAGTAGTAAATACATAAAAATAAACAGCCATTCCAACACTGATTACAAGTGAAGCTGCATATCCAATCAGTAAGGTAAAGAGAATATTATTCTCAATTTTGGTTAAGCTTGGGCTTCCCTCTGCACACATATAGAAAAGAAACCCGAAGGCAAAAGCCCCGCCAATAGTAATATGCATAAATGATATTAGAACTAGCAACCAAATTGACACACATACTTCCTTATTAGTCTAATGATGGCTTTGTCTTTAATACAGTGCTTTCTACAAGTTATAAGCGCTTTTAATAGAAAATAGCATACATTCAAGTTCTTTTATAATAAACATAGTAATACGCTTACTAGAATAAATTAGACTAAAATCAGTAGATTCGTCACCAAACCGCGCACAAAGAAAATCCCCCGACAAGCTAATGTCGGGGGATATTTCAGAATAGAGAGCTGACGATGACCTACTCTCACATGGGCGAACCACACTACCATTGGCGCTACGATGTTTCACTTCTGAGTTCGGGAAGGGATCAGGTGGGGCCATCGCGCTATTGTCGTCAGCAAAGGGGGTTAGATATGAGTCTGTTATTTTTATTGTTTGACTATAAATGTTTAGTTTATGGTCGATCAACTTGTAACCTACTGAATCAAGGTTAAAGGTGATATCGAAATATTCTTTCTTATTCTATAGCCTGAGCTATACAAGATAGATTAATTAGACTTGTATACAAACCACTTGGGTGTTGTATGGTCAAGCCAAACGAGCAATTAGTACAGGTTAGCTACACGCATCGCTGCGCTTCCACACCCTGCCTATCAACGTCCTAGTCTTGAACGGCTCTTTAGGGAAATCTAATCTTGAGGTGGGCTTCCCGCTTAGATGCTTTCAGCGGTTATCCCATCCGAACGTAGCTACCGGGCAATGCCACTGGCGTGACAACCCGAACACCAGAGGTTCGTCCACTCTGGTCCTCTCGTACTAGGAGCAGATCCTCTCAAATTTCCAACGCCCACGGTAGATAGGGACCGAACTGTCTCACGACGTTCTAAACCCAGCTCGCGTACCTCTTTAAATGGCGAACAGCCATACCCTTAGGACCTGCTTCAGCCCTAGGATGAGATGAGCCGACATCGAGGTGCCAAACACCGCCGTCGATATGAACTCTTGGGCGGTATCAGCCTGTTATCCCCAGAGTACCTTTTATCCGTTGAGCGATGGCCCTTCCATACAGAACCACCGGATCACTAAGACCTACTTTCGTACCTGCTCGACTTGTGGGTCTCGCAGTTAAGCGCGCTTTTGCCTTTATACTCTACGACCGATTTCCGACCGGTCTGAGCGCACCTTCGTACTCCTCCGTTACTCTTTAGGAGGAGACCGCCCCAGTCAAACTACCCACCATACATTGTCCTCGGTATTGTTATACCTGAGTTAGAACCCCAACATGACCAGGGTGGTATTTCAAGATTGGCTCCACCGAGACTAGCGTCTCGGCTTCAAAGCCTCCCACCTATCCTGCACAAGTCAGGTCAAAGTTCAATGTAAAGCTGTAGTAAAGGTTCACGGGGTCTTTCCGTCTAGCCGCGGGTACACAGCATCTTCACTGCGATTTCGATTTCACTGAGTCTCTGCTGGAGACAGCGCTGCCATCATTATGTCATTCGTGCAGGTCGGAACTTACCCGACAAGGAATTTCGCTACCTTAGGACCGTTATAGTTACGGCCGCCGTTTACTGGGGCTTCGATCAAGAGCTTCGCTTACGCTAACCCCATCAATTAACCTTCCAGCACCGGGCAGACATCACACCCTATACGTCCACTTTCGTGTTTGCAGAGTGCTGTGTTTTTAATAAACAGTTGCAGCAGCCTGGTATCTGCGACTGCCAACAGCTCAAGGAGCAAGTCCTATCACCATCAACAGCGTACCTTCTCCCGAAGTTACGGTACCATTTTGCCTAGTTCCTTCAGCAGAGTTCTCTCAAGCGCCTTGGTATTCTCTACCTGATCACCTGTGTCGGTTTAGGGTACGATTCGTTTATAACTATTGCTTAGAAGCTTTTCCTGGAAGCATGGTATTTGCCACTTCGCTGTACAAGTACAGCTTGCTATCAGATCTCGGTATAGAATAGCCCGGATTTACCTAAGCTATAAACCTACATCCTTTCACCTGGACAACCAACGCCAGGCTGACATAACCTTCTCCGTCCCTCCATCGCATTATAAACAAGTATCGGAATATTAACCGATTTCCCATCGACTACGCCTTTCGGCCTCGCCTTAGGGGTCGACTCACCCAGCCCCGATTAACGTTGGACTGGAACCCTTGATCTTCCGGCGTGCGAGCTTTTCACTCGCATTATCGTTACTCACGTCAGCATTCGCTCTTGTGATACCTCCAGCATGCTTTACAACACACCTTCACAGGCTTACACAACGCTCCCCTACCACTTGAAAACAAATTCAAATCCGCAGCTTCGGCTCCTAGTTTGAGCCCCGTTACATCTTCCGCGCGGGCCGACTCGACTAGTGAGCTATTACGCTTTCTTTAAAGGATGGCTGCTTCTAAGCCAACCTCCTAGCTGTCTATGCCTTCCCACCTCGTTTCCCACTTAACTAGGAATTTGGGGCCTTAGCTGGCGGTCTGGGTTGTTTCCCTCTCCACGATGGACGTTAGCACCCACCGTGTGTCTCCCGGATATCACTCATCGGTATTCGGAGTTTGCATCGGTTTGGTAAGTCGGTATGACCCCCTAGCCGAAACAGTGCTCTACCCCCAATGGTGTTCGTCCGAGGCGCTACCTAAATAGCTTTCGGGGAGAACCAGCTATCACCGAGTTTGATTAGCCTTTCACCCCTATCCACAAGTCATCCCCTGGCTTTTCAACGACAGTGGGTTCGGTCCTCCGGTGCCTGTTACGGCACTTTCAACCTGCTCATGGATAGATCACTCGGTTTCGGGTCTATACCCTGCAACTAAACGCCCTATTAAGACTCGGTTTCCCTACGGCTCCCCTAAACGGTTAACCTTGCTACAGAATATAAGTCGCTGACCCATTATACAAAAGGTACGCGGTCACCCAACAAGTGGGCTCCCACTGCTTGTACGCACACGGTTTCAGGTTCTATTTCACTCCCCTCACAGGGGTTCTTTTCGCCTTTCCCTCACGGTACTGGTTCACTATCGGTCAGTCAGGAGTATTTAGCCTTGGAGGATGGTCCCCCCATCTTCAAACAGGATTTCTCGTGCCCCGCTCTACTTAATATGTTAACTCTAATGTTTCGAATACAGGACTATCACCTACTACGGTCAGCTTTCCCACGCTGTTCTTCTACATTAGAATTAATCGGCTTCTCCCCGTTCGCTCGCCGCTACTAGGGGAATCTCAATTGATGTCTATTCCTAAGGGTACTGAGATGTTTCACTTCCCCTCGTTCGCTTCCTAATAAATTAGGATACCTACCTTATGGTAAGTGGGTTTCCCCATTCAGAAATCTCCGGATCACAGGATATTGCCGCCTCCCCGAAGCTTATCGCAGGCTGTCACGTCTTTCATCGCCTCTGACTGCCAAGGCATCCACCATGTGCGCTTCATTACTTGACCATACAACCCCAAGTAGTCTTTCGACTTCTAAGTGTCATACAATCTAATTATGATAACGATATCACCTATGTTTATACGCTTGATTCAGTTCTCTTTACTTTTTTTAATAACTCACCCCTGGGATAACAACTGATGTCGTTAAGAGGTGAGTTATTAAGGTTAAGAAGTGCGCGTGAACACGCTCTTCCTAACCCAGACTCATATCTATGTTTTTAAATAGTCTCTATGCTCTCGTCGAGTCACAGATTCTGTATAAAACAGAAAGAAGTAATCAATCACAATCACTTGTTTCTATTTAATACCTATTTATTTATTAGCATCTAAAGCTTACTTAACCGTCTTAGTAGTGGTGGAGCCAAACGGAGTCGAACCGTTGACCTCCTGCGTGCAAGGCAGGCGCTCTACCAACTGAGCTATGGCCCCATTGTAAAATGGTGGGTCTAGGTGGACTTGAACCACCGACCCCCGCGTTATCAACACGGTGCTCTAACCAGCTGAGCTACAGACCCTAATACGTTTGTTAAAAACGTAAGCTTAAACTAAAGAACAACTTGTTGTGAATTCTTGCTGACCGAATGCGTCTATAAGGAGGTGATCCAGCCGCAGGTTCCCCTACGGCTACCTTGTTACGACTTCACCCCAGTCATCAACCACACCGTGGTGAACGCCTCCCCGAAGGTTAAGCTATCCACTTCTGGTGCAATCAACTCCCATGGTGTGACGGGCGGTGTGTACAAGGCCCGGGAACGTATTCACCGCGGCATTCTGATCCGCGATTACTAGCGATTCCTACTTCATGGAGTTGAGTTGCAGACTCCAATCTGGACTACGATAGGCTTTTTGAGATTCGCATCACATCGCTGTGTAGCTGCCCTCTGTACCTACCATTGTAGCACGTGTGTAGCCCTGGTCGTAAGGGCCATGATGACTTGACGTCGTCCCCGCCTTCCTCCAGTTTGTCACTGGCAGTATCCTTAGAGTTCCCGGCTTAACCCGCTGGTAACTAAGGACAAGGGTTGCGCTCGTTGCGGGACTTAACCCAACATCTCACGACACGAGCTGACGACAGCCATGCAGCACCTGTATTCTAATTCCCGAAGGCACTCCCGCATCTCTGCAGGATTCTAGATATGTCAAGACCAGGTAAGGTTCTTCGCGTTGCATCGAATTAAACCACATGCTCCACCGCTTGTGCGGGCCCCCGTCAATTCATTTGAGTTTTAACCTTGCGGCCGTACTCCCCAGGCGGTCTACTTATTGCGTTAGCTGCGTCACTAAGTCCTCAAGGGACCCAACGACTAGTAGACATCGTTTACGGCGTGGACTACCAGGGTATCTAATCCTGTTTGCTACCCACGCTTTCGAGCCTCAGTGTCAGTATGATGCCAGGAAGCTGCCTTCGCCATCGGTATTCCTTCAGATCTCTACGCATTTCACCGCTACACCTGAAATTCTACTTCCCTCTCACCTACTCTAGCCTAACAGTTTCAGATGCAGTTCCCAGGTTAAGCCCGGGGATTTCACATCTGACTTATCAAGCCACCTACGCTCGCTTTACGCCCAGTAATTCCGATTAACGCTTGCACCCTCTGTATTACCGCGGCTGCTGGCACAGAGTTAGCCGGTGCTTATTCTGCAGCTAATGTCATCGTCTCCGGGTATTAACCGAAGAGTCTTCTTCACTGCTTAAAGTGCTTTACAACCAAAAGGCCTTCTTCACACACGCGGCATGGCTGGATCAGGGTTTCCCCCATTGTCCAATATTCCCCACTGCTGCCTCCCGTAGGAGTCCGGGCCGTGTCTCAGTCCCGGTGTGGCTGATCATCCTCTCAGACCAGCTACAGATCGTCGCCATGGTAGGCCTTTACCCCACCATCTAGCTAATCCGACTTAGGCTCATCTAATAGCGAGAGCAGTAAACTGCCCCCTTTCTCCCGTAGGTCGTATGCGGTATTAATACGAGTTTCCCCGTGCTATCCCCCACTACTAGGTAGATTCCTAAGTATTACTCACCCGTCCGCCGCTCGACGCCTGGTAGCAAGCTACCATCGTTTCCGCTCGACTTGCATGTGTTAAGCCTGCCGCCAGCGTTCAATCTGAGCCATGATCAAACTCTTCAGTTTAATCTTGCTATGAAGCTCTTTAAAGAAGCTTCTAAACTTGGCTCATTTAATCTGGCAAAATCGCTAAAAATTATGTTCGTAATGAATTAACTTTGAGTTTTTCTGCTGTCTTAAATGATAATTTTTATAGTTAATAATCTCTCCGAAAAGAAAAGATAGTCAACTTTATTTTTTAGCATTCTGAATCAGCAAAAATCCACACAAGTTGTTCTTTAGTTATGCTTTTAAATAATGTCTGACACTGTCGTCCAGTGCTAGTATTTCAAACTAAATAAGTCAGCCAATATGGCTTATCCTATTTAGCGAGCTGACCATCATATCATGTTTTAATAGTCTGTCAACTTCTTTTTTTAATTTGTTTCAACAAGTTAACTGGGTTATTAATGTGTAATCTACACACTAGCTACTTCCAGCTCGTCTTGATGAGGTGCGTATTATAGACGCTATATTTATTTAGTCAAGAAGTATTTTCATTTAATTCAAACAATCTGAATCATTCAAATCAGTAAACCACTTCCCTTTCGACTGGGTGGCATTATACGCTTGTTTGAGTCTGGGTCAAGGTTAATTGAGCTTTTTTTATAATTATTTTACTGAACGGGATTGGCGGCTGTTAATCGAAGAATTATCACCAAACCGCGCACAAAGAAAAGCCCCCTCCGCGTTAGCGGAGGAGGCTTTATCTAGAATAGAGAGCTGACGATGACCTACTCTCACATGGGCGAACCACACTACCATTGGCGCTACGATGTTTCACTTCTGAGTTCGGGAAGGGATCAGGTGGGGCCATCGCGCTATTGTCGTCAGCAAAGGGGGTTAGATATGAGTCTGTTGTTGTTTTTATTGACACCAAGTTTGAACTTGTTGTCGATCAACTTGTAACCTAACTGAATCAAGGTTAAAGGTGATATCGAAATATTCTTTCTTATTCTATAGCCTGAGCTATACAAGATAGATTAATTAGACTTGTATACAAACCACTTGGGTGTTGTATGGTCAAGCCAAACGAGCAATTAGTACAGGTTAGCTACACGCATCGCTGCGCTTCCACACCCTGCCTATCAACGTCCTAGTCTTGAACGGCTCTTTAGGGAAATCTAATCTTGAGGTGGGCTTCCCGCTTAGATGCTTTCAGCGGTTATCCCATCCGAACGTAGCTACCGGGCAATGCCACTGGCGTGACAACCCGAACACCAGAGGTTCGTCCACTCTGGTCCTCTCGTACTAGGAGCAGATCCTCTCAAATTTCCAACGCCCACGGTAGATAGGGACCGAACTGTCTCACGACGTTCTAAACCCAGCTCGCGTACCTCTTTAAATGGCGAACAGCCATACCCTTAGGACCTGCTTCAGCCCTAGGATGAGATGAGCCGACATCGAGGTGCCAAACACCGCCGTCGATATGAACTCTTGGGCGGTATCAGCCTGTTATCCCCAGAGTACCTTTTATCCGTTGAGCGATGGCCCTTCCATACAGAACCACCGGATCACTAAGACCTACTTTCGTACCTGCTCAACTTGTGGGTCTCGCAGTTAAGCGCGCTTTTGCCTTTATACTCTACGACCGATTTCCGACCGGTCTGAGCGCACCTTCGTACTCCTCCGTTACTCTTTAGGAGGAGACCGCCCCAGTCAAACTACCCACCATACATTGTCCTCGGTATTGTTATACCTGAGTTAGAACCCCAACATGACCAGGGTGGTATTTCAAGATTGGCTCCACCGAGACTAGCGTCTCGGCTTCAAAGCCTCCCACCTATCCTGCACAAGTCAGGTCAAAGTTCAATGTAAAGCTGTAGTAAAGGTTCACGGGGTCTTTCCGTCTAGCCGCGGGTACACAGCATCTTCACTGCGATTTCGATTTCACTGAGTCTCTGCTGGAGACAGCGCTGCCATCATTATGTCATTCGTGCAGGTCGGAACTTACCCGACAAGGAATTTCGCTACCTTAGGACCGTTATAGTTACGGCCGCCGTTTACTGGGGCTTCGATCAAGAGCTTCGCTTACGCTAACCCCATCAATTAACCTTCCAGCACCGGGCAGACATCACACCCTATACGTCCACTTTCGTGTTTGCAGAGTGCTGTGTTTTTAATAAACAGTTGCAGCAGCCTGGTATCTGCGACTGCCAACAGCTCAAGGAGCAAGTCCTATCACCATCAACAGCGTACCTTCTCCCGAAGTTACGGTACCATTTTGCCTAGTTCCTTCAGCAGAGTTCTCTCAAGCGCCTTGGTATTCTCTACCTGATCACCTGTGTCGGTTTAGGGTACGATTCGTTTATAACTATTGCTTAGAAGCTTTTCCTGGAAGCATGGTATTTGCCACTTCGCTGTACAAGTACAGCTTGCTATCAGATCTCGGTATAAAATAGCCCGGATTTACCTAAGCTATAAACCTACATCCTTTCACCTGGACAACCAACGCCAGGCTGACATAACCTTCTCCGTCCCTCCATCGCATTATAAACAAGTATCGGAATATTAACCGATTTCCCATCGACTACGCCTTTCGGCCTCGCCTTAGGGGTCGACTCACCCAGCCCCGATTAACGTTGGACTGGAACCCTTGATCTTCCGGCGTGCGAGCTTTTCACTCGCATTATCGTTACTCACGTCAGCATTCGCTCTTGTGATACCTCCAGCATGCTTTACAACACACCTTCACAGGCTTACACAACGCTCCCCTACCACTTGAAAACAAATTCAAATCCGCAGCTTCGGCTCCTAGTTTGAGCCCCGTTACATCTTCCGCGCGGGCCGACTCGACTAGTGAGCTATTACGCTTTCTTTAAAGGATGGCTGCTTCTAAGCCAACCTCCTAGCTGTCTATGCCTTCCCACCTCGTTTCCCACTTAACTAGGAATTTGGGGCCTTAGCTGGCGGTCTGGGTTGTTTCCCTCTCCACGATGGACGTTAGCACCCACCGTGTGTCTCCCGGATATCACTCATCGGTATTCGGAGTTTGCATCGGTTTGGTAAGTCGGTATGACCCCCTAGCCGAAACAGTGCTCTACCCCCAATGGTGTTCGTCCGAGGCGCTACCTAAATAGCTTTCGGGGAGAACCAGCTATCACCGAGTTTGATTAGCCTTTCACCCCTATCCACAAGTCATCCCCTGGCTTTTCAACGACAGTGGGTTCGGTCCTCCGGTGCCTGTTACGGCACTTTCAACCTGCTCATGGATAGATCACTCGGTTTCGGGTCTATACCCTGCAACTAAACGCCCTATTAAGACTCGGTTTCCCTACGGCTCCCCTAAACGGTTAACCTTGCTACAGAATATAAGTCGCTGACCCATTATACAAAAGGTACGCGGTCACCCAACAAGTGGGCTCCCACTGCTTGTACGCACACGGTTTCAGGTTCTATTTCACTCCCCTCACAGGGGTTCTTTTCGCCTTTCCCTCACGGTACTGGTTCACTATCGGTCAGTCAGGAGTATTTAGCCTTGGAGGATGGTCCCCCCATCTTCAAACAGGATTTCTCGTGCCCCGCTCTACTTAATATGTTAACTCTAATGTTTCGAATACAGGACTATCACCTACTACGGTCAGCTTTCCCACGCTGTTCTTCTACATTAGAATTAATCGGCTTCTCCCCGTTCGCTCGCCGCTACTAGGGGAATCTCAATTGATGTCTATTCCTAAGGGTACTGAGATGTTTCACTTCCCCTCGTTCGCTTCCTAATAAATTAGGATACCTACCTTATGGTAAGTGGGTTTCCCCATTCAGAAATCTCCGGATCACAGGATATTGCCGCCTCCCCGAAGCTTATCGCAGGCTGTCACGTCTTTCATCGCCTCTGACTGCCAAGGCATCCACCATGTGCGCTTCATTACTTGACCATACAACCCCAAGTAGTCTTTCGACTTCTAAGTGTCATACAATCTAATTATGATAACGATATCACCTATGTTTATACGCTTGATTCAGTTCTCTTTACTTTTTTTTAATAACTCACCCCTGGGATAACAACTGATGTCGTTAAGAGGTGAGTTATTAAGGTTAAGAAGTGCGCGTGAACACGCTCTTCCTAACCCAGACTCATATCTATGTTTTTAAATAGTCTCTATGCTCTCGTCGAGTCACAGATTCTGTATAAAACAGAAAGAAGTAATCAATCACAATCACTTGTTTCTATTTAATACCTATTTATTTATTGGCATCTAAAGCTTACTTAACCGTCTTAGTAGTGGTGGAGCCAAACGGAGTCGAACCGTTGACCTCCTGCGTGCAAGGCAGGCGCTCTACCAACTGAGCTATGGCCCCATTGTAAAATGGTGGGTCTAGGTGGACTTGAACCACCGACCCCCGCGTTATCAACACGGTGCTCTAACCAGCTGAGCTACAGACCCTAATACGTTTGTTAAAACGTAAGCTTAAACTAAAGAACAACTTGTTGTGAATTCTTGCTGACCGAATGCGTCTATAAGGAGGTGATCCAGCCGCAGGTTCCCCTACGGCTACCTTGTTACGACTTCACCCCAGTCATCAACCACACCGTGGTGAACGCCTCCCCGAAGGTTAAGCTATCCACTTCTGGTGCAATCAACTCCCATGGTGTGACGGGCGGTGTGTACAAGGCCCGGGAACGTATTCACCGCGGCATTCTGATCCGCGATTACTAGCGATTCCTACTTCATGGAGTCGAGTTGCAGACTCCAATCTGGACTACGATAGGCTTTTTGAGATTCGCATCACATCGCTGTGTAGCTGCCCTCTGTACCTACCATTGTAGCACGTGTGTAGCCCTGGTCGTAAGGGCCATGATGACTTGACGTCGTCCCCGCCTTCCTCCAGTTTGTCACTGGCAGTATCCTTAGAGTTCCCGGCTTAACCCGCTGGTAACTAAGGACAAGGGTTGCGCTCGTTGCGGGACTTAACCCAACATCTCACGACACGAGCTGACGACAGCCATGCAGCACCTGTATTCTAATTCCCGAAGGCACTCCCGCATCTCTGCAGGATTCTAGATATGTCAAGACCAGGTAAGGTTCTTCGCGTTGCATCGAATTAAACCACATGCTCCACCGCTTGTGCGGGCCCCCGTCAATTCATTTGAGTTTTAACCTTGCGGCCGTACTCCCCAGGCGGTCTACTTATTGCGTTAGCTGCGTCACTAAGTCCTCAAGGGACCCAACGACTAGTAGACATCGTTTACGGCGTGGACTACCAGGGTATCTAATCCTGTTTGCTACCCACGCTTTCGAGCCTCAGTGTCAGTATGATGCCAGGAAGCTGCCTTCGCCATCGGTATTCCTTCAGATCTCTACGCATTTCACCGCTACACCTGAAATTCTACTTCCCTCTCACCTACTCTAGCCTAACAGTTTCAGATGCAGTTCCCAGGTTAAGCCCGGGGATTTCACATCTGACTTATCAAGCCACCTACGCTCGCTTTACGCCCAGTAATTCCGATTAACGCTTGCACCCTCTGTATTACCGCGGCTGCTGGCACAGAGTTAGCCGGTGCTTATTCTGCAGCTAATGTCATCGTCTCCGGGTATTAACCGAAGAGTCTTCTTCACTGCTTAAAGTGCTTTACAACCAAAAGGCCTTCTTCACACACGCGGCATGGCTGGATCAGGGTTTCCCCCATTGTCCAATATTCCCCACTGCTGCCTCCCGTAGGAGTCCGGGCCGTGTCTCAGTCCCGGTGTGGCTGATCATCCTCTCAGACCAGCTACAGATCGTCGCCATGGTAGGCCTTTACCCCACCATCTAGCTAATCCGACTTAGGCTCATCTAATAGCGAGAGCAGTAAACTGCCCCCTTTCTCCCGTAGGTCGTATGCGGTATTAATACGAGTTTCCCCGTGCTATCCCCCACTACTAGGTAGATTCCTAAGTATTACTCACCCGTCCGCCGCTCGACGCCTGGTAGCAAGCTACCATCGTTTCCGCTCGACTTGCATGTGTTAAGCCTGCCGCCAGCGTTCAATCTGAGCCATGATCAAACTCTTCAGTTTAATCTTGCTATGAAGCTCTTTAAAGAAGCTTCTAAACTTGGCTCATCTAATCTGGCAAAATCGCTAAAAATTATGTTCGTAATGAATTAACTTTGAGTTTTTCTGCTGTCTTAAATGATAATTTATATAGTTAATAATCTTTCCGAAAAGAAAAGATAGTCAACTTTATTTTTTAGCATTCTGAATCAGCAAAAATCCACACAAGTTGTTCTTTAGTTATGCTTTTAAATAATGTCTGACACTGTCGTCCAGTGCTAGTATTTCAAACTAAATAAGTCAGCCAATATGGCTTATCCTATTTAGCGAGCTGACCATCATATCATGTTTTAATAGTCTGTCAACTTCTTTTTTTAATTTGTTTCAACAAGTTAACTGGGTTATTAATGTGTAATCTACACACTAGCTACTTCCAGCTCGTCTTGATGAGGTGCGTATTATAGACGCTATATTTATTTAGTCAAGAAGTATTTTCATTTAATTCAAACAATCTGAATCATTCAAATCAGTAAACCACTTCCCTTTCGACTGGGTGGCATTATACGCTTGTTTGAGTCTGGGTCAAGGTTAATTGAGCTTTTTTTATAATTATTTTACTGAACGGGATTGGCGGCTGTTAATCGAAGAATTATCACCAAACCGCGCACAAAGAAAAGCCCCCTCCGCGTTAGCGGAGGAGGCTTTATCTAGAATAGAGAGCTGACGATGACCTACTCTCACATGGGCGAACCACACTACCATTGGCGCTACGATGTTTCACTTCTGAGTTCGGGAAGGGATCAGGTGGGGCCATCGCGCTATTGTCGTCAGCAAAGGGGGTTAGATATGAGTCTGTTGTTGTTTTTATTGACACCAAGTTTGAACTTGTTGTCGATCAACTTGTAACCTACTGAATCAAGGTTAAAGGTGATATCGAAATATTCTTTCTTATTCTATAGCCTGAGCTATACAAGATAGATTAATTAGACTTGTATACAAACCACTTGGGTGTTGTATGGTCAAGCCAAACGAGCAATTAGTACAGGTTAGCTACACGCATCGCTGCGCTTCCACACCCTGCCTATCAACGTCCTAGTCTTGAACGGCTCTTTAGGGAAATCTAATCTTGAGGTGGGCTTCCCGCTTAGATGCTTTCAGCGGTTATCCCATCCGAACGTAGCTACCGGGCAATGCCACTGGCGTGACAACCCGAACACCAGAGGTTCGTCCACTCTGGTCCTCTCGTACTAGGAGCAGATCCTCTCAAATTTCCAACGCCCACGGTAGATAGGGACCGAACTGTCTCACGACGTTCTAAACCCAGCTCGCGTACCTCTTTAAATGGCGAACAGCCATACCCTTAGGACCTGCTTCAGCCCTAGGATGAGATGAGCCGACATCGAGGTGCCAAACACCGCCGTCGATATGAACTCTTGGGCGGTATCAGCCTGTTATCCCCAGAGTACCTTTTATCCGTTGAGCGATGGCCCTTCCATACAGAACCACCGGATCACTAAGACCTACTTTCGTACCTGCTCGACTTGTGGGTCTCGCAGTTAAGCGCGCTTTTGCCTTTATACTCTACGACCGATTTCCGACCGGTCTGAGCGCACCTTCGTACTCCTCCGTTACTCTTTAGGAGGAGACCGCCCCAGTCAAACTACCCACCATACATTGTCCTCGGTATTGTTATACCTGAGTTAGAACCCCAACATGACCAGGGTGGTATTTCAAGATTGGCTCCACCGAGACTAGCGTCTCGGCTTCAAAGCCTCCCACCTATCCTGCACAAGTCAGGTCAAAGTTCAATGTAAAGCTGTAGTAAAGGTTCACGGGGTCTTTCCGTCTAGCCGCGGGTACACAGCATCTTCACTGCGATTTCGATTTCACTGAGTCTCTGCTGGAGACAGCGCTGCCATCATTATGTCATTCGTGCAGGTCGGAACTTACCCGACAAGGAATTTCGCTACCTTAGGACCGTTATAGTTACGGCCGCCGTTTACTGGGGCTTCGATCAAGAGCTTCGCTTACGCTAACCCCATCAATTAACCTTCCAGCACCGGGCAGACATCACACCCTATACGTCCACTTTCGTGTTTGCAGAGTGCTGTGTTTTTAATAAACAGTTGCAGCAGCCTGGTATCTGCGACTGCCAACAGCTCAAGGAGCAAGTCCTATCACCATCAACAGCGTACCTTCTCCCGAAGTTACGGTACCATTTTGCCTAGTTCCTTCAGCAGAGTTCTCTCAAGCGCCTTGGTATTCTCTACCTGATCACCTGTGTCGGTTTAGGGTACGATTCGTTTATAACTATTGCTTAGAAGCTTTTCCTGGAAGCATGGTATTTGCCACTTCGCTGTACAAGTACAGCTTGCTATCAGATCTCGGTATAAAATAGCCCGGATTTACCTAAGCTATAAACCTACATCCTTTCACCTGGACAACCAACGCCAGGCTGACATAACCTTCTCCGTCCCTCCATCGCATTATAAACAAGTATCGGAATATTAACCGATTTCCCATCGACTACGCCTTTCGGCCTCGCCTTAGGGGTCGACTCACCCAGCCCCGATTAACGTTGGACTGGAACCCTTGATCTTCCGGCGTGCGAGCTTTTCACTCGCATTATCGTTACTCACGTCAGCATTCGCTCTTGTGATACCTCCAGCATGCTTTACAACACACCTTCACAGGCTTACACAACGCTCCCCTACCACTTGAAAACAAATTCAAATCCGCAGCTTCGGCTCCTAGTTTGAGCCCCGTTACATCTTCCGCGCGGGCCGACTCGACTAGTGAGCTATTACGCTTTCTTTAAAGGATGGCTGCTTCTAAGCCAACCTCCTAGCTGTCTATGCCTTCCCACCTCGTTTCCCACTTAACTAGGAATTTGGGGCCTTAGCTGGCGGTCTGGGTTGTTTCCCTCTCCACGATGGACGTTAGCACCCACCGTGTGTCTCCCGGATATCACTCATCGGTATTCGGAGTTTGCATCGGTTTGGTAAGTCGGTATGACCCCCTAGCCGAAACAGTGCTCTACCCCCAATGGTGTTCGTCCGAGGCGCTACCTAAATAGCTTTCGGGGAGAACCAGCTATCACCGAGTTTGATTAGCCTTTCACCCCTATCCACAAGTCATCCCCTGGCTTTTCAACGACAGTGGGTTCGGTCCTCCGGTGCCTGTTACGGCACTTTCAACCTGCTCATGGATAGATCACTCGGTTTCGGGTCTATACCCTGCAACTAAACGCCCTATTAAGACTCGGTTTCCCTACGGCTCCCCTAAACGGTTAACCTTGCTACAGAATATAAGTCGCTGACCCATTATACAAAAGGTACGCGGTCACCCAACAAGTGGGCTCCCACTGCTTGTACGCACACGGTTTCAGGTTCTATTTCACTCCCCTCACAGGGGTTCTTTTCGCCTTTCCCTCACGGTACTGGTTCACTATCGGTCAGTCAGGAGTATTTAGCCTTGGAGGATGGTCCCCCCATCTTCAAACAGGATTTCTCGTGCCCCGCTCTACTTAATATGTTAACTCTAATGTTTCGAATACAGGACTATCACCTACTACGGTCAGCTTTCCCACGCTGTTCTTCTACATTAGAATTAATCGGCTTCTCCCCGTTCGCTCGCCGCTACTAGGGGAATCTCAATTGATGTCTATTCCTAAGGGTACTGAGATGTTTCACTTCCCCTCGTTCGCTTCCTAATAAATTAGGATACCTACCTTATGGTAAGTGGGTTTCCCCATTCAGAAATCTCCGGATCACAGGATATTGCCGCCTCCCCGAAGCTTATCGCAGGCTGTCACGTCTTTCATCGCCTCTGACTGCCAAGGCATCCACCATGTGCGCTTCATTACTTGACCATACAACCCCAAGTAGTCTTTCGACTTCTAAGTGTCATACAATCTAATTATGATAACGATATCACCTATGTTTATACGCTTGATTCAGTTCTCTTTACTTTTTTTAATAACTCACCCCTGGGATAACAACTGATGTCGTTAAGAGGTGAGTTATTAAGGTTAAGAAGTGCGCGTGAACACGCTCTTCCTAACCCAGACTCATATCTATGTTTTTAAATAGTCTCTATGCTCTCGTCGAGTCACAGATTCTGTATAAAACAGAAAGAAGTAATCAATCACAATCACTTGTTTCTATTTAATACCTATTTATTTATTGGCATCTAAAGCTTACTTAACCGTCTTAGTAGTGGTGGAGCCAAACGGAGTCGAACCGTTGACCTCCTGCGTGCAAGGCAGGCGCTCTACCAACTGAGCTATGGCCCCATTGTAAAATGGTGGGTCTAGGTGGACTTGAACCACCGACCCCCGCGTTATCAACACGGTGCTCTAACCAGCTGAGCTACAGACCCTAATACGTTTGTTAAAAACGTAAGCTTAAACTAAAGAACAACTTGTTGTGAATTCTTGCTGACCGAATGCGTCTATAAGGAGGTGATCCAGCCGCAGGTTCCCCTACGGCTACCTTGTTACGACTTCACCCCAGTCATCAACCACACCGTGGTGAACGCCTCCCCGAAGGTTAAGCTATCCACTTCTGGTGCAATCAACTCCCATGGTGTGACGGGCGGTGTGTACAAGGCCCGGGAACGTATTCACCGCGGCATTCTGATCCGCGATTACTAGCGATTCCTACTTCATGGAGTCGAGTTGCAGACTCCAATCTGGACTACGATAGGCTTTTTGAGATTCGCATCACATCGCTGTGTAGCTGCCCTCTGTACCTACCATTGTAGCACGTGTGTAGCCCTGGTCGTAAGGGCCATGATGACTTGACGTCGTCCCCGCCTTCCTCCAGTTTGTCACTGGCAGTATCCTTAGAGTTCCCGGCTTAACCCGCTGGTAACTAAGGACAAGGGTTGCGCTCGTTGCGGGACTTAACCCAACATCTCACGACACGAGCTGACGACAGCCATGCAGCACCTGTATTCTAATTCCCGAAGGCACTCCCGCATCTCTGCAGGATTCTAGATATGTCAAGACCAGGTAAGGTTCTTCGCGTTGCATCGAATTAAACCACATGCTCCACCGCTTGTGCGGGCCCCCGTCAATTCATTTGAGTTTTAACCTTGCGGCCGTACTCCCCAGGCGGTCTACTTATTGCGTTAGCTGCGTCACTAAGTCCTCAAGGGACCCAACGACTAGTAGACATCGTTTACGGCGTGGACTACCAGGGTATCTAATCCTGTTTGCTACCCACGCTTTCGAGCCTCAGTGTCAGTATGATGCCAGGAAGCTGCCTTCGCCATCGGTATTCCTTCAGATCTCTACGCATTTCACCGCTACACCTGAAATTCTACTTCCCTCTCACCTACTCTAGCCTAACAGTTTCAGATGCAGTTCCCAGGTTAAGCCCGGGGATTTCACATCTGACTTATCAAGCCACCTACGCTCGCTTTACGCCCAGTAATTCCGATTAACGCTTGCACCCTCTGTATTACCGCGGCTGCTGGCACAGAGTTAGCCGGTGCTTATTCTGCAGCTAATGTCATCGTCTCCGGGTATTAACCGAAGAGTCTTCTTCACTGCTTAAAGTGCTTTACAACCAAAAGGCCTTCTTCACACACGCGGCATGGCTGGATCAGGGTTTCCCCCATTGTCCAATATTCCCCACTGCTGCCTCCCGTAGGAGTCCGGGCCGTGTCTCAGTCCCGGTGTGGCTGATCATCCTCTCAGACCAGCTACAGATCGTCGCCATGGTAGGCCTTTACCCCACCATCTAGCTAATCCGACTTAGGCTCATCTAATAGCGAGAGCAGTAAACTGCCCCCTTTCTCCCGTAGGTCGTATGCGGTATTAATACGAGTTTCCCCGTGCTATCCCCCACTACTAGGTAGATTCCTAAGTATTACTCACCCGTCCGCCGCTCGACGCCTGGTAGCAAGCTACCATCGTTTCCGCTCGACTTGCATGTGTTAAGCCTGCCGCCAGCGTTCAATCTGAGCCATGATCAAACTCTTCAGTTTAATCTTGCTATGAAGCTCTTTAAAGAAGCTTCTAAACTTGGCTCATTTAATCTGGCAAAATCGCTAAAAATTATGTTCGTAATGAATTAACTTTGAGTTTTTCTGCTGTCTTAAATGACAATTTTTATAGTTAATAATCTTCCCGAAAAGAAAAGATAGTCAACTTTATTTTTTAGCATTCTGAATCAGCAAAAATCCACACAAGTTGTTCTTTAGTTATGCTTTTAAATAATGTCTGACACTGTCGTCCAGTGCTAGTATTTCAAACTAAATAAGTCAGCCAATATGGCTTATCCTATTTAGCGAGCTGACCATCATATCATGTTTTAATAGTCTGTCAACTTCTTTTTTTAATTTGTTTCAACAAGTTAACTGGGTTATTAATGTGTAATCTACACACTAGCTACTTCCAGCTCGTCTTGATGAGGTGCGTATTATAGACGGTTTAACTTTTGTGTCAACCCGTTTTATTAATGTTTTTAATCTTATTTTAGTAGATGAATAAATCTGTATTTCTTTCAATGGGTTATAGAATTGAGGTTCTTTATTTCTTTAATACTAGTGTGTAATACGATTTAATTCACCAATTTTTAATAAAGGTAGGCTTTATTTAATCATAATAACTAGGCTTATTCATCCTGATCTTCTTGCATGTCCCTTCTAAGTAAATTGTCTCTCATATTTCTCAATGTTGATATTCATATAAGTAGCACTATATAGGAGCTAAGTTATTCGGGTTTATATGATGCTTTCAATGTATTGTTCTATATAGTGCAGTATCTGATACTACCCTTATCATAAGATATGGCTGTTATATTAGTCGTCGCGCAATCCCTTGATATCTAGTGTTAAGAGACGGTTTTTGCTATAATAGGTATTTTGCTGCATTACTTATATATGTTGGCTGTTATATTGCTTCTATAGCGAAATGCGTTTTGCTGTAATGCTATTGATTAACTGGCTTTAAGCCTTACATCAGCTCTAGCATATATAGTCATAGTAAGACTCTAGGTAATGCGTCCTTTTCACAACATATCACAATGATTAGATATAATTGATGTTGTCTCACGGTTATATGATTGATGGTTGCAATCATCACTGCCAACGGACTCAATAATAGGCGAATAGATTATGGTAGCGATTACTTTACCCGATGGTAGTGTAAAAGACTTTGAAGGTTATACAACAGTCATGGAAGTGGCACAAAGTATTGGGACAGGACTCGCTAAAGCGACGGTTGCTGGACGTGTGAATGGTCATCTGGTAGATGCACATGATCCTATCGTCGCTGATGCCAATGTTGAAATCGTAACGCCAAAAGATGACGACGGTGTTGATATTATTCGTCACTCATGCGCTCACCTGTTAGGTCATGCTGTTAAACAGCTCTACCCTGATGTAAAAATGGTAATTGGTCCTGTTATTGATGATGGTTTTTATTACGATATCTTTAGTGAAACGCCATTTACGCCTGAGCATATGGAAGCGATTGAAAGACGCATGATGGAGCTGATCAAGCAAGATTATGACGTTATTAAAAAAATGACGCCACGTGCCGAAGCGATTGAGATATTTGAATCACGTAACGAAGACTATAAGCTAAAACTTATTAATGATATGCCAGGTGAAGAAGCGTTTGGCTTGTATCATCACCAAGAATACGTCGATATGTGCCGTGGCCCGCATGTGCCAAACACTCGCTTTTTGAAAGTATTTAAACTGACCAAAATGTCAGGTGCTTATTGGCGCGGCGATGCAAAAAACGAGCAGTTACAACGTATCTATGGTACTGCGTGGGCTGATAAGAAACAGCTAAAAGCTTATATTCAGCGTATTGAAGAAGCAGAAAAACGTGATCATCGTAAAATCGGTAAAGCGCTGCACCTATTTCATATGCAAGAGCAAGCGCCAGGTATGGTGTTCTGGCATGCTAATGGTTGGACGATTTATCAAGTACTTGAGCAATATATGCGCAAAGTACAATACGACAACGGCTATGAAGAGATTAAAACACCTCAAATCGTCGATCGTAGTTTGTGGGAGCGCTCAGGACATTGGGGCAACTATGCAACCAATATGTTCACGACTTCTAGTGAAAACCGTGATTATGCGGTAAAACCAATGAACTGCCCTTGTCACGTGCAAGTGTTTAACCAAGGCCTAAAGTCTTACCGTGATTTGCCACTACGTATGGCTGAATTTGGTTCTTGTCATCGTAATGAGCCGTCAGGTTCATTGCATGGTTTGATGCGTGTACGTGGTTTTACTCAAGATGATGCGCATATCTTCTGTACGCAGGCACAGATTCAACAAGAAGTCGCTGACTTTATTAAGCTAACGCTTGCGGTCTATGAAGATTTTGGCTTTGATAATATTATTATGAAGCTTTCTACCCGCCCTGAAAAACGCGTTGGTAGTGATGAGTCTTGGGACTTTGCAGAAAAAGCGCTAGCAGATGCGCTTGATAGCTCAGGGCTAGACTGGGATTACTTACCTGGCGAAGGTGCATTCTACGGTCCAAAGATTGAGTTTAGTCTAAAGGATTCATTAGGACGTATTTGGCAGTGCGGTACCATTCAGGTTGATCCAAACATGCCTGAGCGTCTCGATGCAGAGTTCGTCAATGAGCAAAACGATCGTGAAGTACCTATTATGTTGCACCGTGCAATCTTAGGTTCGTTTGAGCGTTTCATCGGTATTTTGATCGAAAACTATGCCGGTTGGATGCCAGTATGGCTAGCACCGCAGCAAGTTGTGGTCATGAACATCACTGACAAACAAGCTGATGCATGTGAAAACGTGGTTAGCGAGCTCAAAAATGCAGGTTTGCGTGCTATTAGCGACTTGCGTAACGAAAAGATTGGATTTAAGATACGAGAGAAAACATTAGAACGTATTCCCTATATGCTAGTATTAGGGGATAAAGAAGTCGAATCGGGCAGTGTTAACGTCCGAACTCGCGAAGGTGAGAACCTTGGCGTGATGAGTGTTTCTGAATTTATTACATTAGTACAGACCGCTGTCAGTAAAAAAGGCCGACAGACCCCAAAAACAGATGAGGAGTAATACCTATTAAACAGTCCAACCGTTTGAACATCAACGAAGATATCAATGTCAAAGAAGTCCGTCTCGTTAAAGAAGATGGCGAGCAAATGGGCGTGGTTGATATCGCAACCGCGATGAAAGCGGCACGTGATGAAAATCTAGATTTGGTTGAATTAGTTCCTGAAGCTAAGCCGCCAGTATGTAAGATCATGGATTATAAGCACTTCCTCTATGATCAAAAGCAAAAGGCTAAAGAAGCTAAGAAAAACCAAAAGCAGACTCAGCTTAAAGAGATGAAGCTACGTCCTAGTACCGAAGAGGCCGATTATCAGGTTAAACTGAGAAAAATCGTGAGCTTCTTGGAAGATCAAGACAAAGTTAAAATTAGCATCCGTTTCCGCGGACGTGAAATGGCGCACCAAGATATCGGTCGCAAACAACTTGATCGTATCATTGAAGATACTGCTGATATCTCAAACGTCGAACAGTACCCTAAGATGGAAGGTCGTCAGATGGGTATGCTGCTTGGACCCACTAAGAAAAAGTAATCTGTCTATTGGATTGCTTTGAGTGGTGGCTGTTAGTCTATATAGCTATTTATAACTCTAACCATCAATATGCTGCGGGATATTGATGGTTTTTTATTATTTGGACTCAAAAACTGCTGTAATGAACATAGCTATATTGAACATAAATAGCCTAGTATCATTGACTGACGCTATTTTACAAAATCCACCTTCTCAACTTTCTGATTACACGGTAATCTAAAGATCTAGTGATATTTGCTCGTCAGTATTTAGCAGTAACTAATGATCATTTGATAAAAATTAGTACGAGCTAAAGACAATTTATAAGTGCAAAAAAGCTAAGTGTATAGATAAAAACAATGTATATCACGACTGTCAGAGTCGTTGACAACAAACACTTCCCTTCTCCGATATCAGAGGATATTTCATGCAAGAATTGACACCACCAGAAAACGCTACAACTCCCAGTATCTCTCTAACAGCGCCTGAACCTGTGAAAGAAATACAGAAAAGTGAAGCAGATCAGATGGTCAAATTGGATGAAAGCCAAATTCCTGAGCTCGATGCCAAGGTTGATGCTTTTGTCGATCATGTGATTACCAACTCTGTGCATAGTGATGAGTTTCGACAGAACGTACAGTCTATTCATAATCTAGGTACAAAAGAGATTCGTGAATCTGCGCAAGTATCTAATCGAATGTTAGATTTGCCCGCAAAAAGTCTGAATGACAGCTTATTCGACAACTCTCCTATCGCCAAATCGCTAACGGAACTACGTGGTATTGTTGAGGACTTAGATCCGAGCAAAAAGGAGCTGACCAGTTCCCGCAAGCTGTTCGGTCTCATTCCATTCGGCAACAAAGTACAAGATTATTTCCGTCAGTATGAGTCAGCGCAGTCGCACATCAATGCCGTTGTGACCAGTCTCTACAATGGTAAAGATGAATTGCTTAAAGACAATGCAATGATTGAGCAAGAAAAAGTCAATATGTGGGAGCTGATGCAGTCTATTCGCCAGTATGTCTATGTTGGCAAAAAGATTGATGAGCAACTTGAGCAAAAGGTCTATGCGATAGAAGCAACAGATCCAGAAAAAGCGCGCATCATTAAAGAAGAAATGCTGTTTTATGTCCGTCAAAAAAACACTGACTTTTTAACCCAGTTAGCAGTGAATGTACAAGGCTATTTGGCGCTTGATACTATTCGCCGCAATAACTTAGAGCTGATTAAAGGGGTCGATCGCGCAACCACGACTACTGTGTCTGCATTACGCACGGCTGTGGTCGTTGCTCAAGCAATGACCAATCAAAAATTGGTATTAGATCAAATTACTGCATTGAACAAAACCACCAGTAGTTTGATTGAATCAACTTCAGCGATGCTCAAGCGTCAGTCAGGTGAGATTCATGAGCAGGCGACTAGCAGTAGCATTGAGCTTGATAAACTGCAAAATGCCTTTAATAATGTCTATGACACTATGGATATGATTAGTAATTATAAAATTGAAGCGCTAGAGAATATGAAGCAAACGGTCAATACACTGACCACTGAAGTAGATAAAGCACAAAAATACTTGGATAAATCAAATCAGACTACGGTATTAGAAGTCTCAAAAGAGTTGGATAGTAAAAAAATCACTAACCAATCGAGCAATGTCGATATTGATATTTGATTTATCCCTATAGCGGTCGTCAGAAAACTGACCGCTTCCTGCTACTGAATACACATAAGACAATTGACGCAAGATATTGCAACGTCGTTCGTGTTAAGATAGCCACTATTAATAATTTTAAAAATAGATACGGTAATTTATGAGTTGGAATGATCCAAACGCCTCAAGTGAGGCAAAAAAATATGACAACCCGATTCCTAGTCGTGAGCTGATACTCAGCACGATTAACGAGCATGGGGAAGTCACGCATCAACAATTGGCAAAAGCCTTTAATATTGACGATCCAGATCAATTCGATGCTTTAGGCAATCGCCTAAAGGCAATGGCGCGTGATGGACAAGTAAACCGTGATGGTCGTCCTTATCGCTATCGCACAGTGACCAAGCAAGATATCGTCACAGGTATGGTGTCTGCACATCCAAAGGGTTTTGGGTTTGTGGTGTTGAGTGATATGCCAGATTTGTTTTTACATGAAAAACAAATGCGCTGGGTATTCAATGGCGATACAGTAGCAGCCGTCGGCACTTCGACAGACAATCGTGGACGTACCGAAGGGCGTATCGTCGATGTTGTCGAACGTCGTCAAAACAACTTTATCGGTACACTTGCTCGTGATGAAGACGGCTATTGTGTTGAGCTTGGTAGCCCAAACAATCATCAACCGATTACGGTTACTGATGACAATGTTCAGGCGCTAAATATCAAACAAGGCGCTCCTGTTAAAGTCGATATCATTGACTGGCCAAACCAGCATGAATTTGCCACTGGTAAAATCACTGAAGTGCTGTCTGACGATAATGATCGTGAATTAATTATTGAGACTACCCTGCTCAACTATGATATTCCATCAGATTTTAGCGAAACTGCTCTTAAACAAGCTGATGATTATCAAGAGCCAACCGAAAAAGATATAAAAGGTCGCACAGACATACGTCATCTACCGCTTGTCACTATCGATGGCGAAGATGCTCGTGACTTTGATGATGCTGTATTTGCTGAAAAGCGCTCTGGTGGTAACTACCGTGTTGTGGTTGCGATTGCGGATGTCAGCTATTATGTGACACCGAATTCACCACTTGACCAAGATGCCTATGAGCGTGGTACTTCAGTATACTTCCCGCATCGCGTGATTCCGATGTTGCCTGAAGTGTTATCTAACGGTCTGTGTTCACTGAACCCTAATCTAGATCGCTTATGTATGGTTGCTGATATCAAGATATCGCGCGCCGGTAAAGTGACTGGATATGAGTTCTATCCGTCAGTGATGCACTCACAAGCCCGTTTAACTTATAATCAAGTAAATGATTATCTTGTGAACCCAAATGATAAGAGATTACCTAAATCACTAACGGGTAATAAAGACGTTAAAAAATCTATTGATACCTTACATCAATTGTATGAGCTACTGCTTAAAAAGCGTGAAGAACGTCATGCAATGGAATTTGAAACGGTTGAAACGTATATTAAGTTCAACGAGAAAGGCGGAATCGAAGCGATTTTACCACGCACTCGTGGTGACTCTCAGAAGCTAATCGAAGAGTGTATGCTGCTTGCCAATACTTGTGCTGCAAACTTCGCGCTTAAGCATGAGTTACCAGTCTTATATCGTAACCATGATAAGCCTGATAATGAGAAGTCGATGCGTATTCATGAATATGCAAAAAACTTTGGCTTACCATTCCCAGAAGAGAATCCAACGCAAGCGGATTATCAGCGCATTATCGAAGCGACTAAAGATAGACCAGATGCTATCAGTATTCATAGCATGCTGCTGCGTTCAATGATGCAAGCAAACTATGCACCTGACAATATTGGTCACTTTGGCTTAGCATATGACGAATATAGCCACTTTACCTCGCCGATTCGCCGTTATCCAGATTTGATGCTGCATCGTGCGATTAAGGCAAAAGTCACCAATAGCCCACAGCCTGTTATGGACTTTTCTCTTGAAGGTGCTGGTACACAAACATCAGATACAGAACGCCGTGCAGAAAAAGCATCACGTTATGTAGAATCTTGGCTCAAGTGTCACTATATGACGGATCATGTCGGTGAAGAGTTCGAAGGTGTTGTGACTACGGTTACTAGCTTTGGTCTATTCGTCACATTGACTGACTTATATATCGATGGTTTGGTTCATATCTCAAACGTTGGCGATGATTTCTTTGTTTACGATGAGCAGCAACAGCAGCTTATTGGTAAAGATAAAGGCACGCTATTTGGACTTGGTGATTCGGTTAAAGTTAAGGTTGCGGGTGTCAATATGGATCTGCTACAGATTGATTTTGATTTGAAGGCTAAATTGCAATCTAGTGCAATGAACCAAACTAAAAAAGGTCAACCGAAGAAAGAGCAGCCTAAGAAAGCCCCAGCAAAAAGAAGCAGCAACCGCAGAGGCGCTGCCAAAAAAAGCTAAGTTTAGACTGATACTTAGATACTGATGTTGTAATACTATAAAAAAGGCTAACGTGATCGTTAGCCTTTTTTATGCTATGTACTTTTCAATCATCAATGATATAGCTATTTATTGTGCCTATTGCGCATCGTCCAATTGGTTTACACGGTCTTGCTCGGCTTGCTGCGCTTGGTCAATTTTACTGGTAGCACTATCTACGATAGCTTTCGGCTGTTGACTAAGTGGCTGGCTAGTAATATCTGTATCAGAGGTAACTATTGTAGAATCAGACTGTTCAGCGGCTATACTACTGGCTGCAATCTCTCTATTTTGTTCACGACTATTGCCATTAATAATGTTAAAGCCAAGCAATGCTACAATACCAATTACTGCAAAGATAATGACGTGTTTCATTTCCATAAAAAGCCCCGTATTCGAATAACCACCAAATATAGATTCTGTTGCACTTTTTATGCCTAAATTTTATTTAACGTCTAGTACCTATTCTTGCGGGCTATTATTATTCAATAAATCGGTCTCATCTGAGCTTTGAGCAATCTCTTGCTCGACTTTTTCCATCAGTTTATCGTCAGGACGGGCATCGAGAACCTCATTAGCACTGCGACCTTGTAAAATGGTCTTGGCTCGAGCCTTGGCTTGTTTTTTATCTTGGTCATCTGTATGACTTTCGCTGACCTGATTTGTTTCAGCAGGCTTAGGGATAGTCGGAGTAATCGTCATATCAGATTGAATATTATTAGCATTGCTGACACTGCTTTGCATGTGCTCAAAGGCTTTTTCTAACTTATTGTTGAAGCGCAGACGATAGATAGGCTCAGGTAAGCTAAAGCCTTTATCTTCTAGTGCATGCTTGGTCTCACGAATGGCGATACTGCGTGCTTTGGCAAAGTCAGTCTCTGATTGGTCTACCCAAACCTGAAATTCCAAAACAATATTAGAATCGCCCACATTGGTAATGACCGCAATCGCTTTGGGCTCGTCCAAGACAAACGCTAGTGTAAGTATCGCATCTAGCCCTACTTTAATTGCTGCTAAAGGATCATCATTGGCATCAACGCCTAGCTCAAAGGTGAATCGGCGCTCAGGATTTTTGGTGTAATTTAGAATGGTACCTTTAAAGACTTCAGCATTAGGAATGCGCAGCTGATTACCATCCAGTGTCATCAGTATCGTCGCGCGCGAGGTCAAACGAACCACGATGCCCTCTTGTCCATTAATCACGATATGGTCACGAGCACGAAAAGGTTGGCGAATGCTCAGCATTAGTGAAGCGATATAATTTTCAATGGTATCTTTGACTGCGAAACCAACCGCAATACCAATGACACCTGCACCACCAAGCAATGTACCTAAAATCGTCTCTGCACCTATCAGACTTAGTCCTAGAATCAGACCAAAGATAATAAAGATGACTTTGACCGTTTGTGACAGCAGCTCAGCGACAAATGGATTGGGCGTCAGACGTTGCCACATTTTTTTGCGATTAGATAACCAGCTGCCAAACCATGCTACCAAGGCAAATATAACGATGCCGACCAATAGTAGCGGCAGAGCCTTCACAAGATTGGTCACCTGCGCTTTTAGACCTTGATAGACCGTTGAGACATTCTCTTGAACATCTAGCGTGCGGTTAATTCTATCTTCTACAGTGACGACATCTGTTAGTCGGTTGGTTAAGTTAATCGCTTGCTGTGCTTTTTTTTCGTTGGCTGTTTCTCCCGTTAGGGTAACGACCCCTTGGGTGACACTAACGTTGACGGCTTGTAAGCCTTCGATTTCAGAGAAAATACCGCTGATACGTTGACGAATATCGTTGTCTTTTTGCGGAGTAGGTGTGGTCTCGATTTGAGCATTATTAGTGCTTTCGCCACTGATGACTGGCGGCGGAGCAGGCGTTGGCAATGAGCTAGCAGGTTCTGTGGTATTACCTGTTGATGTCTCATTTTCTGATATAGCAGAATCATTGTTAGATACGCTTGCCTCTGTCGTATCTACACTTTCAGTCGTCTCTATACCTAACGCTGCTGCGACACCAGAAATTTCTTCACTGGCAGCATGTGCTGAGAACGCAAAAAGGATGCTTAGTAGCAACACCATTTGACCCCACGCTTTTATAAAACTGCGTACTATCGGACGGTCAATGTAAGTGGCCATAAGCATCCTTTACTTTTTACGGATTTTTCTCGCTTAGCTGATTGCTGATAATTAGCTGTCTGATTTTATCTGCCTAGCTTTATTTAGCTATCTAAATAAAGCTGTGCTTCGCTCAAGTTCAGCGTGCCTTCATAGATAGCACGACCAGTGATGATACCTTCAATACAATCACCATACGGCTTTAACAGCTCGATATCTTTCATGTCAGTAACGCCACCTGATGCAATCACAGGTAGTCCGCCTTCACGCGCCAAATTAACAGTTTGTTCGACGTTAACGCCTTGCATCATGCCATCGCGGGCAATATCAGTATAAACGATTGAAGACACGCCTACATCTGCAAAGCGCTTAGCAAGCTCGGTCGCTTTGGTATCTGTCACGTTTGCCCAGCCATGAGTGGCTACCATACCGTCTTTGGCATCGATACCGACGATGATATGCCCTGCAAATTCGCGGCAAGCTTCCGCGACAAAATCAGGATCTTCAACGGCTTTTGTACCGATAATGATATATGTCAAACCTGCGGTAATATACTGCTCGATGGTATTCATGTTGCGTACACCGCCACCCAATTGAATAGGCAGGTTCGGATAGGCTTTGGTGATATCATTGACCACTTGTCTATGTACTGGCACGCCATCAAAAGCACCATTCAAATCGACCAAATGTAAGCGACGCGCGCCTTCATCTACCCAACGCGCTGCCATAGCAACTGGGTCATCAGAGAACACCGTATCATCTTCCATACGGCCTTGTTTTAAACGTACACACTTACCATCTTTTAAATCAATAGCCGGGATAATGACAGGCACAGCACACATATAGCATTCCTTATAAAGCACAAGATTGGCAATAAATTTAGTAAATTAAAATTTTGAGAATGAAACGTTATCGAAGCATCAAATAACGAGAGAAAACGCTGCTTAAAAGTAGCATAAATTATGGACAGATCGAAAACCAAGACATCGCTAAGTTAACAATCTGTTTGAATATAAATAAGAAAGACAGAAACTAGACAATCATAACCATAAGTTTTAGTACGTAGAATCACTACCAACAATCGTTAAATTCTATTACTGACTGGCAATTTTAGGTCAATTTAGCGTATAATCCTAGGTAAATTTTTATTTGTTTCTATGTGATAGTAACCATGTGTTACGCTTTTTGTTGAGTTGTTACAACTCACTAATACAGCATGGTGATCAGGATGGATCGAGCAATCCTTCAATACGCCAATAAAATATTGGCCAAGAAATTGCTAAAAAGGACTATCTGAAAAAATCTCAACCAATAGTCTCTAAACCATCGATTCTGCGGTATTTAACCTTAATTAGATGTCTTGCAAGTCCCTATCACTAGCTAACTAGATTAAAACCGTTACGATTAAAACTATAGCAGCTTATAATAAGCGAGGTTTGCTTATCAGTTGCTTAGCTAGTTTGTCTTTTAACCAGTATATCATCTACCTTAATAGATCGTTATTTGGCCACACTCTTATTCTATCGAATACCTTTAAACGGTATTAGTGAACGAGAGATGGTCAAACATACTGGTGTTACAAGTTTTAAATTTCAATGAAACGTGTGATAAAGCCATTTGTATTTAAACCAGTCGCTTTTAGCCATGTGCTGTAGCGATTGATTTCGATGAAACGGTTTTAGCATACACCTTGGTAGCCAGTCGCCACTTTGGTAATTCGAATAAGACATTAACGTGTTGTTAAGGAGTCTAAGGTCAGCGTTAATACTCTTACTAGTAGTTATGATCATGTATTGTCTTCACAGAGCTTTCATCCCTATTTCACTATAAAGGAAATAGACGATTGAAGGCTTTATTGAGTGATACAAATGTTCATGCTACCGATATACCAAACAGGACGTCTGGTATCGTTTTAGACTATGGACTAAGTTTTCGCTTATGATTACCATCAAAAAAGGTTTGGATTTGCCCATCACTGGTGAACCCTCCCGCGAGATATCTGAGCACCAACCGACACATGTAGCACTTGTTGGCTATGATTATGTGGGTATGAAGCCCACTATGAATGTCAAAGAAGGTGACATTGTAGCCAAAGGTCAGCCCGTTTATGAAGACAAAAAACGTGTTGGCGTGATCTACACTGCCCCTGCTGCCGGTAAGGTCGTCGCTGTTAAACGTGGCGAACGTCGAGTGTTTGAGAGTCTTGTGATTGCGGTCGACCCAAATGGTGAAGAAGTAGACTTTGAGCGCTATGACTCACAGCAGCTTGCTGACCTAGACTCTGAAGTCGTTGAAACCCAACTGATTGCCTCTGGCGAATGGACCGCGTTCCGGACGCGTCCTTATAGCCGCGCACCCGAAATCGGCGCTCGTCCACATGCCATCTTTGTCACAGCAATGGATACCAATCCACTTGCCTTTGACCCGATGCTTGTGATCAATGAGCAGCTACAAGCGTTCAATGATGGACTTGCTGTATTATCTACGCTTAGTCCAAAGACCTTTGTCTGCCATCATGGCGATACCCAACTGACACCAGTTGCAAAAACTGCAGCGAATAACGTCACTGAGTATCATGGTTTTGCTGGTAAGCACCCAGCTGGTCTTGCTGGTACGCACATTCACTTTTTGCACCCTATCAGCCGCGGTGTGACCGTATGGACGATTGGTTACCAAGACGTGATTGCCATCGGTAAATTGTTCACGACAGGTCGTCTATATACTCGCCGCATGGTGAGCTTAGCAGGACCTGCTGTCACTAACCCGCATTTGGTTATGACTGAGCGTGGTGCTGATATTACTGCATTGACCAAAGGTAAACTGGCTGCTGGCGAGAACCGTATCATTTCAGGTTCAGTATTGTCCGGTCGCAAAGTGTTTGAAAACATCGCCTATCTGGGTCGTTTTCACAATCAGATCAGCGTATTGACTGAAGGTCGTGAGCGTCCTGCGTTCCACTTCTTTACTCCAGGTAAAAACCGCTTCTCAAAACTGCCTATCTATATTTCGCAGTTCTTTGGTGGCAAAAAGTACGACTTTACTACCACAAGTAACGGCTCACCACGAGCGATGGTACCAATCGGTGTCTATGAAGAAGTCATGCCACAAGATTACCTACCAACTCAATTACTACGTGCATTGATCGTCGAAGACATCATTAGCGCCGTAGATTTGGGCGTGCTTGAACTGGACGAAGAAGATTTGGCACTATGCACCTTTGTATCTCCTGGCAAATATGAATTCGGTGATATTTTGCGTGATAACTTAACGCGCATTGAGCTGGAGGGCTAACCACGATGAAATTTTTACACAATATGTTCGATCGTATGGAGCCATCTTTCACCAAAGGCGGCAAACACGAAAAGTACTACGCTATTTTTGAGATGTTTGATACGTTCTTACGTCAACCAAGCTCAACCACTTATGCGTCATCGCATGTACGTGACGGGATTGACCTAAAGCGTATTATGATTACCGTATGGCTATGTACGTTCCCAGCAATGTTTTGGGGTATGTACAACATTGGTCATCAAGCACTAACCGCTATCGCTCAGCTTGGCTTGCAGCCTGAAGGCTGGCGTACTGTGATCACTAGCATGGCAGGCTATAACCCAGACAGTATCTGGGCAAGCTTCGTCTATGGTGCGATGCAGTTCTTGCCTATTTATATCGTGACGTTTGCAGTGGGTATTCTCTGTGAGATTATCTTTGCTGTCGTCCGTGGGCACGAGGTCAACGAAGGTTTCTTTGTGACTTCAGTTCTATTTGCATTATGTCTACCACCTGATATTCCTTTATGGCAAGTTGCCCTAGGTATTATCTTCGGTGTGGTTGTCGCAAAAGAAGTGTTCGGTGGTACTGGTAAGAACTTCCTTAACCCTGCCCTATCGGGTCGTGCATTCTTATACTTTGCTTATCCAGCCTATATGTCTGGTGACTCAGTATGGACGGCAGTAGATGGTTTCTCAGGTGCAACCCCTCTTGGCCTTGCAGCCCTTGGTGTGGTTCCTCAGGACTTCGTCGACGTCTATGGTAATGCCATCACGTGGAGTGATGCATTCTTAGGCAACATGCAAGGTAGTATTGGTGAAGTATCGACACTAGCCATCCTGATGGGTGCTGCAGTGTTGCTATGGACGCGTATTGCTTCTTGGCGCATTATGGCAGGTTGTGTGGTCGGTCTGATTGCTACGTCTCTTGTGTTCAATATGATTGGCTCTGAAGACAACATGATGATGAGCTTGCCGTTCTACTGGCACTTAGTTATCGGTGGCTTTGCTTTCGGTGCTGTATTTATGGCAACCGATCCAGTATCAGCTGCGCATACAAACAAAGGCCGCTGGGCTTACGGTATCTTGATTGGTTTTATGACTGTATTGATTCGTGTCATCAACCCTGCTTTCCCAGAAGGCATCATGCTGGCCATTCTATTCGCCAACTTATTTGCTCCATTGTTTGATTACTTTGTGACTCAAGCAAATATCAAACGCCAAACCGCTCGGAGGGTTCGCTATGTCCAAGCCCAAAAGTAATAACGCGAAAACCATCAGTGTGGCTTTGACGCTATGCTTGGTGTGTTCAGTGTTGGTCTCAGCAGTGGCTGTTGGTCTAAAGCCTGCGCAAGTTGAAAACGCTCGTTTAGACCGCAACAAAAACATCTTAGTCGCGGCTGATATGTATGACGCTGAGTCTGATACAGCAGATGATGTCGCCGAACGTTTTAAAGACTTTGAAGTAAAAATCATTGATCTAAACGAAGGTACTTATCTCGATGACGATGCGCTAAAAACTGCTGGCATCCCTGATCGTAATGCTTATGACGCCAGTCAAGCGACAAAAAACCAAGCTTTAAGTGAAGACTTGGGTGACAACGATCCTGCTGGTATTGGTCGTAAGCCAAAATATGCCAAAGTCTATGTCAAAAATGATGACGCAGGTCAGCCAGAAACGGTTGTATTGCCAATTCAAGGCTACGGTCTATGGGGCACTATCTATGGTTTCTTAACGCTCGAAAGTGATATGAATACCATCAAAGGTATCAGTTTCTACGAGCATAAAGAAACCCCAGGCCTTGGCGCTCGTATCGAAGAGCCAGAGTGGCGTGCAAAGTGGAGCGGTATCGAGTCTTATGACGAGAATGGTAACGTTGCCACTGGTGTAACCAAAGCTGGTAACCCAAAAGAGAACTGGGTTGATGGCATCAGCGGTGCGACATTGACTAGCCGCGGCGTCAGCAACATGATTCAGTTTTGGTTAGGCGAGCAAGGTTATAAACCTTATCTAGATACGCTACGCGAAAAGAGCGGCCAAACGGTTGAAGGTGCAGACACGCAAGCAAATCAATCAAAGCTGGCAGCTCAACCTAAAACCGAATTGGCAGCCAAGCTACCAGTAGCAAACGGCAAGGAGGCATAACATGGCTGACACTAAAAGCATTTTAACCACGCCTATCTTTGATAATAACCCTATTGCCCTACAGATTCTTGGTATCTGTTCGGCATTGGCTGTCACCACCAGCATGGCTAACGCTATGGTTATGTGTGTGGCATTGACCTTGGTAACGGCATTTTCAAGCTTCTTTATCTCGATTATCCGTAAACAAATTCCATCAAGCATTCGTATCATCGTACAGATGACGATTATTGCTTCGTTGGTTATCTTGGTTGATCAGGTACTAAAAGCAGTTGCTTATGACGTCAGTAAAGGTTTGTCAGTTTTCGTTGGTTTGATCATCACGAACTGTATCGTTATGGGCCGTGCTGAAGCATTTGCTATGAGCAACCCACCAATCCCAAGCTTTTTAGACGGTATTGGTAACGGTCTTGGTTACTCAGCAGTACTACTATTCGTTGCAACTATCCGTGAGCTATTGGGTGCTGGTACTTGGTTCGGTATTACGATTCTACAGCCAGTCACTGATGGCGGTTGGTACATACCAAACGGTCTATTACTGTTACCACCATCAGCGTTCTTTATCATTGGTTTGTTCATCGCTGTTGTCCGTATCTGGAAACCAGAACAAGTTGAAGAAGCTGAGTTTGTAATGAAGCCGCAGTCTAAAGGCATGGCACATGGAGGCGGTCACTAATGGGACATTATGTTAGTTTATTTATAACCTCAGTCTTTATTGAGAACATGGCGCTTGCCTACTTCTTAGGCATGTGTACTTTTTTGGCCGTATCCAAAAAAGTCTCTACAGCGATTGGTCTAGGTGTTGCGGTTGTTGTCGTAATGGCAATTACCGTTCCACTAAATAATTTACTATTCCAGTTCATCCTAAAAGACGGTGCGCTGGCATGGGCAGGTTTCCCTGATATCGACTTGAGCTTCTTAGGATTGCTAAGTTATATCGGTTTGATTGCAGCCACCGTACAGATCCTAGAGATGTTTTTGGACAAGTTTGTACCGAGTCTATATAACGCACTTGGGGTATTCTTACCACTAATCACCGTAAACTGTGCCATCTTAGGTGGTGTACTATTTATGGTTGAGCGTGACTATAACTTTGGTGAATCTGTTGTCTATGGTGTGGGTGCAGGCTTCGGTTGGGCACTTGCTATTACAGCATTGGCGGGTATCCGTGAAAAGCTAAAATACTCAGATATTCCAGCACCGCTGCGTGGTCTTGGTATTACTTTTATCACGGTTGGTCTTATGTCGCTCGGCTTTATGTCGTTCGGTGGTATGTCCATCTAAACCGCTAAGCTCAAAGCTTTCAATAGCTATTTGACTTATTTAATTCATTTATTCGGTAGAGGTTTGGGTACAGCATAGATTATGCCCCCACACCGCTACCCCATAGATTAAGGATACCTACCATGGATTACGCTACGGCGATTGGTGGCGTTGCTATGTTTACCTTGATCATCATGGGCCTCGTCGCTATTATTTTGGCGGCACGCTCAAGACTGGTCAGTTCAGGCGATGTCACTATCCATATTAATGATAATCCCGATAATGATGTGGTGACACCAGCTGGCGGCAAACTACTACAAACGCTAGCGGGCGAAGGTATATTTTTATCTTCAGCTTGTGGTGGTGGTGGTACTTGTGCGCAGTGTCGTTGCCGCGTTATTGAAGGTGGTGGTTCTATTTTGCCCACCGAAGAAGGCTATTTTACCCAAGGTGAAATCCGCAATCACATGCGCTTAGCTTGTCAGGTAGCTGTTAAGCAAGACATGAAAATTGAGATTGACCCTGAGTTCTTTGATGTACAGAAATGGGAATGTGAAGTTATCTCTAACGATAACGTTGCCACTTTCATTAAAGAGCTGGTACTAAAAATTCCAGAAGGCGAAGAAGTAAACTTCCGCGCTGGTGGTTATGTACAGTTGGAAGCGCCACCGCACGAAGTACACTACAAAGACTTTGTGGTTGATGAAGAGTATAGAGAAGACTGGGAAAAATTCGGTATCTTCAACTATGTCTCAAAAGTTGATGAGCCAGTTATCCGTGCTTACTCAATGGCCAACTATCCTGAAGAGAAAGGCCTCATCAAATTTAACATCCGTATCGCAAGTCCACCGCCACGTGGTCCTGACGGTATTCCACCAGGCAAAATGTCTTCATGGGTATTTAGCTTAGTACCTGGTGACAAAGTGACAGTTTCAGGTCCTTATGGTGAGTTCTTTGCCAAGAAGACCGAAGCTGAAATGATCTTTGTTGGTGGTGGTGCTGGTATGGCCCCGATGCGCTCACATATCTTTGATCAGCTCAAACGCTTGAATACTGATCGTAAGATTAGCTTCTGGTATGGTGCTCGTTCTATTCGTGAGATGTTCTACGTTGAAGACTATGATCAGCTAGAAGAAGAGTTCGATAATTTTGAGTGGCATGTTGCACTGTCTGACCCATTACCAGAAGATAACTGGGAAGGTCCAACAGGCTTTATCCATAACGTATTGCTCGAAAACTATCTGAAAGATCATCCAAACCCAGAAGACTGTGAATATTACATGTGTGGGCCACCGATGATGAACGCTGCCGTAATCGACATGCTACACAGCATGGGCGTGGAAGACGAAAACATCATGCTTGATGATTTCGGTGGTTAAGTTAGAGAATTAATCTGACAGCACAAATCTAAGAATAAAAAAAGAGTCTCAATTGAGGCTCTTTTTTTGTGCGATTTTTACACATAGTAGTGCCTTTGCAGACTACAAATCTAGCTAGTAGAGTCGCTTTATTATCCTATATGATGGACTATCTAAACATTGAGAAAGGACTCTTATGAAAACGAAATACAAAGATTTGACCATTTGGATTACCGGTGCTTCTAGCGGTATTGGGCAAGCATTAGCCGTTGCCTTCGCCAAACGCGGCGCTAGGATTATTCTAAGTGGACGTGACAGTGATAAGTTGGAGGTGGTCAAAAACAGCTGCAAACGTGCTAACAAGCACATTGTCGTTCCTTTTGATATCAGTGATGCTAGTCAAACCAAAGACGCTTATGACACTGCTAAAGCTCAGGCGGGGAAAATCGACTGGCTCATCAATAACGCTGGTATTAGTCAGCGTTCGCTTATCATGGACACGGCTGAAGAAGTTGAACGCCAAATCATGGAAATAGATTATTTTGCTCAGACGCGTCTTACTAGACTGGCGTTGCCTGATATGATTGCACAAGGCGGCGGCAAAGTAGTAATGGTTTCGAGTGTGGCAGGTTTATTGGGTACACAATATCGAGGTGCTTATGGGGCAGCCAAGGCAGCGCTGCATATGTGGGCAAACAGCTTGCGGGCTGAGCTACATGACCAAGGTATCGAAGTAGCCACGATATTCCCCGGGTTTATCCAGACCAGTATCTCTATCAATGCGTTGACTGGCGACGGTAGCGCACAAGGTACGATGGATGAGGCAACCAATAACGGTTTGACTGCGACTAAGTTTGCCAAACAAGTCGTGAAGGCGCTCACCAAGGGAGAGGAATATATCATCGTCGCTGGTCGTAAAGAAAAACTGGCCACACGGGTCAACCGTGTTTCTCCGCCAAAACTCTATAAGCTCATACGTGAGTCACAAGTGAAGTAAACTACTCAACCGAACGAATTGTCGCTGAATGGTGCCTTCATTAGTATTTTTGGGTTCAAGGGGTGTAAAATAAGCGTGGCTTGTTTTACACCCTACTCATTTCTACGCCATACCGAAAATATTATGAAAAACACTATATCCAGCTTATCTTCCAAAAAACCTATACATCTTACCTTAGTAAGCGTCGTTGGTCTTGCCAGTACTTTAGGTCTCAGCGCTTGCCAGCAAACCCCAGACTATAACTATCTGATCGGTGAGACGATGGGGACGAGCTACCATATTAGCTATCAGTTGCCTGATGATGCGGACGAAGCTGCCATACAAGCTACGGTAGACGAGCGCCTAAAACAAATTAACGATAGCATGTCTACTTATCAAAATGACTCAACGATATCTACATTCAATCGTTTGGGCAAAGACAAACCTATCACTATCGATGCGGATTTTAGTCATGTGCTAGATGTGTCACAAATTGTCTATCAGCAATCTGGCGGTGCTTTTGACCCTACCGTTATGCCACTCGTAAACACATGGGGTTTTGGGAGTACCATGACGGTCGAGCGACTACAAAGCCCCCCAACTGCCATTGAGATTGCGCAAGCCAAAGCATTGGTCGATTTTGAGAGCATCATAAAGAAAGACGATACCATCTACAAAACCAAAGACGGCGTTGGTTTAGACTTTTCTGCTGTTGCCAAAGGTTATGGCGTCGATGTTATCGCTGATGTCCTGAGAGATGATTATCAAATTCGTAATTATATGGTTGAGATCGGCGGTGAAATTGCCACCTCTGGTGTGAATAACCAACAGCAGCCATGGCAAATTGCGATTGACGCCCCTATTGAAGGCAGTACTGTCAGCGAACGTCAGACCATATCTGCTATTCGCCAACCAAAAAACACGGCTAGCCAAATGCATCTAGCGACCTCTGGCAATTATCGCAACTCTGTCATATTCGATGGCAAACGCTATAGCCATACTATCGATCCGACAACGGGCAACCCTATTGCAGGCGGTGCACCTTCAGTTACTGTCGCAGCTGATTCGGTTGCATTGGCGGATGCGTGGGCAACTGCCCTTACCGCGATGCCTTATCACAAAGCACTAAACGTCGCTAAAACGCAAAATCTAGCGGCTATGTTCGTGGTACTAGCTGACGATGTAAAAGCAAAGGGTTCTGACGATATGTCCAACGAAGCTGCTGACGATAACATTGACGATTGGCAAGTGGTACAGACACCAGCGATGAAAGCGTTACGTGCTGATAAAAAGCTATAAACATACTTCAAACTCTAGATGGCACATTCTAAAAGCCATTGGTAAGTGATAGATGTGAAACAAGATAATACGTTAACGCACAACGAGCTGCACTAAAATTTGCTATACTATTATACAGTTGTTATTAACGGTGCTTAGCTGTCATGAACTTAGACAGCACTACTAATAACTGCCCTATTTTTTAAAATGAGGTTTCCTCTATGCTTAGCCAACTGCTTCCTATGCTTGCCATTACTTTTACCGTATTTGTCCTATTCTTCATTTTTATGGGCGTCGGTTATATGGTCAAAAAAAAGCCGCTTAGAGGATCTTGTGGCGGTGTTGCCAAATTGATGGGTGACGAAAATTGCTCATTTTGTGGTAATGATCCCAATAAGTGCGATTCATTAATCGCTGAACAGCAAGAGAATGCATTAAGAGCTGCTCAATTGGGTAAATCGGTTTAATAGCCTATTGGTTACCATACGCTGGTAGCATTTACCTAACATATGTTCTTATAATAGCGTCAAGTCATTCAAAAGTGACTTGGCGCTATTTTTATTGTGCGATAAGGCTGCTTATTTAAGATTGCTTATTATCGCCATCTCTTATCATCACGATTTTAAAGCCGTAACTCGAAGTAACCACACATATATTTTGACTAAGCTGCCTGCCAATTTAGCAAAGTCAGTTCAGCAAATTTTGTGTCTTACGCGCTACATATATTTTTCGGTCTGATTTACGATATCGCTTACCGTTTAGGTACGTGTCTGAGTAAATGCTCTCTGGTGTTATTTTATAAGCGGCAATTGCTTGACGCTGTTTAATAACGTGTTCTTTTTCGCTGTCATCGTTGTGCTGCTATGTCTACCTCGTCCAATCTATCTGCTTCATCTAGCCTGCCCTCCTCACGCTTTACCTTTTGGTTGGTGCTGTGTGCCATGATTCTACTAGCCACCAATATGCGTGCACCTATCGTCGCGCTAGGTTCTATCGCCCCAGTGGTAAAGGACGCGCTTGATATCTCTGAGTTTCAGATAGGTTGGCTAGGGGCCGTGCCTATGCTTAGCTTTGCCGTTGGTGCGCTGATTTCCCCAACCATTGGCAAGCGGTTCGGACTAGAAAACACACTGATTGCTATGATTGGGCTATTGACGGTAGGGATAATTATTCGTACCGCTATCCCGACGTGGAGTGGGTTTTTAATTGGTACTTTGTTGCTTACCCTCGCCATTGGTTTCGCTAATACTTTAGCAGCACCGGTCATTAAGCAGCGTACCCCGCAACATATTCCGCTGATTACAGGGTTGTTTAGTCTAACGATGACCACAGCAGCAGGTATCGTCGCAGGTGTAGTACTACCATTATCGGAGCAAGTTGGTTGGCAGTGGGCATTGGGTGGTTGGACGATACTAGGTGTTTTTGCCTTTGTTATTTGGCTGTTCTTACGTGTACGTTTGGGTTCATCCAACCATCAAGCGGTTATCCCTGCGGCTTTAGGTTCTTCTGATATCTCTATGTGGCGAACCACCTTTGCGTGGCAGATTGCTATTTTTATGGGTTTGCAGTCATTATTGTTTTATACCGTTGCCAGTTTTTTACCGTCGATTTGGGTCAGTAAGGGACTATCCGCCGTCAGTGCTGGACAAATGGGTTCTGTATTTCAGTTTATGGCACCGGTTTCTATATTAAGTTTAACTTGGCTGGTCAATCGCGGCCGCCCTATTCAGGCGTTGGCGGTATTTGCTGCTGTGCTAAATGTCATTGGTATATTGGGCGTCAGTTATCTATCGACTGACTTGGCATGGCTATGGTCAGGCATGATGGGCATGGGCTGTTCGGCAATTTTTACCTTGAGCATGATGCTGTTCTCTATGCGTACCTATACGACCAATCAAGCCAGTGAGCTGTCTGGTATGGCTCAAGCAGTGGGTTATGTCATTGCGTTTTTTGGACCGTTAGGTACAGGTTGGCTACATGAAATGACTGGTAGTTGGAGTATGCCGCTTTTTATTATGCTGATACTGATGATTGTCAACGTCGTGATTGCTTGGCTTGTTAGTCGTCCAGTAATGGTCGATGGTAAATATATTTGATTGCTATCAGCTTTCATTTCTATCAGTTTTTGTGGTCTACAAGGCTATGATTGCTAACGCGCAATAAAGCGGCCTTAAATTAACCTTAGGCCAATATAGGTCACTGTCTTATTTTGCTATAGTCAGTTTAATATAACTTAGATACTTAATATAAGCTGGATACTCAATGTAAGCTGGATACTCAATGTAAGCTGGATACAAGGAAGGTGAGTGAAAGTACTACCAATAGTAGACTGAGCGCGCCTGAGGATTCATCCGACTGAGACTGTATCTGGTTTAGATAGGATTTGACTAGACACTGGTTTGATTGCATATAGGACATAACACCCATGATGAAATTTCCCTCTCGTTTTGCTCAGAGCTTGCCTGCTATCGCCATGCTCGCGGCTGTAATGGCTATCAGTGGCTGTCAAAAAGAAGCTGAAACGACATCTGCTACTGACACGCAGAGTACCAGTACTGAAGCGACTAACAGTCAAACCAGCACTGCTCCAGTAGCCACTGAAACCGCAGCAACAACTGATCAGCAGGTCAAATCCTCATCACTTACTATTTTAGCGCTTGGTGACTCACTGACAGAAGGTCTGGGAGTGGATAAAGAAGACAACTATCCTGCTCAGTTAGAAGATCGTCTGCAAGAGATGGGCTATGCTAACGCCAAAGTTATCAACTCAGGTTTAAGCGGTGAGACCAGTACAGGATTGGTCAATCGACTGGACTGGGTATCGCAAACCAAACCTGACATCACCATATTGACTATCGGTGCTAACGATGCGATACGCGGCATCGATGTGGCGACCATTGAAGCCAATATTCGTACTGCGGTTAAACATCTGCAAGACAATGGTAGTGTCGTCATCTTAGGCGGTATGTCGATCTATGACAATCTAGGCAGTGAATACGTTGCGGCATTCTCAGACATTTATCCTCGTATTGCGAAAGACATGAATCTAACGCTCATTCCGTTCTTCTTAGAGGGCGTCGGCGGTGACCGAGAGCTCAACCAAGCAGATGCGATTCATCCAACCAAAGAAGGCTACGAGATTATCGTTAATAACAATATCCTACCTATTCTAGAGCCTAAGTTAAAAGAGTTAGAAGAACTACAAGAGTTAAAAACAGCCGTTACCGATAATACAGCTGCAACGGCTCAAGACAATACGATAAAAAATAAGACAAACGAGACTACTTAACGAGACCATTAAACGAGATACTGTAATGACATCATCATTTTCGACTGCCACAGCAACGCCACAAGCAGACGCTAAGACACAGGCACTACTGACCGCCTCACAGTTAAATAAAACCGTACAAGTCGGTGAGCAAAAGTTGTCCATCATTAAAGACGTAGATATCTATGTCAACGCGGGCGAGTTTGTGGTCATCATGGGTAAATCAGGCTCGGGTAAATCTACTTTGTTAGGTTTACTCGCAGCATTAGACTATCCCGATAGTGGTACGGTGTCGCTGGCAGGTCAAATGCTTAGCAGTCTTGACGAGGATGCGCTAGCCGTCATTCGTCAGCAGGATATGGGCTTTGTCTTTCAGTCATTTCATCTACTTCCCACACTGACCGTCGCTGAAAATATCGCCTTTCCACTTGATATTGCCAGACGTCCAAACCCATCACGGGTAGACGAGCTGATAGATGCGGTCGACTTAGGTCATAGACGTAACAGCTTACCCAATCAATTATCAGGTGGTGAGCAGCAGCGTACAGCAGTAGCACGAGCACTGGTATCGCACCCAAAGATTGTGTTTGCTGATGAGCCAACGGGTAACTTAGATGAGCAAAACGCCGATCAAGTTATGCAGCTGCTATTGGATTTACGCCAACAAGTTGGCTCGGCACTGGTTGTCGTGACTCATGACCCTGCACTTGCCGAGATGGCAGATCGCGTCATCACCATGCATGACGGCCGCATTGTACCTACATGAATAACTGGATTGTATCTTAATGAATAGTAAGCCCACAGACAATAAATCGACTGATACAAAAAATACTGCTACCAGTATGCATCAAGAGTCCAGTTATCCTAGCGGCATCCTTAGTCAACTATTTACTCGTACCCTAGGTTTTCAAACACTAGGCTCGCAAGCACTCAGCCGTAGCTGGTGGCAACGCTGGGTGTATCCCGTGCTGTTTCTACTGACCTTGACCTTGTCGCTTGCAACCTACCTGACCCTCGATTCTGTGCAGCAGTCTGTCGATAGCTACATCAATGACAATCAGCGCGCACTCGTTGGTGGGGATCTAATCCTAAACAGTAAGCAAGACTGGCCAAGCGAAGTATTGTCACAGGTAGAAACTGTCGCTGATACCCAGACCGTGTATGACTATCAGTTTAGCGCCATGCTGGTCAATGATGAGCAAACCTTGCTTGCCAGCGTCAAAGCCGTCTCGCCGTCGTATCCCCTATACGGCACAGCGGAGCTTGCCTCAGGACAGCCGCTGTGGGATCAGCTAACATCTGACAGTGTGATCGTCGCGCCAGAAGTACTCAGTAGTCTACAGGCCGATGTCGGCGACCGTATTACCATTGGCGATGCGCAGTTCACGATCAGTGATGTACTGACCAAAGAACCTGACCGTCCACTGACTACCTTTGGTTTTGGTGGGCGTGTGTTGATGAAACAAGATGCACTTCCGTCAACCAACCTATTGGGTCAACGTAGCCGAATAAACTATCGTATCGAGATGGCAGGCGACCCCGAGCTGATAACCACGCAGCGTGAACAGCTTACAGATATCCTGACCAATTATCCTGATATCGAGCTCTCTGATGCAGAGTCCGCAGATACTTCTGTCTCGCGTATATCTGACAATGTGCTGATGTTTTTAAAATTGCTAGTCATTGCGGTGTTGCTACTATCTGCGGTTGCTATGTATGGCGTCATTAGTGCATTTGTCAGTAAGCAGCAGTCCAATAATGCCATTCGCTTGGCGTTAGGCGAGCCGCTTGGCTCACTCAAACGTAGCTACTATCAATTGCTTATCGTCACGACTGTCATTGCTTGTATCGCAGCGGTTGCCCTTAGTCTGGGCTTACTTAAAATAGGCCAGCCGTATCTGGTGGCTATCTTGCCTGCCGACGTTGGCCTAGCCATCAATCCAATCAGCGCGATCAAAACCATTGTGATTGCTTTAGCCTTGACGCTACTGATTGCGCAGCGTGGTCTCAGCGCGCTTAACACGACCAAACCCGCTACCCTACTCAATCAAGGAGCGAGCACGCAAACACAAAACTTGCCTTGGTATCGGCGCGTGCCGCTACTATGGTATGGCTTGGTGTTGGCAGGGCTGTATGCCTTCTTTGCTTATGAAGTTGGCTCACTGTCATTAGGCGCACAGCTATTGGGCGGCTTGATTGGCTTTGTGGCGATATTTTGGCTATTGGCCCGTGGGTGGCTCTGGCTACTTAACAAGTTGGCGAGCAATACCAAGGTCAGTTGGATGCAGCGTATCGCCATTCATAACCTTGCACGTAAAGGCAACCAATCAGCGTTGTTCTTTGTCACCTTATCACTATCGGTGGCAGTGCTGACGCTTATCACCACACTCAATCACAGTATCAATGCGCAGTTTATCAATGCCTATCCTGAAGATGCGCCCAATCTGTTTTTGCTCGATGTGCAGAGCGATCAGCATGATGATATTGATGCAATCATTGAGGCGCCCGTCACTTATTATCCCGTCATTCGTGCGCGTGTAGAGACGGCAAATGATGTGGCTGCAAAAGATATCGAGCCTGCTGATGGGTTTGATGATCCTACGCGTGTCTTTAATTTGAGCTACGCAGATACGGTCATGGAGACCGAGTACATCACTGAATCGCTCACAGACGACGCGCTATATACCCCTATCGATGCGACAAATGAACAAATCAAACCCTTGTCTATCTTGGACACTGCCGCGGGTATGCTCAATGTCGGTATGGGCGATCAGGTACGTTTTAACATTCAAGGTATCGAAATCATCGGGCAGATTACCAGTATTCGCACGCGCTATGAGCGTGGCCCAAGCCCGTATTTTTACTTCTTGTTTGAGCCGTCCGTGCTGTCCGCTGCCCCGCAGATTCAATTTGCTACTGCGCACGTATCAGAAGATGCTATTCCAGAACTACAAGGCAAACTGGTACGCGAGTTCCCTGCGGTCACCACAATCGATGGCACTGCTATTGCCAAGCAAATCCAAGAGCTAGTGGTACAAATGAGCCGCTTGGTCTATGTGTTCACCTTGCTTGCCCTACTCACTGGGGTCATGGTGCTGATCAGCTCGCTTCTATCTACTTCGCAAGATCGTATGAAAGACAGCGCGTCATTTAGACTGCTCGGTATGCAAAAGCGCGATCTGTATATGCTCAATATTTTAGAACTGGGTGTGCTTGGGATTAGCGCGGCGACATTTGCCGTCGTCATCGCTAGCGTTGGCGCATGGGCAGCTATCACGCAATGGTTTAATCTACAGTTTAGTGTGCCATGGACGAGTTTAGCTATTGGCGGGGCGGCATTAATCGTATTGCTGTTTGCCATTGCTATTATTTATGTGAGATTGGTGATTGGGCGCGGGATTATGGCAAGGGTCAGGGCGATGATTTAGGTCTTATATAAACGCTTGACATCAGTTAGAATAGCAGAATAACCACGGAATTTGTCTATCTCTTACTTAAGCTATAAATCTGCTTTACTAAATGTGGGAAAGCTATAATGAATTACGATATATATATTGAAAACTTGGGTGCTATTAGACGATCTAATATCAATATCACACCGTTAACTATTCTTGCAGGTGAGAATGGCACAGGAAAGAGTTTCGTTACGAAGTTCTTGTATTCTGTACTAAGCGTAATAAATGTAGATACTTATTCCAACCATACTCTTGAAATAGCAAACAACCTTAGCAGTACGCTTGCTCAAATTAATGACTTTTTGGTTGAGTCATCAGAAGACGATGAAATAGGTACACAGATTGACTTCGAAGAAGATATTATTTTTTTAAAAGACTTTCACAAAAGTATTCAAAATTTAGCGAATTCAATAAAGTTAATTGAAACAGACTACTATGCATTTGATGAAGATTTTATTTTCCGATTTCAGAAAAAAGCAACTACTTATAAAACCAATACCTTACCAAGATTAGTTAAATTAATAGATATTATAGGGAAAAAAGATAAAGAGTTAAGTTCTACTCTTGATATTTTTAAAAACCATCTCAACATTTTTCGAAATTTTAGAAGTCCTACAAGACTTTTAAGCAATAGTAACGATATTCTTAATAACTTAATTGAAATTTTAGAAAATCCTGAATCTAGCTATCTCAAAATAATTAGTGACCATATAACTGATGAATTAAAAGAAAATTTTCAGATATCAGATATTAGACACCTGATTAATACTTCAGAAGAATACTGCTTATTTTTTATTAAAGACCTAATAAAAATAACTATTGATAAAGAAGATGGCTTGAAAGCTGAGATAGAATTAAAAGAAAGTCTATCTAGATTTAAAAGAACGAAACATATTCTATTTTTCGAATCTCCAGTTTATTGGAGACTATTACCTATAATTGATGGCTTAGATAATAGTAGGAAATTTTCTACTAATCAACCTGAAATACTTTCAGGCATACCTAGATATTTTTATGATCTGAAAAAACTTCTATTCACTAATTTTAAGGAAGGGGAACGTCCTCCATTCATTGTAAGCTGTGCTGCTGACCTTAAAGAACATTTAAAAGGTCATTTTAAGCCTTCAGATTCTGACCTGACTTTCGAAAATAGTGATGGTGAAAACATTCCTAAAAATTTAGTTTCTTTTGGCATGACTAATATAGGTATCATTCAAGCTGTCCTTAGCAAGAACATTATTAATAAAGGATCGTTTGTCTTCATTGATGAGCCAGAGTCTAATTTACACCCTGAATGGCAAGCAATTCTAGCAAACGTACTAGTACAACTTGCTAAGAATGGGGTTTACATAATTATTACTACTCACAGTAGTGATATGTTAAAAGCCTTTGATATCAGCACAAGAGAACAAAAGGTAGATAAAGAAATATCTACTTATTATTTCAAATCAGATGGTAAGCTACTTAATATGACTGATGATAAATTCTCTCCTATTGAAATGGCGCGAAGAAAACTATTGGAAACTTACGAAGAGTTAATGATGCGAGGCTACTGTTTATGACTGCCACGTTAAATTTGAAAGATTTTGCAGAGCATATGCATCATAAACGTGGAAAAGATACGGGTATTGAATTCTGCAACTTTTATGCTTATAAAATGGATGAAGCTGATGGAATTGGCACTGCATTAGGTGTAAAGGTAAATGAAGCTAGTCAAGCTGACTATATCTTGATAAACGAGTTAAAAAATATAGCACAAATTATTGAATTCACTGATTTAACTGAAACTATAAAAGATTGTAGAGAAGCTGAAATAATTGTAGGTAAGGAAAAAGAATCTCTCGCAAAATTATTTAATAAAAACAAGGAGTTAGCTAAGAAGATAACAATAAAAAAACTATGGGAAGATGTTGTTAATGAGTTTCAAAAAAAGTGGTTAGGTTCGAGAATTGTAATAGAAAAATACAGTCGTAAGATTAGTCTTGAAGATGATTTTGAGTGTAAATTTTTGATAGTTCTAAGAGATGGAACTGACATGAAGGAGTTACAAATAGTATGTGACAGGTTAAGAGGAATGATGGGAGATGTACCTGTCTGCAATAGCAACAATATTGGACGATTATTGCTTTTCAAGATACCAAAACCTTCTATCTTAATCACCAGTTATCAGTCAAACTTTACATTCTTAAGTAACCCTTATTCTCTCAACAATACCAAATTCGTGAGTATAAAGTAAAATATTAAATCCTATCGATATTAACTATTTTCTTAAACCATGCCTTTGGTTGATTTTGAGTATCGATTATAGCTGACATCCTAATGTTTTTGACGGATCGTAATGACTTAGCTACAAAACCTCATTTCCTAATATCTCAAAACAAAACGCCTTCTATTCATGTAGAAGGCGTTTTTTTGCTTCAAAAAGTGTATAAACATATAAGTCAATATCAGCCATGCACTTTGCTTATTTTATAGCCCTCATTTGCTATACTAGCCCAACTTTATCGGTTAAATACCAACTTATAACTCCCTCCCAAACAGCATGGTAGCCTTATGAAATTCTCAAAGTTCGGTCAAAAATTTACCCAGCCCACTGGCATCTCACAATTGATGGATGATCTGGGCGACGCGCTAAAAAGCGATCAACCAGTCAACATGCTGGGCGGTGGTAACCCTGCCAAAATTGATGCCGTCAATGAGTTGTTTTTGGAGACCTATAAGGCGCTGGGCGTTGATAACGACGCAGGCGTACCCAACAGTAGCGCGATTATCAGTATGGCGAACTACTCTAATCCGCAAGGGGATGCCGCCTTTATCGATGCGTTGGTTGGCTTCTTTAACCGTCATTACGATTGGAATCTCACCTCAGAAAACATCGCTCTGACCAATGGCTCACAGAATGCTTTTTTCTATCTGTTTAATCTGTTTGGCGGTGCGTTCGCTGATGAGAATAGCGAGTCTATCGACAAGTCTATTCTACTGCCATTGACCCCTGAGTATATTGGCTATAGCGATGTGCATGTGGAAGGTCAGCATTTCACCGCCGTATTACCGCATATCGATGAAGTGACGCATGATGGTGAGGAAGGCTTCTTTAAATATCGTGTCGATTTTGACGCGTTAGAAAACTTGCCAGCGCTAAAGGAAGGACGTATCGGGGCTATTTGCTGCTCACGCCCGACCAATCCGACTGGCAACGTGTTGACTGATGACGAAATGGCGCATTTGGCCGAGATTGCCAAACGCTATGACATACCGCTGATTATCGATAACGCCTACGGCATGCCCTTCCCCAATATCATCTACTCTGACGCGCACCTGAATTGGGATAACAATACGATTCTTTGCTTTAGCCTGTCAAAGATTGGTTTGCCTGGTATGCGTACTGGTATTATCGTGGCCGATGCCAAAGTAATCGAAGCGGTCAGTGCGATGAATGCCGTGGTCAATCTAGCACCTACACGCTTTGGTGCAGCGATTGCCACGCCATTGGTAGAAAACGATCGTATTAAGCAATTATCTGATAACGACATCAAGCCGTTTTATCAAAAGCAGGCGACACTCGCGGTGAAGCTATTAAAAGAAGCCTTGGGCGATTATCCTTTGGTCATTCATAAGCCTGAAGGCGCGATATTTTTATGGTTATGGTTTAAAGACTTGCCGATTAGCACGCTGGATCTATACGAGCGCCTAAAAGAAAAAGGCACGCTTATTGTACCAAGCGAATACTTCTTCCCCGGTGTCGATGTCAGCGATTATCAGCATGCGCACGAATGTATCCGTATGAGTATCGCGGCTGACGAGCAGACACTGACTGATGGTATCAAAGCGATTGGTGAAGTGGTACGTGAGCTGTATGATGAAGCCAAAAAATAAATGAGCTACTAAAACTATAAATTCAAATAGCAAAATGAAAAAACGGACTAATTAATAGTCCGTTTTTTTATGGCGTTTGGTCAGTGAGGTCGATTTATTGGTTGGTCGAAATATAGTCGTCCACTTATTCAGCGCAAAGAGCACATACGGCAGCATACAAGTATTAATCAAATCACGGATACTCGCGAGTATCTGGTCACGGCTTAAGCCTGCCAATCCAAGTGATTCAATCGTATCTCGATTGTCCAAATACTCACCCAACAGCGCAATGCAAGTCACGACGATCAGAGCGATAAATGATCGAATACCTTGGCTTTTGATAATAGGTCGCAGCGCAACCAGACACAGCAGATAAACACCCACACCGACATAGATATGTAAGGCATCTTTGGCAAGGCCAGTTGTTTCCACAACATTCATTTTAAAGGCAGTAAAATCCACTGAGATATTCCAAATATAAGCGAGTAGAAAATAACTGAGCGTATCACTAAACCATGATGGCTAAACTATAATAGCCACAGAATAGCAGCTACAAAGTGATGGCTGAGCATAAAAAAGGTAGATTATACAATTGATAATCTACCTTCTACTAAATTAAATATTCACTTCACATTTATTAACTACTTACACATTCCACTCTACAAAGTTCTTAAGCAGTTGCAAGCCAGCAGTATGGCTCTTTTCTGGATGGAATTGGGTGGCAAATAGATTGTCTTGGATCACACTGGCACAGAACGGTTGACCATAGTCACATACCGCCGCTACTTGTGAGCTATTAGCAGGCTCACAGTAATAACTATGCACAAAGTAAAAATGCGCGTTGTCTTCGATACCGTGCCAGAGCGGATGGTCAAAATCCATACCGCTAATGGTATTCCAACCCATATGCGGTACTTTTATCGTTGCGCCCTGCTTATCTTTCCACGTAGGGTCAAACGCTTCTACAGTGCCGTTTAAGACGCCCAAACAGTCCGTGCCACCATTTTCAGCTGACTGCTCAAACAACGCCTGCATGCCCACACAGATGGCCATAACGGGCTTGTTAAACACTGCATGACGTATGACCTCATCAATTCCAGCCCCGTGCATGCCAGCGATACAGTCACGCATCGCACCCACACCAGGGAAAACGATTTTATCAGCCGCCGCGACGACTTTTGGATCATTGGTGATAGAGACTTCTGCCCCAACTACTGATAAGGCTTTGCTAGCAGAGTGCAGGTTGCCCATACCATAATCTAATAGTGCTACTTTAGTCATCGATTGGTTCTCATTTTTAGATATTTTGACTACTGTACTATTTATATCGTTAGCCATTTATATTGTTGGCTACTGCCCTTTCTATTATCGCGGGTGTAGATAAGGTTTTGCTACAAGGAAGTCAAGCGCAGGCTGTACAATTAGTACGCCAAGCTTGACTGACACCGTAGAAGAGCCTTAAATGCGCCTTAGAAAGCCTCTTTGGTCGATGGCAAGGTGTTCAACGCACGCTCATCGTACTCACAGGCCATACGTAACGCACGAGCAAAGGCTTTAAAGGTTGATTCGATTTGATGATGGCTGTTTTTACCTTTTAGATTATCTAAGTGCACAGTCATCCATGAGTGATTGACGAACCCGTAAAAGAACTCACTGAACAAATCAACATCGAAACGGCCGACGTGCGAGCGTGTAAATGGGATATCCATGTGTAGACCAGGACGTCCTGACAGATCGACGACAGCACGGGTCAATGACTCATCTAGCGGCGCATAAAAGTGCCCATAACGACGAATACCTTTTTTGTCACCCAATGCTTTGTTAAATGCCTGGCCAAGGGTAATGCCAGTGTCTTCGACGCTATGATGGTCATCAATAAGCGTATCACCGGTACATTTGATATCTAAATCAAACAAACCGTGACGCTTGATTTGATCAATCATATGATCCAAAAATGGCACACCAGTGTCTACCGTACCTTTACCCGTACCATCTAAATTAACGGTACAGGTGATTTGCGTTTCGGCAGTGATACGTTCAACGGTCGCGATACGTTCAGGGCGACCATATAGATTTACGTTTTTTGACTCAGTTTGCTCAGGTGTGGCAGCAGTCGTCGTTGCATTGGCTGTCATGGCTACTCTCTATCAGTTTTTATCAGTGAAAAGCGGTCAATAAATAAGGCAAAAATCTGCCCAAAATATTTCACTAGTGTCTGGGACAGACCTTAGCAGAAAATGATATATACAAAAGATATCAACATATTAGGGTTTATACATACTAAATATTATATAGCCTCATCATAGCAAACCCTAACATTTACTGCCACGACCAAGCGGTAAACCACGCACAAAATCACGTCATTCTGCTAAAATAGTGTGTTTAGTATTATCAATCATGAATCGCGCTGACTTTGAAGACCCTTACTTACGGCACTACACGCTATAACATCGTGCTGTCTTATATTGCTAATTTATACTATAGAAACCCTCTATTTATAGGAACTGCTATGCCTTTAGAAGCGATCGCCATTAATAGTTTGGATGCGCCACTTATCAAAAAACCTGCTCGCGACAATGAGCTAGCAGAGCGTTTGCAGGCGTTGTACGATAGTGATGATGCACAGCCTGATGGTCTCGAGGTATTAAATATCGTTGAGCAAGGGTTTAAACGTGGACAGTATCTCTATGTCGGGATGTTCAATGATAAGCCTATCGCTGCGGTCGCCTGCTTTGATGACGGGCAGACCAATGCTAAGCGCCTGCAATATCTCACGGTGCATCCAGAGAATCGTAAACGTGCTATCGATGCCAAGTTTATTAAACTGGTCTATGATTGCGAAGTTAGAAAAGGCGTACGTGAATTTGTCCCTGCTGACGCTGATATTCACCGTATCATGAGCGAGTACGAACTGTTGCGTGTAAAAGACTAAACCGAGCGCTAAAATGGTTAATTTTGCCAATATCTAATTATTTATCGTCTTTTATCAGATATAATGCAAAAACAGCTTGACAGAAGCGCGTATATTTAGTTTAATAGCGACCTCAACGAAGACGGCTCGATAGCTCAGTAGGTAGAGCAACGGATTGAAAATCCGTGTGTCGGCAGTTCGATCCTGCCTCGAGCCACCATTCGTTAATAGAATTCTAAAAAGCTCTGAACAGCGATGTTCGGGGCTTTTTTTATGTTTAAATTTTACCGTATTCGTTAACATTCATTCTATTTATGCATTGTTCTTATTCGTATAGCCGACCACTATTCGTAAAAACGACCACGTAATAGTAAATTACAGCGCTCACGCGAATCTAGGTCGTATATAGTTGCGCGGTAATCAATACCGTGACGCCCTTCAAAAAATATCACTCGGTCGCCCACTGCCAAAAAACAAGACGTACGCGCATCATAGATAAAGCCATCTATCACAAATGCCAAATCGCGATCTATCTCGCGTACCGTATACGTTTCCCCTTGCGGAATCAAACGTTCAAACCACGCGCTATGGGCAGTCGTATTGGCTAGTATGCTTGTCGTTAGCAATAGCCACGCTACCAGTATATTTTTGGACAATCGCAAACGGCTGAGCTCATTTACATTTATCTTATTTCTCAACATAACATCTCTCGTAGCATTGTATTCGTCATACTCATAGCCTTCATACGTCTCACAGCTGACTTTACCATAACCATTTTCACTCATCGCTTTTGATGCTAACTACCTACTGTCACGGTTGCATAACATTTTTGTGCTTTTTTCTAAACAGCTTGGCTAAGTATACTCAATAACCATATACGAGTAGATAAAAATAATAGGTCATAGCTATGAGAGAGTTTGATTACGACTTAGATTATAAGAGTTTGGATTTGCGCGCTCAACCTGAGTTATACCGAGTCGGTCGCGGTGAGCAAGGCGTATTACTTGTAGAGCCTTATAAGTCTGAGATTTTACCCCATTGGCGCTTTGCGACTCCTGACATCGCCCGCGAGAGTAGTGAAGCTATCTATCAGATGTTTTTAGATTACTTGGCTGACGACGACTTCGTCGGTGCAGATATGGCGCGTAAGTTTATACAAATGGGCTATACCCGCGCTCGTCGCTATGCCAATCATAAAGGCGGTAAAAAATATAAAGGCGCGGTACCTGATGATAAAAAAGGTCAAAGCGGCGCTCATGGCCGCGAAGAATTGCCACGACAAGAGGAAGACCCAGTCAAAGCAGAATCCGCACGGATTTTTAAAGTTAAGTGGGACGAGTGCCGTGAGAACGAAGACTATTTAAGAATGAAGAAAGAGCATCGTGAACGCTATAAAGATGTCGAATAGTTGCTAATACTCAAGACATTAAGCACAACAGATAACTAAATTGACTGGTCTCGAAATACTACTGTGCTAAGGTATGACCAATATAATAAATATAACGATTTCCAATAGTGAGGAACAATGAATAAGCAGCTTTTGATTTTTGATTTTGATGGAACGCTCATTGATAGCGTACCTGATTTGGCCGATGCAACCAACGCTATGCTAACCACATTGGGTAAAGACACCTACCCTATCGAGACGATACGCAATTGGATAGGAAATGGTTCACGACTGCTCGTAGAGCGCGCTTTGGTTGGTAAAGTGGAAGTAGCAGAAGGTGAGCTAACGGTTGAGGAAGCCGATCACGCAGAGCAAATATTTTTTAAGGCTTATAAGAATCTTAGTGGTAGCAAAACCGTTGCCTATCCAGATGTCGATGACGGACTGAAACAACTGCACGCAGCTGGTTATACGCTTGCTTTAGTCACCAACAAGCCCATTCGCTTTGTACCGAAGATATTGCAGTCATTTGGCTGGCAAGATTTGTTTAGTGAAGTGATGGGCGGCGACAGTTTGCCTGTCAAAAAACCAGACCCAACGCCCCTGCTACACGTCTGTGAGACTCTCAATGTCAGTGTCGATCAGTCAGTGATGATTGGAGACTCTAGAAACGATATGTTGGCTGGACAGAACGCCAATATGGACACGCTCGGCCTGTCTTATGGTTATAACTATGGGCAAGATATTCGAGAGCTAAACCCAACCGAAGCATTTGATCACTTTGCTGACTTGGTTGCTTGGATTATGAAAGATAAAGTCTAGTCTATATGAAGTCTATCTTTCATCACAGTGTAACTTTCTCAAACATAGATTATGCTTTACTACGATAGCTCAGCGCCTCAGATACGTGGGCGCTGTTGATATCGGTACTGTTAGCCAAATCCGCGATTGTACGAGCCACCCGTAATACTCGGTGGTAGCCACGCGCTGATAGATTCAGACGCTGCTGAGCAAGTTGCAATAACTGCTTTTCATTGTCGCCTAGCTGGATATATTCATCGATTTCGCTAGGGCTAAGCTCATTATTAACCTTTTGCTGGCGCTGCATTTGATGCTGATGCGCTATTACTACGCGAGCCCGTACTTGCTTGGAGGTTTCACCTACCTGACTATTTTGCAGATCGGCAATCGGTAACGCAGGCACGGTGATATGCAAATCAATACGATCTAAGAGAGGCCCAGATAATTTGTCTTGATAGCGTTTGATCTGCTCAGGTCGACAGCGACAACGTCCTGATGTATCGCCATCATAACCACATGGGCAAGGATTCATCGCAGCGACCAGTTGAAAATTCGCCGGAAAGGTCATTTGAGAGTTAGCGCGGCTAATAGTAATTTGTTTGGCTTCTAGCGGCTGACGCAATACTTCCAGCACACTCCGATCAAACTCAGGTAACTCATCTAGAAATAACACGCCTTTATTAGCTAGTGTAATTTCACCCGGTTTTGGCCGTGAACCACCACCGACTAATGCTACAGCTGATATCGTATGATGCACCTGTCTAAATGGCCGCGTCCCATAGTCGTAGTCGCTGTCTGCCACCGAATACGTACTAGCCACCTCTAGCGCATCCTCATCACTTAAGTCTGGCAATATCGTTGGCAATCGTGACGCCATAAGCGTCTTGCCAGAACCCGGTGGCCCTGTAAATAACAATGAATGACCGCCCGCAGCGGCAATCTCTAACGCGCGGCGAGCATGATGCTGTCCTTTGACATCAGCTAAATCCACTTGATAGCCAACATGCTGCTGCGCAGGACTATGCTGTACCACTGACAAACTTGCATAGCTTGTACTTGGGTCAACGAGTGACTGCAGATGGTCGCAAACCGCTTTTAGACTCTGAGCAGCTAGTATCGTTACGCCATCAACGCGGCTGGCCTCACGACCATTATCAATCGGTACGATCAATTGCGAAGTTGTCTGTAGCGGAGTATCTGAATTATTTTTTCCTTGGTCACTCTCTGCTACTAACTTCGACAATGCTAATGCCAATTTCTCAGCTTTAATTGCTCGTGCGACTGCCAAACTACCAGTTACTTGTCGCAATTGACCATTGAGCGCTAACTCACCGATAAACTCAAATCCTGATAGCACCTCTGGCTCAAGCTGTCCGCTTGCTGCCAGTATGCCGATAGCAATTGGTAAGTCTAAACGCGCGCCATCTTTAGGTAGATCAGCAGGGGCTAAATTGATCGTTAGACGTCGATTAGGAAACTGGAAACCTGAATTAAGAATGGCAGAGCGCACCCTGTCTTTACTCTCACGCACGGCGGCCTCAGGTAGGCCAACGATGGTCAATGCAGGTAATCCTTGCGATAGATGCACTTCAATGATGACCTTGGGAGCATGCAGACCAACCACCGAACGGGTATAGACTTGGGCAAACGACATCAGCATCTTCCTAATACAGAGTGTCATTGATAATAAAGTATTATTTATCAACGCGCAAATGTCGTGTTTTATTGCTGGTGTAGAGAGAATCACCAAAACCTCAGCGTCGTTCTGGGGTTTTTTATGTGTAAATGATAGCTCTATTCTAATATTTAAGAATACTCACCGACCACCCCACTGCTAACAAGGATTTGTTATACTATCTACTATACATTTGGCGATACATACTGCTGCCGATGACGTATTCAAATCTTATTATCGATCAGTTATAAAATTTGAAAATAAACAACACATCCGAAATCATTGATCATATAGAAATCAGCAGTATCTAGAGTAAAAACGAGGAATATCGCATGACAGATTATTCAGAACAGAACACTCAGCAACCTTACAACCGTGCGGACGAGCCGCCCACGACTGTGCGCCCTGTTATGCAACCTGACAACCCTTATGCCAGTACACGCGGCAGTATTACTAGCAAGCAGCTACCAACATTTGATGAAGCGATTATCAATAAATACAATCGCTCAGGGCCACGTTATACCTCTTATCCGACTGCTTTAGAATTTACTCCAATACCGGATAGCTTTGAAACAAACAGCTTTGAGGCTATCGGTCTTGAGACAAAAATCCTGCAAAATCGTGAAGCGCGTGCTCCCTTATCGCTATATTTTCATATTCCATTCTGTCGCCACCTTTGCTACTACTGTGCTTGCAATAAGATTATTACCAAAAAAAATAGCGATTCTGGCGATTACTTGCAGTATTTAATCGCTGAAATTACGCATAAGCGCCGCCTGTTATCTACGCCAGAAGGCAGCGACAAACCATTGGTCAAACAGCTACATTTAGGCGGTGGTACACCAACATTTTTGCGTGACGAAGAGATGGTGCAATTATGGGAGTTTTTACAAACTCAGTTTGAGTTTTTGCCAGAAGACGAAGGTGACTACTCTATCGAAATTGACCCTCGTGAGCTGAGTGAAAACACTCTGAAAATATTGCGTAATCTCGGTTTCAATCGTATCAGCTTAGGCGTGCAAGATTTAGATGAAACAGTGCAAATCGCCGTTAATCGTGTGCACTCAGCAGAGCTTATTGAAAGTGTACTAACAGAAGCACGTGAGCTTGGTTTTCGCTCTATCAATATTGATTTGATTTATGGTTTGCCGCATCAAACACCTGATACTTTGGGCAAAACCGTAAATCGTATCATCGAGATGTCGCCAGATCGTCTGTCGGTCTTTAACTATGCGCATTTGCCTGAACGATTTAAGGCCCAGCGTCAGATAAAAGATGAAGACTTGCCCAGCCCAGCTACCAAACTGACGATGCTCGGCAATACTGTTAACACATTGACCGAAGCTGGCTATCAATATATCGGTATCGATCATTTTGCCAAACCTGATGACGAATTGGCTATCGCCCAGCGCGAAGGTAAATTACATCGTAATTTTCAGGGTTACACCATCATGGGTGATTGTGACTTATTAGGCTTTGGTGTCTCATCAATCAGTCAGATTTCTAATGCCAATACGCGCTATATTTTGCAAAACGATACTGAACTACAGAACTATCAAGCCAAGATTGATATGGCGAAAATCAATCCAATTGTCATGCCTGCAGTAAAGTACATAAAAACCTCTATCAAAGACCGTTTGCGTGAATACGTCATCATGAACCTACTGTGTCATGACTATCTCGATTTTAAAGATGTGAATCAAAAATTTGGTATCGATGCCATCACCTATTTTATTAATGAGATTCAGCAGTTGGGCGCTATGCAAGACGACAGATTGATAGATATGGATGCAGCAGGTATTCGCGTCTTACCCAGAGGTCGCTTGCTTGGTCGTAACGTCGCCATGGTATTTGATGAATACTTAGAAAATAAACACCAAAACCGCTTTTCGAAAGTTATCTAAGTTAGCGAGTCATTCGTCAATTATTAAACATAAAAAAGACCTCAAACGAGGTCTTTTTTTAATAGTGCTGTGGCTTTTTACACTTTTAATTTATCACCGACCATACCTTTTACGGTACTTAAAATATCAGCAGGTAACACCACCATTTTGGAGTTGTCAGATTCAGCCAGCTCTCGTATCGCTTTGATATACTGCTCACCAAGCAAGTATACAATGGGCATCTCTTCCTCGCCCATCGCACTAGTAATCAAACGAATCGACTCTTCAGAACCTCTGGCTAGTACTACCTGCGCTTCAGCATCACGGCGTGAAGCCTCCAAGCGACCATCCGCTTCTAGGATAGCAGCTTGTTTTTGACCATCAGCACGGGTCACAGTTGCACGGCGTAAACGCTCTGCCGCTGCCTGCTCTTCCATGGATGCTTGCATGGTCTGCGAAGGATTAATATCTTGAATCTCTACTGTCTTAAGAGTAATACCCCAATCGGCGATATCTTCTGAAATCGCATGTTTTAGCTTGGTTTTGATCTCGTCACGACTGGACAATGCACTATCAAGATCCATCTCACCAATGATCGAGCGCAATGACGTCTGTACCAGATTACGAATACCGTACTCATAATCTTCGATGCCATAGACCGCTTTATCAGGACGCACGATATTAATATAAGCAACAGCGTTTGCAATAATAACGACGTTGTCACGAGTAATGACTTCTTGTGACGGAATATCGAGTACGATGTCCTTGGTCGTTACTTTATAAGCCACATCATCTACATAAGGGATGATGAGGTTGAGCCCAGGCTCTAGCGTTTGGCTATACTTACCCAGTCGCTGTACGACCCATTTATAACCTTGCGGTACAATACGTACGCCTTTAAACACGGTGAATACCACCAGTGCAATCAATACCACCATGACAATACTAAAGCTTTCCATAACTCATCCCTTATTATTATACCTGCATACTTTTATGCATCGCTGCCTGCGCTTTTGTACTGCTCACAATCAGCTCGTTGCCAACGATATCAGTCACTACCACTCTATCGCCGATTGCCACTTGCTCCCCTCTCGTACGGCACATCCATTCAGCCGCACCAACGATAGGAACACTAAATCTAACCGTGCCAGCTTTATCTAGCTGCGGTGACACGATAATCATCCCCACCTCACCGACTATGACACTACCGCCCAGCCCAGCTTTGGTACGATCTACTGACAACGGTTTAATAAACTTAAACCAAGCCAGCAAAAACACAGCAGAGAGCATTAACCAGACGATAATCTGAATAGAAACAGAAATAGGTAACAGCCATGATAGCGCTGCAACGATGATGGCAGAGGCACCAAACCACAGACTGGCAAACGTCGGTACAAACATCTCAACGATTAGTAATAAGAGGCCTAATACTAACCAATGCCAAGGTTCAATCATCCAAAGTATCTCCATCCTTGCCACCATTCCTATCTTTATCATTCCAGTTTTTAATGTAGCACATTTTTAAGGATAACAACGCTTTAACAGTAATGATATATTGCTTATTAGCTACTTATAAATTACCGTCCTAAAAGCTTCTGCATAAATTTTAAGCAAAAAAAAACGACCACTTAAAGTGATCGTTTCTTTATTATAGCTGTTTAGCTAAAAGCTTATTTTCTAAGTAATTAGAATTTTAGCTGTGCGCCAACAGTCATAAGGTCTGCGTCGCTACCTAGCATGTCGTATTCAGCTTCGACACTGAAGTCAGAGTTTACTGCGTAACCAAGACCTACACCACCAGCGATGTTAGTATCGTCGTCTGAGAAATCAGAAGCGCCAGCAAAGTTAGTGTTGTTAGCTTCTACTTCAGTTTTTGCAACACCTAGCTTACCTTTTGCGTATAAGCCACTATTTGGGAATGCATAACGGTAAGTACCATAAGCGCCGTATGTCTTAGCATCGATGTCGCCGCCTCTATAGTCAGCATCATCTGAACCTACGTATTCTGCTTCGATACCGAAGTTAGGATCAAAGTTATAACCAGCAGTTACACCGTATGCAGTTGGATCATCAGCGCCATCAACATCTAGATCGAACTGACCAACTTTAGCAGCAACGTACGGCTGACCTGTATAGCCGTTGCCATAGTTAACAGCAGCTTGTGCACCTACAGAAAGTAAAGAACCAGTTGCTAGTGCAAGTATTGTTTTTTGTAGAGTTTTCATTATTAGCTCCTTGAAAGAAATTTGGACAAACAAGTTATTTATTTATATTGGCCTTGTGGCCCTATCGCCTTGTCTGCTAACGATGAATACATAGTAACAAACTATTTCAGACACTCTGTCAGTGTTTAATGGTATGAGAGTTAAGAATTGAAAGCGTTTATCATTGTGTGGGTTACAAAGGCTTAGATATGAAACCTTTTGTTACATCCAACCAGTTTATGCAATAATTCGTACTCATTTCACAGTTTACTTGCTAGACAAATCGGCTAAACATGGCTGATATAACAATAATTAGAGAGAAAAAATGCAAAATCCAATCACTGAGCGCTTGCAAAGCGCACTTGCAGACTTAAAAGCAAAGCAGCAGTATCGTCAATTACCAAACCTAAAGCATGATGGACGATACGTCGTTAGTGCAAGTAAGGCGTTACTTAATATCGCGAGTAATGATTATTTGGGTTTAAGCGGTGACACTGAGCTGCAAGCTGAATTTCTAGCTCAAGTGGGACAGCTATCTACTACGCACACTCCTAAAATGAGTGCCACCTCCTCACGCCTACTGACAGGCAACGATATACAGTTAGAAGCTCTAGAAGAAGAACTACAAAACTGGTATCACAGTGTCATAGAGAAACAGAGTTTAACCGATTCAAAGTCGGTGCTGGTGTTGAACAGTGGCTATCACGCCAACCTAGGTATCTTGCCAGCATTGACAGCTTTACCCGTCAAAACTCTCATTCTGGCTGACAAACTAGTACATGCCAGCATTATCGATGGGATGCGCCTGAGCCAAAGTAAACTTGTCACCTATCGTCGTTACCGTCATAACGATTACGGGCATTTGGCCAAGTTTATTGAACAAGCAGATGAGACGGTTGAACGCATCATTATTGTCACCGAGAGTATATTTAGTATGGATGGTGACCGTGCTGACTTGCCTCAACTAGTACAATTAAAATCCAAAGATACTCGCATTGAGCTGTATGTCGATGAGGCTCATGCTGTCGGGATATTGGGTGATACTGGCTTGGGCTTAGCAGAAGAAACAAATACGTTGCCCGATATTGATTATTTGGTGGGGACATTTGGGAAAGCCTTTGCGTCAGTTGGTGCTTACATCATGTGTGATGAGGCCGTCAAACAATGGCTGATTAATACGATGCGCCCACTAATTTTTAGTACGGCACTCCCTCCTATCAATCACGCATGGACACGATTTATCTTAGCAAAGATGCCGGCCTTAACTGATCAACGTGCGCATCTAGCACAGCTATCTACCATGCTTAGTCAAGCCATTGACCCACGGCACCGTGTATCGCCAACTGTAGAAGATATAGATTATGAATCCCCTATCGTTCCTTATATATTAGGCGATAATGCGAGTACCCTTGCCAAAGCAAAACAGCTACAAGCAGCTGGATTTTACGCGCTGCCTATCAGGCCGCCTACTGTGCCTGCAAATACTGCTCGCATTCGTTTAGTTATGAATGCCAAACTAACTAACGAAGACTGCGAGCGACTGATACAGCAGTTGTAAGCTTATCGTTTAACACAGAATTTACTCCTACTATCGATAGATAACTGGCGCACTCGGACATAATAAAGCCTATGACAACACTCGACACAGCTGATGACCTCAGTGTTAGAAAACAAACCATCGCTCGCCACTTTGCCAATGCAAGCGACTATGACCAGCACGCCAGTATTCAACAGATCGTTTGTCAGTACTTGTTAGACAGTATTGCTCATACCAAGCAAAGTAGTGTGCTAGAAGTGGGTGCAGGTACAGGTCAAATGACGCGCCTACTCGCTGAGCATATACAGAGCGAGCACTGGATCATTAATGAGTTATGTAATGAGCAGACGGCTACATTGCAATCAATACTGCCAACTGCTGACGTAATGATTGGCGATGCTGAAACCATAGATTTAGCAGAAAATCATAGCTTAATAGTCAGTGCTAATGCCGTGCAATGGTTTGATAGTCCGTTGAGTTTCATCACACAATCAGCGCAGCGGTTAAAATCAGGAGGTCAGCTGCTCTTTAGCACATTTACGCCAAATAACTTTTTGCAAATTAAGACTCTTACTGGCCAAGGACTTCACTATCCAGATATTGATAAATGGCAATTGGCATTAGATAGTGCTGGCTTTGAGAATATCGAACTCTCAATTCAGCGCTTTGATTTACCATTTCCAACCCCCTACGCTATCTTGAAGCATATGAAACTCACCGGAGTATCGACCAATCAAACGCAAGTTAAATCAGAAGATAGCCGAACCTTTATATGGACAAAATCGCGTTTACAGCAATTTGAGTCAGACTATTGGCAACATTTTTCAGAAGAGGACGAAACAGGACAGCTCGTGGTTAATTTAACCTATGAAGTTCTCATAGTGAGCGCGTTTAAACCATAAGCACGTACCTTATTAAGAAAAATAATAGCTAGCAGGAATGATCGCAAGTAGGCACGACAATAGTTAAAAATAGTAGCCATAAAAAAACGCACCCCGAAGGATGCGTTTTTCATTTAACTACTTATCGATTTGCATCGACTATACCATTTTCAAAAACTTGAGTAGTAAGGAAAACGAGCGTAAGTACTACATTGGGTAGACTAAGCGAGTTTGACGCAGCTAATCGCGTTTTTGAATTTGGTATTATTTTTTGTCTTCGTCTACTTCAGTGAACTCAGCATCAACAACGTCATCATCAGCTTTGTTGCTACCAGCATGGTCTGCACCTTGTTGGAACTGGCTTGGATCCATACCTTCTGCACCAGCGCCGCTATCAGCATAGATTTTTTGGCTGATTGGCAAGAATGCATTGTCTAATGCTTCAAGCTTGGCTTTGATTTCGTCATGGTCATCTTCTTTCGCTGCAGCTTCAAGCTCAGTGATAGCAGATTCTACTGTTGATTTTTCTTCATCAGTGACTTTATCTTCTGCTTCTTTTAGCGCCTTTTGTACGGCATGAATACGACCATCTGCTTCGTTACGAACTTGCGCTAAGTTAGCGAACTTCTCATCTTCAGCAGCATTGGCTTCTGCATCGCGAACCATTTGTTCGACTTCTTCGTCCGACAAACCAGAATCCGCTTTGATTTGGATACTTTGCGCTTTACCAGTACCTTTATCGGTTGCAGAGATGTTCATGATACCATCAGCATTGATGTCGAAAGACACTTCAATTTGCGGTAGGCCACGTGGTGCTGGTGGAATATCCGTTAAGTCAAAACGACCAAGCATTTTGTTTTGGTTAGCGATTTTACGCTCACCTTGATATACCTGAATCGTTACAGCTGGCTGGTTGTCTTCAGCCGTTGAAAATACCTGTGATTTCTTAGTAGGAATCATGGTGTTTTTCTCGATAACTGGCGTCATGACACCGCCCATCGTTTCGATACCTAGGGTCAATGGCGTTACATCAAGTAGCAATACGTCAGTTTTGTCACCAGACAATACGGCACCTTGAATCGCTGCACCAGCTGCAACTGCTTCATCAGGGTTCACGTCTTTACGTGGCTCTTGACCGAAGAAATCTTGTACTTTTTGCTGTACTAGTGGCATACGAGTCTGACCACCAACCAAGATTACATCGTTGATGTCGCCAATTTTTAGGCCAGCATCTTCAAGTGCAGTCTTACAAGGACCCATTGTACGTTGTACTAATTCTTCAGTTAGGCTCTCTAGTTTCGAGCGGCTGATAGTAACAACCAAATGCTTAGGACCACTACTATCAGCAGTGATGTATGGCAAGTTCACTTCAGTGCTTTGTGCACTTGATAGCTCAATCTTCGCTTTCTCAGCCGCTTCTTTTAGACGCTGCATCGCAAGAGAGTCACCTTTTAGGTTAACGTCTTGCTCTTTTTTGAATTCAGCAACTAAGAAATCAATCAATGCTGAGTCAAAGTCTTCACCACCTAGGAAAGTATCACCGTTGGTAGCTAGTACTTCGAACTGTTGCTCACCGTCTACGTCTGCGATTTCGATGATTGAGATATCGAAAGTACCACCGCCCAAGTCATATACAGCAACAGTGCTATCGCCCTGCTTCTTGTCCATACCATAAGCAAGTGCAGCAGCAGTTGGCTCATTGATGATACGTTTTACATCTAGACCAGCGATTTTACCCGCATCTTTAGTTGCTTGACGCTGTGAGTCATTGAAGTAAGCAGGTACAGTTACAACTGCTTCTGTCACGCTCTCACCAAGATAATCTTCTGCTGTTTTTTTCATTTTTTTCAAGATTTCAGCAGAAACCTGTGGTGGCGCAAGCTTTTTACCGTTGATTTCTACCCATGCATCGCCGTTGTCTGCTTTAGCGATTTTGTAAGGAACCATGCCGATATCTTTTTGCACGACTTTGTCATCAAAACGACGACCGATCAAACGCTTAATTGCAAACAAAGTGTTGCTTGGGTTGGTTACTGCTTGACGCTTAGCTGACTGACCAACAAGCGTTTCGTCATCTTTATAAGCGACGATCGATGGTGTGGTACGAGTACCTTCAGCATTTTCGATGACTTTAACTTTGTCACCTTCCATTACTGCTACACATGAGTTAGTAGTACCTAAATCAATACCAATTACTTTACCCATAATCAATTGCTCCTAATTTGTTTTTAACTATAAATACTTATTTATCCAGACCGTAGTCGGTCACTTGTTGCTATATATCGGTTTACCCGTCGTATTTTTCAAGGCGATAATCACGCAAAAACTGTGTTTCATGTCATTTTTTGTGAAAAACCTTCATATTAGTAGGGTTTAGCCCTAAAAATATTACTGACCAACACGAACCATAGCTGGACGTAATAGACGACCGTTTAGGCTATAGCCTTTTTGTAAGACCGTACCAACTGTATCTGCCGCTGCTTCTGGGTCAATACCCACTGCTTCATGAAAGTCAGCGTTGAATTTTTCGCCTTGTGGATCGACCACTTCTACGCCGTTTTTGGTCAATACTGCAACCAACGCTTTGTGCGTTAATTGAACACCTTCAGCGACTGGATCATTGGCATCGGCATTTTCGATAGCACGCTCTAAATTGTCAACGATGTCTAACAATTCTTTAGCAAATTTCTGTAGTGCAAACTTTTTGCTCTTATCCGCTTCTTGCTCCATGCGTTTTTGCGCATTGTAAGCTTCAGCATTAGCACGTGCAGTACCTTCTTTGGCTTGCTTTACTTCGCCTTCTAGCTCAGCAATACGCGCTTTGAAAGTATCAAGGTTGATTTCGTTTTCGATAGTCGTTTCTTCACCTGAATTATTCTGTGGATCAAACTCTTTCATGGTTTCTTCTAAGATACTGTCATTGTGATCAATATTCTCATGTGCCACATTCTGGTCAAGATTTTCGTGGTTCGGGTTTTGCTCGCTCATGATAGCTCCTTGGAATTTCAATAATGAAGATTAAGAGACGGCACAGTAGACCGAATAATTACTGGTCCTACTATGCCATTATTAAATGCTCGATGTTTCTAACTCATTGTTTTTTTAATACGCTTCAATAGCTGCTTGATAAAGGTGATAAGTACAAATTTCAAGCCTAGAACAAAGGAATTTTTACCATTTATGACAAATATTTGTGGAGTCTGATTAAAGAGATACGTCAAACGTTTTTGTTCCATGTCAATAAATCTCAATATTCGCTCACAAAAAGAACAAAAAACCGCTATTTATTCCAATTGCTTTACGCTTGTTAATCAAGCTATTACCAAACGATACCCTATTATTCTGCTAGCTATTTTATCATTGCTATAAATACTATCGCCTACACTCAAATGCACGCTAAAAATCATTTATGAGAGCTGTTATGTCTAATTCAAAAAATTTATCTATCAATACTTTGCTTAATAAAGCATTAATGACATTGCACTTAGCGTCAAAAGAACATCCAGCGTCACAAGAGTCATCGAATCAAGATGCACAAGCATATGACTCATTAGAAAAACGTCTGAGCGTTAAAGAGAAAATACTCGCTTATAACCCTGTAGCAAACTACCAGCCGCATACATTGCATTATGCAATGAAAAGTCTGGGCTACTTACCAGACCCTATTTTGGAAGGTGTAATTGGTTACCTTAAAGGCCCTAATTCAAAACAATACCTACATGCAAACGCTCACCTGCGTCTCATCCTTGCAGTAAATAGCTACCTCAAAACGCCGTTAGAATTAACCCCAATGCCCGAATTGCGTGAGAGATTTACTGCTGATGCGGTAGCCATGCAATCACCTAGAGTATGGCAACAAGCCAATACGACTATGCTAAGCAATATAAAGCCCTTCACTAAAAAAAGTGATTCACCTGTTAGCTGGAAAGATGAAACGATTGCCAATGCGGATAATGGCGACATGACTGTTCGTTGCTATAAAGCAGGCGGCAAAAAATCTGGTTTTAGAAGAAAACGTATCCATAATCCTGATGAAACAGTCATGCTGTTTTTTCATGGTGGTGGGTTCTGCATTGGTGATGTCGATACACATCATGAGTTCTGTCATGCGGTATGTGAGCAGACTGGCTGGTCTGTGGTTAGTGTCGATTATCGCTTAGCGCCTGAATGCCCTGCTCCAGCAGCATTAAAAGACTGTATCACTGCGTATGATTGGTTGGTTGAGCACTGTCACATATTGGGCGCATTACCTTCTCGTATCGTTTTAGCAGGTGATAGCGCAGGTGGTGGTTTATCAACTTTAATCGCGCAGCAGCTGACCGCACCGAGCAAAAGCGCATGGGCAGACCTAGGGATAGATGGTCAGAAAACGTTTAATCTATTAGAAAAACTACCCGAACCTCTAGCGCAGATGCCTTTGTATCCAGTTACTGATATTGAAACAGATTATCCTAGTTGGGAGCTATATGGTGAGGGTCTACTATTAGATCATGCTGATGTAGCAGTATTTGATGCTGCTTGCTTGGAAAATAGTCCGCTGCCCCGATTGCATATACTGAACTCACCTATGCTCGGTGATAATAGTAAAGTTTGCCCAACTTACATTGTGGCTTCTGAGCTCGATGTATTGCGTGACGAGGCATTTGCTTATGCAAAGCAGCTGAAAGGTTACGGCGTTGCTGTAGAGACGTATACTGTGCTTGGTGCACCGCATGGCTTTATTCACTTTATGAGTGTTCACCAAGGTCTTGGACAAGAGACAAACAATATCATTCATGGCTTTAGCAGCTTTGTACGTGAGATCATCAGTACACAATCCCAATTAGCGGCATAGACCATTTGCTACCTAATTAATGATTTGTATAACTGATTAATTGGTATTGCCAGATAGTGTAATTAACCAAATCTCTGAGCGCGATCCCAATCGAAAGGGAATGCCCCAAAAACCATAACCAGAGGACACGACGAAGTGTCCTTTACCAATCAGCTCATAACCATAACCCAAAGGATTAATAGCATTGACGATGAAATTAGCAGGGAATACTTGACCGTTATGGGTATGTCCCGAGACTTGTAAATCTATAGGTAATTGACTGTGGTTATCTATATCGCTCGGTCTATGGTCTAACAATATCACTGGCTGTGACGTATCTACTTGCTCAAGTAGCTCGGTAGTTGCTACACGTTGACGTTTATGATTATCAAAACGTCCAACTAACCATACTGGTTGACCCTCATGCTCGATACAGAGCACCTCATCGTTTAACAATTGTATACCTGCATTTTGCAGCGCTTCGCTAATAGGTCGCTCATGACCATACAAATCATGATTACCCAATGTCGCATAGACACCACGTGGCAGACTACGGCACAGTTCTGCTAAGTTTCGCTCCATATGATATTCATTAAAGGCATCTGTATTATCATCCATAATATCCCCTGGCATCAGCAGCATATCTACACCAGAGCGAATCATAAGTTGCTGCAATCTATCTATGGCTCTCACACCAAATAATCGCCCTATATGCAAGTCACTAGCAACTGCAATGTGTAGCGGCTTGGTTAAAGGTTTATCTATCTTAATAGACAGCTTGCGTATAACAGGAGCATAGGCATTATATAGCGAATAAATAAATAATCCTATAAATAGGAATAGCGCTAGTACTCTTAGCCCTATAGTCATCTCATTCGATTGGTGCAACGTAGTGCCTGATAAAGAAATTATTAGTAAATACCCTCCGTAGAGTAGACTCACTGCCAACGCTGTCAGTATCATAAAATGCATGATCAGCATCCACCCACTAACCCAGCGATAACTGTTAGCAAATGCTCTCTTTACGCTCAATACTAATAGACCATTAGTAATAATAAATACACTGACCCATATCACTGTTTGTAATGTTGGCGTTATCCAAGGCTGAAGCCACCACTGTATGCTCAATACTGTACCTAAGCTAAATAACTGCAATAACAGAAAGATGGTGAAGAAAAATGCGTAACGCATGGACTGGCCTTAAACATAAATACGGTTCAGTAATTGATTATCAGAAGATAGTTATTAATGTTTCACATGAAACAACTGCTATATAACTATTTTTGGTTTTCTAATGCTTGCTGCAGTGTTGAGTGTTTAAACGAATAACCTGCGTCTAATAGCGCTTGTGGCAGCACTTTTTGACCATCGATAAGTAAGGTCGACATTTCGCCAAACATCAGCTTAAGCAAAAACTCTGGTAAAGTAAAAAAGGTGGGGCGATGTAGCCATGAGCCAAGTGCTTTGGTAAAAGTATGATTGGTCACAGGATTTGGAGCGGTAAAGTTATATACGACTGTATGTGTATCATTTACGGTACCGCTTGTAGTCTTGATAGTGCTGTCACTAACAGGTGCATTGTCTTGGGCTAAGCTTTCAATGTGATTAACGTCTGATTCGTTAGTAAATTCAAGCTGCTGCTCGATAATAAAGATAACCGCACTAACCCAATCTTCACGGCTGATCCAGCTCATGATTTGTTGTCCATCACCTAATTGCCCTCCGACACCAAATTTAAATGGTAGCAACAATTTCGCCATCATACCGCCCTCAGGATGAATAACCACACCTGTTCTGACAATAGCTACAGGAACATCGTAATCGGTCGCTTTAAGTGCTAATTGCTCCCATTCATCACATAATGTATGAGCAAAATCCGTCTCATAATCGCTACTTTCAGTCAGTGGCTTGTCGCCTTGCGTGCCATACCAGCCGATTGCTGAGCCGCTCACCAGCAACTTTGGTTTGGTGCTAGTACGTGCTATAAAATCCAGTATCGACTGAGTAGGTTTGATACGGCTCGCCATCAACTGTTCTTTTCGCTCATCGCTCCAACGAGAGTCAGCAATCCCAGCACCTGCTAAATTTAATATGACATCAAAGCTCATATCAGACACCGCAAACTCGTCATAAGTCATCATATTAATATCATCGGGATGTGATTGACCGCTATTACGAGTTAGCCAAGTAATCGTCACGTCTTTATTTTGCACGCGAGACCGTGCTAGTAGCTCTCGACTAAATGCACTGCCCAAAAACCCTGAACCGCCACTAATCAAAACATTCATACCCTACTCCCTATATGCCTCAAATATCACCACTATGACTTATCTTTGAGTTACTTATCGCTGAAGTACTTATCTTTCAATAAAAACCAGACCGTTATAACCATCGTCTGCTTTTTTGTAGTTTTTATCAAAACGACTTTTACATGCTTTTGGTAAAGGAAGGTAGAAAAATAGGCAAGCTAGCAAATGGTTAATCTGTAAACGCTCACGTAAATAAGTCGCAGCGACATCTATCACTTTGCATTGCAAGCAATCATTTCTGAGAGGTTCAAGAATTTTAATAGACAACGCTATCGAACGACGAAACCTGTCGTTGCATCACGAATCTGGCTAGGCAAGGTATAACCTAAAGTATCGCCCTGCAAATAACCAATTTGCTCTTCGAAATAAGCATAGGCGGCCTCAAAAGTGCTAGCAGGTATTTGACCTGACGGGTTGCAGCTTGTAGAAACCAATAGACCAAATGGGTTCTGCTCACTGACCACCTGCTGGCAAAGCTGACGAACTGTAGGATGCGAGATAACTCGAACAGCAATAGTCTGATGCTGACCGGTAATCCAAGTGGGCACAGTGTTCGCAAGCGGCTGAGGAATCGGTAATAACCAAGTATGTGCTTGGCGATTGTGCTGTTCATCTCTACTATCGTCTGTCTGCCAGCTATCAATAACCTGCTGGCGCTGAACATCATTTAAAGAGGCTAGCAAAGGTGCTAAGCGAGACGCACTATCAGTTACAACTATCATGCCTTTGGCTTGTGGACGTTGTTTGATATCCAAAATACGCTGAACAGCTGCTTGGTCATAAGGGTCGCAACCAATACCCCAAACGCTTTCTGTAGGGTACGCGAGCAGTTGCCCTTCTTTTAGCCACTTAGCGGCTTGGGTAGCGGAATCAGTAATAAGAGGTGTGGGTTGATTCATGACTTAAATGGTTCGTAGAAGTAAATTCTAATAATACCATAAGAGAGATATTATCTAGGAGAGACTATAATTAAGTACTATCTATGCCAGTGTCCAATAAGGAATATTTACGATACTTTAAACGCGTAAATATCGTCCACCTTGTTCGCTGATAAGACCCATTAACTCAAGCTCCATTAGCTGTCCAATCAACTGCGGCGGTGCAAGCTTGGTTGCACTAATAAGCGCATCTAAATCTTGCCCATGCCAGTCAAGCTGCTCATAGATTGCAGTTAAATGCTCAGGCACAACGACTGTGCTGCGCGCAGGCTTTATCTCAGAGGATGATTGCTGGCTAGTAGATTTGATTGAGTTTTTCTCTATCTCAAACGCATCGGAAGTCTGAATGACATTCGAGTGATTGCTATTAGAGTTAGTAGCGTTCGCTGTTCTATAAGCGCCTTTATCATAGTCAAGCTGACCATTGACGTCTTCTAGTACTTGCTGAGGATGATAAACCAAGGTCGCGCCTTCACGTATTAAATGATGGCAACCTTCTGCATTGCTGTTATCAATATGGCTAGGAATAGCAAAGACCTGTTTACCTTGCTCAGACGTGAGGCGTGCTGTGATAAGCGAGCCGCTTTTGATTGTCGCTTCCGTCACAATGGTCGCCAGACTCAGCCCAGCTACCAAACGATTGCGACGCGGAAAAGTATGTTTATGCGGCTGCGTGTGTGGTAGTAGCTCACTAATGATGCAGCCACCTTGCTCAATAATTTGAGTAAATAACAGATCCCGATGATTGGGATAGTTCACATCGATCCCTGTACCCATGACACCAACCGTCCGTCCCTGATAGTCAGGGTCTGCTTGTGCTAGCGCGCCTAAATGTGCGCGTTTATCTACACCCATAGCCAGACCGCTAGTAACAATATAACCTGCTTGCGCTAAGTACTGCGCCATATCAAACGTGATTTTTTGCGCATGTGCAGTGGGTTTGCGGCTACCTACTATAGCGATTTGTGCTTGATGCAGGCGCGCACTATTCCCACGATAAAATAATAATGGCGGTGGGTCATAGATTTGTGAGAGTTGGGCAGGATAATCGGCGTCATCAGCGAATAGCAAACCATAACGCCCATCTACCAATGCTTGCTGAATCTTATCGATATTGGCGAGTGTTTGCTCTGGCTGCTCATGACGTTTGAGATGGGTGTGGTGAATACCTAGCTGCTTCCATGCCTCTACTTTGGCTTGCCAAGCAAGCTGCGGATAACCAAAAGAAGTGATCAGTTTGTGATAAGCAGATAACGACGCATTCACCTCGTACCACAGCGCTAAGATAGCGCGCTGATCGTCGGATAAAGAAGAGGTGACTGCCGTCATTATCATCTGTCTCGTATAGGCAAGCTTAGATTAGGATTCAGTTTAATATATTACTTAATAAAGCCTTATAGCTATTTATAAATAAGGGGGTGGTAATAACTGATCGCCAATATTGAGTGGTAGCTCAGAGTCTAGTACATAAGCATAGCTGATGTGGTCAAAGGTATTGAAAACCATCACCATACCGCTAGGCTCGTTTGGTAAACGTACTGGTGTGTCATTGTCTTTAGTATCACGTACCAAAGGCCCTTTTTGATAAACCGTCAGCACATCACCTGGCTTAGCACCTTGTAAACTACCTAAATTGATGGCGACCACACTACCCTTCGCAGCCGAGCTGATAGAGTCCATCACACGTACGATCATACCGCCGCGACTAACACTTGCAGGCGTTGGATAGAAGACGGGAGGAATAGCGTTATCTAACTCTACGAATACGCGATCCCCTTCACGCACTTCTTTGCCATAACTATCAATAAGCTGCAAGCTAGTCACACCATTACTTTCTGTAGAAGTTACTAGTCCTGTCGCTACCTGCGTAACTTCTAAACCCATCACTTCTTGAGTTTTGGGGTCTACATATAGCTCACCCTCACGGTAGACGCCGTAACGCTGGCCTACGATAAGCGGTACGCCTTTAGCATAGACTTTATCACCGCTCGCAGTAATCAAGTTACGGTTTTTAGAAGCCAAAATATAAGGCGTGGTATTAAAGTCTTGAGGATTAACGATAAGTGTTTTATCAAGCCAATGCTGAATAGCAGATAATGGAATAGGAGGAACACTGTTAGCCGTTGAGGTAAGAGCCACAGTACTTGTACTTACATTCGCAGTAAGCTGCTTTTCAACGCCAGCACAACCTTCACCTGTATCAACACCAATTAGCGTTTTACCTTGAATCACACAAAGTATGAGAACATCATTAGGGTAAATAAGGTTTGGATTTTTAATTTGTTTATTAGTGGCCCAAATTTCTTTCCAACGCCAAGGGCTATCTAGATAACGACCTGAGATATCCCATAATGTATCGCCTTTTTTCACGATATAACGATTGGGTGCATCTGCCTTGATAGTAGGTGGTGGATTGTTTGCGTGGGCTGTGGTCATCAACATGGCACTACTAAACGTCGTAATTAATAGTGCTTTTGCTATCTTTTTTAAGCTCATCTTCATCGTTATATCCACAATATGTACCACTGTGCTTGTCATAAAGAACCGTACTTAACTTATCACTGTAAAAACACTTTAAATTAATAAAAATTTAACTATATCAGTAATTTATTAATAAAATTCTTATGAAAATTATAGGGTAACTGTTCAGTGTAATTGGCTAGAATAATTCCTAAAAAAGCGCCTAGCACGATGATGACTTGCTGACGCCGTTTCTAATATTACAATTATATCTACCATAACACAATCATAAACACTTTATTACAATGGTGTAACTTTCACGCGGATACTTTTCTTTGTCAATGATGAGTCTAAAGACCGTAGTTACTTAAGCAGGATTCGGTGCGACATGTTGGCGGATTTGTTCAGCAACCAGTTCAGCCTTGTTTTCCAGTACCACTACGTACTGTGATAAATCTTCTAACCCTTCAGTATGTGCTGGACGAGCGATATCTATCTGACCAATAGCCTCAACAATAGTGTCCGCAAACTTAACGGGTAATGCTGTCTCTGCACAAACGATGATTTCGCCATCTAGCTGTAGCTCTTTAGCGACTTTAATTCCGTCTGCGGTATGTGGATCAACCAATTCACCATGCTGCTCATAAAGCGCTTTGATAGTCTGCAAGCGGTCGCTATGAGTAGATTTACCAGCAGCAAAGCCATAACGATTATTAACTGCTTCCATTAGCTCAGATAAATCGAAACCTTGACCAGATTTCACCCCTTCAAATAACTCATGAACGCGTACGCTGTCTTTTTCTAATAGCAAATAAACAAAACGCTCAAAGTTAGATGCTTTTGAAATATCCATCGACGGACTAGAGGTTACGTAGGTTTTTTCAGTCGGACGCGGCTGATAAGCACCTTGGTTAAAAAAGTCATTTAAAACGTCGTTTTCATTGGTTGCGACAATCAGACGCTCAATTGGCAATCCCATTTCGCGAGCGATGTGACCGGCACAGATATTACCGAAGTTACCTGATGGTACGCTAAAGCTGACTTTTTTATCGTTGCTCGTCGTGACCGCAAAGTAAGCTTTAAAGTAATAAACAATCTGCGCTAGGATACGACCCCAGTTGATAGAGTTTACCGTGCCTAAATTATAAGCCGCTTTAAACTCGGCATCTTGCTGTAGCGCTTTAACGATGTCTTGACAATCATCAAACATCCCATCGATAGCAATGTTATGAATATTAGCATCGGTCAAACTATACATCTGCGCACGCTGGAACTCACTCATTTTGCCATGTGGTGACAGCATAAAGACTTCGATATTTTCTTTACCGCGCAATGCATACTCTGCTGCACTACCCGTGTCACCACTGGTCGCACCAATGATCGTAATACGTGCGTCTTTTTTCTTAAGTACATACTCGAACGCATTGCCCAAAAACTGCATGGCAACATCTTTAAATGCCAATGTCGGACCGTTTGATAATCCTAGAATATATAAATTATCTTCGAGCTTGCGGACAGGAACAATCTCGTCGGAACCAAACACATCAGCAGTGTAAGTACGCTCAATGATATCTTGCAAATCCGCCATAGGAATATCAGTGGCAAAACGCTGCATAATCGCCATCGCAAGCTGCGGATAGCTGAGCATACGCCATTCATCAAGGGTTGCACTATCGATATTTGGATAATGCTCAGGCAACATCAAACCACCGTCTGGGGCAAGACCCATCAAAAGCACATCACTAAAATCCATCGGCGCTGTCTGACCACGGGTACTGATATATTTCATTAGATTGTCCTGTCTACAATAATGTTATTCAATAATTAAAACGGTTTATTCAGCAGTTTTTTGTAGCAATGCATAATAAAAACCATCGCCACTCGCGCTATCAATCGGCAAGCACTGACGACCGATTGCTTGTTCGATACCCCAGTTGCAATCTTCAGTAAACTCGATCACTACTGCATCATTATGATGAGTGATAAAGTCCTGCATTTGCTCGACGTTTTCTTGCTTTAAGATGGAACATGTCACGTACAGCAGATAACCGCCAGCTTTGAGTTGTGGCCATAAGTTATGCAAGATATCTGCTTGCACCAGTGCCGTTTGCTCGATGTCTTCTTCAGTACGTAAGATACTGATATCTGGATGACGGCGAATCACGCCAGTCGCAGTACAAGGAGAGTCCAATAATATCGCATCAAATACCGGCTCATTGGTAGCTGCTTTTTTATTTTTTCCATGCTGCCATCTGGTCGCATCTGCACAGACAATATTCAATGCGATACTGTTATCCGCTTGCTGCAAATCATGCTGACTTAAATTTAGGCGCTGTAAGTTCTCACGAATACGCTCGATACGTGGTGCTTCATTATCGATAGCTGTTACTTTGATATCAGTAATCGCAGGTGACGTTTCGGATGATATCTCATTGTTGTCTTGTTTCACGTGAAACAACGATGACTTGTCACTAGCGCTCATGAGCTCTAACCAATGAGCAAGCTTGCCACCAGGTGCCGCACAAGCATCTAAAATGTGTATCTCATTATTCGTATTTTCCGTATCAGATTCTTCAGCACTGAGCTTAGCCATTAATGCTTTATTGATAATCGGTGCAGCTAGCTGGGCGTGCATGTCTTGGACGCTAGCCGTTCCTAAAGCAAAATCAGGCAAAGCGTTAACGGCAGTGCTTTGATGTAGTCTAAGACCTTTGGTTGATATCGTAGCAGCGGTAGACTCTGATGAGCTCGTTACCTTAAAGCCAGTCGTTAGCTTAACGATATCAGCATCAATTTCTGCGCCATCCAATGCATGCTGATAATCTTCTACCGAAGTAACCGCAGAATTCACTCGTAAAAACATCGGGGCTGGTTGGCGCAAGCCTTGTGTCAGCTCATCATACTGTTCGCTCCAATCTTGCTTAAGCTGATAAGCGAGCCAATTCGGTAGACTATGCTTTTTATCGCATTTCTTACGGAATTTGCTTGGATTCTTGGCAACTTTACGCAAAATAGCATTTACCAAACCAGTCGAATGAGCGAACTCAATTTCTTTGGCAGCTTCAACGGTTTCATGAATCGCAGCATGGTCAGCCACTTCTAAGTAAAGCAACTGTACTAAGCCGACTTGAATGGTGGTACGAACTTCAACTTCGTCGATAGGGTTGTCTGCTAAGCTATCGAGCAAACGTGCCAACGCGTGCCACTGGCGCAATGTCGTGAGCAGCAATGCATGAGCAAAGCCTTTGTCACCATCGTGCAGACTATTTAGCAATGGATCAAGGACGCTTGAGAGCGACTGACCATTTTGAATAGCCAGTAAGGTACGAATCACACGCACGCGTACGCTGCCATTCATAATAAGATTGCTTGATGGTTTGAGCTTATTGTTTCTAGGCGCAGTACTGTTTTGTCTCATTAAATTTCATTTCCTTGACGTATGATCGATAGCGTCTTGTGCAAGTAGGTTAGATATAAGTAACGTTATTTTGTTTCTGATGTAAATTGATCGCCATCATTTAATTGGTTGCCATGGCAAACTTGTTCAGCTGTCATTGGCTTACCACCCGCAAACTGCAAGTGAGTAATGGCTAAAGTGGTGGCTGATGATTCAGCGTCACTCTCTTTGCCACAAGCGACTAAAATCGCTTTTCGTCCGACACTGATAACAGTTCCAGCAGGCTCATTGGTTTGCTGCGATGTATTTACAGGTAAGCTAGCCAGTATTTTAACGCGCTGCCCTGCTAGGAAAGTATAAGCACCTGGCCATGGTGTCAGCCCACGAATTTGGCGTTCAATAGCGGCAGCAGGCTGCGACCAGTCAACTTCACCTTCCGTTTTGACCAGCTTTTCAGCATAGTTGGCTTGACTATCGTCTTGAGTGATAGCTTGCGCTTGATAAGTGTGCAAATCCTTTAATACCGTACTAATGGCTGTCGCACCAAGTGCCGCCATCTTATCATGTAGGCTAGCAGCGGTATCATCAGAGGCAATACTTTCGCTGACTTTATAAAGCATATCACCTGTATCAAGACCTTTGTCCATCTGCATAATGGTAATGCCGGTCTCATCATCTCCGGCCAAGAGTGCACGATGGATAGGTGCAGCACCGCGCCAGCGTGGCAACAGTGAAGCGTGAATATTCAAGCAACCATGAGTAGGCGTCTCTAATACACCGATAGGTAGGATCAACCCGTAAGCGGCGACAATCATCACATCTGGTTGATAGGTACGCAGAGTTTGCCTAGCAGCTAGACCTTCTGCACTAGACTTTTTAAAAGTGACTGGCTGCTCGACAGCGATATCATGTGCCAATGCAACTTCTTTTACCGCGGAGGCTGACAACTTTTGACCACGACCTGCTTTACGATCAGGCTGCGTATAAACAGCGACTATCTCTATATTCAGCGCTTCTTGCTGCTTAATTAACGACTCAAGGCTAATAGCAGCAAATTCAGGCGTACCCGCAAATACTACCCTTAATCGGTTAGTAGTTGGGTTATCATAGTCAGTAAGCGAGTTAGATGTATCAAAGGTAGGAGCAGTTGTAGTCATAATCATGCATTATATAAGGTTTATTTGTTCATTATAGGTGAGTTTACGGCGCAGTGCCATGATTGTAATGACCTCACTTCATGATCACCAATGACATTATTTGCCTTTATAATATCAAGGACATCGAACGTTCTATTTATATCTTTTACAAAACAATTTGGTGTTAATAACCACTCTCTGTAAACAGTAAGCCGTTATTCTGCTATAAATAGAAGGTAACACTAAAAATTTTAGACAATTCAACTGTCGTATAATTCACCTACTATATGTAGAAACTTCATTTTTATTTCACTATATTCTTTCGTGTCGAGATAGGGCCACGCTTTCATGCAACAGTTTCAGTCCTTACAGCGCTTATTGATTTTCTATACCTTGTCTCTCACGGTTATGTTACTGCTGTACTATGTCACACTGTTTGATGGGATAAAAAAACATAGTGAGCAACATAGCATAGATACTTTTTATGCCCTACAGCACAGTATTATTGAGCATGCAGCACCTGTAGATAGTGAAATAAAAAAAATCTTAGAACAACCTACTTTTGATCAACTGAGTTATCAGCTGATTTTGATGATGCCTTCTGGGCAGACCTATATTCATCATAATACTCGTCCTAATGAATCTGCTTTTTCTACCGTTGCTTTCCCTACCATCGGTACATCAGCTTCTAGCAGCAGCGACCATAGCTTTTATACTGTCAATAGTAATGAACTAACAGGGATCATTAATCTAAAAAGCGGACATCAGATTTATATCGTATTACGTCATGAGCCTTTTGTTGTTGACTGGATATCTTACCGTTATTGGCTCCCTTTGATGGTCGCCATCATACTATTCTTCATGGCATTGCTCTATATGCTCAATCGTCGTACTAACTGGGAGCAATTACTGGTTTATACCGATAATTTGAGTAGCCGCGCAAAAGAATCTTATACGCCGCCGCCGTTTCTACAAAAGAAATCTACTACAGAGTTCATGCTGTTAGGTCATGCATTAAGTCGTGTCAGCTACCAACTACATAATGACTATCGGCGTATAAAAACATTGACTCATCGTTTAGAACGCTTAGTTGATCAGGCACCCTTACCGATGTTGATGAGTATACGACATGGTCAAATTAGTTTCTATAATCAACGCTTTGAGCAAGTATTTGTCCCTCCTACCCAGAGGGAACAGAGCTATGAGCTGACTGATTTCGTTGAAGGGAAAGATGAGGCCACTCAAATACTCTTAAAAACCATCTCAAGTTTACGCGTTACTCGCACACTGATAGTATATGGCTTGGAGAACAAACAAACCTACCAACTACACATAACACCATGGTTCGGCGAACATGGGCAAGTTCACGGTTTTACTGTGATTTTTAATAATGTCGATGAGATTTTCCATCAATCTGAGCAATTACAGCTGCACAACCAACAACTGCAATTACAAATTGATGAATCAAACGAAGCCCAAGCATCTATAGGTCGTAAGTTAAGGATACCACTAGAGAAGATAATTGATTCGTTGGAACCCATCGACCCTTCAACATTGACGGCTCAAGGCAAAAAGACTCTAAATACATTGATTACAACCAGTCAAAGCATGTTGACTGTGCTCAATGAGACACTAGCCACAGAGGAGATTGAAGTCCGAAAAACACGTCTAAGTATCGAAACGGTTGATATTTATAAGGTAAGCAAAGAGGTTAGCAATTTAGTCACAAAAGAAATAAGACAACAAGGGTTAGAATTGATCTATTTCTTTGCACCGGACTGTCCTCGTTACATCGAAACTGATTACATTCGACTGCACCATATCCTATTAAACCTATTGAAAAACGCTATTAGTTTTACAACATCAGGCTATGTCGCGCTCACTGTTGATCGTGTACCTGAAGATAAAGTAACGCGAATAAGTAATCAGCCTTTAACTCCTAACAATGACACGACAATGCCTGCGCAGACATCTTATTGGATTCGGTTTAGCGTAAAAGACACTGGAGCAACTATTACTCCTGAGAGAAAAAATCAATTAGTCAATATCTTGAATCAAAGCACTCATAACTTAGTTGAAGACAGTAATATTGGCTTGAGTGATGCCAATAGCTTTGCTCAGTTACTCGGCGGTTTCATCGAACTAAGTAATACGGTGGATAAAGAAACAATATTTAGCCTCTACCTTCCTTATCCTCATACCACTTATCAATCGGTATATCATCGTTGTTCGCAGCTGCCCCATATTCACCTTATCGCTATCATCAATCAGCCTCTAGTTGCTGAACATTTACAACGCTTGTGTGAGTACTTAACGATATCCGTGACTATCTACAGCACTTTAGATAGAGCGACTGTACAGCAGCTAAAAAATAAATTAAGGCAAGATGAGCAAACCGTCATTCCTGTCTTGTTATTAGATTATGAATACAGTGAATCCATCACTTTATCAACTCATGCGAGCAACAAGTATAGCGAGCAGCAAGAAGCATTAAATGACCTAGTCACTACGCCTTCACTACCGAAGATATTACTTAGCATGAAACTTGAAAGGCATATCCCTTCTACTTTACTAGGCCAATACGATGGATTTTTGACTAAACCCTTGGACGCAAGTTTATTACTTTCTGAACTGCTACGCTTAACCTTGTTTGCAAGGAAAACGCTAAACATACTGGTCAAACATCAATATGACAGCAGTCTATCTTTTGTAGAAGATATACCTAAGAAAGAAACCTTGTCTCCATTGATTTTGGTCGTAGAAGACAGTCCTACTAACCAAAAGATAGCCTGTAAGATGTTAAGTAAGCTTGGTTATCGTAGTATTGTCGCAGAAGATGGACAGCAAGCACTCGAGAAACTCAAAAGCCAACGTGAAGAGATTTCTTTGATTTTGATGGACTGCCGAATGCCCATTATGGATGGCTTACAAGCCACACAAGTGATTCGTTCACAAGGTGATAAAATACCGATTGTGGCGCTAACTGCAAATAATACAGAAGAAGATCGCGAGGCTTGTATGCAAGTTGGTATGGACGAGTTTTTATCCAAACCCATTAGCAAAAAAGACTTAGAATCTGTTTTGCAGAGTTTTATACAATAAATCTCTAGTTCAAATAAAAAATACCCTATCGATATCACTTAATCAAAATAATATCGATAGGGTCAAAAACTTGGTGCGAGGATGATATTTCGGTAAGCTTAGTTGTTATTTCATAAACCCATTATCGGCCAAAAATACTTCTGTGATTTGGCTTTGCTGGCTTGATGCGTTCATACCGCCAGATTGAGATTTATTTAGTAGACGTTCTAGATAACGGGCAACGATATCTACTTCAATATTCACTTTGTTGCCTACTAACCAATGCTTAGCAATATTCGTCACTTGAGCAGTATGCGGAATGATATTTAGAGAGACAATATTGTCACGTACTAAATTGGTCGTTAGGCTAATACCATCTACTGTGATAGAGCCTTTGGTCGCTGTATAGTGCGCTAGCTCTTGCGGTATCTCAATCTCTATATAAATAGAACGAGCATCTTGTTGTAATTTGCTAACGACCCCTACTCCATCTACATGGCCAGCGACGATATGACCACCAAAACGAGTCGTCGGTAGCATGGCCTTTTCTAGATTGACTGTATGACCTGCTTTTAACCCTTCTAATGCTGTTCTAGCAATAGTTTCACGTGAGACATCAACAGAGTAGTAATTACTTCCGAGCTCCACCACGGTTAAACAAATACCATTTGATGCAATAGAATCGCCTAGCTTCACGTCACTGAAATCTAAGTCATCAGACTCTACTGTCAAACGTATATCACCGCCTGTAGCCTGCATAGATTTAACTTTTCCAACGCTTTCTATAATTCCAGTAAACATATTATCCTCATCTCATTACAGTATTGCCGTTATAGGCGATATGTTTTAGTTTATCAAATCATCAACCAATTCTTTATCACAACTTGTTCAAATAACTGACAGTGAAACATCGTTAGGCTTGACCTTTAATAGGATAGATTGTGGATAAGTAAGGATAAATCAATAGAGGTATAGCTAGAAGTCGCTATACATACATAGTTATCCACAACAAATGAAAATTTCACATGAAACCTATTTATTTATAAATAAAATGTTAAAGTATTGATTTATATAGATATTTATTAAAATAATCGAAATAGAAACATCTTTTGTGTTTCATGTGAAACAAAGTTATACACAGTTCCATGTGAAACACGTAAATTAATAATTGATTTATCCATATTCCAAGCTTTTTTTTATAATTTGTGGAAAACCTACTTATACGGAGAATATTTATAAAGGTAATAAGGTTAACTTGAGATCTGAGCCAAGCTGCTGATGGCTTTCTATATCAAATCGTAACTGCTGAGCAAGGAACATAGGATTGAAATCAACCATTGGACGAGCGTTATCACCAAGTAAGCAAGGTGCTTGATATACGATTAACTCATCTACCAACCGTTGACTCAAAAAGCTACCTGCAACACTAGCACCTGCTTCTACTAGCACGTCATAGCATTGATGCTTACTGACTAACTTTGCTAACAACGCTGGTAAATCATCTTTATGCCAATAGATAGTATCTGGATGCCGGCACAGCTGATAATCAGACTGTAGGCTGTGCTTTAAACGCTGACGCCTATCAAGTATGACTATTTTGGGATTAGGTATTTTCTCAGGTGGTACGTCCAGTTGTCTTGAGCGCACATTGAGCTGCGGGTTATCAGTTATTACGGTTTCACTGCCTGTGATAATCGCGCCACTTTGTGCTCGTAATTTTTGTACGTCTTCGCGGGCAGCTGTCGAGGTAATCCACTTTGATTCACCAGATGCCATCGCTGTACGACCGTCTAGACTGGTCGCTATTTTCAATCGTATGTATGGCATTTTAGTGCGCATGGCTTTTAGAAAACCACGGTTTAGTGCCTCTGCCTGCTCTGTCAGGACACCGACTGTTACCTCAATGCCAGCTTGTTCTAATAGTTTCACACCGCGACCTGCGACCTGCGGATTTGGATCCAGACCTGCAATCACAACGCGCTTTACCTTAGCAGCAACTAGCGCCAACGCACATGGCGGCGTACGTCCTGTATGACTACAGGGCTCTAATGTTACGTAAGCAGTTGCTCCTGCTGCTCGTATACCCGCTTCTTTCAACGCAAACACTTCTGCATGTGGCTCACCAGCTTTCGGATGAAACCCTTGACCAACAATCTGCTCTGTCTGAACAATAACGCAGCCTACTGCAGGATTCGGTCTAGTAGTATACAAACCACGCTTCGCTTGTTCGATAGCAAGCATCATAAAGTAGCGGTCTTGAGCATTTTGAGTATGGCTTTGAATAGACATAAGGCTAGGCTTAATAAATAGTTGAGAATTCTATATAAGAAAATAAGCGTTGAAAGCTGATTGGTAATTAGGATTCAATTATCAACTAGGGCTTACTTAAAAGCTTGCTTCGCTTATTTTTCATTTGGACGAATATTGGCAATTTCCTGATGAAATGCATCGATATCTTGAAAGTCGCGATACACGCTAGCAAAGCGTACATAGGCGACATCATCCAAAGTTTTGAGTTCACTCATGATGATTTCACCCAAGACTTTACTACTGATTTCTCGCTCACCCATCTGCCTAACACGCTTTTCAATACGACTAATCATCGCCTCTTGCTCATCGATAGTGATGGGACGCTTTTGTAAAGGTAGTAAAATAGAACGGCGCAGCTTTTCATTGTCATAAGGTTCAATCTTGTTGCTTGATTTGATAATTCTTGGCATGACTACTTCTACCATCTCAAAAGTCGTGAAACGTTCTTGGCAGCTGTTACACGAACGGCGTCGACGCACTTGTGCACCTTCCGCAGCAAGACGTGAGTCAATAACCTTGGTCTCTGACGCATTACAGTACGGACAGTGCATAGCATTTCCTTATTTGACGATTGAGAATAAGAGCAGTGTTTTCAAGATAGCTAATTCATTAATAATGAAGAACACCGTTTACTAGTTATTTACCAATACAAAAGCTGCCAAATATCCTACCTAATAAGTCATCGGCGCTAAACTCACCTGTGATTTCACCCAAACTCTGCTGTGCTTGACGTAAGCTATCAGCAACCAACTCACCCGCTTCAAATACGGTTAATTGTTCATGAGCTTCTTCCAAGAAACTAGCAGTTCGTCTAAGGGCATCTAAATGTCTGGTACGAGCGATTAAGCTATTCTCTGGTGGATGAAAGCCTACTTTCTCACATAGTGCTTCAACCAAATTATCGATACCAATACCTGTTTCACATGAAACATTAACTTGCTGATAACCTCTATTTTTGATTTCAGCTTGGGTCTTAGCAGCACTTTCTTCTCTATCATTATCACTCAATAAGTCGCTTTTATTAGCAATGATTAGTAAGCGTTTAGCTTCTGGTAACTCACCAAATAACTGTTCAGCAAGCTGTAACGGTGTGCTCTCTTCTTCAACATCGCGAGTCACATCGTAGACCATCAGTAGCATATCAGCTTGCGTGATGGCAGTACGGGCACGCTCAATTCCGATACGCTCCACAGTGTCTTCTGTCTCGCGTAGGCCTGCCGTATCAGTCAGATGTAGCGTCAAACCATTGAGTACGACTGTCTCTTGCAACGTATCACGTGTAGTACCCGCGACATCAGTCACGATAGCACGCTCTTGTCCTGCAAGGCGGTTAAGTAAGCTAGATTTACCTGCGTTTGGCCTACCTGCTAGCACGACATGGATACCGTCGCGCAAAAGCTGACCTTGCTTTGCCGTTGCTAGAACTTGTTGTATCTTATCTTGCGCCTGCTCAAGCTTGCTTTGTATGACTCCATCAGACAAAAAGTCCACGTCCTCTTCATCAGGGAAATCAATCGCAGCTTCAACATGTAAACGAAGGTGAATTAGTTGTTCTAATAGTTGGTTAATTTTCTGTGAAAACTCACCACTTAAAGAACGAATTGCACTACTGGCCGCGGCAGCACTGGTCGCATCAATCGCATCAGCGATCGCTTCTGCCTGCACCAAGTCCAACTTATCATTATCAAAAGCACGGTAAGAGAACTCTCCTGCACTTGCTTGCTTGGCACCTAGCTCAAAAACTCGTGCAAGCAACTGGTTTTGCAAAATAACACCACCATGCCCTTGCAGCTCAATCACATCCTCACCTGTGAATGAATGTGGGCCCTTGAAGAATAAGACCAATCCCTCATCGATGACAGTGCCGTCAGCTTGATAAAAACGACAAAAGCTGGCCATCCGCGGCGTAAAAGTAGACTTACCTGTTAGAGCGCATGCTATGTCGTAAGCACGACTACCTGACAGACGTATGACACCCACACCTCCTCGCCCAAGCGGCGTTGCAATCGCAGCAATTGTAGCCAATCCAGATGTATTAGACTTTTCAGAAGAATTAGGTACGGCTAATGCTGTCTCTAAGGAATCCACAATGACTCTCAATGTTTAAAAGCTCCATTATAGACGTCTGGACTCATACTGACAAAGCAAACTTTGAAAGGTAGCCGCAGCAGATATATTTTCGTTTCAATATTTATAAGCTGTGGATGATGTTGATAAGCTGTGGATAACATTTACTACTTATCCACCACCTATAAAAAAACCACCGCTTGCGCGATGGTTTTTGGTGTTTCTGATAAAGAACTAATTAATCGACCACTTTTACCGTACGACGCTTTTGCTCTTCATCGACTTTTTTATTGACAATATATTGCTGAGTCATACTAAACAAGTTATTGACTGTCCAATATAAAACCAAACCTGCTGGGAAGAACAGCATGAATGCAGTAAAGATAATCGGCAAGAACTTCATGACTTTTGCTTGCATCGGATCTGCTGGCTGCGGATTCAACTGCTGCTGCACAAACATCGACGCACCCATTAGCAACGGCAAGATAAACCATGGGTCCATCGCTGATAGATCTTGAATCCACAAAATCCATGGTGCATGACGCAGCTCAACACTCTCTACCAACACCCAATATAAAGCTAAGAAAATAGGCATCTGCATCAAGATCGGTAGACAACCCGCCATCGGATTGACTTTTTCTTCTTTGTATATCGCCATCATCTCTTGCGACATTTTCATACGATCATCGCCATGCTCTTCTTTAAGCACTTTGAGTCTCGGCGCAATGGCACGCATTTTAGCCATCGAGTAATAGCTCTTATTAGAGAACCACATTAAGGCAATTTTTACTAAGATAGTCAGTAAAATAATTGACCAACCCCAGTTACCAACAACCTTATGCACACCTTCCAAGATAGCAAACAAGACCTTTGATATTGGCCATAGCAGACCATAATCAACTGTTTTATTAAGGCCTACCGCAACGTCTTTTAGCTCAGACTGAACTTTTGGACCTGCATATAGTGTTGCATTTAAAGTAACTTGTTTGTTTGGTGCTACGTTCACCGGTTGGCTATTGAAGCCGATAAAGTAATCACTACCTGTTTCACGAGTAAAGAATTTACCAGTGAAGTTTTCAGGCGTCCAAGCAGATACAAAGTAATGCTGTACGATACCAACCCAGCCTTTATCGCTAGTCGTCGTCAACTCACCATCACTAAAGTCGCCAAATTTCAGCTTGTTATAAGGATCATCCGGGGTACCCCAAGCGCCGCCTAGATAAGTCGCCATGCTTAGCGCGCCTTTATCAGACATACCAGGATCTTTACTATCATCACGCTTTAATTGCGCAAACATCTGACCTTGCCAAGCATTGGTAGACGCGTTTTGGATCTGATAGCTAATATCGATTGGATATTTATTTTCAGTGAAAGTGAAAGTCTTGGTAATCGTCACGCCGTCTTTTTTATAAGTAAGCGGCACTGACAACGTTTGCTGTCCATCTTCCATCACATAATTGTTAGCAGTATGGTTATAAGTTGCTCTACCTTCTGCTGTATCAATACCGTTCTGACCAATAAGTCCAGATTGAGCCACATACACACGGTTACTATTGTTTTCTAACAATACGAAAGGCTTATCGCTATCGAGCGTTGCGTCATACTGCTTGAGTGCAGCATAAACAATATCACCGCCTTCTGGATTGATTTTTATATCATAGCGATCAGTTGTTACCGTGATTAGACCAGCGTTTTTCGCAGGAGTCGCTGTCACAGCACCATTATCCACAGGTAATGTCTGTACCGGGATATCACCTGCTGCACCAGTAGTAGAAGGAATGTCAGCACCTACCGAACTTGTAGTTTCTGGCACCGCATCTACAGCTGGAGCATCGGCATAATCATCTCGCCATGCCAAAATCAGCAGATAAGCGGTAATTAGCATCGCAATGATGATCATCACCCGAAATATCTTTTGCATAAACCTTTCCTAGATTAAAAAATTAGGGAATGAAAAATTAGGGCATGTGTCATGACTGTACTACACAGCTGCCCTGTCACATTGCAACTGAATCAGTAGTCATTTACATAAAATGTGCATCATTTTACTAAAAATCTGTCTCAAATGATACAAAGAGTGTGGATAACTTGTGGGTAACTCAACAGAGTATCTATCTGAGACTATAGAAAGTGACTTTATGTTAATTTCATCAAATAATTAAGCTGTGAAACATAACTAGTATTGTCTCGATAGACACCCAAACCCTGATTGTCAGTATTTGGTATATCAGTAAAAGATATGTATTGATATCTATAAGAAGCTAAGGGTAAGGGTACAAAGTCTATACCGTGCCCACCTAAAGGGTGACACCTACTAAGACGTTTTAACAACAACCAACCACCCTTACGAGCGCCATGCCATGTCAAAGCTTGTTTGCCATAATTTGAGCATGTCGGATAATAGCGACAACGAGCAGGTATTGTAGGACTAACTATTTTTTGATAAAAAACAATTAAATTAAAAAATATTTTATAGAAAATTTTATTTATATTTTTTATTTTTAATAAAATATTCATTTTATTTTTTTTCTATTTTTTTAAATATATTAATTATTTGATTTTTTATTTCTTTATTATCTATATCTTTAATAGATTTTTTGACAATAAAAACAATATCTTTATTTTCCATTTTAAAAGCTTTGGTACGGAACTCTTCACGCACGTACCTTTTGATTAGATTACGAGCGACAGCAGTAGGTACTTTACGCTTGGTAATAGCCATACCGACTCGCGGCTGTACATGCTCGTTGGCACGTACAAAAGCCATTAAATGACTCTGATGAATCTTACGCTCAGGTGTGTCAAATACCTCACGAAAGGCTGCAGGGGTAAGCAGGCGTTGCTGTTTAGTGAAACTAGCTGCAGGTGTATCTGATAGAGTATTGGACATAGTACGACCTAGTAGAATAACGATAGGAAAGATAATAACAAATTATAGAGACAAAAAAAGCGCCTATGTGGGCGCTTTTAATATATGGCTAAGTGTTAGTTGTGATGATTGACTATCGCAATCTATAAACAATAAGAACACAACAAGCACTATTAGCCATGCTTATCGCAATCTACTGATTATACAGTAAGGCGATGACGTCCTTTAGCACGGCGACGAGCTAAGACCTGACGGCCTTTTTTAGTTGCCATACGAGCACGGAAACCGTGAGTACGTTTACGCTTGATCACGCTTGGTTGGAATGTACGTTTCATAACTCACCTATCAAAATAATGGACTAAATTCGTAATAACGGAGGATTATACCATTCAGTATAGTTTTGGTCAATAAACTAATTTGCTTTGTCCCTAAATAGGAGCTACCTCATACGAATCTAGTAAAGATATTTCCTTAAAACCTATTTCTAGTTAACCAAATTTTATAGTTATATATTCTATAATTTATAAAGTTATCCACAGGTTGGTTCAAACACTATAATAATAATTAATTAATATAAATATAATATTGTTATTATTGGGACCATGATTATCTGTGGTTAAGTCTGTTTTCCCTTTTATTATCAATTTACTAGGCTATGGGTAAGCCTGTGGATAAACTGTGGGTTAAATATGGATAACTAACTTATGAAAGTTATGCACAAAACTATCCACAGTCTTATCCACAAAAAACAAGGTTTTATCCACAGGGTATCTGTGTTAAATTAGGCGCTACTTGATATGCACCTTCGTATAGGATATCAGTACGAACTCTTTGGTTAGTTGTTACGTGTAATATCGAGGCTTAGGTAGCAATTTATATTGCTAAAAAATAACTATTATTTCAGATTACAAGGTCAGTACTTTTCATGATAGACACAGCAAATATTTGGGATAAATGTCTAAACGATTTGCGTTATAACGTCAAAGACAACGTGTTTACTATGTGGCTGAGACCTCTGTCAGCTCATCAAGAAGCACAAACTTTGATTATTCTTGCTCCCAATGATTATTTTGTGACGTATATCAAGAAGAATCATCTTCAAGATATTCAGCAGTTGGTGACCAAACACAGTCAAGGTAGTATTGAAGAGGTCGTCGTACGTGTTGATAATGCTGGCCGCAATGCAGAAGATAACAGTCAATCAGGTTCTTTGTTTGTAGAAGATGAGGTCTCCCCTACCCCATCCGAACATAAATTTGAATCTATTCATCATAACAATGCAAAAGCAGATATCGACGCGAACATGCGTCATAATGAACCAGTTGAGTCTGCTGATACAAAGTCATTAAGCTATCTGAACCCCGAATTTACTTTTGAAACCTTTGTGACAGGTAAATCCAATAATCTGGCTTACAAGGCTTGTTATGAGCTTGGTAAGCGCCAATCAAAAAATCGTCACAATCCTTTATTTATATACGGCCATTCTGGATTGGGAAAAACGCATTTAATGCATTCTGTAGCTCATCGTTATTTAAAAAATAATCAAAGTTTTTATTATTTCACTTCTGAGAAATTTATAAATCAATTAGTTTATTCATTAAGAAATAATAAAATAGAAGATTTCAAAAAGAAAATAAAAAAAGTAGATTTATTGATTGTAGATGATATTCATGTATTGGCAGGAAAGACTAAAAGTAGTAATGAGTTTCTAACATTATTTGCAGATTTTACTAGTGGAGACAAACAACTTATTTTAGCCTCTGATCGACATCCCTCTCAAATGACAGAATTTGATGAACGATTTAGATCGCGGTTTTCTTGGGGTTTGACAGTCGCCGTTGATCCTCCTGAAATTGATACTCGAGTGCAAATTCTGCAGAAAAAAGCAGCCTCCTACGGTATGGTATTGCCAAAGGAATGTGCACTATTCATTGCACAAAATGTGGTGTCTAATGTCAGACGTTTAGAAGGTGCCTTAAATCAAGTGTTTGCCAATGCTAACTTAACAGGGGCACAGATTACTCTTGAGATGGTGCAATACGCACTAAAAGACATCGTTGCGATGCGTGTGCAGGCAGTAAATATGGATAACATTCGTAAGATAGTTGCTGAATACTATGATGTCACGGTCAAAGATATCATGGGACGTAAACGTACGCGTAGTATTGCAAGACCACGTCAAATAGCGATGGCTTTATCGCGTGAATTAACAGGCGATAGCTTCCCTGAAATTGGTCAGTCGTTCGGTGGACGTGACCATACGACGGTGATGCACGCTTGCGATAAAGTAAATGAGTTAAGAGCAGCCGATCCTGCATTTGATAAGGATTATAAAACCCTAGCTCTAATGTTACAGGCAGGATAAAAGCGCCAGATATCATTGTGTTTTAGTAGATACAGATGGTTTATAATATCGAAAATACAAGTGCACAGATGCTCTGTAGATTATCGTCAGCAGACAAGGTATTATTGAGTCATTACGACAAATTTTTATAAAAGAATCATTCAAATAAGAGTAACTAAGCATGCAATTATCGATCAATCGAGAATCGTTACTGAAAGCTATCAACTTGATCGCCAAAGCCGCTGATAAACGCCACAATATGGTTATATTGGGTAATATCAAGCTACAGCTATCAGATTCTGAGCTTATCTTAACAGCGTCAGATTTAGAGGTAGAGCTGACATCGATATTGAAATTGCCTGCGGGTGCTTGTGTAGAAGCAGGTACAACGACGCTTCCTGCAACCAAGCTAAAAGATATTTGTAAATCGCTACCTGCACAGGCGCAAGTTAATCTAGCAACTCAAGCAAATGAGCGTTGCTTGTTAACTAGTGGTAAAAGCCGTTTTACATTAGGAACATTGCCAAGCGAAGACTATCCGAGCTTGGGTAACCCTGAAAATATCACCCCTCTGACTATTAGCCGTAATCGTCTGACAGATTTGATTCACAAAACGCAGTTTGCGATGGCAATTCAAGATGTACGCTATTACTTAACAGGTATGTTGTTTGACGTTTCACAGCAGCAACTGACAACGGTAGCAACAGATGGCCATAGATTGGCATTAGCCCGTAGTGTTATCAATGTAAGTGCAGATCTCAATATGCAAGCTATCTTGCCACGTAAGGCAGTGATCGAACTTGAGCGTTTAGCTTCTGAGCTTGGTAAAATGTTGGGTGATCAGGATAACGTAGTTACTCTGAGCTTCGGTCGAGAGTTTCTACAAGTAAGCTTACCATTTGGTGATGTCGATAGTGCAGGGCAAGTTAGCCAAGATCTAATGGTGACATTTACCGCGCGTTTGATTGATGGTAAGTTCCCTGATTATCGCCGTGTGATGCCGAGCAATACTGACAAGCTGGCTTTATTCAGTCAAGAAAAAATGACAGACGTACTACGTCGTGTTGCCATCTTGAGTAATGAAAAATCTCGTGGTGTGGTCTTTAATTTTGCTAGCGATGGTATGGTCGAAGTACGTGCCAACAATGCTGAGCAGGATGAAGCAGTAGAGATGATACAAGCTAAGTATCAAGGTGAGCCGATGGAGCTGTCGTTTAACGCTGCTTATCTGCAAGATGTATTAGGTGTCATCCAAGGCGATTTACAAATGCATATGAGCCAATCGAATGCCTCTGTATTGGTCAATCAACTAAATGATGAGTTCCATCAGTATGTCATTATGCCAATGCGTATATAGTGAGTTTTTCTTTGGAAATAAATAAAATCGAATAGAAATAGTACGTTTCAAAGAGTTTGGTTTCCAATACTGAATATTTATTTTTAATAAACTTTTGCCTGATGAAATAGCAGGCTTTAATGGGCGGCTATCGATACTATGATTGAACGTCTACAAATATCCCATCTTAGAAACCTTACTCAAATTAGCTTAGAGCCTGCTGCTTGCAACGTTATTATCGGTGCAAATGGCAGCGGTAAAACCTCGTTGCTAGAAGCTATATTCTTATTATCAAGAGGTAAGAGCTTTCGTCATCACCAGCCTAAACGTTATATCCAGCATCATCAAAATAACACGACTGTTCATGCTAAGCTCAATGATAGTCGTACTTTAGCGATTCAAAAGCAAGCCGATGCTACGACTATCCTACGTCTCAATCAAACCACTGTTTACAACCAAAGTATCTTAACAGAGCAGTTACCCACGTTACTGATAGATCCATCGACAATGGATATGTTGGAGCAGGGAAGTGCGAGCCGTCGACAGCTGCTAGATTGGTTAGTGTTTCACATGAAACAAGGGTTCCATCCACAATGGATGGCTTATCAACGTCTCCTAAAACAGCGCAATAGTTTACTAAAAATTACTCGTCATTTAACCCAAGTACAGCTTGCTGAGCTGAAATCATGGGATAAAGGACTGAGCAATCATGCTGCTTTGATTCATCATTATCGCGAGCAAGTATTTACTGAATGGCAGCCTTATTTTGCCAAGAGCATCATACAGCTATTGCCATCTTATGCTGAGCAACTGAGCCTAAGCTATAACGCTGGTTACGACACCAGTGTCGCACTAGATGTGCAGCTTAATGAGCGGTTAGAGCAGGATTTGCAATTGGGATATACCCGTATAGGCAATCATCGTGCTGATATTCATGTACATTGGCGTTCTGATGAGTCTATAAGCGACCAAACGACAGATCACAGAACAGCAGCTTCAGCACATAGTATTCAAACCAAATTACCGACTTTGAAAGAGCAGGCAGCAAATGTATTGTCTCGCGGTGAAAAGAAACTGCTCATCACGGCACTGCGCCTATCGCAACTGCCACTGTTGCTAAACGATGAAGAGCGCAGTAGCTCACTCAATGATGATTTATCATCGAGAGCGACACCTATTGTGCTCTTAGATGATATCACTGCAGAACTAGATGATAGAGCTATAGAAATACTACTATCGACCCTTGCTAAACTCCCTTGCCAAGTATTCATGACCAGTCTGACAGATGATATTTTACCTTTAGTTAATGAACTTTGGCCACAACCAAATGTGTTTCACGTGAAACAAGGTGAGATTCTGCTTACTAACTAATATTTCATTCTTCTGCTTATACTTTTGACCATAACCTATCTACTTTCACCTCTCATTACTCAGTACACTAGCCACTACTATTTGTCTTAACAATTACTATGTTAAAACAACCTTCCTCAGACCGTAAAACTCTCAGTAAACAGTGACTTAGAAGCAAAAAAATGTTAAAATAACCCTTTATTTTTGTCCTGTGCTCAGCAATTTATTTGATAGCATCATAGAAAAAATTTCTATTTTTAAATTATCTATAAGTATTTGATAATTATGTATTTTATTTATTTTAATAGTTTTAACAATGGCTAGAAAAACAAAGACTATTACTAATAAGTAATTTGTTGATTTTATCTCTGTGCAGCCTTTTTTAAGGCTAACGGTGGTTAGTGGTTTAGCTGCTCACATGCACTCTAGATTATGAATAATAAACGTTAATTTTAAGATGCCATTATGTAGTGGACTTTTTATAAGTGCGCTAATCGTAAATGGCTGATTATGGCTAGATTAAGGAATGTACATGAGTGATTCATTACCTATTGACCACGAGCAATTGATAGACAACGGTGCTACTGAAGCGGCTGCGCCTACTGTAGTCTCAGAAGTATTGCCTTCTGATTATAGTTCTAAAGATATTCGCGTATTGCGTGGGTTAGAGGCCGTACGTGTACGTCCTGGTATGTATATCGGTGATACCGATGATGGCACAGGCTTGCATCATATGGTCTTTGAGGTAGTGGATAACTCTATCGATGAAGCGCTTGCCGGTCACTGTGATCAGATTGATATTGTCATCCACGAAGATGAATCTGTCAGTGTGATGGATAACGGTCGCGGGGTGCCTGTTGATATTCATCCAGAAGAAGGTGTATCAGCGGCACAGGTTATTATGACTGTCTTGCATGCAGGCGGTAAGTTCGATGACAATAGCTATAAAGTGTCAGGTGGCTTGCACGGTGTGGGTGTATCAGTAGTTAACGCTTTGTCTCAAAAACTTGAGATGAATATCTGGCGTGAAGGTTATCACTACCATCAGACTTATACTGATGGTGTACCTGATAGCGATATCCAACAGATGGAAGCAACCGATCAAACAGGTACACAAATCCGCTTTTATCCTAGCAGTGATGTGTTTACTGGTACGATCTTTGAGTACGATATCTTGGCAAAACGCTTACGTGAGCTATCATTTTTGAACTCTGGTGTGCGTATTGTTTTGACTGATGAGCGTATTGATAAGCGTCACGAGTTTGAGCATAAAGGTGGCTTGCTAGAGTTTGTTAGTTACATTAATGCTGGTAAAGACGGCATCAATGAAGTATTCCATTTTACCAGTCAGCAAGATGACGGTATCAGCGTAGAAGTCGCGCTACAGTGGACAGATACATATAACGAAAAAGTATTGTGCTTCACTAACAATATCCCGCAAAAAGATGGTGGTACTCACTTATCGGGTTTCCGTTCAGCATTGACGCGTTGCCTGAACAGTTACATGGATCGTGAAAACCTATTTAAAAAAGAAAAGGTTGCTGCAACGGGTGATGACGCTCGTGAAGGCTTAACTGCAATTGTCTCTGTAAAAGTACCAGATCCAAAATTCTCAAGTCAGACCAAAGACAAGCTAGTATCAAGCGAAGTGAAATCTGCTGTTGAATCAGCCATGCATGACAAGTTCAATGACTATCTGTTAGAGAATCCAAGTGCTGGTAAAGCTATTGCTAACAAGATTATCGATGCAGCGCGTGCACGTGATGCGGCTCGTAAAGCGCGTGAAATGACACGTCGCAAGACCACTTTGGATATCGCAGGTCTGCCTGGTAAGTTAGCCGATTGCCAAGAAAAAGATCCAGTATTATCTGAACTATACATTGTGGAGGGTGACTCTGCAGGTGGCTCAGCTAAACAGGGTCGTAGCCGTAAAACACAAGCAATTTTGCCACTAAAAGGTAAGATTCTAAACGTCGAGCGTGCTCGTTTTGACAAGATGCTATCGTCTGCTGAAGTGGGTAACCTGATTACTGCATTAGGTTGTGGTATTGGTCCTGATGAGTATAATCCTGACAAAGTACGCTATCACAAAATCATCATCATGACCGATGCCGATGTTGATGGATCGCATATTCGTACGTTGTTATTGACGTTCTTCTTCCGTCAAACGCCTGAATTAATCGAGCGCGGGTATGTATATATTGCTCAGCCACCGCTATACAAAGTAAAAAAAGGTCGTCAAGAGTTATATCTAAAAGATGACGAAGCGCTTAAAGCGTATCTATTGTCTTCAACAATTGACAATACCAAGCTACATATCAGTGCTGATGCGCCTGCGATTACTGGTCAAGCGCTTGAGACATTGCTTAACGACTACAACCAGACACAGTTGATCAAGGCGCGTTTGCAGATTCGCTTCCCAGCGGTGATTTTGGACGCATTGACGCATACGCCAAAACTTAGCACTGATATGACTTATGATGAGTCTGCTATGCAGGATTGGAAAGCAGCAATGCAGACTAAGCTGGATTACTTCGGTAGCGATCTAAGCCCTGAGATTGAATTGGTTAATATCCATGCGCCGCAGCCAAAAAATATGGATGCAGCCGCAGCAGATTTATTGGGTATGACGCCAGTAGTAGGTACTGAAGAAGGCGAAGCGTCAGATAGTGAAGCTTTATCTACCAAGGCACAGTGGCTACCACGCGTTACGGTATATGTGCATCAACTGGCACACCATTATCTGTTAGATGCTAGCTTTATCAACTCGGGTGAGTATGGCAAGTTGTTACGTCTATCAAGCGAGTGGAATACGTTGCTTGAGAGCGATGCCTTTATCCGCCGTGAAGCAAGTGCAGGGACGACTAAAGACATCCCAGTACGCGACTTCGATTACCTCTGGCAACAAATGATGCTCGATGCGCGTCGTGGTCTAGCTATCCAGCGTTATAAAGGGCTAGGTGAGATGAACGCCGATCAGCTATGGGATACGACGATGGATCCTGAAAACCGTCGTATGCTACGCGTCACTATCGAAGATGCTATCGCTGCTGATCACATGTTTACTTGTCTAATGGGTGATCACGTTGAACCGCGTCGTATCTTCATTGAAGAAAATGCGCTAACAGTGTCGAACTTAGATATCTAAATTTGAAACTGGTTACTGATAATTTATAAAAATACCGCTTTGATATTCAAGGCGGTATTTTTGTTTCACGTGAAACTCATTTGTTAGCGTTGCTATTACTTAATAATTATAATTTGTGGGAATCAAATGGTTGAAGTAATTTTACTCGCTATTGCTTTAGCGATGGATGCGTTTGCAGTGTCGATAGGGTTGGGTGCTAAGGCTCAAAAATACAGTCGTCAATATGTACTGCGCTTGGCTATCTATGCTGCGCTTTACTTTGGTATCGCTCAAGGTATCATGCCTCTTATTGGATACTTATTGGGTGCAGCAATGTTGGGTTGGCTGGCCGCTGCTGCACCTTGGATTGGCGGCACTATTTTGATTACTCTAGGTGGCAAAATGCTTTACGAAGTGTTTACTGCCGATGAGTCAGATACTGACAATGATGATCTGGACGTCAATGATGATGCTATTAACACTGATAGTGATACAGTAACAGCCACGAGTAAGCATGGACATATCAATCACCGCACTATGTTTACGTTAGCAGTTGCAACTAGTATTGATGCAATGGCGGCAGGGTTTACGCTGAATTTATTGGTACTGAACGCGTGGTTAGCTTGCTTGATTATCGCTGTAGTAACCGCTATATTTGGCTGGCTCGGGATCTATTTGGGACATCGCTCAGGCACATGGCTAGAAAATAAAGCTGAAGCATTGGGCGGTATCGTGCTTATCGCGATTGGTCTAAAAGTGATGTTTTTTAGCTAAGTCATTTAGATTTTCACTTTCCATAAATGCAAAAGCACCGCTTTGAATATCTAAACGGTGCTTTTTTGTTTCACGTGAAACTCAAGTTAGTAGTTTTGCTTAGTGATTACTCTTCGTCAGTGTCAAAACGCCAAGCTAGTACACGAGTGCTTTTTTGACCTTGGCTCATTTCGATAATACGTATTTGAGCGACATTTAGCTGCTTTAATAATAATTGCAATGGCTTAACGTTTTCAGATTTCGATACTAAGGTTGTGAACCAACCAACGTGTTCTGCAAAGCTCTGGCTTTCTTTTGCCATTTTGGTCAAGAACGCAATTTCGCCACCTTCACTCCATAGCTCTTTGTGCTGACCACCAAAGTTTAGGTTTTGCGCAGCGTTGCCTGATTTGGTTGAACTGCGGCTGATTTGCTCGCTTTCATTCTTACCACGATGACGCTGTAAATTGTGCTGCTTGCGACTGTTGGCTTCCATCGCTTCTTCTAATGAAGCATGAAATGGAGGGTTACAAACCACGACATCAAAATAATCTTGACGACCAATGATGTTTTTAAAGATAAACTTAGGCTCAGGCTGCAGCTTTACTTTGACCGCACTCTTTAGTTTTGGATTGGCTTCACAAATCAGCGCTGCGGTGTTGACTGAGATAGGGTCAATGTCACTTGCTGTAAAGCGCCAGCCATAGCTTTGACTACCAACGATAGGGTAGATAGCACTGGCACCAGTACCGATATCAAGCGCATGAATTTCTTTACCTGTTGGCGGTGTGTTATCGGCGTTTACGTGAGTGGTTTGCGCCAGTAAATCCGCGATATAGTGAATATAATCGGCACGTCCAGGAATAGGCGGACATAGATAGCCTTCAGGAATGTCCCAAAATTTAACCCCGTAATAGTTCGCCAACAGTGCTTTATTCAGCACGCGAACAGCCTGATGATCCGAGAAGTTAATCGTCGACTCACCTTTAGGATTTGTAATGGTGTGGTCAGCAAGCTCGGGTAAGGCGCGAGTCAATACCGCAAAGTCGTAACGACCTTGGTGCGGGTTGCGTGGGTGCAGCTGACCGAGTTTCTTTGCGGTCGCAGGAGATCTGTTTCTGTGTTTACTATTTGCAGGGTTACGGGTCATGGGCTTACTTGTCATAATGTCAGGCTACGATATATGGATATAAGTAACCAGTGTAGCAGATTTCGCAGGTTGCTAATTGTTTATCCGCGCTTTATCGGTCGCTTATCGGTGACGCAATATCAAGTTAAGCCCTAATACGATCATCGCAGTACCCAATACGCGGTCGATCCAATGCTCAAATCGTTGGAAGCGTCGATGTACCGCAGGGATAGAGAGTAGCATGACGACCGTACTAAACCACGCCATCTGTAACACCATCATCCATACACCATAAATAGCCAATTGCCAAAGCGGTATGTCAGGCGATAATACAAGAGTAAAAATGGCTACAAAATAGACAGGGGCTTTAGGATTAAAGACATTACAAAGGAAACCGCGACGCAACGTTGCAAAGGTAGATTCGCCATTACTAGGCGATTTTTCGATAGTGGTTTCTTTGGCTGTAGGTGTGGTTTGGCTAGTAAGCAAATCTTGTGAAACGTGAGCACTTGAACCTACTTGCGGGCCTGCTTTTTCCAAAGGATGTGTTTTTTCAAAAAGTTGAACGGTCTCTAACTCTGCTGGTTTTTTAGGCTTAGCTTGGATACCTTGCCAACCTAAATAAATCAGATAGCCGCCACCCAACCATTTAATAGTAGTCAATAACAGCTGCGAATGAGCAATAACAGTCGCCAGTCCTAATACAGAATAGATAATATGAACGGCAAGACCCAAGGTAATACCGAGACTACAAATCAAACCTGTGCGTCGGCCTTTTGCTAATGTCTGCTGCGAGACTAAGACAAAATCAGGGCCAGGCGAGGCCGCAGCTAATAGATGTACGCTGGTGATGAGCAAAAAACCGTGCCAAAATTCCATAAAATACTCTGAACCATATTTAGACCTGCAACATAGTTGCACTTATCGTAAATGAGGTCAACTTTTATCGATTTTTGTACTATGCGAGTCATCTCTATTGCTTGTGTTATAGAAAGAGGGTGTCTATATTAAAGGTGACTTATCACTCAATCTCTACCGATAAATTATCGAGATTTGACTATATAACCACTCATTATCTGCCAATGATTACTTTAACAAGGATGGAACCATGACTACGGATAGTAACGCCACAGAAAACCGCATCACTTATAACACGCAAGGCCATGTTTGCCTTGTCGGGCTAAACCGTGCCAATAAACGCAACGCCTTTGACAGTCATATGATTGGTCAACTGTCTGACGCCATGACCCGTTACGAGGCGGACGATAACTTACGCTGTGCGCTGATATTTGCCCATGGTGATCACTTTACCGCTGGGCTAGATTTGGTAGAGCTACAAGACAAGCTAAACGATGGCGTGTTTGAGTTTAGTGATGATCAAATCGATCCATGGGGTATCAGTGGAAAACTGCGTACCAAACCAGTGGTCGTCGCGGTAAAAGGTACTTGCTTCACTGTGGCTATCGAGCTGATGCTAAATAGTGATGTGGTCATCGCTAGTGATAACTGCAACTTTGCTCAAATGGAAGTCCAGCGCGGTATCATGCCATTTGGCGGGGCAACGGTACGCTTTGTCGCAGCGGCAGGCTGGCAAAAAGCCATGCCGTATCTGCTTACTGGTAAAGCATTCGATGCGCAAACGGCAGATAGACTGAATTTGGTCAGTGAAGTGGTGGCAAATGGGACTGAGTATGAGCGTGCATTAACGCTTGCCCAAGAGATCTGTAAAGCTGCACCTTTAGGTGTCAGAGGCGCGTTATCGTCCGCACAAGATGCGAGCCGTAATGGCGCAGCGACGGCACTGGCTAATATTCATAGCTATCTGCCGCCGCTGTTTCATTCAGAAGATGCAAAAGAGGGCGTAATGGCGATGGTTGAGAGAAGGGAAGCTGAGTTTAAGGGGTATTAATACTAATATGCTTTAAGAGTTATTTCTCATACGCAAAAGATAAAAGATCGATATGTGGAGTTATATTTTAAACTTCCGTATAGATCATATTTAGTCGAACATACCATCTAAAAAAACCTCGCAATCGCGAGGTTTTTTTATTTTATCGAGTATGACTGACTACAATAGCGTCAGTGTTGACCACTCAACTATAATTATTTAGCTTTTTGGTAGTAGTCAACCATCATAGTACCCAAAGTGCCGTTGTCATCGATCGTGACGATTCTGACCGTACCTGATTGTGCTGCGGTACTCGACTGCACTTGTCCAGCGTTACCTAGGACGACTTGATTGTCTTTGGATGCTTTCGCCTCGTTACCGATAGCGATACTGTTCATGCCGCCTGCCATAGATTTATTACCGACCGCCACCGAAGTTGCGCCTTGTGCCATAGCCGCTTCACCAACAGCGGTAGAGCGCATACCGCTTGCATTGGCTAGATGACCAAACGCTTGTGCACGTTCAGCGGTGGCTTTTGACTGCCAGCCGATAGAGGTTGAGCCTAGACCAGCAGCATTGGCTTCACCGCCTACGGCAGTGGCTGAATTTAGACCTGCATTGGCTTTATTACCGACAGCAACCGTATCATTATTGCCACCTGCCATGGCTGCTTCACCGACAGCAGTAGAGCGCACACCGCTAGCATTGGCTAGATGACCAAACGCTTGTGCACGTTCAGCGGTGGCTTTTGACTGCCAGCCGATAGAGGTTGAGCCTAGACCAGCAGCGTTAGCTTGACCGCCAACGGCAGTAGCTGAGTTTAATCCTGCATTGGCCTGACTACCGATGGCAACGGTATCATTGGTGCCGCTAGTCGTGGCAGCATTGCCGAGAGTGATAGCAGTGCTGCTAGTTGCGTTTGCAGTCTGATGGTCAGTTCCTGTTGCCATAGCAGTGCAAGAAGCGGTTGCGGCAATGGCAAAGGTGAGGGCACTAATCTTTAGTACTGATTTCGGTAACAAGTCCATTTTCATTCTTCATTCCTTTTTGTTAGCCTTAATGGCTTATTAGATAGTCTGGGTAGATGTTGATAGATTATAATCATGGCAACATCAGCGCACTCTGGCACAAATAACTTTATGATAGATAGAGTCCGAAACCTTAATGTAGCATTATTTTTTAACCATTATTGAAATAATGTTTACTTTATATCTTTGAAGGTTATTTAAGCCGATAAATGGATAATTAAGGTCTAAAAGTACTTTAATTATTTGTGAAAAATCGAATACGCCTTAATCTACTAGAGCAGATAGCGTAGCGTATATTGATAATATAGTGCACATATTGCTCTGTGTTTTTGACGTTCCAAACCATTATTATGCTAAATAAGAAGAGTACCAATGCAATATAACTTTGATGAAATAATCGACAGACGCGATACAGGCTCACTCAAGTGGTACTATAACGATGACACGATTGCGCTATGGGTGGCGGACATGGATTTTAAGGCTGCCGCACCGATATTAAGCGCGGTTGAGCAAGTCATGCAGCATGGTATCTTGGGTTATACCAAGCCTACTGATACTTTATACGACTCGATTATTAACTGGCATGGCAGTCGTTATGACTTGCAGTTAGAGAAGCAAGATATCTTGTTTTCCCCGGGTGTCGTGCCAAGCCTAGCGCTGATGATGAATGTCTTTACCAAGGTAGGCGAAGCAGTATTGGTCAACGATCCTATCTATACGCCTTTTATGAGCAAGGTTGAGCAAAATGGTCGCAAGCTTGTACTTTCTGCACTGAAGGAAGTCGAAGGTAAATATCATTTAGACTTGACTGATATCGAAGCCAAAATTATCGAGCATGAGGTTAAGCTTTATCTACTTTGCAATCCGCATAATCCTGGTGGTCGTGTATGGACGAGGGACGAGCTGGAAGCGCTACTTGCGATTTGTAAAAAGCACAACGTGGCGATTGTTAGTGATGAGATTCATCAAGATTTGACCTTGACTGGTCATACGTTTATACCGTTTTTAACACTGGCAAAAGGCTATGAGCACAATGTAGTCAGCCTGACTTCGATGACCAAAACCTTTAATATCGCAGGTATCAAAGGCTCGATGATATTTGCTAAAGATAAAGCGCTAATCAAAAAAATCGGTCAGCAGCAGCAGTTAAATGATGAGTACGAGCTGAATCTATTTGCGTATACAGCCATGCGTAGTGCTTATGAGCATGGTGGTGAGTGGCTAGAGCAGGCGCTTAGTTATATCGAAGCCAATATTGAATTGACGATGCAGTTTTTAAATGAGCATTTGCCTGATATTAAAATCATGCGCCCAGAAGCATCGTACCTAATTTGGCTAGATTGCTCAGCATATAGCCAAGACGATCAGGCGCTGTATGACGCGCTTAGAGCTGCTAGAGTTGAGCTTAATGCTGGTATTAAATATGGCGAGGAAGGACATTTAAAGATGCGTTTAAATGTTGCCTGCCCTAAAGAAGTATTGATAGAAGGGTTGAGTCGTATGCACTCAGCGTTGGGTGATATTACGTAGTAAACCTAGCAAATGATTGATGAACATAGAGGAAGATAGTTTGCTAATAATTGGGTTTACTGTCTACTCTTTGCTTATTTTTGTCATTGCTTAGAGAGTAATTATTCAAATTGAAGGTATGCGCTAATAATAATCGCGAATAATTAACCATCTAATAGCCAATAGAGGGCGTAAACTTGTTAAAATAGGGCACCAATTTATCTATTGATGGATATCGATTTATGACCACTGCTGCTGCCACTCCTGCAATCAAAGAAGATCGCATCTTAATCCTCGATTTTGGCTCGCAATATAGCCAGTTAATCGCCCGCCGTGTGCGCGATTCTGGGGTGTTTTGTGAGATGTTCCCTTATGATATCGACACTCAGCGCATCATCGATTTTGGCGCAAAAGGCGTCATTTTGTCAGGTGGCCCTGAGAGCGTCCACGCAGAAAACAGCCCGCGTATCAACGATGCGGTATTTGATCTAGGCGTGCCAGTACTAGGTATCTGCTACGGTATGCAAGCAATGGCAGACCGTTTTGGCGGGCAAGTTCATGCCAGTGATATTCATGAGTTTGGTGCGGCGACTATCGAAGTAAATGGTCACTCGCAGCTGACTGACGGCATCGAAGACAGTAAGACTGACGGCGCGGCTGCCAAGCTAAACGTTTGGATGAGTCATGGTGACAAGGTCATCGAAGTACCTGAAGGCTTTGACATCATCGCTAGCACGCCAAGCTGTCCAATCGCGATTATGGCAAATGATGATAAGCAATACTACGGTCTACAGTTCCACCCAGAAGTGACGCATACGCTACAAGGTCAAGCGCTGCTTGGTCGTTTCGTTCATCAAATCTGTGAGTGTGCAGGTGAGTGGACGCCAGACAATATCGCTGATATGCGTATCGCACAGTTAAAAGAACAAATCGGTGATAAGCAAGTATTACTAGGTCTATCGGGCGGTGTGGACAGTTCAGTCGTTGCCGCGCTATTGCACAAAGCAATCGGCGATCAGCTGACTTGTGTGTTCGTCGATAACGGTCTATTGCGTCTGCACGAAGGCGACCAAGTGATGCAAATCTTTGCAGAAAACATGGGCGTAAAAGTCATCCGTGTTGATGCAGAAGACTTATTCTTAAATGCATTGGCAGGCGAGTCTGATCCAGAGAAAAAACGTAAAATCATCGGCAAAACCTTCATCGACGTATTCGCTGATAGCGCGCGTCAAGTGAGCGAGCAGAGCGATGGTAAAGTCGTTGAGTTCTTGGCACAGGGTACGATTTACCCAGACGTTATCGAATCTGCTAAGTCACATCAAGGCAAAGCACACGTGATTAAGAGCCATCATAACGTAGGCGGTTTGCCAGATGATTTGGCATTTAAACTGATTGAGCCGTTACGTGATTTGTTCAAAGACGAAGTACGCAAGCTTGGTATTACGTTAGGGTTACCAGCCAAAATGATCTATCGCCATCCGTTCCCAGGTCCAGGTTTGGGCGTGCGTATCCTTGGTGAAGTCAAAAAAGAATACGCGGATATCCTGCGTTTGGCAGATGCAATCTTTATGCAAGAGCTTGAGCGCTCAGGCTGGTATGACAAGACTGCACAAGCATTTGCCGTATTCCAACCAATCAAATCTGTCGGCGTGGTCGGCGATGGCCGCCGCTATGCATGGGTAATCGCGCTACGTGCAGTTGAGACCGTAGACTTTATGACGGCTCGCTTTGCGCATCTGCCGTATGATTTGATCGAGACGGTATCGAACCGTATCATGAATGAAATCGCTGAAGTATCGCGTGTGACTTATGATGTTTCGAGCAAGCCGCCTGCAACGATTGAGTGGGAATAATTCGTTTACGTATTCTAAACGGTAACGGTGTTAACCTCGCTAGATATACAAACACGTATTATCTGCGCTCGGTTGCCTTGTTACCATCTTAGACTACGTAAACTTATCTAAATAGCTATTCAACTCAGCTTTTTTGAATCGATATGCATCTTGCCATAAATAAAAAGCACTCAACTTGGTTGGGTGTTTTTTTGGTTTAAAAGTTAAGCGTTTCACTCATTAATTTTTGCTTCGATAGCAGCAACTTCTTTTATCAACTGACTATTAAATTCTAAATGATTTAAAGAGTAGTGTGCTCTTCGATGACAGGTAGGACACAACGCGATAACGTTTTGAGGTAAATCTGCCCCACCGTCTGCCAACCTAGTTAAGTGGTGTACTTCAAGGTAAGGTCCAGATTTAGTTTTAAATGGAGCTATCTCATTACATCCTTCGCATATACCATTAGCTCTTCTCTTAGCATAAAATTTAATTGCCGCACTACGGTTTTGGATAGACTGGATTTTCTCTTGTGTACTTGCTTGGGTTGGCGTTGCACTCAAGGCAATCTCTCGTAATTTCTGTAATGAATGACCTTTGCTAGGCTTAGTAATGTACATAGCTTTGGGAGATTCAACTATCTCGGAAGTTAGAGCTTGAACTGCATCAATATTTTGAGTATTAACTATATCTAAATGAAAAACGATAGCTTCACGAAGATTACCATTTCTATCTGGCCGCTCTTCAATGTGGTGGAAAACATAATTGCATGTTCCTAAAAACCGTACAAAACCTCGTGATGTATATTCAAAAAGTAGAATTTCTTTATTGTTTTTTTGATGATCGTGAATAGCTAAATTACCTTTAGACATTCTCATGTCACCTTCTTGTCCTTCACCTGTGTATTTAAAGGTACCATTAGGATCAAAATTATCAATATATCCATACTCGTTACCAGAATCACCTGTAAATATAAATATATATGGATGAGCGGCAGGAGTAGCTATACCTCCATATTGCTGGCCCTTATATCTACCATGTATATCAGCACGCCTATTATAAATTTCTCCTATCTCAAACAATTTAACTTCCTTATTATTAATATTCCATAAAATCAATATAGTAAACTTAAGTTCGTTAAAGTCAATTAAAAAAGCGGTGCTCTTTCAGATAAAGAGCACCGCTACTGCTTATAATATTTGTCTTGAAGAAAATCTAACCCTTCATATTCACCACATAACGCCCAACCACTTTGCTCGACATAAAGCGATCTAAGTATTCTGGCGTTTGCTCAAGTGTAATCTCTTCACCATAGCTTTCAAGATTAGGCAGTTTCATATCAGTGGCGACACGTTTCCAGATGGCTTCTTTATCTGCTAGTGGAATATAGACCGAGTCGATACCCAATAATGATACCGCTCTAGTGATAAATGGCATGACCGTCATCGAAAACTCAGCGCCACCTGCTAGACCACAGCTCGTCACCGCGCCGCCCGCTTTAGTTTGTTTGAGCAAGTTAGATAGGTAATCACCACCGATGGTATCAATGGCGTTTGCCCATAGCTCACGGCCGACAGGCTTATTACCGATTTCATTGATGGTATCGCGATGATGCACTTCGCTTGCGCCCAATGCTTTTAGATGCTCGCTTTGCTCTGGCTTACCTGAGAACGCAATCACCTCATAGCCGAGCTGCTTTAAGATAGCGATACTGATCGTACCTACGCCGCCTGTTGCGCCAGTCACAGCAACTGGGCCATCACTTGGTTTTGCACCCATTTTTTCTAGCTTTTGCACACTTAGTGCTGCGGTTAGGCCGCCAGTACCATAGGTCATTGCTTCTTTTAGCGTCAGTGTTTCTGGGCAAGGCAGCGCCCAATCGGCGGGTATAGAGATCATTTGACCAAGGCCACCATCCGTATCCATACCAAGATCATAGCCGAATACTAATACTTCTTGTCCTGCGCTAAACGTGCCTGACTTATCACTGACGACCACGCCAGCGGCGTCGATACCTGGGGTATGCGGATATTGTTTGGTGATTCGTTTATTGCCCGTGGCTGACATCGCATCTTTAAAATTTAACGATGAATAATGCACTTCGATGAGCAAGTCATTTTCCGGCAAGTCACTGACTTTGCGCTCTTGAATGCTCTTTTTGAATTCGCCATCGCTGGTTTCTTCGACAACTAAGGCTTTGAACGTTGTATCGTTTGACATGGTTATATCCTTATTAAATATTATTATTTGAGTTGATAGGTAATTGCCTATGTATATGTTTACATCAGAATCATTATGGCAACAGCATGGTTAAAATAAAAAAGCCCATAGTATTATCTAACGAGTAATACAAATGGACTTTTCATATTTATGATGCCTTTAATGACAATCAATGCAAGATTAGAGTATCGCTTAAGGCTTTAAGATAACTTTACCTTTTTTGCTTGATTGTACTTTTCCAGAGACGGCAGTTGTGATGTCGTCCAGACTATAAATGGCTTCGATAGGGAGCTTTAGATCGCCATTCGAAGCACGCTCTAGTAGCTCATCGATTAGACGTTGTTTGTTTTCTAGATCCATTTCTTGGCTAGTTTTGCTGCCCCAGAAGCCTTTTACAACGGCTTGCTTAAAGATCAAGCTACCAGCGTCTAATGCCATTGGCTTGCCTGACATGATACCAAATGAGACCAGCGTGCCTTTGCTGCCAAGTAATGATAGTAGCTCGTTGCTCGACTCACCACCGACTGAATCGACGGCTGCTGTAATCTTATCATCACCAATGATAGCGCGGACCTGATCTTTCCAGTCATCATCAGCTGTGACGACATTGTTTTTGATACCGAGTGAGGTCAGCTCTTCTATCGCGTCTTTACTACGGACGAGGTTAATCGTATTCACGCCGCGTGCTGCTGCGAGCATGGCAAGGGTCTTACCGACAGCGCCGTTTGCCGCATTATGGATAATCCATTGACCGCTATCTACTTCTAGGAACTCTAATAGCATTAGGGCAGACAGCGGCATAGCAATCAGTTGGGCAGCCAACTCGTCTTCGATGCTATCAGGCATGTTAAATACCATGCTGGCAGGGGCGACAAAATACTCCGCCCACGTCTCGTGCACACTGGCACAAGCCACACGTTGACCAACACTTAGATCTGTCACATCATCGCCCACGGCATCGATAATACCTAGCGCTTCACTACCACCGATGGCTGGCATCTCAGGCTTATAGCCATATTGACCACTTACGGTTAGCAAGTCATGGTTATGAATAGGGGAGAGAATGGTTTTGATACGGACTTCGTTGGCAGCAGGCTGCGGTACGGGACTGTCGCCAACGCTCAATACGTTGGAGGGTTTGCCAAAGCTGTTATGAATAGCACTACGCATGATGATTTCCTTTATATATTTATGATTTAATTTATGTATAAGTGGATGAATAACCGACTATAAACATCATGTCATTGAGATCACTCATCAATGTATTTTTTCTTCTAGTAGAAACGATATCATGATAATGATGCTTAGAGGTTATCGACTAACAAAGACACTATACTTAAAAATAGACTGGTCGTCTAGGAGTCGGATACATTTGCGCTAACGGAATTTTGTTATAGAAAGCTTGGCTTACATCAGTAATATTCTTTGTGTTACTGCTCACACTGATCTAGAGCTGTTCATGTTATTTGGTTTATGGGTTTCAGCATGATTTTCTAACGAATAGGGCTCTTTATAGAAAAACTGAAAAGAAAAATCATTGGTAACATGACTCAATGAATTACAGCGAATATCTTAATGAATCACCATGCTACTCAAGGTCGCACTAGAACGTATCACATGAATGGTCTTTCATATGATTATCTAAATTATCAAATGTCTTACGCTTAATAATAGAATGCTATTCCAAGTATTAGTTCGTAAACACTATAAAATGTCAAACATATGTCAGATACAATTTATAACATAAGAGTGGAATTTTAACGAGTGATGGGTTTCTCATAAAAAAACCGGTTAAATCCTTGTAGAATTCCGTAAATTAGTATGTTTTTTGTTCTTTTTTACTCATTAATAGTATATGCAGATGTTTGACTGAATTCACGTTTTTTCTATGAACTGAAAAATTGTTGACATTGATAACTTTTTTTACTATTACTATTACCAATAGTTTTCTAACGTTTATTATTAATAGATGGTCAGATGATGGCCTTTAACGACGTAAATAATGCATATGAAAACGATATATTAACTGTAAATGGATTTACTACTAGATTAGTTAATCTGATCGCCACCTGCCTGCTAGGACGCCATATGACCCGCAACTCTGTCTCCCTTCGTACTACTGTATTTTTACCGACCTCTCTTGTACTTGCCATGTTTATGACAGGGTGTAGTGATAATGCGGCCACTAATAGTACTAACTCATCAGCTAATATTGATCCAAACGTACTAGCAGATACTCAAGAGTTGGTCATTAATAATGGAACAGAGCCTGAATCGCTTGATCCACATAAAGTGTCTGGTGTACCTGAGTCTAATATTGGTCGTCAATTATTTGAAGGGCTAACCAATACCGATGCAGACGGTAAAACCATCCCAGGAATCGCAACTGAGTGGGAGAGTCCGGATAACAAAGTATGGACTTTCAAATTACGTGATGCCAAGTGGTCAAATGGCGATCCGGTTACTGCGCAAGACTTTGTTTATAGCATGCGCCGCCTAGTCAATCCCGATACAGCGTCGCCTTATTCAAGCTATTTGGTTGATGCTAAAGTAGTTGGTGCTGATAAAATCGTTGAAGGTGCTGCAGGTATAGATACACTTGGAGTAAAGGCAATCGATGACAAAACACTGCAGGTCACTTTGTCAGAGCCAGTACCTTATTTTCCAGATATGCTTATTCATAATTCCGTCAAACCTGTGCATCAAAAAACAATCGAAGCATTTGGTGATAAATGGACGGATCCTGCCAATATCGTCGTCAACGGCCCTTATAAAGTCAGTAAATGGCAAATTAACGATGAGCTCGTTCTGTCACGTAATACCTCCTATTATGATGATGCCAATACAACGCTTGATACCATCACGATGCTACCTATTCCTTCTAGCACCACCGATGTAGCACGCTATCAGGCTGGTGAAGTGGATGTCACTTATAATGAAATACCAACCGAGCAGTTTGCTTCTTTGAAAGAGAAAAATGGTGATGAGCTTAGAGTTTCACCTTATCTCTGTACCTATTATTACGAGTTCAATACCGTCAAGCCTCCTTTCGACAACCCTAAAGTACGTCGTGCCTTAGCCTTGTCACTAGATCGTGACACCATTGCCGATAAGGTTATTGGACAAGGCCAAACAGCGGCTTATCAGCTCACACCTATAGCAGCTAATGGCAAGGTAGAAAACAAACCAGAATGGTCAACGTGGGATAAAGAGAAGCGTATTGCTGAAGCCAAAAAACTACTAAATGAAGCTGGTTACAACGAGAGTAATCCGCTCTCCTTTGAGCTGCTTTACAACACCAATGACAATCATAAAAAGGTCGCAGTTGCCGCCACTTCGTTATGGAAACAAGCGCTCGGTTTTGTCGATGTAACCTTGACCAATAAAGAATGGAAAACCTATCTTGATACGCGCCGTAACGGCAATTATCAAATCGCTCGTGCTGGTTGGTGTGCCGACTACAACGAACCTTCAGCATTTTTGAATATTGCCAAATCTGACAATAGCGGTAACTACGGTAAGTACGCCAATGCCAATTTTGATAGCTTAATGGCTCAAACGTTAAAAGCGGGCGTCACGCCTGAGCAACGTGCAAGCTTATATCAAAAAGCGGAAGCACAGTTAGATCAGGATATGGGGCTACTTAATATCTATCACTATGTCAGCCCTCGTTTGGTAAAACCTTACGTCATCGGCTTTTCAACGAAAGATCCTCTAGACAACTGGCAAGGTAAAGATATCTCTATCGCCAAGCACTGATCATTAAGCACTGATTATCAAAGAATGACATCCAATAGTCTTATCAGCAGGCGCTATGAAAAGGAGCAATTCCGATTGATAGCGTCCGTTTGCTATGGACCAGAGAAAGTCTGAAAGTGGCGTAAGTACTCAAAACGAGCATTTTGAAATCAAGCGTTGTTGTACAGGTAACCTTATAAAGAGGCATTATGCTAAAGCTTATTTTTCGGCGGATTTTAGAAGCCATTCCGACCATGTTTGTTTTGATAACCGTGTCTTTTTTTATGATGCGTTTGGCACCGGGCAGTCCTTTTACTAGTGAGCGTAGTTTGTCGCCAGCAGTATTGGCCAATATCGAAGCCAAATACAATCTCAATGATCCTATGTGGCTGCAATATGTTAATTATCTAAAGCAGCTGGCTCTAGGCGATTTCGGACCATCCTTTAAGTATAAAGACTATACGGTCAATGAATTGTTATCGCAGTCCTTTCCGGTATCAATGGAACTTGGCTTGTACGCTTTTATATTAGCACTGGTGTTAGGGCTTATTCTTGGGGTGATAGCTGCGCTCAAGCAAAACTCTTGGATGGATTATATTCTGATGGCGTTTGCTATGACGGGTGTTGTGATTCCAAGCTTTGTAAAAGCCCCCTTATTAGTACTGGTGTTTGCGATTCTTTTACAATGGCTGCCAGCTGGTGGCTGGAATGATGGAGCAGTGCGAAACCTGATACTGCCCGTTACAGCTTTAGCATTGGCTTACGTCGCTAGTATTGCACGTATCATGCGTGGCTCGATGATTGAGGTGATGAATAGTCAGTATATCCGTACGGCAAAGTCTAAAGGGTTGCCAATGCGTCGAATCGTGATGAAACATGCGCTCAGACCAGCATTACTACCTGTGATTTCTTATCTTGGTCCTGCATTCGTCGGCATTATCACTGGCTCTATCGTGATCGAGACTATTTTTGGTTTACCAGGTATCGGGCAGTTATTTGTGAATGGTGCGCTGAATCGCGATTATGGTGTTGTGCTTAGTTTGACCATTTTGGTTGGTGTATTGACGATTGCCTTCAATGCCATCGTCGATATTCTATACGCCATTATTGATCCAAAAATCCAGTATTGATATTGGTATTAATGGACACTTAAAGCACACCATATAAATGCTAATTATCACTTAAAAATACATATCAGATTCTCAATTAAATGAGTAAAAGGACGACTATGAGCCTGACCGTAGACCAGCCAACCGAGCTTATGGAACTGCCTATCAAAGAGATAAAAGGCCGTAGCCTTTGGCAAGATGCATGGCGCCGTTTTTATCAAAACAAGGCGGCAGTGACGAGCTTTTTTATCTTATTACTCGTCGGTATGTTTGTCATCTTTGTGCCCATGCTAGCACCTTTTGGTTATGCAGAAACCGACTGGAACTTTATGCAATCTGCGCCATCGATTGAAAACAAGCACTACTTCGGTACGGACTCACTCGGTCGTGATTTACTCGTGCGTACCGCAGTCGGTGGGCGAATATCACTATTGGTGGGTATTGCTGGTGCAACGGTGGCGGTATTGGTTGGTACGGTTTATGGCGCAACGTCAGGCTATCTAGGCGGCAAAGTAGATATGATTATGATGCGCTTTTTGGAGATTCTAAGCGCCTTTCCATTTATGTTTTTTGTGATTTTGCTAGTAACGATATTTGGTCGTAACCTTATTTTAATTTTTGTCGCTATCGGCTTAGTCTCTTGGCTTGATGTTGCTCGTATTGTCCGTGGTCAGACATTGAGTCTGAAGAGTAAAGAGTTTATCGAAGCGGCGCACGTTGGTGGGGTATCAGGGTTTAACATTATCTTGCGTCATATTGTACCCAACGTGCTTGGTGTGGTTGTTGTGTATGCCTCGTTGCTAGTACCAACGATGATTTTATTTGAGTCGTTTTTGAGCTTTTTAGGACTTGGTGTGCAGGAGCCAATGACCAGTTGGGGTGCGCTACTCCAAGAGGGCTCACAAACAATGCAAGTCGCGCCTTGGCAAATTTTAATTCCCTCGGCTTTCTTAGTCATTACTTTATTTTGTTTTAACTTTATCGGTGATGGTCTACGTGATGCGTTTGACCCTAAAGACCGCTAGACTCAAGCTCGCTAGGAGAACAACATCATGTCAATGCAAGATAGCAATAGCGCACCTGAGAAAATAGACTCTACTGTCCGTAAAGTGGGCGCTGACTCAGTGCTCAATACCCAAGCCAATCAGGCCAAAAAAGTTAGTCAAGAAAGCAGCTTATTAGCAGTTAAAGATTTATCTGTGCAATTCACGACCGAAGATGGACTTGTGACTGCAGTGAACGGTTTAAATTTTAACCTGCATGAGGGTGAGACGTTGGGCATCGTCGGTGAGTCAGGCTCTGGCAAGTCTCAGACGGCGTTCGCCATCATGGGTTTGCTGGCAAAGAACGGCCGTACCAAAGGTTCCGTAAAATTTGAAGGCAATGAGCTATTAGGTTTATCGCAAAAAGCATTGAATAAGATTCGTGCTGAGCAAATCGCTATGATCTTCCAAGATCCGATGACCTCCCTTAATCCTTATATGAAAATAGGCGATCAGCTTGCTGAAGTGTTGATTCTGCATAAGGGTATGAGCAAAAAAGATGCGTGGGAGGAGTCGATCCGTATGTTAGATGCGGTCAAGATTCCTGAGGCAAAAAAACGGATTGGTATGTATCCGCATGAGTTTTCAGGAGGTATGCGCCAACGGGTAATGATTGCGATGGCGCTGCTTTGTCGTCCGAAATTATTGATTGCCGATGAACCAACGACGGCGCTTGATGTGACCGTACAAGCACAGATTATGGTGCTGTTAAATGAGCTAAAGCGTGACTTTGGTACCACTATTATTATGATTACTCACGACTTGGGTGTGGTAGCTGGTATCTGTGATCGGGTACTCGTAATGTACGCTGGTCGTACCATGGCGTATGGGGAAACGGAAGAGATTTTCTATACGCCGACGCATCCTTATACTATTGGATTATTAAAAGCTATTCCGCGTCTTGATGATGATAAAGGTAAGCTTGAAACCATTCCTGGCAGTCCGCCCAATTTATTGAATCTACCGACTGGCTGTCCTTTTCATGAGCGTTGTACGCATGCCATGGATATCTGCCGTGATGTACCACCGCCGCTTGAGTTTTTACCAAACGAGCGTCAACGTGCTTGCCATTGGCATCCTGAGATGCAGATTGATGATTCAGCAGACGTTACCAAGGGTATGGCAACAGATACTGACCCTAAGACTAATATCAATAACCTATCGACATTGGAGGGCTAGGACATGATATTATCTAATATAGGCATAGTCAAAGAAAGCCAAGCTCCGCTACTACAAGTGCAGGATGTGCATACGACGTTTAATATCAAACAAAAAGGGACGTACTTTTGGCAAAAGCCTGACACCTTAAAGGCTGTCAATGGCGTCTCGTTTGAGCTATTCGCTGGCGAGACTTTGGGCGTAGTAGGTGAGTCGGGCTGCGGTAAATCAACGCTGGCAAGAACGATTATCGGCTTAGTGAGAGCCAATGCTGGCAGCATAAAGTTTGGTGATGAAGAGATAGTAGGCGCCTCTAAGAAAACCATGAGAATAAAGCGCAAAGACATTCAAATGATATTCCAAGATCCGCTAGCGTCGCTTAACCCACGCATGACGGTAGGCGATATCATCGCAGAACCACTGCGTACCTACTATCCAGAAATGAAAAAATCTGATGTACAAGATGAAGTACGTACAATGATGAAAAAGGTTGGGCTACTGTCTAATCAGATTAACCGCTATCCGCATGAGTTTTCTGGTGGTCAGTGTCAGCGTATTGGTATCGCTCGCGCCCTAATACTAAAGCCTAAAATCATCATCTGTGATGAGCCAGTATCGGCTCTTGATGTCTCGATTCAAGCGCAAGTCATTAACTTGTTGCAAGACATACAGCAAGAGATGGGGTTGGCGCTTATCTTTATCGCCCATGATCTATCAGTGATTAAACACATCGCGGATAGAGTGCTTGTTATGTATTTAGGCCATGCCGTCGAGCTAGGTATAAACAAAGCTGTGTACGGAAATCCGACGCATCCTTATACACAAGCGCTGATGTCAGCGGTGCCATTACCTGATCCTATTGCCGAACGTAATAAGGTCATTCAGTTATTAGAGGGCGACTTACCAAGTCCAATCAATCCACCATCAGGCTGTGTATTCCGTACTCGCTGTCCAATAGCGGATAGTGAGTGTGCACAAATCAAACCTGTGTTAGAAGGTACTTTGGACCATAGAGTGGCTTGTTTAAAAAATAAGGTTGAGCTCTAATTAACCTACATCCATGATGCTATCGGTATAAAGAACACTAGTATAGATAATTCGTCAGCGTAGTCAGTGATGTCCACTATGTAGTGGTTTTAGCTGCGGTAGGGCATATTTCAATAAAATTCTATTCTACTAAGTATGTGCTCTTGTACTAGATAGGCGCAGATGTACGCACTTGGCCACGCAAACATAAAGGCCAGTCCCCACGAATGCATCAACTCCATAAAAAATCCGTCGATAAAGCCTTGTTTGACCACCAACAGGGCTGTTGAGATAATCAGTGACATCATCATCGCCATTAGACCTGTAAAGATAAGGCGATAATATTTGCGGCGCGTACGTATTCTGATAGTGGGGAAGTTGGCCATAGTATTCGGTTGTCCTACATAGTGTTAGCTATGCCCAACCTATGATGCGGGCATACGTTGTAAATATAATAGTCAGGTAATGAGTAGTTATAGTAAATAGGGTGGTAACTACCAGCGTCCATCATACTCTGTGATGCCGAACGGGTAAAATCGTTATTATTAATGGTAGGGTTTGCGATATGTTATTAATATGATTATTGTCTTTAAGGCAGCATTTTAAAGCTTTTTGAAGAGATTATTGCTAAAAGGAATATCTCTAAAAACAGTGCGTTCTCAACAGTCGATTTTGCTACGATAACTTACTATAACTAAGACCAAAAACAAATAGGAGTATAGTATGGCAGTTCAAGAACAACGAGGATCTCCACAAAAAACATTAGGAATCATCGGTGGTATGAGCTGGGAGAGTACCGAGAGCTATTATCGTCTGATTAATGAAGGTGTCAAGCATCAGCTTGGCGGACTACATTCAGCAGATTTGTTGATTCATAGTGTAGATTTTGCGTTGATTAATGCGCTACAGGAGCAAGGCAGATGGGACGAGCTAGGCGTGATAATGGCTAGCAGTGCTCAGCGTCTACAAGCAGCTGGCGTACAAGGAATCATGATTGCTTCTAACACGATGCACAAACTGGTCGATGACGTGCGCTCCGCCACAGACTTACCGTTGACTCATATCGCTGATGCGACTACTGATGCTATCAAAAAACAAAATCTTACTAAAATAGCCTTACTTGGTACTCAGTTTACGATGACTCAAGATTTTTATAAGCAGCGTCTTATTGATGCGGGTTTACAAGTATTGATACCAGAAGATGAGGCGAGAGCAGAAGTGCACCGCATTATCAAAAAAGAGCTGTGTGTTGGTGAATTTAAAGACAGCTCACGAGAGTATTATCGTCAAGTGATTAAAGATTTGGCAGCGAAAGGGGCAGAGGGTGTGATCTTGGGCTGCACAGAGATTGGTCTACTTATTAAACAGGCTGATAGCCCGATACCTGTATTTGATACCACAGCTATTCATGCAGCTGCGGCGGTAGATTTTGTATTAGAGTAGTGCGGACTGATAGAAATATTTAAGCCTATAATGTTTTTACCAGTCGCTCAAGCAGTTCAAGCGTGCTCTCTTGTTTGACCAAAGTTACCCCTTGTCCTGCCCATAAAGATTGATGTTCTGCATCCATATTTTTAGAGGCATGAGCTCGCATAGATTTGGACATGGCGTTTAATTGTGGGTAGGGCGGTAGCTCATCAGCGCTTTCAAATTGAGCAAAATCAAATAGATAAGCGTTTAATAAACCACGAGCGAGCTTACCTGAAAATAATCGAGTTAAGCGCGTTTCTGAGCTGCGTCTGCTGTGACTGGCATCGAGTAAGGCTTGTTTATAAGTATCATTGATACCACATTGGTCGGTGGTCAAAAACGCCGTCCCCATTTGTGCAAGCTCAGCACCTGCCGCTTGTACTGCCTTGATATCCTGTCCCGTCATAATGCCACCTGCTGCAATCAAAGGAATATCAGTACAGGCGCGGGTCTGGCCAATCAGCGTCAATAAACCCAATGGATCGCTTTCACTTTGCGGTAACCAACCACCGCGATGACCTCCTGCTTCGACCCCTTGTACACATACCGCATCTGCGCCAATTTCGCTCCATGCTTGCGCTTCTAGTGGATGATTGGCGGTGCCGATGACGCGTGTACCGAGACTTTGCAGACGCTGAACTTGCTCAGCACTGATAATGCCAAAGGTAAAACTGGCAACGGGAACGGGATTGTCATAGAGCACTTGTAGCTGCTCTGCGAAGCTCTGCGCTGGGCGTTCAGGTAGTGCAATTTCGATATTATTATCTTGATAGTACTCACTCAGCCAAGCGGGAATTTCGGTATCAAAGGTCGTGGATTCTTGCTCAGACAATACCATGAGATTGACCATAAACGGACGGTCGGTGAGCGATTTAATGGTATCAATTTGGCTGGTCAAAACATTTGGCGCAGTCATGCCAGATCCTAATGAGCCCAGTCCACCAAAGTTACTGACCATCGCTGCCAGTTCAGGTGTGGTTGCTCCTGCCATTGGCGCTTGGATGATCGGGTAGGTGATATTAAGCATATCAAGTAAGGTCATGAATGGTTCCTTTTTATTAGGATATTTACATGGCTTACTTTAACAGAGCTGAGTAAAGAGTATGTGAGATAGTGTTTATTTAGTTGCTGAATAGGGTAGTGGGTTTTGACTACGGTTTTGTAGTTAAGATAGTTGACTACAAAACTGTAGTTAAAGCTTATTAATACATATACTTGAGATCACTAAATATCTAGCCAAAGAAAGTTGAAATAAATAATGAGTAAAATATCTCAAATTACTCGACGTGACATATCTAACAAGGCAAAAGCAGCGAGCTCAATAAGACAGATTTTAGGTAGTTTGTCCGCTGTTGTCCAAGGCATTGCAGAGGTTAGAAACGAATATGGTAGTGGTCATGGCAAAGATAGCCAGTTTAAAGGCTTGCAACCTAGACATGCTAAACTGGCGGTCGGAGCTGCTTCCACTCTAGCAATATATTTGCTGGAAACACATGAAATGAGAAAAGAGAGTTAGAACCTCACCACTACACTAGTATTCATTAGAATAATCGTACTTATTCAAAAGATGAAAAAAGTCAGCTCCCAAACCACCCAAAACGATGACTAAGAAACTGACTCACTTCTATAGCTTGATTAACTGAATTTGCTTATGTCCTAATTCAACTGCAAAGACCCTTTAGCACTCATCAGTAGCTCAACCACATCATCACCGCTAATCACTTCAAAGCGCTTGTCGATATCTGACTCTTCTACACCATTGTGTTTCATACAAGCACCGCAGACCAATACTTGACCACCTTTTTCAATAAAGGCTTCTAGTAACTCACCAGCTGGCTCAAACGGATCGCCGATATCTACATTGTCTAGCGCGTTTGGTTTTGCCAAATGCACCGCATCCACCATTAATATCACAGTAGCAGAATGGTCTTTTTTCAGTGCTACGCCTGCCATGGTAAACGCTAAGGTAATTTTGCTTGGGTTTGATTCGCTATTATCAAATAACGTACCGACATAATCTGTTGTATTAGCCATATTATTCTCCTTATAAGACTATATTTGTTTTGTCTGAGTATGTACTCACTACTATCCTAACATTTATTATATGTATTTATATAATGAGTTGTTATGAAATAGTAGCTATAAGGTTGCTTGCTTGTACTATCTGTTAGATAAGATAAAAGTAATGGATTACTATTTTATCAAGTCTAGTTAGTCAGCTGTATCGACAGGTGGCCACGGACGATCAGCATCACTTTTGATCCACTCAGCCACGTAACCTGTTGGCGGTAGATCCCAGTCAGATTGACCAAGTGCAGCCAATACTTGTGCCGTGTCGATCACTCTGCCACCTTTGGTTACACCGGTACGCAGTAGACCAGATGAGCAGGGCTGTCCTTTGACCCACATTGATTGCTCAATATACAGCCAGCGCGCGTCGATACCGACGATTTTGGTCTTGAGCGTGACTTTTTGAAAGGCGCGAATACGCTTACGGTATTGAATAGTACTGCCAGCGATGACCAAACCCCAGCGTTGTTTTAACAACTGCTTGCCAAGCCCAGTCCGCACCGCAAAGTCCATACGACCCAAATCATACAGCGTAAATACGCGGCCGTTATTCATCTCCAAAAAATTATCTATATCGGATAAGCGGCAGCGAAACTGAATCTCACTGGTGTCCTTAAACGTCAGTGTGTCGCCTTTTTTTGCTTTTAGGGCAGCATGAGCGATGGTGCTAGCATAACGGATAAATGGGTACATAAAACACTCTCAAAAGGTTATAAACGTTGGCTTTATTATTTTGTCATTGATGACAGTGATTATTTATTGTCAGAGGTTACATCTTGAGAAGGTTCGCTAGTCGAAGGAACACCAATCCAATTAAAATAAGCGCTGACAGTTTCAGGTATCCAGTTGATATCGAACTTTGAAGTCTTTGACTCTTTATCATTGGTGACAGACGATTTGCTTTTGGACTGACCGTTGTCTGAGCGATAACGCAGATAACCGATGTGCCCACCGTGCTCAGTATCTAAGATAGTGACACTCTCAGAGACATCATTTGGGGTAGCAGTGAACCCGATAAAAGGATCGTCTTTTGCACTGATTAATAGCAGAGGGTGAGTGACGTTGCGCAAATACGGCATGGCGGATGCGGTATGATAATAGTCGTTTTTGGAGCGATATCCGTGACGCGGCGCGGTAAAGATGTCATCGAAATCACTGATACGATTGGCAGCTTTGATAGAGTTGATTTCATCTTGAGTAAGATCGTTTGCCAATGCTTTTTTGATAATTGGGTTAAGCAGATAAGGCGTATAGATACGATGACTCAAAAAGCTGTGCATAGTAATGGCAGCTGAAGACATATCGACTGGCGCGGAGATAACAACGGCAGCTTTACATAGGACTTTGTCCTCATATTCGCCCATGTATTTGGCCAGTGCATTGCCTCCTAATGAGACACCAACGGCATAGATATTGGCATACTGCTCACGCAAATTCTGTAGCGCATGATGCACCTCGTCAGTGTCGCCTGCATTATAAAATACTGTGCCACTAGCAGGAATACCACCGCAACTACGGAAATGTGCCACCACAAAATGCCAGCCTTGCGCGTGCATTTGGTACGCTAGTGCGCGAGCGTAATGACTGTCACTACTGCCTTCCATCCCATGAAATAAGACAATCAATGGGGTTTGCTCAAGCTCGCCATTTTTTGACACTTCTACAGGATGCGCATCATAAAAGTCATAGGCAATATCACTCTCGTCCAATGAGTCTTTTTCGACCACGCGGCGGTAGGTCGGTGCCTTTGGCGCAAAAAACTTAGGTAAGATGCTTTGCAAGTGTGGATTGGTCAGCCAAAATGGTGGCTTAAAAGGTGCTGGAGAAAAAGGTTTGGTTGAAGTTGGCATATATTGGTCTTATTTAATAATCGTGGAAAAACGAATAGAGTAGCGTGGTAAGGGTTTTTTATCATAACGCCAGTACCTGTGAAAACCAATGATTTTCAGTGAACGCATGATTACTGAAAGCAGCTACTGGAAATTAGCTACTCAAAGCAGTTACTGAGAAGCAGCTCCTGAAACAATTTAACGAATAAGCATATTGAAAAGAAAACTATCTGAAACGGCCGATGAGAGTAGCTAGTCAGATTTTTAGTATTCTGGTTTATCCAATACTCGACCATCCATTGCTAAGCGCGCTTTTAAGTTTTCGATATCTGCTTCAGCAAGTGTAGCGGTTAGGGTTACTTGCTTACTATAGGCAACATCGTCGATATGACCACCAAGGCTCTCTATCATATAGCGGCATTGCGCTTCGGTCGCAAACTCTGCCAGTATCTGAATCTGGGTCATCGGTACATAAGGGTTTAATATCATCTCGTCGACGGCCGCTTGAGCAGAGCCCGCATAAGCACGGGTAAGACCGCCAGCACCCAATTTGATACCACCGAAGTAACGTACTACGACGATAATCACATTGCCGATCGACTTATGCTGCAGTACATTCAATATCGGCCTGCCTGCCGTACCGCTTGGCTCACCATCATCATCGAAACCAGCACTGGTGGTATTATCTGGATCACCGATGATGTATGCCCAACAAAAATGGCGGGCATCGGGATATTGTTCTCGTAGTTGTTCCACGTGAAACATTGCTTGCTCGCGAGAAGTCACCGGATAGGCGTAAGCGATAAACTCAGATTTTTTAATTTCGAGTCGCGTGGTAACGGCACGTTTTAACGTTTGATAGCTCATATTTCATCAGGCTTAGGTTGGATATGTTAAACTGGTCTGACTTTCACTGGCTTTTGTATTGAGCACAGTGTTCATTTAATTTTTCATTATAGTACCATTTCTAACCATCGAAGATAACGAACCGCTCACGGCTGAGTGCTGGCGTCGTTAGTTTCTAATTTAGGGCTGGTATAATAAAACCGATGGTAGTAAATAGTATGCGTTTAGATAAATTCATTAGTAAAGCCACTGAGCTGTCGCGTAAAGAGTCAAAAAAGATCATGCACGCCGGCGAAATCACCGTAAATGATCAAGTGGTTAAAGATCCTGGCCTACATGTCGATGTGGTCAATGATGATGTAATGTGGGCAGGCGAGCCGTTGTCGGTCGCTGCGGGTAATCGCTATATCTTGTTATATAAGCCTGAAGGCTTTGAGTGCACGCTAAAAGTTAAAGAGTATCCAATTGTCACTGAACTGATTGCTGTACCAGAATTGGGCAGCTTGCGTATCGCTGGACGTCTCGATGTCGATACTACTGGTGCATTGCTGATGAGTGATGATGGCGGCTGGCTGCACCGTGTCACCAGTCCTAAGCATGAACATGCAAAGGTGTACGAGCTGACTTTGGCAGATGCAATGGATAGTGATGCACAAGAAAAAGCTGTGAAAAAAGTGGCTGAAGGCATCTTGCTTGAAGGTGATTATGAGCCAACCAAGCCTGCTATTCTTGAATTCATCGATGAAAAACATGCACGCCTAACATTGGAGCAGGGCAAATACCATCAGGTCAAACGTATGATGGGTTACTTCGGTAATCGAGTAACTGAGCTGCACCGCGCTAGTATCGGTCATATCAATCTAGAAGGCCTAGAAAAAGGCGATAGCCGTTTCTTAACGCCAGAAGAAGTTGCCAAGTTTTAAGAAATAAGCACTGAAACTATTAAGCTTTGGCCTTAGTATTTGTCTTGAAACTATCGTTTTAAACCCATTAGCAGCCGCTACCCAGTGTGCTGCTTTTTGCGGTCTGCTATATTGTATTTATGTCTACTACCTACCTGTGTTGCCTATCTCTTAAAGATAAGTAGCAGTTTTGCGACATTAGCCATTTAGTGCTTTGCAAAACTATCCCATATGCTACAGTCTTTTTTATCTATATTTTTATGATAGACAACCCTGAAACCAACTCTAAAAATCTGACTAATCAGAAAATGTATTGCTACCTTTCAGTTAGTAGTAGATTTGGAATTGGTCTTAATATTGAAAACTGCCATCATTAAAAACCAGATAGGAATCTCTCTGTGACATTACCTGTATTAAAGTCCACTAGTCTAATCAGCGTCATACTATTAGCAACCACTGCTTGTGCTCAGCCAAGTTCAGCGGATGCCAACAGTAATAACGTAACGCAAAGCACTACAAATTCGCAAGCAACTCAGACAGTGAGTGCGACTGTTGATAAGCGATTACGCCAAGTACTGACCCAAGCAGGCATCAAAACACAGATTACTTCTATTGTGCCATCCAAACTGCCCAATATGTATCAAGTGAATTTGGCCGGCCAGTTGCCGCTGCACATCACCGAAGATGGTCGCTACGTCATACAAGGTGAGCTACAGAAAAACCCAAGTAAGCAAGTTATCACCGAAACGCCAACGCGTAGTGATAGCGCGGGCAACAGTAGCAAAGTAGGTAAACCTGTCAGTGCCTCAGTCAAATCAAATATGCTAGCAAATATGGCTGCGCTTAAGAACATGAGCGCTAAAACACCATTCTTTTATACCGCAGTACCAGGTGTTATCTGGGGAGCAACGCTAGAAGGGGTGCCGTTTTTACTATCAGATGATGCGCAGTACATTACCGATGGTGAAATATCAGTCATCGAAAATGGTCAATTTATCGGCCTCGATGAGAACTTTGAAAAACATAAAAACCAGTCTGTGTTTGCGTCATTAGACAAAAGCCAGCTGATTACTTATCCAGCAACCACTACTGAAAGAGCTGTTATCTATGTGGCGGATGATGTGAACTGCCCTTATTGCCGCCGATTACATCAGCAAGTGCCCTCACTCAATGCAAAAGGCGTGACGGTCAATGTCATCGGCTATCCGATATATGAGGCGTCACCAAAACAGATGCGTGGTATCTGGTGCCAAGCGGATGAAGACAGTCGTCGTCAGGCATTTGATAAGGCGATGCTACAGGGTGAAATGACGCCTGCATCAGCAAGTTGTACAGTTGACCATGTAACACCCAATCGTGAAAAAGCAGCTGGACTCGCGGTAATGGCGACGCCTGCAATCTATCGTGAAGATGGCGTGCTATATCAGGCGAGTTTTGAGAGTCCAGAATTTCTAGAGTTCTTGGGTGTTGAATAATCAACTCGTAGGGTTAAGTGTTCTAGCAATTCAAAACTTTAAGGTATTGGACTGCTAAACAAAGTAAAAAAACCGCCCTATGAATCAGTTCATAAGGCGGTTTTTTTTGGTTCTATTCAGAGGTTTTTGCGTCTCAAAAGCTGTCTTAAATAATTTATGGTAAGACGATATCAACGATTTTCCAATTGATAAGCCCTTCACGCTGCATCTCGATAGTGAGAGGATAGCCTTTTACCTGACCACTAATACTAAAGCAGTTAATACCGCAGTAGCTCAGCGTTGGCTTCTCGCTGTCATTGCCTTGGGCGACTTGCTGCTCAAGTTCGGCAGCTTGTTTTTTCATGACTTGCTGCATTTGGCTTTTGACCACGGCATCGACATCACCGCGCTGAATAATTAAGCTCTGAATTAGGTTTTTCAAGTCAACTTGATTGCTAGCGATGGCCCATGCTGCGGCTAGCTCTTTGGTTGCTGTATTGGCTTGACCTTGGGTATTAATCACTTTTTCGATATTCTGCGGGGTGATGGCCCCTTCAACTGCCTGCGCGATAAAACCATTCGCGGCTTGGGTCAACGGCTCACCACCCAATTCAGAAATTAATGGATACTTAGTCATTGTCGTCGCAAATTGGCTGGTTAGCTGGTTTTGGACGCTTGGTCGCACTTGCTCATAATCAATAGCCGCTGCGATAGTGGCACCATCTTTATCGTCATAAGCGTTTTTGAGCTGATAAGCACTGTAATAAGGCGAGCCTGCATACACTGCTACCGCAATGATGATTAATAGAATAACCAGCTTTTTCATAAGACTTGATACCTTGTCGCAATCGTCATCACTATGAGTATAAATGACCGTAGATGTGACGGTAAATATTAGCACGACTATGCACCGCTCAGGTACGAAAAGCTTTGCAGTAACCTTAATGAATCGTTTGGCTTTTGCCGCAGCGATGCCAACTGCTAATTTCATCATTTAAGAGCTTGATAAATCAGCAGACCATCTCCATAAATAGCGCAAACTTTTTATAATTGATTTGGCTAAGCAGCCTTCACCGTATTTGTTGGTTAAGTCTAAGCATTATGGTTCTATAGCTTGGTGAGTTATTATGTTTCATGTGAAACGTAATACATATCCACTAGCTAAGAACCACGAATAAGATTAAGACAATTATCAACTGAGCTGATGATTTGACGAACCGGTGTGGCTGTAAAGACGATAGGAGAGAGCATGAGTAAGCGCGATTTTTATGAAATATTAGGTGTCAGCAAGACCGCTGACAGCAAAGAAATTAAGCGAGCCTACCGTAAGCTTGCCATGAAATACCATCCAGATCGCAACTCTGATGATCCTGATTCGGAAGACAAATTCAAAGAAGCTTCAATGGCTTATGAAGTATTGAGCGACGAAGAGAAACGTTCAGCCTACGACCGTATGGGCCATGCAGCCTTTGAAAACGGTATGGGTGGCGGCGGCTTCGGCGGCGCAGGTGGCGGTAACTTCCAAGATATCTTTGGCGATATCTTTGGTAACTTCGGTGATATCTTCGGTCAGCAGCGTGGTGGCGGCGGTGGGCGTTCGCGTCGCGGCTCTGACTTGCGTTATGTGATTGAGCTGACATTAGAAGAAGCTGTACGTGGCTGCAAAAAAGAAATCAGTTTTACGGCTCCTGCGCCTTGTGATACCTGTGATGGTAAAGGGGCAAAAAATGCTTCTGATGTTGTTACCTGTCAGACGTGTCATGGCCAAGGTCAAGTACGTATGCAGCAAGGTTTCTTTGCGGTACAGCAAGCTTGTCCTCATTGTGGCGGTACTGGTAAGCAGATCAAAAACCCTTGTTCGGACTGTCATGGCAATGGCGTAAAAGACAAATCACGCACGTTAGAAGTCTCTATCCCTGCAGGCGTCGATGATGGTGATCGCGTTCGTCTAGCAGGCGAGGGCGAAGCAGGCGGCGCTGGCGTACAAAACGGCGATCTATATGTCGAAGTACGCGTCAAACAGCACAATGTCTTTACCCGTCAAGGTGCTGATCTATATATGGATGTACCCGTCAGCATTACTGATGCAGCATTGGGTAAAGAAGTTGAAATCCCAACCTTAGATGGCAAAGTAAAAATCAAAGTGGCAGAAGGTACGCAAAGCGGTAAGTTACTGCGTGTACGCGGCAAAGGCGTAACGCCAGTCCGTACTACCATGAAAGGTGATTTGATTTGCCGTGTGGTTATCGAAACGCCAGTGAATCTGACTCGTGAGCAAAAAGACTTGTTACGCCAATTCCAAGACACGTTGGATGACGATAGCAAGCATCAACAGTCGCCACATAAGAAGTCATTCTTCAAAAAAATCGGCGATTTATTCGATTAAGAAATAATCTAACTAAGTAGCTAGTATTAAACTAAGCCCAAAGGTTTCACATGAAACCTTTGGGCTTTTTATTGATAGTATAAAAAGCCCTTCGTGTGATGATATTTGCTAAACTTACGATAAATATGGTCAAAGATAATTTCACCAAATATAAAACGTCTAAGGTAAAAACATGAGCGAACAATCGAATAATAAATCTATCAACGTTGGGGTAATCGGTGCAGGCGGACGTATGGGTCGTATGCTCATCGAGGCAGTACAGAATAATGCACAGACTACATTAAAAGCAGCGATTGAGCGTCAAGGGTCTAGCCTAGTTGGAGCAGATGCAGGCGAAGTTGCTGCTATCGGTCATTTAAATGTACAAATCGTTGATGACTTAGCCGCTGTGATTAATGATATCGATGTGCTGATTGATTTTAGCTTGCCTGACGCTACTGAAAAAAACATGCAAGTTTGTGCTGAGCATAACGTCGCTATGGTCATCGGGACGACAGGATTCAATGAACAGCAAGAACAAGTACTGGCAAAAGCAAGTGAGAAAATAACTATCGTATATGCGGGTAACTATTCGACAGGCGTTAATTTATCATTGAAGCTACTCGGTATGGCCGCCAAAGCGTTTGGTCATGATGCTGATGTAGAGATCATCGAAGCACATCATAAGCACAAAATCGATGCACCTTCTGGTACGGCATATATGATGGCTGAAGCCGTCGCAGAAGCGCGCGGACAGAACCTAAAAGACGTCGCTATCTATGGCCGCGAAGGACAAACTGGCGAGCGCGAATCTGGAACAATTGGTATCCACGCAGTACGTGGTGGCGAAATCGTAGGTGATCATACTGTGATGTTTATCGCAGATGGCGAAGTGGTCGAGATTACCCATCGTGCACGCGCGCGCATGACATTTGCCGCTGGTGCAGTACGTGCCGCAACTTGGGTTGTTGAGCAGGAAGTAGGTCAGTACAACATGCAAGATGTACTTGGATTAAGTGACTAACGACTATTTATGGTTGACGGTCAAGTTTAGCGTTATAACTGATAGCTCGATGACTTAATAGTGGCAAGGGAGCGGGTATGAATAGTATCAAACGTTGTATTAGGCATAAAATGATTAGTGCTATTTGTACCATCAACCTTACGAGCCGTGTATGTTTGTCTGTCGGTGCGCTGAGTTTAGCGGTTCTACCAATTACCATACAAGCCAGCACCTCTCAAACCTATGTTATCCATACTTATGGCGGGGCTAGCCTACTACCTGCAGTAAGGCAGCAATTAAATAGTAGCGCAGACGGTGGTACGGTGACTACGTATCAAGATAAATTGGTACTGCGGACGACGGCACGCAATTATGAGGCGGTACAGCAGTTGTTGTCTCAAATTGACCGTCAGCCACAGGCATTGACGGTCGCTGTACGTGTTGGCAATAGTAGTAGCGGGCAAGGTAATATTCAGCAGGGTCAGGTCATTATCACCAATCGCGGTATCCAAGGTGCAGGGGTTGTTAGTCAGCGTAGCAGCTTGCAGCAGAGTAGTAATCTATATCAAGTACAAACATTATCTGGCAGTGCGGCGAGTATCAGCACAGGTACGCTCTACTCACTGACTCAAACCTATAATGCTAATAACTATTCAACTTATCATCGCTCAGCTAACGATAACCTAAGACCACAGATTGTGATTCAGCAGCAAATATTACTGCCAACGACACAAGGGATTGCCGTTACACCAAGACTGCTGCCCAATGGGCAAATGGAAGTACAACTTTTCCAAGTGGAAGAAAGGTTAGTGCAGCCGAATTCACCTTATAATCAAATGAGTTCTACTGACAATTCCACTGGCAGTGCTAGCAATGCTGTTCGAGGTCAAAGATTGAACAGTACGATGATCGTGCCACGTGGACAATGGGTAACGATTGGACAGATTTCACAAAACTCAAGCAGTAGTACCAGTAACGGTAGCCGAACTATTAATAACAATAATAGCGTGCCTATTTCTTTAAGAATTGACTAGTTGAACAATCAAATCATTAAGAACAAAAAAGCGCGATACGGGTGTTAACCGTGCCGCGCTTTTTTGTGGAACAGTATTAAGTACTAGTCAATATAAACCACTTCGAGCGGTGGGAAACCATTGAACTCTACTGATGAGTACGAGTTGGTATAAGCACCAGTAGTGAGCCAATAGATTTTATCACCAATCTCAAGCTCTTCTGGTAGCTGATAGCCTGCTTCTTCATACATGATATCGGTTGAGTCACAAGTTGGACCTGCCAGTACTACTGTGCCTTCACTAGTAGAGGTTTCCATTTTAGGCGTATATACAGGGTACTTGATGGCTTCACCTAGCGTCTCGATTAAGCCTTGGAATAGACCAACATCGGTATATACCCAACGAGTCAAATCGGTATCAGACTTACGAGAGATCAGTACCACGTCACTGACCAACACACCTGAACCACCAACCAACGAACGACCCGGCTCCAAAATAATCTCCGGCATTTCGTCATCATTATAGTCATCAGTCAGATAGCTGGTAATTTCTTCCGCATAGACTTTGATAGGATTGACTTCGCTAATGTAATTGGTCGGGAAGCCACCACCCAAATTGATCATTTGTAGCTTAATACCTTCTTCGTTCTTCATCCAGTCAAACATATATTTAACTTTGGATAATGCATCATCCCATGCAGCGACGTCTTTTTGCTGGCTACCAACGTGGAACGAGATACCATAAGGCACTAAGCCCAACTCGCGTGCTTGAACCAGTAGGTCGATTGCCATATTAGGATGGCAACCAAACTTACGTGACAATGGCCATTCTGCTGTCTCTGAGCCTTGAACCAAGATACGAACAAATATTTTAGAGCCTGGAGCGTATTTGGCAATGTTTTTTAGATCTGCTTCTGAGTCGGTCGCGTATAGATCGATGCCTTTTTCAAAGGCATATTTAACATGCTCAGCTTTTTTAATGGTGTTGCCATACGAGATACGAGATGGCTCAACGCCGCAACCAAGCACACGATCAAGCTCATAAATAGAGGCACAGTCAAAGTTAGAACCAAGGTTTGCTAGTAGATCGATTACTTCCACCGCAGGGCTAGCTTTCATTGCATAATGCAGTTTTGCATTAGGAAACAGGCTTACCATTTCATGGTATTTGGTTTCGATACGACTAAGGTCAACTACTAAGAAAGGCGTCTCGCGACCTTCAGCAGCCTTGGTAAATTTCTGCCAGCTGGCAGGTTCAAAATATTGGTCAATTTTGATCATTGTCATAGTAGTAAACCTTTTGTGGAAACTGTATCGGTTAGAAAAATTATCGCCAAACAGTGAATGCTAAATATTAACACTCACTGTAGACGTAACTATGTGAAGGATAAAGACGAAATAAAAAGATAAGAATAAAGAGTAGAGCTTTAAGAATTGACGGCTTGTGTCTGTTTTTCTGCTGATTGTGCTTCTTGCTTTTCGCGTATTTTAAGAACTTTACGGACTTTATCACGAGCACGAGTCTGTTTAAGACGAGACAAGTAATCAACGAAGATTACGCCATTTAGGTGATCCATTTCATGTTGGATACAAACAGCAAGCAGTCCTTCGACTACCTCATCGATGACCTCACCGTTACCGTCTAACGCTTCGATACGGACTTTATTAGGACGTTCGACTTTGTCATAGACATCAGGTACGGATAAGCAGCCTTCTTCATACGGTTGCTTTTCTTCTACCAGTGGCGTGACTTTTGGATTGATAAAAACTCTAGGAGAGCTTTTGTCTTCAGACAAGTCCATAACGATAAGCTGAATATGATGATCCACTTGACTGGCTGCAAGGCCGATGCCCTGAGCATCATACATCGTCTCGATCATGTCTGCGATTAAGGTTTTGATTTCAGCAGTCACTTCCTTAACAGGCTTGGCGATAGTACGCAAGCGAGGATCTGGGTAACTTAAGATAGGGAGTAGTGCCATAACGCTCACCTCAATGATAAGGACAAAATAGGGTTGATATTATAAGATAAATGGGGACAAAAGTAATGCTTATCAATACTTTCGCAGTCATATGATGCTATATGCATATAGAAAGACTAAATTATCGATGATAAATGGCATAAAAAAGCCCTGCTTAATGCAAGGCTTTGTTTATATAGTATTTTAGTTAGCTAGTAATCATTTATGACTAAACTATGCATGGCTTATGACCAATTATGCACGGCGTTTGTTTACAATCATTTCATATAGGAACAGTAAGATAATTGCACCAATTACTGAGAATATAAGACCAGTGAAACCGCCATCAGCGTTGATACCGATTAGGCCAGCTAGGAAACCACCTAGCATTGCACCAACGATACCCAATACGATAGTCATAATCCAACCCATAGGGTCATTACCTGGTTTGATAGCACGTGCTAGTAAACCAGCGACTAAACCTACAATAATCATCCAAATAAAGCTCATGTTATTCTCCTAATATTATTAATATTTATAATGTGTTACAAGTTTTGATAAATCTATTGTAAACACTCCTCGGACGCAAAAGTAAGCATAAAATGTTACTACTGTAGGGGCTATGTGAGGAAAAAGTCCGATTTGCTATCGAGTAAGGGCAATAAGTAAACGAAAGGTTACAAAGGTAGCAGTGGTGCTAACAACGTTTATTAACGTGGTACCTGTAGTGCCGAATTCATATAAATGAAGTCATATAAATATTGGAAATAAAAAACGCAGCCATCTATTAGATAAACTGCATTTGTATAGAGGAAAATAAGAAGGGTTATTTCTTTATAAGAGCTGCTTCTTTATCTTAGCTAGAAGCGTTAGCCGTTATGCAATGCGGTTAATAAACGCTGATGAATTCCTTCAAAACCGCCATTTGACATGACCACAATCGCATCACCTGCTTTTGCGTGACTGCTGATATGCTCAATGATAGCATCAATGCTTGATAACACTTGTTGGTTGCCGATAGCGTCGCTAGTAGCCTTAGCTTGTTCGATGACCTCTTTTAAGCCCCATTCCAAACCAGTAGGCTCGTACCATAATGTGTAGTCAGCAAGTGCCGCTGATTGAGCCAAACTGTCTTGATGAATACCCATTTTCATGGTGTTACTACGCGGCTCAATGATAGCCCAAATGCGTCTATCAGCCAGCTTCTTTTTGGCACCATCCAATGTGGTTGTAATAGCTGTTGGATGATGGGCAAAATCATCAAAGACTAAGATGTCATTGACGTCGCCAATCAGCTCCATCCGGCGCTTGATACCAGCGAAATCTGATAAGGCAGCACAGGCAGTCTCAACACTGACGCCAACATCATAGGCCGCAGCCACAGCAACTAATGCATTGTTGACGTTATGGATACCGCTCATTGACCAGTTTACGATAGCAGAGGCATCTTCATTAGCAGCAAAACTGACTTTGAACTTACTACCGTCTTCTTGAATCAGCTCAGCCTGCCAGTCGCTACTATCTTTTAGAGCACGCGCATTTTCGCTGGTATCAGCTAAAGTAGAGTCGATGACAGCAGTACGCCAAATAGGTGTCCAAACCCCTTTCGCTAGCGTATCTTCTAAACTGATGGTCGCGGCTGGCATAATGATTTTGCCAGTGCTTGGAATCATGCGCACCATATGATGGAACTGAGTTTGTATTGCATTGAGATCTGCAAAAATATCTGCATGATCAAACTCAAGGTTATTCAAAATAGCAGTGCGCGGACGATAGTGAACGAACTTCGAACGCTTATCAAAAAACGCAGAATCGTACTCATCTGCTTCAATCACAAAGTAACCAGATTTATCATCATCGCTTTTATCAGCACCCAAATAGCTGCTGTGCGCGAACACTTGCTGTAGCTGCTCGTCAGTCGTATCAACTAGTGGTACACCGCCAATCAAGAACCCTGTATCAATACCAGCATAATGTAATATCCACGCAAGCATCGTCGTGGTTGTGGTCTTACCATGCGTACCTGCAACGGCAATTACGTGACGTGACTGCAATACTTGCTCAGATAAGAACTGCGGACCTGAGGTATAGCGTAAGCCATTATCTAGCATGTACTCAATCACATCCATGCCGCGCTTCATCGCGTTCCCAACGACAACTAAGTCTGGCGTTGGTTGCAAGTGCTCTACTAGGTAGCCCTCTTCGATAGTCACGCCAGCATTTTCGAGTTGGGTGGACATAGGAGGATAGACATTGGCATCTGAACCCGTAACCGTATGCCCAAGCGCACGTGCTAGCAATGCCAGTGAGCCCATAAAAGTACCACAAATACCAAGGATATGAATATGCATAGACGTTCCGTACGCGCTTGAATGAAAAGAATAGAGAGCTGATAAAATAAAGTATGAAGTGCCTAGCTGTCATCAGTAAAAATAACCACTTTGATAAACAATGATCAACCTATCAGCTTGGCAAACAAGCAATCATTGTAAAGTAAACCCTGTTCGATGACCAATAAAAAACGCCTAACAAGTAGGCGCTATGTAGCTAACGTAATTTGGGCGTTTTAGTATGTAGAGATACGCCAACTAACCGTCAGCATGATGACGCTTTTATTTGCGAGATAACGTATAGTCATCCTCTAAATTATCGTGTTCATCAATCCGTATCAAGTGGTTATCTTGGATATGATATGTCTCGATATTTTTTCCTTCATAGACAATGGTAATTTTGTCATTGTCTTGTCGATAGATACCGGATTCGAGTAGGGGTGTTTTTGGTTTTTCAGGATTATGATAATAACTTGCTTTTAGTACGGAACCATCAGCGAATAGGTTCAATGTGACATCAATACTGTCGCAATCTGTACAAGAGACCATACCGCCATAATCGCCCATCAATGTCGCTTGCAGCATACTGCTTTTTGCTTCTGATCGCTCCATAGAGCTGTCTGCATAGGTATCTTTATTTGACTGAGCAGCAGCAATCAGTGATTGCCCCTCCACCATTTCGCTTGTCTCATCATCACTCGCTAGCTCAGCATTTCTAGCATTGCCATCTTGCAATGATTGTGAAGTCTCTTGCGATTCAGAACCAGTCGACGCGAACGTAGATACCATGTCTTTATCGGTATTGGACGATGCACTATCACAGCCTACGAGTAGCACGCATAGTGACGCTACAAGTAACGAAGGATGCCACCGTTTTACGATAGCAAGCGTAGTAGAGCGAACGGGAGCAAAATATATCATGGTCATACCAAAAACAGTTTTTAACAAGTATTTTTCAAGCTCATCTATACTATCGACAACGTAAAGCCATTGTCAAAGATAAGGATAATAAGGCATGGGCGCGTAGTAATAATATAAATTAAGAACTTGATAGCATTATCTTATATTCAAAATACAGATAGCTTATGAGCAGAAAGCGACAAATATCTGATGCTTATCTGTTTATAAGGTAAGCTGACTAAAGATATCAAAGGCTTGAAAATATCTCTGTGGGCTTTTTGTTGTTGGCCTTATATCTAAAAGGCATAAGTTGGCATTAGCGATACCTGTTGGTATCGCTAATATGGGTTGTAAGGGCGGGTTAATAGTAGACAAAAAAAAGACATTGTATCGAAGATAGCAATGTCTATTTTAAAAGCAGAACTAGGAAAGAAACCTAACGTCTTATTGAGTCATAAGATACTACTTGGAAGATTTTACGATACGCATTAATATCAACACATGTACGATCAGCAGTACACTAAATAGAATCAACGACTGCTCAGGAATACTTAATCCCATAAATGTCCAATCAACAGAGGCACATTCGCCAGATCCTGCAAATACTTCCTTGAATACTTGTAGTATAGGAAGGGTATCAAGCCAATAGTTCAGTCCTGGACCACAAGAAGGTACTTGGTCAGCAGGCAAGTGTTGCAGCCATACATGGCGTGCTGCTACCGCAGTTGCCCAGCCGATACCTACTAGACTACCAAGCCATAGCAGTAGTCTTATCACTTTAGATTTAGGATTAAACAACGCTGATATTAGGGCGAATCCGCCCATTACGATTAGGCCAACACGCTGAAAAATACAGAGCGGGCAAGGTGAAAGCCCTAGATGACGCTGTAAATAAAACAGCGCAAAACTCATGCCTATGATGGCCATTATCACCAAAAATACTTGCAGGTTACGGTAAGTGGTTAGCTGTCGCATTGTGCGGTTACTCTTATGGGTTTATCTATAATAGATGTAGGGTAGCAATCAAGATTAGGCGGTCAAAACTTCACAGTCAGGACTTAGCAATTAATAACTAGCAACTTAGCGATATTGCTGTAAAAATTCCGCAAAGTCTTCTGTTTCAGACTGCTCAATCTCAGCTTGCTGTAAGATAGATTTTTCTGCCAATACTTCGTATTTCGCTTGGGTATTTGGACTAAGTGTCTGCTGTAATAAAGACTCGCGATGCTGCTGAGCCAATGTAAATCCAAGCTGCCATAAGCTGCCTAAGCGTTTGCTATCGGAATTTACTTGTGCAGAGATAGTCGACTCAGAGTGTCCTGCTTTGCCTTGCATCAATGCTACGGCCGCACGGTAATCGTTACCACCGTAGTGAGCATCAAGCAGTGCAGCAAGCGGCTGCATACGTTCTAGATGCGTGAGCATCCAGCTTTCAAGTGACTGCTCTTGACCATTATTGATAATGTGCAAATCATCACGGCGACCTTCATTGACCACACGTTCAAGATTGATAGCGAGCGTGTCTTCTTCTTCAGGTAGCAGGTCTGGTGAGTCACTGAACAGGCAATACAGCGCCATCACTTCCAAGAAGCAAGCACTAGAGAGGCGAATACCAACGTCACTATATGGGTCAAGATCGATAGCACGGAACTCAACATAGGCGATACCCCGACGTTCAAGCGCTTCGGTCGGTGTTTCACCGCTCATCGCAATTTGTTTAGGACGAATAGGGCTGTAGTACTCGTTTTCTATTTGCAGAATATGATTGTTAATTTGTATTGGGTTACCATCTTCGTCTTCTAAGCCAAGCTTAGCAAAGCTTTCGTGCGGTGTTTGAATGGCACGGCGCAGACCATCGACATACTCTGGCAGATAGTTGTAACGGATATCAAGCTGCTCTTGCACGCTATTGGTATAGCCAAGCTTGCCCATACGCAGGCTAGTTGCAGCAGGTTTGTAATAAGTCGAATCATTAAGCAATTCTAAATCGTGCTCACGCCCTGCCAAGAAACAAGGACATACGCTTGGACTGGCACCCAGTAAGTACAAAACAAGGCTGGTCAGACGTTTAAAGTTACGAATCAACCCTAGGTATTTTTCGTTTTTGAACTCTGTCAACGTTTGGCTTTGTGCGGTCGGCGTTTTGGCTTGCCATGTCTCAAACAACGTATCACCAAAAGATAAGTTGTAATGCAAACCAGCAATCGTCTGCATGCGGCGACCATAGCGGATACCAAGGCCACTACGATATAGGGTTTTTAGCTTACCCGTATTAGAGCTACCATAATCAGCTAGTGGGATATCTTCATCTTTAGAAGACAACATGCAAGGCATCGATAATGGCCACATCAGCTCACCTTCAGGTATGCCCTGATAGACCAATACGTGCAATTGGCGCAGCATATTGAGGGTTTCTTTTGGTGAGGATTTTGGTTCAGTGATGAGCTCAAGCAGGCTTTCTGAGTAATCGGTAGTGATAAAAGGGTGGGTAAGTTTTGATCCAAGTTTGGCTGGATGCGGGGTCTGTGCCAAGAAACCATCAGGCTTTACGCGCAGGCCCTCTTTTTCAATACCGCGGAGCATACCCGTTAAGTGTTGGCTATCAAACCAATTAGGGATTTCGAAATTAACAAAGCTACTCGCAAAATTACTCATAATAGTCATCTATTGTTATTTATTATGGCGGATCAAAACACGATAAGCGTTTGTCCATAAAATAGGTAAATGTTAGGTCAATAATTCCGTCAGTTTAGCTCAAAGCTGTCTTGAAAACCACGGACAATTACAAATACGATAAGCTTTAGGCAAAGCGATTTGTGAGGATTTTGACCCTGTTTTTAATACAAATTCATCTCGAATATAGTGTTATTCTGGCCAGACAGTTTGATAAAAAAAGCATCTACCTGAGAGATAGATGCTTTGTTCATTATGCCTACAAGCCATTTGACATAGTATTGGCACACTATCGCATTATCTTAATAATCATAGCGCGACCGCGTCTATTTGGCTTATATAGAGAATGACGAACCGCAGCCGCAAGTGGTCGTGGCATTTGGATTGGTCACGACAAAACGTGCCCCTTCCAGTCCTTCAGTATAGTCAACGGTCGAGCCTTGCAAGTATTGATAGCTTAGCGAATCGACGACTAACGTCACATCACCATTATCAAAATTGGCATCGTCTTCGTTTAGATCGTTGGCAAAGTTAAACCCGTAAGAGAAACCAGAACAACCACCACCTGTCACATAGACACGTAACATAAGATCGCTATCGCCTTCTTCTTCGCGTAGACGGCGTACTTTTTGCGCCGCACTATCGGTTAGGCTTAATACGGTTGGGTCTACTGGCTGGCTTGAGCTTGGGCTAAATTGGTTGGCTGATTCGTTCATATCTACCTCAGTTGCTAGGATCAAATGCGGTCGTCGTCCTGTTTGGGTTTGCAATAGGGTACTTGCAAATAAAGATACGCACGGCGTTTGATTTAATTGGGTGCTGTCATTATGGCAAAGCTATTGGTGCATTATAAGCTGTTTGTACAATTTCAAAATAGTATTTGTGCTACTACAACGTTTTATTGGCTCTATTGATAGTGGGCACTTATCTTTTAGCAGTATATCATAATGGGGGTGCTGATTCGTTTGTCAAGAGTGATGCAACTACTGAATTTTACTAATGAATAGCAGTGTTCCATTTTTGATATTGTGTTTTTTAAAATAACTGCGTCAAGGGGCTAAACCAATAACCAGACTAAAAAATAATAGCGTGTGACTATATAAAACACTACTTAATAATATTAGGCAGTCTTAAAGCTTATTAGTCATATTACGGTATTTTACGGCTATAACCTTTATAATAGTAACAACCATGTATGAGCTCAAGAGTCGCTTGTGCAACTTAAGGTGTTTAGCGTAATAAATACTTAGTTTTGAAATAGTTATTTAATTGTTTGCCTATGGAGCAAGCGTTTGAAATAATAGCCGCCAGTTGGCATACCCTATGTGTGTTTCTTATTGCCCTATACCTATATTATTGTTGAGATGAAGAAATTATATGATCGAATTTAAAGACGTTGGTGTTCGCCGTGATGGTCGTGAATTGTTTGCAGGTGCAAGCTTTCAGCTCCATCCAGGTCACAAAGTTGGACTGACGGGCAACAACGGCACAGGCAAATCTACCTTATTTGCGCTACTACTGACGCAGATGGGTACAGGCGATACAGAGGTCACCCTTGATAAAGGTGAGGTCAGTATTCCTGATAGCTGGCATGTGGCGCACATGGCACAGGAAGTTGGTGCTACGACGCAGTCTGCAATCGATTATGTATTGAGCGGTGATGAGCAGTGGTATGAAATTAATGCTGCACTAAATGATTTGAGCAGTGTCAGTGATGAGCAAATTGGTGTGCTACACCAACAGTTCGATGAAATCGACGGATATCGTACGCCGACCAAAGCAGCACAAATTATGGCAGGTCTTGGTTTTAAGACTAGCCAGCATGAGCTGCCAGTAGAAGGGTTTTCTGGTGGTTGGCGTATGCGTTTGAACCTCGCCAAAACCTTGATGAGCCGTGCTGATTTGATGTTACTCGATGAGCCAACCAATCATTTGGACTTGGACGCTATTCTGTGGCTTGAAACATGGATCAATGTTTATATGGGTTTGGTCATTGTGATTTCGCATGACCAAGCGTTTTTGGACGCGACAGTCGGTCATATCCTGCATGTAGAGCAACAAAAAATAACCCTTTATACTGGTAACTATCAGCAGTTCATTCGTACCCGTCACGAGCGTATGGCGCAGCAGCAGCAAGCGTTTGAAAAGCAAGAAGCGACCAAGGCTCACTTGGATGACTTTATTCGTCGTTTCCGTGCTAAAGCCAGTAAAGCTAAGCAAGCACAGAGCCGTATTAAGCAGTTAGAGCGTATGGCAGAACTGTCACCAATGATGGCTGACAATCCTTTCTCGTTCCAGTTCTACGAGCCTGCAAACATGAGCTCACCGCTGATTGAGCTGACCAACGCAGATATTGGCTATAGTGAGACACCGCTTCTACACAATGCCAATGTACAGGTAACCCCTGACACCCGTCTTGGCTTATTGGGTATGAACGGCGCTGGTAAATCAACGCTGATTAAAGCATTAGTCGGTGAGCTTGGCGTACTAACAGGAAAGTATCGTGTTTCGGATACCTTAAAGCTTGGCTATTTCAATCAGCATCAAATGGATATCCTAGATGCCAAAGCAACGCCTATAGAGATGTTACGTCGCCTAGCAGGCAAAACCTCTGATGCGATGCTACGTTCATTCTTGGGTAGCTTTGACTTCCGCGGTGAGCGTATTGATACACCAAGCGAGCTATTCTCAGGTGGCGAGCGCGCGCGTTTGACCTTGGCACTGATCGTCTGGCAACGTCCAAACGTCCTTGTACTCGATGAGCCAACCAACCATTTAGACTTGCAAATGCGTCAAGCATTGACGATTGCATTACAAGGTTTTAAGGGCGCAGTGGTACTAGTCTCGCATGATCGAGAATTGATTGCTAATGTCTGTGATGAGCTGTATCTGGTACATGATGGCATCATCGAAGAGTTCGATGGCGACATTGGTGACTATGGTAAGTGGCTAGCAGAGAAGCGCAAGCAAGAGAATGCATCAGATAAGAATACCGGTAAGAAAAAAAGTAAAAAAGAGAGTAAGAAGTTTGTTTCACGTGAAACAGATAATAGCCAAGTAAGCAACAAAGCATCTGATAACTCATCAAAGAGTAAGGCTGCGACGCCTGCACTTAGTAAAGAAGAGCAGCGTAAGCTAGCGGCTGAACAGCGTAAAATGACAGCACCTATCCGCCGCGAGATAGAGGAAACAGAAAAGACACTGGCTAAGATTGATAAGCAGCTTGTGACGCTTGAAGAAAAACTGGCTGATACGGAGCTGTACGAAGAGAGCCGTAAGTCTGACTTGCTTGTATTGCTAAATGAGCAAACGGCGCTACAGCAGCAGCATAGTGATAATGAAGAGAAGTTACTACTATCAATGACGACCTTAGAAGAGATGGAAGCTAAGTTCGCATAAAGCGTTCTAGATAGTTAGTAATATAAGCAGACATAAAAAAGGGATGGCATAAGCCATCCCTTTTTTATTACATTATTCCTTACGATATTTGCCATCGCCGTACGACAGTATTTCCATCGTGGTCGTACAAAGCTGACAGTTTATTTCACCAGCAGCGGCTTTGGATAAATCAAGGATACGACCTCTAATAAAAGGTCCTCTGTCCGTGATTTTTACAACGACGCTCTGCTTTGTCTTTTGATTGGTTACTTGTACCTTCGTGCCGAACGGTAACGTGCGATGTGCAGCGGTTAAAGAGTTCATGTTGAAGATACTACCACTCGCTGTGCGCTTGCCATGAAACTTACTACCGTAATAACTGGTATTGGCAGCGAAAACTGTGGTGCTAAGTAGTAGCGATAAAGTGACAACCAAAGACTTGATTAAATAAGACATTTAATACCTTTAAGCAATTAATAAAATAGACAGATGCTCTTGCCTACGTTATCTATACTCCCTATGAGTATGAATAATAGGGGATTCTACAAGAGCTAGCTTGTCATATTATTACTGTCGTGTAAAAAACTCATGAGGTCAAATAGCTGTTTTTTAAGGAAAAATAGCTATTTTTTAGCAAGAATAATGATGACGTAGGTACTAAAAATAGACTTATAAAGAGTGATTCTCATAAAGAAGCCGACAAAATACTGGAAAGCTAAGAACGTAATATAAATAGGTAATATATAAAGACCAAATCTATCGATATAGCATAATTAACGTTATGAAAGCTCAAATAGAAATAGATAATATAATGTAAAAAAACCTTGCTATATTCTTACTATTTTGTAGAATGCATAAGGTTAAACATTATTCTAGAGTATCTATCAAATACACTCATGATAAGTTTGATTTTTGGTCAAATAATCTATTTTTTATCGTCTTTCGAGGAAGTTTTATGTTGAAAAAAATTGCGTTCGCTTCAGTTGTCGCGGCAATGATTCCATTTAGTACAGCGAATGCTGATCTTGGCTCTAAATTTAAAAAAGTAGAGACTGGTCGTACGATTGAGCAAGTATATAAAGAATGTGGTATTGGTGGCGCTTTGTTCGGTAACTCAAGCCCTATCCTTGCTATTATCTCTAATGTGACTTGGGATTGGGGTACTACCGCTGCGACTTCTAATTCTATGTCTCCTGAAACTTGCCAAGGTGGCAATGTTAGAGCAGCTGTTTTGATCAAAGAAGCATTCCCAAGTGTGGAAAAAGACTTAGCTTCAGGTCAAGGAGCTCATTTATCTGCCTTACAAAGTGTTGCTAACTGTGATTCAGCCGCTAGTGTACGCGCACAATATGGTCAATATACTCAGACTTCTGCCTATCGTACTGCTACGCAAGATCAAAATGCTGAGACGCTATTTAGCATCGTTAAACAAAGCTGTGCTATCTAAATATTGAAAGTATTAGGTATTAAATTTTTAGTTTAATACTCAAACTTTTAATGTTTTAATGATAAAAACACGTAAACCTAGTGCTTACGTGTTTTTTATTGCTCATGTATTTATGGTATCTAAATAAAATGCAAAAGATGTTTTTATGGGTGGCCTGTTTGTCTGCAATGACTATTTGCAACGCAGAAGTTGATGAAACGAAAGCCTATGCTGTAGCGCCCGTAACAGTAGATAAATTCTCTTCTAGTAATGATTCGGCTATCGCAGCAGACTTGGCTTTAAGTGATCCCGAGAACTTGTCAGATACTGTGCAAAGCGTACAACGACTCAATGAAGCGCAGGTACAGGAGCAAAACTGGAACTCTCAAAAAGATACCGCTATTGACCCCATAAGACTAAAATCATTGGCTAAGCACTCCCAGTGGCAACATTTATTGTTTTATAAAAATGGCAAGGCTGAAGTCATCTCACCATATTTTTATTTAACCAATCCTAAGCCTCGTTCGAAACGTAATTTTGATCCCTATGCAGAGCTTATAGCAACGATAGAGCAAATAAATAATGAGGGCGTAGTTTGTAAGTATCCAGCCAGATATTTATGGCTTAATCACCATTTACCAGAGCTGAACGTTGATCTCAAAGACTGCTCAAAATTACCTGATGCAAATCAAGAAATAAGCCTTATCCTAGTAAGCAGCTACCTAAAAAACCCAGCTTCTTCATTTGGTCATGTACTGGTCAAAACCAACACGCCTATAGATAATGCAAATAATACGAACAGTGATGTCAGAGAGTTATCTAGCGAGGACTTACTTAATAACTCATACAACTTCGGTGCTCGTATTCCAGAAAATGAGAACGGTGCGATGTATGCGCTAAAAGGACTATTTGGGTTTTATGATGCTGGGTTTTCAGAGACGGAATTTTTTAAACAAGACGCGGTATATTCCAAGAACGAGCAACGTGATATGTGGGAGTACGTGCTCAATCTAGATACCTTTGAAACACAATTATTGAACTATCATTTGTACGAAGCAAAGTCTGCTCGATTTGACTATTATTTTATCAAACAAAATTGTGGTTATCGCTCAGGAGAGATGCTTGAGCTGATAAGCGACATAAAAACGACTGAGCGAGTAGGTCCTTGGTATGCGCCAGATTATGTATTCGATCAGCTATTAGAACACGACAACGGCGCTGATTTCTTAGTGTCTTCAGTACGCTATTTGCCCTCTGAACAAACGCAACTGCGCGAGAAGTTTGTACAATTATCTAAGCCAATACAAGCCATCATAAACTCTGTCATTCGTACAGAAAACACTGCCCCACTTGCTACTTTAAACGCGGACGATAAGGCAGTTGCGCTTGATTTTCTGATCTTACATCGTACTTATAAAATCACACAAGACAAGACACTGAAGCAGCGAGCTTTCAAAAGCGAATTGCTCAGTCAGCGTTTTGCGCTACCAGCTAGCAATGGTTTGGCTCAGCTGACTGTACCGAACAAACCCTCTCCAGCATTGAGTAACAAAACCACGCAGACTACCGTCGTTTTATCTGACGAGAGGGCAGAAGTTGGTTTATCGTTATTTGTAAAAGACCCACTTAACGCTCATACAGATATTGATAAACGTTTTGAAGCCGTAAAAGCGTCACTGGGTTATAGCTTTGATGTGCATCAATGGACATTGACGGATTTCGTATTTTTAGACATGCAGCAGATTGAAGATCTTAGACAACCGTTATCAGGCGAACCTAAACTGTCTTGGCAACTGAAAACAGGCGCTCGTACAGACATGTTTACTGGCAAGCGACATAGCCCTTACGCACAAGCTGGCGTTGGCGCAGGCGCTAAGTTTGGTAAGCATATACTTGGCTATAGTATGGTCAATGCGACGGTCCATGATCAAGATAAACACGCAGATATCGGTATTGAGCTTGGCTTACGTATGAAACGTAATAACCAAAGTGCTGAATTGTCTTACGTCACTTCAAAGCGAGAAGGGCGCGCTGCTATTGATTTTACCAAATTGACATTACGCCAGCAGCTATCAAAGAATAACGACGCCAGACTTATAATGACATATTCAGACACTGTGATGACCAATAATAGCGTAGTGTTAAGTGATTCAAATACGATAGACGCTGCTATCGCTTGGCATCACTACTGGTAATATTTATATAACGGTGTTTGTTGTAATTATTGTTATGATGATAAGTAGGCTACAAAAATTGCTATAGCAAAATCTAGTAGCTATTTATACCGTATCGTTTGAAATTGGCAGACTGATACCACTAATATGTTTTTATTTTGGGGAAAATAACATGGCAGAGAAAAACTACTATGACATTTTAGGGGTCAAAAAAGACGCCTCAGACGCTGATATCAAAAAAAAATACCGTAAGCTTGTTCGTCAATACCATCCCGATGTCAGTGATCATCCAGACGCTGATAATAAAATTGCAGAAATAAACAATGCTTACGAAACGATCAGAGATAAAAACAAGCGCGCCGAATATGACGCTATGCTCAATAATCCGTTTGCAGGTCAAAGTAGATCAAGTGGGTTTGGTGGCAATGGGCAAACTGGTGCGGGTCAAGGTGGTTTTCGCTGGGAAGATATCAAAGATCAGTTTGGTGACGGTGAGGCCTTTGGTGATGGTGGTTTCCGCTTCGATGATATCTTTTCAGCATTTGGTCGCGGCGCACGTGGGTCAGCTGGTGAGCAGACGGATGGTCGCTCTCAAAGCAGCGGCTTTGATCAGTTTGGTGGTGGCTTTGGGACGCAAGATAGCAAAGGTCAGGATCAGCATGCCGAGATTACCGTTGATTTGTCTTCAGTCTATAGTGGCGACGACTATAGTATTAAGCTAAACGTCCCTGTTCGTCAGCCCAATGGTAATGTCGACTACGACAATAAAACCCTTAAGATAAAAATTCCTAAAGGTATCACTGACGGTAAGCAAATTCGTTTGGCAGGGCAAGGCGCTGCTGGTAGCAGTAATGGCAAAAATGGCGATTTGTTTTTGAAGGTTAAAATTCGTCATGATGCCAATATTCGTATAGAAGGCGCAGACGTTTATCAAACCGTGAATATTGCACCGTGGGAAGCAGCATTGGGTGAAAAAATCAACATCAGTACGCCAGCGGGTACGCTTGGTGTGACCATTCCTAAGAATAGCAAGTCTGGTAGCAATTTACGTCTTAAAGGCAAAGGTATCCCTGCCAAGGAAGCAGGTGATTTGTATCTAACTTTAAATATCGTCAATCCTGATGTCAGTAGTGATGTGTTGAGACAGGCTTATGAGCAGCTAAAGCAAGCCTTTGCTGATACCAATATTAGTCGTTAAACAAGATTATGAACAACCATTACTTATTACTGAAGTAATAAACGAATAGCAGAGATGAATACGATACCGATGAAATAAAGAGAAAACGAGGATAATAGCTATGAACCACTCGACTGAATTTACAGACATCATCATGAGCTTAGATGAACTGGTCTCTGCCTGTGGCCAAGAGCGCCAATGGGTCATCGAATTAATCGAAGAAAATATCATTGAGTATGATGTACCAGAGCATGAAAAATTTACTGGTTATCAGCTGACGACAGTGCGCCGTGCATCGCGTTTGAGTCGTGATTTTGAAGCCAGCGTACCAGCAATTGGTTTGATACTTGAGCTGTTAGATGAGGTTGAGCAATTGCGTCAGCTCAAGCACCAACTAGCGCAGTCAACGCCCGTTATAGAAGTGAATATTGAGGATAAATAATTAATGGGAAGATTTTATCCTATTAGAAAAGTCGACTTACTTCTAGCTGTGAGTCTCTTCGTAGGAAGTTGCGTATTAATAACGACATATCCTGATATGAGCATCCCTAAGGAGAACGAACTTCATTATTATTCTGGCAAGCTAGATGTTCTAAATGTAAGAACAGATCACAATTCAAAGTCGACAGAGCAGTACTTGGCTTTTTACGATAAAAAAACCAAAACAATACTGGAGTTTTCCTGCGCATATTCACAAGCATTTTTTGGTACATCCGATCGTAGCTGTGGTTCAAGCAATGATTTTGAGCCCTATGTTGGTAAGATGGCAACTATTGGATGGTATAGACAATACGGTATTTTAGGGTATACAAATAATAGGTTACAGATGGTTACTCTAAAATCAGGTGATAAAGTTATTCATAGTTATGAAGACACTATGATGGAAGTCAAACGTCATAAGACAACATTGAAATATTCAATATTTTTTACTGCGTTATTATCTATGTTGACGTATTGGATGCTTGGTAAACTGAATCAATGAACATCAAAAAAGGGCCCGCTAAAGGCCCTTTTTTCTATTTACAGAAACTGCTTTGCTAAAAATTAACGTGAATAAGTAGGATCAGCTGCTGCGGTAAATAATACATCAGTTGAAGAGTTCAAGGCAGTCTCAGCTGAATCCTGAATCACACCGATGATAAAGCCAATCGCAACTACTTGCATCGCGATATCATTTGGAATGCTAAATAAGCTAGCAGCGAGTGGAATCAATAGCAACGAACCACCAGCAACACCAGAAGCACCGCAAGCACTAATCGTAGCAACCAGACTGAGTAGCAGCGCTGATGCAAACGTCACTTCGATACCCAACGTATGAGCAGCAGCAAGCGTTAAGACATTAATGGTAATCGCAGCACCCGCCATATTGATAGTGGCACCTAGTGGAATGGTCACCGAATAAGTGTCTTCATGCAATCCAAGCTTACGGGCAAGGTTCATGTTGACTGGAATATTGGCCGCTGAACTGCGTGTAAAGAAGGCAGTAATTCCTGATTCGCGCAGACATCTGAATACGAGTGGATAAGGATTTTTGCCCGTTTTAATAAGGACGATAAGCGGATTGGCGACCAACGCAATGAATAACATACAGCTGATTAATACCATTAAGATACGCGCGTAGCCTGCCAAAGAAGCAAAGCCTGTCTCAGCAACCGTGCTAGCGACTAGGCCTAAGATACCAAATGGGGCTAAAGCAATAATCCATTTAACCACTTGTGAGATGGCATCAGCAAAATCACCGACAACATTGCGAGCAGTATCACTGGCTTGGCGCAATGCAAAACCGATAATAATTGCCCATGCTAAGATACCAATGTAGTTGGCTTCAGCGATTGCATTGATAGGGTTAGCGACCAAGTTCATGAGCAAGTTCGTCAAGACTTCTTTTAGGTCAGCAGGTGGTACTTGTGCAATATCGGCGTTGATCAAGACCAGCTCGGTCGGGAACAAAAAGCTGGCACCGACTGCCGTTAGTGCTGCCAAAAAAGTGCCGAACATGTACATGATAAGCACCGGCTTTACGTAGACTTCATTGCCACTGCGATGTTGACTAATGGCTGCCATAACCAGAATAAATACTAGAATGGGAGCGACTGCTTTTAGTGCGCCGACAAAGAGTGTACCAAGCAACCCTATGGCGGTGCCGATACTTGGCGCCAGCCAACCAATCAATACCCCTAACACCAAACCAATAATAATAAGCGGCACCAGCCCTATACGCTGATACATCGCAATTAATGAACGCATCTGTACACCCTCAAGTCCGTTAAAAGTAAGTGAATTGTCACAACAGAAAATTTATCGAAGGATGGTAGCATTTTTTGACATATTCGCATACCGCTCATAGCAGTAGCTACTGTGCGCAAATGGAGAGTTAGCAGAGTTATATAATCAGTATAAAAAAGAATGCAGCACTTATAGGCAAGGGCTAGCTACTCAGAATACCTCATTTATAGGAGAGTAAAAGCAGCGATATAGGTAGTAATATATAGGTTAGGAAGAGATTTCGCTATGAAAGGTAAGAGGGAAATAAACGGCAAAGCTACACTTTAAAGTGGGTCAGATTGTGACCTAATTGCTGGTAGGCTTTATATTTATTGCGACCTTCTTGGGTACTTGTGGCATCAGGTAGAATCAGCTCAAGGACTCGGGAGGGTTTTGAATTATTAGTAGCAGCCATAAAATCGTTGACGGGACGTGTCGTCGTATTGAGCACGATACCGTTAAAATCAGCTGGCATATGATTGCCTAGCAGTACAGGCGCTGATACTTCAGAAGTAGCAACGTTGCTATCATCAGTATCTCTATCATTAGTACTTTTATTGTCATTATCAGAAAGACATTGATGCGGTATAAAACTCGTGGACTCTTGTGCCCAAAGCGCCGTATCTAGATTTGCTAATAATGTCTCATCTTCAATTAAAATCAGCAAAGACTGAGCGCTTTTGTTAAGCGCCGTCTGAGTCAGCTGACAAATAAAGCCCAAGAAATCTTGGGCCTTACTTTCACTTAATACATAAAAACTAATTTTCATAAATGGATTAAGCCATCTCTGCGCTGTTTTTTAGATATTGCATAAACAATGGTACAGGACGGCCAGTGGCTGCTTTGTCTTTACCTGAGTTCCATGCAGTACCAGCGATGTCTAAATGCGCCCATGCTTGACCTTCTTCAATGAAGCGCGATAAGAAGCAGGCAGCAGTTACCGCACCAGCACCTTTACCACCGATGTTTTGCATATCAGCGATTGGTGAGTCAAGCTGAGCTTGATATTCATCATCCAAAGGCATATGCCAAATAAGATCGCCTGATAGGTTACTGGCATTTTCTAAATCAAACAGGACATCTTCATCATTACTAAATACTGCTGAACGAACATGACCTAGTGCAACCACACAAGCGCCAGTCAAGGTGGCAACATCGATGATGGCTTTTGGCTGATAGCGCTGCACGTAGCACAAGGTATCTGCTAGTACTAAACGACCTTCAGCATCAGTATTTAAGATTTCGACTGATTTACCATTCATCGCTTTGACGATATCGCCTGGACGTGTTGCATCACCTGATGGCATGTTTTCAGCACAGGCTAGCGCACCAACGACGTTGATTGGTAGACGAGCTTCGCACAACGCTTTGATTGTACCAAGTACTGACGCCGAACCACCCATGTCAAACTTCATCTCATCCATCGCCGCACCTGGCTTGATTGAGATACCGCCTGAATCAAAGGTTACGCCTTTACCGACTAATACGATAGGTGCGTCGTCATTGGTCGCTTGTACATGGTCATTGCTATTTTTGCTTGCATTTTTAGCTGACTTTTTGGTTGGTAGTTTATCGGCCAATGCCTTTAGACCACTCACTTTTGCGTTGCTAGTGGTGTGCTCGGTAGTGCCTGCATTTGAACTAAATTCTGATTTACCACGGTACTCCATGAGTACCAGTTTACCTTCTTTGGTAGAGCCTTGTGCAACGGCCAAGAAGCAATGCATACCTAGCGCTGACATCTCGTCCTCACCTAGTACCTTCACGGTTAATAGGTCAGGGTAAGTTTTTGCAAGTTCTTGAGCTTGTTCAGCCATGTAAGCTGGGAAGCATATATTGCCAGGTTCATTGGCCACATCACGAGTGAGGCTCTGACCAGCAAATACTGACTGAGCAAAGGCAAGTGCAGGCTGTAGTGACTCATCAGCTAACAGATAGACATCAGTCAATACAGGACTCGCTTGCTCAGACTTATACTTGTCAAAGCGGTAGCTTGCTGCCAACAGATTAAGGGCAAATTGACCAAAATGGTTTTCTTCTAATGCATCACCCAAGGCGACAGTGATAGAAGACACACGCTTTTGAGTGCTGCTATAGATAGTATTGGCGATTTTTTGCAGTATTGTGTTGTTAAACTTATCAGTGTTACCTACACCGACCAACAGCAGTTGAACAGGGTTTTGCTTAGTGGTTTTTTTATCACCTGCCAGCGCATAGTCAGCAACAGTCTCACAGGTAGTGCCCTTGAAATGTGATACTTCAATCAGCTGCTCAATACGAGTGGTATATTCCGTTAGCACAGATTCAGCCAGAATGTTTTTCTTGTCATCGACTAAAACAACCAGACAAGCATCGTCTTTACTTTTGGCTTCTTTTTTCAGGATTTTCTGCGTATGGGTCTTTGGTAAATGCTGAGATAATTTGATATTCATATAGTTATCCTTATTAGAGTTATGAAATTTGCAGGATTTGTATGACTGCTTATACCTGTCATATTATTAGATTATTTGGTCTGTTGAGCAATCACAGTAGTGTAGCATATTGCGATAATTGTGCGCAGTTAGCAAGTCTTAGGTAATACGTTTGAATTATTATGCTGTACTAACTTACGCTATGGTTTAACGGTTACATTATCATTCTCCGATGATGCCAACATACTAGCCATTGACCAATTCATCGGTCGTTACCATCGCGGCAAATCTGTCTTGTAGTGCGGCCATGGCAGTATCATGCATGATTTCAGCGCTTATCGGCTCTCTTGTAGCGCTAGGTAAGTCGCGAGTGGCACAGGCATCGTGACAGACAAAACTATCGAAACCTAAATCAAATGCGGCGCGGACGCTTGAGCTGACGCACATATGACTCATAAAACCTGCAAAAATAATCTGCTTTTTTTCTGTTGCTGAGATCAATGATTGTAATTGCGTATCATAAAAGGCATTCGGATGCTTTTTGGCAATCACTGTTTCGCCATCTTGCGGCTGCAACTGTTCGACTATCTCAACATTAGCTGATAAAGGATCAAAGACATTGCCATTCTTGGCGCCATGATGGGTAATGTGGAAGATAGGTAAATCTTGCTGACGCGCTCTATCGAGTAGTAGGCGCGCATTGGCGATGGCTTTTGCCCCAGCGTCCCCTAATGGCATAGCGCCATCGACGTATTCGTTTTGATAATCGATAAGAACAAGCGCGCAATTTGACCAATCAAGCGCTTCGAATGTGCCGCCAGCGAGCTCAAGTAGGGTAGAGGGTGTAGAGATCGTTTTATTCATTAGTATTATTCTCCGTTTAACAATATAAGTATATTTTTCTATCAGTCAGTCTAGCAATTAATAACAGAGATAAATGTTCGATGATACGAATGACAAACAAACCTTTCTAAAATAAATAAAGCAAAAACTTAGCGCTAGAAATACTATCAATTCGATGTAATTTGAGGTTTTATCAATTATTTATCCAATATTTGCTATATTTGTTAATTATTGTCAATAATGCGCTCTCAGCAAGGTGTAGGTAATGTTTACAAACACATTTCACAGCCATTTTTGGGCAAAACATGCTAGCATTAGCGGTTATATCTGTCGCTTGTGTTTATTGAATATGGCTAACCAGTCGCTTAATAACGTTTACCGTTATTTAAGCATCTAAATGACCATATCATGCCGATGATATATCGTCGTAAGACCTAAATATTCAATAAGCTTATCACCAATTGCGCACATACCAACCGTTTAAGAGTACCCATTGTGATATTACGCCGCTACATGACACAACAAGTTGCCTCGACCACTGCCTTAGTGTTGGGGTTTTTGGTAGTGATGATGCTTGGCGGTCGTTTGATACGCTATTTTGGCATCGCTGCTGAAGGTCGTTTGGACGTCAGCCTACTGTTTACGATCATTGGGTATAACCTACCGTACTTTTTGGAACTCATCTTACCGCTAGCGTTCTTTATCGCTTTGATGCTGGTATTTGGTCGCTTGTATGTCGATCAAGAAATGGCAGTAATCAATGCTAGTGGCGTGTCGCGCGGTAAACTTGCTCGGTTGATGACGCCATTAATATTGGCGCTGTTCGTTGGTGAAGCGGCGCTATCTATCGTTGGCAAACCTTGGGGCGTACGCTCGTCTGAGGCTGTGTGGCAGCAGCAAGCATTGACCAGTGCATTTGATTTGATTCGTCCGAACGAGTTTATCAGTAGCGGTAATTACCATTTATACGTGGGTAGTCTCAGCGATGATAAGAAAAAATTGCAAGATGTGATATTGATCCAATCTGAACCGGCGAAAAAAGGTAGTGCTGCCGAAAGTGTTAATGCTACTGCTACTGCCACTGATATGAATAACACGATTGACAGTGAGACGGCCGAACAAATTGGTATCTCTGATATCCCAAAAGATATTATAAATAGTGGTGCAAAGGACATTAGTAAAGACACTATCACGCTGGCTAAGCGTGCTGAGCAAGTAGATACTGGCAATAGCGGCGTGACTCAGTTAGATCTGTTTCAGGGACGCCGTTACGAAGTTGGCACAGGCAGTCTGAAATATAATCAAGTCGCTTTTGATCGTTATCGTATCACCTTGACTGAGTCTTCACAGGAAATCATCACCGAAGACAATATTGAAACGCAACAGATAGGACCATTGTGGCAAGCCGCAACGAGTAGCTCACCATCAGGCACGAATAATGCAATGCGCGCTGCACAAGGTGAGCTTGGCTATCGTTTGGCGCTACCATGGCTGATGATTATCGCGCCTATGTTGGCAGTGCCACTGGCGCAAGTCCGTCCGCGTCAAGGACGTTGGCTACGCTTGTTTCCTTCTATTTTATTATTTGTCAGCTGTGCATTAGGTATCATCTCGCTCAAAAACGCAGTGAGCAAAGACAGCATCAGCGTATGGGCGTATGCATGGCTTATCTTAGGATTTATGGCATTGGCGCTTTATATGAATTGGGGTAGCCGTGTGCAACATCGATTGCGCTTTCGCAAACAAGAAAATAGGCTAGCCGCTGCCGCAACTAGTTCAGTTAGCGACATAGACAATCAGAACAACAGCTCACAAGGAGGGCAGTCTTAATGCGCTCTTTATTTGCCAAATCAGCCGAGTCTAATCAATTGGCTAAAAAACCTGCCAATCTAAAAGTCCTCAGTCGTTATGTTAAACTCAACGCTCTATTGGCTATTATCGCTGCCGTTATTGGCTTATGGGCGTTGCAGCTGATTTTTTCTTACTTATCAGAGCTTGATTCGTTAGATGATAACTACACCATGGGCGAGGCGCTCAAATATATCTTTTATCGTTCGCCATACTTTTTAGAGCAATTTATCCCAACGGGTGCGCTATTGGGTGCTGTTATTGGCTTAGGTTTGCTAGCTAATAAAAGTGAGCTGGTCGTCATGCGCGCGGCTGGGGTCAGTATCTATCGCATCGTCGGCTGGGTATTGCAGCCCGCTTTGATATTTGTACTGTTGGCCTTGGCTATTAATCAGTTCGTTCTACCGTCTTCTAATCAGTTGGCAAAACAGATTAATGATGAGGACAGTACCTCACTGGTCACTTCGGTACGCGGCTACTGGACGACACAACCACGATTCGAAACCGCAGAAGATGGCAGTGCTACACCTGATGGTAGCGACGTTTTATATATTGATTATGCTGATGTAGCAGGCAATATTGGCGAAGTGAAACGCTGGCATTTGGATAACAACGGAAATTTGCAAACCGCTGTCCATGCGGAAGGTGGGAAATATACTGGCCGTGAACCAATTGATGTGAATAGTGAAAAGCCAAGCGAGCAGTATCGTTACGAGTGGCAGCTAAATGATATGGTTAAGCTCTCCATCAATCAGGGCTTTGAAAGTAGCCAAGCCATTTCACCATCAGATACGCTAAGCTTACCCTTTGCCCCAGAGTCTGTGTATCTGCTAACGCGTAAGGCAGAAGATTTATCATTGACGCAGCTGTATGAGCATCGCACGTTTATGCGTCAGCAGGGCAATCGTTCTTTAGATCATGAAGTCGCATTTTGGCAAAAGCTACTATCGCCATTGTCGATATTGTCGCTAGTGATTGTCGCCTGCTCATTTGTCTTTGGCTCGCTACGGACGCACAGCTTAGGCTTGCGTATCGTCGTGGCATTGTTGTTTGGTTTGCTATTTAGCTATATACAAGATTTAGTCGGTTTTGTATCGCTAGCCACAGGCTTTTCACCAATGCTCATGGTGCTATTGCCGATTATCGGCAGCGCGCTATTGGGTGGATACTTGATAAAACGCCAGATGTAAAAAGACAGTTGGTTATACCAAATAAAAAGTACGCTAAAACTAATTTAGCGTGCTTTTTTATGTCAATTTCAATTTTAGTTTAAATGACTGAAAATCGATCAGAAGCTAAAACTAGTCTTTGGTCGCCATCGTAATCGTATAGGTTTTACCTTGTTTGATTTTATCGCTATTGCCAAAAACTTCGGTAAATGAGCGTTTCACAAATTGGCGCAGACCGTTGATGGTGACGACATAAAAACGGCCACCTTTACGCATACGTGCATAGGCATCGAGGAAGTATAAATAATGCTGCTCTTTACCCACTTTGGCTGGCAAGTTTGACATCACAAGGCTAAAGTCTTTGTCTTTTGCCACATGATTAAAACCATTTGATAAATGCACATCGACATTGTTTAGACCATTTTTCTCACAGTTACGGCGTGCATATTCTACTGCCATAAAGTCTTTATCAATCAGCGTATGCTGACCATTTGGACATTCACGTGCTGCCGTCATACCAAGTACACCATAACCACAGCCTAAATCGATCGAATCATCATCTTGCTCAAAATCTACATAATCAAGCAGCATCAAGCTACCATCATCGAGCTTTTGCGGTGAAAAAATGCCCCACGTGGTCGCAAAATCAAACGGCTTACCCAGCACTTCTTGGCGAAAATTGATATCTTCGCGCCAGTGTTCGGCGTTTTTTAATAGGTCAGCAGGTGGTCTATGGCTCATGGGATTCTCGGATAATAGATAGGAAAAAGGTAGTGCGCAGCCCATTTAGGCAGCATGTATATCATGACGCACTTTAATAAGGGTATTGTAACGAGAAAAGGATGGGTTTGCAGCTATCTATTTCTAGAACTGCATTTTGCTATATTGCAAAAATTTTTAAGAAAAAATGCTAGAGATATTAGATAAGAGGTATCGCTTAAGATAGAATCGAATTTAACCTGATAGTCGCTAAGTATTATTTATGCCAGACATTACATTCGTATCTAAAGTAGACTTCTGGCTTGCACTGTTACTTTGGGGTTTGAGTTTATTTACTGTGTCTGTTCCATTATGGCAGTGGAAGCGAGGTGCTCACAAATCCCTCATACAAACCATATTAATGACGGTTACTCTCAGACCTATTGCAGCACTAATGCTCATCCCTTTTTTCGGTACTAAGTACATATTAACGAACGAACAGCTACAAGTAGATAGTGGATTCTCTGTTCAAAAAATTGAGATTACAGATATCACCTATATTATGCCGACTCGAAGTATGAGTTCTGCGCCAGCTCTATCATTAGATAGGATTAAAATATCATATCAAGATGAAGAAATACTAATTTCACCAAAAGATAAACCACGTTTTTATCGCGAGATACAGGCACGTAATCCTAGAATAGTGATAGATACTGCAGGCGAATAGAATGGCATTATCGTTAGCTGGATTCAGCTATACATCGTTCCTGATAGTGAATTTCTCTTGAAATTATTTCCTCAAACTTTTCTTTAATAAATGATCAAATATAAATGGTCCGAATGGCAAAAACGAGCCAATCACACCAGCAGGTAGCGCCCAAAGCGGCATTTTTATTCTGCTCGCGGTGATGATTAATACCATGACATAAGCAACGAATAATACCCCATGCACTGGACCGACATAGCTTACCGCTTCTGGAATATCGAACATATATTTGAGTGGCATCGCGATACCAAGTAACAATAGAAAAGACGTACCTTCTAAATAACCCATGATAGTGAGGTTTCTAAGTGCAGAGTTTTGACGCTTCGTTAAAGCAGACGGTTGAGCTTGCGACACGATATATTCCTTTTACAATCATCAATAATATTAGATTTCAATGCTGCCCATATGACAATATGGTAAGGCTACCCACGTGGATGATGCTCGGCATGTAATTTCTGTAATCTTGCCGTTGCAACATGAGTATAGATTTGCGTGGTTGATAAATCGCTATGTCCTAGCAATAACTGCACACTTCTTAAATCTGCACCATGATTGAGCAAATGCGTGGCAAATGCATGACGTAACGTATGCGGGGATAATTCTTTATCGATACTGGCAACTTTGGCGTACTTCTTAAGTAGATACCAAAAGTTCTGCCGTGTCATATAACCGCCTTGCGCCGTCAAAAATACCGCTTGGCAATTCCCCGATTTTAAATGAGCAATCAAGTCTCCACGCCCATGAGAAAGGTAATCTTCCAATGCATCCGCTGCATATTCGCCGAGGGGCACCAGTCGCGTTTTATTCCCTTTCCCCGTGATTTGTAGCCAGCCTGAGTTTAGATTCACTTGCTCTAATGAGAGGTTAATCAACTCACTCACTCGCAAACCGCAGGCATAAAGCACTTCTAGCATGGCTTTGTCACGGAGACCGAGCGCGGTGCCGGTATCAGGTGCGGCAAGTAGATTATCGACGTCAGCCTCGGCTAAGTCTTTTGGCAGCGGACGTCCGAGTTTTGGGCTTTTGATACGTTCACAAGGATTGTCTTCACGCAGATTACTAGCGATCATCCATAGATAAAACTGACGCAAGCTTGAGAGCATACGTGCTTGTGTACGTGGGGTTTTGCCATCTTTAGCAAGGAGTGACAGACAGTGCAACACATCATCAGGCTGCCAGCGTGTCAGGGCAATAGAATTGGTCAGCTCACAAGAGCGTAGGTCTCGCACATAAGCATTACGAGTACGCGTCGCTAGACCGCGCGCTAGCATGGCTTGACGAAACTCAGTCATATAAGCTGGCTCATCATCGACCGCCAATGCTTTAGGTTGACGCTGTTGCACGGCACGATCACGGCTCATAGGACAATACTCAGGTAGGGGTTAAGTTAGCAATAACAGACAGTTATTAAAATAATGCCAAACCTATCATGCCATTTTTTTCTTAACCAGATAGCGATATAGCGTTACGCTTGCAAGCGTATCATCATCGCTATCGATGGTAATTTCATCAGGATCAGCGTCTAAGCTCACGTTTTCAGCCAATGTTTCTTGGCCTATTAGCTCATGCCCCAAATGGCGACAGAAATTCGGAATGTCGCGCGTGGTAGCTGGATCTGTCGCCAATATCTCAATCACTTCACCGCCATCTGCTTTGCGAATGACGCGGTGTAGCATCATGACGGGTTCAGGACAAATGAGCCCTTGAGTATCTAAGTGATGGTGGATAAGCGTGTCTGGTATCGAAGTGGTCATAGTCATTATCGTAAAGCTAAATAAGTGAATTTGAGGGTAAGTAGTTTGCTTAAGTGCTTATCATGGCGTACTTTGTAGATCGTCTATGCTTTAGTACTTTCAGCCTCTTCGTCGGCATCAGGCGTATCAGCTACTTCTAAAAAGTTAAAAAACCGCTTAAAACTTACTTTAAATAAAAATGCCACACCTAGCCAACAAGATAGTCCCAACCATGCAGTATCGGCAAAAATTAATCCACCAACCAATATAATAGTCGATACGCCAATACTCATGGCAATCATCGACGGTTGGTTTAAGCGATAACGATAAACGACCAATGCATCATAAATAGTAATGGGTATCGTGAGGGCTACCAGGGCGTAGGGCAAATTGTAAAATAACTGATAAAGCAGCTGGTTGTCATGGAAAGCTTTGATACTAGCAATCGTGCCAAAGACCACAAATGCAAAAATAGCCGCATAAATGAGATAAATCGCTATTTGGTTGGCACGTTGGGCGCCTTTAATACGGGCAATAGCAAGTGGAGCAAAACCATGCTGTGACTTATGTTGCGAGGGTTGGTCTGAGACAGTGGTCATAGTAATCAGTCATTTATCCGTTAAGAGGTACGATGTATCGAAGTGACATTATAGCCGCACGCGTGTCTTTTACCTATTTGGCTGCTTTATTCTGCTTTGATTGCATCGATAGCGATACTGCTATTATGATCAGCAAAATAGGTCGACATTAGGATACAAGCGGAGATATCATCGATTGGGTCGCGTTCGTTTTTGATCCAACCATTGTCCCATGCGATTTCTCTTGCCTCGATTGAAGTCAGCCGCTCATCACACAATGATACGGTCACTGGCAAATGTTGCTCCATCACTCTATGGGCCAGACGACGAGCGAATTTGTGCGCTCGTTTTGAAAGCATAGAGCTAGTGCCATCCATATTAAGCGGTAGACCAACCACGACTTGCGCCACGCCCCAGACTTTGATGATACCAATTAGATTGTCCCAATCTGGCTGACCGTTATTCATCGCCAATATGTCAAAGGCACGCGCTGTCTGCGTAATGGTATTACCGAGCGCCATACCCATCTTTTTGACGCCGTAGTCTAGCGCCAAGATAAGATGCGGCTTTACCTCTGGCTCAATAGTTTCAGCAATGATATTAATATCTTTATCGAGAGTATCAATATCAATGTCATTATCTATAGCGTCTGTGCTATTCGCTGTAAAAGTACTATCTACCATAGTAATGGGTGTCCTTTATGTCTTTATCTAAATTCGTAGAGCGTATGATATTACGCATGACCTATGTCACTACTAAGATAGTCAAAGTTGACACCGATTTTGTCGGCTGCGATTTGCCAGCGTTCTTCAAACGGTGTATCAAATAATAAATTCAGATCAGCAGGGCAGACTAACCAATCACCATTACTCAGCTCGTGGTTTAGCTGTTTTTTGCCCCAGCTGGCATGACCTAGGCACAGCTGATAGTGACCGACGCCTTGCCCTGCGGCGATACGCTTTAGAATATCTTGGCTAGTCGTGATGCAAACGTTCTCCGAAATAGCAAAAGAAGACGCCCATTCTGGCTGACCAGTATGCAGCACAAAGCCGACCTCAGGATACATAGGGCCGCCCTCTAATGCCACATCTTCCATCACCTGCGGATTGGTCACTTCAATATCTAAATCTTCTAGCAGCTTACCTACACGAGATTGCTCGAGCGGACGATTGACCATCAGACCTAGTGCACCATGCTTGTCATGACGGCAAATATATATAAGTGCCTGCTCAAACCTTGGGTCTGACAGCTCTGGTGCTGCAATCAAAAAATGATGGGTCAAATTGGTTTTAGACATAGAAACAAATGCAACCTAATAATAAGGGTGAAAGACCACTATATGGTGATAATCAACAGAAAAGCAAGATTCGCACTAATTGCTACTGACCATCATACAGACTCAGATAACCATCCGTTTTGATGAAAACGGACGGTTATTTAACGTTAGATAGGTCAGATAGAGCGTTATTTAACATCGGATAATAAGCTGCGGGCATGATCGCGCGTGACATCAGTAATAATGACACCACCAGACATACGCGCCAACTCGTCTACTTGCGCACTGTTGGTCAGTATGAGTAGCTCGCTTTCGGTCTGTTCTTGATGGTGCTTTTGTACCAAGATATGTTGATGCGCTTGCGCCGCGACTTGTGCTTGGTGCGTGATGGCTAGCAGTTGCTGTGTTTGGCCAAGTGAGCGTAGCAGCTCGCCAACCACTTGCGCAGTACCGCCACTGATACCGACATCGACCTCATCAAATACCAACATAGGCTTGGCAGCGTTGTTATCAGCATTGGTCGCTTGTAAGACTTGCATCACGAGCGCCATACGTGACAGTTCACCACCTGAGGCGATTTTATGTAGAGGCTGCATTGGCATACCGACATTGGCGCTGAATAATAAATCAATATCGAAACAACCTTGGGCATTGTACTGACTAGGTTCAGATTTTTTGGTAAAGACAAATTCACAGCGAGCATTGGGTAGCGCCAGCGGTTGTAATTGTTTGATAAGTTGCTTACTAATTATTGGAGCAGCTTTTGTGCGCTCTTTATTTAACTGTGTCGCCAGAGCGAGATAGTCTTGCCAAGCCTGATCAATTTGCGCTGCCATTGCATCACTGCTTGGCTCGTTCTCTAGCTGCTCTAATTGCGCCTCCCAGCCTTTTGCTTCATCAATTAAATCACTCGCTGGCAAGCTATGCTTACGTGACAGACGATGTCCTAAGCTGATTAGGTTGTCTAATGTCTGTAAGCGTTCAGGATCAGGTAGCTGCTGTTCAGCATAATCTGATAGCAGGGCAGTCACTTCAGTGATTTGCTGCTGTGCTAGATGGAGCTGTTCAGAAGCTTGTTCAAACGTTTGACTGACGCCTACTTGGTTGTCACAGAGTTTAATCGCTTGTCCGAGCAAGGTCATGACATCTGGCTCGTCAGTATCATTGTCGAGCAAATGCAGACCGTGACTGGCCTCTTGCATCAAGGCTTCAATATTGGAGAGCTCTTCATGTTCAGATTCAACTTCTGAGTAGTCCACAGACAATAACGGCGCAATATCTGCTAATTGGCTCTGCAACAACTGAATACGATCTTGACGCTGGGCTTCGCGGCTCGCGATGTCATCCGCTCGACGTTTTAGCTGCTGATAGGCTTGATAGCTACTGGCAGTTTGGATGGCTAACGGTGTTATCTGTGCCATCTCATCAAGCCATTGCACCACAAATTGCGGCTTAAGCAATGCTTGCTGAGCATGTTGGCTATGTATATTGACCAGTAAAGTGCCTAAACTCTTTAACTCCGCTAAGCTAACCGGTGAACCATTTAGCCATGCTTTTGAGCGGCCAGTATTGCTTAATTGTCGACGAATAAGTACTTCAGGCTCTTCTAGCGGCCGCTCATTTTTGGTAAACCACTCAGCGACGATACTGTTATTTTCTACATCGAATTGAGCGTAGATATCTGCATGCGCAGCGCCATGCCTGACCATCGCACTGTCTGCTCGCTCACCGACACATAGTGATAGTGCATCTAGCAATAACGACTTGCCAGCACCTGTTTCACCAGTGATGACATTAAAACCTTCAGCCACGCTCAGCTCATGCTGAGCAATCAACGCAAACTGATGTAAAGTTAACGATACTAGCATCAACGCCTCTCAGGACAGACAATGGACATCATATAAATCTTAGGAAGCCATCTATAAATAGGATAAATGAGGAAGTGAAAATATCTGTTTAAACTTGCTAATTAGATAAATATTGTAGGCAAATAGTATGGTGTTAAATGTGCGTAAATACAAACTTTAAGATGAGGTATAACAGAATTTATTATTGGGAGATTACCATAAAACTATTAAAAACTGACAATAAATCATCAACATAATACCTATAATATTAATTGTTAGGGTAATTGGATATCTAAAGATAAGCATAGTATGCAAAGAAGTATTTTGACTAATAATGATAAAAATCCACCTAAGTTAGTGGCATAGCATCCGCCTAGAAAAACACCAAATGAATATTAAAAGAACGGGTAGATACTTGCCATCAAATAGAATTTTCCTAGTCGCTTTAACAAACTTTATAGATATAATGTGGTAGCATAATCTCACATAATGATAAACTCTTCTTATGAGTTTGATGCGCTATGCAACCTAATAACGAGTCACAATTTTGTAAAATTGTAGGCGTATAGTGGTAAAAACATGCCACTCAATCATTATTCAAAAGCGTTTTCATAGAACCTGTGGCTACCTTTAGCGCGCAGATATCTACTATAGAGGGATAAAGTATTTAAAGCAGGCATGTTTGCTTACTGGTCGCGTATTTGAAGCCCAGTGCAACTCTGTCAGTACTTTAACCCGTTACTTATTTTTTAGTTTTGCCATAATTATTTGATAAGGAAGCCACTATGACAGCGGCGCAATTTACTAACGTAACAGTTAATGCCCAAGCGACAGTATCTTATGATGGTCGCTGCTCAAGCCATACCATTATGTTTGAGGATGGCCGCCATAAAACGCTAGGCGTGATCTTACCTTGTGACAACTTGGTTGAGCATTATCACTTTAGCACCAACACTTCTGAGCGTATCGAAATCACCAGTGGTGAGTGTGAAGTGAAAATTAATGGTGACGATGAATTCAGCTACTACCGTGCAGGTCAATCATTTGTCGTTGAAGGCAATAGCGGTTTTAACCTACGTACTGAAGAAATTGTTCAATATGTCTGTCATCTAGAAGGCTGATATTATTAATAGGGCGCTTGAGCTTTCATTCTAGCGCTTGTTCTATCACACATTAGTGTTTCGAGAAAATAAACAATATCGGATTGGTATTGTTTATTTCTTTTTTGACGTTTGGTTTACTGTTCTCTCATCATCAATGAGCTATGACATTTAAAGTCGACGTTATCCTCTTTTATCCCGTCGCCTAGTGCGATATCCACTTTATATTTAGTAGGCCTATTATGGCAAAACCCATTTATTTTTACGGCATTCATGCAATTGATGCGTTACTTGAACATCGTCCTCTTGATGGTCTTAGCTTGTTTGTACAGCAAGGGCGTGAGAGTGACAGTCATGTACAAGCTATCATGGCTGAAGCTGAAGCAAACGGCATTAGCATTCAACCAACTCAAAAAGACAAGCTGACGCAGTTATGTGGCAGTCCGCAGCATCAAGGCGTGGTACTCAATGCTCGTCCGTTAGGTTTCGCTGATGAAGGTTTACTTGATACTATCATTGGCCGTGAACAGTGCTTATTATTGGTACTAGATCAAATCACCGATGCACATAACTTTGGCGCTTGCCTACGTACCGCAGTGGCTATGGGTGTGGATGCAGTGGTTTGTCCAAAACACCATGCAGCGAGTCTAACGCCAACAGTGGCTAAAGTATCGGTTGGCGCAGCAGAGATGATGCCGATCGTCAGCGTTACGAACTTAGCACGCACGTTATCGCAAATCAAAAATGCAGGCGTTTTCGTATTTGGTACGGCACTTAGTGAAGAGGCTAAGCCAATACATGCCGCTGACCTAACTGGCAAGACCGCTATTATTATGGGTTCAGAAGGAGAGGGTATGCGTCGCCTGACAATGGAAAGCTGTGATGAGTTGGTTTATATTCCAATGTCAGGAAACGAGCATGGTAATCTACAGAGCCTAAACGTGAGTGTTGCTACTGGCATAGCATTGTATGAGGTTAATCGCCAGCGAACTTTAGCTGCTGGGCAAGCGTAAGATACTCTTGATGTAAAGGTTCTAGTTGTAGATATAGAGAGGCAAGGTCGCTCTCATTGAGTATGACATTGTCTGCATGACGATTACGCTCTTCACGACTAAGCTGGTTGGTCATAATGGCTTTAATCTTTTGTATGCTTTGATCATCACGCTGACTGGCACGCGCAAGCTGCGTGTCTTCGGTCGCATCCATGACTAAAATACGTTGACATAAATTGGCCAGTCCTGCTTCTGCCGCCTCTATAAGTAGGGGCGCAGACAAGATTATATACGGTGAAGTACTAGCATCTAGCTGTGCTTTTGCTGTCTCACGTATCGCTGGATGAGTAATAGCTTCAAGCTCAATCAGCGCTTCAGGATTTGCAAATACGTGTGTACGTACAGCAGCCCTATCCATAACACCATCATCCGTCAGTATCCAATCACCAAATTTTTTCTGGATTTTCTGCAGAGTGACGCTACCTTTAGCGACAGTCTCATGGGCGATCACGTCTGCATCAATAATATCGATGCCTTGCTCGGCAAACCAAGCACTAGCGGCAGATTTACCGCTACCGATACCACCCGTCAAACCAACCACAAGCTTCTTATTTTTTGGTTGAGTGGTTTGTGGTTGGTGTGAATAAGAGTGCGATGTATTTTTTGACATAATAATGGCTTATCTGACAGATAGAACAATGAATGCAGTTTTGAACTCACAATCGGCCTTTTAAGGTTTCGTTCATGGGTCACTGCCGAAAATTTACTACAATAATCTAGTGTACGCTGTCAATTATTAGACATACATACCGAGATACCAACTGACGATATCTGAGCCGTATAATAAGGCAACGATACCTGCGATAGCGATATAAGGCCCGAAAGCAAAAGGTCGGCTTTCACCTTGTTGTTTCATCAAGATCAACCCAACGATAGAGCCGAGTAAAGACGATAGTAGAATAATCAAAGGTAACATCATAGGCCCAAGCCAAGCACCTAATACTGCTAGTAATTTAAAATCCCCTTGGCCCATTCCATGTTTTTTAGTGATTAAGTAAAACACTTTGACTACTATCCATAGCGATAAAAATCCAAGTAGTAATCCCCATATCGACTGTGTTGGTGAGACGAACCAGCTTTGTGAGTTTACCGCCAATCCTAAGCCTGCTAAAGGAAAGGTAAGGCGATCAGGTAGTAGCTGTGTGTCAAAGTCGATACCTGTTAGAGCAACCAGTGTCCATACTAAAACCAATGCGGACAAGCCTGTAGTATTTACCCCAAACTTATATATTACTAATACGGATAAGAGGGCAGTTACTAGTTCAACGAGAGGATAACGCAGACCGATAGCGGCTTTACAACTTGAACAGCGTCCGCGTAATAACAGCCAACTTATTAAAGGGATATTTTCATACCACTTAATTTTATGTGCGCAATGAGGGCAGCGTGAGGCAGGTCGACTTAAAGTAATTGGTTGGTCAGTAGCGACAATACTTGCTATGGGTAGCGTATGCTCGCGTGGCATATCGGTCTGTTCAGACATAAATTGGCTACACTCTTGTCTCCAACCATACACCATCATCAGCGGTATGCGATGAATCACAACATTTAAAAAACTACCAACGCAAAGACCTAATAGGCCAAATACGAATAAAGCTAGGGCAATATTCTCTTGTAGTAACTGTATAAATTGCATTAAATAATTATCCTACTACTGAGCCCATCTGGAAGATTGGTAAGTACATTGCAATGACTAGGCCACCAATTAATACACCTAATACGGACATAATGAGTGGTTCCATCAAGCTGGTTAAACCATCGACGGCATTATCAACTTCGTTTTCATAGTAGACAGCGACTTTATCTAACATTTCTTCTAAGCTACCAGATTCTTCGCCAATACCAACCATTTGAATAGCTAAACTTGGGAATAAGTTTGTAGATCGTATAGAGAACTGTAATTGCTGGCCAGTAGATACGTCACTCTTAATTTGCTGGGTAGCATTGTAAAAAACAACATTGTTGGTCGCACCAGCAGTAGAATCTAAGGCATCGATAAGCGGCACACCAGCAGCAAAAGTTGTAGATAGTGTACGAGCGAAACGAGCAATAATTGCTTGATAAGCAATGTTTCCAAATATCGGAGCTTTGAGCGTAGCCCGATCCAAAAAGTCACGGAACTTTTTAGAGCGCTTTTTAGCCTCAGTAAAGCTGATAATTGATCCACCAATGACGATGATCAAAATAAACCACCATGCCTGCATCCATTCAGACATCGCTACTACCATCTGAGTAAAAGCAGGTAATTCCGCTCCAAATGATTCAAATAATCCAGAGAATACAGGTACTACCTTTACGAGCAAAATTATAGTGACAATGATAGCAACTACGATAACAGCAATAGGGTACTTCATCGCCTTTTTGATTTTTGCTTTTAGAAGCTCACTCTTTTCTTTGTAAGTAGCTACTCGTTCAAGCATCGTCTCAAGTGCACCTGATTGTTCACCAGATTCGACGAGGGAGCAGAATAAATCATCAAAATAGCGCGGATGTTTGCGCAGTGCAGAAGCAAAGGTACCACCTGCCTCAATATCTGCTTTGATTTGCAATACTAAGTCTTTCATACTTGGATTATCAAGGGAGTCGGCGACAATTTCGAAAGACTGGGTTAAAGGTACGCCCGCTTTCATCATTGTTGCTAGCTGCCGAGCAAAAATAGCAATATCAATGGCTTTAATGGCTTTTTTAAAGGTATAAAGTGGTTTTGGTTTTTTCTTAATCCCTTTAACCGTGATACCTTGTTTACGTAGGGTCGCTTTTGCCAGTTCTAAACTACGACTGGTAGTTTCGCCCTTAACTTTCTGCCCGCGTCGATTCACACCGTCGTAAACAAAGTCCAACAACATATCGGTCTTAGCTTTTGCCATGTTACTACCCTCAAAATGGTCCAATATAGATATTGTAAACCTACAATAAAATACCAGACTTGAAATATTAGTCAGGCGTACTTTATTTTAGCTTAAAAAACCAGTGTCTATCTGTTTTATTTTTAAAGTTATACGATAAAGAACATTGCTAGTTTATAACTTTTCTAGCAACTAAAAGTCAAGATACTAAGACATAGCATATATTTTATGATTTCACTTATTATTCAGAAGTTACCCGCATCATTTCTTGAATACTCGTGACACCTTGCAATACTTTTAAAATTCCAGAACGTCGCAAGTCGCGAAAACCGTTTTTAATGGCAGCGTCTTTGATATCTATTGCGTTACCATCTTCCATGATAATGCGTGAAATATCAGGGCTGACTTTCATCACCTCATAGATACCTACACGGCCTTTATAACCTTCACGGCATTCATTACAGCCGACTGGTTCATAAATGACATTATCAGTGTTATCTAGATCAGTATCAGTAAAACCAATCTCTAATAAGCTCTGACGCGGTATGCCAATAGGTTTTTTACAGTTCTTACAGAGACGTCGTGCCAATCGTTGGGCAATAACTAGGTTGACTGATGTGGCAATGTTAAAAGAGGCAACACCCATGTTACGTAGACGCGTTAATGTTTCAGGTGCCGAGTTAGTATGCAAAGTAGAAAGAACCATATGGCCTGTCTGCGCAGCTTTAATAGCGATCTCAGCAGTCTCAAGGTCACGAATCTCACCGACCATGACAATATCAGGGTCTTGACGTAAAAAAGACTTAAGCGCATTAGCAAACGTTAGACCAACTTTGGCATTGACATTGACTTGGTTAATTCCTTCAAGGTTAATTTCGACTGGATCTTCAGCCGTTGAGATATTGGTTGCACCAGTATTCAAGATGTTGATACCAGTATAAAGTGATACCGTCTTACCAGAACCAGTAGGACCAGTGATAAGCAGCATGCCTTGTGGTTTGTGTAATGCCTCTAAAAACATTTCCTGCTGATCTGGTTCATAGCCCAATGCATCAATACCTAGCATGGCTGATGATGGGTCAAGGATACGCAAAACAAGCTTTTCACCGAATAACGTCGGTAATGAGTTTACCCGGAAATCAATCGCTTTATTTTTAGAAATTTTTAGTTTAATACGCCCATCTTGTGGTACCCGACGTTCTGAGATATCCATCTGAGACATGACCTTTAAACGTGCTGCAATTTTATTCGCAAGTTGAACCGGTGGATTGGCCATTTTTTGCATGACGCCATCGACACGAAATCGTACTCTGAAAGATTTTTCGTATGGCTCGAAATGTAAATCAGAAGCACCCATACGGATAGCATCGACTAGCATTTTATTGACGAATTTCACGACAGGCGCTTCATCGACGCCGTCGCTCAGCTGAGTTTCGCCATCCTCTTTATCTTCATCACCATCTTCAAAACCAACGCTTAAATCATTATCAGAAAAGCTATCAAAACTTTGCATCGTATCCGCGTAAATATTTTCAATACGCTTTTTAAGCTTATTTTCTTCGACAACAATGGTTTCTATCGACAGTCGAGAATTAAAGGCAATCGCATCAATAGCATCAACGCGTGTGGGATCACTTAGTGCGACAAATAGACGTTGTCCTCGTTTAAAGAGTGGTAAAGCATTAAACTTACGAACGATTTTTTCATCAACCAAGTCTTTTGGAATAACATCAACGTTTAATGCATCAAGATCGAATAGAGGGTCGCCGAAAGCTTGGGATAGCATTTGGGCAAGATGATAAGCATCGGCCAATTTGTTGTCTACTAGATAGGGTACCAATCCTATTTGCTGCTGTTGCGATTCAATTTGTGCCGTCTTCATATTCGCTTCACTAACGACACCGTCGCTAATCAGTTGCTGCGCTAGACCGCCGTACTTACTGGTTGCGATAGACATTATAACCTCTCCTTTGATACAAAATATTCTGTAGACTTGCTTGGTATTGCCCGCTATATACTTGTTGTTTCTAGTTGATAACTCGCTATAACTGTCTTGCTTTGTTTATCTTATCTACCTGTATATCTATATATAGAACTAGCAACAATATTTGATTTTATACATTCTGTAGTATAGAACTTTACTTTAGTTTGAAAAATTTATATATACCATTAGACGACTAGCTCGTAAAAATAACGGTCGATTGATACATTGTCTGTAGATAAGTTTGCAGAAGTGATTCTGCTCATGGTGGCACGCTACTATAGCACTTACGAATTATTTGTTATACTGACGCGCATATTAGCCGAATTGGTATGAATACATGAGACAAGGTAAATAAGTATGCAAGCTTGGGTAATTGGCAATTGGAAACAGAATCCTGCGACTAACAGTGCTGTCAATGCACTATTGGACGACTTATTGACTAAAGTTAATACTGAAGAACAAGCCAACTCGCAGACATTAGAAAACCGCTGTAAATTAATGGTAGCACCAAGTTGTGTTCATTTAAGTACAGTGAGTACGCGTCTAGCAGATAGCTCAATACTTTGTGCAGCACAGGACGTTAGTACCTATAGTGCAAGTACAGGAGCCTATACTGGTGACTGCTCAGCACAGCAGGTAGCAGATGCAGGTGCTACTTGGACGCTACTTGGCCACTCTGAGCGTCGTCAATATCACAAAGAGTCTCATGAATGCCTGATAAGCAAATTGTCTCATGCGTTTTCTCAGAACTTAGGCGCGGTGTTTTGCATCGGCGAAACACAAGAACAGTATGACAATGGTCAAACAATCGACGTTATCAATGAGCAACTCTCGGTTATTAAGGACTTACTGACTCAGCAGCCAGATTTAGCATCATCGTTATCTGAAAAGCTGCTCATCGCTTACGAACCTGTATGGGCCATTGGTACAGGTAAAGTGCCTACTGTGGCAGAAGTGAGTAAGACTCATCAGTATATCAAGCAGACGGTTGCAAGCTTTGCTGTTATAACAGATACGATTACCGTGCTGTATGGCGGTAGTGTTAATGCTAATAATGCTAATAGCTTTGCTTCTGACGCTATGATTGATGGCGCATTAGTGGGCGGTGCTTCGTTAAAAGCAGAGAGCTTCCTAGCGATTGCCGATGCCTTTAACCAAGCCAATGCTCAAATGAATAAATAACGCTCATATATCAAGATCATAGCTTATAGAGGGTATGGTTTTATCGGTTAGTAAAAGTAGGTTTAACACTGCCCTTGCAATCGTGTACAATGCGCCTTATTTATATAGTCGATTTGGCGTTTAATCATGCCGATTGTCATTCTATTAACCTTACGTTTTATTTTCCGTTATCAGTCGTCATTACGCGGCAAAAGAGGCCACCATGTTTACGTTTATATTAGCCCTGCATATTATTGTGGCCATTGCCATGATCGGCTTGATCCTGATACAGCATGGTAAAGGGGCAGACGCTGGAGCTTCTTTTGGTGCCGGTTCATCAGGTACAGTATTTGGCGCAGCAGGTACTGCTAACTTCTTGACGCGTGCCACGGCAGTACTAACGGTCATATTTTTTATTACGAGTATGACGCTTGCTGTTCATGCTCGTAAGCAAGCAGAAGATCAGTTTCGTCTAGATGCGCCAGTTTCAGCACCGCAAACGCCGCGCCCAATGACTCAACATTCCGAGTAAGCCTCTTTTAAGTAGGCAGCGCTTGCTATTTTGGTAGGTTAGATTTACAATGCTTTCCTGTTTTCGCAACTCCTGTTCTATAGATGCCTACCTTAAGCATCATTGATTATAGACTGGACGATAGAGACAGAGCAGTACAATGCGATTGTGGTGGAATGGTAGACACGCCATCTTGAGGGGGTGGTGGCGAAAGCTGTGGGGGTTCAAGTCCCCCCAATCGCACCAAGTTTTACAGACGTAGCATAACGTCAGGTTGGATTTTTAGCAGATAATACTTATTTTATAATTAATTTAAAAAAGTATTGACACTTCTACGAAACCTCCCTATAATATGCGTTCTAGATTGATGCGGGGTGGAGCAGTCTGGTAGCTCGTCGGGCTCATAACCCGAAGGTCGTTGGTTCAAATCCAGCCCCCGCTACCACTTTTTATACTGATGTTTTGTACACTAAATTTGTCAGTACCGATTAGCCCACCATTATGTTTGTGGGTTTTTTTGTATCTGAAGGTCAGTGTTATCGCGGTATCTATCCTACTTATGCTAAGCTCTAAGTCTATAGAGTACGATATTACTCGTCACTGGTCATCATCGGCCGCTACCGGCACGATGCTTCTTAAGCAACACTATCTTTTATTCCTCATACTTTTATCGATAGTAGTGCTTTATAAATAATAAAAGCATTGTTTGGCCGAGCTTGATGTTTTTTACGCTCGTCCCTATATAAATGCACAATATGTATCATATATTTGTGATTTAAAATTATATACTGACCGTGATTCTTATCATCATAAGATTGCTATATATAGATAAGAGTCAATTTTTAATACGGTTTACTAAGTACGATAGATAAGTGAATAGGAAAATACAAAGAGATTATGAAGCTTTCGACTAAAGTTGCAGAACTGACTAATATTATTGCCCCTGCCGTGGCCGCTTGTGATGTGTCATTATGGGGTATCGAGTTTGCGCCACAAGGTCGTCGCTCTTTACTACGTATCTATATTGAGGCATTGCCAGAAGAGCAAGCCCAAGATAAACAAGTAACGATTGAAGACTGCGCGGCAGTAAACCATCAAGTAAGCGGTATCTTAGAAGTTCATGATCCTATCGCTGGTGAGTACATCTTAGAAGTATCTTCGCCTGGTTTTGATCGTGCGTTTTTCTCAGATGAGCAAATGCATGCATATGTTGGTCAAACTGTGAGCTTGCGTCTGATTCAAGCCATCGGTACAGGCGATCAAAAACGTCGTAAAGCCACAGGTACTTTAGATAGTATTGATGAAAACTCTTTAAAACTGACGTCAAGCGATGGCGAGCAGTTTGAGATTGCATTAAGTAATATTGATAAAGCCAATTTGATTTATGAAGATGCCTAGATTTTTACTAGGGTAACTGTTTATAGATAGACAGTTTTATCTTCCAATAGCTTATGTGGCTTATAGCAACTATATAATAGCAGCACCCAAATTATAAAATTTAAGTCAATTAAAAAATGATAGGACAGGTATAGCATGAGTCGTGAAATCTTAACGGTAGTAGAAACTGTCAGTAATGAAAAGGGCTTAAATCCTGAAGATATCTTTGAAGCAATTGAAGATGCTTTAGTGGTATCGACTAAGAAAAAAGTATATACCGAGCAGCCAGAAGTGGCTGTACGAGTAGCGATCGACCGTGCAACTGGCGATTACGATACTTATCGTTACTGGACAGTGGTTGCAGATGAAGACCATGAAATGCCAGCTTGTCAGCTTGCTATCACCGATCTTGATCAAGAAGAATGGTCAATTGGGGATATCAAAGAAGAGCAAATCGAATCAATCGAATTTGGTCGTATTGCTGCTACTCAAGCCAAACAAGTTATCATCCAAAAGATTCGTGAAGCTGAGCGTGCACTAGTTGCAGACGCTTTCGAGCCACGTGTTGGTGAGATGATGTATGGCGAAGTCAAAAAACAGACTCGTGATGGCTATATCATCGATTTGGGTGACAATGCTGAAGGTTATTTGTCACGTGATCAAATGTTGCCACGCGAACAACTCCGTGCAAAATCGCGTATCAACGCTATCTTGTACCATGTAAACCGTGAAAACCGCGGTGCGCAGTTACTGTTATCTCGCACGCATCCTGAAATGCTATCAGCATTGATGCAAAAAGAAGTGCCTGAGATTGCAGAACAAATTATCGAAATTCGTAACGTCGCTCGTCTGCCAGGTACTCGTGCTAAAATAGCCGTGAAAACCAACGATCATCGTATTGATCCAGTTGGCGCTTGTATTGGTATGCGTGGTACACGTATCCAAGCAGTACAGCAAGAGCTAGACGGTGAGCGTATTGATGTGGTGGTATGGTCAGATGATCCTGCCCAGTTCATCATCAGCTCTCTAGAGCCTGCTGACGTAAGCAGTATCATTTTAGATGAAGATACGCAAACGGCAGATATTATCTTTAGCACTAATGATCAGTTGGCGCGTGCTATTGGATCACAAGGTCAAAACGTACGTCTAGCTTCTGAGTTGACGGGCTATAAGCTGAATATGATGCTTGAAGAAGAGTATCAGCAACGTCAACAAAACGAATCAAAAGCGTTTATTGAATTATTCTATGAGCGCCTAGAAGTAGATAAAGATTTAGCACAGGCATTGGTTGATATTGGTTTTACCAGTATTGAAGAAGTTGCCTATGTACCAGTTGAGACTTTCTATGATATCGAAGGTCTAGACGATGAAGCGATTGATATGATTCAAGAGCGTGCTAAAGAAGTCGTCATCGCTGATGAACTGGTCAAACAACAGAACATGAAAGAGCCAAGTCAAGAGCTTCAAGAGCTTGAAGGTATGACAGTCAGTTGGGCTTATAAAATGGCGCAAAAAGACATTATTACTGTTGATGACTTGGCAGAACAAGCCGTCTTCGATCTAGAAGATATCGAAGGATTAGACTCTGAAACTGCAGGAAAACTCATCATGAAAGCTCGGGAATCTTGGTTCGATGAATAAGCGGTAACTGCATATCGCTGTCTTTTGGTGATATGCTATTGAGAATAAAGCGCTGATATCTATTTATAAGTATCAGCCTTAACCCAATCATTTGTAGCCAACAACTGAATTGAACATATAGCAAATAATAGACAGTAGGTGATAATAAATGGCAGATAAGACCGTCAAAGAACTGGCAGAAATGGTAGGCAAAACTACAGATGCTGTAAAGCAGCAATTAGTAGATGCTGGCCTGCCTGCTCGCGCAGAGGATGACCTAGTCACCGAGCTTGAGCAAGAAAAGCTGGTGACGTATTTAAAGCAAAGTCATGGTCAACAAGAAAAGCGTCGTATTAGTCTTAAATCTAAGACGACCAGTACTGCACGTGTGACCGGCTCTTCTGGTAAATCTAAGAGCGTCAACGTAGAAGTGCGTAAAAAGAAAGTATTCGAAAAGCCTGATCCAGAAAAAATGGCTGAAGAGCTAGCCGCTCGTGAGCAGGCTCTGATTGAGTCTCAAGAACGTGCTGCAAAAGAAGCTGAAGAACGCGCCGCTACCAAGAAAAAAGCGGAAGAGCGTCAAGCAGCAACGCTAGCAGCAATGCGTGCAAGCTTAGGCTCTAGCAAAAAATCAGACGACAAAAATGATGATATTTCTACATCAGTTGTCGTCAAAAAAGGCGGTAAAGCGACGGCTGAAGTTAAGCCTAAAGAGCAGCCGAAGAAAAAGGTTGCTGCAACCAAGCCTAAAGTTGAAACCGCTGCTGAGCGTAAAGCTCGCGAGACTCGTGAGAAAGAAGAAGCGCGTCTGCGTGAAATTGAATTAGAAACTCGCCGCACACAAGCTGAAGAAGCGCAAAAGCGTACACTTGAGCAAATGCGCAAAATGGCTGGTAAATATACAGATCGTGAGCCTGTTACTGAAGTACGTAAAGATGAGCCATTGGCTGAAGGTTTGGTCGGTGATGCACTAGAAGAGTCTTTCGAAAAAGAGCGTCGCGAAATCAAACGCGGTTCGAACAGTACTGGTACTCGTGGTCGTCGTCGTAAGAACCAAGATGAGCGCGAAATCAAAAACCGCAAAAACGGTTTGCGTTCAACTCAGGCATCACAGCATAAGTTTGAAAAACCTGTTGAAAAAATTGTCTATGATGTCGAGATTAGTGAGCAAATTTCAGTTGCCGATCTTGCACAGCGTATGGCGGTTAAAGCTCGCGAAGTAACCAAATTACTTATGAAAATGGGTGAAATGGCTCGTGAGTCAGATACGATTGATCAAGCAACCGCAAGCTTGCTTGTTGAAGAAATGGGCCACAACCCAGTACCAGTTAGTGATACTAAAGTCGAAGATGACTTACAGTACGCAGTTGATGAGCGTAGTAGTAACATCCAGACTCGTCCACCAGTAGTGACTATTATGGGTCACGTCGATCATGGTAAGACCTCACTACTAGATAAAATTCGTGAAACGAAAGTTGCGAATGGTGAAGCGGGCGGCATTACACAGCATATTGGTGCTTACCATGTAAAAACTGATCGCGGCGTTATTACTTTCCTTGATACTCCAGGTCACGCAGCGTTTAGCGCAATGCGTTCACGTGGTGCTCAAGCGACTGATATCGTTGTATTGGTGGTTGCGGCTGACGATGGCATGATGCCACAAACAGCAGAAGCAATTGATCATGCACGTGCAGCTGGTACGCCGATTATTGTTGCTATCAACAAAATGGATAAGCCAGGCGCTGATCCTGACCGTGTTCTTAATGAATTAACGACGAAAGAAGTTGTTTCAGAAGAATGGGGCGGCGATACACCAATGGCTCGTATCTCAGCCAAAACAGGCGAAGGTATCGAAGACCTACTAGAATTCATTAGCTTACAAGCTGAGCTAATGGAACTAGAAGCGCCACTAGACGGTGCTGCTCAGGGTGTGGTTATTGAATCAAGACTTGAAAAAGGTCGTGGTCCTGTTGTTAGTGTCCTAGTGAAAAAAGGGACATTGAAACAAGGCGACTTGGTTCTAGCTGGTGAGCATTATGGTAAAGTTCGTGCATTGACTGACGAGCATGGCCAACGTATTAAGTCAGCTGGTCCTTCTATTCCTGTAGAGATTTTAGGTCTGCCTGAGACACCTGCTGCTGGTAGTGAGTTCCTAGTTGTGACGGATGAGAAGAAAGCTCGTGAAGTTGCGGACTTTAGAACCAATCGTGAGCGTGAGCGTCAACTTGAGCGTCAAAATGCCATGCGTTTGGAAAGCATGTTTGATCAGATGGGCCAAGGCGATGTGTCATTCTTGAATATCGTACTGAAAACAGACGTACGTGGTTCACTGGAAGCACTACTAGCTGCCCTAAATGAATTGTCTACTGATGAAGTAAAAGTCAGAGTGATCAGTTCAGGCGTTGGTCCTATCTCTGAGTCTGACGTAACCCTTGCCGAATCTAGTGAAGCGGTATTGTTAGGCTTTAACGTTCGTGCAGATGCTACCGCACGTCGTAAAGCAGATACTGCTAACATGGATATTCGCTACTATAGCGTAATCTATGGTTTGATCGATGATGTGAAATCAGCAATGAGCGGTATGCTTGCTCCTGAACATCGTGAGAAAATCCTTGGTGTTGCAGACGTTCGTGAAGTATTCCGTTCTAGTAAGTTCGGTGCTGCTGCCGGTTGTATGGTGGTCGAAGGTACAATCTATCGCAACAAACCTATCCGCGTATTGCGTGATGACCAAGTTATCTTTACTGGTCAATTGCAATCATTACGTCGCTATAAAGAAGACGTTAATGAAGTACGTACTGGTATGGAATGTGGTCTGGCCGTTCGTGGTTATGATGTTGAAGCTGGCGATAAGATCGAAGTCTTTGAAATTCAAGAGTTCGCACGTACTATCTAAAGCTGCTGTTCGATAGCAGAATATGTACTAATGCAATATGCGTAATCCGCTGAGCTTTTAGATACTTTGCTAATATTCAGCTGTACTTAGGCCTAACAGGTACATCCTGCTAGGCCTTTTTTAGCACATATCAGTGCAACATCTATTAATCAGCAGACTCATACAGTAATAAAATAAGCCCATTAAAGTAAGGTAATAACATGAACCAACGTTTACAAAGATTATCGGATCAGATTCAGCGTGAGCTTGCTGTTCTTATTCGCGATGAAGTTAATGATCCTCGTCTAACAGGTTTTGTCACGATTTCTAGTGTTAAAGTTAGCCCAGATTTAGGCTATGCGGACGTCTATGTCACTATCATGGAGCCTGAGCTCAATGATGCTATGAACAAGACCAACCATGAAGAAAGCATCAAAGTATTGAACAAAGCGGCAGGATTTTTGCGTACGGAACTAAGCCATAGCTTAAAGACACGTACTACGCCGCGCCTACGTTTTCATTATGATGAAGTAACTGCTCGTGGTAACTACATGATGGACTTGATTAGTAAGGCCGTGACTAAAACTGAGCAAAACGAGAATGACGAGTAAATTATTATTATGTCTATAGCGTCTAAGCAAGTTGATAAACAAGCCAATAAAGTGCCTGATAAAGTAAAAGTTTCAGGTGTCATATTGGTGGATAAACCCAAAGGTATGACCTCGCAGCAAGTCGTGTCAAAAGTGAAGTATTTATTTAAATCACCGATACACGATAGTAAAAAGGCAGGACATACAGGAACGCTCGATCCGATGGCAACTGGCCTGTTGCCTATTTGCTTGGGTGAAGCCACCAAGTTTAGCCATTATCAACTGGATGCTGATAAATCTTACCAAGCGACTATCTTGCTAGGTAGTCAAACCGATACTGGTGATGCTGATGGCCAAATCGTAACGCAGGCTTCTATTCCAGTATTTGATGAAGACTCATTAGCGACTATTGCCCAGCAGTTTTTAGGTGCTCAGCAGCAGATACCACCGATGTATTCAGCGCTAAAAAAAGATGGCAAAAAACTGTATGAATATGCTCGTGCAGGTATTGAGGTTGATAGACCGCCTAGAGATATCACGATTAAAGCAATCAATCTACAGATGATAGACGATACCCAGATTAATCTAACGGTTACTTGTACGAAAGGTACTTACGTACGTGTATTAGCGGAAGATATTGCAAAGCAGCTAGGTACGCTAGGACATTTGACGGCATTGCGTCGTACACAGGTAGGGAACTTCAGCATTGATGATGCGATCGCTTTACCTTCATTAGAAGAGCATGGTTTAGAGGAGCGTCAGTCTTGGCTGCTGCCTATCGATGCTTGTATTGATATCGATGCTGAACTGATGCTGACAGAGGAACAATGCGCCCGCGTACATATGGGGCAGCGCCTAAACGTATTTGATGAGCTAACAGGTAAGCTCAAAGATTATGTTGCTAATATAGTTTCTGACCAACTATCTAATAATAGTTCTGTCGGTACCAATGATGACGCTAGTACCAATGGTAAAGCTGATACTGAACTTGATGCGTCTCAGCTACTAGAGCACGAAATACCTGTTGATATACGTTTACTCAATGAGCAGGGAGAGTTTCTTGGTTTGGGGTCTGTGAGCTTAAACGGACGTTTACAACCTAAGAAATTGATTCAGCGCCAATAGTAACGTTTTCACCAATGTTACTTAAATAGAAAAAATACCACCTAACATTGGCCTGATTTACTAATAGTTTACACTAATCACATACCGTCACATTTTATTGCAGGTTTCGCCTATGGTGAAACCTGTTTTTTTTGTACTCTAGATTCATCAGATAGGGAATGCTGAGCTAAAAAACAAAATGGATAAGTAGTATAAAAATAAAAAATTGCTATAAAGCAAATAATTAAAATAATAGCCAATTAAAAGTAACCAATTAGAAGAAAAAAGTAATGCAGAAAGGACGCATTTGAATAAAAATAAAATAGTTCAAAGGAAAATGTAATACCAAATAATAATAAAACTAGCTTATAAAAATATAATGGTTCACAAAAACTAATAGATAAGAAGAAGGAAAGTTATGAAAACGATCGCTTTTTTACTACATAACCACTTCGAACAAGCAGAGTACGAAGACGTCAATAATCAGCTAAAAGACAAAGGCTACAAGACACTTCTCATAACAACAAATGATAAAAAAGAAGTGCAAGCCATGCAGCAAGACGTAGATAAGAGTGATACTTTTACTGCCGATATCTTTGTAGAAGATGCTAACGTTTCTGAGTATGATGCATTGGTTTTACCAGGCGGTACTGTCAACGCAGATACTATTCGTGGCAACGAAAAGGCTCATAAAATTATCAATGCTATTAATGAAGCAGGCAAGCCATTAGCTGTTATTTGTCATGCTCCTTGGGTTCTTATCAATACAGGTATTGCTAAAGGCAAAACCCTTACCGCTTACCCTACGTTGCAACTAGATTTAGAAAATGCTGGAGCAAACTACGTAGATAAGACAGTACAAATAGATGGCAATCTTATTACTTCACGTAACCCAGATGATATACCCAATTTTGTTAATGCTATAGATAAAGCATTATCTTAGAATTTTGAATTCTAATTAAACAAGTTCAATTAATTAAGTACTATTAAATTTCAAATTTTTATAATTAACATTTATAACCATAACTAAGGAAGATACTATGTCAAACTCTAATCCAAACGATACTAAACTTGAGCAACAACGTTCTGATTCAGCAGGAGCAGCACTTAAAGGTCAAACTGAAGACAATCATAGTGAAAACAGCGAAGCAGCAGCAGAACGTATCGCAGCTAACTTAGAAAATGCGAAAGAAGATAAGTAGGTTTTTAATATGCCACCTGTAATGGGTGGCATTGATATGTTTATAGTTTGCACGTCTTATGATCGATGAGTGCAACGACAGTTAGTCCACAAAATAATAATTCAGGAGCTAATATGAGTAATTCACCGAACAATATGGACGAGCAAGAAAAAGAGATTGAAAAGCTTGCTGAAGAAATCAATCCAAGTGAGCATACTGCCCCAGACAGCTTAGCGGAAGTGACTACTGCCGCGCCTCTTGAAGATGATGAACTAGGCGGCAATGCGAAAGAAGCTGATGTTAACAAATAGTCTGCTTAGGTAGGATGTTAATAGCTAGTTATCTATAGAATACTAGCTACTAGAAATTAAATGTTGCTTTACAAGTATTATGAAAAACTGCTGCTAGTTCAGCAGTTTTTTGTTATAATTACCCCCACATTTAAATTAGGTTTTGAATGATGTACTGTAGTTAGCCCATTATTTTGATTAAGTAGTGCTATAGTTAAATACAATGTACGATTCAAAACATACTAAATGGTAGTTAACTGAGCTTGTCGTACACTAGGTCAACTCTAGTAATGCAGGGTTGTCCTGAATGGCGTACAGGTTATTTTATTTATTATTCTATTGCTTTAATACTGACTCAAATTGCAGTCCGTTTTTTAAAGTTTTTAGCATTGCCGGAGATATTTATGCTAACTAATACCGATCGTGAACAAATCATCGCTCAATACCAACGTGGCGAAAATGACACTGGTTCTCCAGAAGTTCAAGTAGCTTTGTTGAGTGCTCGTATCAATGATTTGCAGAACCATTTTAAAGCACACAAAGCTGACCATCATAGCCGTCGCGGTCTTATCCGTATGGTTAACACGCGTCGTAAACTGCTTGATTACTTAAAAGGTAAAGACCTTGGTCGTTACACTACTCTAATCAGCCAGTTAGGTCTACGTCGTTAATCTAACGACAATAGTACGAGTGGAGGCTGAATTTTTTGCTAAATCGCTTGGAAATTGTTTGTTGTTATCGATAAAATAAATTTTTCTAAAAACGGTGTGGAATAGTTTCACGCCGTTTTTTTATGCTTATTCGTTTTAGACACCGTGCTCAAATAGTAAGAGCTGTAACTCCTTTTATGGAATAGCTAAGAGGAATATTGGTATAAACTGTACTAGCCAAGCCCCAAATACGGTATTTTCTGACGATAATTGCGCTACTGTGCAATTAATTGGTCAATGGCTATAAATCACTGTAAAATAATGCCTTGTGAGTTTGATAGCGCATCTGCTACAGATATGGCGATTATTAATAAGATATTCATTATTTGGCTTGGTAATCAGCGCAGATAGCTGATATTTGAAAGCTCAGAAAATAGCCTGTAGGGTTTTTAGCATCGAAGTCTTTTGACTTAATGTCTTTTTGATAGTATTTATAGTAAAGCCAAAATTGCACGACCGAATATACATAATAGTACGATGTCTAACTCAGACAAATATATGAGATAACCAAGTAACGTTATTGGCATTGGTTGCGATGATTTCTAATAGAAAGCATGTCAACTGATAGCCATATACACAGAATTTTAATGACAGATATCAGCTTTTTTGACGCTGATATCAGTTTTGTCAGTCAACATTAGGAAGATTATATGACAATGTTCAACACCATTAAGCGTGAATTTCAATATGGCAACCAGCAGGTTGTTATCGAGACAGGCCGTATTGCCCGTCAAGCAAACTCTATTTTAGTACACATGGGCGGCGTAACAGTATTAGTTGCAGCAGTCGTAAAATCAGAAGCTAAAGAAGGTCAAAACTTCTTTCCGCTAACGGTTAATTATCAAGAAAAAATGTATGCAGCAGGTAAAATTCCAGGTGCTTACGGCAAACGTGAAGGCCGTGCGAGCGAATTTGAAACGTTGACTTCACGCTTGATTGACCGTCCGATTCGTCCGCTATTCCCAGAAGGCTACGTAAACGAAATACAAATCACTGCTACAGTTGTATCATCAGATAAAACTCAGTCTGCAGATATCGCTGCACTAATCGGTGCTTCAGCAGCACTGGCTATCTCTGATGCGCCATTTAATGGTCCTGTTGCTGCCGCTCGTGTTGGTTTCATTAACGGTGAATACGTTCTAAACCCAACGTCTGAGCAGCTTGAAACCAGTGATCTAGATTTGGTTGTAGCTGGTACTAAGTCTGCAGTATTGATGGTTGAATCTGAAGCGGCAGAGCTGTCAGAAGACCAGATGCTAGGTGCAGTATTGTACGGTCATCAGCAACAACAAATTGTTATTGATAACATTGCTTCAATGGCTGAAGAAATCGGCACTGCTAAGCAGCAATACTCTGCTCCTGAGCGTGACCAAGCACTTACTAGCAGCATGAAAGAGCAGTTCGGCGAGCAAGTTGCTGACGCTTATACCATTACTGATAAGCAAGCACGTTACACGAAGCTTGATGAAATTAAGCAATCAATTATTGATGCACTTGCTGGTGATGCTGAGTCAGAAACTTATGCTGATACCGTATCTGAGCTTAAAGAAATCTATAACGACCTTAAATATCGTACTGTTCGTGACAACATCTTGTCAGGTAAGCCGCGTATCGATGGTCGTGACCCTGAGACAGTTCGTGCGCTTGACGTACAAGTTGGTGTATTGCCGTATACGCATGGTTCAGCATTGTTCACACGTGGTGAGACGCAGGCCTTGGTTACTACCACACTTGGTAACAGCCGTGACGTCAACATGATTGACTCACTAGGTGGCACGATTCGTGACCATTTCATGCTGCATTACAACTTCCCGCATTTCTCAGTTGGTGAAACGGGCCGTGAAGGTATTCCAAAACGTCGTGAAATCGGTCATGGTCGTCTAGCACGCCGCGGTGTACAAGCAATGTTGCCAGATAGTGAGCGTTTCCCATATGTGATTCGTGTGGTATCAGAAATCACTGAATCTAACGGTTCATCTTCTATGGCTTCTGTTTGTGGTGCAAGTCTGGCATTGATGGACGCAGGCGTACCATTAAAAGCACCAGTTGCTGGTATCGCGATGGGTCTGGTTAAAGAAGGTGATCGTTTTGCTGTATTGTCAGACATCTTGGGTGATGAAGATCATCTAGGTGATATGGACTTTAAAGTAGCTGGTTCTAAAAACGGTATCACTGCACTTCAGATGGATATCAAAATCGAAGGTATTACCCCTGACATCATGGAGCAAGCGCTTAAACAAGCTCATGCAGGTCGTATCCATATCCTAGAAGCAATGAACCAAGTATTGCCTGAGAGCCGTACTGAAATCAATGCTCATGCACCAAACTACGCGGTTATCGAAATCAACCCAGACAAGATTCGTGACGTTATCGGTAAAGGCGGCGCAACTATCCGTCAGCTAACGGAAGAAACTGGCGCGGTTATCGATATCGATGATGCTGGTACTATCCGTATCTTTGGTGAAAACAAAGCAGCGACCAAGGCAGCTATCGGCAAAATCGAAGCACTAACTGCTGAAGTTGAAGTTGGTAAAACTTATGAAGGTACCGTTGCGCGTATCGTCGACTTCGGTGCATTTGTAAATGTCTTGCCAAACACTGATGGCCTAGTACATATTTCACAAATCGCAGAAGAGCGTGTAGAGAATGTATCAGACTACCTAAAAGAAGGTCAGGTCGTTAAAGTACTCGTACAAGACGTTGATAACCGTGGTCGTATCAAACTGACTATGAAAGGTGTTGAGCAGAACTAATACTCAATATCTGATGTGGTTTAAATAATAAAAAACTGCCTTGAAATGCTCGTTATGAGTATTCAAGGCGGTTCTTTTATGTGTCCAAAAAAATGATGACTGGCTAGCTAAAAGGCCATTTATAACTCAATGCTTTTAGGCAGGTGTATATCGATACGAAGTTTTGGTAGGTCTTGTAAGTACTCAGTTAGTAATGGCAAAGTATCAGCATGCCAGTCTAAAGGCAGGGTATCTACTGTATTGCTTTCATTGGATACGATATCACGTGGTCTGCCTGAGATAAGTGGCCGTGCAAGTAATGCAACTCTGCGTATGCCTTGGTAACGTATAAGCGGCATTATTTGCTGTTGCAAATCAATCAAGGCAGCAGTCAGCCAACGTGTGCGCGCTGGATGATAAGGATGGTTTGATATCACAAGGTTGACAATATAGTTTGGCTGGTTACCGTTACTACTGATACCAAGTCCGACCTGCTCACGTGTACGCTTATTAATTAAGCAGCTACCAACATTCAGACTACCATCGCGGCACGCGCGATGATAGCGACTATAATTATCAGGAAATAGAGTTTTCGCTCGTGTGAGTACAGGATCTAAAACGACACCAGCATTGTTGACAGGTAAAATAAGCAACTGTGCATTACTATTTAAAATAGAGGCATGTGTGAGTTGTAAAATCGCCATCGTAAGCCTCTCTATAACCAAATCAAGTATACGGTTATTGAATCGTCGCTTTATTAGAGTCGTTTGCTTCTAATTGAGCAATTTGTTGTTCGAGTAGCGCAATTTGTTCTGCCTTCATATCAGTCAATTGCTTATTCATAGCCACTTGTTCAGCTGCTAACTTCTCTTGTTCGGCCAGTCGCTGACTTTCATCTTCTAAACGATCAATCTCTTCTTTCGCCAAGCTATCGTTTTCTGGTAGAGGCGCATCTAATATAGCAGTAGGATTTGGTATCGCGTTACTGTCATTATTTACTTCTCCAGAGTTTTCATCCATGAGCACACCATCGTTAATCACAGAGTCATCTGTTGTCTCAGATATATTGTCTGTTGTTGACTCTGTCGGCGTTTGCTCAGTTATTGGTGCTGAAGTAGCAGTGTTAGCAGGTAAAGTAGATTCTGTGTCAGAGTTACCCAAAATTAAATAGCCGATGGCAATAATCAGCAGTACTAAAATAAATACTGTCCAAATTTTCCGGCGTGTTTTAGTCGCTTTTTTCTTGGAAGCGTGAGTGGGTAAAGGACGAATGTTTTCTCGTTTCATATTATGATCGATTCATGTCAAGAATATAAGTAGCCATACTATAGCAAACTCAAAATAAAAAGCCTATCTATTGATAGATAGGCTTAATAGACCATTAAATAATAAAGTATTTAATCTGTTTTTAAGTATGAAAACTAAATTATTAAGACTTAAATTTCACGGTACCACTAGTGCCAGTCGCCATCGCATCACGTGCCATTTGATCTTCTAAATGGTTCTTGGCGCTAATGGCATCAGGATCGGGGCGGTGCTCTGTGTGTCCGCACTGAGTACATTCAATATACTCATCTGGGGCAGGAGTCACGATATTAACTTGCACCACAGCGTCCATCTCCTGACATTTCGGACAACGTACCCCTGCTAAAAATCGGCGCTTAGGACTAGATGACTGATAACGCATTTAAATGACCTCGCGCGTCGTTTGAGTATTTGCGGCATCAATATTTTCAGCATCAGTGAAACCATTATGACGTAGCAAGGCATCGATACTGGCGCTACGACCGCGGAAATTTTCAAAGTTGGTCTTGGCCGGGAAACTGCCGCCAACAGATAAGATGGACTCACGGAACGCTTTGCCTGTCGCTGGGTTGAAAATACCGTCTTCTTCAAACTTACTAAACGCATCAGCTGATAGCAGTTCCGCCCATTTGTATGAATAATAACCTGCAGCATAACCACCCGCGAAGATATGACTAAAACCATTAGCAAAACGGTTATAGTCAGGTGTTTGCATAACGGAGATATCATTACGGACAGTATTGAGCGTCTCTAAAATGCCATCGTAATTAAGTGCTGGCGTATGAGCATGAATGAGCAAATCAAATAGAGCAAACTCAATCTGACGCAGCGTTTGCATGCCGCTTTGGAAATTTTTCACTGCTAATAGTGCATCCAATTTGTCTTTAGGTAATGGCTCACCAGTCTCAACATGACTACTGATAAGCGCGATACCTTCAGCATCCCAAGCCCAGTTTTCCATAAACTGACTAGGAAGCTCGACCGCATCCCACTCGACGCCATTGACACCAGCGACATCACCGACCGTGACTTGAGTCAATAAATGATGCAAGCCATGACCAAACTCGTGGAATAAGGTTAATACTTCATCATGGGTCAATAAACTAGGTTTGCCATCAAGTGCTGGCGTGAAATTACCAACCATAAAGCAGACGGGCAGCTGTTGATGGTTTTGTTCTTCATAGCTGTAGCGAGATTGAAAACCACTCATCCATGCACCGCCACGCTTACCGCTACGTGCAAATAAGTCGAAGTAGAAGCCACCGAGCAAGCGATCATCAGCATCGAATAATTGATAAAAGCTTACATCGTCATGCCAGCGAGAGACTGAGTCACTTTCTGTATTTTTATGGCTTTGCTCTTGTACTTTAATACCGTATAGACGCTCAACGATAGTGAACAAGCCATTAATCACTTTGGGTAATGGGAAGTATGGACGAATTTCCTCTTGCGATAAGCTGAACTCACTTTGTTTTACTTTTTCAGCGATGTAGGCGCTATCCCACGGTTGCAACTCGTCAATGCCATAATCGCTTGCGTATTTCTGTAGCTGTGCCAAATCTGCTTTGGCAGCAGGGGTTGCTTGCGTTGCTAAGTCACGTAAGAATGTTTCAACTTCTAAGACACTGTCTGCCATCTTGGTCGATAGGGATACTTCAGCATAATTTGCAAAACCAAGTAGCTTAGCCTTTTGCTCACGTAATGAGAGTATTTGACTCATATTGTCAGCATTATTTAATGAATTACCTTTTGCATTGGTATGCGTATCAAACTCAGAGGCGCGTGTGACATAAGCATGATACAGCGTTTCCCGTAAGCCACGATCGTCCGCATGAGTCATGATCGCTAGATATACAGGGATATTTAAACTGGCCACATAGTAAGGAGTAGGAAGTGCATCTATATCGGCTTGGCTAAGGGCACCGCTAGCAAGCTCACGCGATTTGTATTGCTCACCTGCATCTGCCAGTAGGGCCAAACCACTCTCTGTTAGACCCTTTAACTGTGAGTCTTCTAAAGGTAGGGCAAATGCTTGCGTCGCATCCAAGATATTGTCCGAAAAGGTAGCAGACAGGGTCGATAACTCGCTTTGGATAGCGGCAAATTTTTCTTGCTCAGCTTGAGGTAATGCAACGCCTGATAACTCAAAGCTACGTAATGCCAGTTCGATTGCACGTGCACGAGCAGGCTCTAACGTAGCAAAGAAATCTGTGTCATTGACGATAACTCGATAGCGATTAAACAACGGCTGATGCTGTCCCACTCGCGTACCGTAAGCAGATAGCTTTGGTAGCAGCTCATGGTGAACATGACGAATTTCATCGTTGCTCATCACGCTATTGAGATGCGACAAAATACCCCAGCTACGATCTAATGCCAGATTAATATGGTCAAAGCTCATCACATCTGCCAAAGCTTGTTCAGCGTTTATTTTTTCAGCACTTGTTTTTTCAGCACTGTCGCTTTCTATCACGGTTAAGGTATCTAAAAAAGCATTGGCAGCATCAATAGCGTCAATCACTTGGTTCTGTAACGTATGTGGCGCAGTGTCGGTAAAATCGACAAGGCGTAAATCTAAAGGAGAAGATGTCATATAGGTATCCGGTATCAATGAATTATTATTAATAAAAATGAGATAAGTCTGGCTACTATTGAAATATACAGTGTGTTCTTATTTTATATATAGATTATATAAAAGATGGGTTCGTTTGGTAAAAATACAACCTAAGCATTTTTATACGATTCAAGTAATTAGGACAGTGCTAGCAATCTGGAAGTAAATATCGAAATTCTGATACTTAGATTCTACTTCTCAAGATAGTTATCTGAATATGTAGTTATGCTCGCTAAGGCAGTCCTTTAACAATATAGAGTGCTCTACTTACAAAGCGCTATCATTTGCTTGCAAATTAACCCTACAGGGAGTGGGGTATAGCTGTTAGCATCAAGATAATGGAATTTAAATATTATGTATCAATAAGATGCAAGAAAAACACGGATAGAAATTTCCAAGCTCATAAAAACATATGAGTAAAGGGATATACAAAGTTGAAAATGAACGACAATAAAACAAGGAGCAATATATGAAAGCGACTCTTAAAAGTTTACGTGAAACTAAAGCTAACCCTGCAGTAAGTATCTTTGTTAAAACGCATCGTGAACACCCAGCTAATGAGCAAGATCCTATCGCTTTAAAAAACCAATTGAAAGTTGCCGAAGATCGTCTGACAAAAGAGTACGATAAACGCACAGCGACTACCATTCTAGATAACATTCAAAATAAAATCAGTGAGCTCAATCACAATTATAATCTCGATACGTTAGCTATATTTGCTAGTACGGATGATGTGCAAGTTATCCGTATGCCAATTGACACAACAGAACGTGTTGTGATTTCAGATAGATTTGCGACCCGAGATTTGGTACGTGATATGGCAAGTGCAGTTCATTATTATACTGTGGTCTTAACCCGTGACAATGCTCGTTTGATCGAAGCGTCTAATGACCGTGTTGTGAGAGAATTCGATAAAGATGACGATGCACAAAACAACATGGAGAACATTCAGTTCCCTGTCGAAAATAATGGACTATACACAACAGGGGACGGTGGCTCAGATCGTTCATCAAATAATGAAAGCAGTCACTTAAAAGAATTCTTTAACCAAGTTGATAAAAGCGTCCAAGAGCTATGGGGCGAGCACAAAATGCCTCTTGTCATAGTTGGTGATGCAAAAAATATTGGCTACTATAAAGAAGTCTGTGATCGTCCAGATAATATCATCGCTACAGTATCGAATGCGACCAATCTAGAAGACGGTAGTGCTCAGCATATTGTAGATAGTGTGCAAGAAGCCGTAGAAGAGTATCGTACCTCACTGCACAAAGCTGCACTGGGTGAAATCGACAAAGCTCGCGGTGCGAATATGTTGCAGACTGATCTGCAGGAAGTGTATCGCAGTGCCTTCCAAGGGGCTGGCGAGACACTTTATGTACGCCGTGGCTATATACAATCCGCTAAGATTGACGAAAAGGCACAAACGTTAAGCCCTGCCAATGATGCTACTGCGGAAGGCATCACAGATGATGCAATCGGTGAAATCATCGAACACGTCATTCACAATGGCGGCGAAGCTGTATTTATGCCACAAGATATCATGGGTGAAGATCAACCAATAGCGCTAGTAACTCGCTACTAATCTGACGATGACACCTATGCGCGATGTTCATTTATGAATTAGCCATTGATAATACATAGGTGTAATATGAGAGCATTGGTTCAATACGAGCCAGTGCTCTTTTTATGTCTGTCATTACCATCACTATGGGTGCTATCGTAGCTGAGCTATTGATCTTTACTCCATAAATAATGAGCGTACAACTAACCAAACTATGACTACCACCTCTTTTGTTTTAACCAGCTACAACATCCACAAAGGCATGTCACCGCTGAATCGCCAAGTGAAGATGCAAGGTATTGCTCAGGCGCTAGAGTCTGTGGGTTCAGACGTCTTGTGTTTGCAAGAAGTGCAAGGCCAAAACCTCAAACGTAATATGCAATATAACGAGTACCCAGATCAATCACAGCATGAATGGTTCGGCGAATTTTTAGATTTGCAAAACAGTTACGGTAAAAACTCCGAATACGAAAACGGCCATCATGGTAATGCAGTATTGAGCCGCTTTCCGCTAGACCCCAAACACAATGTAAATATTACGGTCAACAAGCTTGAGCAGCGTGGTGTCTTGCACTGTGAGGTACAACCTATCGGTTGGGAGATGCCAGTTGTCGTATTGTGTGCACATTTGAACTTGTTTGAGCGTGATCGTATCAAGCAGTATCAAGCGATTAGTGATTATGTGCGAAATGAGATTGCGCCGGATCAACCACTTATCTTGGCAGGCGATTTTAATGATTGGAAAAAGATGTCTTGTGACAAACTGGCGTCAGATCTCGGTATGATAGAAGCGTTCAAGCATTGTCATGGCAAGCTGTTGCCAACCTTTCCAGCAAAGCTACCAGTACTCAGCTTGGATCGTATCTATGTGCGCAATTTGCTTGTGAAGGATGCTTGGGTACACACTGGAAAACCTTGGTCATCGCTATCAGATCATCTGCCCATTAGTGCAGAACTGATGCTGCCATAATACCTAACTATAATAATTTGTCTAAATGTATTATATTGGCAATCTATCGATATATGAACAATTGTCTTTATTGATCATCTTATTGATTAACCATGTTCTCGATTGAAAGTGCTATTAACAGTACAACGTTTCAATAAAATGAATAACAAGTACAGCCTAATAAACAAAATATAAGGATATTCTACGATGGCAACAGCGTCTACTACTGATAATAATCAACAAGCTAACCACAACATACCTAAGACACAGCACGCCGTACTCATACGCGAGTTTGGTGAGCCTGAAGTAATGAAATACCAAGACGGTGCTGATGTCCCTGAGCTACAGGACGATCAAGTACTAGTAAAAATTGCCTATGCTGGAATTAACCCTGTCGATTATAAGACCCGCCAAGGTAAAGGCTGGGGTGCAGAGAACATTCGTAAAGACAAGTTTGAGAATGATCAGCCAGCTATTTTAGGATTCGATGTATCAGGCGAAGTAGTCAGCAGCAATAGCGACGAGTTTGCTGTGGGCGATAGAGTAGCGGCTTTGACCTTTAGCGGTGGTGGCTATGCGCAATATGTGGCAGTAGATGCCAAGTTACTTGCGAAAGTACCAGATAATGTCAGCTTAGAGCAGGCAGGTGCTTTGCCTTGTATCGGACAAACGGCACTACAGTTTGTAGATTTTGCTGATATAAAAACAGGCGAGCATGTGGTGATTAATGCACCAGCAGGCGGTGTCGGTCATTTACTAATCCAATTGCTCATGAATAAGGTGGCGCAAGATAACATCAAGGTAACGGTAATTTGCTCGCCAGAAAAGTATGCCAAGCTTGATGAGTTGATAGACGTATCTAGGCTGGCGGGTTGGGTAGATTATACCAAAGATGAAGCGTTCCCTGACCTGCAAGCCGACGTGCTGCTTGATTTAGTCGGTGATGAAGCAGGTGTCCGTGCGCTTAGCGTTCTCAAATCAGGTGCCCGCGTGAATGTGTTACCAACTATTTGGGTTGATAAGCTCAAAGAAGCCGGTCAGCAAAAAGACTTAGAAGTAGCAGGCTATAAAGCGCAGCGTAGTGGTCAAGATATGGCGCGTGTTTTACAGGAAGTGGCCGATGGTAAGCTAACTTTAAAAATTCAAAAAACTTATCCACTCTCAGAAGTTGTTGCAGCGCATCACGAGCTACAAAAAGGCGATGCTTTTGGCAAGATTGTCTTAGCAGCGGCTGAGTGAATGTCGAGATTGCCCAAGTATTAGGTAGTGCCTGATAGGATTTATTAGTAAGGGGATGTCTGTTGAAACCCAGTAAACTTAACTGATGACTTAACAAATCATACAAAAGTTTTATTTTGGACAACAGAACGTCCCTGTAGTCTTTGCTTATTTATCATAGGATAGAAAGCGAACCATACTTATAAAGGGAATAATATGACTATCAACAATAAGACTATCAATAATAATACCAGCAATGAAAAAACAGATGACCAGGTTGCTTATGAATCCAAAGTTCGTGAAGAAATAGAAGCATGGAAGAACCCTGATAAAGGGATTTTGGATAAGACGCTAGCAGTGCTTAATACCCCTGTGGTAGCAGCCGGTGATGCGTTAATGGAGGCTCCACAATTTGGCGATTCTCTAAAAAAAGCAACTGAGGAAACGATTACTGCTTTGAGTGATGCGGCCAAATGGACATTGGACACTCAAAACGTTATCGATAGCTATCAAGAGATAGCGGATGTTGATAGCTCCTCGATTGCAACACTAGCTGATATTAAACGTCTACCCATTGCGGTTGTAGATAAACAAGTTAAGTTTTTCAAAAGCAAATATGTAGCGCTAACCAGTGCGCAAGGGGTGACTACAGGGGTCGTAGGCTGGGCAGGTATCCCTGCTGATGTCGTTGGGCTTATTACAGCTAATCTACGCGCGATTGGAGAATATGCAACGTACTATGGCTTTGATATCAATGATAAAGGCGAGCAGCTATTTGCGATGTCTTTGTTGGCTGTAGCAACTTCTGCCTCTGTTGAAGAGCGTAAAGCGGCGTTAGATGACACTCATGCGATGATTAAAGATCCAGAAACTCAGGCATTCAATCAGATTAATGAAGAAGTCATGTCTCGTGTACTGCGTCAGACAGCGACTAAAGTAGCCACTAACATCGTTAAGACAAAAGCGGCGCAAATTATTCCAGCGGTGGGTGCAGTAGTCGCAGGTGGTGTTAATGCTAGCTACACTACCAATGTGTGTGAAGCTGCTTATCAGTGTTACCGTGAGCGTTTTTTAGATCGTCTCGCGTAAGAATTAGATGACTCGTTAAGTCAGCGATAGTATCAAGATGTAAGCATATACCGAAACGTTAGACTGATTCGTCCAGCATCGACCGTCTTTGTCTTAGTAATCGTATGCTTCCAAAAGGTTTGTGTATCACCATGCATCACAACGAGCTGACCAGACTCAAGATAAAGTTCAACTTTGTCTTGAGTTTTTTTATGCTTAAAAACAAATTTGCGTGTGGCACCAAGCGATAAGGAGGCGATGACTGGTTGATGACCGAGCTCTTTTTCGTCATCAGCATGGTAGCCCATACCATCAGCGCCAGAAGGGTAGTAATTAAGTAGGCAGGTATTAAAATTGGCAGTGACACCAACCTCTGCTAAAGCTTGTTCGATTTTCTGTTTCACGTGAAACACTATATCTGACCATGGAACAGTTTGCCGCACGTTCCCTGAATATTGATAGTCTGCATCTGTATCTCCCATCCAGACAATTTTTCGAGTGGTTATATGGGTCTTACCAAATAACGTCACGATGTCTGGCTGCCAAGGTAGCTCATTTAGCAAGAAGCTATAAAGGGTAGTGGTACCGTCGATAATCACGCCTAGATCATTCACCTTACCATCATAGGGTAGTAAGTTATCCGTGGGTGCAGGGGCAAAGAGGTCAGTCATAATTTAGTCGTTGTAAATCCTTATTTGCTGCTTTGATAGTGCTCGTTGATAATTTGAGCGCATAGTTCAGGCGCTTCCATTGGCAATAGATGACCGTAATCTGACAGCGAAATAAGACTGCTATCTGGGACAAACTTTTTCCATTGCTTTCGTACTTTGTCATTGATGAACAGGGTAGGCTTGCCTGTAATCAACGTGTAGGGACAGCGTAGTTTTTTGAGTGCAGCATCGATATGAGGAGCGCCAAAATAATTGGCCAGCTCTTGTTCTGGTGCAAACATAAGCGTATAGCTACCATCTGCATTCTTGCTCAGGCTTTGCTCAGCAAATACTTGCAAGTGTTCATCGCTAATACGCTTATAAGCACGCTGCGCACGTAGGCTCTCGTAATAACTATGGGTATTTGGCCAAGTAGATTGCTTGGTTAACGTGCTTTTGAAAGGCTCGCGGCTCAATAGGACAGAGCGTGGCAACAGGTTATAAAAAGTGGCTTGGTGTTTGGTAAATGTGACAGGCTCGATCAAGTATAACTGTGAAAATAGCTCTGGACGTTTGGCAGCTGCCATTGCTGTGGCTGTTGCGCCTTGCGAGTGACCAATACCTACGACAGGCTTGTCTTGCGTCTTTTCTAAAAACTCAATCAGCATATCAGCATCTTGCTCACGCGTCAGACGACGGCTTTGCGGCTTATCATACCAGTAGCCACGTAGGGCAAGTGAGCTGATATCAAACTCAGGGGCTAGCTTACTTAATAGTGGCGTATAAGTACCAACAGTAAAACTATTACCACTATAAAAATGTGCTGGCGCGCGGGGAGTAGAGCTTGAATCTAGCGGCTGATTAAAATGGCTAAGGTCATAATAGCGTGCCTGTTTTCCGCCAAGATTAATACGGTTTGTGAATGCTTCCATAAAATAAACACTTCCTTGTGACTTATTTTGAGTGATTTTTTTGTAGTTTGTCTTCTTATGATTGAGCTGACTTAATGAATCCTAATTGTCTTCACCTAAGAAGCCACCGCTTTGACGCTGCCACAGTCGAGCGTAGACACCATTCAATGCCAATAGTTCATCATGACTACCTTGCTCAATGATACGGCCTTGATGCATAACGACCAGTCTATCCAGTGCCGCAATAGTAGACAGGCGATGGGCGATAGCAATAACGGTCTTGCCGGTCATGATGTCATTTAAGCTTTCGGTAATGGCATATTCGATCTCAGAATCTAGCGCACTGGTCGCTTCATCTAAAAGTAAAATCGGCGCATTTTTTAGCATAACACGTGAGATAGCAATACGTTGACGTTGACCGCCAGATAGTTTGACTCCGCGTTCACCTACTTGGGTATCAAGTCCTGTATTGCCTTTATCATCGTACAAATCTTTGATGAAATCCCATGCCTGAGCTTGTTTGGCAGCGATCATAATCTCTTCATCAGTAGCATCAGGACGACCATAAGCGATATTTTCACGTACAGTACGATGTAGCAATGACGTATCTTGAGTCACCATACCAATCTGTTGACGCAACGATTCTTGCGTAACCGCATCAATAGCCTGACCATCAATCAGAATCTTACCGCTATCGACATCAAAGAAGCGCAATAGCAGATTGACCAAGGTTGATTTACCAGCACCTGAACGCCCAACCAAACCAATCTTTTCACCCGGCTTAATATCTAAGTGGAAGTTATCCAACAGTTTGATATATGAGTTAGGAGCGCGTTTAGCAATGTTTGCACTATCAACAGTCTCACCAGTTTGTCCATTGTCTTCTTCATCATTCTCATAACTGAAGTCAACATGGTCAAATACGATACGCCCGTCCGTGACGGCCAGCGCTGGCGCGTCAGGTTTATCGATGATTGTCTGCGGTGCTGACAACGTACGCATACCGTCCTGCACTGTACCGATACTCTCAAACAAACTGGCTGTCTGCCACATAATCCAACGCGTCAAACCATTTAGACGCAATGCCATAGCTGTCGCAGCGGCAATGGCACCAACACCAACTGCGCCTTGTTGCCACAAGTACAATCCAATACCTGCAGTACTACTGACCAAAATCACACTGATAAGATGGGTCGATACTTCTAAATAGCTGACCCAGCGCATTTGTGCATGCACCGTACCTAGAAATTGTCCCATAGCATTTTTGGCATAGCCAAGCTCACGACGCGAATGGCTAAATAGCTTAACGGTCATGATATTGGCATAAGCATCCGTAATTCGTCCTGTCATCAAGGCACGGGCATCCGCTTGTACAATCGCTGTCTCTTTGAGCTTAGGGATAAAGTACCAAATGGTAATGGCAACCAAGACCAGCCAAATGACAAATGGAATAAGTAGTAAGCTGTCTAAATTAAACAAAATCACCCCTGAGGTGATAAAGTAGACAGAGACATACATAAACATATCGGTAACGGTCATCACGGTATCGCGTACTGCTAGGGCTGTCTGCATTACCTTAGCTGAGACGCGACCCGAAAACTCGTCCTGATAAAACTGCATGGATTGCCCAAGCATGCGCTGATGAAAACGCCAGCGCATCTGCATAGGAAATACACCTTGCAAGGTCTGAAAGTGGATAAACGATGACAAGGCAATCCACAATGGGCTTACTATCATGACAGCGAGCATGATGAGCAGCATATCGCCTTTTTCTACCCATAAGTTTTGCGGTGTATAAACGCCTAACCAATCGACGATATTACCTATCCAAGCAAACAGCATGGCCTCGTAAATACCGATACCAGCGGACAAAATCATAAAGATTAGTAGCCAGCCGCGTAGGCCATTGGTACATGCCCACAAAAACTTCAGCATACCATCGCGAGGTGATGGCAATGGCATAGGTGTGTCTGGAAAGGCGGGTAGGCGGTTTTCGAAAAAGCGAAATAAAGCATTCATAGGCAGTAATAAAACATCAATAGCAGTACGTCAAGATGAACGAGAGGACTCGTTATCTAGAATCTTTACTTTTGTGATTGGGATTAGGTGCTATTTTAGCAAAATTACTAATCATACCTGCATGCTAATTGTAATTTGCTTAAGAATAGCTATGTTTTGAGAGCTTCAGTCATAACCATAATAAATAGTTTGCTGTGGAAAACATATTTTGTTACATTCTACATCCAAACTTATTCATGGTTTAAAAATTGCTTTTATAACTATGATTTTATTGCAAAAATCAGCTGATTAGCAGGCATTTTATTTAATGGTCTTTATCAATAGACGAACAATAATAACTCAACATTGAAGTTCAAAAGGTAGCAGTGAATGATGTATTTAATAATAGCGGTGCTATGTAGCGTCGCCGTCTCCATACTTTTGAAAATATTGCGCCAGAAAAATATAGATATTCGTCAGACCATCGTGGCAGGCTATCCTGTGGCTTTTTTACTGACTTGGATATTACTAAAACCTGATGTAAGTGCCATTCATGCGCTTGATAGCGCTTGGGGCATCATCATTGCGCTTGGAGTACTATTACCTGCTGTATTTATCATTCTCGGACGAGCTATTGAAGCGGTGGGGATGGTAGCAACCGACGCGTCTCAGCGCTTATCACTCATTATTCCTATCGTAGCGGCTTTCTTGCTATTCGGTGAGGTGCTGACTGGTACACGTATACTTGGATTGGCGTTAGGCTTTTTGGCATTAGGTGCGCTTGTCTATCGACCACAGCATAACGATATTACTCGGCGAGCAAAGCATGCGCCGCTATGGTTATTCGGGGTATGGGCAGGCTACGGCATTATTGATATTTTGTTCAAACAAGTTGCCAAACAAGGGGCAGCTTTTCCATTGACTCTATTGGTAAGTTTTGGCGTAGCAGGTGTATTGCTTTTAATCTATTTGCTTGCCACACGGGTACGTTGGCAAAAACAAGCACTTATGACAGGTCTACTGCTCGGCGCATTAAACATGGGCAATATTTATGCTTATATACGGGCACACCAAGTGCTGCATGATTCTCCTAGCATCGTCTTTACTGGTATGAATGTCGGTGTTATTGCCGTAGCGACATTGATTGGCGTAGGTGTATTTAAAGAGCAGCTGAACCGTATCAATATAATAGGATTAGTATTGGCAGTCTGCTGTGTAGGGGTACTATTTTTGGCGTAATGCACACTGTCCAAAAGTATCGGCTTCATGATTTTTTAGCTATATTGTCACGTATCCTATATAGGCATACAAATCATCCTATGATAAGGTTATCTACAAATAACAGGGCTTGTATGGAATGAAAAAGCTTAGTTTATGATACTTAACTTAACCAATAAAAATAGGATGCAGGCTCAATGGAATACGATAAGCAATTACAGCGTATAAAAAATAGTTCAGGTTTTATTGCTGCTCTTGATCAAAGTGGCGGCAGCACACCGAAAGCGTTAGAGACTTATGGTGTCAGCAGCGACGACTATGATAATGATGAGGCCATGTTTGATTTGGTTCATGAAATGCGTGCTCGTATCATGACGTGTGACTGTTTTGATAGTGAGCGTGTACTTGGTGCAATCTTGTTTGAAGATACCATGGAGCGCGAAGTTAATGGCAAGTCGACGGCCAACTATCTGTGGGAAAATAAAAATATCGTACCATTTTTAAAGGTAGATAAAGGTCTGGCTGAGCAAATGAGCGGCGTGCAAGTTATGAAGCCAATCCCGAATCTAGATCTATTATTAGATAAAGCAAAAAACTATCCTGTATTCGGTACTAAAATGCGCTCAGTCATTTATGAGCCAAACGTCGATGGTATCGAGCTTGTGGTACAGCAGCAGTTTGATGTGGCGAAGCAGATTATTTCAAAAGGCCTTATGCCTATTGTCGAGCCAGAGGTCAATATTGACAGTGCACAAAAGCATGATTGCGAAGTGTTGTTAAAAGCCGACATCCTACGTAACCTTGAGCGTTTGGGCGATGAGCAGCAAGTGATGCTCAAGCTAACATTGCCTGAAGAGGTTGGGTTTTATCAGGAGCTGATTGATCATCCTAAAGTGCTCAAAGTAGTGGCGCTGTCTGGTGGTTATAGTCGTAGCGATGCTTGTGCCAAGCTCAAACAAAACCCAGGTATGATTGCGAGCTTCTCGCGTGCTTTTACCGAAGGCTTGAGTAAGCAACAAAGCGATAGCGAGTTTGCTGAAACCATTAATGCCTCAATTGAAGAGATTTATGAAGCGTCAAAAGTGTAAACGTAGTAAATAAAACTTCGCACATAAATCATGAGTAAATAAGCCAAAAAAAGCCCTACTAGATAAGTGTAAAAATACTTAAATAGTAGGGCTTTTCTTATTTTAAAAGTATAGGTTATTAACCCTACACCTCTTTATATAACTGGCGTCCTTCGTTGTTATATTTTTTAGTCATCTCCGCCATGCCTTGGCGAATTTCCTCAGCAGTGGCTTCACCAACTTGTCCGACAAGCTCTGTATCTACCTCTTTGATTAGGTGACCAGCATCGGTTAGGTCACCCGTTTGCGGCGTTACTTTTTGGTTAGCGGCATCTTTATCCAGCCCTGCTGCATATTCACGTACGTTTTGAGTGATTTTCATTGAACAAAACTTAGGGCCACACATGGAGCAAAAGTGTGCCGATTTGTGTGCGTCTTTTGGCAACGTCTCATCATGATATTCGCGTGCCGTATCAGGGTCGAGCGCAAGATTGAACTGATCATCCCAGCGGAATTCAAAACGTGCTTTAGATAGTGCATTGTCACGTGCCTGTGCTCCTGGATGACCCTTAGCAAGGTCAGCAGCGTGTGCAGCGATTTTATAAGTAATAATGCCGTCTTTAACATCTTTTTTATTCGGTAGGCCTAAGTGTTCTTTTGGCGTGACATAGCACAGCATCGCTGTACCAAACCATCCAATCATTGCAGCTCCGATGGCGCTAGTGATGTGGTCATAACCTGGGGCGATATCTGTCGTTAATGGCCCTAAAGTATAGAAAGGCGCGTCAGCACATAGCTCAAGCTGCAAGTCCATGTTTTCCTTGATGCGGTTCATCGCGACGTGTCCAGGGCCTTCGATCATCACCTGTATATCATGCTCCCATGCGACTTTGGTCAATTCACCAAGCGTACGTAGCTCACCGAACTGCGCTTCATCATTGGCATCTTGCAAGCAGCCAGGACGTAGGCCATCACCTAGACTAAATGCCACATCGTACTGTTTCATAATCTCGCAAATGTCTTCGAAATGCGTGTATAAGAAGCTTTCTTTGTGATGTGCCAGACACCACTGCGCCATGATAGAGCCGCCGCGTGAGACGATACCTGTCAAACGTTTTGCGGTGAGCGGCACATAGCGTAATAGCACGCCAGCGTGAATGGTAAAGTAATCGACACCTTGCTCTGCTTGCTCGATCAACGTATCACGGAATATCTCCCATGTAAGATCTTCAGCGACGCCATCGACTTTTTCTAATGCTTGATAAATCGGTACCGTACCAATCGGTACAGGAGAGTTACGGATTAGCCATTCACGGGTTTCATGAATATGATTGCCCGTTGATAGATCCATAATAGTATCCGCACCCCAACGTGTTGCCCACGTCATTTTGGACACTTCTTCATCGATAGACGAACCCAACGCTGAATTACCGATATTGGCATTAATTTTCACCAAGAAATTGCGCCCGATGATCATCGGCTCAGACTCAGGGTGATTGATATTGTTTGGGATAATTGCGCGTCCAGCTGCCACTTCATCACGAACAAATTCAGGGGTGATGGTTTGAGGCGTATTGGCACCGAAGCTCTCGCCATCGTGTTGACGCATATCGGTCAGTTCATGTTGCTTCTGCGTTTCGCGTATGGCGATATATTCCATCTCAGGGGTGATGATGCCTCGGCGCGCGTAGTACATTTGCGTGACGTTCTGTCCTGCTTTGGCGCGACGCGGTTTATCAATATGAGCAAATCTAAGGTTAGCAGTGCTGATATCACGGGCACGTGCTTGTCCGTATGAGCTGGATAGGCCACTTAATTGCTCGGTATCACCACGTTCTGCGATCCAGCTTTCACGCAACTTTGGCAATCCACGTGTGAGGTCGATATCGACCTTAGGGTCGGTATATACACCTGAAGTGTCATACACATAAAACGGTGGATTATGCTCACCGTCTTTATCTCCAGTGCCGCCAACAGGTGTATCAGCCAAGCTGATTTCACGCATCGGTACTTGGATATCAGGTCTTGAGCCTTCGATATAGACTTTTCTTGAGGCAGGTAAAATACGGTGCAAGTCGCGCGCATCTTCTTCGAAACGGGCATCACTTGCGGCACGGTGAGCAGGGGTTTTTAACGCATCTGCTTTTTTATCTGCTTTGACGTTGGTCGTGTCAGCAGCATTTGAAGCAAGCGTTGAGTTGTCGGCTGGGTTATGCGTTTGGGCTTTCGGTGCAATTGAGGTAGTGTCTGCAGTTGTCATATGCTGTCCTAGCGTGTTGGTTTTTGAATAAAATCAACACCGCCAGTATCTGCGGGGGTAGGCATCCATCATCTAGACAAATTTATATCATGAACCCACAACTTCGACCAAAAAGTATCGTCGCGCATGGTGCTCATCAAATATTGGACGCAAATTTATATCCTCTCTTCTTATCCGGTTATGCATCACGCATATCAAGACAGTAGTGACGATAAAAATGTATTTCTACGCGCCCTTTGTCATAAATAACAAAGTGCTTAAGACTTCCCTGCGTCGGTACTAACCGCATCAGGTTCGGCGGGTGATCTCTCAGCGAATGTATCAAGGCGACTACTTTAATAAAGCAAGTTTAATAAAGTGAGCCAAAAATACACCGCACCCCGAGTCTGTCAGTGTTGTAAATCAGCCTTCATATTAACAAAATTCTGTACCAACGGCTAATAGTATTTGGATACAAATATTCTGTGTCAAACACACGGTTCAATATTTTTGTGAATAATTTTTCTGAATGTTGATAGATGAGGATGCTTAGTATTACTAGGTTGTAGACAAATTATTCAAATATTATGTAAAGCGAATGAAGGATTATAGAAGTTGTCATTAAACTGTCATAAAGATTTGGCAAGATAACACGCATATCACAAGCAATGCTTTTTTATACCGTTGTTAAACTTCAGGAGTCCTACATGCGTTATTCGTTATTAGCAGTGGCCGTCAGTTGTACATTAATGCTTACGGCGTGTAATAAGTCAACAGATACGGCGGAGCCAACTGCTGATACTAGCAGTAGCGCTGTGACAACAGCTGAAACAACCTCTCAGACAGCATCTTCTGCTACGTCAGATTTTAAATCTGCTGAAAATATCGCTATGAATATTACAGGTGCAGGTGCGTCGTTCCCGCAGCCTATCTATGCGAAATGGTCATATGATTACAATGCTGCGACCGGCGGCCAAGTCAACTATCAGTCGATTGGCTCATCTGGTGGTATCAAACAAATTCAATCAAAAACAGTAGACTTTGGTGCTTCTGATGCCCCAATGACGCCTGAAGAGTTAGACGAAGCAGGTTTGATTCAGTTCCCAACAGTCATCGGTGGTGTTGTACCAATCGTCAACATTGATGGTGTTGAGCCTGGTGCACTGAAACTAGACGGCACAACGTTGGCTGATATCTATCTGGGTAAAATCAGTAACTGGAATGACCCTGCGATTAAGGCGATGAACCCAGATTTGACCTTGCCAGATGCAGCAATCACAACAGTATTCCGTTCAGACGGTTCAGGTACGACTTTCAACTTCACTGATTATCTTGCCAAGGTTTCACCAGACTGGAAAGACACTGTTGGTGTTGATAAAACCGTCAAATGGCCGACTTCTGCTACTGGTGCAGGCGGTAAAGGTAACGAAGGCGTTTCGAGCTACGTCAACCGCATGAAAAACTCTATCGGCTATGTTGAGTATGCGTACGCCAAGCAAAATAAGATGTCACATACTGCGCTGAAAAACGCAGCTGGTAACATCGTACAGCCATCTGCTGAGACGTTTGCTGCGGCAGGTGATATCGATTGGTCACAACAAGAAGGCTTTTATAAAGTCATCACCAACTCTGAAACTGACCAAGCATGGCCTATCGCTGCTGCGACCTTTATCTTGGTACATAAGCAACCAGAAAATCCTCAACAAGTCGCTGGCGTGTTGAACTTCTTTGACTGGGCTTATACCCAAGGTGATGACAGCGCCATGGAACTAGACTACGTACCATTCTCTGACACGGCAGTGGCCTTGTTCAAAGAGAAGTGGAACGAAGTAAAAGGTAGCGATGGACAGCCTGTCTACAAGCCAGCTCAGTAACTTGTCTCTGCTAAATGCTATTTAGCAACCGACAAGTTATCCTCTCGAATAACTATTCTCCGGTAGTTGTTTGAGGGGTTTTAACACAGCAAATTTGATGAATACATCTCGATAGATATGTTTACTCACACCGTTTAAGTTTGTTGTGTTAAGTCCTGAGATACATCTTTCTAATATTTCGATTCATCCCATTCAATGCTGAGACACTTATGACAGACTTAAGGTCCCAACTGGCTAAACAAAAACGTTACGACGCTTTATTTGTGAACTCTACCAAAGCGTTTGCCATACTCGTCCTCCTATCTTTAGGGGGCATTTTGGTGTCTCTAATTGTTGGAGCATGGCCGAGTATTCAAGAGTTTGGTTTGGGATTTTATACCAGCAATAACTGGGATACAGTCGCCAATGAGTACGGTGCATTAGCGCCTATTTACGGTACCTTAGTCACGTCGTTTATCGCTATTGTTATCGCGGTTCCAGTCAGTTTCGGTATTGCGATATTTTTAACCGAGATGTGCCCTAAGTTCCTCAAAAAACCACTTGGTATCGCCATTGAATTGTTGGCTGGTATCCCATCTATAATTTATGGTATGTGGGGATTGTTCGTATTTGCGCCATTTTTTGGTGATCACATTCAGCCATGGTTCATTGAGCACGTCGGCCCTTTGCCTATTATCGGTAAACTGTTTGCAGGTGCGCCTATGGGGCTAGGTATGTTTACCGCATCCCTAGTACTTGCCATTATGATCATACCGTTCATCGCTGCCACCATGCGCGATGTTTTCTCTGTTGTACCCGATTTACTGAAAGAGTCAGCATATGGCATGGGCGCGACGACTTGGGAAGTCATGTTCAAGATTATCCTGCCTTATACCAAAGCTGGTGTCGTTGGTGGCGTAATTTTGGGTCTTGGTCGTGCATTGGGTGAGACGATGGCGGTTACTTTCTTGATTGGTAATGCGTTTAATATCAGTCCAAGCCTATTCACGTCTGGTGTGACGATTACCTCGGCCTTGGCTAATGAGTTTGCTGAAGCATCTAGTGAGCTACATCTTGCGTCTTTACTACATCTAGGCTTAATCTTATTTGTCATCACCTTCATTGTGCTGTCTTTAGCAAAACTGATGCTCATGCGCATGGATCACAAAGCAGGTAACCGATAAGTCTGAGAAGGACTTATGAGACCTTGATAGATATTGATAAAAGATATGGGAAATAAATATTATGCCTGCTAACAATGCGATCAATGCACCACTACCTACTAAGCCAAACGGCGCTACCCGCTATAATCAGAGCCTTTATAACAAGCGTCGTTTGACCAACAAGTTAGGTCTAGGCTTTGCCATGTCAGCGATGATTTTTGGCTTGTTTTGGTTATCATGGATTTTGGTGACTTTGTTTGTTGAAGGCTTCCAAGGCATGGTACAGCTGCCAATCTTTACCTCTGATACGCCGCCACCGATGAGTGCAGGCGGTTTGCGCAATGCCATTGTTGGTTCGGTCATGTTGGCGTTTTCAGGATTGTTCATTGGTGCCCCTATTGGCCTTATGACAGGTATTTACTTATCTGAGTTTTCTAAAGGCAGTATGCTTGGCAAGGTCACACGCTTCTTAAATGATATTCTATTGTCAGCGCCATCGATTGTTATCGGTCTATTTATCTATGCGCTGATGGTAAAAGGTCAAAGTTTCTCTGGTTGGGCAGGCGCGTTGGCATTGGCATTGATTGTTATTCCAGTGGTCGTGCGTACGACAGAAAACATGCTGAATCTGGTACCTAATAGTCTACGTGAAGCGGCCTATGCACTCGGTACTCCTAAATGGAAACTGGTCACTCAGGTTACGGTAAAAGCTGCACGAGCGGGACTGACCACAGGTGTGCTATTGGCTTTTGCTCGAATCACTGGTGAGACAGCACCGTTACTATTTACCGCACTTAACAATCAATACTTCAGTACAGATATGGGTCAGCCTATTGCTAACTTACCCAATACCATTTACCAGTTTGCGATGAGTCCTTATGATAACTGGCATACATTGGCTTGGGCTGCAGCACTACTTATCACCGCGTCTGTCCTAGTGTTGAATATTTTGGCAAGATTTATCGGTGGTAGAGGTCAGCCCAAATAAGGGCTGAGAGCAGACCAGACCGTAGCACGCTACACGTTAAGCATTTACTTAAACTTATATGAAATTAATTGAGCTAGGTTGAAATATTATGAATGATGTCCTAAGCAACGTCCGTACGAACACGACTGCTGACAACTTTAATACGGCAACAGGCAGCCTATTAAATAGACCCATGTCTACTAGCGCCCAAGCTCAGCAACCAAACACTGCTGATTTTAATAAACAAACGATTCAAGATATTCCTAAGAATATGCCTGCTGCAAAAATGGAAGTTCGAGATCTAAACTTCTATTACGATGATTTTCAGGCACTAAAAAACATCAATATCGATATCGCTGATAAAAAAGTGACCGCTTTTATTGGTCCTTCAGGTTGTGGCAAGTCTACGCTACTACGTACCTTTAACCGCATGTACGATCTATATCCAGGTATGCGTGCAGAGGGCAATATCAATTTAGATGGCAAAAACATCTTGGGTAAAGATATCGATGTGAACTTATTGCGTGCACAAGTTGGTATGGTTTTTCAGAAGCCAACGCCGTTCCCGATGTCAATCTATGACAATGTCGCCTTTGGCGTACGACTATATGAAAAATTAAGCAAAGACGAGCTGGATCATCGTGTAGAGTGGGCTTTGAAAAAATCAGCGCTATGGCCAGAAGTGAAAGACAAGCTAAAAGCATCAGGACTGTCGTTATCAGGTGGTCAGCAGCAGCGTCTTTGTATCGCACGTAGTGTAGCTACCAAGCCTGAAGTACTGTTGCTTGACGAGCCGACATCAGCACTGGATCCTATCTCGACGGGTGCTATCGAGGATTTAATCGAAGATCTGAAAAACGACTATACCATCGCTATCGTCACTCATAATATGCAGCAAGCAGCTCGCGTATCTGATTATACGGTCTATATGTATCTAGGCGATATGATCGAGATGGGTGAAACCGATCAGATATTCACCAAACCTACCCAAACCGCGACAGAAGACTATATTACAGGTCGTTATGGCTAACATTGATTGAGATTGAAGTCGGTACAAGCAGACAAAGCTGATTTGCATGTCATAAGCCGACTTTCTAACTTCACAAGCACACTGCGCTATTAAAATATAGATTCTAGGGAATACCTCTCATGCAAAGTGATAAGCATATCTCCAAAAGTTTTGACCAAGATCTTGATGAAGCCATCCGTTTATTTTTATACATGGGTGATAGCGCGGCTAACCAAGTGGCCAAAGCCATTCATGCTCTGATCGATAAAGATGAAACACTGGCACAAGAAGTCATCGATATGGATTTCGATATCAATCGAATGGAGGTCGAACTCGACGAGCACATTTTATTATTGGTCGCCAAGCGCCAGCCAGCTGCCAGTGATTTGCGCTTAGTCATGTCGATCAGTAAAGGTGTGGTCGATTTGGAACGTATCGGCGATGAAGCGGTAAAAATTGCGCGAATGGCCAGTAAAATAGCGGCAGAAGGCAAATCAGCATACGGCTATGCTGAGGTTCAGCATCTGAGCAATCAAGTTCGTCTGATGCTAAACAACTCGCTAGAAGCTTTTAGTCAATCGAATGCGGAGCAAGCGTTTGAAGTGATGCGTAATGACAGCGCGGTCAATACCGAATATCAGTCAGCCATTCGTGCTTTGATGACCTATATTATGGAAGACTCACGCCATGTATCAAAAGTCATTAATATTATGTGGATACTACGATCGCTTGAGCGTATCGGTGACCATGCACAAAATGTCGCAGAGCTAGTCATTAACTATATCAGTGGGCAGGACGTGCGTCATTCAGACTATGCGATGGTCGAAAAAGCGGTGCAGGAAGCCAATGATCGCTTAGCTGCTCGTCAAGTTAGCACGTTATCAGCCAATGAGCTTGAAACGTCAGATAGTGATGAAGGCTGATAAGAATGACTGTGATTTTCATCTTATAAAAAAACGCGCTATAGTAAGCGCGTTTTTTTATAACTACTAAATGTAGCTAGTAGAAAGTGAGTAAATACTAGCTTTCTGGTGTCCAGCCTTGTGCGCGCTCATAGTCTTCGTTGTCTAAGAACTTATCACGCTGCTCTGTTAAAAACTTTTTAGCAGCAGGATCCATCATGCTTAGATGATTCTCATTGATAAGCATGGTTTGATGCTCAAGCCATTCTTTCCACGCCTTTTCAGACACAGTCTCTTGCAGCTCTTGACCTTTTTTATTAGGGAAGGGTGGATGCGGCATCTTCGGTAAATCTTGCTTATATTTACGGCAAAACACGGTATTTGCTTGAGGGTTAAAAGTCTCAGTCATAAGGCATTCCTTATTCATTATATTAAGTGATTAAATCAAATATCATATGATTCTATGATAACGGTCTTGGTAGATTTAGCAAAGGGTACTAATGTATATCATTAGACTTCTATCCATTTGTTATAGCATCATTGATTATTGATATAAAACAAATGCTATCCACGTTCAGCCTTTTTATTTGAATTTTCAAAGCTAGTGATATTTTGATAATGACATTGGCCAAACCAGTAGAGGTCATAGGACAAATAAAAACACCCGCATAGATAGCGGGTGTTAAATTTATATTAGCAGGTTAGCTGTTATTTGCAAATTAATGATTAAGCAAAAGCTTTTAAGCGAGCACGTCCATTGACCACTGCTTGCTTGACTTGGTTTGGCGCAGTACCACCTAAATGGTCACGAGCTGCTAATGAGCCTTCTAGCGTTAGATAGTCGAAGACATCTTCACCGATGGCATCGCTAAATTGCTGTAGCTGTGCCAATGACAAGTCACTTAGATCAACACCCTCTTTGATGCCCAAAGCAACAGCATTACCAACGACCTCATGAGCGTCACGGAATGCCACACCTTGACGTACTAGGTAATCTGCCAAGTCAGTGGCAGTCGCATAGCCTTTCATCGTCGCAGCACGCATGCTTTCCTTGTTTGGCGTGATATTTGGTAGCATATCAGCAAACGCTAATAGTGAACCTGTCAACGTATCAACGCAATCAAACAAAGGCTCTTTGTCTTCTTGGTTGTCTTTGTTGTAGGCGAGCGGCTGGCTCTTCATTAGGCTAAGCAAAGTCATCAACTGACCAAAGACACGTGCCGCTTTACCGCGTACCAACTCAGGTACGTCAGGATTTTTCTTTTGCGGCATGATCGATGAGCCCGTACAGAAACGATCTGGTATCTGCACAAAATTAAATTGTGCTGACATCCAAAGAATAATCTCTTCGCTCATACGCGACATATGCATCATCAAGATAGAAGCCGCTGAAGTAAACTCAATCGCAAAGTCACGGTCTGAAACGGCATCGAGTGAGTTTTGACAGATACCTTCAAAACCTAGCAATTCAGCAGTGATGGTACGATCGATTGGGAAAGTCGTACCAGCAAGTGCTGCACTACCAAGTGGCATCTGGTTGATACGGCGACGTGCATCGACAAGACGCTCGGTATCACGATATAACATCTCAAACCATGCCATTACATGATGGCCAAAGCTAACAGGTTGTGCTGTTTGCAAATGAGTAAAGCCTGGCATGATAGTATCAGTATGTTGCTCAGCTAAATCAAGTAAACCACTTTGCAAGCGTACTAATAACTCAATAATATTATCAGTCTCTTCGCGCAACCATAAGCGAATATCTGTGGCTACCTGATCGTTACGGCTACGACCAGTATGTAGTTTTTTACCAACGGCACCTACAATGTCAGTCAAACGTGACTCGACATTCATGTGCACGTCTTCGAGAGCAATCGACCAGTTAAACTCACCTGCTTCAATCTCGCGCAATACTTGCTGCAAGCCATCAATAATAGTGGCAACTTCATCAGCAGTTAAAATGTCACATTCTTTTAGCATCGTTGCATGCGCAATCGAGCCTTGAATATCGTGACGAGCAAAGCGTTGGTCAAAGCCTACAGAGGCAGTAAAGGCGGCAACGAAGCTATCTGTCGCTTCACTGAAGCGCCCGCCCCACATTTGTTGGCCTTGGCTACTAGCAGGCGTAGTCTGCGTTGTGGTACTTGTTATAGGAGCATCTGTGCTAAAATCAGAGTCAGATGAACTTTTACTTGATTCAGGATTACTAGGTTTTGAAGAATTGGCGTTCATATCGTTACAAGACAAGTCAAAAGAATAAGAACTCGAGTATAGCAAATGATGAGGTTGCCTTACTAGCTACACGCTTAGAGTTTTTTATTCCTAAACTCATGGAAATCATGAGGCCTTGGCAGTGGCTGACATATATCTTTTTTTGGTCCTTGTTCCTAACGGTAATGGAGCGCCATAGCTTAGCCACTTGGTCAGATTTCATGATTCAGTTTCTACGTAGTTTCATTCAAAACGCTCTAACAGTTATTCCCTCACTGTATTTAGTTGACTACCTACGCCCTGCATTTAAAAATGCCAGTATTCTTAGCGTAAGTATGCGAATAGTGCTGTTACTGATGTTTGCTGCTGCAGTTTCGATGGCGTTAGTAACATTGTCTATGATTAATTTCGGTTGGCTAGCATATGATAGTCGCACGTTTGTAGTAAATATTGTGCTTAATACAGTGTTATCTGGCGGTTTTACAACTGTGTTTCTGTTATATTTTTTGCGTAGCTACCGTGAGCTTAATGCGCTTAAGTTGTCCTTTGAATATAAATTGACTGCGCAAAATGATCTAATAAAAGCCCGTACGGCCCCGCACTTTTTCTTTAATACTATCAATACACTTGTATCTCTGATTGAATCGAACCCGCCTAAAGCCGCTGACTTATTACAGCACGTCTCTGCACTATTCCGTGCTAGTTTTAGTGGTACACGCGAGATTAGCTTTGAAGAAGAGGTCGATCTTTGTGAGCATTATTTGGCAATCGAATCTAGTCGTTTAGCAGACAAGCTCGAAGTCAATTGGAAGTTACCTGAAGAAGATATCATGTACGACATGGTTATCACTGCGCTAACGCTACAAAGCGTGCTAGAGAAAATACTGCTCAATGTGGTAGAGATGACGACAGAAACTATCTGCATTAATATCGAAGTCACGTGGGAACAACACCGAGTTAAAATTATGATTGATGTTGCGCTTCCCAAAAAGACATTAATTATCAATCATGATTTGCGCCAACATATGAATTTCTATATTCAAGCTGATCGTTTGCGCGCCCATTTTGGACAAAGTGCTGACATTCAAAGCTCGGTAGCCAGCACTCAAATTATCACCATCATCGACTATCCTCTACAAGACGTCGGTTTATAACCTACTGTTCTTTATTAGCTTTCTCCATTTTTTCAACTCCTAAAAGCCTATGTGGCATACTTATTGCAGAACCATGTATAGACGTCATAATTTATGTTTGATAAATAATGATTACGAATCAGTAATATCATAACTACCGTGAAACACAATTACACCATATAAAATCTACCTATAGCAGGAGTATATTGTCCGCTATAAAAATTGGTAGTTTTTGTCAGAATTTTATTAAATAATTTAGATTTTATATTCTAAGTGATTGATAATGAGTGCTAATATAGCCGTAATACTATTGAAAAAAATATTAAGTATGTCCTTGGATGGGAGTTTGCATGCGTATCGTAGTTTGTGATGATGAGCCCCTAGCGCGTGAGCGCTTGGTGAGAATTGTACAGGAGTCAGGCCATGAGGTAGTTGCTCAGGCCACGACAGGTGCAGAAGCCATCGTCGCTGTAAAAACCCAACAGCCAGATATTATATTATTAGATATCCGAATGCCTGAGATGGACGGCGTGCGCTGTGCTCAAGAGCTTGCCAAACTTGAGCATCCACCAGCGATTATATTTGTAACGGCATACGACCATTATGCGATCGCAGCGTTAAAAGCCAATGCAATTGGCTATTTGTTGAAACCTGCGAACAAAGATGAGCTACTAGAGGCATTAAACAAAGCAAAGAACTTAAATGCCGCTCAACTAAACGAAATTCGCAAGCTTGAAGACCCGACAGCACGTCCGATACGTGAACATATCGCTGCTCGTACACATCGTGGTGTTGAACTGATTAAGCTAAAAGATATCTATTATTTCGCAGCAGATCAAAAATACGTTAAAGTGCGTCACAAAGATGGCATGGTATTGATTGATGAAACGCTAAAAGAGTTAGAGCAAGAATTTGATGATCGTCTGTTCCGAGTACATCGCAATGCCATTATCAACCTTAGTTATTTGGACTTTTTAGAAACCCTAGACGCAGGCCAGTATCAGATACGTTTTAAAGGTATTGATGAGACGCTAGCGGTAAGCCGTCGTCACTTACCTGCCTTACGTGATAAAATCCAAAGCATGTAATAGGCCGTCCTGATAGCGACCAATCATTCCATATCATCAAACCCTTATTTATGCTTAAATAGGGGTATTTTTTTGCGTCAGCATCTACTATTAATCATTTGAGTCGCCTATTCTTTGGCAAACTTGCCCTATCGAGTAATATCGATATTATTCAGTATAAATATGAACAGTACTGACATTAGGACTATAGCCACTACAATATTAATATCGAACTTATTGAGGCCCTTTATGAGCAATCCGCAGCAACCTGTTTTGACTACTCTAAATATCGCTACACGTCAAAGTCCTCTAGCCTTATGGCAGGCTGAGCATATTCGTGATCGATTATTGGCGTTGTATCCCAATCTGACGATTAATTTACTAAAAATTGTCACTAAGGGTGACAAGATTTTGGACACACCTTTGGCCAAAATCGGTGGTAAAGGGTTGTTTGTAAAAGAGCTTGAGCAAGCGCTGTATAACAAACAAGCCGATATTGCAGTGCATTCGCTAAAAGATGTACCGATGCAGCTTCCCGAAGGCCTGACATTAGGCGTCTACTGTAAACGCGCCTCACCAACAGATGCCTTTGTCTCAAACACTTATAATAATATTGATGAGTTGCCACAAGGTGCAGTCGTTGGGACATCGAGTTTACGTCGTCAATGCCAGATCAAAGCCTATCGCCCTGACCTGCAAATCAAAACCTTGCGCGGCAATGTTGGCACTCGTTTAGGCAAGCTAGATGCTGGTGAATACGATGCCATTATTCTGGCAACGAGCGGCTTGCAACGTATTGAGTTGGACGAGAGAATACGCGGTGAGCTTGACATTGCAGCTTGCTTGCCTGCAGTTGGACAAGGTGCCTTAGCGATCGAATGTCGTGAAGGCGATGAAGAAGTACTCAAATTACTTGCACCACTCAATGATGATAAAGCTCGTATTCGACTTATCGCTGAGCGCGCGCTGAACCGTCATTTAGAGGGCGGCTGCCAAGTACCGATTGCCGCTTATGCAGTTCTGCAGACAGCTGAAGAAACCAGTGTTAATAATGATAACAATGGTGATAATGGCAATAACGATAGTGGGAATGTGCTGTGGCTACGCGGTCGAGTGGGTCAAGCCGATGGTAGCGAATTGTTGAAGGCAGACAAACGAGCTACGTTGGTTGGGACACAAGCTGAGCAAGAAGCCCAAGCCAATCAATTGGGTATCGATGTTGCAGAAATGCTACTTGCCGATGGCGCAGGCGCTATTTTGTCAGCGATCTATCAGCCTGAGTAGTAAAAGTACAGTCGCTATAGGCTTGATTAATCGCAAGATAGACTGATCTAAGCATCAGCCATTTTTGTATACTTAAGCCTTTTTCACTCGTTTTTTGTCATGGTATATCGATGTCATCAATGCCAACTCAATCTACATACACAACTTCTCATAAAAATTATGCTAATGAGAAGTCAAAAGTAATGCCGCAAATTATCATTAATACTCGCCCAGTAGAGCGAGCAGCACCGTTGACGCAGCATTTGCAAGCGGCAGGATTGGTAGTGATTGAGATGCCAATGTTGACGCTACAACCACGTCCAACAACTGATCTAGATATTGCATTAATGCGTCAGTGGTTGGCGGGGGAGTACAAAGCGCTTGTTGTCGTTAGCCCAACTGCGGCGGCTTCAGGACTAGCCGTTTGGCAGTCACTTGAATGTGACTATAAAGGGCGTGAATACAAAGCAGAAGACAGTAGTGGCAAGTATGTGCAGAAATTATCAGAAGGTTTGTCACTACCTAGTCCTCTAATTGCGGTTGGTGAAGCAACGGCGGCAGAGTTTAGTCAGGTGCGTATAGATACAACAAGCTATCAAATACTTCAGCCTGAGACGGCCAACAACGAAGGCATGCTAGCAATGCCTGAAATCGATGGCTTACAGGCAGGCGATAAATTACTGATATGGCGCGGGCTTGGTGGTCGACGATTATTAGTTGATACATTGCAGGCGCGCGGTGTACATATCGATAGTATTGCTTGGTACGAGCGTACGATACCTATGGATGCAATGGCTGAGTATCAGCAGTGGCAACAAGCATTTCTTACTCATAGTAGTGCGTCATCACAGCAGTCAAAGCCAATAGTCGTAATCAGTAGTGCGGCAGCTTTTGAGCATTGGTCAAGTATCGTCAATAACGGCCAATCAAAGACGTTAGACAAAAAGCAAAATTCTGATGCAGTGGCTGATATAGCAGAGAGGCCTTTGCTTACGCTAAAAGATTTTTCTTACGTTGTGTTGGGTGAGCGTTTGGCCAATATGGTTGCCGCACAGCAGTTGAGCTACTGGCGAGTAGAGGATTTATCGCCAGATACGATTCTCTCAGCCATTCATTCTAAAATATAACACCTAAAACTTCTCATTTGCTTTAAACATGTTTATCTATACCAATAACGGTACTGCCTTATGTCAATGAATTCTGAGTCCTTATCTAAGGATCCTTCTACTGTTCAGCAGCGCCGGCAAGCAAATATTTTGCTGCTACGGATGCAATGGCTGGTTATCTTATTACTGATCGCTGCATTATTGTGGCTATATATCAGTCAGCAGCGCTTTCAGCATAGTGTCAACGATCGTTTGCAGAGTAATGAGCAAGTAATCAGTCGACTAAACGAAATGGACGATCGTCTATTTGCCATGAGTCAGCAGACGCTGCCAGAGCCTAGAGTTAAGGCCAGTAGCCAAGCTCAGAATCAGTTGGACCTATTGCGTATCCAAATCAAAGCTGCTGATAGACTGTTGGCGGATAGTAATGACAGTGCCGCGATTGAATTATTGCGAGGTTTACATTGGCAGTTGTCGCAAAGCAGTAATGAGATTGCACCTGCGCTCACCATCGTTATCAAGCAAAGTTTGCTCAAAGATATTGAGCGTCTGCAAGCGCAAAGCTCGCAGCCAAGCCCGTGGCAGATACAAAATCTGGCGATTCAAAACATTCAGGAGTTTTTGCATAGTCATGAGCGTCTTGGCAGTTATGAAGGTACGGATCTACAGCGTTGAGAGCTGGTAGATGCAGCTATTGAAAATAAACAGCAGCCTAAAGCAACTGATACCTCAGCGACTAGTGGTACAAATTTAACGCGTCGTCAGCTCACTATCCATGAAGTCATCATGACGTTGAATCTAGCAAGCCAAGCCAGCAATATGCGTAAGCAAGATCAACTTGTTAGCTATTTGACGCAGGCACGCAAACAGTTAAAAACGTTGGTGCCTAAGGCCTCAACTAGCGATAATAAAAAGTCAGTACAAGCTAGCGCGATTGGCATTGTACAAGCAGATAAAAAACCAATCGATGGTCAAAGTAATCTTGAGACAATGAAAGCGCCGAGTGACATACCAGAAGTAATTGTATGGCTAAATCAATTGATTGCTCATGCACCAAAACCAACGCCATTATTGACGACAGAAATCTTAGACAAGCCGCAACGCTAACGAAAGCTAGTCACAATAGTTAATACAGAAAATATAAAACGTAAGGTAAGCAATGACTTATTCTAATGAAAGCTCAACATCTATATCTGATACAGCAAACGAACACCGCCCTGAATTATTAGCTCATTATCCTGTTATTCATCATCAGCTGATACAGTGGGGCGAGATGGATGCCTTCAATCATCTGAATAATGTGGTTTACTATCGTTACGCTGAGTCAGCACGCATAAGTTATCTGCATGCGCTAGGTATGTTTGATGGCAGTATGGTCACTGTTTTAGCTCAGTCTAGCTGTCAGTATTTACGCCCAGTTACCTATCCTGATACATTATTATTAGGTGTTCGCTGCAAGCGTTTAGGCAATACAAGTATGGCGATGGAATATAGTTACTATAGTACCGCACAAGAGATTATCGTTGCTACAGCAGAGGCAGTCGTAGTGCGTCTAGATAGTGATGGAAAAGGTAAATTGCCATGGACGGCAGCAGAGCGTCAACAGCTGCTAGCACTGGAAGCCAAGTTTGGTCATACGCCTGAGCTTTAGGTTGGTTTCTATATGAACCGATTGTTCATTTCTTTAAAAAAATTATCCTAAATTAAAAGCCAAAAACAAAAAAAGGCACGCTAACATAATGTCAGCGTGCCTTTTTTATCACACTCTATTCAACCAGTTTCATAAACAGATTTTTAATCTTGTTGCGGCGCATGAACAAATTCAACCACGTTTAGATCAAAACCTGATAAAGCAAAAAACTTCATTGGTGATGACAATAAGCGCATATCACGGACACCCAAATGACGTAATATCTGTGCACCAACGCCGATACTACGATAAGGTTGCTGCGTGATGGTTGATTGCGACTCGTTGTCTGCGGCTTTGTCCAGCGCATCTCCCAAATCAACTGGCTGATTGCTACCAATCCATACGAGCACACCGCGATCTGAAGCACTGATTTCTTCTAGTGCTGACTGTACGCTCCAGCCACTGCGGCCAGTCATATCGTTTTTAGCTGCAAACAAATCGCGTAATGGGTGGAAACCATGAACACGTACGGTACTGACGCCTTCGCTGACATCACCTTTTACCAAGGCTAAATGTGTTTCTTCAGCCCCAAACTCACGGAAGCGATGTAGCGTAAAAGTACCGTGTTCAGTTTCAAACGGATGTGACTCAATCTCTTCTACCGTTTGCTCATTAGCGATACGATAATTGATAAGGTCAGCAATGGTGCCTATCTTGATGTCATGCTCTTTTGCAAATATTTCAAGGTCGTCACGGCGCGCCATCGTACCATCTGCATTGATAATCTCTACAATCACCGCTGCAGGCTCTAGACCCGCTAAACGTGCTAAATCACAACCTGCTTCTGTATGGCCTGCACGGTGAAGAACACCGCCGTTTTGTGCCATAATTGGAAAAATATGTCCAGGCTGAACAATGTCTTCTGGCTTTGCTGACGAAGATACCGCCGCCTGAATAGTACGTGCACGATCACCAGCAGAAATACCGGTAGTGACGCCTTCAGCCGCTTCAATAGATACAGTAAAGTTGGTGCTAAACTTCGCCTCGTTACGATCTGACATCAGTGGCAGTGCTAATTGCTGGCAACGTGCTTGTGATAAGGTCAAACAAACCAAGCCACGCGCGTGAGTAATCATAAAGTTAATATCTTCAGGGCGCACATGCGTCGCTGCCATGATGATATCACCTTCGTTTTCGCGGTCTTCATCATCCATCAAGATGACCATTTTTCCAGCACGAATGTCTTCGATAATCTCAGGGATTGCATTTAAACTCATAGTAAATCTCAATATTTTATTATTTATAAATAGATATCATTTGGAATATAGGGCTCTATCTGCTTATTGTAGCAGTAGATAATACAAAGCGCTGTTACGGTCAAGCAAAGCGCTACTACGGTCAAGTAAATCGCGCTATAAGCAATAACATTTGATATAAAAGTGACTCGCTTAATTGCTTATATATATCATTATGAGGTTATTTTAACGCTTTTCAGCGTCACGTGCTGCGCCATCTTCCCACTATATCGTTCAGTATGTCAAAAATAGCCATAAATATTATCAATGAGCATTAAAACTGACTCATAAATCTCTGCGTTATATTTTTATTAATCTATATCGCAGTTAATCATTGCTCGCTGCTTGGCTTTTTAGCCAGTCCATAAACTGCTTACTGTGCTGCTCACGCTGATTATCTGCAAACTCGTAAAAACTGGTACCAACCAAATTATCTGGTAAGTAGCTTTGAGGATAGTAATGGTTAGGATAATCGTGCGGGTAAGCATAACCTTGACCGTAGCCTTGACTACGCATCAGTTTGGTCACGCCATTGCGCAAGTGTAGCGGTACAGGTGAGGCATCTTTTTCAGCCAACGCCATCGCAGCATTGATCGCTTTATAAGTGCTATTGCTTTTGGCACTGGTCGCTAAATACACCACAACTTGCCCTAAAATAATACGTGCCTCTGGCATACCAATAGATTGCACACTACGCAATGCTGCATCAGCTAGGAGTAAGGCATTAGGATTGGCATTACCAATATCTTCACTGGCTAAAATCACTAAGCGCCGCGCAATAAAATCAGCAGGCTCACCGCCTACCAGCATACGTGCCATCCAATACAATGCCGCATCGGGATCTGAGCCACGGACTGACTTTATCATTGCTGAGACAATATCGTAATGCTGCTCACCATCTTTGTCATATCTTACCAAAGCAGTCTGTGCCACTCGGCTGACCAATTCATCATCGATAATCAATGGCGACTGCTTGGCATCAGCGGTCTGAATGGCTAACTCTAATAAATTTAGCGCTTTTCTAGCATCACCATGAGCCAATTGACTAATGGTATCTTTTGCTTGTAAGTCGACGGTTAGTTTTTTGAGTATATTATCTTCCGAGAGCGCTCGTTGTAGCACGGCACTTATCTGCTCAGGTGTTAACGGCTCTAAACGATATACTTGGCAACGTGATAGTAGAGCATTGTTGACACTAAATGATGGGTTCTCCGTAGTGGCACCAATCAGAGTAATATCACCAGACTCTACCGCCCCCAATAGCGCATCTTGCTGTGCTTTATTAAAGCGATGAATCTCATCAATGAAGACCACAGGTGATTCAAATGCCAGTGAATCTTTATTATCTAGGACTTCGCGTAACTGTTTGACCCCAGTATTTAACGCGGAGAGCGCATGAAAAGGTCGATTAACGGCATCGGCTAACAACATCGCAATGGTTGTTTTGCCAATACCTGCTTCACCGTGCAGGATAATAGATGGCAGGTGTCCTTGCTCTACTAAACGTCGTAGCGGTGCACCAGCCGCCAGCAAGTGCTCTTGACCAATGATTTCGGTAAGAGAAGTAGGGCGCATACGCTGAGCAAGTGGAGTATCGGCATGGAAGTTAGGTGGCATAAGATTCTCTATCGAAAAATAAAAAAGCTATCTACTAGCTGCAATGGTAGTAATGACAAGGTCTTTATAGTTAAATCTAAATAACAGCATACTAGTCTAACTCCATCATTCTCATTGGGTTTCGACACTCATATATGTTTGGCATGATTTTCGCAGCAATTTTATAATAGCAATGAGTATTAGACATCAGCAGTAGAAGTAGGCTAGTTTATAAGGATGGTACTTGTTATAAATCATACGCGCTAGGTTAACGCAAAAATATGTTAATGAAAGCTAACTAAGCGTATAGCTTGTGTCCCGAGCACTTTAGTTTTCATCATTTACCTATATTAACGGTTCTACTATTAACAGTTCTACCGTATCGATGGCAAAGGCTAGTCAATCACGACTGTTAACTATTAGAAGTAGCTTATCAAGTATGAGGTATTACATTAATAATGTCTGAATCGACTCTTAAACGCTTATTCAATCGTTACTTGCGTAGTGATACAGGCAAGCAGCAATCACGTTATCTGACAGTTGGCGAGATAGCATTGGCTTATTCAGTATTTGGTGACAGCATCAAACTTGATGAAGTGCAGTTAAAGACAGCGTGGTGGGTACTAAAACATTATGCCGTCAGCCCCAATGGCAATATTTACTTTAATTCAGTCGATTGGATTACGGATTTTAGCGAAGCTCCATTGAGCAAACAAAGCTGGCTTATACACGAGCTAACGCACGTATGGCAGTTACAGCAAGGTTTAAAAGTGGTACGTGGAGCAATCACCAACCGAAAATACGACTACCTGTTAGAAACAGGTAAATCATTTTTTAAGTATAGTATTGAGCAGCAAGCACGCATGGTTCAAGACTATTTTGTACGTCGTCAGCGTGGTCAGAGCTGCCAAGAGTGGGAAGCTTGTATTCCATTCTTGACGGTGCAGTCTATTGTTAAGACAAAAAATACTGATAATCCATCAGTCATCTAATTTTTAAAAGTAACAGTAAGCTTGGCTATGATAAGTCATAACCGAATTATAGAACGATTGAGCTATACATTAACTGAAACATAGGTCAGTTGGGTAAATACTGGATAACTATATTGGACGATTTAACAGTCAGTTTTGTCACTAAAAATCAAAGAATAATGAACCGCAGTTGTAATTTACCCTTTTATAATTTTGCTTTACCAAAGGATATGCACTCTCATGTTTAAATTTTTGTCAGTAAAGCCTAATGTTGATACCCGCTACCCACCGACTTTTCTTGTAGCCGCACTGTCAGGAGTGTTTTTTTTGACAGGCTGTCAGCAGTCTGACACATCGCCTGTAGCTGATGACAGTCAAACCAGTGAAAAAACGAGCGTAGAAGACAGTCAGCCTATGCCAAAAAGTGACTCAGCTGCTGCGCGCATAGAACAATTTCAGCCGATATATGTCGCACAGGCGCAAAGTTTACAGAGACGATTGCAAGCAGAGTATGAGTCATTGCAAGCAGCAGATGCGTCAGACAGTGAGGAGCTTTTATTACTGAATACTAATAATAGTGAAAATACAGATAGTAATAACGAAGTACCGACCGATAATACCGATCCTAACGCAAATACTACCGCTACCAGTTCTGAAGAAGTGGTGTCATCGAATATCGATATTGCCCCGATAGACAGCAATCCAAATGTAGATGCAGAGGTTGACGTCAATACTAGCACTGAAGTTGGTGAGCGTGATTTAACGGTGTTAAAACGCATCAGTCTTGAGCCGCGTAAACCTGTTATGTTGACCGAGGACCAAATCATTGAACGCTATCAGCAAACCATGGATGCCTTATATCAACCGGTGACAACACCGCTGAGCGCAGAGGATTCTGATACATTAATCAATATGGCGACGTTGGTTCCGCAGTTATTTGAGCATGCAGAGATTGCTGGTAGAGTAAGTGCAAAAAGTCCAGCACTTGCCCGTTTAATCATTCAGCATCAGGTATGGGAACAAATAGAAGCCCAACAAGTGGTTGATATGCAGCAAATGAAACAGAAGCAGCAACAAGAGTTTGAAGCGCTAATGGCTAAGTTTAATGAAACTATCGAAGGATATGATGAACAGATTGCCAAATATGAGCAAACGTTAAAAGAGTTTCAGTAACTGACTATATTTTTATGAACTGATTTAGTTAGTCATTTCTTATAAAACAGTTAGTATCGAATAAAGACAATTAAGACAATAAAAAATCCCGCACGATGGCGGGATTTTTTATTGGATAACGATTACTTTTGCTTACTTGCGATCTTCAACTTTTACAAAATCACGGCGCGTTTCACCAGTGTATAACTGACGTGGACGACCGATTTTGAACGGTGCACTGTGCATTTCTAACCAATGGCTGATCCAACCTGAAGTACGAGCCAATGCAAAGATTACAGTAAACATTGACGTTGGGATACCAATGGCTTTCAAGATGATACCAGAGTAGAAATCAACGTTTGGATATAGGTTACGCTCGATGAAGAACGGGTCTTCTAACGCAATTTTCTCTAATGCCATTGCCAATTCAAGCTTAGGATCGTTGATACCTAGTGCTTCTAGTACTTCATCACAAGTCTCTTTCATTACTTGAGCGCGTGGATCGAAGTTTTTGTAAACACGGTGACCAAAGCCCATTAGCTTCACTTCACGGCTCTTCACTTTTTCCATGAACTCAGGCACGTTCTCAACAGTACCGATTTCGTCTAGCATCTCAAGAACAGCTTCGTTCGCACCACCATGTGATGGTCCCCAAAGGGCTGCAATACCAGCAGCGATACACGCATAAGGGTTTGCACCAGTAGAACCAGCTAAACGTACTGTTGACGTAGAAGCGTTTTGCTCATGGTCAGCATGCAAGGTAAAGATTTTGTCCATTGCGCGAGTGATAACGTCGTTTTTCTCGTAGTCTACGTCAGCAGGCGTTGCAAACATCATGTATAAGAAGTTTTCTGCGTAGTTAAAGTCATTACGCGGATACATGAACGGTTCGCCTTGTGAGTATTTATAACTCATCGCAGCAAGCGTAGGCATCTTAGCAATCAAACGAATAGCTGTGATTTCGCGATGTTCTTCATTGCTCACGTCTAGATCTTCATGATAGAACGCTGATAAGGCACCAACGACACCAACCATGATAGCCATTGGATGCGCGTCACGGCGGAAGCCTTCAAAGAACTTACGCAATTGATCGTGAACAGGAGTATGTTCGCGGATTTTTTCAAAAAATTCTGCTTTTTGCTCAGCAGTAGGTAGATCACCATGTAAAAGTGCATAAGCAACTTCTAGGTATTCAGCATTATTCGCTAGCTCGTCGATAGGGTAGCCGCGGTGTAATAACTCGCCTTTGCCACCATCAATATAAGTAATCTTTGATTCAACAGGAGCAGTTACTTTAAAACCAGGGTCATAAGACCAAAATCCTGATTCTTGTAAAGCAGCAATATCGATAACTGGGCGCCCTAAAGTACCTTTAATAATAGGAAGTTCGTATTCTTCACCATTCACGGTTAGTTTGGCATTAGTATCAGCCATAAATTGCTCTCCATTGGTTTGACTTGTTAGAATAAATTACTACAGACGCATACCCTCGCGTCATTGTCGGTTGAACGGTAAAAGTGCATTCAACTCATTTAGTACGCAGGGTATATTAGCAGCAATTCTTGATGATTTGAAAAAACTTTTATGGACCATGTGTCCAATTGGCGCGGTGTGGCGGTAGTTATTCGCTGTAATTTTTGTATCAAAATATGTCTGTCAGGTTATTTTGCTTAAAATTCCTCTGTTTTTGAGCAAGTTTATAGCAGCATTATCGGAGCAATATTTTGGGTTTCTAAATATATTTTAGAGACAAAACTCATAAATAATGACACCAAAAACTGGCAGACTATGCCTAGTAAGCGGATTAAAGTTTGTCATAATAATCACTGTTAAAACTAGCATTATTCTTATCCATTCATTTATTGATTAAATATGTATATATTCTTACTGAATGGATAAATTTGTAATTATTGCTCAGGCATTTTATAATTGTAGGAATTAACTGGCACTAGCTTTGCGCGAATTAATAAATGACCATGTTATAGTGTCGTTCAGAGCGTCTTCTATTCATGCTTATTTACGATTGTCTGGTGTTACGATAGACCAAACCGCATTCTATGGTTTGAACTTTCTTCTTAACCAATCTTTTTTATCTGTTTGGCACAAGATTTCAAGTGCCTAATATAAGGTCTGCTCTGATATAGAAGACATAGTAACGTTGTCTTACTATTCATACGACCTCTAAAATAGACTGGTTAGTCGATGTTACTCATGTTTATTCTCTTTGTTGTATAATAGATAGGTTGTTTGATAGGCCTGTCGATTCGACAAGCGGCATTGAACAGTCTATCAATACCTTTATATACATGATCCTTTCTTCATATTTAGCGCAAACTAAACGAAGTCAGCTAGCTCTTCCTTACTTTATTCGTCTCGTGTGTTGCTCAATGCTCAATTGGCACTATTTATGTCAGGCGTTGATAGCAGATACAGGAGTATAACCGCAAAAGGATGCCCGCTGTGAAAAGCAACCGACCTATTGATCTGCCTTTAAGCCAAGTGATTAGCGTTAATCGCTCACCGATCGCGATCGCTTCTATCTTGCATCGTATCTCTGGCATTATTTTATTTTTACTGATTCCTGTCATGTTATGGATACTACAGAACTCATTGGCATCGCCTGAGAGTTTTGCGACCGTATTTGACAATGTACTTGTGCGCTTTTTGGCATGGATATTTGTTGCCGCCATTGCATATCATTTTGTAATGGGTATCAAACATTTGTTTGCTGATATGGGCATGAACGAAGAGCTAAAATCTGGCCGCACTGCCTCTATGGTTAGTTTTGTGATTGCAGCGATTTTAGTTGTCGCGTCATTTGTATGGGTGATGTTCTAATGATAAAAAATGATTCAGGAATCAAAAGTGCTACTGGTCTGACAGGTTCAGGCTCACGTGATTGGATTATTCAGCGTATTAGTGCTGTTGTTTTAGCCGTTTATAGTGTGGTGTTGCTGGGCTTCTTTTTGACCCATGGCGATGTCACTTTTGTTGAATGGTCATCATTTATGACCAGCCTACCGATGCGTCTATTCAGCTTGGTTGCAGTACTTGCACTAGCTGGACATGCTTGGGTTGGGATGTGGACAGTATTTACTGACTATATTACAACAGGCAAACTGGGCTCAAGCGCAGCAGGTTTACGTTTAGTACTACAGTCATTGATGATTATCGCTATTTTAGTATTTCTATTTTGGGGCATCATGATTTTTTGGGGTAACGGTTTCGGTATCGCTGCCGTTTAACCATCTCATAAAAAGCTCTGATATCTATATATAACGACGGATGCATCCAACTGCTACATTAGTTGGCAAAGTATTTTAGAGTCATCCGTTGATAGCCAAGAATAGTCATAGCATTGGACTAGCATTACTGATCAGCTAATCTGATTATAGTTGAGTAGGCTTAGTTCAGTATAACGATAGATATGCAAATTAAGTGGTTAACGACTATTAAGACTCTTTATTTTATAAGCATATGAAATGGCCAAATAGTAAGCCTTTATAGCTGCAATAGAGATGTCTTAAACAGTCTTTGATTTACTTTTACGCATTAACAGGCATTAGGAAAACCGTAATGGCAACTAGACAAGACAATACCATTAGTAATATCAAGACCCTAAACTACGATGCAGTTATCGTTGGTGGCGGCGGCTCAGGTATGCGTGCTTCATTGCATTTAGCGGAAGCAGGCATGAAGGTTGCAGTCCTTACCAAAGTATTCCCAACGCGTTCGCACACGGTTGCCGCTCAGGGTGGTATCGGTGCAAGTTTGGGTAACATGAGCAATGACAACTGGCACTTTCACTTTTATGATACCGTTAAAGGATCAGATTGGTTAGGTGACCAAGACGCTATTGAATATATGTGCCGTGAAGCGCCAAAAGTAGTCTATGAGCTTGAGCACATGGGCATGCCGTTTGACCGTAACGAAGATGGTACGATCTATCAGCGTCCGTTCGGTGGTCACACATCTAACTATGGCGAAAAAGCAGTACAACGTGCTTGTGCCGCTGCTGATCGTACAGGTCATGCACTACTACATACGCTATATCAGAAAAACCTAGAGCAAGGTACTGAGTTCTTTATCGAGTGGATTGCGCTTGATTTGATCAAAGACGAAGCTGGTAACATCAATGGTGTCGTCGCGCTTGAGCAAGAAACGGGTACGATTGCAGTATTCCAGTCACCAATTACTGTCCTAGCGACAGGTGGTGCTGGTCGTATCTTCGCAGCTTCTACTAATGCTTATATCAATACTGGTGACGGTATTGGCATGGCAGTACGTGCTGGTATTCCGTTACAAGACATGGAGTTCTGGCAATTCCACCCAACTGGTGTTCATGGTGCAGGTGTACTATTGACTGAAGGTTGCCGCGGTGAAGGTGCTATCTTGCGTAACAAAGATGGCGAAGCGTTCATGGAGCGTTATGCACCAACTGTGAAAGACTTGGCACCACGTGATCTTGTATCGCGCTCAATGGACCAAGAAATCAAAGAAGGCCGTGGTTGTGGTCCTAATGCTGATCATATCGTAATGGACATGACGCATTTAGGTGTTGAAACCATTATGAAGCGTCTACCATCAGTATTTGAAATCGGTAAAAACTTTGCCAACGTTGACATCACTAAAGAGCCAATTCCAGTAATCCCAACCATTCACTACATGATGGGCGGTATTCCAACTACTATTCATGGTCAAGTGATTGTACCGGATCTAGAAGCAGGTACTGATGAAGACGGCCTATATGCTAAAGGCAATGTGGTTAAAGGTCTTTATGCAATCGGTGAATGTGCTTGCGTAAGTGTACATGGTGCTAACCGTCTAGGTACGAACTCTCTACTAGATCTATTGGTATTTGGCCGTGCAGCTGGTAAGCATATTGTTGATGAGTTCCATCATGCAGATCACAACTACAAGCCGCTTGATCCACGCGTCCTTGATTTTACAGTGAAGCGTTTAGACAAATTACAACAGTCTACTGAAGGCTACAACGCTCAAGACGTAGCTGATGAGATTCGTGCTACGATGCAAAAACACGCTAGTGTATTCCGTACGCAAGCGATGATGGACGAAGGCGTTGAGAAGATTCTAGCGCTAGGTGAAAAAATCGACAAGATCCATCTTGGCGATAAATCACAAGTGTTCAACACAGCACGTATTGAAGCATTCGAAGTTGCTAACTTGTATGAAGTAGCCAAAGCGACAATGATATCTGCAGCGAAGCGTCATGAAAGCCGCGGCGCGCACAGTGTATCTGACTATGATCGTCCAGAAGATGATGATTACGCACCTAACGGCCGTAATGACCACGATTGGATGAAGCATACTTTATGGTACTCTGAAGGCAATCGCATCATTTACAAGCCAGTACGTAAAGTGCCATTAACCGTTGATTATATCGAACCAAAAGTCCGCGTCTACTAATTCTAGACTGCATACTTTATATATAGTTGATAGATAACAGCAGTGTTAACGTTTTATCCCTTATTAATTTATTAAAAAGGTGACCGCCAGCTACATGCTCATGCCAGCGCTACTACGCTATTAATTGGTATCCGATACTGGTTATCAGTACTGATTAATAGCTAGCGCAAATATGTTGCAATCTTTGTATGCCCGCCATCACCTACGTGTGGAGTTTAGCATTATGAGCCGAGGTACTCGCACCATCGAAATCTATCGCTACGATCCTGATCTGGACGCAGCGCCACGCATGCAAACTTATACGATTGAGCTACTTGATTCAGATCGTATGTTGCTTGACGTACTATTACGCCTAAAGAAAGAAGACGAAACGCTTACTTTCCGTCGCTCTTGCCGTGAAGGTATTTGTGGCTCTGACGGCATGAACATCAATGGTAAGAACGGTTTGGCATGTTTGATCAACATGAACACGCTACCAGAAAAAGTAACGGTTCGTCCGCTACCTGGTCTGCCAGTGGTTCGTGACTTGGTTGTCGATATGAACCAGTTTTATGAGCAATATGAAAAAGTACATCCGTACTTGATCAATGATCAGCCAGCACCGCCAACTGAGCGTTTACAGTCACCTGAACAGCGTGAAAAACTGAACGGTCTATACGAATGTATTCTATGTGCTTGCTGTTCAACCAGCTGCCCATCTTTCTGGTGGAACCCTGATAAGTTCCTAGGACCATCAGCGTTATTACATGCTTATCGCTTCGTTGCTGATAGCCGTGACGGTGATACTCAAGCACGTTTAGCTCGCTTAGACGATCCGTTTAGCTTGTTCCGTTGCCGCGGTATCATGAACTGTGTATCAGTTTGTCCAAAAGGATTGAATCCAACCAAAGCGATCGGTCATCTACGTAATATGTTGATTGACCAAGCTGGTTAAGCATAAATAATTGATCTTTATAGTTACTATACGAAAAACACCACCTATTCATTAGGTGGTGTTTTTGTTAGTTAAAAAGCTGATATATAGGTTTACTACTTTTTATAGCTAACTTGTTATCTAAAGAATAGGATAAATTCGGTCTATTGAAAAATAGGTATCAAACGATTTAAGAGTAAAACTGTATGGTCAATACGTTGGTCGTATGTAAGAAGAAATAATATATAGACAATCACCCTATATAATCGAATATAGACATAGTCGAATTTTGGTATAATTGTATTTGATGAGATAATTAAAGCGTCTTTTTTAGCGCTTAATATGTGCCGTTTGAACACATTATGACATTATCGGGCTAAAATACTATGCGCACAATGATTATGCGTTTATAATTGATGATAGATATTCATTACATAAATACCTAGTATTGAACAAACAAACTATGTCGCAAAAAATGGGCATGATAATCTATACAGCAATGTATGTCTGTCTGAAAAGGCAGGATTTATCAGCAAATTTAGGGTAATTCAGCATCAATAACCAGTTTATAGGTTAGCTGAAAATATAATTATCTATTAATAGCTTATCATTAATGGATTGGTTATGACTCAAAGAAGTATATATAAATTAATGTTGTGAAACGAGCTAGATAAGAAAACTGAGCGTTCACAAATAGTTTTATTTTTAGACGGGTATTGCAATAAGACTTGTTACCACTATTTAGCATCACTTGCTCTTGTAGACAATGACAGCAATATTCTATGGTGATGGCAATACTTAGGGATAAAAGTGTTTTATCGAATAGTATTTAACAGGATATGACACATTGTCTAACTACCTGGGCATACAACGACTGACACAATAATAAGCACGATTCCATTCATTTATCTATCAAATAGACGATTATTATGAATAGTATAACCAAAGAAAAATCTGGCCAAGTACATACCGAACTGGCTGCCGATAACGCCAACTATATAGAAGCTCTCTACGAGCAATACCTAACAGACCCTGATAGTGTTGATACTGACTGGCAAACGTACTTTGAACAGTATAAGTCGCAGAACGATGCTCAGCACAACGCTATCAAAGATCAGTTCTTACTACTTGCTCGTAATCAAACGGCAAATAAGAGTAGCAGTACTGATACCGACTCTAGCAGCTCTGCCAACTGTGATCCTAAGCAGATGGGCGTACAGCAACTAATCTCAGCATACCGTCGTCGCGGTCATCGCCGTGCTAAGCTTGATCCTTTAGATTTGCATCCACGTGCAGAAGTAGAAGATTTGACACTTGCTTATCATAATTTGTCAGAAGCTGATCTTGATACCGTATTCCCGACCAATGATTTAGTCATCGGTAAAGACGAAGCGCCACTGCGCGAAATCATCGAAATCATGGAACGTGTTTACTGTGGTCATATCGGTGTCGAGTACATGCATGTTACCACCAGTACAGAAAAACGCTGGATGGAAGAATACCTAGAGACTAATCTAGGTTATATCAAATTCGACAAAGAAAAACGTTTATCTATTCTTGAGCGTTTAACGGCTGCTGAAGGTCTAGAAAAATACCTTGCTCGTAAATACACGGGTGTTAAGCGTTTTGGTTTGGAAGGTGGTGAGAGCTTCATTCCTGCTATCAATGAAATCATTCAACGTGCTGGTGGTTATGGCACAAAAGAAATGGTCATTGGTATGGCTCACCGTGGCCGCCTAAACCTACTAGTCAACATTTTAGGTAAAAATCCTGCAGATTTGTTTGACGAGTTTGATGGTAAAGTGCAGCCAGAAAAAGGTTCAGGTGACGTTAAATACCACAATGGTTTTTCATCTAATGTGATGACACCAGGTGGCGAAGCGCATTTGGCTTTAGCATTTAACCCATCGCATCTTGAAATTGTAGCTCCAGTACTACAAGGCTCAGTACGTGCCCGTCAAGTACGCCGTAACGATCAGCCACTATTAGATAATACTGGTGGTAATTCAGTATTACCGATCGTGATTCATGGTGATGCTGCTTTTGCTGGCCAAGGTGTGGTTCAAGAAACCTTCCAAATGTCACAGACCCGTGCTTATACCACTGGCGGTACTGTGCATATCGTGATCAATAATCAAGTTGGCTTTACTACTAGCCGTCAAGAAGATGTTCGTTCAACTGAATATTGTACTGACGTTGCCAAGATGGTTCATGCTCCTATCCTACATGTAAACGGTGATGATCCTGAAGCAGTCGTATTTGCCGCTCAGTTAGCATTAGATTATCGTCATAAGTTTGACAAAGACATCATCATTGATTTGTTCTGCTATCGCCGTAATGGCCATAACGAGGCAGATGAGCCATCTGCAACTCAGCCATTGATGTATGCTGTTATTAAGAAGCTTCCAACTACTCGTACTCTGTATGCGCAGAAGCTTATCGCAGAAGGTATCTTGAATGCTGAAGAAGAGAAACAGTACGAAGATGACTATCGTGAGTCTTTAGACCGTGGTGATTATGTGGTTAGCTCATTGGTTCAAGAGCCTAACGAACAGTTGTTCGTAGACTGGAAACCTTATCTAGGTCATGACTTGGTTGATGACTGGGACACCAGTGTTGATATCGAAAAGCTGAAAGGTTATGGACGCCGTATGGCCGAAATGCCAGAAGGTTATAAGCTACAACGTCAGGTTCAAAAAGTCGTTGAGCAGCGTCTAGCGATGCAAACGGGCGAAGAGCCTCTTAATTGGGGTGCCGCTGAGACATTGGCTTATGCATCATTGGTCGATAACGATGGCGTATTAGTACGTATTACTGGTGAAGATGTTGGCCGTGGTACTTTCTCACATCGTCACAGCGAAATATACAATGTCAATGATGGCAGCATGTATGTACCGTTGTCTCATTTAAGTGAGAACCAAGCACGCTTTGCTACTTACAACTCATTGTTATCAGAAGAAGCGGTACTAGCCTTTGAATATGGTTACGCGACCACCGTACCGAACGCATTGATCGTTTGGGAAGCACAGTTTGGTGATTTCGTTAACGGTGCTCAGGTTGTGATTGACCAGTTCATCTCAAGCGGCGAGACCAAATGGCAGCGTGTTTGTGGTTTGACGATGTTGTTACCACATGGTTTTGAAGGTCAAGGCCCTGAGCATTCATCTGCACGTCTAGAGCGCTTCTTACAGCTATGTGCTGAAGACAATATGCAGGTCATTACGCCAACGACTCCTGCGCAAATTTATCATGCATTACGTCGTCAGGCAGTACGTCCTATCCGTAAGCCACTGATCGTTATGTCACCAAAGAGCTTATTACGTCATAAGCTAGCGACTTCTAACCTAGAAGAGCTTGCTAACGGTAAGTTTGAGACGGTATTGCCAGAGATGGACGATCACAACGCAGACAAAGTGACTCGTATGGTTCTGTGTGGTGGTAAGGTTTATTATGATTTGTTAGAGCAGCGCCGCGCGTTAGGTCTTGACCATGTGGCTATCGTTCGTATTGAGCAATTGTATCCATTGCCAGAGACTCGCTTAATCGCTGAAATCGAAAAGTACAGTAACCTAACTGAAATCGTATGGACGCAAGAAGAGCCATTGAACCAAGGCGCTTGGTACTATTTAGCACCGCATATGTTCCGTATTGTCGTACCGCATCCAACCAAAGCAAAAGTCATGGAGCCAGTAGCGCGTCCTCCTAGTGCAGCCCCTGCAACAGGATCACCGAAACTGCACGCTCAACAACAGCAAGCACTCATTGCTGGTGGCCTTGGCATAAGTGTTGATGAATTAGCTCAGTAACACCTTGTCTAATCAAAAGATTATAGAAGATAAATGAATCAGGCGATGACAGTCAGTGTTTTTTAATAAAATATAAGCAAAGTTATTAGAAAACTACTGACTGCCTATCACGACTTAATAATAAGTATGAATATCCAAATCTAAGGAGTATATCGATGGCTGACATCAAAGCCCCCGTTTTTCCAGAATCGGTTGCCGATGGCACAATCGTTGAGTGGCACGTCACTGAAGGTCAACAAGTTAATCGTGATGACCTATTGGCTGAAATTGAAACTGATAAAGTTGTATTAGAAGTTGTAGCACCTGATGATGGTATATTGACCAAAATCGTAAAGCAAGTTGACGATACTGTATTGTCTGATGAGCTTATCGCTCAGTTTGAAGCCGGTGCAAGTGCTGGTGCTAGCGCAGAAGAAGCGCCAGCAGTAGATCCTGATCAACCAGCTGCGCCAGTTCAAGCAAAACAAGCTGCCGATGGTGGCGAGCCTGTTCAAGTAACAGATAAGAAAGGCGAAGCTGATCATAAAGATCAAAGCCCAGCAGTTCGTAAAGCAGCAAAAGAATCAGGCGTAGATCCTAAAGAAGTTGAAGGTAGTGGCCGCGGTGGTCGTGTAACCAAAACTGATATGGCTAACCCGACATTGAAATCAGACAGCAGCATCAAGTCTGATAGCGGCCGTCCTGTTGCTGAATCAATGGGTGAGCGTACTGAAAAACGTGTTCCAATGACTCGTCTTCGTAAGCGTGTTGCTGAGCGTCTATTATCAGCATCACAAGATACAGCGATGTTGACGACGTTTAACGAAGTGAACATGAAGCCATTGATGGACATGCGCGCTAAGTACAAAGAGAAGTTTGAAAAACGTCATGGCGTACGTTTAGGCTTTATGTCATTGTTCGTAAAAGCAGCGACAGAAGCGCTAAAACGCTTCCCAGCAGTAAACGCTTCACTAGATGGCGATGACATTGTTTATCATGGTTTCTATGATATCGGTGTAGCAGTATCTTCAGATCGTGGCTTGGTTGTTCCAGTACTACGTGATACTGATCGCATGAGTATGGCTGACGTTGAAAGCACAATCCGTGAGTTTGGCGGTAAAGCACAGCAAGGTAAGCTTGGTCTAGAAGACATGACTGGCGGTACGTTCACTATCTCTAACGGTGGTGTATTTGGTTCATTGATGTCAACACCTATCTTGAATCCACCACAAACTGCTATCTTAGGTATGCATGCTATCAATGACCGCCCAATGGCAGTCGATGGTAAAGTTGAAGTCTTACCAATGATGTACTTAGCATTATCTTATGACCATCGTATGATCGATGGTAAAGAAGCAGTACAGTTCTTGGTAACTATCAAAGAGTTGGTTGAAGACCCTGCAATGCTACTACTAGACCTGTAAGCTTTTAAGCTTGTATTGGCAACCGCTGATACAAGCTTTTTAACTTTGGTATAGATAATGATTTTTATTAGTCAGCGATTACTTGATGCGCTGATAACTGTATTTAAATAAATTTAATAATGGTGACTTGCTATCGATTATCGATGTGTGAGTCTATCTCATTGACATAGTGTATTAACTGTTCAGTGTAGATAACGCTGATCTATCAGCAAGATAACAACCAGTTTAAATGACACATACAATTAAAAATAGGAACGTACTATGAAAGACAATTATGATTTAGTCGTCATCGGCGGCGGTCCTGGTGGTTACGAAGCAGCTATTCGTGCAGGCCAGCTCGGTATGAGTGTTGCTTGTATCGAAAAGCGCGTTTATAAAGGCGAGCCAGCACTTGGCGGTACTTGCTTAAACGTTGGTTGTATCCCATCAAAAGCCCTACTTGATAGCTCACATCGTTACGAAGCTACTAAGCATGACCTTGACGAGCACGGTATCAGTACTGGTGACGTTGCTATCAATATCGAAAAAATGATAGAGCGTAAAGAAGGTATTGTTAAGCAGTTGACTGGTGGTGTTGCAGCGTTGCTAAAAGGCAATGGTGTTGACTGGCTACAAGGCTGGGGTACATTGGTCGACGGTAAAGGCGCTGACAAAAAAGTCAAATTTACTGCTCTAGAAGACGAAAGCGAAACGACGATCACTGCTAAGAATGTCATTCTTGCGGCAGGTTCTGTGCCTATCGAGATTCCTGTTGCCAAAACTGACGGTGACCGCATTGTTGATTCAACTGGCGCACTTGATTTCACTGAAGTACCTAAGCGTCTAGGCGTTATCGGTGCTGGTGTTATCGGTCTTGAGCTTGGTTCAGTATGGCGTCGTCTAGGTGCAGAAGTAGTGGTATATGAAGCACTTCCTAGCTTCTTAGCTGCTGCTGACAAAGACATCTCAAAAGAAGCTGGCAAAATGCTGAAGAAGCAAGGTCTTGATATCCGTGTCGATACCAAAGTAACCAATGCTGAAGTTCAAGGTGACCAAGTTGTCGTCACTAGCGAAAGCAAAGGTGAGTCGAGCGAGGAGAGCTTTGATAAGCTAATCGTTTGTGTTGGTCGTCGCGCTTATTCTGAAAAATTGCTTGGCGATGATAGTGGCATCACGTTGACTGAACGTGGCCTTATCGATGTCAATGACCAGTGCAAAACCAATCTTGATGGCGTTTATGCTATCGGTGATTTGGTCCGTGGTCCTATGCTTGCGCATAAAGCTATGGAAGAAGGCATGATGGCTGTTGAGCGTATTCATGGCGAAAAACCTCAAGTTAACTATGACACTATCATCAATGTCATTTATACTCACCCAGAAATCGCATGGGTAGGTTTGACTGAGCAAGAAGCTGAAGAAGCTGGCTATGAAGTTAAAACAGGTTCTTTCAACTTAGCTGCCAACGGTCGTGCATTAGCGCAAAGTGAAGCGCAAGGTTCTGTGAAAGTAGTTGCTGATGCGAAAACAGATCGTCTATTAGGTATGCATGCTATCGCTGCTGGTGCTGGTGATATCGTCCATCAAGGTATGATCGCGATGGAATTTGTGTCTAGCATCGAAGACTTGCAGTTGATGACATTTGCTCATCCAACTATTTCAGAAGCAGTGCATGAAGCTGCTCTATCTGCAGATGGTCGCGCAATTCACGCCATCCAGCGCAAAAAACGTAAGAAATAAGTAGTTGCTCGTTTAGTTATTATCGATTTACAACCTGATTGGGGTATCGCTATTTTGGTGATGCCACAATCATTAGTGCGTCAGACGTATGATTAATATGTATATGTGCGCACTTGATTTCACTTTTTATTAATTGTAAAAATAAAGGATACAATCAATGAATTTACATGAGTATCAAGCAAAAGAGCTATTAAAAAGCTACGGTTTGCCAATTCAAGAAGGCATCATCGCTCATAACGGCGAAGAAGCTGCTGCAGCTTTTGACAAAACCCCAACTGACATTGCGGTAATCAAAGCGCAAGTACATGCTGGTGGTCGCGGTAAAGCTGGTGGTGTAAAGCTGGTTAAAACTCGTGAAGAAGCTAAGCAAGTTGCTGAAGAGCTGATCGGTACTAACCTAGTAACGTTCCAAACTGATGCTGATGGCCAGCCAGTAAACTTCGTATTGGTTGCAGAAGACATGTATCCAGTACAAACTGAGCTATATCTTGGCGCAGTCGTTGATCGTGCAACTCGTCGTGTAACTTTCATGGCATCTACCGAAGGTGGTGTAGATATCGAAGAAGTAGCACACAGCACTCCAGAAAAAATCTTCAAAGTAAATGTTGATCCTTTAGTTGGTTTAATGCCTTTCCAAGCGCGCGACGTTGCGTTCAAACTTGGTCTAGAAGGTAAGCAAATCAATCAATTCGTTAAATTGATGACAGGCGCTTATAAAGCATTCGTTGAAAACGACTTTGCTCTAATGGAAATCAACCCATTAGCTGTTCGTGAAAATGGCGAAATCGTTTGTGTTGATGGCAAAATCGGTATCGACTCAAACGCACTATATCGTTTGCCAAAAATCGCAGCGCTACAAGACAAAACTCAAGAAAATGAGCGTGAGCTTAAAGCTGCTGAATTTGACCTAAACTATGTTGCTCTAGAAGGTAACATCGGTTGTATGGTTAACGGTGCTGGTCTTGCAATGGCGACCATGGACATCATCAAATTGTATGGCGGCAAGCCTGCTAACTTCTTGGACGTTGGCGGCGGCGCAACTAAAGATCGCGTTGTTGAAGCGTTCAAAATCATCCTAGAAGACAGCAGTGTTGAAGGCGTTCTAATCAACATCTTCGGCGGTATCGTACGTTGTGACATGATTGCAGAAGCTATTATCGCTGCTATCAAAGAAGTTGACGTACAAGTACCAGTTGTTGTTCGTTTAGAAGGTAACAACGCTGAGCTAGGCGCACAAATCCTAGAAGAGTCTGGTCTGAAATTGATTTCAGCTCAAGGTTTATCTGACGCGGCTCAAAAAATTGTCGATGCTGTTAAAGCGTAAGTCTTTAATTATAAGTGTTTAGAGATAGACGCTTAAGCATAGTAGTCAAATCGTAATAGTGGTTTTTATAATAAAAGTTGGTTATCAAAACTTGATAGTGATAGTTATAAAGACCACTGTTACAAGACAACCGAATACAAGGAAAATATAATGAGTGTATTAATCGATAAAGATACCAAAGTATTGGTACAAGGTTTTACTGGTAAAAATGGTACGTTCCATTCTGAACAAGCCATCGAATATGGTACAAAAGTAGTTGGTGGTGTGACTCCAGGTAAAGGCGGTCAAACGCACCTAGGCCTACCAGTATTTAACACTATGGCGGAAGCCATGGAAGCGACTCAAGCTGACGCTTCTGTTATCTACGTACCAGCACCATTTGTACTAGACTCTATCGTTGAAGCAATCGATGCTGGCGTTAAGTTGATCGTTGTGATCACTGAAGGCGTACCGACTATCGATATGCTAAAAGCAAAACGCTATCTTGAAGAAGCTGGCGATGTGCGTCTAGTTGGTCCTAACTGCCCAGGCGTTATCACTCCAGGTCAGTGCAAAATCGGCATCATGCCAGGCCATATCCATCAGCCAGGTAAAGTGGGTATCATCTCACGCTCTGGTACATTGACTTATGAAGCCGTAGCTCAGACAACTAAGCTTGGTTTTGGTCAGTCAACTTGTATCGGTATCGGTGGTGATCCTATCCCTGGTATGAACCAGATTGACGCACTGAAGCTATTTGAAGCTGATCCACAAACTGAAGCTATCATTCTAATCGGTGAGATCGGTGGTACTGCTGAAGAAGAAGCTGCTGCTTACATCAAAGACCATGTGACTAAGCCAGTTGTTGGTTATATCGCTGGTGTTACTGCTCCAGAAGGTAAGCGTATGGGCCATGCTGGCGCTATTATCTCTGGTGGTCAAGGTACTGCTGAAGAGAAATTCAAAGCGTTTGAAGATGCTGGTATCGCGTATACACGTGACCCATCTAAGCTTGGCGACAAGCTAAAAGAAGTTACTGGTTGGTAAGATAGGCATTAGTCTACAGTTAAACTACTAAATCTACATTGAAATATGATAAAGACACCCCTACAATGGGGTGTCTTTTTATGCCTGAAAATTTTATGAAGAATAAAATATTAGTTACTGGCGGTGCTGGATATCTTGGTTCCCATACTTGTATAGCATTGCATGAAGCAGGCTATGATATTGCTGTATACGATAACTTATCCAATAGTAGCCGTGAAGCTATTAACCGTGTCTCTACGCTTATTGGGCAGAAAATAGAATTTATTGAAGGTGATATTCGAGATGCCGAGTTACTCAGACAAGTTTTTGCTTCGCATGAGTTTTTTGGTGTCATTCACTTCGCTGGATTAAAAGCTGTTGGAGAGTCAGTCGTTAAACCATTGTTATATTATAACAATAATGTTGGCGGTACCATAATCTTACTAGAAGTTATGGCAGAATATGACGTGAAGAGTTTAGTATTTTCATCGTCTGCTACTGTTTATGGTGATCCTGATACTTTACCTATTGATGAGAGCTCAAAGCGCTTTTGCACCAATCCTTACGGACAAAGTAAGCTTGCTATCGAATATATATTAGAAGACTTGGCTAAGGCTGATAATAGCTGGAATCTAATAGCATTGAGATATTTTAATCCGATAGGTGCACATTCATCAGGACAGATTGGGGAAGATCCGAATGGTATTCCAAATAATTTGATGCCTTACATTTCTCAAGTCGCTGTCGGTAAGCTCGAAAAGCTCAGTATTTTTGGAAATGACTATCCTACTGTAGATGGGACAGGTGTGCGTGATTTTATACATGTTACTGATTTGGCACAAGGTCACGTAGCCGCACTGGATTATTTAGAACAGCAAATCAGTTCAAATAAGATAAATATCAGTAAAAAAAAATCAGTAGGTTTTTTACCTATTAACTTGGGGACGGGTGGAGGTACCTCAGTATTAGAGTTGGTAAATGCCTTTACTGAAGTAACTGGGAGAGATATTTCTTATCAGTTTACGGATCGTCGTCTAGGTGATATTGCTAGTTGCTATGCAGATATCGATAAAGCAAAGTTCTTATTAGGGTGGAAAGCCAAATTATCGATTCACGATATGTGCCAAGATTCTTGGCGTTGGCAAATTCTCAATCCAAATGGTTATGATTAAACATCGAAATTTCATGCTATTTAAATCTTTAACGAATTTTGTAATAGGTACAATCTGATATTTGTAATTATTTATGTGAATTTTCTATAGTGTTGTTTTCGTTATTACAATTAAATAAGTAATTATCAAATTACTCATAAAAATATAGGTTTGCAAAGTACCTACTAAAACTATGTTGGAAAAATATATTATTGCTCATAAAAAATGGGTTTTCTACTGAAGTTTATATTCAAATACACAAGGAAAAATAACATGCTCCGTAATTCAACTATATTAGTGACAGGTGGTACAGGTTCGTTCGGACATAAATTCATACCTATGACCCTTGAAAAATATAATCCTAAAAAGATCATCATTTTTTCAAGAGATGAAATGAAACAATGGGAAATGGCTAAACTGTTTCAAGATGACCCACGTGTGCGCTTTTTTATTGGCGATGTAAGAGATAAAGAAAGGCTATATCGTGCTTTAGATGGAGTTGATTACGTCGTGCATGCTGCTGCTACCAAAATTGTTCCAACAGCAGAATACAATCCTTTTGAATGTGTAAAAACAAATGTACATGGGGCAATGAACCTAATTGACGCATGCATAGATAAAGGTGTTAAGGGTGTAGTTGCGTTATCAACTGATAAAGCAAGTAGTCCTATAAATCTATACGGTGCTACTAAACTCACTTCTGATAAGTTATTTGTAGCAGGAAATGCTTATAGCGGACAGCATGTGACCAAATTCTCTGTCGTAAGATATGGTAATGTGATGGGATCACGTGGATCAGTAATCCCTTTCTTCTTATCAATTAAAGAAAGAGGCGAGCTACCTATTACTGATGATCGTATGACACGTTTTATGATTACTTTGGAAGAAGGTGTTGAGCTTGTATGGCATGCTTTTGAAGATATGGAAGGTGGTGAAATTTACGTTAAAAAAATTCCATCAATGAATATTATGGATGTAGCAAAAGCTGTAGCGCCAGAAGCTACCACTAAGGTAGTTGGAATTAGACCTGGTGAGAAGCTACATGAGCAAATGATTGGTGCTGAAGATTCTTATTATACCTATGAGTACCCTGAACACTTCAAAATCTTACCTACTATTAACAATTGGGGTCATTCACCTGAAAGAGTGAAAGATGGTAAATTAGTTCCAGAAGGTTTTGTTTATTCAAGTGATAATAATACTGAATGGATGCCAAGAGAAGAGCTCGAATCTTGGATACAAGAAAACAAAGATAATATTGGTAAAATCTAATGAATTTTATTCCCTACGGTCGCCAAAATATTACAGAGGAGGACATTGACGCAGTCGTCAATGTCCTCAAGTCTGATTATTTAACGCAAGGTCCTAAAGTACCAGAATTCGAAGATACAATCAAAAAACATTGTAATATTGAATATGCTCTGGCAATGAACAGTGCTACTTCAGCCCTCCACGTTGCATGTTTGGCTTTGGATGTGGGCAAAGGTGACATTGTTTGGACGACTCCTATTACATTTGTAGCATCTGCAAACTGTGCTTTGTATTGTGGTGCTACAGTTGATTTCGTAGATATTGATCCAAGAACCTATAATTTATCTACTCAGTCTCTAGAACATAAGCTTAAAGCTGCTAAAGAGCAAGGTAAATTACCGAAGGTAGTGATTCCTGTGCATTTATGTGGTCAGCCTTGTGATATGGAGAGGATATATCAACTTTCTAAAAAGTATGGCTTTTCTATTATCGAGGATGCTTCACATGCTATAGGTGGTAAGTATAAAAATCAGCCAATAGGTAACTGCCAATATTCGGATATTACGATTTTCAGCTTTCATCCAGTGAAAATAATTACGACTGCTGAAGGCGGCGTAGCGACCACGAAAAGCAAAGAGCTAGCACAAAAGATGGAGTTGTTACGTAGTCATGGTATTACTCGTGATTCTGATCTAATGACTCATGAGCCAGATGGCTCTTGGTACTATCAACAAATTACGCTTGGTTTTAATTATCGAATGACTGAAATGCAGGCTGCGTTAGGTGTCTCTCAAATTAAACGTCTTAATACTATTACTGACAGACGCCATCAACTTGCTAAAACATACGACAGTTTATTGGCTGATCTACCTGTAATAACTCCTTATCAACATTCAGATGGATATTCAGGACTACACCTTTACGTGATACGTATTGAAACTAAACAAGCGCAAAGAACCCAAAAAGAAGTATTTGATGATTTACGGGCTGCGAATATTGGTGTCAATCTTCATTATATCCCTGTACACCTCCAACCTTACTATCAACAAAACCTAGGGTTTACGTTAGGGGACTTTCCTGAAGCAGAGTTATACTATGCACAGGCAATTAGCTTGCCTATGTATCCTGAACTTTCAGAACAAGAGCAGGAGTATGTAGTAAAAACGCTAAGGAGTATTCTAATATGAGTAGTGTAGCTTTGATTCCTGCTCGTGGTGGAAGTAAGCGTATTCCTAGAAAAAATATAAAGAACTTTTGTGGAAAGCCAATTATTGCCTATTCTATCGAATCAGCCCTAGAAAGTGGTTGCTTTGATAAGGTAGTCGTATCAACAGACGACCAAGAAATTGCAACTGTAGCTGAAAAATATGGTGCCGAAGTTCCTTTCTTGAGGCCTGAATACATCAGTAATGACTTTGCAACAACGAAGGATGTAATTAATCATTTTCTAGAGTATTTAAAAGAAACTGATGATGACTATGACTATCTTTGTACTATTTATGCTACAGCGCCACTTCTTCAAAAAAAATATCTTGTCGAAGGTCATAACAAGCTACAGAATTCTAATGTAGTAAATGTATTTAGCTGTACAACGATGCCATTTCCTATACAAAGAACTTTCAAGTTAGGGCATGATGATCGATGCGAAATGTTTTGGCCAGAAAACTTCAGTAGTCGTAGCCAAGATTTGGAAGAGGCTTATCAAGATGCAGGTCAGTTCTACTGGAGAAATCTAAAAACCACCTCTACAAAAAACATGTTTGGCTCTGATAGTGCCGGGATAGTTATACCAAGACATTTCGTACAAGATATTGATACATTAGAAGATTGGGAAAGAGCCGAATATATGTATCAGCTAATCAATAGATAGGACAAATAATGAATAATACAATATTAATTCTGGGTACAAACTCAGGGCAACTTGATTTAATCAAAACAATGAAAGAGTTGGGTTGGTATGTTATTGGTTGTTCAAATAGATCTGATGAAGTTGGCGTTAAATACACAGACAAATTCTATGAAGTTGACATTCGTGATATTGAAGCAGTATCAAAGATAGCAGTAGATAATAATGTTAACTTAGTATATTCAGTATCATCAGATACAGCGATTAAATCAGTAGTACAGGTGTCTAGCAAACTCAACTTGCCTACTTTTTATTCAGAAGAGCTAATCCGATTACTTGATAATAAGCAAGATTTAAGAAGTTTTTTGAATAACATTGAGCTTAGTATTGTTAACTATGTAGAAGTTGATGACATTGATGACAGTAACAAATGGAATACGTTCCCATGTATCGTAAAGCCATCTAATGCACAAGGTCAGCGAGGTGTAAAAAAAGTTAACAATGCTTATGAGCTAAAGAACTCAGTTATAAATGCTAAACAATTTTCGTCAAACAACACTGCAGTGATTGAAGACTTTCTAGATGGAGTGGAGATATCGTGTAATGTGCTAGTTTCAGAAGGCCAAATTGTATTTGACATACTATCTGAACGTTTAACTTATAACGATGAATATTTTGGTATACCAATAGGACATCTAATTCCTTGTGTAAACATTGACGAAGATACTAAGAAAGAAGCTGTTGAATTGGTTTCTAATGTAGTAAAAGCATTAGAAATTGAAAACGGACCTTTATATTTTCAAATGAAAGCGACTACGAACGGAGTCAAAATTATCGAAATCGCTCCGAGATTGGATGGCTGTCACATGTGGAGACTTATTCAGCATGCCACAAATAGAAGCTTTCTAGTTGAAACAATTGAGGTGTTATTAAATAAGCATCAAAGTATGCAGCGTGTGCAATTGAAAGATAATAAATACTACGAATTGATTTTTCAACATTCACAACCGAGTCAAACATTTGAAGAAGAACGTTTCCCTATTCCAGTAGATGCTCTATATCATGAATATAGATACTCTAATGGAGAAGCGATTAATATCATCAATGGCAAAAAAGAAGTAGTAGGTTACTACGTTGCTGAATTTCCAAAAGATAAGTGGGAAGATGAATGAGACTCATAGTCACAGGTGCGACAGGTTTTATTGGTAGGCATTTAGTTGAGTCCGCTCAGCAGAATTTTGAAATTATCTGCTTAACGAGAAGTAACGAGAAAAATGGTGAGAATCAAAGCGTAAGTTTTGTTCAGACAGACTATGAGCTAAATAGTCTAGAAAATATTTTTCGAGAAGGTGATGTGTTGGTTCACTTAGCTGGTCAAAGATTAACTAGAAGTGAAGAAAAACCTAAGCTAAGTGGCTTTATTGATTCCAATATAAAGATGACCGAAAACTTGCTTTTAGCAGCATGTGAGGCAAAAATCAGGCAAGTTGTTCTGACTTCTACCATTGGAATATATTCCGAAATGGATAGAACGCCATATTTAGAAGATGCGGTTACACATCCCAATACTATATATGGATTATCAAAGTTAATGGGGGAGCAGCTAGTCACCTATTACTGTCAAAAAAACAATGTCAAAAGTACTATTTTTAGACTGTCTCAGTGTTTTGGTGTAGGAGAAAAGGACTCTCCAGTCCTAATGAGGTTTGTAAAGCTAGCTAGAAACAAAGAAAAGCTTACCGCCCAAGATAACGAGTTTTATTTGGATGAGGTGTATGTTAAGGATGTTGTTGAAGCAATAATCTTATCCATTACTAAAGAAGTAGCAGGTACTTTTAATGTTGGCGGTGGTAAAGCATACTCTATTTTAGAAATGGCAGAAACAGTTAATGAAGTTTTTGATAATACTGATAACATTGAAATCATCTCAAATATAAAAATTAGAAACGTAGATAATTTTCTATCAACTCAGAAAATAGAGAATCAATTAAATTGGACACCTAAGTTTAATTTAAAAGAGGCTTTAGTTGATATGAGAAATACTTATAATGCAAATAAGGAGTTGAAATGAATACATTGAAGGAAGCTCTATACAAAGGTGACGCTAAAGCAAATGATCCAACTCCGTTTATCATTGCAGAAATGTCAGGGAACCACGGGGCCTCATTAGAACAAGCACTAAAGATTGTCGATCACGCTTCACAAACAGGTGTAGACGCTCTAAAGTTGCAAACCTTTACACCAGAATCGATGACCTTAAATTTAGATCACGACCATTTCAAAGTGACTAACAAAAAGTCATTATGGTATGGCAGAAGACTTTACGACTTATATGAAGAAGCCCAAACAAAGTATGAGTGGCACAAGGCTATATTTGATAGAGCACGTGAAAAAAATGTTTTATGTTTTAGCACTCCTTTCGATGAAGAGGCAGTAGACCTTCTAGAGTCGTTAGAGGTTCCAGCTTATAAAATTGCTTCTTTTGAATGTGTTGATATTCCTTTGATTAGATATGTTGCTCAAACAAAGAAACCAATGATTATCTCTACTGGAATGGCATCTATTTCTGAAATCGACCTGGCTGTGAATACAGCTCTAAAAAATGGCTGCTCTCAGCTGACGCTTTTACAGTGTACTAGTAGTTATCCAGCTCCTGCATCAGAAGCAAATTTAAGAACCATTCCCCATATGAGAGAGTTGTTTGGTTGTCAGGTGGGTTTGTCTGACCACACGCTAGGCATAGGTGCTGCAATAGCTGCTACAACGCTAGGTGCAACTGTTATTGAAAAACATTTTAAGCTAGAAGACGATGAGGGTAGTATCGATGCAGCATTCTCATTGACACCGAGCCAATTTAAACAGCTTGTGACTGAATGCAAAACTGCTGCTGAGGCTATGGGTTGCGTATCTTACGGAGTAAGTGATGCTGATACACTAGCAAGAAAAAATAGAAGATCTATTTATGTTGTTAGTGATATCAAAGCTGGTGAATTGATTACAAGTGAAAATATCAGAAGAATAAGACCGGGACATGGTTTAGCACCGAAATATTTTGATGAAGTAATTGGTAAAAGAGCTGCATCAGATATGAGTATAGGCACACCGTTAGATTGGAATAAATTAGAGAATTGATTATGACTCATTACTGGCTCAAAAAAGCAAAAAAAAGTCTTTTGAAATCTAAAGAGTTTTCTAAGGCGAAAGAAATCTTGGAGACGAATAATTTTTTAGAGAAGAAGGAGTTTGCAAAAGTAAAAGAACTCTTGGATTCTAAAGAGTTCTCGAAAGCAAAAGAGTTCTTAAAAGCTAAAGAATTAGAGTTTTTTAAGGCCAAAGATTTCTTAATCACTAAAGTGAATCAAAGTCCTAGTCATGATATAGAAGAAACATTGCAAGAGCTGGTAAGTAATGAGCAGCTACGGGTTACTTCTCAAAGAAAGTATGGTTTGCATCTTGAAAAGCTACTGAACTCAGAAGAAGGCCTAAAAGACTTAGGCGCAGTTGCTGAAAGACTGATAGGCAATAACCCTGATAGTATTCTACTGATATATTTGTCAGTTATCTCTCTAGCTAAGCAAGAGAGATTTGAAGAAGCGTCTGATTTAATTTCAAGTAAAGTTGTAGAGCTCAAGTTAAATAAAACTAAAAATATTAAGGTCAGAGATAAACAATTAGTGGCCTTGCTAAAGGTTTGGAGAGTTCTCGATCTTGTAGCAAGAGAAAATATGAAGTGGGCAGATGGTGATAATTTAAAGAACAAAAACTACGATGAGTTAGAGTTCTTGTTATCCGATCATGACTTAGAAGATCCTGAGTTGACCTCTGATCTTATTCTATTTTATGCTGAGCCATATTTGCAGGGTAAGCTTCATCATGATTATTTGAATATATGTCAATTAGCATTTGATAAAGCAAAGACTTTAGATAAAAAGCTCAAAGTTATTTATGCTTTTAGACGAGAAGGTATTAGGCGTCTTCCTAGCTATCATCAAAACTATGAGTTGGCGATAGCTTTATATGTTTCATTAGAGGATGAAATTAACGAGTTTGTTAATCAATCTTTGTTAGACAGAACCTTAAAGAATGTAAAAACTCTAAGAACAATAATGAATGTAGGAAGGTCTTTGGGGCAGGAGGCTATATATAGACCGGCTAAAGAGGCAATTATTCAAATCGCAATGTCAGATGCAGGTCAGTCAACAGTATGGACTGCCGCCTTTGCACTTATGGAAGATGGTAAAGACAATTATGAAATATCTAAAACAATACTGAATTTGAATGATAAAAAACCTCAGCATGCATCAGATATTCAGCATTTTCTGGATTGGGCTATATTAGCAGAAGAGTATCAATTAGCTTATGAATTCTTTTCAAAGCAGCCAAGAAAAGTACAGGAGTCAAAGAGTGCTCTTTCTTATGTAAAAATTCTTCATAGACTTAAAAAGTTTAAAGAAGCAGAAGAGATAACTAGAGGAGTTCACATTTCTCTTTTATCTCGGAGCCATAATTTATGTCCGTATACTAGTTGGTCATTGGTCAAACGGTCAGGCGAGCTTAAATTTTTAAAGGATACGGCCGTACTGTATCAAAGTATTCCACAGCCCAAAAATCCACAGGGAGTAATTTTTATTACTCCAAGATCTATAGAGCAGTTGAGAAAAACGCCTATCGTTCTTCTCATGGAGCTTAAAAGATTGGGTTGGGCGGTCATACCTTTATCAGAAGGTCTTTTGCCGACAGAAAAAACGAACAATGTATATATCAATGAGTTCATCGATGTCATAACGATGAATCGAGAAATAAAGAGAGACTCTAAGCTTGAACTTGATACAGAATTCGATATCAGTTTGAGTCAAGGTAAAATGCAGTGGAAAGATATTGATCTATCTCATGTTTTGTGGGAAGAATCAGCTATTAACAAACGTATCTATGACGTAGATTACACTTGCCCAGCATTAAACAACTACTTAGGAAATATTTACACTACAACAAAGTCGGCAGCGACTGTTTTAGACAATATTCATAAGCTAAAAGACGATATTGGATTAAGAATCGGTTTTATCGTACAGTTTAATGCAAGATTACCAGATGCGCTCTATCGTTTTTATTGCGAAGAATATGGAGATCCTAAAGATTTCTTTTGCATACATTCTGCAAATGGATATCAAAATTACTTTTCTAACTTCTCTACTAATATATCTTCTAAGTGTGTTGTTAGAAATATGACGAAGTACCCTCATACACGGTCTGCTAGCTTCCCATTACCAGAGGAGTTTGAGGTTTTTTACCAAGAAAACAAATATCGTGCTGAAGAGATTTTAGAAACGGTAAGTGGCGTTACAAATGTAAAGAGATCCGTCTCTTATGATGACGATTCTGTTGAGAAGAGAGCTGCTATTCAATACATTAATAGTTGGAGAGCAGCTGGCAAAAAAGTAGTTTGTGCATTTGGCAAGGTTGTCTATGATTCAGGAGTTCCATTTGATGGAGGTGCTGCACATTCAGACATGAAGGACTGGATCAATCATTCTATTGAAACGGTTAATGGCACAGATACATTACTACTTATCAAGCCTCATCCACATGAATTAAATCAGCAAATTTCAACATTTGGGAATGCCGTATTTAGAGATATTATTCAGGAAGAAAACCAGAATGTAATATTTCTAGACCATAATTGGTTCAAAATGCATGACTTGAAAGATTTGATAGACTTTGCAATCGTTTATAACGGTACGTCTAGTATTGAGCTAGGTGTAATGGATATACCCGCTATTCTATGTGGACATTTCGGAACGGTCGACTACCCGGTCGGGCACCCTTCGCCAAACGATAGATTGCATTTCGAACAAATGTTAAAAGGTGAAGTCGAACTTGAATGTGACGATGAGTTGAGATACAAATCAGCATTATGGCTTTTTTATATGGGGAGTAGTTTGTTCACAACAGACTATAGATACCATTCAAGACCTGTCACTAATAAAGTACTATATCCTCCGTATTGGTTTAATAAGGATGTAAATCGTTATTTGACTAAGGGCGATCAGAATGTAAGAAAGCTGGCATTAGAAATTATTGAATAGGATTATAAATTGGATATAGTCGTTATAAGGTGTTCAGCAAGTACTAACGTTGGATTTGGCCATTTGGTTAGATGTAGAGTGCTTGCTACGGAGCTATGTAAAAGAGGGTATGGCGTGATTATGATTGGCCCACCTCTTAGCTTAAAAGATAAAACTGACGAAACCAATTTTCTTGAATGGATTCCCAGAGAGAGTTGGTTAAGCTCTGAAAGTGAAGCTGACTTTCATCTTAGTGTTTTGAAAAAATACAATTCAAAGCATATTATTATTGATGATTATCGATCTGATGGAGAACATCAGAAAAGATTGCGCGAAGAAAATGTAAGGATCGTTCAGCAATATGATGCTAGTAAAAAGCAAAATTTTGCGGCTAATCTGGTAGTAAACGGTAGCCCACATGAAAGAGCGGAATTCTATAAAAAAGATGTTTTGTATAATGATGTAGAGTTTTTATTAGGTCCTAAATATTGCATACTGCGACCAATATTCTTTAATGATGAGCTCAAAGAATGCCATAAGCAAAAAAGAATCTTGATGACATTTGGTGGCGGTAGTGATAGAGGTGTTATTCTCTACATTTTAAAAAACTTCTATCAAATTATTGCAGACAATAATTGGAAATTAACCATAGTAGTTAGTGATAAGAATGAAAATATTGGAGACATATCTAATTGGATAAACTCAAAGGGCTCTAAAGATATTGAGCTTATGATCAGTCCTGAAAATATGGCAGAAATAATGTCTACCTGTAGTTTTGCAGTTTTAGGTGGTGGAACTACTATATTTGAGGCTGCCTATCTAGGTATTCCGGCACTATTAATACCTATTGCTGATAACCAAATAAATCAATGTATAGGTTGGGATGAGCTGGGCGGTATGACATATGTTTCAAACTTTAATGAACTTGATGATGCTAAGTTTGCAGAGAATCTAAAAAGCTTCTTGAGTGAGCCTAGCCTAATTGAATCACATAGACAAAATCTAAAAACTATTATTGATGAGCATGGCTATGAAAGAATACTCGATAAGCTGTTGAACGATGAGTAACAGTGAATTTCCAACATCTTTGAAAGGTGATAATCATTCTATATTTGTCAGACCAAGTTCATCAAAGTTAGTTATTTTCTTTGCTGCAATTAATATGAAAGAAAATCAATTTAATTTTTGGCAACTAGGCAGAGAAATTGATGAGAATGTCATTTTTGTAAACGATCCTTCTAATCAATGGTACTTAAATGGTATTCCAAGCTTAGGAGCAAGTTTGGATCAGACAATACTATGTCTTAAAAAATGGATAAATCATTTAGATGTCAAAGAGGTGTATACTGTTGGAACTAGTATGGGTGGTCATGCATCCATTCACTATGGGATAGAATTAGATGCCAATATACTATCATTTCCAGCTGAGATTATATTGGGAGAGCCGTATTCTAGAAGCATTCAAAACTTGGAGCAGGATATAGTAAAGAAAAATTTTCTATTAGAAAAAATAGCCAATTTTGATAGAACGATACATATGATAATCGGTGAATCTACACCTAAAGACCTGATTAATGCAGGTTATATAAGGGGTTTTGAAAACGTTAAAGTTTACTCATTATTAGGAACGGATCATTACGTACCTTCTGTGATTTCACGTTCTAGTAAGCTATACACATTGTTGATGAATTTTGTCTCTACGGGTATGGTTCAAAAGGAGCTGTTTTCGAACTCAGGAAATTTCAATCTATACGATGATGAGTTGTTTGCCGATCTTGCTGAAGCATATCAGAATTTTGGTTCTGCTAATTTCGAAAAGGCCATCTTTTATGCCAAAAGAATACTCACTAGGTTTCCCGCTTTCGAAAGTGCGTTGTATATAATTGGAGACAGTTATTTACAGAAGGAGGAGTATCAATTAGCAACGAATTATCTGGCGAGAGCAATCATATTAGCTCCTAATAATGCAGACTATTTATTTAAGTATTCACATGCTATTAGAATGCTAGGTGATAAGAAGAGTAGTCTACATATTTTAGATACTTTGATTCAAAAATTCCCAAACTATGCTAGAGCTTATTATGCTAGAGGTAATATGCAAATAGAAGAGGGTAATGAGTTGCAGGCTCTAGAATCATTTAAGCTAGCATTCTCACTAAATAATAAGAATGAAAAATTTGAAAAAAGATATTATGTACTACGTCGCAAACTAGAATGATTGTCTAAAATTTAATCAGCAGCTGATACACAAATAGCCGAGTACCCTAAACAAAAGCTCTTATTATATTAAGGTAAAATTATAAATATAGTGTATGTATATCCTTGTTTTTATTAGTAAAAGAGCATTATCTTTATTCTGCATCATTTATAAAATGTAAGAATTATTTTCAACTTTCATAATGTAATAAAAGGAAAACTTAGAATGAATACAGTACCAAAGGCTGATATTTCTGACAGTCATATAGTTAGACTTGATAAAATCCAAGCTAGAGATAAGCCAAACCCACGATGGAGTACACATTTCAAAAATAATCTATTAACGACAACAAAAAAGCCCATTTTTAGCAAGAACGATAGTATCTTTGCTGTTGGTAGTTGTTTTGCAGAACGCATACGTACAGCGTTGAATGGTCAAGGTTTTGAAGTTGGGCCCCCAATGCAAAATATTGTAATGGATACGGAACGTTTTAAGATTGATCGTCTTCCTAGTCGTCCTCATATGGATTATTTCAATAGCTTCACTGTACGTCAAGAATTTGAACGACATATCGGAGAATGGAAGCAAGCGGATGATGACTACTGGACTATTAATAAAGATCCATATTGGGGTGGTAACAGGGTATATCAAGACCCTTATCGTCGTATGGTAATAGGGCGTACACCCGAGGACCTTCGAGAAGCGGTATCTCACTGCAACAATGCTATTGATGAAGGTATTAGAAAAGCGGATTTGTTTATCATAACTTTTGGTATGGCAGAAGTTTTCCGAAACCTCTCTAGTGGAAAAATTGCTTGTCAAAAGCCTGGCTACTCAGGTGGTGCAGGAGAGATTGAAACAGAATTTCATATGTCTACTTTCTCTGAAAATTACGATAATCTGAAAAGAATCACTGAAATCATTAAAGCGGTTAGACCAAATGCCCAGATTGTTTTCACATTATCTCCAGTTAGTTTAGCTCGTACCTTCTCTGATAACGACATTTTAGTCGCAAACTCTGAAGGTAAAGGAATTTTGCGAGCAGCAATTGGACAAATTGCTAGAGAGTATGAACAAGTTTCATATTTTCCATCATATGAGATTGTTATGCACAACGCTCCTGAGAGTTTCCGTGAGGATGATGGCCGTCATGTTTCAGATTGGGTTGTTAAACGCATTGTCGATGCATTTGTTGAAACGCATACAGACTCAAATTGATCGGTTCAATTACAAGGATTACTGATGTATCAGCCAATTGATAAGTTACTAATTGAAGCTCGAGATTATAGTGTTAGACTTGAGGCTAGCGCTGCCCAAGATTTATCAATGAATCTTGATAATTATCTTAGCCCTTCTTGGACAGTACGTAAAGTGCTTGAAGGCTATGAGCGCTATGCCAAGACAGGTACCAATGATGAACTGACTTATATGCGTTTTCGAGAAGCTTTTAGTGAAACTGAAGGTCGTAGTAATCGTGTATTCAGTAATGTGATTGCTGATCATATCGGTAAGACAGAATATGACTTTTCGCAGACTATTTTTGGTGAAGACGTGGACGCTGCTAACACTGTTAAAACTGGTCTTTATCATCTTAAGCACTATGGCTTTTACAAAACAAAGCTTCAAGTACCAATTGAAATAGTTGAAAGCCTGAAAAATAAAGTTTTGAATAGCATGGAAGCTGACCATGGAAGTGATGTTGGAAAGGCTATTTTTGGAACGGACGATGCTCCTTTGCAAATTAAAGGAAAGCACGGTCCATTAACTACGTTTGAAGAAATGTATGAAATTTCAAGTGACCCTATATTGTTAGCAATGGTTCAAGAGTATATGGGTGTACCGCCAATTTTCAATACTCCTGTCGCTTTCTTAAATTCGGCCCGTAAAGTCAAGTCACAAAGAGAACTTTCAGATACGGCACAGCTCTACCACCATGATATGCATCGCTTGCAGTTTGTGAAACTTTTCATATATTTAACGGATGTAGATATGGAGTCTGGTCCACATACATTGATTCCGGGTACACACCGTAATAGACCCTCAGAAATGTGGTCAGATGGTCGGCATACAGATGGCGCAGTAATCAAGTCAGGGCTAATGGATAATGAGGTTAATATTGTTGGTCCAGCAGGAACAGTTTTTTTAGTAGATACAAGTGCGCTACATAAAGGGGCTAACCCGATCAGTAATCATCGTTTGATGGCACAGGTTCAATATACCAATTCCCTATTTGGCAGACCTTGGCCTGAAACAGAGCGGAAGATTTCTCGTGTTGCAACAAGTGAAAATAGAACATTAAATCAAGCTGCTGATCTAGTTCGAAGATATGCACAGCGATCAGGTGTCCGTTTCATGCAGAACTATATTTAATTAATATTTTATAACTTTATAATGTCAGGTCAGCTTTTGCTGGCCTGAATTTTTAGGGTAAGTTAAAGGTTTAACTATTTGTAAGTGTTCTTATTTATTGGGGGGATTACCGTATGACTGTAGACATTTTACGAGTTTTATTTATAGAAATTACTTAATAGGTTTTCAATGGTATTATATCGCTTAACCAGAAAATTAGTATTAAATCCAAAGCAGTTCTTTATTGACTTTATCAATAATCGCAAACACCTTAAAGTAGACCCAAAAAAAACTGTATTTGCTTTTAATATTAAAGAGTGGAAACGACCTTATTTAGAGAAATTTTATCCAAATAAAACAATTGTATATATTCCTTTAAACTTGAATGGGTCTTTACTTAAAAGAAAGTATCTGCCTCATATTATCGATAATAATATTGAGGTTTTGGTTTGGGGTATGACTTTACCTGAAGTCATTAGAGACAGTAGTGCAAAAATTACATATGTCGAAGATGGTTTTATACGTTCAATAGGTTTGGGTTCTGAGCATACTCCACCTATGTCATTAAATTTTGATTCCAAAACAATCTACTTTAATGCACAACAAGTATCAGAGTTGGAAGATATCCTCAATAATTATGACTTTGCCTCAGATTTAGAGTTGTTAGCCCGTGCTAAACGACTAAAAAGCACACTATTAAATACTGGCATAAGCAAGTACAACCATAGTTCTGATGTTGACATAAATAGTATCTATGGAGAAAAAACTAAAAAACGGGTTTTAGTTCTTGGACAAGTTGAGGATGATGCATCTATAAAATATGGTTGCGCAAGCCCGATTACAAACAATGACTTAGTACGTTTAGCAGTAAGTGAAAATCCTTCTTCTCAAGTTATCTACAAACCTCATCCAGATGTCTTACTTCAAAAGCGTAAAATGCTTTCAGACCCAAAGGAGGTCGCCGATATCTGTGAGGTATTAGTAGATGATATTCCACTTGCACAGTCATTAGAAACAATTGATCATGTGTATACGATAACCTCTCAAGCAGGGTTTGAGGCGCTACTAAGGAACATATCAGTTACAACTTTCGGTTGTCCTTTTTATTCTGGTTGGGGTGTCACCGATGATCGTCAGCCAAACTTGCGGCGGAAAGTAAAGCGAACAGTTGAAGAGATTCTTGCTGCTGCCTATATCCTGTATCCTAAATATTTTGATTTTGATAAAAATGAAACAGTTGAAGTAGAAGACGTTATTAAAAAGTTATTGGCTGAGAAAGTGGCTTGTTCTGATCTTGAAGGCTAAGAAGTAGGAAGTTCAAGCGATATTTTAGTTAGGGCTTATTGGAGTTATTATTACTTTTAAAATAATGATATTCTTTTGAAAGATAAAACTTTTCTTAACAAGGTGCTGTATTTATATGATTGGACCTAACAACATCACTCACGCCGTTATTCCTGTCGCAGGCTTTGGTACACGTATGCTGCCATTGTCAAAATCTGTGCCAAAAGAGTTGTTACCGCTTGGTAATCGTCCTGCTATTCATTACGTGGTCGAAGAGGCCATCGCTGCGGGTATCAAGCATATTGTCTTGGTCGGTCATGCGCAAAAGAGCGCGATTGAAAACTATTTTGATATCAATGCAGAGTTAGACAATCAATTACGTCATAAAGGCAAAGATGAGTTGGCTGATAGCTTAAACTGGTTGCCAGAAGATGTGACTGTGTCGATGATACGTCAAGGTAAGGCGTTAGGTTTGGGACATGCAGTACTGGCAGCGCGACCAATCATTGGTGAGCATGACTTTGCCGTATTATTGCCTGATGTCGTACTTGATCCATTTACCACTGATATGTCTGCTGATAATTTGGCCTTTATGCTAGATGCCTTTGCTACAGATGGTCACTCACAGATATTGGTCGATCAAGTAGCGGATGAAGACGTACATAAATACGGTATTGCTCAACTAGATGAAAAGCTAAGTGACACTAATGAGATTGATGAAGAAGTAAATACTAATGTCAGCTTTAAAGTGGCTGGTTTTGTAGAAAAGCCCAATCTAGATGATGCTCCTTCAAATCTGGCTGTGGTAGGGCGCTATGTATTTAGTAACCATATCTTTGATTACTTAGCCAATACGAAAGCATCTGTCGGTGGTGAGATTCAGCTGACAGATGCGATTGACGCGCTCATTAGTGAATATGGTGTCCATGTCACGACCATGCGTGGTGATAGCTACGATGCAGGCAGTATGCGCTCGTATATGCAGGCATTCATCTACTTTGCCGAGCAGCAATTAGCAGATGATGAGTAGCTGATGAATGAGATAAAGGGCGACAAGACATATAGCAGTGCTCGACATTCTAAATACTGGCAGCAACTACAGACGCTTGCAAAACATCCATGGTCGCTTGCACAGCTATTCTCGCAAGATGATTATCGCGCTAAGCATTTTAGCGTGCAGGCTGGTGCGCTGTATATGGATTTTAGTAAGCAGCGTATCGATCAGGCAGTATTATCTAACTTACTGAGTTTGGCTGATAGTTGTGAGCTAGATGCTCGTATTGATTCGTTACTACAAGGGGCGATGGTAAATACCAGCGAGCAGCGTGCTGCATTGCACACAGCATTACGATTGCCAGCGACAGCGACATTACAAGTCGATGGACAAAATATCGTCGCTGATGTACATCATAGTTTGTCACAAGTAGCGCGCCTATCTGAGCGCGTGCGCAATGGTATATGGCGCGGGTTTTCTGGCAAGGCAATTACAGATGTTGTCAATATTGGGGTTGGCGGTTCTGATCTAGGCCCACTCATGGCGACTACGGCGCTTGATGAATGGGCGGATACCAGTATTGAGGTGCATTTTGTCTCTAATATGGACGGTACTCAGCTTGATAATTTGCTTAAGCATTTAAACCCTGAAACCACGCTATTTATTATCTCTTCCAAATCCTTTGGTACGGTTGACACATTATCAAATGCTAAGACAGCATTATCTTGGCTACTTGCAACGGCAAAGCTCCGTGCAGGTACAGAAGATAGTGTATTGCGTCGGCATTTTATTGGCATTTCAGCCAATAGTGAAAAAATGAGTGCTTGGGGAATTCATCCTGAGCATCAGTTGCAGCTTTGGGAGTGGGTCGGCGGTCGCTTTTCTTTATGGTCAGCGATTGGCCTTGCTATTGCTATTCGTATCGGTATGAATGGCTTTAAGGCTTTGTTAAGCGGTGCTCATAGTATGGATGAGCATTTTGCACAGGCTGATTTTGCTGATAATTTACCAGTATTGCTAGGCTTGCTGGCTGTTTGGAATAGTACTTTTTTACAAGTAAATGCACACACCGTATTGCCTTATGACGGTCGATTGGGATATTTACCCAGCTATTTAACCCAGCTAGAGATGGAGAGTAATGGCAAGTCAGTTACTCGGAATGGGGATCATATTGACTATGATACGTGTCCAATTCTATGGGGTGAAATTGGCTCAAATGCGCAACATGCATTCTATCAGCTGCTGCATCAAGGCACGCAGCAGGTCTCCTGTGACTTTATCGCTTGCGTACGTCGCTACGGTGATGAGGCGCGAAACTCATCATTGCAACAACAGCACGAATTGTCTTTAGCGAATTGTCTGGCGCAAAGTCGAGTATTGGCATTTGGCAATGCGGCTGTAACAGATCTGGCCGATCCAAAGACAGTATCTCATGCGGATAAATATAAGTACTACCATGGGAATCAACCGTCAACCACATTACTGATTGATGAGCTGACGCCGCATAGCTTAGGCGCATTGATAGCGCTTTACGAGCATAAGGTCTATGTCATGGCCAGCATTTGGGATATCAATCCGTTTGATCAATGGGGCGTTGAGATGGGCAAGCAAATGGCAGACTCCGTACACCATGCTATGCAGCACATGCAAAAAGATGCTCAAGGTCTATTCGATACATCTACTGACCAATTATTACAGCGTATTAAGCAGCTGTCTTAGTAGTATTGATACGTCAATAATATAGGAAAGCACGCTCATGGAGACGGCTTTAGATGGTAGCCATATGAATAAATACAATAATGAATCTGAACCAAACCAATTAACTGACTCTACAGTTTGTGTGCTTATTGGTCACAGTATAGAGGCGATTACCAGTGCAGTGGTGCTGGCAAGTCTTGGTCAGTGTGTGCATCTTTATGCAGACAAGGCGCTACTGACGCAGCAGATACAACAGTATAGTTTTGAGCATCATCTGCAAGCGCTATGGCAAATGTATGAGCAGCAGCAGGTTATTATTAGTAAAGCCCTACCAGCTAGTGCCGATATGCTAATAAAAGGTTATGAAGCAGTAGGCTATGACAAAACTGATGTTCAAAGTACGGTGACGCTTTATTGGTTGTTTTTAGACAGTGTCAAGCTAGCATGGACAGAAGACAGTTGGATTACCGCATTTAATCAAAGTCATCAGCAGGCGCTACCTGTGATTATGAGCGGCATTGAGCAATTAGGCCATGTAGCCGGTTTGGCTCAGCGTTTACAGCGTGCTTGGGTCTATTACGTGCCATTTGTATTCTTACAAGATGGCGATGCGTATAGCTCGATGTTGAACCCTTCATTATGGCTACTGGGTGAAAAGACAGTGAGTAGCAGCCAGCACTTGAATGTGTTGAAGCCTTTAATGCAGCACGCACGCGCGACTCATCATGCGGATATCGCAACGATAGAGTTTGCCCGTAGCAGCATCATGGCGATGCTAGCGACTAGAGTGAGCTTTATGAATGAGATGTCACGTTTGGCTGATAGTCAAAATGTTGATATCAGTCAAGTCAGTCGCATTATGGGATTGGATGAGCGGGTAGGCAGTAGTTATCTAAAAGCAGGGTGGGGCTTCGGTGGTAATACTTTGCCCACTGAGCTGGCTAAATTGCAACAATCAAGCCGTACACACAGTTTAGATATGCCTTTATTACAATCTATCGTGCATATTAATGAAGATCAGAAAGAACTGATATTCCGTAAGTTTTGGCAATATTTTGATGGTTTTATCGATAATAAAACAGTCATGATTTGGGGCGGTAGTTATAAGTCAGGCTCAGGACGTACTGCTGGCTCAGCTATTCATCCGTTATTAGCATTACTATGGTCTTATAATATTCGCACACTGGTTTATAGTGACAAGGCACAGCACGAGCTTGCCGAGCTTTATCAGCAACAGCCATTGCTTGAGCTGATTACTAGTCCCTATCAACAGCTTTGCGATACCCATGCTATTTTCATCATTAGTTGGTCACCGCGAGATCAATTAGATATTGGCAAAATCAATCAACAAGCCATGCCTGTATTTGATGCGCAAAATGCCCTGACACGCTCGCAAATTAATAGCTTAGTAGGTGACTATATGGGTATTGGTCGAACTAAATAGTTTGATTTAAGGTTTTCTGTGTATAGAAAAAAGGCTCGCTAATACTCATTGGCGAGCCTTTTTCGACTGACAATCAGAATGATTTTTACTGGGTTAATGACTTTATGCTGGTACGGCACCTTGCGTTGCTAGCCATTGCTGAATTTCTTGAGTTTTAGCAGCCAGTAACGGTTGATCACCGCGACTTTCGATATTCAATCTGATAAGCGGTTCGGTATTCGATGCTCGCAAATTAAAGCGCCACTCTCCAAAGTTAAGAATTAAACCATCAAGTGTTGATTTAACTGGTTGCTCGTTGCTGAATTTGGCTTCAATCGCGCTAATAATTGTCGGTGCGTCATAGGTTGTGAGACGAAAGTTTAATTCGCCTGAGCTAGGATAGGCGGCAATATAGCCTGTGACCAATTCTGATAAGGTTTTACCAGTGATAGACAACAGCTCAATGGTCAATAACCATGGAATCATGCCACTATCGCAATAGAAGAAGTCGCGGAAGTAGTGATGGGCAGACATTTCACCACCGTACACAGCACCTGAGTCACGCATGACTTGCTTGATAAATGAGTGTCCAGATTTACTAATGACCGCCTTGCCGTTATGTTCCTCTATCACTGCTTCGGTGTTATAAATCACTCGTGGATCATAGACGATTGATTCACTCGGGTATTTATTTAAAAAAGCTTGAGCGAGCATGCCGACGATATAGCTACCATCGATAAATTCGCCACGTTCATCGAATAGGAAGCAGCGATCAAAGTCACCATCAAAGGCAATGCCAAGGTCAGCATTGTTTTCCAAAACGGCTTTCTGGGTAGCCACTCTATTGGCTTCAATCATTGGATTGGGGATGCCATTAGGGAAGCTACCATCTGGTGTATGATGCAATTTAATCACTTCAATCGGTGCATCTACTTGTGCTAATTTATCAACTAATAAATCGACCACAGGACCTGCACTACCATTGCCTGAATTAACGACCAGTTTAAGTGCTTTTAGTTTATCAGTATCGATAAAAGTCATGACATGATCGATGTACGCGCTTTTATTCGTCAATAACTGCAATTTGCCTGATTGGTTGTCCGTAGTGAATTGCCCAGATTCTGCCAGTGCTTGAATCTCTGCCAGCCCATCATCGGCGCTGATTGGTTTTGAATGTTCTTTAACCAGTTTTAAACCATTATAGTTGATAGGGTTGTGACTGGCAGTTACCTCAATACCACCTAACGCCTGATAGTGACTGGTGGCAAAATATACTTCTTCAGTACCACTCATACCCAAGTCGATCACATCAACGCCTGCATCCATCATACCTATGATAGCAGCCTGTTTTAACTGCTCACTAGAGTGGCGAATATCACTACCAATAACGATAGCAGGTTTTAGAGTTGCTATATCATCGACTTGATTTTGAGCCGCTGCCTGATAACGCTGATATAAAATCTGTGCAAACGCGCGCCCGATACGGTAGGCAATCTCTTCATCGAGATTGACCCCAAGCTCACCGCGAATATCATAGGCCTTAAATGAGCTGATAGTAATAGGGTCGAATGTCGCAGCTAGTTGATAGTTGGTGGTCGCAGAAGTGGACATAATGATAAAGTTCCTCGCGCATGAGCAGTGGTAAAATGAAGTCGTCAGTAGCACAATTATAAGCCAAGCTGTGTTCAATGATACACTAACTATTAGACGAATCAGCAAACAACACATAAAACGATAAGAGCCGCCCTTATGAGTATTTCAGACAATAAAATTACCGTGCCTAAGCCTGTACAAGGAACGCCAGACGCCACTGGCCAGCTTGATGATTTGTTAGCGTTGATGGCACGACTAAGAGCAGACTGTCCGTGGGACAAAAAGCAAACCAATCATAGTCTTATTCCTTATGCCATCGAAGAGGCTTATGAGCTAGGCGAAGCGGTACAAAGCGACGATAATGAGGACATCAAAGGTGAGCTTGGCGATGTGCTGCTGCAAGTGGTGTTTCATTGTCAGATGTATGCGGAGCAGGGGCGCTTTGATATGAGTGATGTCATTACCACTTTACAAGAAAAACTGGTTCGCCGTCATCCGCATGTGTTTGAAGCCGAAACGCTCAAAGACGATGCGGCAGTAAAAGTACGCTGGGACGAAATCAAGCTTGAGGAGCAGCAGGCACGCGAAGCACGTGGTAAATCAAAGCGTCGCTTAGATCAAGTCAAAGCGGGTAGCGCATTGATGCAGGCGCAAGATGTACAAAAGCAAGCGTCAAAGTTGGGTTTTGATTGGGAAGGTATTGCAGGGGCAGTGGATAAGCTAGATGAAGAGATTGCCGAGCTAAAACATGAGCTAACAGATAAGTCTACAGCTGAGGTTAAAGCTAACATCAGAGAGGTCGAAAAAGAATTAGGCGACTGTATGTTTGCGCTGGTCAATGTTGCACGTAAACTAAACCTTGATGCAGAAGCGGCTACCTTAACCTGTGTGCACAAGTTTAAATCTCGCTTTGGTTATATTGAGAAGCAACTAGAACTCGCTGGCAAGCAGTTAGAGGACAGCGACTTAACTGAAATGGATGCACTGTGGGAAGCGGCGAAACAACATGAACGCTCATCGTAAATTTTCATTTGCCAGCTTACTGACGACCACCGCTTTTAGTCTCCTATTGTCTGTGGTCGCACTCAGTAATGCGAATGCAGACCCTTGTTTTGACGACCCTAAACGTGCTTATGAGTATTTGATCGCGAAAGAAACAGCTGTTACACAAGCGCGTGAGCAGAAAGTTATCAATATCAATCGAGCCAATGAAGGCGAGCTGGTTTCGTTAGATGGTATCAGTAGCAGTAAAGCGCAGGCGATAATTTTATATCGTGATATGTTTGGCGATTTTAAGACAGTGGATGAGTTAGCAAAAGTGAAAGGTATCGGTGCAAAAACGGTCGAGAAAAACCAAAGACGTTTAAGCGTGCGCGATTAATGAGGGTGTTTTGCATTAATTAACCCCAATATTGACAAAATAGCATGTAAGTAAATGTCATAACACCCCCAGTAGGTCCAAAATTTGTTAAACTAGCGGGTACATCCGCCTGATAAACGCTGTGTTATTCAGGGGTAGTTAAAGAATACCGGCGAGGAGTAGATGCATGGCCGAGCGTGCCGCCAAGCAGTTAGAACTGAACAAATCTGAATTACCCAATTCCATTACTGAAGTGATTGCCACATTGACCCGTGCTGGGTTTGATGCGTATATCGTCGGTGGTGGTGTGCGCGATACTTTATTAGGTCTGCGCCCGAAAGACTTTGATGCCGTCACCGATGCCAAGCCACATGAGATTAAAGATGTCTTTGGTAAGCGCTGCCGCATTATCGGTCGCCGCTTCCAGTTAGCGCATGTATATTCAGGTCGCGAGTTAATTGAAGTTGCTACTTTCCGTGGTCCACCAACCAGTGATGCCAATACCAATCAAGACGGTATGATTCTGCGCGACAATGTTTGGGGCGATATTCAACAAGATTTCTCCCGTCGCGATTTCTCTATTAATGCGCTTTATTATCAACCGCTCAAAGGCATCGTCCATGATTTCTGCGGCGCGCTTGATGATATTGATAACAGAATCATTCGTCTATTGGGCAATGCGCCAGTACGTATCGAAGAAGATCCTGTGCGCTTGTTACGTGCCTTACGTTTCAAAGCCAAGTTGGGTTTTGAGTTTGATGAAGCGTTGTCTGCTCAATTTAATGATGGGAACTGGGCGCTGCTTGAGCAAATATCACCGCATCGTCTCTATGATGAAACGCAAAAGATGTTTACCGGTGGCTATCTAGTACCCCTATTGCCATTATTGTTTGAATCAGGTGCGATTGATAGTCTCATTATCTATCCACCGTCTGAGCCAAGTGCTTTAGTCAATCAGGTAGCTATCAACACCGATAAGCGTATTGCAGCGGGCAAGAGTATCAACCCTGCGTTCTTCTATGCTGCCTTACTGTGGGAAAATTACCTGCATCAATTGGCAAAAGCCAAGAAGCGTAATATGCCGTTTGCCGAAGCGCAAATGCATGCGGCTGGTAAAGTCATTGACCGTCAGCGTATCAAAACCGCTATTCCGAAATTTGCTGAGCAATTTATCCGTGATATCTGGATATTGCAGCCGAAACTTGCAGCCCCGCGTAGCAAACAAATCGTTCAGCTATCAGAGCATCCGCGTTTCCGTGCGGGCTTTGACTTTTTATTGTTGCGTGAGCAATGTGGCGATGCAGAGCATCCGCTATCAGAGTCAACCAACGATATGGGTGACTGGTGGCAGACGTATCAAACCTTGTCTGAACAAGAGCAGCAGCAGGCGATTGATGAATTTGACGAAAATATTCGCCGAGGTGCTTATAAAAAAGGGCAACGTGGGCGCGGACGTAATCGTCAAGAATCAAAAACACAGACTACTGATAACGCAACACCTAATCAGAACAGTACAAAGCAAAACAAAGCCGATGACCGTCCTGAAAAAGGTAGAAATGATCAAACAATGGTAAATGATTCGTCAAATATTCCAGCCCGCCGCCGCCGCGCTGCCAGCCAAACTAAAGCTGGCCGCACTGACAGCGGAAGACAAAACGTGCAGCAACAAGTAGAGCAAGACAATAACGAGCTTGCTCAGCTACAGCAGTTGTCTCTTGCTAATAACAAACAATCGGCAAGTCAACAGGCAAAGCCTAAGCCGTTATTTGTTATAGAGCACGAGAACGTAGTGCCACCATTGCAGAAGCAACTGTCAGCTGATGATACATCGAAGCGCAGCAAAGCACCTGTACGAAAGCCAGCATCAACCAATCAAAATGCACCAAAACAAGTGGCTAAAGCTGAGCGCGTAGATAGTAGCACTCAGCCGTCTAATGCTAACCAGCCAGAAGCTCAAGCGTCAGCTAGTCAGGCTAGACCAGCTCGCTCAATCGCAAGATCACCTGCGTTAGTCAGTATGAATAACGAGCCGATCCCGCACAAGCGTCGCCGTCGTCAACCTACTGTAGATAGTGCGAGCAATATCGAAGTACAAGGCAGTAATAATTCGAAGGGCAGTAATGGCAAAGCACAGCCAGCAGCGAAGTATGCGAAAAAAGCGCCTAAACCTGCAGTTGAATCGACTGATAAAAGCGATACTAAAAGTGTAAAGGAAGTAGCTAGCAAGGCAGTAGATAGCAAAGACGCTACAAAAACCGCTGCACCTGCGAGAGCCAAGAAATCGGTGAAAGCAACTACTACAAAGGCTACTAAAGCGAAGCAAGATACGAGCGATCAGATACCTGCTATAAAAGTAACTGATAACAAAGGCCCTGTACCATCGAAGCGCCGCCGCCGTCAGCCTAGTACTGAAAGTGCATAATATGAATAACAGTACAGATAATAGTAACTGGGTTACCTGTTATGTGGGCTTGGGTAGCAACCTCGCTAATGAGCTAGGTTCGCCTGCCGATCATTTGCAGCAGGCACTTGCAGTAATGCGAGCACATGAGCAGGTACGTGAAGTAAGTGTCTCTTCTTTTTATGCTTCAGCACCGATGGGTCCGCAAGATCAGCCAGATTTTGTTAATGCAGTAGCTGGTTTTGAAACGACACTTACCCCTTATGAGCTGCTTGCTTTTTGTCAGCAGTTAGAGAGCATGGCCAAGCGGGCACGTTTGCGTCGTTGGGGTGAACGTAGTCTAGATGTTGATATTTTGCTATATGGCGAGACGCAGATTACTGATCCAACACTGACAATACCGCATGCTGGCTTAGGTGAGCGCAATTTTGTCTTAATACCACTGCGAGAGTTGGCACCAAACTTAACCATCGCAGGTAAGTCGATAGGTGACTATTCCCAAAGTCGCGATTGGACAGGTTTAACATTATTATCAAGCGATTGATTATAAGTAATTGATGCTAAGTGATAGACATTAAATGTTTGAAAGATTCGTCTAACGTATTTCAAGCATAGCTCTTATAGTAGCAATATTGATAATCAAAGGCATTGCAGATTAATTGAGGGTCATATGACGACATTATCTACTCTAAATAAGTTTAAAAAAGACGGTATCAAGTTCACGTGCTTGACCTGCTATGACTCGATGTTTGCACGAATGATGGAAAAAGCCGAAATTGACACGATTCTAATTGGCGATAGCTTGGGCATGGTTGTACAAGGTCATGATTCAACATTGCCTGTGACAGTCAACGATATGGCTTATCACACTGCCAATATTGCCCGTAGCAATAAACACGCGCTGATATTGGCTGATCTACCGTTTATGAGTTATGTGACACTGCCAGAAGCCGTTGCTAATAGCCGCACGCTGATGCAAGCAGGGGCGCATGTCATAAAAATCGAAGGCGGTAGCGAGCTGTGTGAATTAGTAACGACCTTAGCGCAAGCAGGTACACCAACTTGTGTGCATCTTGGTTTGACTCCGCAATCAGTCAACGTGTTTGGTGGTTATAAAATTCAAGGTCGCGGTGATGAGGCGGCTGATAAACTGCTTGCTGATGCCAAGGCAGTTGTAGCCGCTGGTGCCGCACTGCTGGTATTAGAATGTGTTCCAGCCGCACTTGCAAAAGCCGTTACTGAAGCCGTTGCCGTGCCAGTTATCGGTATTGGTGCTGGAGCCGATACTGATGGTCAGGTATTGGTTATGCACGATATGCTAGGTATGGCGCATGGCCGAGTGCCACGTTTTATCCATGATTTTTTAACAGATGATCGCAATAGTGCACACAGTATCGAAGGTGCTTTTGCGCTCTATCAGCAGTCAGTACGCGAAGGTAGTTTCCCGACTGAGCAGCACCAATTTAGCTGATTTTGAAGTTATTAAAGTTATTTACGCTATTGAACAACAGAACGTTTGAATAGAAGAAAAGTAATCATGTCTCCAATTATTTATCATGATATCTCGTCACTACGTGAAGCGCTGCAGCCTTATCGTGGCCAGCAATGTGACAAACAAGACCGTCAGCAGCGCATTGCGCTAGTACCAACGATGGGTAATCTACATGACGGTCATCTTGAGTTGGTAAGAATTGCCAAACAGCATGCAGATGTAGTGGTGGTCAGTATCTTCGTTAATCCTACTCAGTTTGGCGTTGGGGAAGATTTCGATAGCTATCCACGTACATTAGATGCAGACGTAGCTAAGCTTGCGACAGTGGATGCAGATTATGTGTTTGCACCTAGCATTGATGCAATGTACCCAGTATTACCACCACCTACTGCTGTGTTGGCAGGGGTTGTTGCCAATCAGTTATGCGGTCAATCACGTCCTGGACACTTTGATGGTGTTGGTATTGTTGTCGCTAAATTATTCAATATCGTACAACCAGATGTGGCAGTATTTGGACAAAAAGACTATCAGCAGCTTGCTATCATTAAACAGTTGGTACGTGACTTGAGTTATCCTATTAATATCATTGGCGCACCTATTGTTCGTGCTGATGATGGCTTAGCGCTATCATCGCGGAATCAATACTTAAGTGCAGATGAGCGTCAAGCTGCCCCTGTATTACATCAAGCATTGCAAGAATTAGCGAAGCGTTTGAAAAGTACGGCTCTTAGTCAGCAAGCATTTGATAAGCTATTAGTAGAGACGCGGACACGTATTAGTGACGCAGGTTTTATTATTGATTATCTGGAAATAAAGACTGAGGAGTTAGGTTCTGTCGTAAGTGACTCTACAACCTTTAATATAGAAAACAAAAATGTCGTTATTTTAGTCGCAGCATGGCTAGGAAAAGCGCGCTTGTTAGACAATCAGTTGGTAGTGGTAAGTTAGGCTTTTATGACATAGCAGTAGACTAGATACAATAGACTTGGATGAGTAGATCATGGGTGTAAGTCAGGATCAAAATAGTAATGCGGCAGCAACGATAGCGGATCAGACGTCTACGAATAAGCTCAGTATATTGGTGGTCTCAGGGCGTTCAGGATCTGGTAAGACCTCAGTATTGAACATCTTAGAAGATCTAGGCTATTACTCTATTGATAACCTACCGCTGTCTTTGTTACCTAATGCTGCTCATAAACTGGTTAATGAAAGCGGCATTTATCGTATTGCGCTGGGTGTCGATATTCGAACGCCACGTGCGGATTTATCTAACTTTGCAGTGACATATGCTTCTCTCAAGGAGACTTATGGGTCGCATGCGGTACAGATTTTATATGTGACTGCACAAGAGAGTACGCTGATAGCTCGTTTCAATGCGACGCGACGCGTACATCCGCTAATGTCACAAGATATTGACAGCGATAACGCTAAGCATATTGCCTTTAATTTACCCGCTGCTATCAAAAAAGAAGTTGAGCTATTAGAGCCAATTGCTGGTCATGCTGATATTAGGATTGATACCAGTAGCCTAAATATTCATCAGTTAAAAGACAGTTTGCGTGAACACATAGGTATGGACAATCAGATTGTCATCAATCTACTGTCTTTCGGTTTTAAATACGGTAGCCCTATCGACGCCGACTTTGTATTCGATGTTAGAATTTTACCGAATCCGCACTGGAACCCTGAGTTACGTGACTCGACAGGTCTGGATACTGAGGTAGGTGCATTCTTCTCAGATTATCCAGAAGTAGCAGAAATGATGGGTGATATTGATAAGTTTTTGACCCGCTGGCTACCAGAGTTTTTGCACAATAATCGTCATACGGTCACGGTTGCCATAGGCTGTACGGGCGGCAAACATCGCTCTGTTTTTATCACTGATCATCTACAACGCCGCCTTGCTGAGGCCATGCCTAAAGGCGTGAAGGTATTGGCAAAACACCGGGAAAAAAGTCGTTGGTAATGATATCAGACACTATTTAATTTATTAATTATTATTTTGGAAAGCTTTTATGATTGACTGGAAAGAACAGGATATGCGCGTTTCGCGCACAGAACTCAAAAAAGCCCATGAGCGCTTGCAGCAATTATCTATACCGCTTGCTAGCTTATCGAAAAAACAGCTAAAAGCTTTACCTGCTAGTGATTATTTTATGGCGGAGTTAATGGCATTGGCTGATATTACCAGCGCTAATGCTCGCAACCGTCAGACCAAACGTGTTGGCAAGCTGATGATTGAAGAAAATCGTCATGAGCTGATAAAGGCACTATTTGATGCCTTTTTTCCTAAAGAGCAAGTCTCAAAAATAGAGAGCTGGTACGAGCGTCTGAATATCAATGATGAAGGTACGCTCAAGCAGTTTGTGAAGCAATATAAGGCTTCTGAGCACCACAGTATGTATCAACTGTTATTATGGATAGAATATGCCAAACACATGCAAGATGATGAGTTGTTGGCAGAATCTAAAGCAGATTTGGCAAGTTATATTCGTGAAGTGGCTATTTTATCGCAGCTGAAAAAATAACATCTATATACCAAGCTAGAAATCTATTAATTAGAATTTTATTAGTTGAAAGATTAGTAGTTAAAAATGAGTAATTAAAAGACGTATAGCTAAAAGGTTAAGATGCAAAAAAGCCAATCAATTTATGATTGGCTTTGTTATGCACGACATACAGATATGCTGTACGTCATGTGAGTTATTCAAGTACTTATGGCTCGAATTATTTCTTTTCAGCGCGAGTTTTGTCAACTAAATAGTCAACAACTTTAGCAACTTTAGCGTTTTCACCAGTTACCACATATTTGCCTTGTACCACGACAGATGGAACACCAGTGATTTGATAACGCTTGGCGCCTTCTTGAGAGCGACCGATTTTTGTACCAACAGCGAATGAGTTATATAGGCTGTTAAATTTCTTTTCATCAACGCCTTTTGATGCATACCATTTGCTTAGTGACGCTTGATCAAACAGTTTCTTACCATCTTTATGGATAGCGTCAAATAATGCGTCATGAGTTTTGCTTTCAAAGCCTAAAAGCTGAGCCGCATAGAAACCGCGTGCATTGGCTTCCCAAACAGGGTTAAGTGCTGCTGGTGTCTTAAAGAAGGCAACATCTTTGTCTTTGGTTTTTGCCCATTTTTCCATGTGCGGGTTAAGCGCATTACAATGTGGGCAACCATACCAAAAGAATTCACGAACAATGATAGCATCACCGCTGATTTTCTCTGGGTTGTCTAGCACACGGTAATCTTTTCCAGCGACATAATCTGCAGCTTGTGCGCCCATAGAGGCAAGTCCAATGGCCATGGCTAGACCAGTCAGTGTGATGACACGTTTCATACTTTATCCTTGAGGTGTGGAGACTTAGAATGGGTTAAGAGGTTGGTGTCTATATGGTTATTAAACATGTGACACTTTAAAATATATAGCTTTTAAAGCGTCTAAACCAGACAGTGTCGAGTATAATCGAACAATAGCAAAGTATCGACTATGATAACGTAAAATGTATGTACTTGTGAATCGCATTCTTAACCGATAGTTGTAAAGCTGTTAGCTATTATTTAAGGTATATTGCTTGTTACTTTCTGAACCTACTGTTTCTCAAACGTCTGCTTTATTTCTATATGGAATTTAAGAGATTTAAAAGTATCAGGATGCGATATTGTCACGAAGATATGTATCTTTTCTATATCAAGATACTGCCCAAAAAACAGGGTAAAGTTTGAGTCTATTCACAATCGGTGACGATGTGCTTACGACAAAACTGCTACCCTCATGCTAATATTAAGCACATAATCGTGCACTGTAAACGATAATAACGATAGTGACAATCAAGGAATATACCATGAGCTCTGCTTTAAATTCTTCATCAACTTCAAATGATCAAAATAATAATAGCGCTTTCAATAGTACAGAGTCTACCACCATCAACGTAGATCCTAGCGAAGTCGAAAAATTTAATAACTTGGCGAGTGAGTGGTGGAGCAACACAGGGGCGTTTGCAACGCTACACGAGATCAATCCATTACGTTTAAACTGGATAGAAGAAAACGTCAAACGCGGCTATCAACACGCTGCTAATAAAACCGCTGAGCAAGGACTTGCTGGCAAAAAAGTACTCGATGTAGGGTGCGGCGGCGGAATATTGTCAGAATCTATGGCACGCCGCGATGCTGATGTGACAGGGATTGATTTAGGTACAGAAAACCTAAAAGCTGCTGCGTTACATGCAGAGCAAAGCCAGTTAGAGAATACGCTTCGCTATCAGCATATACCCGTTGAAGAGTTGGCAAAAACACATGCTGGTCAGTTTGATGTAGTGACTTGTATGGAGATGCTAGAGCACGTGCCAGATCCTAGCTCGATCGTGCAGGCTTGTTATGAGTTGTTAGCTCCTGGCGGTGTCTGTGTACTATCAACGATTAATCGCAATCCTAAGTCTTATCTGTTTGCCATCGTTGGTGCAGAGTATGTACTGCGGTTGCTTGATCGCGGTACCCATGACTATGCTAAATTTATTACGCCAGCAGAATTAGACAAAATGGCACTCAACACTGGATTTGTTCGTCAGGATATTATCGGTTTGCATTATAATCCGCTGACCAAACGCTACTGGCTTGCCCAAAACGTCGATGTTAATTATATGATAGCCGTACAAAAGCCATTGGTTTAATGCTGCACGCAGCCATTTATTTGCCATACTTTCACTAAACACGTCATCAATCTCAAGAGCATTCACTATGACCCAATTTGTAAAAGCTGTTTTATTTGACCTTGATGGGACATTAATCGATACTGCTGCTGATTTTGTTCGTATCATTGGTAAAATGAGTCTCGAAAATGACTGGCAGGCACCGCCTGAAGCGGAAATCCGCGAGCAAGTCTCTGCGGGTGCCTCGGCCATGGTGCAATTGATGCTAAGACATAACGATCAACTCGAAGTCAGCGAGGAAGAGTTGCTTGAGTTTCGTCAGCAGTTCTTAGATGATTATGAAGCAGATATCTGTGTCGATAGCTGCGTGTTTCAGGCGCTTGAAGCGGTACTGACTGAACTTGAAGCAAAGGGCGTGCCATGGGGTATCGTTACCAACAAGCCGCGTTATTTAGCCGAAAAGCTATTAAGTGAGATGCAACTGGATCAGCGCTGTGCAGTTTTGGTCTGTCCAGATGATGTATCACGTACCAAACCAGATCCAGAGCCAATGTATATGGCGCTAGAAAAACTCGGTATTCCGCGAGGGGCGGCAGGCTGCGTGCTCTATGTCGGTGACCATGTGCGTGATATTGAAGCTGGCAACGCCGCTGGCATGCCAACGATTTTGGCCGCTTATGGGTATATTCCACCTGAAGATCAAAAGTCTTTGAAAAAATGGGGCGCCGACTATATTACAGATACGCCTGAGCAGTTAAATAAATTACTGCTATCGTCTGGTAAGTTTGAGTATTTATAGACTGCTACATATCACCAGATTTACAACCATAAGCACATATCCTCAATGATTTAATGATAAGTAGTGAGCAATGCCATGAGTGACAATAATAATCAACCAGTCGATCCACAAGACAATAAACAAACTGTTCAAAGTCCTATTCAGCCTTTGACTCATGATGATATTCGTAGCTTTGTACCGTCCAGTAATTGCCTAGATGGTAAGACTATTTTGGTAACAGGAGCGGGGGATGGTATTGGTCGTGTTGCGGCATTGACCTATGCGCGTTATGGTGCCACTGTCTTATTGTTAGGCCGCACTAGCAGTAAGCTTGAATACGTCTACGATGAGATTGAGAGTCTTGGTGGTAAGCAGCCTGCTATGTTGCCGATGAATCTAGAAGGGGCGACTTACGCCGAAATGCAGCAGCTTGAGGGGCTGATTAATAAAGAAGTCGGCCAGTTAGATGGTATCTTGCATAATGCTGGTTTATTAGGACAACTGACGCCGCTTGAGATGTATGACGTCGATACTTTTGCCCAAGTGATGAAAGTCAATTTCACAGCGACTTTTATGCTGACTCAAGCGCTATTGCCGCTATTAAAAGATGCTGAGCATGGCTCTGTTGTTTTCACCTCTAGCACTGTAGGTACACATCCTCGCGCATTTTGGGGTGCTTATGCACTTTCCAAACAAGCAGTAGAAGGTATGAGTGATATCTTTACTCAAGAGACTCAGAACACCACCAATCTACGTTTCAATTGTGTCAACCCAGGTGGTACTCGCACTAACATGCGTGCGCATGCGTATCCAGGTGAAAACCCTATGAGCTTAAAAACACCTGAAGATATCATGGAAGGCTATGTCTGTCTGATGAGTGATGAGAGCATTGGCGTACGTGGTCAAGTGATTGAGCTACAACCTAAAGATTAGTAGCAAAGTTTTCAGGTGAGTCAAAATAATTACGTCGCTCTTTATGGATGATTTTATATACTATCGCAGGTTGCAATTAACCATAGCTAGCCCCATCTATTTGTTATTAAAGACATTTGTATTGTCTAATTATAATGAATAAAAAATAGGATAAGATTATGGCAGGTGGCTGGTCAAGAGATGGTGCTGAGCACGAACAGATGGATGCAACGGTCAATGATGCGTTGGAGCGAGCGCGACGTTCGTTACCGACAGGTGTGAGTGCTGAGCTGTGTGATGAATGTGGTAAACCTATTCCAGAGGCTCGGCGACTGGCGGTGCCCGGTATTCAGCATTGTGTTAGCTGTCAGACGGAGCTTGAGCAGGAAGCAAAAGCGGCTGAGCTATTTAACCGTCGTGGTAGTAAAGACAGTCAATTGCGTTAAAAAATAGTTAATTATGTTGAAAAAAGAAAGGGCGGACATTGCTAGATAAAATAGCAATGTCCGCCCTTTCTTTGTCTGTTGCTATATAACCAGTGCCATCAGTTCGCGATCGCACTCTTCCCAATCTATCAATAGTGATGACGCTTTGGCATCATTCTCAGTTTCTTCTATATCTGTATCGGCAGCATTTGTATCGAGAGTATTGCCTAATTGCAAAATAATTTCCAATCGACTATCAGTCTGTGGGTCAATGGTTTTAGTGGTTAGACTACCAGGGTTAAAATTGATCTGCAGCCAGCCATCAAAAGTATGTACCACGCCTTTGATACGTTGCCAATTTGGCAATGCTAACAACCAGTCCTGTAAATCGTCAGCGTTTAGTATGTAGTGTGCAGGTAGTCGCCATCCAGCCAATTGAAAATCTTGTTGCTCTTCATGGTAGCGATAGGGGAGGTCGCTATCAGCACTGGGCTGAGGATTGACCTGAGCTTCGGTCTCATCGGTAGAAGCACTTGATGATGAGGCAACTGCTAAAGAGTTGGCTTGAGACTGTAAACCAATCATCGATTTTTTAGGATTAGAGATACTTACTTTTCGTTGATTCGAAATGATAGAGCTGGGCTGAGTCAGTTGGTCGTTTAACGTAGACAAGTATGCATCTGCTACAAGTTTATTTGCTACAAACTTATCTGATGAATGGACGTCTGATGAGTCTGTTACCTCAGATGCCGTTAGTCCTGATGCTGCCCAAATAATTTTTACTTGTGAATTTAGCTTGGTTATCCATTCTACCAAGACCTGTTTTTCGCTAGTATTTAATTGGGTATAACGATTGATTATCAGCACATCGGCGTCACGGACGTGCGCTTGAAAACCGTCATGGTCACGATATTTAATCTGTTGCCACTGCTCGCCACTCAGTACGGTTATCACCGCATTCATTTTTAGGGCAGTTTGCCAATGCGGCGCACTGAGTTGTAATATCAGCTCACGTGGATGTGCCAATCCTGTGGGCTCGATTAACAATCGCTGTGGATGATGGTCACTGAGCAGACGACTGATCGCAATTTGTAAGGGCAGCTGACTGGTGCAGCAAATACAGCCACCACTGACCTCACGAATGGCGATATTTTTTTGCTCAAGCTCGTTATCTTGGGAGCTTGCTAGGAGTGCGCCATCAATACCGATACGACCAAACTCATTGATTAAGAGGGCCCAGCGCTCGTCATTCGGTTTTGTGGCCAGTAACTGATTAATTACGGTGGTTTTGCCAGCACCTAAAAACCCTGTCACTAACGTGCAGGGTATGTTTTGAAAAATAATTGGGTTTTTCACAGGTATGCTCATCATATTGGCACGTGTTTGAGAGTAACCAAACACGGCCTATATTAAAAGAAATTAGATCAGTCAAAAGTTATTCACTTTTGATGGTTTCTACCTCGGCTTCATCAGGAACGAACACGTAGCCAACGCCCCATACGGTCTGAATATAACGCGCTTGTGAAGGGTTGTCTTCAATCAGGCGACGCAGACGTGATACTTGGACGTCGATAGAACGCTCCATCGCACCCCATTCACGACCACGAGCAAGGTTCATCAACTTATCGCGGGTCAATGGCTCACGTGGATGCTGTACGAGCGCTTTTAATACTGAAAACTCACCTGTTGTCAAAGTGACTACGTTGCCATCACGTTTGAGCGTACGAGTTGATAAATCTAATGTCCATGGACCAAACTCGACCACTTCCATTTGATGACTTGGCGCACCTGGCAATTCACGGTTTTGACGACGTAATACAGCTTTGATACGCGCCAATAGCTCTTTTGGGTTAAAAGGCTTGGGCAAGTAATCATCTGCACCCGCTTCTAGACCTGCGATACGGTCAGCATCGCCACCCTTGGCAGTAAGCATAATGATAGGAATATCTGCATTGTCTTCACGCAGACGCTTACAGATACTGATACCGTCTTCACCTGGCAGCATCAAATCAAGCACGACTAAAGAGAAAAGCTCACGTTGCATGAGTTTGTCCATTTGACTGCCATCATGAGCGGTACGAACGACAAAACCGTCGTCTTCTAGGAAGCGTTGCAACAAAGAGCGCAGACGAGCGTCGTCATCGACGACTAAAATACGCTGAGTCAACGTGTCAGGGCTGTTGTTATCAGTCATACAGGCATCCTTTTATAAAAATTATTGTTATCAGAAACTACAAGTAAATAGCTATGAGCAAAAACACTGCCACTAATTATCATTATTTAATTATTGGTTACGAATAAGCACTTCATAAAATTAAAAACTATTGTTCAATATGTCAGCACATATCAATATTTGTGTTATTGATACTTTAGTGTATAAGATTGCACCGAGAATTGCATCACCCATGATAATAAATGCTGTATGCGTTTGTTTAACAAGTCCATAGGATGTGGATATAGAACGATTTGCGTCCTAAAATGCGCAATAAATAACGAAAAGATAAAAAGGATTTTTATTCATGCAGCTTTTGCTATAATGCAAAGCTACATTTCTCAACGATTGATACGTATATGAGTAGCACTGATACCTTAACGTCATCTCAAACCTCGACAAATGCACAGGTTTTAGATGCAACCACACACGCGAATATTCACGACAAGCTTGCTCGCGCGCTTGGCATTAAGACTGCTCAAGTCAATGCGTTTGTCAAACTTTATGATGAAGGCGCGACGGTTCCTTTTATTGCGCGTTACCGCAAAGAAAAGACTCAGAATCTTGATGATGCGCAGCTACGTGCTTTAGAGAAGTCTCTTAATTATGAGCGTGACATGGCAACACGTCGTCTCAAAATTACTGAGTTGTTAAGCACACAGGGCAATCTGACTGACGAGCTACAGACGCGTATCGATAATGCGACGTCTAAGCTTGAGCTTGAAGACATCTATCTGCCATACCGTCCGCGTCGTCGTTCACCTGCTGCCAAAGCTCGCGTCGCTGGTCTCGATACTGCTGCCCAAGCAGTCTTGACCCAAGAAATCACCCCGACGGAGGCCTTGGCTGATTATCAAGTCCAGTCAAGTATCACTGATGACAGTGGTAATGAAATCGAGGTTGATTTTAGCGATATCGAAAAACAACTTGCTGGCGTACAAGCGATTATCGTTGATGAATGGACACAAGCATTGGGCTTGCTAGATAACTTACGCAGTGGTTTTGCCAAAACTGCTAGTATCGTATCGAGCGTTGCGAGCGAAGAAAAGCGCGAAGTTGGTGAAAAATTCAAAGACTACTTTGAGCATAGCGAAAACCTTGCTCGATTGCCAAATCATCGCCTATTGGCGATGTTACGTGGCCGTCAAGAAAACGTCTTGGGTCTAAAGATTGAAGGCGAAGACGCACCCTTTATCGAAAAAATCATCAGTCATTTCGATGTCGATGCCAAAGCGCCAGCAGCACGCCGTGAGTTTTTGGCAGAGGCCGCCAGTAGCTTGTGGAAAGACAAATGGCGTCCGCATATCGAGCATCGCCTATTAACTGAAAAGCGCCTAGCCGCAGAAGCGGATGCGATTGATGTGTTCGCTAGCAACTTACAGCATTTGCTAATGTCTGCACCTGCAGGTCCTAAAGTAATCTTGGGTGTCGATCCTGGTATCCGTCATGGCGTAAAAATGGCCATCGTCGATGCGCAAGGTCATGTCATGTCAGATAGCGAAGAGAAGCCTGTCATAGCGACAGTGTATCCGTTTGCACCTGATAATAAGATGGATGAAGCCAAAAAAGTCATCGATGCGCTGTTGAGTACTTATAACGTTGATTTGGTCGCTATCGGTAATGGTACGGCAAGTCGCGAAACAGATGCGATGATCAAAGAGATTTTGGCTGCGAACGATGCACTAAAAGCCAAAGCTGTCATTGTTAATGAGTCGGGCGCGTCTGTTTATTCAGCGAGTGAACTTGCTAGTGATGAGCTTGCCAATCTAGACGTTTCTGTACGCGGTGCAGTTTCTATTGCGCGTCGCTTGCAAGATCCATTGTCAGAGCTTGTTAAAGTTGATCCAAAAGCAATTGGCGTTGGTCAATATCAGCATGACGTCAATCAAAACCAGCTTGCAGACAGTCTGGATAAAGTAACTCAAGATAGCGTGAATGCCGTGGGTGTGGATGTAAACACAGCCAGTCCAGCTATCTTAGCTCACATCGCAGGTCTTAACCGCAATGTGGCGCAGCAAATCGTCACTTATCGCAAAGAGCATGGTGCATTTGATAGCCGTGAAGCGCTCAAAAACGTCCCACGTCTAGGCGCTAAGACATTTGAGCAAGCAGCCGGTTTCTTGCGTATTCATAATGGTAGCAATCCATTAGATGCCACTGGTGTGCATCCAGAGAGTTATGCATTGGTGGATAGCTTACTCGCACAGGCTGGCAAGCCGTTGTCAGAAGTCATCGGTAATGATGGCGTGTTAAATACTATCGATACGACTACACTGGCTGCTAACGATGATAATGTCAGCGTAAAAGCGATTATCGAAGAGCTTGCTAAACCTGCTCGCGATCCTCGTCCTGAGTTTAAAACGGCCAATTTCCGTGATGACGTCAATAGCATCAAAGATTTGAGCGAAGGTATGACGTTAGAAGGGGTAGTCACCAACGTAACGGCCTTTGGTTGTTTCGTTGATGTTGGCGTACATCAGGATGGTTTGGTACATATCTCGCAGATGGCCAATGACTTTGTCGCAGATCCTATGAATCGTGTTAAACCTGGCGATATCGTATCGGTACGGGTTATCTCCATCGATGAGAAACGTGGTCGTATCGGCTTTAGCATGAAACCTGAATCTGAAAAACCTGTCCGTACGGCTGCTAAGTCTACGACAGCTAATACAGATGGCGAGAAAACCAGTCGCGCACGCAACAATAATACCAATAGTGACCGTCCAAATAATAGCCGTCCAGCTGCTGACAAACGTCCGTCTAAGCCACGTGGAAAACGTCAGGATAAAGACAACGCGAGCAATCGTAGTAAGCCAGTGAAAAATGATAAAGCTGAAGCCCCAAGTAAAATGGGTACATTCGGCGCTTTATTACAAGAAGCTGGTGTGACTAAAACTAAGAAATAAATACTGATAAAAATAGCTAAAATTTATAATCATGTACAATAAAAAGGCAGCCATATGGCTGCCTTTTTATATAAGTAGTACGCTTATAAACTAATCAAATAAACTACCTATCTGCTTAGCGTGATACAGCGATACGACGGTTTTCTTTGAACTGTACATTTGCTGGCTGAGTAGCTAATAACTCACCACGCTTGTCTTTTTTCTTTTCCTGCAAAGTACTAGCAGCATCTGCAACTTTATTCTCAATAGCCGCTTCACCAGCGATTAACGGCTGATAGTCTGCATTACTGTGTTGCATGTTAGGCGCTTGAGCGTTCTGCACAGGAGCCTGAGCAGTTGTAGCAGTAGTCATTGCTGCCGCATTGGTTGTTGCTTGAGCGTTATTTATCAAAGCTGCGTTATCATCGCTTGCTTCATTATCCATATCGTCAGTTTCGTCGTTCATTTCATCTGCTTCATTACCCATGTCCATATCGACATCAGCAGTGTTTGACTCTTCGACATCTACAGCGCCAGGTTGAGTCGCGAGCAACTCACCATCAGGACCTCCTATTTCGGCTTGCACAGTGCTCTCGACAGCAGCATTACGCATATCTGCTGGCATTAGATCGCTATTGTTAACGGGTGCTGCCATTGCCATAGTTGGTAGTACAAGGGTAGCGCCGACGATTAGTGATAAAACATTCTTTTTCATTATAAAACTCCATGATACATAATTAGCAATAGTTAAAAACGATAACTCATATTTAATGTTGAGCCGTTTTTATTTAAAAGTCTCTACAAATACTGTATGCAAATTATCAACGATGTAGTTTATATTTCAGTAGCAAACTCATTAATGTTCTAACAGTTTAATGTTTTCTTGTGACGTTATGAAACTGTCATACTTAAAGTCTAGCTGATATTTTAACTTCTAGATTTTTCAAAAACTCATTAGTAGCAAAGGTTGATTTTGTTATTAAAGCTGTTAATAAATGAATCTGTTAATTATAAATATCTACCAATGTCTCTAGTATTCAACATATGAATATTTGATTACTTATAGTTGTTGTTTAAACTTAGCTGATTGTTATTAATGGTTTTTTTAGTGCTATCTGTCAGTATTATAGAGACTTTTATCAGTAGTTTTTATTTATAATTGAAAGCCAGTGTTTAGATAACTCTTAAATTCTAGTATATAAATTTTTTGGTTATATGTATTTAATTAAACTAATGTTTACATATAATTTTTCTACAACACCTATAAAATGATAGTAGCAATATTGGATTAATGGTTAGTATCATAAAGTATTAAATAATCGGGAAACAGAAACATTGTTCACCAAAAAAATACGTTGTTCTCAATTTAATTCTAGCTAAAATTTTAAAGTAGATAATAAAAAACCGTATCTTGAAAATAAGATACGGTCGTAAAAACATTGAGCCTTTGTCATCATGCGATAGATTAACTATCAATCACTTCAAAGCTAAGACCAGAATGTGCTTCTAAGCGAGTTATAAGCTTATTACCCATCGCAGATGCTGGTGTCCAGAACCCGCCGCCAACGTCCTCTTTGCTGATATCTTGTGCCAGACATAATGCCGCCTGCGAAATCATACGAGAGGTACTGCCATAACCAGGATCTCGATCACCTGTTACTTTAACGGTAATAGTGTCATTTTTGGCCGTTTGTCCAAAGTGACGAATATCAAAGTAGCCGTTCTCTTGCTCGTCCTTAGAAGGGCCTGAGCCAGCTTTTGGTAAGACGTGCTTGGATAGTAACTCGCGACTTGGTTTGATCATCATCGCAGTGGCAAAGCCCAATAAACCTGCGCTCATAGCATAGCTAGACAGTTTTCCTTTGACGCCGTCTTTCATCCACATTGCTTCGTCATACTTGAAATCGCGACCGTACTCATAGCTGAGTAGTTGGTTAGTGCGATGGACGATACGCGTATTGATGGTGGCCATGACGAACGGTGCTAACCAGCGCTTATGATTGCTGTCATATACTGGTTTGCTGACATTGTCCTGACGTACGTTTGGTGCATCAGTATCATCGTTTAACAAGTAAGGATTGGCCACTTGTTTTCGACGTGCTTTGTCCTCACCAGCTTCTTCAAATATTGATGCCATCGATGCGATAGTACCGCCTGAGATACCACCTTTGGCTGCTTTGACACGCATATGGATGACATTACAGGTCTCGCCGAACTTCTCTTCTGCTTTGGCTTGGGTAAAGTACGCACCCAAATCCGACGGGATAGAGTCAAAACCACAAGAGTTAACAATACGGGCACCACTTTGCTTGGCAGTGTTTTGGTACTTATCCATCATATCTTTGATGAAAATAGCCTCACCAGTAAGGTCGACATAATCCGTACCGTTTTCAGCACAAGATTTGATCAGTGGCTCACCATATTTCAGATATGGGCCGACAGTAGAAATGATGACTTGAGTTTGTTTGGTCATCTTATCAAGGCTGGTAGCATCGTTACTGTTGGCAATAATAATGTCTACCTTACTCTCAAGTTTGGCCTGTAGCTTATTGAGCTTGTCTTCATCGCGACCTGCGATTGCCCATGATACGTTTGAGCCATCTTCTTTCTTATTATTTGATAAAAAATTGGTTAAATAGTGGGCAGTGATCTGACCGACGAAACTTGTCGCGCCATATAGAACAACTGCATAAGGGCGTGTGTCGCCGCTGGTTTTTTGTATAGGGTTTTCAGTATCCGTATTGGTATCCATATGTATTGTCCTTAATAGATTTCAGAATAAGTGGATAGTAAACTATAAACCAAGTCGTTTGATTAGGTTAGAGGTTTGTGAGGTCGCTACAGTTTATAGTTTGCAGCCTACCTCACATACTACTTCACATATAACGTGAGAAATTTAAAATAGTTCTGCCTGCAGTTAGAGGAACAGAGTCCAGTAAAAGAGCATGCAGTTAAACAACTCTCAGTTAAATAACGCTGTATCCAGAAATATAATTCTATTTCGAAAATATCATCTATTAAAGAAAAAGAGGTATGAGACATTAACAGTTACTACAAACTTTACATAACCTACCGATATTATTACTAAAATGAACGTTTTTTAGAGGCGAACATTGCTAATCTATAAGCGTAAACAGTAATAACTAGCATTAGATAAAAACAAGTTAAATAGATGCTATATAAATTCTAATATCTGTTTTTTACCATTATTTGAGGAGAAGATTATGTTTCGTTGGGCTATTATTTTTGCAGTAATCGCATTATTAGCGAGTTTCCTAGGTTTTGGCGGTGTCGCAGGATTGTCTGCTAATTTGGCATACATTTTCTTAGCAGTCGCTGTTATCTTATTTATCGTCGCATTCGTCAGTCGTAAGATGTAAACACAGATTTTTCAGATAAAAAAACCCTCAATTGAGGGTCTTTTTTTGTCTGTCTCACCGAAGAGGCCTCGGTCATACAGCAGTCATTATAAATATCCTATAAACGTTTGGGCTGAATAATATGCTCCATACGTTTGGCTAAACGAATATCTAGACTAGAGATACCGCCTGTATCATGATTGGTTAAACGAACTTCTACGATATTATAGGTATTACGCCATTCTGGATGGTGCTCAAGCGCTTCAGCATGAAATGCCGCTTGATTCATAAAGCTCATAGCTTCGATAAAATCACTAAAATGATAGGTTTTGACGATGCTATTGCCGTCACGTTGCCAGCCAGCAAGCTCTTCTAGTTGTAGATTGATTTGTTTGTCAGATAAACTACTCATATTAATAACCTTTATTGTTATGTCGAATTGGTTTATTAAAAGTGGTGCTGTGGTATCTCTCCTATGCGAAATAAATATCTACATACTTTTCTGCTTCGCCTGATATCACTTAACTGAGTCTCGTTAACGAATTAATTGAGCCGATTACTTAGCTAGTTAAATTAAATCTTGATACTCAGGATGTTTACTAATGTATGACGCGACAAATGAGCATTGCGGTATCACTTTTTTGTTTTGCTCGCGCGCATAATTCAATGCGTGCTTTACCAGTGCTGAACCAACACCGCGTCCACCTAACTGCTGCGGTACGATAGTATGATCGTAAACCAACTTGTCAGCATTTTCCTGATAGCTAATATAACCTGTCTGACCATCGATAGAGGTCTCAAAACGTTTTGCTGCTTGGTTGTGAACAATTTCTAGATTTGGTTTAGAGGCTTGATTACTCATTAATATACTCCATTTCTTATTATCAAATTTTTATTATGAACTAAATATTTTATTAATTTAATAGTGCCAGTTTAGTATGTGGGTTTGATGCTTAACAATCTAGACGCTTACCGTAATGGTTGATAGGACGACTGTTAACGTCACCTATGTTTGTTGTCCTACCTTATCATGGCCGTATCTAGTTGCAAATCTGAATATGTCACCATGCATACGATATGGCTTTACGAACGACTGGAGGCAAAAAGCGAGTGAGACCACCAGTATTTTCTATCGCTAATTTGTCTTCTAAATCGGCCGCTGACCTATCATATCTAAGAGTAGTACTATCTGCATTTTCCACTGACTGTACATAGGCTTGCCATTCTTTTTCACTAGGTTTGCTAAAGTGATAAATACGTCCGAGTACTTGCTTGAGTTGCGTACCAAAGCGGCCAGTGTTATAGCTTAAACCATACTTACGGCATATGGTCTGTACCTGCGGCGCAATCTTTGCATAGTGGCCGGCTGGCATATCAGGAAATATATGATGCTCAATCTGATGAGATAAATTACCTGTCAAAAGATGAAACCATTTGCTGCCTTTGATATTGCTAGAGCCAAGGATTTGGCGTACGTACCAATCGCCTTTACTTTCATTGGCATCGAGATGGGTATAGATATGCGCTTGCTCGGTGAAATGCCCGCAAAAAATCACTGCCCACGTCCATAGATTTCGGACAGTGTTGGCAGTCATGTTGCCGCTCAGCGTACTAAAGGCGCTACGACGACCTAGCGCCATCGCTACCACAGACGGCAGTGCAATATAGTCTTTGCCTATTTGTCGTCCAATTTTGGCAAATAACGCGCGAGACTTTTGCTGCATGATTTTGTGCAGATCAGGGGAGTCAGCGTATTCATCTGCACTGATTTGGATGTCATGAAAGGCTACCGCCCATTCAAATCCAAATGCCAGTACCGCTGTACTAAACATATTGTAGCGATCTTCTGGCGTCCAAGGCTGCTCATCAGTCACTCGAATCAAGTGATAGCCTACGTCATGATCACGGCCTACAATATTGGTAAAAGTATGATGTAAATAATTATGTGAGTGTTGCCATAATGGAGCAGGGCAGACAATATCCCAGTCGAATTTTTGACTATTAAGGTGCGGGTGTTGCATCCAGTCATATTGACCATGCATGACGTTATGACCCAGCTCCATGTTGTTCAATATTTTGCTAAAGCTAAGTAAAGAGGTTCCTAGTAGCCAAGTAGCGACCAGACTGCGTTTCGATGGCATACGCCCAGCCGCTGCAAGTAGACCACGGGCAATAACTTCACTATATACCACGGTGGCATATATCCGCTGTATGTAGCGTGCATCTTCACTACCTAGCGAGTCCATTACACCTTTATATAGCGCATTTAATTCTACTGCCAAGGCATCACTTTGCGCTTTTGTTAATGGTGCGTGGGTTACTGTTGGGTAGCGAGTCCGTATTAACGTGTCTGACTGATCGCTATCATTGATTGGTTCATCATTAAGCTGTGAGTACGGCGTTTTCGGCGTCAAAGGCAGAGGCGCGTTTTTTGCTAGCTGTGCATCGGACATTGGCGTCAAAATAGGCACGGCAGATTGTGGCGTAGTGACGGGTGGTAATAAGCGCATAAATAAATCCTTAACCGAAACGGCATGAATAAGCAGTACTGCATCCGGTTTGATAAGTTATCTGAGTTTTAGCCTATAAAGTAACGCTTGTCTTCTATTTCTCATAGGTTGTTTGGCATATGCTTTCTATTGAGCCAGTTGTTCTATTAAGCCAGTCATTAAACATCGAGAACCACATCAGTCATGGCAATATTGATGCAAGTCTGAATAGACTCGTAACCATCCCCGCTCACTTTCCCTGTTTGGACGTTTTTGACCACGCCGCTGACTTTATTACAGCGGCACAACTGGCAAATACCTTGTCGACAACCATGTGCTAGCCGTATATCTGCATTTTCTGCAGCAGCCAGTATGGTCGTGTCGCTGACAAATTGCCGCTGCCGTGATCGCAAATAGACAGTGTGTTCTTCTACAGGTATCGTCTTATCGAATGTTTGATTGCTGCCGTTATTAACATTAGCTAGGGAGTTACCAAAGTTCTCTACGATGATGTTATCGCGCAGCTGTTTGTCTATAGGTAAAGTTATCTCTGCGGCGGCCGTATATAAGCCAGCTAATAACGCTTGTGAACCGCAGGCAAATATTTGCGTATCTGCTAGAGATAAGTTTAGCGACAGCAGACTCTCTGCACTCAAGTATCTTGTGTCAGCCAAATAGGTAGTCGGCCCTTCAGTATGGATTAGATGATAAATAAAGTCTGGATGTGCCTCGTTCAGCTGTTGCCACTGATGTTGAAGCTGGTATGAAACAGTCCGGCTGTAATGCAATAGCGTCACATGATGTCCATTACTCAGGGCCTGAGTAATAAGTCCGAGCATGGGTGTGATACCGCTACCACCAGCGATAAATAGCAAAGGAGTGAGCTGCTTATTATCAGATATTTCATGCCTTAGTATCGAGGTCTGCTCCAAAGTGAAATGCCCAAGTGGCAGACTTGTATTAATGACGCTAGCCAGTGGCATCTGCTTGGTTAAATAGTCAGATACCAATCCTTGCGGTTTAATCGCGATAGTTACCGTATGGCATTGGTCTGCCGTATGACTCTCGGTATTATCGTTGAGCCACCAGAGTGGTTGATGTGCCAAGCCCACTATTGAGTAACTACGCTGATAATAAACTCCATCGATACAAACGCGTAAATCAAGATATTGACCGCCTTGCCAACCACCCATCACCTCAGAAGTCTGCTGTTTGAAGGCTCTGTTGGTTTCGAATCGAAGTGCTATTAAATCATCACTTAATGTATAGCGTGCGATCAGGCGTAACTTAGGAATCGTCAATGACCAAAACGGATGTAAGCGCGATCCGATAAAATCGACAAACGCACGTTGAATAATTTCAGGGCGATAGCCGTTGGCCATATTATCAGTACCTGTATGATTGCTATGAAGTAGGTGTTGAGACGAACATAAGGTCAGATGATCAATCGATTTTGATAATCGAACATGAAATCGAGCCGATAGACCTTGTTAAGCCACACTAACATGCTAACGGCTATTGATTAAATTTGCGAAAGTTTTGATGCTATTTTTTGTGGTCTTTATAAAACGCTAATGAATCAAAATGTTAAGTTAGTTCATTAAGATAAGACCTCCTAAGTTATTTTTTAAAGCGAGTTTTATAGCCAAAGGGCATAGCCTGCTGTCAAAAACAGTAAAACAACTGGTAAAAAAACCTGTCAGCTTGCAGGGTATGCGCCACAATGCGATAATGACCTATAATTTGTAACCCTGATTTTGAGGTACAGCACGCTTGGCATCATCGCTGAGTTGCATTTGCTGTTCTCTTCTATGCAGTCTATCGGAGTGTTAATGGCTCAATATATTTACACGATGAACAACGTGTCAAAACTTGTTCCCCCTAAGCGTGAAATCCTAAAAAATATTAACCTATCGTTTTTCCCTGGTGCCAAAATTGGTGTTTTGGGTATCAACGGTTCAGGTAAATCAACCTTGCTACGTATCATGGCAGGCGTGGATACTGAGTTTAGTGGTGAAGCACGCGCGCAGGCAGGTACCAAAGTTGGCTATCTACCACAGGAACCACAGCTAGATGATAGCAAAGACGTTCGTGGTAATGTCGAAGACGGTATGCGCGAAGCGTTAGATGCGCTAGCACGTTTAGATGCTATCTATGCTGAATACGCAGAGCCTGATGCTGATTTTGATAAGCTTGCTGAAGAGCAAGGCAAGATGGAAGATATCATCCAGTCTTGGGATGCGCACAACTTAAATAACCAGCTAGAAAAAGCGGCCGATGCGCTACGTCTGCCACCATGGGATGCTGACGTTAGCAAACTGTCAGGTGGTGAAAAGCGCCGTGTGGCTCTATGCCGTCTACTATTGTCGCGCCCTGATATGCTATTACTTGACGAACCGACCAACCATTTGGACGCCGAGTCTGTTGCATGGCTAGAGCAGTTCTTGCAGAACTATAGCGGTACTATCGTTGCCATTACCCATGATCGCTATTTCTTGGATAATGTTGCTCAGTGGATCTTGGAGCTTGACCGTGGCCATGGTTATCCGTATGAAGGCAACTATACTGAGTGGCTAGAGCAAAAGAACACGCGTCTAGAGCAGCAGAATAAGCAAGAAGAGTCATTTGCTAAAGCGCTGAAAAAAGAGCTTGAGTGGATTCGCAAAAACCAAAAAGGCCAACAGGCCAAATCTAAATCTCGTGTACAGCGTTTCGAAGAATTGAACTCAACTGAGTTCCAAAAACGTAATGAGACCTCTGAGATTTATATTCCACCTGGTCCACGTTTGGGTAACAAGGTTATTGAGATCAATGACATCTCTAAATCATTTGGCGATCGTCTGTTATATGAAAACCTAAGCTTTAACGTCCCAGCGGGCGCGATTGTTGGTATTATCGGTCCAAATGGTGCGGGTAAAACCACGCTGTTTAACATGATTACTGAGCGCGATACCCCAGATACTGGTTCAGTTGATTTGGGTGAAAGTGTTAAAGTTGCCTATGTCGGTCAGGTACGTGATCATCTAGATGACAACAAAACCGTATGGGAAGAAGTTTCTGACGGCCTTGATATCATTACCGTTGGTGACTACACTACGCCAAGCCGTGCCTATATCGGACGTTTTAACTTTAAAGGCTCAGATCAGCAAAAGCACGTCGGTCAATTATCAGGTGGTGAGCGTAACCGTCTGCAATTGGCGAAAACGCTAAAGCAAGGCGCAAACGTATTGCTCCTCGATGAACCATCAAACGATTTGGATATCGAAACCTTACGTGCACTAGAGGATGCGATTCAAGTATTCCCAGGTACAGTAATGGTCGTATCGCATGATCGCTGGTTCCTTGATCGTATCGCGACTCATATCTTGGCATTCGAAGAAGAAGGCCCAGTTTGGTTCGATGGTAACTATACTGAGTTTGAAGCGTATCGTAAAAAGACAATGGGTGATGATGCCAGTCCTAAACGTGCCAAGTATAAGAAAATTACTAACTAATACGGCTGTTTAATATAGTCCAATCCAAAAAAAAGACCGCTAATCGTTAGCGGTCTTTTTTTGTTTAGCTTAAAATCTTAAAGGGTATGGGTAGTCGTTAAAATTAACGCTTACGCCCAAACTTACGCTGTTTTTTATTACTAATCTCAGTAATGGCGTGAGTGATTTCTTCTTCATCCAAACTAGCGACTTGCTGCAAGATTTGCATCATATCAGGCGTTAGCACGTACTTAGCATGATGAGCGATGTCGTTAATACGATGATCGAAAGTCAGTATGCCTGTTTCGTCATCTTTCTGTAGATAGTCAAGACGAGTCAACGCACTAATGAAACTGGTAAACAAGGCGCGATCAAAGAAGTCAGGAATATCATCTGCATAAAGCACAGACAAACGCTGCCCGAGCAGGTGACACAGGTCCACAACTTCGTTTTCAGTCAAATTACCAGAACCTTGCTGAGCAAGTAGAGCAAGCGTCATAAAGTAACGCTCAAGGCTTTGTCCAACTGGAGTCGCAAGCACTTGCAGCTGCTGATAGTGCTTACTATTAGACTCAGGAACGCTGAGCGTATCATCACCCAAGTCAACGATAAGTCCATGAGACAGCAGGTTATCAACTTTCTTATTAAGCGTATCAGCCAAGCCATGTGCTGGATAATATAAGAATAGCTCACTTTGTAAGAACGGATATAGCTGCTCAGCGATACTATCGAGACGGCTGCGTTTGATACGCCCGTTGCGTGCGACTAGCGCAGATAGGAACGACAGCAGGATAAAGACATGCAAAATGTTGTTGCGGAAGTAGCTTAGTAGTGCCGCTTGCTTGCCTGCGACCTGAATGATATCGCCCAAGATATGCGGCGTACGCTCAATAAGTTTTAGCTTAATACCATAATCAATGATTTGCTGCGGCGTCATATCAGTGATAACCGTATCATCCGAGTAGACCAGCTGCTGAGCCAGACCTTGATACAAAGCGATTTGCTCACGGCAGATGTTTTCATCCAATGCAGCTTTCGGTGCCGATAGTAAAACTAATGACAACAGCGAGACAGGGGTGACGACCGCAGCTTTATTGATATGCTGCATGACTTTCACACCGATGTTATCAACCATGGCGCTGGTCTTTTCATCAAGTGGCGAGTCAGTACGATCGGATGGCAAACTATTGGCTGGCACATCGAATTTCGTCATGAAATCGCTAAGGTGCAATGGCGTACCGAAGCTCAAGTGCACATTACCAAAGATACGCTCGATTTTACGGCCAACTTTGAGTAGTCCAATCAAAGACTCTGATTCTTTTGGCTTACCTTTTAGCTCACCGACATAAGTGCCGCCTTCCATAATACGCTCGTAACCAATATAAGTTGGAATAAATACCACAGGCTTATTGGTTTGGCGTAGCTGACTATGGACGGTCATCGCTAGCATACCCATCTTCGGCGGTAGTAGGCGACCTGAACGTGAGCGACCACCTTCGATAAAGTATTCAATCGGGGTGTTACGCGTGATCAGGGTATGCATATATTCGCGCAGTACAGCAGTATATAGTGCGTTACCACGGAAGCTACGACGAATATAAAAAGCAACGGCACCGCGTAATAGTGGGCCTAATACAGGCACATCCAAGTTGTCGCCTGCTGCGACATAAGGGATACTCAGGCCGCGTTTGTAGATGACATAAGACAGTAATAGATAGTCGACATGGCTGCGATGACAAGGCACATAAATCAGCTCATAATCGGTCGCAAGGTCACGTACTCGCTCGAAGTGATGGACTTCTACGCCGTCATACAACTGCGTCCATAACCATGTCAAAAATTTATAAAAGCCTCTAATAATGGAATGAGAGTAGTCATTGACCATCTCATTAGCATAGCCTCTAGCCTGACTACGAGCTTCTCGAACGCTGGTCCCTTTTTCGGCCGCTTCCATCTCGATTGCATGTTTGATCGCTGGCGAGTACACCAGTTTGTCTACCAAGTTACGTCTATCTGATAGATCTGGGCCGAGCATACTGGCGCGCTGCTTGTCTAAATAAATTGACAATTGCTGCTGCAACATACGAACCAGTTCACGATTACTATCAGCCGATGCGACTAATGCATAGCTTGGTGTCTGCTCAGCGTCAGCTGCGGCATCACTGTTAGTAGCCGTTGACTCTGTATCGACTGAATCCGTCGCTGTTAAATCTGCTTTAAGGACATCTGTAGCAACTGAATCAAAGGTAGCAGGTCCTTCCACGTCGCCTTTAAGATTATCATTGATGATGGTACGTAAGTCTTGCGGTGGGTGGAACTGTACGAAAGTATCGCGGCCCATTACTCCAATATTAAATAGTTGCTTGGTAATGCTAGGGTCTTGCCAGTTGTCAGCAGTTAGCAGCTTAAATAGCGAATCTTCTTTTTCAGGTGCGCGTCCCCACAGAATCGATACGGGTACTAGACGTACCTTTAACTCTGGATATTGCAATACAGCAGATACTAAGCGAGAAAGGCGAGGAGACAATTGGCTGTCTTTGGCACTTGGATGATTCAAAAATATGATGGCCGCATTTTCTTTAATATTATGGGCGGCATCATTTACTCCAACCAGTGCTGGCGGTAAGTTGTGCTCTTGCGTCTGCAAATCAATCAGAATACTGTTGGAACGAGAATAGTCCTGTAGTACATAAAACCGTAGCGTTTGATCATCATTGTCGAACTCAGGTAGCTCGCCTAATAACTTAGGTTTTACGGCGATATCGAGCATCTGACCTGACAGCTTACGATACAGCTGATTGATCGGTGCATTAGAATAAGGCTTAGTAGCGATTGCATTGCCATCAGTTTCAGACGCACGCTCAGTCGCGACCGGTGCTTTAAAAATCCGTTTTTTTAGGAACTTCGGTATCATAATCAGTATCAAAAATAGTCAAATATGTTGCGCTTATGATGCCATAAAAGCCACCAAAGCGATATATAGTGTCTGTATATACTACCAATATTAATACGGTTTGGTTACGCTGTAGTGAGTGACAGATTATACAAAATGCTCAAACATTTGAAAGTTCATATATTTAGCGTAATAATATATTTTTATCACCGATGACTCATAAATATAGCGTCTATTTTTCAATTTCATTTTATTAAGCCTAAAACTTATGACTCCAGCTATCGATCTTGCCAAAAAAAGTAACCTTGATTACCAAGTACACGAATATACTCACGACAGCAATGCCGCATCGTTCGGTTTAGAAGCCGCAGAAAAACTTGGCGTAGCGGTGACAAAAGTGTTCAAAACTTTAGTAGTGACCACCGATACTGGCGTACTTGCCGTGGCGATATTACCAGTCGACAAGACACTTAATTTTAAAAAAATGGCGAAGGCGCTATCTTCTAACAAATTGCTATCCTGCAAAAAAGTACAGATGGCCGACCCCAAACAAGTAGAGCGTAGCACGGGCTATGTGTTGGGCGGTGTCAGTCCACTGGGTCAAAAAAAACGACTAAAAACCGTGATAGATAGTACAGCTCAAGATCAGCCCGCAGTCTATGTAAGTGGTGGTCGCCGCGGTCTAGAGATTGAATTGCCGCCTGCACAGTTGGCCGCGACGCTTGATGCTTGCTTTAGTGATATCACTGATGAATAAAAGATTCTATGGAGGCTGTAATCTGCCTAGTACAAAATGGCCATATCGACAATTTTGCTAAGCATATTTATGAGTAATCTATACTGGTTTTGCTTGTATTGAAGATATTTTAGCGCAAGATTGTTGTAGATTGACCATAGCGATAAGGCGTAGACTTGTACGCCAGCTTATCTATTATTTTTATCTACATTTAAGGACATGCTCATGCCACATTTAACCATTCAAGTGACACCCAACGTCAGTATCGCTCACGAAGAATCACTGCTCAAATCGCTAAACAAAGCATTGTGGGATAGTGGTCAGTTCAAGTTGCCTACTGATATCAAAGCCCGCATTGTACCTATTAAGTCATTTCTAGTAGGTGTTGAAGACGATGAACAAGCCAATGGATTTATTTATGCTCATCTAAAGCTCATGAGCGGACGTGATATGGCCACTCGTGACCAGTTGGCTGAGCTGTTGGTTGCTACTATCGAAGAAAAAATAGGCGCAGAGCAGTCAGGACGTGCAGCATTGCAGATATGTGTAGAAGTTGAAGAGATAAGTGCGGTGTATCATAAGAAAATGCTTGGTAGTTAATAGTACTCGCCTTAAACAGCTAGTTGCTTTTTATTATGTATAAGCATATTTTCAGTTAAACACAAAAAAGCGCCTAAATGATAGGCGCTTTTTTATTGATTATAGATGCGGTATTAGTTAATTTTAGTCTAAGAATGCAAAGTGATCGATTTCCATTGATGTCATGCTTTCGCTTGGGGCAACCATCGCTTCTGCGTGACCAGACGTGCGTGGTAGCAACTTATCAAAGTAGAATTCAGCAGTCTGAATTTTTGCTTTGTAGAACTCTGGTGCTTCTGTGCCGCCATTTTCTAGCTTTTCGTAAGCTACTGCTGCCATACGCGCCCAATGATAACCCATCATCACATAGCCTGAGTACATGAGGAAGTCCTCTGATGCTGCTGAGATAATTTCACGGTCTTTACGTGCCATCAGCATCAAGCGTACCGTCAAGGTATTCCACTCAGCACATAGCTTGGTCAGTGCCCAAACGAATTTACGCATTTCTTTATCGAGTGCGTACTCGCCACACCATTTCATGATGCTTGACGTGTAATCACGGATAATCTTACCTTTAGACTGTAAGATAACCTTACGACCTAGTAGATCAAGTGCTTGTACGCCAGTAGTCCCTTCGTACATCGTCGCAATACGAGCATCACGAGCGATCATCTCCATGCCCCATTCTTTGATGTAGCCGTGACCACCATAGACTTGCTGACCATGCTTGGCAGCTTCGATACCTAGCTCAGTTAAAAAGCCTTTTAGAATTGGCGTATAGAAGCCCAATTTGTCGTCCCATTTTTCGAACTCTTCATCATCGCCATTGACAATACCTTGTGCCATTTTGTCAGCATAACGTGCTGAATGATAAATCATTGAGCGACCACCTTCAGCAAAGGCTTTTTGCGTCAGTAGCATACGGCGTACGTCAGCATGATGGATAATAGCATCAGCTACTTTTTCAGGATCTTTAGTACCGGATAGCGTACGCATAGAACGGCGTTCTTTGGCATATGGTAAGGCGTTTTGGAAAGACAATTCAGTATGCGCCAGACCTTGGATACCAGTACCGATACGAGCCGTGTTCATGAAAGTGAACATGGCTTTTAGGCCTTTGTGCGGTTCGCCAATCAAGTAGCCGACTGCGCCGTCAAAGTTCAATACACATGTCGAAGATGCGCTGATGCCCATTTTGTGCTCAATTGAACCACAAACAACGGCATTGCGCTCGCCAGCTTCACCTTCAGCGTTCGGGGTGAACTTTGGTACGATAAATAGTGAGATACCGCGTGTGCCTTCTGGTGCATTTGGTAGGCGTGCTAGGACGATATGGACGATGTTATCTGTTAAGTCATGCTCACCGCTTGAGATAAAGATTTTGGTACCGCTGATTTTGTAGGTGCCGTCATCTTGTGGGATGGCTTTTGATTTAACTTGACCCAAATCCGTACCACACTGTGGTTCAGTCAGACACATGGTACCTGCCCATGAGCCTTCGACCAACTTAGGTAAATACAGTGCTTTTTGCTCGTCAGTACCGTACTGAAGCAATGTGTTGATACAACCTGTTGATAGACCAGGATACATCGACCATGACCAGTTAGCAGTACCGATCATCTCAGCTTTAATAAGGTTGATTGACGTTGGCAGATTCATACCACCGAATTCTTCAGGATATGAGATACCTTGCCAGCCGCCTTCTACAAACTGGTCATAAGCCTCTTTGAAGCCTTTTGGCGTGGTCACGACGCCATCTTCAAAATGACAGCCTTCTTCACCACCTGATTGATAGAGCGGGGCAATGACGTTTTCAGCAAAATCAGCCATACCTTGTAGAATCATGTCTACAGTTTCAGGATCAGCATTTTCGCCGTTGTCTAAGCTTTTATAATGCGTCTGATAGTCAAATACATCATTGATCAAAAATTTGATATCACGTAAGGGGGCTTTGTAAGTTAACATAATCGCTCTCTTTGGTTAGTTCGCTATCATAGACTTATGGCGCAATATCTGAGTCACAACTTATGTAAGCGATATTTACTTATTTTAGATGAGCTAGACGTTATATTAGTCATCAAGTGAGTTATTAGTGGACAGCTTTCCAGTGTATTAGTTATTAGAACGTCTTTAGCGACGGACAGCTGTTATGGCGTTGATATGATTATAAATCTTCTACAGCGACAAATATACAACTAATAACTATTATTCATGATTAATTATGTTATTAATTCATTTTAGTTTGTATAGGTAAATTGTATCTTCGCTTGAAATTATTCTATAAAGGGCTATGTAGACTCATCTAAATTCAGAGACAAATGGACTTATCAAATAGGAAAAGCCATTTATGAGCACCTCAAAAAAGCAACAGCGAGCCTCTTGGTTGAGCACATTGTTAACTCGTATTAAGGGGTTAATCGATGGTGAGCTGAATCATTTACTCACAGTCAATCGTAGCCATCGACCATGGCATATGCCAGTCATCGCGGCGATTGCGATTAGCTTTCCAGTGTTTGTAGGGGCTTATTTTGGTGACTTGTCTTCAGGTATCAAAGCATCGCTAGGCTCAATGATTATTTTAAACCTACCATTTGCAGGCGGGCTACCACATCGGCTAGTGACAGTTATGGCTTGGGGGTTTGCGATGATACTGAGCTTTGCACTGGGTCTGATCGCGCAGCTATTACCAGTACTTCGGCTGCCTGTGTTTATGCTGATTGGTATTAGCGTAGTGATGCTAGGTCGTTACTATCGGCAACCACCACCCGCAGGATTGTTTGTGTTGATGGCGGGTGCGATTGCATTGTTTATCCCCGTGCCGATTGATCAAGTGCTCTCAGCGATAGGGCTTGTGATATTGGGTAGTGGCTCCTCGATGTTGCTGGCGCTACTCTATAGTTTGTTCTTATTGGCGACGCGTCCTGTTGCTTCTGTACCTGTCTATGACTATCAGCCTGATATGATTAGCGATAGTCTTATCGTGGTAAGTTTCGTTAGTTTGGCGTTGGTCGTTGCCGTTCTGTTAGAGCTGCCTTATCCATACTGGGCAGCGATGAGCTGCTTTATTATCATCCAAGGTATGCAGCTACGAACCATGTGGATCAAACAGTTGCATCGATTATTAGGTACATTGGCTGGCATGGGCGTGGCAGGTTGGATGCTGTCTTGGGGACTATCAGGATGGGGCATCGCTATCGCGATATTATGTATGATGTTTTTGATTGAGTCATTTGTGGATCGGCATTATGGACTGGCGGTGATATTTATCACGCCGCTGACGATATTTATCGCTGAGTATGGTAGTACGATGTCAGTGCCACCAGTCGCTGGAGACGTTATCCAAGCGCGTATGATTGATACGGCGCTCGGCTGCGTGATTGGATTGAGTGGTGGTCTAGCGATACACTCTACGCGATTGCGTGTACCGCTACGCCGTTTTGAAAATTGGCTGTTACTACGTTTTAGTTAATAGGGTAGAGCTTTACAAAGATTTCTCTTTGATTAACGGTCTTTATTTAGCGCTGTTGTTGCTTGTGCGACATCGATAGTATGCCCAGTCCAACGCTCAAAGCTTAAAGCAGCCTGACCGATAAGCATACCGTAGCCTTCAGAGGTCTGTGCGCCACGAGCAGCAAAATGATGCAAGAACGGTAGCGGACGACCATACATCATGTCGTAAGCGTACTGACAGTTTAGAGCATCATCCAACGGCAACGTATCACCTGATAAACCGATAGAGGTGGCATTAATGATGATATCAAAAGAGCCACTAAGTTCATTGGTCGCGCAAACCTCGATATGTTGTTCATCGATCACTGAGCTGGCCGCACTGAGCTCATTTTCCAAATCGGCTGCCTTAGACACGGTGCGATTGGCAATCGTGAGAGAGTTAATACCTGCTTCAAATAATGGCAAGATTACACCACGCGCTGCACCGCCTGCACCTATTAGGGCCACACGAGCATCGGTCAGCGGCCAGTCCATACTCGTAATGTGATTGATAAGTCCTTGACCATCCGTGTTATCACCATAGAGTGCTTCGGTAGTTGGTACGCCGCTTTCTAATAGTGCTTTGTTCAACAGTAATGTATTGACCGCGCCTGCCGTCTTGGCATGTTCTGATAAACCTCCACGCGCCGCACAGCAATCATAAGCGACTTGTTTAAAGGGAACCGTTACGTTAGCGCCCACACCGCCACCGCAAAAAAACGCCTCAACAACAGCCGTAAAACTAGCGGCATCATCAGGGCAGTACTGCCGCTGATAGCTAATATCAATCCCTGCTTGTACAGCAAACTGCTCATGAATCTCAGGAGATTTACTATGGGCGATTGGATTGCCAATAACGATAAAGTGTTGGGTCATAAATAGTCCGCTGGCTAGAGAAGAGAAATACTATCAAAGAAGCAATAAGTGGCGCTCAATCATCATAAGGGATAACGCTATGATTGACAAACCAAGAGGCTATCACCAATTGATTATTAGAAAGTGACAGTGTTAATCAGAGGCTGCCTTATCGCTTTTGAAAATAAATTGTGACATTGAGGCAAGCATATGCAAAACACGCGCAAGTAGTTTTGTACTTTCTACTAAAGAGAAGACTATTTTGGTACGTTATATATTTAACAAATCTGTACTCTCGGGGAGTGCTCCGCGTAACGTAAAAGGTAGTCAAGTGCTGAGCAGTTGGGTAAACTATAAAATATGGAAACCTATATCAATATGCTGTAATGACTGCTAGATTATAATGTTTGTGAAATATGCTCTTTATTGAAAACTATTCGTTATCAGCGGCGTTCCTGCCAGCTCGTTAATACTATTTCGAGATCAATCTAAAAGTGTGAGTAAATTATCCATGTGGAATCCTAACCTACAGACCCTTCTAGTCGGTATGATAATGGCAGTTGGTGTGACGCTCAGTGGCTGTGACAGCACCAAAGAAGATGCTCCAAATCCAGATGCTGAGACCAGTGAGCAAGCAACAACGAATGAGCCAGTACAGGACAGCGCAAACAATCCTGACCTAGACGGTGCCACTGCTCAGCAAGGCACGCCAGTGAGATATGATGTCGCAGCATGGGGTACGGATAAGGTAGAGTCGCTCGCGGTAGATGAGTTAGATAGTATAAAATCTGTGTTTGGCGAAGTGATGAGTACTGACGAAAACAGCCTAGACTATGCCAGTAATCCAGCGGCAAAATACCGCTTTATGAAAACGGATGCGCCTTATCTAGATATCATCGACTCTGAAAAATATCTAGAGCTTGGCTGGTACTATGCCAATCCTACTGATACAGACAAAGAAAAAGAGCTGAGCCAAAACCACGCCAAAAAAGCCTATCAGCTATCGCGTCAATTGATGGGCGATGATGGCGGAAAAATGGTTGCTGATATGCTCAATAGTCAAATCATCAAAAATAGAATCGTCGGTGGACAAAAGATAGAGCTAGCAAAATGTGAGTTCTACAGTTGCATGCTGGTTATCAATAAAGCCGCCGCTCAAACAGATAATAGCTAAATCATGACCGATACGACGTCAGTGCCAAACGGTTGGGTGTGTCTGTACCCACAAGTCAGCAGTTTGACTGAAGATAATAGGTCGACTAGCCAAACGGTAACGATGTCTTTAGATAATCGCGGACTGGCATACGCTGACGGTTTTTTTACCACCATGGGTGTCATCGATGGGTTGATACTGTGGTCAGATTATCATTATCAGCGGCTCGTCTCTCATGCTAAAGCCTTGCAGCTAAACATAAATAGCGAAGAGCTATTAGCCGTACTGCAACTGTATGCCCAGCAGTTAGATCAGGGTATGCTCAAGCTAGTAGTCACTCGCGCTGCGCAGAATATACGCGGTTATGGTTATACACCTAGTACAAATGGTAGCGACTGTGAAATATGGTTAAAGGTTGCGGCAATGCGAGTTTCTACGGCGCTGCAATTGTCCTTGCCTAATGGAAACTTAGTACCCATTCAAACTTATGCTTCGGCAATATGTTTGTCTTCTCAGATTGCTTGCTTACCGCCACCGCTGGCAGGTCTCAAGAGTCTTAATCGTTTAGATAATGTCCTCGCTAGTGGTGAGCTACAACGGATAAAAGCTGAGCCATTGGCATCAAAGCTTGCTTCAACACTTGGTGAAGGTCTGCTACGCGATATGAGTGGGCAGTGGGTTGAGGGTACGATGAGTAATGTATTTTATCAATTGGCAGAAGCACCACTATCAGAATCCAAAACTAGCTCTAGTATTCATAAAGATGATGAAGATTATCTAACCACTGGTCAGTGGTACACCCCTTCTATGGCTCAATCGGGCGTTGCTGGCGTCATGCGTCAGGTAATTATAGATGCACTATCTACAACACAGTATCCAGTCATAATCAGGTCAATACAAGATGAGGATTTACCTAAGTTAACGCAGCTTTTCTTTTGCAATGCACTGCGCGGTATCATGCCAATGAGCAGTCTGACGTTGTTGTCAGGTGATGTTGTGGATTTTCGATCGTTTTAGCTATTATTGAAAAATATTGAATTTGGTATCAATGAAGTCATCAGGATACAAAACCACTTGCTCATTTCTATACATTTTTTGCGCTTTCAAAAGGGCACTTTGCTTATCTTCTGCGACAACATCCACGATAGTGCTTAATGTTTCGACAATTTCAACTTGAAAGGTTTGTGCTGCCTTCTCATTTTTTTCTATTATATTCACGCTCGGTTCTCGTATATCACTTCAGTCATCAATACCAAGTAGATTAGCAAAAGCCCTCAAAAGAAGTGATCGTCTTTTGTTACGCAGACTTGTGTCATAAAGCAAATCGATCAATGATCCTTTCTTTTAAAAGGATAAAATCGAATGAGTTCAGTCTATGAAGATAAACGAATCCCACTACAAGTACGTCGATTGATGATATTTAGTGAAATTTGTCTTAAAGCAAAACAATATCCTTATGAAAATGTCTATGTAGATACTAAATCGCAACTAGCATTTAGTGTTATGTATTTTAGCAAAAGTAAGAAGTATGTTGCTTACGGTAGTGTGTTTGAATATTCGTATATATCAGAGGAAGGCATTAAGTACGATTTTAATGTTCCAATAAAGAGTGATTATTCAATGTGCCAGATTACTGTCAAAGGGCAGCCCTTCACTAGATCTGTTCGAACACCACTAGGATTGCTTATAGACTGGAACAAATATGTGAAGAATAAAGTCAGTAATTGCTTTGAAGATGACTTAAGTTCTTTATTTCTACTACATGGTGAGTTAGAAAAAGACTATGTTCCGCATAGGTTTTATGAAACTCTGGTATCAAGCGCAAATTTACCACTTTGGGACAATTGATAAGTTTAGTATAACTTTCGATAATGACCACGGCTTACAAATTCAATGATGCCTTTATCTCGTAGTACTTGTAGTTGTTGGCGGATTTTATCTTTTACGTGGTTGTTTTCAGGATGTTTGAGCTGCAACTCGTCAGCAAAAGCATAAACTTGATTGAGAGAAAAACTGACATCGAGACGGTCGATACATTGCCAGACATCGAGTGTCCAACCGCGTGAAGCCATAGATTGCTTGCGTAAAAACAAAGTCTTTTGGAACTGTTGGGTGACATTTTCACGCGGTATAACTTGTTGGTCTTTGACCAAAAATACTTTGCCCGATTCGGGTACGTGGCGTAAGTCAATATTGCAACCAACCCAACCTGCTCGTTTGGCATTCACTGATAAGGGTTTACGCTTAACAATAATATCGGGCGTAAAGAAATGCTTGGGAATAATTAGAAAATTATTAACGGTGTATTCTTTTGAGTAGGTTAAAAAGAAAAAGCTGGGATTATCCTTACTATTGATACGCTCAATCATCGTCTTATAAGCGCCATCATTGACAACATTGCTTAACTTGGCTTTTTTACTTTTTAGCTCATATTGCTCATTACAATTTTCGCAATAAAAATCAGCAACAGGTTTGTTATTAGCAAACTCAGCTAGCGACTGGGCGCTACAATTGGTGCAGTAACTATTTTCCTTTACCCATGCTTCACTAAGTACACGAACTTTTTGAGGTTCAGAGTGATAGTTTTTAGCGAGACTTTGGTTAAAATGTAGGTTCATAAGATATTTTCATTATTAATAGATAAGCTGAGAATACTGAAAAAAACGCCTAAGTATTAAGCCATATAAACTGCTATCAATAGCAAGATAATTCATAAGCTAAGCAAATACCATTGAAAATCGCACGGTTCAGTGCTAAATTCTAGCAAACATCTGCCTCGCGAGTTGCCATGAGCAAGCCTACACCCAATATACCACCTGAACGTCCCAATGAGTCGTCGTCAAACAAACAAGATGGCACAGTCGAGGAGCGTGTCGATACCACGCTGCCGGACGCGCAACCAGTGGTAGATGAGGTGCAAGACACATCAGCAACGCCAGCAACCAACGTCTCGCTCATCAGCGGCAACAGTAAACCGCGTCAATATAAAGTCAATAACCCGTCGTTTTTTATGCAACGCGGCTATCAAGTGCTGCTAGTGTTGGGGCTTATTGCCGCATTTTTCTTAGTCATGGTTTATCAGACGTTGTTTGGTCGTATCGAGCAGCCGCAGCAAATGGTCACGATTGAGCCAGGTCAGACGTATTACGGTCTACTACCGCAGTGGCAGCAGCAGATTCCGCTGTTTTCGGCAGGCGTGGCTAAGCTATATATCAAGTCACAAGTCGATGCGCCGTTGCATGCTGGTACGTATCAACTACCTGAAAACCCGACTATCGCTGAGGCGCTACAAATACTAGGTCAAGGCGCAAAAGCGGCCATGGTCAAGGTACAGATTATCGAAGGTAAGACATCTAAAGACCTTTATCAAGCGCTGCGCGATAATGACAAAATCGAAAAAGAAGTACTGACCGCAGATAGTGACAATGCCAGTATCGCCCAAGCATTGGATTTGACAGGTGTATTGCCAGACAGTGTGGCTAATAGCAGTGACCCGATTGTTAATTATAATCTTGAAGGTTGGTTCGCGCCTGATACCTATTATTATGGTGAAGGGACCAGCGATAAAAAAGTACTGACTGACTTGTATAAGCGTCAGCAGCAGGTACTGACTGATGCGTGGGAAAATCGTGCACCGAATCTGCCTTATAAGAGTCCTTATGAAGCGTTAGTGATGGCATCTATTATCGAAAAAGAGACCAGCGTTGCTGATGAACGTCCTTTAGTCTCTGCCGTATTTAGAAATCGCTTGAATAAAAACATGCGTATGCAGACGGACCCGACCATCATCTATGGTATGGGCAGTCGTTATGATGGCAATATCCGCCGCAAAGACATCGATGAGAAAACGTCTTACAACACCTATCAAATTGATGGTTTACCGCCAACGCCAATTGCGCTACCATCAGCGGCTTCTATCGAAGCGACCTTACATCCTGCCGATAGTGAGGCGTTGTATTTTGTGGCAACGGGCAATGGCGGGCACAAATTTACCAATAGCTTGGCTGAGCACAATCAAGCGGTAAAAGACTACCTTAGTGTCATGCGTGAGAAAAAATCTCAAACGCCGCCGCAGTAATATTCCTTCTTAATCCTCTTAAAAAACTTATCGTTTATTGAGTGCTACAAAATAGAGGTAGCGCTCATCAATGACATAAGGTCATATCATGTCAGTATCTATGCACACCAGCGCAACACCGTCACATACCAACACCCCATCATCGAATCTACCTGAATCAAGTGCTTTAAATACGGAGACGGCACCTACGTTAGGCCGCTTTATTAGTTTTGAAGGGACCGAAGGCGTGGGAAAAACTACTGCGATTGAACAGTTGTGCTTGCGCTTAGAAGCTAATGGCATTCCACATCTGCGTACTCGTGAGCCGGGTGGTAGCCCATTTGCAGAGCAATTGCGAGACATATTATTGGACCCAGCGACGGATATCGAAGACGATACCGAGTTGCTGCTATTGTTTGCTGCGCGCTGTGATCACATGCAGCAAGTCATTTTACCAGCGCTCCAAAATGGTACTTGGGTAATATGTGATAGGTTTACCGACTCTACTATCGCGTATCAGGGCTTTGGGCGTGCGTATGGCGACGAGTTGGTACGCGGCAAAATAGATATGCTTATCAAACAATTTGTGACGCAGCTTCCTGAGCTGACATTGTGGTTGGATTTGCCAGTAGCAGAAGGTATGAAACGTGCCAATAAGCGCAGTGCGGCCGATCGTTTTGAGCAGCAGGCTACCGAGTTTTTTACTTGGGTGCATACTGGTTTTAGTCAGCTTGCGAGCGAGTATCCTGAGCGTATACAGCGTATTGATGCATCGGGCAGTACGGATGATGTGAGTGCGCGTATATGGCAGACAGTTATGGACAGATTCGATATCAAATAATTAAATTTTGCCAAGTAGATTTATAAGGCAGTTAGATGTATCGATAGCCAGTCAGGCAGGCAGTCAGTTAGTTAGCCCCAACAAAAAGCCCCAGCAATATGCTGGGGCTTTTTGTTAAGGTAAATCTTTTATCTTTAGGTCAATAAAGCGGATAACTATGCACGTTATTTGTCATCTATTTTATCTACTTTTACATCCTCAGTAGTAGCGATAGAGGCGTCGCTATCTTGAGCAGAGTCAGGTAGACGATTTGGGTCAAGCGCTCCTTTTTTGTTTTTAGGGGCACTACCATTGCCATTACTGTTCGTAGAGGTTTTGGTCTTCGAAGTCGCGGTCGAGTTTGCAGACATGACGCCTTTATTATCCCCATTAGTAGCAGATGTTTTTGGCTCTTCTACTGGCTCACTTTTCTCTACGGTAGTGCTAGAAGGTAACTTAGTCTCGGTGTTACTGCTTTGGGTGGTTGATGACTGATTAGCAGTGTTTTGCTCATCACTTTTGTCACTATCTACCGAAGGCTCTGGTGCTGCTGTCTGACTGTCATCAGGGCTAGGCTCCTGCTCTTTGCGCTTTTCAGGTGCTTTTGAGTTTGACTCAAAGTTAGCATCAGCTGCCATACGAGCCTGCTCTTGTTTAGGCGTTACATCGACTGGCTTCGGCTGTACTTCATCGTCTACCACTAGCGATATAAGCTTACGGTCACGAGGGACAGTACCGTCAAACTTATCGGTGATAACGTGCAGTTTGCCTTCTTTGTCGACAGTATATAACGGTACGAACTGCTTATTATCCGCTTTATACTGCTCAAAGCTATAGCTATCCGTAATGTTGGTAATCTTAATTCGAGCTTTTTTGGACAGCATACTGGCAAGCTTGGTATAGGTCACATCTTTGCCAAACAACCACTGTGAATGGAAGTTCGATTGCTTATCATCACGCTCGCTTTTGACTTTTTCGTCACTGAATTTGAGACGGTATAGCTTACGCTCACCAAATTCATGACGATAATGAATCTCGGACAACGTATTCATTTCTTTGTCCATACTCATCGCAAACAAGCGACCAATACCGATTAGATCCAGATGATGATCTGCGTGATCAGAGATAGGGTTACCAAAATAAGTACGCAGACCGCTCATGCGTGCGCGTGCAATATTGGTGTAGTTATTGTGCGCAACGATGACGTCAAAGCCTTGGTCTTTGAGAGAGGTAGCAATCAATAGTGCAATTGGGTTTGAGCCAACGATAAGGATACCGTTAGTCTCAGGCTCACGTACGCCAAGTAAATTACCGACTACTTTTGCACCCAGGCCCTGAATCATGACCGTACCGATGATAACCATAAATACGAGAGGTACAAGTAGCTCTACGCCCTGAATATCATACTCTTGCAAACGAATCGCAAACAGAGATGAGATGGCAGCGGCAACGATACCACGTGGCCCAATCCAGCTAATCATCAGCTTTTCATTGGTTTTAAGGTTAGAGCCGATAGCTGATGCCCAGACTGATAGTGGACGTGCGACAAACATCACGATAGCGAGCAGCACTAGCCCTGCAAAACCCACACTAAGCAAGCTTGCTAGCTCTACACGCGCCGCCAGAATAATGAATAGCACTGAAATCAGCAGAATAGTTAACGATTCATTGAACTCTAAAATCGTCTCACGGGGGAATTTTGGCCAGTTTGCCAACGCCACACCCAATACTGTAACGGTCAATAGACCAGATTCATGCTCTAGATGATTCGATATCGAAAATAACACCAGTACAAATGCTAAGGTAAAGACATTACGTAAGAACTCAGGAATCATATGACGGCGCATAAGGAAGGCAAGTAGCCAAGCGCCCGCCATACCCATTGCAGTAGCCAATACGACAATCTTAGCAAACAGTAGAATACTACTGGCTTCGCCGCCTGAGATAATGTACTCATAGACCAATACCACAGCGATAGCGCCGATTGGGTCAATGATAATACCTTCCCACTTCAAGATGTTGGAAATAGTTTTGTTGGGGCGTACACTGCGCAGCAGCGGCATAATAACCGTCGGACCAGTCACACAGACTAACGCACCGAATAGTAGAGCAATCAATGGATCGACATCGAATAGTAAATAAGTCGATAGGGCCACGATAGCAATGGTAATCAGTACACCGACCGATACCAGCATCTGTACCACGGTACCATGTTGCTTAATCTCATCGAACTCTAGCGTTAACGATCCTTCAAATAGGATAATCGCTACGCCCAAAGAGATGAAAGGAAACATCAGCTCGCCCAACACCAAGTCTGGGTCAAATACACCCAGCACTGGGCCGACGATAATACCAATCAGTAATAAAAATAAAATGGATGGTTGCTTTAAATACCAAGCCAACCATTGGGCGGCAATGCCAATCCCAACCACGCCGGATAGCAAAAGGGCGGTATCCATAAATTAATCCTTTTATAATCTTGTCATATTTTATATCTATTGATAGCTGTTATAAGATAGTCGCTACCGTTTATTTAACAATAAGTTGTTATCCGTTTCTGTTGTAGCTAAGCCATCGCACTGATAGCCATCATGAATCACAACATAAGCTAGATATGATATAACTACTATAAAGTAGCAAAGACAAAAGCGTTTCTAGATAAATCACAATACGCTAGAAATGCAAAAGATGGAAAACAAGAGTGATGATAGCCAGTTTATAAACCTGCAATAAACAGTCTTATATACAAGCTAACTTTTGTTTGTTTAGTAAAATATTTGGTTTGACATCATACCATGATTTTATTTCAAGCTGATGTAAGCCGTACCTGCTAAAAAGCTATGTCACGGCCACGAAAGTATACGAAGCCCATATGAAATAACGTTGCCTTGGGTTATCCTGCACTATGCAAAAGGCATTAGCATCATACTTTAAGTTTTTATTTATCATACAGTAGCTGCGTGGGGCATGCACGTCGCGCACAGGATAATAGTGTTAGCGCCATGAAATGTCATATACTGAACGTTGAGAGTATTTATTTTTATACGACACTATTAACCATCTTCTAAAGACAGGCACTCTATAAATATTCAAGTAGTGAGTAGTGATAAAAATAAGCGTAAAGTAACGGCTAAATAGGTATGACAATAAGTTCGAATAAAAGTGCTGCGCCGCATAAATAGACAAGATAAATAGATAAAAGAATATAATTCACCAAATAGTAACGAATAGGGGCATGCCGCTTGGTGTAGTCACTATCGCTGACAATCATAACGTGGCTGTTAACAACAGCGATTACTCATATGGAGGACACAAAATGCCTATCAATATGTTCAAAGGACAGACCACTGCCAATATGCAGCGCTGGTTACAACGTAGTGCGCTGGCACTCGCTGTTAGTACCGCGATGTTCGCTAGTATTAATGTCACGACGATAAACAGTGCTCAGGCTGCAGTCACTACAGCTGATTTCTCTGGTTTGGTGCAACAAGTCACGCCAGCAGTGGCACGCGTCAATGTCACCAAAACGATTAGTGAAGCTGAGCTCGCTAAGGCTCAGACTGCTGAAGTGTTACGTCAGTTCTTTGGTGATCGTCTACGTATTCCTGATCGAGTTGCGACGCCAGCGATTGAACACGCTTATGGTACGGCCTTTTTTATTACCTCCAATGGATATATGCTAACCAACCATCATGTCATCGCAGGTGCGGACAAAATCACTGTGACGCTCAATGACAGAACCGAGCTTGATGCAACCTTGGTCGGTAGTGACGAGCGCTCAGATGTGGCCGTGTTAAAAGTTGAGGGCAGTCAATTTCCAGCCCTGCCTATTGGCGACTCAAGTGGTCTAAAAGTAGGGGAACCAGTATTGGCAATCGGTTCGCCATTTGGTTTTGACTACTCAGCCTCTGCTGGTATTGTCAGTGCCAAGTCACGTAGTTTTTCGCGTGAGACCAGCGTACCATTTATCCAAACGGATGTAGCATTAAACCCGGGTAACTCTGGCGGGCCACTATTTAACCAGCGCGGCGAAGTGATTGGAATCAATTCGCGTATTTTCAGTGGTACTGGAGGTTATATGGGTCTGTCATTCTCGATTCCTATTGACGCTGCCATGGATATTTATGAGCAGCTAAAAAATGATGGTGAAGTGGCGCGTGCATATCTAGGAATCTATCCACAAGATATCGATCGCAATCTGGCCGAGGCTTACAATTTAGAACGTCCTCAAGGTGCCTTACTTACTCGTGTATCACCAGACTCACCAGCACAAAAATCAGGCCTAAAACCTGGTGACATCATTTTGCAATACAATGACGTACAAATCATGGAGGCATCAGATTTGCTGAACTTGCTTAATCGAGCGCGTCCAAGCGATCCCTTCCGTGCACGGATTCAGCGTAGCGGTAAGCAGATGGTGATTAACGGCAAGCTCGCTTATGCGCCTAATGATGTAAGAGCACAGAGCGGTAATGAGCAAAATGATGATGTACAGTTGGGCTTGCGTTTACGAGATTTGACGGCGGATGAACAAGCAGAAATCGCCGTCGATAATAAAACGGGCATATTGGTTACCACGGTGGATCCTACTGGATTGGCCGCGCGCTCAGGTATTCTGGCAGGTGATGTCATCACTAACTTTCATCAAAAGCCGATCGAAACAGTGGCAGACTTTTCAGGTGCTATCTCATCTCTTCCTAAAAAAGGCGTGGTCACTATAGAAGTTATACGCCAAGGCATTCCTGCTATTATTGGTCTACGTATTGAGTAGGTGTCATGATTAAAGCGTGACTGTGAATGTCACTGTTAATGTGACTAATAATGTAACTCAGATTACGGTTCAGGGTATAAAGGCAGCGCGCACGTCAATAATTGTGCTTGTCTATCATGGAGGTCGACCTCTATAATGTTTGGTTTTTTATCAAACAGCTAAGAGTAAGACCTCAACAGTAATTCATTCGTTAAATGAGTTATTGATCGATCAATAGGCTCTAAGGTGGGCCGAGTCGCTTAGTAGGCTCGTACCATTATACAACCGCTAGGTAATTATGACTGACCCCGCTCTACATACGCTTATTACAACGACGTCAGCAGCATTGCTAGCGTACATTGCACTGTGGTCAGGGCTACAAACGTTTAATGCTAATCCTACCAAGCGCTTTATGCGTATTTGGGTGAAGCTCGCATTATATTATGCCGCTTACACGATGCCTGTTTGGGTGATATTGCTTATCATGGTTTGGTCACAGGACCTGATACCGATGTTAGCGCAGCTATCATTACCTGCCGTACTGATGGCAATATTGATGATGGGTTTATACTTTTTTACTGTTATTGTACAACCCAACCGCTTACGATTAGAGCATCATTCTATTGACTTAGACTTGTCTACACCGCTTAAAGTCGCTGTATTAGCAGATTTACGTATAGGAATATACGGTGGTAAGCCGCGTCATATCCGAAAGCTAGTCTCTACTATCAACGCCTTATCAGCAGATGCCGTACTGATTACTGGCGACTGGCTATACTATCCAAGTGCGGATCTAGTAGGTCAATTAATGCTGTTTAAAGGGGTGAATAAACCTGTTTATACAGTCATGAGCACCTCGGACTTGCGTTATCAATCTATGAATACGACCAAGCAAGGTCAGCCGCTACTAGAAGATACATTGGCCAGTACTTTTGATGTACTCGATATTAACTATATCGGTCAGCAATGTACGTCGCTGCCACTCAAATGTGCAAGAACAACAAATAAGCAGTCAGTCGTCAATCAGTTGACTTATCGAACTAATAATCAAGACAGTGTTGAGCAAGAAAACTCGAATATAAATCCATTAGTAGCGGTGCTTTGCGGCTGGCAAGATGTGCCTAAGCAATCTACAGATATTGAAACGTCAGAGGCGACTGATAAAGCAATACTTGGATCGGAGATTGCCAATGCCACCAGTCCAGTGATTATCTTGGCATCACGATTTGATAGTATCAGTGATCTGCCAAAATCTTTACAACCACGCCCTTTGTTGATAACCGGTGCTGCAAAAGCTATTCAAAAAAATATCCTGCTTGCTCAAAAACAGAACGATATTCGCCGCAGTAGTGAGCAATCAACATTGCTATATAACAGTCGCATGGGTAAGCAGCGCGGCCTATACCAACATGCAAGTGCACAGATATTTGTTAGTAGCGGCATCGGTACGAGAGGGTTGCCTTTTCGATTCTATCGACCTACTATCGATGTGTTGACGATTCGTTAATATTACATAAGAGACTTATCAGCGCAAGTTGATTACGCTAAACTGCTCCTTTAATGATGTAACTATTCATCTACAAGATTTTAAGCCAAGCTTTATATATTTAAGGGAAGAATAATCCCCTTTTTTTAGTGCTAAATTTATGGGCTGACTGCCAATTGATTGATAGCTGTCAAATCAAAATATGCTACACTAACGAGCACTCTTATTATTATATTTCTGTTGGTTAGTAAGCAGGCCTTTACTCTTGGTAAATTGCCATCACGATACTGATATCGTAGATGTAATAATCTATGATAAAAACGCTATTATAGTAAGTAGAGACGCAGCATTAACATCAAGTAAGTTACGCCATCAGCGTTTATCAACGCATATAAAGCAATGGCCACTTGCAAACGACCTATCATGTGACAGCTTTAATAAAAGCTAGGATAATACAGTAAGGCACGGTTATGAGCACAGCATACGACGAGATCAAAACCCAACTACAAGGCTCAATGGTAGCTTTGGTAACGCCCATGCACCCTGACGGTAAGGTCGATTATAAACGTCTCGCAGATCTCATAGATTGGCAGATCGAGCAGGGCACACACTGCCTTGTAGCTGTTGGTACTACTGGCGAATCAGCGACCCTATCTATGCAAGAGCATAGCGATGTCATTCGCTATTTTGTCCAGCATGTCAAAGGTCGTGTACCGGTCATCGCGGGTACTGGTGCCAACAACACGATGGAAGCCATCAAGCTGACTCAGGATGCTGCCGATGCAGGTGCAGACTGTGCGTTGCTCGTCGCTCCTTACTACAATAAGCCGCCACAAGAAGGCTTATTCCAGCATTATCAAGCCATTGCCAAAGCCGTAAATATACCGCAAATGCTGTATAACGTACCTGGCCGTACAGTGGTTGATATTGCTCAAGACACGGTCGAGCGTTTGTGTGACATCGATAATATCGTTGCTATCAAAGATGCGACAGGATCTGTCGGTCGCGGTGAGCAATTGATCAAAGCTGTTGGTGACAGAATGGTTGTACTATCTGGTGATGACGGCACTGCACTTGATCTAATGAAAGTAGGCGGCAAAGGTAATATCTCAGTCACTGCTAACGTGGCGCCAAAAGCCATGAGTGAGACTTTTTCTGCGGGTTTACGTGGTGATTTTGAAGCGGCTGGTAAAATCCATGACGTGGTCAAGCATCTGCATCGTGACCTATTTATCGAATCAAGTCCTATCCCAGCGAAGTACGCATTGCATAAAATGGGCATTATCGATAAAGGTATCCGTCTGCCATTGGTTTGGCTCGCCGAGCAGCATCATGCGACTATCGATGAAGCATTGGTTCGAGCAAACATACGATAAATTGATACTTAGCCAATTGATATTCGGCGATTTAAGACTTGCTGCACATTAGATAAGTGCCATTCGAGCTAGCAGCAAGTCAACTTATCACGATAAGTCAATCGCCTACATGAGCAATAACTGCTAACTCAGAGAGACAACATGATGACAGTAACATCAAAAACAGTATCATCAACGACAAAGTTATTTCCAGCAATGCTGACCTTGGTTTTGGGTAGCACTTTGGTATTAAGCGGCTGTCAAGCGACCAAAAACTTGCTTGGTAAACGTGATAACGGCAGCTTAGATTATCAGCAAAGCAAAAAGCTTGCACCGATAGAGCTACCTGCTGCCCAAGAAACGGCACCTTTTGTACCTTTGTATTCAACACCTAATGCTGGAGCAAACACGCTCCAACTACAAAATGAGTCAGGCAATCAGTATCAGCTGCCAAAACCTCAGCGTGCTGTTAGCAACACTTCGAACTAAACTTATTCCCTTATCTATATCGCTGACTTTTGCGTTCTTTATCATAGCCGCAAACCATGTGTCTTACATCAGTCAGCGGTAGCTGCGCGTTTTTACCACATAAGCTTGAACGAACAGGAACTCCCATAATGCAAAAGCAACAACTGCTGTATAAAGGTAAAGCCAAATCTGTCTATGAAACAGAGGACAATGATCTTCTGATTTTGCACTTCCGTGATGATACCTCAGCGCTTGATGGTAAGCGTATCGAACAATTAGCACGTAAAGGTGTGGTTAATAACCGCTTTAATGCTTTTATCATGCGAAAATTGTCTGATGCTGGTATCGAAACACATTTCGAGAAGCAATTGTCTGATGACGAAGTGTTGGTTAAACGCTTGGACATGATTCCTGTAGAGTGTGTGGTTCGTAATTTTGCAGCTGGTAGTTTGGTGCGTCGTTTAGGCTTAGAAGAAGGTCAGGCATTGACGCCGCCGACTTATGAGCTGTTTTATAAAGATGATGCGCTAGGTGATCCGATGGTCAACGAATCACTTTCTGTGTCTCTTGGTTGGGCAACCAAAGAGCAATTGGCTAAGATGGAAGAGCTAACCTATCAAGTCAACGATGTATTAAAGGCATTGTTTGATGCGGGTGATTTGATTCTAGTTGATTTTAAACTAGAGTTTGGCGTATTCCATGACCGTATCGTATTAGGTGACGAGTTCTCACCAGATGGCTGCCGTATCTGGGATAAGAACACCAAGAAGAAACTTGATAAAGACCGTTTCCGTCAGTCATTAGGTGATGTGATTGAAGCTTATGAAGAAGTGGCTGACCGTATTGGTGTACCATTAAAATAAGTATCTGATACTTAGCATAAAATAAAAGACTGAGCCGTGTGCTCAGTTTTTTTATGGCATTATATTTATGATGGTTCCCTAGTGAGGACTTGAATCTTTGACTGTAGGCTAATGATATCGAGGTTTTGAATTACTGAGATAGCCACAGTGTACTTTATGGTGTACTTACCATACATACTCTATCTATGATCGGTGCGCTATACAGGCATCGAGCTGCTAGTGTTATATGTGAACTTAATTACTATAAAACCCACAGCATAGGATTATCGAGCTGTATGATTAGAATCTTCCAAGTTAATTTCTATGGGATTGACGGCAGGGGTCACTTATTAGTTGACCTAAATTAGTATCAAATGTATCGAAGGACTTTCTTCATTTCGAATCGACTTAGCATTAACATATTTAATAGCAAGAAAAAAAATATTTATAATTATGTCGTTCTCGTAAGGAAAGTTTTTAATCGTTAGATTTAACACTTCATTTTCTCCTATAGTAACCTCCGACATGCCGTATTCTGGATAGCGTATGTCACCTAAGCAATCCATTAAGGCATGAATATTAGCACCATAAAAATCTGGAAAACCAAAAGCATGCTTTAATTTTGTGTGCATCTTGTCTGCTGTATCAACACCTTTAAAATCTATAACCATTTCCATATATTATCACCATTTTTTTAAGTGTAGTCTGACCTAACCAAGATACCTCATGAAGATAGAGCATCTAGTATACAAAGGAATTTACAAATTAACTCTACTTATTTTTATGGCAAGTACATCTATGTCTATTTTGGCATGCAGCTCTATAACTACTAAAACGTCAGTCGAACGGGAAAACATAGAAGCTCAAAATAATCTCGGCTCATTATATGAGTATGGTCAGGGCGTCCCGCAAAGCTATGATGAGGCTTTCAAGTTATATCAGGGAGCTGCTGAAAAAGGGTTAGCCTCTGCTCAATATAACCTAGCTGAGCTTTACTATGATGGCTTGGGCGTCAATCAAGATTATACAAAGGCGCTAAATTGGTATCAGAAGGCGGCTGATCAGGGAATGGTAGAAGCACAATTTATAGTTGGACTAATGCATCACCATGGACGAGGCGTAGCGCAAGATTATAGTAAAGCCCTTGAATGGTATCTAAGAGCCAGCGATCAAGAGTATTCTAGAGCACAAAATAATATTGGAGATATGTATGAGAATGGGGTGGGAGTCAGCCAGAATTATGAAAGAGCATTCGAATGGTACTTCAAATCAGCAAACCAGAAACAAGATAATTCTTTATCTCAGAATAGCTTAGGTATTATGTATGAAGAGGGTAGAGGTGTTCGAAGAGATTTATCTAAGGCAAAAGAGTGGTTTAATAAAGCTTGTAGTAACGGTATTGAGTCTAGTTGCGCTGACTATGATCGCTTAACAAAGTATAATTGAGTTTAGATATTTGAAACTGACAAACTTGTTTTATAACTGCGGCAAAAAGGGTATACCCCATCGGAACCAACCAAACAGACCTCTAAAGCAATGAATAGACCACCCAAAACAGACCACTATAATGGAACTACTTATAACAGACTGCAATTCCTATCTATTTATCAACCAGTATCATTCTTTAGGGACAGGCTTGTAGTTTAGCTCGTATAAAAAATCAAACATAGCGTTAACACTGTCCTCGATACCTTATCTTATTTTTATGCTAATTTGTTAGTACTTACTCATATCAATTAGACCATAAAAATAAAAAAGGTTTCGCTAATGTCTACTGCCTCATCAACTGTTTTGGAGCCTGACTGGTTCACTCGTCCGACCTGTGTGGTCGCTGCTGATCTGATTGGTAAAGTCTTATGTCGACAGCTAACCGATAGCGATGGACAGCAAAAAACGCTACGTATGCGTATCTCTGAGACCGAAGCCTATATTGGTCAAGATGATCCCGCTTGCCACTCACATGCAGGTACTCGAACGGCGCGCACAGAAATTATGTATGAGCAAGGCGGTGTCTTCTATGTCTATTTGACCTATGGCGTGCATCATATGCTAAATTTGATTAGCGGCTCTGTAGAGTCACCTGAATCGGTATTGATCCGCGCTGGGTTTTTGACCGATGATAGTGACCGTCTGATTGAAGAGCAACAACTCAGCCCAGATAAGCAATTTACACATTCTAAGCAGTTCGCAGGCCCTGGCAAATTGACTAAACGCTTGCAAATTGATCGCGATTTATATGGCAAACCTATTTCGCCGGCATCAGAAGTTTGGATAGAAGATGATGGCTGTCAGCCACCTGTATCACTACGCCCACGTATTGGTATTGATTATGCAGGCGATGCCAAAGACTGGCTGCTACGTTATATATGGACTGACCATGCTTCCTTGTCTAAGAACTAGCAGATTGATACTCAAAACCATTCTATGAGGTAAACCTATGTATAAATTGACTGTTTTTATTCCTGATGCTGCGTTAGACCAAGTAAAGTCTGCTCTATTTACTGCTGGCGCTGGAAAGATTGGAAACTATGAGCAATGCTGTTGGCAGGTACAAGGAGCTGGTCAGTTTATGCCACTATCAGGCAGTGAGCCGCACATTGGTACACAGGATAGTTTAGAAATGGTCGATGAGTGGCGAGTTGAAATGGTGGTAGATGAAGCTTTTATCGATGCTACCATTGCAGCATTAAAAAAGGCACATCCCTATGAAACACCAGCTTATGATGTAATAAAAGTCTTGGATTTTTAGTTTTATATAGAAATATATTAGCTCATTGAGTGTAAGAATTCTCATAAAAAAACCAAATAAGCCATTTGATGACTTATTTGGTTATAAAATTTTTGATATTTCAACTGAGTATTAACAGTGAATATCAGATCCTAATAACTGATTAATCTTTTTTAAGTTTAATCACGTTGTAGCTTGGATAGCCTAGCTCGATTTTATAATCGTCGCGTCCACGTTCAGCCTTTATCTTAATCTTACGATCACCGTTTTTATATTTGACGTCTTTGACACGGTATCCCATGCTACGGACTTTACTAGCAGCTCGTTGCTCGACAACGGAGACATAGCTGTTTTTATCGTTCTTTTTGTCTTTGTGTTTTTTATGGCCTTTATTGTCCTTATGAGTATGCTCGTATAGGTCGTCATAGCCATTGTAGCCATTCGGTGCAGTCACACAGCCTGTGGTCACTACCAATAAAGCTGCGACTATGCTGCCAGTCGCTACCGTTTTTAACGTCGAAAATGATAGAGTTTTCATAATAATTTCCTAATAATATATCGTTGCTCAATATGGGTAAGAGTTAAATGTACTGAGGTTATTAGCTGAAAATGCTGAAAGCGATCAATCTTTTCTGACTTTGATCACATCTAAATTTGGATAACTTAATAATATCTCATACTTCTGTGAGCCGCGTTTGGCCTCAATCTCAAAGACACCGCGCTTATTTTTTTCTTCAAGCTCGATATCTTCAACACGGTAGCCCATAGCTCTTACTTTGTTGATAGCACGGCGTTTGATAGCTGGGTAACGTGATTCTCTTTTTATAGCGTCTTCGACATCGCCTTTTTTATAGCGCTGACCATTCTGATAATTATCTTTATGCTTGTTTTCTTTATAGCGGCCATTATTTTTTTGCGACTTATTATTATCCCAGTTATCTGGCCATGCTCTTTTGCTTGAGCTGATGAGTCTTAGGGTAGGGTAAGTATATTTTAACTCGTAGGCTTGGTTATTCTTTTTAGCATAAGCCGTAAGAGCTCGATCACCACGGTAACTATCAGCTCTGATATCTATAACCTGATAGCCTTTGCGACGCAAGTCTTGTCGAAGCTGCTGACTTACGCGATTAAAATTATTATTCTGGCTATTATTATCACCACGATAGACGGGCTGATTGTCATATCCTGGACCTACAACCGCACAACCCACTGTCGTACCCAATAATGCAACGACAAGACCAGTAGATACAGTGGCCTTAATAGAGAAGGGTTTTATCGTTTTCATGAGGCAATATCCTATGATGGTATTAAGTAGGCGATATATGTTGGAAATATCTATATCTGCTATAACTATAAAATTTTAAAGACATTTTTACGTCAAGTTAGCTAGCAGCTAGCAAATATCTCTAGTGATTTATTGTTCGAAATATTTCCTTACATTATCTATAATAGAGTACAAAACTTTGCGGTAGGTGTCATTTGCGTTAATAAGTTGTAATAATTGTGGCAAGTAAAATAGATTGTTGTAAGCATATGCTTACACGCAATGACGTTTACGCGACTTAACATACGAGTGAGAGTTAGGCATTATAGTCACACGGCATTAGGGAATGTGACTCAAGGATTGAGTTGACCGCATTAAGGATAATGATTCGATAACTAGCGTCAGGATGACAATAGCGATTGAAGTAAGGACACATACCCTTTGCTGATAGCAGCAAGTAATACTGAAGCTGTAGTGTAGTAAAAAGGGCAGGATGCCCAGTATCACAATATACTGAATATTTGTGCAAGGATGCATGAAAAGCAGTCGTGATAGGTAACATGGATAGTTAACAATAAAACCGCATAACAATTGATTGCTATGCGGTTTTATCGTGTCTGGAGAATGGTAATTTATTTCTCCAATAGCTTATCTGTACAGTATAAATCTGCTATAAAAAAACCGCATATATTTCTATGCGGTTTTTCGGTTTATTTAGTACAGTAATTATGCAGCGGATAAGTATGCAACAAATATATTAATATTTATTTTCCAAACGCCAGTCATCTACTTCACGCTCTGCGTCTTCTTTGGCATGACCATAGCGCTCTTGTACACGGCCTACTAGCTTGTCACGGCTACCCTCGATATGGGTAAGATCGTCGTCTGTTAGTTCAGCCCATTTTTGTTTAACTGAACCTTTCACTTGGTTCCATTCGCCTTTTAGAGTATGTTCGTTCATTGTATTATTCCTTTTATTGAACTCATTGTGTTTGATTTATTTCTTAATCACCATTTTGATTTTTATTTCACGATATCGATTACTGATACTACTATTTAATTTTTATTTTAATTGTATTGCACAAGGATAAATGATTGGTTCCAAATATCTTGTGAGATTAAATATAGGACTTTTCAATTCAGCTGTCTGTATATGCTATGTTTATAGTGTTACTTAATTATAGTGGGCGTTTACTAAGTGTTATCTACAAGGCTGCTGTAGTAGTGCCACGTAAATTGCGTTTACTATGCGTGAGAATAATTTATTCTATGAACTTGTTTTTTATATGAATATTAAAAAAATATATTATTTATTCAAAAATACTTATGCAAATAAAAAAGCAGCTACTCAAAAATAGAGTAGCTGCTTTTTTTATTATTTTTAAAATTGATTAAAAGTTATTTCGTCGAATATTTATTCAAATACTGATGATAGCGTTTGGTGAGTTTTTTTATTCGTATACGATCAGAAATCAATGAGAAAATTGGCGAGGCATTTGGTTTGGGCGATTTTCCTTGCCCCATACGCTGTAATTGTCGCTTGATGACCGCCATTGTAGCAACCGCACTCAAGGTTTTATCTTTCCAGCGTACCACAGGATTGTGAGCACTAAGCGTACTATCATTTTTCCAGTTGTTTGGTAGAGCTGGGTACATGGCTAATGCGGTTCCCATACCAACCACGTCAATCCCTTGCGCCAGTACATCTTCTGCGACAGCCAATCGCCTAACGCCACCTGTCGTCATGATAGGCATGGTAGCGACTTGAGCAATCTCCTTTGCAAAGTCTAAAAAGTAAGCTTCTCGTTGCAACGTGCGACCATCTGCTGCGCTGCCTTGCATGGCTGGGCTTTCGTAGCTGCCACCTGATAATTCGACCAAATCTACGGCCAATTCATTCATCGCTGAAATAACCACTTTAGCATCATCTGCATCAAATCCTCCGCGCTGGAAATCGGCCGAATTTATCTTCACAGCGACTGCAAAAGTAGGCGCAACTTGAGCACGAACGGCTTTGATTACTTCGATCAATAGTCGCATACGATTCTCAATCGAACCGCCGTATTCCTCTTTACGTTTATTGGTAAGCGGTGATAAAAATTGAGAAATTAGGTAGCCGTGGGCGGCATGAATTTGTACCCCATCGAAGCCAGCTTGCTCTGCTTTTAGTGCACTATCGGCAAACCGCTGGATCAATTGTTCAATATCTTGCTGCGTCATCGCACGAGGTCTGCCAAATAGATGGGAGTGCTTGCCCAAGTCGATAGCCACGTCAGAAGGTGATAGCACATCGCCACCCATAGCAGCATATACTTGACGGCCAGGATGGTTGAGCTGCATCCAAACCTGTGTATTGTTGTGCTTGGCAGTATTTGCCCATGCTCTAAAAGGTGCTATCTCACTGTGTTTGTCCAATACGACACCACCAGGCCCTGTCATAGCGCGGCCATCTACCATCACGTTTCCAGTGATTAACAGCCCTGTACCGCCTTCTGCCCAGTTTTTATATAGACGGAGCAGAGTAGGGCCAGGGACTTGACCGACATCAGCCATGTTTTCTTCCATGGCAGCTTTCGCTAAGCGGTTGGGTAAGGTAGCGCCACAAGGCAGCACTAAAGGGGAGAATACAGGTGATGTCATGATAGCAGCCTAAAAATAGTTGTTTTGTGAAGCATGAGTTTTACTATAGACATATGGTTTAAATGACTATAACCTTATAGCTAAGATATTCGCTATCGGCAATTGACCATTATCATCACATTTTTTCGGCACAATAGCACCTAAGGTAAATTACTGGTGTGTCGATATCATTATCTATTGAATAGGAATACCTCTGCATTGAATGTATTAGCGCAAGATTTGACAGTCCCAGTAGAATCTAAACGTGAGCTAGCAAAAGCCAAGACTCGGCGTGCGTTATTAAAAAGTGCCTTGCGGTTGTACAGTTTGGAAGGTGCTCAGGGCATGAGTATGAATAAAGTTGCCAAAGGTGCAGGTATTGCACAGCCCAGTTTTTACAATCATTTTGAGAGCCTAGAGGCGCTACAAAATGAGCTGAGCGCCCAACTAAAAGACAATTATCTATCACCGATGCGATTGGCATGGGTCAATATGCTCAAAGATTATGACCTGTTGAGTAAAGATCATAATCAGCAATGTCGACAATGTCTGATTATGATCTTTGATTCTGCATTTGAGAATATCGCGCTGTTTCAGCATTTGTTAGAGGATCGCCCACGGTTTAGTGACAGTATAGAAAACCAATCTTCATTAAATAATGGACTGGGCAATCTGATTACCGAAATACAAGAAGAATGGACAGAGATATTTATTCAAGGATTGCAGTTATCCAATCGTACTTGCGAGCGCAGTGCTGTCAATCTATGCGTCGATATGGCGGCGGCACAAGTACATGAGTTGATATTGGGCTGTCATCAGCAGCGATACTCAAGACAACAAGCGATTGCCACCTTGAGTATCAGCTTTGACGCACTGTTCGCCAATTTTTTGCACGGAAGCAATACTAGTCAGTAATGATAATAAGCAAAAATTATTGCCATGAAATCTAGAACAAAAAACACAACAGGGAGAGTGACTATGGCCACCACCACGGCTGCACCAACGTTAGGCGAAGCGCAAACGCATTTTAGAACTTGTACATTGTGCGAGGCGATGTGCGGTGTCGAAATAAAACATGATGGCGAAAAAGTCTTGTCGATTAAAGGAGATAAAAACGATCCTTTTTCGCAAGGCTATATTTGTCCGAAAGCCACCGCTTTGCAAGATTTGCATGAAGATCCTGACCGTTTGCGTCAGCCAGTAGAAAGAACGGCAGACGGTTGGAAATCTATTAGTTGGCCAGAAGCGTTAGATAAAGTCGCCGCAGGTATTCAATCCATACAGCAAAAGTATGGTCAAAATGCATTGGGCGTTTATTTGGGTAATCCTAACGTACATAACATGGGCGGTATGTTAACCATCAAACAACTGCTTACTAGCTTAAAGACGCGCAGTCGTTTTTCTGCCACCTCTATCGACCAGCTGCCGCATCATATTATTAGCATGCATCTATTTGGTCACATGCTGCGTATTCCAGTTCCTGATGTCAATAACACACAATACATGCTTATCATCGGTGGCAATCCGCTGGCTTCTAACGGCAGTATCATGACTGCGCCCAACATGCGCCAAAAGCTAAAAGATATCAAAGCGCGCGATGGTAAAATAGTAGTGGTTGATCCAAGACGTACCGAAACTGCAGACATCGCTAGTGAGCACCACTTTATTCGTCCAGCGACGGATGTATTACTGCTATTGGCCATGCTCAATGAAATCTATACGCAGGGTTATGCCAAGCTCGATACTAGAGTGGCTGCCTTGGCACCTGAGATCAATCGACTTGCTTGGTTTGCTGAACAATACACGCCTGAGTCAGTTGCAGACATCACGGGTATTACCGCAGCTGAGATCAAACGTATCGTCAAAGAGTTTTGTGAAGCGGAAAGCTCAGTTTGTTATGGCCGTATGGGCATCTCAGTGCAAGAGTTTGGTTTGCTCAGCCAATATCTATCTATGGTCATCAATATCGTCACGGGTCGTTTAGATGAAGTGGGCGGACTCATGTTCCCAAATCCTGCCGTCGATGTTGTTAACAGTTCTGGCCCAGGCTATCTGGGTAAACGTCATAGCCGCGTCAGCAACTTGCCAGATTTTAATGGTGAGTATCCCGTGGTTGCGATGGCGGATGAAATGTTGGTAGAGGGGGAAGGCCAGTTAAAGGGATTCGTCACGGTCGCTGGTAACCCAGTTCTGAGCACCCCAAATGGTGAAAAGTTAGATGAAGCACTATCTCAGTTAGAGTTTATGGTTTCGCTTGATTACTTTGTGACTGAGACCAGTCGCCATGCCAATATTATTCTGCCACCTGTATCGCCGTTAGAGCGCGACCATTATGACATTACTTTTAACGGCTTTGCCGTGCACAATGTCGCCAAATATTCGCCTGCTTTGTTTGAGAAAACTGATGATACCAAGCATGACTGGGAGATTTATTTAGGATTGGCAGAGCGCTTAGACAAAGATGCGCCAGAAGCAACGCAAAAAGAACGTGCCGCGACAAAAGCCTTTGGTCCTAAGTTCTTGTTAGAGCAAGGTCTAAAGTATGGACCTCATAAAGACGTGACATTTGAAGCACTGATCGAAAACCCACATGGTATCGATTTAGGTCCGCTGCATCGTATGTTGCCAGAGGCTATTAAACACGCTGATAAACAAATTCATCTTCATGTTGATTTTTATCAGTCAGATTTGGCACGTGTCAAAAAGATGGTGCAACAGTACAACAGTAATGAGATTTTGCTAATCGGTCGTCGTCATGTACGTAGCAACAATTCATGGTTGCACAATAGCCATCGATTGGTAAAAGGTAAATCTCGCTGTACATTGATGTTGCATCCGCAAACGGCAGCGCAACATGGTATTGCAGATGGTCAAGATGTCAGAGTAACTTCTCGAGTAGGTAGCGTGGTCATTGCAGCAGAAGTGACGGATGAGCTGATGCCAGGAGTGGTCAGTATCCCGCATGGTTTTGGTCACGGTCGTAAAGGGGTGAAGCAGAAAATTGCGCAAGCGCATGCAGGTGTCAGCGTTAATGATTTGACTGATGAGACCTTAATTGACCAGCTGAGTGGTAATGCTGCCGTTAATGGTGTGCCTGTGCAATTAGAAGCATTGGATATGGGTATAGATGGTTTATCTACTGCTACAGAGACTGTAGCGGAAGGCATATTAGCATAAAGTTAATCGCAAGTTCATAGACAAACAAAAAAGGCGTTCACGTAAAGTGAGCGCCTTTTTTGTTTGTAATCTGAATACATCGCTAACCCGATCAAACGCTCAGGCCGATAAAATCAAAATCGACATTAGGGGTTTCGCCTTGGATTAATAAACTAAGGGCCTTTGCAGAACCGCAAGAGTGTGTCCATCCCAATGTACCATGTCCTGTATTGAGCCATAAATTATCAAAAGTCGCTGAAGCGTTATGACTGCCATGTTTGACTTGACCGCAGTGCGCACGACCAATCAAAGGTACGTTCGATGGGGTCATCGGGCGCAGTCCTGTCCAATATTGTACCGAGTTTGCAATAATGCCTTTTGGAAATAACTGCTGCACGCGCCGAGTAATGGCTTCACAGCGTGTGGCATTTAAGTCTAAGTTATAGCCATTAAATTCAGCGGTACCAGCGACTCGCAATTTGTCACCCAATCGTGAGGTGACCAGTTTGAATTCATCATCAATTAGACTAACAAAAGGCGCTAAATGCGGCGCACGTGGATTCACCGTATAAGTAGCCGAATAACCTTTTGCTGGAAATATTGGCGCGTGTATGCCCAAAGGTTTTAGCAGAGGTACGCTATAGCTGCCAAGCGCGACCACATGGCTATCAGCCGTGAAAGTCTGCGCATTTTCGCCTTTTGGACGGATAGTAATACTGTGCACATGCGGACGGGCAGAGTCAGCATCAGCATTGAGTGCCAAAATCTCGGTATCATATAAAAACTGTACGCCAGCATCAATGCAGCACTGTGCTAACCGTTGAGTAAATAAGTGTGCATTGCCAGACTCATCACGACTGGTATAGGTCGCCCCAGTGAGCTTATGCGCAATTGGGTAGAGCGCTGGCTCTAAATTGACAGCATTATTGATATCAATGATATGGCGCTCACAACCAAGCGCTTGCATGCGTTCAGTGGGTTCGATAGCCGCATCAAACTCTGCCTGATTGGTATAAAAGTGCATGATACCGCGTGTTTGCTGTTCATAGTTGATGCCAATATCCGCGCGCAGCTGTTGTAAGGTATCTCTTGAATATAGACCTAAGCGCACCATTTGCACGAGATTGGCATCGGCTCTATCGGCGCGGCACTCTTGCAAAAACTGCATGGCCCATTTGAGCTGCGCTTTATCCGCACGCAAGCGATACAGTAGCGGAGCATCTTCTTTAAACAGCCACTTGAGCGCTTTCATCGGGGTCGCAGGATTGGCCCAAGGCGTGGCATGTGAGACCGATATTTGACCGCCGTTGGCAAATGACGTCTGCATGCCTGCTGCTGATTCGCGCTCAATCACAGTCACATCATAGCCTGCCTGACGTAGATACCATGCGGTGGTCACGCCCACCACGCCTGCTCCGAGTACCGCAATATGTGTCATAGGATTCTCTATGCTCATGTTATTCATGACAGGAGCTCTGTATTAAACTACCGTCAACTTAGCTGCGTCGCTTGCCTGATTCGATTTCTATTTTTACTTAGGACGCGCAACATCTACTTGTAGTGCAGTTGGCAAGTCCAATATGCTCAAATTGCTTTCTGCCAATTGTTCAGGACGCGCTACGACCAAAGCGGTAAAGCCATCGTCATTTTTTATCGCATTGACCACTTGGATTTTATCGAGCTTGTCACCTGCGCTTGGTGCTGCACCGATGCCTTGTACATAGTGCAAAAATGCTTTGGGTGCAGATTTAAAGTAGATGCGAGCGATGACTTCCTGACCTAAGTAGCAGCCTTTATCATAGTCCATGCCGCCGCGTTGATGTAGACGCAGCTCTTGTGGTTGGAACTCACCTTGAGTCGCGGCCACAATCCAATAATTACCAGTAGCTAGGCTGCATGCCATCCAAGCCTGCGTATCCTCAGCAGTATTATGGTCGTCTTTATGGCTAAAAGTTGGCTCATTTGCTAGCACGCAAGGATAAACCGCTGCTGGTGCACTGGTCTCAAATTTAGAAAACGCCCCGTACTTATTGAGATGCGCCTGCAAAGACTCAGCACAGTCGCTACTTATGACCACATCATAATGTTTCTCTGCTTGTTTTTTGATCCAGATACCAAACTCAATACGACCTTTTAGGTTACCGATGGCGGCTGCCTGATAGCTAAGCCCGAGCTTGGTAACGTCACAAGTTAATTGCCCTTGCAAGAATTTTTCGGCGTCTTCGCCTTGGATAGTTAATTGCGAAAACTGCGGTACGGCTGATAAATTTGAAGACTGAGTCATTGTTATTATCCTTCTGATGAGAGCTTACTTATTAGGGCATGTCCCTAATTCAAATGTTTATGACTAAATGGGCTAAAAATGGATATATCTTTAGCAAACGGCGTCAAATAGCTTGATATTACCTGCGCTATTTTCCTTGTTTTCCTGCGATTTATCTCATTTTTATCGCCATTTTTAAAATAGGGACACGCCCTAATATAGAGGGTAAATCGAAGTGATAAAAAATTATATGGGCGCTTTTATCATTGACAGTATCTGTGCATATAAATTTAAATGAGGCTAAGAAGAGTACCACAAAAAACCCTGCCATAAAAAACGTCATCAGTAAGCGATGAGTTAAGTGTTAAATTGGGCATAGCGTTTGATTTTCAAGCGTGCAAATTGGTTAAAGATGGTGAGTTACGGTACAATATCAGCTCTACAATTAACCTAATGTACGATGGCTGCCGAGGAAATAATGAGCTTACCAAATTGCCCTAAATGTGATGCTGAATATACGTACGAAGATGGTGCGTTACTGGTATGTCCTATGTGTGCTCATGAATGGACGGCGGCTGAGACTGATGCAGCACAAGCTGAAGACCAAGACGCAGTTATACGTGATGCTGTTGGCAATGAGCTGCAGGATGGCGATGCGGTGACGGTCATTAAAGACCTAAAAGTCAAAGGCTCTTCACTCGTGATTAAAGTAGGGACAAAAGCGAAAAGTATTCGCCTGTTGCCAGATGCTACTGACGGTCATGATATCGACTGTAAACTTGATGGCTACGGACCAATGAAGCTTAAGTCTTCTGTGGTCAAAAAAGCTTAAATTGTAAAAATTTCTTGAAAGATTCGATAATAAACAAATATAAAGCAGACGTTTAATCACAAAACATTGTCGTTATAAATGTCGCTATAAGTAGAGAATAATTATGAGTACTAAAAACGAACAGCTCTTTGCGCAAGCACGCAAACATATCCCAGGTGGTGTCAACTCACCAGTCCGCGCCTTTGCAGGGGTCGGTGGTACGCCAATCTTTATGCACCGCGCCAATGGCAGCAAAATTTATGACACCGAAGACAATGCCTATATCGATTATGTTGGCTCTTGGGGCCCGATGATTTTGGGTCATGCGCATCCAAAAGTCATCGATGCGGTAAAAAAAGCCGCTGATGATGGTCTAAGCTTTGGTACACCAACACCGTTTGAAACTACCGTTGCTGACAAGATTTGTGAAATCGTGCCTAGCGTTGAGATGATTCGTATGACTAGCTCTGGTACAGAAGCGACCATGAGTGCGATTCGCTTGGCACGTGGTTATACTCAGCGTGACAAAATCGTCAAATTTGAAGGTTGTTATCATGGGCATTCAGACAGCCTATTGGTAAAAGCAGGCTCTGGCATGCTTGATATTGGTGAGCCAACGTCAAAAGGTGTGCCTGCAGATTTTGCTAAGCATACGATTACGATTCCTTATAATGATCCGCAAGCGATTAAGGACTGCTTTGAGAAATGGGGTGAAGAAATTGCCTGCGTTATCTTAGAGCCTATCGCTGGCAACATGAACATGGTTATCCCAACACAAGAATTTCATGATACGTTGCGTGCAGAATGTACGGATAATGGCGCAGTATTGATTTTTGATGAAGTGATGACTGGCTTCCGCGTTGGTCTTGGCGGTGCGCAAGCCCATTTTGGTATTGACCCAGACTTGACCTGTTTCGGTAAAATCATCGGTGCTGGCTTACCCGTTGGTGCTTTCGGTGGTAAAAAAGAAGTCATGTCCTGCATCGCGCCACTTGGCGGCGTCTATCAAGCTGGCACGTTATCAGGCAATCCACTAGCAATGCGCGCTGGTATCGCTATGTTTGAAGACTTAACGGCAGAAGGTTTCTACGACAAGTTAGCAGCGAAAGTTGATTGTCTAGTAGACGGTTTCCAAGCAGCAGCTGATAAACATGGCATCCATCTACGTACCAACAAGTTGGGCGGTATGTTTGGCATGTTCTTTGTCAAAGATAACGCAACCGAAACGCCAAAAAACTTCGATGACGTGACAGAGTGCGATATGGACGTATTCAATACTTTCTTCCACGGTATGCTAGATCGCGGTATTTATTTGGCACCATCAGCTTATGAAGCAGGCTTTATGTCTATCAAACATAGCGATGAAGACATTGATGCGTCAATCAAAGCGGCTGATGAGATATTTGCAGAAATGGCAAAGGCATAGTTTAGCCATGTAAGTTATTAGCTAACTAAAAAGTTAAAGCTTAAAGAACCAGCAAGATCGTCCTGTGATCTCTGCTGGTTTTTTTGTTTATCGATATCTTATTTATAATCGTATTGGGAAGAATATAAAGTTTGTCATTTAACTTATATGACGACTAAACGTTATCGTGCTTTATCAAACTTGCGATCTCTCAAGCTTAGATTGCCTCGTAGCACATCGCTATACATACGAAAATCGCTGACAAAGCTTTTCAATGGAAACTTAAAAGAAGCAGGTTTGTTCTTTTCAAAGAAAAAGTGTCCAACCCATGCACAAGCATATCCAGCGGCAATCCCCTTTACCAAAGGCTTAGCTGAGCCAGTTTTGACAGACTTTGCCAGTCCAAGTAAGCCAAAGCTACTGCCTGCGAAATGTAGACGGCGACAGGCCATGTTTTGATGCTCATCTAAGTAAAAATCATAAAATGCCTGTTTAGGCGAACTTTCAGTTTTTACCATGTCTTTTTTAGCGCTACTGATAGGGGTCTCAGTAGTTTGGGTAGCGTCTTTTGTAGTGGTCTGATTCATGTGACTAGCTTCCTTGCTGGTGGGTTTGATAACTATTAATTGCAGATGGTTTTTAACCGATTAGCTGGTGGCTTTTGAAGTGAGTGATACGAATAAAAATTCTGTAAATAACGGTTTTTTATCATGATATTGATAGCTTTCAATGTAGCAAACCGATATGCGTAACACAAGCGCTAGATGCTGAGCCGTTACCTGTCAGCTCATAGGGTGGTCTTCGATGTCCCCACTACAGTTTTGCATTGCTTGCGAGTGTTTGGCATAAATGCTTTAATGATAAAATTGCCCTGATTTTTGTGGTTATGACTTTTTTCTATACATGTGATTTTATAACTATATAGCACGTGATTTTGGTAAACTATCCACTCTCTCTAACACGGTGACGACTTGTCCTATGCCTATTGACTACCTTACGAATCCGCCAATTGGCGATGATGAAATGATGGCAGCCATCGATATTGGTTCCAACAGTTTCCATTTAGCTATTGCTCGTCTTGACCATGGGGAAGTGCGAAAAGTAGTCTCGATGTCTGAAAAGGTACAGCTCGCCGCCGGTTTGGACGAAAATAATATTCTAAGCGCAGCCGCTGAGCAGCGCGGTCTTGACTGTTTAAGCCGCTTTGTGGCGCGCTTGGATTCAGTACCGCCAGAGCGTATTCGTGTGGTTGCGACCAATGCGTTGCGTCAAGCCAAAAACGCCAACGACTTTATTTCCCGTGCCAATAAAATCCTGCCAAAGCCTATTGAGATTATTGCGGGCCGCGAAGAGGCGCGATTGATTTATTTGGGTGTCTCGCATACCAACGAGAGTAGTGATAAACGCTTGGTTATGGATATTGGCGGCGGTTCGACAGAGTTCATTATTGGTCAAAATTTCGATCCATTGTTGACTGAAAGTTTACAAATGGGCTGTGTTTCTTTTACCCAAAAATTCTTTGCTGACGGACTGATTACTAAAGAAGCTTTTAATAGCGCGATTTCAGGTGCACGCAAAGAAGTCTTAGCGATTAATGGTCGCTATCAAAAGACGGGCTGGAGCAGTGTGGTTGGCTCAAGCGGTACGATCAAAGCGGTACGCAATGTCCTAGTGTCAAAAGGTTGGGCCGATGAGCAAGAACGCATTACCTATAAAGGTGTCAAAAAGTTAGAGAAATTGCTGATTAAGATTGGCAATATTGATGATATCGAGTTAGAAGGCGTCAAAGAACATCGTAAAGCCGTATTTCCTGCTGGCGTGGCAGTATTGCGCGCGGTGATGAAAGTGCTGGGCGTTGAAACCATTACCTACTCAGACGGTGCATTACGCGAAGGTGTTATGTACGATATGCTTGGTCGTTTTGCTAGTGAAGATGTGCGTGACCGCAGTGTATTGGCGTTAATCAAGCGTTATTCAGGGGACAAAAAGCAAGCTAAGCAAGTGGTGAAAACCAGCCGTCATTTATTTGAACAAGTAAAAGACAAGCTTGCGCTGTCCAATGATGATTGCGACTTGCTTAGACGTGCTGCTTTCTTGCATGAGATAGGGCTGGCAATCAGTCATAGCAGTTATCACAAGCACAGCGCATATTTACTTGAATACTCTGATATTCCAGGATTCTCGCAAGTCGATCAAAAACGCATGGCGCAGCTGATGCTTAATCATCGCCGCAAGCTCAAAGCCGATATGCTAGAGCAGACTTGTCAGATTGGTGGTGATCAGTTGGTTTATCTCTGCTTATTGTTGCGCCTCGCCGTACTGGCACATCATAGCCGCAGTGATTATGCGCTACCAGAGTTAGAACTAAAGGTAGTCGCTGAAAACAGCTGGCAAATCACCTTAGCGGATAGCAGTGAGCATTATGCGTTCTTGCTCGCAGATTTACGTACGGAGATTGACCAGTTCGCAAAATGGGGCGTACAGCTTAGTGTGATTGAAGCTCAAGAGGCTGAGACTCCAGAGGTTGAGCAGTTACCATTGTAAGTATTGAGTTAAAGATTAACGTAACAAAAGCGGCGTTGTCGATAATGTCATGCTATTTAAGATGTGCTACTATAGCTTCTATTGAGTTTACAACTGTACTTTCATTATCTGAACACGGATAACGATATTATTCTTAAACATAAATACATTAAGTATAATTATTAAAGGGAAGCGTCTATGAGCACTGTCTGGGATAGTGTGCAGCTTGCACGACACGCCAAGCGTCCATTATTTATGGACTATGTTAATCAGCTTTTTACCGAATTTGACGAGTTGCATGGCGACCGTGCTTTTGCCGATGACAAAGCCATTTTAGGTGGTCTTGCGCGTTTTGATGGTCAGCCTGTGATGGTGATTGGTCAGCATCGTGGTCGTAGTACCCGTGAGCGTATTGCTCATAACTTTGGTATGGCCAACCCTGAAGGCTATCGCAAAGTGATTCGTTTGGTCAAAATGGCCGAGCGCTTTGACATTCCGGTGATGACCTTTGTAGATACCCAAGGTGCTTATCCTGGTATTGGCGCAGAAGAGCGTGGACAGGCGCAAGCGATTGCAGAAAGCATTGCTGTATTTTCTAGCCTTAAAGTGCCTGTAATTGTGACTATCATTGGTGAAGGTGGCTCAGGTGGCGCATTGGCAATTGGGGTTGGTGATAAAGTAAATATGCTACAAAACAGCATTTACTCAGTGATCTCGCCAGAAGGTTGCGCTTCTATTCTTTGGAAAACCGCTGAAAAAGCACAAGACGCTAGTGAAGCGCTAAAACTAAACGCCATTAACCTTTATCAAATGGGTTTGATTGACGCTGTCATCGAAGAAGGCGAGGGCGCACATGTGCAGCCACAACCTGTAATGAATGCACTAAAAGCACTGATTACTGAGCAGCTTGATGAAATCAAAGATTTAGATCCTCAAGAGCGTTGCGAACTACGCTATGAAAAGCTAAAGTCTTTCAACTCAGAAGTGATGTTGCCTGCTTAGTTGGTTGCTATGGCGCCTTCATTGTGAAGTCGCTATTATTAATAATAGGCTTTTCATATTAGAGTCTGAGTCTTAATGCTAAAATAAAAACGTGTCATTTAATGGCACGTTTTTTTATGGCTGTTACTATATGAAGCATATAACGTAACTAAAAATAAGGCTGAATATGACCAGCAGTGCAATCATCTCATATCCTATTAAATCAATTTCCGATTTGCCAGTTGATGAGACACTAGCAACCGCATTATTGAGCAGTATGTCTGTTTATAGTGATCAGTTGCATGGTCGTCGTCTTTGGCTGGCATGTAGTGGTGGGCGTGATTCATTGGCACTTGCGGCGCTGTGTGTGCAGCTCTACCGACAAGATAAATTGCCATGTCTGCCGCAGCTGTTACATGTCGATCATGGCTTACAGTCGGATAGTCAGTACTGGGCTAAGCATGTTACCAATTGGGCGCAAGCGCAGCAGATACCTTGTCGCATTTTACAGGCGCAAGTGAATGGACATGATGAGCAGGCTGCTCGGCAAGCCCGCTATAACATCATGCGTGCTCATATCAACCAAGACGATGTATTGCTATTAGCGCATCACGCTGATGACCAAGCTGAAACGGTATTAATGCGGCTCATTCAAGGCGCTGGAGTCAATGGTCTCTCTGGTATGCAGCCATGGCGAGTGCAAACGCAGGGCGCACAGCGCAATATCTTGTGGCGACCTTGGCTCACGATACGACGAGCCACTATTAGCGCCTACGCCAAGCGCTTAGAGTTGCCTTATATAGATGATCCTACCAATGACAGCGGCGACAACGTACGTAGTGGGCTACGCCGCGACATTATGCCAATACTGGCTACATACAATCCTAATGTCATTGATAATATCGCTCGAAGTACGCAGCTGTTAAGTGATGCACAGGAAACAGTCAATGCTCAAGCTATGCAGGACATGCAGCAGACGGAGAGTGCAGACCTGCAATTTTTACCCGCACAGCGCTCGCTAAATGTCGATGTGTTGCAAAAGCTACCCATGTATCGTCAGCGGCAATTATTGCACTATTGGCTCGGTCAAGATGAGCCGTTACCGCCTGCTAAGCAACTCGTCGATGATGTGCTAACTCTCAGCCAACGTGATGACCAAGATCATCAAACAGAACTGTTTTGGCAAGGTCGTAAGGCATCTTATACCGTTCGCCGCTATCGTCAGCAGCTCTATCGTATGAGCAGCGAATGGCTGTCTTGGCTAAACGTACCGCTGACCGAGCAGGTGCTGACTTTATCTAATAATTTATTTAGTCATTCAGCTGATAATTTAACATCAATCATCATGCGTAGCAGTGATCGTTATACTTGGCAGTTGCAAGTGAAAGTAGATGCGCTGGTACGATTGTTAGAAAATAGTGCGGACGGTATAGCACAGCAGGCAGTGTTAAAAATAGCACCGTTAGACCGTAAACAGCGGTTAAAGACTAAGATGGCTGCGCGCCCACAAGCAGGCAAAAAACTGTATCAAACGCTTGGGATTCCACTATGGCTACGGGAAAGCTTAATGGTAGTCAGCATTACCTTTATAAAAAAATCTGAAGATGGAGGTGATATACAAACTGATATTCCTCTATTACTAGCGTCGCCATTTGAGAGTTGGCTCTTGAGTTCTGAGCAGACCGATAACGATACCGATAGCGATGCTAAAAGCAATCAATTGGCTGAGTACATTGCAAGTGAGCTTAGTCTAAAATAGAAAGCGTCAAAAGTTTAATATCCGTTGGCTGACTCATTGATTTTTATCAGGTTGATGTTAGCTGTGACATTTTGAATTTATCAAACGGTGATAGTGGCAGTATGATAAACTGAGTGTCGTTTTACATATCAGTATGTTAAGTTGAATACCTTTGAATTTTGTGACTAGGAGACAAGTATGTCGGTATTAGATAATAAAAAAATCAGTTTTATTGGTGGCGGAAACATGGCACAAGCGCTCATTAGCGGGCTTGTGGGTTGCGGCATCAAACCAAACTTAATCACGGTCGCCGATCCTAGCAGCGATGCACGTGAGCAATTAGCTGCCAAAGGTCTAAATACTGTTGACCCAATGGCTGATCCAAAGTCTGCTGTGATCGGTGCGGATATCGTAGTGCTAGCAGTCAAACCACAAATGATGAAAGTAGTGGTAAGTGCTTTTGCTGATGTACTAGACACTCAATTGGTTATTTCAGTAGCGGCAGGTTTGTCGACTGATCTTTTGTCAAACATGCTAGGCGGCTATAACAATATCGTCCGTGCAATGCCAAACACACCTTCTATGATTCAAATGGGTGCAACTGGCCTTTATGGTACAGATAACATTTCAGCAGAACAGAAGCAGCTAGCAACGGCTGTTATGGAAGCCTCAGGTTTGGTCATGTGGGTTGATGACGAAGAGCATATGCATGCCGTTACAGCCGTATCAGGTTCAGCGCCAGCGTATATGTTTTACTTCATTGAATCGATGGTCGATGGGGCAGTTGCATTAGGGCTGGATAAAGAACAAGCCTCAGCGCTTGCTATGCAGACTATGTTAGGTGCTGCAAAAATGGCGATGAACAGTGATGATGCACCAGCTGAACTGCGCCGTAAAGTTACTTCGCCGAACGGTACTACTCAGGCAGCGGTCGAGTCAATGCAAGCCAATGAGATTGGTCGTCAAATCAGCGAGGCCATGCAAGCTTGCTATGCTCGTAGCCAAGCGTTAAGTGAAGAGATGAGTAAGTAAACACTAACAAGGTGTGCTGTGAGTCACCACTGACGACACACCTTATGTAATCATCAGCGTCTGATAATGACATTTGTCATCCTAGAATCTGTTAATAATGTCACATTGAGTAGCACTTCATGAACAACATGTTATTTCAAATTTTTGATTTGGTCACCACATTCGCTATGATGCTGGTGTTTATTCGTTTTATGTTGCAGTTTGCAGGAATGGATGCGAGCAATCCGATGATTGCACCTGCTTACAAAGCAACGCATATCGTCGATGTGTTTGGGCGTATTTTCCCGACTGTTGCACAGGGTCGTATTAGTATTGCCGCTATCGTACTAATGTTTTTGATTCGTCTAATCGACATTTCTGGAAAAGCCGCATTGACGCATAAAGGTATTGCCCCTGTACCGCTATTCTTTACGGGTACGACTAGCTTATTATTAGACTTTTTACGCATGTGTCGCTACTTGGTGATTGGTTCTATCATCGTTAGCTGGATTGTGGTGTTTACCAGATCTGAGCATCCGATTATTGGCATTATCATTAATTTGGCTGAGCCTATTTTGGCTCCGTTTCGTCGTATTACGCCGAATTTAGGTATGCTAGATTTATCGCCAATGGTGGCTTTCTTAGCATTTTATTTGCTAGAGATATTCATCGGTGGTTTGGCCGCGAGTGTGTTGCCAACCTTGGGTTAACCCTAATAGAATTAAATCTAAAAACTGTCATAAAAAAGGCGTTCTATAAAAATATAGAGCGCCTTTTTTGCGTCTGCTACTTGGGTAAGCTATAGCTTGTTAGATATGCTAAAAACGAACAAAGCGATTTGGTATGACCTGAGCTTGAGCATCATCAGGATGCGGTGCATCAGCTGCCCGCAATGTCTGGGTAATCCAACTGTCTGCCGCTTGCACAGCATCGATAAGAACATCGCCCATTGCCAAGCGTCCAGCGATAAAGCTGGCGAGTGAACATCCTGAGCCATGGAACTCACCATCTAAGCGCGGCAAGGTGCTTTTATGGACCATTTCCCCCTGTATATATAAGTACTGCTCGATGTCACCGCTATCAAAATCATGTGAGGTTTTTACGAGTACCGCATGAGCGCCTTGAGCACATAGCTTTTGTGCACCGACATGCAGGTCTTGCTCTCCGCTAAGCGCTCGTAGCTCGTGAGTATTTGGGGTGACTAAAGTGGCGTAGGGCAGCAATTGTCTAAAGGCGCTAACCAAAGTTTTTTCATCGCCCAAACTGCCCCCGCTATTCGCGACTAGTACAGGGTCTAAGACAAATGGCATGTCGTTATCGATAACTTGATTAGCAAATAGTTCGGTCAACATTGCGATATTATCAGTGGTACCGAGCATACCTGATTTGATAGCACTAACAGGTAAGTCATCAAGTACTGCAGTAGCTTGAGCTTTTACCAATGATGCCGCACAAGCCTCAAAGCCAAATACCTGCTGTGAGCTCTGGATAGTGACTGCTGTACACGCGATGGCTGCATGTGCCCCTGACTGTCCAATGGCCTCGATATCCGCTTGTAATCCAGCACCGCCTGAAGGATCTAATCCTGAAAAACACAGTACGACAGGTCGCATAACAGCTCCTTTTGAGATATTTTGAAGTAAGTGACAAATACTATAGCCACCTACTACTAAAAAATCTATCATAGTCTTATGCTTGTCGATTAGGTATAAGACGGTAGAATGATGAAAACTAATATTAATAAGCAGTTTAGTTGTTGTATTTAGCAATGATATGTCGCAATTTTCCGTATAAAAATGCAATATAAGTACTTATATCTATAATTTTGATAAAAGCCGCATTAAATCTGTAGACAACGCTTGCAATTCGTTTTGGCTTTGTTATAATACTCGCCCACGACATGAGACGTATTGTTAGCATCAATACTATGTTTATAGAAATTTTATAAATGTCTTGAATCGTTAGGTGAAGTGGGTGAGTGGCTGAAACCAGTTCCCTGCTAAGGAACCATACGTGTAAGCGTATCGAGGGTTCGAATCCCTCCTTCACCGCCATTTATTCAGTTGTTATTAGAGTAATAACGCAATATACTGCGTTAAACATTTTAATAATTAATTCAAAAAATAATTTGTTTTAATTAAAAAAAATGTTGACACAAGCGATATTATCTATATAATGACCAACCTAATTTACTGCAAAAGATATTATCTTCGCAGTGGATAAAGTGCAAAATACGCGCCTGTAGCTCAGTTGGATAGAGCACTTGGCTACGAACTAAGGGGTCGGGAGTTCGAATCTCTCCAGGCGCACCATTTGCATAATAGCTTAACTTAAGCTAAAAATTATTAAAATAATCGCCTGTCTTATGACAATTGGCGGTTTTTTTATGTCTGTAACTTTTACCCTTCTACTTATTTATTCTACGACCATCTCTTGTATATAGCATGATTGGATAGCCAACTAATAATATTAAAGAGCAATCTATGATATTGGACAGTCGTCTACGATGTTAGGCCATCTACGATGTTAAATAGTCATCTAGGATAATGTACGATAGCCCCACCATTTACGGTACAATAGCGTTACTATTCACTGCTTGCTATGAGCTTGTACCATGTCAAAAAGTCCATCTAAACGTCCGTCAAAAACCACTCGCAAATCAAAGCCTCTATCGAGTGCGCCTGTACAGCAAGATCCTAACGAAGAGCCAACCATCGCTAAGCCTATGATTCGTGTCGTGGCGATTCTCTATGATGGCATGCTGATTTTAGCATTACTGTTTTTGGTAGGGACGATACTAACCGTGGTTGGTACGCTGTTGACTATGGAGACGGGTACCGAGTCATCACAAGCTCAATCACTGCCGCTTTGGTATCAGAACGCCATTATGACGCCGTCATTTGTACTGACGCTCGTGGCATTCTATGGGATATTTTGGCGCCGTGGTGGTCAGACATTGGGTATGCAGACGTGGCGGTTAAAAACGATCAATGATGCGGGTCAATGGCTAACGTGGGGTCAGTCGTTTAAGCGTATTTTGGCCGCTTGTTTGATGCCGCTGATTTTTGGCATTATTGGCAGTCTTATTGATGGATCACGCGCCGCCTTATTGGCCAGCGCGTTTCTTGGTTTGGTATTCAACTATGTGTTCTGTCTGTTCAACCCTCGCGGTCTGGCAGTACAAGATATGCTATCCAACACCATCACCCTAAAAATGCCGAAAGTGGCACATGAAGGGCTATGGCGCGGTTTTAAAAATCGTAAGAAAAAATCGTAGTCTGATTTGATTAACGTAATAACTTTTATTGACGTAAAATTTAGTTGTACCACTGCTCAGCTGGTTCAGCCTAAATAGTTACACACTGACGCTTTGAATCAGCCATGCGGTGTAGCCCATAAAGAACAGCACCAACGTGGCACCTGACGTACGACCAAACTGGCGTTTTGTTTTAAAGGCAAATACACACAGGGTAACTAGCAATATCGTCAATAGTCCCATTGCCATTACATCACGCGACAAAATCACTGGATCGGCGGCGATAGGAGCAATGACCGTTGCCAAGCCGACAACTGCCAAAGTATTGAAAATATTAGAGCCGATGATATTGCCAAGTGCCATATCATGCTCGCCTTTACGGGCTGCTGATAAGCTCGATACCAGTTCAGGTAATGATGTCCCAACTGCGACAATCGTTAGACCAATGATAAGCTCACTGAGCCCCCATAGCGTTGCTAACTCGACAGCGCCCCAAACGATAGCACGTGAGCTAGCTACTAGCATTAGCATACCGATAATTAAACTGACAAGACCACGCGTTACGCTTGGTTCTAGCTTTTCTAAGCTCTCTGAGTTATTTAAGTGCTCTAAGTTATTTGAGTGCTCTGAGTCAGCATTAGCCACGACTATATCGTCTTCGTGCTCATGATAGCCTTCGCGTATACTCATTATGATCTGTAGTCCTAAGACGGCAACCAATAGTATTAATAGTACGATACCATCAGCTTGGCTCAGTGTCCCATCACGTAGCTGCCAAGCGGCGATGACAGTAATCAGTAGCAGCAAGGGCAAGTCGCGCTTTACGATGCCTCTACGGATGATAATAGGACTAATCAATACGGTTGCACCGAGTACCAATGCGATGTTGATGATATTTGAGCCATAAGCGTTACCTAGAGCCAGCTCAGGACTGCCTTCTATTGCTGCTAGTACTGATACCACCATCTCAGGCGCTGACGTGCCTATACCCAATATTAAGACACCAATTAAGAAGCTAGGCACACTAAACTTCTTTGCTAGTGCTGTCGCCCCATCAATAAAGACATCGGCACTCCAAACTAAAATTGCTAACCCAATCAGTATTGCAAGCGCGGCCAACCACATCAGTATGTTTCCTTGTATATGATAAAAAATGTGAATTTGATAAATAAAAGTGGCATAAAAAAAGCCGAATCTTGATTTAGATTCAGCTTTCCCTTTAGCATCGAGATTTTTAGTAATAATAGCAGCTAATTCAAAGATGTAACTTTGTGTTTATCTTAAATTTACCAAAACCTCACCATCCTGTCATATTAAGCAACTTGTACAGGAATGATATTTGCTGTGTCTTTAACTGTGTTGTCTTCGTTGCAATAGACCAGTTTTGGCTGATACGTTGACGCTTCAACTTCATCAAAATGTGCATATGCGCAAATGATAACGATATCGCCCAAATCTGCCATATGTGCAGCAGCACCATTCAATGAGATAATACCAGAGCCTGCTTCAGCACGGATAGCATAGGTGCGAAACCGCTTACCGTTGGTCACGTTATAGATATCAATAGATTCATTTTCGCGTAGACCAGCAAGATCTAATAGATCACCGTCGATACCGCAAGAGCCTTCGTAATGAAGCTCGGCATGGGTAACACGGGCACGGTGTAATTTGCATTTAAGCATATTAAGTAGCATAGGTTGGTTCCTTGGCGTAACTGATATTAATTAACTAAATCAAAAGGTTAATGGGGATAAAACTGCCAAAATAAAAGGTCGTTATCATTGAACGACTATATTATTCTGGTAATTTAAAGCCATTAATTTGTGAACGTGCTTTTTCGACATCACCATCTAACAATAATGGGAGCGCTTCAAAAGCAGCTGTCAACGCGCTATCAATCGCAATCTGCTCATCGGGAGATGCTTTAGAGAGAACGTGTCCACTAACTTTAGACTTGTGACCAGGATGGCCGATACCCACACGCAGGCGATGAAAATCATTGCCAATATGCGGCGTGATATCACGTAGGCCGTTGTGACCACCATGTCCACCGTCTGTTTTGAGTTTGATACTACCAGCTGGAATATCGAGCTCATCATGAGCAATCAACAATTCATCATTTTTGATGCCATAGAAATTTACCATAGGCACCACTGACTGACCAGATTTATTCATAAACGTCAGCGGCATAAGTAAACGCACATCAGACCCATGAATTTGCCCACGCCCTGTCACTCCATGAAACTTCTTATCAGGGGAGAGCGTGATATTAAACTGCTGAGCCAAATGATGGACAAACCAAAATCCTGCATTATGACGCGTAAACATATACTGCTGACCAGGATTACCAAGACCGACAATAAGCTTTATGGCCATAAAAACACCCTGCTTGAATTTGATAAATAGGGGTAAGGTTTAAAGTACTGATAGACAGTTTATTTTCAAACCTTACTTACAAAAACAGCAGGAGATTTTAATCACCTGCTGTCTTATTGACTAAACGAATGTATCACTAACCAGCACAAAATAATGCACTAGTTAGAAATAGTATATTACTCGCTGTCTTTGTTTTCTTCAGTACCGTCGTTTTGCTCAGTTGCTGGTACTTCATCAGCATCAACGTCAGCATCAGCATCAACTTCTTCTACTGTTGGTGGCTGCATGTTAACGATAGTACGGTCATGACCGTCTTCTAGCTCAAGCTCATGAATAACAACGCCTTCAGGAAGTTTGATGTCTGATAGACGGAACAAGTCACCGATTTCCATGCCAGATACATCTACTTCTAGGTATTCAGGAAGTTGTGATGGTAAGCAGATAACTTCGATATCAGATACTAGAGTAGATAGTACACCAGCAGCAGCAGTACCAGGCGCATCTTCACGACCAGTGAAATGAACAGGAACGTTCATGTGAATTTTCTGACCTTTTACAATGCGCTGGAAATCAGCATGCATTGGGAAGCCTTTAGCTGGATGGCGCTGCAAGTCTTTGATAACTGCTTGATGCTCTTCACCGTCAACGTTGATAGTCAAGATGTGTGAGAAAAACGCTTCGAATTCTAGTGATTTTACTAGTTCGTTAAGCTTGATAGAGATAGCTGTTGGCTCTTCGTTACCACCATAGATGATAGCAGGAACTAGGTTCTGCTTACGTAGGCGGCGGCTCGCACCTTTACCTTGTAGTTCAGCAGCACGATCAACGGCGTTTAGTTCAAAATGATTAATGCTCATGGATATAATCCTATAAAAAAAATGATGAAGTGTCTGGTCATAAAAAAGTGGATTTGCGACCAATCCACTAATACGTGATGATAGCTAAAATTATCGTTACGAATAAAACTCGTAATGTCTAAGCTTAGCCATTTGCTTATAGCAGTGCTCGCTATGATAATTACCATAACGATGGTTGCTGTTAAGCATGATCAGCACTTTTGATAGTGCTAGCCTAATAAAAACAACGAAAAGGTCAGCACAGGCGCGCATTATACGTGATTCTGTAGCAATAATAAAGACCTACGCAAAATGCCTACACAAAACAAAGCGCCAAGTAAGGATACTTGACGCTCTGTTTTTTAACTATTCAAGATATATTTCAGCAGTCATTGCTACTAAGAATTACTGCAATAGCTGTTGAAAAAGCAGCTGTATTAAATTAAGCGTCAAACATCGCGCTAATAGATTCTTCGTTATTGATACGGCGTAAGCTTTCAGCTAGCATCGGTGCAATACTTACCTGACGGATTTTGCTACAGGCTTTGGCTTCAGCAGATAATGGAATCGTATCGGTCACAACCACTTCATCCAATGCAGATTCACTGATGTTTTTCAGTGCGTTACCTGATAGTACAGGGTGCGTGATGTAAGCTAAGACGCGACGGGCACCATTTTCTTTTAATGCTTCAGCGGCTTTACATAATGTACCTGCAGTATCGACCATATCATCAACGATAACGCAATCACGGTCACGAACATCACCAATGATATGCATTACTTGTGACTCATTGGCACGAGCACGGCGCTTATCAATAATTGCCATGTCGGTATCGCCTAACTGCTTGGCCATTGCACGTGCACGAACCACGCCGCCTACGTCAGGTGAAACAACCATGATGTTGTCATAATCTTGTTTTTGTAGGTCGTTTAGCAATACAGGTGTGCCGTAGATATTGTCTACAGGGATATCAAAGAAACCCTGAATCTGATCTGAGTGCAAATCAACAGTCATTACGCGATCGATACTGACGATGTTTAGCATGTCAGCGACCACTTTAGCCGAGATAGGTACACGAGCTGAGCGTGGACGGCGATCCTGACGAGCATAACCAAAATATGGCATGACAGCTGTGATACGGCCAGCACTAGAGCGACGCAAAGCGTCAGCCATCATCATGATTTCCATCAAGTTGTCGTTGGTCGGTGCACAAGTAGGCTGCATGATAAACACATCTTTACCACGTACGTGTTCTTTGATTTCCACGGCAATTTCGCCATCAGAAAAACGCGTGATGTCAGCTTTACCAAGAGGTATGTGAAGATGATCGGCTACGGTTTTTGCTAATTCTGGGTGGGCATTACCCGTAAAAATCGCCAAATAAGGCATGACAGAAGTCCTATTGATTGACTCAAGCAGCGACCGCTAAGCAGTGTCAAACTGCTCAAATTAAGAAAAGAGTGGTGAAGGTGTTGAAGTATACTATTACAGTAAAAAATGGCAGGGGTAGCTGGACTCGAACCAACGGATGTCAGGATCAAAACCTGATGCCTTACCAACTTGGCTATACCCCTGTAATGTCTAGGCTATGAACAACCGATAGTTAATAGCGACTAAGTAGTCGTTCTTAATATGGTGTCATGGCCTGTCAGTTATCTAAAAAACGGATAAACCGTTTAAAACATAACTTTTCCCTAGCGGTGTCCATTGCGAACTATACCGAAACTGGGATAACGTTGTCAATGACAATAAGATAAGTGGCTGTCTATAAACCGCTTATACTCGATGTATCTCTAACGCTTCGTACTAAAAAATGGCAGGGGTAGCTGGACTCGAACCAACGGATGTCAGGATCAAAACCTGATGCCTTACCAACTTGGCTATACCCCTATTGTGGCGACCTATTATAAGTAAATTTTCAGATTTTGCAAGTCATTTGCGGCTTTTTCTGGTATTTATTCATCATAGGTTACTACTGGCGCTATTTTAGCAAATTAAAATCGGCAATCCTACCGTTGTCATTATTTAGATGATAAGAAATCTAAAGGTTGTATATGCTATTTTAAGTTTCCAACGATATATGCCGTACAAGGCGCATCTGCAATCCACTTCGCTACAAGCTTTTCATTAGTGGCCACGCTCGCATCCAACGGTAAAAACACGGCACTACCAGAGCCAGTCATTCGTGCTGTGCTTAGTGCTTGCGCTTCTAACCCCTGTAGATAACTTAAGGCATCTGCAACAGCAGGAGCAAGGCTTGTGACCACTGGGGTAAAGACATTATGATAAGGCGTAGTGAGCGTTTGTACATAATCAGCGTATTGGCTTTGAATGGTTTCAATCGATAGGGGCGTGATGTCTCGCTGTAGTTTAGGATGGGCAAATAGTTTGGCAGTATTTACATGAGCGTTAGGCGTTAAGATTAAATATTGCTGGTCAGGCAACTCAATCGTAGTCAGTTCTTCACCAATTCCCATGGCAATAGCGTCTTGCCCAAAGATAAATATAGGTACATCCGCACCCACAGTCGTGCCAATCTTTATGAGCTCAGCACAAGTAAAGTTAAGCTGCCAAATCTCATTGAGCACTAGCATAGTCGTTGCTGCATTAGATGAGCCACCGCCTAACCCTGCACCCATTGGCAAGTGCTTGTCTAAAATGATACGCACTTTTGCTAATTGCTCAGGTAAAGTGTTTGACTGTATGGCAGATGCTAGCAGTGCGCGCGCTGCTTTGAAAATTAAATTGTCTTCTATACTAATAGTGATAGCCTCTGCACCAGCCAATATCAGTAGCTGATGACAGAATTGATCGGCGCTTAATTCACTATCTATAGTAGAAATCACGGCATTATCGCTGACCGAAAAATGCAAATAATCGCCCCAGTCGAGCAGGCGAAATACCGTTTGCAAATTATGATAGCCGTCGGCACGTTTACCCGTGATGTGCAAAAATAGATTGAGTTTTGCAGGTGATAAACGGGTAATCATAGAAACAGATGGTTCGGCTATATTTTCAGTCATATTTTTTTATCATAAGGTGCAGTTATAAACAGCTATCTTAATTAGCAATGATGGTTTTTAGCAGGCTTTCTGTTGTTAATGAAAGATGGATTAATGATTGATCGTCATTACAACTTTGTTGCCTTGTGGCTGTACTGCACTAATTTTACTAGGTAGCTTATTCGTACCTTTATAAGTAAAGCTGGCTGTCCACTCACCATTGACTGAGCTAACTAAACGGCTCTGATCATCCAGCTGTGGCGCACTATCTGAAGGCGCTGGGCGACCAGAAATCCAGTAAGGCATTTGTGAAATTGGGGCTTGCCAACCAGTGGCTTTCTTTAGCAAGGTTTCGGGATCATCAGCGGTCAATGTACCTGTCTTTTCGCTAACTAGAGTAGCGGTCTGACCATTGTATTCGATGTTGGTTTTACCAATACCAAGTGCGCCAATCAGCTCAATGGCAAATCGGTCATTTTGCTGACCCCATGCATAGAACGCACTACCACCTTGGGTACCGGTCGAATCATTCGCAGGTGTCGTCACTCCAATCTTGCCCGTGATATTAAAGCTCTCTAGCTTTTTGGGTTGATCAGCGTTTTGACCTTGTACAGTAGTCGTTGGCTGGTTGGTCGCGTTGGCCGTTTTTAATGACTGACAGCCAGAGGTTATGACCATTGCTGCAGTTATAGCAGTAAATAGAGCCAATTTATTTGGTTTAAAAGAAGTGATTGATGCTGACATAATAGTTTCTCAAAAATGGAAAGATGAACAAAGATATTAGCTTAAGCGTTATTTGTTGCTCGGTTATGCACGGCTGTTAGCTTCTTATAACGACCTTGTAATTTATAAATGCTTCGGTTTTATAAAAACCTTATCAATTATCATATCTCTGTAATCGCAAAACCCAAAAAGCATATCCAAAATCAGCGCTATTAATACAGCTGTATGCGGTCATTGATATTGTGCTGTCCAAATGAGAAGCGCTGCTGCAAATCTGCGAGTAATGCCTCAACTTTGTCATTGTTACCTAAGCCTTGATAGGCGCGCAATAACAGCGTGCCTGAGCGCAGAGTTGGTAGCACATCATAAGGTGTCTGTAGATAGTCGATAACCTGCTGATAGTTTTCTTTGGCTAATGCATTGCCTGCCAAGACATTTAGGGCTTGCAGATGTAGGTCGTTATCATAACGTGGGTCATCATAGCGAATCTGGATAATTGCGGTAGCTAGCGCTAGACCTTGCTCTGAGCTGCGCTCATTTGCCAGCAGTAACTGTGCATAGCTTAACTGATAGGACAAGTTGCTAGGATCTAAAGCCTGCAAATGGTTGAGCAGGGTGCGCTTAACGACATAGTCTTCTTTATCATCTAAAAGCTGAGCCCGTGCAAAGAGTAGCATCTCATTGTCAGGATATTTACGAGCGGCACGAGTTAGTAGACGCAGTGCTTCATCAGATTCGTTTTGTTGCCACAAGATATCGGCTTGCATGACAAAAGTGTCAGGCGCGAATACTGTGAAGTCTTTGCGCAGCTTCTCTAAAGTCGCGATTGCTCCATCGACGTCGTTATCGAGTAATTCAAACGCCACTACCTTTCTACGCGCTTCTAATACCAAATCCTCTTGCATGACGCCATTGAGATAGTATTTGGCTTGATCGAACAACTGCTGACGCTCAGCACTGATACCCAGATAATAGTAGGCTTGATCAAGATAAGCTGGACTCTTGGCAAGCATATTGAGTAGCTCATCAGCACTAGCGTACTCTTCGATATCTAGGCTCACTAAAGCTGCGAGCAGAGTAATTTCAGAATCATCACTGAAGCGGCTATGCGCTTCAAGTAGTAACTTCCAAGCTTGTTCGCTTTGCTTTAAATCTAATAGATAGCGAATCTCATATAAATATAAGCTTTTGCTATCAGGGTTGCGTAGACGAGCTTGACTGACATAATTGATGACGGTTTCTGCGGTCACGATTTTACGCAATATATCCGCTTTTAACGTAACAAAGGGCACGTAGTCTGGCTGACGCTCTAGCGCTCGATTGATATGAACGATAGCCACTTCAGGTTCGTTAAACTGATAGAGTAAACCCGCTTTTAATACCGACAATGAGGCATTTTGCTCGCTATCTAGGGGCTGCAACGCGGCAAGAAGCTCTCGTTTATCGTCATCATTATTTGGATAAATACCTATGAGGATTTCGCTTAAGTCTGCGCGTGGGTCGTAACGCAAGATACGGTTTAAAGTTTCACCCGCTAATATGTAGTCGTGGGCACGTAAAGCCAAATGCGCGACATAAAACCACGCAGGCACATGGTCAGGGTTTTGGTCCTGCCATGTCTTGGCAAACTGTAATGAGTCTTCAACCCTTTCGTTACGCAAAGACAGGCTAAGCGCTCTCTCAAACACCGCTGTCGCATCTTCTTTAAAAGACTGTTGCTTATAAATAGAGACCGCACGTCGTTTGTCATCGCGATCAGCAGCAAACTCGGCATCCAGTAGAGCGTACAAGCTTGGTTCACTAAGCTCAGGCTGCCATAGACTGGTTGGCGCTAAGCCATTGATGTTTTTTACGTTTTCTATGGTAAGCGTATCTTCATTATAAGGTGTATCAATCGCAGCACTACTATCATTTACTTTATTGCCATTTAGCGTACTGTTAGCTGCTTTAGTATCGGTAGCAACGGATACTTTAGGAATTTTTGCTTCTAGCAATACATCGGGATGGCTGGCATGGACAGGGGCTGCCAAACACAGGCACACGGCTAGAGACAACGCTAGCTTATACCGTTGACACAGGCGCTCAATAGTGACATGCAATAAAGCACGGAAGCTAGAGTATTCGCTATAGGAATGTGGAGACCGAAGTAATGACCCAAAAAAAATCATAGATAGCCGTATTCGCCCATGGTTTACCTACACAGATAAGGCAAGTTTGTTTTAATCATTTTACGTTAGATATTGGCAATGTGTACCCATGACAAACATTATAAGAGTAGACCGATGAGATAAACAATAGCATCCGTGTTACTCAGATATTGGCATGTCTGACCGTATGAATATGCTACTAGTAGCGAGCACGTTGCCAAAGAACGACACTGAAGATGACTAAATACAGTTATGTCTGTCGAACTGAATATTATAGAAATATAACAAGTTAAGATAGAGTAAGCGAATGATTTAACATTACATTATTGACCATAAGTCAAAACCCAGCTATTGATTTTATAAATTGTATGAGTAGTTGATTTGTTACATTTGCGACCAGATACAGAGATATGGTTATCATAGATGGGTGAGTGTTAATTAAAGCCCGCAATAATGATATAATAGGCGGTTTTTAGGGTCTTCCTTTTTAGCGCTGTCGTCAAAAACTGTCTTTTAAAAATAATAAGATAGCGTAAGAGGCAACTGAGCGTCATGTTTATGGTCTATCGATAATGAGATTAGTGGTCATTGGGGTCAATCACAAAACTGCACCAGTCGCTCTGCGAGAGCGCTTGGCGCTTGTGGGTGACGATGTAAATGTCGCACTCAAACAAATAGAAGCCTTTACTGATGGTAGCGTGATCGTCTCTACTTGTAACCGCACTGAAATCTATGCGCTAGTGCCACAAACGCCAACGTCGCAGCACGCTAATAGCCAACTATCTGACTCACAATCATCCGATATACAAGATGTCAAAGCTGCTGGCCAATCATCATCCAACAATACTTTTAGTAGTAGCATGAATATCTCATCTGCTGCGATTAGTGCACATATTACCAAAATCAAAACGTGGCTGGCTGACTTCAAGCAACTACCACTCGTTGATATTGATCCTTATCTCTATGTACATCGTGACACTCATGCATTGACTCATTGGTTAAGAGTAGCGGCTGGTCTCGACTCTATGATACTGGGTGAGCCGCAGATTCTCGGTCAAATCAAAAACTCTGTGCATCTGGCTCAAGACCAAAAAGTACTCAGCAATCAGCTCGGCTGGATCATCGATCAAGTTTTCGCTGCCGCCAAACGAGTGCGTAACGAGACGCAGGTTGGCGCCCAGGCCGTATCGCTTAGCTTTGCCGCAGCTAAACTGGTCACTCAGATATTTGATGATTTACCTAGTCGTACGCTTTTGGTCGTTGCGGCAGGTGAGATGAATCGCTTAGTTGCCACTCATATCGCAGGGTTAGGGGTCGGACGAGTCATTATCTGTAACCGTAATCCCGAACGTGCCGAAGCATTAGCGGCTGAGCTACGTGGCCCTAATCGCCGCGTAGACGTTAGACCCTTACAAGAATTGCCGCAAGTATTGGCAGAAGCCGATATTGTCAGCAGTTGTAGTGGCAGTATGGATTTGTTGATTGATAAGACAATGACCATACAAGCGCTAAAGCGTCGCCGTTATCAGCCGATGCTTATGATAGATCTGGCCGTACCGCGCGATATCGATTCGACTATTAGCCGCATTGATGATGTTTATCTGTACTCTGTCGATGATTTGCAGCATGTCATTGCAGGTAATATCGAGCAGCGTCGCCAAGCCGCAGTAGATGCTGAACTGCTAGTGAGCCAATTGGTGGTTGAGATAGACCGTCGCTTTCAGGTTCGCCAAGTTGGCAAAGACATTCAGCAGTATCGTGCGTGTACTCAAGGTCAAGTCGATAAGCTGCTGCATGAGTCTATTGCTAAGCTGCAACAAGACGATGTCAGTCCAGAAGATATCATCACTGAGCTGTCACGACGTTTGACCCAAACATTGACCCATGCACCATCGAAACTGATGCGCAAAGCCGCACGCGAAGGCGATAGTGAGTTGCTAGACTTCGTGGTATCAGGATTGCAAGATGCTCATCGTGGGCATTGATGTTTTTATCGTGGCTTTATAAATCAAAACTTATCAACCAATACCTACCAATAAATGTTCGATAGCGCAAGTCATATCGCTGCCTGAGCGTATCGTTGTCAACCTTCAGTATCAGTGCTAATATCAAGCTCTCATGGATGGCTTAGGTCAAGATATGTGCTGGTGTTTGCTCGTAATATGACTATAAATATATTAACTTCACGTTAGTAGACCTCATCAGTGTTCGTTGTTTTTTATTTGTTTAAAAATAATGCATCTTTAGACAGTGCAAGACCTCACCATCAAAAATAATAGCATTTGATTATAGTGCTATCTAATCCATGTCGCATATTATCTAACCATACACTAGGAGTGTTCAATGCCTGCATTACGTCAAGATATCGATCCAAACGGCTTATTAGAGTATTCAGTGGTTTACACCGATCGCGCGCTGAACCATATGTCAAAAGCCTTTCAGCAAGTGATGAACGACCTATCTAGTGACCTAAAATCTGTGTATAACGCTGACGCAGTGGTGATCGTTCCTGGTTCTGGTACTTATGGTATGGAAGCAGTCGCTCGTCAGTTGGCAAATGATGAAGACTGCCTAATCATTCGTAATGGTTGGTTCAGCTATCGTTGGACGCAAATCTTAGAAAAAGGCAAAATCGCCAAATCATCTACAGTCCTCACCGCCAATCGTACCGATGATAGTGAGTCGTCAAAGCCGTTTGCTCCAGTCGATATCGACGTTGCCGTAGCCAAAATCAAAGAAGAAAAGCCAGCAGTGGTATTTGCCCCGCATGTCGAAACCTCATCGGGTATTATCTTGTCAGATGACTATATCAAAGCGTTGAGCGAAGCTGTGCATAGCGTTGGCGGATTGTTAGTCATTGACTGTATTGCTTCAGGTTGCGTATGGTTAGATATGAAAGCATTGGGTATTGATGTGCTGATTAGCGCACCGCAAAAGGGTTGGAGCAGTACGCCGGGCGCTGGCTTGGTCATGCTAAGCGATGCTGCTGTCAAAAAAGTGGACAGCACTGAATCTGATAGCTTTAGTATCGACCTAAAGCAATGGTTGAACATCATGCTTGCTTACGAAAATGGCGGTCATGCGTACCATGCGACTATGCCGACAGACAGCTTACGTCAGTTCCGTGATGCTGTGAATGAAGCCAAAGCAATCGGTTTTGATAAACTGTGTGAGGCGCAGTGGACACTTGGCAAACGTATCCGCGAAGTACTAGAAGCCAAAGGCGTTGAGAGCGTTGCTGCCGAAGGTTTTAAAGCACCTGGCGTTGTCGTCTCTTATACTGATCGTGATGACATGCATAAAGGTAGCGCGTTCGCTGAAATCGGAGTGCAAATTGCTGCTGGCGTACCATTGAAAGTGGGCGAGCCTGATAATTTCAAAACTTTCCGTTTGGGTCTATTTGGCTTGGATAAATTGACTGATATCGATGGCACAGTCGAGCGTTTTGAAACGGCACTTAATAAAGTGCTGAGCCAGTAAAGATACCAATTAAGAGGGCTGATAAAGATAGTAATAGGATAGCTTATTAAGTTTTTTCACTGCCCTTTTTAAAGCCTTTGCAGTACTATCTTAACAGTTATAAAAAATACTGAACTATTAGTGTCATGCTAGGTTCAGTATTTTTTTACCTTTTTATTATATTTTATAATATAATGTATTTTTATAAATTAATATTCAAGTACGTATTTAATGAACTTAATTAGGTAGTCCGTTATGAGCATACAAATAGACTGGCAAGCATTTACGCCGATCTCCTTGGTAGGAGGTCTGATGCTAGGCGTAGCGACGGTTATCTTACTGCTAGGTATCGGTCGTATAGCAGGTATCAGTGGCATCTTTTCAAGCCTACTAAAACCCAAGCGTGTAGAGATGTGGCAGGTGCTGTTTATACTGGGTCTGGTCATCTCACCACTGCTATATCAGTTGGCAAGACCGCTACCTGAGGTAGCTATCAGTACTTCCGTGCCATTATTGATTGGTGCAGGGTTATTGGTCGGCTTCGGCACGCGCTTAGGTTCAGGATGCACGAGTGGGCATGGTATTTGCGGTAATGCACGGCTGTCTCCACGGTCATTGGCAGCGACTGTCACTTTTATGCTGTTTGGAATTGTGACCGTTTATATCGGTCGTCACGTACTAGGCCTGCTATAGCGAACTCATGGCATATTGTCAGATGAAGACTGATGGCCAGGTTCATGCGCGAACGACATATGATGGTTAATAAAAAATAATAATAGCGAGATACGACGATGCTAAAAAATATAATCGGATTGCTGGCAGGATTACTGTTTGGACTCGGACTACTGGTGTCAGGTATGACCGATCCTGTGAAAGTACAAGGGTTTTTGGATGTATTTGGTGCATGGGATATCTCCCTTGCACTGGTGATGGGCGGTGGTCTGATAGTGGCATTCTTTGGTGTGCGATTAGCGAAGCGTCAACAAAGTAGCTGGATTGGTACACCGATTGATATGCCAAGCAAAACTGTCATTAATAAAAAATTGCTTATCGGTGCGATGTTGTTCGGTATCGGCTGGGGGCTAGTTGGTATTTGCCCAGGACCAGGAATTGTATTGCTCGGTACTGGCCAATGGCAAGCCTATGTCTTTATTCCTGCGATAATTATAGGAATGCTAGTTTATCAATGGCTTGAACCTAAGCTTGGCTAACATAATTAGTTCTCTATAAATTGGATACGGTGTCAGCCTCGCTTAGTCTACTATTTGTAGTACTTTCACTTAGCTTCCTTGTCTCCAAATTATATTGAACCAACTATAGTATAAATAGGCTAGCACTCGAAAAAAAGGTCAGTCACTTATACGTGATTGACCTTTTTTATGAATATTAATTTGGGACAGGATTTAATATATTGTCAGATCATTTAGCACTGGCAGTTACTTTTGGCGTTTCGTGTGCCAACGACTTAGCCGCTTGGCGTAGCTCAAACTTTTGAACTTTACCGGTACTGGTCTTTGGTATTTCTGCAAAGACAATGTATTTCGGCACTTTAAAACCTGCTAGATGCTGACTACAATGCTCCATCACCGTATCACGTTGCAAGGTGCTACCGGCGTGAATCTCGATAAAGGCAACGGGGACTTCGCCCCATTTATCATGTGGCGCGGCAACGACGGCACAGCTCTCAATCGCAGGTAGTTTATACAAGACGTTTTCTACCTCGATACTAGAGATATTCTCACCGCCTGAAATGATGATATCTTTTAGTCTGTCCATGATTTTGATATAACCATCAGGGTACTTAACACCCAAATCACCCGTGCGGAACCAGCCATCAGCGAAAGCCTCTTCGGTAGCCTTGCGGCTTTTTAGATAGCCTTTCATCACCATATTGCCACGCAGTGCCAGCTCACCCATCTCTTCGCCATCAGCGGCGACTGGCTCAGTCGTACCTTGCTTAAATACTTCAAACCCTGCCATCAAGTGAGAAGTCATGCCTTGGCGCGATTTCTTTTGAGCACGGGTGGCCACATCAAGCTCATCCCATTCTTCCTGCTCAGCACAGACCGTCACGGGCCCATATACTTCAGTTAGACCGTAGACATGCGAGATATGAAAGCCCATCGCTTCCATCGCAGCCAGCATGGTTTCGGACGGTGGTGCACCAGCGACCCAGCCTTTGACCGTATGGGTGATAGCGTCTTTATACTCAGGCTTACCGCCTGCAATCATATTATGTACGACCGGTGCAGAGCAGTAATGGCTAACTTGATGCTTGGCAATCAGCTGCAATATCAAATCAGCATCAATTTTTCTCAAGCATACATTGACCCCAGCACGCTCGGCGATGGTCCACGGAAAACACCAACCGTTGCAGTGAAACAGTGGCAGCGTCCATAGATACATCGGGTGTTTGGGCATGTCCCAATCTAAAATATTAGAGACAGCATTGAGAGTTGCGCCGCGATGGTGATAGACCACGCCTTTGGGCTTGCCTGTCGTCCCAGAGGTATAATTCAGCGCAATGGCATCCCACTCATCTGTCGGCATCTCCCAATTATCCAAGCTGTCTGAACTGGCTATCAATGCTTCATAGCTTATGTCCCCAAAACGCTCGACATCGACAGCCTTGTCCGTTGAGTGAATGACGATTAAGTCTGGAAAAGTCTCATCGATGATCTCGGCGTGCTCAGCAAATTCGCTATCTAAAATTAAAACCTTCGCTTCGGAATGCTGCAAACAAAAGGTAAGCGCATTGATATCGAGTCGGGTGTTGAGGGTACAGAGGACACCGCCTGACATCGGCACACCAAAGGCGCATTCGACCATTGCTGGCGTGTTTGGCAGCATCACGGCTACGGTGTCATTTTTATCGATACCCAATTTGCGCAGGCCGTCAGCCAGTTGACGACAGCGAGTATAGGTCTGTTGCCACGTCTGAGTGAGGTTGTTGTGTTCTAGGTCATCATAAATGATGGCAGTCTTATTAGGGTAAACTTGCGCGCTGCGAATGATAAAATCAATAGGAGTAAGTGGTTGATGGTTGGCGGCGTTTTTGCCGAGACCTGTATGGAAATCTGTCATGATGATAGTCCTTTATCGTATTCCTATAATGCGTCAGTACATTAACGTCAGTATATTATTTAGTACAGTAATCTAGCATAGAAATTATAGGCATAAGTCGATATTTATCGATTTATATCTTAGTCTAATCTCTAAGTGACATTAAACTAACGGTATATAATCTACCTCAAAATTTGGCTAGGTTTTGTGGTGTTTGCTTAACCATATGCCACAGTACAGCTTGATACACCGTACCGCTCGTTATAGCAATTAATATAGTGCTCACTCATCAGTCGCTTGTCTGCATAGCTGACAATAATCGCGGTGTGTTACGATATCGAAGATGCTAAACCCCTTAGCTCCACTAATTCTAAAAAGCCGTTTTTAAGAAGTAGCCTCATAAACTATTCATAAGGAAAATGATATGTCTGCCAGCCATAGTGCCAATACGATCCAAACCGCTAGCACCAATGAACACTATCCGCATTTATTTGAGCCGCTAGATTTAGGCTTTACTACGCTAAAAAACCGTATGGTCATGGGCTCGATGCATACTGGGCTTGAAGACCGTTTTTATAATTATGGGAAGCTGGCGGCGTATTTTGCAGAACGTGCCAAGGGCGGCGTGGCAATGATGATTACTGGCGGTATCTCGCCTAATCGCGAAGGTTGGTTGTTGCCTGCTGGCGGAACGATGAATACCAAAGCTGACGTTATCAACCACCAGCGCGTTACTCGTGCTGTGCACAAGCACGACAGCAAAATCATCATGCAGATATTGCACAGTGGTCGCTATGGCTATCATCCATTTGCTGTATCATCTAGCCCGATTAAATCTCCAATCTCACCGTTTAAGCCACGCAAGATGAGCATCAAAAACATCGAGCAGACGGTAAAAGACTATGCTCGTTCAGCCAAACTTGCCAAGCAAGCAGGCTATGATGGCGTCGAAATCATGGGTTCTGAGGGTTATTTACTCAACCAGTTTTTATCGAGCCATGTGAATAAGCGTAAAGACATTTATGGTGGTGATATTCATGGACGTATGAAGTTCGCTGTCGACGTGGTCAAAGCGGTACGCGAGGCGACTGGCGAAGACTTTATTATTCTATTCCGTTTATCAGTGATTGATTTGGTCAAAGACGGTAACGTCATGGATGAAGTCATCACCGTGGCCAAAGCGCTAGAAGAAGCGGGCGTGACCATCATGAACACTGGTATCGGCTGGCATGAAGCGCGTGTGCCGACTATCGTCACTAGCGTACCACGTGCCGCTTTTGTTGATTTCACCGCTGAAATCAAAAAGCATATTAGTATCCCAATGATGGCAGCCAACCGTATCAACATGCCAGAAACAGCAGAAGAAATCGTTGCGACTGGTCAAGCAGATATGATTCAAATGGCGCGTCCATTCTTGGCTGATGCGCACTGGGTCAATAAAGCCAAAAACGGACAGACAGATCGTATTAACACCTGCATCGCTTGTAACCAAGCATGTCTAGACCATACGTTTGAAAACAAACGCTCAACTTGCTTAGTCAATCCGCAAGCCTGTTATGAGACTGAACTGGTCTATAAAAAGACCAAAAAGCCGAAAAAAGTCGCCGTCATCGGTGGCGGTGTCGCTGGTATGTCAGCCGCTCATGTAGCTGCCCTACGTGGTCATGACGTGACCCTGTTTGAAGCAAAAGATGTGCTTGGTGGACAGTTTAACTACGCCAAAGTTATCCCTGGTAAAGAAGAGTTCTTTGAGACTATTCGCTACTATATCAATGAGCTTGAGCATTTGGGTGTTGAGATTAAACTGAATACCAAAGTCGATAAAGATATGCTCGAAAAAGCCAAGTTCCATCATGTCATCGTGGCAACGGGTGTCGTGCCGAGAAGTCTAGAAGGGAAGCTCGAAGGGGCTGAGCTGCCACAAGTCATGAGCTATGCTGAGCTGCTGTCTGGCGAAAAAGCAGTAGGTAACACAGTCGCGGTCATCGGTGCTGGTGGTATCGGCTTTGATGTCAGTGAATATCTAACGGCTAATCATGGTAAGTCACTGGATGAGATCGGCCCTGAGGGACTAAAAGATCCAAGCTATCGTCCTGAACCACAATCTATCAGCGAGTGGCGCGAAGAGTGGGGCGTGACCAACGATACCGACTATCAAAATGATGGCGGTCTGGTCAGACCAGCAGCGATCAAACCAATTCGCCAAGTTTATCTCATGCAGCGTAGCAAAGGTCGTCTGGGTAGTGGTCTGAACAAAACCTCAGGCTGGGTACATCGTGCGCATATCAAATCTCATGGTGTGATCCAAGTCGCTGGCGTGCAATATGACAAAATCACCAACGAAGGTATCTGGGTGACTAACCCACAAGGTCAAAGCCAGTTATTACGTGTCGATAGTGTCGTTGTCTGTGCGGGTCAAGAGTCAGTCGTTGAGCTAATGCCAAACGTTGGTGATGCACCAGACGCGCAATATCACCTAATTGGCGGTGCTAAGCTAGCAGCTGAACTAGATGCCAAACGTGCGATTCGTGATGGCGCTGAAGTTGCAGCAGCGATCTAAGGTTTTAAGTTAAATATCAAAGCGGCGAGATTGATTATCTTGCCGTTTTTTTATTTAGAGCTTAAATATAACTCAAGGTTTTTATTTCAATTGAGATAAAATCTAGCCTATCATTACTTCGAATCTTGAAAACCTAACGCACCTCACGCTCTAATACAATACCGTCAAAATACCCTCGCATACCACAATGCAGTCTTCTATATTGATTATCAATGTCTCTTAATAACAATTGAGTCCTACCTTTATAAAGTGCTGGATATAAACGCAGCTCAACAGCTTTATCTGGCTGATCATCATTGATGACCCAATGATTTTCTGACCATATGGCTTTACTCTCTCCCAAATCACAGGTATGAGCATTGGTAAAAATCAAAACACCCTCGATAATGGAGAGGTAAGGTTTATTAGCGACACTATGAATCGATACCGTGTTTTTCGCCTCTCCTGTATCCTCCCAGCGTTGAGTACCTGAATTATATATTGAGATTTGAGAGGTTTGAGAAAACTTACCAAAGGCACTTTTTCTCGGTAAATCAGAAGGACTTAACTCATCTGAAAAATTCCAAGCCACACCGTAATTGGTTTGCTCTTCGATATATTCTTTATATTCACGTATCAGACATTCTTCACTTTTACAGGTATTACGCTGAAACGTAAGCCATGTGCGTTGATTAGCAATGAACCTATCTTTAAAAGCTTTGCTGTCTTCATAGTCAGGAGCAGCGCCAAGATTGATTTTATATTTCTTCGCCATTGCGTCATCAAGCTTAGAAAGCTCAGGACTGTCACAGACGGTTTTTTCTACCCAGCTAGCAGCTTTGTTGCAGTCAAAACTTGCTGAATTGGCATAAGTGGAGAGTAGGCAAGTGCCTAAAATACCGATTGTGGTGATGCATAACTTTTTCATATTACCCTCATTTTTTAGAGCTTGATTGTATTTTAAGAAAGCTATAACTGTGATATACGTGTCATCATCACTATCTGCAAAAAACGAATCAGTCCACCCATCCTAGCCCAACTAACCAGCCTCACTCATTTACCAACTGCCAATATTTTCCATCGAAATCCAAGGCTCAATAGGTTCTAAGTCTTCGCCATTTTGTAGCAGCTCAATTGAGATGTTGTTAGGGTCTTTAACAAAAGCCATATGGCCATCTCTAGGCGGTCTTAATATCTCAACTCCTGCCTGTATAAAGGTGTCGCACTGCGTGTATATGTTGTCGACTCTAAAGGCAAAGTGCCCAAAATTATCGCCATTGGTATATTCTCTTTCATCCCAGTTGTGTGTCACCTCAATCTCTGGCGCACCCTCATGCGTTGCTAAAAAATATAAGCTGAATCTGCCTGATTCAGAGTCTTTCTTTCTTAGCAGTTGTAAGCCCATAAGGTCACAATAGAAAAATAACGTTTCTTCTAGTTTGTTGGTTCTAATCATTGCATGTAAGTGCTTCATGAAAATACCTTAATATTGATTATTAATAAAAAATGGAGTAATGGCAGGGTGCTTTTTATGCATCATTAATATACAAAATCTAAAATGGCGTACGTATGATATCAATACCATTAACTATATACAGCGCATTTGTGTCAGTAACTTTTTACCAAGCAGTGCAAGCGGCACACTCTGGGATACTTGCTAGATTAAATCTGACGTCGCAAAATCTAACCTTCCATCTCACCAACCAACCATTTTTCAAAATCGCTCACTTGCGTTGCCAATTCAGGTTGCGCTATTGCTAGGTCATCGAGCTTGTTTTTAATCTCAGGCTTATTATATTTAACGCCCGTCAATGTATTCTTAAGCAGATCAATAAGCTCAACATTGAGCGCGTCAGAGAAGATGACAACTTCGGTAATCATTGCCTGCTTCACATCCATATGCACATCCATCATGCCCCAATCAAAGCGTGTTTCGATATGATGGGTGAACTCAGGCGTTTTACCAAAGCGCCAATCCCAGTCTGCCATCTGTTGATAGTAAGCGTTTAGCGTCGGCTGCTTAGCAAGGCTGGCTTCATCTAACTGCTCGACCTGTGCACTCTCTCCATGATATTCACAGAACGCTTCGATAATCGCATCAGACAATGTCTCGTGATTGATAGTCTCATTAAAATCTACTAAGTTTGCTACGCGAGCGCGCACAGATTTGATGCCTTTTGCTTTGAGCTTTAGTGGATGCGGATTCAGATAATCGCCAAGCTTTTGCATGTTGGCATTGACCAGCAATGTGCCATGATGAAAGCTGCGATCGGCGGCATGTCTAAATGCGCTGCCCGATATTTTGCGGTCGCCGACCTGCATATCGTTACGACCAGACAGCGTGGCGTCTATGCCGAGTTTCTTAAGCGCATTAATGATGACGGTGAAGTTTGCTTCTTGGTCGTAAGCATCACTGGGTGATAAAAAAGTAAAATTGGTATTGCCCAAGTCATGGAATACAGCGCCGCCGCCACTCTGACGCCGCGCTAAAAACACATCGTCTGCTTCCATCTTATTGGTTTTGCACTCTACCCATGGATTTTGTGAGCGTCCAATAACCACGGTCTCAGAGTTACGCCATAAAAATAGGGTATGAGAGTCGGGATTGAGCGTATTAAATATCCAATCCTCGGTAGCAAGATTAAACCAAGGATTGGTCACAGCAGATTTCAGGATGCGCAGTTTCATGTATTTGACTCTTTAATAAACTGGGTTGGTGAGTAGGTTTTATAAATAGGTAGCACCATTCTTACTGATGCAGGGTTGTAATTCAATGGCTGTCCAACAGGGAGGTTGATTTTATCAGTGGCTTTGACAGTGGTGAAGACGTTGAGTACATAGAAAAAACTGTGAGAAAGTTTCATAGAGGATGGGGCTAAGGTTGATGCTTCAGTTTTTAGCAGGCGGCAATAAAAGCCAAGCAAAACGCTCAGCTTTATTGCACTATAAATTGCCAGAGTATTTTGTTCTATTTAGCACAAATCTCCCACTGCGATTTTGTACTAAGATAACATTGCATAACTGCTTTACCAGATTGCGCATAGGCATCACTGACGATACGCTGATTGGTTGGCAGACGATATCTGATGATCGCGGGCTCGTCATTGACGGTGGTCGTCCATCCAGTCACTTCATTACGGTCATTATAGTTTGCACTGGTAGAGGTTGCCATTTTGCCAAACCCTGGCAGGTTATAGGAGACCTGCCTAAAACTATAACTCATCGCTGCACCCTCAGCGCCCTCATACTGACAGTTTAGCTTTTTTTGCAGTTTATCTTGTTTATAAACATAGCAAGTGGTCTCATCTGAGAACTGACCAACCCCGCAAAAACCTGCCGTTGCAACTGACATCATACCGAAAAATAACGCTATCCTTTTCATAATCATTCCTCAATAATTTATAAATCCTACTAATGATGTTTGCCATCTATTTTTTGTATTGCCAAATACTAACCAATACCTTTTAGATAGTAGAAAATTAGTAAACAAATATCAACTAATATATTTTAAGAAAATCTTGAATTGATGTATTAAAGCTACTTTTAACATCAGTATTATTAAGAATAGCTGTTATAAGGTAGTGATATAAGCAGGGTTTACTATGACCGTGAATCTGTTTTTGTAGGTATTGATCTGATCGTTTACTTAAGGATGACTTTGGAGTTCTTTAGTATGTGAATAGAAAAGCGCTGGAATAAGCTAAAGTATAAGAAATATAGGATCAGCGCTGCTTGCTGTATGGTGCTTACTAAAAGGGATTTGTCCAGATTTATAAATTATCAAAAGGTGCAAACCTTAAAACTGTACTAAAAAAATTAATGAATGGATAAAAACTCACTATAAATTTTATAAAAAATTACCCATCAAACAATTAAAAAGTTATCATCGTGAGTTTTTAATCACATGATAATTTCCCCAACGCATCAGACGCTTATGACCGACACGAGTTGGCAAACGCAGTCTAAACGCTTAATAGGATTACCAAATGACCAACCGTGACCTCATCATCTTTGTGACGCTCTCTTTTATGTGGTCACTCTCCTTCGTTTTTTATCGTATCGGCGTGCCTGAGTTTGGCTCATTGGCATTCGCCAGTTTGCGTGTGATATTCGCCGGATTGGTCATGTTGGTCTTTGTATTATTAAATAAGAAAAACAGAGTAGGCATCAAGGAGCATTGGAAAATGCTAGCGCTCGTTGGCTTGTTTTCAGCAGCGCTACCTTTTGTGTTGTTCTCGTTTTCCGCGCAATCAGTGAACGCAGGCGTGCTAGCCGTGCTAAATGCTTCTGTACCGATGATGAGTGGTTTTATCGCTAGAGTCTTCTTTAAGGATAGACTATCGAAAAAACAAGCACTTGGTTTGGTCATTGGGGTGATCGGGGTAATCATACTGATGAGCGAAAGCTTATTTGGTGGCGGCGAGCCAGGCAAAGGGTTGGTCGAAGGACTCCTACCGATGGGTTACGCGCTACTAGCCTGTGTAGGTTATGCGCTTGGGGCCAACATCACCAAAAACTATCTGTATGAAGTATCGCCAGTCGCTATCACCGCAGGCTCGCTCATTATCGGTAGTATTATTATGCTGCCTGTGGCTTTTAATGAGTTCCCTTATGGTAAAGATATCAGCATAAAGGCGTGGGTATCAGTGATCTGTATTGGTGTATTTTCGACCGCCATCGCCCTTATCTTTATGAATCAGCTGATTAAAAATATTGGCCCGACGCGTGCCACCAGTATTACTTTAGTCATTCCGATTTTTGCTATTATTTTAGGGTATCTACTACTTGGTGAAGCCCTAAATATCCAAGCCATCATCGGTTCAGTGGTGATATTGTTTGGCACATATTTGTCACTTGAGCTGTCTGTCAAAAAGATGCTACAACCAAAGAATCCCACGCGGGCGACGTGAGTTTAAGCTTTGGTAAACTGTCTTCGTAGCCTTTAATTATGAAGATTCAAATATCTAAATATTGGTGTTTCTGTTTGTAAATATTGCTTGGAATAATTGCATTTGCCCCCTATAAAGAACTCGGCTTATGAGTAGCGTACTTCGCAAATTATAGAACGATAGCTAAGTGCTACCTACTAATATAAGTGCTATTTATTACTAATAATAGTAAACCTGATAGTAAGGTTTAAAACAATAAACAGGGCTTTTTATGGCACACGATAATTTATTTGAAACCGTCAAGATGGGTACCCAAACCCTAGAAAACCGCATCATTATGGCACCGTTGACGCGTCTGCGTTCGGTCGAGCCAAGCGATGTACCAACAGCACTTGCAAGCGAATATTATTCACAGCGTGCAGGTTCTGGCTTGGTAATCACTGAAGCGACGCAAGTATCTTTTCAAGCGAAAGGTTATGCTGGTGCGCCAGGCGTTCATACCAAAGACCAAATCACTGCGTGGAAAACCATCGTAGATAATGTCCATGCTAAAGGTGGCAAAATCGTAGTACAGCTATGGCATACAGGCTTAGTTTCTCACGAGAGTGTACAGCCAGACGGTAAAGCGCCTATCTCTGCTTCTAACGTTGATGTTGGTGTACGTACCTCGCTACGTGACAGCGATAACCAAGCCATTCGTGTAGATGCAACGCCGCCTCGTCCAGCCACACTTGAAGAAATCAAGCAAGTTATCGCTGACTTTGGTCAAGCCACTAAGAACGCCAAAGAAGCGGGTTTTGATGGGGTAGAGATTCATGGTGCTCACGGTTATCTATTGCATCAGTTCTGGGTTGAGCAAACCAACCAGCGTGATGATGAATATGGCGGTAGCCGCGAAAACCGTGCGCGCTTGACGCTTGATGTTATCGATGCGTGCGTAGACGCTTGGGATGCAGATCATGTCGGTATTCGTATTTCACCACTGGGTACGTTCAACAACGTAGAAGCTGGATATAACGAAGACGAAAATATCTGGATGATTGAGCAGATTAATAAACGCGGAATCATGTATCTGCATTTGTCAGAGCCAGATTGGGCAGGTGGTACGCCTTATAGCGAAGACTTCCGTAAGCGTGTGCGTGCTGCTTTTGATCAAATGATTATCGCAGCTGGTGGCTACACTGCCGAAAAAGCAGAGCAAAATGTAAAAGCGGGTTATATCGATGCAGTCGCCTTTGGCCGTGACTATATCGCCAACCCTGACTTGGCTGAGCGTATCCAAAAAGGCGCGCCACTCAATGAGCAACATCCAGAGTCTTTCTATGGTGGCGGTGCTGAAGGTTATACCGACTATCCATTTTTAGACCAAGCGTAATAGTTAGATTTTTAACTAAATAACGCAACATAAAAAGGCCGCTTAACTATTAATAGTTGAGCGGCTTTTTTTAAGCCTAGATTTTTATTATTTGCCGAAAATGCCTATTTGATAATCACGGAAGGTCTGGCGTAGTTCTTCTTGAGTATTCATGACAAAAGGACCGTGACCTGCGACCGGTTCACCGATTGGCTCGCCGCTTAGCAGTAGCAATTTGATAGGGGTATCGTCATCAGTAGTTGCAGGGTAGGTCAATTCGATAGTGTCAGTAGCAGGTAATGATGGATGTTCAGATTGAGTCTCTACGTGATTTCGAATAGGCGCTGAAAATTCTATCAAACTACCTGCGCTGACGGCTGTACCGTTGACCAATACTTGACCTTCTTGTACCAGCAGTAGGGTGTTGTGCGTTTTTGGTACTTGTAGCGTGGTTGTACCTGCTGTATGTAGCTCGATATCCCACATATTGACTGGCGTAAAGGTCGTTGCCGCGCCCGTTAGCCCATGCCAGTCACCGGCAATGATAGCAGCTTGACCGATGACAGTTTGCTCGTCACTATTGTCTATCAGATCAATGATAGGCATATCAGCACGTTTGATAGATTGATATTTGGGGTCGGTCAGTTTGTGGGCGCTTGGCAAGTTGACCCATAACTGCACCATACTAAAGACGCCGCCATGTTGGCCGAATGCTTCAGAGTGGAACTCTTCGTGCAGAATACCGCGACCCGCAGTCATCCACTGTACATCACCTTCTAAAATATCGCCGCGCCCACCTGTTGAGTCTGCATGACTAATCTCACCTGAATAAGCGATGGTTACGGTTTCAAAACCTTTGTGTGGGTGCAGTCCAACACCATGCGGTTGCAGCTTATAATCAGGATTGGGCGAAAAGGTCGTAGGCTTACCGTAGTCAAATAATAAAAAGGGATCGGTATGGCTATAGTTAAAATCAGGATTGTCATCGAGATGATTGATTAGGGTTTTTACAAAAAAACCATCACCTACCCAATGCGGCTTTTTATCACCATGAATATGCTTGATTGGACGCATGGATTACCTCATAAGTCTAAGTGGCATTGCTATCAATAGGATGAATGCCTTACGTTAATTCTACTATGAAAATAGACTTATGTTTTGTTTATTCTCATTGCTCTCTAAGATTAGTATCTAAAACCACTCAACTATCATCAAACATACTGTCAGCAATTATATGCATACTGCTCAATTATTCAAATGCTGACAGTCATTAAGGCTATTATTGTCGCTATAAATAGTGAAGCCATTAAGGTGATTAAACGACTTCACCACTGACAAAACCACTGGCCCAAGCCCATTGGAAATTATAGCCGCCAAGCCAGCCTGTCACATCGAGCACCTCACCGATAAAGTACAAGCCATCTTGCAAGTTGCTTTGCATTGTTTTGGAAGATACCTCATCAGTGGTGACGCCGCCACGTGTGACCTCAGCAGTGCGGTAACCTTCTGTACCAGAGGGCTTGAGCTGCCAGCCATTGAGCGTAGTTCCAAGTTCTGTAAGTCGCTCGTCTTTAACATTGGCAAGTTCTGTATCTTTGATGTCTTCCCATAGATGCGTCTGTAACGCTGCTAATAGTTTCTTGGGTAGCGCATTGTCCGTGTTTTCTGCCAATACGGTACGAATCAGTTGGCGTGGATGTGATTTTTTGCGAGTCAGTAAAAGATCAGTGACGTCTATTTCAGGCAACAGATTGATACGGATGGTTTCGCCAGTCTGCCAATAGTTGGAGAGCTGTAGCATGGCAGGGCCAGAGAGACCGCGATGGGTAAATAAGACGGGCAATTTAAAAGAGATACGCTCGTTACTGGCAATAACTGGCAGACTGATACCAGCCAAGGCACGGATAAGCTCGCCTGTTTTATCAGTGAAGGTAAACGGCACAAGACTGGCATCAGTAGGCACGAGAGTATGCCCAAACTGCTGTGCCAACTCATAGCCGATACCACTTGCTCCCATGGTCGGGATAGACAGACCACCAGTAGCGACCACCAAAGACTCACAGCTATAGCGTGTTTGCGCGGACTGAGTACCGCTTGCGATGTCTTTTTTACCAAGCTTTTTGCTCGTCGTTAGATAAAAGCGTTCGCCGTTATCATGAGCAGCAGTTTTAACATGATCAATTTGAGCATTAAGCTTTACTTGTACGCCTACGGCCGCGCACTCATCTAGCAGCATAGACAAGATGTCTTGTGCCGAGTCGTCACAGAATAGCTGACCATGTTCGCGCTCATGGTAGGCAATCTTATGCGACTCTACCATACCGATAAACTCCCAACTCGGGTAACGACTTAGCGCTGATTTGCAGAAGTGGGGGTTGGCACCAATAAAATGCTCAGGCTCCACAAAGTAATTGGTAAAGTTGCAGCGACCACCACCCAACATCAAAATCTTTTTGCCAGCTTTATTGGCATGATCCAACACCAATACGCGGCGACCACGGCGACCAGCAGTCAGTGCGCAATACAATCCTGAAGCACCAGCGCCGATGATGATGACGTCATAGTGATTATCAATGGATTTCTTAACTGACGATGAATTACCCACTGATGAATTGCTTGGCTTTGCTTGTTTTGACATTTGACTCATGATGATGACTTATAGAATAGGTTTGGATAGACGATATAAAGTAGCTAATTATACCATGGCAACAATGGCAGTGTTTTTAGGGAAGTAATATAAATAGCTTTTGCCGCTTGCTATAAATCATTGAATAACTTTGATTTTTCTATAGACAATAATTCGTAGTTGGTATAATGTGAATATATGAATATTATTCGCTACTACTGCTGCCATATTGATTACTTCCTAAAACGCTAGTCGTTTTGATACAAAGAAAATGAATTTCTTTACAAGTAGTTGATGAAAAAGTCAGTCGATTGAACCGCTTATTCAAACATTGTCACGGATGATAATGTTAAGACAAAAGGGACTTTATGGATATCCTACAACTGCTCATTAGCGGGATTGCTAATGGTTGTATATATGGGCTGTTAGCGCTGGGTTTTGTACTCATTTACAAAGCTTCAGAAGCGGTCAATTTCGCCCAAGGCGACATGCTTATGCTCGGTGCCTTTTTGGGCATATCTTTCATCAATGCCGATCAGGCAAACCTTCCCTTCTTATTAGGCATCACCTTTGCTGCTGTCATCATGGGTGCATTTGGCTACTTACTCGATCGCTTTATCCTACGTGGTATTTTTGGTCAACCGCAATTTGCGATGGTCATCCTTACCATCTCGCTTGGTTTCTTAATGCGCTTTGTCGCTGGTGTTATCTGGGGACATAGCCCAGTCTCATTACAGACACCGTTTTCAGGCAAGATGTTGGCATTAGGCTCGCTGAGTATCGCTTATGTTGACATCATTATCATCATATCTACTATCGCATTAACCTCTATTTTGTACTTCTTTTTTGCCCATACGCGGCTTGGTATTGCGATGCAAGCCAGCAGTCAAAACCAGATGGCAGCCTACTATATGGGTATTCCCGTCAAGCGGGTCAACGGTATCGTTTGGGCATTGTCAGGGGTGGTTGCCGCACTTGCCGGCATACTATTTGCGGCCAAAGGCGCCATTGAACCTTCTGTCGGATTACTGTTCGGTATCAAGGCCTTCGCCGCTGCGGTAATCGGTGGGCTAGGCTCCTTGCCTGGTGCGCTGGCAGGCGGGTTGCTAGTAGGGGTGATAGAGCCCTTTGCTGGTCGTTATCTACCGCTAGGTCTTAGTCAAATTGCGCCTTATGTGGTTATGTTGATCGTACTAATTGTACGTCCGGGCGGTATTTTTTCTCAGGTCAAACAGAAAAAAGTATAGAAGCTTTGATCCAAGGCAGCTTTGATTCAAGGATGACAAAGCGGCCTCCAAATCTTTTCAAGGATGAGTACTGCCCATGAAAGCTCAGTTTAAACACAGCTATGATCAAGATATCAATATCTTCGATAACAAAAGCCAACTTATAAAATATGGCGTGCTTCTCTTGCTATTACTGATGGCGCCTTGGTTGTTGAGCAACTATTACATCAGTGAGCTTAGCGCTATATTGATTTGGTCTATCTCTGGACTCGGTCTGATGCTCTTGACGGGGCATACCGGACAGGTCAGCTTAGGGCATGCCGCCTTTATGGCAATAGGGGCATTTAGCCATATGGCACTGATGGCTCGAGGGTGGAATTTTTTCCCTGCTTTGATTGCCTGTGCACTGATCACTGGGGTTATCGGTGCGATTATTGCCAGACCTATCCTACGAACTAGCGGTATCTATTTAGCCATCGCAACCTTAGCACTTAGTATTATCGTTGAGGACATCGCTATCGTGGCTGAGCCTATTACGGGCGGAATCTCTGGCACCTTTGCCTCTCCTATCAATCTGTTTGGCTACACCATCGATCGCTACATCACGCCAAAGGCCTTTTATTACTTATGCCTCGCACTCGTGGTGTTGGTTACCTTAGGGTATATCAACTTACTCAGAAGCGGCACTGGACGATCGTTCTTAGCCATCAGAGACAGCGAAGTATCGGCCCGCGCGCTTGGCGTCAATGTGCCGCAAGCCAAAACGCTCGCTTTTAGCATATCTTGCGCGATTACCGCTGTTGGCGGCGCCATGTACGGGCATTTTGTGCAAGCGGTCAATTATGAGAGCTTCACCGTTATCATCTCCATCACCATCCTCCTGCAAATTGTCATTGGCGGTTTGGGCTCCATACATGGTGCGTTTTTTGGTGCTGTCGTCGTTGTCTTATTGCCACAAGTGATTGCTATCTTAGGCGATATGGTTGGTCAAGGTGCGGGCTCTAGTATCACCAGTATTCCTGGTATTGATACGGCGCTGTTTGCCTTAGTTATTGTCATCATGATCATCTATGAGCCACGCGGTATATACGGCATTTGGATAAAGATACGGACTTGGTTTCAGATGTTTCCGTTATATCGAAAAGGACTGTTTCGCCGTTCTAAAACTTATCTTAAAACGGAGCGTATGCGATGAGCTTACTAAAAGTTGACTCCTTATCTATCGCGTTCGGTGGTGTAAAAGCCGTTGATAATATTAGTTTTGAGGTAAACGAGGGCGAGGTATTTACTATCGTAGGACCTAATGGGGCTGGTAAATCCACGATTTTTAACTTAATCAGTCGCTTGTACGAGCCGCTTAGTGGTCGTATTACCTTTGATGACACTGATATTACCAAGCTACCTGCTCATGATATCGCAAAACTGGGTATTGCCCGTACGTTTCAAAACATCGAGTTGTTTGATCACTCAAGCGTGCTTCAAAATCTACTTATCGGTCGCCATTCGCAGCGCAATACGTCATGGATACAGGACTTGCTGTTTTTACCAAAGGTGCGCCGTAGCGAGCGCGAGCATCGTTTGCAAGTTGAGAAGATTATAGATTTTTTAGAGTTAGCGCCTTATCGAGATAAACTCATTGCAGGTCTGCCTTATGGTATTAGAAAAGTGGTCGAGATTGCTCGCGCATTAGCCGCTAATCCAAAGCTTATTTTGCTCGATGAGCCTGCCTCTGGTCTTAGCGTGGAGGAAACATCCGAGATGGCGTGGTGGATTGAAGATATGCAAAAGGATCTTGGCTTGACTATCTTGATGGTAGAGCATGACATGAGTCTTGTGAATCGCGTATCAGATCGAGTATTGGCCGTCGCTGAAGGTAAGTTTTTGGCTCAGGGCACGGCAGCTGAGGTGCAAGCCAATCCACAGGTTATTGAAGCCTATCTTGGACAGGAGAGTGTGTAATGTCATCTATCAAAAAATCACTATCCTCTGCCGCGCCTGCTACTGAAATGAATTTGGTCGACTCTGAAGTAAAGAATAACGTGCTAGAGGTGCGAAATCTAGAATCCGCTTATGGTCCAGTGATGGCATTGAGAGGCGTGAGTCTAGAGGTTCCCGAAGGCAAAGTTGTCACGATTTTGGGCGCGAATGGTGCAGGTAAAACGACGTTAATGAAGACTATCTCTGGTGTCATCAATCCTCGCAAGGGCGCAGTATGGTTCCACGGAGAGCGTATCGATGGCACTGAGCCTGATCGCTTGGTCAAAAAAGGATTGTCGCACGTACCCGAAGGGCGCGAGGTATTTCCCTTTTTGAATGTCGCCGAAAATTTAGCGATGGGCGCTTATACTCGGCGTGACAAGTCTGAGATACAGCGCGATGTAGAGATGATATATGAGTATTTTCCTATTCTAAAAGATCGCCGTACACAAGCAGCTGGCACGATGTCTGGTGGTCAGCAGCAGATGCTCGCTATCGGTCGAGGGCTGATGTCACGACCCTCTCTTATGCTGCTCGATGAGCCGTCTCTTGGGCTGTCTCCATTATTGGTACAAGAGATATTTGCCATTATTCGACGATTAAATAAAGAGCAAGGTGTGACGATTTTGCTAGTTGAGCAAAATGCCAGAGTTGCCTTGGCAGCAGCGGATTACGGTTATGTGTTAGAAACAGGGCGTATTGTCATGGCAGGCTCAGCGGACAAACTCATGCACTCTGATGATATTAAAGAGTTCTATTTGGGACAAACCAAAGATAACACTGCGGAAGCCACTCGGTGGAAACGCAAAAAGACTTGGCGATAATAATCATGACGACCTCCATTGATATTGATGTTAATACTGAAAACAATACTTCACTTTCTCCTGCGGATGCAGCAGACATGAAAGAAACATCTGCTGCGCCAGTATCGTCTCGCGATAATTCTAAAAGTTATGATTACGATACGGGTCAACAGATACACAATGCGCCTTTTGATCATGCACCTCAAATTCTAGAAGGGTGCGATACGTTAAGCAAACTTTGGCGACAGGTTTGCTTGAGCCGAGGCGACAGGATTGCTCATCGAGAAAAGAGCTTTGGTATTTGGCAAAGTTATAGTTGGCTGGACTATTATCATCATAGCTGCGATATCGGCATGGCACTCGTCGAACTTGGTCTGAGCAAAGGCGATACTGTCTCTATCTTGAGTGAAGATAATAAAGAATGGCTTTATTTTGATATGGGTGTCTGCGGCGTAGGCGGGATACCTAACGGTGTCTATACGACAGACAGTCCCGAGCAGCTTGCTTATATATTAAATGATAGCCACTCAAAGTTTCTGATTGTAGAAAACGATGAGCAATTGCATAAGTTTTTAGAGATTCGTGAGCAGACACCTCATGTCAAAAAGGTCATTGTCCTTGACCGTAAAGGCTTGCGGAGCCTAGAGGATGATCAGGTTATCTTCCTCGATGAGCTATATACGATTGGTCGAAGTGTTGATAACGCAAGAGAGCGTTTTAGTGATTATATCGATCAAGGTACACCTAACGACATACGCACTTTAATCTATACCTCTGGCACAACAGGCAATCCAAAAGGCGCCATTTTAACGCACGCCAATGTCCTCTTTGAGCTAAAAACAAGCATAGATATTCTTCCTATATTGCCCACTGATGAGCAGCTGTGTTTTCTGCCTTTATGCCATGTACTCGAACGTTTAACGTCAGTGGATTTGCCTATCCATCGAGGCTGTATCGTTAACTTTGCTGAGAGCACAGAAACGGTATTTGAGAATATGAAAGAAGTCTCACCTGATACCTTTACCGCTGTGCCTAGACTGTGGGAAAAAATGTACGCCTCTATCAGTAATATGCGTAGCGACGCCAGTGCATTCAATGGCTGGGCATTTGATCAAGCCATAAAAGCAGGTCATGACTACGCTGATATCGTCATGGCAGGCAATACTCCTACGACAGGTCAACGACTGCGTTACGAGTTTTGGAATCGACTGGTGCTATATAAAATTCGTGACCTTATAGGCATGAGTAATATTCGCCGTGCCACTACTGGTGCTGCACCCATCTCGCTAGATATTATCCGCTGGTTTCATGCGATAGGGGTGCCTATCTATGAAGGCTATGGCATGACCGAAAGTGCGGGCGTGATATCGGTCAATACCCCTGAAGCGCAGATGGCCGGTAGCGTAGGTAAGGCACTACCAGACTCTGAAGTCCGTATCGCTGACAATGGAGAGATACTAGTAAGAGGGGCGAACGTATTTGCAGGCTACTGGAACAAGCCGGAAAAAACGGCTGAGGATTTACGGGATGGTTGGCTACATACGGGGGATGTTGGCGAGATAAGAGACGGTTATATATTCATCACGGGTCGTATCAAGGACATCATTATCACTGCAGGCGGCAAAAACGTCACACCAGCTGCGATTGAAAGTAAACTTAAATTCTCACCTTATATCTCAGATGCGGTCGTCATTGGCGATAAGCGAAAGTATTTGACTTGTCTGATCATGATAGATCAAGAAAACGTCGAAAAATATGCGCAAGACAATCAAGTGATGTTTTCTGATTTTCGCTCTTTGTGTCACGCGCCAGAAGTCATTGCCTTGATAGATGACGTCGTACAGTCTGCTAACGAAACCCTAGCTCAAGTAGAAACCATAAAGCAATTCAGGCTTATAGATGTGCTGCTCAGTCCTGAAGATGACGAATTGACCGCGACGATGAAATTGAAAAGAAACTTGGTTGAGAAAAAGCATCATGCTCTCATCGACTCTATGTACTGATCTAGCTCTTTAACACAGTTCAGCTTAGCACCGTTCAGCTTTTTTGAAATCGTCTCAACCTCGAAAGTATTAATCTCAAGAGCATTAAACTAACAGCGACTGAGTCGCAAGGAGAAAGGCAATGAAATGGACATTCAAGACCACGCTACTAGCACTCACAGTCGGTACGATGGGTCTAGTAGGGTGTAGTGATCCAGAAACGACCGCAGCGACGGGCACTGATACTGAGGCTGCTACATCTACTTCTACAAGTGACATGCCAGTACAAGGCGTGACCGATACTGAGATTATCTTAGGCGGTGCAAATGATTTATCCGGTCCGTTTGCTGGATTTGGTAATCCTGCAGTCGCCGCAGCCAATATGTATTTTGATGAAGTGAATGCGGCAGGTGGGGTCAATGGACGAAAGATTCGCTATATCGTTGAGGACCATTCTTATCAAGTACCAAAGGCCGTACAGTCTGCGAACAAACTGGTCAGCCGCGATAAAGTGTTTGCGATGCTGATGTCGCTAGGCACACCACACAACTTAGCGAGTTTCCCTATTATGGATCGCGCCAATGTTCCTAGTATCATGCCGCTCACTTTTGCTCGAGCTATGCAAGAAGAAGGGGATTTCAATCGTCGTTATACCGCTGGTAGTACCTATTATGATTCAATAAAGTTAGGCATGGAGTACCTTATTGCCGAAAACAAAGTTAGCAATTTATGTGTCATGTATATCCCGTCAGACTACGGTGAAGAGACCAATGAGGCGGCTAAAGATATCAGCGATAGCAATCCTAACGTCACTTTAGTTCAGTCCAGCTCACATCGTCCTGATGAAACAGACTTTGCTGGGGCAATGGCCAAGTTAAAAGACGCTAAATGTGAGCTTATTGCCTTATCTCTAACCATTCGCGGCGCTATCACAGCGGTCGGTACAGCAAACGCTATGGGCTGGAGTGATGTGAAATTTATCGCTCCTGTAACGGGCTTCCATCCCGCAGTTGCAGCGGCACCAGGCGGCGCAAGTGAAGGCCTATACTCTGTATCGTACTACAATGATTTGGCACTAAGAGCGAATGAACCTGAGACTAAAGCTTGGGTTGAGAAGTTTGAAAAAGCCACAGGAGAGGAAGTATCAGCAGGTGCTATTCTTGGTTATCTAGCCGCTAAAGTAACCGTTGATGGTCTAAGCGCAGCAGGTCCTGACTTAAATGCCGACACTTTCAATAAGGGTCTAGAGACCGTCAGCTTTGTCGATGGGGTTACAGGATCTACAGTTGCCATCACGCCTGAGAGCCATGTCGCGATCAATGACATCTACTTGTCGCAAGTACAAAATGGTCAATGGAAAACGGTGACGCAGCTTAAATAATACGTCCTAGGTGTTTAGTGAATTTTCGATAGCAGCAAGCCATACATAAGTATGGCTTGTGTCGTTTATACGCTTTGGGTTTGGCAATAATTTCATTTTATATGTTAACTGTTTTACGATTATTTATAAGTCCAAAACCCTTCTCAATAAAAATAAGCCATAAGTCATAGACAATAAAAATTGACTGGAATAATGAGTCAATTTCCTTATAGCGACTAGATTATTTGTGCCTAAACATACAGATGTACAGTGAAATTGTTATGTTTGGCTTTTGATGTCTTGCAACCGTCACGCTTATTTGTCAAACTAACGATGAGTGTCACACATTATGGAAGATGACTCTTATCGCTTACATGGGGCGCGTCATAGACGTTTATCCGTGTAGGTCATAATAATTAAAAGGGACCCAATACTATGACTCAGAAATCATTTCCTATCTCAGCCGAGTTTATGGCTGCTGCCAATACCACACCTGATAAGTACCTTACAGACTACCAGCAATCTATCGAATCAGCCGAAGCCATTGATGCTTTTTGGGCGAAGCGTGCTGAGCTAATCGACTGGATAAAAAAACCAACCAAGGTCAGTAACGTCAATTATGACTTAGATGATTTTCGCATCAAATGGTTTGAAGATGGTGAGCTGAACATTTCAGTCAACTGTCTTGATCGTCACCTTGAAGAAAACCCATACAAGCCGGCTATCATCTGGGAAGGTGATCACCCTTCATTGCACAAAATCATTTCTTTTAAAGAGTTACATGAAGCTGTCTGCCGCTTAGGTAATTCATTGCGCAAGCTTGGCGTTGTAAAAGGTGACCGCGTAACGTTATATATGCCGATGATACCGGAAGCCATGGTAGCGATGCTGGCATGTGCGCGTATCGGTGCGGTGCATTCAGTGGTGTTTGGTGGTTTTTCTGCCGAGAGTTTGGGTAATCGCTTGATAGACAGTCGCTCAAAAGTTGTTATTACCGCTGATGAAGGTTTACGCGGCGGCAAGCACACACCGCTTAAAGCCAATGTTGATCACGCACTCGACATGGATGGCACTGAGAGTGTCGAAAAAGTCATCGTCGTTCATCGTACGGGTAACTCTATACCGATGAGTGGTCGCCGTGATGTGTGGTATCACAATTTGGTCGATGGTCAATCAGAGATCTGCGAGCCTGAAGTCATGAATGCCGAAGACCCGCTATTCTTATTATATACGTCTGGCTCTACTGGTAAGCCAAAAGGTGTAGTGCATACTACAGGCGGCTATATCACCTATGCTATCTCAACGTTCCGTGATGTGTTTGATATTAAAGAAGATGACGTCTATTGGTGTACGGCAGATGTGGGCTGGATTACTGGCCACACGTACTCAACCTATGCACCATTGGCCAATGGGACGACGACGGTAATGTTCGAAGGTGTGCCAGAGCATCCAACATGGGCGCGCATCGGTCATATTATCGATAAGCATGACGTGACTATCCTATACACTGCACCGACAGCCATTCGTGCAATGATGAAAGAGGGCGATGCTTTCGTTCGAGAGTCGGATCGTTCTAGTTTGCGTCTGCTAGGGTCAGTCGGTGAGCCCATCAACCCAGAAGCGTGGGACTGGTATTACAATGTCGTCGGCGATGGTAAATGTCCTATCGTCGATACATGGTGGCAGACCGAGACTGGTGGTATCTTAATGGCGCCAATACCAGGTACGGTCGATCTCAAACCGGGCGCGGCAATGACACCGCTATATGGTGTCAAACCAGAAGTCGTCGATAGTGATGGTGCGATTTTAGAAGGCCCTGCAGAAGGCAATTTGGTGATCAGTAGCGGTTGGCCAGGGCAGATGCGTACTATCTACAATGACCATCCACGCTTTTTGAAAACTTACTTTAGCGATTATCCGGGTCATTATTTCACAGGTGATGGCGCTCAACGTGATGAAGATGGGCATTACTGGATTACCGGTCGTGTCGATGATGTACTCAACGTGGCAGGGCATCGCTTGGGCACAGCAGAGATTGAAAGCGCCGTAGTTGCGCATCCTGCAACTGCTGAAGCTGCAATTGTCGGTATGCCTCATGAGATACGCGGTACAGGTATCTGTGCATTTATCATTCTAAAATCAGGTGAAGAAAAGACCAACGATCTAAAAGCAGAATTAAAACGCCATGTGCGTGCTGAGATTGGACCAATTGCTACGTTAGATGCTATTTATATGGTCGATGCACTACCAAAAACGCGCTCAGGAAAAATCATGCGCCGTATCTTGCGTAATCTTGCAGCAGGGCAATATGTGGGACTGGGCGACCTGTCTACGCTTGCTGATAGCTCAGTAATTAATGACTTGGTTGAAGAAGTCAAAGCGGGCCGTGGAGAGTAAGTCTGCTAACGACCCTGTATTGTTAAGGATAGTTATTCAGTACTAGCCATTAATATTTACATATCAAAGTTAAATAAAAGCCATGTTATCGAGAATAGCATGGCTTTTTTACGTAGACGATATTGATATTGAGTCACTTTGAAGGTTCAATAATACTAACAAGACAACATCGCTACCATTTTAATTGAGGATTAATTGACGAGCCACTCGGTACTTACTAGGCTAGATAATTAACATAGTAGCGACTCATAAATATTTTATAAGGTCTACTGTCATCATGACTGATCATGCTTCGTGCTCAACTGTTCTATCTGCCCCAAAAATCGCCATCATCGGTGGTGGCCTAACGGGATTGCTCACAGCAACACTATTAGAGCGTGCGTCAAACCAATCAAGCTCGTCATCTAACACACCGCAAATCACTATCTTTGAAAAATCACGTAGTGTAGGCCGTTTAGCGACCCGCTATCGCCGCGATAGTGAAACTGGTAAGAACTGGCAATGGTCGTTCGGAGCGCAGTTTTTCACTGCGAAAACTGCTGATTTTCAACAATTTATCGCGCCTTGGCTAGATACGGGGTTGCTACAGCCGTGGTGTGCCGAAGTGGTTGAATTAACCCCAGCAGATGACAATGGGCAACCGCCTAATATCCAAAGTAAAGAACAATGGGACGCGGTGCATGCGCGCTATATCAGTACACCGAAAATGACCGGTTGGGGCCGTGAATTGGCCGCCGCACTCAAGCACACGACCATAGTATTTAAGACGCGTGTCGCACCGCTTACTCAGTATTTGCAGTCTCAAAACCCGCAGCAGGCTCAGCATCAGATCCAGAAACAAACTTATAATCAAAACAGCAAGCAAACTGAGCTATTTGACGAAACTGGCGCCAGTCTGGGTTGGTTTGATTGGGTGATCTGCACAGCGCCAAATGGTCAGGCGGTAGAGTTGGTTGCAGATAGCGGCTTTACTCAACAAGACAAAATTACTAAACCGCAAATGCAAGCCTGCTATACGCTGATGCTTGGTTGGGATGATGTGCAAAAGCTACCTGAGACATTAAAGGGTCAGCTAGCACCGCAATGGGATGTCGCTTATTTAAATAGCGCTATTCTCGATAGGATATTCATTGAGCATCAAAAACCTGCCCATGATGAGCTACTACCAAGTGTCACCATACATGCACGTAATGACTGGTCAGAAGCCCATGTCGATGACGATATTGAGACAGTCAAAGAACAATTATTACAGGCGGCAAAACAAGCATTAAATTGGAATGAAGACAGCGCACCTAGTCAAACAGACTGCCATCGTTGGCGCTATGCAGCTACTATCGTAAATAAGGATACTGAAGAGTTGGGCATCTTAATCGATGCAACTAAGCAGTGGATCGTCAGTGGTGACTGGTGTGCAAAAGGTAATATAGAAAGCTGCTATCGAATGGCGCAGCAAACCGTTAGGGCAATCGTGTAAACGCAGTAAGCGTAATATCCATGCTCATTATTTTGCATCGTTTAACGATATTTAGGTTTAGCAAAACGTAAGCAAAAAAAAGGCCCACAGAGGAGGTACTGTGGGCTGAGGAAAACGGGTCATGTATTAGCTACACAGGCCGTGGTCAAGAGTTGTTGTAATTATTGGTGCTCTCTACTGTTATTTATAAGGGTAATAATTATCAATACAATAGGTAGAGATATTTACTTAGCTATTTATATTTACTGATATTTACTGATTTAAGTGTACAAGTGTTCTGGTACAGTCGCTATGATAGCGCAATTGAGTGCTGTCTGGCGGTTTTGGTTACAGTATATTACGTTGTAAAAATCAAAAACACGCCAAGACTGGTATGAAGCACTGGTATTTAGAGTAAGTAGCGGAGCTTTATGATGCAATTATTCATAAAGGCTTCTAATAATTTCAATAGCTTATGTCGATAGAAGGCCATCTAGACAATCTTGATGCCTTTCTTGATATCTTTGATAACTCAATCGCTGCAGAGATGGCATGACGCCTTGTCCGAAAAATGCTAAGCTATCTGCCATTATTATGTTCATATTAAACTGGGTTTGCCATGACTGACAGCACGCATTTGCATACGCAGGAAGAACCGCCAAGTTCGCAAAATACCAAGAGTATTTTTAACTTGCCTAACAACCTTACGATTGCGCGTATCTTAATGATTCCGCTATTTGTCGCGATTGCTTATTGGCCGCCCGCCATGGGTATTGGTATGCCTGCAATTTCAGACAATGTCATTGCGCGCGTTGGGATGAGCGAGTTTAGCGATAGCTTGTTGCGCCATTTATTATTGACCGGCGTCTTTATTATTGCCGCGATTACCGATTGGCTCGATGGCTATTTTGCTCGTAAACTAAATGTCATGTCAGCCTTTGGTCGATTTTTGGACCCTGTCGCTGACAAATTAATGGTAGCTGTAGCGCTCATCGTTCTTGTACAGTGGCATCCCAATATCATTATGGCGATAGCGGCTATCGTCATTATCTCGCGCGAGATCGCAGTATCAGCATTACGCGAGTGGATGGCGGAGTTAGGTAAGAGCACTAGCGTCGCGGTATCTTACGTTGGCAAACTAAAGACCACGTTTCAAATGGTAGCAATTACCGTACTACTGCTTAACTGGCAGTCGCTTGAAACCATCGGTTACGTACTAATGGTCGCCGCTGTAATACTTACTTTATGGTCGATGATGATTTATCTAAAAGCTGCTTGGCCTTATTTAAAGCAAAGCGGATAATTCCATAAAACGAAAATAATAAGCTTAAAACTTAGACAATAAAAAACGCCAGTCGCATTAGTCACTGGCGTTTTTGTTTTTACTGCTTAAATGCAGACAACTTATAGTGTCACTGAGTTGTTTTCACCTAAGTTGGTCGCTTTTTTGCCATCCATTACTGCAGCAGTGGTCATCTTAAACATATTGGCTACTGAGCTACCGCTTAACCAGTACTCTGCACCATGTGGGACGACTTTAATTAATTGGACATTTGGATCTTCTTTACCTTGCTCATAAAACGCATTGTAAATTGGCGACCATAGCTCGTCTAACTTCTCTTGGTCTTCGACCAGTTCTGCTTTACCGTTAATAGAAACATAATCTTTTGAATCTTGACTGACATAGGCCAAGTTTACTTGTGGGTCTTTTTCGATATCTTTGATAGTTTCGGTAGTCTTATCACCAATGAACCAAATCTCTTTTGCACCAATGCTTGTCTCGCTAGTCGTCATTGGGCAGGCGTGTAGATGGCCTTCATGAGTACGAGTGGTCATCATGGCAAATTTTACTTCTTTCACCAGCTCTTGTACTTTATCGATATGGTCTTGTCTACTCATAATAAATTTCCTTTTTTATAGTGTTTTAATTGGGCCTGTATAGCGTTGTTTTAATTAGCCGAATTGAACAGTTGATTATTTATAGTAATTTTTCTTTAGGCTAGATATATTTAACCGTTAAATAAAACTAAAAGTTAAACGTCATCGTCGCCTTAACAACTGAGACTAGAATACCGAGTTGTGACCCTACCTTTATATAGGTTCCCAGTAATGCGATGTGAGAGTTTGTAAGGAATATGAAGGTTAGGTAAAAATTGTGACAGCGTAGATTTGAGCGTTCTATTTTTCAATGGATTAATCAAAAACGATTTAGAAAGATACTTTTTTGAATTATCGATTCGCAAATAGTAAGTCGCGATAGAACGCAACTTATCGGCAATTTATATCGGTTTAGACCTGCTTATTACAGGTCTTCTTGTTATAATACCCAGACCATTTACTTAGCATGGCAGAGATGCCTTGATCTTACGGATTATGCCTTTATGATGACCATCGCCGGACAACCGTTTCTTACCGATTTTCAGACGCAGCAACTCATCAGTCAGTTTCAGCAAAAAACCGAGCTAAATGTCAGTCAAATAAGTACTCAGCAAGTGTATGTGCTATCACGAGAGCTATCTGGTGATGAACATAAAAAAGCGCTAGATCTACTGGCGGTTGACCAGTCAGCAACGCTAAATGCGCCGCAAGACAACCAACTACAAGTCATCGTTGGGCCACGTTTTGGTACGATATCGCCATGGGCAAGTAAAGCGACAGACATCTTTAATAACTGTGAAATCGAGATCAATCGTGTTGAGCGTGTTGTTGTTTATACGTTGACAGTTGATGGTGACGCAGGCGAAAAACTACCAGTAGACGCGGAGCAATTATTGTTTGACCGTATGACTCAGAGCTTGGTCTATGACTTGAGCGATGTCAGCAAATTGTTTGATGATCAAGCGCCTGCCTCATTGAACCATATTGATGTAATAGGACAAGGGCAGGCAGCGCTAGAATCGGCCAATACAGAGTTCGGCTTTGCGTTATCAAGTGAAGATATTGATTATCTGATGAATGCCTATGCCAATGAGTTGAAACGCAACCCAACTGACGTTGAGCTGATGATGTTTGCACAGGCCAACTCAGAGCATTGCCGTCATAAGATTTTCAATGCTCAGTGGACAGTTGATGGTGAAGTACAACCAAAATCATTGTTCCAAATGATTAAAAACACTTACCAGTCGAACCCACAAGGTATCTTGTCAGCGTACAAAGACAATGCTGCGGTCATGGCAGGGTCTGATGGCATGCGTTTTTATCCTATCCCAACCGACGCGATGGATGCCAATGCAATCCATCCTTACGACTTTCATCAAGAAAACATCGATATCTTAATGAAAGTTGAGACGCACAACCACCCAACGGCGATTGCCCCTTATTCTGGTGCGGCAACAGGTGCGGGCGGTGAGATTCGTGACGAAGGTGCGACAGGCCGTGGCGGTAAGCCAAAAGCGGGTCTAACAGGATTCCACGTGTCACATCTGCATATTCCAGAGCTTAGCGAAAAATGGGAGCAGTCAGGTCAATTGAGCACGCAGGATTATGGTACGCCAGATCGTATGGCAACCAGCCTTGAGATCATGACCGAAGCGCCATTAGGTTCAGCCAACTTCTCAAACGAGTTTGGTCGTCCAAATCTATGCGGTTACTTCCGTAGTTTTCAGCTAGATACCTCTGCGGCAAAAAACGGTAGCGAGATGCGTGGCTATCATAAGCCAATTATGTTGGCGGGTGGTTACGGCAATATCAAACGCAATCTGATTGAAAAAAATGCAATCACAAAAGGCGATTTGCTCATCGTCCTTGGTGGCCCTGCGATGCAAATCGGTCTGGGCGGCGGTGCCGCATCGTCGGTCGATAGTGGTGACCTTGATGAAGGCTTAGACTTTGCCTCAGTTCAGCGCGATAACGCTGAGATGGAGCGTCGTTGCCAAGAAGTCCTTGATCGCTGCTGGGCACTCGCTGGTGATAATGTCGATGTAAGCAATAACAGTAAAGATGGCAACCCAATTGTCTCACTACATGATGTAGGGGCAGGTGGTCTGTCTAATGCTATGCCAGAACTGGTCAATGACCATGAAATGGGCGCGCATCTGAACTTGCGTAAGATTCCATCATTAGAAGCTGGCATGTCGCCAATGGCCATCTGGTCAAACGAAGCGCAAGAGCGTTATGTGCTGGCGATTCGCCCAGAGAGCAAAGATCAGTTCGATGCTATCTGTGCCCGTGAGCGCTGCCCATATGCCATCTTGGGCGAGGCGACGGATATTCGTCAGTTAATCGTTGATGATGAGCTGTTGGACGAGCAACCAGTCGATATGCCGATGCAAGTACTGCTCGGCGGTACACCGAAAATGCAACGCAGCTTTGAGCGTACTGATAGCACGCTACCAGCATTAGAGCTTAGCGATGTGAATTTAGCCGAGTCAATCACCGATGTATTGCGTCACCCAACTGTGGCGAGCAAATCATTCTTGATTAGCATTGGTGACCGCTCTATCACGGGTATGGTCGTGCGTGATCAGTATGTGGGTCGCTATCAAGTGCCTGTATCAGATTGCGCAGTGACCGCTTCTGGCTTGGTGGCGCTAGATGGTCAGCCAATGACTGGCGAAGCCATGAGTGTCGGCGAGCGTACGCCTGTTGCGCTTATCAGTCCAAAAGCCTCTGCGCGTCTAGCAGTCGGTGAAGCGATTACCAACATCGCTGGTGCGCGTATTGCTCAATTGTCTGATATCACGATGTCAGCGAACTGGATGGCCGCATGTGGTGATGACGTAGAAGATGCTGCATTGTTTGACGCGGTACATGCCGTCGGTGAAGAGCTTTGCCCAGCACTCGGTATCGCTATCCCAGTCGGTAAAGACTCGCTATCGATGCGTGCTAACTGGACAGATAATGATAATGGTGAAAACCAAGACAAATCAGTCGTGTCGCCAATGAGTTTGGTGGTGACTGCGTTTGCCCCTGTGTTTGACGTCGCAAAAACGCTAACCCCTGAGCTAATCAATGGTGACAGCGCGTTTTACCGTATTGACTTGTCTAAAGGCAAGCTGCGTCTAGGTGGTTCAATCCTTGCGCAAACGCTTAGCCAACTAGGTAACGATTGCCCAGATTTAGCGCAGCCAAGCGATTTGGTCGACTTCTTTAACTTTGTCCAAGCGGGTAATGAGCAAGGCGTCATCAGCGCCTATCACGATATCGGTGATGGTGGTCTATTAGCGACTATCGCAGAGATGCAGTTTACTAGCCGTCAGGGTATCAAGCTGTCATTAGATGATGACAACTTACTGGGTCAGCTGTTCAGTGAAGAATTGGGCGCAGTCATCCAAGTATTGCCAGAAAACGTCGCGGCGCTCATGCAATTGGCAGAAGAATTTAACGTCAGCGATATGCTAAGCCTCGTGGGTCAAAGCTCTGAAGAAGATAGCCTACTGATCCAAACGCCAATGCTCATGGGTGACGACACTCTACGCTTTAGCCGTACTGAATTGCAGCAAGCGTGGACGCAGGTCAGCTATCAAATTGCGCGTCGCCGCGATAACCCAGCGTGCGTACAGCAAGAGTATGACTTGATTAGCGACGCGAGCCATAAAGGCCTAATCGCTGCGCCAAACTTTGATCTCAATCAAAAAGTTGAAGAACCATACTTAGCCAGTCGCGAGAGTAAACCAAGAGTTGCTATCTTGCGTGAGCAAGGCGTCAATGGTCAGACAGAGATGGCAGCAGGCTTTACCCAAGCTGGCTTTGAAGCGGTTGATGTACACATGAGCGATCTACTCAGTGGTCGTATCAATCTACGTGACTTCGACGGACTGGTCGCTTGTGGTGGCTTTAGTTATGGTGACGTACTCGGCGCAGGCTCTGGCTGGGCAAACTCTATCTTGTTCCATGACGAGCTACGCATGCAGTTTGTCCGCTTCTTTGCCCGTCCTGATACCTTCTCACTAGGTGTCTGTAATGGTTGTCAGATGATGGCTCAGTTAAAAGACCTCATCCCAGGTGCAGAAAATTTCCCACGTTTTGTCGCTAATAAATCCGCTCGATTTGAAGCGCGTACGGTCAATGTCAAAATCGAGCGTACCAAGTCTATCCTGTTCAAAGGCATGCAAGACAGTATCTTGCCAATCGCTGTGGCGCATGGTGAAGGCTACGCCACGCTAGACAACAACGAAATCGACGGTATGGCAAAACACGGTCAGCTTGCGATGCGTTATGTCGACAGCCAAGGTCATCCAACTGAGACGTATCCGCTCAATCCAAACGGTTCGCTCGGCGGTGTCACAGGTCTATGTAGCACTGATGGTCGCGTCACTATCATGATGCCGCATCCTGAGCGTAACCTAAAAGCCTATAACCACAGCTGGAAACCAGAAGAGTGGGACGAAGACGGCGCGTGGATGCGTATGTTCCGTAACGCTCGCGCTTGGTTGCGCTAGTCGCTAATCAGACTTCTAGTAATCGCTTATAGTTTTAGATAGCTGTTTTTTAAGATAAAAAGGTGGGCTTAGGCTCACCTTTTTTGTGTTTAAGAGTTGAGTGTTTGGAGATAAGGGTTAGCGTTTATACCGTGTTTTCACAAGTATAGGTAATGACACCCATGCTAAAATTGCGGTCAATAAAGACTAGCATTAAGCAAAATAAGGAAGAATAAAATGTCAGGAATTACAGATATCAATGAGCTATTGAGTTCGATGCAGCCAGCACTGGTTGATGAGTTATTTGTGTTTTGTACCGTAAAAGGTCAACTGGCCGAATACGTAAACTTAGCGCCAATTGCGACATTTGTAGAACCAGAAGGGCTGACTTTAGTTTTGACAAAAGACAGCGCTGATGAGGCAGATTTGCATTATGAAGGCGTGTTTCGGCAAATCACTCTGACAGTGCATTCAAGCCTAGAAGCGGTCGGTCTAACCGCGGCAATAGCAACCAAACTGACCTCAAAAGGTATCAGTGCTAATGTGATCGCTGCCTATTATCATGACCATATATTTGTGTCGGACGATAAGGCGGAGCAGGCACTATCAGCGTTAAAAGAGCTGAGTAATATATAAGGTGTTTTATAAGTAAGTGAGCTATTTCCCGCCTTCCACTTGTATCTGCCAGTCGGGGCTAAACAGCGCCTCTAAATAACCGTTTTATGATAAATTAGTTTTAACCTTAACGTTAGTCTTACCGGTGCGCTAGGCGAACCTTACGTACTGTAATGTTATAGAAGGTTTTATTGTATTACCACCAGACTAATACGGGTTATTTTTCCGAATCTTTTGCTATTTCTATAGCATGAAATTTTTTATCTAAGTCTTTTGAAATTCTGAGCATTTCGTATTGGATAAAATCACTCAAATGATCAAGAGGAGTGTATTTATTTAGGACTAAGTTGCTTTTTTTAAATTCAGGCAGATTTGACATGATTGAGAGGTATTCTTTGAGTCGCTCTGGGTGTGTTGTAGCACGTTGTAACTGCTTCACGAAAGCAAAGCAGAAAGCTTCGATATTCTTTTCATTATCATCATCGTTTAATTCTAAATAAATTTTTTCAGCAAGTTCTTTTTGAGACCAACTAAGTCGTTCGCAAACTCTCTTAATCTCTGAGATTAATTGCTTGCTCTCTTCCCTTTTTTCTGTTCTATTCTCGCTTGTTGTCCTCATTTGTCTTTTTCCATTAGTTAATATGGTTTTGTCCTCAAGGACATCTACTTAATTTAAAGGAGTAATAACTATGTTGAAATTTACTAATGTACAAGCAGCAAGAAACACGCCACCAAACGGCCCAAGCACTACAGGCAATCCTTCTGGTGGTGGTCGTGGTAACAATTCACCGCGTGGCAAATAGTTAGTAGCAAGCAGCAATATTTTTCCTAAAACGAGAAACAAATTGTTTCTCGTTTCCTACAATGTCACTTTGACTGATATCATCCATTGTTTTTTCTAATGCACATATGCACAGAGCGGTCTTTTCTTTAACAGAATCACGAGATAATGCATGGAGTCGACCAGAAGAGCAGGCACTGATTAACTCATATTCTGTTGCCATTGGGTATCGATCATCTGATATAAATTTTCCAACTTCATACCCTCCAAATGCAGATAAAGAGATAACGAAAGAGGTTAATATAATTGGCTTTTTAAAATGCTTGTAAAAATATCCCTCTAGTGTTTTGTTACAACTCGCACATGCTATATTATTTTCATACTCTATTTGATTAATCTCTTTACAGGCAGGACATTCGATCTGCATGTTTTTTCCTTGTACTGGTTTGATATCTAAAAAATACACTTTAGACAAAATGAGTTGAGTAAGATATAAAGCTTTTTGACACTTTTAGTTGCTTCATTAAGAGTGACTAAGTTCGTTTAGAATACTATTATCGATAGCTATTTTTTAGAATAAAAAGGTGAGCACGAAGCTCACCTTTTTTGTTTTGAAGTAAAAATCTAATGGTTTAAGACAAAAATATAATCTTCCATACTACAGCTTCAAAAAGAGTCTATTATTGAGTTTAAAGGATAATACTATGACTTTCAAATTTTGTAATATAACGATTAAATACTACTAATATTTTAAATTGAAAATTACTATAAGAGAAAATATATGGCTATAACAGATTTATATTTTAAGCGTCGTATGCGTGAACGAGGCGAGTATAGTGATGTTTATCAGTATGATGAGCTACCTCAAAAATTTAGAGTACAGATTGTTCATATTTGGAAAGAAACAATAGAAACAGATTTACCAATAAGGCAATATCATACTACAAGCTTAGGCGGCAGTAGCAAAGCTTCAAGAGAAGCATATGAGACAGTGCATAACATTCTATTAAAAGAACTTGGACTATTCGAGCTACCTGTTAAACATGAATCATATGACGGCTATTTTCAGAAAGTTTCAAAGTATTTTTTGAGTGTTGACGATGTCGAACTGGCTTTAACTGTATTAGAGTTGATGTGTCAAATAATACTCTTGTATCAAGGTAAAGATCTTGTAGATTATAGCGAATCTGAAGCGATTGAAGAAACAAATACGAGGCTTAAAGAACATGGTATCGGTTATCAGTATGAGAATGGACAAATTATACGAGTAGATTCGCAACTGATTCATGCTGAAGTGGTAAAACCTGCTCTAGAGTTACTCAATAAATCGATGTATAAAGGAGCGCAAGAAGAATTCTTGAAAGCTCACGAGCATTATAGACATGGTGATTACGGAAACGTACTAAGCGAATGTTTAAAAGCTTTTGAAAGTACTATGTTAACCATCTGCGATACTCAAGGGTGGGAGTACGATAAAAAAGCTACGGCTAGTACGCTTGTTAATATTTGCATGGATAATAACTTGATCCCCGATTTTTGGCAAAGTCACTTTAACTCTCTTAAAAGTCTATTAACATCTAGTATAGCAACACCTAGAAATAAGCTTGGCAGCCATGGTAAAGGCAATAATGAGAAAGTAATTCCAGAGTATTTAGCAAGTTATATACTTCATATGACAGCATCTACAATATTATTTCTTGCGAAAGCGGAACAAGCTTTAGAGTGACTCCTTGGAAAGGAAGGTTATATTCTTGCGTGTAAATAATACGAAGAAGACATATCATTTGGTTACTGAACCCTTGCTTTTGGCCAGTAAAAATAGATTATTGGAATCCAGTGAAACAATAGTTTTGCAATAAAACTACTACTTATCCTCTGAACACTTTTTAGCCTCAGCTATCAACTCATGAATCTTAGCACTTCTTAACATCAAAAAAAACGGCACTGAAATCAGTGCCATTTTATAAGTCGTGACGACGTAAACTCTAACCATGATTTCTCAGATACTAAATCACTAAAATCAATCCCAGCTTAAAATCACCTTACCGCATTGTCCGCTTTCCATGATATCAAAGCCTTCTTGAAAGTCATCAATGTGCATGCGATGAGTAATGATGGGCGACAGATCAATACCGCTAATCAGCATTTGCTCCATCTGATACCACGTCTCCCACATCTCACGGCCATAAATACCTTTTAGGGTTAGCGCCTTAAAGATAATCTTGCTCCAATCCACCGTGGTGGTGTTAGGCAAAATGCCCAAGAGCGCGATTTTAGAGCCGTTATACATATTGCTAATCATCGAATCAAAGGCCTGAGGCGAGCCTGACATCTCAAGCCCAATATCAAAGCCGTGCATTTTTAACTCATCGATAGCGCCTTCGATGGTTTCACCCTTGGCTGGGTTGATGGTCATAGTCGCGCCCATTTTTTTGGCAAGCTCTAGACGATAATCACTAATATCACTGACTACAATATTACGCGCCCCTGCGAAGCGGCAAATCGCTGTTGCCATCGAACCAATCAGACCTGCACCCGTGATTAGCACATCTTCACCAAGGACAGGAAATGAAAGGGCAGTATGAGTAGCGTTGCCAAAGGGGTCCATAATGGCGGCCATTTCATCGCTGATACGCTCATCGAGTTTGATGACATTATCGGCAGGTATCACCAAATATTCGGCAAACGCGCCATCGCGGTCGACGCCCACGCCGATGGTGTTTTCGCACACATGTAGCTTACCACGGCGGCAGTTACGGCAATGCCCGCAAGCGATATGGCCTTCGCCTGTGACGCGGTCACCTACTTCAAGATGCTTTACGCCATCGCCCATTTCACTAATGACACCCACGTATTCATGTCCGATAATCATCGGCGTATTTATGGTCTTTTGTGACCATTCATCCCACTTATAAATGTGCAAATCTGTCCCACAGATGGCGGTTTTTTTAATTTTTATTTTAACGTCATTGATGCCGACCGTAGGTTCAGGCATGTCTTGCATCCAGATGCCTTTTTCGGCATGAGCTTTAACCAATGCTTTCATACTTTTCTCTTATTTAGCTGTGTTGTACTTAATTATTGAATTTAGATAAATATCGAACGGCGCTTAATCAATCACCTTCATTTGTTTGGCGACTTTGATAAAGGCGGCGATACACTGGTCTAGCTGCTCGCGAGTATGAGCAGCAGAGAGCTGCACACGAATGCGAGCTTCATTTTTGGGTACGACAGGATAGAAGAAGCCAATCACATAAATGCCTTCTTCAAGCAGTGTGTCTGCCATTTGCTGCGAGACATTGGCATCATACAGCATCACCGCACAGATGGCCGATTCGGTAGGCTTGATATCGAAGCCTGCATCTTGCATTTGCTTCACAAAATAGGCGGTATTTTCATGCAATTGGTCTTGTAGGGTATTGTCTTGTGACAGCATCTCAAACGCTTTTACCCCAGCGGCAGCCACCATAGGCGGAATAGAATTTGAAAATAGATACGGGCGTGAGCGTTGACGCAGCATCTCAATCATTTCTTTTTTACCCGTGGTAAAGCCGCCAATAGCACCGCCAAATGCCTTGCCTAATGTACCAGTGATCAGCTCGATATCGCCACGTAGATCAAACAATTCAGTCACGCCGCCACCGGTGCGACCGACCACGCCAGCTGAATGCGACTCGTCAATCATCACCATGGCATCATATTTCTGTGCCAACGCATAAATCTCATCCATTGGCGCTACATTACCGTCCATCGAAAACACACCATCGGTCACAATCAAACGAAAACGCTGTGCTTGCGCCGCTTGTAATTGCGTCTCTAAATCTTGCATATCTGCATTGGCGTAGCGATAACGTGCGGCTTTACAAAGGCGCACACCATCAATGATTGAGGCATGATTTAACGAATCAGAAATAATGGCATCTTCGCTAGTTAGTAGGGGCTCAAATGCACCGCCATTGGCATCAAAACAGGCGGCATAAAGAATCGTATCTTCGGTATTAAAAAACTTAGAAATCGACGCCTCTAATTGCTTATGCAAATCTTGCGTACCACAAATAAACCGCACTGATGACATGCCATAACCTGAGTTTTCGATGGCTTTGATCGCCGCCTTTTTAATCTCAGGGTGGTCAGACAATCCAAGGTAATTATTGGCACAGAAGTTAAGCATCTCACGACCATCGGCAATCTTGATGAGCGCATCTTGCGGAGAGGTGATAACGCGCTCGTTTTTATACAGTCCTGCCGCGCGTATATCACTGATTTCTTGTTGTAGATGTTTTTGAAAGGCTTGATACATAAATATTCCTTTTTTAGTATTATTGGTGTTCGTTTGATAATAGAGATATTTGGACTGGTCATAGAATCAAGTTATCAAAGCCAAGCTATCAAATCTGCGCAGCATCTTAGCCATCATTAAAACCAACGATAAAACTAAAGAGACGGGAAGCCGATGAGATGGTGCGAGCAGTGATACTATCTATAACCCTGTGAGCGGTGATTTTATCATTAGCCTATCGCAATAAATAGCCTAAATAGTCGGTAGATAGGCCTTCTTTTATAAAGCTATATAGTGCTGTTTAGTTGTAGTGTTGGTCTCATAGCGGCTTAGCTATGTCTCAAAACATAAGACATCAACTTGCGCATTTATATATTCTTGATTGCTAAGTACTGTCTATCCAGTTAATCATCTTTGGGATGTTTCTGAGCTTCAGCGATCAACTCATGAATCTTCGCACTTTCCTTTAGCACACAAGCATCATAGGCAGAGAGTGGCTCAGGTTCTTGCTCCTCTTTCTCTTCCTGCTCCTGCTCTTGTTTGGCTTTTTCTTCTAGATATTTTTGCAGATCATTTTGCTCATCTTTTTGAGAATTATTCATGGATTGTGTCTCCTAATATTTTAATCACTTAATAAAAATCATCCCGACCAGCATACTTCTTATTTAGTGCTTGCAATATCGCATAGGTCTCGCTATCCATATTACCCGTTGGCTGCTGCGCTCTAAAATGCAGCTGAAACGCATAGACGACATCGCGACTGGCTTTGTCCCATGTATCGGTATCGTTGATTTGATAGCCATACTTGCGAAACGCTTGCTTAATTTCAGGTATCGTGGCCGACGCAAATCCATCTTGATTCATAAAGAACTGCTTATCAAATTCATCATACCAAGCGCCGATACCGTAATCGAAATACAGTCGCTCCCACGGGAATTTGGCACCGGGGTCTATCTTACGCGAGGGTGCCATATCCGAGTGACCGATGATATTCTTTGGTGAGATGTCATAGCGCGCGGCGATATCCTGCACCAGTTGTGCGACTTTTTTAATCTGCAACTCATCAAATGCCACATAATGCTCATAAGGATGATAATCGAGTGTGCCATTTTTTAGTGCGTCTCGATATTCAGGCTTGATGCCGCTATTGACGATCTCGATACCGATAGAGGTATCGTTTAATATCGTCCGTCCTGCAAAGCCGCCATCACCTGCATGCCATGCGCGCTCGCTCTCTGGCACTAGGTTGTAGATTTTATTATCATCATTGTCCAATACTAGATAGTGCGCGCTCACATTGCCCGTGGTCAATGTCTTTATCGAGCGCTCGTTATCTGAGACCGTATAGTGCAAGACGATGGTTTTGATGCGCTGGCTTTTGCCAGTCGCTTGATAGCTATCGCTATCGATGACATAACGCGGCGCTGTCGTTGATACGCAGCCTACAAGCGATAGCATAGCGCATGATACTAGTACTGATGCCAATGCCATCGAGGAAATGTTTTTTGCCATGAAATGCTCTGTGTGGGAATGGTTGTGATGATAGCATCGTTTGCGTTTGATGCTATTGGTGTCTATCTCTCTCAACAGGTAAATGCTACTTGCCGTTAATTAATGTCAGGATTAACGTTAGGGTTGACTGCGATTTTTTTATAACCAATTGCCCCAAGCAGAATAAAAAATACTAGCAAGACATAAGCATTGAATGACAGCGCTGCTGGTGAAAATGGTAGCAGTAACAGCGATATAAAGACCACACTGATTAATACAGAGAGATAATTTAACGGACTTGCCTGTTTCTTTTTTCGCTCATTGATGAGGTCGGCGGTCGTGACATAAGCAAAGCCAACGGTTATACCCAAGGATGCCATTGTCACGATATCGAGTAGATAGTTTCTGCCTAGCCAAGGAGAGAGTAGGCAGACCAAACATATCAATATAACGGTCTTTTGCTTACTGAATTGGTTGTGTTTATCCGTAAATACACTGGGCAATAATGACGTATCGCCCATAGATTCTAAGAGCTTAACCGATGACAATATAAAGCCATTGATACCGCTCATTATCGAGCCAATCATAGCGATGGACAGTAGCCAGATGCCGATGCTACCAATCCGATTGTCTATGCCTTCACCTGTCGCCCAGTGGCTGTCTTTAATCGCTTGATAGTCAAAGCTCATGTTTAGCGCGGTAAAGTAGTTGATTAAAAAGTAAAACAACACACCGGCGATGAGTGAAATTAGGATAATACTTTTGGTCTTAGTTTTTGAATCGCTGATGGCTTTTGAAATCTGCGGTGTGGTCTCAAAACCAACATACGCCCATGGCATAACGGCCAAGATAGGTAACCACGCCAGACTGGTAATAGAGCCGCTAGACATATCAGTTGGCAAAAATGTTTGGGTGGTTGGTGTCATCCAAAGCGAGGCAAAAAACAGCGCGGTGACTGATAGAATCATAAAGAGGGCAATATAGAGTTGAATTTTTGCGCCGACTCGTACGCCTTTTAGATTGATATAACTGAACAAAATAATAGCCGCGCTGCATAGGAACACCTCACTGGCGTAGACTTCCCAACCAGCAATCGTATACAGATAACCTAGTTGTAAGCCGCTAGGTAACAGATAGCGCAGCAGCAAAGCGACGGCTGATATATTGAGCGCGATAATAGAAATATAGCCTATTGTGACGCCCCAACCATAAATATAGGCATGCTTGCGATTGATGTATTTTTCAATCCAATAGATACCGCCTGACTCATTCTCTGGCGTTTGGGTCAGCAAATTAATATAGGCACGCGCAACCATATAGATGGCTAAAGTACCGATAATAATAGCAACAGAAGAGCCTAATAGCTGTGACTGCGGCAAAAACAAATCGCCTGGCATAACATAAGCACCCCAGCCGATAATCGCACCAACACTAATCGCTATCGCTTGTAGGTAGCTGATACTTTCCGTCTTTTCACTCATGGAATGCTCCTCCACGATTAAAGATAGAGAAGGAGAGAGTGTTTATTATGGAGCTGACATAGAACATGAAAAACCTTGTGACGCCATTACGCAGGGTACTGGCTATCTTTTATAAATAGAAAAGTCATATTAAAGGTTTTTGTTGAGTGTTACCTTTTCAATCCTGTTGGATTTTTTTAGCCAGAACCTTTTTCCAACTGTCCTCTAAACAGTCAATCGCGAGCCACGGTTCAATCACATTAGTATCAAACTTTTCTTTTGAGTTTGCCAATTGCCATAGCGTCTCCAATGTTGCAAACGGATAAGGGCGCTCAACCAAATACACGGGTAAATCAGCGTCTATAACGCCATCGCGTACAACTTGGAAATACCAGCCAGAGATCCCTTGCTTGCTGACCCACGCCGCGATATTTGGTACTTTGGTAAATTGGCCGATTTGGTCGTTGATTTTGTAGCAGGGGCGGCGTGGTTGGACGATACGTAGCTGGACACTAGCACCATCATTACTAGTGTCTTGACCGCTTCCAGAATGCCCACCATATTGAAAAACATCACCAATACAAACGGTAGACTCGGTCATTTCAGGCAAACCATCGATAGCTTCAGTCGTAAGGTTTTCTCCTAGCGTACCGACACGCACTTTTAAACCAAACTCTGCATTGATTTTTTCATACGTCGCAGGCGCTAGCTGATGCACGGCTTTTAATGGGCCACCATGATGTTTGCGGTCAGCCTGTTCATCAGTGGTTAAGCCCATAAAGTTGACGGCGACAGGAGATTTGATAGGTGCTTTATCAATGGCGCTCATTTCTTCACGGGCAAATGGCATAGACTTACCAGCGCGAACACACGTGAGGGTAGCGATATGTAGGGGCAAGTTTTGGTTAAAATCTGTTGAAGTTTGCTCAGGTGATGATGTGATCGATTCTGCGCTCATAAGGTTTCCTAATAGGTAAAATGAATAGGCTAAGGCGGTTTAATTTTAGTGGCTAATAGATATTAATATGAAATGAGCTTATCTGTACTCAATGATGTATCTGATTATACTGGTTCATCACCATAAAATTTACATAAAAAAAGACCAGAATAAGTATTCTGGTCTTTTTGGTGTAGCGTTTCTTAATTTTGAACGAATATCGTCACTGACAAGCTTATTTGTTTTTGTTACGACGACCTGCAGTTTTCTTTTCACGCGGCGTAGCAACTAGCTCAGCCAACTGCTCAGGTGATGACCATAGGCCTTCTAGATCATAAAACTCACGTGCTTGCGGCGTCATCATATGGACGACAACTGCGCCCAAATCAATCAACGTCCAGTCAGAATCGATGCCGCCTTCACGGCCAAGTGGCATAAAACCAGCTTGCTTAGCTTCAGCGCCGACGCTATCAGCCATCGCACGTACATGACGCTTTGAGGTACCATCAGCGATGATGATGCGCTCTGTTACGTCAGTCAACTCTTCTACATTCATTACAGTGATGTTCTTTGCTTTCATATCATCTAGAGCGCTTTGTACTAGGGTCAAACATTCTGTTAGGCGTTCTGCAGTCATGGTGTTGGTCATAAATTTTAATCTCTTGAATCGTAAATATGTAAAATAAAGGGGTAAAACGTCAATTTGTCTTATCCGACTGATCATATGTTGTCAGTCACGCATACAGACAGGATAGGCAAAATGACATAGATAAGGCGATTTTAACGGAATTGAGCAGCAGAATATAGCTGATGGGCGATAATATATTGATAAACAGCAGGATTTAGCCATTTAGCTAATGGATTAGATTCAGTATTGCTAATGATATCATTTATTGCTGCTATAGATGCGATTTGCCTCTCAGCGACTGGCATTTTATTTGTTTGATCGTCCAATTTCTGTAGCTGTTCACGTATTTGTGTGCTTGATACTGCAGTAATGGGCCGAGGATCTATATAAATGCGTCCTTGATTGGCATTTTTCAAGTCAGGGTTACTTGAGCTTGAGCTTGAGTTCGAGCTATCTGTTAGTTGCTGAATGGTTGGAGTTAATAGCTCGATAGGTGAATCTGTTATATGAGGCTGCAATGACAACGGCAATTGCGATTTTAAGAAATTAACATCTTCCGTAGTCGCTGTATTATTTTTAGAAGATATAATACTGTCAGAAAGTTTATTGCTAATGCCATCGCTCACATCGGTACTGCTCTGACGATTAAATACCCATAAATTGACATAGTCAGTGAGACATAAGCCATCTCTCCATTTATCCAAACTATGGGCGCTGTCCATACCCATGATAAATATCAAACTGTCATTAGGATATTGTTGTCTTAATGTGCGCACACTGTCGATCGTATAGACAGGCGGCGCTTGCCACAGCTCTAGCTCATTAATCTGTATCGGCGTATTCTCTGTCGCTAGTTTTAACATCGCTAAGCGATGGTTAGGGTCTGTACTTTGCGTCTTAAATGGCGAGCGCGCATTGGGTAATAAGGACACATGCAATGTGTACTGTAGCTGCTTGGTGATTGGTAGTAGGTGCTGATAGACAGACATCGCTACTTCTAAATGACCATTATGTACTGGATCGAACGAGCCGCCAAGATAAGCACGAATGGCAGGTGTAGGTGTTTTCTCTTGAGGGCTGTTGCTCATATTTGGCATAAATAAATGTGTAAAAGTAGATAGGGCGCACGTAAACTTTCATGCACCTTGCTGTTTTACTGTCTGACCTTTTTAGGTTAAATGATTTGATGATAGCGCTATTGTAGAGGGCAGGCGAGCATCTGTCACCACTGTCTGACCCCACAGTACCAATAAAAAACCGACCATCATAATGATAGTCGGCTTTGCATAGAACTTTAATTAGCGAGTCTTACCGTAATTAAATCAAATCGCTATACGCTTGGATAGCGGTTAGCGCAATGGTATAGACGATATCGTCGACCAAGGCACCACGTGATAAATCATTCACTGGTTTATTCAAGCCCTGTAGCATAGGGCCGACACTGACGACGTTGGCACTGCGCTGTACCGCTTTATATGTGGTGTTACCAGTGTTGAGGTCAGGGAAGATAAAGACGTTGGCTTGTCCAGCGACGGGTGAGTCAGGCGCTTTTTGCTTACCGACGCTCATGACAGACGCCGCATCATACTGTAGTGGGCCGTCGACCTTGAGGTCTGGTGCGCGCTCGCGAACGATTTGTGTGGCACGGGCGACTTTTTCGACATCTGCGCCTGCGCCTGATGAGCCAGTAGAATAGCTGATCATTGCAACTTTTGGATCGATACCAAAGGCAGCAGCAGACTGTGCTGATTGAATGGCAATCTCTGCAAGCTCTTCAGCATTAGGATCTGGGTTGATCGCACAGTCACCATAGACGACCACTTGCTCAGGCAACAGCATAAAGAACACTGACGACACGAGTGAGTATTGTGGCGCGGTCTTAATCAACTGAAATGCTGGGCGTACCGTATTGGCAGTGGTATGAATTGCACCTGAGACCAGGCCATCGACTTCGTCTAGTTGAAGCATGATAGTACCTAGATAGACAGTGTCTTTTAGGTATTCAGCAGCGACTTCTGCAGTGGTTTTGCCTTTACGACGCTCTACGACAGCAGCGATATATTTGCTCATATCTAGGTTGTCAGGATCGATGATTTCTAACCCTTCAGGTAGCGTTAGATCACGGTTTTTGGCTACTTGTTCAACTTCACTACGCTTAGCAAGTAACACGCAGTTGGCGATACCGCGACTCTGACAGATACAGGCCGCTTCGACCGTACGTGGTTCCGCGCCTTCTGGCAGCACAATACGTTTTTTGGCGTGTTGTGATTTTTTGACCAATTGATGGCGAAACGCTGATGGTGACAGACGCGGTTCATGATTGCGGCTGAAGTATTCTTTAATCCAACTTAGATCCAAATGCGCAGCCACATAACGAGCAACTTCATCAGCACGTTCTGTATCATCACTTGGAATCTCAGAACTCATATGCATGAGACTCTGTACTGTCTCGTAGCTGTCGCTTTCGACACTCATGACAGGGATGCCAGTTTTGAGCGCTGACTGCCAAAGCTCAGCAACTGTCTCACTTGGGGTGATACCACCTGTCAATACTAGACCTGCCAATGGAATTCCATTGATACAGGCCAATCCAGCAGCCAATAGCAAGTCATCACGATCGCCGGGCACGACCATTAACGTACCACGCTTAAAGACTTCGTTGACGCGCGCCACTGAACGAGCGGTTAGGCTGATACGATTGATACGACGTGTCTTTGCTTCGCCAACATTTAGCCAAGTTGCATCGAGCTCTGTTGCGATATCCCATGTGCGAGGCACAGATAGGGAGTCACTAAAAGGGACAACCCCGATAAGGCGGAATACTTCGGTATTAAACGAAGGCGATAGACGCTGAACCTCTTGCAGGAAGTTCGGATCTAAGCTGACAACGGCCTCACCAGGCGCGACAGGTTGATTATCAAAGGTGTTCGGCACGTCTTGTACCCGCATCAATATCACACCGAGCGTCCGTGAATCGATGACACCGCCAAACTCACGAGCATGGACATCCAGTTTGTCTGCTAAATAAGCAGGTTTACTGATGTCAGCAGTACTGACAAATATAATCTTGGCATCGAGCGCGTGGGCAAGTGCACGGTTAATTTGTGAAGCATAAGAGGTCTCAGTGGTTGGCACCAGACCTTCACAGATAATCACGTCATGACCATCATCGATCGTATGAAAATTGGCGATTACTTCTTCCATCAAGTCATCAAGATTGTCATCGCCTAGCATACGCTCAACGTGTTGACGGCTGATAGAGTCAGGCGGATTTAGGCCAAATGCGTGCATGGTCAATGCGCTTGAGCTGTCTAAGCTGTGTTGTTTATCTAGCGTATCATCTTGTAAAAACGGCTTCATAAAGCCCGCCTTGATACCGTTATAATCAAAGGCACGGATTAGCCCTAGCGCGGCTGATGTTACACCGATACCGCGACTAATGGGAACAAGTAAAATGGTTTGCATAATGTGTCCTACAATTTATTTTATTTTAGACGTTGAGTCGTTTTGAGCAGCATAAGAAATGCAGTATAAAAACACCAAGCGCTTTATCTTATTTGTTTTCAGCTTTTTATAAGCGTTTAGAACGATAAGCGCTAGGCATTATAATCAATCGTCTTATACTAATTTCAATGCTTGACGAGTCTCTTGAGCGATACGGTATTCTTCATCTGTTGGTATAACCCACAGCTCGACACTGCTACCTTCTGCTTGGAAGCTGCCTTCTTGGCCACCGTACAATCCAGCGTTCTTTTCAGCGTCCATCTTGATACCGAAATGACGCATGACGGCTAAAATACTTGCGCGCGTGGTGACAGAGTTTTCGCCGATACCACCTGTGAAAACAATACCGGTAAACTCAGGCAGTGCACAGCTTAAGCTGGCGAGGTATTTACCAGCGCGGTAGCAGAACATCTCGATAGCGAGCTGCGCATCTTTATGGCCTTCGCTCGCGGCTTGCTCAATAGTACGTAAGTCATTTGATAGGCCAGAGATACCAAGCAGACCGCTTTCGCTATTTAGCATTTTGTCCGTTTCTTCTAGACTAATACCGAGCTGACGTTTCAGATGCATATGTAAGCTTGGGTCGACATCGCCGCTACGTGTGCCCATCATCAGTCCCTCAAGTGGGGTCAGACCCATACTGGTATCGAGACTTTTGCCATCATATACGGCGGTTGCTGAGCAACCATTGCCTAGATGCGCGGTTATCCAGCCATGAGGACCTTTTGCTTCAGTGATTTGGCTAGCACGTTCTGAGACGTAGGCATGAGACGTACCATGGAAGCCGTAACGACGGATTTTGTGCTCTTCGTACAGGTATTTTGGTAACGCATAGCGGAAGGCGACAGGCGGCATGGTTTGGTGAAAGGCGGTATCAAATACCACAACTTGTGGGATATCAGGATAAATAGCTTGAACCGCTTCAATACCCAAAGCATTTGCAGGGTTATGTAGTGGAGCTAGTATCTTTAAGCGTTTTACTTCTTCTAGCGCATGCTGATCAACGCGAACCGCTTCAGAGTACTCACGGCCGCCATGTACCACGCGGTGCCCGACTGCGATAAAGTGATATTGCTCTAGTAGCTCTAGAATTTTTTGTAAGGCGAGTTTGTGACTACCACCAGGAATAGAGATCTCTAACTTATCGCCATTTAGCGTGGTGTGTTTGATACGGGCTGTATCGAGACCTAAGTTTTCGGCAAGACCGGTGATACGAGTAGAGTTGTCATCGCTGATCAACGCGTATTTGATAGAAGACGAACCGCAGTTGAGGACTAAAGTGGGGCTAGTTAGGGTTGATGTTTCACTGTTCTTATCATCAAAAGTGGTACTTAGGTTGGCGCTCATACTCTATCCTTAGATTGGTTTTTATAAAGGGCAAATCAATTATATCGTTCGTTCGATACAAAAAAGACGTCTATTGCCACGTCCTGTTTTATTATCATCAAATGCTACATCGCCGATATCTCAAGTGCTGTAGTAAGGCTCACAGCTGAGACATGATGTCATTGTTATATGGAATTGATGAAGTTGATAACCGTCGAGTAAATAAAAATAAGCCATATATATGCTGATCATATCAAGCAAGCATATTGGCGATTTTGTTTATACTTGGGCTACTATTTCTGACAGTGCTATGCATCCATGCTTATGAGGTAATGCGTCTGCATCTCAGGCTAGCATCCTATTGCCGCCGCAAACTGGGAATATAATGTAACACATTTTTGTTTCTACACCACGACAGGGGTAAGGTTTAAAATGTGTGATTAATAAATGGCTAAATATAAAATAAATCGATTATATTCAGTGAGTTATAGAAATATAAGTGGATAACTTGTATGGGCTACATAACAGCGCTATTGCTCACAAAATTGTAAGAAATATTGTCGAAACACCCATATGGCATACATTCATATCTAAGCTCGCAGACGATATTACTATAAAAATTCGACTAATGTTTTAGAAAATATCCAACATCACGCAAATTTATTCACCAATCATATTCAGTATCCGTACAGCTTTATGTAATAATGCTATGATTAAAATGGTCATAATGATAGTGCTTTCGCTGTCGGTTTGGCTGTCCGTTTGTTTTTTATTTATCACGATTTACTATCGCCATTATGCCGTCGTAAGCTCACAGGTTATCTATTATATGTCTACTATACACAGCCCCTCAGCAGCCAAGCATGCTAGCTCATTCGCTCGTGCCAGTCGTCAGGCTGTCGCTACTTTATTTATTGGCAGTGCGGTTATGCTAGGATTGTCAGGCTGCGGGCAAAAAGGCGATCTATATCTGGCAAACTCTAGTAGTCAAACGATAGAGGGCAGTGCGTCTGTACTGGATAGTACTAGCCATCCACAAGATGCAGCCTTTGCGGGTATCGACGATGATAACTATCAACAAAACCGCTACCTAGAAGAGCAAATGGTATTGCCTGAGCCTAGCACCGATCCCAACGACTATTAATTGCCAAGCTATTAATTACTAGACTAATAGTTGCGAGGCTAATAATCGCTAAGCTGAACCAATAGATAGTGGTCAGATGCCTTTTAATTGGCTGTCTAACTAACTGTAGATTTTCTTGCTACTGGATTGGCTACATAGCTTTGCTACCTAAATTTAATTTTCACCCTTGATAATCTGATTATATTAGAGATGTTTATATGAGTCATTCTGAACTACCTGCTGACTTAACCGATTCTACTACTGGCGAATCCGTTACTATCCAAACTGAGCAAGGGCTATATGTTGACCCGAAAGCGTTGAGTGCTCACTTGCCAGCGCTAAGTTATCGCGGCGATGCACTGTATATGGAGCAGGTCAGTATCGATGAGTTGGCAAAACAATATGGCACACCTTGCTACGTGTATTCAAAGCAAGCAATATTGGACGTTTATCAAGCTTATACTGATAGCTTCGCCAGTCTGAATCATCAAGTATGCTATGCCGTAAAAGCAAACTCTAACCTTGCCGTGCTTGGTGTCTTGGCACAGGCAGGCGCTGGGTTTGATATTGTTTCCCGCGGTGAGCTTATGCGTGTGTTAGCCGCAGGTGGCGCAGCATCACGTGTGGTATTCTCAGGTGTAGGCAAAACGTATAGTGATATCGAATATGCGCTGACTCAAGGTATTGGCTGCTTCAATGTTGAGTCTATCAGCGAGCTGACTTTAATCAATGACGTGGCAAAGTCACTTGATAAGCCTGCGCCAATCTCGTTACGCGTCAACCCTAATGTCGATGCCAAAACCCATCCATATATCTCAACAGGTCTTAAAGACAATAAGTTCGGTATCACTCACGAAGACGCATTAGCGGTCTATCAGCAAGCGGCCGATTTATCACATATCGACATCGTTGGTATTGACTGTCATATTGGCTCGCAGTTGACTGAGGTAGAGCCATTTGTTGCAGCATTAGATAAAGTTATTGAGCTGATACATAGCCTGCGTGACGCAGGTATTGAGTTACAGCATATCGATTTGGGCGGTGGTTTGGGTGTGCGCTATATCGATGAGACGCCTGTATCTATCGATGAGTTTGCCCAAGCATTATTGCCAAAACTTAGCGAGCTTGGTTTGACTGTGTTCTTTGAGCCAGGTCGTAGTATCGTTGCCAATGCAGGAGTGCTGTTGACCCAAGTTGACGTACTCAAGCCGACTGAGCATAAAAACTTTGCTATCGTTGATGCCGCTATGAATGACTTGATTCGTCCTGCTTTATATCAAGCTGAGATGGCGGTGATTCCAAGTGTACTACCTAGTGCCGGTATCGATACAGATGGTACACAGCCATGGGACATCGTTGGCGCGATTTGCGAGACGGGTGATTTCTTGGCAAAAGACCGCCTACTATCATTGGCCACAGGTGATGTATTGGCCATCACGGGTGCAGGTGCTTACGGCTTTACCATGAGCAGTAACTATAACTCACGCCCGCGTGCTAGCGAAGTGATGGTGTCTGGTGATAGTCATCAGCTTATTCGCAAGCGCGAAACTATTGAAGCGTTATATGCAGATGAAGCGTTGTGGCAGGGTAAATAGTATTATAAGAAGCGGTAATTGATGTTGATATGGTCATCGATGGCTGCTTTAATTAAATAGCTTTTTGCTCATAGCTTTGTTGATTAAAGAGAACCCACTGTGACGATAACAGTGGGTTTTTTGTGCTCAATGCTAAGTAAGTAGGTCAGTTGTGAGATATATATATAACTTGGTATTTGATAGTGGTGATAATTATGATTGTATCTGACAGCGTGCTAATATAAGGCATACATAAAAATAGGATAGGACATCAAAGATATGCTAATAGAGTTTACTAAAATGCATGGGTTGGGTAATGATTTCATGGTCATTGATTTAGTGACCCAGCGCTTAGATTTGACCAAGGATTTGGTGCAGTTATTGGGCGATCGTCATCTAGGTATTGGTTTTGATCAGCTGCTCGTAGTCGAACCACCCATGCGCCCTGATGTTGATTTCAGTTATCGTATCTTTAATACTGATGGCACCGAAGTCGAACAGTGCGGCAATGGCGCGCGTTGTTTCGCGCGTTTTGTGCAGGCACGTAAACTGTCATTTAAGCAGCGTCTACGCGTTGAGACGGCCAGTGGTATTATTTCCCTGACTACTGATCGTTACGGTTGGGTAGATGTCGATATGGGCAAGCCTAAATTTGAGCCAGATGAGATTCCGTTTAGCCCAAGAGCGACGACCAAAATCCAAAATACCTATCATCTTGATGTAAATGGTACACCGGTACAGCTGTACGTTGCCAATATGGGTAACCCGCACGCTGTGATAAAAGTCGATGACGTACTTGATGCTGAGGTTGAGACTTTAGGCAAAGCAATTGAATCGCATCCTGCCTTCCCAGACCGCGTCAATGTGGGCTTTATGCAAGTGATGAATCAGCGACACATTCGTCTACGTGTGTACGAGCGCGGTGTGGGTGAGACCCAAGCTTGTGGTACCGGCGCGTGTGCAGCAGTAGCCGTTGGTATACGTGAAGGCTGGCTTGATGAGGGTGAGGAAGTTCGCGCACAGCTATATGGTGGCAGTATGATTATCAAGTGGCAGCCAGGCTATTCAGTTACGATGACGGGTCCGACCGCTTTTGTCTATGAAGGTGTATTTAGTCCAGATGGCCTGATGGCACAAGCAGGTCTTAAACCCAATGCTGAAGGCTGATAACTGTTGTTAGGCCAATCGTATAAATGCCAAGGATGGTTCTAATATGTCCATTGATAAAGACAGTCAGGCTGCGAGCTCAGCACCTTGGCTATCTACTGAGCTGGCAGCCACTATAGAGTCGGACACAGCGTTACGAGAGCTGCTAGCACCAGTGCATCGTTGGTTAAATACTTTATCGGTACGTAATCACTCGCCGCATACTTTGACTGCTTATTTCGCGGGTTTAAACCAGCTGGCGTTATTTTTACGTGGTAAGCGTTTGACGTGGACACGTTGTGATAAGCGCCAATTGGCCCAGCATATCAGTCAGCGCCTTGATGAAGATAAGCTGGCGCTTGCCAGTGTTCAGCAAGAGTTGTCTGCGATTCGGCATTTCTATGGTTGGATGATTGAAGAAGCGCTAGCACGTATCAACCCAACCACTGGCTATCAGCTTAAGCGTAGTCCTAGACCGCTGCCTTCTATCGCTGATGTCGATTTACTGACTCAGCTACTCGATCAAGAGATCCCTGATACACCAGAGCAAGCGCGCTTATGGTTGCGTGACAAAGCTATGTTTGAACTGCTCTATAGTAGTGGCTTGCGAGTTGGCGAGTTGGTTGCACTCGATATGGCAGATGTGGATTTGTCTGAGTTACGGGTACGCGTCACGGGTAAGGGTAATAAAACACGCCTAGTACCATTAGGGATAAAGGCTGCAGAAGCGATTAGTCGCTACCTGCCGCATCGTAACCTTTGGGTAGAGCAGATGGATAGCGCATTATTCATCAGTGAAAAGCTCGGCACCAGATTATCAACACGGGCAGTGCAGCAGCGTTTAAAAGTCGCTGCCACCCGCGCAGGTATTGCCCAAAACATGTATCCCCATCTATTGCGTCATTGTTTTGCATCACATATGCTGTCAGGCAGTGGCGACTTGCGCGCCGTACAAGAGATGCTCGGGCATAGTGATATTAGCACCACGCAAATTTATACCCACGTTGATTTTGCAAAATTAACGCAGGTTTATGATCGCGCGCATCCACGAGCAACTCATGCTCAAAATGAAGATTTGTCCTAGCAATTAGGCACGCAATCTACTGTCTACTGTATTTCATAATCTACGCCAAACGATGGCAATCAAAGATAGGCAGTTTTTGGCGGCCTTGCTCTTGCGCTTGCTTGTCTAATGACGCCATGACGATGGCATATTGTTTATCCAGTTCGCTATCGTCATAGCTTGCGATAACACTACTATCAAACGCTGTAATAGCTGCATGTCCCCATGTTTGACGAGTACTACCATCTTTATAAAGATGATCACCACCTTGCGCTGCGCCAATGACCATACATTGACTATCTAGAGCACGCGCCCGTAATAACAACGACCAGTGCGCTTGCCCAGTCAAGTACGTAAAGGCAGAAGGGGCACTCAATAGTTCAGCACCTGCTTGTCGCAGACGCTGCGCCAATGCTGGGAAGCGCAAATCAAAACATACCATCATGCCGAGCTGATAGACTGTATTGCCTACTGCTAATGGCGCAATTGCAGTCTGTGTACCCGGCTCAAAGGTCGCCGCTTCGTTATAGCTGCCATGCTTATCGGCTACAGTTGCGGTAAACAGATGAATCTTGTCGTAACGTGCGACACGGGTACCATCTGGTGCAAACAGCTGGCTCACTTGGCGCAATCTACCATCAGGAACGACAGTGCCATTAGGGCGATAATGGCAGGGTAACGAGCCTGCTAGTACATGGATACCAGCGGTGCGGGCGTAGTCTGCTATCGTCGCTGATAAATCATCAAAACGCTCAGCAGTAGCAGATTGCTGTCCCATGCTACAGCAGTTCTCAGGCAATACAACGAGCTTAGCACCTTGAGCTTGTGCGTCTGTGATGGCGGCTTTGATATCTGCTAGATTATCCTCAACATTCTGCTGACTGTTCATTTGAATAGCAGCGACGTTAAGTTGGTGGTTACTTGAATTCATGACAATATTCCTATTGGGTGTGAGCTGTATTGGCCATTTACCGTAATTTATTTATTATAATATTTTCGCGGTAATGAGCAGACTGCTCGTATTTATGGGTTGCTCATCCTTGCCAAGATGATAGTTTACTAGCGATAGCAAACCAAACGTATCCGGACAAAACATAAATTATCATAGCAAAATTGTGGCAAAAAATGCTATCGTCATGTCCTGATAAGATTTATGTCGTTACCTTTACTGACAGAATAAACACAATATCACTAAGATCGGAGTGCAATAAGCCGCCCATGAGTATGTCGTTCGGATTGGCGACCACGCTGAGCAACTCACAAAAGCTAACCCCGCAAATGCAGCAAGCCATAAAATTGCTGCAGCTCTCTAGTCTTGAGCTCGCACAAGAGGTTCAGGCAAAGCTAGATAGTAATCCATTACTTGAACGTATCGAAAATGATGACGAATACGACAGTGGTGACGATGAAATAGAGGAGTGGAGCGAGCCGTTGACGCTTGATAGCTGGAATCAAAGTAGCAGTGACTCATTCGACTCAGTACCTACTACCAGTACAGAGTACAGCAGCGATAGTAGTGATAGCTTCAGTGATAGTTTGGATAAGCTTCAACAGCCCAATATCGATGATAGTGCAATAGATGTAGATAGCTACAGCAGTTCTGATGCCGATAGCTTTGATATAGGTAGCTTTGACACGGGTAACTATGCTTCTACCGCAACAGGCGCTGGCAATAGTAGGGGTGATGAAGATTTCGATAGTTACCAAGGCGGTACTTCGTCCACCATTCAAGATCATGTGCGCTGGCAGCTGAACTTTAAGCGTTTATCAGAGGCCGATACGCTGATTGCAGAGTATTTGATAGACTCTATGGATGATATGGGCTTTATTCGAATTGATATAGAGGAGCTGCTGCAGAGCTTTGATACGATGGCAAGTTTCTATCAATGGGATGAGCGCGTTGAGAAAGAAGAGGTCTTGACGGTATTACGTATTATCCAGTCCTGTGATCCAGTTGGCGTAGGGGCGCGTAATTTAAGTGAATGCTTATCGATTCAGCTATCTAAGCTAGATGCCCACACCGAATATCTACAAGAAGCCCAAGCGCTGCTATCAGCGAGCGAATATTTGGTCAGTAATAATATTAAAGCACTGACAGAACGCACAGGGCTTGCTCCAGAATACATCACACCTGCGCTTACGCTACTACGTACCTTAAACGCTTCGCCAGGGCTACTGTTTCAGTCTAGCCAGCCCGACTATGCCCAGCCGCCTGAGAGCTATGATATTCCAGATGTGTTGGTCACCCCTGTTAGAAAAAATAAGGCGACAAGTAACTCTGAAGTAGAAGAGGATGGCTGGTATGTACGCCTCAATCCAGATACCTTACCAAAACTACGCGTAAACCAAGAATATGCCAACTTGGTCAAGCGTGGCGATGACAGCCCTGACAATCAATATCTGCGCGAAAACCTCACCGATGCACGGCTGTTTATTCGTAGTATCGAAGAGCGCAATCAAAACCTACTCAAAGTAGCGACTAGCATTGTACGCTATCAACAAGAGTTCCTGCAGCATGGTGCAACCGCTATGCAGCCCCTGATATTAAAGGCCATTGCTGAAGAAGTTGACTTGCATGAGTCTACGGTCTCACGCCTTACTACCAGCAAAACTATCTTGACGCCGCAAGGGTTGTTTTCTTTGAAACACTTCTTCTCATCTCACGTAAGTAGTGCTGATGGAGATATCTCATCGACCGCTATCAGTGCCATGATCAAAGAGCTCATCGCTGACGAAGATCCCAAAAAACCCTTATCAGATAGTCGTATCAAAGATGAGCTGTTAGCAGATGGTATCGATATAGCCAGAAGAACCGTCGCCAAATATCGTGAAGCAATGAATATTGGCTCGTCTACTCAGCGTAAACAGAAATACTAACTATCTAAGTTCATCTTTCTATAAGCTTAATGGCTACCTGTCTGTATAGGGTAGTACAGATATAAAAAATAAAATTTTTTGATTATATAGAAACCAAGTAGAAATAATAGGTATTGTTACACTTAATTACAATTTAACAGCTTGCTACTTGGCGATTTTCATGACAAATTAGAGTCATACCAACAACGAAACCCAAGTGCCGATTTATAGTATTTATTTACAACTAATAAAGGAGACGATAAAAGGATACGTCGACACATTACTAGAGGCATTGGTGTAGTTGGTGGTAAGGCAGGATGATAAGAGCAAGAATGCTACCTCATCTGTTGATTGTAAGTTACAAATAAAAGGACAACAATATGAATGTTTCTATCAGTGGTCATCATATCAGCGTTACCGAAGCTATGGACACAGCAGTACGCGAGAAGCTTGAAAAAGTAGAGCGTCACTTTGATCAGATACAAAGTATTCAAGTGATTTTATCGTTAGACAATAGCGGTGCTAGCGATGGCGGTAAAAAGAGCCATAAAGCTGAAGCAATTATGCGTGTCTCGGGTCAAGAAATGTTTGTCCAAGCGTATGAAGATGATATGTATAAAGCCATTAACGAGATGGCAGACAAGCTAGATAGACAAGTACGTAAGTATAAAACCCGTCAAGAGCGCAAAAAGACTCAGGGTGCAGGACGCGATAGTCGCTATCAGGATCTAACCCCTGCAGAAGCAGTACCAGCAGCATAGTTCGAGGTTAAAAATTTGAACACTATCGTTACAAGCTAGTGAAAGTAGACTAAGAGAATAAAAAATTTATAAGTAGCTGCGCATTAGTTTGTAATTGACATAAAAAAAGACCTCTAACGTATAATACGTTGAGGTCTTTTTTAGCATTAGTAAACTTAGTTGGTAAGCTTAGAACGAAAATAAGCTAACTGTCAGCTCAAGCTTATCTATCTAAACATTATTAACCACCGCCGACGGCTTGTACTACTTCTATATTCATACCTTCTACGATACGCAGTTGAGCAAGCTCGCTCTTTGGCATCAACTCGCCGTCGACTTCTACAGCGTAACGACCTTGGCTAAGACCAAGCTCATTGATAACCAGTTGCACAGTCTGATGAGTGGTTTGCAAGCTTTTACCATTGACACTAATGGTGCTCATACTAAATACTCCTTAATATTTTAAAATTCCTGTTTATCCGCTATTCACTACGTATCTTTTGTTTTGTTACTGATAGTTTGTCGCAGCTAATGCAAAGAGTTAAAAATTACAATAACTATTAAATAGCTCAACTAACTGAGTCCTTCAACCGAAAGGCGGAAATGGCTAACCATAGCCAACCTGCAATCATAAGAACACCGCCAATAGGCGTAATCGCACCGAACCAACGCGGTGCACCAAGCGTCATTGCATACAAACTACCAGCAAAAATCATAATACCAATTTGTAGTAACCAAGCGGTTGTCTGAGTAATATATTTCAAACGAATCAGTAAGCCAACAAGCAATAATCCTAGCGCATGTACGAACAAATACAGCGTTGCCGTATGCCACCATTCAAGCTGTTGGATGCTGACGCGGCCTTCTAAACCATGAGCACCAAACGCGCCCAGAGCAACAGCAATAGCCATATTAATTGCGGCAATACCGATCCAATTTAACATTGAACAACTCGTATCATCTTAAGGCTACTGGATATCATCTGGCAGAATCACACTATCAATGGTCATCGCATCGCGAATCTTGTCCATAGCATTTTTCTCGATCTGACGGACGCGTTCGGCTGAAATAGAGTAAACTGCAGCTAACTCATGCAAGGTGGATTTTTGCTCAGATAACCAACGCTGTTCGACGATATCGCGTGAACGATCATCTAAAGTACCCATAGCAGCGATAAGTGCTGATGAGTTGTTTTCTTCCCAATCCGCTTCCTCTAACTGCTCAGCTGGATCAATCCCATCTTCCAAAAATAGCTGAGGGGCATAGCGACCATCATCATCGTCGCTTGATTGTGCTTCAAACGAAGCATCATAAGAGGTTAGACGTGACTCCATCTCTAACACTTGCTTACGCGTGACATTCAAGTCATTAGCGATAGCATCCGCTTCTTCTAGTGTCAGCTGATTGTTAGTCTTCTTAAGGCTACGTAAGTTAAAGAACAGTTTACGATGAGCCTTGGTAGTCGCAACCTTGACGATACGCCAGTTGCGAATCACAAACTCATGAATTTCAGCTTTGATCCAATGTACGGCAAAGGACACCAGACGTACGCCTTTATTCGGGTCAAAACGTTTGACTGCTTTCATCAATCCTAAGTTACCTTCTTGGATTAAATCTGCTTGCGGCAATCCGTAACCCGAGTAACTACGTGCGATATGAATTACAAAACGTAGATGCGACATCACCAGTAGACGAGCGGCTTCGACATCACCTTCATCATAATAGCGATGAGCCAACTCCTGCTCTTGTACCGGCGTCAAAATAGGGATCTGATGGACAGTATTGATATACGCACCCAAGTTGACCCCTGGCGCTGACAGGTGAGTTGGCATAGCTGGTACTAAGTCGCGCGTACTGGTATTGCCCAATGCACTCGCGTCATAGGGTGGTCGCTGAGCAGCGGCCTTTAATGCAGCATCGCGTGCATCGTTTTTCATAGGAGCTGAGCTATCTTTTTTATTTGTATTTACAGCATCAGTAGAAGTATTAGCCATATTCTTGACCTTGGTTAAATAGTTAAGCAAATAGTCAGATAAAAATCTTTATGATTTAATTGTAAAGGATAGCAGCGCTTAGTTGCTATCAGTTTTGGTAATGATGAAGTGATATATTGTAGCGAAACGCTGTAATGATGTGCCATCAACTGACGAATGGTCAGTAACTTCATTGACCACTAGCTTCAAATAATCTGCCGATTGTGATTGCTGACTTTGTCGACAAAACGCTGTGATATCAGCTTGCGAGTTAGGGTCAGTTGCAACCACATACAGCGACTCATCAGCTTTTACGTCACGTAATGCCACTTTAGTTTTTAATAGTGGCATCGGGCATGCAAGACCGCGTCCATCAACGAAACCTTTTATATTTAGTTCAGATTGCGCTGTAGCTACATCATCTGATTTATGACTTTCAGTCAGTAGCAGCTCTAGTAAACTCGCAATGTCGTTCTGCTGTGCATCAGTCAAATTCGCTGATAACTGTATAGAATGCGATACACGTTCGACGACTAATTCACTAGCAGCGGGCATAACCTAAACCTTGTAGATATCTATATTTTAATTTGTTTTATTAGCAATAGGCTCTGATATTGAGTACGAACATAATCTATCAATCATAAATTATGAGGTCGTCATAACACTCACCTCAACCTACTATCATTGCTGCTTATTATACCAAATAGACAATGTATAGTTGCAGTTGAATATAATCAACGCTGCGTTCGGTTCACTAGAATCATATAACCAAGAGTTACACGATTAGCAATTGGCCTATTAGTAGTTATACGATTGAGACTTACTGCATAAATAATGACCCAATGAATAATTACACAGCCATGTTGCGCAATCGTGACGGGTGGCTAAGTTATTGGTAGTTAAGTTCATTGTATAATTGACCTTATATAGACAAGCTCGTATAGTCGAAAAGACGTCGTCAATCATCTTATAGGATATGCACTTGTACCAGGCTAATAGAACGAAGCGACCCAACAGCAACAAATCTTTAGTAGCCAAAAGCTTTGTAGGCTTGCCACTTATGTTATCTAAGCAAAAAGGTAAACGTCATTTCATGAGTGTAGCTGTGCCAAATAGTATCAAGATAGGGTTGTCAATAATGCTACTAGCCATAGCCAGCGGTGCACATAGTCGTGAGAGCCAAACGCTGCCATTGGCTGATAGCTCGTGGCAAGTCACAGATCCGCAAACGCTAGATCTACCAAATCTGCGCGGGCAAGGCTTGAGCTTTGCTGAGCAATATCAAAACAAAATGCTTGGCGAGTGGTCATTACAGAATATCAATGGCCGTGTCAGAATGGAACATGATCCTTGGGTACAAGAAACGATAAAAGACATGACATGGCGTCTCAATGCCCAAGCTCGTCAGCAAGCACCACTTGGCGTTGTTATCATTGATAACCCCAGTATCAATGCTTTTGCAGCGCCTGGTGGCGTAATCGGTATCAACACTGGAACAATACTGTCAGCTAGTAGCATGGATGAGCTGGCGAGCGTCGTCGCGCATGAAGTCGCGCATATCAGTCAACGGCACTACGAAAGTGGCGCTGATGAACGTAAAAAAGCCTTGCTAATGCAGCTAGGCGGTATGCTAGCTGCGATTGCTGCCTCAGCTGTCGATGGTGATGCCGCTGCGGCTGTGATGATGGGCAGTCAGACAGCCTCTATGAATAGCAGCATGGCCTTTAGCCGTAGTAACGAACGTGAGGCTGACCGAGTAGGAATGCAGATTATGACCCAAGCGGGTTATGATCCTCGGGCGATGCCACGGTTCTTTGCCACGATGAATCAGCAGAGTCAGTTAAACCAAGCTGAGAATCAATTTTTACCGAGCTTTGTACGCTCACATCCTCTGAGTAATGAGCGGTTGAGCGAGTCACAGAGTCGCGCCCAACAGTATCCAGCGCTCTCATTGAGCCAACAGCAGCGCCATCAAGCACTGTTTGATTTACTGTATTGGCGTGTGCAAGTGACTGGTAAACATGCGTCAGAAGTCACATTGACAACAGCTGCTAAAAACAGTCTTGGAGCCAAACTTGCGCTAATGCATTGGTATGGAGAGCAGCAACGCTTTACAGATGCTAATAAGGTATTGGCTGAGATAAATGCGTTATCAAGCACGCAGCGTCAAAATTTAGAGCCTCTATTGTCGATTACCCACAGTCAGCTACTGAGTGAACAAGGCAAATGGCAACAAACCGTAGATGTTTTAGAGAGCCAACAGCGCCTATATCCTGAGCGCCGTGACTTACGCCTTTATCTAGCCGAAGCTCTGACTAATAGCAATCAACCGATAAAAGCTCAAGCGCTGTTGAAGCCACTAACAGAACAGCAGCCAAGCGATCGTTATGCATGGCAAAGCTTGCAACTTGCCAATGAAAAACTTGCTAAGACCACCACTTCACCACAATTAGCCAATATCGCGACGATTAATGCATTGCGCTATCGCAGTTATGATCAGCTATGGAATGGACGCTATGAGAGTGCGCTGACCTCTTTGACACAGGCCAAACAATTGACGGAAAATCTGCAAACTACAGATCAGGCCAATAGTGCGCGTCCGTTATTGGCCAATATTAATGCAGAACTCAAAGCGATAAAAACCGCCAAAGACTTTAAGCCTTAGGCGGTTATTTGTACAGATTAGCCTGCCAATCAATAGCAAGTGCTAGCCTTGTAGCGCGTCTTTGACCATTTTAGAAATCAAAGCAGGGTCAGCACGGCCAGCTGTTTTATTCTTCAACACACCCATGACGCTACCCATATCGCGCATAGACGTCGCACCTTGCTCAGCGATTTCAGCATTTACCAATGCCATGATCTCGTCTTGATTCATTTGCTGCGGCATAAACTCGTTGATGATATCAATCTCAAACTGCTCTTTTGTGGCTAAGTCATCACGGCCATTTTCTGTAAAGATAGTTAGTGACTCTTGGCGCTGCTTTAGCTGCTTTTGCAAAACTTCTAATACTTGCGCATCATCAAGTTCTGTCTGACGGTCAATCTCGATTTGTTTCACTACTGACTGTACATTGCGCAGTACTTTGACGCGCTCAAGTTCACGAGCTTTCATTGAAACTTTGATATTGTCTGATAACGTCTGTTTAAGTTGGCTCACTGCTATTATCCTTATCGATCTGTTAAATGCTATTCGTTAGAGGTTGTTTGTTAAATTTTTAGAACAAAACCTGCTGATAGTGGTTTTAATAAAAAATTATGTCAGCAGTAATAACAAAAATTGTAGCATAAAAAACGCCACTGATATCGATTGATAACAGTGGCGTTAGTGTAGCGCTTGTACTTAGCTAATCAGATTACTGATTAGTACATACGAGTGGTACGAATAGTTTCGCGTTGTAACTTCTTCTTATAACGCTTTACGGCAGCAGCTTTTTTACGCTTACGTACTTGCGTTGGTTTTTCATAAAACTCACGCTTACGTACGTCTGATAATACACCAGCTTTTTCACAAGCACGTTTGAAACGACGGATAGCGATATCAACTGGTTCGTTTTCTTTAACCTTAACTGCAGGCATGAAGACTCCTCGATTAGGATGAGATATAAGGGCATTAGTTTGGCTGTGTATTAGTATTTAGCCGTAATATCTCAAGATTACAGGCATCAGCTCAAACTAGGACAATTCTCACGCATTAGCGTAAGGGCACGTATTTTAATAAAAAATACCAACAAAGTCAATGATTTTAAGCATTTATTGCGGATAGAGTATTCAATTAGATGGCTATTTGAATTTGGCTCACAAACTATGAATTCGACATATATACAACGCTTTATCAATAAAAAATCCCTACCGTCTATAACGGTTTGATTGGAGTTTATGCTATGATAATTCCCATATTATAGGGTCTATTGAACATTCAAATATTAGGGCTGCTGATGGCTAAAGTTACCCCAAACTAGGCGAAAACCGACGATAATGTCGAGACCTTAGCTAGGTTTTCAACAACGGTTGGGGTAATTTTAGCATCAGCCTTGAGAACGGATCGAGCAAAGCACTGCTTTGCCCGTTCGCAAGGCAAGAGCTGTGCTCGAGTGGAGGGCAGTACTCTTTTTTGCCAATATATGGCGAAATAATTTAACCTAGAATGACTAGGCTTCAACAATTTCACTGCATATTGTCTAAAAAATAGTGACTGCCAGCACCACATTTGAAAGTTCAATAGACCCTAGTAAGCCTATGAACCGTTTTGTGTGTATTTTATTGAGGATGTTGGAATGAAAAAAACAGTATTTAACACGGCATTAAGCACCGCACTTATCATAGCTTTAGGTGTGAGCGTGAGCGCTTGTAGTGGCGGCGAAGAGCATGAAGAAGTAATGGCAATCGATCGCGTTGACGAAGCTGCTGAGCTTGCCATCAAAAATGCGCCACCAGCTGAAGAAATGGAATTCCCAGAGACAGCACCAATGCCAGCGGCTGATGCAGCGGGTACAGAAGCTGATGGTACAGTTACTGCTGAAACAGGAACGGCTGACGCTGATACTGCAGAAGCAGCAGCTACTGATAGTTCGGATACAGCCGCTGCTCCTACTGACAGCGCTGATATGGCGGCTACTGACGATACAGCTGCAGCCACTGCCGAGTAACTTCGTGCTGAATTGACCATTAGCTCAATGGACTATTAAACAGTCGTTGGTCGTATATGTAAGTAATTTAAGCTGATATAACGCATCACTAATTGATTGCAGACTGACTAAGTAAGGGTAAAACCATGATTGATATACAACCGTATATGAACAAACTGAAATTGTCTGTAATCAGCATGAGCGTGGTATTTGCAGTGAGTGCTTGTAGCGGTGATAATACAGCTACTGAAGAGTCTGCAGTAGCCAATGAGCCTGCTACCGCTATAGAAGAAACAGCTGTAGCCGAGGGTACGACGCCTGAGTCTGTGATTGAGCCAGATACAGAATCAAAAGCAGCAACAGAGTCTGCCGACACAGTAGATGAGGCAGTGGCAACACCTGAAACTGATTCTGAGCTTGAAGTGTTGGCAGCAGATGCAGGTGCTAAACTGTATGAATCAAACTGTCAGGTTTGTCATGCTGCAGGTTTACTCGATGCGCCAAAGTATGGTGATACAGCGGCTTGGACAGCTCGTCTAACTAAAGACAAAGAAACGCTGTATATGCACTCGGCTAAAGGCTTTAATAAAATGCCAGCGCAAGCAGTAAATGGTGTGACCGAAGCACAAGTCAAAGCGGCTGTTGATTATATGCTAGCGTCGGTAAGCTGATACGGTATATATAGAGTATGTTAGCTATTGAAATTTGCTAAACTGGCTGTCATTGTGACTGACAATGACGGTTTTTTTATGCACGTTTTTTGTCATGCCAGTCTGAGAATATACAGCTGTATCAAGCGAATTCGAGATAGTGTGTGGCTGATTGTATTATAGTCGGTGAACTACTAAACCGCTACGGCGTTACCCTCCTTAGATGTACTACCTGTACAATCTGCAGTCGGCTGCCTTGTATCCATTTTAGAGTTCTTTGACTATAGTTATCCAGTTTCTCAAAATGATGTAAGATAAAAGTGCGACAAAAATAGCACGAAAACGAAAGTATAAAGGCAAAAGTATGAAAGTATTGGGCTTAGAGACCTCTTGTGATGAGACGGGGCTGGCGATTTTTGATAGTGAGCAAATAAATAGCGACAACCAAGGTTTGGTCGGGCAGGTACTGTACTCTCAGATTGAGCTGCACGCCCTTTATGGCGGCGTTGTGCCTGAGCTTGCTAGTCGTGATCATATTCGTAAGCTAGTACCGTTACTCAATGAGCTGCTCGAGCAGTGCGATATGAAAAAAAGTGACATTGATGCGATTGCCTATACTAAAGGACCTGGTCTAATTGGTGCATTGATGACGGGCGCACTATTTGGACGTAGCTTGGCATATGGTTTGGATATTCCAGCGATCGGTATTCATCATATGGAAGGCCATCTTTTGGCACCGCTTATGGGTGCAAACCCTCCGGCGTTTCCTTTTGTCTCGCTACTAGTATCTGGTGGGCACACGTTACTGATTGCTGCTCACGGTGTTGGACAATATGAGATATTGGGCGAGTCGATAGATGATGCGGCGGGTGAGTGCTTTGATAAAGCAGCTAAAATGCTAGGCCTGCCTTATCCTGGCGGCCCTAATATTGCCAAACTGGCAGAAAATGGCAACCCTGATGCCTATGCACTACCAAGACCAATGCTACATCGCGGTCTAGACTTTTCGTTTAGTGGTATGAAAACAGCCGTACATAATCTGATTAAGGATACGCCACATTCAGGAGGGTCGGGTAATGGCGCTGATAGTGATCCACAGATTCGTGCTGATATTGCCGCGAGTTTTCAGCATGCAGTGGTTGACACGCTAGTGAAAAAATGTGTCAAAGCACTTAAGCAAGCAGATATGAGCCGCTTAGTAATTGCAGGCGGGGTCAGTGCCAATACTCATCTGCGCGAGACGTTAGAAGCGGAACTGGCTAAGATCAATGCGACGGTTCATTATGCACCGCCTGCGCTATGTACGGATAATGGCGCGATGATTGCTTATGCAGGTTTTGAGCGCTTGCAAGCAGGACAGTCTGATGATTTAGCCGTTAGCTGTATTCCGCGTTGGCCGATGACAGAATTGCCAGCCGTATAAATGAGCATTTGGTCCAACACGTTTATATGAATTAAGGACAGTCTATGCAGTGGCTTGCTATTGGTTTGGGCGCAGCATTTGGTGCTTGTCTGCGAGCTTGGTTATCGCGTTTTAATGCCTTGCACGGTTGGGTGCCACTCGGTACTCTGAGCGCCAATATCTTAGGCGGACTGCTGATAGGGCTCGCGCTAGTATGGTTTGAGCGCATGGGTAGCAATCTATCCGATCATATACGCGTGTTCGTGATTACAGGATTTTTGGGCGGATTGACGACTTTTAGTACGTTTAGTGCAGAGGTGTTTGGCTTTATCCATGACGGGCGGCTGCTGGCAGGTTTAGCGCTCATCGGCTTACATGTTGGATTAACCTTATTGGCAACCGCGCTTGGATTTTATTTCTTTAAGCTAGTTTTATAGCCGTTGATAAATATTAATCGTTTAATAGTCTGTTATAAGTAGTTCCAAAAATACAGTCTGTTTTAAGTGGTCTGTTAATGGGATTGAGGGGTGAATTAGCTGGTTCCACTGGGGTATACCCTAATTTACAATCTTTACTTTGAATCGATAAGTACAAAAATATTTACTGATAATTTTTAGATGATTTACAAGATTCCTTGTAAAGGTTCCATTTTATTGACTTCTAATGGATAAAGCCAACTTACGCAAGAGATCTATTATAATATGAAATATATTCAGCCACTCCAGAACAAATAATACCAATGAAAAAAGTCATTAACCTCAAGCTCGGACTAGAGTAAGGAATTACTATCAAAGTGAATAACATAGATACTATTCCTCCAAAAATTAAGATCAGTCCTACCTCTGTTGCTTTATTATTAAATTTTAAAAAGAATAATAATTCTGAAAAAATATAAGTTATAAAAGCTGGAACACAATACACTAAACCTAAAACAGGTGACCCAAGTAAAGGAAATAAAAGACCACTCCATAAATCATTATGAGTATAAAAATTTTTATTCATTTGTGTTGTGAGCAATATATACAATATAAAAATAAAGCCTCCTATACTTGGTGCAATCAAACAATAAACGACGAGCTTATTCCTAAATATTTTCCTCATCATTTACATCCTTATGAGCTATGCTGAAGAAACCGTACAAGTAAACTTGGTAAACTAAGCGTATTAATCGGAGTTTATCATGACCAAGAAAGTAAGAAACTACAGTGACGAATTTAAAGTAACCGCAATATAAAGTAAATATTGAGTATGGCTACTATGTAGCGCACTGACCATAGACAGAACATGTATGATAGGTACACCATGAAGTACACTGTGGCTATATCAAAAAGTTAAAACCTTGATACCATTAGCCCACAGCCAAACATTCAAGTCCTCACTAGAGAACCATTATTTTCCCCAACGCCTATCATAACGTAAGAAAGTGAACGATATTTGATAACCAAAAAATATAATAAACAGTGGAATATTAAACTGGCTTTACAATCCCTTCCAATAAACTGGCAAATCCCTGCATATACGCCGTATCTTTACTTGAGGTACGCGTCGCGGCGTATAGCTGACAATGCACACCTTCTCCTAGTGGCCGCGAGACGACCCAACCTTTTTTCTCGTATTCAGCAACCACCCAATCAGGCAATGCTGCTACGCCGCGTTCACTGGCAACCAACTGAATCAGCATCGCGGTCAGCTCTGTCGTACGAACACTCTCAAAGCTTACTTGTGCTGGCGTCATAAAGTTAGCAATGATATCGAGACGTTTGGCTTCTACGGGATAGGCAATCAATGTCTCATTAACCAAATCATCAGGTTCAATAAATTTCTGAGCAGCTAAATCATGCGTTGGTGAAAGCACCAAACGACTCTCATATTCAAACAATGGCTGATAGCTGATACCGTCGAGCGGTAAATCACTGGTAGTGATAAGCAGATCAATATCACCTTCCATCAATAGATGATGCGGCTCAGGCTCAAACCCTGTGGCAAAGTCTAGCTCAACATCCGACCATTCACGGCGATAGTGGTTAAGTATTGGCATGAGCCAATCAAAGCAGCTGTGGCACTCTGATGCTAGGCGTAATCTACCTGCTTGACCGTGCGCTAAGCGTTTAAGGTTAGATTTGGTGCGAGTAACTTGCGGTAGGATATTGTCTGCCAATGCCAATACTGCTTTACCTGCGGGCGTAAAGCTAAGCGGGCGTGTCCGACGATTGACTAAGCTGATGTCGTAATAGTTCTCAAGCTCTTTTAATTGATGCGAAACGGCTGAGGCAGTAACGTGTAGCTCATCCGCCGCTGCTGCAAGTGAACCATGCGCCCGTAGCGCGGTTAACGTATTAAGATGACGTAGCTCAAGCATAATATAACCTAACCGCTAAGGTGAGAAAAATTCATTATAGTCATTATAGTCAATATAGCGCTGACTTTCACTCATAGTCCGGTATTAATGCTCAGTTAATAAGCAATTAGTCAGCAATTAACATCTAGCGCTTGCGTAACAACAACTGTGAGATAACGACCAATACTAGTGAAGCAACCAGTAATAAAGTACCAATGGCGTTGACTTCTGGCTTGAGTCCTACGCGCACCATAGAATAAATGCGTAGCGGTAAAATCTCATAGCTAGGCCCTGTGACAAAGGTCGACACCACTACATCATCTAGCGACAAGGTAAAGGCCAGTAACCAACCCGCCATGACTGCTGGCAAGATAACTGGGATCAATACGGTGCGCACCATGGTTGATTCGTTAGCACCCAAGTCGCGTGCCGCTTCCATCAAGCGCTCATCCAAGCTACTCAATCGTGCAAAGACGGTAATCACAACAAAAGGTAGGCAAAAAGTAATGTGCGCCAATAGCAGTGAGACAAAGCCCAATTGCAAACCAATCAGTAAGAACAATGCTAGTAATGAGATAGCGAGTACAATCTCAGGCGACATCATCAGGACAAACAGCAGCCCATTTAGTAAGCCTTTACCACGAAAATTATAACGGTGTAACGCCAGCGCTGTAAGCGTGCCTATCAAAGTCGAGACAGTGGCCGCCACCAGTCCTAAGACAATGGAGTGCCAAAATGCATCGAGCATCGCTTGGTTGTTAAACAGTGACTCGTACCACTTTAAGCTAAAGCCGCCCCAGTTATAACCGATTTTTGACTTATTAAAGGACATTACCACCAAGACAATGATGGGCAGGTACAACAAGGCATAAATCAGTCCGAGATAGCTTTTGGCGGCGATATTACCAATCTTGAGCGGACGAGTTTTGTTGTTCGGTGAGCTATAAGACATTAGGCCACCTCGTTAAAGTCAGTCTTGCCAATGCGGCGGCTACTGGCACGGTAGGCAAGTAATAATACCGCCATCGCTAGTGTCAATAAAACGCTGGCCGCAGCACCAAAGGGCCAGTCACGCGCATCCAAAAATTGGTTTTTGATGATATTACCGACCAATAAGTTACGAGAGCCACCTAAGATATCCGCCACATAAAACATGCCCATTGCAGGCAATAGCACGAGTAGCACACCAGAGATAATCCCAGGTGTCGTTAATGGCAGTACTACATGCCAAAAGGTCTGTGTTTTAGTTGCACCCAAATCCTGAGAAGCCAGTAGCATGTCATTACGCAAGTCAGTAAATACTGCGTATAGCGGCAGTACCATAAATGGGAATAACAAGTAAGTTAGTCCTGCGATCACTGCGCCTTGGGTATATAAAATATCGATAGGGGTGTCGATTACGTCAATTGCCAATAGCAATTTGTTAATCAAACCGTTATTAGCAAATAGTAATTTGAGCGCATAAGTCCGTACCAAAGAGTTGGTCCAAAATGGCAGTATCAGTAACATCATTAGCAGCGGTTGCCAACGCACTTTCGCCTTAGAAACTAACCATGCAAAAGGGTAGCCAAGCAATAGACAGATAACCGTTGTGATACCTGCCATCCATAATGAGTGGACAAATACCTCAAAATACAATGGGTCAATCATCCGCACATAGCTGTCGATACTGACAGGCAAGCTAATAAACGCACTGCTATCACGAGTTAAAAAACTGACAGCGATGACTAAGATATTCGGTAATAGTGCAAATATCAGTAGCCAACCCCAGATTAGCCAAAGCGTGGCAGTACGAAATGGACTTTTACTGCCTAAGTGGTTGCGAGCCATCAGCTACCATCCTTTTGTGCAGTTGTGTCTGGCACAGCTTCAGAGTCTTCTGGCAATACCCATTCCCAGCCATCTACCCATGAGACTTTAACGCCCTCGTTTAGTTTGTAATCAAAGCTCGGGTCATCTTCATCAAAAAATTCAGAAGCCTTAATGATATGACCATTTGCCAGTTCGATAATCGAATCTAAGGTGCTGCCTTTATAGTTACTTTCGATGACACGGCCTAACAGTCCGCTATGCTCGTTATCTTTTGGATCATATATTCGTAAATCTTCGGGGCGAAGTAGTAAGTTGACGATATCTCCCACTTGCACGTCATTGGAAAAATTGGGACGACGTAAGTTGCGTAAGGTGGTCGGCCCTTCTTGCGCCTGTGCTTCACAGACTTCGACCTCGATACGTCCGTTGGTCACTTTACCATCGCGATCTGGCTGGTCTGGATAAACCCCTTTGACCTCGGCTCTAAATAAATTGGTCTCGCCGATAAATTTTGCAGTAAATAAATTGGCAGGGGTTTCATAAATCTCGATAGGCGTACCGATTTGCTGGAACGTGCCGTCTTTCATTACGGCAATACGGTCTGACATCGACAGCGCTTCTTCTTGGTCATGAGTCACGAAAACAAAGGTAATGCCAAGCTCACGTTGCAAACGCTTTAGCTCAGATTGCATTTGCAGGCGCAGTTTATGATCGAGTGCGGATAACGGTTCATCAAGCAATAGTAGTTTAGGACGGTTAATCACCGCACGAGCAATCGCAACTCGCTGCTGCTGACCACCAGATAAATCTTGCGGCTTGCGGTTGGCCAAATGCTCTAGCTGTACCATCGCTAGCATCTCGCTAACACGTCTTTGGATTTCATCTTTTGGGACTTTCTTTAGCTTTAGGCCATAAGCCACGTTCTGGGCAACGCTCATATGAGGAAACAACGCATACTGCTGAAATACGGTATTGACCGGACGTTTATCAGCGGACAATCCCGCCATCTGTACGCCATCCAAATATATCGCTCCAGCGTTCGGCTGCTCAAAGCCTGCAATTAAGCGTAGTAATGTCGTCTTACCACAGCCTGATGGGCCAAGCAGCGTCAAAAACTCACCATGCTTGATATCAAGGTTGATGTCTTTTAGGACTTCGGTTTGATCATAGGTTTTTTTTAGACCAGTCAGTTGCAGCAGCACCTGATCATCATGAGGTAACGCAGAGGTGTTATGCGTATTTTGAGATAAATCGGTCATAATATCTGTTCCTGAGCGTCCAATAGCTATATGCAGCTGCCTGTCATTATAGGGATTGGCATGAGCGTAAGCACGATTTGATTACTGTCTAAATGCTGCCTGAGTGCTGCGTATTATAACAAACCATTAATATAAGTCAGTGCAAGTTCGTTATAAGTTACGCGAGTCATACTGTCGTAGCAGCGATATATACAGCTGTATTTTTACATGTGACTACATTCACCTAACGATATTTAGACAAATTTTTTTACCGTTTTTTGGTTTTTATTGCTATACAATCACGTTATGGCTGACAAACATGATTAGCCTCATAGTTTGACGATAATTAGTCAATCTGTGTTTGAATACATGTATGCAAAACAGCTTATAACTCTAATATTATTGATGATAAAGGATCTCTCATGCCTACCGATATACGTCCAACCACAGGTCAAGAAGCACTTGAGCTTTTAAAAGCAGGTAATGCACGCTATGTTGATAGCCTCACCAGTACCGATGAGTATATGCAGCGCCGTCCAGAGTTGGTCAAGGATCAAAATCCGTTGGCCATTATTTTGGGTTGCTCCGATGCACGAGTACCAGTTGAGATTGTTTTTGATCAAGGTTTGGGAGATTTGTTTGTTATACGAGTCGCGGGTAATGTGGTTGCACCATCACAGATTGGTTCAATCGAGTTTGCAGCCGAAGCCTTTGGCACGCAATTGGTAGTGGTACTTGGACACTCAAAATGTGGTGCTGTCACGGCTTGTGTTGAGACATTGATTAACCCTGAGCAGAATTATTCACCTAACTTGCAATCTATCGTTGATCGTATTCGCCCAAGCGTTTATAACTTGCACGAACTGGCAACTGCCAATGGTCAAGACGTCGATGCAGACGAGCTGGTCGATCGCTCTATCCGCGCGAACGTACGTATGTCAGTCAGTCAGCTAAAGCATGGCTCACGTGCATTAGAGGACTTAACTAATAGTGGTCAGCTGCTGGTAGTCGGTGCTGAGTATGATCTTGAGACAGGAAAAGTGCGTTTTTTAGATAGCTAGTCAGTCTTAGATAACTAGCTAGTTAGGGCATACAGACGAACACACCTTGTTCATATTCTTACAAAACCCTATCAGTTATTTCGCCATTTTTTATTATGATAAGAGAACGACGCAAATTACGAAAATCGTGATTTGCGTGTTTTTGCCTTTATTTTTTGAATTATATTAGGATAATTATGTCTACTTCATCTAACAACAATAACGACGCACTAGACCAACCTGCTAGCAGCGTTAATACTGATGGTGTTCAGCCAATCTCATCACAGACGACCGGTTTTACTTTTAACCACACCATGCTGCGTGTCAAAGATCCTGTTAAATCGCTAGAGTTTTACACTGGTGTCTTGGGCATGACCTTGCTTGCCGTTAAGAAGTTCCCTGACATGGGGTTTGACTTATACTTTTTGGCTAAATTGACCGAAAGCGAGCGCGAAAACTTGCCAACTGGCGATGATCTAGAAATTTTTGCTTTCCGTCAGCGTGGTATTTTAGAGTTGACGCATAACTACGGCACCGAGACAAAAGCTGACTTTAGCTATCATGATGGCAATCAAGATCCACAAGGTTTTGGTCATATTTGTTTTAGCGTTCCAAGCTTGGATGAAGCGGTTGCTTGGTTTGATAAAAACAACGTCGAATTTAAAAAACGTCCAGAAGATGGCAGTATGAAAAACATTGCCTTTATCAAAGATGTGGACGGCTACTGGATCGAAATCGTACAGGCCGATTTGATGGGCTAGTTGTCAGAATGACAGCACCTATTAAGATAAGTGCGTTAATAGAAATAAATAGAATAAAGGAGTATCACCCAGATGCCTACCTCTGAGGCAGACACGACACTGAGTGCTGAGACAGCTGCGCAGTCTACGACAACGGATGGATTAACCTATCAAAGCATCCTTGGTTCGGCAAATGAGATATGGGTTGGCTTTGTTGAGCGCATTCCATATTTTGTCGCATCAATTATCGTTATCCTGATTTTTTGGTTTTTATCGATTGTCTTTAAAAAAATCGTTCACAAATTATTAGGCAGTCGTAGTCGGCATCAGAACTTGGTCAAAGTGTTTCAGCGGGTAGGCGGGGCGCTTATTTTCTTTATCGGTTTTATGATAGCGATGGTTATTGCGGTGCCGGGGTTCACTCCTGCTAAGTTGATTGGCGCGCTCGGTATTGGTTCCGTTGCTATCGGTTTTGCTTTTAAAGATATCTTTCAAAACTTGCTCTCTGGTATTTTGCTGCTGATTTCAGAGCCGTTTCGTATCGGTGATCAGATTGTTTCAGGCGACTATGAAGGAACAGTCGAAGATATCAAAATCCGTGCAACTACCATCAGGACTTATGATGGCAGACAAGTAGTGATTCCAAATTCAGATCTTTATACTTCGGCGTTGACCGTTAATACTGCTTACAAGCAGCGCCGTCTACAAGTCGCAGTTGGTATCGGCTATGAAGATGATATTGAAGCGGCCAAAGCTGAGATTATAAAAGCACTAGATAAGATAGAGAGCGTTTCGAAGAAAGCAACACCAAGCGTAATTGCCACTGGTTTCGGCGGTTCGTCCATTGATCTCATGGTACGCTGGTTCATCGAAGATGGTACGCAAGCCAATAAGGTTGCCTCGATTCATCAAGTAATTGTAGGTATCAAAAACTCGTTGGATGCAGCGGGCGTAAACATTCCATTCCCAATACGTACGATCGATTTGAGTGATCCTTCAGTAAGTGCAATCGTTAATAAGATGAACGAGCAGCAAGACATTGTGGATGTGAATAAAACAGTGGCAGAGTAGTGCGCTCGGTGAAATATTTAATTAGTTTCGAAACTTTGATTTCCACAACATTTAGAAAACTAAAAAAACCGCCACATCAACTGATATGGCGGTTTTTTTATACGTGTCTACTTGCTATAAATACAAAGATTTATTCGTCTTTTGCTCTAAAGTCGGTATGGCATGATTTACAGCTTGCACCAACTTGTCCAAAGGCAGGTTTAACATCGTCCATACTAGTGGCATTTTGGGCGGCGGCGTTTAGCTCAGCAGTAACTTTTTGAAAGTTTTCCGCTTCAGCACTGAAGCCATCAGCATTAGACCAAACCGCTTCGGTAGCATTGCCTACCGCTTCTGGGTCTTCAAAATGACTCCAAGGCTTGGCGGCATCTTCTGCCAAGAACGCCGCTTGCTCTTTAAATACATCGGCATCAAATGTGTCAGGTGCTTTTGCCATATCACCCATGACGCCCATTGCATCGCCCCAGTTTTTCATGGTGTCTTGACGCGCTTGCACGTCAGGGTTAGACCCTGTTGAGGTACTACAGGCCGTTAAACCCAGTGCAGCCGCCATCAAAGTAATGCTAAACAGAGATTTGAAAGATTTGTTGGTATGAACCTGTGCCATATGACTTACTCCTTTAAACTTGGCTAATAGTAAGCGCGATTACAAACGCTCGCTTTGACTTAAAATATAGTTATACAAAATACTGCCTAAAATTCTTTTGAGCACAGTTGCTAATAAAGAACGTCTTCTATTGTAACGGTTATCTGCGCGATGGGAATTATATAGTTGTTATATCCTCGTAATATTTTAAATAAGCATAACTTAACTTGGTTGTTACTGCTTATAGTTGGTTGCAGTGATTTTATGGTAGCTACACAACGTATTCTTTACGATAACAACGTGAGAATGGCTAGTTTGGATGGTACTGACAATAAAAAAGGCCAGCGAATAGTAGCTGACCTTTTTAATATTTACGAAAACTACAGTGCTAACCAATCACGCGGTTTTAGATAATAATCGGTCAACTCAAATTCAGGCGTTCCTTCAGCAGGCTCAAAACGATAATGCCAGCTGGCAAGTGGCGGCATACTGACTAGAATTGACTCGATACGTCCGTTGCTCTGTAGCCCAAATAGCGTTCCGCGATCGTAGACCAGATTGTATTCAACATAGCGACCACGGCGATAGAGCTGAAACTCGCGCTGCGCTTCAGTATAAGGCGTATTTTTACGTTGTTCAAAAATCGGCATGATACCGTCAAGATAACCGTTGCCCACGGCTTTCATAAAGTTAAAGCAAGTCTCGAAGTCCCAGCCACGACTTTCAGTACTGACGTCATCATAAAACAAGCCGCCAATGCCGCGCTGCTCATCACGATGGCGTAGATGGAAATACTCATCACACCACTGTTTGAAATCAGCGTAGATATTGTCCCCAAAAGGCGCACACAAGTCATGACAAACTTGATGCCAGTGTACACAATCAGCGAGTACTGGATAGAATGGCGTTAAGTCAAAGCCACCGCCAAACCACCAAATAGGAGCTTCACCTTCCGCTTCCGCTACGAATAAACGCACATTAGCATGGCTCGTAGGCACGTTTGGATTTTTGGGATGGACAACCAGTGACACGCCCATTGCTTGAGCTTTACGTCCAGCGATATTGGGGTGACGCGCGGTCGCCGAGGCGGGTAGGTTATGTACATGAATATGGCTAAACATGACGCCTGCTTTTTCGATGACCTCGCCATCTGCCAATACGCACGACCGTCCGCCACCGCCTTCAGGACGTTCCCAGTCATCAGGTACAAAGGTCGCAAGCTCATTTTCATTAGTGCTGCCGTCACGCTCTTGTGCTTCTAGCGATTCACAGATACGTGCCTGTAAATCAACCAAAAATTCGCGCACTCGCATGATGTCGTTATTGGTTGGCGTCGTCACAGACGCCACCGTTGATAAGTCTGTTTCGTTATTTGTATTTGTAATACTCATAAGATATCTATTTATTCAGGTGTATGGCGGTATTAAGGTCTGTATCGAGAGAAGCATCTATATCAAGATTGATATTTTTATCAAACAAGTGGCCCATGCGATCACGTTTGGTTGCTAGATATTCAGCATTCATATCATTGACACCGACCAACAATGGCACCCGTTCGACAACATCAATACCATGCTCAGTTAGATAGGCGACTTTGTTTGGATTGTTGGTAATGAGCCTGACAGCGTCGACCCCGACATGGGCAAGCATCGGACCACACATATCATAGATACGCGCATCAGCAGGCAAGCCTAACATGAGATTAGCATCCAATGTATCATGGCCCTGATCTTGGAGGGCATACGCACGAATCTTATTGGTCAAACCAATACCGCGGCCTTCTTGACGCAAATACAAAATCGCACCGCAACCTGACTCTTGGATGGCTTGCATGGCAGTATTGAGCTGCGGACCGCAGTCACATTTCAATGAGCTAAATGCGTCGCCTGTTAGACATTCAGAATGAATGCGAATGAGCGGCACTTGCTTCGCTATAGATTCATCTTTTTGGTTCAATACCATGTCGTCTAAGGGTTGGTTAGCGATATCGTCTGTCTTTTGATCGACCACAGTTAGACCAACGGTCAGCATGACATGCTCTTGACCTTCGCTATTTTCAAAGATATGAATATCAAACTCGCCGTGACGAGTGGGTAATTTGGCACTAGTGATAAATTGATATGACATTGCTGTCCTACATAAGCCTAAAGTCGTGGCGGTGAAAAGTATGTTATTGCTGTTTGAAACGAGCGCTGTTTGAGACGGTTACTGTTCGAGATAACTATGGTTTTCGAAATAACTATTAGTTGAGATGAGCATGTCATCTAAACTTTACTGCTAAGATTAAGATGATACCAGTATAACCTGTTCATAAAGACAGCGTGCTCATTGTATTTTTTATAAAAACACACAAAGTTCACAGACGACGCACGATGATTAAAGCGACAATTAAAAAAAAATGCTATTATGCCATACTATTTTGACGGATACAGTGACAAGTCTTTACCCTTACATTACTATGTCGTCACTAACATCCGCTATTGATGCAAAATAATAGGGCATAATGTCACCCCTCAGTAGTCAATAGTGTAAAAGCATCAATATTTTGATATCAAAACGTTGGTATTGACGCGCAGTCTATTGTGCTAGCGTGTCTATTGTCGTAAGTAGCGCAGCTATACAAATACAAAAGTTGCATGAATAATTATATGGTCGATTACATCAATAATGATGTAGGTATTATTGACGTCTTTTGATTATAGTCACCGCTATATTTTAAAGACACGTCTTGTCAGCAGATTGGTAGGTATCGTACGGTTTATGCAGCAGTCACCTCATTCTCCAAAGTCTCAGTCCCTATCTACATCAGTGCTGGATTCTGCTGCTCAGCTATCGAGCTTACAGCAGACCTATACTGTGATTCCACGTGTGCGTCCTCATACGCCATTGCTTGATGCAATTGATACACCCACTGACCTCAGCACGCTTTCGGCTGCCAAGCTTATTACGCTGGCTGATGAATTGCGCCTTTTTCTATTGTATTCAGCTGGTCAAAGCGGTGGGCATTTTGGTGCCAATTTAGGTGTGGTTGAGCTGACCATAGTATTGCATTATTTGTTAGAGACGCCGCAAGACCAAATCGTCTGGGACGTGGGTCATCAAGCCTATGCTCATAAAGTACTGACCGGTCGCCGTGAGCAGCTAGGTACTATCAGATCTAAAGACGGTCTGACGGCGTTCCCTGAGCGCGCAGAATCTGTCTACGATACATTTGGCGTTGGGCATTCATCGACCTCTATCTCAGCTGGTCTGGGCATGAGCCTCGCACTGCGTTATCAAGGCCGCGAGCAAACGGTTGCTTGCATCATCGGCGATGGTGCAATGACAGGCGGCATGGCATTTGAAGCCATGAATGACGCAGTACAGCAAGATGCTGATTTGCTGGTTATCCTAAACGATAATGATATGTCGATATCTTGTTCTATTGGTGGATTTTCACGACATTTAGCGATGCTTTGGGAGTCAGGTTATCAAGTAGATATCTCTGAGTCAGGTGAGCCAGTACTCTGTCACCGTCCTGATATGCAGGCGTTCGATCGCCGCAAGCGTCATAAAGAGATGCGTGATGTTCCGCAGCTAGAAGATAACTTATTCAAAGCGATTGGTTTTACCTATTTTGGTCCATTTGATGGGCATAATATTCCTGAGCTACTGCGCGTATTGTCACTGGCGAAGCAAGTAAAAGGCCCAGTATTGGTACATATCTATACTACTAAGGGTAAAGGCTTTGCCCCAGCAGAATTAGATCCAGTGGGCTATCATGCAATCAGTAAATTGCCAGTCGAAAATCATAAAGAGCATGAAGCGTCTAAAGCTGACTCCATAGAGCAGCCAACGAAACAACGAAGCACAAAGCCAGCGTTAAAATATTCGCAAGTGTTTGGCCAGTTCTTATGTGATAAAGCGGCCGAGGACGATAAGCTACTAGCTGTCACCCCTGCCATGGAAGAAGGCTCAGGGATGACGGACTTTGCTCGTCACTTTCCAGAGCGTTTCTTTGATGTGGCCATTGCTGAGCAACATGCTGTCACACTAGCGGCTGGGATGGCAACTCAGGGTGTCAAACCTATTGTTGCAATTTACTCGACGTTCTTGCAGCGTGGATATGATCAGCTGATTCATGACGTGGCCTTACAGAATCTCGATGTGATGTTTGCCATCGATCGAGCGGGCCTAGTTGGTGAAGACGGTGCCACGCATGCTGGCGTGTTTGATTTCGGATTCTTGCGTTGTGTGCCTAATATGGTGATTGCAGCGCCAAAAGATGAGAACGAATGCTACCATTTGCTCAATACTTGCTATGAATATTCAGGCTGCACGGCGGTACGTTATCCACGTGGTACAGGCACAGGTGCTGATATTAAGCAGCCAGCTCAAACTTATAAAGTTGGTGAAGCGGTTGTCGAGTCAGTATTAGGTAAAGCTAATGCGCCTAACAAGATAGCTGTACTGGCCTTTGGTACGATGGTAGCAACTGCTCAGCAAGCAGCAGAAAGCTTAACAAATAACGATGCAGCGTTAGATTGCCAGATACAGGTGGTTAATATGCGCTGGGTAAAACCGTTAGATACAGCCATGCTTGAGACGTTATTAGCGCAAGGGGTCACTCATATAGCCACCCTAGAAGAGCATATGATTATGGGCGGCGCGGGTAGTGCAGTGAATGAATATTTGCTCAATGAATCGGCTGCCTTTAAGCAAAGTCGTCCAGCTATTGCTAATATCGGTATTCCTGATCGTTTTATCGCTCATGGCTCCCAAGCAGAACAATTGGCTGACTGTGGTTTAGATGTCGAAGGCGTAATTAAACAGCTTAAAACGCTCTTATCATAAGCAATGTTCCTAGCGTTACAATATTATTTTAAAAAATTAATACGTTAAAAATGTGTTACTTAAAACTAACATAAGCTCTTTAAACAGAGCAAACGCCTGCTAGCCGCAGGTGCTAACTTTTTTACAACTTGCGCAGTTTAGATAATCGCCAAAGTACTGGCTTGGTCAGCGTGACGGTTTTTTCGTTTTTATTGAACAATTTTAGTATAATGCGGGTGTCTTTTATAAGTTTTCGTTTATAAGAGACACGTTTTTAATCGCATAGATGTGGTGTGATGCGGCGGCTGTTTGGCATGTTGTGGGCACAAAGCTAGTCTTATTTTTTTATATTCATTCATCAAGCAAATAGGTTATTTATGGAACCCATGGTCGTCATCGCAGCGCGTACTGCTGAAAAAGTTGGTAAAGAGATTTTATATGCGCATCAAAACCGCCACAAAATCGAGTTAGATATTGAGTCTAAAGGACTTGATGGTTTGGTTACCCGCATTGATCGCTTTAGCGAAGAGCTCACGATTGAGACGCTCAAAGCCAGCTATCCTAATCATTCATTTTTGGGTGAAGAGTTCGGTATGCAAGAAGGCCGCGGCGAAGATGCTGACTGGTGCTGGATTATCGATCCACTAGACGGCACTAAGAACTTTGTCCACGGTGTACCGCAGTTCTGCGTATCTATCGCTGTACAGCATAAAGGCGTCACCCAGCACGGTGTGGTCTATGATCCAGTACGTGATGAGATGTTCTCAGCGAGCCGCGGTAAAGGCGCGCGTTTGAACAATCGCCGCATGCAAGTGAGTGAACGCAAAGCCATTGATGGCGGTTTCTTTACGACCGGTCATCCGCTTGAGCGTAAGCGCAATGGCGAAGTTATCTCTTATGCCAAACAGCACTTTGAGAGCTTACAGAAGATATCTGAGGCAGGTGGTCAGGTACGTCGTATGGGTTCAGCTGCGCTTGATTTGTGCTATGTTGCTGCTGGTCGTTTTGACGGTTATTTTGAGATGTCTATCAAGCCTTGGGACATCGCTGCGGGCGAGCTTATCGTAACTGAAGCACGCGGTGTGGTGGTTGATCATACTGGCGCGCACAACTCTATGACATCAGGCTCTATCTTCGCTTGTAATGTGAAATTGCTCAAGCCATTGATGCAGACAGTTGTACCAATCTGGGGTGACGCAATCTAAACGTTAACCTCATTGGTATTAACGTTTAGCGCCTAGATATAGTTAATATCTAGATTGAGCATGAATGAAAAAAGCTGGTTCCATTATGGAGCCAGCTTTTTTGTTTTATCATTACCCTTATTGCCTGCTTTATCTTCGACAGTAATACCTTTGAATGCTAGCTCTTTACTGGTAGTTTCTAGCAGCTGCAACTCTTCTTCTATGAGCATCAGCATATCTTGTACGCGAGGTAACGCCTTGCTACAAGCGGTAATACCAAACTCAATCTTATCCAGGTAACTGGCTAAGGTGATATTCATCGCTTGACCATTAAAGACGATAGAAGCAGGGTACAGTGATTGCAGACGTGCACCATTCCAGTACAGCGGTTTTTCAGAGCCAGGTACGTTAGAGATAATCAGGTTAAATGCCTGCTTTCTAGGAAACAGTCCTGTCGCCAAATTAATGCCTTGCCACGCGTATGAGACGATACTGTAGTTAATGACCTGCGCTTGGTTCATGCGGCGAAAGCGACGTTTGCCGTTATTCATACTACGATGGATAAGCTCTATCCTGCGCAGTGGATTGTCCAAATGCGTACCCAAGTTCGCCAGTACAAATGACAGCTGGTTGCCCGAGATACTATTATCTGTACGCAGTGACATCGGTACAAAAGCAATCAATGGTTTGCTCGGTAGCGCATCCATTGAGATTAGATAACGGCGAATAGCACCTGCACAGACCGCCAGTACCACATCGTTTCTACTAATTTTGAGCCTTTCAGCAATATCGTTAAAACGTTTTATATCATAAGATTGTGCGGCTATACGCCGTGAGGCTGATATACGTTTATTCAAGATACTCATTGGGGCGTCAAAAGTACCGACGTACCCTTCATCACCATAGTTTTTTACATTATCTAGCAGTTCTGTAAATACAGGTTTGATGGTAGATATCTGCTCTTTTATGATGCCTCTGATAGATCGTTCGGCAGGTAATATAGCGTTTACTTGGTTACGATGGCGCGCCATCAACGACCAGACAGGGAGAGTAACTGGCTCGGTTGGCGATTGTGATAAGGACTTTTGAACCAAACGCATCGCCGCGATACCATCAACCAAAGAGTGATGAATCTTAAAATACCATGCAAAACGTTCAGGTCCACCTTCGACTTCTGGCTGTATACCTTCGATAACATGACATTCCCACAAAGGCATTGCGCGATCTAATAAACGCCCATGTTCTCTTGAAACGTACATTAATAATTCACGTACGCGTCCAGGACTGGGTAGCGCGACATGATGCAAATGATGCTCGACATCAAAGTCTTTATCTTTTTTCCAAAAGGCTAAATGTTCAAGTACCTGATTAAAAGGAAAGCTGGGCGGCACATCAGACTCTTGCATTTGTTTTACCAATTGATAGACAAAATCGCTATCCGCATTGTCTGGTAATTCAAATACAAACAGCCCACCAACGTGCATGGGCTGTTTACGCGACTCAAGAAGTAGAAACAACTGGTCGACTGCTGTGAGAAGTCGCATAATAAATCCTTTTATGACGATAAGTGTTATGTGAAAATTATAATGAGTAGATATTCAATCAAATAACATTTTTTATTATTTTATAGAGCGTGTTAAGCCATCAACCATAGCACTGACAGCACTATACGTAAATACTCAACAGGCTCTATTATGACATGTCATCTATACTTCAATTTATTGAAAAAAATACCCAGTCTGTGGTGAGCTGGCAGTAGCCATCTTACGCATTGGCATACGACCTGCCAAAAACGCAGCGCGACCTGCCCACATAGCATGTTTCATTGCGTGTGCCATCATTACCGGGTTTTGTGCATTGGCAATGGCTGAGTTCATCAGTACACCATCACAGCCAAGCTCCATCGCAAGTGCAGCATCAGACGCAGTACCGACACCAGCATCAACCAATACGGGTACTTTAGCATTTTCGATTATTAAGCTAAGCGTATGACGATTGAGTAGACCAAGTCCTGAACCAATCAAGCTGCCAAGCGGCATAATAGCGACACAGCCCATGCTTTCTAATTCTTGTGCAACGATAGGGTCATCTGACGTATAAACCATCACTTCAAAGCCATCATCGATCAGTACTTTGGCAGCTTTTAAAGTTTCCATAACGTTTGGATACAAGGTTTTTTCATCACCCAATACCTCAAGCTTAACCAAATTATGCCCACCCAATAACTCGCGAGCAAGCTTACAAGTGCGAATGGCTGTTTCGGCGTCAAAGCAGCCAGCAGTATTCGGTAATATCGTATATTTATCAGGTGAAATCACATCTAATAAGTTAGGCTCATCACTATTTTGTCCAATATTGACACGACGAATGGCGACGGTCACGATTTCGGCTGCTGAAGCGGCAATGGCTTCTCCAGTCTCTGTCATGTCTTTATATTTACCGGTACCGACTAACAGACGCGAAGAAAAGGTGCGGCTACCAACAGTAAAGGTATCTTGTAAAAGTGGTGTTGGGTGAGTAGTGCTAACGTTCTCTGACATAACGGAAAATCCTAATATCGAGCGGGAGAAGGGGACAGACAAAATATGATGGGTAATCTAAGTAATCTAAAAGGTGTAATAGGCAATGGCAAGCTGTCAGCGAAAAAATCGCATGATATGCTAACTCTGATAGTAATAATATGTGCTAGGCAATAGGTATAAAGCGCCAGTCACATAAAATAATACCCGTCTAAAACAAAATGCTATTATAACAAACTCATGCAACCTTACTGGCAGTCTTTTTTGATTCGAACTGTTAAGGACAAGGCATCCACCCTGTCTTGGCGTGCGTTCTTTTTATCCTCTCCTCACTTATTGGGCCGTATTTATGATGCAGTTGCCATACAGCTTTGCGAAACGCCATCAGATTTTGGCCATACTTGCGATAGACCCTGAATTACCGCCGACATTGGTACTCACCAAAGCAACTCCGTTGTCAGCGATCAATGAAGCGGTACGGTTTTTACAGCAGCAAGGCAGTCGCGGTGTACCCACTTACGAAAGTGTCAGCGCGGATGATTTTGAAAAACGTATGAACGCGGCTTATGCGGGCAATACAGGGGAGTCGCAGCATATTGCTGCTGGACTTGAGGACCATCCTGATCTCGATAGCTTGGCAGATAGTGTCCCTGAAACTGAAGACTTGATGGATCAACAAGACGATGCACCTATCATTCGTTTGATCAATGCTTTGTTGTCCGAAGCCATTCGCTTAAGTGCTTCAGACATTCATATTGAAACCTTTGAAAAGCGCTTGGTCGTTCGTTTCCGAGTTGATGGTGAGCTAAAAGAAATCATCACACCAAAACGTCAATTGGCTCCACTATTAGTCTCACGTATTAAGGTAATGGCTAAATTAGATATCGCCGAAAAGCGAGTGCCGCAAGATGGTCGTATCAGTTTAAGACTGGCAGGGCGAGAGGTCGATGTGCGTGTATCGACCTTACCATCGAGCTTTGGTGAGCGTGTGGTGATGCGTCTATTAGACAAGCAAGCTGGTCGTTTGAATATGACGTACTTAGGGCTGTCTGATAATGACTATACTGAGCTAAAACGCTTAATCCATCGTCCGCATGGCATTATTTTGGTGACAGGGCCGACTGGCTCGGGTAAAACTACGACGCTATACTCTGCATTGACCGATTTAAATGATCAAACTCGCAATATTTTGACCGCTGAAGATCCGATTGAGTTTCAGCTTGATGGTATCGGGCAGACGCAGGTCAACAATAAAGTAGACATGACATTTGCTAAAAGTTTGCGCGCGATGTTGCGACAAGATCCCGATGTGGTGATGGTTGGTGAAATTCGTGATTTAGAAACGGCAGAGATTGCCGTACAGGCGTCTTTGACAGGGCATTTGGTACTATCGACGCTGCATACCAACACTGCTATTGGTGCAGTCACTCGCTTACAGGACATGGGTGTTGAGCCGTTTCTGTTGTCGTCTTCGCTTATTGGCGTAGTAGCACAACGTTTAGTGCGTACTTTATGTTCACATTGTCAAAGCTGGCAGGCTGCCGATACCGAGCAAGCCAAGCTGTTTACCGAAATTGGCATTGGGTCAATGCTGAAAAGTGATGCCAAAGATATAGTAAATAAGTCAATTCGCTTACCCAAGCCAGTAGGCTGCGATAAATGCAATCAGTCAGGGTTTAAAGGACGTACCGCTATATATGAAGTCGTGCCAATCGATGATACATTGCGCCGTATGATTCATAGTAATACGGCTGAGTATGAGCTGGAAGAGTATGCACGCCAGCAAACACCGTCGATACGTGCAGATGGCTTACGTAAGGTCATAGAAGGGCGCACAACATTGGAAGAAGTGCTGCGAGTGACGAAGGAGAGTGCGTTAACAGATGACACGATACTGGTATAAATTTGCGGACTGGACATTGGTATAACCGACAAAAAAATAGCTGGTGTGAATAGCCAGTTATTTTGATATTTTTCTAATTTTGGAGCTTTAGAGTTTTTAGCCGCTATTATTTGGCAGCCATACACTCAATCTCAACGCTTGCTCCAGCAGCCAGTTCTGATACACCAAAAGCTGAGCGTACAGGATAAGGCTTTATCATCTCAGCTTTATAGACTTTGTTAAAGTCATCAAAGTCATCCATATCAGTCAGCATGACCATACATTTAACGATATCAGACTTACGGTAGCCATATTTTAATAGCGTGCTATGGATGTTATCGAGCACTTGCTTGGTTTCAGCTTTGATACCGCCTTTGACCAGTTTGCCCTCTTTAAAGCCAATTTGTCCCGACATATACAATGTATTGCCCACGCGTACAGCCTCTGAAAAAGGATAAGTACCGCCATCACCCAAGAAAGTAGGGTTAGATTTAGCAATGCTGACAGCTGTCGTCGTATTAGCACTAGCGCTATGAACAAAACCCAATGAGCACATAGCGGCTAGCGCTAGCGTAGATAGGCAAGTACTAGGTTTGAACATACTGTTTCCTCATTGGGTTTGTTATCAATTTTTTATTAACTACTTATCAGCACTATTATTTTGAGTAGATGAGGCATTACTTTCTTCGATTGAAGCCTTGTTTTCAGTGTCATCTTCTGCGACTTTTTCAAACGCTTTACCTTGGCGGCGTGCCTCTAGTTCCGCTTTTGGTATCCATGCCCACGTCATCTCAACCACAATTGGATCGCGGTCACTGTCAGACTCACGATCTTTGATGACACAAGGGATAATCATCTCACCTTTTGGCGTGTTTAGGATATCCAAACGCTGTTCATCAGACAAGCTTGCAATAGCAGCAATTTGACCTTTTTTGATTGGACGATGGAAATTTACCGAGTAAGATTTAATCAGCAGAATGCGATCAGAAGGCAAGTTCAAACCCAAAATAAAACCCGTTGCCGTCTCAGCCAGTAATGTGATGGCGACTGCATGGATAGAGCCGATATGGTTTTGGACGGCTTTATTGTTGTTTAAACTAACGACGACTTGGTTTGGTTCTACCGTCTCATAATAAATGCCAGTTGTGCCGACATAGGGAACGACCTTGCCAAAGGCTTTAGATAAAATACTTGAGCGTGCTCCAGCAGGCAGATATTTGGTAACGGATAACAGTTTGGTAAATTGATTGCTAATTGGTTTTAGCGTGCTGCTAGGTTTCTCAACTGAAGATTTTGTGCTGTCAGATACTTTGGCTGGCAGTTTATTGGTCAACTTGGCGGGTAGTTTTTTTAATAATCCTGACATACAAAATTCCTTAACGTAAATGAGTTGAATGACATTCTTAGCATGGCTTTTTATGATAGCGACACAAATATAGATAATGAAAGTCTCTATAAATACTATGGTACATCAACCATTGCCTTCCTACTATTATTAGCATGAACTGCTGCGCTTACAAAACTATAGTAGCGTGGCTATGTTGCTAGGTTATGTCATCAGTTTAGATCGTCACTTAAAGCAGCCTAGTCATCTTATCTATCAGCATCATTTGGGCATTAATATTATTAAGTGATTGGTATAGTCAGTTCAATATAATTTGGATACAAGGAAGCCGAGGAACAGTACTACAAATAGTAGATTAAGTGAGACTGACACTGCATCTAATTTATAGAGGGTTGACTATAGTTACCATGCCAATAGACAGCCACGTTATAATGACAAAATGTTAGCATGTCTATTTCAAACCTGTTTTCAATGCCGCTGGATAACGTTATGCCTGATATGTCTGATCATGAACCGACCAATATTATTTATACGGGCGTTGCTGGTACAGGTAAAACCTATAGATTGCTGCAAATCGCGAAGCAATATACCGACTATCTACCCAAGACTGAAAATGAGGACTTATTAGAACAGCTGCTGCAAGGTCTAAGCTGGCGCGAAGTATTGTGTCTGGTGTTTTTAGATCTACGTGCTGAGCAGCAGGATTTGTTAAAGGTACGAGAAATTATTGATCATCCTTTTTTTATGACCAAAGCTGCTCAGAACTCACGTGAGAAAAATCTGGATAGTACAGCTTGGTTAGAGCTACGCAGACATAGTCCTACGAACTCTCAAACAGTCAGTTTTGATAACCGCGCTAGCCAAGCTTATTTTGATAAAGACAATAGTGGGGCATGGTATTTATTACCTGAAAGTATAGTGTTACTAGAAGATTTATCGCAGCAATTAGCTGAGTTTCAGCAGGCACAGCGTGACAACCAAGCCCATCAAAATCAAAACATCGGTCAGCAACGTTTTAGTATGGTGAGCTTCCATCAAGCCTACGGTTATGAAGAGTTTGTAGAAGGTATACGGCCTGTCATGAGTGGCGCTGTACAAGCAAATAACAGCCCTTCTAATCAAACTCAAATGAGTTACGCGGTGCAAGATGGAGCGTTTTTAAAGCTATGCCAACGTGCCGCCCGCGACCCTCAGCAGCGTTATGCAATGCTGATTGATGAGATTAACCGTGCTAACGTGTCACGGGTGTTTGGCGAGCTTCTCAGTTTGATAGAGCCTGATAAACGAGCGGACAAGCCGAATGCGATGATAGTAAGTTTGGCGTATTCTGGGCGTACTTTTAGTGTGCCTGCCAATGTCGATATTTATGCCACTATGAATACCCAAGATCATTCTTTAGCACCACTTGATATGGCATTACGCCGACGTTTTCGCTTTGTGGATTGCCCACCGCAGCCTAATCTATTATCTGCAATTTATCACGGCAATGACATTGATACTGGTCTATCTGACGGTTCAGAAGCAGGTACGATAAATTTGAGTAAATTACTAATAGGCTTGAATAGACGTATCGTGCAAACACTGGGAGCAGAAGCAAAGTTGGGGCATGCGTTTTTATTCGCAGTCACTCAGTTAGAGCAATTACAAACGGCTCTCGTTGAACAAATTATTCCTCAATTGGCTCAAGCAGCTGGTGGTCAAATTACGGTGCTGCAGTATATCTTTAGAGATGAGCAGCAACCGACGAGCAAGCAGTTCGTACAGGACAGTCAAGCATTGATGAATGACGACTTGTACAATCCGATGGGCAACCAAAACAATGCTTCCGCTGAACACCAAATGTTTGCAGGGCAGGGTTCTTTTCTTGGTCAGTCTATGAATGTGAATAGTTATACTATCAATGCCGACTTGATTGCTAGGGATGGTGAGTTTAATCATGCTGCTATCTATCAGCGTTTGTACTAGCAGGGTGACTGTTCAGTGATAACGAATAATCAATATTACATCAAGCAACATGCTATCAGGGCAAACAGTTGCAAGACTCGTATCCCTAACAGTAGTGTCGCTACCATGAATGTTATCACCGTGTTTGAGCATCAACATTTGACCGTGCATGATTTTTTGCAAGCGTCTGACTTCGATTGGCTAATGGCACAAGAGTCTGCAGTATTTACTATCAAGCGTAAGCAAGGACAGTGGCAGCTTAAGGTTGGGCACTACATTGGGATTATTCTCCTACCTAGTGGCATGACGCTTGAGATACTGCCAAAGCTCAATCAGTCTACTCAGACTAGCGATATCGTCCAGACTCGTCATTGGGTACAGGGTATGCTATCGGATTTGATACATCTTGATGCGCATAACAATCGTAAGCTACCCAATACGAAAAACTTCGGTCAGTTTAGTTCCCAGTCCACTCCTTTACCGTTAAAAGTATTGCCTATATCAGACTGGCTGATTGAGCAGTTTTTGCAGCGTTTAATGGATTATCAACCCACCAAGCATTATCAGGCTCAGATTGACAATCAGGCATCACTGCAAGGTCGACTGCTCATTAAAGAACAACTGCGTCATAATAGTATGCAACCGCATAAGTTCATCTGTGAAAGTAGCGTATTAAGTCACGACATGTTGGCCAATCGATTGATTAAGAGTGCATTGGTTTACTTGATGCCTTTATTACCCCAGTTTATTTCTTCAAAACTGTTGCAGCCATGGCGGCAGGTGTCTACGCTCAACAACCGTGAAATGCAGCAGATAGCGGTAATATATACTCAAGCAAAGCGTCAGCTAGACGTTCAGCCACTCCAAAAGCAAAAATTGCACGCCGCACATCAGTTAGTAGACTTGGCATACTGGCTATTGAAACAGAGGGCAGCAGTAACAGGTAACGGTATTGATCCAAGCAGACAAAATAGCTCTCAGCTAAGATTATGTCTATTGATTGATATGAATCAAGCTTTTGAGCAATGGGCAAGTCAGCGTATCGCATCGATGTTTCAACAGATTAGTAGTAGTTACCGTCCTTTTTATCAGACCCAAAGTGTCTGGCTAAACGATGCTGAGGGACTAGCATGCTTATCTATACGGCCTGATTTGCTAATATTTAAAACTGCCTCTGATGATTGTCAAGCTCAGAGTGATACAGCAGCTAGTCAAACTACAGCCAAAGGCAAGACCAAAGGTCGCTACAGTCATGTCATCGATATTAAGTGGAAATATTTACCGCATGCTGCCGCAATTGGTGCGAGCGACGCTTATCAATTGACCAGCTATGCACAAGCTTACTTGGCGGGGCAGGTCTGGTTGGTTTATCCAGTGCTAGGTAGTGATAGGCAGCCAGTAGCGCTCAAGCAGCAAACTCATTATGGTAGTAATGACAGTGACGATGATATTAAAAAAAATGAATCAATTGATGCCCATTTATGGTTAATGCCGTTTGATGTTTTGACAGGTACACTTAACGGTGAAGTACTGCCACATTTGGACAAAGCTTAATATCATTATCAATGACAGCGTGAATGACTGATGGATAAAGGGTCTGGCTGTCACTATTTTGGCGAAATTGACGTAATTTTAAAAAAATTAGCGATTATTTGAAATTAATCGAAAATAGGTGTTGACACAATCGCCTTTACCCCTTAATATGTGCACCTCGATAGCGAGGAACGTTAACAAGTTAGCGGCATTGCCAACAACGAGTTTATTAACAAACTATCGTGATAATAGAGAATTTCGGAGTGTGGCGCAGTTTGGTAGCGCATCTGGTTTGGGACCAGAGGGTCGTAGGTTCGAATCCTATCACTCCGACCATCTATTTTAAGAGCCTTACAGGCTTTTTTTTATGTATAACGGTTTAGTTTCTGATATAGTAAAATATATCGTAAAGTAAGCTTAGTATATAAAAGTCCTCTAAGAGCGCCTGTAGCTCAGCTGGATAGAGCATCTCCCTTCTAAGGAGGTGGCCGCAGGTTCGAATCCTGCCAGGCGCACCATTTAGCCTGCAAATCTTGCCTATTCTTTGGCAATAGTTATGGCGGTTGTAGCTCAGTTGGTAGAGCCCCGGGTTGTGATCTCGGTTGTCGTGGGTTCGAGTCCCATCAGTCGCCCCATATTTTATTCTGTATGTATCTACAATACAAATCATATCTTAACCTAAAAATATATTAGTAATAGCACTCGCCCTTGATGGCGATTTTTTTATGCCTATTCGATTTTATCTCTATATTATCTTTATAATATTAAACAGATTGAGTTTGATAGCACCTTCAATACTAGATAATCCCCCAAATTCTTATCAACATTTCCTGTAGGTTTTCCTTAAAGCCTAGCGTGACTGTGTCTATTCTATTATTGTTTAGTAATTCTAATAAGTAAATAGACATGACGTTTTAAATGATGCATTATGCTTAAGTGTTATCACATTCATTGTATTTAATAAAAATTATTTATTGGAGCAAGTATTCGCATAGAGCAAACCGACAGAACTTGTTATTAAGAGTATTATTTTTTTAAGATGAATCGTTATTAATCTGCATTATTGAGGAATTGATTGATGGACGCACTGAGTGTATTGCTGCAAAACGTGCATTTATTTGAGACTAAGTATTACCGTCTGAATGGCACTGGCAATTGGTCTTATTCTATTACTAGAAAAGACACCATTTTATTTTACTTAGTAATGTCTGGCGGTTTTTGCATCGATGTCGGTAATGGTCTACGAGAAGCTCGCGCTGGCGACATGATTATGATTCCGAATGCGCACAAGCATGTGAGTTACGCACTTAATCACCATGGCGATGTTGCTGAGTCGCTTGATGAACTATTGAGCAATTGCACTGAGCGTACACTTGATATCGATGGCGATGGAGACCCCAATTCTTCTTTGATACTGATCGAATGCAAATACGACAAAGAGATGATTAATCCTCTGTTGTCAGTACTACCACCAATATTACCGGAGCTCAATGATGCTGCTGACGGTCGGTTTGAAGTGATCGATGTAGAGATAAAGCTGCTAACACTAGAAGCTGAGCGCGAGCGTATGGGCAAAACGGCTGTAATCAATCATTGGGCAAGCATCATGATGATTGAGTGTTTGCGCGTCTATATCGAAAGCTTGCCTGAAGCCACAGAAAACTGGCTCAAAGCCATGAAGGATCCATTTTTGACCAAGGCACTAGCCGCGATGCATGGGGCACCGAGTGAAAGCTGGACCATTCATCAGCTTGCTGAAGTGGCAGGGATGTCGCGTTCTAGCTTTGCACAGCGTTTCAAAGACACCGTTGGCATGCCGCCACTGACGTATCTGATCGATTATCGCTTACGATTGGCGGCTCGCTATTTACGCTTACAGCAAAACAGTATTAGCCGTATCAGCGAGATGGTAGGTTATGCCTCAGACTCGACTTTTAGTCAGGCATTTAAACGTGTGTATGGCGTCTCGCCAAAAGCATACCGTCAGCAGTATCGACAAAACAATCTTGCATAGCTCTAGTTGCTGTTTATTTAAGTTATTCAAGTAGAATCTCGATTAGAAGCGCTAAGGTCATTTATATGTCCTTGGCGCTTTTTTAGTTTGTGAATACATATCATTTTTAGATGTTGAACCACTCATATCTATAAAACCTTTGTTAACTTGCTATGGCTATTTTAGTTAAGGGCAGCTGACAATGAGTCTGTGTTCAGGTACTATGGGTTGATGAGTCGTCGAGACAAAAGCGTTGATGTTGTAGCGCGTTATATGTCCTTATACGATAAGCATATAAAAGGATTGAGACGATGTTTATTTTCGCTGCTGATGGTATGTTATGACTGAACCGACCGCAAAGCTAAATGCAGGAAACAATGGCCAACAAGAGGCTGCTGCAACTGCTAAAACAGAAAGTAATGTTGATAAAAACACTGCTATAGAGAACCCGCATGTCGGCAAAAATGAGCCGGTAGAGACACCTGATAAGGCGGCATTATTGACGATGTTTACTTTGTCAGATATCGAGGCGGTAGCAACTGAAGCAGTAATATCTGAGTCATCCGATAGTCTTACAGTAGCTGCAAAACCTGTGGCTCAAGAAACTAATGTCGCTACGCAGCGTGTTGCGCTTTATCGTGCTCAGCATGAGCGTACTCGACTGTTATATATGGCATCTGCCAATACGCGTCCTACTTACTTAGTACAAACCCTGAAGCCGCAATTCGCAGAATATCAGCAATATTTACTTGCGCAGCAGCTTGATAAACGTGGGTTGATGGATACGGATACGCTCGAAAGACTCTGGCAGCAGCTGCATGTAGTCGATGACATTATTGCAGATATCGTACGCCATATGCCTGCACAGCAACCCGCCGGTTGGCAGCTAACGACTCAAGATGGTCGCAATCCATTGTGCTTTGCTACGGTCGGTAAGTTAAAGCACGGCAAGCCAATTCGCGACCAAGGTAGCCTCAATAGTTATGTACTTGGGCACTTTGGTGTGAGTAGTTTTACTTACGATCGAGGCTATTATATCGGCCATGTGGTTGGTTATTTATTCAGCTGTTATTATTGTGCCCATCTGTCGATTACTTATGGCGTCACAGCTCTTGGCCAGCAAGTCGTGGCTGACTATGATTACGCCAGTCTTGAGACACCACATATGGTTAGGCTATTACAAGGTCTTGACGGTTATTGCAAAAAACGTATTTATCAGTTGGCTGTCATCTGTGCGCGCTTGAGCGTTTTTGCGAGTGATAAACGTATTGAAAGAATGCTAATCGCTGAGGTCAATGACTTCGATAAAAAACTACAGCAGCAGCATTTGGATGTTTTGCTATTACAAGGTTTGATGCCTGATAGTAATGACTCAACGCCACTTTTCTAAGCGTCGCATGTCAAATTAATAGAGTTTTATTAAGTCGTAAATTATAACTGTCTACCTGTAAGCCTCTTAGGATATCTGTTGCCATGCCTGCCTATCATTTCAAAGCGCTTGACGACCATGGTATTGTCCAAAAAGGCTTGCTAGAGGGGGATTCTGCGCGGCAAATTCGCCAGCAGTTGCGTGATAAGCAATGGACGCCCGTTGAAGTCAACCCTGTCAATGACAGACAGAGTCAGAGCAAGAACCGCTACAAAAAACCGTCTGCATACGAGCTGGCATTGCTGACACGTCAGTTGTCTGTATTATTGGCAGCGGGTATCCCACTTGAGGAAACCTTGGCAGCGGTTGCTAAACAATCACCAAAGACTCATATCAAATCCCTGATGCTTGCGGTACGCTCACATGTTCTGGAAGGACTCAGCTTAGCACGTGCTCTGCAACAAGCCGCTAGCTTTCCGCCATTATATATCGCTACGATTGCCGCAGGTGAAAAATCTGGTCACCTCGACCTTATCCTCAATCAACTAGCAGACTACACCGAAAACCGCTTTGCCCTTCAAAAGAAAATCCAAGGGGCCATGGTCTATCCAATTGTCCTGATGGTAATGGCAATTGCAGTAATTATGGGACTAATGAGCTTCGTCGTGCCCAAAATTGTCAAAGTCTTTGAACAGTCTGAGCAAGCGCTGCCTTTAATTACTCAAATCGTTCTCACACTATCAAATATCATTACTCAGTGGTGGTGGCTAATACTATTGGTATTGGTAAGTACCGCATTTTTATTCTACCGTTTTGCCCAAACGCAAGCAGGTAAATTAACTATCGATAGCGTGGTACTAAGATTACCGATACTAGCTAGATTGTCCAAAGGTCTGAATGCCGCGCGTTTTGCCAGTACTCTTGCGATACTAGTACGCTCAGGGGTGCCATTGATTGAGGCATTACATATTGGGGCTGCGGTCACAACCAATTTGCATATTCAAAAAACCATTATCACTGCGGCTGATAGGGTGACAGAAGGCTCTAGCTTGTCTAGCCAGCTAGAGAAATCTACTTACTTTCCACCGATGATGGTACAGATGATAAAAAGCGGAGAAAACTCAGGCGAGCTTGAAAATATGCTCAGCCGTGCCGCCAATATGCAGGAGGCAGAAGCAACCAATTTTATCAGCACCTTATTATCATTACTTGAACCTCTAATGCTGGTGCTAATGGGCGTAGTAGTCATGATTATTGTGATGGCGGTTATGCTACCTATCGTTAATATGAATGATTTAGCAGGCTAGGCTCATTCGCTAGCCAATGATTTATCATTCTTTATGTATAGCTAGCTGCCAATCTCCAAAACCTCTATTTAGTTCTCTTTTACTCTATTTATATCACTTAACTTGCTTGCTAAACCTTGGACTAGCTTTCTTAAGGTTTGCTTACTGTTGTATATTGTTGAACGAACGCTATTTTTGCTATGGCAAACACCAGCGCCGCGCTATAGTAAGCACGGTTTAATAGTCATACAGTTGGTGTCATTCAATATTTAGCTTTGGCTAAAATAGCAAACCCAAACCCAAACTGGGCGCAGCGCTGGATAAAAATAAAACCATGGTTTATAGTGACAGTAGTTTCAGAGCTCATTGATATATCATTAATGAGAGCTATGATAGAACGCCACTTTTACTATTTACATAACTGTGATGACCAATGCGATGACTATGACTGACAAATTCCAAGTAAATATAACGCCAAAAAGTGCTACTCAGGATACGCAATCCCATTCAAATATTGTAAGTGACCATAAGAGTGCTTCTTCAGCTATGCAGCGCAGTGCGACAAAAAAGTCTGGTCAAGCAGGATTCACTCTTATCGAAATTATGGTCGTTATTGTGATCCTAGCCATTCTTGCTGGATTAGTGGTACCAAAAGTAGTTGGTCAAAGTGATAAGGCCCGTGTGAAAACAACTGAAACGGCGCTTGCCACTGTCTCAAATGCGCTAGATATGTATAAGGTTGATAATTCACGCTATCCGACAACCGCCCAAGGGTTAGAAGCGCTTACGACACCGCCTGCTGATGCAAAAAACTATCCTGAAGGTGGGTATATTAAAGGTGGCTATCCAACCGATGGCTGGGAAAATGAGATGCAGTATGTTGCACCAGGTAGTGAAGGGCGCCCTTATGATTTATTTTCGTTAGGTGCTGATGGTCAACAAGGTGGTGAAGGTCAAGATGCGGATCTTTATGCTCAGCTATAAAGCTTAATAACAAAGGTATAGTAAATAAATTTTGATACTGATATAGCTTTGTAGAATGAAACATTCGTTCATCCATGCACTTTCAACAATTTATAAATATCAACCAATATTCCCTTATTGGTTGATATTTTTTATCAGTAGATAAATCGCCTGCTGTTCAGTACAAGTTTGATAGTCAGTGCTATAAATATATCTAGGCGCTCACCAAAATAGTCATCGCAAACTGCAATTAAAGGTAATCATTTATGTTGATCCAAAATTCTAATAAATATTTTTCTAAAAACCTTTATAAATTGGTTCTAACCGTTGCAAGCACTTCATTGGTAACGGCCTTGTCAATGACATCGGTCAGTGCCCAAGCAGCAGGTCTAAACGACTTATTTAAAAATAGCTCCTCGGCAAAATCAAAGTTCTTACCAGTGGATGAAGCCTTTCAGGTGGTCAGTAATACCAAAGCGACTTCCAAAGGCACGCGGTTGTCGATCAGTTTTGAAATTACGCCAGGGCATTATGTCTACAAGGATAAGCTTACGTTGAGCTTCCCTAAAGGAATAAGCGCCACGCCGTTCACTTTTAATCAATCACCAGTATCAATCAATGATCCGACCTTTGGTCAGGTTCCTGTATTTACGCAAAGAAGCGTCATTGCAACCACGACACTGACGACCAGTAATGGTAAGGGCGCCAAAAACGCGCCTATTATTATTGGTTGGCAAGGGTGTGCAACGGCTGGGCTATGCTATCCACCAGAAAAAATTAAAACCAAGATAGACATTGCTGCGACACGCAGATAAATAGCGAGCAGATTGATTAAAATATCGGTAATAATAGGTAGCCATTCATGTCCATCAAGACATCACCAAAGTCTTCATCATTTAGCGTATCTACCCATTCGAAAAAATCCCATATCTTAGCGCTTGCCATCGCTAGTGGCTCATTGCTGACAGGTTTATCAGCGACATCGACGGTACAAGCGGCAGGGTTAGGCGACCTTTTCGGTAGTAGTGAAAGCTCATCGAAGTCAAAGTTTTTGCCAGTAGATCAAGCGTTTCAGGTAAGTACAGATAGTACCCCTGTCAAAGCAGGTACGCGGTTATCTGTTAATTTTGATATCACTCCTGAACATTACGTCTATAAAAAGCAAATTAAGCTTACGCTACCCGCTGGCGTGACGGCTGCACCTTTTACCTTTAGCCAGACACCATATTCGATAGATGATCCAACATTTGGCAAAGTACTGGTATTTGACCAAGCGAATATGGTCGCTACCACCACACTGACGAACAATAGTGGTAAGAATATAGATAGTGCCGCTATCGTCGTAGGCTGGCAGGGCTGTGCAAAAGCAGGACTATGCTATCCACCTGAAAAGATTAATACGACTGTCAATATTGTAGCCGCATCGACACAGGTATCAGCAGATAGTGAGAGTACTGCGAGCTCGAACCGACTCAGAGAATAGTGCTACGGCGAAACTAGAGGAAGTAAGCTCAACAGCTCTTGATAATACTTTGCCTGATGAGGCGCAAGCACTGACAGACGATGGTGCTATTGACTATGATCTCATTGATGACAGCGCTGTAGAGTATGATTCTTTAGATAGTAGTGCAGCGACGAATACGATTTCTGCAGCAAATAGCAGCGTAACAGGCGAGACGGCCAATAGCGAAAACGCATCAAACAATAGTTTCGTTGATAGCGATCCTTTTGGTTTGGCTTCTCACCCTTGGCTGGCATTAGTACTATTATTTTTAGCAGGCTTAGGCTTGGCCTTGACGCCATGTGTGTTACCGATGTTACCTATCGTGGCCAACATTGTAGCCCGCGAACAAAACCCAACGGTCAAACGCGGTGTCATCTTGACCACCAGTTACGCGATTGGGGTAGCGACTGCTTACGGAATTTTGGGCGCTGTTATCGCAATATTCGGTGAATCTTTAGGTATTATTGGTTGGCTGCAGAATCCAATTATTCTCATTAGCTTTGCTATTGTTTTCATACTGCTGGCGCTATATATGCTAGGTCTTTTCAGCATACGTTTGCCACAAGCGATCAGTCGAAAGATGCAAGGCCTAAGCCAAGCAGGTGACAGTAAGCTTGGTAGTACAGGCGGCAGTTTAATCGCTGGGTTTTTATCAGCGCTAGTCGTGTCACCTTGTGTTTCTGCGCCATTATTTGGGGCATTATTAGCGGTCTCTACCATTGGTAGTCCGTTGCTCGGCTTTGCCGCTTTATTTATGCTAGGTTTTGGGTTATCAGCGCCGCTTATCCTAATCGGTGCTACTCAAGGCAAGATTATGCCAAAAGCAGGCGAGTGGATGAATTGGGTCAAGCAAGGCTTTGCTTTACTACTATTTGCCGTGGCTTTGTTATTGATTGAGCGAGTTTTTATATCGCCAGTCATGCTGATGGTATGGGCATTGTGGTTTATGGTCGTGGCAACATGGGCATGGAGTTGGCTAGGTAAAGGTCGTATGCTGACCCAAGCACTAAGCCTTATCGCTGGTATTTGGGCCGCTTGCCTAATAGTCGGCGCTGCATTGGGTAATGATGATAGCTTACATCCATTAGCGTCGTTGGGTGCAGCACCGATGATGGTACAGTCAACATCTGGTCAACCAGTGAATAGTGATAGCACCACTGATAAGACGATCACGACGCTTGCAGAGCTAGAGGCCATTGTCGCAGCCAATCCGAATGTCATTGTTGATCTGACAGCAGAGTGGTGTATTGAGTGCCGCATTATGGACAAGAACCTGTTTCATAATCGTCCAGCACAGATGCAAGATTGGCAACTAGTAAAGCTCGATATCACTGAGACGACAGCAGACTCAAAAGCCGTGTTGTCTCGTTACCAACTCTTTGGTCCACCAGCGTTACTGTATTATATTGATGGTCAGCTAGTAAATCAGCAAGTGGGTGAGATTGGTCGCTCAGAATTTGAGCAAACATTATCGGCGTTGAACAACTAATATTTAACAATGAACACTTAAGAAATCAGTGTAATATTTCGAAAATTCTTAAGAATATTAATAAGGCCAGTATACTAAGAAAAGTATGCTGGCTTTTTTGATACTATTAAATTCATACTATAGAATGTTTATTAAGTATTTGTTATATAAGTAATTATATTGATAGATGCTTATTTTAACTATCGATAAAGCTAGTATCGTGCTTATATTTTCATTACAATAAAGAAACAATGCAGCAGGGGCACTAATTGTCATTTTTTTCGCTCCTAATATCTGCGATTAGCTGATAGTTTCAGTCAATTCTATTTTAGCGATAACGCTAATGGCTATATTAATTACCTCATATACTCTGCTAGCGCTAATGCTAGTTAGATAAAGGACACTTATGTTTGCCCATACCATTACTCAGCGTCACCAACAGCCGTCTTACCAGAATGCACATATGCCTCTTCGTATTGCAGTTGCTCTTGCGTTGAGTTGTACCGCGATACAAGTACAAGCTGCTGATGATTCTCAAACCTATAACGAACTGCCAGCACCTGAAGCTGCATTTGAATATGAGGATCTTGACCTATCACAGAGTCTTGATAACAGTGCGATATCTTCTGATATGAGTACACAAAGTGGCAAAATAATTAGCAAAGAATTTATTGCTCAACAAGCCAAGCTGTTTTCTGAATGTACGCAAGTCCAGTCTAGTGCTGCTCGCCTAGCTTGTTTTGATAAAGTAGCTGAACAAGGTAAGACACCAAGCTATACCTCAACCAAACAACCAATTGATTTGGCAAAAACCTTTCAAAGTACGGTCTCAGGTAATCCAAAAGTGATATTGGCTGAGTCTCAAACGGCGATGAGTGGTACGACAGTTGAAGATGCAGATACCATCTTGATGACCAATCAGCAAACAGCAGCCAGCAAATTGAAGGCAAATGGCAACGTAGAAATAGATGCTGAGACGAATAGTGAAGCACAGATTTTAGAAAATGTAGGTGTCACTCAAACAGACATCGAAAAATTCTCGCCACTCAGTCTATCTTATGACCTAGATAAAAACAGTGAGCGTGGTACTTGGACGGTTAGACCATATCGACCGACGTATCTGTTGCCATTATTTTATACTTTCGATCCTAATTTGAATCCAAGCACACCATCACAAGAAACAGATCCTTTTAATTCTAATGACATACGCGAAACTGAGCTAAAATTCCAATTATCCCTAAAAACAAAAGTCGCAGAAGATTTGTTTGATACCAGTGCTGACCTATGGTTTGGCTATACTCAAGAATCACATTGGCAAGTTTATAACGAAGACAACTCGCGTCCATTCCGTGCTACCGATTATCAACCTGAAATATTCTTAACCCAACCTGTGACAGCAGATCTACCTTTTGGTGGACGTCTACGTATGTTGGGCGCAGGTGCTGTCCATCACTCGAATGGACAAGATGATCCATTATCACGTTCATGGAATCGTGCTTACCTCATGGCGGGTGCAGAGTGGGGCAGGCTCTCAGTCATACCGCGCCTATGGGCTCGAGTAAATAATGAAAGTAGTAGTGATGACGATAATCCAGATATCGAAGACTACATGGGCTACGGTGATATCAAATTCTTATATGACTTGCCGGCTGATCAGAGCATTAGCGGTACCTTGCGCTACAATCCAGGTACCAATAAAGGTGCTGCGCAAATCGACTATATCTATCCTATATCAGAGAACGTTAATGGTATGGTTCAGCTATTCCAAGGCTATGGTGAGTCGATCATTGATTATAATCATGAAAATACCTCTATCGGCTTTGGTATCGTACTGAACGATTGGAAAGGGCTTTAATTCGGAAGTGGTATCAATTTGAAAAAGGCTCTAACATAGATGAAATTTATGATAAGTTATGACAAGTTATAGTTTATGCGCCGTTTAGTGCCTTATCAAACTGGACTGTGGTTGGCAGAGTATATGGATATGCGCTGCCAACTATGCCGTATTTATCGTAGTACACCACAATCTCAACTACTACACCATCAAACACAATCTAGCCTAGATAACATAACGAATGCGCCGCCTACACGGACAGCCTTAAAGAAACACTCCTTTCTTACTAACATCGTTCATCAAGCAAACAGCCATTTGAGCAGTGGTTTACTTTGTGCTCACTGTCACAACGATATTACTTGGTTGCCAAGACCTTTTAAAGTTGATATCGCTCCTAGCGTATCTCTATCTATCCAAGCCTCCACTTACTATGAGTATCCGATACGTCAATCTATCCGAGCATTTAAGCATCAAGAGGATATGACGAAATTGCCGTTACTATTACATACCATACGTCAATTACCGCGTCCACACGGTTGTCATCGCAATAACAGCGTGATTGTTGCTATGCCAACGACAAATCAACGGTTGGTCAAACGTGGGTTCGATCCTGTCAGTATTCTATCTGCCCAATTGTCTAAACATTGGCAAATTCCTTTATGGCAGGGCGTCAAGCGTATTGACGATACAGTTAGTCAGCAGGGACTGTCTCGTGCCGAACGTCTTAGCAACCTAAATGACGCCTTTGCTCTAATCGAAAACCCTCCTACAAAACGCTTACTATTATTTGATGACGTATCTACCACAGGTGCAAGCTTACAAGCATTAGCACGAGCGTTCATTCCACCTGCAACAGTAAAATCAGCAACGGCTAACAGCCACAATAGTTATCAAATTTCTGCTTACGTATTAGCACATGGCAGCAAATTCTAAACTCAATTTATCTTTATCAGTAATATCTAATTATTGCTAATATATTTCCTTAACGCTATATTATTATAATTATGTATACTAATTTGTTGTTTTACGGCTGTATACGTCGATAATGATTTTACATATTTATGGATAAGTTACATATATCAAGTGACAAATATCGACTTTTTTAAACATTATTAGTTATATGTCGTGGAACGAAAATTGCATGTTATTAGGGTAGTCAGTATAAAAATAGTAGTAAGCTAAAAATATAAGATACTTACAATAAATTTTAGTGAGATATAGACGAAAGATAGTTAATTGCCGTTTTAAATAGGAATATGATGTGAACGCATCTTTGAACGAATTATTACCTAAGCTAAAAAATACTAGTTCAGGTTTTACCTTGATTGAACTAATGGTAACCATTACTGTACTCGCCATTATTGCAGGTATTGCGGCGCCTAATATTAGTACTCAGCTTGCAGACCAACGGGTTAAGTCGACGGCGGCGACGATTGCTAATGCGTTAAAAGAGGCTAAAGTAGAAAGCATTCTTCGTCGGCAGAATATTACTGTTTTATATGATACGTCTACTACTCCTAGTAAAATTGTATTGCAAGCTAATGGAACTAGTATCTCTAGCTATAATCTCAATAGACAGAGCGCGGTAACACAACAAATTAGTCCTGCTACTGTTACTAATATTGTTTTTCGACCTAGTAAGTCAATAGATGGGGGTGCAACAGTAGTTTATACAGTATGCGATAGCGGCTCTACTAGTGAATCTCCTAAGCAGGTTAGTCTTACGAGTATTGCTAATGTTGATATTACAAACGCTGGGAGTTGTTAATGAAAAACGTCAGCCAGCAACAAGGTGTAGGATTGGTAGAAGTGTTAGTAGCGCTATTACTGTTAGCAGTCGCTGTATTGGGCTTTACGGCTATGCAAATGTCAGCAGTAAAAGCCACAGATGAAAGTCTTATGCGCACTCGGGCACTAACTATAATGAGAGGTGGTGCTGAGATAATGCGCACCAATCCTGATGGTATCAGTGCTTTTAAAACAGCTATAAACGGTACAGCTGACTCAGTTACTATCGATGGTACTAGTATTACAAAAGACAGTTGTATAAAAAACACCAATACCGTACCAGTAGCTGCTGATAGTTGTACGCTTGCGCAGCTTGCGACTCGTGATGGCCTATTAGTCAGATCGTATGCAAGTGCGAATGATATTACGATTGGTTTAGTACCAAATGGCTGTCCTGGTACATCGGGTAACCAAGAGCGTCAGTGTTTTGTTGCTAGTTGGGGAGATACAACGATTACGTTGGATAATAGTTTATCGACTGCTTGTGCTAATGCAGATGGTACTTATAAGAATGGTGCAGAGTGCTTTATTATGGAGGCTTACTGATGATATCAAGCTATAGTCGCAGATATGAACATCAACAAGGCTTTACGTTAATAGAGCTTATGATTTCTCTGATTTTAGGTTTACTAGTATCAGCTGCCGTGATGCAAGTATATTTAATCAATGTTAAAACCAGTAGTATTCAATCTAGTGGTAGCGAACTACAAGATGCAAGTATATTTGGACTACAACAGTTAGAGAAAAAAGTACGAATCGCAAATTTAGGTAATCCAACTACTCAAATTACCAGTACAACGGTAAATGGGGGAATTGTATTAACTGCTGCTAATCTAGGTATAACAACACCTTATACTAATACCGCCTATCTAACAAGACGTGATGGTGATAGTGCTATTGGCACCAATGGATGGACAGGTATCTCTAATACTAATGTTAATAGCGATCAGTTGACCATTCAATACACCAATACAACGGGCAATGTCATGAGTGATTGTGAAGGTGCGGATGCTGCTGTTAATGATATTGTAGTGGAGCGCTACTTTTTACGCAGAGCAACAGGTGATACGAGTACCGGTAATATAAGAAATTTAGTACTAGCCTGTGATGCAGGAAGGGTTAGTCCAACTGGTGGCATACTCACTGTTGGTGCGTCAACAGACTCTCGTAATTTTGGCACAGCTGGTCAAGAGTTTATTATCAATGTTGACCAATTTAAAATTTTACTAGGTACAAAATCGTCAGCAGCAGCCAGTGCAGGCCAAATGATGTATCTACCAAGCAGCTCATATTTATTGATGGCGACGAAGCCGTCAATAACAGCTGTGAAGATAGGTCTTATTGTTCATGGTACGACACCTATTATAGGTAGTAATGACCAATCTTCATTTACCTTACTGGGCCAAAGTAATAGTTTGAAGACAGACACTACTCGCCAACAGCAAGTGCGTACAAGTTATGAATCTACAACGCTATTGCGTAATGCACGAGTGATTGATGTTGATACTAGCTTAACTCCTTAAGACCTATTAGGATAATTTGAAATGAGCAACCACTATCGTTTATCACATTCTTTAGACCAAGGAAAGAAAAGTGGTCAGATATATTCTAATGGAGAGCGTGGGGCAACACTGATCGTGGTGCTATTGTTCTTAGTTCTCATTATGTTAGCAGGCGCGATAGCCGTTAGACAAAGTAATACCGATTTAAAAATTGCAACGAGTGATCAAATAAATACGGTTTTATTACAATCATCTGATAGCGCCAATCAAAAGCTAGAAATGATGGTTAATGGTAGTCCGAGTTCTGAAGAGTACCGCGACGTAACAAGTGCAGCAGGGGTGTTTGGTCATTTTTTATTGAATCCAGACAATGCAACCAACGAATTTATTTATTGTTTCAATCCTCGCACTAAAAAATACTTGGCCGCAAATGCCTCTGTCAAAAAATCGACTGGTGGCTATTGGAGTAGTTTAAGCGGTGGATTCTGTGATTATACCAACGCCAATGACTATACCAGTGCTAGACAGACAGTCATGACACAAATGAGTGTTACAGTTACGCCTACCAACCCCAATACACCTGTGTTTGATCATATGGTTATCGGTAAAGAGGTACAAGATAGGACCAGTAAACGTTACCAGTTTGACGTTCGAGCCTCTTCCGCTCTACCAGCTTACAACGAACCAAAAGTAGGCAGTGACAAGTGTTTTGAGCAAACCAGTATAAATGCCAATGTAGCTACTGGCAAAAAATCTCTAAGCGATTGTATGTTGTCTGCATCTACGCCAAGCAAAATGCTATATGAGCAAGTAGATGTAGAAAATGCTTCTTCGTCCACCTTATGTATACCATATGGTAAAGGCACACTGTCATCAAAATGCATACTCTCAGTTACCCCCTAATCTGCTTATTAATTACGCTAATTTCATAAAGGATAGATGTCATGAAACGACTTGACAACGTATCAAAAAACACGGAAAAACGTACGTTACCACTGAAATATTTAGTCGTTGTAATGGCATCAATGGTTGCGATGCCAATATCACAAGCGGATGTCGCAAATAAACAAATTGGCGACTTAGAGATTTATAAAGCGGCTGAAGGTGGTAAAACTACTATTACCATGATGTTGGATACCTCAGGTAGTATGAGTATCAACCAAGTGAGTTATGCTTGTGATTTACCTTCAGGAGTGTCTTATACTAGAAGGTCTGAAATATCTTCAACTGTACCTACATATCCTAAAAACTATTGTGAGACTAGGAAGTTTTTCTATCGTAAGGCAAGTAATAATAAGTGGTATCGTTGTGGCGATAGTGATGGCTTGGGGAGCTTTAATTTCGGCACTACGGAGTGTAATACAGAAATATCAGCTCCTTCAGTTAGTGGGTTAAATTACGGGACTAACAGTGGTAATGGTTACTATTACACGAATGACTATCGCACTTATGATCGCCTAACACGTCTTAAAGATGCCATATTTACCTTGATGGACAGTACTCAGTTAGATTCTACAAAGGTTGCTATCGGTATTGGTCAGTTTTCTACACAGAGTAATAGTAACAACCAGTATAAAGGTGGCGATGGTAGGAGTGGAAAAATCCTTGTGCCAGCAGCATTAATTACCCCAGCACAGCGTACTGCTATTAAAGTAGCAGTAGCAGGCTTGAATGGTGAAAATGGTACGCCAACAGCCAATGCTTATGCTGAGGCTGGCGCTTATATGTTGGGTACCAATACCTCTAACTCTTCCTATAGTGGTTTTAGTGACTCTGTGTCATCTTCTAAGAGTGGTAATAATTATATTAGCCCATTGTCGTCTACTACTAGTGCTAGCTGTGATGGAAGAGGAATATACTTCTTAACAGATGGTAATCCAAATAGTGCACCTTCTCCTACTACCCTCATGAGGTCAGCACTGAACGTTACGGGAAATACTTTTAGTGTGCCATCTTCAGGAGCGTTACCAAGCGGTAGTGAAAATAACAATGGTATGCCTGAAGTAGGAGCATTTGCTAAAGCGTTGCGTAATCCAGCTCTCAATCCATTAGGGGTAAATGGTGAAATCTTAACAGCTGTGGTTGGGTTTGGTTCAAGTTTCGACGTTGATCGTGTAGCCGATGCAGCCTTGCCTGAAACAGAAAGGGTAATTCGTAGGCTTTCGTACGTAGATTCCAAAGGCACGCAGAAAACAAGTGATTTTTATAACTGTGAAAAAATTACAGGCGTTGATGCAAAAAATGCTTGTAACTGGGGAGCAAAGTCACACCCATCGTTACCCAATGTAGGTGGGTTTGGTGAAGGTGGTTTCTATTCAGCACAATCCACAGATGATATTGTTAATAGTATTACAACCTTTGTTAGTGACCTTAATCAAACATTACCTTCTACACCTTCAGGTACTATCATCGTTCCTAACGATCCTTATCGTGCTGATAGCCAACTTGCTATCGCTTATTACCCAACCCTACAGCCTAAAGTTGCTGAGAACTCAGTGATTTGGGAAGGTAATATGAAAAAATACAATTTGAATGAAGGAACACTATACGGTAAAAATAGTGCAAAGCTGTTCAAAAATACAGCAGGGGAGTTGAACAAAACGACACAAGATTTATGGTCTGACAAAGACTATACCAATGCAAATGATAAAGTGGAATCTGGTGGGTTCTATGCGCAACTAAAAACACCAGATACAGGTGTATCTTCAGTTAGGACGTTATATGTAGAGGACTGGAAGAGTGCTACAAACCAAACCACTATGTTGAGGAAATTTGGTGTAAACAGTGCTGGAAAAGTAACACTAGATAATGCTCCACTTTCTAGTACTAATAAGTTCAATGATACAGGCACTTACTCTGAGACTTCTTTGAGGAAGCTATTGAACTTTTTAGGCTTCGATGTTCTTCCAAGTACTGCTACAGCAGTTAAGGACATGACACTGAGTACTGCGAATGCTTCGAAAGCAATCAAAGTTGTTGGTGCGACATTGCACTCTACACCAGCATCTGTGTCTTATTCTGCAACACTAGATGCTGATGGTAAAGTTACCGACCAACGTGACGATTATATATTATTTGGATCTACTGAAGGCGGATTGCACCTTGTCAATGCCGACAACTATAGTAATGCTGGTGATGGCGGAAAGGAAAGATTCGTCATTATTCCGAGAGAGATGCTGAGAAGTACTAGCCAGTCAGATGCGCTCATAAAGGATAGTACCAAAACTGAGATTGGAACGCCAAATTTTGGTATTGATGCACCATGGTTAGTCAATACAGATTATCAGTATGATTTTCCAAATAAACGAGTATCTATCGATACTAGTGGTAACAAAGGTGTATTTGCTTATGGCGGATTAAGAATGGGGGGTGAGGCTTTTTACGGCATCGATCTTGGCAATATAGACAGTCCAAAGATGTTGTTCTCTATTACGCCTTCGACTGCAGGTTTTAGCCGCATGGGGCAAATATGGGCAAAACCGACCAAAGCAAAAATTAAAACCAGTAGCTCAGATACAGGGACTGATGTTCTGGTATTTGGTGGTGGTTATGATACATGTTATGAGAATGAAAGCTTTCAGGTTGGTATCGTAGATTCATTGTTAGGTGGCTGTTCTGCAAAAACCTCAGCTAAAGGTAATGCGGTCTACATTATCAACGCAAAAGATGGTGCATTAATATGGTCGGCATCTAGTGATAGTGGGGCTACTAAAACAGTTACGGACATGAAGAACAGTATTGTTGGTGGTGTTACGACTTTGGATCGTGATAATGACGGTTTTATGGACCATATCTACTTTGCAGATTTGGGTGGTCAGGTGTTTCGTGCGGACTTTACCAATGCTGGTTTCGTCAAGCCAGTAACATCAGGCACAGCATCTCCTGAATCAAAATTTAGTAATACTCGAGTAACACGCGTGCTTAAAAGCACTCATGCGACAACGGTAAGTCAAAAGTATGCTTATCGTTTTTATGAACGTCCAGTAGTTAGCTTCTACCGTAATTCAACCACAAATACATTATTTGCACTGGTCAACGTGATTTCAGGCGATCGCAGCTCACCATTATCTAAAATACGTAATACCACTGCATATGCGGATCGACTTTATGGAATTATAGATAGCGATGTTACCAAAGCCAATGAAGTATTTTATGCTAGCAACTTTACGACAGCTAGTAACATTAATGGTCAAAAAGTCGTTGATCTAGCGGACAGCAATTTGGTTCAGTTACCGACGGCGATAGGAACTGGGTCAACAGCTGGCTATAGTTTAGCCCAAAAGAATAATGTCATTAGTACAATGCAATCAAGTGTTCAGCGAGGCTGGTACTATCCATTAACACGCTTCGATGGCTACGACAATGTCAGATATACAAAAGGTATTGGTAAGTCTGAAGTTATCGACAACTTCTTGTACACCACAGTCTATAACCCAGATATGAGTTACGGTCCTACAGATTCATGCACTGCTAAAATTGTAGGTGGATCAGAGCGACAGTTGTATTGTCTACCTTATGGTATCTGTTTAGATGATACTTCTAAGAACGGTACTGGTGGATTCGTTAGAGCAGGACAGGGAATTCAGGAGCTAACTCTAGGCCCACGTAGTTCAACGCTTACAAACCAACGTCTACTTATCGGTACACAGACATTAGCAGAGCGCCAGACTGACAGAGTAAGTTTTGGTTCTGATAGCAATAAGAGTGGTAATAGCTTAATAGATGAGGCACAAGGTCTGACAAATGCTGATCAGATATTGGGTAATGGTACAGCGCCCGAATTGATATTTCATGAGCGTTTCATTCTACAACCAAAAACGTGGTATGAAGTAGACTAATAGGGCGAACTTATGAACAGACAAATGCTCAAAAATCAGACAGGATTTACACTTATTGAGCTTATGGTTGTCGTTTTTATCGTTGCTATTTTGGCAGCGATTGCGATACCTTCTTATAGACAGTACGCTGTGAGAAACGCTGAGTCACAAGCTCAAGCAACTATGCAACAATTGGCAATAGAGCTTAATCGTTGGCGAGCTAGCGCTTTAACTTATAAAGGCTTTGTACCTAGAAAGCTCGCAAGTAATGGTGATATAAGTTATGGCTATGACGCAACCGATAACAAGACTATCTATGTCCCGAGAGGTAGTAATAATACAAACTATAGCTACTTGATTACTCTAGTGGATGGCAACACAGGTAATACGCTAGCACCCGCAGCGACTGGATATTCTACTGCAGGTAGTTCATGGCGTATGGTAGCTATACCTAAGAGTACGGGTATTACTGAACATGCTAGCGTTATTATGACCAGTAGCACTGGCACACAATGCAAGAGCAAAGATAAAACTATTACTGCAGCATCTACTAATTGTGGTACTGGTCAAGAAAGTTGGTAGTCCTATCAAAAAACTAACTAATAGTTTCATGCATCATGACTGCAATAAGAAAGCGAATACTATGATCACAAATATAAACAACGTTAAATTGAGCAATAGACGCAATAATATTAAAGGCTTTACTCTCATTGAAGTAGTGATAGTAGTAGCTATCATAGGTGTGCTTGCAGCCATTGCGTATCCTAATTATCAAAGATACGTTATTAAAACTAAACGTACTGATATGATGAGTGAGATGTATAACATTGCTTCTGAAATTCAAAGTCGCAAATTGGCACAGGGTGCTTATAGTAATGCCCTTCTTACAGGGTTAGGTGGTGATTATCCTAAGCAAGGCACAGCCCTTTATGCTGTTGCCATCACGCCGAACCCATTAACTGCTAAATGGGTAATTACTGCAGTGCCTAAAGCTAATACTCAGATGAGTAGCGATGGTACTCTAACTTTTAATTATCAGGGTATTAAGTGCAAGGGTAGCGTCTGTAGTACTGGAGACGACTGGAATAAATAAATAGTCACTAAAGTAAGAAAGGCTGACAAAAATCGTCAGCCTTTCTTACTTTTTATTACCCTTAGTGTCAAACTGACAATTTTTAGCAGCTTAAGCGTAACATTGTTGGACAATTTAAGTACATAAAACAGCGATTGTCATTTTCTTATAGCAAATTTCATTGTTTCTCAATCAAAAATCTATACTAATAGCTTTATTCGTTAATTTGGCACACAACATGCAGCAATATTAGTAAGAAACAATTTTGCTATATCATCGACAGATAAATTTTGATGACTATCAGGAATCTGTCTTCGTACTACTCCCATAAGGAATGTTTATGAAAACTGCTCAAAAAGGTTTTACCTTAATCGAACTAATGATCGTTGTTGCTATTATCGGTATTCTAGCTGCGATCGCTATTCCTCAGTATCAGAACTATATCGCTAAGTCACAGGTAAGCCGCGTCGTAAGTGAAACTGGCGCTGTAAAAACTGCAATTGAAACATGTCTTTTAGATGGCAAAGCCGCAGCTGACTGTAACATTGGCTGGACACAAAGTAACTTGTTAGCAGCTACTGATGCAGCTGCTGAGTCTACTGCTGCTGATACTGGACAAGATGGCTTGGTTATTGGCTATCCAGCGGATGCTACAGATGATGCTACGATTACCGGTACATTCGGTCAAAGCGCCGCTCAGATACTAACTGATAGTACTGTTGTATGGACTCGTACACCAGAAGGTACATGGACGTGTGAAACTAGTGTAGCAGATAAGTTTGCATCTAGTGGTTGCCCAGCAGCAGAATAAAACTATTTGAAAAATATCAAGTCTGATAGAATTGAAGTAAAGAAGAGAAGGCCGAGCCTTCTCTTTTTTTATTAAGTATCTGTAGGTATTTAATATTATTAACATATGATAATAAAGGCTATGAGTAAAAAAACTGCCCTTACAAATATTATTCTTATTATGGTTTGCTTAGCTATTATATTTGGTGGTACTTACCTGTATACCGCGCAGCATTTAATCCTTAATCGGTTCCTTTATAAGATACAAGTGCCTTTCATTAAGTCAAGTATCCGATGTTCTGATAAAGTTCCAACTTTTATGCTAGCCCTTATGGATAACCTTATAATTCAGCAAAAGTCGATGCATAATCAAATATTTTATCAAGATAATAATGAAAAAATATTACATTGTGAAAGTGGATGGGAGGATGGTTTTCGCGGAGATAAACCACTGACAGTAGACAGCCGTTTTCGTTATGCCAGTGTGTCAAAGGTGGTTACCTCAGCGATTATACTTAATTTAATCAATGAAAGTCAGCTAAGCTTAGATCAAAAAATCCTAGACATTATCGATATTCCAGAACCAAAAGACAAACGCGTCAATGACATTACTATCAGCATGCTATTACAGCATAGCGCTGGCTTCGATAGACTGAAGACTTATACACCCATGCTGACGATGGATGTCAAACCTTGGTGTCCTACTAATTTAGCAGTTCTTTCTGAAACCATGCTTGATTTTGATCCTAATACACAGTTTCAATACTCTAATGTAGGCTATTGCTTATTAGGAGCAGTAGTAGAAGTAATTACGGGCACTACTTTTCGTGAGGCTGCAGAAGACATATATCAGCTTAATAATAGAGATATAAAGTTTGTTGATGATGCATTTTTAAGTGATGAAATTATTTATGATTATCGTTATGAAAATTTTTATGGAAAAAATTATTATACTCACTTTGATTTTAAAGATTCATTATCAGCAGTAGGTGGATTATCAGGTTCAGCAAAATCTATGGTAATGCTTACTCGTGAGATGTTAAAAGAAAAGCCTCTCAATATTTTGTCACGAGCAGATGCGCCATGTGCTATCAATCAAATTGATGGATGCTATGGTTATGCACTATTACCATACCAAATGAGCGGACATGACTTTACCTTGTATAATAAGTCGGGATTTTTCCCTGGTGTAAATACGGACATATACGTTGATAGTCATGGTGGTATTCTTGCTTTGTATCGTGGCGCCAGTTCTCCAAACCATGAGGTCAAGAACCAACTGAAAAAACAAGTTTATGTGAGCTTAGAAGAGTTTTATGAGTTGGATAAAATACTAAACAAATAATCAACCTTGTAGTGGTTATAGTTTGTAGATAATCTTCTTGTCACCTAAATTCATAATATTTATAGTTTATTGAAATGAAACCTCAGTCAATAAATTAAATATTTGCTTTGAGTAATCATTATGCAAAAGAAAATAATAGCTATATGTCTTACTATTGCCCTACTTGAAGGCTTCGCAGGTTTGGGTATAGAAATTTATGCTATTAGAATCTCAGCAACCTATATTGGCTCTTCAATATCGATAACTGGTGTCATATTAGCAATGGTATTGATAGCCATAGCTATGGGCTATTGGGTAGGGGGTAGGTTGTCTCGATCTATCTATACGCCTGAACAAGCCTTACTAAAGGCGGGATACGTGTTGTCTTTGTCTGCTTTTTCTCACGCCATAGCATGTGTTATTCAACTACCTTTATTAGAAATTATTACTTTAAATACGGATAGTCCAATCACTGCTGCAATAGGGGTGGGATTACTCTATGGTGTTGGGCTTGCTTTTGGTTCGATGTCTATTCCGCTAATTACGCAGTTCTTGACCTTACAATTCAATAATCAAGAAAGTATCGATGCCGGTAAAAATGCTGGGATGATGGTTGCTATTACTACCGTTGGTAGTGTATTAGGCTCAACTCTGACCCCGATTTTCTTGTTACCATATATTGGCCTTAGAAGTAGTTTGACACTCTTTGTAGCGTCGCTAGCTATCAGTACTTGGTTATGTACAAAACTGGCAATTCAAGTGAGAGGTTCAGTTCCTACTAAAGATAATGCTGCTTCTAAGAACTATATTATAGCTACCCTGGCATTTCTTATTACTATTGTGTTCATCTCTTTCGATAAAGTAGATACGGGTTATCAAACGGCAACAGGCGCTTGGTTTGTTGAGTATATTGACTATAAGGGTCGGCCAGCGGTCACTATTTCTGATAATCCTATAAAATCAACGAGTAGCTGCTGGGTATACGCTACTAAAAAAAATTGTCACTGGTATGGTGAAATGACAGTCGAAGGTATAAAACAAACGTCACCTAAGAATCTAGTATTTTTGGGGGGGGCTGGCATGGGAACGCCTAGCGAAGTTGCTTACCACAATCCTGATATGTCGCTTACTGTTATCGATATTGATAAAGATCTACCGAAAATTATTGAGACTCATTTTTTAAAAGCGCCAATCGCAAAAAATATTAGTTTTGTAGGTGATGATGCTCGCGGTTATTTGACTCGCTATAGAGATGTTAAATACGACTTTATGCTGATTGATGCGTTCCAAGGTCGATATGTGGCCAGTAACTTGTATACGCTTGAATCCTTAACTAGGTTTAAGAATACTAGTAAATATATTATGGCAAATGTAGTAGGTATACCTATAAAAGAGCATGGTTATACCCAGACTATCTTTAAAAATTGGTATGAAGTATTTGGAGATTCTGCTTATGTGATTAATAGGAATAATGGGGCAAACTTGCAAAATATTATGCTATGTAATTTTTTATGTCCTAATAGTCAAAAGCTCTCAGAAGCTAATTTCTTTGACCAGAATCAACAAGTACATACTGATGATATGCCAAGATTAGATAAATACTACTATCAATCGATTGAAAAGCTTAGTTTATAACTTACTATATTCAAATGAATAATGGCATGCAGTATGCATCGTTATGTTAACTATGATAATTCGATGTAAATGTTATGACTATTATTAAAAAGACTCAAAAACGTCACTTACTGAGTCAATCTGGATTCACTTTGATTGAGCTGATGATTGTGGTGGCAATTATTGGCATACTCGCCGCTATTGCTATTCCCCAATATCAAATCTACGTGGGCAAAACCCAAGCGACAAGAGTGATTAATGAGTTAGGTCAGCTACGACTAACCGTAGAAGAATGTTTGCAAACTGGCAGAGTTAATATTGGGTTAAATACTAATGACTGTGACCCACGTGCCACCGCCTCTAATCTAATAATAGGTGGTTCACAGGTAGGAGTTGTACTACCCAATAATATGGGAGTAGCGCAAATTACTAATCCGCTGGTATTGACGACTGGTATCACAGCTACTGTCTCGACACAGGTGAATCCAAAACTAGTTGGGAAAAAAATAAAATGGTTGCGTACCAGTGCAGGTTCTTGGAGTTGTAGTAGTAATATAGAAGCAATATATCTACCCAATTCTTGTAGCCACAATGCTAATCTGTAGTGTGTTTGGCTAGTATAATATTTATCTTCTAAGCAATAAAAAACCACCTAACAGCATATTGCCACTAGGTGATTTTTTATTATTATAATATCTTGGTACTTCGAGAAGGATGCTATCTCTCTAAATACTGAATCTTACCTTCCACGCCATCCCATTTCTCAGCTTCTGGCATTTGCCCTTTCATCTCGGTGATATTCGGCCATTTTTGTGCCAGCTCTTCATTTAGCTGAGTAAACATCTCTTGGTCTTTCGGCACTTCATCTTCTGAGAAGATAGCATTGGCGGGACACTCAGGTTCGCATAATGCGCAGTCGATACACTCATCAGGGTCGATGACGAGAAAGTTTGGGCCTTCATAAAAGCAGTCCACAGGACAGACTTCTACACAGTCGGTGTATTTGCAAAGAATGCAGTTATCTGTAACGACAAAGGTCATAGTGAGGTCTACCTGTTATTGGATTGGCTGATATAGTCAATCTCTTTCAAAAGAATTATTGTATCAGCCTCGCCTGAAGTATTATTTATACCTCTGCGCTCAGCTGCAGTGTAATTCTTCTAAATTAAATCAACTATAGGGGCTACATAGAATAGTTGGAAAATAAAGCGTATTTTAGCGCCTTTACTACGCTTTGACAATTCCCTTTAATGACTAATGATTTTCTTAAGATGATAAAGTAAATCATGCGCTTGCTTAGGTGTCAGACTATCAGGGTCAATTATGCTCAGCTCATCTTGCAAGCTAAATAGCTGATTTTGTTTTGGATTGTTCAATGTGTCTGCCGCTTGAGTAGTATGACTTACTTCTTGATTGAGAGTAGCATCATTATAACTATCTTCCCGTTTATCCTTTACTGACTTAGCTAATTCATTTTTATCATCAATAGTTTTTGCTTTATCTACGGTTAAATGGTCTGACTGTAAGTTGTCTGCTAAATAGCGCTTAGCATCCTCTAGCACTTGGGTGGGAATACCAGCCATTTTTGCGACATGCAGCCCAAAGCTAGAACTCGCTGCGCCATCTTTAATTTGATGCAATAACAATAATTGACCATCGACTTCACTGGCTGCTACATGAACGTTACGGATATCGGCATGATGAGTTTTGCCACTCTCTGGCAAGCCTTCAGCCAATTGCGTCAGCTCAAAATAATGAGTGGCAAATAATGTCAGGCAGCCAATCTCGACTAGGCGATTGACACAGGCATGGGCAATGGCCAAACCGTCAGTAGTGGCAGTACCGCGTCCGACTTCGTCCATTAATACCAGTGATTTATTCGTTGCTTGATTCAAGATATTGGCTGTCTCAATCATCTCTACCATAAAGGTCGATTTGCCACCAGCCAAGTCATCAGCTGAACCAATACGGGTAAATATGCGATCGATATCACCGATATGCGCATGCTCAGCTGGCACAAAGCTGCCGCAATGCGCGAGCAGTACAATCAGGGCAGTCTGGCGCATATAGGTAGATTTTCCACCCATATTAGGGCCAGTAATCAGAAGTAATCTTTCAGGGTGTCCTTCATCAGCATTGGCGCTACCTAGTGCACAGTCATTGGCGACAAATTGGTTTGTACTTGATGAATTACCGTTCCTGCTGTTCGCGTTCGTTTGATTTAATGCCGCTTCGACCACGACGTGACGACCTTGACGAATATCAATGTTGGTTTGATTTTTGGCCACCGATTCGTTTTGGTCTTTTGTATGTAGCCCCATGATTGGGCGCTGCCAGTTATACGTCATGGCAAGCTGGGCCCAATTGCTTAGCACATCTAATTGGGCGATAGCCGCGCTAAGCTGTTGTAGGTCAGCCAAGTGTTGGTTTAATTGATTTAAGAGCTCTTGATATAGCTGTTTTTCACGAGCCAACGCTAAGGACTGGGCACTTAGATATTCTGTCTCGACTTCCTTTAGCTCATCAGTGATAAAGCGCTCACTGCTTTTAAGCGTTTGCCGACGGATAAAGTGGGCAGGGGCATTATTCGCCTGCATTTTGGGCAATTCAAAATAGAAGCCGCTAACTTTATTAAAGCCAACTTTTAGACTCGGTAATTGGTTGTCTTGACGTGCGCGCTCTACCATCTCGTCTAGCGTTACCTGAATATTGTCATGCAAGTGGGTAAGACGATCAAACTCTTCATCAAAGCCCGCTGCTAGCATTCCTCCATCGCGGATATGCGCAGGTGGTTCAATGACAATAGCGCGTTCGATTAATTCGGTGACGGATTGAACAGCAGGTAGTTGATCTGGCAATTGCTGCATCAGCATTGGTAACAGGCCAGCGTTTTCATGACTGATGCCTGATGCTGTCAATAAGGTAGTAAGCTGGGCGCTACTATCGATACCATCGGCAAGCTTGCGCAAGTCACGGGGTTTGGCACTCATTAACCCGATTCGACTGCTGATTCGTTCAATATCGCCAATAGTCTTCAGCGTTTCTCGTAAACGTGTAACCAGTAAGCTATCTTTTATATCTTGTTTTGACTCAATTGAGTCACTCTCTGGGCTTAGCAAACAGGTTATCGCATCTAGACGCATATTGATACGTGAATGCTGACGCAGTGGACGCTTCATTTGCTGCACGAGTAAACGCTTGCCCATCGGGGTCTGACAATGATTCAGCACAGATATCAAAGAAGTGCCATTGCTACTAGCAGGGGTAAATAGCTCGAGGTTTTGTTGGCTGTTAGCATCGATAATTAGGTAGTCATCGCTGTACTCGACGATGAGTTGGTTCACTTGTGGCACGTGGCGTTGCTGAGTTTGACGCGCATAGTGGATAAGTGCAGCGCAGCTGGTTTGCGCAAGTGGAGCCTCAGCAATGCCCAACCCATCGAGACGCTGAACCTCGAACTGCTGACAAAGCGTGTCACTGGCATGCTCACGATGAAAGTCATTGGCAGCGACTTCTATAATAGGGCAGTCCAGATTTTGTCGTAACCACAGTAGCCACTCTGAATCATTGCTTCCAATGCTGCCACCAATACTATCGCTGAGTGCTTCACTAATGATGCACTCACTAGGCGCAAAACGTGCTAATACAGTAAGCATTTGAGTTTGCAGACCATCTATATCGTTTTTATCTGCTATCAATGTCTGGGTAGTCAGTGTACCCGCAGCCAAATCCATCTGGCTAACGGCTGCTTGTAACGTCTGGCTATTGTCTTGCGTTTTCATAGTCGCAATATCGATGGCGACCACAGTCGGCGTATGATTAGGTGCAATTAACGCATCATCAGTAATAGTACCTGCGGTAAGCGTTTTAACCACTTCACGGCGCATGATGCTACCAGCAGCAGATTTACTTTTGTCTTTCTTTTGCTTGTCGCCCATTGCAGGGACGTTGGCCTTGTCACTAGCATTGCCAGTTGTTGACTCGTCAATTTGTTCGCATACGACTACTGTCTGACCGGCAGCGATTAAGCGTGCCATATAGCTATCGGCTGCATGAAACGGTACACCCGCCATAGCTATCGTATTGCCTGCTTTATCCGTACCACGGTGCGTCAATGTGATATCTAATATTTGCGCCGCCCGCTTAGCATCATCAAAGAACAGCTCGTAAAAGTCACCCATCCGGTACAAGAGCAATGCTTGTGGATAGTTGGCTTTCATGGTTAGATATTGCACCATCATCGGTGTATGGTCTGCTAGGTTATAGACGGTATCGCCTATACTTAAGCAGTCAGAGGTCTCTTGTTTTGATAAGGGTTTTTCTGATGAATTAGGCGTTGACGACTGATTTTGTACAGATGGTTTTACGGTCATGCAGAGTCTCTTATAGTGCTTTAATGAGTGTTAATAAGTATTTTGTGATAGAGATACTAAAGGGTTATTTGTCTTATGTACGAATTTGATAGATAGCTTTGGCTTTATTAAGAAGCTAGTCACTTGTAGATAAATGGCTCCACGACAAATTTTGAGCCAAGATGCAGTGGTAGCAAACGTATAAAAATCAAACCGCGACAAACAAATAAAGTCGCTGAAAAAGCTAAGAAATTTAAGAAGGTATTCGCTATTTTAACACGTCCTACTAGGTTTTTACTGTGGCAAATATCTACTCGCTGCCCTTGTATCCATCAGCGTCATAACCATATATAATGACGGCACACTTAATTGGGCGATACTAAATTAGGTAGTACTTAGTCGGGTGATGACAAGGCAGAGAGCTAAGCTTTGGCTAATGCGCACTAATTATCGAATATTCCATAGGTCAAAAAATTATGTTATCAAAGATTATAGGCAGTGTGGTTGGCACTAAAAATGACCGCGAATTAAAACGCATGCGTAAAGTGGTCAGCAAGATCAACGCACGAGAGGCTGAAATACAAGCCCTGTCTGATGAGCAACTACAACAAAAAACTGAAGAATTTAAAGCCAGACATCAAAAAGGCGAAAGCTTAGATGCGTTATTGCCAGAAGCATTTGCTGTCTGCCGCGAAGCATCATTACGTGTCAACGGCATGCGTCACTATGACGTGCAGCTGATCGGTGGTATCACCTTGCACGAAGGTAAAATCGCTGAGATGAAAACTGGTGAAGGTAAAACCCTAATGGGAACCTTGGCCATGTACCTAAATGCGATCAGCGGTAAAGGGGTTCATCTGGTCACGGTCAACGATTATTTGGCCGCCCGTGATGCTGAGCTAAACCGTCCGTTGTTTGGGTTTTTGGGTATGACTGTTGGTGTGATTTACTCACAGCAGCCACCACAAGAAAAAATCGAAGCTTATCAAGCTGACATTACCTATGGTACCAATAACGAATACGGCTTCGATTATCTGCGCGATAACATGGTGTTTAGTCTTGCTGAGAAAAAACAGCGCCCGCTAAACTTTTGTATTATCGATGAAATTGATTCAATCTTGATTGATGAAGCTCGTACGCCGCTTATCATTTCGGGTCAAGCTGAAGATTCTTCACGCATGTACGCGCTGATTAATACGATTATTCCTGTGCTGATTCGTTCAAAAGATGAAGAAGCAAACAAGAACAATGAAGAAGAAGACTTCTGGATTGATGAAAAGAATCGCCAGATTGAGATCAGTGAAAAAGGCTATGAAAAAATCGAGCGCTTCTTAATCGAAGTGGGCGAGCTGGGTGAAAACGAAAGCTTATATAGCCCAAGTCGTTTGCCACTTTTGGCTCACGTTCAAGCTGCCATCCGTGCGCATCACGTATTTGTCAAAAACGTTCACTATATCGTGGATGAAGGCGAAGTGGTCATCGTTGATGAAAATACAGGCCGTACCATGCCTGGTCGTCGCTGGTCAGAAGGCTTGCATCAAGCAGTCGAGGCGAAAGAGAACGTTGAGATCCAAGCAGAGAACCAAACGCTTGCCACCACGACATTCCAGAACTACTTCCGTTTATACGACAAGTTATCTGGTATGACGGGTACCGCTGATACTGAAGCTGCCGAGTTCAAATCTACTTATGATCTAGATGTCATCGTGATTCCAACGCATGAGCCGATTGCTCGTATCGATATGGATGACCAGATTTTCTTAACTAAGTTAGGCAAATACAAAGGCATCATTCGCGAAATTAAAGAAATTCAAGCCAAAGGCGCGCCAGTACTGGTTGGTACAGCGACGATCGAGGCTAGTGAAGAGTTGTCTTACTTGCTTGACCAAGAAGGCGTTAAGCATAACGTCTTAAACGCCAAGCAGCATGAGCGTGAAGCAGAAATTATTGCACAGGCAGGTAGCCCAAAATCAGTCACAATCGCCACCAACATGGCGGGCCGTGGTACGGATATTATCCTTGGTGGTAACTGGCAGTCGTTTATCGAAGATATCGATGCGGTTAGTCCAGAGGAGATGCAGCGTCTAAAGTCTCAGTGGCAAGTCAAACATGACCAAGTTGTAGCAGCTGGTGGTTTACATATCATCGGCTCTGAGCGCCATGAGTCACGTCGTATCGATAACCAGCTACGTGGTCGTGCTGGTCGTCAGGGTGACCCTGGCATGTCACGCTTTTTCTTATCGCTCGAAGATGATCTGATGCGTATCTTCGCAGGCGATCGTGTGGTCAATATGATGCGTGCGATGGGTCTCAAAGAAGACGAAGCCATCGAACATAAAATGGTCTCTAAATCGATCGAAAATGCGCAAGGCAAAGTTGAGAGTCGCGATTTTGATGCCCGTAAAAACCTATTGAAATACGATGATGTTGCCAATGAGCAGCGTAAAGTTATCTATGGTCAGCGTGATGATTTATTAGCAGAGATGGACTTATTAGAAGCCATCGAAGTGATGCATCATGAAGTGTATAACGCGATGATAAATCAGTTTATTCCGCCTGGCTCTATTGATGATCAGTGGAATATTGACGGCTTAGAAGACGAGTTAGAAGACGAATTCAAAATCTCAATGCCGATTAATGATTGGTTAGATGAGGATCGTCGTCTGGATGAAGAAGGGCTGCGTGAGAAAATCGTTCAAACAGCGATAGATCGTTATCATAGTCGCCGTGAGCAGATGGGTGAAAAGGACGCCGCTCAGCTTGAGCGTCATTTCATGCTACAGAGTCTAGATAAGCATTGGAAAGAGCACTTAACGCAAATGGATCAGCTACGTAAAGGGATTCATTTACGTGGTTATGCACAGAAGAACCCTGAGCAGGAATACAAGCGTGAGTCGTTTGAATTATTCCAGATGATGCTTGGTGCGATTAAGTCTGAGACCGTACAAGACTTGTCACGTGTGCATATCCCAACCAAGGAAGAGCTGGAAGCATTAGAAATTCAGCAACGTGAGAACGCTGCCCATATGCAAATGCAGTTTGAGCATGACGATGTAGATAACTTGGATAGCAATGCGAGTGGTTCAACTGCTCAGCCGCAACCACAAAGCCGCACTCTAAACAGTGGAGCTGCCGCAGCTGGTGTTGGTGCTGCTATAGCAGGTAACGGTAGTAATGCTAATGAACCAAACCCATATGCAGGTATGAATATCAGTCGTAATGCAGCGTGTCCTTGTGGCTCAGGTCTTAAGTACAAGCAGTGTCATGGTAAAATCTAGTCGTTAATCATAGCAAGTTAATAGCTATGTATTGAACTGCTATTAAAGAGAGCCTTTATCTGAAAAAGCCCTTATCTTAAGTAGATAGGGGTTTTTTTATATCTGTTAGATAACTTATGCACACTTAAAACTTGCTAGACTAAGTCCAACAAACACTTTGTATTGATTACTTACAAATTCAGCATAGGCGTGAATTTATGGACACGCTATAGTGTTTAACATATTTATTTGGGAGAGTGTCATGAGTGTAGAATTCTTAAAAAAAGTACGCAGCTCAGTAGTTTTAATAAGTTTGTTGGCTAGCGCCTTGACGGTCAGTGCTTGTCAGCAACAGGCAGAGCCAGAGTCGGGAATGGAAGACGGTGCTAATACAGAAGAGTCCGTTCCAATGTCAGCGGAGCCTGCTGAACCTAGCGATGTCGTCGTCGATACTGAAGATGCTTCACTTAACGAAGTAGAAGGTGATACCACCGCTTCAGTAAACAGCGGCGTGATGCAGATGTCGTATCTATGTACACCTGAACTAAAAGTTGAGGCGACTTATAAAGAAGATGCCAATCAAGTTGTTGTCGCAACTGACATGGGTACAGTAACGTTGAACCAAACCAATGAAGGTAGTAATCCTGAAGTGTTTGAAGTGGCGACCGCAATTGATGGTGGTCAAGGCTTTACACAATGGCGCGTAGGGCACGAAGCTCGTAAAACTGGCGTCATGCGTACTGCTGGTGCAGATGAGTCAAATGTTAATACATTTGAGTGTAATGAAGCCTCATAGTTGGTCTGCAATACTTAGCAGGTAATAATCATTAAAAAAGCAACGCTAAGATAGCGTTGCTTTTTCATGTTGTGAAATAATCTTTATCAATCATACAATTTCGTAGTGGCTAAACTATCAGCGCTTATTTTAACGGAGTTGGATCAGAACCATGAGCCAATAGACCTTCTTCAGTCACATCTAACTCTTCATGCTTGAGCTCTACTTGAATGCTGTCAGTATGTACATGGGTGCTCTTATTGATTTCGATGTTTTGAATAGCGTAGGTGTCTTTGGTAATAGTAGCCACTTGGCGAGATAGCACAATATCAATCGGCTCATCGCCAATCTCGATTTGTTTACCATTAATGGTCACTACAGCTTTGCTATCTAAAGAAGGCTCGACGTGGCGCAATATGTCTTTGTCATCGTAATTACCAGAGAGTAAGTCTTGGCTCTCTGCGTCATGGTACTCAGTACGAATGGTGATATATTCTTCTACTAACTCAATTGGCACTTCGACAGTCTTAGTACGTGAATGCTTGGTGACGGTCACTTTACCCACATCCAAGCGTTCTTTGTTAATCACAGGACGTTCTTCTAATAGCTCTAAGTGTCCAACATTAACAGTATTATTCGTCTGCTTCGTTGAGATATTTTGTTCTTTATCTAAGTTATCTTGGTAAAGGCTGTTTCCATTTTCAGTAGTCATTATTATTCCTTTATAATTATAAAATGATGAATTTCTAATAATTTCAAACGTTATATGTTAATCAACCACATATATTAACTAGCTACATTGAATACTATAAACCATTAGCTCATGTTATGAATACAAAAAAGACCAGAGACATGCTCTGATCTTAATGGCTAAACATATGAGTTTAGCTAATTATTACTATCATATTTAACTAACGATATAGGAAACTTACGTCGTTAAACTATGACTTATTAGCATATTACATGCCGCGAGCACGGCGCACATCTTCTGCTGTGATACCATCACGATCTACTAAGTTACCTTCACGGTCTACTACGTTGCCGTCGCCATCAACATCTAGCTCTTCACGTTGAATAGTCTCAATCAAAGTTTCAGTGTGATGATCAGTCGTCTTGCCCACGTTTACTTCTTCAGAAACATAGGTTTCTTTGCTGACACGAGCACGTTCAGCTTGTAGTTCGACTTCAACTGTTTCAGTAGCATCGAGATCGCCGATTCGACAGTCTGTTGGACGATCTACGCTGGTACGTTGAATATTGGCATGTTCTTCTTCTAGATCTACATCGACATTACGCTCTTCAGTGACGACATGCTTACCCACTTTTACTAGACCAGCAACGATACGGTCTTTGTTGACTGTCAGACGCTCTTCTAATAGCTCTAGTGTATTTGGTGCATCGTAAGAGTGGTCTGCAATATCAACGCGATCTTCTACAGGGAGTGTATCGGCGGTAAACGCTTGACGATCTCTTTCATACTGCTCTTTATAGCTGTACTGGTAATCGTGATCGTATACTTCCATGGCTTCTACTTGTGTTTTGGTCAAGCTATCAAAGAAGACGTCATCACCAACGATACGTGCTAGACCTGCTGGTACTAGTACTTCTTTTGAACTAAACCAACCACCTGCGTCTACGATTAAGTAGCGGATACGACCAGTAGTGTCTTCGACTAGAGCGCCTTCGATTTTACCGATTTTCTCTTCATTAATGCCATAAGCAGTTTTGTGCGTTGGGTCATAATAGTCATCACCAATCAAATCTTGATGAGTAGCTTGAATATCTTTTAAACGGATTAGTTGACTCATTGTTATATTCCTTTTTTGCGAGTTTATTTTTTATAATGTAATGGTTGATGTTGTTATTAATTTTTAGTAAAACCATATTTATTACAGTTAACAGTGAAGAAAATGAATAGCTTCCCTATCAACTTGTAGCTATCCTAACACCGTGATTTTTGATGAGATATATGAGCAAGGTAGCAAAGTGTGCGCTTGCAGTAATTGCGTGTAATAGGCTGTAAGTGGCATAACATAGGAGGGGGTAGAAGTTAACGAGTCTTTACACACAGTAATATTCAACATTCATCGAAAGAAAACAGACACAAAAAACCGCATTACCATTAGCAATGCGGTTTCCCAATAAACAATAATTATCTAAGTATTATTTAGCTAACTTACTTTAAGTCAGTTAGACCTGCTTTATTTAAGCAAGTTCAATAGCAACAGCTACCGCTTCACCACCACCGATACATAGCGTTGCGATACCTTTTTTGCCACCAGTACGTTTTAGAGAGTTGATAAGCGTAATCAGAATACGAGCACCTGAACAGCCTACTGGATGGCCAAGGGCACATGCACCGCCTTCGATATTTACTTTAGCATGATCAAGTTTCAGCTCGTCCATCGCAGCCATAGTAACCATTGCAAAGGCTTCGTTAATTTCCCATAGATCTACGTCATCTACTGACCAGCCAGCACTTGATAGTACTTTTTCAATGGCACCGATTGGCGCGATGGTAAATTCGCTTGGGTGACGTGAGTTTGACGCAGTAGCAACGATACGAGCTTGATAATCAAGACCTTCAGCTTTCGCTTGTGACTCTTTCATTACTACGACGGCTGCAGCACCGTCTGAGATTGAGCTGGCGTTTGCGGCAGTAATCGTACCATCTTTAGCAAATGCTGGACGTAAAGTAGGAATGCGATCAGCATTAGCAAGGGCAGGTTGCTCATCGGTATCAACAGTTTGCTCGCCTTTGCGCGTTGCAAACGTAACAGGCTCGATCTCATCTTTAAAGTGGTTGTCTTTGATAGCAGTCAGCGCACGGTTCAATGACTCAATAGCAAACTCATCCATTTGCTCACGTGTATAGCCTTTTTCATCGGCCATTTCTTGAGCAAACATACCCATTAGCTTACCAGTATCAGCATCTTCTAGGCCATCTAAGAACATATGGTCTTTGACTTCTTTGTGACCCATACGATAGCCGCCACGTGAACCTGGCATGATATACGGTGCATTGGTCATTGACTCCATGCCACCTGCAACAGCGACGTTGAAGCTGCCTGCCTTGATACCATCATGCGCTTGCATGACTGCTTTTAGGCCTGAACCACAAAGTTTATTGATTGTGACAGCACCAGTCGCATCCGGTAGACCTGCTTTACGCATGGCTTGACGGGCAGGGCCTTGACCTAGACCTGCCGTCAAGATACAACCCATAATGACTTCATCGACACTGTCAGCGCTAACACCTGAGCGTTCGACAGCAGCTTTGATAGCGGCGGCGCCCAGCTCGGTAGCACTCATGTCTTTTAGTGCGCCTTGAAAGCCACCCATTGGTGTACGTGCGCCGTTTAGGATTACAATTGCATCATTTGACATCGTTATTATTCCTTGTTGTGCGTTTTGATTAAGTATCTACCAAGAAATCAGATGCCGATTGGCTAGCTTTTGCTTATATTATAAGCATCTGTCTTCTTCAGTATGTGGTTTATGCTAGCTCATCCAATCGTATGCGTACTACTTTATCAGTAATGGTCTCTAACTTTTCAATTTTTTCGATAGCGAGATTCATCTGACTCTCGACCACAGGTAGCGTCAGAATAATCACCGGCACTTGACCTACTTTATGCGCAGGCTTTTGTAAGATTGCATCGATATTGATACCGGCATCACTTAGGATGCGCGTGATATCTGCTAGTACGCCTGGGCTATCATAAGCATGCACACGCAAATAATAGCCAGTTACCATCTGATCGGCACGCAATATAGGCGTGTCTGATAGCTGGTCAGGGATAAATGCTAAATGCGGGACATGATGTCCAGTGTTGCTCTGATCGTCGCGGTCTTTGCTACCCAGTACACGAACCAAATCCATGACATCGGCCATCACTGCAGAAGCAGTTGCACCAGCACCAGCACCATCGCCGCAATAGAGCGTCTGGCCAAGTGGATGTGAGTTGACCAGTACTGCGTTTTTCACACCATTGACGTTCGCCAATAGCGCATCTTGTGGAATAAGTGTCGGGTGTACGCGTAGTTCAACCCCTGCGTCACCATCGTTTTCGCTATCACGGCGTACTGCAAACCCTAAATGCTTGATACGGTAGCCAAGCTCTTCGGCATAGTTCACGTCTTGCAGGGTAATACCAGTAATACCTTCACAGTAAACTTTATCAAACTGTAGCGGGATACCAAAAGCGATAGAGGCGAGTAGCGCCAATTTATGAGCAGCATCAATACCTTCAACATCAAAAGTAGGATCTGCTTCTGCGTAACCTAACTCTTGCGCTTCGCTCAATACGTCAGCAAAAGGACGACCCTTATCGCGCATTTCGGTCATGATAAAGTTGCCAGTACCGTTTATGATACCCGCGAGCCAGTCGATTTTGTTGGCAGCCAGTGCTTCACGCATTACCTTGATAATTGGAATACCGCCTGCAACCGCTGCTTCATAAGCAACGTGTACATTGTTTTCTTCAGCGAAAGCAAAAATCTCATTACCGTGCTCAGCGAGTAGAGCCTTGTTTGCCGTAACCACATGCTTGCCGTTTTTAATGGCCTGCATAATGACGTCTTTAGCTAAGGTGGTACCACCAATCACTTCGATAACAATATCGACGTTGTCGCTTGCGGCAATTGCCATCAGATCGCTGTTTTGCATGATATCGGCATCAATATCATCACGCTGACGACGTGTACCGACTTCGGTAATAATAATGTCGCGTCCGCTACGGCGTTTTAGCTCATTTAAATTGTCATTGATCAGATTGATCACGCCCGTTCCGACGGTGCCCAGACCAAGTATCGCTAGTTTGATGGAATTACTCACAGTATCCTCAAGAGGTTAAATACAATGAAGTCAGGATAAGCGGTAACAGCATCAAATAAGTCTGCGACATCAAACAGAATATCTGTGCGCATTGTTTAGTGCTGCCTGCCTATCTACTTCATCATAGTTGAATAAAAAAAGCTCAAATAAAAAGGGTGTTGCTCATTTTGCATCGCGCTTTATCGTATCATACCGACAAGGCATTGTGACGTCTATACAATCTCATAAAAGCCAATATTCTGAAGGTTGACGTCATAAAAGCCAATGTTATAAAGACAACGTCATCAAGGTTATATCAGCTTACGATTATAAAAAAGCAGTAGCTTCAATCTTGTTTGGCATATGTATATGTCATTTATGCTTGGTTACTCATATTAGTCGCTCTAATATGAGTGACTAATACTGATAACTCATATTATTAGTTAGCGCCTACTGCTTGTGCCAATTCTGCTGCAGGCAAGTAGCCACCTACTTGTTGTCCTGTCTCGGTAAACACCGCAGGCGTACCGCGCACGCCAAGTCTTGAGCCTAGAGCCATATGTTCTTGTACAGGGTTGGCACAGCTAGGGGCTTGTACGTTAGCACCGATTTTTGCTTGATCCATCGCAGCTTTACGATCCTGACTACACCAGATAGCTTCCATCTTTGGTACAGACTCTTGACTACGTGGCCATGCCAGATAACGAACCTCGATACCGCGCGCATTGATATCATCCATTTCTGAATGTAGTTTGCGACAGTAGCCACAGTCTGCATCGGTAAAGGCATAGATGACGGCTTTAGTTTCGCCTTTCGCTGGATAAATCACCATGTCTTTTTTATCGACGGCTTTTAGCGCTTCTTGTGCTGTCGTAGCAACCAATGCAGCACTGATATCGACTGGATCGGCATCACCCACAGCGATGATCTGACCTTGAATAATATGCTTGCCAGCTTTATCAGTAAAGAAAGAAGGTAGACCTTCAGCGGTCACCCAATAAATACCATCCATATCTGTCGGTACAGCTGAAACGATAGTTTCCTCGATACCAGAGCTTTTTAGGTTCGCCTGTAACGCCTTCACCACGGTTGTATCATTACCAGCTGAAGGCTTAGTAGCATTGGATTTTGTCTGTGCAGCGTTTACAACACTGGTATTGCTGGTTGCATCAGCGGCATTGTTTGAGCAGCCAGCAGCGATACCAACCAGCAGCGCACTCATCATAAAACGAGATAGAACGGTACGAGAAAGAGGATTACGCAAGGTGGTATTTTTGATAGTGGGGAACGGCATACGGGTTTCCTATAGGCGTCGCGCCTAATCATGAGTTCGTTATAAAAAGCGCTATAAACTTTTCTATATAGTAATGTGTCTTGGCAGTGTTTTAAAGGTCTAACATTGAAGAAGTTTTTATAACTTATTGATAATAAAAGATAGGTAGTAATAGCCTTCATATTACCATATTTACGCCAAATAATAGCGAACGGAAGGCAGCCAAGAAGTATCAATAAAGCCAACTTTAAAGAATAGCTATCAACATAAATTCAAAAAACAAGATACATTTGTGCTATTTAACATAGTTGCTTGAACTTGTAGTCTAAGGCTAATCGCATTGTTTTTATAAAAATCTATATAAAATGCGTTGTATAAACTATTTGAGAACGACTTACTTTAACAAATTTGCTTTAAGGAGCACACATGGCAGGTGCCAGTTTATTAACCTTACTCGATGACATCAGCGTCTTAATGGATGACGTGAGCGTCATGACCAAAGTTGCCGCCAAAAAAACCGCGGGCTTAGTTGGTGATGATTTAGCACTCAATGCCGAGCAGGTCACAGGGGTTAAGCCAAATCGTGAGCTCCCCGTCATTTGGGCAGTTGCCAAAGGCTCTGCCGTGAACAAAGTGATTTTAGTACCAGCGGCGCTATTGATCAGTTATTTTATACCGTGGTTGATTACTCCGCTATTGATGATCGGAGGGTTATACCTGAGTTATGAAGGGGCTGAGAAGGTCATTCACAAGTTTTGGCCGAAGTTGTTGCCTCATGATGAAGAGCAAAATGCTCGTTTAAAAGCCAACGCAGATGAGTCGGTAGATTTGGTCGCGTTTGAAAAGGACAAAATCAAAGGTGCCATACGTACAGACTTTATCTTATCAGCTGAGATTATTGTTATCTCTTTAGGCGCAATTACAGCAGCTGGTGGCGATATTGTCCAAAAAGGCATCGTACTTTCGATAGTGGCTGCTGTCGTGACCGTCGGTATTTACGGCTTAGTTGCAGGCATCGTAAAGATTGATGATGCGGGTCTGCATTTGATTGAAAACTCACAAGCAGGTGATAGTAAGCGCAAGTTTGGCGAGTTTATGCTTGCAGCTGCGCCAAAGCTTATGAAGTTTTTATCTATAGCGGGCACGATTGCGATGTTCTTGGTGGGCGGCGGTATTATCGTTCACGGTATCGGCTTTTTGCATCACAGTGTAGAAGACATTGCCCATCTTACTGGGGTATTTGAAGGGTTAACCGCGTCATTGTTAAATGGATTGGTCGGACTGATTGTTGGCGTTATTGTGGTTGCTATTGTTACTACTATTGGCAAAATGCGTGGTAAAGATGACACAGCGTCTTCTGCGCACTAAGCTTATCTGCTTTCTATTGTCTCTCGTTTGAATTAGCAAGTAAGTTTGACTGTATCAAAATAAAAAGCCCCATAGCTACGAATAGCTTTGGGGCTTTTACATTTGAGCTTATATGACTAGCTGTCGCTGTCTACATCATCAGATGCGAGCTTTTCAGCCTGCGTCGGCTTCTTATGCTCCGTCTTAGGCTTACGACTGCGCGCCTTTGGTACTTTTGGCGTAGTCAGATTGAACATACCGGTCTGTGGTAGCAATTGCTCAGCCACATTTTCGATCATGTTTTTATAGCTGGCTATGGTCGTCTTAGACTTAGCTGCCTGACTGTCTTCTTTGCTAGCTTCTTTAATAGTTTCTTCTACTGCCGATTCAGTCGTCTGCTCAGTCTCTGCAGTTATGTTTTCTAAAGTATCTTCTACCTCATTGACAGTTTGCTCTGTAGAGGTTTCGACTTCTGCATCCTTAGCTTCTGACTGAGCGCGCTCGACTTCTAGCAATTGCTCACTATCAGCACTGACGTTTTCTGTCTGTGTCTGATTGGCGAGGGCAGTCGCTTCAACGTCATGCGCATCGACTTCGCTATCGGTTTGCTCAGTGATAGCTGGTTCCGCGTCACTTACTTGTTCAGCAGTTACGCTCAATACAGCGGGTTCCTGATAATCAGGGTGCTGACCGCGTGGATCGTTGCTAGCACGCTTAGTGATAGCATGTGGCTCAACGTCTGTCTTACCTTGCGCTGCTGCGAATTGACTGACAGCTTGGGTCATCGATTCAAAGCGTGCAAGGTAGTCGGCAGCCAATGGTTGATAGCCATAGTTGCTAAAGTCAAAGCTCTGGTTAGCAGCATCAGAGCTATTATCAGCACTCTGAGCTTGCTCATTATGTAACGCAATAGTCGCAATAAAGCAGTTGATAATGCCTTCTTCTGCTAAGCGCGTTTGCGCCTCTGGTAGCGTGGCACGAATAAACTCACCAACCGTGCCACGTATTGCTGGAACATTAGTAGCAGCTGGCTTATCCGCTTGAGCGGCTTGCTGAGCGAGTACTACACGTGGATCGTTACTCGCTTGACCAAATTTCTCAGCAGTCACGTAACGTGCGCCAAATAGTGCTTCATGGGTTAGCTCAAGTGCTGAGTTACTTACATTACTTGTGCTTGCACTATTACTATCAGCCTGAGTATTTTGAGCTTCATCACTCTTACTCACATTTTCAGCAGTCTTGGTTTCCTGCTGTTTTGGAGTCTGAGTTTCTTTAGCTTCCTCTACGTCAGCAGTTACTGACGTTGGAACTTCCGCTTTACTTTCGGTGTTACTCGTAGAAGTCGATGGTGCCTCTACAGCTACAGGTGCTTTTTTCTCTTCAGCAGCCTGCTCATGCTTAGGTACATCGTTTTGCACCTTAGCTTGTTCGGCAGATGCACGCTTATCATCATTTACCTGATTAGCATGGGTTTCCACCGTACTTTTTTCGTTATCATTTTTCTTAACAGCATTCGAAGCACTGGTGTTTTGCTTATCAATGTTCTGCTCATTGCTACTGTGCTTATCAGTAGGTTTTTGAGCAGCTGTTTCGTTTGAACGCTCATCTTTTGCTACGTTATTTGTCGCGCTTCGCTGCTCGCTAGGCTGAGTTTTGGCCTGTGTTGATTTGCTATCATCTAAAGATAGATGCACCACTTCAGGCGCCTTTAGCTCAGTTGGCGCTTCATTAACCTGTAGCACGACCTCGTTAGGGTCCTGATTACGGCGCGCACTATGCTGATTTTTGCTATTGGCAGCATCGTTATTTCTAGCGTTCTGCTGCTTGCTGTGCTTAACGCTGTCAGCCGTTAGTGTTTCACCGCGTTCTAGCTTACCGCGTGAACCGCGTTGGCTATGCGATTTACGCTTAGTACGAGTTTGCTCATCTGCTTTAGAGCTGTTTTCGTTATCAGTATCACTGCGCTCGCTTGCGTTACGATTGCTGTTCTGTTGATTGTTATCTTGGCGGTTATTACGATTGCGATCGTTCGTACGTCTGTTATCGTTCTGACGCTTGTCTTGCTGTCTTTGGTCTTGAGTATCAGACGATTTGTCATCAGCACTGTTTGAGTTAGTACTTTCTGAGCTACTGTTTACGTTGCCAGTATTCTCGTCAGTTGTCTCTTTTCTTTGACGCGGTTTAGAAGATCTAGACTTACGCGGCTTACGTCTTCTTCTGTCTTCATTGCTGCTGTCGTCAGTATCGCTGTCATTGCGACGCGCCTGTTGACGATTAGCATTGTTATCTGACTGTTGACTGTCGTTTTTCTGACTGTTGCTTTGTTGAGTTGGCTGCTCACTAGTTGCAGCGGCACTATTCAATGCATTGCTATCAACTTGTCCAAACGAGCCTAAGCTTTGCGCGCCAGTATTTACTAGTGCTTCGATTGCTTCAGCGGCATCACGACTACTAACGCTAGGTGTGGTTGTGGCTTGCGGCGCTTGAGCGAATAGGTTTGATAACCATGCAACGGCTTTTGGTTGAGCAGTAGCTTCCACACTCTGTGTCTGCGGCGCTACTGGAGCGGCAACACTAGCAGTTTTATTGGCTTGCGGTGCATGTGCAGGCGACACATCGTTGGTATTTTTATGATTACGACGATCATTGCTATGATTTACCGTATCGTTCTGCGCTTGCGTGGCTGCATTCTGCTGCGTGTTTGAGCGGCTCTGCTTATCATCTGCAGCTTTACGAGGCTGGCGAGTAGGTTGCTGTTCAGGACGCTCTTTTTCAGCAGTCTGCCAGTCAACGTTGTAGCCAAGGTCACTGTGCTCTTGTTGCTGAGTATCAGTGATACGCTCATAGCTCGATGGTGCAAAGCCATCACGGTTGAAATGGAGCTTGAAGTTTGGTGATTCTAAATGCGCGTGTGGCAAAATAGTGATACGCGTGCCACTGTCTTGCTCAAGATAGACCAAGCTATCACGCTTCTCATTTAATAAGAACGCTGCGATGTCAGTCGGGACTTCTGCCTGTACTTCACCTTGACGTTCTTTAAGAGCTATTTGCTCAATTTGACGCATAATAGATAGCGACAATGAGCGCAAGTCACGAATCATACCGTTGCCATGACAACGTGGGCAAATATAGCCAGTTGACTCTTCTAGTGAAGGACGTAGACGCTGACGGCTCATTTCCATCAAACCAAACTTAGAGATATCACCAAACTGAACGCGCGCACGGTCATATTTGGTCGCGTCGATTAGACGTTTTTCTACTTCTTTTTGATGCTTATTGTCATTCATGTCAATAAAATCAATGACGATCAAACCACCCATATCACGCAAACGAAGCTGACGAGCAATCTCATCAGCTGCTTCTAAGTTGGTATGGTAAGCGGTCTCAGCAACGTCTGAACCTTTGGTTGACTTAGCTGAGTTAATATCGATAGAGACTAATGCTTCTGTTTGGTCAATAACGATTGAACCACCTGATGGTAGACGAACTTCACGCTGATAAGCGGTTTCGATTTGTTTTTCGATATTGAAGCGCGAAAACATCGGCTCATAATCGGTATATTTGCGTAGCTTTTCGGCTTGTTTTGGCATTACTGCATCGATAAACCCAGCCGCTTCAATATAAGCGTTTTCGTTATCAATCCAAATCTCAGCGATATCATCACGCAGATAATCACGAACAGCACGTGTGACAACGCCCGCTTCTTGATGAACCAAGCGCGGCGAAGGGTATTTTTGATTTTGTTCTTGAATGGCTTGCCAAATGTTGAGCAAGTGATTTAAATCGTGCTGTAAATCTTCTTGAGTTTTACCAATACCAGCAGTACGAATGATAACACTCATGCCTTTTGGTAAATCAAGATTGCTAAGCATACGCTTCATGTCTTCGCGTAGCTTGCCTGAGATTTGACGTGAGATACCGCCACCACGAGGGTTGTTTGGCATCAATACCAGATAGCGACCTGCTAATGAGACATACGTCGATAGGGCAGCGCCTTTATTGCCGCGCTCTTCTTTTTCGACTTGGACGATTAGCTCATCGCCTTCTTTGATCAGTTTTTTGATGTTTTCGTCACGTGGATTGCCGCTTAGGTATTCAGCAGAGATTTCTCGAATCGGCAAAAAGCCTTGGCGCTGAGATCCATATTCGACAAATACCGCTTCAAGCGATGGCTCGACACGGGTCACATGACCTTTATAAATGTTAGATTTTTTTTGCTCGCGAGTACGGTTTTCTAGGTCGAAATCGTACAGGTGGTTGCCTTTACATAAGGCGACACGAATCTCTTCGTTTTGAGTGGCGTTGATCAAAATGCGTTTCATATTTGTATCCTATGAGTACGCACGACAACGATAAGACAGTCTTTAGGACATAGTGGCAAGTGTGGCTAATATTGTGATTAGCGTGTGTAGATATTCATTAACGGTAGAACGTAAATCGTGGGTTTATAAAGCACATGGGCTTTTTCAATGGCTTCTTTTTTACCTGAAGTAATGAGCGGCGCTCACGTTAATATCAGTAATATAGGGTGTAAGGCTACGGTACTTATATTTTATCATTAGTAAACTTGGTACATATATGATTGGGTCAGCGAGTCAAAGCGCTCTTATTTTCAGTACGTTCTATTGGTAGTGATTTCAGCGCACGTTGTAAGCGTGAGCGAGGGTCAGTTACAGTTCTAAAAAATACTGATATTAAAAAGGCATGGTGCTGTTGCCATTCATCCATCAAAGTCTAACAATAATATCGCGGTCATGATTGCTACTATATAGTGGCGTCATTCAGCAGTTGTTTATTCAGGCGAAGCAATTGGTTACTCTTTGTTTATCGTTCTTTGTATAACGTCAATAATATCTTGGGTGTCTCAAGGTTAGGTGTCGCAGCTTTTGTTATCAGCGGGGCGTACTTGGCAAACAGAGTAATGGACCAGCTTGTCAGCGTGGTATCGTATTTACATTGTTATCGTCATCTGTTTGACCACCAATACATAGGCAGCTATCGATATACTTTTCGATCCTAACGCTAAACTACCCATACTTGCTCAACTACGCTGGCATAAAGAACCATCAGATAAATAGTCATTAGATAATGATTGATTATCGAGTACGGTCATTGTCATGCAATTAGTGAGTCAGTGTTGTGTTGTAATCGGTTAATAAACAGACTTATGGTCAAATTTACTAACGCGATGGTATTTAGTGTCACTATTTATTTTATGGTACCAAATAATATTCAGTACAGTATTTTTAATTTGTAGGGCTATATTTGGTAAGTAATACCTTTAAATAAATAATGCGCCCTAAAATCAGATGAAACGTCTAATGTCAGCAGGGTAAATAGTGTCAACCTCTTTACTAGCAGGTAGTAGAAAACTAACAGGCAATAAAACGGTGGTCAACTATTTGTAACAACAATGATTATTGCTGTCGCCTCTGCTTAATTGTCGCTCAACATGCTAAACTATAGCAAATCTTTGTGTAAATACCTAACTAAAAATGACAAACTCAAAAATGACTGACGACGCTCCTACCCATGAAGCCCCTGCTATTTTTAATAGCAAAACACGCCCACAAAGCGCTGACGATGAGATTAGCAACTTCGGTAAGGTGAACTACCTCGAAGTAACGCGCCATCAACACGACCAGCGTTTGGATAATTTTTTGTTAAACCGTTTAAAAGGTTTGCCAAAATCACATATCTATAAAATGATTCGCTCAGATGAGATACGAGTCAATAATAAGCGCTGCAAAGCACACGATAGAGTGCAGCGTGAAGATGTGGTACGTATTGCCCCTGTAGAGCTAGCAACGCGCGAGAAACCAATTATTAGTACCGAATTTGCCAAAAGCTTACTGGCTCGTGTGGTCTATGAAGATGACGGTTTGCTAGTGCTGAATAAGCCTTCTGGTATCGCTGTGCATGGCGGTAGCGGCTTGGACTTTGGGGTTATCGAAGCGATGCGTGAAGTGACGGGTAAAAAATACCTAGAGCTAATCCATCGCATTGATAAAGACACATCAGGGCTACTGATGATTTCCAAAAAACGCTCAACGCTCAAAGTATTGCAGCAGCATTTGGTAGATAAGACCATTCAAAAGCACTATCTATGTCTTGCCAAAGGTCAACCTGCACTTAATGAGCAACGTATTAATGCGCCATTGCTACGTTATACGCTTGCCAGTGGTGAGCGCCGAGTGAAAGTAGATAGCCAAGACCCACAAGCGAAAGAAAGTCAGACTGATATCGTTATCCATGATCGCCTTATGATTAATAGTCAGCCAGTCAGCTTAATTGAAGCTAAGCCATTGACGGGTCGCACGCATCAAATCCGCGTGCATTTAGCGCATATCGGTCATGCCATTTTAGGTGATGACAAATATAATGTTCATGATAAATCAGGCGTCCATCGTCTGTGTTTACATGCATGGCGCTTAGACATTCCAGGCTACAAGACCATTACTGCGCCATTGCCAGACGATATGGCAGATTGGCTTCCAGAAACAACGAAATTGCCTGAATAGTTTTTCAAAATAAACTCTTAAGCCAAACTATTTTGTATTTTCCTAAACGTCACGATATCTTATTTTTACGAATAAGCCACCGTGACGTTTTAGTATCTGCTATTTATTATTGATATTCATTAAGGTAAATTCATGACCAAACCAGCTACAACTTCAGAGTGTGTTATAAATACTCAACCATCAGCAGAACACAATCTGTCTGATAAGACGTTAATTATTTTTGATTGGGACGGCACGCTAATGGATTCAATCGGCCTGATTGTTGATTCTATGCATGTGGCTGGGGAAACACACGGGTTTGAGACGACTGATAAAGCCGTAAAAAATATTATTGGTCTGAGTTTGATGAATGGCATTAAGATTTTATATCCGCAGGCAAACGATACGCAGTTGCGTGAGATTCAGCAAACCTATGCAGAATACTATGTTGCTAATAGTCACAGTACGCCGCTCTTTGAACCAATAGAGGGTATGTTGCAAGTTTTGCAACAGCAAAGCAAAACGCTCGCCGTAGCAACGGGTAAAAAAAGAAAAGGGCTAGATCGTGTATTAGATGCCTCAGATAGCCATGATTACTTTGCGATTACGCGTTGTGCTGATGAGTCAGGCTCAAAACCTGATCCGCAGATGTTGACCGATATCTTGGATTATACGCAGCAGCAGGTTTCTGATGCTGTGTTTATCGGCGACAGTATCTATGACATTCAAATGGCAACAGCATTGGGTATGACCAGTATAGCGGTGAACTATGGTACGGCAACGAGTGCAGAGCTTGCGGAGCAAAATCCAACCTACCAAGTTGATACTCCACAAGCGCTAGTGGATTTGCTATGCGGGTAGAGCTACTTTTATAATTCTTATTATTTTAATATCACACCGATAATAGTAATGAGTGAATAAACAGACAATAAAAAGGGTTTATCGTAATAGCGATAAACCCTTTTTATTAAAGACAACGATATTTATTTGTTTTCTTTATCAACGCTCTCTTTTTCACCGCTTTCTTTTTCAATAGCGTCTTCTAACTCAGCGCCTTCTAGCAACGCAAAAGAAGATTCGATAATTTTATCTGCATCAAGCTGATACTCATACCAGTTGCCCATTATTCCAGCCAACTCATCGAGACCTTCTTTTCTGAGAGCCGAAAACAACTGAATGGTACAGTTTAAGCCCAGTTTTTTCAGGCGTTTACGAGTCTCAAGGAGGGCGTTTTTAGAAGCACCGTACTTCAGTTTATCTGCTTTGGTCAGCAGAATATGTACTGGTAGCTCACCATCGTTTGCCCAGTGTAACATTTGCTCATCAAAAAACTTAAGCGGATGACGAATATCTGTCATCAATACCAGACCTGCAAGGCTTGAGCGTGACACCAAGTATTCTTCTAGTTCAACCTGCCATTCTTTTTTCATCTCTAGCGGAACAGCTGCGTAGCCGTAACCAGGCAAATCAACCAAACGTCTGTCAGTATCACCGATACTAAAAAAGTTAATCATCTGCGTGCGTCCAGGTGTCTTAGACGAGCGAGCCAATTGACGCTGATTGGTTAAGGCGTTGATGGCTGATGATTTGCCAGCGTTTGAGCGACCTGCAAAAGCGACTTCCAATCCCATATCAGGCGGACAGAGACGAAAGGTAGGTGCTGACATCATAAACTCAGTTTGCTGAATTTTTTGACGAGATTTGGTATTGAACAAGGCATGTTCAGCGGCGACATCGTTAAACGGGGTACTCATAAATGGCTCATTAATCTTAAAAAATTGGATGCGATTATAAAATTTTAGTCACCTGATGATTCAGGTCATCGGTGCGGTCAAGTAATTGGTCAAGAAATAGGTAAATCAAGGTAAAAGGCTGTTCTTTATCAATACAGTTATGTGCAAATCATAAAAGTAGCTATTTAATATTACTGGCTATTCTATACTATTCCGCGTCTTACTTATTGAAATAACTGCGATTAGCATCATATAAATAGTAGGATAACATTAAAGTTGGCCTGTCATTAAGACAAGTTCTCAGCTTTAAAAAAGCCATATCCAAATTATCTATGTTTATATGACATATATTGTTACAATGTTTAACGAGAGACGTTTAATAGAACGATTGATGAGACACGTGAAATATCACGAGGAGGTGCTCTATGTTTTCAATCAGTAAACTTCTTAGCACGAGTTATCGCGCTATAACGGCTAGCAGTGCTGCAATATTATTAAGTGGCATTATGATTAGCAGCGCAGGTGCGGCGGATATCGCCACTACCTATAATAACTCATGTGCAGCCTGTCACGATAGTGGGGCGCTAAATGCCATTAAAAAAGGTGATAGTGCCAAATGGCAACAGCTGATTAAACAAAAAAGTATGCCGACGCTTATCAAGTCCGTCAAAGGTGGTATGCCACAGATGCCAGCAGGTGGTCTTTGCGACAAATGTAGTGATGACGATTATCGTAAACTTATCGAATATATGAGCAAATAATCGACTTATAAATATAAGTTAAGCATATAAAATAAAGCGCTGGGCTAACAACCTATCTGCGCTTTTTGTTTTTGCGTCATATTGTATATTGTGTTGCCAGAAAACTGATAGATACTATGATTAAGTAGGCAAATGATACAAAGTCTTGCTATAATAATCGAAAATAAACCCTGATGTTAGTAAGTACTTTCAGACTGCTTGTGTCCAAGACCTCAAAATATACGCCATTCTCATGATTAAAGAGGCGGCTATATCAGGTATCTTATCAGTGCAATCACTCTAAATAATGCTTACGCCGAGCTAGTAGGATTTGTATCAATGAAAAAGTTAATCGCTGCTGCCAGCTTATGCGTTGCAAGTTTCAGCGTACAAGCTGCTATTATTGTTCCTGAATATGACGTCAATGCAGGTCAAAAAGTTGCAGAAACCGTTTGTGCCGCTTGTCATGGTCTTAATGGCGTCAGCATTGTTCCTGCACAGCCAAACCTTGGCGGCCAAAACGTAAAGTACCTATATAAACAGCTAGTCAACTTTAAAGCAGGCTATCGCAAAAACGGTATCATGCAGTCACAAGTTGCTAATCTGTCTCAGCAAGACCTAGCCAACGTAGCAGGTTATTACGCCAGTCAAGCGCCTTGGGGCGTTGGCTACGGCAATCCTGCAACCAACCAAGAAGCGACTAAGCTATTCTTGGGTGGCGACAAGTCGCGCGGCGTCATTGGTTGTGCCGGCTGTCATGGTCCAGACGCTGCAGGTAACACTTGGGCTGCATTTCCAAAGCTAGGCGGACAGCACGCTCAGTATATTGCTACTCAGCTAAAACTATTCCGTGCCGCTGGACGTGTTGATGATATCGATAGTGATGATCAAAAACGAGTTAATGATGCAGCCAAAGAAGGCGAGATGGGTATGATGCAAACGGTTGCATCTAAACTATCAGATCGTGACATTCGTATCCTGTCAGACTATGTAAGTGCTATTCACTAATTGATTCGCACTGATTCAATATCTGATACACGTTTTGCTTTGCATAGAAGGCTATTGAGTAAAGCCACTGAGTATTGAATCGCATATTGATTATATCTGAATGACTAAACCCCGATTTCGGGGTTTTTTTATAACTGTTTGTCCCTTATATTAAGACAATATTTAGATGAATTCATTTACAGAGGCCAGTCTTTGCTCTGTATAATTATAAATTATCGTTATTCACTTTATACCAATTTTCAAAATACGATTGGCTTTTTCAAACATGTTCAGTCTACTATGCGTGGTACTTGCACTTGTTTTGTTTGCTAATCCAGTTTTTGTGAATGGTATTAGATCGTTTGGATTGAAATTATGATGATCCGTTATGCTTCTTATTTTATCGCGGCGCTACTACCGTTATTGCTATTTCGTTGGTTTGCACCTGCGTCAATTGGTGAGATTGACTTTTGGTTACTATGGCTATTAGCCATGGTATTGGTTGCGCTGCCAGTTGTTTACGCTGAGATAGCATTGGCCTATCGCAGTGTCGAAGGCCCTCTAGCGGGTATGCAAAAGCTCACTCGTGAAGCAGATGTCAGTCCGATCTGGCGTAGCTTTGGTTGGTTAGCGGCGCTGGTTTCTATTGTGATTGCAGCATTAGTTATATCTGGTGCAAGTACGGGCATATTGTCTGCGTTAACTGAGCTAAATAGCATACCCGATGTACCGAACTTTGCAATTGCTGCAGGCCTGATGGTCATTGCGTTACTTTTAAGCTTGCTGGGTGTTACGCCTCTACCTATTGGTTTGGGTTTGATGGTAATAGGGTTGCTGCTAGGGTTCGCAAACGGTGTGCCAAGTGCTGGTTTTGCTATGACTGATGTCAGTTTGACGGAATGGGCACGCGCAGTCGCGTTAGCGTTAGTGAGTGTCGGTGCAGGTACAGGACTATACTGGTTCGGTCAGAACTTGGTGAGTAAGCAAACAGTCACAGCGGTAGAAGCAAACAATCAGCAAGTAAAAAACAGAGCGGCTACTCGTGAGTACCGTGCAACCAAGCTAGTGTTACCGATTTGGGTGTTACAACTGCTGATAGGAGTAGTGGCTTTATTTACTAGTGGTATGTCGCTACCACCAATTGGACAGCTGTTATATTGGGGTGGGGTGTTATTTGTAGCCAGTTACTTGCTACATTACAGCACGCAACAGTTAACGCATAAATTTGGATTGTTAGTTAGTTTGATAATCACTTTTGCTGTAGCGTTATTATTAGTGGTTGCGATTCCGACAGCATGGTTAGTTGGCATCTTGGTCATTATTAGTAGCATTGCTGTACTATTATTATCAGTATTTGCGGGTTGGCAGATGAAGATTAGCCATCTACGCAAGTCGTTAAATTTTAGTAATGAAGCAGTTTATAACTTGTGGCGAGTGGCGATACGTTTAGTCGTACCATTAGCATTGCTGCTAGCATTGATAGGTTGGGTGATGCAGTGGTTGAGCTAACAGTCGAAGGTCGTGACAGCAGTGTGCCACAGTCTACGCAAGCCAATCTAATGACCGTATATCTGGCGTATGCTGAAGATGAGCAGCGCCAGCATTATCTAGCTTTGCAGGTTAGACAAGGTACTAGTTTGCGTGAAGCATTGGCGCAAGCAGGATGGCTTGAGAAATTTGTAGAACTGGCAGCGTGGTGTGAGCAAGTAATAGATATCACCACGCCAACTGCGAAACGTTGGCATGTAGGGATTTATGCACAGAAACAGCCATTAAGCTATTTGCTACAGCCTTTTGACCGTATCGAGGTATATCGCAGTTTAAGCGCTGATCCTATGTCTCAGCGCAAAAATAAATCTCGTAGCTAAACCATTAACTATCTAAGCTAATAGGTTTCGCTAACTATGATGCTGGCAGACTCTCAATACCTTCGATGCGCGTGACCAAACCATTATCATCAAAGTAAACAACTAAATGCTGGCTGGCGTTTTTGACATCTGCGATGCCTTTACGGCTACCTTCAGTGCCTGCTTTGTAGTCATAGATATAATCCCAGCGTTTAGGCTCAAGAGTATCTCGAATCGCAGGGCTGCCAAGAGTATAAAGAACTTGGTTTTGATTCATCCCCACTTTTAGCTTTTGAGCTTGGGTTTGAGTAATCGCTGTGCCTTGTGGCAAATCAATCTTATAAACACTCAATAATGAGCAGCCAGACATAGCAACAGTAGCGCTAAGCATACTGGTGATAACGATCTTACGTAATGCGCTTGTGTGGCTTAACGGACGGAAATTTAATGTCTTTATCATGGTAAGATGACTCATAAGAAATGAATTAGGTGTGGCCAGCGTTAGGTGGTACCAGTCTGACCGACAATCTTGGACAAATGATACGTCATTTACTTGCAATTGCCTACCACTTACGACATTATTTACCAAACACAATCTGAATAGTTAGATTAATTATATTTTAAATTCATAGGCTTGCATCTCGATATTTAGAAAATAATAAGAGAGATGTCTGCGTAAGTTTCATCAGTTTATTATTAATCATTTACTTTATATTAAATAAAAATAATCTTTGTTGATTATTTATCTCATATTTTCTATTTGTTAAGGCTGTCACAGTCAAAAGGGATATTATGGCTTCTTTTACCAATCAAGATTTACGTAGAGCAGGACTCAAGGTCACGTTACCTCGTATCAAAATTTTAGAGCTATTAGAAAGCGCAGAGCTGCATCACATGAGTGCAGAAGAAGTGTACAAGGCGCTTATCGAGCAAGGTGAAGACGTAGGTCTTGCCACTGTCTATCGTGTCCTAACACAGTTTGAACAAGCAGGTATTGTTGAGCGTCATAACTTTGAAAACAATCTATCTGTATTTGAGATTACCCAAGAAGAGCATCACGATCACCTAGTTTGTGATGTGTGTGGCAAGATTATAGAGTTTCATAATGAAGTCATCGAAGAAGAGCAATTGAAAGTAGCAGAAAAACATGGCTTTAAACTGTCTGGGCATTCTCTCGTGCTATATGGTATCTGCGCGGATCAAGCCTGTAGAGACAGCGCGAAGTAATTGTCTAGCGTATAAGTAGAAACGCTTATTTCTATCAGCACTACGATATCGAACAATAAAAGAAGCCCTCGTTATAAATAACGAGGGCTTCTTTTTATATGTCTATTATGCGTAGAAAGCGCAATAATTTAGCTTACATCTAACGATAAACTATCAGCACCTTCATCTAAATTAGCTTTACCGTTTTTGCTACTGAGCTTAATTTTGAGGCGTAGATCGTTAGGAGAGTCGGCATGTAGAATCGCTTCTTTATACGTTATCTCTCCTTGTTCGTACAAATCAAAAAGCGCCTGATCAAAGGTTTGCATACCACTGTCTCGTGAGCGTGTCATCACATCTTTGATTTCATGGACTTCCCCTTTACGGATATAGTCACTGATCAGCTGCGAATTTAGCAAAATCTCAATAGCAGCGCGTCGTCCTTTACCATCAGGTGTGGGAATAAGTTGCTGCGCGATAATAGCTTGCAGGTTCAACGACAAATCCATAAACAACTGATTATGGCGACTGGTTTCAAAGAAGTGAATGATACGATCGATTGCTTGGTTAGCGTTGTTTGCGTGCAACGTTGCAAACACTAGATGGCCAGTTTCTGCGTACTGAATAGCATAGCTCATGACTTCACGGTTACGAATCTCACCGATTAAGATGACATCGGGTGCTTGGCGTAGCGTGTTTTTTAGGCCCGCTTCAAATGAATGGGTATCGATACCAACCTCACGTTGGGTGATAATACAGCCGCGATGTTTATGGACAAATTCGATAGGGTCTTCTATCGTAATAATATGACCATGAGAATTTTGATTGCGATGTCCTATCATTGCAGCAAGGGTAGTGGATTTACCCGTACCCGTTGCGCCAACTAATAGAATAATACCGCGTTTTTTCATGGACAGCTCTTTTAGTGCTGGCGGTAAACGTAACTCTTCGACCGTTGGAATGTTGTTTTCAATTTTCCGTAAAATCATTCCTGCCATATCACGCTGTATAAATGCACTGACTCGAAAACGTGCTTGCTGCGCCTCATCAGCAATAGCAAACTGACACTCATTGGTATCTTCAAACTCTTTTCGTTGGCTTGGCGTCATCACACCCTTGACCAACCTCATGGTTTGCTCAGCACTCAAGGGCGTTTTACCAACAGGCAATATCTTTCCATTGACTTTCATGGAAGGCGCTACATCAGCAGTAATAAAAAGGTCAGAGCCATTTTTATTAATCATTAACTGCAATAGTTTATCAATGTCCATATCGTACCTGCACTAGATGTAAATCGATTAAGAAAATATTTAAAATCATGCTGTAAAGTTCGTAAGTAGAAGGCTATTAAATAATAGTGGATATCACCAATTATTCACTTCTAATGGTCTCTCTATATATACTATAGAAACGCTTCAGGCTGTTTTGCATAAGGACGCGCCACATCTTTGCTAATAGTACCTTTGCCTACCAAGTTCTTTAATGTTTGATCGAGCGTAATCATGCCTTCGCCTGCACCAGTTTGAATAGCAGAATACATCTGAGCAATTTTATTCTCACGTATCAAGTTACGGATAGCGGGGGTACCTAACATGATTTCATGGGCTGCCACACGTCCACCTGCTTGACGACGTAACAGGGTCTGTGAAATAACGGCTTGCAATGATTCTGACAGCATCGCGCGAATCATGTCTTTTTCAGCAGCAGGGAACACGTCGATGACACGGTCAATTGTCTTAGCGGCTGAGCTAGTATGCAAGGTACCGAATACTAAGTGACCAGTTTCTGCTGCGGTCAATGCTAAACGAATGGTCTCAAGGTCACGTAGCTCACCGACCAAGATAACATCAGGATCCTCACGTAGAGCAGAGCGTAATGCTGGTTCGAAACCCAAAGTATCACGATGAACTTCACGTTGGTTAATCAAGCTTTTCTTTGATTCATGAACAAACTCAATCGGATCTTCGATAGTTAGAATATGCTCCTTACGGCTTTCGTTAATATAATCAATCATCGCCGCAAGCGTTGTCGATTTACCTGAACCTGTTGGGCCCGTTACCAGTACCACACCACGCTTAAAGTCAGAAACGCGTCTAAAGACATCGCCCATACCTAAGTCTTCCATCGTTAATACTTTGGAAGGAATGGTACGAAATACAGCGCCTGCACCGCGGTTTTGATTGAAAGCATTGACACGAAAACGTGCTAGATTAGGGATCTCAAAAGAAAAATCCGTCTCAAAAAATTCTTCAAAGTCAGCACGTTGTTTATCATTCATGATGTCATAAATAAGCTGATGCACAACCTGATGGGTCATCTCTGGCATATTGATACGTGTCATTTCACCGTCAACACGAATCATTGCCGGCATGCCTGCTGAAATATGTAAATCTGATGCCTTATGTTTAACAGTAAAACGCAGCAAATCTTCGATACTTAGATTATTTTTTTCAGCCATAATTTGATATTCCTATCACTTAGTTCGGGTAAAACAGAACACTACAAAAACACGTGGTAAACTATCTATCAGCAATTTCAACTGAACAAGAAACGTTGAAGAGATAACCAATTTTTTTACTATCGCTAGCACATTCAGTAGCATATGTTAAAGCATGTAACAATATCATAACAAGACTGTGAGTATTTAACCATCTACTAAGTTAATAAAACTCAAAATTAGTTTTAATAAAGATATTTTTATATGAATAATCTTTTATCAATCTTTATTAAACGATTCTGCATAAAATAGTCATAAATATCGAGTAATTATTTTTTGAAGAAGTTTTGAAAACCTAATAAATATTAAAGGCCGAATATGAAAGAAAAAGATCAAAATATTGATGAAGTGACACTTATCGATAACTGGCAGCAAGTTAGTAAGCAGATGAAGCAAGCATGTGATCATACTGACAGACAGACTGATAATGTTATGCTGCTAGCTGTTTCGAAAACGAAACCTGCTGACATGATCGCAACTTTAGCAGCTCAAGGACAGCGCAATTTTGGTGAAAACTATCTACAAGAAGCCATCGAAAAAATTACTGAACTTAAAGCTCAGCCTGTAGGTAAGAGTATCGTTTGGCATTATATCGGTAGTATTCAACGTAATAAGACACGTGACATTGCAGAGCACTTTGATTGGGTGCAAACGGTTGAGCGCGATATCATCGCCAAGCGATTGAATGACCAGCGACCAACTGACCTGCCACCGTTGAATGTGTTGATTCAATTAAATATCGATAACGAAGATAGCAAGTCAGGATGTTTGCCAGCCCAGTTGCCAGAGCTGATAACAGCGATTAAAGGCTACGAGCGTCTACAGTTACGAGGCCTAATGATTATTCCTGCTAAAGCAAATACGGATGCCTTTGCTCGAACTAAGCAGTTGTTTGAAGAGGTTAAAGCCGACTATCCAGAGCTAGATAGCTGGGATACGCTTAGTATGGGTATGAGTGGTGATATGGCAGAAGCGATAGAAAACGGCACAACAATGGTACGTGTCGGCACTGCTATCTTTGGTCAGCGTGCTTGAAACAATGTGAATAGGCTAGCTAAGTATTCTTTAACTAGCCAGTAAGTTAAGTGACATCTTCTAATTTGGTTACTAGCATCTGCGTAATTTTAAGATTATCAGTTGCAATAATCTCAAATCGATAATTGGCATACTCAATCGTGTCGGTCTTTTTAGGGATTTTTCGAAGCATATACATCATGAATCCACTGATAGTCTCGTAATTTTGACTGCGTGGTAGGTCGACGATATCTAATGCACGAATCACATCTTCGATAGGGGTCATGCCATCGATTAGCCACGAGTTGTCAGTGCGCTGGACAATAGGCTGTTCTTCTAGCGTTACCAACTCACCCATCACAATGCTCATCACGTCCTTTAATGTGATAACACCAACGACTAGAGCATATTCATTCACGATAACTGCAAAATCAGCGCCAGTAGATTTAAACATTTCTAGTACTTCAAATAAAGACAACGTATCAGGCACGAAAAGTGCTGGCTTCAATAGAGCTTTGTTCGTTAGGCTAACTTCTTGTTGGTTCAAAACCAAAGCCAAAAAGCTACGAGATTCCACATAACCAATGATATGTTCTAAATCGTCATCATGGCAGACCAAGAACTTATTATGTGGCTGCTCAATCATGATATTCACGACTTCTTCGGTACTTGTCTTGGTATCAAAGTAAACGATATTTTCTCGAGGATTCATCACTGAGGTGACGGTACGCTCTTGCATATCAAAGATATTTTCGATCAAGTGATGCTCTTGCTTCTTTAGTACACCCGCTTCAGCACCAGCATCCATCACTGCATAAATATCTTCTGGTGTCATATCATCTTGACGTATGGTTGAGATGCCAAAAAGCTTAAACAGGATATTTGCGGCCCCATCGAACACCCATATAATGGGCTTTAGTATAAATATCAACAACATCATCGGGCGTACAAGCCGTACAGCTATCGTCTCTGCATTTGACATGGCCAAACGTCTGGGCATTAGGTCGGCAAGTAGTGAAAACAAACTCGTGATAAGTACAAATGATATAACTGATGCTATCGTTTCACTATTCAATAACTGTTCGAGATATGGACTGATGGCCGATTCACCCACGGCACCAGCTGAAATAGCGACCGCATTTAGCACTATTTGTACGACGGTGATAAAGCTACCAGGGTGCTCTTGCATATTAAGGACATCAAGCGCGCGAACATCGCCTTCTTTTGCCATAATTTGGAGCTTGATTTTGCGTCCTGCGGCGATGGCAATCTCAGCAGCAGAGACAAAGGTGCTTAAGGCAAGCAGTAAAAGAAGAAAGACACTAGCGGTTAGCAAACTCATGACGTACTCGAAAAAGAAATAAAGATAATTAAGGCAAAATAGTTGGTGAAACTGTGTGGAAAAGAATACGGCTAGGTATAAAAATTTTTGGTAGATAAAAACCAAAAAAGCTGGGCAAGCACCCAGCTAATAGTAAAAAATTCGATATCTTGTAAAACTGGCTAACTAGTACCTCTCAACTTATAGATAGTAGAAGTTGAGAGATATGTAGTAATTAACCTTTGATTGACCACTTATTGACTAACGGATAACGGCGTTCACGTCCGAAAGCTTTGTGGCTAATCTTGGTACCAATAGGAGATTGCAAGCGTTTGTATTCGCTGTTGTCTACCATTTTGATGACTTTAGCGACCATCTCAGCATCGAAGCCTTTATCAATAATCTCTTGATAGCCCATATCTTCATCGATATATGATGTCAAGATACCATCTAACACATCGTAGTCTGGCAAGCTGTCTTGATCCTTTTGATCTGGACGTAATTCAGCTGATGGTGGACGAGTGATAACGCGCTCAGGAATCACAGGAGTATCTTCTAAACGGTTACGATAGCTCGCCAATTTATAAACTTGAGACTTGTATACGTCTTTTAGTACGTCAAAGCCGCCAGCCATGTCGCCATATAGCGTTGAATAACCAACCGCCAATTCTGACTTGTTACCAGTCGTGATAACTAAATGACCAAACTTATTGGACAAGGCCATCAAAATGACACCGCGAGCGCGCGCTTGGATGTTTTCTTCAGTAGTGTCCGCTGGCGACTTATTGAATAACGGCGCTAACGTATGACGGATGCCTTCGACAGCGTCAAAAATAGGGCAGACGGTGTAAGAAACATTTAAGCGACGTGCTTGGGCTTGAGCATCTTCTAGACTAATTTGAGAGGTGTATTCGTATGGCATCATGACCGCATATACCTTGTCAGCGCCTAGAGCGTCAACAGCGATACAAAGCGTCAATGCCGAGTCAATACCACCTGACAACCCGACAATAATACCAGAGAATCCTGAATGGTTGACATAGTCGCGTAGACCGACGACTAACGCTTGATACATTTCAGATTCGCGGCTTAAGGTTAGAGGCGCTTTGGTCTGCTCATTAAACTTCGCAGTTTTTACATCTAACGTAGCCAATAGTAATTGATTCATAAAGCGTGGCGCTTCATGGGCAACGCTACCGTCAGCTTGTACAGCCATAGAGCCGCCATCAAACACTAGATCGTCTTGCCCGCCCACTGCGTTGACATAGACGATAGGTAGTTTGTTTTCACGGCTACGCTTGGCAAGCATGGTTTTGCGATTGTCTTGCTTTTCAATCTCAAAAGGTGAGGCGTTTAAGCTTACGATTAGATCAGCACCCTGTTTTTTAAGCTCAGAGATAGGACCTTTTTCCCACAAATCTTCACAGATAAGCAGACCAATAGTAATACCTTTATAGTCAAATAAAACTTGATTACGACCTTTATCGAAATAGCGACGTTCATCAAACACGCCATAATTTGGCAAAATTTGCTTATGATAAAAGCCTTTTTGATGACCATTATGTAGGATGGCAGCAGAGTTAAAAGTACCGTGATGATCGACATGCGGATAGCCGACAATCATGACGATATCATCAATATCACTCAAAGTAGACAAAGCGCTTTTGACGCGGCCAGACAAGCTTGGACGTAGCAATAAATCTTGTGGAGGGTAGCCTAGTAGCGCTAACTCTGGGAATACGATTACGTCAGCACCCTGTTCGCGTGCTTGTAATGCTAGGGTACGCATTTTTTCGACGTTGGTTGCGATATCACCGACCAAAAAATGTGATTGAGCTAAGGCAAAAGTGACAGTATCTTGTGGTTTATTGGTCTTACTGGCTTCGTTTGAGGTGTTAGAGTTGGGGTTATCAGTGTCTTTTGACATTGTTATTGTTCCTATCGATATATTATTAAAATTTGGTGTGTCTGTATTGATTTCAAATAAAATCAAAGTAAATCCGAAATTAACTCAAAATTGCGCTCTTGCATATCAAGCTCAAATATTGAGCTGATATGCTGAGTCTAAATCTCGTATAAGCCTTTATAAAAGACTTATGATTTTGCTCAAGTAACTCACTCTAAATGATGGCGACACCCTAAAATTAGAACTTATGATAGTCTAAAAGAAGACGATATAAGCGGGTGTTGAAATCTGGCTCAGAGGATTCGATGTCTTTACGACGATGTAAATAAATATGTGCAAATAAACTTAACTACACTGAAAAGCTTAAAATAATTGCTTTAGTATAACATCAATTGTCGCGACAAATAGAACGCACCAGTGGATTCCCTTATAAGATAACAGTTTAAAAGCTGAACATAAAAGCAGTTTTCGATACATCATTTTTACACACTAAATTCATGCATTATGCGCTAGTCATTATCGTCGTCATCTAGTAAGCTTGCATAGACAAAGTTGTAAGTAAAGATTACAACAACGCGTTATATAATTCACACGCTTTATTGCATAATAAAGCGTGCTAACTGCATTTTTATTGTGTTGTCTATGATAATGAATGGCTGTGAATTTGTAGTATGGAACTGGGCACAGTCATACTATTTAATCGTCATACTATTTAATTGCCATATTACTTAATCGTTATATGATTTCATAAGTCCGACCCAATGCTTTTTTGTATGATTCGCAACTCTCGCTAATGGATATGGCTTACAGACAATGTCTAAAAGCTGATATTCATCACACATTTATAAACTCGCCAGCAAAATTATCGTTTGCTGTCCGCTTTTGGTTTATACGCTATGATTGAAAACTGGACAAAAGAATTTATTATTCAGCGCTTATTGGCAATTACGTTGCTAGTGGTGCTATTCGTATTGTGTTTTCAAGTGGTGCAGTTTTTTATTGTACCAGCGCTGTGGGCAGCGATTTTGGCCTATGTGACTTTTCCTATTTATAATTTCTTCCATGAAAAGGTGAAGCTAAGCCCAGATTTTAGTGCTGCTATTATGACGGTGAGTATCTCACTGATAATAGGCGTGCCACTGGTCATCGGTGTGTTTATCTTACAGCAAGAAGCTTTGAGTTTAATCAGTAATTTGATTTACCGTATCAAGGTAGGTTACTTAGATGTGCCTGACTCCCTCAAAGATTTGCCTATCATCGGTCAGCAAGTCAAAGACGTACTGTGGCGCATCAATAAAAACCCAGAAGGGACGCTAGAAGCTTTTCGCATTTGGGTTCAGTCGCATTTATATTATGGCAAAATAGCCTTTGATGTGGTGTTCAGTAGTTTGGCCAAACTCGGTATGGCGTTAATGACACTCTTCTTTTTTTATCGTGATGGCACCAGTCTGGTTCGGCAGATTCGTCAAGCGCTGCGTAACATCATCGGTAATCGCATTGATGGTTACATCGATTCTGTGGGTACAACTACGCGCGCTGTGGTATACGGCATTGGGCTGACGGCATTGGCTCAGGCACTATTGGCTGGTATCGGCTATTACTTCGCTGGTGCGCCAAGTCCTATCTTATTGACCATTGTCACGTTTATTATTGCCTTGATTCCATTCGGCACACCATTCGTTTGGGGAGGTGTGTCGATTTGGCTATTGAGTCAAGGGCATACTGCAGAAGGTATTGGTTTGGCACTGTGGGGTGTACTGGTGATTAGCTGGGTAGATAACTTGATTCGTCCTATCGTCATTAGCGGCGCGACCAAGATTCCTTTTATCATTATTTTTATTGGTGTACTGGGTGGTCTTACAGCATTTGGTTTTGTTGGTTTGTTTATTGGGCCTGTCGTGCTGGCTATTGGGCTTGCGGTATGGCGCGAGTGGATATCGCAGCATAAGAATGAGATATTTGCTCAGCAGGAGATAATGCTTTCTGACCCTCGTGCGATAGATCCTGTGCATGGACCGGAATAATGAGTCGCTAGCAAATACGATGTAAAAAATTATCGATAGAGACGATGAATAATGACAAATGAGAATATGGCAGAGTTGACGAATAATAAGACCGATAAGTTAAGCGCGATTAAAAATATCACTATTTTAGCGGACAGCAACATCGCTAGTCTGAATGATTTTTTTAATGACGCTATGCTTAGTCAGCTGACTGAGCATACGGTTGATATCATTACTGTCGCTGGTCGAGATATCGATGCAGCGCTACTTACCGAAGTACAGCCAGATGTACTGCTGATACGCTCGGTGACAAAAGTAGGTAAGACTTTACTGGTTGATAATAACAGTGTGCAGTTTGTTGGGTCTGCGACTATTGGGACCGACCATGTAGATCAAGATTATCTAGCGTCTCGCAATATCACTTTCGCCAATGCGGCTGGTTGTAGCAAGCATTCTGTGGCTCAATATGTATTGACGGCTATCTTAACTTTGCGTCCACAGTATTGGCAGCAGTCGGCGTCATTAACATTAGGCATCATTGGTCTTGGCAATATCGGCGGCACGCTTGCTCAGTATGCCTATGATTTGGGTTGGCAGGTGCTAGGTTATGATCCCTTGTTACCAACCTCTAAAACTAATAATGCTAGCTTGGAGCAGGTACTTAGCCAAAGTGACGTGGTTAGTCTGCATGTGCCTTTAACCAATGAAAGGAATGCGACGAATTCTAAAGGTAGTGATTACCCAACACGTCACCTTATCAACGCAGCTGCATTAGTAATGATGCCTGCCGATACAATGTTAATTAATAGTGCGCGCGGACCTGTAATCGAGGAAAGAGCACTTGAAGCAGATATTGAGCGTACTGGGCGTCAAGTGGTGCTAGACGTGTTTGAGCATGAGCCAGAAGTCACAGCAAGCTTACTATCCAGACTTGCTATTGCAACACCGCATATCGCTGGCTATACGCTAGAAGGTAAGCTACGTGGCACACAAATCATTTATGATGCACTGTGTGAAAAATTATCGATACCTCCCACTCAATCTATGTCCAATCTGCTACCGCTAAATATGTTCTTATGGTCTGAACTAAAATCATATCCAGATAGACTGCCAAAGTTTTATGACATTATGCAGGATGATACCTCGTTGCGAAATAAAGCAGTGGATGGGCAAGTAAATGGTGCTGACTTTGACGGTCTGAGACGTGATTACCACTTGCGCCGTGAGTGGCAGTTTTAATTAAACAAGATATTCAGCAACCAATTATTCATCAGTCGCAGTAGAGCCCAATGACTCAAGCAAATAATATTTCTTCGCAGCCTATTACTTCTAAGCCTAGCTACGCACCAACCATGACGCTTACGATGGCACAACAGCGTGCGCAATTTATCAGTAATATTCGTCAGTTTTTTACCAGGCGACAAGTGCTAGAAGTGCAAACACCGCTATTATCCCAAGCAGGCAATACAGACACTTTTTTGCAGTCTGTAGCAGCTCACGTGACCTATCAAGACCGTCCACGCACTTATTATTTGCATACCTCGCCTGAGTTTTCGATGAAGCGTTTATTAGCCAGCTGGCAAGTACCTATTTATCAGATTTGCCCTGTCTTTCGTGATAACGAAATAGGCACACGTCATAATATTGAATTTACGATGCTTGAATGGTATCAACCGAATTATAGTCTGGACGAGATGGCAACTGAACTTAATGAGTTGTTAGAGGCACTTTATGGTCATTCAATTGTGATGAGTCATTATCGTTATGTCGATGCTTTTATGGATTATGTTGGCATACATCCGTTGACAGCGAGTTTAACTGCATTGCAAGCCGTGGCAGAAGATATGGGTTTGACAGGGTTTGATTTTAATAATGCTGATGATAGCGAAGAAAACCGTCGTCAGAGCTGGTTAGATTTGTTATTCAGTCATGCCGTAGAGCCAAACCTAGGTCATGATTTGCCGACATTAATCATAGAGTATCCACCTGCGACCGCTGCACTAGCGAAGACAGCTATGGACAAAGACGGTAATAAAATAGCAAAACGTTTTGAGTTGTATATCAATGGCATTGAGATTGCCAATGCTTATGATGAACTAGCAGATGGTCAAGCATTGCATGACCGTTTTGAACAAGACAATCAATTACGTGCGCGTCATAACCTACCTCAAATGCCAATCGATGAATATCTATTAGATGCATCCAATGATTTGATGCCATGTAGCGGTATCGCAGTCGGTATGGATAGATTGCTAATGGTGTTGACAGGTGCAAGCAGCTTGGAAGAAGTCATTCCTTTTCCCAGTGGGCAAGCATAATTGAATGAGCTTCTTTTAGATTAGCTGTAATCTAAATACATAATAAAAAGGTCGTTGCCGATTTACCAATTAGATATTGGCGAATCGATAAGGACCTTTTGTATTGGCTGCTTTTAAAATCTAGCGTCTACAACCAATTTTGCTAATACTAAATTTATTTATACCGTAGCAACTGCTTCATTGATATCGATATCACCATTATGTAGATTGAAGACTTTGCCTATGGTGTTATCTGTGGTTAGCACCGCGGCTAGCGTTGTCGCTACATCTTCGATGGCATTCTCACCAGAACTGGTATCATTAATAGTAATTTTACCAGTGCCTGCGCGCTCTTTTAGTGCGCCTGGCTGTACGATAGTGTAATCCAGCGAGCTGTTATTCACTAACCAGTGATCGGCGTAGTGCTTTGAGATATAGTATTCTTTTAGATCTGCAATACCAGGGTTTTCGTCCCATTTGTCAGTTTCTAATGAAAAGACTGAGCTCAGCATAATATAACGTTTAATGCCTTTATCTTGTGCAGCCTGCATCGTTTTCACGGCACCGTGCAAATCAACTTCTAAGACATTTTTGCCACCAGATCCTGCTACAAAGTAAACAGCCTCGATATCCTGATCTAGTTGTTTTTCAATAGAGTCTTTACTGGCTGTAATGTCTAAATCTAGCTGGGTGTAATTGTCATTATCAAATAGTTTTTCTTTCTGACGAGTCGTGCCAATAACTTGATGGTCATCAGCCAATAACTGCTTAACCAAATCACCGCCCACTCGACCACTTGCACCAACGACTAAAATTTTCATAATCATTCCTATTCTTATTTAAATGCTATTGTTTGAATTATTCAGTAAGTTTATTTATCTTAAAAACCGAATATAGAGTAACAAAGATAGGTAGCACGCTTCGTTATAAAGCGTGCTGATTGAATAGTGTTTGGTTATAGAGTGTATACCGTTTGCAAGGAAGCAAACGTTGGCTAGATAATGTTACTTAATAGAAGACAGGATGGGTAGGCGTCAGATAGAACGATAAAAAATACTAACGGACCAAGCGATTAAGCCCATCGGCAAAGGCTTTTTTATCTCGATCGCCGTAGGGTTTCTGACCGCTCATTTCCTGTAACTCTAGGACGCCAGTACCACGCATGGTGTCCATAAAGTCGCGCATATTGAGCTTTTGCTTGATGTTGTTCTTATCGTAGACCACGCCGCGCGTCGTCAATACCATACCACCTTTGTCCAAAATGTCATTAGCCAAAGGAATGTCGCTAGTGATAGCTAAGTCACCAGCCTGTATCTGCTCGACGATATAATCATCAGCTTTGTCGAACCCTGATGGCACGACTGTCATGACAAGTAAGGGCGACTTGCGTAGCTTAATCGGCTGATTGGCCACAAATATAGCCATGGTCTTGGTACGTTCAGCCGTTTTAATAATCAAGTCTTTGGCAATCAATGGTACCGAGTCTGCGTCCACCCAAATCTGCATTATTTTTTGGCCTTCTCAGATTTTAATGGAGTAGCAGTCAGGCTGTCTGTTTGGCTATCTTTAGTGTCTAGTTCACCAGCTGTGGCATCGCTTTGAACACTGTTCTGAGCACTGTTTTTAGCATTACTCTTAGCATCGACGTCTGCTTTACTAGGCTGAGTATCTACACTTGCATACTCTTTATCCAGACCAACCTTGTTTGGCAATATAGCAACCAGTTTTGCCATAGCAGGCTCTAAATCAGTCACGTCATTAGGCATCAAAGTGATATGAGCAATCTTGCGATCGTCACGCTCAGCCTTATGATAGCTATGATAATGAGCGCCATCAATATTTAATACTGCACTGATATCAGGATATTGACCCAGTACATTCACCATAATCGCAGGATGCACGTTGTCTGTATCGCCTAATGGCAAGTTAACCACGGCACGGATATGATTCTCAAACTGACTGGTAATAGCGCCTTCGATACTCCAGTGTCCAGAGTTGTGAACCCGTGGTGCGATCTCATTCGCCAATATCGCGTTATGACCGCGAGCATCTTTGGTGACGAATAATTCAAGCGCCATAACGCCGACATAATCCAAGTGATTCATGACTTTGGTGATAGCATCTGTTGCTTGCTGAAACAGGTGACTCGTGCCAACAGCAGGTGCTTGAGTTTTGGCCAAAATACCATGGTGATGATGGTTTTCGACCAAGTCGTAACAGCGTACCTGACCATTTTGCGCTCTTGCTGCAATGATAGACACTTCACGGCTAAAGTTAATAAAGCCTTCAGCAATTAACGGCGCAGGTGTTGGCGTAAGTGAGCCTTTACCACTGACCGCGTCTTTTAGATCTAGCCAAGCAGTTTTAATATCACTGTCCTGCTTGATAACGAACTGCCCCTTACCGTCGTAACCACCGCGGCTGGTCTTCAGAACGATAGGCAGGCCCAATTCTTTACAAGCGTGCTTGAGCTCAGCTTCAGAATTGACTTCCATAAATGGCACGGTTGCAATATCAAGCGTGTTGAACATCTGCTTTTCTTTGAGACGATCTTGAGCGATATCAAGCGCAATCAATGGTGGGAACATGCCTTGCTTGCTGCCAGATTTTGACAAGCTAACCAGCTGTTCGACCGTAGACGTTGGCGTGTTTTCAAACTCTAACGTAAAGACATCCGCTGCTGCGATAAAGTCTTCTAATTGATCGCTATGAAAGACACGACCGTATAAGCTGGCAGGGCATTCTGGATTGTCTTCTAAGAATACACATTGGTAACCCAATGGCATAGCGGCTTCGGCAAGCATCATACCAAGCTGACCACCGCCTAAAATACCGATGGTACGAATGGTTTGGGTAACAGGATAAGCGTTTGCTGTAGTCATGGCAGGCTCTTTGAATAAAAGTGAATAAGATGTTTGGTATATGAAAAACTAAAACTCAATGGGTGAAAATAGGAAAAGGTGCACTGTATGCACCTTATCTCTAATCAGAATTGCTTAAAAGTATACAGTGATAGCTTCAATTGTTAAGCGGTCAATCTAGAAGACTCTGCTATAAAAGCTGATCGATTTATATTTACTTAAGGATTAATAGTACCTGGTGTTGGGCTAGCGAGAATAGTCTCAGTCTGAGACTGGCGCATCTGATCGAGCTTAGTAGCAATCGTAGCATCATGCAATGCTAATACTTGAATTGCAAGTAGGGCAGCGTTATAAGCACCAGCAGCACCAATCGCCAAAGTACCAACAGCGACGCCTTTTGGCATTTGTACGATAGACAGTAGACTATCCCAACCGCTCAACATAGATGATTTTACGGGGACACCAAAGACAGGTAGCGGCGTTTGACTGGCACACATGCCTGGCAGATGAGCGGCACCGCCTGCACCAGCGATGATCACTTGTAGACCATTGTCTTTTGCGCTTTTGGCATAATCAAATAATCTATCAGGCGTACGGTGTGCAGAGACAACTTCACAATCAAAAGCAATGTCAAAGTCTGCAAGCAATTGCGCAGCAGCACTCATAGTTGCCCAGTCAGACTGCGAACCCATGATAATGCCGACTTTTGGCTGACCAGCAGGGGAGGTGATTGGACCGTTCTGGTTAGCAGCAGTATTCGTGGTGCTCATGATTGGATATCCTCAAAAAGACCATCATACAAAAATTTTGCTACACTCGTAAAGCCAAGTTTGACTTTTAATACTGGTATGGCGCTAATTGCATTGATATCACGATTTTATATATGTTTTTCATCGTGATAATGCTGAACAAAATGCTTGGCCGTCAATGGTAATGGATGTTCGGTATCTAGCTGATAGCATGTTAGATAGCCGCTATCCACTGCTGCAGAGTAGTCGGTACAGGCAACTTGCGGGCTGAGTGGCTCAGGGGTGCCAGTGAGCCAATAGTGCCCGACAAACACAGGTTTATGAGTTTTTAGCGCAAATTCAATATTTTCAGCCAGTGCGTCAGGCGGTATTTGTGCCAATGCGGACGATGGAGCACGAGACACTTCACGCAGGGTGCGTGTATTTAACTCATCTAGCCACCAACGTACTCGCACTCGTGTACGCTCGGTACCTTCTTTATCTACCATCACAATACCATCAGGTAAACCTGTTTCAACCCCTTTTAACACTCGCTCTAAAGCGTCAAAGGCGATGGTATCTTCTTTAGCCGTTGCGATTAGACCTGCCGTAGTCAGACAGTGATCGTCAGTCAAGAGAGGCTTTAGTATTGCCATGCTAACTGTATCCCAGCAAGCATGTACAAAGCAGGCGTAGTCGGTCTCAATCCATAATGGAATTTCGTATAGACGCTGCAACCAGTACTCATGTTGCTCTGAGCCAAATGGTATCTCTGCTAAAAACGCCTCATGTTGGCGTCTATGGATATCATTGTGCGGGCGTAAATACTGGCTAGTATTATCAGGATCGCGCGTGGCATATGCCAACGCATTATATTCATGGTTGCCCATTACTGCATCGGCTACATCGGCATCTAGCATTGCAAAGACAATTTCCAGTGTAGCTAGTTGCTGCGAACCACGATCGATCAAATCACCAATGAACAAAGCCCTATGACCTGTCGGTGGCATGAAATGCTGACCGTTATGCTCATAGCCCAACTGATGCAGCAGACCGATCAGTTTGTCTGCATAACCATGTATATCACCGATAATATCTATAATCATAATGTATTACTAAATCTCAAATGTAGAAGTGTACCCTGCGCAAAATAGAGTTTATAAAATATAACTGTGTTTAAAGTGCTAGCTTTATTATACGTAAAAATGTCTAAAATCCCGGTGATAGCAAGGCATTGATAAAATGCGGTAGTACTTTTGGTTCCAAAACAATCGTAGCGATAACGCCAAATGCGCCGCCCCACATATGAGCCATATGATTGATGTTTGAGCCACCGCGTCGATCAGCATAGATACTATAAAATATATAAGCCACGGCAAATAGTATCGCCGGAATAGGGATCACGGCAAAGAGGTAAATTCTCTCCCATGGTGCTAGCAGGATAAAAGCAAACAGCACAGCTGATACGCCGCCTGATGCGCCTAAACTCAAATAACTGGCGTTGTTCTTGTTTTTCACGTAACTTGGAATCATGGCAACGATAATTGCCAACACATAAAAGACCACAAAACCGTAGCCAAATAAAAACGGCTGATATAGTCCTTCGATAGCACGCCCAAAAAAATACAAAGTAAACATGTTGAAGAGCAAATGCATACTATCAGCATGAATAAAGCCATGGGTCACAAAGCGATCCCATTGCCCATTGTTAACTGCTGGCGGGTAAAAAATCAATCGATTAAATAGCGTCTTGTTTTGCCAAGCCAATAAGCTGACAATAACGGTAATAATGATAATAAGCGTCGTATGGTTTAACAAAGGAAAATCCTTAGGCCGTGCCTGATATGTGACAATGTTACAAATGACAAGCTACAAATGACAATATTCAAAGCCTAAGCGTTACGGCTGAGTAAAAAATAAGTTTGACGTCTGATCCGTATTAAGTACTAACTATTAGCAATAGACTAATACTAACAGCAGTTGCGATAACGCGAATACCTATTGTGTGACAAAACGATGCTTTTTTATGCGGTTATAGTGAATAATGTAGCAGTGTACCATGCAACATAAGTGAAACTTTTAAAGCAAGGTTAAAGACGAGAGTAGTGTTCATGCATCCGCGCTGCAATGAATCTTTTAGACAAAGAAGCAAAATACACAAATGACATGGACGAAAATAAAATAAGTGCTTAATTTTGCACATTCCAATAAGGCTGATAGAGGCAGTGAAATATGAACATTATTGACCAGCTAGAACAAACGGTAACCCCAGCTGTAATGGGTAATGATGATAGCAACAATGTCGCCTATGTCAGTCTACTTGAACAGTTTTATGCTGTTTTGGCCGCGCGCCTAGCTGTGCCACAGGTTTACTCACAACTGCTGCGTACTGATCAAGTAATTACTAGCACTAATAATGAAAGCCCATTATTTGAACAAATATGGCAAGATAAAAGCCTGCAAGAAACAATCGTCCAAGAGTTGTCAGCCACTCATCACATTGATGAGCAGACAACTGAGCAATTACTAATTAGTGCCGCGCCGTTGGCATATCGTGAGCTAAAAGTATTGGCCAATGGGCAGTTCTTGCCAGCATTTTTACAAGAAAAACAGGCTGCTTTACGTCCATATTTACCTATCTGGGCAGCAGCTGCGATTACTGCTACTCAAGGTGTGGATCAGCAAATACAGAAAAGCTTTGGTTCAGATGATAATAATGTGCCAGTACATGTGCCAGTAAGTGACGACATATCGAATAGACTTGATGACGCTACTTTAGATACTGGCATAGCTGGCATAGACACAGCAATAACGAATAATGATGTAGGAAGTATAGAGCAAATATCAACTGCTGAACGCGTAAGCACTGAAGCGTTAGATAACGATGCGATTGCCAGTAGTGATGCTATTCATGCCAATCCAGCAGCTTATCATCTGGCAGAAAACAGTAATTTGAAGCGTGCACAGGTGCGCACTCGTAATCAACGAAACGATCTACTAATACGCGTATTTTTATTGATAGTAGCTTTGGCTGCGCTTGCCCTAGCAGCATGGGCATTATTAGTGAAACCCAATAATGAAATACCAGTAGAACCCGTGGCCACAGTACCTGTTGAACCACCGCCAGCACCCGTGCCTCCTGTACCAACAACGACTCCTGTTGAGATTATTGTCGGTGTAGATAACGGCGGCAACTTGTACACTTGTAGCGCGACCGTTGGCGATGCTGCACTGCAAAGCACGTTACAACAGGCACTCAATACAAGTTTTGGTGAGCAGGCAAGTATTTGTGAATTAAACATACAGGATGGGGTAGCAACCACAATCGCTAATATGCCTGCGGAGACACTGCCCAATGTCTTGACGATGCTTAGATCAACACCATTTGCACGTTTACATGTGCAAAACAACCGTCTCACTCTGGAGGCACCAGACAATATGCTGCTGCAAAAACTGGTCGCAGAAATACGAAGCTTAGTACCAGCGATGGTGGTCGAGAGTACAGCGCCACTGCCGTTGCCTGATAATAGCAACATTGGTGATGCTACGAACAACATGGCAAACGCAAATAATCAGTTTGTAGATGATGGGGCGGGGATTAATAATCAATACAACAATAATGGGGTAAATAGTAACTCTGGCGAATACCAAGCATCGGATGATGATACTGGAGATCGTGTGATACCAACTCCTTTGCCTAACAATAATAGCTTTAATAACGCGCCCAACAATCTGCCTACCAATGGCGCGAGTAATATTCCCAACAACTTTCCTTCGAATAATCAAGCCACCAGACCGCCAGGCCCTTTTTCACCTTCAGAAGTGGATGAGATGGCAAACACGGTTATCGTTGCTGAACCAGCTCAAGTTAGATAGTTTTTATAAGGCACGCCGTTTCATAGGGCGTGTCTTTTTATATGGCCTATCTTTTCATGTAATTTAGCTACAGTTACGTGTGCCAACCGAAACATTACTTACTGTATCATTTGCACAACAACGCACAGACTGTGAATAGCAGCTTAAGAATTTTATAATAATCAAAGCCAAATAAAGTAGTTTGATGGATTTATCGCTACCATGACTATCTAATACTATAATGATTGAATACAAAAGAATGATATAGCTGCTTTTTGAGCGAACAAATGATATAAATAAAAATTAAGGGGAGAGCCATATTATGGATATTATTAGCCATTTGACACGCACCGTCAGCCCAGCCGTATTGGAAGATGACCGTAGCCCAGCTAAGAAAAACCTATTAGAGCAGTTTTATGCCATTTTTGCTGCTCGTCTTGCAGACAATGATACTTTTAGCCGCTTTGCCAATGAAAACATTGCCCGTGATGACAACGCTTTTTATGATCGTGTATGGACAGAAGGGGCACACCGCGACCAAATTTCTCGCGAATTGGCAGGCAAACACAATGTCGATGCAACCGCTTCACGCGGTCTAATTGCGATGGCAGCGCCACTAGCTTTTCATGAAATAAAAAGCTTAGCTGGTACCACGCCTGTTCCGCAATTTTTGAATGATAACCTGAACAGTTATCAGCATCATATACCTGCATGGGCGGGTACTGTTTTGCCTGCTAGTGCGGTCGCTGCCACCTCTACGGCTGGTGCACCGATTTCTGATACGACCAGTACAGCGCCACTACAAAAAGAAGAAGAAGAGCCAAAAGAGAGTTTTATGAAAGCGCTGCTACCTATTATTGGTTTGATTATCTTGGGTGCATTGGCTTGGGCTCTACTCAGAGGCTGTCAAGAAAACCCTGAGCCTGTAGCAACACCAGCGGCTACAGTGCAGCAAGGGGTGCAAGGTAATGAGGCACTAGCGGTTGCAGGCGCGATTGAACCTGCATCACTGAGTATCGCAACTGGTGAAAATAGCGAGCTGTATGCTTGTCGTATGAGCGTAGGTGATGAGACATTACAAACCAATGTTATGAATGCTTTGACTGGTGCATTTGGTGATGAAGCCAATAAATGCCGTGCTGACGTTGATGATAACTTTGCAGTAGATATGCCAGCATCTGCTCAACTGGCAACGATATTACCAATTATCAAAAATGTACCGAACGCGAGCATGATTATCAAAGGCGATAACATTACTGTTAATGCTCCTGATAAAGCTGCGTTGGACAAGTTGGTTGCTGACTTACAAGCAGCTGCTCCTGCCATGACCGTGCAAGCTGAAGGTCCATTAGACCTACAAGGTGAGATTGATGATAGTCTGGCTGCTGCAGATGTGGCGATGACCAATCTGGGTGATAACCCAGATCCACGTGATGTTGCTCGCGCTTTGAGTATTCAGGTGATTAACTTCCAAGTAGATGAAGCGGTTATACCTGAAGTCAATAAGGCGCTGCTAGACCGTGCTGCAGAAATCATCAATAATGTACCTGATATTAAGCTGATGATTGTCGGTCATACAGACAGTCAAGCCTCTGATACCTATAATATGGAGCTGTCTCAGGAGCGTGCTGAGTCAGTGAAAGCGTATCTAGTGTCTAAGGGAGTTGATGCTAGTAAACTAACCACCAAAGGCTTAGGCGAATCAGAACCAATCGCAGATAATTCGACCGAACAAGGTCGCTTCCGCAATCGCCGTATTGAATTTATGGTCAATGACGAAGTGGTCAGCGCAAATGACGGCATGATGATAAACAGTGATTCGCTAGATCCAGATATGAACCCATTGGATAGTAACAATGATGATTTGTTACCAGATGGCGATGATGCTACCCAAGGTACTGCGGTAGACCCAACCAATTAATTTATATATTTTTCTTTTTCTTGCAGTTAGACAATAATAGTTAAATGACAAAAACCGCATCTTATAAAGGCGCGGTTTTTTGTATGCTACTCGATGATAGTTAAGTAAGCTATTATTTATACAGAGTAGGATCTGTTGATTCTTTAGCAGTCTGAGTATCCGTTTGACTACCAAAAAAAGTCTGAGTAACATTCTGCTTGGCTTGCTGCCAGTATTCAAATTGCTGGCAAGTAGATTCAAGGTCGCCTTGCCATGTTGGGATATTGCCGCGCATGGTTTTGATACGTTGCTGGTTAGGGTAAGGCAGATCTTGAGCAGCTTTAGCCGCCTCATGAGCAGCCACACGGTCGTTACATACGAGGGCAATATCACAACCAGCATCAATGGCTGCTTTTACGCGAGCACTGACATCACCAGCCGCCTTTGCACCTGCCATCGATAAATCATCAGAGAATAGTACCCCATCAAATTTAAGCTCATCTCGAATGATATCTTGTAGCCAAATTTTGGAGAAACCTGCTGGCTTGTCGTCTACTTGTGAAAATATCACATGTGCTGGCATAAGAGCGTCCAGACTATGTAGCGTTTGAGCAAAAGGTTGCATGTCGCTATTGATAATTTCATCTAAGCTACGCGTATCGATGGCTTCTGATACGTGCGAGTCAGGAGCGATGGCACCATGACCAGGGAAGTGTTTACCAGTGGTTGCCATACCAGCCACTTTCATACCACGCATGAACTGTGTTGCAAGCGCAGTGATGGCTTGCGGCTCATGATGAAAACTGCGGTCACCGATGACTTGGCTAATACCATCTCTATCCAGTACGGGTGCAAAGCTCAAATCAATTCCTACAGCTAGTACTTCAGCTGCCATTAGATAACCGCAATCGTAGGCGCAGCTAAGTGCCTGACTCGGGTCTTGATTGAATAGCTCACCCAATCGACCCATAGCAGGTAGGGGCGTGAAGCCTTCACGTAGCCTTGCGACTCGTCCACCTTCTTGGTCCACACCGATAAGTATGTCTTGATTGTGATAACGTATATCCTCACACAGTGCTCTGACTTGGGCCGCATCTGTGACGTTACGACCAAACAATATTACTCCACCGACCTGTGCTTGTTTAATCAAGCTGACATCTTCAGCGGTCAAAGCAGTACTATCGATATCTATCATTAAAACGCCGTACATCGCGTATTCCTTATTATTTTATATATGGTTATATTATGAGGGTGACTGATTATCTATCTATGGCTGTCTTATCGCTTATCAATCATTGTTCAGATGTCTTATTATGACAGTTATTATTAATTGAGCATAATGTGGCAGATTATCGGGGTCAAATCAATTTGCTAATAGCCATTAGATTTAGGCATTAAATTGATGTTGATAGCCCTCAATTACTATGTATGATAAAAGTGATAGAAAGTTTGGTATGTACAGGTGTAGCGTGTAAGATTGCTTATACAGTTTGAGACAGTTCAGTATTTATGCGCGTGATAATATTGATTGATTTTTGACTATATATCAGTATTTAATGATGCATAAAGTATAAGAATAAAAAACACAGCATTTATAGTTCATAACAGATTTAAGCATTTCTAATTCTGATGAATTACCCATTACTATTAACTTCAAATAACTAGGTACATATGATGAAAAAACAACCAGCACAGTGGTTACTCAGTGCAGCGTCAGTGGGCATCGCCGGTATTATCCTGACCCAAAGCTATGGTACTGCAGTCGCCGAGACCAATACGGGAAGTTTCGTTCAGACCCCTGAGCAAAAGGTCACAACTCGTCAAGTAGCCGCCTTGCTGGATCGCAGTCATTATCTCAATCAGCCTTTAGATAGCAAGACTGGTAGCGAAATCCTATCAATGTATATCGATAGCCTTGACCCAAACCATACGTTATTTTTGCAATCTGATGTCGATGAGCTTAAGAAAAAACATGCTGAAGATTTTGGCGCTCGCCTAAAGCAAGGTGATCTATCTGCAGGGGTAGAGGTGTTTGATCGTTACCGCAAACGCTCAAACGAGTACTTTGCGATGGCCACCAAGATGCTCAAAACAGATATTGATTTGACAGGTAACGACACAATCATTCTTGATCGCGAAAAACTCGGCCATTTTAAAACCAAAAAAGAGCAGCGTGATTACTGGGAACGTCAGCTAAAGTTTCAGTTGATGAGCATTACGCTCGGTCAAGAGGACGAAAAAGCCAAAGAAAAAGTATTTTTAAGCAACCCAGATATCACTCGTGGGCAAGACTTGGTACGTAACGATGAGCGTACGCCAAATGAGATTTTGCAAAATCGTTTGTCACGTCAACAGGAACAGTTTAAGCGTCTCAAAGATGATGAAATCATGGAGACTATCTTAAATACGGCGATGCTGACTTATGATCCGCACAGTAATTACTATGCACCGATTCAAGCGACTGAACTGCAAATCCAGTCGAGTCTTCAGTTAGAAGGTATTGGTGTCTCTATTCGTCCAGATCGCAAAAATCCGGATTATACCCGTATTGTGACTTTGGTCGATGGTGGTCCAGCCGCTAAGTCAGGTCAAATCAAGCCCAATGATTTGATCGTTGGTATCGCAAAAGATGGCGAAACCATGACGGACGTGGTTGGTTGGTCAACGCGTGAGATTGTCAGCTTGATTCGCGGGAAACGCGGTACATCGGTCACACTGAAATTACGTCAACCTAACACGCCAGATGCTAGCGCCCGTACGGTCACGGTAGTACGTGATATCATCCAGCAAGAAGAGTCTGGCGTCACTCAGCGAGTAGTAGAAGTGCAGCGTCCTAATATTGATAAGACGCCAAAACGTATTGGCGTACTTGAGATACCGAGCTTTTATCTAAACTATCGGGCGCGTCGTAATGGTGAGGACTACCGTAGCGTCAGTATCGATACTGAAAAAGCGTTAAAAGAGTTGAATAAACAAAATATCGATGGCCTAGTGGTTGATTTGCGCAATAATCCTGGCGGTTCATTAGATGAAGTTGCCAAGATGTTAGGTTTCTTTATCAAGAGCGGACCACTGGTACAGATTCGTGATAATCGCGGCAATATTCAAGTGTATCGCGACAACGATGGCGGCGAGCAGCTGTATGATGGCAAGATGGCGGTCATTACCAATTTAGCATCGGCATCAGCCAGTGAGATCTTTGCTGCTGCTATTCAAGACTATGGTCGCGGATTAGTGGTTGGTAGTACGACGACTGGTAAAGGCTCGGCGCAGATTCAGCTCGATAGCTTAGCTTTAGGCTCTGCTACCTTAACTCAGCGTAAATTTTATCGTGTCACTGGCGGTAGTACACAGAATAAAGGTGTTGTACCAGATGTTGAGCTAGTCAATATCTATGATGATGCAACCTTTGGCGAGCGCGCTCAGAAAAAAGCATTGCCTTGGGACACTATCAGAACAGCACCGTACAAGCCTGAAGGGAAGTTTACCAGTGACACGTTGGCGACGCTTAATCAGCAGTCTAAGATTCGCCAACAAAAAGACCCGCAGTTTACTTATCTATCGACGCTAAATGATATTCGTAACATGGATGATGAAAAGAAACCTGTTCGATTAGATATCAATAGTCGCCGAGCTAAAATGCAACTAATTGAAAAACGCTCATTAGAAGCAGAAAACAAGCGCCTTATCGCAACTGGTGAGCGTCCGTACTCTAACTGGAACACTTATCAGGCAGCGATGGACGCAAAATTTGAAGAACGTAGCCGCATGAAAGCCGCTGAACGTCCAGAGTTGCCAGAGGATGAAGCATTTATCAATGAGGCGGCTTATCTCATGCTCAGCGCTGAACCTAAGACAATGCTTAGCCCTGAAGAGAAGCTATAAAATGAAGTTATTATAGCGTTACGTAATCTATGTAAGCATATGCTTACATAGATTGACGTTTAGACCTCTTACCAACGAAGGGTCAATCTGCGACTATAACTGTACGGCACGATTGAACGAAACGGTTCATTGATACTAGGGATTGGTATCTTGAAGGTCGCACTAGGGATAAGTAGTTTGCTGATTAAGGATGATAAGGCTGGATGCCTGTCAGTTATGAGATACCCCGGGATTAGGTATCACGTAACGCTAACATGGATGGTTGGTAATAAAAGCCGCATGACGCTTGTCGTTATGCGGCTTTGTTACGTCTGGATATTAATAATGTTTATAGCGGATTCTTTAAATAGATAGTACTCAAGTTGATCATATTTATATTAATTCGAAACTTACCATGAGATAAGCATAAAAAAAGGCTAGTAACCTGATCGGCTACTGGCCTTTTAGATTAGATGATAAATCTAATAATTTATTATCTAACTATTTTCACTATACTCTAGAAGAGATTAGTGCTCAACGCCACCTGCACCATGTACATGGCCATGGTTTAGTTCGTCTTCAGTTGCTGCACGTACTTCTTGGATTTCAACATCAAATGTCAAACGCTTGCCAGCCAATGGATGGTTTGCATCAACAGTAACTTCTTGATCGTTTACAGCAGTCACAGTAACCAACATTACTTGGCCACCAGCTTCTGACTGGAACTGCATACCAGGCTGAATGTCATCAACGCCTTGGAAGTTGTCACGTGGTACGTGCTGTACTGCTTGCTCTTGGTATTCGCCGTAGCCATCAGCAGGTTCAACGACTGCATTAACTTTTTCGCCAGCAGATTTACCTTCTAATTGTGCTTCTAGGCCTGGGATAATGTTGCTGTGACCATGTAGATAAGCAAGTGGCTGACCTTCTGGTGACTGGTCAAGGATATTGCCTTCGTCGTCTTTTAGTGTGTAATTGAATTTGACGGCAGTGTCTTTTGCGATAGTAGTCATAAAATATCCTAAATATATCTATGTAAAAAATTAAATACGGTTGCAATAAACCTAAAAAAGCCAATCTGCAAGCCAAAAGGCCACGTCATTAGTCAATTATCATCAGTTTATTAAAGTAACTTTAGCAGTTAGCATCTTTAATTGAGATGGCCCACATAACTTTCAAGGCAAAAAACATAAAAAATGCCAATTAATGCCACAATTTACAATAATAACTGCTATTTTCTATAGTTAATGCATAGCTATTGGCTATTCATGGTTTAGGAGTTGCTTTTTTAGAGCAGGACTTCTAGCATAATTATAAAAATAAGGATGAGAGATACGATGACTGCATTTGCCAATACCACTACTAAACAACCAGCGAGCAATGTTTCAACCAATCATGATGATACTAAGGCTAAAACGATAGTTGATATAAGCTATCAATTTGATTTTGCCCGTTTCTACGAGCATTTGGTCGATGTATCCCTGAGCTTTACAGCAGTATCCGACGCTCCGCAGCTTTGGTTACCAGCGTGGATACCAGGCAGTTATCTAATGCGCGAGTTTGCTCGAAACATCACTGCGGTACATTATCAAATAGTAGAGGCTCAAACAGCGGATAGTAACAAGCAACCAGAAACTTATCGCGCGCAAAAAATCGACAAAAATACATGGCAGCTGCCAGCGGCGCAAGCAGGGCAGAGTGTCATCGTTGAGTACGAAGTCTATTGCTATGACTTGTCCGTGCGTACAGCCTATGTCGATCAGCAACGACTTTACGGTAATTTCACCTCACTTGCGCTCGCCGTCGAAGGGCAAGAGCAGGCGCCTATCCAAGTTAGCTTGATTGTGCCTGAGACATTTTTTGCAGACAAAGAAAGTAGCAAATTACTGTTGGCTTGTGGGTTGGACGCTACGCACCTGCATGTTGATCAGCAGCAAAAAGGCAGTCAGCAAGCGAATAGTCAGCACCTTTACAAGTTACAGGCAGCCAATTATCACGAGCTGATTGATTATCCATTCGAAATCGCAGAACAAGAAAAGTTTGATTTTATTATTCATGATAATGAGCACCAGACGCTACATCATAGCTTTTACCTGTCGGGTAAGCAGAATGCCAATCTAGGTCGATTGCAGCAAGATATTACTCAGATTTGTCAGACCTACGTAGATTGGTTAGGCGATGCGCCATTTGACGATTATACGTTTATGACTTTTGCCAGCGGTCAGGACTATGGTGGGCTTGAGCATATCAACTCTACTAGCCTTATTACCCCGCGCAATGACTTACCCAGCACTAATGAGCCAAAGTTACCAAGTACAGATTATCAGCGATTTTTAGGATTATGTAGTCATGAGTATTTTCACTCATGGTGGGTGAAGACGGTACGTCCTGATGTCATGATCGATGTCGATTTACGACGTGAAGCATTTACGCCATTACTTTGGGTATTCGAAGGTTTTACGTCTTATATCGATGACTTTATGTTGCAAGCGTCAGGTGTGATTGATAAAGCCAATTATCTGCGACTGCTAGCCGAGCAAATCAATCGCTACTACCAGACTCCAGGGCGTGGTAATCAAAGCGTGGCAGAGTCAAGTTTTGATGCTTGGATTAAGCTGTATCGTACCGATGAAAATACAGGCAATGCGGGTATCAGTTACTATAATAAAGGCGCGTTGGTAGCTCTATGTCTGGATCTAATCTTACTCAAAAATAGCGACGGTCGTTATCGTTTGTTTGATGTGGTCAAAGCTTTTTATACTCAAGCCAAGCAGAACGACAGTAAGCGGATTGGTATCAGTAGTGCTGACATGGGCTCAGTCATTGAGCAGTTTATGCCGCTAGCAGAATGGGAAGATTTTGAACGCCGTTATGTCAACGGGGTAGAAGAGCTGCCAATTGAAGCGTTGCTAGTGGCAAACGGTGTCAAAATACAGGCGAATACCAAAGAAACCGCTGACAAGCATGTGCCTTGGGGTATGCGATGTAATGAGACGCCAGCTGGGCTCAAGGTCAATCGTGTGATGCGAGGTAGTATTGCGGCTAAAGCTGGTATTTCAGCGCATGACGTTATTATCGCGATTGACGGCATCAAAGCAGATACGAAACAACTTATCACCTTGGTTAATACAGAGCATCCTGTTGAATGCTATTTATTCCGTCGTGATGAGCTGATGTGTGTTCAGGTTCAACCCGAAACGACAACTAAAGTTAAGCCGCGAGATGAGACAACTGGCATGACTGGAGCAGTACCTCCTCATAAAGTAAGCCTACGCTTAGCAAAAGGAGATAAGACTTTAGAGAATGATAATGAGCAATTAAAAGGTGAGGCAGGTTGGGAGACATGGCTTAATGTTATGAAACGATAGCCTCGATGCTATATAAAATACCTTTCCATACAAAAAACCCTCTTCCGAGCAATACTGCTTAGAAGAGGGTTTTTTAAACACTTTTAATATTGTAGATATATCCAAGCAACTTAAATGCTCGATAGGTCAGAGGTTGGCGAGAAGATATACGTTTACTGCTCTTTAGCTCTGTTATCTAGATTATCTAGGTTCTTATTATCGGTAGTTTCATGCTCAATATTTTCATCTACGGAGCTATCGTCTTCGTTGCTACTTGCAGCCTCAAGCGCAGCAATCCAGTTTTTCATCACATCAATTTCAGTTTGCTGGTTATCAATGACATCTTGAGCCAACTGACGCATCTCTTCATCTGTCCCATATTCGAGCTGAACTTTTGCCATATCAACAGCGGCAATATGATGTGGTAGCATACCGCGTGCAAATGCCATATCAGGCACGGGATCAGCCACACCCAAAGTCATTTCGCCATGCATGTTTTCCATGCTTTTAGCGTATGCTTGCTGCATCGCCACAGTATTTGGCTTAGGTTTGGCAGCATCAGGATGGCTAGCCAGCCACTTGTTTAAGACGTCGATTTCAGCTTGCTGTGCTGTGATGACGTCCTGAGCAAGCTGGCGCATCGCTTCATCAGTACCATACTTGAGCTCTATTTTTGCCATCTCTACCGCGCCGCGATGATGTCCCAACATGCCTTTAGCGAAAGCGGTATCAGGATCGTTATAACCCATACCAATCATCATCTCATCATGCATTCTAGTCATTGATCTCGTATAGTCTCTGAGCATATCGCTCACTTGAGACTCATCATTGACACTGTTATCGCTGTCATTTGTTAGAGTGTCGTCTGCCATACCGTCATGCTCAGCATGTGGCATATCAGTCACTGGCGGTGAGGTTTCTTCTGCAGGATTTGATTGGTTGTCCTCTGTCGTTGGCTGACAGGCGCTCAATACAAGCGCTGCAGAAATGCTAGTGACCAACGAAAGAAAACGACGAGAAGCAATCATGACATATCCCTATTGTGAAAAAACCAAACGATAAATGGATAATACTTATTATACATAATCAATTACGTGCTGAATGTTAGCAGATAAACCTTACCCATTCGAGACACTATGTTTAACAGGTCGTAATATATTAATATTGAAGCTTTATATTAGGGGCTAAACAGCCAAACAGTGTGAATTAATCAACAGTATCTAAACTCAAAACCATATAAACTAGTTAAAAATACCTAGCTGACGACAGTGTTCGCTAGTTAGATGAACACGTACAAACTCCCCAACAGCTAAATCACCCAGTTCAAACCCTGCCACTGACCAACGTATCAAACGCAGACAAGGCAAACCGACGTGCGCTGTCATACGTCTAACTTGGCGATTTTTACCTTCATATATTGTCAGCATCAGCCATGAGTCCGGTACGCTTTTACGCTCACGTATTGGTGGATTACGTTGCCAAAGCGCCATCGGTAGTTCTTCTTCACTGACGTGTTTGACCTCAGCAGGTAGCGTTCTACCATCTTTTAAAACCACGCCACGTTTAAGCTTATTGAGTTGCTCAGCAGTAGGTGTTCCTTCTACTTGCACTAAATAAGTTTTACCTTGTTTGCGCCCTGCATTGGCTTTTGGCGGATGAGTAATTGCTTTATTAACGCGACCATCATCGGTCAAAATCAGCAAGCCCTCTGAAGTAGCATCTAACCGACCAGCAACTCGTAAAGCCTTATCGGTAAAGTATTGCGATAGGGTGGTGTGGTCGTTATTACTGTCATCTCTAAACTGACTTTGCACGCCATAAGGCTTGTTGAATAGAATGAGACTAGAAGTAGACATAAAAAGGTGTTTCCTAGTTTTTGATGGACAATGAACCATTGTAGCGTATGTTTTGTGATGCAGAGCTAGTATTAAGCAACAAGACTAAAGGCGATATATTTAATGTGCTGTATGCTACATGACCTGCTACAAAAGTAGGACAGCGCTTATATAAATTTGCTGTTATCCTAAATCCGTATTCTGATAGTGGTATTGATATTTTTAATAGAGAAATATCTACTATCTGTAAGCGACAATCATTATTTGGGTCTTTATTTTAATTTTTTAGCTTCGAGCTATTTTTAACATTGTTTAAATCAATGTCGCAAGTGTCGTACTCATCAAAGTTTTGCTTAACCAATAAGCGCTCAGAGCGTTACAACTATAATAAAACGGTTAGCATAACAAAGTGCCTAGTTCGCTTGCGACGTCCAACATACAACCAAGGAGTATCGTCGATGTCATATGATAAGGTTATCGTGCCAAGAGACGGCGAAAAAGTGACCGTAAACGCAGATTTAACATTAAATGTTCCTAATCATCCGATTATTCCGTTTGTGGAAGGTGATGGGATCGGCGTAGATATCACGCCTGTCATGATAAAAGTAGTCAATGCTGCAGTTGATAAAGCGTATCATGGCAAGAAGTCTATCATTTGGATGGAGACGTATCTTGGTGAAAAGGCAGCGAAAGTATATGACGGCGATTATTTGCCAAGCGAGACGCTAGAGATTCTAAAAGACTACGTCATTAGTATCAAGGGTCCATTGACCACGCCAGTGGGTGGCGGCTTTAGTTCGTTAAACGTCGCAGTGCGCCAAAACCTCGACCTGTATGTCTGTCAACGCCCCGTACGCTGGTTTGAGGGCGTACCAAGCCCAGTACAGCATCCAGAGCTGACGGATATGGTTATTTTCCGTGAAAATACAGAAGATATCTACACGGGTATCGAGTGGAAAGCGGGCAGCGACGATGCCAAAAAAGTTATCAATTTCTTAAGAGATGAGATGGGTGTGACCAGTATTCGCTTCCCTGAAGACTGCGGTATCGGTATCAAGCCTGTCTCAAAAGAAGGCTCTCAGCGCTTAGTACGCAAAGCGATTCAGCATGCCATTGATAATGATTTGCCAAATGTGACGCTAGTGCATAAAGGTAATATCATGAAGTTCACTGAAGGCGCATTTAAGGATTGGGGTTATGAGCTAGCGGCAGAGCGTTTTGGTGCAGAGCCATTAGATGGCGGTCCATGGATGACCATGAAAAATCCAAAAACGGGTAACGATATTATTATTAAAGACGTCATCGCTGATGCCTTCTTGCAGCAGATTTTGATGCGTCCTGCAGATTACTCTGTAGTGGCGACACTCAATCTAAACGGTGACTATATCTCTGATGCATTGGCGGCTGAAGTAGGCGGTATTGGTATCGCGCCTGGTGCAAATAAAGGTGGCGCGATTGCGGTTTATGAAGCGACGCACGGTACTGCGCCCAAGTACGCTGGTCAGAATAAAGTAAATCCAGGTTCACTGATATTGTCTGCTGAGATGATGCTTCGTGATATGGGTTGGACGGAAGCAGCTGATCTTGTCATTAGCGGTATCCAAGGAGCGATTGCTAATAAAACAGTCACGTATGATTTTGAGCGTCTGATGCCAGATGCTACCTTATTGAGTACTTCTGAGTTTGGTAAGGCGATTATTAAGCATATGGAAGCATAAGACTACTTAAGCTCTCAGCATTCTATTTTATTACTATGTATCAAAAGCCGCCTGATTATATAGGTGGCTTTTTTTATGTCACTCTTTATAAAGATTTTAGAAAACACAAAAAAACACCTCAACGTTCGAAAACGGTTGAGGTGTTTTTTACTAAAACTTGAACTCGCTTAATCGCTTCTGAGTATAAAAACCAAAAGCGATTAGGCTTAATGGTTTAAGAGCAGTTGCTTAAAATTATAGCGATGCCAAAGTCTCGTTAAACAAAGCGCTTGGACGCATTGCTTTCTTAGCCAATTCTTCATCAGCATAGTAGTAGCCTTTGATATCTACTGGCTTGCCTTGAGCTTGGTTAAGCTCTTTAACGATGGCTTCTTCGTTCTCTTTTAGCTTTTGCGCGAATGGTGTAAATTGCGCTTTTAGCTCGCTATCTTTATCTTGCGCTGCAAGCTCTTCTGCCCAGTACATCGCTAGATAGAAATGGCTACCACGGTTGTCGAGCTCGCCAGTTTTGCGTGATGGCGACTTGTCGTTTAGTAGCAGTTTTTCTGTTGCTGTATCTAGCGTATCAGCTAAAATTTGAGCTTTAGCATTGTTATCGTTGTTTGCTAGATGCTCCAACGATACCGTCAAGGCCAAGAACTCACCGAGTGAATCCCAACGTAGATGGTTTTCTTCTGTCAGCTGCTCAACGTGCTTTGGTGCAGAACCACCAGCGCCAGTTTCAAACAAACCGCCGCCTTTCATTAGTGGTACAACTGATAGCATCTTGGCACTGGTTCCTAGCTCTAGGATAGGGAACAAGTCAGTTAGGTAATCGCGTAGGATGTTACCGGTGGCAGAGATAGTATCTAGACCACGAGCAACGCGCTCTAGGGTATAACGCATCGCACGAACCTGAGACATAATCTCGATATGTAAGCCAGTAGTATCATGATCTTTTAGATATGTTCTAACTTTTTTGATTAGCTCGTTCTCATGTGGACGGTATGGGTCTAACCAAAAGATAACAGGCGTATCTGATTCACGAGCACGGCGTACGGCAAGTTTTACCCAGTCTTGGATAGGCTCGTCTTTGACCTGACACATGCGCCAGATATCACCTTTCTCAACACGTTTTTCGAGTAATACTTCATCAGTATCAATATCGACGATACGTGCAATACCAGCATCGCTAGACTCAAAAGTCTTGTCATGCGAGCCGTATTCTTCAGCTTTTTGAGCCATTAGGCCAACGTTAGGAACGGTGCCCATTGTTTTTGGATCAAAGTTACCATGCCATTTGCAGAAGTTGATCATTTCTTGGTAAATACGAGCAAAGGTAGACTCTGGCATGACGGCTTTACAGTCATACATTTTGCCATCAGCACCCCACATTTTACCACCTGAACGAATCATCGCTGGCATAGAAGCATCAACGATTACATCACTTGGAGAATGGAAGTTAGTAATACCTTTTGAAGAGTCGACCATCGCCAGACGTGGGCGATGCTCTTGACACGCATGTAAATCACGCTCAATTTCTTCACGTTTTGAAGCTGGTAGCGTTGAGATCTTGTCGTACAAATCTGCCATACCGTTGTTGACGTTGATACCTAGCTCATCAAAGAATGCGCCATGTTTTTCAAAGGCTTCTTTGTAGTAGATTCTAACCGCATGACCAAAGACGATAGGATGCGAGACCTTCATCATGGTTGCTTTTACGTGCAATGAGAACAAGATACCAGCTTCGCGGCAATCTTCCATTTCACGCTCATAAAACTCTAATAGTGCTTTTTTGCTCATGACCATCAGATCGATGACTTCTTTATCAAGCAAAGCAATTTTAGGTTTTAATACTTTTTGAGTACCATCATCAAGTAACAATTCCATACGTACTGTACGAGCTTTATCTAATGTCATAGATTGCTCGCCATCGTAGAAGTCGCCGCCATGCATGTGTGATACGTGCGTGCTTGACCATTGCTTCCACTCACCCATAGAGTGTGGATGCTTGCGTGCATAGTTTTTAACTGCTTTAGGAGCGCGGCGATCTGAGTTACCTTCACGCAGTACTGGGTTCACTGAACTGCCTAAGCTTTTGCCATAGCGCTTGCGTAGCTCTTTTTCTTCGTCAGTTTGTGGATCTTCTGGGAAGTTAGGGATAGCATAGCCTTTGCTCTGTAGCTCTTTGATAGCGGCTTTTAACTGCTGTACAGAAGCACTGATGTTTGGCAGTTTGATGATATTGGTATTTGGATCTTGAGTCAGACGACCTAGCTCAGCTAAGTTGTCAGGAACACGTTGTTCTTCGGTCAAGTATTCAGGGAATTCAGCCAGTATACGCGCTGCAACAGAGATGTCGCTAGTTTCAACTTCAACGCCTGCCGTTTTAGTGAATGCTTCGACAATAGGTAAGAACGACAGAGTCGCCAGCGCTGGGGCTTCGTCAGTTTTTGTATAAATAATTTTTGACATTTTAGTTAGATCTTCCTTTAGGCTGTAGTTAATAATAAAGCTCAAATATAGTGTTGAATATGCGTCAATGATACTATGCAATAATCCATGATATGGTTAGAACAAGTACTTCATATGTAGCTTCTTAGAAATTTTTAAGACAGGTCAGACATTTTCTTTTAATAATATTCATGAAAAAAGCATTTAAAGGCAACACGTTAACAGTCGGTGCAAAATTGCCTAAAAGTGAATCACTGACGCTACATTATAATCAATCCACTATAAATCCGATAGGATGTCAATCGTATACCATGAACTAAGTATACTGTTTTAGCTCGTATCCTATGGTTTCGAATTATACTAAGCTAATAACAACCTTATTCTACCAGTCATCGGCTTCGATATCATCTTTTCCATACAACTACTGTTTTTTCATGACGTTTTATATTGATCTTACTGCCCATGAGCGCAGTCATGCAAACCACTCGCGTTATCGTTGGTGGTTTTTTATTGGATGCAGATAAGTTTTTGCAAATTGTGACAGCAATGGCGTAAAAATTTGCTAGTCTAGGTCATCAATAGATTGGTTATCGATAAATATATCGCGATTATAATAGTGACGGTGAATATGAGTTTAGAGTATGCGCTGATTAATGATACCAGCTGGCAGAGCCAAACAGAGTGGCAGACGCCAGATACCCCTTTTATGTCATTTGCTTTTTGGCAAGCGCTGACTGACACCGGAGCCATTGGTGAGCAGGCAGGGTGGCTACCGATATTTATTTTGGTACATCGTGTCACAGACTATGCCGATAGTGAAGATAACACCGATACCTTAGTAGATAGCGCGGCAGAAAATACATTGCAGCCTGTGGCTGTCATGCCAGTATTTATAAAAGGTCATCATCGCGGTGAGTTTGTATTTGATCATGCATGGGCTGAAGCTTATGCACGCTATGGTGTTGATTATTATCCGCGATTGGTCACTAGCGCACCATATACACCGATTACTGGTCAGAGAGTTTGGTTGGCAAAAGGTGAAATATTAAATGAAGATATCCTCAAAACAGCCATCGCAGGTATCGATGATATCGCTCAACAAGTGGGCGCTTCAAGCTGGCATGGACTGTTTGTGACACCAAAGCTGACCTCTATTGCTACTACATCTATGCCAACTGAAATTGATGTAGAGCTTGCGATAGCGGCTCAAGAAAGCGGCGTAGAGTCAGCTGCTATTGAGCTACCGATATTTGAGCGTCAAGGCTGCCAGTTCTTATGGCAAAATAAAGACTTACTTAATGATAGTAAGTCATTTGCAGATTTTGATGCTTTTTTGATGACCTTAAAAGCCAAAAAGCGCAAAACCATTCGGGCTGAGCGCCGTAAAGTTGCCGAGCAAGGCATTAGTTGCCAGCGCAAGTGCGGTGATGCTATTAGCGATGCTGACTGGAAGGCTTTTTATCACTGTTATGTGATGACCTATGCAGTACGCGGACAGCAGCCTTATTTGACGATAGACTTTTTTATGGCATTGGCAGCGAGCATGCCTGAGCATATAATGCTTGCACAAGCACTTGATGCCAGTGGTGAGATTATCGCGAGCAGTTTGTTCTTATATGACAGACCTGATAATAACAAGGCTGATAGCGAGAATGTTGATGGTGACAAGGCTGATAATAATGCCACCTTATATGGTCGTTACTGGGGTGCGCTCGGTGAGTATGACAGCTTGCATTTTGAGCTGTGTTATTACCAAGGTATCGAGTTTGCTATTGAGCAAGGGTTGTTATCCTTTGATCCGGGTACGCAAGGCGAGCATAAGCTGGTACGTGGTTTTATCCCAACCACGACACATTCTATCCACCGTATCTATGATCCGCGTTTTGTACCGGCGATTGGCGATTTTTGTGCTAGAGATCGAATGCACATGGCGCAGTATCGTCAGCAGGCCTTTGAAGCTTTGCCTTTTAATGCAGACAATATGCCTGAATTTGATGGTAGTGACTCATAGCAGTAATTTATAACGGTAATCAGCTTTGATTAACTCTACTTCTATTTGCACACACCTTTTAACTGTTAAAAACTCTTTAAAAAATACTAGCCATAAACTATGACCAGCAATTCTTTTAGTTCTACCAATGACCTACCTCCTACTGAACTCTTACCTTGGCTAAATGCTGAAGGTTCTCTCACTACGATATTAGAAGAGAAGGCGGGGCAGCCGCTGTGCGTAAAACGCAGCTTTGAAGGCTATCGTTCGCTAACTTTAGGTCAAAAAAAGCAGCTGGGTGTACGAGGCATGATGCTAAATCGTCCAATGCTGGCATGGATACGGGAAGTGCAGCTATATGGCAATGATGAAATGCCATGGGTACAAGCACAGAGTATCTTTCCTTTAAACAGTTTAAAAGGTCAGTCACGTCGTCTTCAACATCTGAAAAACACACCTATCGGCTACGTTTTATTTAAGCGTCGCCGTACCTTGCCAAATGAGCGTTTTATCAGTCGTACGAATGACGGTTGGCAACGACAAACGTGTTATGACTGGTATGGTCGCACGCTTATGATTAGTGAAACGTTCTTACCTGCGTTTTTAACTAGCGACCTATAAAAATATTACTGCGTTAACGTTAACCTCGCTTGAGGTATTTAATATACATCTACACTCGGCTGCTTTGTACTACTTTTAAAGTGAATCGACTATATCTAGCCATGCTTAAAAATATTTTATGCCTAAAACAGCATAAGAAGGCATATTGGCGAAAATTTTAAGCGGGTAAATCCTTTATTTTATTGGCTATTTATCTATGTTATATAGTCATTTAATTCCCTCATCTTAAGGTGAGGTTTTTTTGCGCTCACAGCACAAATTTTCATGTTACACTTAATCTTTCGCGATGATATCGATGCAAATGTACATCGATTTTATTGACGAATCAGTCAAGTTAATAACAGGTCAGTCGCCTGTATTTATTCTTATTTCAATCTTTGCTAATAGACTCCATTCACAATAATGGTCATACCATAAAACAGACTGCAGAAAAACAGCGTGCAGAGGTATTAATAGTACTTCGAGCGACGTTGACGCAGTAGTTGTCTTATTGTGGGCAGGCTATAGGCTTCTTTTCAATGACGTTTTTTAATGACAGTCACTACTTAGGACATCACTATGTTTAAAGATATTTCTATCAAAGATTTTGATCCAGTACTTGCTGAAGCGATGGCCGCAGAAAGCGTTCGTCAAGAAAACCACATCGAGCTTATCGCCTCTGAAAACTACTGCTCACAAGCAGTGATGGAAGCACAAGGTACCGACCTTACCAACAAATACGCAGAAGGCTATCCTGGCAAGCGTTACTATGGTGGTTGTGAGCATGTAGATGTGGTTGAGCAATTGGCTATTGACCGCGCTAAAGAGTTGTTCGGTGCAGAGTATGTGAACGTTCAGCCACATTCTGGTAGCCAAGCAAACTCAGCCGTATTTTTAGCATTGTTAGAGGCAAATGACACTGTACTAGGCATGAGCTTAGACGCTGGTGGTCACTTGACCCATGGCGCACATATCAACTTCTCAGGTCTGAACTACAATGCCGTACAGTACGGATTGGTAGATGGCACTGGCCTTATTGATTATGATCAAGTAGAGAGCTTGGCGCGTGAGCATAAGCCAAAAATGATCATCGCGGGTTTCTCAGCATATTCACAAGTAGTTGATTGGCAGCGTTTCCGTGACATCGCGGACGAAGTAGGCGCGTATCTATTGGTCGATATGGCTCACGTTGCAGGCCTAGTTGCTGGCGGTGTTTATCCAAACCCAGTACCTTTCGCTGATGTGGTTACAACGACGACGCACAAAACTCTACGTGGCCCACGCTCAGGTATGATTTTGTCGCGTGATGAAGTATTGGCTAAAAAGCTAAACTCAGCTGTATTCCCAGGCAACCAAGGTGGCCCGTTGATGCATGTTATCGCTGCAAAAGCGGTTTGCTTTAAAGAAGCGTTAGAAGATAACTTCAAAACGTATCAGCAGCAAGTAGTGAAAAATGCGCAAGCAATGGCAAAAGTGGTTCAAGAGCGCGGCTATGAAGTCATCTCTGGCGGTACTGAAAACCATCTAATGCTAATCAGCCTCGTTAAGCAAGAAATGACGGGTAAAGAAGCGGACAAATGGCTTGGTGAAGCACACATCACTGTCAACAAAAACGCTGTACCAAACGATCCAAAATCACCATTCGTGACTTCTGGTATCCGTATCGGTACGCCAGCGATTACTACTCGCGGTTTCAATGAAGCACAGGCGGGTGAGTTGGCAGGTTGGATATGTGACGTACTAGACAGTCGCGGTGATGAAGCGGTTGCTACTGAAGTACGCGCTAAAGTAGAAGCTATCTGTGCAGAATTACCAGTCTATGCTAAAAATCAGTAAACTTTAGAATGGTAATAAAAAAAACCGCTAAGCTTTTGCTTAGCGGTTTTTTTGTTATTGCTCTTTATAAATATTAGAGCATTTAACGCAAACCTATATTGGTATTGCTATTTAGCTCTTTTAATTATATTTAAGTCTGTTATTTAAACTGAAGATTATTACCGACATTTTTCGATAAGTATAGTGAGCTTGACTGAGTTCCGCTATTAGTTTTAAAGAGCTAAGTTGATGTTTAATTAAGAAAAATGTGTAAATCTCTTTGTTTATACAAAAATATTAGTATATAGTCGGTATTGAGCATTTATTAATAATACTAATACAAATTATAATAAATAGTTACACTTTGTATTAGTATCGCTGTAATTGATTGAATAATTATATAAATATTATTTTCAATAGAGGGATTTACATGAAAAAACAATCTTTAGTCGCAACGATGCTATTACTCAGCACGACTCTTGCGCAAGCAGCAGAACAATCAGGTTTAGCAGCATTTGGAGCAGGTCTCGATGGCTTTATGGCCAATATATTTGGCTGGTTCGTCGACCTTATTTTCTTTTCAGTACCTCTTGGAGACGTCAGCTTCCCGCTCATTGTGGGTTGGTTATTAGTTGCTGCACTCGTATTCACTTTTTACTTTGGATTTATTCAGTTTCGCCAAATAGGCTTGTCTCTGGATATTGTCAGAGGCAAATATACCGATCCCAATCCCGCTAACAAAGAAGAAGGCGAGGTCAGCCATTTTCAAGCTTTAGCTACTGCGTTATCAGGTACTGTTGGTCTTGGTAATATCGCAGGCGTTGGTGCAGCACTTGCTATTGGTGGACCTGGCGCTACCTTTTGGATGATTATGGTCGGCCTATTCGGTATGGCGACTAAGTTTGTAGAATGTACGTTAGGTGTCAAATACCGTACGGTATTACCATCTGGCGTCGTATCAGGTGGCCCTATGTACTACCTAAGCCGCGGTATGGCTGAACGTGGTATGGGCGGATTAGGTAAGTTTCTGGCTGTTGGTTTTGCACTTATGTGTATATTGGCGACCTTTGGTGCCGGTAACATGTTTCAGGGTAACCAAGCCTTTGCAGTGATGAGCTCTACGTTTAGCATTCCAACGGACTACAGTGTATTCTTTGGTATTGGCTTAGCATTTTTAGTCGGTATGGTTATCATTGGTGGTATGCCGCGCATCGCAACCGTTACCGAAAAAGTCGTACCCTTTATGGCCTTGTTATACATTACTATGGCGGTAATCGTACTGATTGCTAACTTTAATCATATCGGCGCTGCATTTGGTGAGATTTTCTCGGGTGCCTTCACTGGTGCTGGTGTAGCTGGTGGTTTTATTGGCGCGTTAATTCAAGGTTTAAAACGTGCCACTTTCTCTAACGAAGCGGGTGTTGGTTCAGCCGCTATTGCTCACTCAGCAGTAAAAACCAAAGAGCCTGCTACTGAAGGTCTAGTAGCGCTATTAGAGCCTTTCATTGATACGGTTGTTATCTGTACGATGACGGCGCTTGTTATTACTATCTCTGGGGTGAACACTGCCGCAAACTTACAAACCCAGGCGCTTACTGGTGTGGATCTAACCCGTGCGGCCTTTATGGAAACGGCGCCTATCTTCCAGTATTTCCTAGCTGTCGCGGTATTATTATTTGCTTTCTCAACGATGATTTCATGGTCATATTATGGTCTAAAAGCTTGGACTTACCTTTTCGGTGAAGGTAAAGGCGGCGAGATGATATACAAACTTATCTTCTTAATCTTCGTTGTTATCGGTACCATCGTACAGTTTAGCTTCGTTATCGACTTCTCAGATGCGGCTCTGTTCGCTATGGCTATCTTTAACATCATCGGTCTGTACTTCTTGATGCCAATTGTGAAAAGAGAGGTTAATTCTTTCATAGCGCGTGTGAAAAGTGGTGAAATTAAGAAGTATAAATAATAGGTTTGATTAAACACTCTATTATAACTTGATAATTAAAAAAGCCCGCCAAGATGAGTCTTGGCGGGCTTTTCGATGGCTAGTATTTACTAGATATCTATTAAGTTTTGATCTATAACAGCATCAGCCTACATAAACGGCAGCTTCGTAAATATCTGCAATATCGTGGCATTGACGATATCAACAAAGAACGCACCTACCATCGGTACGATTAGAAATGCTTTAGGTGAAGGCAAATAGCGATCAGTGACTGCCTGCATATTTGCAATTGCAGTCGGTGTCGCACCCATACCAAAACCACAATGACCCGCTGATAATACAGCTGCGTCGTAGTCTTTACCCATAATTTTAAAGGTAATGAGGTAAACGTAGATAATCATAATGATGGTCTGTACGACCAATATGACGAGTACAGGGCCTGCCAAATCGGTCAATTGCCAAAGTTTTAAAGACAATAATGCCATCGCTAAAAATAGACTTAAAGACGCATTACCAAGTACATCAATTGAGCGGTCAAACATATCAAAATTGAAGACCATCGTCAGCACATTGCGAATGATGACGCCGCCTGCCAGTGCCCATACGAACGTCGGCAGCTCAAACCAGGTGCCTTCAGCAACTATGGCCATCACATCGGCAAAAGCCAAAGCACCTGCGAATAGTGCCAAGGTTTCGATAGTAGAAGAAGCGGTGATAAAGCGCATGCTATCAGGTCTTTCAAAGATATCTTTATTACTACCTGCAGACTCCTCATCGTGTTTGGTGCTATATAACGACTGTGCACCAGCAACTTTTTCGATATCGCTAGGATCAGGGTTGGCTGGCGTTGGTTTTAGGCCAAGTCGATTAATCAAGCGGCGGGCAACAGGACCGCCAACAATACCACCCGCGACCAAACCATAAGTAGCAACCGCGATACCAAGTGTAGTCGCACCGACCACGCCGTAGTCTTGTTCTAGCGTAATGCCCCAAGCGCCTGCTGTACCATGACCACCAGTTAGAGCGATAGAACCTGTCACCAGACCGAGCAGAGGATCAAGTCCCAATGCACTTGCCATGGCCACACCGACGACGTCCTGCAATACAATAAACACTGAAACAACGATAGTAAAAATTAGTAATGGTGTGCCGCCTGCTTTTAGACGACTAAAATCAGCGCTCAGACCGATGGACGCAAAGAACATCAACATGGTGGCGGTCTGTAGTCCTTGATGAAAGTTGAAACTATATCCCCAAACCATATTGAGAGCATAGACAACAATTGCCGCGACCAAACCACCAGCAACAGGTTCTGGAATATTAAAGTCTTCTAAAAACTTGACCCTTCGCACCAAAAACCGCCCAAGTAGCAGCACTAAGGTGGCCAATATCAGGGTGTAATAACCGTTTAAGGTAATCTCCATAGGTTAATCCTTTCTATAAAATAAATTAACCTGAATTCGGGATAAATATGGCTTTATCTCGAATTCAGGTTTCTATGATGACGAATAATTATCGGTGACTATCGGCGGTCAGGCTTGCAATATATAAGCTGTTAGCGACTAACTTTCTAAAGCATAAGCTTCATCCTCAGATGGCACGATGATCCACAATTGTGGTTTGCCAAATTCTCTAAAGGCATCCTCAATGATGCTTTTAAAGACATTGAAGTCCTCAGTGTTTATCCTTTTGACGTCTGTTAAATCAAGCCTTAAATGAATTGCCTCACTGTCTGTTAGACAATCCCATGCACTGTCCCAGTTGTATGAAAAATAACTAGGGAAGTCACAGGCCTTGGCCAAACTCGTCAATAGCTCAGTTTTTTCGAGCGTGTCACCTACGGCTATAGTAACAGCCTGCGCAGGAATGCTAGTACCCAGTGCTGTACCGTTTTGGTTAATGTGGTCTTGATTAACATGGCTTTGATTAACGTAGTGGATGGCTTGGTTTATACTTTCTCGGTTCATATCGGCTTTGTCCGTATTCGCTTGTTTCATATCAGCTTGGTTGATATTTTCTTTTTCATATTAAGGCACCTGTAGTCTTTGGAAGCTATCATAGTGATCGACAGTTAAGTAATAGACAGTAGGAGGGTTACCACCTGTGACGATACGCCGTGCGCCGCGATGGGAGACACTAGGGGTGGGTACGGTATATTCGCGATAGTAACCTTGTGACTGAGCGGGTAGTCTACCTTCACGGTTATAAAACGTCGTTCCATCTTTATTTGGATAAGGAAACGGGCCGCCTTGCTGAATAAGTGCAATCGTATTATCAACCTGTGCATCACCCGTTATATCAGCACGGACGACTTGGTTCGTATTATTAGTGACGTCTTGCGATACCGTTGTCGACTCAATGCTATCAGCAAACAATGTCGAATTTAAGTCGCCAAAGAAATAGAAAGCGACGGCGATGATAGCGATAAGGCTAAATAGTGTAGAGCCTAAGCTTCTTTTATTGGGTCTGCTGTTTTGACTGCTACGATTTGAGTTACGAGTGCTATGATGACTATTTCTATTAGCATTAGTAGGTGTGTAGCTTGGAACATCTGATGCAGTATCTCGGTCAAGGCTCAACGAAGATGAGGTCACTTCAGTGGCTCTCAATTGATTTTTATCGTTACGGACACTGTTAAAATAGACACTTTGTCCAACCGTTATAGGCTTGGCCAGTCTTGCTTTGCTAATATGAAAGAACACATCTTCACTTTGATTATCTACATCGATAAAGCCATAGCCTTTATCTTCATTCCAGTGCTTAATCTTGCCACTTTGCATGGTCGTACCGCTCCCTATAATTTAAATGCCTTAACTAAAATACTTATGATGCAAACGAAGAAACGCCAGCATAATTGCTGACGTTTTTGATTATTCGTTTTGATAGTCGATGTTGGTATGATTAAGCACGGGTTTCGCCATGACCATAAACGATCCATTTCTGTGACGTCAGACCTTCGAGACCGACAGGGCCACGCGCATGGATTTTGTCCGTTGAAATACCAATTTCAGCACCGAGACCGTATTCAAAACCATCAGCAAAACGGCTAGAGGCGTTAATCATAACGCTGGCCGAGTCCACTTCACGGATGAAGCGCTGTGACTTGGTATAGTTATCAGTGATGATGACATCGGTATGATGGCTGCCGTGCGTATTGATATGCTCAATCGCCTCATCAATACCTGCGACCACTTTTACCGCTAGGATAGGAGCTAGATATTCAGTATCCCAATCTTCTGAGGTGGCAGCTGATAGATGACCTTTAAGCTTAGCATTGTCATTTAGGATAGCTTGCGATTTGTCATCAAGGCGTAGTTGCATTGCGTCATCAGCAGCGACGATAGCCTCTGCAATTTTAGGCAATAGCTCATCTGCGACTGTTTCATCGACCAGTAGCGTCTCCATCGTATTACAAGTACCGTAACGATGCGTTTTGGCATTGACACTGACCTTAATCGCAATCTCAGGATCCGCATCACTATCGATAAAGGTATGGCAGTTACCGTCTAAATGCTTAATTACAGGTACTTTGGCATCGTTGCTAATACGCGCAATCAGACCTTTACCACCACGTGGCACGATGACATCGACATATTCAGTCATGGTAATCAGCTCACCGACGGCTGCACGATCGGTTGTCTGTAGCACTTGCACGCTATGTTCCGATAGATCAGTATGGCTAAGTCCTTTAATGATACATTTGGCAATGGCTTGGTTAGATTCAAATGCCTCAGAACCACCGCGTAAGATAATAGCATTGCCTGATTTGAGTGCCAGTGAGGCAGCCTCTAATGTTACGTTAGGACGCGACTCATAAATCATACCGACCACACCAAGTGGTACTCGCATTTTGCCCAAATGAATACCCGATGGCTGATAGGTCATATCAGTGACTTCACCGATTGGATCAGGAAGGCCAGCGACATCTTTAAGACCTTGTAGCATACCGTTAAATCGTGCTTCGTTTAGCTCCAAGCGGTCGAGGAGGGCGCTATCAAGATTGTTTTTTTGACCATTGTCCATATCGATTTTATTGGCAGCCAAGATGTCTTGTTTGGCATTGACCAGCTCATCATGAATGGCTAAGAGTGCTGAATTTTTATCGCCAGTGTTGGCAGCAGCCAGCGCGCGCGAAGCAGCTCGTGCTTGCTTGCCGACAGACTGCATATAGGTCGTAATATCCGTAGTATTCGATTGACTCATAAATTATTTTCCTTATGTGATACAGGTTTTTTATAACTAAAAGCGCCCAATTTTATATAGGTAAAAGTACCTAAAAAGGCGAAAAATGTCGCAAAAAAAGAAGTTTTGAATGCCTACTTAGATAGCGGTAGGTCATTATGCTATTTAACATAGAGCAGATTGAGGCGATAGTAAAGATGATTTTGTGAACAGAATCCGCTTTGCAGCGCTCTTGTAAGGACTTATTCAAAGTAATATTATTCATGATAAGCGGTATTTATTTAAGATAGGCACGTTATCAGTATTACACTATATCTTTACGTGTTTTTAACAGAATTGCGCTGTAAATACTAAGGTAGCTGCGAGATATCCTCAGTATAGTAAGCATTAAAACAGCAAGGCTATCAGTAGATAGTACTTAATCTTATTATAATGAGTGATGGAGAACGAACATGGCTACGAAAAATACAACTTATAAAAATTGGTTAACGGTTGGCTTGGTAGCAGGTGCTCTGGCATTAGGCGCTTGTAGCAAAAAAGACGATACACCGATGGAAACTGAAGCTGATACTACTGTAGACGCTCAAACCTCTGTAGAAGAAAATGCAACAGCGAGCGACAATGATGATGTGGCCGTTGCTAGTGCCGATGATGAAGGTATGGACGTTACCAATAACGATGATGTGGCAGTGGCGACAGCAGAAGATGCGGATATGATGGATGGTACTGAAGACTCAGAGCATGTATCGACGTATTAATCGCATATTATAGAATATATTAGCTACATCATAAGTGTACTAACTAGATACTATAAATAGGCAGTTATCAGATAACACAACGTCTCGTATTCTAAAGTGATAAAATAAAGCCCAGAGCGATAAATGCAGTCTGGGCTTTTTTGTATTCGCGGTTTGTTAGAAGCTGATTAACCCGTTGGTTAAATACAATATTTGCCTTTTTACTGCGTAATAAGAGACAATATGGCATTTTTCTCTTTGCCTCATCAGGCATATTACGATAATGCATCTAGATGCTTGTACTATATATAGATATAGCTCTTATTTTATTCGTGTTTTCACTCATATTTATTGGAAGTCTGCTGAACCATGCTTGATACTGCAAAAAACCCGACTCGGCCTATCGCCCTAGACTTACAAGACATCCATAAAAGCTACGGCTCATTAGAGGTATTGAAAGGGGTATCCCTGACTGCCTATGATGGCGATGTTATCTCTATTTTGGGCTCATCTGGCTCAGGTAAGTCGACGTTGCTGCGTTGTATTAATCTTCTAGAAAACCCAAATCATGGCCGTATCTTGATCGGTAATGAAGAGCTGATGCTAAAACCTGCCAAATCAGGTGAGTTACAAGCGGCAGACGTGAAGCAACTAGAAAGCTTGCGCGCTCGTGTGGGGTTTGTCTTTCAGAACTTCAACCTATGGCCGCATAAGACAATTCTACAAAACATCATCGAAGGGCCAACGCAGGTCTTAAAGATTAAAAAAGACCAAGCGATTAGCGATGCAGAAAAGCTGCTCGATAAAGTCGGCCTGCTCGACAAAAAAGATGCTTATCCTGCCAACTTATCTGGTGGTCAGCGTCAGCGTGTCGCTATTGCTCGTGCGCTTGCTATGCAGCCACAAGTTCTACTATTTGATGAACCAACCTCTGCGCTAGATCCCGAACTGGTCAACGAAGTACTTGCGGTAATGCGTGAGCTAGCAGAAGAGGGGCGTACAATGCTTATCGTTACTCACGAAATGCGCTTTGCCCGTGAAGTATCAAGCAAAGTCGTCTTTTTACATCAAGGTGTGGTTGAAGAAATTGGCACACCTGAGCAAGTCTTTGATAACCCTACCTCCGAGCGCGTCAAAGACTTTATGGCATCACACCGTCCTACTTAGTTATTAATCATTAGTTTTTCGCTTAATATCATGTCCAATACAAATGGTGGCAACACGCTTGCCACCATTTACCCTACCAAATGTAAAATCACTGTAACGTAACCATTGTTGACTGTTTATTGCCCAATGATAACTATGAGTATGCAAAACGTTTGTTTTTGATATTTTACTCAGGTATTATCAAAAGGTTTATAGGCCGTCACGTCTCGTGGCTGTCTGTTATTCTGCTATCTATATTGCTTGTCTGGCAGGGACGTCAGAGAACAAAATATCAGAACCCTAAGTCAGAAAATCCTGTCAAAAACTTATGTAAAACCCATCAGAATTTAAGGAACGTATGATGTCGAATTCTCGCCTATTGTGGTCATCGATGACCGTTACTGCTGCATTGATGTTGAGCGCTTGTAGCCAACCTGCCGATGAAACTACCGATACCAACGCTGATGCCCCTGCAGCAGAAACCACTGGTAAAACCATTCGTATCGCTACCGAGGGCGCTTACCCTCCATTCAACTACACCAACGCCGACGGCAGCTTGGCAGGTTTTGATATCGATGTTGCCAATGCCTTGTGTGATCAAATGCAAGCCAAGTGTGAAATCGTTGCACAAGATTGGGACGGTATTATCCCAGGTCTATTGGCACAGAAATATGATGCTGTGATTGCAGGTATGTCTATCACCGCTGAGCGTCAAGAAAAAGTTGATTTCAGCGAGCCGTACTTTGCCAATACGATGGTATGGCTGACCAATACGGATGGTGGTTTTGATCCTATGGCGATTAAAGATGCAACGCTTGGTGGTCAACGTTCTACTACGCCAGGTGCTTATCTACAGGATAACTACGAAGGCAAAGAAGGCAACACAGTTCAATTGTATGACAACTATGACAATGCCTATCTAGATCTAAAATCTGGTCGTAGCGATGCCGTATTGGCTGAAAAAGTTTCTGCCAAATCATGGTTAGCAGAAAACGCAGCGGGCTTCGGTGTCGTTGGTGATGAAATTGATAACGATGACAATATTGCCATTGCTGTACGTAAAGGTGACTCACTCAAAGCTGACTTTGACAAAGCATTGAGCGAAATCCGTAGTAACGGTGAGCTTGCACGTCTTGAGCAGATGAACTTTGGTCAATAATGACTCACTGAAGATTTATGCTTAGAACAAGTAACGTTTGATGCAAGTAATGCTTAAAACCAAGCATGTTTCAAATAAACGGTGTTTATAAGCATAAATCAGCAAGCAGTGATTGACGATACAGCTGGTAAATACATTAAGGAATAAAACTTATGACAATTTCAATGACATCATCAATGAGCAAAAAAGCATTGTGGCTAGCACCGCTTAGCGCAGCAATGCTAATGCTGGCAGGTTGTAACAATAGCTCAGCACCAGCAGAAAATGCTGAAGCTGATACCGCTACTGAAGCGCCTTTAAATATCAAAATCGCGACAGAATCAAGCTACAAGCCTTTTAGTTATACCGATGCAGATGGCAAGCTGATTGGTTACGAGATTGAGCTGGTTGACGCACTATGTGCGCAAATGAAAGCTGAGTGTGAAGTCATCTCTCAAGATTGGGACGGTTTGATTCCAGGGCTTAACGCACAGAAGTTTGATGCAGCTATCGCAGGTATGTCTATCACGCCTGAGCGTAAAGAAGTGGTTGATTTCAGTGACCCTTACTTCCATAGCGGTATCATCTTGATCGGTAAAAAAGGTGATGACTTAAGCGTAGAGTCACTAACAGGTCTGCCAATTGCGTCACAGCGCTCAACTGTTGCTTCGCAATACCTACAAGACGAGCATGCAGATGCTGATATCAAACTATACGATACGCAAGACAATGCTTATTTAGATCTGACCTCAGGTCGCGTGCGCGGTATGATGTCTGACAAAGTAACGGGTATCGACTGGTTAAAAACAGACGCAGGCAAAGGCTACGAAGTTAAAGGTGAAGAAATCAGCACCAATGATGATGCAATGGGTATTGCCTTCCGTAAAGGCGATCCGTTAGTTGCTAAGTTCAATGCAGCATTGGCTGAGCTAAAAGACAACGGCACCTATGATCAAATCACGGGTAGCTATTTTGGTACTAGCTCAACGGCTGCAGCACAAAAAGCGGTGGCAACAACTGATAGTGTCGAAGAAGTAATGGTCGCTGAAGAAGAAGCGCCAGCTAACTAATACGATATCTAGCAGTTTGACTGCTGTTGTTTGAAGACGTGTTGTTTACTCAAGAAAAAACCAAGGATGATCATGAGCAACCATTGTGCCCCAATCTGTACCACGACTGGCAAATTTAACATTAATGTAGCCAGTCGTCTGTCTATGTCATTGTTTGCACTAGCGACGGCCTTTACTGTTGCTGGCTGTAGCAATAGCCAAGAGAATGCCGCTGATACCAATCCAGAGGCTACCGAAACAACGGCAGCCTCTACAGGTGATGTATTACGCATCGGTACAGAAGGGGCCTATGCGCCTTTTAACTATACCAATGCCGATGGGACACTGGGTGGTTTTGATGTTGAGATAGCAAATGCACTCTGTGCGGATATGCAGGTGACCTGTGAGATTGTGGCGCAGGACTGGGACGGTATTATCCCTGGTCTAAAAGCGGGTAAGTACGATGCAATCGTAGCCGCGATGTCTGTTACTCCAGAGCGTTCGCAGCAGGTGAGCTTTACCGATCCGTACTTTAGCAATGCCTTGGTTTTTTTGGCCAAAAAAGACAGCAGCTTTGACCCTAGTAACAACAGTGATATCGACTCGCATTCTATTGCTGCACAGCGTTCAACTATCTCATCGCAGTGGCTAGAAGACACGTATCCAAAAGCCGATATGAAGCTTTATGATACGTTGAGCAATGCGTTTTTGGATCTCGGTTCAAACCGTGTCGATGCGATGATTTCTGACAAGTTGCCTGCGATAGAATGGCTGAGCTCAAATGCTGGTAGCAAATATGCGCTTAAAGGTGATGAGATCGATATTAATGATAACTTTGCGATAGCGGTACGCCCAGGCGATCCGCTACAAGCCAAGATTAATCAGTCTCTTGCTAATATAAAAGCTAATGGTACTTACGATAAAATTAATCAAAAGTACTTTGCGGTACCAGCGTCTGCAACGAGTACAGTTGGTGAAGATGTAGATACGGGTGCAGATGCAGACATTAGCGAGCAACCAACGACAGAAAGCGCTAGTTAATAGTTAACAGTAGTCAAAGATAGCAGTCAAAAAATATTGTTTTGATTAATAAAAGGATATCGCCATCATGGTGATGTCCTTTTTTATTTGTCGTTATATCAACGAATATACATAATAGCCGCCTATTAATTTTGCTCAAATTTAGTCGGCTTATTGTATGTCTCTAGAGGCAAGTGTCTGTTTAAGTACGGTTTAGGCGCAGCTTTTACGCGTCAGTATTAACATCACGGCGAGTGAATATGATAAAATCAGCGCTCATTTCTACTGTGTCAATTATCGCAGCGTTAATCGTATTCTTCTGACGTCATTTTTTGACGCCGACCATCCCTATTGATTTGGTATAAAATACGGTGTTTCGCCGCGTTCAGCTATTGATGCTGATTCTTTTAACTCATATTTTGCAAATTGCTAATATAAAGAGACTGAGTGGATAATCGTGTTTGACTTACAAGGATTTGGCGCGCTTTTATTAAGCGGCGCTACCGTCACCATACAGCTAGCTGTGACCAGTTTAATTATTGGTTTGGCTTTAGGCTTGCTCGGCGCAACCGCAAAGATGTCCAATATCTGGTTGCTGCGTAAACTTGCGACTGTCTATACTGCGACGATGCGCGGTATTCCTGAGCTGCTATTGGTGCTCTTTATTTACTATGGCGGCTCTATTTTATTGATGAGCATCCTCAAAAAGTTCGGCTATAACGACTATGTCGAAATTAGCGCTTTTTGGGGTGGTGTCATGGCACTGTCTATTGCTTTTGGTGCGTATGCGACTGAGATTTTTCGCATGTCCATTCAAGAGATTCCAGTAGGGCAGCGAGAGGCTGCGCAAGCGATTGGTATGCGTCCTTTTCAGACTTTTTATCGCATCACTTTGCCGCAAGTGTGGCAGATTGCTTTACCAGGTCTGGGAAATTTATTTCTGGTACTGCTTAAAGATACCGCATTGGTATCGGTCGTGGGTCTCAAGGACATCATGTATCAGTCATCGCGTGCGGCACAGTCTACACAGCAGCCGTTTACCTTTTATATGGCAGCAGCGATTATTTATTTGGGTCTGACCATGTTGATTACTGGCTTTATGATGTGGCTTGAGTGGCGTGCCAATCCTGCGGCACGCTATGCCAAAAAGATAAGCCGTCAATCCACTCACAGTCAATCGACCATAGGGTAGAGGAGAGATACTATGGATTGGAATTGGCAGGTCATTTTTGACCATATCCCTGATTTACTAGGCGGGGCGGTATTGACCGTACAGCTGGTCTTGTTTTCAGGTGTGATTGGATTGCTGTTTGGTTTGGTTTTGGCGTTGTTACGACTGTCTAAGAATTGGGTGGTACAGATACTACCGTTTCTGTATATCTTCTTTTTCCGTGGTACGCCGCTGCTGGTACAGATATTCCTGATTTATTATGGTTTGGGTCAATTTGAGGCCGTACGCGAGTCATTCTTATGGGAGCCAGTACTTAGCCAAGCATATTGGTGTGCCATCATCGCCTTTACCCTCAATACCAGTGCTTATCTGGCAGAGATTATACGCGGTGCGATTCAGACGATTCCGATTGGAGAGCTTGAGGCCGCTGATGCGCTTGGCATGTCGAAATGGCAAAAGCTAACACGGGTTACGCTGCCGCGCGCATTTGGTATTGTGATTCCAGCATACAGTAACGAAGTTATCTTTATGCTAAAGGGCAGTGCGCTCGCTTCGACTATTGCATTGATGGATATCACAGGTGTTGCTCGTACGATTAGTGCGCGTACCTATACCTTGATGGAGCTATTCTTTGCCGCTGGTATCGTCTATCTATTGCTGTCATGGGTTATCTTGTTTAGCTTTAGAATGTTTGAAAAGCGTATGAACCGTCATGCCAGTTATGTACCACCAGATGTTGTGACCAATACGATTCCATAGTTAGCAGTTAGCAGTTAGCAGTTAGCAGTTAGCAGTTAGCAGTTAGCAGTTAGCAGTTAGCAACTAAAAATCGTCAAAGTCACTGTAGACAATATGGTATGGACTGCTGATAAAATAGCCATCATTTACAGGGAGAGTTTAGTATGAGCCAATCGCCACACGAGTCATTAGCGAACGCCATTGCAGCTGGTGTCAATGCCGAGCAGGGCGCTATCAATCATAATGAAAGATTGCGTGCTTCCATTGGTAAAGTTGTCTGTGTTGGTCGCAACTATGCGGCCCATGCTGCAGAGTTGGGCAATGAAGTACCAACCACGCCAATACTGTTTATGAAGCCTGCGTCTTCAGTGGTCTCTATCCGTGGTGATGTGGTTCGCCCAAGTCCAGAGCTGTTTGGCGAGACTCATTACGAGGCCGAACTATGTGTTCAGCTATCAGCTGACTTATCTATGGCGACGATTGAGCAAGCTCAGCAAGCGATTGGTGGCGTGACATTGGGACTGGATTTGACCTTGCGTGATTTGCAAAGCAAGCTAAAAGAAAAAGGTCATCCGTGGGAGCGTGCTAAGTGTTTTGACGGAGCTTGCGTCCTTGCTGATTGGGTCGACCCACAAGCGTTTGGCAATCTGCAGAATGTACAGTATCAGCTATCTATCAATGATAAATTAATGCAAGATGGCGATAGTGCCTTAATGCTATTTCCTGTCTATGAATTGCTGGTCAATATTAGCCACGCCTTTAGCTTACAAGCAGGTGATGTGATTATGACTGGCACGCCAAGCGGCGTTGGTGTGTTGCAAGCAGGCGATCAGCTTAAGCTAAAACTGGGTGCTCATGAGTGGGTGTCACAAGTACAGTAAGCTTGATTGCAATAACAAATGCATATTAAAAACCCTGAGCAATTGCTTGGGGTTTTTTGCGTTTGTGCTCTTTATATTAAGCCTGATTATTACACTATTTTATCTGTTCGATGATTCTTATGGGCTTAATGGTTCTTAGTTGTCATCGGACTGACAATTGTCATCAGTTTGTCACCTATTGTTCAGCGTAATGTCATAAAGGTTGAGTAGACTTAAGCGGAATTCGTATTTTTGTGGTCGTAATGAGAAAGCCGCGATCAACTCTCTGCCAATCTAGCCTAATAGCAAGGTGACTGATAATGACATTATTGAACAATGAGCGAACGCTTGCCCACGAAGTGGTTGAAGACTCAAATCCTACTAACAATACTGACTTTCAGACGATTATCAATCGTCGATTGAACCGCCGTAGTATCCTAAAAGGTGGCACAGGGTTGACGGCTGCTGCGTTTTTTGGCGCATTACCTTTGGTCGGTTGTAGTGAAGACGACGATAGCAGTATTGTTGGTGATGACGATAATGCCGCTATCCCTGCACAAGGTGATTTAAAGCGTCCTGATACCTTAAAGTTTGAGGCAGTCGCGCATTCAACAGCAGAGACAATGACCGTAGCAGCAGGCTACAAGGCAGAGATGATATTACCGCTTGGTACGCCGCTGAATTCTGGTATCGAGGATTGGAAAGACAATCGCGAGCAATCAGCAGAGTCATTTGAATGGCGTATGGGTGACAATCATGATGGGATGTGGTTCTTTGGCAAAAACGGTAACGCTTACGATGCCAAAGCGTCAGAAAACAGCTTGCTAGTCATGAACCACGAATACGTCAACAGCAGTGAGCTTAGTCCATTTGGCTATTACGTTACTCAAGACAACGATGCTGCGCCTATCTTTCAAAAACGTCGTCTTGCAAGCGACGTCCGCCGCGAAGTCAACTGTCATGGCGTCTCGGTGGTTGAGTTAACTCGCCGCGCAGATGGTATGGGTTATGAGATGGTATCTGACTCTAAATACAATCGCCGTATTACCAGTAGTACAACAGCGCAATTGGCTGGCCCTGTGGCAGGCTCTGCTCTGGTCAAGACCAAGTTTGATCCGACAGGCTATCAGACTCGCGGTATCAATAATAACTGCGGCGCAGGTCTGTCACCTTGGGGCACCTATCTGACTACCGAAGAGAACTTCTTAGGTGTGTTTGCCCGTGGACAAGATGCCAGCCAATTGAGCGCTGGTGATAACTATGCACGCGAGCGCTACGGTGCGACCGAAAATTTCCCAGGTTGGGAGTATCTATGGCATACCCCAGAGGCAAAGGATGCCAAGATAGCAGACGAGTTCTCACGTTGGGATATGACAGCTGTCGGTGCCAGTGCTGCTGAAGATTATCGCTATGGCTTTAACACTTTTGGTTATATTACTGAAATTGACCCATTTGACCAAAACTCTATACCGCAAAAACGTACTGCACTGGGCCGATTCGCTCATGAAAACTGTGCGTATGCTCCTGTTCGAGCAAGGCAAACCAGTGGTGTTCTACATGGGTGATGACGCCCGAGGTGAGTACATTTATAAATTTGTCTCCAAAGCGATGTGGTCAAACTCGGACATCGGCGGCGGACTAAAAGCAGGTGACAAATATCTGAATGAAGGCACGCTATACGTGGCGGTATTTAACGAAGATGGTAGCGGCGAGTGGAAGGCACTCGTCCATGGTCAAAATGGACTGGATGCTTTTAATAGTGTATTGCCATTCAATGGACAAGATGAAGTATTGGTCTTTGCTCGTGCAGCTGCCGATGCTGCTGGTGCTACTAAAATGGATCGACCAGAATGGGTATCGGTCAGTCCTATGACAGGCGATGTCTATGTGACATTGACCAATAATAAATATCGCGGCGTACGTGACGACCAACCTGTCTCAGCTTCCAATCCGCGTAGCTATCAATCAAGCGGAAAAGCGCTTGGTAATGACAATGGCCATATCATTCGCTGGGCAGAAGCGGGCGGCGACCATGCCGCAACGAGCTTTGAGTGGGATATTTATCTATTTGGTGCGCCAAGTGATTTATCAGCAGAAAACTTATCTCAGCTAAATGACAATAATGACTTTTCCTCACCTGATGGACTGTATTTTGACCCACGCGGTGTCTTATGGATTCAGACAGATGACGGCGCTTACACCGATACCAGTAGCTGTATGTTGCTCGCAGCTCTGCCAGGCAAAGTCAGTGATGGCTCGATGACGACCACATCGGCAGGGCAGTCAACCCGAGTCGGCACATCTGCTAGCAATGATAATATTAAACGATTCTTTGTCGGTCCTGAAGGATGCGAAGTAACAGGCATCACTATGGCACCAGATTTCAAAACGTTGTTTATCAATATTCAGCATCCTGGTAACACATGGGGCGCTGTCGCTGGCGGTAGTATTCCTCGCTCAGCGACTGTGATGATTACTCGCGAGGATGGTGATGTCATTCTGGCAGAATCATTTGATACGGCTGACAGTACGACGTAGATGGATAAGCTGTAAGCGTATATTAGACACAACCAGAGTACTCATAACCATAAGAATCCCAAGTTAAGGCTTGGGATTTTTTATTATTATATTGATTTAATAGTTAAAGAGACCGTCTATCACCTATCTAGCTCTGCTAGTCGTCATCCCGCTCTAAAGTCAAACCATTCACTTCTCTTTGCTGCAGTTACAGGATAATATAGACCATTACTTTTCTCGCTGAATGTGCAAATATTATGAGCAGTCCAAAGGTGTTTTATAACGACAGTGTTAGTGACAGCGACGCTCAAAATGATAGCAGCTATACTCGTACTCATCATGAGCTCGATGCGCATTTTGTCCCAGATGCGAGTGTACCGCTACATAGTCATCTATATGAACAAATTGACCAACTCGAAGCCATCGATATGGATGAACTGGTCAAGCTACTAGCAGATTCGGATGACAGTGATGAAATCAACAAAACACCTGTGTCTTTGGCTGATTTTTTTGAAGGATTGGCGCAGCTTGCCACCATGGGTGTGGTTGAGATTACAGAAATCGTAGAAGCCATCCACCGTGAAGTTATCTTGCGTCCGCTAGGCCGCTTCAATGACAAACATTTAAATAAATGGTCGCGCGGATTTACTGGACGTATCTATGGCACGATACGTCATGTCATGCAAATGGTCGGTAATAACCTAGCGTCTGTACTACGCATATATAAAAACCTGATTCTTCAAAAGTCAGTGCAGCCACTACCAGACTCACTAAAAAAGCTGGTCAATGTACTCAATGGTGTCATGGGTGATCATCTTGTCAATAATCAAAATGCGCTCGCCATTCCGATGATGCTATACACTCAAGATGGCAAGCCGCAAAGTGAGAGCCTATCAGGTCGCATCGTTATTTTGTGCCATGGTCTATGTATGAGTCATTTAAGCTGGCAAGCCCAAGCAGATAATGATTTGGGCGAGGCAATTCATATCAGTCAGCCTGATACCACGGTGCTGTATTTGGATTACAATACGGGTCGACGTATCTCACGTAGCGGTCGTAAGTTCTCTCAATTGCTACAAGCGCTGGTCGATGATAACCCAAATATCAGTCAGATAGATCTGGTTGGACATAGTATGGGCGGTTTGGTCTCTCGCAGCGCACTGTTTTATGGTGAGCAAGATCGCCTAGACTGGATCAAGCGCGTGGGCAATCTCATCACGCTAGGTTCGCCGCATCATGGAGCAGTCCTTGAGCGTATCGGTAATTATGTGCAAGACATCATTGCCAAGCTGCCATTTGCAGGCTCACTGGCCAAGCTCGGTGATATGCGCAGTGCCGGTATCATTGATCTACGTCATGGCAGTATTCGTGATGCAGATTGGAAAGCATTAGAAGGACGTAGCGTGTTGCCACAAGATTTCCGTCATCCTGCACGGCTGCCAAGTGGTATTAAAACTTACTTTGTCGCTAGTGCGTTGCTTGAGACGCATTATGATTCTAAGGTAACGGACCTGCTAGGAGACAGTTTGGTATCGGTGGCTTCAGCCTTAGGCGAGGATGACGCTGAGCATGCCTTGTTTGTGCCAGATGGTCACAAAGCGGTATTCTACGGCGTCAATCATATGAACTTAATTCATAGTAGACGAGTACGCGAACAAGTGGTTGAATGGCTACTTGATAATGGTCGCAGTGACTATGCTGGACGTCCGCGCATACATTCTTATCCTAGAAGTTTGGATGTGGCGGTGTAGGTAGAGAGTGGTGGGTATTATTTCGAGTTACCTACGCTATGTGTACTGCGTAATGACGTTCTTATCATTTAAGAAAGGGCTACTGAGAAATTTGTCTTTGCTATTAGGCGGCGCACTCATAGTCATTAGTTGTGCAAAGCCAAATATATACGACCCTAACGCTCAAATTGAAGTAAATGTAGATGGTGACAATTATCTCATTCCCTTAAACCATATTGTCAGACCAGATACGGGTAGTTACGAAAGTTTTGAGACGGATATGGGTCGCGTTTATTTCTTTTGGCCAAGTGGTTGAGGGCTAAACAACAATGACAAAGATCCAAACATTTTTGAACATGACGACGATATCATACAGTTTCGTTGGGCAGCTAGAAATTCAAAAATTGAAGGTGCTGATATACCGACTAGAATAGATAGTATCAAGCAAGAAGAGAATAGAGATTTGGATAAAGACAATTATGAACTAGAAGCATATATTGGGTCAGGCGATAATCCCTTTATATACTATATAGGAAATATTGATCTAAACTCACCTTTTATGATTCGCTGTATGCCTACAGTTGATGAAGACCAAGATAGAATGTGCCAAATGGATTACATGTATCCTGAGTACAGCAACTATGTAAGACTTCAGTTTTCAAAAAATCATTTAGCTGACTGGCAGCCAATCAACACCATGGCGATCGATTACATGGAAAAATGGCATCAAGATTAAAGACCGTTCAATGTCAAAGTAGTGATGTATTTTTCAAAATTGCAAATAAAAACCCTCAAGCATGACGCTTGAGGGTTTTTTTATAAACACTAATTTATAGGAAGTAAGAAAACTTACTCAGCAAATATCGCTGCTACATCATCTTTATTAAATTTATAGACTTCACCGCAGAATCCACAATCCATCTCAAATGTCCCGCCTTGCTCTTCGACGATATCTAACGCTTCCGCTTCACCGATTTGCTCGATTGCCATTTCACACTTCTCGCGTGAGCAAGTGCAACCAAATGATAGAGGGGCAGGCTCAGGGGCAACGATGTTTTCTTCGTGATACAAGCGATAGAGTATTTCGTTAGCGTCCAGCGTTGTTAGTTCTTCTGGTTTGACCGTACGCGTCAATACAGACAAACGCGTCCATAAATCATCGTCGATACCCGCATCTTGATTTTGCTCGACTTCAGACGTTTCTTCAGCAGTACGCGGTAGCATTTGTACCAAGATACCACCAGCTTGCAGGCCATCAGATGCCAAGTTAATCAACGTTGGAATCTGTGCTGATTGCTTTTGATAATGCGCTAAGCAATCCGCTAGATTGTCGTGGCTACGCTCAACGATACCTTGGTATGGCTCACCGCCATCAGGCTGAATATTGATAAACAATACGCCTTGTCCCATCGCACCAAGCTCAGCAAACGCTTCTTTGGCATGGGTCATTTTGTCCCACGCTTGTACTTGCTCATCCGTTTCGCCTTTCCAACTAGCAAGTGCACGGATTATGCCGTCTTGATCGCATTCTGCCATCGCCCAGTTTAGTAAGCTGTCACTGTCTGATGATTGCAGCTGAATAGATAGGCGACCATTGATTTTGACCGTACTGATTAGCAAACTCGCTGCGGTCAGCATCTCACCCAATAAGCGTTTGATGGCTTCAGGGTAGGGCTTTTGCGCAATCGTGCTCGCGTAGCTGCGTGATAGGCGTACCACATCACCGCGCACGGGAGAGTCTTCAACAAAGAAACGTTGGCGAATGTCGTTACTGCCATGGTTGCCAGTAGTTTGGCTGTCCGTATTTGGGACTTGGATATCTTGAGTCATAAGTCATTTGTAGTATAGAGAAGTTGTTTGCTTTATGGGGATTACTGCCGATTTATCAATCTCACTTAGTAGACTGTTTTGACTATTATAAGCAGTAAAGGTTAATAACGAGCTTAAAAAACCAATCAGCTGTTTGTACAAAACTCTGAGTAGATAGCCGCTATGAGCCAACATTTTATAGTTAGAATATAAATATATTCATAAATATGAACTCTCTCAAAAAAAATTCACCCTCTACTGCAAATTTGTTGTACAGTAACATTAAGTTGCATTGTGATAAACAACAGCAACAACCGTACGGATGCGGGGCAGTCTGGTCAATCAGACCTATGTCGTCCAAGCACTCACTCAATCTTGCGATAAAAGGATGTATTTCATGACATACTCATTTTCCAAACCGTTGACTTTAGCTGCTGTTATGGCATTAGGTTTAGCGGGATGTAATAACAGCAGCCAGACCAGCACTGATGCTCCAGCAGATGATGCAGCGACGACAGAAACCACCAACGGTACGCTACAGAAAATCAAAGACTCTGGCACTATTGTCGTCGGTCACCGTGATTCCTCTATTCCTTTTTCTTATATCGCTGATGATCCTAACCAACCGATTGGCTATGCTCACGACTTGGAAATGAAAGTGGTTGAAGCAGTTAAGCAAAAGCTAAACATGCCAGACCTTAACGTTCGCTATAACCTAATCACTTCGCAGACTCGTATCCCATTGGTACAAAACGGCACGGTAGATTTTGAGTGTGGCTCAACCACCAATAACGAAGAACGTCAAAAGCAAGTCGCATTCTCTAATGGTTTCTTTGAAATCGGTACGCGTCTGTTGACCAAAAAAGACTCTGGTATTCAAGATTTTGAAGATCTAAAAGGCAAAACTCTGGTAACGACAGCAGGCACGACTTCAGAGCGTTATATCCGTCAGTACAACGATGATAATAAAATGGATACCAATATCATCTCGGCAAAAGATCATGGCGAAGGCTTCCTAATGCTAGAAAATGGTCGCGCTGATGCCTTTATGATGGATGATGTACTGCTCGCAGGCGAAAAAGCCAAAGCAAAAAATCCTGATGAGTGGGTCATTGTTGGTACGCCGCAATCGTTTGAAATCTATGGTTGTATGATGCGCAAAGATGACCCTGAATTCAAAGCTGTGGTCGATGAAGCACTTGCTAATGTGTTTAGTTCAGGCGAAATCAATAGCATTTATGACAAGTGGTTCTTGAACCCAATCCCACCAAAGAACGTCAATCTAAACTTTGAGATGTCAGACAACTTAAAGGCCTTGATTGCCAATCCGCATGACAGCGCTCAGCCTAAAGAAGCAGCAGCGCAGTAACGCTCATTGTCCCTCAACATAGCTTGCCTATACGTTCAGATAGCCAGTAATTTTATTTGACGTATAGGCTTATCAATCGTTGCTCGGAGAGACAACCATGAATTATAGCTGGAACTGGGGTGTGCTCTTTGAGCAGACTGGTATTGGCAACGAGCTCTATATCCATTGGATGATCACTGGTCTTGGCTGGCTGCTATTGATTGGCAGTATCGCATGGGCTATCGCGATGGTCGTCGGTACCGTCTTCGGTATCATGCGTACCTTACCAAACAAGACCGCTCGTGCAATCGGTACGGCTTATGTGACATTTTTTCGTAATATTCCACTGCTTGTTCAACTGTTCTTTTGGTTTTATATCGCGCCTGGTTGGCTCACGCCGACGATACAAGAATGGTGGTATAAGGACTTGTCTCCGAATACCTCAGCCATGTTATCAGCTAGTATCGGTCTTGGCTTATTTACCGCTGCTCGTATCGTTGAACAGGTACGGACGGGTATTGAGTCATTACCAGATGGACAGATTAACGCGGCCTATGCGTTAGGGTTTAGCATTCCACAAGTCTATAAAGAAGTACTGCTACCGCAAGCATTCCGTATTATCTTGCCACCGCTCAGCTCTGAGTTAACCAACTGTTTCAAAAACGCCTCTGTGGCTTCGCTAGTAGGGGTAATGGAGCTGATTAGCCAAACCAAAACCATCAGCGAATATACTCAAAATAGTATCGAGATATATACTTACGCGACGATTATTTACTTGGTTTTCAATTTATCCTTGATCGCTATTATGGGGTTGATTGAACGTAAATTGCGTGTGCCTGGGCTTATTGCGGGAGGTCAGAAATGAATATGACCGAATTGGCAACAGCCTATCCTGGTTTGATGGGTGGCATGCTTACTACTTTAAAAGTACTGTTTTTAGCTATTTTGGGCGGTATCAGTTTAGGAACTATATTGGCATTGATGCGCTTGTCAGGTATCAAAGCGCTTGAGATTCCAGCAAAGCTATACGTTAATTACTTTCGCTCTGTGCCGCTGCTATTGGTACTGTTATGGTTTTATTTTGCCGTACCGATGATTTATCTTTGGGTAGCGGGTAAGTACCTGCAACTCGATGCTGCGTTTGCCTCCTGTGTAGTCGCATTTATGATGTTTGAGGCGGCTTACTTCTCAGAAGTGGTACGTGCTGGTATTCAATCGATTGGTAGCGGGCAGGTCAATGCAGCAAAAGCGCTCGGTATGACTTATGGGCAGACCATGCGTCTGGTCATCTTGCCACAAGCCTTTCGTAAGATGCTGCCACTGATTTTGCAGCAATGTATTATTTTATTCCAAGATACGACACTGGTATTTGCCATTGGTTTGACCGACTTTTTCCGCGCAGCCTATGTACGCGGTGAGCTAATGGGCTTACTAACGCCGTATATCTTAGGTGCTGGTGCTGTCTATTTTGTGATTAGCTTAAGTGCTTCTATTGGTGTGCAACAATTACAAAAGCGTTTACGGTTTTAGTATAGTTATTTTGATACGGCTTGCGCTTTTGAGTGTTGAGAGCTTGAATTGAATGTTTGATTTACCTTTTTTAAATAATGATTATCGAAAATAATGTGGTTAGGAGCCAGTGATGAGCAATGCTGATACGTACTTAAATGCCTTTGGCGGGCTGGTTACCAATAGTGGTCATGCTAGTGATGAGATGGTCATCGAGATATCTAATGTCAGCAAATGGTATGGAGATTTTCAAGTACTGACTGACTGTACGGCGCATGTACATAAAGGTGATGTCGTTGTTGTTTGTGGTCCATCGGGCAGTGGTAAATCAACTTTGATTAAGACAGTTAATGGACTTGAGCCTTTTCAAAAAGGTGACATCATGGTCAATGGCATCTCTGTCGGTGACCCAAAGACCAACTTGCCCAAGTTACGCAGCCGTGTCGGCATGGTGTTTCAGCATTTTGAGTTGTTTCCACATTTGACTATTATTGATAATTTGACTGTGGCGCAAATCAAAGTGTTGGGCCGTAAAGAGTCTGAGGCCAAACAAAAAGCGATGGCCTATCTCGACCGTGTTGGCCTAACGGTACAAGCGGCGAAATATCCAGCAGAACTCTCTGGTGGTCAGCAGCAGCGTGTTGCGATTGCACGAGCGTTAGCCATGGATCCAGTCGCAATGCTATTTGATGAGCCAACGTCCGCGCTTGATCCTGAGATGATTCAAGAGGTGCTAGATGTGATGGTCGAGCTGACTCGTGATGGTATGACTATGATGTGCGTGACGCATGAGATGGGCTTTGCCAGTCAGGTGGCCAATCGTATTATCTTTATGGATGAAGGGCATATCGTAGAAAACTGTAGTAAAGATGAGTTTTTTGAAGGCGCGAAAAGTGACCGTGCGCAGATGTTCTTATCGAAGATTTTAAACCATTAAATACACTTTGATTTACGATTGTTTATAGCAGTATTTCTAAGATAAAGACATGTTCTAAAGCTTACTTTTCTTTCCACTACTAATGATTATACAAAGCGCCCTATTAAAGACAGTTAAACGCTATCTTTAATAGGGCGCTTTGTATTTAGCCTTTTTTGTATAGCTATTTGAAAAACGATTTAGAGCCTATGATGTTTACACACAAGGAATTTAAATAAGATAGCTTTGAGACTATAAAGCCGCTGAAAATAAAGCGGGAATAGTTGCAGGATTAGAGAGATTGCAAATAGCAAAGGCTGATGAAATGGTTCATCTGATTAATCAAGCAAGTTTGAAGAGATAGTAGTCACAATATAGATAAACTTAATTTAATTTAACGCTATCAACTGAATTAGGATTGAATATGACGCTAAAACGAACCGTCGGCATACTACTGTTCAATGAAGTAGAAGTATTGGATTTTGCAGGACCTTTTGAGGTGTTTTCGTTGGCTGAAAATGCTGCCAGTTCTAGTGATGATAAGCACTTTGAGGTTATCACTATTGCCGAGAACGAAGCTCCAATATCCGCTAGAAACGGTCTACAAGTCATTCCTGACTATAGCTTTGCCAATCATCCAGACATTGATGTATTAATCGTCCCCGGTGGATACGGTGCCGAAAAAACAGAAATATATAATAAGGTGGTAATTGATTGGATTATCACTCAAGCAAGTTTGGCAGAGCTGACGCTTTCAGTGTGTACAGGAGCATTGCTATTGGCTAAGGCAGGTTTGCTAACTGGTAAGTCAGCAACCACGCACTGGATGGACTTGGATAATTTAGCATCCTATCCTGATATTGATGTGATCTCGCATACTCGTTTTGTAGATGCCAGTGATGATACTGGTAATATCATCACATCAGCGGGGATAAGTGCAGGCATCCATGCAAGTCTATACTGTATAGAAAAATTAATAGATAGTGAAACTATGCGTGCAACAGCACATCGCATGGAGTTCGATATTGACTAAGTGAATTGTTAGATAGGTGAGTGAATGGCTGTTTACTGATACAATAGCGGTCAATATTTTTGATAATTAAAATAATTCATAAACCATATTGGAGTTTGTATGAGCGTAGAAAACCTATCTGTAGCATCGAGCACAGCAGCAAAAAAAGGTGTGGTTATTATTGGTGCAGGACTGGCAGGCTGGCATGTCATTGATGCCATTCGTGCCAAAGACACAGAGATTCCAATCACCCTAATCACGGCTGATAGTGGAGACCGTTATCATAAGCCGATGTTGACGATGGCAATCAGCCAAAACAAACGAGCATCAGATTTGGTACGGGCATCTGGTAGCGAAGCGGCGAACACAGCAGAAGTGACGTTGCTAGCCAATACTCAAGTGACAGATATTGATCCAGTGAGCCAAACCGTACAGGTGCGCTCTACTACGCAGTCAGATGACGCACTGACGACTATTGGCTATGAGAAAATGGTGCTAGCGATGGGTGCTCATCCTATCTTCCCTAAAAGTCTGCCGCAAGATTTGGTCTGGCATGTTAATCATATAGAGCGTTTTAGTCAGCTACAAGAAAAGCTAGCAACAGGTAGCCAGCATGTTGCGATCGTTGGTGCTGGTATGGTGGGTACAGAAATCGCAGAAGACCTGCTCAAGGCTGGCCATAAGGTAACGCTCATTGATTTAAACGATGCACCGCTTTCGCAGATGCTACCAGCCAAAGCGACTGCACGTATCGCCAAAGCAATCGAATCACAGGGCATTCAATTCTTAGGTGGTTATCAAGTATCAGCTGTCACTCGTGTTGGCAGTAATGACGACGACAGCGAAGATGCTGAGAAACTACAAGTAGACTATGCCCCATTATCATCGGATGCAGACAATGCTGATACTCAGCCGCTCGAACCACTGATTGTAGATCATGTTATTGCCAGTACAGGTCTGACAGTCGATGAGCAATTACCTGCTGCGGCTGGTGTGGAATTCGATCGCCGTACAGGTATCGTGGTGGATGCAGCGACGTTGCGTACCAATGCGGCGAATATCTATGCCATCGGCGACTGTATGTCTATCAATGGGGTCGCTTGTCGTTATGTTGCGCCATTACGCGCGCAGGCTGCGACTATCGCTGATGATATCTTAGGTCACGAGCACAGTGGCTATGATCATAAGCCGCCGATGATTCGCCTGAAGAACAAAGCCATCTCTGTGATGGTGACGGGTGTACCGCAAGCAGCAGGTAATTGGCAAGTAAAGACTGAAAGCGATGATGAGCTAATCATGGATTTGCTCGATGATAATGAAGCCGTTAGCGCAACAGTAACGATTAAAGCGCCTGCAGTTTCTAAAGCATAACGATTGCAATACCGTCTTTTGAAAAACTAATAAAGCACATCATTTATAAATAATGTCCTTTATTAGATGCTTTCCAGACAATTCTTTGAAAAGACAGTATCGATGATTGAGCCAGCCCATTGCTTATGATGTGGCTGGCTTTTTTGTGTCAAATATTTGCCATGATTCTATGCTACCTTTTACTAAGTAGAAAGGCAGACTATCTAATTAAATGATACATACTGTATTGATATTGTTGACAGGCTTTCATTGATGGCGTTATAGTAGCTGAATGCTATGTAAGACCTGCCCAAGGAAGAAGGTTTGCACGCAGGCTATTAATAAGTGCTATTTATAAATAATATAAAAAGTAAAACGAAAGGACTCGTTATGACTCAAACTCCTGATTTCGATTCGACTCGCGTTGACTTCGACACTATTTTAAACAACATTCCTAGTATCAATATGGGCGCACGCTCAGCCAATGCACCACTTACTCAAAGCTATGACAAAGGTCCTGATGTACTGCTGATTGAAGCGACAATTGGTGACTTTTTTGATGCTATTGTCTCCAAATATCCTGAGCGCGAAGCATTGGTCGTCCGCCATCAAAATATCCGCTGGACATATCGTGAGCTACAGCAGCAAGTGAATCAGCTAGCCAGTAGCATGATTGAAATGGGATTAGAGATTGGCGATCGTATCGGTATTTGGTCACACAATAATGCCGAGTGGTTGCTCATGCAATTGGCCACGGCAAAAGTCGGCGTTATCCTCGTCAATATCAATCCTGCCTACCGCACCTTTGAGTTGCAATATGCCCTAAATAAACTGGGCTGCTCAGCGCTCGTACTTATGCGTCATTTCAAAACCAGTGACTATGCCAGTTTAATCCGTGAGCTATGTCCTGAGATTTACCACAAAGACTACACTCAGCTTGATTTGGTTGAGATTCCAACGATTGAACGCATCATTTGGATTGATGAGCCAGAGTCGGATGAGACCTTTGGTTTTATGCAAAAATTCTCTGCGTGGATGAGCGAGGGCGATGCCAATGATCCGCGTGTTGCCGAACGTCAAGCTCAGCTTAAAAACACCGATGCTATTAATGTACAGTTCACCAGTGGTACGACTGGCACACCAAAAGGTGCAACCTTAAGCCATCGTAATATCTTAAATAATGGCTACTTTATCGGTGAGGCCATGAACCTTACCGAAGAGGATAGGCTGTGTATTCCAGTACCTTTGTATCATTGCTTTGGTATGGTGCTTGGTAATCTAGCGATTCTCACGCATGGCGGTTGTATCGTATATCCAAACGACGGCTTTGAGCCATTGACCGTATTACAAGCAGTCGAAGAAGAAAAGTGTACAGGTCTGCACGGCGTGCCAACGATGTTTATCGCAGAGCTTGACCATCCTGAATTTGAAAACTTTGATTTGTCTACCTTGCGCACGGGCATCATGGCTGGCTCTAGCTGTCCGATTGAGGTTATGCGCCGTGTCATTGATAAGATGCATATGAGCGAAGTCACTATTGCCTATGGTATGACGGAGACCAGTCCTGTATCTTGCCAGACCAATGAGCACACGCCACTTGATAAACAAGTCTCAACGGTAGGACTGGTACAGCCTGCGCTTGAGGTCAAGGTCGTCGATACAGAAACAGGTGAAATTGTCCCGCTGGGTGAGACAGGTGAGTTGCTTACACGAGGCTATTCAGTGATGAAAGGCTATTGGGGCAGCCGTTTTAAAACGCGTGAGGCTATCCAAGATGGGTGGATGCATACGGGTGACTTGGCCACAATGGATGAAGATGGCTACGTCAAAATCGTCGGTCGTAGTAAAGACATGGTGATTCGCGGCGGCGAAAATATCTATCCAGTAGAAATTGAAAATTATCTCTATCGTCATCCAAAGATTCGTGATGTGCAAATCGTGGGTATACCCGACGAGCGTTATGGTGAAGTGCTCGCAGCGTGGATTATTCCGAAAGAGCCTGGCTGCTTGACTGAACAGGAAGTGCGTGAGTTCTGTAGTGAGCATATCGCTCATTATAAAGTGCCGACTTACTATCGCTTTGTGACTGAATATCCAATGACCATCACTGGCAAAATTCAAAAATATAAAATCATTGAGCAAATGAAAGAAGAGCTGGGTTTGTAGTAAGCTTACTTATCTGCTCTAAAAAACAAAAGACTAACCATATTCATTTCACTATAAAAGTATTACAGCGTTAACCTCGCTTGAAGTATCACACATACCTCTGCACTCGGTTGCCTTGTACTACTTTTAAATTGAATCGACTATATGTGAGCAACGCTTAATGTGAGCAATGCTTAAAAATAGCAGTTAGTATCATTCATATAAAAAGCTATTCACATCTACGTATCTATCTATGTATAAGAAAAAAAAGGGATATCATGAGCGCTATCATAACCAGTAAACTGAGTCCAAACTCAAGCGATTTTCAGCAAAACAGTGCCGCGATGCAAGAGATAGTCGATGACCTGTATACACACTTGCGTAAAGTTGCCCAAGGTGGCTCAGAGCGCGCACGAGCCAAGCATCTAGCGCGTGGTAAGCTGTTACCACGTGAGCGCGTCGAGCGTTTATTGGATGTAGGCACGCCGTTCCTAGAAGTGGCTCCGATGGCCGCACATGATATGTATGGCGAAGAGATTCCAGCGGCTGGCGTGATTGCAGGTATCGGCCGTATCAATGGCATCGAATGTATGATTGTCTGTAATGATGCCACGGTAAAAGGCGGCACGTACTACCCAATGACGGTCAAAAAACATTTACGTGCACAAGAAATCGCGCAAGAAAACCATCTACCGTGTGTGTATTTGGTTGATTCAGGTGGTGCAAACTTACCGAATCAAGATGATGTATTCCCTGATAAAGAGCATTTCGGTCGTATCTTTTTTAATCAAGCCAATCTCAGTGCAGCAGGTATTCCGCAGATTGCTGTGGTTATGGGTAGCTGTACAGCTGGCGGTGCGTATGTGCCTGCCATGAGCGATGAATCTATTATCGTCAAAGAGCAAGGTACAATCTTTTTGGGTGGTCCACCACTGGTCAAAGCAGCGACGGGTGAAGAGGTCACGGCAGAAGACTTAGGTGGTGGCGATGTACATACCCGACTGTCAGGAGTAGTCGATCATCTAGCGCAGAATGATACGCACGCACTATCGATTGCCCGTAATATCGTCAGTCACCTAAATCGCCCTGCGAAAAATATCCCTAATCAAATCACACCGCGTCCGCCACGTTACGATGCCAAAGAACTCTATGGTGTGATTCCAACAGACAAGCGCAAGCCGTTTGATATCAGAGAAATCATCGCGCGTATCGTTGATGACAGTGCCTTTGATGAGTTTAAAGCACGCTTTGGCACGACGTTAGTTTGCGGGTTTGCTCATATCGAAGGGATGCCTGTTGGTATTATTGCCAATAACGGTATCTTGTTCAGTGAGTCAGCGCAAAAAGGTACGCACTTCATCGAACTGTGCTGTAAACGCAAAATCCCATTAGTATTCCTGCAGAATATTACTGGCTTTATGGTTGGCCGCAAATACGAAAACGAAGGTATCGCTCGTCATGGTGCCAAGATGGTAATGGCGGTGGCTAATGCCAAAGTACCAAAATTCACGGTCATCGTCGGCGGCTCGTTCGGCGCTGGTAACTACGGTATGTGTGGCCGTGCTTATAGCCCGCGTTTCTTATGGATGTGGCCAAATGCCCGTATCTCTGTCATGGGCGGCGAGCAAGCTGCATCAGTACTGGCAACGGTCAAACGTGATAATTTTGATCGCAAAGGTGAAGCGTGGAGCGATGAGGACGAAGCGGCATTTAAATCGCCGATTCGTGAAATGTATGAAGAGCAAGGTCATCCGTACTATGCTACCGCACGTATGTGGGATGACGGCGTAATTGATCCTGCTGATACCCGTAATGTATTAGCTTTAGGTCTAAGCGCTGCATATAACGCGCCGATTGAAGAGACGACATTTGGTGTCTTTAGAATGTAAGCGTTCTAAAGGCTTCCCATAATAAGCGACTACTGCGTTAACCTCATTTGAAATACGATTTGTACATCTACGCTTAGTCTTTGCACTTGGTTTCCTTGTATTAACATTATTATGGATTGACCAAGAGTTTGTTTGAGTATTTACATAAAAAATATAGAGAAAGTTATGCAAAAAGACAGTGATAAGAATTATAAAAGCTTACTGGTTAATGTTGAGCAGCATGTGGCAACAGTGACGTTGAATCGTCCTGAGATACGTAATGCTTTTAACGATGAAATGATTGCTGAGCTAACCGATGCGTTCAATACGCTTGGTGCTGATGATGAGGTACGTGTCATTGTGCTAGCGGCTGCTGGCAAGGCTTTTTGTGCAGGTGCTGATCTCAATTGGATGCGTGCCATGGCGGACTATAGCTATGAAGAGAATCTAGCGGATGCTGATAAATTGGCGCAAATGCTTAAGACTATTTATGAATGTCCTAAGCCAACAGTTGCGGCTATTCAAGGCGATGTTTATGCAGGTGGCATGGGTTTAGTTGCTGTTTGTGATGTGGCTATCGCCGTTAAGATTGCTAATTTTTGCCTGAGTGAAGTGCGGTTAGGGTTAGCCCCTGCCACTATCAGTCCTTATGTTATCCGAGCGCTAGGTGCTAGAGCATCGCAGCGTTATTTTTTAAGTGCTGAAGTGTTTGATGCCAAAAAGGCACGTCAGCTTGGCTTTATCCATGAGCGTGTTAGCGAAGAGTGGCTAGGCGATGAAGTGGCTGCATTCTGTAATAAGGTCGTCAAAAATAGCCCTGACGCAGTCAAAACCTGCAAGCAGCTATTACACGATGTCGCTGGTGCGCCTATTACAGATGAGCTGATTGCGGATACGGTCAAAGGTATCGCTGATATTCGCTCATCAGAGCAAGGCCGCGAGGGGGTGCAAGCCTTTTTGCAGAAACGTAAACCTGATTGGTTAATGGCAGACTAACTAGTAGTAGAACAATGATAGGCAAATGGGCAAATAGACAAGACGTTAAATAATAACGACAAGACACAGGGATAGTTATGTTTTCTAAAATTCTAATCGCCAACCGTGGTGAAATTGCTTGCCGAGTGGCCGCGACTGCCAAGCGTCTGGGTGTCAGCACCGTCGCTGTTTATTCTGATGCGGATCGTGAGGCCAAGCATGTGGCTGTCTGTGATGAGGCTATCTATTTGGGCGGTTCGGCACCGAAAGACAGTTATCTAAAAGGCGATGCTATTATTGCTATCGCTAAGCAAACGGGCGCTCAAGCGATTCATCCAGGATATGGGTTTTTGAGCGAAAATGCAGATTTTGCGCAGGCTTGCCAAGATGCTGGTCTAGTATTTATCGGTCCATCAGCGGAAGCTATCCGTGCTATGGGCGGCAAGTCTGAGTCTAAGCGCTTAATGGAGTCAGCTGGTGTGCCGCTGATACCGGGCTATCATGGTGATAACCAAGACGCACAGTTTTTGCAGCAGCAGGCAGATGACATTGGCTATCCTGTCTTGATTAAAGCCAGTGCAGGTGGCGGCGGTAAAGGCATGCGTATCGTTGAAAAAAGCAGCGATTTTATTGACCTGTTAGACTCATGTCGCCGTGAAGCGATTACCAGTTTTGGCAATGATCAAGTATTGGTCGAAAAGTATGCGCTAAAACCACGTCATATCGAAATCCAAGTATTTGGCGATACGCACGGTAATTATGTGCATCTGTTTGAGCGTGATTGCTCAGTACAGCGTCGCCATCAAAAAGTACTAGAAGAAGCGCCTGCACCAGGTGTCGATACTGCCATGCGTGAAGCAATGGGCACAGCGGCAATCGAAGCAGCACGTGCGGTCGAGTACGTTGGTGCAGGTACGGTTGAATTCATCGTGGAGCAGCGTGAAGACTCTATGAATTTTTATTTCATGGAAATGAACACGCGCTTGCAGGTTGAGCATCCAGTCAGTGAAGCCATTACGGGTGTCGATTTGGTCGAGTGGCAGCTGTTGGTTGCAGCGGGTCAGCCATTGCCAAAAACACAAGACGATCTGGCTATCAACGGTCATGCAATTGAGGCACGTATCTGTGCCGAAAACCCTGACAATAATTTCTTGCCAGCGACAGGAACTTTATTCACTTATCAAAAGCCTGAGCATAGTACCTTCAACATTACTGATGTGCGTATCGATGATGGCGTACGAGAGGGTGATGTGATCAGTCCTTTTTACGATTCTATGATTGCTAAGCTTATCGTCCATGCTCCTACGCGCGAGCAAGCGTTGGCGAGACTTGATCGTGCATTAGCACAGACGCGTATCGTTGGTCTGCCAAACAACGTGGCATTTTTGCGTTATATTTTAAATACCGATTCATTTAGCAAAGCCAATCTTGATACCGCATTGATAGAGCGTGAGCAGGATAAGCTTTTTGACCAGCATCCGCTTGGATTATCGACGCTTGTGGTGACTGCTATTGCCCAGCAGCTTGCGAGCGAAGCGACCACGCAGGGCTCAGATCCATTTAGCAAGCCAACGGGTTTCCGTGCTTATAGCGATTATACTCGTTCATTTAGCTTGGTTTATGATGAGCAGGCTTATAGCGCTCGCATCAGTAATTGGCATAATGCGAGTTGTGCTGATAGCAAAAAAGGCAGCGATAATCTCAGTAGTTTTACGCTTGTCATTGGTAAAGAAATCGCAAATACGCAGGATGATAGCAATATCAATGTGGCTGCTCAGACCGAAACGGTTTATGAAGGTGAGGTCAACTATGATAGCAGTGACGCGCACAATCATACTTTATGGTTAGAGGGTGCACGTATCAGTGCCCAAAGCTGGGTAAATAACGAGACAGTCTACGTATTCACAGATAGCGGACGTGATGAAATTACGCTTATTGATATCATGGCACATGTGGGTGAAGACACAGCAGCGGTTGGCAGTTTAAAATCACCAATGCCAGGACAAGTGGTTGCATTCAAAGTAGCTGTTGGTGATACTGTGAAAAAAGGCGAACCACTTGCCGTTATCGAAGCCATGAAAATCGAACATACGATTACCGCACCGACAGATGGTGTGGTAGCAGAGCTATTATTTGCAGCAGGTGACTTGGTTGCTGATGGTGATGAGCTACTGCGCATCGATAGTGAGAGCGCATAGCTGACGAAGCCTAATAAAAAAGCCTCATCAAGCGCAAATAATAAAAAGGACGACAAGTATGAGCCATTCGTATCCAAGCCATGTCACCATTGTTGATGTCAGTCCACGTGATGGACTACAAAACGAATCCATGACGGTACCGACTGAGGTTAAGCAAACGCTCATTAATGATTTAATCGCGGCTGGTGTCAAAAAATTGGAAGCGACCAGTTTTGTTTCGCCAAAGTGGGTGCCACAAATGGGTGATAACAGCGCGTTGCTCGAAGCGCTAGTGCCTACGCGGCAGACGGACGTCTGCTACTCGGTACTCGTGCCCAATATGCGTGGCTTTGAAAATGCTATTTTGCATCGCCCTGATGAAATCGTCATCTTTGGCTCAGCCAGTGAAACTTTTAGTCAAAAAAACATCAATTGTAGTATCGATGAAAGTATTGAACGTTTTGCACCAGTGGCTGCGGCAGCAAAGGCGCAGGGTATAAAAGTACGCGGCGTGATCTCTTGTACGGTTGGCTGTCCTTATGAAGGCGAGATTGCCCCTAGCCAAGTAGCTTACGTCACCAAGCGATTGATTGAGATCGGTTCAGAGCAGATTGGCATTGCCGATACGATCGGTGTGGGTACACCGCTCAAAGTACAACGAGCGTTGCAAGCTGCACTGGAGTATGCTGATATCTCTATGCTATCGGGTCATTTTCATGATACTTATGGTCAAGCATTGAGCAATACTTTGGCTGCCTTACAAATGGGTGTTAGTGAGTTTGATACCTCTGTCGCCGGGTTAGGCGGTTGTCCTTATGCTAAAGGCGCAACGGGCAATGTCGCGACCGAAGATGTGGTGTATATGTTGCATGGTATGGGTATCAACACGGGTATCGATTTGGATAAATTGGTCGGGGCAGGTGAACGTATCAGTGAATTTTTAAAGCGACCAAATGGCTCAAACGTAGCACGTGCCATCATTAATAAACGTCAGTCTTAATTAGTATAGTCAATGCACTGTGAAGGTATGACAGCGTTAACTTCGTTTGAAGTATTCGATATACATCTACACTCGGTTGCCTTGTCACAGTTTCACATTGAGTTGACTATGACATTAAAAACGGTAGCAAAAATACAGTTACATTGGCTTTAAAAAACAGATTAAAATTCGAAAACTAAATATTAAAATACAAGGAATAGTTATGAGTTTACCTGGATTAAATTTTCAACTTGGCGAAGATATTGACGCGCTACGTGATGTCGTGCAGCAGTTTGCGGCAAACGAGATCGCTCCACGTGCTGCTGAGATTGATAGCAGTGATGAGTTTCCAATGGATCTGTGGCAAAAGATGGGTGACCTCGGTCTACATGGTATTACCGTTCCTGAAGAGTACGGCGGCTCCAACATGGGCTATGTTGCCCATATGGTCGCGATGGAAGAGATTAGCCGAGCTTCGGCATCGGTAGCGCTTAGCTATGGTGCGCACTCAAACCTATGTATTAACCAAGTCAAACGTAACGGCTCTGAGGCACAAAAGCAGAAATATCTGCCAAAGCTAATCAGCGGTGAATTCATCGGTGCACTGGCCATGAGTGAGACAGGCGCTGGCTCAGACGTCGTCAGTATGAAGCTAAAAGCTGAAGAAAAAGACGGCAGCTATATTTTAAACGGTAGCAAAATGTGGATCACCAATGGTCCTGATGCTGACGTAATGGTAGTCTATGCCAAGACCAATCCTGAATTAGGTGCTAAAGGCATGACGGCCTTTATCGTTGAAAAAGGTATGGAAGGCTTTGGTACCGCACAAAAGCTAGACAAGCTCGGCATGCGTGGTAGTCATACTGGTGAAATGACCTTTAATAATGTAAAAGTACCAAGCGAAAATATTTTAGGCGGTCTCAATGAGGGCGTTAAGGTACTGATGAGCGGCTTAGATTACGAGCGCGCTGTATTGGCTGCAGGTCCTATCGGTATCATGCAGGCAGTGATGGACAATGTGGTGCCTTATATCCATGATCGTAAACAGTTTGGTCAAGCGATTGGTGAGTTCCAGCTTATCCAAGGTAAAGTTGCGGACATGTATACAATACTGCAAGCAGGTCGTAGCTTCTTATATACCGTTGGCAAGAATTTGGACATGTTGGACGCGCGCGGTGCGGGTCATAGTCGAGAAGTGCGTAAAGATTGCGCCAGTGTGATTCTATGGTGTGCCGAAAAAGCCACATGGATGGCAGGCGAGGGCATTCAAATATTTGGCGGCAACGGCTATACCAATGAGTATCCACTTGGTCGCTACTGGCGTGATGCTAAGCTATATGAAATTGGCGCAGGTACCAGTGAAATTCGCCGTATGCTAGTCGGTCGTGAGCTGTTTAACGAAACCAAATAAGAAGTAGCTAATGACGCCTTAGCTATTTTCTAATATAAAATAAAAAAGCAGCACGTGTAAAACGTGCTGCTTTTTTTGTGTCAATATAACAATGTGCCAACGTGACAACGTGCTACTAAGTTACCTATTATCGACTACGATTTATTGCGATAATCAAAATACCTTGCCAAACCATTTAATAATAAATCATCACGTAAGCGCACTGGGCGATTAACATGCTGGGAGATAATGGCTGCATCTCCACCTGTCATAATCAACTCAAAGTTAGGATGACGATGGCTAATCTCATTGATCGCGCCGACGATAGAGAGCAAAACCCCTCGATGCACCGCGTCTTGAGTAGTCAAACCTTGACTGACGCTATCAAAAGTACCGTTCGAGATAGTGATTTGCTTAGTACCAGAGAACAGTGACTCACGTTGCAGGTAGATACTGGGGAAAATATAACCGCCCAAATGCTCAGCATGATCAATCAAATCAATGGTCACCGCTGTACCGCAACCAATCACACACTGGCGTTTTTTCTTATCGACCGCGCCCAGCATCTGTAGCCAACGATCACAGCCGAGCTGCTGATCATTGTAAGCACTTTTCATCAGCGCGTGCGCCGCATCGACATGGACAAACTCAAACGGAATATTCAAACGACTGAGCGTCTCTGATACTTTGGCATTGAGATTGTCACCCAATACTGATGAGATACCAATAAAGTCAGGCGCATAACGCTCAAAGCGATCCGTCAGACCCATAAGTAATTCGGCAGGCGCTTGCAAATGCTGCTTGGCATCATGCGCGACTATTTGTCCGATATCATCGGTTAGCCAGTATTTTAGGCGGGTATTTCCAAGATCAAGCCAGAGCATAAAAGTCCCTTTATATAGTGCTCGTTAATGATGGTGTTCATCAATATAGTTGTCTAAGCCTAATAAATAACGTCGATGCGTCCAGTAAAAAGCGTAGAAATCTTACCGCTATCTTGGCGCAATTGCAAACAGCCATGTGTGTCGACACCGCAAGCGATTCCCGTTATGACTTTTTCTTCGTTATTATAGTCCTGGGTGACGCGCAAATGTAGACCTGATAGCGCATCCATCGTCGCAAACTGCTCCAAAAAACTATCCAAATAATAAGTATGACCGGTTGGCTGCTCTATGCCCAAATGCTCAAAGCGTGTCATCGCCGCCATCAATGCTTTGCACATTTGCTGATAGAGCGTTGGTAGGTCTGGTAGGCTCGCAGATCGTGTCTCTAAAGGTAGCATCTCATTAATGTCTTGTAAGCTAATCGCTTGGTAGCTCATGCCCTCAGACGTTTGCGTAGTGAGCTTTGGTGCTGCCTGTACGTTTAAGCCAATGCCTAGCACCACACCGACCAACCTGCCAGCTTTAGTCACTGGCTCTATCAAAATTCCAGCCAGTTTATTAAATGGTAGCGTACGCTGATTTGCTACATCACTATTCAATGCTGATTCCAATACCGAGCTGTCCGTTATAGATTGTTCTTTAGATAGCTCTTTACATTGGCTCTGAGCTTGCTGATAAAAACCCAAGTCATTTGCCCATTTCACACCAATTGGCGTCATCCCTTGCGCTTGCAGTTGCTCGTTCAACATTTGAATGACGGGCATTTTTGCCAGCTCAAGACCAATGATGAGCGATAGCAAGCCACTGATTGGCATATGCACAGGATGATATAGCGACAGATAGACATTACCACGTGGTGATTGCCACGAGCGTCCGTGCTGTCCTCGACCTGCGCTTTGGGCTTCCGCGGTTAAAACGTGTACGGTGGCGACATCTAACGACCCGTTTTGCAAGGCTTCTATCAGCTCGCTATTGGTCGAGGCACTACTAGCCACATGACGGTGATTGAGCTCGGATAAATAGGTAGAAAAACTAGTGAGTGGCGGCATAAGTTTAGTCGATGTGGTTAAAGGAAACTTTGATATACTGAGCGATTGTTGCGGTCAGACAGTACCGAGTAAACAGCATAAAGGTCGCGTTGAGATTTGGCAAATACAATTAAGCACGCCTAAGCGCTAGTGAGTACTATAGTGCCAGTCAGTATTATAAAAGGTTCGTTCTATGATGTTATATGTGTGGTTTGTGATTGCAGGCGCGTTTGCGGGTGTCAGCGCGGGCTTGTTTGGCGTCGGCGGTGGCATGATTATCGTGCCCGCATTGGTCTGGATTTTTACCGCTTATGACTTTTCGCCAGAAGTAATCACCCATCTGGCCATTGGGACGTCATTGGCGACCATCGTTGTGACCTCAATCAGCTCACTGACTGCCCATAACAAGCGCGGCGGCGTGCGCTGGGAAGTATGGCGCAAGATGGCGCTTGGGTTGGTCATCGGTAGTTTGGTTGGCGCTGGTATCGCGGATATGATTGATGGACAGGCACTACAGGCTATCATTGGTTTCGGTGCGCTATTGGTCGCTCTAAAAATGCTGTTCTTTTCGAATAAAGAACAAGTGGGTAAACCGTTACCATCGGCTGGTGTACAGTTTGGTGCCGGTACTGGCATTGGTATGGCGTCCTCTATTTTTGGCATTGGCGGCGGCAGTCTAACCGTACCGTTCTTAAATTGGGCAGGGCTGCCGATGAAACAATCGGTCGGCACATCAGCGGCATGCGGTCTACCAATTGCATTGGCTGGGGCGGCAGGGTTTGCTTGGTTCGGTCAAGACGTGGTTAATCTGCCCGAGGGTACGATAGGGTTTGTCCATGTCACAGGATTCTTGTTTATTTCAGTCGCCAGCTTTGCCATGGCAAAAGTTGGCGCCAAGCTTGCCCATATCTTACCTGCGCTGATGCTTAAGCGCGCGTTTGGCGTGTTGTTAATATTTGCTGGAGGGCAGTTGTTATTGAGTGGATTAGGTGTTTTATAGCAATAATGAGTTTTTATAAAATTAGTATGCAAACCGTGAGACATTATTAGTATGAAAGCTGCAGAAAAATACCGCCGTGTTTTCGGCTCAATGAATCATCTAAAAGACCAGTTATCATGGACGACAGGTCTCTCTAATATGGTAGAGTTTTTGGCATGGGAGCCGCAGCGCATTTTAGGCATCACTAAAAAGCAATACGTACGCCAAATCATCGAATGGGTCGCCCACCCAGATTTGAAAGATAAAAATATAGAAGAGATTGAGCAATCAGTCATCAAAAAGCTCAATACAAAAATGAATGAAACTGAGCAGCTAGAGACGTATTCAACGCAGACGATGGGTATCTGTAATGCGAGAGAAGCCGTGCGCCGCGTAACGTTCTTTTCTGAAGACTATCTCAATAAAGAGTTCGATATCTTTTTGAGTTTGTGCAGTGATGTTTATCTGAACTTATTTTATCAGCAATTTATAGCCTTTGAGACAAGCGGCTCATGGTCGACACATGGCAACAGCGGCATGTTTGAAAACAGTACAGAGCTAAAAGCAATGTATATGGACAACCTAGCCTATAACCATCAGGCGAATGTGCTGATAGCCAATGAGTTAAAACTCGTTGGTCGGAAAAACCCAGACCCAATCCTAAAGTATTGTTTGATGTATGAGCACTTATTAGAAAAAGGCTTTATCGATAAAGGGGCAAAGTTTTTGCTGTTATTTATCGGTGGTGACGCGCTAAAGCAAAACAAGCAAACGCTCGTAGATCGGGAGCTGGCTCTGTGTCATAAACGGCCAAGGAAGTATCAGCATTTGCTAAGACCAGAGCTGTTAGAGATAGTCGATCATTTAGAAGTGGCAAGTATCTCTTGGTCAGCCTTTATCGAGTTTAATAATCGCTACTTAGCAGAAAATAACGTCTGCCAAGTGGAGCAAAAACTGCTACGAGGGTTCCATCAGAGCCTTGAATCAAAATCGTTTATGCACTTAGCCGTTTAACCCTAAAAACCCAGCACAATTTCAGGTAGAATAGCCGCCTGTTTTTGCTAAGTTTATTGACTCTTCATGCGTTTAAAATCTCTAAAGCTGGCAGGCTTCAAATCCTTTGCCAATCCAACCACTTTTACTTTTCGTCATGGTATCACCGCCATCGTCGGGCCGAACGGCTGTGGCAAATCGAATGTGATTGATGCTATCCGCTGGGTGCTGGGCGAAACCTCAGCCAAGCAGTTACGCGGCGGGGCGATGAGTGATGTTATCTTTGCCGGTACGCAGGATAAGACAGCCAAAAGCGTCGCCAGTGTTGAGCTTACATTTGAGCATACCCAAGATGAGCAGACTGGTATTCGCCACGAGTTTAACTTGTACCAAGAGTTATCGGTTCGCCGTCAGGTAAATAAGGATGGCCGCTCAGATTATTTTATCAATGGCACGCGTTGTCGTCGCCGTGATGTGGTCGATGTGTTTTTAGGTACAGGGCTGGGTGCACGTAGCTATGCGGTAATTGAGCAAGGCATGATTGGGCGCATCGTTGAGTCTAGTCCTGTGCAGTTGCGTGAGTTTATTGAAGAGGCGGCAGGTGTCTCGCGCTATCAGGCTCGCCGTGAAGAAACACAGAAGAAGTTAGAGAAGACAAGGGACAATCTAGCGCGTCTGCACGATATGCAAAGCGAGTTACTGCGTCAACAAAAGACACTGTCTAAACAGGCAGCTAGCGCACAGCGTTACGAAGAGCTCGCCTTAACACTAGCTGATATCGAGCAGCAGCTTGCCATCCAACAGCTCTATCAATCCAAGCAAACGCATCAACAGCAGAAAGTAGCGCATGAACGTAGTGCTACGGAGGTGTCGACACTTCAAGCTGACTACGACACGCTCAAAGCTCAGCAAGACAAGCTCACTGCGCGTATCAATCAAGAGCAATGGCTCAAAGACGATGCCCAAAGCGCTCACTATCAGCAGCAGCTCGGCTATCAACAAGCGGAACATAAGCTAAGTGATGCTAAGTCACAGCTAGCTACTATTGAGCAGCAACTGTCTGGCTTGGCTCAGCAGCGTGCGCAATCACTCGCTGATATCGAACGGCTCAACGCTGAACAAGCTGAGCAGAATCAAGCGTTAGAAGCGTTACGTCCGCAGCTTATTGAGCTGACAGACAAACGCGATAACTGTAAGCGTAATGAGCAGCCACTACAACGCGCGTGGCACGAAGCGCAAAATAATCTGTCACGCTTACAAGATAAAGCCCGTTCGCTTGAGCAGCAGCAAGCTATTAACGCTCAAGCACAAAAGCGTCATCAGCAAAGCTATGATAAATGGCAGCGCCGCGAGCAAAACTGGCAAAACCTATGGCTGCAATTACAGCAGTCTATAACGCCATCTGCATCTGACAGTACTGATGTGAGTAAGACGGATGGTGTGCAAGATTTAAGTCAACTGCTAGAACAGCAAGTCACTGAGCTAAGCATGCAGTTGCAGCAGGTTGAGCGTCAACGTGAAGCCGTCGATGAACGATTGTCCGAGATACAACCGCAAGCGCATAGCTTGCAGCAGAAATTAAACGCACAGCAGAGCGAGCTGAGCGACAATGAAAAGCGTCATGCGCTACTGGCAGGCGAATACGATACTCTGCATCAGATACTGCATCCGAAACCTAAACAACAGCAATCAGCAAAGTCGAAAGTTACCGCGACAGATAGGACGGATAACAATGGCACACATCATCAGCCGTTAGCGATTGCAACATTGCGTGAGCAGATTGAGCTAAGTGCCAAAGGGCAGGAGTATGCGCCGCTACTCGATAGTATCTTGGCATTATGGCTAGACAGCCATGTGCTGACATCTAATCCACAAGCTAACCAACAAGCTAATCAAATCAAGCAATCAGACGTTAACAACGCTAATAGCATTTCTCAGAAAACTGATAGCCTCTGGCAAGCGCTTGAACATGACATTGCAGGTTTATTGACTTATCAGACGGCACAAAATACACCTGACAGTGCAAAAGATAAAGCTCTAGTAGAGAAGACAGGTCATAGCTTATGGTTACCTACTGCGCAAAGTGCTATTAGTGACCAAGAATTTGTCAGCGAATTGCCAGACAATTTGATTGATAAAGTATTGCCATTATCGCAGTTGATTACTCAGCCGCTACTCTCGATATGGCAGCAGTGCTATATATATACGGCGCAGTTTGAGACCAGTGAGCAGCATGAGATCGATACTCTTGCTGATGTACTAAAGTCATTACCACTATCCGCTATCCTACTTACCGCAGATGGTTGGCTGATCAGTCGTCATGGAACGATTAATTTAAGCAAATTCGCTGGTGCACAGGATGAGCAAAACGATAGCAATAGCCAATTCCTCACGCAGCGCTTGCAACAGCGTACGCGTTTGCAAACGTTAGAAGACTTGCTTGATGAGTTTGAAACCAAAATACAAGATCAGCAAAAATCTATTGTAAAAGACCAGCGCGATTATGATGCGTTAATAGTTAGCTTGGAAGAAACGCGTGCGCAAGCTGAGCAGTTAACCCGTGATAAGCATAAATACCAGCAGCAATTAACCACCGAGAGAGCCAACGCCGAGCGCTTGCAAGCGGATAGCCAGCGTCTGAACGCTGATAAAGCAACGCTTGAGCAGGAAAAGCAAGAACTGATGCAAGAGCAACAGACGCTTGAGCAAGAACAACAGCACATTGAAAGCGAGACTGCTACGCTAACGCCGCAAATAGTAGAAGCACGAGCGACAACTCAGCAACTGCAAGCTGAGCGCAGCGAGCTAAACCGCGCGCGTCAAGCTGATGATGATGCGTGGCAAGCATTGCAGCTGCGTATTCAGCAGTATGAGATGCGCTTGGAGCATAGTGTTAGCAGTCTGGCTCGTGCGACTGAGCAACATAACAAGTCGTTAGAGAATGAGCAAAGTTTACAGACGCGTCACGATCAGCAGCAGGCCAAATTGCCAGAGCTACAAGCAGCGCTACAGTCTGCACAGGTAACGCGCGATGAGCAGCAAGTGCTATTGAACGAGCGTGATACTGCGCTAATGGCATTAAAACAAACGTACGCTGAGCAGCAGACAGCATTTGATACATTGCAAAATACGTTACAAACGCAGCAAAGCGAGCTTGCCCGTCATGCTACTGAATTGGCACTGAGTGCAGCGCGCTTGGAAGATGCTAGCGCACACACACAGAACGCTTTAGATGCTTATTATCGTGTAAGTCATAAATATAAAGCGCAAGCAGAGCAACCACAACAAAGCATGAGCGTCTCAAACTTGCTAGCAGATTTCATCGCTCATGATCGCCGCGTCCGTCCAGACAAAATCGCTGAGCTAGAGTCCGAGCGAGCTAAGTTAACTCAGCAATTGAGTAAGATTGGACCAGTCAATTTGGCTGCGGTCGCAGAGTTGGCCGAAGTGAACGAACGCCTAGAGCCACTCGCACAGCAGACGGCAGATATCGCGGACAGTATGCAGACATTGACTGAAGCGATTGCCTCTATTGATGAGACGACCAAGACACTGTTTATGCAGACACTTGATGCGGTAAACAATGAGCTTGCCAATTTATTTGCCAAAGTCTTTGGCGGTGGACAGGCTAGCCTGACGTTGAACACTGACGAGATGCCAGCCAATACGCCAAAGTCAGAACAGTGGCGGGCAGGGCTTACCTTAATGGCGCAGCCGAAGGGTAAACGTAACAGTCGCTTAGCGGTACTATCGGGTGGTGAAAAAACCCTTACTGCATTGAGTTTGATTTTTGCGATATTTAAGCAGCATCCTGCACCGTTCTGTGTGCTTGATGAAGTCGATGCACCGCTTGATGATGCCAACGTTGCGCGCTTTACCAGTCTCATTCATGAGCTAGCAGATGACTTGCAGTTTATCTTTATCAGTCATAATAAACTGACGATGCAAATTGCTGATGAGCTAAAAGGTATCACTATGCCAAGTGCAGGCATTTCTACACTAGTCAGTGTGTCACTCGATGAAGCTGCGCGTTACGTAGAGAGCTAAGTGTGAAACAGCCGACACTAAAAGTGCTATGAGAATCAGCGCGATGCAAATATAATCAATCAATTGGCATAAATGCAAATAAGCTTGACCTCAGTCCAGCATACTGGTTATAAAGTACACAATGTGGTGACGATATAGGTCAGCCATGCTAGAATATTGCCATTTATGCTCGTTTGTGTATTCCCTTTTGTTATATATACTAGGATGTATTTATCATGACCGTTATTCAGTTTATATTGATTGCCATTGCCGCGTTTATCGTGCTCGCAGGGCTGTTTATGGTCATTCGTAGCTTTAAGCGCCGCGGTGCTACTGAAGCTGCTGCGGTCAATTATGATAAAAATGGTATTCCCATCATACCGCGTCACGAGCGCAACATCGTTGATCAGCCAGACCTTGATGATACGGTCGCAGGCGAGACGAGCATCGGTCCAGATCGTAGCTACTTGGATGCCGTGGTTGAAGAAGAGCCATTGACGCAATCGCATACCAACGTTGATGCCCAGCTAACGGCTGAGCGTGACCATGTAGCAGCTGACGACCATGACGTCATCGATGAAGCCGACTACGCGCGCTGGCAAGAAGAGCAACGCCGTGCCGATAGTGCTGAGTTTGTAGAAGTCGCCGATCAGATGCATATCGAGCAAGAGCCTGATGCGTTCTCTAGCCTAATGTCAGCGACTGATAGCCTGATGCCAACCATTGATACGGCAGAAGAGCCAAGCTTCGATGACAACAGCCCGATACTGGATCAGCATCTATCAGAGTCAGGTGATGACGCGCAAAATGGTCCTTTGATTAATGCCAAAGACAATATCAATATTACCATCTTGCCGCACCAATATCGTGACCGCCCAGCGGCGATTATTCGTGGTCGTGACTTGCTAGCATTGATTGATAAATACGGTCTACGCTATGGCGCGATGAATATGTTCCATCGCTATGAGCAGAAAGACGGCACGGGTATGTTGTGGTTTAGCATGATGGGCATCACTGATAGCGGTATCGCGCCGTTTGATCCGCATAGTGTCGCGACCAACACTTATAACGGTGTCGTCGTGTTCTTATCACTTCCGCATCCACAGGCCGTGCGCAGCTTTGATAGTATGATGAGCATTGCTTATATGATGGCGAGCGATCTGGACGCGATTATGCTTGATGAAGAGAACGAACCAATCACGCCTGAATACAAGCAGCAGCTACGTAATCAAGTTCGTGATTATGAGGGTTAGCAGCTCAAAAGCTACGAAAGTTAAAAGCTGATTAATAGCAGAAATCATAAAAAAGGCAAATAGCGATTAACGTTATTTGCCTTTTTTAATGGGCTATAGTTTCTGCGAAATGCTAACCATAGTAGACTGAGCAAGCCTGACATGGTATTTGATTTATATAGGATTGACTATACCGAGCTTCCTACAAACTTGTTATCATATCGACATCTTGAATTGCAAAAAAGACGCCGACTATGACTGACTCTACCTCATCAAATAATTCTAAAAACTCATCTACTCAAGTAGAAAACCAAGCGCCTGCCACATCTAATACATCCAGTCCGACCGACAGTAGTACCAATAATAGTGCAGAGATTGTCTCAAAAATGCGTGCGCTTATTGAAGCGATTAAGACGCATAACTATGCCTATTATGTGCTCGATAATCCAATATTAGAAGACAGCGAATACGACCAATTACGTCGCTCGTTGCTTGAGATCGAAGAAGAATATCCAGATTTGGTGCAGCCTGATAGCCCAATTAATCAAGTCGGCGATATGCCGCTATCAGCCTTTACCCAAGTCACGCATGACATTCCGATGCTATCGCTAGGCAATGTATTTGAATATGATGATTTGCGCGATTTTATGCGCCGCGTCAATGATCGCCTAAGTGACTCGCAGCAAAACCCTGAATATGAGATGGAACTAAAGCTTGACGGACTGGCCGTCTCACTGAAGTATGAGCATGGTAAATTTGTCCAAGCGGTCACGCGAGGTGATGGGCAGACGGGTGAAGATATTACCCAGAATGCCAAAACCATTCGTAACCTGCCACTATGGATAGCCGATGCTGCTGATATTGAGTTGCTAGAAGTGCGTGGTGAAGTATTGATGCCAAAGGCGGGGTTTGAGCGGCTTAATCGTCTAGCAGAAGAGAACGAAGGTAAAACCTTTGCCAATCCGCGCAATGCCGCTGCTGGTAGCTTACGTCAGTTAGATCCAGCCATTGCTGCTAGTCGTCCATTGGCATTCTACGGCTATTCGGTCAATCAGGGTTTGCCAGATACTATCGATACCCAATCAGGGGCGTTGGCGTGGCTCACTGAGCTTGGATTTACGGTCAGCGCTGTAGAAGTGGTAGCAAATCCACGCGCCGCGCAGACCTATTATGAGTCAGTGATAGAAGGGCGTAGCGATCTGCCATTTGAGATTGATGGCATGGTAATTAAGGTAAACAGCCTTGCGTTACAGCAGCAACTTGGCTACCTATCACGCGAGCCACGCTGGGCAACTGCCTATAAATTCCCTGCCGAGACTGTGATGACACGTCTCAACGATATCGAGTGGCAAGTCGGCCGTACAGGTCAAATCACACCAGTCGGTAAGCTTGAACCTGTCAAAGTTGGCGGCGTCACTGTCAGCAATGTCACCTTGCATAACTTTGGCGAGATTCAGCGGTTAGATGTGCGCGCAGGCGATACGGTCAGCGTTCACCGTGCAGGCGATGTCATCCCCAAGGTCACTCGTGTCTGGCACGATCAGCGCCCAGCTGATAGCGAGCCAGTCACGCTACCCTCTACTTGTCCTGTCTGCGACTCCCCTGTAGTGCTGCCAGAAGATGAAGCATTGGCGCGCTGTACGGGCGGACTGTTTTGCCCAGCGCAGCAGCAAGAAGCACTTATTCATTTTGTCTCGCGTCGTGCGATGGATATCGATGGGCTTGGTGCGAGTTGGCTCATTAGCTTCTTTGAGCATGGTCTGGTCAAAACCGTCGCTGATATCTATCAGTTGCACAATCATGCAGATGAGATGGTCACCTTTGAAAAACTGGGTGAAAAATCGGTACAAAATATTATCAACGCTATTGAAGCCAGCAAGCATACGACGTTGGCTCGCTTTATCTATGCACTTGGCATCCGCGGTGTTGGTGAAGGCACAGCACAGAACTTTGCTCAGCAATTTGGTGATTTAGATAGTCTGATGGCGGCCAGTATTGAGACCTTGATAAAAACGCCAGATGTTGGAGAAATCACTGCCGAGCTGACCTATAAATTCTTCCGTGCGCCGCACAATATTGAAGTCATCATGGCACTACGTGAAGCTGGTGTTTATTGGGATAAGGTCGAGCAGGTCGCCTCAGAAGGTCTACCACTCGATGGGCAAACGTGGGTCATCACAGGCGCGCTCGATAGCATGGCGCGTGATGAAGCCAAAGCCAAACTACAAGCACTGGGTGCAAAAGTCTCGGGCAGCATCTCGGCAAAAACCACTGCGCTACTGGCAGGTGATAAGGCTGGCTCTAAACTGACCAAAGCAGAAAAACTAGGCGTCAAAATTGTAGCTGAGGAAGAGTTTTTGACGATGGTTGGGGAGTAGATTTAGCTTCAACTGAGATTTATAGATGCGCTGGGCGCTACCACTTGCAAACATTGGATGATGCTATGAAAACAATAATACAAGAGGCCAGCCAGCGCGAAATTGGTTGTTTTGTTAAAGGAACATCAGTCAGAGTAGAGGGTCCAAATAGGTTTAGCTACAAACCGATACAAGATATCGAAGTGGGTGACAAAGTACTATCAGCACCTGAAAATGGTATCGGAGAGCCTGTCTTTAAAAGAGTGACCAAAGCCTTTAAATTTGAAGACAAAGAGATATGGTACGTTGGATTTATTGACATCACGCGCCCAGCTCTAACAGATGTAAGAGATATAGAGGATATCCATTATGCAATGTTACCAAACCATGTTGGTGTTACGCCTAACCACCCCTTTATTGTCGTGGGTAAAGGATATCATACTGACCGAGATCGTTCGCTCGTTGGCCCGCCAGAGGATTTAGCGTTGTTTGATATACCTGAATGGAGACGTGCAGATCAGCTAACGTTTGGGGATATACTAGTGAATCCAGAAAATGGCAATCATTATGCAGTGATAGCTGCTAAACCATTATACCAGTACGGGAGTGATCAGGTCGGTAATATGGCATGGATGCATGCCACACCTTATTATACTCATGCTGTGGAAGATATTGAAGGTATGGAGGAAAGCCTAAGTAAAGGCACGCTATTTGATATGGACAATATTCGTAAAACTTTTGGTCAGTTTCAAAAAACGGATATTTCTTGCGATAACTACAATATCACCACTCATGATGATGGTACAAAGTCTTATATTCCTTATACTACCACAGTATATAACCTTGAAGTTGAGGACTATCACACCTACTGTGTTGGTGGTGTTGATCAAATTATGGTTCACAATACCAACTGTGGCGGTGAACAACCAAGTGGCTAGATTGCGTTTGTACACCCTTATAACGACATTTTTAAAGATTTTTGATTATTGCTGAGATTTCAAATAACCCTTTCTGTTTACCCAACAGTCATTAAAATAAAAAGCGTGCGTTACCCCAGTGTACATTTTGTCAGTTTACTTTAGTACCAAATAAATACTCATAGGCTTCATCTATAACTGAAAGCATCTCTGCTGTCTTCATCTTGATCACTTTTACTGACCAATAATGTTCATCGAAATATTTCGGTTGTTTAGGCGACTTATCAGCATTAAAAAATCTTTCATATTCTTTTAAATCATCAGGATAATCGTCTAAATTTTTAGGATTACGATGTATATGAATGATGACGAGTTTGGTTTCATCTTTATGGTTGATAATAAACGGGTACCACCCTTTGTCTCCATATTCATGTGGCTCTATATCCCAAAGATGGTCTACAAAATTTTCAAAATCAAAGTAGCTATCATCGTACAAGCTCTCTTCGTATTCTTCGATTTTATTCGGCGTGTACAGTGTCGGTTGAAGACCTAACCTTATACGCTCTTCTACTTTCCACTCAGAGAAATATTGTTTTGCTAAGGTAATCATTAATTCTTTATCGCTTAGATGAAATAATGCAGGTGACTGGCTCTCGAAAATATCTCTATCAGTAAGAGGAGTTACAAATATGCTTTTCATATTGTAAGCCAGATGTGGTGGAATCATCTGTATATCGATACATAGATTAAGACTATAAAAGTCTGCTGTTAGATGCTCAATGACAATAGCAAAATTGCTATATGTACCATCACATGTAATTCCTGGATTTCCAAATATCATTTTTCACCTTATTTTAGCAAAGGAACACAAGCATTTTGAAAGATAACTCCTTCTAACTTATGGAAAATCTGAGATCGTCATTGCTCTCTTAACTTCTACTCCGCCATCTCACCATGCGCTTTCACTTCACCTTTCTTACCATCTGGCTGAATCACGATAGGCAGCACTAACCCTTTGGCAAAGTCATCAGACAGCACATAATCATAGCGGCTTGCAGCGACGTCAGGCGTGGTATGAATGATAAGCGTCATCTCATTGCCATCGGTTAGCTCGTGCGAGACATAGGTTTCGCTGAGTTGATCTAATGCTTTCGATAGTGCCTCGTTACTTGCCATGCTCACCGTCAGATTATGCTGCGCGGTCGCAGCGTCCACTTTGAAGTAATCTGCATAGTCTCGGACGTTTTGACTATCAATCGCAAACGGATACTTATAGTTGGTAGGGTCAGCAGGCTTTGTACCGCTATCTACCAGTGACCAGTCGATGGTGTCGGCTGCCGATGCAGTTGGATCTGTTGCTGTCTCCGCAGTTTGCTCAGCGGTATCGACAGAATCGGTAGCATTGTCGCAGCCTGTTAGCGCCCACATGCTTGCCGTTGCAATTACCATCATACTTATCAGACGCTTTGCCATCGAGTTACCCTTTTGATTGTTGGTCATGATTGATTTGCTCTACCTGCTATTTTGACAGCTTTCTTTATGCTTCTCTAGCGAAATACATTAGATGGCAAGTTTTGATATAGTCCAATCCTCTATAAAAGAATGACAGCGTTAACCTCGCTTGCAGTATCACAATGATTACTGCGCTCGGCTGCCTTGTAATACTTTTAAATTGAATCAACTATATAGTCAAGTCTATATAAATCCGCTATATCGTCATCCTTGCTAAGCATACTAATGTATAACTTGCACTCGGTTTCCTTGTATCGAGATTATATTGAACTGACTATACAACCGTCTATCTGATGCTGATTTCCATAGCCATCTTTATACGCGTATCAAACGAACACGCATAAAAAAGCAGCCACTATTTAATGACTGCTTTTTGTCTATTACGACTATTTGTCTATTACGATATGAGCGTATCTCTAGCTGATTAGATTTGGCAGTTTACTTGGTATTCTTTACCGTCAGCCCACTTCATCGCAAAGATACCTTTGTCGCCTTTCATGTGCCATGCATAGACGACCTCTGGGTTTGAGTCATTTACATAGCTTGCGACTTCGCCTTTCACTTTACCGTTTAGGATAATTGGCTGCTCGGCCCATTTTACTTTTGGCAAGGTAGCGTTGAGCATCACTTGTTCTTTATTGATAGATTGCTTTGCCATGATTTTGCTGTCATCGGTACAGGTGTATGGTGCTGGTGCCATACGATCATAGGCAGCGGTTACTTTTTCTGGAACTGGCGTATCAGTTGCATCTGGGGTAGTTGGTGCGGTAGTCGCACAAGCGCTCAATAGGGCAAGGACTGGTAGGGTAGTCGCAATTTTAGTTGTCATTTTCATAGTGCTCTCCAAAGCTTTTCACTGATGTCGTTTACTTGTTCTTAATGATGCGTTTAGCATATGAGGGTTATAGTAGCGAAAACGAACCATTTCAATGTTAGAAATTGTTCGTTACCTGTTAGCTTCGTTACCCAACCGCTGTCTAATGTAACTTGTAATCTGTGACAGGGTGAAAAGTAAACAGTGTTAGTTTGAAATGCGCAACTATAAAATTAGCGCATAAAAAAGCGCCTATCAACGAGTGGCTGATAGACGCTTTTTTGTTTTACTTAACATGCTCTAGATTGAGCATGCATTTTTACACTATGAACATTACTTGCTATGAACATTACTTGCTATGAACATTACTTGCTATGAACATTACTTGCTATGAACACTACTTGGTTTTACGTGGTGGTAGACCAGTATGCTGAGTCTGGAAATTGCCTTTGCTGACTTTCTTCTTACTGTTTTTACCGACAGCATTTTTACCCGCTGCACCTTTAGCTGACGCACTGTTGTTTGACGAGCCATTACTGCGCTTCACTGAGTCATTGCCAACACGGCTATTCTTTTTGCGCGCTGACTGATAAGTATCTTGCGCGGCATCACGCCCTTCTAAACTGGCGTTAAATGGTGGAATCAAGCAACCACGATTTTTACCAATCAAATCACTACGACCCATGTCCTGTAGCGCTTTACGTAGTAGTACCCAGTTTTTTGGATCATGATAGCGTAAGAACGCTTTATGCAATTTGCGCTGCTTGCCAGACTTGACGATATCCATGTCACCTTCATCACGGCTGACCTTATGTAGCGGATCTTTGTGCGTGTGATACATGGTAGTCGCGGTCGCCATTGGGCTTGGATAAAACGCCTGTACTTGGTCAGCACGGTAGCCATTACTTTTGAGCCAAAGCGCAAGGTTCATCATATCTTCATCTTTAGTTCCCGGATGGGCAGCGATGAAGTAAGGAATCAGATATTGCTCTTTGCCAGCTTCCTGACTGAACTGTTCAAACATGGCTTTGAATTGATCATAGCTGCCCATGCCCGGCTTCATCATCTTCGATAACACGCCCTCTTCAGAGTGCTCAGGCGCAATCTTGAGGTAACCACCGACGTGATGACTGACCAATTCTTTAACGTATTCAGGATCTTTTACTGCCAAGTCATAACGTAAGCCTGAAGCAATCAGGATTTTTTTCACGCCTTTGATATCACGTGCCTTGCGATATAGCTTGGTCAAATTACTGTGATCGGTAATCAGGTTTTCACAGACATCAGGATAGACACAAGATGGCTTACGGCAGTTCTTTTCAATGGTCTCATCTTTACAGCTGAGGCGATACATATTGGCAGTCGGGCCACCAAGGTCAGATATCACTCCAGTAAAGTTCGGTGCGGTATCGCGAATCGCTTCTACTTCACGCAAGATTGAATCTTCTGAACGGCTCTGGATAATACGGCCTTCATGCTCAGTGATCGAACAGAATGTACAACCACCAAAACAGCCGCGCATGATATTGACCGAAAATTTAATCATGTCATAAGCAGGAATGCGCGCATCGCCGTAGCTTGGATGCGGCAGGCGTGCATACGGCAAGTCAAACACATAATCCATCTCTTCTGTCGAGAGTGGCACTGGTGGTGGATTGAGCCAAACATCGATAGAGGTATGTGAGTTACCAGCACCGCTACTATGACGCTGTACAAGCGCACGGGCGTTACCTGGATTGGTTTCTAAATGCAGGATACGACTTGCATGAGCATAAAGTACAGGGTCAGATTTGACGTGCTCGTAATCGGGCAGACGAATGACGGTTTTTTCACGTGGTGGCATTTTTAGCTTATGCTTACGTGCGGTCATTGGCTTATCAAAGCCGCGCATTTGAACCACTTGCGTCTCTTCATCGACTTGTTCAACGTTGATAACTTTATTGGCAACTGGTTCTGCGACAAAACCCTGATATTGCGATGACATAGATGACATAGCTTGGCCAACAGGTGAGTCCGATGGTTTGCTCTGCTCAATTGAACAGCTATCAACGTCCTCGGTCATCACATAAGGGTTGATGATTGGATCGACACGGCCAACGGTATCGACATCATTACTCGCGACCTCGGTCATATCTTCTTGCCAATGACGACGAGTCGGGGTCAATAAGTAAGCCGTACCACGCAGTTTGCTCATTTGCTCGAAGCTATAGCCTTTAGACAGACCATGTACTACATCGACGATGGCGCGCTCAGCATTACCATATAGTAAGACATCAGCACGCGCATCTAGCAAGATACTACGGCGGACTTTGTCTGACCAATAATCATAATGAGCGATACGGCGTAAGCTACCTTCAATACCGCCCAAGATAATAGGCACATCAGGATAGGCTTCACGGCAGCGCTGGCTATAGACGATAGCTGCGCGGTCAGGGCGTTTGTTTGCCACGTTGCCTGGAGAGTAAGCATCATCGCTGCGGATTTTGCGATCGGCGGTATAGCGGTTGATCATGCTGTCCATGTTGCCCGCGGTCACGCCATACGCATATACAGGTTTGCCCAGTTCCATAAAGGCGTCTTTGCTCTTCCAATCTGGCTGAGCGATGATACCAACACGGAAGCCTTGCGACTCTAATAGACGACCGATGATGGCCATACCAAAGCTTGGATGATCGACATAGGCGTCACCTGAGATGATGATGACGTCACAAGCATCCCAGCCTAGATCGTCCATCTCTTTGCGGCTCATCGGTAGATAAGGCGCCGGCTCGTAGCAGCTCGCCCAGTGTTTGTCATAATCATAAAGTGGCTTGGTGCCTTGTTTAAAGGCAGTGCGGGCGATGGTATCGGCAGACATGGGCGGACCTGTTAATTAGAAAAATGGCACTAAAAATACAGCCCTTATTACCCAATGATAATAAAGGCGAATTTAAAAGCGCTCATTTTAACATGAATCGCCTTCACTATGCGACCTATTCTATGAGGGGCGATTGCCGATAAGTTATTGATAGCGTGAGATAAACTGCTCATGCAAAGTAAGCTGCTAGCATAGCAAGATAATAGCAAAAATAGCTTAGCTATCACTGTCACGCTATTAGTTTCATCACTAATTTTATAAAGGTCATTATCAGATCTATAGAACTTCCTTCTAATAATTAATCTCTATCCTATCTCAACTTATAGCCACATCCTCGCAAACGTAATAGTCAAAATACTGACTTAGCTGCTACTGGTCATTTGTTTTCTTATATTTATGACTTCCTTCAATTTCTAATAATAGGTTTTGGCACAGGTTTTGCTCCACCCTTACTAGGGCTTATTTGTGTGCATTAATGAGTAAAAATAGTGCACCGATAAAATTTTAACGGATAGATAAGTGTTTGGAGATAAAATGAGAACATCATCTGTTGGACTGGACACGATAAAGACATTATTAAAACTATTACAACCATCAAAACTATCGCTAAGTAATAGGCTGGTGCTAAGTATATTATCGTTTGCAATGATAAGTAGTGCCCAAGCTGCTGAGACTGACACATTGACCGTGGCACAGCTGCTCGAATATCAAAATATCGCTTGGATTATCTGGGGCGGGGTATTGGTGTTCTTTATGCAGGCAGGTTTTGCTCTACTTGAGAGCGGATCGGTACGCGCAAAGAATGCGGTAAACGTGATGATGAAAAACTATACTGATATGTGTATCGGTGGTCTAGCGTTCTACTTGGTTGGTTTTGGGTTGATGATGGGTACCAATCATTCAGGCTTTGTCGGTACGGATCACTTTATGCCAGTCGCGTTGTCCAATATGGACTGGGCATTGATGTTTTTTCAGATGATGTTTGCAGCGACAGCGGTGACGATTGCGAGTGGTGCGATGGCAGAGCGTGTTTCGTTCATCGGCTATGCGGTGGCGGCATGTTTGATTTGCTTATTTATCTATCCTGTGTTTGCCAGTTGGGTGTGGGGCGGTTACTTCGGTGGTATAGGCTGGCTAGCTGAGCTTGGTTTTATTGATTTTGCTGGGTCTACTGTCGTGCATTCTATCGGTGGTTGGTTGGCCTTGGCAGGTATCTTGGTCATTGGTCCAAGATTAGGTCGCTTTGCACCTGATGGTACGCCAAGACTCATCGCTGGACATAACATGACGTTGCTAGCGCTTGGCGGATTTATCTTATGGTTTGGCTGGTTCGGGTTCAATGCTGGATCGACCTTATCTATCACGGGCAATATTGGTTTAATCGCAGTCAATACTTTTGTCGCAGCAGTCAGTGCGGTGGTGAGTTATATGTTGATCTCCCGATCGCTCAACAAAGCCATTTTACTGAGCGATAGTGTTAATGCCAGTTTGATTGGTCTCGTATCGATTACCGCAGGTTGTGCGACTACGACTCCTGTCTTTGCCATTATTATCGGTGCGGTTGCTTCCGTGGTTTATATCTTATCGTCGCAAGCATTATTAAAATTCAAAGTAGACGATGTGGTCTCGGCAGTGGCAGTACATGGCTTTGGCGGTGCATGGGGTACGCTCGCAGCAGGATTATTCTATACAGGAGATTTGTTTAACTTATCACGGCTTGGCGTACAAGCGCTGGGTGTCGGCGTGGCATTAGGCTGGGGGCTGGGATTGGGTCTGGTGATGTATAAGCTTATCGATTTAAGCTTTGGGTTAAAAGCAAGCCGCTTACATGAGCAGCGCGGCCTTGATTATACCGAGCATGCAGAGCTTGGTTACCCTGAGTTCCAGAAGCAAATGTTTGATTCCAAGAGTTTAACTGAGCGGCATTTATAGGAGAGAGCTGATGAATATTGATACTCAATCCGTAGACCAAGCTGTGACTGCGATGGCAGAAGTACTTGCCGAATATTTGCATCCTGAAGAAGTGAGACTGCTTAAATCACAGTGGCAGCGATACTCGACGGTCTCCGTAAAAATGATGCAACAGTGCGTCTTGGATGCGACAAGGCGCTATCCTGAGCTGCAAGCTTATAAGTCTGATATTAGGAAAGGCTTTTGGGCTACGTTGCAAACGGGCAGTCAGCAAACAGTTGAGTCTGACAGTCACAATGGCCACAATAGCCATAATGAAACAGCCAAAGCGCCGGTCCCTGTCTCTGAGTTGGTTTTGGCGTTTTATACTGTCATAGAAGCGCTGCGCAGTCAGCTATCAGAAACAGAAAGTCGTAACCTATTTCTGACCATGCACCAAACTGTTTCGCAAGAACGCACCTTCAAAGGGCATAGTCTTAACATTGGTAAGTTTTTAGAAGGCAATCGCCCTTCTGTACCTGATAATGAGCACCTGTTGAATAATTTGATGCAGCTGGCTTATGTGTGCTTATGTGATGTTGCAGGCCCTGTCGAAGCAGATGAGATGATGTTTCGAGCGGCAGAGAAGGCGAAACAGAGCTATCCGAAAAAACTGGTCGAAAAGTTATTCTAAAATGTTGAGTCGGCACGTTACGGTTGGGTACGGAATACCTTTCGATAACGTGCCTTATATAATGTAGTTTTTATAACGTAGTCTTCATGAGATAGCTTTCATGACGCATCTTTCATTATGTAGCCTTCATAACGTACCTTGAAACTTGATACTAGGCGATGAGCGGTCTAATAGTATTTAGCTATCTAGTCCAATAGCTGAAGTGGGAAAGTAACCACGTCAAAGGCGAGGGCAAAGGGTAGCAGTACTAGCTTTTGTGCGCCATTTGGACCGCTACGAGTGACGACATCTTGCTGAGTTTGTGTATAAAAACTCACCGTATATGGTTTGGTCAGTGCGCGATAGTTTGACTGAATTAACCCTAAGTTACTAACTTGCGGATAGATAGCGCCTTTGACAGGAACACTAAAACAAAAGCGCTGAGCATTGATACGTTGATCACTCGCTGAGGTGCACTCTTTACCGTTATTTTGCAAAAAGAACTGATAGTCTGAGCGCCCAAACTCATCTTTTAATTTAGCATAAGACAATTTCATCTCACCTTGAAAGTACCCATCATTCTTGGGTATATGAAAGCTCATGTCATTATCCACTTGAATATTTTTTTGCGTGAGGTTGCTCAGTAAGTTCACCATTTCTGTCCCACCTTGGGTGAGAACGTAGCTGTTCTTCTCTCCTACGATAACCATTGACGCGTTTGGCATTTTTGGTAACGCCTGAGCAGGACGACCAAAGGCAACAATTTGATCTTCAGACAGTATCTGCTTTGTTGTGTTTGTGGTGACGTGTCTGCTATCGTCTAATAGCGAGCTGGTCGCACAGCCTGAGCTGGCTAGTACCGTAGCAAACAGAGCACCTGCTATTGCCTTTTTTGAATTTAATGGTTTTAACGGGTTTAGTGACAATTGAGTATTCTTGTTATCAGCGTTTGTATGGTCAGTCATGGTTAGGCTTCCTTGTCTAAAAAATGGGCTTATGAATCAGCTATTAGAATTTAATTTCCATCGAACGTTTAACGATATCGTACAGGGTTCAGAGGGAACTTAGCTACTTATCATCCATTGTCATATGATCTATAAGTTTAGCTGAGACGGATTAATTATAATTAATCTAGCGTAATTTTGGTTCCACTCTTGGTAAAGTTCATCACAAACTGGCTTTTGAAATTGCGTACATTATTTTCGTAAGTCAGTAAGCTGCGAGTGAACTGATGATAGTCGCTCATGTTTTTTGCATTGACCATGAGCATAAAGTCAAAATCGCCCGATACCTCATAGCAGCTCATGATTCGTGATTGCGCATCCATTAGGCGCTCAAACCGATGCTGCATTGAGGTATTAGAGCGCTCCATTTCTATCATTACCACTGCTGTCAGACCGTAGCCCACTTTGTCAGGATTGACGATGGCTACTTGTTTGGTAATCACGTCACTATCTATGAGCGCCTGTATACGCCGCTGCGCCGTCGCAATAGATACATGCACCCGCTCTGCGACAGTTTTAAGCGGTAATGTCGCATCATCTTGTAGCAAGTTCAAAATAGCTTTATCAATATTATCTAAAGTATGGCTCATATCAGGACATCCTTAATAACGGCAGTTTTTATCTTTTTTTATAAATATTATCACTAAAAATTCTAATATAAGAAAATAATGATTTGTACGACACATATTTGATATTTTTATTCATAAGTACATCTATATAGAGATAATATATCAAAGCACCCTAGTAAAATAGACCATATCAATTAGAGCTGCTTCAAAATAAGAGCTAGCAATTGGTTTTTTATCATCTATTAATATCTACGGTGCTTATCATGTCTATCTCAATGCTCTCCAATGTATTCGCTAATACGCTAGCAACGACTGTTGCACGTTTGCCACTACCTGCGATTTGGACGACAGGTAGCGCACAACAACGCACTCTGATATTAGGGGTGTCTTTTGCCATATTGTCCAATGTGCTATTTGGCGTACTCTATGCGTATAGCAGTTTTTTGTCGCCATTATCAGGGACGCAAGTTTTTATCTGGCGCATGCTCGCGATGTGGGCAGCGCTGGTCGGATACCTAATGGTAAGTGGGCGTCTGGGGTTGCACATTGATAAGTTAAAATTGCTCAAAGGTGCTAAGCAGTGGGCTTGGCTGCTATTACCTACGCCGATATTTCTTAGTCAATTTTGGTTATTTATGTGGGCGCCAGTTAACGGACAAGGCGTGCAAACCGCGATGGGATACTTCTTATTCCCATTAATGATGGTGGTGTTTGGTTGTGTCCTCTTTGGCGAAAAACTAAGCCGTTTGCAATGGTTGGCAGTGGCCTTTGCTGCACTGGGCGTAGGTAGCGAAGTTATTCGTACCCAAAGTGTCTCTTGGGCGACGCTATGGGTATGCGGTACGTATCCTGTTTACTACATTTTACGCCGACTGCAGGGAATTGGCGCAGTGACTGGATTATTGATTGATTTAACGATATTTGCGCCCTTTGCGCTGGCTTACTTGTTCTTCTTTGACCCAAGCAGTTTGGCATTGGTTAGCGGCTCTGGGTTCTTTATCATGATGCTAATAGGTTTAGGTGTACTCAGTGTCTTGGCAATGAAGACCAATATTGATGCCAGTCAAATGCTACCAGTCAATGTCTATGGCATGATAAGCTATTTGGAACCTGCGTTGCTATTTATCTTGGCAGTGACCGTACTAGGTAACCCATTTGAGTCAGCGATGATTTATAGCTACGGTCTGATTTGGCTAGGTATTGCATGTCTGATTGCTCATGGTGTTAAGCAATTGCGTCAGGCTAGTAGAAAGACAGCATTATCTCTAGAAGAGCAAATGGCATAGAAAGCCACTGGTTGGATGTCATAGAGGTTACTATTTTATTAAACGTCACAAACAACAAAAAAGGACGGCTCAGTAAATATTGAGCCGTCCTTTTTTATATAGATTAAATAACACTTAATCTAAATGCTGTTTGAAACCGCGCTGCTTATCACGTTCCCAATCACGATCTTTTAGCGTTTTGCGTTTGTCATGCTGCTTCTTACCCAAGGCTAGGCCAATTTGGCATTTCACCAATGAGTTTTTCCAGTAGCAAGACAGCGGTACGCAAGCGTAGCCTTTCTGGTTAATTGCCCCAGATAGTTTCTCGATTTCACGACGGTTTAGCAGCAGTTTACGAGTACGAATACTGTCTGGACTAACGTGCGTTGAGCTCGATAGCAATGGCTGAATGTGCGCCCCGAATAAGAAAGCTTCGTTATTGCGAAATATGACGTACGCTTCGGTGATGGTCATTTTTCCTGCGCGAATGGCTTTGACTTCCCAACCTTGTAATGCCAGTCCTGCCTCAAAGGTTTCTTCGATAAAGTACTCATGACGCGCCTTTTTATTGGCGCAAATCTGATTATCTGGCTTTTTTGATTTTTTTGACATAATTTCTCCATAAGAATGACCTAAAACGCAGGCTCCTTATTTAATCAGTCCCACTAATTCCTCATCCTAATCCAATAACTAGTATTGTTTTTTATTTCGATTATGAGATGGATGAGTCGAACTGCCTATTGTATCAAAGCCTCTGATGAAAAGGTAAATCAGCTGTTAGGACAAATGTAGCAGATAAGTATTAAGTTTGAGCAAAATTTGCTAGCATATGGCCTAATATCACCGATTATATCAGTCATGCTATGAGCCACTCTATTTCTCCCAATTCCTCAAAGCTACATACCAAAATTCTATACCCTGGTACCTTTGATCCTATTACCAATGGTCATGTAGATTTGGTCACACGCGCCGTCAAGCTATTTGATGAAGTCGTTATCGCGGTTGCCTCAGGCCATCATAAAAAACCCTTGTTTAATTTTGAAGAGCGAGTTGCTTTGGTCGAAACCGTATTTGCAGATTTACCGCAAGTATCTGTCATTGGTTTTGAAGGGCTACTTGTTGACTTTATGCGTGAGAAAAACGCCACGGCAGTTTTGCGTGGCTTGCGAGCAATGTCAGATTTTGAGTATGAGTTTCAGCTAGCCAATATGAATCGTGAGCTTGATGAAAACTTTGAGGCAGTGTTTTTGACCCCATCTCAAAACTACTCATTTATCTCATCTACTATGATTCGCGAAATTGCTAAGCTTGGCGGTGACGTCAATAAATTCGTTCCACCCTGCGTTTTGCAAGCATTCGATAAAAAGCTAAATGTTAAGTAAAAGATACTGCATTAAAGATATGCTGCTAGCACTTGCTAAAACAGTAAGGAGCAGCCATATATGACTGATATAAGCAAAAATATAAGGAACAGTTCATGGCACTATTAATCACTGATGAGTGCATCAACTGTGATGTGTGCGAGCCTGCTTGCCCCAATGAAGCCATCTCAGAAGGGGATGATATCTATGTCATCGACCCTGATCTATGTACAGAATGTGTCGGACATTTTGATGAGCCACAATGCGTTGTGATTTGCCCAGTCGACTGTATTCCTCACGATCCCAATCATGTCGAAACTGAAAGCGACCTGCTATCTAAATACAAACGTATTACGGGTCAATAGAGTACTTATAAGCGATTGATGACGTTTGGGTTTACAACGTTTTAGGGACAACACGATGACCATGGAAACAACAACCACGCAATCCATCCAAGTCGTAAATGACTTCGATCAGCAACATCTTTGGCACCCTTATGCTAGCCTGCCACCCACTTATTCTAATATCGTAATCGATCGTGCTGAAGGTGTTTATATCATCACCGAAGATGGCACGCGCCTGATCGATGGTATGTCATCATGGTGGGCGAGCGTTCATGGTTATAATCATCCAAAACTGAATGAAGCACTAACTAAGCAGTTGGGTAAAATGGCGCATGTCATGTTTGGTGGGTTAACCCATCAGCCAGCAATAGATTTGGGCAAAAAACTGCTCGACATTGTACCTACTGGTCTCGATGCGATTTTTTATGCGGACAGTGGCAGTATCGCGGTAGAAGTGGCACTAAAAATGGCGCTGCAATATCAAGTAGCTGCCAAGCGTCCAAATAAGCAGCAGTTTGCCTCAACCCATTCAGGGTATTACGGAGACACGTGGCATGCCATGAGTGTCTGTGATCCTGTTAATGGTATGCACAGCCTATATGGCAAGCAATTACCGATGCAGCATTTCGTCCCTGCACCGCCCATTGGCTTTGAGCGCTCATTGACAGTAGATGAGCGTGAATCATTAGCTCAGTTTTTTGTAGAATATGGCGAGCAGCTGGCGGGGTTTATCATTGAGCCGATTATTCAGGGCGCAGGCGGGATGCGTTTTTATAGTCCTGAATATCTACAATTGCTGCGTCAACTGTGTGATGAGCATGATGTACTATTGATTGCAGATGAAATCGCCACTGGGTTTGGGCGTAGTGGTAAATTATTTGCGTGTGAACATGCAGCTATTAGCCCTGATATCATGACCATTGGCAAGGCGCTGACGGGTGGCTATATGACTTTTGCCGCAACGCTATGTACCCGAAAGATTGCCGATACCATCCATAATAGTGACTATCCAGCCCTTATGCATGGCCCAACCTTTATGGGCAACCCACTGGCCTGTGCGGTTGCGTGTGCCTCGATTGATTTGATTCTGTCTTATGATATTGAAACGCGTACCGCAAACATGCAGACTATTATAGAACAGCAGTTAGCGCCTGCTGCGTTATTAGACGGTGTTGCCGAGGTACGTTGTTTGGGTGCAGTCTCCGTCATTGAGTTGCATGAAGCGGTCGATATGCCTACATTTCAGTCTTTGTTGATTGATAATGGTATCTGGGTCAGACCATTTGGCAAGCTGGTGTATATCATGCCACCCTACGTGATTACTGATGATGAGCTGACTACCTTATGCCAATCACTGCTAAAAGTAGTGAGTACGTATTTAGAAAATCGAGGTCAACCATGAGTGTTCTATTTGTTTCTGGTATCGATACCGATATTGGTAAAACCTATGCTACTGGACTGCTTGCCAAAGCGCTTATGCAGCAAGGCTTAAATGTCATCACTCAAAAGTTAGTGCAAACGGGCGTATCGATTAATCCAAATAATGGTGAGATGAATATTGCTGATGATATCATTACTCATCGTCAATTAATGGATATTCCTCTACAGCAATGTGACCTCGATTTTACGACTTGTGCTCATCGTTATAAGAAGCCAGCATCCCCTTATTTGGCTACTAAGCTATCAGGGAAAACTCTTGATCCTGATATGATTACTAACGCCACCAAGCGACTGCAATCTGAGTATGAGCTGGTACTACTAGAAGGTGCAGGTGGCTTACTTGTGCCGATTACAGAGAATCTACTGATATTAGATTATATTGCCGAGCAAGGCTATCCAGTTATTTTGGTCACCTCTGGTCGATTGGGCAGTATCAATCACACTTTACTCAGTTTAGAAGCTATAAAATCGCGCGGTTTAACGGTACATAGCATAATTTATAATCATATTCATGATGATGCTGAAAAAACGGATACTGAGATCGCAAATAGCACTATTGAGTTTCTACGAAAATATTTGGACAATCATTATCCTAAAGCGCATTGGCTGCAGATACCATATCTAAAAGATAACTTGGTCGGTAATATTGAAGCACTGTCAGAAAATTTTGTTTAGCCTATTTATGTTGTCTTTAAAAATAAATTCAAAAGACATTCGCAGGCAGTCATAAGTTTGCTATACTAGCGCGCTTGGTAGACTAGGCGATCGCCGCTGCACACTGGCAACAGATGAGCAGGGGAGGAAAGTCCGGGCTACATAGGGCAGCGTGCCAGCTAACGGCTGGGCAGGGTAACTTGACGACCAGTGCAGCAGAGAGTAGACCGCCTTTAGTATCTTAGGGTATTATCGGTAAGGGTGAAAGGGTGCGGTAAGAGCGCACCGCGTGGCTGGCAACAGTTCACGGCATGGTAAACTCCACGCGTAGCAAGACCAAATAGGCATCGGCATGGCGCGGCCCGCGTTCGATGCGGGTAGGTTGCTTGAGCGTATTAGCGATGATACGCCTAGAGGAATGATCGTCCACGACAGAACCCGGCTTATCGGTTTACCAAACCTTTTTTACTGTTTGATGTAGTAATAGTTGCGATTAATCTGAATTAAATTCGTTTTTTTGCAAAAAATGCTTATTAGGGGTTGACGGCAGTCAACAGCTTGGGCATAATGTGCAGCCTAAAACGGCGATGTAGCTCAGCTGGTTAGAGCGCATGACTCATAATCGTGAGGTCAAGAGTTCAAGTCTCTTCATCGCCACCATATATAGCAGTACGAAAAAAACCAATCTATCGAGATTGGTTTTTTTTTGCCCAAAATAAATGATTTTATAAACTAAAAGCTGTTGATACATAGCATTTTAGGTGTGATTTACTTACAGATTTCTTACTAAATCATAGGTTTATCTGTCTATATACAGATTAATTCTTGTAACTTATGTCGCGCTTACTTATCATAGGGGCTGTTTTCGGTAAAGTCCTGTAACGCCATGTCTGTCCAACTACCTCCTTATCGTCCTATCAAGCATCGCAGTGGCCTTAAAGTCATGGGTGCAGCCTTCCATGCATTGATCATGCGCGAGCTACAGACTCGCTTTGGTGGTTACCGTTTGGGTTACCTTTGGGCACCACTTGAAGTTCTTTTTCAAGTTCTGATTTTTTTAATAATATTTGGCACTATCCGTGAACGCTTAGTTCCTGGTATGGATTTTTCTTTATTTCTTATTGTTGGAATGGTTCCTTTTCGGATGTTTCAAAAGATAGCGACAAGAGCGTTAGGGGCAGTCGATGCCAATAAAGGTTTATTGATGTACCGTTCGATTAAGCACATTGATGTGATCATCGCGCGTTCATTCTTAGAATTAGTAATCTATTTTTTTACATCTATACTTCTACTTTTAGGCTTGGCTTTTTTTGATATTTATGCCAATTTGGAAAATCTGCACATTGTATTATTTTGCTGGATAACGCTATTTATATTTAGCTTTGGTCTTGCTCTAATTATGATGGTGGTTGGATATTATGGTGGCGAAATCAGTAAAGTGATCACCATATTTTTTACGATACTATATTTTATTTCTGGTATTCTTTATCCAATCCATGTTATTCCTGAGCCGTATTTTAGCTATTTACTATACAATCCTTTCATTCATAATATCGAGCTAATGAGACATGCTTTTGCACCCAATTATCCAGCATATCATATTGATATCTGGTACTTTCTAGAGTGGATGTTTATCGTAAACTTCCTAGGTCTTTTACTCTACAAGTATGCTGAGCGTGACATGATTCGTTCTCGATAAGTTAGTATCAATAGTTATAAATGCTAATAATAAGAAAGGTGAGTGAATGATTGAGATAAAGAATATTTCTAAGTCATTTATGACAAAGAAAGGCCGTCATTACTTGTTCAAAGATCTAAATCTGACTATTGGTGATAAACAAAGTGTGGGCTTACTCGGTCGTAATGGTGCTGGTAAGTCAACATTACTACGTATTATCTGTGGACTTGATGAGCCAGATCATGGAGAGGTTATTACCGATTCGACTATTTCTTGGCCAGTTGGGGTGGCAGGTGGTTTTCAAGGTAGTCTAACAGGTCGTCAAAATGTACGCTTTGTTTGTCGCTTATATTCAAGTGGTCCTTATATTGATGAAAAAATTCGTTTTGTCGAAGAGTTTGCTGATATTGGCAGTTATTTTGATATGCCAGTAAAAAGCTACTCATCAGGAATGAAAGCTCGATTAACGTTTGGACTTAGCTTGGCCTTTGATTTTGACTACTATATGCTCGATGAAGCGGGTGCTGTTGGTGATGCGGCATTCCGAAAACGTAGCGAAGAGATTTTAGCGGCCCGCCGCGCACAAGCAGGATTTTTAATAGTGTCGCACAATATTGGTGATATCAAACGAAACTGCGATATTGGTATTGTACTAATGGATCAAACAGCACACGTGTTTGACGATACAACAGAAGCGATTGAGGTTTATGAAAAGCATATCCACAAAGCAAAAAAGTAAGATAATTAACTTCTCGCTGTTTATCGGCTTGGTCATCCTTCCTTGGTTGCTCGTTATATACTATGTAATGACACTGGCGCATCCGCGCTTCGTTTCGACTGCAGATGTAGTGGTCAAACAAGTCAGTGATACTAACGTATCTTCTGGAGGTGGTATATCAGCTCTATTGGGCGTAAATAGTACCAGTAAAGAAGATGCGACCTATTTGACAGAGTATATTCTATCGAATGATATGGTGAAGCGACTCGATAATAAGTTTAAGTTCAGAGACGCTTACTATGTTGATGGTTCAGACCCTATTTATGAAATCGATCCTGATGCGACGCAAGAAGATCTACTTGAGTACTTCAAAAAACGGGTTCACATTGATCTTGACGAGCAGAGCTATGTGCTTTCAGTATCAACAGAAGGCTTTGACTCAAAGTATGCTTTTGAGCTGAACAAAGCTATCTTAGGTGAGTCTGAGCGTTTTGTGAACCGCATTTCACAAGAAGTGGCTCGTGATCAATTGGCGTTTGCAGAAACTCAGTTAGACGAGTCAGAAGAGCGTTTAAACGATGCCAAAGAGCAGCTATTAAATTATCAGAATGAAAACGAAATCTATGACCCACAAGCCAATGCGCAAATCGTCAACCAGTTAATTGGCAGCTTGCAAGCGCAATTAAGCTCGTTGCGTACCGAAGAGCGTCAGTTACTCAGCTATCTAAATCCAGATGCACCGCAAGTGGTTTCACTAAGAAGCCAAATAAAGGCTGTCGAAGAGCAAATCACTCAAGAACAAACTAAATTGACATCACCAAATACAACCAAGTTGAACCGTCAAGCCGTACAGTTTGAGACCATCAAGGCAGATGTGGATTTTGCTACCGAGTTATATAAATTGTCGTTGTCATCGCTTGAAAAATCAAGACTAGAAGCGTTCAAGAAAATGAAAAACTTGATTGTGATCTCAACGCCCTATGAAGCTGAAGATGCAACATATCCGCGTCAAGCGTATCTTATTTGGACATCGCTTGCATTGCTCTTAATGCTATACGGATTTGTGCGTTTGGTAATGGCAGTTGTCCGTGATCACCGTAGCTAATCTTGAAAAACCAGATATCAGTAATGATCGATAGATCAGGAAAGGAATATAACTCATGAATATGAAACCACGTTCTATCGTGATAGCGACAAGCTTGGCAATGGCGGCGACTAGTATGTCTGCAACAGCTGCAAGCAGTTATGCAGATCAAATATCAGGTTCAGGCTTTGGCACAAGCAACAATAACATGAGTCAATCTCAGAACCAGAGCAATATTAACGTGTCTACCCAAGCATTTGCTGGGGCAGTGCCAGGGCAAGCAACGACTCAAGAAGCGGTTAACGCAGCAAGCTTACCAAGCCAGTCAGTTATCAATACCACGCGTCCTTATCAAGATATCAAAACTCAAGATATGATGTTCGGTGAGCAATTGTTCCGTGGGGCATTTTCGACGACTTCAGGCTCTACTTTTAATGACAGTTATGTGATTAACCCTGGCGATAACGTCCAAGTAAGAATGTGGGGCGCTTACCAGTATGCTGCTACCATGACCGTCGATCCACAAGGTAATATTTTCTTGCCGAACGTTGGACCAGTCCGCGTCTCTGGTGTACAAAATGGCAGCTTACAAAACGTGGTTAAAAATGCTGTCAGTCGTATCTATCGCTCGAATGTAGGGGTTTATGCTTCATTAGAGCAGGCGCAGCCAGTTAAAGTGTTCGTCACAGGTTTTGTTAAACAGCCAGGCTATTACGGTGGTCTAGCAGCAGACTCGGTATTGTCTTATTTAGATAGAGCAGGCGGCGTTGACCCAACACGTGGTAGTTATATCGACATTCAAATCAAACGTAACGGTCAAATGCTACAGCAAGTCAATTTATATGACTTTTTGCTAGCAGGTAAATTACAAGCATTTTCATTCCGTGATGGTGATGTCATCACCGTGGCACCGCAGAAAAAGACATTTGTGGTAAGCGGTCAAGTACAAAACGAATATACCTTTGAATTTGATGTGAATGATCTGACTATTGGTGATGTGTTGCAAGTGTCTAATCCGGCAGCCAATGCTACTAATGTCAGCATTACTCGTAGTGCAGGACGTGCACAGACGGCAGAGTACTACTCATTAAGTGAAGCCCAAAATGTCCCTGTCTATAATGGCGATCAAATGGTAGTAACGTCAGATCGTTACGCAGGTACCATCGCGGTGCAGGTAAAAGGTGCACATACTGGTAATGGCGCAATGGTTGTGCCATATGGCGCGCGTCTAAAAGATATCGTGCCACAATTACAGCCAAGCCCACTGGCCAAATTGACACATCTAACCATCTATCGTGAATCTGTTGCTGAGCAACAAAAACGCATGATTAACGAGTCGCTCGATCGTCTAGAAGAGCTAACGCTTGCTACTCAATCAACGACTCGTGAAGAAGCCGCATTGCGTCAAGATGATGCAGCATTGGTTAAGCAGTTCGTTGCCAAAGCTCGTAATGTTCAGACAGATGGTCAAATCGTTGTTGTGCCAAATTCATGGCAAGATATTATTCTGCAACAAGGCGATATCATTGAGATACCAGCACAAACATCAGTCATTACAGTCAATGGTCAAGTACGAGCACAAGGGGCACTTACCTTTAATGCTGACTATACCGTTGGGGATTATGTGGCTAATTCTGGTGGTTTCTCTGATAACGCTGATACAAAGGATATCTTAATTATTCATCAAAATGGAGCGAGCCAAGTGGTCAATACTGCGTATCGTATCCAGCAGGGTGACGAGATTATGGTATTACCGAAAGTCAAAACTAAGCGTGTGGAGATTGCGCGCGGTCTATCACAGATTGTTTATCAGTTAGCAATTGCTGCCAAGGTAGTTTTAGATCTATAACGGTTAGCCAGTCATGACTTAACGATGACTGTTGAACGAATTTAACCAAAACCAATGAGTAAAGGTATCAAAGATATGGCAAAAGAAGCAGCGAATGAAATCAAGGTATCTACTATGTCCACCTCTGATCATGCGCTACTTTCGCCATCGTCACAGTACCAATCACCGACAAAACAACTGGCAGTAGTTGGTAAAGGTATGTGCCGCAATAACTTGCTACTCTCGCAAGTATTGCAAGCTGATATCCAACGCTGGTATCCATGGTCAGGCTTGCAACAAAGCCTGGTAAATCGCAAGAAAAAACCACAACCTGAGGCATTTATTGGATGGGGGCACAAGAAAAGCTTTCAACGAGCTGATAAAGCTGCCACTCGTCAGGACCTGAATACATTAAGTATTGAAGATGGATTTTTGCGTTCATTGGTTTCAGGTATTAGTAGTCGCCATGGCTTAAGCGTGGTTGTCGATGACATTGGCATCTACTTTGATATGATGCACCACTCACGCCTTGAGCAGTTGATTGTTGAGCGTACCAAGAGTACTAGCAATGATCGCGCAGTAGGCGAGGCACGTGCTCGTCATCTGATGGCACGCATATGTGAAGAAAAACTGAGTAAATATAATTCTATAATCGATTGTCCGTCATTGGATAAATTGATTAATAAAGAAAGTATTAACGAAAAAGAAAGCGCTTCACAATTCCATGTCCTATTGATTGACCAAGTAGCAGGTGATGCCTCTGTTAAAGGTGCTGGTGCGAATAAACGTCAATTTAAGAAGATGCTAAAATCTGCATGTCGCAACCATCCTAACGCCCATATTTGGATAAAGGCTCATCCTGCGTCAAAATCAGGCTATTTATCCAACTTAAAACTGCCTAAAAACGTTAGGTTATTGACAGAGTCTCTCAATCCTATTGAATTGCTTAAACAAGTAAGTGAGGTCTATACCGTCAGCTCACATATGGGCTTTGAAGCATTAATGCTAGGTAAAAAAGTACATTGCTTTGGAGTGAGCTGGTACAGTGGCTGGGGGCTGACCGATGATGCTAACGCACCTAAAAATTTACTTAAAGCAGTTCAAAAACGTCGTTTAGAGTCAGCTAAGATACTCCTCAATAATAGAGATTTGTCAAACTCAGCAATGTTTCCTACAACATCACATAAGACGCTTGAAACGTCACTAGAAACATTATTTTATAGTGCTTATATTGATTACAGTCGTTATGTAGATCCAGCAACGAAACAAGCTTGTGATATTGATGCAGCCATTGAGTGGTTGGTGACCAATCGGCGATGGCAAGCGCGCCTTGAAGGCGATTTGACAATATATGAGTTTAGCCGTTGGAAACTGCCTTTTGTCAAAGCCTTTACAGATCTACCGCGTACGACATTATTTATCAAACCAAAACCGCGTCTAAAGAACCTTCTACATCCAGACCATTTCCGTGTCAACTACCAACAGCCTTTATTGGTATGGGGTTTGGCCAAACGTCAGCAAGTACAGAAGAAGCTACAGAGTAAACTTGTTGAGCAAATTTTAGATATGCCAGCTATTTATTGTATGGAAGATGGGTTTATCCGATCAAATGGTTTAGGTGCTACTTTATTGGCACCACTGTCTGTTGTGATAGATAAGCAAGGTATTTATTACGATGCGACCCAGCCTTCAGACTTAGAAACATTGCTGCAAAATTGTCAGCCACTGAGTTCTGAACAGCGTCTTCGCGTAAACAAACTGCAAGACAAACTGCTGAATCAGCGGGTAAGTAAATACAATGTTGGGGTTGGTATAGATGTTTCTAGTATTCAAAATAACTCGTGGATGCAGGAGGCCAAAATATCTGGGAGACGACGCGTTCTTATTATCGGTCAGGTAGAGGACGATTTGTCAGTACAGTACTGCGGCTCTACAATAAAGACAAACAGTGGTTTGATCGAACGTGTACGACAAGATAACCCAGACGCTTATTTAATTTATAAGCCGCATCCTGATGTAGAAGCAGGACTGCGAGCAGGTAAAGTATCAGAAGCTCATCTACGACAAGTTCAAGCGGTTGCCTACGATACTGCAATGCCTGATTGCTTAGAATGGGTGGATGAGGTTCATGCGATCAGCTCATTGACTGGTTTTGAAGCGTTGCTGCGAGGGTTAGACGTTACCTGTTATGGATTGCCGTTTTATGCAGGTTGGGGATTGACCACAGATATTGACGAGCAGTCGTTACCGAAAGCTACCTATCTAAAAAGGCGTCAACGAGATATACCTTTGACTCTTGAGCAGCTAATATATGGCGCGCTTATATGTTACCCGTTGTATCGTCTACCTGACGGCTATGGGCTGGCACAAGTAGAGCAGGTGATTGATTATTTGTATCCTCTTAAAGATTTACAGCTGCTTGCGAGTAATGAAGAATCGCAATCTGAAATGGCTAGTACTTTAAATAGTTCAGCTAAGACTATGAACTCGTCTTTATCTACAAAGTTCAAACGTCACGCGACTATACGTTTTATGCAGCAGCGTCACCAGTGGCAACAGAAATTGCGTAAAATGTCTCGTTAATTTACCAGAGTAGCACCGTATAATTGCATTGCGACAAATAGGTGCTTTTTCGGTATAATCACTTTTACGCTATGTGTTTTCACACGGTAGCACGACCTTTCTCATTTTTATCTTTTATTTTCTCATTTAATGGTAGCCCTGTATTATGGCAGCTTCGATGTCTCACTTGCTTACTCATCGACATGTCTTGCTACTACAAGGGAAAATGGGTGGGTTTTTTAATCGATTTTCGTCATTCTTGCAAACTCAAGACATTAAAGTAAGCAAAATCAATTTTAATGCAGGCGATGCCTTTTTTTATCATCACGACAATACTTACGAATATACCAATACGTTAGCGCAATTTTCCTCTTGGTTGCAGGTGTTTATTCAAGAGCATGGTATTGATGCAATTGTATGCTTTGGTGATTGTCGACCGCATCATACTCAAGCAGCATGTGTTAGTGAGAAGCTGGGTATTTCATTCTTTGTCTTTGAAGAGGGGTACTTGCGTCCTGATTACATTACCTTGCAAGAGCATGGGATTAATGGCTATTCACGTCTAAACACTGCTGAGATCAAAGCACTTAAGAAAGCCAATGATCAGCCTTTATATACACATAATCGATTTTATCGCCTCAGTATCGCAGCCATCGTCTATTACATTATTGCTTGGCTTTATAAAAGCCGTTATCCACATTATTCGCATTATCGTGGCATGACTGCTTGGCAAGAGGCTATCGCTTGGTTAAAAGCACCGTGGCGGAAGCTTCGAGGGTATTTACCAGACAAACACCTGCAAAATAAACTGACCAAGCAAGAAAGTAACAATTACTTTTTGATTAGCTTGCAAGTACATAATGACTCACAGATTACCCATCATAGTGATTATCGTGATGTGGTACAGTTCATTGACGAGTCTATCGCAAGCTTTGCAAATTTTGCTAAGCAAAAACAGTTACTCGTGTTTAAGCATCATCCATTGGATCGTGGTCATAGAGACTATCGGGAGCTGGTAGCTAGCCTAGCTGAGCGCTATCAAGTGTCTCATCGTGTTTTCTATGGTTGTGATATGCACCTGCCAACTTTGATGAAATATAGTATTGGCATGGTGACTATTAACAGTACGACAGGCTTGCAGTCGGTTTATCATAAGAAACCTACTAAGGTTATGGGTCGCGCAATTTATGATATTCCTAAGCTAACAGATCAAAAGCCGCTTGATGATTTTTGGCAGCAGCCTAAAGGCCCAGATAATGAATTTTATTTGAGATTTCGTGAGTACTTGATAGAGCAAACTCAAATAAATGGTGCTTTTTATGGCAGATCGCCATGGATGTATAAGTATTTGTGCCAAACTGGCAGCGAAACGACAGACGTAGATATGTCTAAAACCAATTTACCCTAGTCATTTATTTGCTTTTCTTTCTAAGAGGTCATAGTAACTATAATGGTATCTATATAAAGAAACGAAGTTCAACAAGTGTAACGATTGTTGCGTTATCCTTTTTTAGCTTGTCATTTCATCTGCAAGTCACATCTCTTCTAACAAAATCGCCTTACTTTGCAGTGGAAAACTGCTAGAATACTCTTTTATGTCTGCGCATAAGAGTTAATGTGCTTGGCTATGGGTTTTAGACGGTAGTATTAGCCGAATCGGCTTGTTATAACGGTTAACCTTAAAAGAAGTACAAGCATCTTATCAATTGCATCTGACAGTATTTATTTTTTAGTTTTATTATTCTATCACCCTTAATTTAGTAGGCGCTTTGTGACTGCATTAGCCAATATTCGTAACTTTTCAATCATTGCCCACATTGATCATGGTAAGTCGACCCTTGCCGATCGTTTTATTCAAATGTGCGGTGCCTTGCAAGATCGCGAGATGCAGGCGCAGGTGCTCGACTCAATGGATATTGAGCGTGAGCGCGGTATCACTATCAAAGCACAGTCAGTAACACTGTTTTATGATCATCCAAATGGTGAGCGCTATCAGCTTAACTTTATTGATACCCCTGGTCACGTCGATTTTTCATATGAAGTTTCGCGTTCATTAGCAGCTTGTGAAGGTGCGCTATTGGTTGTTGATGCCGCTCAAGGCGTAGAAGCGCAGTCAGTGGCCAATTGCTATACAGCCGTTGATCAAGGCTTAGAAGTCATGGCGGTGTTAAATAAGATTGATTTACCGCAAGTTGAGCCTGAGCGCGTCATTCAAGAAATTGAAGATATTATCGGTATCGATGCCGTTGATGCACCGCGAGTATCAGCCAAATCTGGTCTTGGTGTTGATAAGCTGCTAGAAGCGCTAGTAGAGTTTATTCCGGCACCAACTGGTGATCGTGAAGCACCACTGCAAGCACTAATTATTGACTCTTGGTTCGATAATTATTTGGGCGTAGTCTCATTGGTACGGGTGCGTGAAGGTACTATACGTAAAGGTGACAAGTTATACATCAAATCGACTCAAGAGGCGCATCTGGTTGGCTCGATTGGTGTCTTTACGCCTAAGCCTGTAGATACGGGTGTTTTAGAAGCAGGGGAAGTCGGCTTTGTTATTGCGGGTATTAAGGATATTGCCGGAGCGCCAGTAGGCGACACTATCACTCATGCTAAGACCCCTGATGTGGATCGTATCCCAGGCTTTAAACAAGTCACGCCACAAGTCTATTCTGGTATGTTCCCAGTGGATTCGAGTGATTTTGAAAAATTCCGTGAAGCTTTGCAAAAACTGCAAATTAACGATGCTTCGCTGTTTTTTGAGCCAGATACGTCGGATGCGCTTGGCTTTGGTTTCCGCTGTGGCTTCTTGGGTATGCTGCACATGGAGATTATCCAAGAGCGTCTAGAGCGTGAATATGATCTAGATTTGATTACTACAGCGCCTTCAGTTATTTACGAAATTGAGAAAAAGAACGGTGATGTAATCTATGTAGATAATCCATCACATCTACCTGAGCCAAACAACATTGAAGAATTCCGTGAGCCAATTGCCCGCTGTCAGATTTTAGTACCGCAAGAATTCTTAGGCAATGTAATGACGCTATGTATTGAGCGTCGCGGCGTTCAGGTTGATATGCGTTTTATGGGTCGACAAGTACAGCTGATATTTGATATTCCAATGGGCGAAGTTGTCATGGATTTCTTTGATCGCCTAAAGTCGGTTTCACGTGGTTTTGCATCGCTAGACTATAACTTTGAACGTTATCAAGCCGATAAGTTGGTGAGAGTTGATGTACTAATCAATGGCGATAAGGTTGATGCCTTAGCGATGATCGTGCACGAAACCCAATCACGTTATCGTGGTAATGCCCTAGTTACTAAGATGAAAGAGTTGATTCCACGTCAAATGTTTGATGTCGCCATTCAAGCGGCTATCGGTAGCCAAATCATTGGTCGTAGTACGGTAAAAGCCATGCGTAAAGACGTATTAGCAAAATGCTATGGTGGCGATGTGTCACGTAAGAAAAAGCTACTGTCTAAGCAAAAAGCTGGTAAAAAACGTATGAAGCAAGTAGGTAATGTGGAAATCCCGCAAGAAGCCTTCTTAGCTGTGTTGCAAGTTGATAGCTAATCATTGAGCTTAATTTAAGATAGCCATTGTAGATAACAGTCAAATGTAGTGAGTCTTATCGTAAAGGTATTAGATAAGCCGCTCGTTAATAGGCAATTTGGTATGGATTTTGATTTTAATTTAATTTTAGTGCCGTTAACTATAGTCCTAGGAATTGTTTGGCTGTTAGATAAGCTAGCGCTCAAACAGCGCAAAACTCGTGGTCGAGGTCAAGAAAGCTTACTAGTTCGCTGGGCTTATGACTTTTTCCCTGTGTTAGCAGTGGTGTTAATAGTACGTTCATTTTTGATTGAGCCATTTAATATCCCATCATCGTCTATGGTGCCGACGCTATATACGGGTGACTTTATTGCCGTCAATAAGTATGCATATGGTGTGCGCCTACCGTTAACCTATAATAAGGTGCTAGATACTGGTGAACCTGAGCATGGCGATGTGGCAGTGTTCCGCTATCCTGAGAACCCGAGTATTTATTATATTAAACGCGTTATCGGTTTGCCTGGTGATAGCGTAAGTTATAGTCAAGGCACGCTGTCTATCAATGATGTACCTGTTGAGACTAAGTCTGTAGATTTCGCAGCAAATGCTGAATTGACTTCACAGCTATACTTACCAGGCCAAGTTGGTCCAGGTCAAGTGCTGACCGAAGAGAGTGCTTCTGCAATGGGCCAGCAAGAAGAAGATGCGGCAAAATATTTTGAAGAAATACAAGGTGACAACAAGCATCTCGTGCGCTATTTAGACGGTATGAACAGTTCACAATACGCGCCATTTTTGCAGCAACAATCACCAGAAGTGGTTGAATCAGAAGGTACTGAGTGGCGCATTGACGTACCAGAAGGTCAGTATTTTGTAATGGGTGATAACCGCGATCGCAGTGCAGACGGTAGATTTTGGGGATTCGTTCCTGATGAAAACCTAGCAGGTAAGGCAGTTTATATTTGGATGCATAAACCACCTGGTCTTAACCTACCAACCTTTGAACGTAATGGTAGTATCAATTAAGGCAATGTGATTGCTTAGCGATTGATTTATCTATAATAGTTTTATGCTAATATCATTGCTATCTAATAAATAGCTATTTATTATTTATACACGTATTCAAAATAGTCGTTTATCTTTAGAAGGATCTTGTAATGCAGCAATTATCTGGTTTGGCTACGCAGCGCGGTGCCAGTGTGACAAACATTGTTCTCATTATTATGCTTTTGGGTATTGCGACTAAATTGACAGTAGCTATCGTACCAGCTCAAATTGGTGACTACCAATTGACCAAGGTATTAAGTGCACAGCTAAAAGAAGCCAATAGTAATAACGAAACAGCTAAGCAATTCGTTGAGCGTGTTGATAAGCAGTTATCAATTAACGCAGATTACGATACTAAAGCCGAAGACGTATTTACTTTTACCGATAAAAAAACAGGTCAATTGGCTATTCATAAAGAATATGCAATAACTAACAACTTTTTTAGCAATGTTGATATTATTAACCGTTTCGAGGGTGACGTCGAAATGGCAACAGCAGAGTAAGTCGCAATAGTACGACATAGCACCTTCATTATTTCATAAGATATATCAAATAATATTATTAAACTAAATCTGTCAAGCAGAAGGGATAACCACAAACCTCGCATGAAACCAACTTTGCACCATTCCCAAGCGGCTTCTACTTCCCAAAAAAATAGTACATCTGTTGACACGCTTGTTGTTAGCTCAGAATTTATTCAGCGGTTAGCAGTATTAACGCGTAAGTTAGGCTACGAGTTCAATGACTTGAGTCTACCTAAACTTGCGTTAACGCATCGCTCATTTGATAGCAAAAAAAACTATGAGCGCCTAGAGTTTTTAGGTGATGCACTGTTAGGGATGATTGTGGGTGAAGCTTTATATCATCGTTATCCTAGTCAAAATGAAGGTCGCTTAACGCGTATGCGTGCAACACTGGTGCGCCAAGAGTCGTTGGTAATTATCGCTCAAAACCTAGAGCTGTCTAACCATCTTATATTAGGAGTAGGTGAGCGCAAAGGTGGCGGTCGCAATCGTGCCTCTATACTGGCCGATGCGGTAGAATCTCTGATCGGTGCTATCTATTTAGACAGTCAAGATATGGATATTACTCGTAAATGTGTTCTCTCTTGGTATGGTGATCTGATTGATAATGTCAATGACCAAAAAGCGCTAAAGGACGCCAAGAGTCGGTTACAAGAGTGGCTACAATCTAAACAGTTTGACTTGCCTAATTACGAGCTCATGGAAACGCGTGGTAATGCACCGCATCAAATTTTCGTTGTACGTTGCCATGTCAATATCAATAACTGTCCTGATATTACTGAATCTGGTGAGAGCCGCCGTATTGCTGAACAAAAAGCAGCTGAGCTTATGATTAACCAATTACATAAATTGCCAGGATCTGCCAAAAAACGTGTATAGCTGATGTCTATTAATGCATTTTTAGATGCATAGTATCGGTTTAGACTGGTTTATAACTTGCAAAACATACATTAAAACTACCTCACATATTATTTATTTTAAAACTTTAAATGTCTCTAGCCCGTTTTTAATGGTGACTAAATAAATTTACCATTAGAGACTGTTCGGCTAGTCACAAACCCTATAGGATTAACTTATGAGCAATCATACTGATTTGCCATCAAACAATGAAGACAGCACCCAAAATTTGGGTGAGAATACAGATATTGATTCAAGCCAAAACAATATCGAAGTTACCGAAGAGACTCATGGTATTGATGCAGAAGATATTGCATTAGACAATGATATGGCTATTGAAGAATTTTTTGCGCCAAGTGGCAATACTCGGATGGCTGATGATTTTAGAGCAGGTTATGTGGCCATTGTTGGACGACCAAATGTGGGCAAGTCAACTTTGATGAATCACTTATTAGGTCAAAAGCTGTCTATTACTTCACGCAAACCACAAACTACCCGTCATCGTATTCATGGCATTTTGTCAAACCATGAAATGCAAGCGGTGTTTGTTGATACACCAGGTATTCACCGTAACGAAGTACGTGCTATTAACGAACGTATGAATAAAGCGGCGGTATCAGCGTTAGTAGATGTAGATTTAGTACTGTTTGTTGTTGATTCAGATCAATGGCGTGACGATGATTTATTGACCTTGCAAAAGCTCGGCGAGACCAATCTAACAGTCGTATTGGTTATTAATAAGTCAGATACTCTAAAAGATAAAGGCAGCGTACTACCACTTATCGAAACTTTCAACGATAGTTTCGATTTTGCTGATATCGTTCCTGTATCTGCACTAAAAAATCAAAACTTAGATCGTTTGCAAGAAGTGATTGCTTCGCATTTACCAGTCGCTGCGCCTATTTACGATACAGAACAAATCACAGATCGCTCTGAGCGATTTTTGGCCAGTGAAATCATTCGCGAAAAAATCATGCGTAGTGCAGGCGATGAAGTACCCTATGATTTAACGGTACAGATTGATGAGTTTAAAGACGAACCTGCACATACTGATCCAAAAACAGGGCGTCCACGCAAAGCTTGTACTTTCATCGATGCGACTATCTATGTTGAACGCGGTGGTCAAAAAGCCATCGTTATCGGTGACAAAGGTCAGCGTATCAAACAAGTTGGTATGGATGCTCGTAAAGATATGGAGCAATTGTTCGGTAAAAAAATCATGTTAACTTTGTGGGTCAAAGTGAAACGTGGTTGGTCTGATGACGAGCGTGCATTGACCAGTTTGGGCTATTGATAGCGGTTAAAAACGAACGCTTCAAAAGCACTGTCTGCCTTTTAGCTATTTAGGTAATAAAAAATGCGTAATGAAGCGCTCGTCGGGTATTTATTGCATCAGCGTCCTTATCAAGAAAAGCGCGCTTTGTATTATCTTTTTTCTCAACAGCATGGTGTGATACATGGTGTTGGGAAAAAAGGCGCGCCGCTATTTATGCCGTTGCAGCTTTTTGCTACTGGTAAACGCGACTTAAAAACTTTTAGTCAAATTAATATTGCCTCGCAAGATACAACTCAAGCTGACAGTGTTCAAAAAGATAGTACATCTGCTGTCTTAGAAGCCGTACCTTACGCTAATATCAGAGGCCAACATCAATATGCTGCACTATATATAAACGAGATTCTGTGGCGGTTGTTACCTAATGAAGACCCAATGCCAGTATTGTGGCAGCATTATCAAATCAGTCTACAACAACTCAAGCAGCCCTTAAGTAATAGCGAGCTTCGTCTCTGTCTACGTCAGTTTGAGCAGTATCTATTTACCGAGTTAGGATTCACTTTAACGTTAACGCATGACAACGTTGAAGATCCCATCGAGTCTGATTGTACTTACCGTTTTTTACCGGATGTCGGCTTGCTCCCTGTATTGGTACATAATGAAGAGTCTGAGCATTTAGCCAGTGAATCTGGACAGACTGTTTTTAAAGGTGCGGATATCATAGAAATGGCACGTTTAGGTATTACTGAGCAAACGCTGAGCCATTGGTCAAAACTACATCGACATCTTATTGATCATTTACTTGATTATCAGCCGCTACAAAGCCGTCTGTTATGGCAGCAGCAGCAGCGTTATCAATAAAGTCTCAAATATTATCGTAGTATCAACTATATTAGTTAGGCTTAATTGCCCGAAGGATTTTTTATGAGCATCTCTGTATCTACCTCATCTGAAAACAATTCAAAAAAACCTTTGTTAGGCGTGAATATTGATCACGTGGCAACATTGCGTCAAGCGCGCGGTGTGAATTATCCGAGTCCTCTAGCTGCTGCATTACTGTGCGAAAAGGCAGGGGCAGATGGTATCACTATACATTTACGCGAAGATCGTCGTCATATACAAGATGCAGATGTTTATGAAATGGCAGGGCAGTTGTCGACGAGAATGAATCTAGAGATGGCCGCAACTGATGAGATGCTTGCAATTGCCTGCGAAGTTAAACCTTTTTGGGTATGTCTAGTACCTGAAAAGCGTGCAGAGTTAACGACAGAAGGTGGTCTTGATGTTGCAGGGCAAATTACGTCTTTAAAAGAGTATGTTCATAAACTACAAGCCTCTAATATTAAGGTTTCTTTGTTTATTGATCCTGATGACCAGCAGATTGCAGCCGCGATAGAGTGTGGTGCAGACGCGATAGAATTGCATACTGGTGCTTATGCCGAAGCAGGCTTAGCAAATGATACTGCCGCACAGTTGGCTGAGCTTCAAAGAATTGAACAAGCAGTAGCTACAGCACAGAGCCTAGACGATAATTTGCTTATTAACGCAGGTCATGGTTTAACGTGTGACAACGTTAATGCCATTGCAAAAATTGATGGTATATATGAATTAAATATCGGTCATGCACTTATTGCAGATGCCGTATTTGTAGGACTAGAAAGCGCTGTAACAATGATGAAAGAGGCCATGTATAGATAGGTTTACATATATGGTATCTATTAACCGCTACATTTCGTAGGGTGGTCTGCATTAAGTTTGTGTTTGACGATACCGGATTGGTTAAAAGAGATTTGGTACATCGACTTGTTATAAGAAGAGGTAGGGCAGTATTTTATATGACCGAAGTGTCCGCGTGGTCTGCCGCTATCACCCCAAAATTTAGTATAGTGACGCCTACCGCCAACTCTTAATTTCACTGTACTATATCTTAGGTTTAAGGATTGCTGTGTTAATAAGGTATCTACTTGAGAATCAAAGTGCTTATTGTTGTTTTTATCTACGAATAGCAGAAGCGTTTTATCACTGTTCCTATGGCACTGCTGTGCATCATTCGATAAACAAACTAAGACATCCTGCCGACTTATATAACTTTCGGCCTTTGCTAAGGATAAAGTGTTCTCTAGTTGATGCTTGACACGTTGCGCCTCCATTCGTGCTAAGTGCGTTAAGATGCTTGGCGCTGCAATAGCTGCGATAATTCCCAATACCATTGTCGTCACAGTTAGCTCAACGAGAGTAAAGCCTTTTGATTGCTTTGCATTTAAAATATTATTGTTTTGAAGGGTTGATTTCCTATAACTGACTAACTTCAATAGTTTATTGAATAACCTAGATGTAATGGTTAAAAACTTACCAACTCTATATCTGTCTTTTCTGCGAATAGATATATAAAGAACAAAAGTTACTATTCTTCTATAACTGGCTAGTACCTTATTAAATAAGTTCATAAAGCGCTATATCCCATAGCTATTTGTCATTTAAGTAAAAAACAACGTCTCACACATCCTTGTGTTGACTATCTTTTAAGCAAACCAATTGTCCAAATTCTTTAAATTTTCTCTTATTCCACTGTATATAAAACACATACAACACCTAATTACTTGATTTTCAGAAGAATATTGGTTTTTTACAATATATATGTAATATATAGCGACTGTCAAAAAATGTTTCAATTAGTGAAAGAACGACATTAGCAATAGAGAAAAAATTCTAATTGTAATAAAATGCTTCAAGAAAATAGCTATCAATAGACTATTCATCTATCGCAAACTGATGTGTAAAAGATAAGAAGCGTAAGGTGTGTTAGTTCTGGGTAACTTAGACTGTTTATTGTGTTTTAGTTACAACATTATCGTGTAATAATGTGTAGCTCGTTAACGAAAAAAGTTGTAAACTGAATTAATAATCGCTAAGCTACTCCTTAATTGGTTTTGCTTTGTAACTTAAAATGCGTAAGAGATGTCTATCTTAGTACGTCTTGAGAATCGGTTTTGCTTAATGCATCACTAAAATTATCCTTTGGAGGAAGTCCATGAAATTGAACAAAATAGCTCTAGCCCTTGTTGCTGTAGCGGCTGCACCGATGGCAGCTAATGCTGGTGTTACTATTAGCCCATTGTTACTTGGTTATCACATGACTGAAGAATTCAGTGATACCTCTGACAAACAGCGTGAAGTTCTTACTACTGGTAAAAACTTATATGAAAACGCTAATGGCGATGTTATCGGTGATGGTAGCCGTGGTAATAGCAATGGTGGCGTAGCCAAAGAAAGCAGCCTATACACTGGTGCAGCTTTAGGTATCGAACTTACTCCTTCTACTCAGTTCCAAGTAGAATATGGTGTATCTGACGCAAACGGCGAAGCTTCTGAAGACTCAGCTGATGCAGGCGTTAACCGCTTTGATATCGAACAAGAAATGATTTCTGGTAACTTCTTGATCGGTACTGAAGAATTTACTGGTTATACTGATAGTGCACTTAAGCCATATGTACTAATAGGTGCTGGTCAATCTAAGATTAAAGTAGAAAACCAAGAGCAATACACTAATTCTGATAACGAAGTAGTTGCTGCTGGTACTGAAGTATCAAACTCTAAAGACACTATCGGTAACCTAGGTCTAGGTGCTATGTATCGCATCAATGACGCGCTAAGCCTACGTGGTGAAGCTCGTGCGATTCATAACTTTGATAACAACTGGTGGGAAGGCATGGCTTTGGCCGGTCTAGAAGTAGTACTAGGTGGCCATCTAGCACCTACAGTAGCAGTACCACCTATGCAAGAGCCAGTAGTTGACAACACTCCAGTAGTTGTTGTTGAAGCTGATCTTGATTCTGACGGTGATGGTGTACCTGATAGCATCGATGCATGCCCAGGCACTCCAATGAACGTTGTAGTTGATGAGCGCGGTTGCCCAGTACCAGTAGACATTACTGACGAACTGAAAATGGAACTACGTGTATTCTTTGATAACGACAAGTCAGCTATCAAAAACCAGTACAAGCCAGAAATCGCTAAAGTAGCAGAGAAGATGCGTGAGTATCCTAACTCTACCGCTCGTGTAGAAGGTCATGCTTCTAAGACTGGTCCTTCAGCACGTTATAACCAACGTCTGTCTGAAGCTCGTGCCGTTGCTGTTAAATCTATGCTAACTAACGAATTCGGTATCGCTCCAAACCGTCTATCAACTGTAGGCTATGGTTACAACAACCCAATCGCTTCAAATGACACTGAAGAAGGTCGTGCTATGAACCGTCGTGTTTATGCCATCATCACTGGTGACAAAACAATGACTGTTGAACAAACTAAAGATATGGTTGTTCAATAAGTATTAGCAAAATAACCGTATAGTTAAATATACAGTTACAAAAAAAGTCACCCAATGGGTGGCTTTTTTTTATTTATGTATTGAGAAAAGTGAGTTATTACATAAATTTATGAATCAATAATGTTATACTAGCCACCCAAACATTCTGTAAATTAACAGTATGTACATTAGCATAGCAATCTGTATGATGAATTCGTCAGTATAGATATTTGATTGTATTGAACTTTTTTATTTGATAGCATTCTTTTTTGCGTCATCTTAGATTCAATATCTATCTGATTGATGATGAAAGTTTATTCAGCAGCGCTTACTGCTACTGCATTTTTTTAAGACGAAACGAGCATTTTATATGGCGAACGATATCAAACACCTGCGTAACATTGCAATTATTGCCCACGTTGACCACGGTAAGACAACTTTGGTTGATAAGTTATTACATCAGTCTGGTACTTTTGGCGACCGTGCAAACATTGCTGAGCGTGCAATGGACTCAGGTGATATTGAGCAAGAACGTGGTATTACCATTTTGGCTAAAAACACAGCTATCCGCTGGACAGATAAAACTTCAGAAACTGAATACCGTATCAACATTGTTGATACCCCAGGTCACGCCGATTTCGGTGGTGAAGTTGAGCGTGTAATGTCTATGGTTGACTGCGTACTTTTGGTTGTTGACGCTGTTGATGGCCCAATGCCTCAGACTCGTTTTGTGACGCAAAAAGCATTCGAACAAGGTCTAAAGCCGATCGTTGTTATTAACAAAATCGATCGTCCTGGCTCACGTCCTGATTGGGTAATGGATCAAATCTTTGATTTGTTTGACAACCTAGGTGCAAACGATGAGCAGCTTGATTTCCCAGTTGTTTATGCTTCAGCATTGAACGGTATCGCAGGTCTAGAAGCAGATGATTTAGCTGACGACATGACCCCATTGTTCAAAACTATCGTTGACGTTGTTCAGCCTCCACAGGTTGATGCTGATGCTCCGTTCCGTATGCAAATCTCAAGCCTTGATTACAACAGCTTTGTTGGTGTAATCGGTATTGGCCGTATTCAGCGTGGTAAAGTTAAACTTAACACGCCAGTAACTGTCATTGACAAACATGGCAAGACGCGTAACGGCCGTATTTTAAAAATCATGGGTTACCATGGTCTTGATCGTATTGACGTTGAAGATGCACAAGCCGGTGATATCGTTTGTATCACAGGTATCGATGCGCTAAACATCTCTGATACTATTTGTGATCCTAACAACGTTGAAGCACTACCAGCACTAACGGTAGATCAACCTACAGTATCTATGAACTTCCAAGTAAATAATTCACCATTTGCTGGTCGTGAAGGTAAGTTTGTGACTTCACGTAACATTCGTGAGCGTCTTGAGCGTGAATTGATTCATAACGTAGCATTGCGTGTAGAAGACACTGAGTCTCCTGATAAATTCAAAGTATCAGGCCGTGGTGAGCTTCATTTATCAGTACTCATCGAAAACATGCGCCGTGAAGGTTTTGAGCTAGGTGTTTCTGGTCCAGAAGTTATCGTTAAAGAAGTTGATGGTAAGCTACAAGAGCCGTATGAAAACGTTGTCTTCGATATCGAAGAAGAGCATCAAGGTTCTATCATGGAGCAAGTTGGTCTACGTAAAGGCGAGATGACTAACATGGAGCTGGACGGTAAAGGCCGTATGCGTATCGAGGCGACCATACCAGCGCGTGGCTTGATCGGTTTCCGTTCTGAGTTTCTAACCCTGACTTCAGGTAGTGGTATCATGACCTCGAGCTTTTCACATTACGGTCCACAGAAGATTGGTGATGTTGGTGGTCGTTCTAACGGCGTATTGGTTTCTATGGCAAATGGTACTTGCCTAGGTTTTGCTCTGTTTAACCTACAGAAACGTGGTAAGTTGTTTGCTGAACCACAGCTTGAAGTTTATGAAGGTATGATTGTTGGTCTTAACTCTCGTAACGATGATATGACTGTTAACCCAACGACTGCTAAACAGCTAACTAACGTACGTGCTAGTGGTACTGACGAAGCATTGACGTTGACGCCAGCAGTGAAGTTCACTCTTGAGCAAGCGCTTGAATTTATTCAAGACGATGAGCTAGTTGAAGTAACGCCAAAAGCGGTACGTATTCGTAAACGCTACTTAACTGAAAGTGAGCGTAAGCGTCACGGCCGTGGTAAAAAAGGTGCTTAATATCAATAAGTGAATTACTTAGTGATTCATAGTATTGATGTTTGACGCAAACACTTAGTGTCAGTAGTTTTACTGGCACTGAGTGATTCAAAAATGAGCAGTATAAGGTGAGCTATTAGTGGTTCACTTTATACTGCTTTTTTTTGTGTTGTAATCTTGGAAAAATACAGACAGAATGAATAGTGGCATTAATGTATTCAATTATTAACATGAAAGCTAGATGTGACACTTATTATATAAATATCTATTTGCTTATAGATAAATTTTGAGGAAAAAACAATGAGTATGGTTTCAGAGTTTAGAGAGTTCGCTGTCAAAGGTAATGTGATGGATTTGGCAGTCGGTGTCATCATCGGCGGGGCTTTTGCTACCATCACAAAATCTTTGGTAGATGATATTATTATGCCGATTGTCGCTTTTATTTTTGGCGGCGAGATTAATTTTGAAAATATGTTCTTAGTTTTAGGCGATGCACCTGACGGTATTGCTACGACTTATGATGCACTCAAAGAAGCAGGCGTTCCTGTATTGGCTTATGGTAGTTTTATTACCGTACTTATTAACTTCTTAATTTTAGCTTTCATCATCTTCATGATGGTTAGAGGTGTCAATAAAATGCGCCGTGCTGAAGAAGTAGAGGAAGTTATAGAAGAAGCAGTAGAAGAGCCATCAGAGGAAGTGAAATTGCTACGTGAAATCAGTGCCAAATTAAGTAATACCAGTATTACGAAATAAATTATCGACTTTTCGACAATAAAAAAGGCTAACTCCTCGTTAGCCTTTTTGCTATGAAATAGTCACAGTCATTTTTATGAACTATTTGATGTGCCTACTAAAAGCAAATTGTTATGGAGTGACCACTACATAGTCATTGGTATTAATTAAAATTTCTGATGGTTGATCGACAACGATACGTACTACATTATTATCAATAACTTGAGATTTGTAATAGTTGTCTTCTGCAACTGTACAGCCTAAACAGCGTCCCATCGCATCCCAAGGTTCAACGAACAGTTTCTGCTGTGCTTGATCTGCATTACCACCAATAAGTGAGAAAGGTAGGCTTACGATATAAGCTGCTGTACCAGCTACAGCATTTACAAGTTGCAGTGGCTTGCCAACAATCGTATCGACTACCATCGTCTCGTATGAAGGACCGAAATCAGTTTCATCAATTTCTATAGCTGCAAAAGTAGGCTGAATGGTCACAACTACCAATCCTAAAGTTGCCAATACAGTAAAAAATCTCTGCTTAACTGTGCGTTGGGTTTTTGCTTTAACAGTCATAACGATATCCTGAAACTCATAGTAGTATGATTAATGGCTGCTGCTATCTTCACACAGGAATCTTGCGGCAACAATAGTTAGTCTAAATATTACAGAAAAATAAATGATACGCACTATTTATGTAAGCGCTAGCACTATTAAAGCAAGATGTGCGCTAATAAGCAACAAAAATGAGAATAATCTAGTTATAGCTTTGACAATATTTGATACTTTTAGAATAAATACTCTGTTCAAATATTGTCTTCATTTAATATAAACGTAGCACAAGTAAGCGTGTATCAGTTATTAGCTATTTTAACGGCTGACAATTTGGACAATAAACACTAGCTCTACCAGTAAGCTTGATGTTCTCTAGCGTCGTACTACAATGCAGACAGCTCTCTCCTTGTCTACCATACACATTTAAGGTTTGCTGAAAGTAACCAGTTTGACCACTTGCTACTGTGAAATCCCGTAGTGTCGAACCGCCCAGTTTTATCGCTTTCTTTAAAATTTCTTTAATATGATTCACTAAAATGACAATCTGATCGTATGAAATTTGACTGGCTGGCGTAGCAGGATGGATGCCGGATAAATACAGGCTTTCAGTCGCATAAATATTGCCAACACCGACCACGACTTCTTGTTCCATGATGACAGATTTAATAGCCCGAGTAATGGGTTTTAGTCGCTTATTCGTTTTAGTATTATCTGACGATGACCCACTGCCATCTTGGCTAGATAAGTTTATACGCTGGATTAAACTGTATAAATAGTCTGCGGTAAAATCTTTTGAAAGCGGTTCAGGACCTAGATGATCTAGTAGTTTATTGCCGTAATCCTCATGCCATAGTACTGAACCAAAGCGTCTTGGATCATAGTAATGTAGCTGAGACTTTTTATTATCAGCATCATTAAAAACGACGACCAGATGGTCATGTTTACGCTTATCAGTACCATAGCTGTGCTGTTGTAAGCTACCTGACATTCCTAAGTGAATAAGAAGCTGACGTGGTTCAACTTTGCTGGCTGACATTGGAGCGTTATTCTGTGCAGCTACTGGCAGAAAATTAAGAATCAGATACTTTGCTCGGCGCTCGACACTATCTAAGGTGTAATTAACCAGCTCATCCAAGTTATCTGGCATCATCCATCGTAGCTTTGGTTGAAATACTTTAACATCAACTACCTGTTGCCCCAATAATGGAGCAAGACTGGCTTTAGTGGTTTCTACTTCAGGTAATTCAGGCATAGTATTTTTGAAAACTCTATTGTGGAATAAACAACGACTGACTTAACGTTTTATTTACACGACTGCACGGCGCGCGTGCAAAATACCATGTTGCTGTTCTAATTTTGCGAGCAACTTAGACAGATGTGCCAAGCCTGAGACTTCAATATGGAACTTTAAAAAAGCAATATTGTCGTCATTGCTTAACGTTTGCACTTGGCGAATATTGACGTTTTCTTTATCAATTATCTGTGTCAAATCACGTAGCAATCCGCGTCGGTCATATGCTTCGACATGAATATCAACGGGCTGATAACGCCCCGTCTGTACTTGCCAAGCGGCTTCTATCTTGCGCTCAGGGTCACGCTCGACCAGACGTAAGTACTCTGGGCAGCCTCGATTATGCACGCTAACGCCACGCGATAAAGTGATGTAACCAGCAATCGGTTCGCCATGCACAGGATGACAACAACCTGCCAAATTGATTTCGATATTATCCAAACCATCGATATGGATTTTATAAGCATCGAGCTTACCTGTATCTCTGTTATCTACATGCGGTACAAAGCTCTCTGGTGGTATCTCAGGTTCAAGGTGTAGCTGACGAGAGATATGACTGGTCAACTGATTCAGGCCAATATCACCTGTCACCAGACCCACGATAATATCATCGGTCGTATTGACATGAAAATGCTGAATATAGTCGTTTAGATCAATACTATTAGGATGAACAGATAGGCGCTCAAGCTCTTTACTGAGCATTTGGCGACCTATTTCAATGTTCTTATCACGGTCTTGCTTATTAAACCATTGGCGCAGTTTTGAACGGGCCCGATTGGTATGAATATAACCTAGCGATGCTACCAACCAATCACGATTGGGCTCACGTGATGCCTTAGTGATAATCTCAACTTGCTCACCTGTTTTCAACTGATAGGTCAGTGGCACATAGCGCTGATTGACGCGGGCTGCCTGCGCACGGTTGCCAACTTGAGTATGCACATAGTAGGCAAAATCGAGAACGGTCGCGCCTTTTGGTAGCTCAGTAATATCACCGTCACGGCTAAAGATATAAATACGTTCTAGCTCATCAAAATCAACGAGTTGCTCTTCTTCGTCAAACTCGATATCGTCTATCTCTTCGCCCGCTACCACAGCAGAGCGTGGCTGATTGCGTGTTTCATTATTGATAGATAGTAATTGGCGTAGTGAGCTGATTCTTTGATTCAGATAGTTGTCTTTCTTGTTCTTTAGCCCTTCTTTATAATTAACGTGAGCACACATGCCAAGTTCGGCCTCAAAGTGCATCTCATGAGTACGAATTTGGACTTCTAGTGACTTGTTTTCCGCGATTACAGCCGTATGTAGCGAGCGATAGCCATTAGACTTAGGGTTGGTAATATAGTCATCAAACTGCTCAGGAATATAACGCCATAAGCCATGTACTAGGCCTAAAACGTGATAACAGTCAGAAGGGCTATTGACCAAGACGCGCAAGGCACGAATGTCATAAAGCTGATCGAAAGATAAGCCTTTGAGCTTCATTTTTCGATAAATAGAGTAGATATGTTTGACGCGCCCAGATACTTCGCCTTCGATACTGGCGTCTGCTAATGATTCATTCAATTTGTCTTGTACGCGCTGAATATAGGACTCACGTTCGCTACGTTTTTCTGACAGCAGCTTGGCAATTTCTTTATAGCGATCAGGCGCAAGATAACGGAAAGCTAAATCTTCGAGCTCCCATTTTAGCTGCGCAATACCTAAACGATGGGCTAATGGCGCATAAATAGTCATGACCTCACGCGCGACACGAGTTTGACGCTCTGGCCTAGAAAACGTCAACTCACGCATGGCGAAAGTACGTTCAGCCAGTTTTATCAGTACCACGCGCACATCGTTAGTAACAGAGATGAGCATGCTATAAATATTTGATAGCTGATCACGTTGATTATTGACGAAATGGTCTTCTAAGCGCTTGTTACTCTCAATAATCTCCGACAGCTTACCCATTGCAAGAGTGTCTTTGACGAGCGTCAAAATATCTGGACCAAAGTGTTTTTCCACTTCAGCGAGACTAATGATTGATTTGCGCGCACTGCGATACAGCATGGCCGCGACCAATGCGTCTTCATCTTGATAAAGATAGGTCAGAATATCGGTCATACCGATACCAGTAACATAAGCGCCTGAACGCTCAGATTCACTGGTATTCATATGACTGCGAATAAACTCGCAAGCTGCACTTAGGTTGGGTACTGACTCTTGTCCAATACGTTTGGCCACATTATCTAGCCAAGTAGGTACGTCAATGTTGGCTTGATCCAAGTCGACCGCCTCAAGCTCTTTGTTTGATAGCGCATTGGTATCATCCAAATACTCGTCTTCAGTGTGAGGGTCATGCAAATGATAAGTGTGTGCAGCTGAGCGATCAAAAGTAGTATGTAGCTTGTGGGTTGCCAACTGGTATTTGATGTCGAGGGGAATTTGGGCATAGCTATTGGCTGACTGGTGAGAGCGTTGGCTCGCCACCAGTTGCGCCGCAAGTGTTGCACTATCGGCCTGCGTGGTCTGTCCATCCACCAGCGGTAATCCTTCACGAATTTTTACCATAGCCGACTCCTCTTAGCTATTTTGAATTGATTATAACCTCATCTACTATGCACACACTCTGAATTAACGATCCATAAAGTGTCAGCTATAAACCAATACAACTGCTAAAAATTTTATTTTGAGCAGCTATAAAATGCGCGTAAAATATATAAAGCTATGAGTGCAAATGCTTACTATGTAGCGATTGGAAACATCATCAAAAACATAGGAAGATTGTTTACTATTATCTCATTTTAAAGTGACAAATCAAGCGAGCCTCTGTACGGCTGTGGACAATTACGCCAAATAATGGCTATTTATTAGCACAAACTTATCAAAGCTTTGAGTTATCTTAGATAATTTTAATAACGCTTAATTGTCTCTTTAATTAGGTTCAACTATCAGTTGTTATTAACTATTAATCATTTTTGAAGATTAACAATGTTAAACCGCTACTTTTTCAAAGCGAGCGATAGATTCAACATGGCCCGTATGGCAGAACATATCCATTACGCCAGCATGAGTCAGACGATAGCCTTGTTCTAACAATGCTTTTGTATCACGGGCAAGGGTCGCTGGATTACAAGAGACATAAACAATGCGCTCAGCATTAAATTTTGGCAAATATTGCATAATCTCCCAAGCACCAGAGCGCGGTGGATCAATCAATAGTGCGTCAAAACCTTGGTTGGCCCATGGCTTATCAGTACAGTCTTGAGTCAAATCTTGACTGTAAAATTCAGTATTGTTGATACCGTTGCGACGGGCATTGTCAGCAGCACGTTCGGTCATGGCTTCACTGCCTTCGACACCGACTACTGAGCCTGTCTCGCCAACGAGGCGCGCTAGTGGTAAGCTAAAGTTACCCAAACCACTGAATAAGTCTAATACGCGTTCGCCTGCTTTTAAGTCCAATAAGTCACAGGCAAGCTTGGTCATCTGACGGTTCACAGATAGATTTACTTGAGTAAAGTCAGTAGGGATAAATTCAAAAGTCAGATCATACTCTGGCAATTGATAATATAAACGCCCAAATTGCTCGCTCAAATCATCAGCGTCTGTCAACGCAATACGTTGGATGCTATCAACACCTTTCGACTGCAAATATAGCTGCCAATTACGCGCTGCGAAAAATACTTTTAGTTTGTCTATATCAGCGTCTGACAACGGTTCTAAATTACGTACGATGAGCGCAACTGGCTGATTGCCATCAGGTAGTTCTGGCAGTTGCTCACCCATTGCAAGCTCAAGCTGGGCAATCTTGTCACGACTCTCTAGGGTACTAATAAGCGTTTTTAGGTTTTCAATCTCAAAACCAATACGCGGATCCAAGATATGACATTCATTTAGCTCTGCTAAGAAGTTACTTGAACGCTCGCGGAAGCCGACAAGCGCGGTTTCTTTTTTGACAACATAGCGTACGCCCAAACGTGCTTTGGTACGATAGCCAAGACGATCACCGACCACAGGGGCGAGCCAATTGTCAGGCTCTGCGTTGGCTTGGTGCATTAGCATTTCAGCCAGTACTGACTGCTTAAAGTTTATTTGTCCATCTGGCTGCCAGTGCTGCAAGTTACAACCGCCGCAAGTACCGAAATGCGGGCAGGGTGGTACAGCACGTTCAGGGTTTGGGTTGGCAGTAATACTAATGGCATCGCCTTCTTCAAAGCTAGCACGGCTGTTGGTTATTTTCACTAAGGCGCTTTCACCTGGTAGAGCAAAGCTAACAAAGATTTTTTTGCCATGTTTGTCTTCAGCATGACCTTCCGCAACATCAAAACCATTACCATAAACAGCAACACCGCGACCATCATGTGACAAGCCATCAATATTAAATGGAATTGGCTCTGCATCTTTTAGGCGACGACGTGTCTTTGATGATGGCTTTGATTTTTTCTTACTAGGTGGAATGACAATCGTTTGGGTGTCGTTGGTTTGAGCTTCATTCGTTTGAGCGTTACTGTTTTGCGCTGCCATATCAGATGCTGTAGATGTTTTTGAATCGGTGGGTTGCATAAACCTGCCTTAATAATAAATAACTAGAAGAGGGGAATAAAAAACTACTAATAATGCGATTTCTATAATTCGGGTGCCGATGACCAGTCAGCGATAAACTCTTGATGTCGCGGACTACCGTCAGCTTGGGTATACTTTGCCAGATAGTCATAGCTCTGCTGCTGCCAAGCATCAAAATCTTGTGAAGACAACTGTCCTGTTAGACGTAACCAGCGTAAATAAATAAGCCAAGTGTTCATAACATCAGACTCACAGTATATAGATAGGGTCTGCCAGTCACCGCTACCAACAAGCGCGCCAACCATGCTTCCATCCACGTCAGTTTTACCGGGTAATCCGTACAGACTTGCGACGATATCCATGGCTTCGCGGCGACTAGCACCATACTGGCTAAACCGATCCATCAAGTCTAGATGACGTGTATGAAAACGATTAACATAGTTATCAAAGCGCATGTTTTTAATACGTTCGCCTTCTTCGAACAGCCATGGTGCTGACAAATCATATTGCATGGCACGATATATCAGTACAGGTATGTCAAAGCCTGAGCCATTCCAGCTAATAAGTTGCGGCAGTGTCTCAATGTCGTTAAATGCTCTAAAGAATTTGGCTAGGATTTCTTTTTCACTAAATTTATCGGCAGTCAAAGAAAATAGCGATAACTTACCATCCTTGATATACAGAGCTGAGATACAGACAATACGCTGTAGTGGCAAGCGCATAAAGTCGTGCCCTGCCTCTTGCGTACGTATGGCTGTCAGCGCGCTTAAGGCATCTGCATCGTTAAGATCGGCCAGTTGCGGATAGATACGGCGTGCTGCATCGACATCGGCGACAGTCTCGATATCAAAAACCAATATAGGGTCGGATGGTAGCGCTTGTGACATAGATAATCCTGACTATTTATGAGCTTATAGTTAATTCATTATAAAAGAATGACAGCGCTAACCTTGCTTGAAGTATTACATCTGCACTTGGCTGCTCTGCACTTCTTTTAAATTAACGGTACTAAATGGTATTTTTTATGGATTAATTAACTTCTGCGCTGCTGTTATCCATATCGCTATCGTCAACGTTATATAAACCCGTTGATAAATAACGATCGCCACGATCGCAGACAATAAAGGCAATCACAGCATTAGGGTTTGCTTTTGCCACTTGGGTCGCTGCCCATGCAGCTGCGCCCGAAGATACTCCAGCAAAGATACCTTCAGTCTTCGCCAATTTACGCATATAAACTTCAGCAATACGCTGATCGATATCCATCACTTCATCAATCAAGTCTGCATCAAAAATACCAGGCATATAAGCCGCTGGCCAACGGCGAATACCAGCAATAGAAGCTTCTTCATCAGGCTGTAGGCCAATGATTTTAACGTCAGGATTTTGCTCTTTTAAATAACGTGATACACCGGTAATCGTACCTGTCGTACCCATTGAGCTTATAAAATGCGTAATCTTACCTTCTGTCTGTGCCCATAGCTCAGGGCCTGTAGTCAGGTAATGTGCTTGGCTATTATCAGGATTATTAAACTGATCCAATACAACCCCTTTGCCCTCTGCTTGCATCTGTAATGCCAAATCACGCGCAGCTTCCATACCTTCGTCTACTTCAATCAGCGTTGCGCCATAAGCAATCATGGCATCTTTACGTTCTTGGGTAGAGTTGGTTGGCATCAGCAACGTTATCGGGTAGCCACGCATTGCAGCGACCATGGCCAATGCAATGCCAGTATTGCCGCTAGTGGCTTCAATCAACATATCACCAGGTTTGATATCACCGCGTTGTTCTGCTTGATAAATCATATTAAAAGCAGGACGATCTTTTACAGAGCCCGCTGGATTATTGCCTTCAAGCTTAGCTAATACTGTGGCGCCATTGGCAATGTGCTCTTGCTCAGGCAGACGTTGAAGTTGTATCAATGGCGTTTGACCAACGCAATTAGCGAGGGTAGTGATTTGAGTGATAAAGTTAGCATTTGACATGGCCGTAGTGGACATAAAGTATCCTTTTCTATTTTTTAAATATGTTTTTAATGGCTTGTTTTTGATGGAAACGCTGTTCTTATTGTTTGATCATAATTTTAGACAGTCGCTTGGTATATAGGTTTACGGTGATAAGCGAGCTAAAAACGAAAGGCATTAGAGTGCGCTCTCATATGTTATGACTATGAGCGATATATTGTGGTAAATAAAAAGTGGCTTTATTATATCATTTTGTTTTCAGCTGCGCTTATCGCATCAAGGATTAATAGTCACTGTATCAGGTCAATGTCAATGTTACGTTGAGGGTTGCAAAAGTAGGAGCATTGCTTAAAGCCATATTTTCTTTGACACAGAGTGGTGGGCACTTTAATTATAACGTTATTCATCACATGGAATGCCTAACCAGTACTTATAGAATCCTGTTAAGATAATCTTGAACTATTTATCAACTGTCTTATCAAAATTAGTGACCTTATTAACGATTAATAGCTTCATTAAGAGTAGCGTCTTACCCAGATGCTCTGATATGACGCGCTGCAAGTATCACAAATGCTGACGTTATCACAAAAATTCATGGCAAGAACCTTAGTAGAGAGTAGACCTAGCATGGCATATAAAAAACGTTTCGATACCAGTAGTGCTTATGGTCAGCTGATCATACTGGTGTTTTTGCCTATCTGTGTGTTGGCAGCAGTAGGCGGCATCTTGGTATTTCACGAAACCATGCGTGCAAGCGACTCTGAGCAAGAAGTATTGGCCGAAGCGGTACTTATTCGCTACACACCAGTCATAGCTGAACTGATTCCTGAACTGCTAGAACAAGAGCGCCAGCAAGTAGGGAGTAGTGCTGAAGGTACTCAGCGAGCGGCAATGACGACGCTAGAGGGTATCCAAGATAAGCTTGGACGTATGCAGTCTGAACAGCATGTACAGCGCATTGCTATTATTAATGAAGGCAACCAAATACTGGCAACCGTCGGTTATGGCCTCAATGAAGAATGGCCATTGATCAGTGATTCCGCCAGTTTTTTGTCACAACGTCCAACGCCTGTAGGCACAGCGTATGGCAGTGTATTGGGAGAGTTTGAAGGGCAGACATTGTGGTTGCTCGTCGATATGGATAATGAGCCGCTTTATATTGCACGCTACCGTATTGCGATGGCATTAGTGATTACCGGCTTGTTTACTATCTTGATTCTACTACTGAGTTTAAATATCTATTCGAAACGTTGGATTGCCCCAATTTATGAGCTGCGTTTGCAGTTGCAACGTACTCATGTCGATAATTTATACCAACCTGTACCAGTAGAGTCAGATGGTGAGCTGAATTTATTACAGCAAGATCTAGTCAGAACATTGCGCCGCTTACATAGAAGCTTTCAAGAGCTCAAAGACCATGCCGAGCAAACTGAGGATGATTTACGGTTGGCATTTGATGAGATGGAGATGCAAAACATCTCTATTCGAAATGCACGTGATGCAGCTATTTCAACCAGCCAAGCAAAATCTGCGTTTTTAGCCAATATCAGTCATGAACTGCGTACACCATTGAACAGTATCGATGGCTTTATTAACTTGCTGGCACGTCATGGTGAGCTTAATCCTGAGCAGGACTTGTATGTACAGACCATACGTAAGTCCTCAGCACACTTGCTCGCTTTGGTAAATGATGTCTTAGATTTTTCTAAAATTGAGGCAGGCAAGCTGGTATTGGATCGCCATGAGTTCGATCTCTATGACACCATTTATGATGTGGTCGATATGCTATCTCCTGTCTCTGCGGAGAAGGGTTTACGCATGGCAGTGCTGTTTTACAATGATGTGCCGATGCGCATCAACGGCGATGCGTTACGTCTTAAGCAAGTATTGACCAATATCGTTGGTAATGCCATTAAGTTTACCGATAGTGGTGATGTGGTGGTGCGTGTTAGCTTAGACGATCACCGTGATAATTATCTGATGATTAGTGTGCAAGATAGTGGTAAAGGTATTTCTCTGGCAGATCAAAAAATGCTGTTCCAAAGCTTTAGTCAAGGCGATCCATCAATCACGCGTCAGTATGGTGGTACAGGGTTGGGTCTGGTCATCTCAAAACAGTTGACGCGCTTGATGGGCGGGGATATTGGATTTCATGATAATGCTCAAGAGAATATTGCCAATCAAGGCGCGACTTTTTGGTTTCGCATGCCAGCCCATGTCGATGTGCTAGAAGCAGCTACAGGGCAGACAATTGAATTACCAGTATTAGCACCACTGGCAAGCGAGACTGACGAGTTTAACGTGTTGGTTTGGATCAATCATACCGCTTCGATACAAGTACTGAAGGCCAGCTTGCAATACTTACCAATTAAATTGACTCAAGCCAACTCATTGCCGGGTGTACTGGAGTCGTTGAAAGAGCATGGTAATTATTGGGATTGGGTCATCGTTGATGATGACACGCAAGACGATATGATGGCGCTCCTCAAGCAAATTCGTCTGCATTATCAAGGCAAGCTTGCTGTATTCGGCTACCAAGTAGCTGCCGATCAAGCGCTACTCAACCGCTATCATGCCAACATACTGTATGAGCCATTAGACAAAAGACAACTCTATGCGATGCTCGATACGCAAAGCCGTAGTACGCCGCAAAGCTTGCAGGAACCACGCTGGAAAGGGGTCACGGTACTGGCAGTTGATGACCATTTGCCCAATTTACTAGTGCTTGATGCTCTATTGAGCGAGCTAGGGATTCAGGTAGTTACTGCGAGCAGTGGGTTTGATGCTATTGAGATTATCAGTAAACAGCAAACCAAAAACATCAAAACTGCTAAGAGCGATAAGCAAAGCCTATCGAATAAAACGCAACTTTCTAAAGCAGAAACACGTGATGAGATAAACAAGAAAACAAATAGCGCGTTCTATCATGAGGACACGAGCGCTGACGATAAGGCGGCTACGCAAGACAAAGACAATATTGATTTGATATTTATGGATATTCAAATGCCGCGTATGTCAGGTCATGAGGCAGCTAAGCAGATTCGAAATATCGAAAATACGGATAGTCGTATCCCTATTATCGCTCTGACAGCTCACGGGTTAGCAGATGAACGTGACAAACTCATAGCCAGTGGTATCAACGACTATGTTGGCAAACCTATTAGCCAACCGCAGTTATTGCAAGTGCTACAGAAATGGCTTGGTCGCAAGAGTACCACACCACAATTGACCGCGCTGCCCGATACAGATTTACAGAGCTTTGGTTTACAGCATCCAGATTTACAGGGTGATAACTTACAAGGTGCTAATGTACAGAGTATCGACCCAACAGGGGCTGAGTTAACTGCTATTGACTCGCTGCGCGGTTACTCAATCAATGATAATGATTTATCGAACGACTTGCTCTCTAACAATGTAAATGGGCTAGAGACTCAAGCCAGTTCAGGTATATCTTCAGATACATTAACCGCTACTTATCCAATAATAAGAGGAGACGGGGTAGATCGTAATAGTACTTCTGTCAGTAGCGAGCCGAAAATTACCCGCCCACTATCCCTGAAAAAAATCCGTGATGATTATTTGCGCGATAGCCAGCCTCGTGAAGGCTATAGACGGGATACTGCGCGTGATATTCAGCCGCGCTATGAAAGCTTACGTTTACAAAAACAAGGTCAATCGCAACTACTACAATCACCAACAAAGTCTATCAATAACTCTCAAGATAAAAGCCCTCAAGACCAAAGCTTTCAAGATAGAACAGCTCACGATAATACGACTTTACACGAGCAAATCAATAATGACCTTAGTAACAATAATATAAGCAAAAGTGATACCTCAAACATTTTAGATTGGCAAGATGCGCTCACTCGTTCAGCGAATAAACCTGAATTAGCGGCCAAGCTTATTATCATGATGATAGATACTATCAATGATGAAAAACAGGCACTCATTCAGGCATGGGAAGCGCATGATCGTAATATGTTGGCACAAATTGCCCATCGTATATTGGGCGGTAGTCGATATACAGGTGTACCGCAACTGCGTCAGGCTAGCCAAGATTTGGAAGATAAGTGCCTGCTGAATGTACAGCATACGACACCTGTGCAATTTGCAATGATTGAGCCTTATTATGAGGCATTATTAACGGCGCTAGACAACTTGCAAAAAGTAGATTTATCTTCTTATCCGCAGCTTAATTATCATCGCTTGAGCGAAAATGACATGACGTGGAAAATGATATAAGTTGAAGATGAGGTAAGAAGGTCAGAATCATTCAGATTCAGAGAGCGATAAGTAACCTCGTTAGATCTGCTTATCGCTATTAGCTAGGTGCTCTGTGTCTGCTGTATATGAAATTGACTATAGTATCGTGGCAGTCAGTTATTACTACGGTACAACAAAGACAAGCCTGCTAATATTGTGAATATTAGAACCATATTTGTTTTATTCATTAATAAGGATTGTTATGAACGCGATTGCAAGTTACCAGTATGAGACCTTACAAGTTAGTATTACAGACAACATACTGACGGTTACCTTAAATCGTCCACATAAAAAAAATGCCATGAGCTTTCAGGTAATCAATGAGCTGATTAAGCTGGCAGGTCGTATTAGCAAGGACAGAACCATACGCGCAGTCATTCTAAATGGGGCAGAGGGGACGTTTTGCGCAGGGATTGATTTAGGAGACTTAAATCATCCAAAAAACACAGCATTTGCGCTTTGGGAGTTGATTAAGCCATGGCAAAGTGCGTTCCAACGAGTATGCTTGGTATGGCGTGATCTGCCAGTACCTGTCATAGCCGTATTAGAAGGGTATTGTATCGGCGCTGGGTTACAGTTGGCGTTGGCTTGTGACGTACGTATCAGCCATCCTGATTGTCAATTATCTATTATGGAAGCTAAATGGGGTTTAGTGCCAGACATGGGACTGACCCAATCGGCATTTGGAGTTCTACGAGAAGACACTCTAAAAGAGCTCGCCATGAGCGCCCGTATCATCGATGCTAATGAAGGCAAAGAGTTAGGCTTGATTAGCCATTGTAGTGAAGTGCCTCTTGAACAAGCACAAAAGCTTGCTGCCGAGTTTGCAGAGCGCTCTCCTGATGCGGTGCTAGCAAGTAAACGTGTGATAAATGCGATGTACGATCAGCCTGCTAAGACTTTATATAAAGAAAAAGCATGGCAGCTTAAAATGATGCTTGGTCGTAATCGTAAGCTTGCCCTCAGAAAAGCAAAGCAGGCCAGCACCTTATTTGGCAAACGTCAATTCCGCTAAATTTTTCCTATTAGCAACTTTGCTAGTTCTGTTTTTTATTTGACTCGCTTTAATAGAAGAGGTTGCTTCCTAAGAATACCAGACATATTTTGATAAGTTCTTTCGACGAGTTTTAATTGTTAGCGGTTGTTTCGCCAATATCTTATAGCCATTGAAATGCAAGCAGATAGCACGATATAGCATTGTCTGCTTGCACCGATGTGGGTAAAGATGCACTATTGTTGTTAAAGGTATCTATTTTGATTACTGGATAAGCCAGTAAAATGACGAAAGCCTACCTAACAACACGTGCAAGCAATTAAACGTCGAAAAATAAAATATCAAAAATAATAGCCACTATATAAAACGGTCTAAATATGTCTGCTTCAAAACCCTCCCTTCCAAACAAACCTATCGCTTCTGAACGAGTGCGCTCTGCTGATTTGCCTGTTGCATGGATTATGATGCTTGGGCTGATGGTTGCGGTGGGCCCATTATCCATTGATATGTATCTGCCAGCGCTACCATCGATGGCCGATGATTTCGGTGTTTCAACGGCCTTTATGGCCAACTCTGTCCCTGCATACTTTTTAGGTTTGGTATTCGGGCAGCTATTTTACGGACCCTTCAGTGACCGTGTCGGCCGTGTCAAACCCTTGTATATAGGTATGACGTTATACGTTATTGCTTCTATCCTTTGTGCGACCACTGACAATGAGTACGTACTGTTTGCAGGCCGGACTTTACAAGCATTGGGCGCGTGCGTCGGTGCAGTAGTTACTCGCGCTGCGATTCGAGATCGCCTCACTGCCAAACAAACGGCAAAAGCTTTTTCCATTATGATTTTAGTGATGGGCTTAGCACCCATATTGGCACCATCGCTTGGCGCGCTATTCTTACAGTTTTTTGATTGGCACTCTATCTTCTGGTTTTTAGCTGCATTTGGCGCTCTAAACTTGCTACTTACTAAGTTTTTCTTTTTTGAAACTTTGACTGAAGAAAACCGTAACGTACGCCCTGCAAGAGAAGTGCTCAGTCAATATTGGGACTTATTAAAAGACCCGACTTTTAACTATCCAGCAATTGGTGGTGGATTGTTAATGGGAGCGATGTTTGTCTATATCAGCTCGGCTTCAGAGTTAATTATGGATACCTATGGCGTCTCAGCGACACATTTCGCTTGGTTGTTCGGAATGAATGCGGCGGGTTTTGTCGGTTTGACTCAGTTGAACCAATGGCTTACCAATCGCTTTCGAATACTAAGTATTTTGCGATTTGGGGCGATGATGCAGGTTATCTCTGCGGGTGTGCTATTCGTGACTGGCTTGCTTTTAGGGACGGATGCTTGGCTACCACTAGTGCTGGCTTGTATTTTCTTTTGTATCGCAGGATTGGGTCTGACCCAGCCCAATGCTTCTGCAATTGCGCTCGCTTTTCAGAAGCGCCGTGCTGGTATGGCAAGTGCGCTACAAGGCTCGCTAATGTTTTCAGTCGGTATCTTCGGCGGTTTATTATTGAATCTGTTTCCAGTCAACCCAGTCCTCAAGGTCGGTATTGCCCTGTTCTCATTAATGAGTCTCGGTTCCTTCCTGATTTGGAAAATTGATCGTAACCTTAATTTAGATGATGCAGAGTAAAACCCTCTCTATTTTAAGCTAGCTGTATTTTAAAAAGGCACTCATACGTTCACAGCGTATGAGTGCTTTTTTGTGCGCTCTATTTATTTTTATTTAGAGCAAAATTAAATTTTATAGGCACTTTATATAATGGAATTTATTGATTATAAACAAGTATATGTTGTTCAAAAATATATGCATACTTTGCTATATATAACTAATCGTAGATAATGACCAAACATAATTATTGCAATCATAAAATTAGACAAGTATTATCTAACGTAACTTTCTGTAAGCAAATATGTATAGACATTACTTAACATTGCTAGATTGTCATTCACTAAGATGTAAAACAACGTTAGGTTTCAAGGATAGATTATGATGCAGTTATATCGAGCGTTACCAATTCTATTGAGTGTTGGCCTATTTGGCTGTGGCAACTCTTCTACTCAAGAAAATGCAAGCGCAACAGTAACGGAAAACACAGATAGCTTTGTGAGCAAGCTGCCTGCTTCGGCGCCAACCATAAAGGTGGCCACAACAGGTACGATGCCACCGTTCTCGTTTCAAGATGACTATGGCAATATGCAAGGTATTGATATTGATTCAATTCGTGCTATCGGTGAAGAACAAGGCTTCAAAGTTGAGTTCTACAAGGAAACTTGGCAGAACATGTTTGACACAGTAGAGTCTGGTGGACGTGATCTAGCAATCTCAGGTATCTCTTACAAAGATGACCGCGCTGTAAAATATGGCCTTTCTACTCCTTATTTCTTTAATCCATCTGCAGTCATGTACAAAAATGCTGACCTAAAAATAAATCGCTTAGATGATTTGCAAGGCATGCATGTTGCGGCAATGGAAGGCTCAAAGCAAGATGATCAGCTCAGAGCGATGGGTAAATATAGCCAAATGACGACTCGAAGCACTGCTTATCTATTATTTGAAGATTTGATGCAGGACAAGGTCGATGTCATTTTGCATGACTTACCTATTTTACAGTTTACGGCAAAAAACCATCCAGAGTATGACGTCACTATCGTCTCTTATGAGGGTGAAGACAACCCGTCAGCCCAGCAGGTTATTCTGATGGCGAAAGGCAATAATGACTTAATTCGTAAAGTGGATGAAGGTATTGCAAAGCTCAAACAAAAAGGAACGTTTAAAGAGATTGAGAATCGTTGGTTAGGCGCAGCAGAGACTGCTGAAAAGAGTGATTCTGATACTAATACTAAGCAAGTGAACTAAGGAATTCTGAAGATGGCAACCGTACCTAATGTCGACAATAAGCGCTATCAAGGTCTGATTATTTCAATTGCACTATTTTTATCTCTAATCGGTGCTTTGCTAGCGTTCACGTTTTATACCTCAAACTTATTAGAAAGAAACACCGCTTTAATTGACCAAACCAACCAAGTTGCAAACAGTGCACAGGCGGTAATTAAAGATCTTTTCGACTTGGACAGCAGTTATGGTGAGGATACTAAGTCTCCACACATACAACGAGCATTAAGTCGTTTAGAGCAAAACACTACGTTGATTACCAACTCTATTGCAGCGATTGAGCAAGGTGGCACGATCACAGATGAAGACGGTAATAGCTACGATTTACCAAAAATTGATAGCAACGCACAAACCAACATAGCCGCTGCCAATGAGCAATGGAAAGCGCTAGAGCCCAAAATTCAAGCATACTTAAAAGATGCTGATAACGTTATGGTGCCTTCTGCTGATGAATTGACGCAGGCCGTTGAGCAGGCTAAAACATCAAGTTTGTTTATTAACGATTCTTTAGATAGTCTGACAAAAGATGTATTTAATAGTGCAGAACGTCAAGCAACTACCATTCGTCTTATTCAGGTACTTGGTGTTGCCGCTATCTTTACCTACTTCCTAATCTTCGTATTCTTCTTTGTACGTCGTCTACGTGAGACGGATGCGGAAGCACTTGCCGCTCGACAAGAAACGCAAGAAATTATGGAAACAGTAAATACGGGTCTTTTCCTACTTGATAAGGACTTGAATATTGGTCAACAGCATTCTCGCGCGCTGAACAATATTATCGGCTCTGATAGCTTAGCAGGGGAAAACTTTACCAATGTCTTGCGCGGTCGTATTTCTGATAAAGACCTCAAGACCACACAGCAGTTTATTGAGCAGCTCTATAACCCTCGCGTTAAAGAAAAGCTGGTAGATTCACTTAACCCATTAAACAAAGTCATGCTGCATAATTTGTCTGAAGACAAAAATCTTGATAACCGCTTCTTAGATTTTAAATTCTCACGTGTTTATGATAATAAAGACATTGCCCGTATCTTGGTCAACGTTAACGATGTATCAGATGCAGTCTACTTAGAACAGCGCCTAGAAAAAGAGCGTTCACAAAACGATATGCAGATTGAGATGTTAACGACTATCTTGAATGTAAATCCGAAGATTATTAATGAGTTTATTGGTAATACCCAAGCGCATATCGAGAAGATGAATAACATCTTGAAAAATCCTGGTAGCTCACAATACGAGCTTGAAGGTAAATTGAAAGCTATTTATCGTGAAATGCACAGTTTAAAAGGTGAAGCCTCAGCACTAAAACTACACAGCTTTACTAAGATTGCTTCTGATGCTGAAGACAAGTTACATGCATTACAAAACCAAGGTCAGTTGTCTGGTAATGACTTCTTACCATTGGCAGTACATTTGGATGACTTGCTCAGCTTATCGAACACGATTGCGACATTGGGTGAGCGTATCAACCGCTCAGCACCGACAGCAGCTAAGTCGTCAACCGTACAAGCACCAGTCGCTACTCAAAATCCAGTAGCAGACCATGCAGCTAGCAATGCTGATTTTGATGGTGGGCTAGATATCGACTTAGACAATGAAGCAGATGACGATTTATTGTCTTTTTACAATGAATTTACAAAAGAGATTGCTGCAAGACAGGGCAAGCAAGTACAGCTAAAAAGTACGACGCTAACCCAAACCAGCATTCCGGCAAATCTGGCAAAGCCAATCAAAGAAATCAGTATTCAGTTGCTGCGTAATGCGGTAGTACATGGTATCGAGTCGCCAAGTGTGCGTCATGCTACTGGCAAAACTGACGTTGGGATCATAGATTTGGAAGTGCAAGACAACGGTTCAAACTTTATGCTAGTGGTGCAAGACGACGGACAAGGTATCAACTACGACAGCATCCGTAATAAACTGATTCAAGAAGGTAGTTTCGGTACGGAAGAAGCAAATCAGCTTAGCAAAGGTGACTTGCTCAAACAGCTGTTCTCTTCTGGATTCTCTACCAAAGAGCACTCAGATGAAGATGGTGGCCGCGGTGTTGGACTTGATATCATTAAAGCAAAAGTAAAAGAGTATGATGGCAAGCTTAACGTAAATAGCGAGCTGGGTCAGATGACACGGTTTGTCATTACTTTACCTAAAGCTTAATCAAAATAGTAATTATATTGTCAGGGACGACAAGCACTTCATTAAAGGTAGTAGATAAGTTATGCATAAGTTAATGATTGTTGATGATTCAAATATTATTAGAAACCGTATTCAGCGCGCATACGATTCAGGAAAGTTCATGTTGGTTGCGACAGCGACCAGCGGTGTTCAAGCCATCGAAAAGTTCAATGTTCATCGCCCTGATGTGATCACCATGGATCTAACCATGCCACAAATGGATGGGCTAGAATGTATTGAAAAAATCATCGCGATTGATCCTGAAGTACGCATTTTAGTGGTATCAGCGTTATCGGACAAAGCCACCGGCATCGAAGCACTGTCGCTAGGTGCTAGCGGATTTTTGTGCAAGCCTTTTTCGGAAGAGGAGCTTGTAGAGTCTTTGTATGAGCTGATGCAAGACTAATACCATTCATCGACCAAAGCAGATGTCATTATGAAAGAGCAAAAGCTACAGATTTTTTTAAGTATTATTAGTAATTATTTTGACCAGTTTGGGGGAGAAGAGCTTATTGCCGATACCCCTTACTTACTAGAAAACAAACAGCCAAAAGTCCACGATTATACGGGCGTGATTGGTATATCTGGTGGCCAAAAAGGCGTGGTATATTTTTCGGCGACGCGTGACTTGCTGTCTTCAATCTTAGACAGCATGGGCGAGACCGATAAAAGTGAAGAGAACTATGTAGATCTGGCTGGGGAAGTGGCCAATACAATTGCAGGCAATGCACGCAAAGAGTTTGGCTCAGAGTTTCATATCTCTGTACCATTTGTGTTCAAAGGTGCGCCGCAAAGTATTGTGTTGCCGAACGATGAACGTTCTTTTATCATCCCCATCACTTGGCATTCTCAAGTAGGCGAGATTGTGGTTTGTTTGCAAGACTAATGCTGCCACGTAATACAGATGGATATTAATATATTATGGTTAAAGTAGAAAAATTGGGTGTATTTCTAAGCTCGATTAATGCATTTTTTGCACAAATCGATGGCTCAGAAGTGTCAATTGATACCCCTTACTTGAACAACAACAAAAGCGCGATTGGCTTTGATTATAGCGGTGTCATTAAGATATCAGGGCCTTTGGAAGGCTGCGTCTATGTCAGTGCACCAAGCGTGATGTTGCGAGAAGTCATCAAAGTGATGGGAGAGCCTGACTCTTCAATCACCATGATGAAAGATTTGTTGGGTGAAATGGCCAATACAATCTCAGGTAACGCTCGTACAGAGTTTGGTTCAGAGTTTATTATTTCGCCGCCGCACATTGTAGAGAGTGCGCCAAGCGTGTCTTATTTACCTAAAGATCGTCAAAGCTATATCACACCATTTACGTGGCGTGGTTACAAGGCGGTCATTGGTATTTGCATTGCATAAGTTATAGTCAATCCTCTGTAAACGAGTGATAACTATAAAAGAGCGACAGCATTAACCTTGCTTGAAAAATAGCTATTAAAAAGATAATCATGAAAAAAGCGATGCAAATGTGTCGCTTTTTTTGTTTTATTATCACCATATTTTGTTTTTATCTTATTGATACGCTACACACAAACTGCTGGAGATTCTAAGACGTTATGTGATAAAATACAGCGCAGCTATTTTTATAATTCACTTTATAGTTTAGATTTGGGCATTTGCTTCAATCTAGCGATAGCTTCTTTTTTTAAACCAACCAATGACACACACATCATGGCAAAAAATTGCTGGGTGTTTGGCGACTTGATTAATTTGTGATCTGTTAGTGCTTTACTAATGAAAACTAACCGGTAGCAGATGCGTGTCGCTAAATAGGCTGTTTTTGTGATGTGGAGGCATAACCCAACCAATAGGATATATTCTCATGGCTACAAAGAATCCAACCAAAATCGAAATGCGCGACTTACTACAAGCAGGCGCTCACTTTGGTCACCAAACACGTTTTTGGAACCCAAAAATGGGTCCATACATCTTTGGCGCACGTAACAAAATCCATATCATCAACTTAGAGCACACCGTAAAAGCGTTCAACGAAGCGTTGACTTACGTAAACGGCCTAGCTGCTAAGAAAAACAAAGTATTATTTGTTGGTACTAAACGCGCTGCAAGCGGTATCGTACGTGAGCAAGCAGCTCGCGCTGGCATGCCATACGTTGACCATCGCTGGTTAGGTGGTATGTTGACTAACTGGAAAACTCTACGCCAGTCAATCAACCGTCTAAAAGAGCTAGAAAAGCAAGCAGAAGACGGTACTTTCGCTAAGCTAACTAAACGTGAAGCGCTAGAGCGTACTCGCGATATGGAAAAACTTGAGCGTTCACTAGGTGGTATCAAAGACATGGGCGGCCTACCTGACGCTATCTTCGTAGTAGATGTAGATCACGAAGCTATCGCTATTAAAGAAGCCAAGAACTTGGGTATCCCAGTTATCGGTATCGTTGATACTAACTCTAGCCCAGACAACGTTGATTACATCATCCCAGCTAACGATGATGCTATCCGTGCTGTGACTTTGTACGTAACTTCTATGGCTGATGCTATCATCGCTGGTAAAGAATACGCACAAACTCAAGCTGGTGGTAAAGCTGAACAAGCACCTGCTGCAACTGAAGAAGCGCCAGCTACAGAAGAAGCTGCTGCAACTCCAGCAGAATAAGTAGCTGACTTAAAAAGTTTAACTTTGTAAGGATGTCTTGATAGTGTATCTATCAGCATCCATATAATGTTTTGAACAGCGTATAAGCTCATAATAGGCATGATGTAGTTTTACTCGTCATGCCTTGTTATTGAATAAAGCCTTATTAATAATGCCATGCGTATAAGCGAGCAGCTATTGAGCGAGTATTATCGCTCCTACTGGTCATATCGCTATATTGTACAGATGTTATTTGTTTGACATCATTGATGGCTATATTAGTAATCGTTCAAAACGAGCTGTCTGTTAGATTTTAAGTAATACTAAGATATTGAATAGAAATACAGCATTTAGAAATACAGCACTCCTATACATAACTATACTAAGGTGACTCTTATGACAGAAGTAAAAGTATCTGCCAAAATGGTAAAAGAATTGCGTGACCGTACTGGTCTTGGCATGATGGAATGTAAAAAAGCGTTAGAAGAATCAAACGGTGATGTTGAAGTTGCCATTGATAACCTACGTAAATCTGGTCAAGCTAAAGCAGCTAAAAAAGCGGGTAACATCGCAGCTGACGGCGCTATCATCATCGCTCAAGGCGAAAATAAAGCATTCTTGTTAGAAGTTAACTGCCAGACTGACTTCGTTGCAAAAGATGACAGCTTCACTGCATTTGCAGAAAAAGTTGCTAACCTTGCACTAGAAAACAACGTAACTGACGTTGCTGCTATCTCTGAATTGTCTTATGGCGAAGGTCAGACTGTTGAAGAAGCACGTGTATCACTAGTACAGAAAATCGGTGAAAACATCCAGATTCGCCGTGTTGAAACACTTGAAGGTGCTAACATCGCTGCATACCGTCATGGTCTACGTATCGGTGTAGTTGTATCTTTTGAAGGCGGCGACGCTGACACTGGTAAAAACCTTGCTATGCATATCGCTGCATTCAACCCTGTTGCTGTAGATGACGAAGATGTTGCTGCTGACGTATTGGCACGCGAAAAAGACATCATCGAAGCGAAAGCTCGTGAGTCTGGCAAGCCTGACAACATCGTTGAAAAAATGATCGAAGGTGGCCTACGTAAGTACCTAGACGAAGTAACTTTACTACGTCAGCCATACGTTATGGACAACGACAAGAAAGTTGGCGAAGTCCTAAAAGCTGAAGGCGTAAAAGTACTTGGCTTCAAACGTCTAGAAGTTGGTGAAGGCATCGAGAAGAAGCAAGAAGACTTCGCTGCTGAAGTTGCTGCAACTCAGGCTGCTAACAAGTAAGTACCAAATAGTGTTGGATCAGGCTGTGAGTCCTTAATTATGGCTCACAGTTTGGCTTTATTACTCTTAATGCATCAAGATATAAAGCATCATGACATAAAGCGTCCAGACATAAAAAAGCCCATTAATTCGTTAATGGGCTTTTTTATGTCTGGCTTTTAGGTAACTGGCTTAGCGTAAAGCAGCATAGGCTGAGTTGGCATAGCTAGCACTATTCACATTGCTGCTAGTGCCATAACTGACATTTTGTAAGCCATTATTTGTACTGGTGCTACTGGTTTGATTGTTAGCACTGATACTTGCACCAAACAGTCCTGCATCATTCTTATACAAGCTATGATAACGGCTCATCACTCTTTGAACATAGTTACGTGTTTCTTTGAATGGAGGGATGCCACCGTATTTATCGACATTGCCTTCGCCCGCATTGTAGCCTGCGACAGCATGTTCGACATTGTTATTGAAGCGGCGCATGAGCCATGCAATATACTTGGCTGATCCTTCGATATTGTCTGCAGGGTTCCAAGGGTTGCTCACATTGAATCGGCGCGCAGTCGCTGGCATTAACTGCATCAGGCCTTGTGCGCCTACTGGTGAGCGTGCGTTTGGATTGAAAGCGGATTCAGTATGCATCATTGCTTTCATTAGGGCAGGGTCCACACCGTTGCGTTCAGCGGAAGCACGAATGTAGCTGTCATAAGAGTTGCGACTTCCGCTGTTGCTAGCGGCACTGCTACCATAGCTATCGCTGCTTCCGTCATACATCTTAGAGTCTTTATAATAAGTTACTTTTACTTTTTTCGTAAACTTATCAAAATTTCCACTAGGATTGACATTGGTCAACAGTACTTGTCCACCTTTGTCTTTGTAGATATACATGTTGCCTGCATTGGCAGCGACAGAAAAGGTCGAAAGAGCAATGGCACTTAGTAAAAGGGGAGATAAGCAGCGAGTCATCAAAGTAGCCGTATTTATCATAGTAAAATCACTTTTTATCGAATAACAGCAAATTGTTTTGCCTATATATGCGTTGATTTAGGCGCTTAAGCGGTTACTGATTTTGCAGAATTATTTAGCCCACTGTGAAGACAGCAGCTTAGCAATTATCACTTTCAATAAGGAACCACTTGCAATAGATACAAAAAATAATAGTTGCTTACTATAACATATAATAACTTTTTGGCGCATCAGATTGACAAACTAAGTTGTAAAATCAGATTTCTATTATTAAATAACCTTAGATAAATCAATATACTAACTTTTCTAAGTGACTTAATGAGCCATTTATAGTGGGTTTTTTACGCTTATGAATTCATATAAATAAAGTGTCTCAATTTTTTAAGAGATAATAATGACATTTGAATAGTTGAGGTGATTTTCAATCTGAAATTAACAGTAGATAAGCCTATTAATGGTTAGGTTTTTAAAAATATAAGAATAGTTTAGGTAGGGTTCTAGTTACGACTAGATACCGATAGCACTGATAAAGATAGGCACCCAAACCGCGGTAACTAACCCGTTCACTGCCAAGCCAAATGCAGCATAACGTCCTGCTGTATGACTGATTTGCCATGCTTCTACAGTACCAAATGCGTGAGCTGCTAAACCTAGTGCCAATCCTTTAGCGCGGTCATCATTGATACCGCGGAACAAAAAGCGAGCGACCGTACCACCTATCAATCCTGAGACGATGATAATTAGGTTAGCCATTGCCAATGGTGCTTTGATTAAATCTGCGACACTCAAGCCAATCGGCGTCGTAACAGAGCGGGTAGCGAAAGCCAAGAGGGTCTCATGGCTGAGTGAAAATAAGTAAGCCAACGACATAGGCAGTAATGCGCCAACGACACTAGCAATAGCGACAATTAGAGTGAGCTTTTTGACTGGTAAGCCTTTAAAATTCATCGCCGCCAATGGCACAGCCAAGAGTACTGTCACGTATCCCAATAGATGGTCAAATACAGGTTTTGCCGCGCTGTAATAGTTGTTGTAATCCCACTGCAGTATAAATAGGAAAACAAGTACTAGGACAAGTGCGGTAATGACCATCGGTAACCATGACAACTTACGCGCCAATACACGTGCAATTACGTGTGCTGCCAAGGTTAATAGTATTGCGGCTAGGGTTGCCATAAATACGCTGTCAAAAGTCATAATATCTCTCCGCAGCTCACGGCTGTCCCTTTTGCTCAGTAGTAGTCGTACTATCAGTATTTGCAGCATGGTTGAGCCAACGATTGGCCAGTAATGCCAGTCCCCACAATGGGATGAGCGTACTAATAATCATTGTTATCATCACACCCAATAGCTCATCTCCTAGAGCAAATAGCAACAAGCCTGCACCAGCAGAAACTGGTAAGAAGGCAAAACCACTATCGACTAGTAACGTATTACTGGCCTGTGTGAGCCAGCTCGGCAACCCTTTAAGCAGTCGCCACGCCATCAAGATAACAAACATTGCAACCAAACCGACAATATTGGCCGCTTTTTCGATGCCTGCCATTTGACAGAGAACAACCGCCGTTTCTCGGACAACGATAACCATGGTCAACGTTAGAATTAACGCAAGCCATAGTGGAAGATGGGGAGAGTGAGCAGGCTTCATAAGCAATTCTGGCCAAGTCAGATATAAATGGATGGTGTACCAAACAAAGTATGTGATCGCACCAAGAATACAACGTAGAAAATGATGCTATAAATATTGATAGTAGCAATGATTCACTTTCGAGAGATTAACGCTATCTATCAATATTTGTTGAATGTATAACAGGCGATTATATAGAGAGTGGGGCAACTAATAAAGCCTATGCACCGTGACTGGTCATATCCAAAAAAAATAGACGATATCAATGGATATCGTCTATTCTATTTTAACGTACTATATAAGGGTTTGTGATCTAACAGTATGAATCAAACGTTCATTCAGTTACTGCCGCAAATGTCTCACTTTAACAATAGCTCTTATTATACAGAAACAACGATTATTTTTCTGAATCAGCTGTTTCTGAGTGTAATGCATCAAACTCGTCAAATGCTTTTTCTTCAGCCTCTGTCATGGTTGGCTCTTCAACGTCATCAACCTTCTCAAACTCTTCAAGTACTGGCATCAGCAGTGTTGCTTGTGCAAGCGGCAATACATCGATAGGTTTCAAGTTTGCTTGACCAAGTAGCTGTCTTAGACGGTCACTTGGCAAACGAATTGTCAGACATTCACGACCCGTATCGTCATAGCTTTCTTCTTCAATAACACCCAGTTCATATAGAGTGTTTTTGAACTGTCCAGCATCATACGGCAAGGTTAAATCAAACGTCGTCAGTTTACCTGTCAACAATTGCTGTACGGCAAGCGTCAGCTCCTCCATGCCGAGGTTCTGTCTAGAAGAAACATAGACGCGGTTTGGCTGACCTTCGCTAGCATAGCCGATATGTGCAGGCTCATCAGTCAAATCAATCTTATTGTACACATTGAGCACAGGTACGTCGTTATCGATTTCTGCCAACACTTCTTTGACCGCCTGAATCTGCTCGTGCATGTCCTCGCTGGAGGAGTCGATGACGTGCAATAACAAGTCTGCTTCTAGCGTCTCTTCTAGAGTTGCATGAAAAGACTCAACCAGCTCATGCGGCAGATGACGGACAAAACCAACCGTATCGACTAAGACGACACGACCAACTCCCTGCCAGTCTAAACGACGTAGAGTAGGGTCTAGCGTCGCAAATAGTTTGTCAGCAGCGTAGATGTTTTCATCGACCAAACGATTGAACAAAGTAGATTTGCCCGCATTGGTATAGCCGACCAATGAGATAGTCGGTACGTCTGATTTTTGGCGACGAGCGCGACCTTGCGCACGAGTCTGACGGACTTTTTCTAATTTGCTCTTTAGCTGATTGACGCGAGTCTGTAGTAGACGGCGATCGGTCTCAAGCTGAGTCTCACCAGGTCCACGCAGACCAATACCACCTTTTTGACGTTCCAAATGCGTCCAACCACGTACCAGACGTGTTGATAGATGGTTAAGCTGAGCCAGCTCTACTTGCAGCTTACCTTCGTAGGTACGGGCACGCTGCGCAAAAATATCCAAAATCAAACCAGTACGATCCAACACGCGGCACTTCACTAGCGCTTCTATATTACGCTCTTGTGATGGCGACAGGCTGTGGTTAAACAGTACGATGTCTGCTTCGTGTTCACGCACTAGTTCTGCGATTTCTTCTGCTTTTCCGCTACCAACGAAGTATTTGGCGTCAGGGCGTGAGCGTGATCCAGTGACTAATGCCAAACGATCGGCACCTGCTGAATCAGCCAACAGCTCAAATTCACTAAGATCGTCAGGATCTTGAATTTGGCGGATGTCTAAATGTACTAAAATGGCGCGTTCGCCACCTTCATGTCTTTCAAAATAATCCAAAGAGTATCACCTATTTAATAAAGTAAATGTCTCGCTATAATCAGCTCAATAAGCTTCAACGTAGCGTTCATATGATTATCTATATATGGTCTTATCACTTGATATTAAAGCGTATTAGCATAATTAGCGATGGTTTTATGTTACAGCGTTTGCTGCGGATAATTTTTTATAAATCTGCTTTATTACCCGTTTGTATAAAAGTCGGCACTCACTGAGTGAACAAGCTATCACTGAGTGTGTGAACTTTGTTATACTGGGCTCGTTTTTTGACTATTAAACACCCGTTATTTAATCATGAGGGCGAAGATGAGCCAAGCTAAATCAAGCTTTTCACTCAGACGACAGTTGAGCCGAGGCAGGCAGGTTGCTGGTATGACCACAACCATGGTCGGCGGCATACGCGCGGCAAAGCGTATCGGTGCATTTAAGCAGCCACCACGCGAAACCCTACCACGCTATATCCAGACATTCTGCCGCAAGATGGCAGGCTCTTTTGGGGTAAAAGTAGTAGAAGTGGAACCTGTAGAGCAGTTCCATGGTTTGTGGGTATCGAATCACGTATCATGGATGGATATTCCTGTCGTTGGTACTGTGAGCCCAGCGTTCTTTTTATCCAAGGCTGAAATCGGTGAATGGCCTGTATTTGGCAAACTTGCTCATGCCGCAGGGACGCTTTTCATCGAGCGCGGCTCCGGTGATGCAAGCTCAGTATCGGCACAGATTGCTGACTTTCTAGCCAAAGGTTTTTCGATTATTTTCTTCCCTGAGGCGACCACCACCAGTGGTAAAAAAGTAAAGCGCATTCATGGAACATTGCTGCAAGCAGCCATTGACGCTGATGTGCCTATCAGACCGATTATCATCGCTTATGTCAACAAAGACGGCACACTAAGCGACGCATTGCCATACTATGGTAAGCTGACGATGAAAGAAAGTATGAAAAAAGTGCTCGATAGCAAAAACGTGACCGCTTACGTATTGCCACTCGCGCCTATAGATCCAGAAGGTCGTAACAAAAGCGAGCTGACCAATTTATTACAAGCACGCATGAACGAAGGATTGGCAGATCTACATTCAAGAGTTCTTAGCACACCAGTTGAAGACTGATTATTTAGAGTTGAGCTAGTGTAGCTAATCTCAGCCAGTTAATAAAAGGGCGCAAATCGAAACGATTTGCGCCCTTTTCTATAGGAAATTTAATAGAGCACACATAATATTATTTATTCAGCAGGCTCTATTAAAATTCAATCTCTATGAAAGACCAATTATGGCGATGGATTAGGCTGCTGTGTATGCACCGCTTCAATCGCTTCTAATACATCTGCTGTTAGCTCCACATTGACACTGTCGATGTTTGATTTGAGTTGCTCGGTCGTCGTCGCTCCAATGATGTTACTGGTGACAAAGTGACGAGAGTTTACAAAAGCCAATGACATCTGCGCCATGTCCAAACCTGCATCAGCAGCTATCTTGGCATATTGTTCAGTGGCTGATTTGGCTTGCTCGTTCACATAACGACCGAAACGATCATACATGGTCAAACGTGCGCCAGTTGGACGTTTGCCATCAAGGTATTTGCCAGACAACACACCAAAACCAAGTGGCGAGTAAGCAAGTAGCCCGACGTTTTCGCGATGGGCAATCTCAGCCATACCAACTTCGTGTAAACGATTCAATAAGCTATATGGGTTTTGCACGGTAAGTGGTGGAATTAGGCCATTTTTATCTGCTTCCCATAGATAGCGCATCAGTCCCCACGCGGTATCATTTGATAGGCCGTAAGCACGAATACGACCTTTTTTGATTTCATCGTTCAACGCTTGAATAGTCTCTAAAAATGGCGTTAAATCGTCTAATGGCTGTGCTGCCATTTCTTCATCATAGCCGCGCTGACCAAAGAAGTTCGCCTGACGCTCTGGCCAATGCAGCTGATAGATATCGATATAGTCTGTCTGTAGACGTTCCAAATTACCATCGATAGCGCTGCTAATGTGCTCGGCGTTAAAGCGCGTTTGTCCATCACGCAAAAAATTCATTGGCGATATTTTGCTTGCGAGAATGACTTTGTCACGCTGTTTGGTTTTATTAAACCAAGTGCCCATAAAGCGCTCAGTATCACCCTGTTTGTCTTTATCTGGTGGTGACGGGTACATCTCGGCAGTATCCCAAAAATTCACACCTTCACTGAGCGCCATGTCCATTTGCTCATGTGCTTCGGACTCAGTATTTTGCTGTCCCCATGTCATCGTGCCTAAACAGATTTTAGATACTTTTTCATCGAGTTGCGGTAACGTTTGATACTGCATATAAGTCTCCTTCTTGACGGTTTTTATCGATATTAATTTTTATCGTCGCTAGTTTTTATCCTAGTTAATGCCTAACGAGTTTTTGATAGTCTTTAAGTGACTACATCAATTTGATACCTGTGACACCGGGCGGTGTGACTTTAAAGATTTTTACTTTAAATAATACGTCTTGTCCTGCCAGTGGGTGGTTAAAGTCGACTTCGACTTGGTCTTCATCGATGGCACTAATCGTACCGGGCAGCGTGTTTTTACCTTTGTCTTCGAACTCAACCATCATGCCAATCTCTGGATTGTCAGCGACTAGCGCAAACTGAATACGGCTAAAATGTTGGATATTTTCAGGATTCCACTCACCAAATGCTTGCTCTGGCTCAAGGTGTGCGGTGCGAGTATCACCGGCGCGTAGATTCATTAGTACTTGTTCAAAACCAGGTAATAAGCTCTCATCACCAATGGTCAAAGACACAGGTGCATCACGATTAAAGGTTGAGTCGATGATGGTGCCGTTCTCTAGTGAAACTTCAAAGTGCAGCTTCACAAGGCTGCCGTGAGCGATACGAGTGTCTTCGTTTGGATTGATAAATTGAGATTGAGTCATAATAAAAAGCCATCAGTTGCTAGAATAAAAGAATAGAAAATAATGTGTTTGATTGCAGTCTCTTTAATTGCAGTATTATAGTGTAAGAAATAATAAGCCATCTAAGACCAGATGTAAGCGTCAATAATGTAACGCAGATGGTGTACTATAATTGGCAATTCTAAAATATATGAGGTGTCGGTAGTGAATAAACAACAAGGCACTGTCAAAAAATGGCAGGATGATAAAGGGTTTGGCTTTATTGAAACTGAAGCAGGCGAGTCTGTCTTCTTTCATGTGAGTGAGTTTAAGGCTCAGCGCCGTCCTAATATCGGTGAGGCAGTGGTCTTTAGCATTGGACGAGATGCGGAGGGACGCAAGCGAGCCAAGCAAGTACAAGAGCTTGGGTTTGTACAGCAAAAAATGGCACAAAAAAATCAGCAGATCCGTCAGCGCAATCAGAAACGTAGCCATCAGGCAGAGTTTGAAGCGGGTCAAAAGAAACGCTCATTTCTTGGACTGGCTTTTTATGGTGTCTTAGCTTTATTAGCAGCGACAGATAAACTGAGCTGGCTAGTGGTCGGCTGGTACGTCGTGCTAGGGATTATTACTTATGGTATGTATGCCAAAGACAAAGCTGCTGCGCAAAGTGGCGACTGGCGTACGCCTGAGTCTACATTGCACATACTAAGCGCGCTTGGCGGTTGGGTAGGTGCGCTATTGGCTCAGACGTATCTGCGTCACAAATCACAAAAGCCTGAGTTTCGAGTTACTTATTATTTGACCGTCGTTGTGAACATGGCAGGTTTGTTGTTTCTATTGGCAGGTGGTGGGTTAGAGACTGTGACTGGTTTACTGTCAGAATTTCTATAAATAATTGCATTCACGATTAGCAGTATTGCTACGTGTCTGACGAAAGCACTAAAACGATCGACAAAAAAAGGTGGGTTACGAATACGTAACCCACCTTTTTTGTTTATGAATTGAACTGGTTTATCTAACTACACACAATTATGACCGTGGCATTTCACGCTTCCTTTCCAAAAACAGCATATCAATGACAATCAATAATACACCGATAGAAATACCAATATCCGCGATATTAAAAATCGGATAATGCCAAACATCAGCATAATGCACATGGATAAAATCAATCACATGACCATGTAATAAGCGGTCGATTAAATTACCAACTGCACCGCCCAATACTAAGGCTAGGCCAAAAGATAACAGCGTGGCTTTGCGAGGTGCTTTAATCAGATAAATGATTAGAAACAATGACATTAGTAAAGCCAGTCCTGAAAAAAACCACTTCTGCCAACCGCCAGCATCTGCCAAAAAGCTAAAAGCTGCGCCATAGTTGTAAGCGAGTGTCCAATTGAGAAATGGCTCAATTACCGGCACTGGATCATGAAAGGTCAGTTTGGTTTCTGCCAACCATTTGGTCCACTGATCGATAATGACAATAACCAATGCCAATATATACCATACAAAAGCACGACTGCCATTTGCCACCAGCTTTGGTGTCCTATTTGTTGACTTGTTCAGACGGCTTCTAGGTGTGGTTGAGCTACCCGTGGTTGCATGAGCAGGCTTGGGCGACTGATCAACCTCAGCTTGCGGCTGCTGATCGTGCTGGCTGTCAGGTGTATCCGTTGGGTTAGGCATAATGGCGCACCTCACCATCGCCACTGACGTTGGTCACGCAGCGCGCGCACAGCTCAGGGTGCGCGCTATCTATGCCGATGTCATCACGGATGTGCCAGCAGCGTACGCACTTAGTACCAGTGGCAGCGCTAACTTGTACCACTAAATCGACAGCCTCTTCTGTATTCGTTTCGGTTGCTTCATCTACCTGTACAGTGCTATCAGTAGGTGCTTCGCTCATTGGCTTTAGTTCTGCGTTACTAGTGATGAGTACAAAGCGCAGTTCTTCATCAAGCTTGGCTAGACTTTCATACATGGCACCGTCAGCGTATAGGCTCACATCGGCAGATAAGTTTGCATTGATGATTTTTTCACCACGTGCGGTTTCGATATGCTTGTTTACCATGTCTTTGGCAAACATAATACGCTGCCAGTCATCATTGCTGATGGCGCTTAGCTCAAATGCTGGGAACTCGTACCACTCTTGAGTAAACACGTAGCCGCCTTTGTCAGCCTCACGTTGGTTCAGTACTTCCCATGCCTCTTGCGCCGTGAATGATAGGATTGGTGTGATCCAGCGAATCAGTGCATGAGTGATGTGGTAGATGGCCGTCTGTGCAGAGCGACGAGGCTGGCCATCCGCCTGCGTGGTGTACTGACGATCTTTAATGATATCTAGATAAAAGCTACCCAAGTCCTGTGAACAAAACGCCGTCACATGCTGAGTGACTTGGTGAAAGTCCATCGCATCATAAGCGTTCATAATTTGTGCTTGTACGGTCTGCGCGCGCTCAATGATGAATTTATCAAGGCTGACCAATTCGTTGACATCGATGCTGTCAGTCGCTGGATCAAAGTCATCGGTATTGGCAAGTAAGAAGCGTAATGTATTACGGATACGGCGATATTGATCTATTGCCCCTTTAAATGATGCTTTACCAGCGCTCATCTCGTAACGATAGTCACTAGAAGCAATCCACAGGCGCAACATGTCCGCGCCCGTTTTGTTGATCTCTTCCTGCGGCGTGATGATATTGCCCAGTGACTTACTCATCTTACGACCGTTTTCATCGACCACAAAACCATGGGTCAATACTTGCTTAAACGGTGGGCGCTCATACATGGCTTCCGACGTCAGTAATGACGTCTGGAACCAGCCACGATGCTGGTCAGAACCCTCTAAATACATGTCAGCTGGGTTGGTTAATTCATCGCGCTGCTCAAGTACGGCGAAATGCGTTGTGCCTGAGTCAAACCAAACGTCCAATGTGTCCGTTGCTTTGTCATAGTCAGCGGCTTCACTACCTAAGAAGTCTTCACAGCTAGCATCAAACCACGCTTCTACACCACCCTCATTGATTTTTTGCGCGGCAGTTTCCATCAGCTCAAGCGTGTTTGGATGCAGCTCGCCTGTTTCTTTGTGCGTGAAGAAAGTAATTGGCACGCCCCACGTACGTTGACGTGAGATACACCAGTCAGGGCGACCCGTCATCATCGCTTCGATGCGGTTTTGTCCCCATGCTGGTGTCCAGTTGACTGTAGGAATATCAGCAAGCGCGCGAGCACGTAGGCCTTTGGTTTCCATATTGATAAACCACTGCGGCGTGGCACGGAAAATAATCGGTGACTTGTGACGCCAGCAATGCGGATAACTGTGTTCAATTTTGGTATGGCTGATTAAATGGCCGTTCTCGTGCAATGCGGCAATAATTTTTGGATTGGCTTTATAGATGTGCTCACCTGCAAATACCGCAGCACTGTCTAGATAAACGCCCGTACCGCTCACTGGGTTTTCCACTGGTAAGTTGTATTTTAGACCAACGATATAATCGTCTAGACCATGACCGGGTGCAGTATGCACTAAACCAGTACCACTATCGGTGGTTACATGATCGCCCAAGATGAGTGGCACTTGACGGTCTGCAATCAGTGGATGCTGAGCGTTCAATCCTTCAAGCTCACTGCCTGATACGGTTGCTAAGATGCCATTATTTTCTAGTTTGAGTTCGTTCAACGCCGTTTCTACAAGATCGGCTGCTAGTAGCAGGTTGCCTTTTTCGGTAGCAACCACACTATAGTTATGCTCAGGATGTACTGAGATAGCTTGGTTAGCAGGCAGCGTCCATGGCGTTGTCGTCCAGATAACGGCAGCGATATTATCTGCGATATCTGCCAATGCGGCTACTTTGTCCGTACCGAGCACATCAAAGCTGACATAGATGGCGTCAGAAACTTTGTCTTGGTACTCTACTTCAGCTTCTGCGAGAGCAGAGCTACAGTCCAAGCACCAGTTGACTGGCTTCATACCGCGAGTCACATGACCATTGTCATAGATCTTGGCAAGCGCGCGTACGATGTTGGCTTCTTGATGGAAGTTCATGGTCAGATAAGGATTGTCCCAATCACCGAACACGCCTAGACGCTTGAAGTCTGCCTTTTGCAATTCAATCTGAGTGCTCGCATATTCGCGGCATAGACCACGGAATTCGGTAGCAGACACTTTCTGACCAACTTTACCGACCTTGGCTTCGACTTTTTGTTCGATTGGCAGACCATGACAATCCCAACCAGGGACATAAGGCGCATCAAACCCTGATAAGGTTTTTGATTTGACAATAATGTCTTTTAGTACTTTATTGACCGCGTGACCCAAGTGAATCTGACCGTTGGCGTATGGAGGGCCATCGTGCAAAATATATTTGGTTGCACCAGCACGCGCCTGACGAATTTTACCGTACACGTCATCTGCTTCCCAAGCAGCAAGCCAATCTGGCTCGCGCTTGGCAAGGTTTGCGCGCATCGCAAATGGCGTATCCGCAAGGTTCAGCGTGTCTTTGTAATCTTGGTTTGGTGTGTCAGTGCTTTTATCAGTCATAGAAGGTATCTTTTTAAAAGGTAGGTTTGTGTGTCGGTTCAAAACCGGATACAAGGCTCGATGTTCAATGTATTTCAATATAGTGCTGAGGTTAATGCTGTGTCGATATTATTCAATTACTAATAGTAGGTATATTGCTCATCATAGTCGGTTTATCAACCATCATGTCAATAAATACCAATTGTCGCTCATTAGTCGGTAAATAGTTACGTCAATAATAAATGGTAACGAGACGATTGCAACATAAAATATGCTAGTAAAAATAATTCAAAAAAATATTTAGATCGGCAGCTATTATATGACAAAAAGGGTAGGGTAAAAAGAGCTGTGCGAGGTCGACCCAATTTTGTCCAATATCAATCGTTTATCTGTGTCATATATCCTTAGCAAAGATGCAGCTATAAGCTCCTTAAATGCTTATTCATTGAAACATACAGTACGACTCAACTGCTAAAAAACAGACGCCAACCATAAGCGCAGTTTCAATGACCATAATGGCTGAATCCCTGTTAGCCCTTGTGTCATCTCGCCATTCTCTAATACCACATAGGACGGTGTGACTTGTCCTTGCCAATCCGCAAAGATATCGCCTTGTTGATCATTTATGGTGGTGAAATCAAACTGATGCTGATCGAGGTAGCTGTGTAACTCTTGATTTGAGCCGGACTGTACGGCAACAGTGACAACGGGATAATTATCTGCTGCTAACTTATTGATGGTGGGTGAGGTAAAGCTGCAGACTGAACACCACGTACCCCAAAAGTATACCAGCGTAGGCCGCTCATGACTCATCGCTGCTAGATCGATAGTTTGTCCTTGGTAATCGGTCAGTTGCAACTGAGGGTTGGCAGGCATGACAGGCTGTCGCCACCAATTGACCACGCTATAGATCACAACAAACATGAGACCATATAACATTATCGTTTTAAGTATCGAAATGATCTTTCGCTTCGGCTGCTTCTTTGGCTTTACTTCTGCTTGCTCAATATCGGTCGTCATGACATCCGCTTTTTAATTTGCATATTGTTTTCAAATGATGGCTTATCGTTACTGCTTATCTTATCGTAATTGCCTATATGGTCATTGCACAAAGAGTAGACAGCAGATAAAAATAAACGGCTGAAATTCAGCCGTATTATTTATAAAGTCTACTATAAGTGTACTACGTCAACCTATTATGGCTTTTGTGCTCGGTTTTGTAATGGGTCGCCAATCAGCACGCTGCCTGAATTTTCGCGGCGCTGCTCATCACTCAACTTACTCGCTGGCACTTTAGCTTTGCGCTTCCATTTTAAGCTGAACAAATCATCACGGCGGTCGATTAAGTTATGTACTGAGCCTTCATGACGAACGTGAGTGAGCTTGTCTAAGTTTACATCAGAGAAGAATACCATCTCCGTGTTGGCAGTGGTTTCTGCCATGATCGCATCATGCGGGAACGCAAAATCTGACGGTGAAAAAATCGATGACTGAGCGTATTGAATATCCAAACTCTCAACTTGCGGTAAGTTGCCCACTGAACCACAAATCATCACATAACATTCGTTTTCGATAGCACGGGCTTGCGCGCAGTGGCGAACACGTAGATAGCCGTTTTTGGTATCAGTCCAGAAGGGCACAAACAAGATATCCATGTCATCGAGTGCCATTAGACGTGCAAGCTCAGGGAACTCAACATCGTAGCAGACCAAGATGCCGATACGACCCGCATCCGTGTCGAATACTTTGACTTCATCGCCACCTTCGATTACCCAAGCACTGCGCTCATGCGGAGTAATATGAATTTTGCGTTGCTCTTCAACCGTACCATCACGGCGGCACAGATAGCTGACGTTATATAAGGTATCGTCTTCGTCCAATAACGGCATCGAACCGGTAATGACGTTGACGTTATAACTGACGGCTAAATGCGAGATTTCATTTTTGAACCACTCGGTATAACCCGCTAAAAATCGAATGGCAATATTTTGATCGGTTTCTTCACATAGACCCATCAATGGCGCATTGAAAAACTCAGGTAAGCAGGCAAAGTCTGAGTTGTAGTCAGCCATGATATCGACAAAGAACTCAACCTGTTGCAGTAATTCTTCAGGTGATTCGACTTCACGCATCTGCCACTGAATACCACCAATACGTACTTCAGACTTGCGAGTATTAGGCTTATAGTCTTTCGGCTCGTAGTAGATATTTGCCCACTCAAGCAAGGTAGCGAAGCCTTTTGATTGCTTATCATCTGGCAGATAAGCGGTCAAAATACGTTTAACGATAAAGCCATTAGATAGCTGGAACGACAAAGCTGAATCGTGGATTTCACGGCTTTCAACGGCATCAATATATTCGCCTGGAGTCAGATCTTTATGGTTATGATAGTTAGGTATGCGTCCGCCGGCTAAGATAGCACGGAAATTCAACTGTCGGCATAGCTCCTTGCGTGCATCATACAGACGACGACCGAGGCGGTAGCCACGATAATCAGGGTCGATGAGCGCATCTAAACCATAGATTGCATCACCTTCTGGATTGTCTCTAATGATTTCTTTTTGCCCAATCAAATCGTCATAGGTATGCGGGTTTGAAAACTTGGCATAGTCAACGCGCATAGAGAGCACAATACCAATCAGCTGATCATGATCAAACAAAGCAATCTGACCTTCAGGGAACGCGTCAATCAAAGTATGAATGGTTGTCTTTGACCAAGCGCCACCCAAGTTTACATAGACACGATCCATCAAGGCTTTTAATTGTGGATAATCTTTTTTCTTAATCTCAGCAATTGTGAGGTGAAAATCATCTAGTTTTTCCATCTTACTCATAAGTTTCCTGTTTTAAATAGCTATCGAATGTAGTGGTATCAAATAATGGTGTCATAGCACATTGATGTGCCGATTTTTGTGCAAAAAAGTAATAAAAACATTCCAATAGGAAGATATTGTCGTTACAATAATTTATTGCCATATTTACAATAGGTTATGTTGATATATTAGGCTGTTTTGCTCACTCTATTTAGTACTGTTTTTGGCTAACATAGAGGGCTAAAGGATAGCGACTGCCGCATTCTATATTGCTTTATACCTATTAGGTTTGTGAGCACCGATAAGCGCCTAACTTTGCATTATCATTGTACCTACAACTGTCTTGCTATTTATTATCTCAATATAGAATCTAAATAATATCTATCAGCACCTTTTGTTTTGCTTGTTATCATAGCAAGCTGTAACGGTAATAACAGTCTCACGTAGTAAATATTTGCTACGTTTTTGTGAGTCAGTTTTTTGGTTCAACTCAGGCATAGTATTGTGTTGCTTGTTTCGTTTAGCCGTATCTCATCGGCTTCTTAGGATTATTTTATTATGCCTTTAAATCATACCAATAGAATCATGAAGTGGGATGACATAGATGACTCCGCTTTGGTTCAGTTGGTTTATGTCAGTACGCTGACTCTTGGCTCGCGTTTGAGTACCTCTATTTTTGATGAAGTAGAAGGCCACGCACGTAACTACAATCAGCAGCATAACATCACAGGCACGCTATGCTACGGTAATGGTCATTTTCTGCAATGTATCGAAGGCAAAAAATCAGACGTATTTAATCTGCAAGAGCGTATCTTTGTCGATAGTCGTCATAAGAATGTAGAAGTATTGCTATTACAAGTTATCAATCATCGCAGCTTTGCCGACTGGCGTATGCGCTTGCTGTTTTTAGAGCGTTGGTTGTGGTCCCCCGCGACCAAGAAACAGGCCGTACAACTATCTCCGTTTTTACCCTTTGCGCCGCATGGTTGGTCGTCTGATCGAACTGAGCAGTTTTTGCAAATTATCAAAACTTTCGATAGCCCACCCCACCTTAAAGCAGCAGGTATTACTTATAATGCATTGGGTAATATGGTGCGTCATATCGCGGCACCGCATCAGGCATTTCTGATTATTCAAGGGTTTTTGAGCATATTACTGGTCGTTGCACTAATACTGTTATATTTATAAATCGTAGTTTTTGCGAATTATAAATTCATAAAAAAGACGCTAGCCTTTCGGGTTAGCGTCTTTTTATTTGGGTTAAGCGTTTAGAGTACTAATCACATATCAAAAATTTTACCACGGTTCATAATGTTGTTTGGATCGAATACTTTTTTGACTTCTTTTAAGTATTCAATCTCAGTCTCACTGCGGCTATAGTGCAAGTACGGCTTCTTCGTCATACCCACCCCATGCTCAGCAGACACTGAGCCACCATATTTTTGTACCGTCTCAAACACGTATTTATTGACGACCTGACACTCTGCAAAGAAATCATCTTTGCTCATATTCTCAGGTTTTAATATATTCAAATGCAAATTACCATCGCCAATATGACCGAACCAGCAAACTTCAAAGTCAGGATAGTTGCTGCTGACAATATGATCAATCTCTTCGATAAAGGTCGGTACATGGCTGATAAGCACAGACACGTCGTTTTTATAAGGCGTAAAGACTGAGATGGTCTCTGAGATATACTCACGTAGCTTCCATAGCTCTGCCGCTTGTGTGAGATTTTGACTCATCACCCCATCGACGACCCAACCTTGCTCCATACAATGCTCAAATATGGCCATGGCTTTGTCCATGATAGGCTCATATGGTGCTTCAAACTCTAATAGCGTATAAAACTTGGTACGTGATTCAAACGGTTCTTGTACTTGACCATGTGCCATCAGCTTATCAATCGCTACATCATCAAAGAACTCGAAAGCGGTCAAATCAATTTGTGCTTGAAAGGCAGAGAGTACGTTCATCACATCGTTAAAGCTGTCCATGCCAAGCACCATGACATTTAAGTCTTGTGGTTGACGTTCAAGTTTGATTTGCGCATGAGTGACAAGGCCAAGCGTGCCTTCACTACCGATGAACAATTGGCGCAAGTCGTAGCCGGTGGCGTTCTTTACCATGCCGCGATTTAGCTGCAAGATATCGCCTTTACCAGTGACGACAGTCAGACCCATGATCCATTGACGGGTCATGCCATAGCGAATGACTTTGATACCGCCAGCGTTGGTACCGATGTTGCCGCCGATTTGACTTGATCCTGCTGAGGCAAAGTCGACAGGATAGTATAAGTCTTTTGATTCAGCGAATTCTTGCAACTGCTGGGTGACCACACCTGCTTCAATCTCAACGATGCGATCGGCAGGATAGAACTGTCCGATCTGGTTCATTTTATCCATGCTAACGACTATCTCGCCATTAGCAGCCACGGCACCAGCAGACAGGCCTGTACGACCACCACTTGGGGTGAGGACGACGTTGTGCTCATTGGCAAGCAGTACGATAGTCTGTACTTGTTCAGTGGTCTTTGGAAAGACGATGGCAGCAGCAGCAGGAGCAAAGTGTTTGGTCCAGTCTTTACCCCAATGCTCTAGACTCACAGCGTCAGTTTTAATTTGGGTTGGATCAAAGTCATGGGTATCAGTGAGCGTGCTCAAGATGGTTTGCACGGCATTGGTTTCTGATGTGTTCTGAGCGGTAGTTGGCGTCATGGTCAAATCTCAATATTGGCGTAAGCACGATGCTGGGACTGCTTATTATATAGGGAAATAACTATAAATTCAGTGGTGAGTCAGCTCGTAGAGGTAATAAGTGGATGATAATTTTTACCTATAAGAAGAGGTAAGTAAGTAATAATTGATTCGAGCGGTTTCAAACAGAATAATTCACTATAGCATAAAAATTTTTCAGGCCTGATAACCAATAATTCATCTAATCTGCTAACATCGACTTCAAATTTTGTGTAAGATATCGGGACTGTTTTCGTTTCCTCCATCATAGATTATCCAACAGGTAATCTTATAAAACAATTATAGGACAGTTCTCATATGGCGTTATCACTACAAAAAGACAAAATCCGGTTTTTATTGCTTGAAGGTCTACATGACAATGCCCTAAAAGTATTGGAAGGAGCTGGTTATCACAACATCGAGAATATCAGTCACGCTTTAGATCAAGACGAGCTGATTGAAAAGATCAAAGATGCTCACTTTATCGGTATTCGTTCGCGCACTCAGCTGACGCGTGAAGTACTTGAGCACGCACACAAGCTTATCGGCATTGGTTGTTTTTGTATTGGTACTAACCAAGTAGATCTAGACGCCGCTCGTGATCTTGGTATCCCTGTCTTTAACGCGCCATTCTCGAACACCCGTTCGGTAGCTGAGCTAGTATTGGCAGAAGCCATTATGCTGTACCGTGGTATTCCTGAGAAGAATGCAACCGTACATCGCGGCGGCTGGGGTAAGTCTGCGACTAACTCACACGAAGTGCGCGGCAAGACCATCGGTATCGTCGGTTATGGTTCTATTGGATCGCAACTATCTGTCTTAGCAGAAAGCTTCGGTATGAAAGTCATTTATCATGATGCTGTGACCAAATTGCCGCTAGGCAACGCGGTACAAGTTGGTAGCCTAGAAGAGCTACTATCAACGGCTGATATCGTGACATTGCATGTGCCTGATGTACCAAGCACTCGCTATATGATGAAAGCTGAGCAGTTCGCTCAGATGAAACAAGGCAGCTACTTTATCAATGCGGCTCGCGGTACGTGCGTCGAGATTGATGATCTGGCGGATGCGCTTGAGTCTGGTAAAATTTTGGGCGCGGCTATCGATGTGTTCCCAAAAGAGCCAAAATCAGCTGACGAAGAGTTTGAGTCACCACTACGTAAGTTTGATAATGTGATTTTGACGCCGCATATCGGTGGTTCAACACAAGAAGCACAGGCCAATATCGGACTAGAAGTAGCAGATAAGTTTGTTAGATACTCTGACCAAGGTGATACGGCGACTGCTGTGAACTTCCCAGAAGTTTCTATTCCGTTCAAAGAAAACTCGCATCGTCTACTACACATTCACAAAAACGTACCAGGCGTACTGTCTCAGATTAACCGTTTATTTGCTGAAGCTGGCATTAACATCCTAGCGCAGAGCCTGATGACAGAAGGTGATGTTGGTTATCTAGTGATGGATGTCGATTACAATGATTCGACCGCTGCACTAGACCAATTAAAAGATGTAGAAGAGACTATCCGCGTACGTATCTTATTCTAATATAGTCAATCCGCTTTCAAATTGGATTAACTATATCAGTGCTAATAGTTTTGATACGCATTGAAGATTTATCATAAAAAAAGAGAGGCTCTATTGATTAGAGCCTCTCTTTTTTATTTCACTTCTTTTTTATTGTACTAATACTAAGTTTAGTTTGCTTTAGCGTTGTTTGCAGCTTCCACTTGTAGACGAGCTTCCGTCTTAGCAGCTTTACGTTTTTCGATTACATCCATCACGTCGCTACCAATATGGGCTTCACCACGCTTCTTGGCTAGCTGCATTTGGTGCTCACGCTCACGGAAACGGGCTTTCTGCTCGTCGGTCGCTTTGTCGATACAGTGTGGGCATGACTCGCCTTTGATATAGGCAGGGCTTTGCATCTCATCGACAGTGATCGGCATACGGCATGCAAAACACTGCTCGTAGCTGCCTTTCTCCAAGTTATGGTTTACTGACACACGGTTGTCAAAAACAAAGCAGTCGCCTTGCCACATAGAGTCACTAGCAGGGACTTCTTCAAGGTATTTTAGGATGCCGCCTTCTAAATGATAGACCTCTTCAAACCCTTGCTCGCGTAAATAGGCAGTAGATTTTTCGCAGCGGATACCACCTGTACAGAACATCGCCACTTTTTTATGCTTGGTTGGATCAAGCTCTTTTGAAACGTATTCTGGAAACTCGCGGAACGTTTCAGTATTTGGGTTGACTGCATTTTGGAAGGTGCCGATTTGCACTTCATAGTCGTTACGCGTGTCGATTAAGGTGACTTCAGGATCTGAGATCAACGCATTCCACTCGCTTGGTTTTACATAGCGACCAACGGATTCCAATGGATCAATATTCTCGACACCCATGGTAACGATTTCTTTTTTCAGCTTCACCTTAGTGCGATAAAAAGGCTGTGCGTCAGTATAGGATTCTTTGAAGGTAAACGTACCAATCGCCTCAATACTACGCAGGTAGTCAAGTACGGTATCGATACCTTGACGCGTACCAGAAATCGTACCGTTAATGCCTTCGCTGGCAAGCAACAACGTACCTTTCACATCGTTATCGAGCATAGTGTTTAAGATAGGCTCACGATACTGTTCAAAATCAGCAAAGCGCGTAAACTTATATAGCGCGGCGACGACGATATTATTATTCACACTATCGTATACAGGGGCTGAATTGTTGTCAATTATCGCGGTTTCTTTGATATTACTATCTTGAGAGGTGCTCATGTCTTTCTCCTGCTGGCTAGGTCGCAAACCTAGTGCGTTGGGGTTAAAGTATCTTTTCAGGTTAAAGCATTAACAAAATTGTGGAATTGATTAATGCGCGCGTAGTGTAGCAAATTTTTCTAGAGTTTTGAATAGTTTGTAATGTTTGGATTCTTGTTATAGAAAACGTTCGACCACTGATGAATATGATAAAAAACAAAAAAGCCCAGTAAAATACTGAGCTTTTTTTATATTCAATTCGTAATACGAAAACTAGATACTATTTACTCTGGAACCAAGTATCTGCTTTGCTACGAGCACTGGCGATATCATCACTTGATAAGTTTAATGCCAACTGACCAATTTTACCACGCGCTTTGTTACGGACTTTTTCGTCTAGCATGCCATCACGGGCAGCTAAGTCATACCATTTATAGGCATCGACCAGATTTTTTTGCTTTTCATCTAATAACGCAAGCGTGTAACTGGCACGGTTATCGCCACGCATTGCAGCTTTTTCTAACCACAGACGAGCTTGTTGCAAGTTAGGCTGTACACCTTCACCGCGCAAATACATGATGGCAAGATTCAACTGAGCAGGGGCAACACCTTGCTGAGCCGCTTTTGTATACCACTGGATTGCTTGTTGGGTATTTTGAGCAATACCTTCACCTTTTTGCAAACGCTTGGCCAAATAGAACTGAGCGTGATCGTTACCTTGAGCGGCACGACTAGACAATTCGCTCACAGGCATAAGCTCAAAACGTGAGGTATCAAGCGGTACGTTTGATATTAACTCAGCATTGGCTAAACCAGCACAAGAAAATAATGCAGTAAACAACGCAGCTTTTAATAATTTCATAGCAGCTCCAAAATTAGGCAGTTAATAAGCAAAAAAAATTGTACCGCTAAACATTGTCTCGCTAAAGACAGTCAGACGGCGATAACAATTAGGTGGAATCTTGCGATATGAACTTACCTAATCATTAGCAAAAGGGGTTGTCATCTCTAAACCAGAGATTTCACCCTAACTGATTAGACAAACGGTCGTAATAGTGGGGTGGCTGACAATATTTTGCTAGCTTAACACCCAAACTTACGAAACTCAAATACTAATTACAAGGTCTAATAGACGTTTGTACCTGATTGTCCTTAACAAAATCAGACAGTTACTAAAAAATTATATTAAGTTAACAATCTATTAAGGTTAATATCAGTACTTACAGCACTGTTTAACATTCTATAAAACATAAAGACAGCTGATAATTTAGCGGCTATTTCTTGGTCACTCGGTAGATAGCGACGTCTGCTAACAAGTTAGGGGCTTGTCTTATTAAAGCTTTCATTAGCGGTGTGTGACCTTTTTCAGAATCACTAACCGCAAAACGGTTAATAATATGAATATCATGCTGCGCACACAACAGCTCAAAATCTTTGAAGGTACATAGGTGAATGTTTGGCGTGTTGTACCATTCGTAAGGCAGTGCTTCAGAGACAGGCATCATACCTTTTAGCCCTAAATGAATACGGTTTTGCCAATGCGCAAAGTTAGGAAAGGTGATGACTGCTTCACGAGCAACTCTCAGCATATCAAGCAACAACTCGTCAGGTGCTTTTACTGCTTGTAGGGCACGTGCCATGACGACCGTGTCAAAGCTGTTATCAGCAAAGCGCGCTAGACCATCGTTGAGATCCTGCTCAACAATTGACAAGCCATTGCCAATTGCCTCATTGATTTTGTCTTCATCAATCTCTAGTCCGTAACCTGTTACGCCTAGTTTTTGCTGTAAGTGGGCAAGTAGCTCGCCATTGCCACAACCTAAGTCCAGTACATGTGCTTGCGGCGCAATCCAGCGCTCTGCCAGTTGGTGGTCCATTCTCATGAGCGTTCTCCTGTGGCTGAGCGGCTAGGGGTAATAAATGGCGCAGTCAAAAATCCTTTAACTGCACCCATGTAGCGAGGAATATCAAATAAGAAAGAGTCATGTCCGTGCGGCGCGTCAATATTGATATAGCTGACTGGTTTGCCAGTGGCCATTAGCGCATCGACAATCTCTTGCGAGCGCTCAGGTGCAAAGCGCCAGTCAGTGGTAAATGACACGACCAGATACTGGCATTGTGTATGGGCAAAGGCAGCTTTAAGTGCAGAAAGCTCTTGCTGACGATCAGACTCAATATCTTCAATCGTCGTCACTGCACCTTCTAATTCACTCTGTGCATTCGCTTTGCTAGATTCGACTGACGCCGCGATTGAGTCTTCTATTTGTACTGCCGACTCTGTAGTATCTTTTGCTACGGTTGATGGGTAGTCGCGTATTGGATAGTCGCGCGTCGGATCAAAGTAATCTAAGGCTTTGGTCATGAGCAGATAGGTATTGGCATCGAAATTTTCACTAAAGCGCTCGCCTTGATAGCGTAGGTAGCTTTCGACCTGAAATTCGACATCGTAGCCATACATAAATTTGCCTGATTTTAAATCACGGCCAAATTTTGCTTTCATCGCGTCATCAGTTAGATAGGTAATATGGCCAACCATACGCGCCAATATCAGTCCGCGACGAGGATAAGTGCCTTCCTGTATATAGCGACCATCTTTAAAGTCAGGATCGGATAATATAGATTGGCGTGCCACTTCGTTAAAGGCGATATTTTGAGCAGATAGCTTTGGCGTGCTGGCGATGACCACACAGCGCTTTAATCGCTCTGGATAATCAACAGACCATTGTAGCGCTTGCATACCGCCCATTGAGCCACCAACGATGGCGTGCCAAACGTCAATGCCTAAACGATCTGAAAGCATTGCTTGAGTTTTTACCCAGTCTTTGATGGTAATCAGCGGGAAATCAGGGCCATACACTTGTGGCTCATCGCTGCTATTTGCATCAAGGCTGTCCGAACTAACACTATCAGGATTAATAGTGGTAGGCCCTGTTGAACCAAAACAGCTGCCGATATTATTGACACACACCACATAGAACTGATTGGTATCAATCGCTTTATTAGGGCCAATCATGTTGTCCCACCAGCCTGCTTTTTTGTCATCAGCGCTATGGAAGCCAGCTGCATGATGATTACCCGATAACGCATGGCAAATCAGAATCGCATTTGATTTATCGCGATTGAGCGTACCGTAAGTCTCTACCATCAAGTCAAACGAGGGCAGGGTACGGTTGCATTCTAACGTTAAGGGCTCAGCAAAATGAAAATTCTGAGGTGTAACGACACCCACAGACCCTGCAGCATTGTCGGTATTGGCTGAGCTATTAGGGTGAGGTTGTGAATTAGGATGCTGGTCACTGGTATTATCAGAGCGTGCGTTCAAAGCTACCTCGCAAGACTACAATCATCAATAAAATAAAAGCAAAATAGCACATTGCTAACAGGCTATTTTAGCTACACGGTTTTTATAAACTGCGCCTGCCTATTGTATGGTGATGCGCGTTGGAGTACAACCGTTGAGCGCGCCTTTCGCGCGTATCGATCGTAGTTTTTATGGAACATACTTTATAAATGAATAACGAGTAAGTCGCCAGCATCAAGTAATCAAGAGTTAATAAATAGCAACTGCGTATCAAATTGTATAGGTGCGCTTTTAGCCCGCGTCATTAATGGATAAAATGCTACACTAATGAGGTGTCTATTCAGTTGTGTCTTAACAGTATCGTCTCTTATTATTTTGACCTCACCCTTAATAACTTACTGCTAATAAAGTGCTGCTATGAAACCTAAATTGCCCCCACGTATTGCCGTTTTGTTAGTGAATCTTGGTACACCAGATGAGCCAACGGCCCCTGCCGTACGTCGCTACCTTAAACAGTTTTTGTCAGACCCACGAGTAATCGAGATTCCCAAATTCCTATGGGCTATTATTCTGAATCTATTTGTCTTGCCCAGTCGTCCTAAACGCGTAGCAAAGGCTTACGCCAGTATCTGGGAAGGTGATTCACCGATTCGTAAAATACTAAAAAGCCAAGTTGAGCTATTAGAACCACGTTTGGCTAATAGTGTGGCACCATTTCGTGTCTCTGTGCATCCTGCGATGAGCTATGGTAATCCTGGTTTGCCTGACGTCATGGATGCGCTACGTGGTGAAGGGGTAGATCACTTTGTCATACTGCCGTTGTTTCCACAGTACTCTGCCTCTTCAGGTGGTGCTGTATATGATGCGCTGACGAAGTGGACGCTCAAGCAACGCAACTTGCCAAATTATACGATTGTCAAAGACTACTTTGCCCATCCACTATATATTCAAGCTTTGGCCAACTCTATTCGCCGTTTTCAAGAGAAGCATGGCAAGCCTGAAAAATTGATGTTTAGTTTTCATGGTATTCCGCAGCCTTATGCTGATAAAGGCGATCCTTATCCTAAACGCTGTAAATGTACGGCTGCGCAAGTGGCGCATGAACTTGGCCTGAACGATGACGAATGGATTATCAGTTTCCAATCACGCTTTGGCAAGCAAGAGTGGGTCAAGCCGTATACCGATGTGGTGTTGGAAGATTGGGGTCAGTCAGGTGTGCGCTCGGTACAGGTGATTAGTCCGGCGTTCTCGGCAGATTGTCTAGAGACACTAGAGGAGTTGGCCATTGAAAACCGTGATAACTTCCTTAATGCTGGCGGGCAAGAGTATCATTATATTCCTGCACTAAACCTTGATGAGACACATATTGAATTGCTTGAAGCATTGAGCTTGCCTCTAGTAAAAGGTTGGGCTGGCACGTTAGAGGGCTGGGTTTAGACAATCGAGAGTCGCTGTTTTAGTAAGTTGAATAGAAAAATAAGAAAAAGCACGCTTAACTATATTAAGCGTGCTTTTTTGGTTTAGAGAGGTAGATCAACAATCGTATTAAGTGCTAAAAATCATCATCGTTGCTACGTTCGGCCGCTTCTCTATCCACAATATCCATCGCATCTGGATAATTGCTGTCATCGAGGTTGTCCTGAACCAAAATCTCATCGACCCGTGACTCATCGATATTTCGACGATGCGCAGGTGTGAGTCCTTGGGTCGCATCACTACCAACTTCTGAGTTATTAAATCCTGCACTATTATCAATTACATCATCGTTATCAATGGTATGCAGCATAGGATTGTCCAAATCGACCAATTGGTTGTTTTGTTCATCCTGATTGTTGTTATCTAAATTATCTGAGTTATCGACGCTGTCATTATTGTCACGACGATTACCGTCAATATGATCCATCTCTTCTGGTAATGGGTTTTTTGAGTTTTCCATGAATAATTCCTTATTGTAGTTATTAGATGTCGCCATCATTAGAAGTAAAATATCGCGCTGGCTTGTTAAAGCATCGCTCATTGCAATGTAGATTATATGCTTCTCAGTTTGTACGCTTATTCAACTTTTCACTAGTAGTAAGGTGTGACAGGATGTTCAAAAAATGTAAGACAATGACTAGAACGCAAAACGACTACTCAAGATGAGTAGCCGTAACTATTTATGAAATTTATGCTAAGTCTTTGTACGATAGCCAGATCGCTACATAAATAATAAAACTTATAGTGTTAATTATTGGCATGGTCAAACTTGTAATTTAACTTCTGTACCAGACATGACTCATAGTCAGCCAGTTTAAATCGCCATAAATAGGTCAAGGCAATACCGTAGATTGCAGTCTCAGCTAGCTCTTCGACAATTTCACCAAATGTATGAGGAAACATAATAGCGTTCTCGCCCATATATTGAATGATAGCCAGTACAGTAACGCTAAGATAGAGCGAAACGGGTACGTTTTTTAACACTGCCCATAGGTAATGCCTCGAGTAGACCAGCAAACCAAGCGCGACGAGATAAATAACGGTAAGGACGCTGTCCTCCCACCAGTCATAAGACTGACCAAGCATCGAAAAGTCGCTTGGAACCAGTAAGTCTGGTAGATAGTTCAACTCTCGACGAATGACAGAGACAAATATAAGTACGGCTGCTAGCCAAAAAGCCTTAATTTGTTTGACATGACTTTTCATAACATATTGTGAACTGCGCAATAGGCATATTATCAAAAGTATAATGCCAGGGACTTCAATGATGCCATCTGAACTCAAAATAAATGACTCCTGATTTTATAAAAAAAAGTGAGCCCAAAGGCTCACTTTAAAGCAAAAATATCGAATAGTTAGTGTTTAACAGATGACCTATTATAAACCCCATACCCAGATATTACTGTTATGAAATATAACTAACTGGTCATAAGTGATTGTTAATATAAACAATATGTAATGAATTATTGTAGTATCATTTATCAAAAACTCTCATATCTGCAAGGTATATAAATAATTGTGCCTTACATGCTTGATTAAATGACAGTTAATGACAGTTTATGTCTAGTGCGCCTCATCCCAGTTTTGACCGCTATCAGTCTCGACTAATAAAGGCACTGTAAAGTCGACATTCCAGCCTTTTTCTACTGCCGTAGTCGTCAATACATCTTGCATAGCATCGGTAATTAGCTGGCTAACTTCGTCTACTTTATCGGCATCCACTTCAAACACCAATTCATCGTGAACCTGTAGCAGCATTTTGGCTTGCTCTTTTGGCAGCACTTTATCAACGGCAATCATAGCAAGTTTGATTACATCAGCAGCAGAGCCTTGTAGTGGGGCGTTAATCGCCGCGCGCTCAGCACCTTGCTTGACCATACGGTTACTATGATTGATATCAGGCGTATAGAGCTTACGGCCCAATATCGTCTCGACATAACCTTGCTCATAGGCGCTGGCACGCGTATTGATCATATAGTTTTTGACGCCTGGATAACGCTCAAAGTACATATCAATATAGTCTTGTGCCTCGCCGCGGCTCATCTGTAACTGCTTGGCCAGTCCAAAGGCACTCATCCCGTATAGCAGACCAAAGTTAATAGCTTTAGCATTACGACGTTCGGTCGAAGTGACGTCTGCGACATCTTTACCAAGTACTTCGGCAGCGGTGGCTGCATGAATATCTAACCCTTCGTTAAAGGCATGAGTTAGGTTTTTATCACCCGAAAAATGCGCCATTAAACGAAGTTCAATTTGTGAATAATCGGCGGCTAAAATAACGCGACCTTCTGGTGCGATAAAAGCTTGACGAATTAAGCGACCAGTTGCAGTGCGAATTGGGATGTTTTGTAAGTTAGGATCTGTTGATGACAAACGACCAGTGCTCGTTAATGCCTGATGGTAGCTAGTATGCACGCGATCGGTTTCGCTATCCGCGACATTATCCAGCGCATCGGTATAAGTACTTTTGAGCTTAGATAATCCACGATACTCTAGCGTAATATCGACCAATGGATGATCGATTTTTGATAGTACCGCCTCACCAGTTGAGTATTGACCAGACTTGGTTTTTTTACCACCAGCGACGCCTAGCTTTTCAAACAGCATCTCACCGAGCTGCTTAGGAGAGCCTAAGTTAAACTCTTCACCTGCCACTTCATAGGCGCGCTTCTCTAGGGCGATAATTTCTTCATCGAAGCGTTTAGATAGTTCGTTTAAAAAGGAGCGTTTAATCAAAATACCATGCGCTTCCATTTGGCAAAGTATCTCTGCCGTTGGAATCTCTAGCTCGTGTAGTAATTTGGCATTATTAGCATCGTTAGCCAGCTCAACGCTGAACACGTCAAATAATTGATAGGTGATGTCGGCATCTTCACAAGCATAGTCGCTCGCGATATCGATAGCCACTTGGTCAAAAGTAACTTGCTTAGCGCCTTTACCTGCCACATCTTCAAAGCTGATGGTTTGCGTTTGCAAATAATGACGTGCCAAATCATCCATACCGTGGCGAGTGGCTGCCGCATTGATGACGTAGCTGGCAAGCATGGTGTCCATTGCCCAGTTATTTGGCTGCTCATGTATGGCGCCGACTAGATCGATATCATAGTGAGCGAGGATGTGCGCATCGTACTTTAGATGCTGACCGATTTTACCGATATTTGGATTTTCTAGTACAGGTTTTAAGCGAGCTAATACCGTATCACGATCAAGCTGCTTAGCAGTTAGCTCATCACCTTCTAGGCTATGCGTAAGCGGAATGTAATAGGCTTCATGTGCTTGCAACGCAAAGGATAAACCGACAATTTGTGCGTCACGCCAATGAACGCTAGTGGTTTCGGTATCGATGACAAAATGCGGAGCAGCTTCTAACAATTCGACCAAGCTATCAAACGCTGGCTCGTCGAGTATAGTGTGCCACGCTTTATCATGGTTAGCGCTGTCTTTGATGTTGTCGCTATTGGTTGATTGGAGCGATTTTGCCACCTGTGCCTGTGACTCAGTATTGGCTTGGCTATCAGCAACACTTTTAGAGCCATTGGCAGGGTGATTCGGGTGATCGAGCGATGCCAGCTCATTTCTAAACTCAAGCTCATTATATAAGTCGCGTAATTCATCTATATGCGCACAAGGATCGGTATTGATTTTTAGATCATTCCAATCTTGACCGATGGCTAAGTTAGTGACGATGGTAGCAAGCTTTCTGTTAAAAGGAATATCGTCAGCATGCTCAATCAGACCTTTCGCCCCGCGACCTTTGATAAAGCCAATATGCTTGAGTATATTTTCGATATCACCATACTCAACGAGTAGGTCTTTAGCAGTCTTTTTACCGATACCAGGTACGCCTTTAATACCATCAGAGGCATCACCCATTAGCGTTAAGAAATCGATCATTTGATTTGGATTGATACCAAACTTATCGATTACTGCTGGCGTATCCGTGACTTTACCTGTAAAACTGTCTTCTAGTATCACGCAGTCATTGACCAGCTGCATCATGTCTTTATCACCCGTTGAGATGACTACATGATGGCCTTGCTCGACAGCGCGATGGGCAAGTGTACCGATGATATCGTCAGCTTCTGCACCTTCGATACGCAACAGCGGAATACCTAATGCAGTGACCAAACGATGAATATAAGGAATTTGCTCTACCAGCTCGACATCGATGGGTGGACGAGCAGCCTTATAGTCAGCAGACATATGATGGCGAAAAGTCGGTGATTTGGTATCGAAGCAGACAGCCATATGGGTAGGGTGATAGCGACGCATCAGCTTGAGTAGCGCGTTGAGTGTACCGCGTATCGCATTGGTGATTAGGCCCTGCGAGTTTTGCATGGTTTTTGGTAGGGCGTGATAAGTGCGGAACAGATAATAGGAGCCATCAACCAAAATAAAAGGCGGCTGATCTTTGTCTACATGACTGGTATCCATCAGCGCCACGTTAGGCATGGTATCGAAGTTTGGTAATGCTTTGGGGTCAAGCGCTTGGTGAGAGTTGTGGTTGTTATCGGTGGTATTGTCAGCTATGTCATCAGTCATAAAAGTCACTTATCAGCTATTAGATAAAAATATATACGCTTATTATAACGATAAAATTAGCGCGTGCCGAACTGCTTAACCGTTACGAGATGTTCTATCGTGTTCTTTTTTATTGAAATCTATATTGGAGTTTTCGATATTTCATGTCTAGGATAAATAAATTGCTAAAAATAAAAAAAGAACCCAGATAAACTGAGTTCTTTTAATATCTGATGAATATCGACTATTTATAATTTAATAGACGTTAATAACGAGTCTCTAAATGCGTTATTTTACTTCTGAAGAGACTTCGACATCGATGTTACCGCTAGTCGCTTTCGAATACGGGCATACTTCATGCGCTTTTTCGACCAATCTTTGGATCTCGTCAGCAGATAGGTCTGTATTGTCAGCGATGACATGGATTTTTACGGCAAGCTTATATTCGTGATTGTCACCTTGTAATAGGTCTACAGAGGTCTCAACAGTTGAGCCAAATGTTGCGCTTTCCATCTTTTTGACTACGCCTAAGGCGCCATCAAAACAAGCACCATAACCCATAGCGAGTAATTGCTCAGGATTATTACCTTTTTCATTACCGCCTGGTGGTACCATATTGATTTCAAGATCACTATCGCTTAGAGTTGCTGTACCCATGCGACCGCCAGTAACAGTAGATTTGGTAGAGTATAGAGATTTCATGACACATCCTTTGTTGTAAGTTTTTATGTTTATATTTAAGTGGTAAATCTTAATATGAAACTTAGCATAACAAATCGCTCACGCAGCTCAGTGCATAGAGAGTAAATATATACTGCTAGTTTGTAAATGAGATTTCGAGCACAGTTTTATTCGTTTCTAGATTTACAAGCTTATCGTACAGACGTTGAAGAGGTACAATAGCGGTAATGAGCCATATATACGTTATCAGTACAGGTAACAGAGATCTGAATCATAAGGACATTGTTTGATGAATAGATGGATTGCGATACCTAGTGTTTGCTTTTTGACGACGCTCGCTTTAATAGGGTGCGAGGAAGAAGACGGCGCTTATGGGACGGCTAGTAGCAAGATTACATTGACAAGCTTTGCTAATAGTTATGATAGCAAAGCCAATGCTACGGCAATTGCGCGAATTGATGAAACGTATCGTACTGGTGCGCGCGAGATCAAAACAACCAATCTCATCAACAGTTATAGCAATCAAAGCCTGAATGATTTAGACAGAACCGTGCTAGCAGATGATTTCGAAGGTCGACTTGAAAATAAAGACATCGAGGTTAATGGTCGGACGGTTAAACGCCCCATTTATGAAAAAAACACCAACAACCAGCTAGACTACCAAACCACTTATAAGACGCTTAACTTATCAGGGCTGCGTGCTAACAGCTATGTTGCTAGTACAAACGTGAACAATAGATACGGTATTATTACCGACTTAAACAACTATTCTGAAATTCCGACCAATGTTGCTTTTCCCGAAGGGTCGGTTTGTTATATCCCTGTGGTAACCAGCGAGCGTTCGTTTTTGGCATTTAATGAGAAAAACAAGACTGGTTACGCCTCAATAGAGAGATGGATTGAAGTGGCCAAAACCCGCTTTAGTGTGGATAGAGATCATAGAACCTCTCAATTCGGAGTTGGCGTAGGCAATCAGCAACAAGCTGCGCAAGTTATGTTTTTTGAGTATGATGATCAGCCTGCTTATGAGTATAGCGGTGTTGAATACGGAAAAGACGTCTATGAGGCAAACTATGTCGCCAAAGGTAGCACTGATCCGAACACAGACAGCCGTTTTGACGTAGTCGATTGTACAATCGTCAATGAAGTGGCTGGCGACTTCTTGGCTGAGAAAATCGAACGATACTATTAAGATGAATTGATGGCTGTTAGTCGTGCTAATTAAGCATGATGATCGCAATTAAAAGCCCAAAAACACGCTTCGTTGAAATAACGGGGCGTGTTTTTTATACGCTAATTCTGCACCCTGATGCTAAATCCGCTACAATACGCCCATTATTTATTTTATTTATTTAGAGTCACTTCTAAATCACATAACTGTTGAAGCTGAAAATTATGAGCGTAGATCCAAAGAAATTAAACAAAGAAGTTGCTAAGCGCCGCACCTTTGCCATTATCTCGCATCCCGATGCTGGTAAGACCACCATGACCGAAAAACTCCTGTTATGGGGTCAAGCGATTCAGGTAGTGGGCGAAGTAAAAGGCCGTAAAACAGATCGTCATGCAACCTCAGATTGGATGAGCATGGAACAAGAGCGTGGTATCTCGATTACGACGTCTGTCATGCAGTTTCCGTATAAAGACCATATGGTCAACCTACTAGATACCCCAGGTCACGCCGACTTTAGTGAAGATACCTACCGTACTTTGACTGCAGTGGATAGTGCGTTGATGATGGTCGATGGTGCAAAAGGTGTCGAAGAACGAACCATCAAGCTGATGGAAGTGTGCCGTATGCGCGATACGCCTATCATCTCATTTGTCAACAAGCTAGATCGTCAGATTCGTGAGCCGCTTGAGTTGCTTAGTGAAATCGAAGCAGTGTTGAAAATCAAATGTATCCCAGTGACTTGGCCTATCGGTATGGGTCAAGATTTCATCGGCGTTTATCATTTGACTGAAAATAAAACTTACTTTTATGAAAAAGGTAATGGCGGCAAGATGACGGTCTCTGAAACCCGAGAAGGCTACGATTATCCAGATATCCGTGAGCGTCTAGGACAGTTGATGTTTGATGCTTTCGAAGAGTCGCTTGAGCTGGTACAGATGGCGCTAGAAGAGTTCAGTGTTGAAGCATTTTTGGCTGGCGAGATGACGCCAGTATTGTTTGGCACGGCATTGGGTAACTTTGGGGTAAACATGGTGCTTGATACCTTGGTCAAGTATGCACCGCCGCCAAAAGCCCATCCAACGACTGAGCGCGAAGTATCAGCCACCGAGACAGATTTTACGGGCTTCGTCTTTAAAATTCAGGCCAATATGGATCCGCGTCACCGTGACCGTATTGCGTTCTTGCGAGTGTGCTCTGGTAAGTACGAGAAGGGCATGAAAATGAAGCATGTGCGTCTGGGTAAAGACGTCCGTATCGCTGATGCTTTGACCTTTTTAGCAGGTGACCGCGAGGCGCTAGAAGAAGCTTATCCGGGTGATATCATTGGCTTGCATAACCATGGCACCATCTCTATCGGTGACAGCTTTACTGAAGGCGAAGAGTTGAGCTTTACGGGTATTCCGCATTTCGCTCCTGAATTGTTCCGCCGTGTAGTTCTAAAAGATCCGCTTAAATCAAAAGCCCTGCAAAAAGGTCTACAGCAGTTAAGCGAAGAGGGTGCAACGCAAGTGTTTATGCCGCAGATTAATAATGATTTGGTTTTGGGTGCGGTCGGTGTCCTACAGTTTGAAGTAGTCGCGCATCGTCTAAAAGAAGAGTACAAAGTTCAATGTACCTTTGAGCCAGTCTCGATAGCTACGGTACGCTGGATTCATTGCGATGACGAAGTAGCATTGGCGAAATTTAAGAAAAAAGCCCATGACCAGTTGTCGATAGATGGTGGTGGTTATCTAACGTATCTTGCACCGTCACGCGTCAATCTACAGCTGATGCAAGACCGCTACCCAGAAGTGACTTTTAGTAGCACTCGCGAACATTAAGTTTATTTATACACTTAGTTTATCTATACGCTCATATCGTTTATTGATTAAGACACGCCAGCCGTGTCTTTTTTATTGCCTGTTTTTACGACTTAAGTAGTAAGAGTCAGATAATCGTTCGCTTACATCACCTCAAAAACGTGAACAGTCTTCCTACAATACATTGCAATTGTTACGGTAGAATATTGAATGGCATTTTATATTTGTAAAAGAGGACATATGCACACTACGACTCAAACTGATGATAAATCTATATCGGCTGATCTATTTTCGATGAAGGTAAGCCAGAGACGTTCAATTGCTATGTTGACTGGCAGCCTATTGTTAAGTGCCGTTAGTATGTCGGTAAATGCAGGTAGCTTTATTAGCAGCACGGAGTATCTACCGTATCAACTACCCAGTAACATACAAGAGACGTGTGACAAGCGTGATAACTGTCCAGAGATTGAAGTTAAGTATCTCAAAAGCAGTCAGAACTGGATAGATAAGATTACCAATACCCGTATCGATAACTTAGTCGTCAATAGTCAGATGACAGAGTCAGCATCTATCAAGGGTAAAAGCAGCGAAAAAGAAGTTACAGATGCTCTTGATAGCTTTGTGAGCTCGCAATTCCAAGATATGCCTGATGATGTGTCATGGGGTTATAATCTGATGGTAGCGCCCAATTATCTAGGTCATGTCGATGACTTTGAACTGTTTGAGATAAGCTCTTACGTCTATACTGGTGGTGCACACGGCATGCCTTATAGCGAGTACCTAGTGTTTGACCCAAGTACCAAAAAGCAAGTCACGCTTGACGACATGCTTATCTCAAGGCAAAAACCTCGTTTTGAGGCGCTTGCCTATGATGCGTATAAAGTGTGGGTTAAAACGGTTGCCGAAGACGTGAGCAGTTATGAGAAAAACTGGCCATTTACGTTGAGCGATAATGTGACTTTGACAGATACAGGCGTTAGCATTCGTTATCAGCATTATTCTATTGGTCCATATGCTTACGGTATGCCTGTCCTTAATATCCCCTATAGTAAGCTTGATAAGGTCATAAAACCTCACTTTATACCAAAGTAAATACTGTATGGTGTCTGAGGAAAGTACTTAATAAACCGTACTAGGCAAATATTATTAAAGAAATAGCGACAATACTTATCATGAATTGGCAGTAATATTTTAGAGTTATTATTTTTAGCATCATTGGATATTCAATAGAAAAATAAGGAGTTATAACATGACAAACGAGACAGATAGTATGAATACGGCAGCAAGTACAACTTGGCAGCTGAATGCATTGACGGAAGCGCTAGGTGACCTAACACTGACAGTTAGTGATAGCTTATCTATAGGTCGTGGTAGTGATAACGACGTAGTGCTAGGTAGTAAGCAGGTTTCTCGCAACCATGCAGTGCTCAGTGTGTTAGATGGTCAGTTGTACGTAAAAGACTTAGACTCTTCTAATGGCACGTTTATCAATGAGCAACGTATTGCAGGTAATGAATCTAGTCATCTAAAGGCAGACGATACGCTTGGCTTTGCAAGTTTTAGCTTTCAAGTACAGGCATCTACTGCACCTGCAATGACAGAGAGTGAGGCACTAGCGCCAGTGACCACAGAAGAGCAAATAGCAGATATACATGAGAATGCTGACACGGCTACTGTGCTAGAAACTCCTGTTAGTGAGCCTGTGACTGAAGAGCAAATAGTTGAAGAAAGCGTTCTTGAAGAAAGTGCGAGCAAAGAAGCTCCGATTGAAGAAGAGCCCATCAAAGAGCAAGCAGGTAATGAGCCAGTGATCAAAGAAACTGGTATCGAAGAAATGTTACCTGCTACAGATGATACTGTACCTGTAGAGCCTTTATCTGTAGATGCCGGCTCAGATATGACCGAAGAATCAGTAACCCCTACGCACGAAACCGTTGAACCAGTTGTTGAAGAACCAGCTGTTGAAGAGCTAGCTACTGAAGAAGCCGTTGCTACAGAGCCAGTTGTCAAAGAAACAGGGATTGATGAAGTACTGTCTGACGCGGATGCGGCATCGCCTACGCCAGTAGAAGAAACGCCAGTTGCCACAGAGGTAGTAACTGACGCATCTGTACCAACAGCAACTGAAACAGAAGCTGTGACGACTACAGAGTCATTACATGTAGCATCTACTGATAGCGCGCCAGTGGTAGAAGAGCAGCCAGTGGTAGAAGAGCAGCCAGTGGTAGAAGAGCAGCCAGTGGTAGAAGAGCAGCCAGCAGTCCAAGACGAACACGACAAAACAACAAAAACAGAGTTACAAGAAGAAGCTGACCCTGAAGTTTTAAAAGCCAAACAAGCAGCTAGTGCACAGTTTTCAGGCACGGCTAATTTAGGGCAGCCGCGCGATCTTGGTACCGAAGGCAATAATGCGATGGATCAAGAAATCAGCAACCCTGCTCATGCAGGTCATGTAGAGAAAAAAGCGAGCGGCGGCTGGTTTATATGGGTATTTGTAACCATTCTAATTATCGGTTTGGCCTTATGGTTGTTTAATATGGGCGGTGCATAATTCAACTCTACACTAGGTCTTTGTTGTAATTTTTGATATAGAGCCTTGTTATGCTTGCCGTTTTTTGAACAAATGACTCATTATAGCGTCGATATTTTAGCGAATATTGGCGTTATATTTTATAGAGTAGCTTATAGTTTATTACTGCCTATAAGCTGCTAAGAGAGCGCTATTATGATGACTTTTGAAGAATACCAAGCTTTTAGAGATAGAGGCTTTAGTCACGCACCGCTAGTAAAAAAGCGTCTGATGGATGCGCAGACTCCCGTATCTGTATTCTCCAAAGTACGTGATCTGAACGGCTCTGCCTATCTGTTTGAGTCTGTGGTAGGCGGTGAGCGCTGGGCACGATACTCCATGATTGGATTGGGTAGCGATCTGATTTTGCAGTACGCTGATGGCAATATGACGACTAAACGAAACGATCATATTGATACAGAGTCAGTAGAGAATCCCTTTGATTACCTGCGTGAGCTGATGGCGCAATATCATATGCCAACCGCTGAAGATGTGCCGACGATGCCGAGCTTTAGTGGCGGTCTAGTCGGTTACTTTGGATACGATATGGTACGTGTTATTGAACCAAGTGTCGGCTTATCTGATGCGCCCAATCCAATGTCGATGCCAGATATGTGGCTGATGCTTTCGATGAGCGTTATTGTATTTGATAATTTAGAGAATACGCTATCAATCATCGTCTATGCTGATTGCCAGTCTGAGGATGGCTACAGTTCAGCTATTCGCGAGCTAGAACAAATCGAAGAAAAGCTAGCAGAACCATCAAACCTGCGCGCACCTGTAATGCCTACGCCTAAATTTATATCGCAAACAGGTGCTGAAAAATACTGTAGCGATGTCGATAAAATAAAGGATTACATTGCCGCAGGTGACGTCATGCAGGTAGTGCCAGCGCAGCGCTTGACAGCGGACTATACAGGCGACTCTCTAGCCGTCTATCGTGCGCTTCGCTACCTAAACCCATCACCGTATCTGTTTTTAGTGCATGGCTATACACTCAACGATCACAAACGCTTTGATATTATCGGTGCTTCTCCTGAAATCCTATCCCGTATCGAAAATGGAAAAGTGACGGTAAGGCCGCTGGCAGGGACACGGCAACGTGGCCAAGATGAGGCTGAAGACCTAGCGCTTGAGCAAGAGCTATTAAATGATGAGAAAGAGACAGCCGAGCATTTGATGCTCATTGATTTAGGTCGCAATGATATTGGCCGCGTTTGCGAGTATGGCAGTGTCAAAGTCACAGAAAAGATGTTTATAGAGCGCTACTCACAAGTGATGCATATAGCATCCAACGTTGAGGGTACGATACGAGCTGACAAAGATGCACTAGATGTGTTTTGTGCCACTTTCCCAGCTGGTACGCTATCGGGTGCACCCAAAATCCGCGCCATGCAAATTATCGATGAGATAGAACCAGTACGTCGAACGGTGTTTGGCGGTTCAGTAGGTTATTTAGGTTGGAATGGTAATATGGACACGGCCATTGCTATCCGTACTGCGGTGATGCGCCGTGGTGAGATACATATTCAAGCCGGAGCAGGGGTTGTCGCTGATTCTGTGCCAGAAAAAGAATGGGATGAAACCAATAAAAAAGCATTGGCATTAATAAAAGCGGTAGAAATGGCATGTAATGGCTTGCGCATTCGCTAATTAAATAGCCAGTAATATGATAAAAATAAGGGCTGCAAGTAAAAAGCCAATTTATTGCCATATTTTTATTTATAAAAAAACCAGATTAATCAGTAACTTAAATATTTATATCAAATTAATTTAAAAAAAGATGAAAAAGTACTTGCGCATCTCAAAAAATTTGATAGAATAGCCACCACTTTAAGAGAACAAGCCGACTTAGCTCAGTTGGTAGAGCAACTGACTTGTAATCAGTAGGTCGCCAGTTCGATCCCGGCAGTCGGCACCATCTCTCTTAAAGTAGCTTTTTATGAATTTGTCTTAAATGTAAGTCATTTTTGTTCAAAGCAACCTAAGGTGGGGTTGGGGAGCGGTCAAACCCAACAGACTGTAAATCTGTCGCGAAAGCTTCGAAGGTTCGAATCCTTCCCCCACCACCATATTTTCTAAAGTTTGTCATAGCGCCAAGCATACTCTCTATATCTCATAACTCTCGATTAGAGTTATCCTGAATAAGAGTAAATGCGGGTGTGGTATAATGGTAACACCTTAGCCTTCCAAGCTAATGACGCGGGTTCGATTCCCGCCACCCGCTCCATATATACACCATCGCAAAGCATAACAATAAATCATCACGAGAGTCAGTAATTATTGCTGCATCGTGATATTTTTTTTAGTGCAACTCAAAGGTCTTAACATACGCTCATATAGCTCAGCGGTAGAGCACTCCCTTGGTAAGGGAGAGGTCTCGAGTTCAATTCTCGATATGAGCTCCATTTATTGTTTATACCTTTTATGCTTGTTTTGCTATTTATATAACTTTGCGTCGATATCGAAATTATAGAATATTGAAATATATAACAGTAGTGCGGTAGACAATGATTCAAAGGTGACACTGAGGTGTTGCCTTTTAGTGCTGTCAGTATATTAATAAATATTGGTTTTGATGGTCTTATATAGAAAAGACTAAAACTAATAGGTCAGTATGCAGACATTAATACATTATTTTTTGCACTTTGGTTTCCCTTTTTTTATTGCGATTGCGTGTTTTAAAAAAGAGTGGAAAAAAGCATATCTGATTTTGCTTGCGACCATGCTAGTTGATATAGATCATCTGGTAGCAAACCCAATATTTCAGGCAAATAGATGTAGCATTAATTTTCATCCGTTACATACTTATTATGCGATGCTAGTGTATTTTGCTTTACTCTTTCTTCGTAAGCCTTTTAACATCATTGGAATTGGATTGCTGTTCCATATGTTAACGGATTTTACGGATTGTTTGATGATGTCGGTCAGCTAATATCGCGACCTTGCATATCAAGATAATTATACGGTTATAAGAAAGGTTATAATCAATCGAGCTTGATATCTACTAGTTAGAGAGAAGTTGATTTCGATTGAGAGATGTATGACTATTTAAGACAAGTCAGCGTATAATAACGGATACAAGAATTAGTTCGGAGCATTGTTTAAGCAGTGGTTCGTGCGGTTGATAGCTAGGTTTATGATGATTTAATTCTATTATGAGCCATTAAACAGCTTTTTATTGATCATTCACCAAAAAAAGAGGAAATACCCATGGCAAAGGCCAAGTTTGAACGTAACAAGCCACACGTCAACGTCGGTACAATCGGACACGTTGACCATGGTAAAACAACCCTTACCGCTGCAATCGCAACCGTAGCTGCAATCACCTCTGGTGGCGAAGCCAAAGACTACGCGTCTATTGACTCAGCACCAGAAGAAAAAGCACGTGGTATTACAATCAACACCTCACACGTAGAATATGACACAGACAGCCGTCACTACGCACACGTAGATTGCCCAGGTCACGCCGATTATGTTAAAAACATGATCACTGGTGCTGCTCAGATGGACGGCGCAATCCTAGTCGTATCTGCAACTGACGGCCCAATGCCACAGACTCGTGAGCACATCTTGCTTTCACGTCAGGTTGGCGTACCGTACATCATCGTATTCATGAACAAATGTGACATGGTTGATGACGAAGAATTGTTAGAGCTAGTAGAAATGGAAGTTCGTGAATTATTGAACGACTATGACTTCCCAGGCGACGACACTCCTATCGTTAAAGGTTCTGCTACTGAAGCCCTAAAAGGCTCAGAAGAAAAATACGGCCAACCAGCTGTTGTAGAACTACTAAACGTACTAGACACCTACATCCCAGAGCCAGAGCGTGACATCGACAAAGCATTCCTAATGCCAATCGAAGACGTATTCTCAATCTCAGGTCGTGGTACTGTAGTAACAGGCCGTGTTGAATCTGGTATCGTTAAAGTTGGCGACGAGATCGAAATCGTTGGTATCCGTGACACTCAAAAAACCACCTGTACTGGTGTAGAGATGTTCCGTAAACTGCTTGACGAAGGTCGTGCAGGTGAAAACTGTGGCGTACTACTACGTGGTACTAAGCGTGAAGACGTACAACGTGGCCAAGTACTAGCTAAGCCAGGTTCAATCACTCCTCACACCAAGTTTGACGCTGAAGTATATGTATTGTCAAAAGAAGAGGGTGGTCGTCACACACCATTCCTAAACGGCTATCGTCCACAGTTCTACTTCCGTACTACTGACGTAACTGGCGCAATCCAATTACAAGACGGTACTGAAATGGTAATGCCTGGTGATAACGTTGAGATGGGCGTAGAGCTTATCCACCCAATCGCTATGGACAAAGGTCTTCGCTTCGCTATTCGTGAAGGCGGCCGTACTGTAGGCGCTGGTGTTGTTGCTAACGTATTGAACTAAGATTTAAGTCTCAGCAATGAGCTTATGAATTAGTCATAAAAAAGGCCATCCTATTTAGGGTGGCCTTTTTTTTGCGATAAAAAATAAATAATTTGGTCACTTACTTATATAATCTAAGTACAACCAAATGATGAGACTAATTAAATGAAAGGAACATCATGTTTGCGATAGAAGCACTACCAACGAATGCAGTAGAATTCGAACACGTCATTCAAACTGTCGCTAATATAGAAGCGATAGTGCAACCAGATGATGCTTGGAATCAGAAAATATTGACTGAGTTGCTTGAGCAGGACAGTATTAGTCTACTGATTGCTTACGATCAAATCGAAGAAGAGGGTACTTCTTACCGTGAGATAGTTGGCTATTGCTTATATCAAACGACTTTTGAGCAAGCAGAGGTGTTACGTATCGGAACTGATCCAGAGCACCAACGACAAGGTATCGCTTCGCAGGTATTGAATAGGCTGCATGAACTGTTACAGTTCAATCAAGTAGATAGTCTTTTGTTAGAAGTACGTGCCGATAATACAGCGGCGATAGCGTTATACGAGCAACAGGCATTCAATATTATTCATAAGCGTAAAGGCTATTATAAAATGCCACATAAACCAGCAGTCGATGCATTAATCATGCAGCATAATTATATTTAATAAAGAAAATAAATCTTAATAAAAAATAAGCGATTATGATAAAGGTGGCTATAACAGCTACGATATAAAAGCAGAATTAACTAAGATTTAAACTTTATTGCAAAGGAATTTTCTTTTTACAGACTTCCACATCAAGCTGATAATCACTATCTGCTTTCATTCGACCTAAAATATCCAAGCGTTCGCTCAGTAGCTCAACCATTATGCTGATATTAGCTTGTTGTTTTTTAACTTGTTCTAATTTTTGCTGAGTGAGTAAAAGCTGCGAATCAATATCCAAGTGACCATCATAATAATCATTTAAGCTGTTTTTGATTTCAGTAAGCGTAAAGCCAATAGCTTGCGCGCTTTTGATCAGCTCTATGCGTTCGATACACTCTGGATGAAATTCGGTATATAGACGGGAGCCTGCCTGACGCTTGCGAGATTTTAGCAGGCCTAATTGCTCGTAATGGCGAACCGTATCTTTGGTCGTATTGGCCTTTGCTGCTAGCTCTCCAATCAATAGAAACGATGTATCAAGTGCCATAATAACCTCTTATTTTTTCGCTATGATAATCATAACTCTAGTTGCCACGGCGTATCGCTATCCAGTAGCGATACCGCTAACGGTTTATGAGAGTGCTTTCGCCATGGCACAGACTGGCTGCCAATCAGGTTGTCTAACTGAGCTAGGAAATCAGCACGCGGTAAAGTAGTCGCACCTAAGCTCAGCAAATGATCGTTCGGTAGCTGACAGTCAACGAGTGCGACATCACTTTGCTCACATAGGCGCATCAGACCCCAAAACGCTAGCTTTGACGCATTAGACGCTCGATGAAACATTGATTCACCAAAATAGATGCCGTTTATTTTTAACCCGTATAATCCGCCAATCAGTTGACCTGCTTCGTCCCAAACTTCAATGCTATGAGCAAAGCCTTGCGCATGCAATTTGGTATAAGCTTCGATCATCTCATCATGAATCCAAGTATGCTCACCTTCAGGCTGATTGTCATTAAGGCCATCGCTACGCGGTAAGCTACAGGCATGTATGACATCGTCAAAAGCTTGATTAAGCGTCACTTGCCAACGTTCGCGATTTGCTTGCTTACGTAGAGACTTACTCGGTTGATAGGCAGAGGGGACAATCACACAACGCGGCTCAGGACACCACCAAGCAATAGGCTTATCTTCGTTAAACCAAGGAAATAGTCCTTGAGCGTAGGCTGATATCAGTGTCTCAGGCGCTAAGTCACCACCCATAGCGATGATGCCAATGCCATCAGGATCGATAGAAATAGGATCGGGAAAGTCATAACGCCCAAGACTTTTTAAAGTCTCAGGCGTAATGTGTTTATCGTTCTGTTGAGTAAAGTTGCCCATTTAGGCTTCTTTATCTGCAGTTAGTGTTGAATCGTAAGTGTGATCACGAGCGACGGTTTCGCCCAGTGCATCCAAGTACTTTTCAGCATCCAACGCAGCCATACAGCCAGTGCCAGCAGAAGTGATGGCTTGACGGTAAACATGATCAGCTACGTCACCTGCGGCAAACACACCTTCGATACTGGTCTGAGTAGCATTACCATTCAAGCCACTATTAACGATTAGATAGCCATCTTTCATATCCAACTGACCTTTGAACAAGTCAGTATTTGGCTTATGACCAATAGCGACAAACATACCCATTGTATCTAGTTGTTTGGTGCTGCCATCAATCATAGATTCGATGACGACGCCATTGACGCCCATGTCATCACCGACCACTTCTTTTACTTGATGGTTCCATTCGATTTTGACATTACCATTTTTGGCTTTTTCAAATAGCTTGTCTTGTAGGATTTTTTCAGAGCGTAGGCTGTCACGGCGATGCACTAAGGTCACTTCAGACGCAATGTTAGATAAGTATAAAGCTTCTTCAACCGCTGTATTACCACCACCAATCACCGCAACTTTTTGGTTTTTATAAAAGAAACCATCACAAGTGGCACAGGCTGATACGCCAAGCCCTCTGAATTTAGTCTCTGACTCTAGCCCCAAGTACTGTGCAGAGGCACCAGTTGAGATAATGAGCGCGTCACAAGTATAGCTACCATTGTTACCTGTCAACTGAAAAGGACGCTCATTTAGGTTTACTTCGTTGATATGATCGTAGACCAGTTCAGTACCGAAACGCTCTGCATGCGCTTTCATACGTTCCATCAATGCAGGACCTGTCAAATCATGCGCATCGCCTGGCCAGTTGTCGACTTCGGTAGTGGTGGTTAATTGTCCACCGACTTCCATGCCAGTAACCATAACCGGCTTAAGGTTAGCGCGCGCTGCATAAACGGCTGCAGAGTAGCCAGCAGGGCCTGAGCCTAAAATAATGAGCTTTTCGTGACGTGGAGCAGTAGTGTCAGTTGCCATGAGTTGTTCCTTGCTAAATATACGAATTAAAAATGTAAGTTATAAATATAATAAAAGAGGAATATCAAAAATGACTACGAATATGCTTCTTCTAATTGCTGTGTGATAATAACATAAGGGCACAGCGCACAAAGTGCAAGTTTGCTAAAACAAACACAGGTATCATTAGAATCAAAGAATAAATAACTTTGGAACATAAGTGCAAAAACAGAGACTATTTTATAGAATTTAGGCAATACAGTTAGCCATATTTTGCCACTCGTGTTTCGCTAACCAGCTGTTTTCTTACGCAAAGTGTCTACTGATTTACTTTCTTACACGCTTTCTTGATAAGACTGTCGCCACTGCACCTATGTATTTGTTATTATAAGAAGTTATGCCAAGTGTAGTAGGAGCCAAGCGATAACGGTTGTTTCAAGGCTCTATGATCGGCACATGCCAAACAAACACTTCGCTCGGTACATTTATGTCAACACTTTATGTCAGCATGATTAGGCTTAGTCATGCATTGGCGACCATTTAGTATTAATAACAAGGCAGATCTTACGTGATATCAGCACCGCTTATTGAGTATTTAAAAAAGGGAATGTTTACCCTCCTTGGGTTAATACTGGCCGTTTATCTGTTTGTCATTTTGATGACTTATACAGGCAACGATCCTAGCTGGTCGCACATCAGTAGTGATATGACCACGATTAATAATATGGGCGGCGAGGCAGGCGCATGGTTGTCCGATTTGCTTTATAGCTTTTTTGGGTTTGGTGCTTGGTGGTTTTTGGCATTTGTGGTTTATGAATCTATCTTGATTTGGTGGGAAAACAAGCCAACGTTTTGGCTCATGCGATTGGTCGCTTATGTGTTTTTACTATTAAGTGCTAGCGCATTATTTGCACAATTGGTCTCTTTAGTCCAACAAGTCACGAACCCTGACGCAATCGGCCTCGAAGGTGTCGCTGGTGGTATCATTGGGCTAGAACTACAAGCGCGTTTGGCACAGCTGCTATCGCAGTGGGGGAGTGTGGTTTTCTTAGCAGTATTCGTTGTGATTACCGCTACGTTTGCCTTTAATATCCATTGGATGACGATATATCAAAAGGTTCGGGCGCTGTCGTGGCTTGGTTCAGGTGTAAAAAGTCATGATGCTATTGAAGCTACTGAACCGAGCATTACATCACAAGATGATACCCAGAACTTAGATGAGTCGGTAGATAAAAAAGTAGAACATGAGCAACTGCCACTTGAGTTGCAGTCTGCGGAAAATACTAGCGGTACTCAAGACGTCAGCAGTAGTGGACGTTTCGGTAGTGTATTGTCAGACTTTTTGGCAACATCAGGATTGGCAGATAGTGTCAAAGCCTCTGTCATCGCAGCAAAAGCAGCGGCGACACCCAATAGCTCAAAAAGTGATAAGGCAAATACCGATACAGAAACGCTTAACGCTGCTACTGATAATACAGCCAACCATACAGTCCAGCCATTAATTTCAAACTTGACTGCATCTATTGCTCGCAAAGTTGAGCCAAGCTTTGCGTGGAATGATGCCAGTACGGTCGATGACTTACTAGCAAGTGAGCAGATGGCTTACAGTGCCAGCGGCATGAGCAGCTCCGCTATGCCTGTACCCAACTATTCCCAAACGGTCACTAGTACCACGGCATCGTTAGAAAAAACAGTACCTGCTACTGTGACTACTACCATGACGGAAGCGGTTGCTCAACCAGATATACATGATAAAGAATCATTAGCTCAGTCATCAGTTGATGAGTCAGTGAGTAGTAATTTAGCCAGTCAGCCAGTCATTGAACCTGCTGAGCCTAAAATCTCTATGACACATGAGACTGCGGAAGTAGATAAGTTGGCAGAAGCATGGTTGGCAGAGCATGCTGACATATCAGAACCTACAGAATCTGTTGTAGAAACGTCTGAATACTCTAAGCCTGTTCGGGAAACTGTCGTAGCTGAGCCAATCGTACCAGAGAAGACGCCAGAACCTATCGTAGAAGAGCCTATTAGCTTTGCACAGGATTCAGCCAGTCAGCCGTTTGATACGCCTGTAGATTTGCCACATACTGAAAAGACAGCAGTAGTCTCTGAGCCTGAAGTTGCTCCGGTAACAGTAGAGACTGAGCCTGCATTGTCAGATGTGCCAGACGTTTCAGACATGACACCAACCAATACGCCTCCTGCCAATCCAAAAGCAGCGCCAACGGTGGAGGCGAAGAGCCCAGTCTCAAATGTACAGCTTGATCTGAAAGCGCCCGTGCAACCATCTGTTAGTTTTGCTGTCCCAGAGGGCGATAGCAGCAACCATATCACTGATATGATGCCAGAGGATGACAGTGATGACGACACCAATGTACCGGTCATGCCGCATATTAGTGATGACGCAGCCTTCAGTCAGAAATCACGCTCGATGCAAACGGCAGCTTATCGCAGCAGTCTAACGCCTATTCCAGAAGTCTCTATATTGGATAAGCCGGATCCTGACCGCAAGCCTAGCTATACTGTGGCTGAGCTTGAAAAGTTATCTGAGTTGCTAGAAATTAAGCTACAAGAATTTAATGTAAAAGCCTCTGTGGTTAATGCTATTCCAGGGCCTGTCGTCACCCGTTTTGAAGTAGAGCTAGCTGCTGGGGTGAAGGCTAGTAAAGTAACCGGTATTTCGCGTGATTTAGCACGTTCATTATCGATGGCTTCTTTGCGTGTGGTTGAAGTGATTCCGGGTAAACCGTACATTGGTATCGAAGTGCCGAACAAGAAACGTGAAATGGTACGTTTGATTGAACTGCTCAATACCGAAACGTTCAAAGACCCGAAAGCGCAGATTAGCATGGCGATGGGTAAAGATATCGGTGGTAACCCAATCATTACCGACCTTGCGCGTGCGCCGCATATGCTGGTCGCTGGTACCACAGGCTCTGGCAAGTCAGTATTGGTCAACTCGATGCTATTATCGATGCTACTTAAATATACGCCCAATGAGCTGCGTCTTATCTTGATTGATCCAAAGCAGCTTGAGCTTGCCAATTACAATGATATTCCGCATTTGTTAACGCCAGTAGTCACCGATATGACGGAAGCGGCTAGTAGCTTGTCATGGTGTGTGGCGGAGATGGAACGTCGCTATCAGTTGATGAGCTTGCTAAAGGTTCGTAAGCTCAATGAGTTTAATAAGAAGGTCATCGCAGCGGAGAAATCAGGCAATCCTATGCTCGATCCTCTATGGCGTCCAAATGATAGCGTAAGTATTAGCCAAGCACCCAAGTTAAAAACCTTACCCATGATTGTCATTGTCGCGGATGAGTTTGCCGATATGATTATGCAGGTCGGTAAACAAGCCGAAGAGCTCATCACACGTTTAGCGCAGAAATCGCGCGCTGCTGGTATTCATTTAATGCTAGCGACTCAGCGTCCGTCAGTCGATGTCATTACAGGTCTGATTAAAGCAAACATCCCTGTACGTGCGGCACTACGAGTCAACTCAAAAGTCGATTCACGTACGATACTAGATAGTGGCGGTGCTGAAGATATGCTGGGTAACGGCGATATGTTGTTCTTAGGGCCAGGGCAAATCGAGCCAGATCGTGTGCATGGGGCTTACGTTAGTGACGAAGAAGTTAACCGTGTCTGTGACGCTTGGCGTGAGCGCGGCGCCCCTGACTATATTGATAATATGGCAGGCAACTTTGAATTGTCTAGCCCAGGCGGTGGTAGTACAGCCAATGCCTCTGGTGAAGATGATGATTTATATAATGATGCCGTGGCCTTTATCATGGAAACACGTAAAGTGTCTGCCTCAAGCATTCAGCGTAAATTCAGCATCGGCTATAACCGTGCTGCGCGTATTGTCGACTCTATGGAAGAAGCTGGATTGGTCAGCTCGATGGGCAAAAGTGGTAAACGTGAACTATTGATGTAGCATTAGTCCTTAAGTTGATAACGAAAAAGCGAGTCATGAAAATGGCTCGTTTTTTTATGGAAGAAACTTAATAATACTTTCATAAATTGTGGTTTTAGAAGTAAGCTTTTATTGTTCAATATGCTCTAGGGCGCGAAGAGTAGATTCGTATACTGGCTCATTAACTAGCGAAATCGACCAGATGACTAACGAGTCCGTTTATCAAATATCAGGCACGGTTTTTTATACTAAACTGACAGGAGTTTGTGAAAAAATAGTCATCAGTTTTAGAAAATATGAGTGCTACATAGTCTTAATAAAATTACTCTCCAAGGAAGGTTAGTTATGTTTAAAGAATATACTCAGTATGATGGGCTAGCCTTAGCGGCATTGGTCAATTCAGGTGAGGTCAGCGCAAAGGAGTTACTAGACGCTGCTGTCCATCAAGCCAATCAAATCAACCCTAAGCTAAATGCCATTGTGCATCGATTTGATGAGCGTGCTTACAATGCTGCGCAGGCGGGTTTGCCTTCAGGTGTATTTACTGGGGTGCCATATTTGCTAAAAGATTTATCATTTAGCTTCGCTGACGAGCTCATCACGATGGGCAGTCGCAGCGTCAATATCATTTCAGAAAAAGACAGCGAAATCGTCAAACGGATGAAAGCGACAGGTGTTAATACCTTTGGCAAGACTAATACGCCTGAGTTTGGTTTGATTATCACCACTGAGCCAAAAGCGCATGGCGCTACTCACAATCCTTTTAAAAAAGGCTACAGTTCTGGCGGCTCGTCCGGTGGTAGTGCAGCAGCAGTTGCGAGCGGTATTGTCCCGATGGCAGGCGGCGGTGATGGTGGCGGCTCGATACGTTTTCCATCGGCTTGGTGTGGTACGTTTGGGTTAAAGCCAAGTCGCGGACGCAATCCAATGGGTCCTAATCTTGGTGAAGGCTGGGAGGGGGCCGTGGCTGACCATGTGATTACGCGTTCAGTGCGCGATAGTGCAGCGATGCTAGATGCCACTAGTGGAGCAGAGATTGGCGCCCCTTACGTTATTGCTCCACCAGAGGGCACGTTTTTGCAAGCAGCAATGCGTGCACCGCGAAAGCTAAAAATAGCTTTGCATCAGCAGCCTTTGATAGCCAAGACGACAGTGGACAAAGAAGTGCTGGCGGTACTTGAGCAAACGGCTAAGCAATTAGAGTCTATGGGTCATGAAATAGTACCAGCCGAGCCAAACATCAATATCGAGCAGTTTTGGCATGACTTTATCGTTGTGGTCTGCGCGCATACTGCTTTTACGATTGATAATATCGAGCGTGAGTTTGGTGCTGACCATATTAAAAACCTAGAGCCGCAAACTTATAATATGGCATTGCTTGGGCGCTCATTGTCAGCGGTTGATTTGGCACATGCCAAACATGGCTGGCATCATAGCCAGTATCAGACGGGTCTATTGCTAGAAGACTACGACATGATTTTGTGCCCGACTGTGCCCACGCCTGCGGTAAAGCATGGTGTGCTACCGCCAAGTCGTATGGATGAGATGATGATGCGTAGCGCTGAGGTGCTTAATAAAGGCTTTAATATGGGTAGATATGCCTTTAGCTCAGGCATGATAGAAAAGCTCAGTGCCCCTGTATTAGGTAAGATGGGCTTTACGTTATTGGGTAATGTTACGGGGTTACCCGCGATGTCAGTACCAGTCGGTATGAGCAAAAAAGGCCTACCAATTGGTATGCAGTTAATTGGGCGTATGAATGATGAAGCAACATTATTCAGTGTGGCGGGCGAGATGGAGCGTGCAGGTTTATTTACCAAACACGCTTTTGAGAAGTAGGATTGAATTCTATGGTTTGGATTGTTAGCACTCAATCAAAGCGATAAATGTCCATACCCAAACTATGATGAGCCATACTTTGATGAATGACAGAGACGCGCTGGCCAGTACCTAATGCAAAAAACAGCGGTAGCAAGTGCTCATCACTTGGATGAATGTTCTTGTAGTCTGGGTATTGCTGCCAATCGAGTGCCGTGGGAATGTCTATTTTGAGCTGCTGCAACAACCATTGCTTAAACGTTTTGGCTGCTTGATCGATGCTGTCAGCTTCCCAGCGCAATGCTTGTAAATTATGCGTAATGTTACCTGAGCCAATGACGAGGATTTGCTCATCACGTAGGTGTGCCAACTGCGCGCCTAACTGATAGCAGGCGATACTGTCATAATGTTGGGGCAGTGATATCTGTACGATAGGCACATCGGCCTCTGGATACAGATGTCTGAGCGGCGCCCACACGCCATGATCACAGGCACGTACTGGATTGACACTACAAGTAATGCCACGTGCGGTCAGCTGCTGTGCAAGAGTCTCAGCCAGTGCTGGCTGGCCTATAGCAGGATACTGAATGTCGTAAAGTTCAGGCGAAAACCCTGAAAAGTCATGCCACGTCTTTGGCTGTGGATTACTGCTAATCTCTAGCTTTGCTGACTGCCAATGCGCTGACATAATGACGATGGCACGTGGCTTAGGTAAGTTTTGACCAATACGTGCCAGTGCGCTGGTCGTCGCAGACTGTTCAAGCGCAAGCGTGGGCGCACCATGCGAGATAAATAGCGCTGGTAGCTTAGATATATTGGGCGCTACATCAGACGTATTTTCCCATACGGCAGCCGCTGTGATAGGCGTCTGCACGCTATGATGGTCATCACGCTGATGAGATAGCTTAGAGGCGTTGGGTGTCGCACGTTTTGGATATTTCATGTTGCATTTATTAGGGCGTGCGCCAGTATTTCAATCTATTCTGCTACTGATGTTTCAAATCAAAGAAATAGCTTAGTATTTTATTTAATTACCACGGTGATAAGGGTGATTATTGTTGATACTCATCGCGCGATACAGTTGTTCCATGAGTACGACGCGTACTAGCGGATGCGGCAATGTCAGTGCTGATAGTGATAATTTTGCATCGGCCTTTGCCAATACTTCTGGCGAGACGCCATCCGCACCGCCGATGACCAAGGCAATATCATCGCCTTGTTGCATGCCATCTGCGAGTTTATCAGCCAGTCCTTCGGTCGAAATCATCTTGCCTTTGACATCTAATACCCACAATTGCTCTCGGCTTGATGCATTATGAGCAGCTAATATAGCCTGACCTTCCTGCTCACGGTACTGTGCCAAATTGGCATCTGAAGGGTTTTTTGCCCGCTTGGCTGCCGCAATCTCGATAATTTCTGTGCTTAGCATCGGTTGAATGCGTTTGTAATATTCGTCAAAACCCGTCTGTACCCAGCTAGGCATTTTATTGCCAACGGTCAAAATCCTTACTTTCATAATGCTTACCATCTCGATAATTGAATTCAAGCTTACTAGGGTGTGTTCTTGATAGTTGTATCGCTCGTTCTTCATTGTCTGCAATTTACATCAGAGGGTTAATCGTCTCTGATACGTTGCTACCTGCGCCTTGATCATCGTCGCTTTTATCACTTTGGCTCGGCTTTGGAATGACAGTCAGCTTGGCATCAGACTCAAAGACAATGGCTTCGACATCATCAAAACTATTAATCCCTTCAGAACGCATGGCACACTCGATTTCTTGACGCGTCAAGCGCTCATCACGCATGGCATCTGGCAAAAACTGCCCTTGATAAAAAACGATACGCGGCTCTGATAAAATAAAGTTACTAAATTGCGGTGAAATAGCCGCATATTTGGTCACCGCAAATTGCAATAGGTACAATACTAAAATAGACGAAACCCCTTCAACAAAGGGAATGTCCTTGAGCAAAATCGTACTGGCACCTAACGAACCGATCATGACCGTCACGATCCAATCGAAGTTGTTTAGCTGCGACGTTGAGCGTTTGCCAGAGATTTTGGTAACTGTCACGATCAACACGTAAACCATAACAGTCGTCAAAACAATACGACCAAGCTTGTCTATGTTGTCAAAAAAGATCATGTCCATAATGTTCGCTCCTATTATAAAGGTAAAACAAGTCATCGCTAAAATACTACTTACTAGGGCGCACCTTACTTTGTCTCATTTTTAGTACTATTCTTAAAATAATGACACGCCTTAAACTTAGCCTAACGGATTTTACGCATTAACAGGGGAAAACTTTGTAGCACCTTGTAGATGATGGTTTGTACTTACGTTGATTTGCGTATAGGGTCTAATAATCGATTGATAGACCATAGACTGATTCGCGCACTAACTAGAGTGAGAACCAGCATTAGCATTAATGATGAAAGCAGGGGCAATGGACGTTGCATCGCCATCTCAAACAGTACCTCACGGCTTATCGTATCAAACAGCCAAAACCAGATGGCTGAAAAATAAATAACAGTCAGCATCCAAACAATCACAACCCCACCAAACATCAATTTATTAATCTCATCTCGCGCTAATGCTCGCTTCTGATGTTTGATAAATTTACTGACAGCGATGTAAGCACCCACGATAATAGAAACCACCATGACCAGTTGGGGATTGAGCGCAAGTTTGGTCTGTATCATCATAAATATGGTACTGGCAAGCGTGTATCCAATCGCAAAAAAACCAACATATCGAGCCAGTTTAGGCTGCACTTGTACAAGTGTCTGGGGTTTGTTGAGACTGGTTGTCTGGCGTGACATAAGCTAACCTTTATAAAGGTAAAAAATAGAGTATTGATAATAAGTCGACTTAAAGCGTTAATTAAAATATCAACGCTGCGCTGTCCAGTCGAGCATGGCATCTAATACAGGCCTTGCGGCATAAGGATTTAATGCCTGATCAGTATTGATTATGCCGACGACAACGTAATCCTGTCCTGACAGTCCTTTGACATAACCTGCCATTGAGGTGACGTTATTTAACGTGCCAGTTTTTATCCATGCGCGGCCAGTGGCTGCAGATTTAGGCAAGCGATCGCTATGAGCGGCAATAGTGCCACTAACCCCAGCGACCCCTAACGAGTCGACATAGGCTTCAAAATTTGGTCGACCATAAGCATAAGTCAGTAGCTCGCTTAGGTTGGCGGCGGTGATTGTACACTCACGGCAAAGTCCTGAACCATTGGTCAAATGAGGCGGCGGCGTACTGAGGTTGGTTTGCCACCATTGATTGATAGTTTGTAAGGCTGCTGGATAGTCTGTCGTAGCAGGTTTACCAAACTGATATAAGCTATCAGCCTTTTTGCCATTAGATTTATCAGCCGCTACTTTATTATCCATCTCATTACTAGCACTGGCTTCATGACTGCTTGGACTAGTTGCAGTTGTGCTAGCAGGTATTGATTGAGTTAGCCTTTCTTTATCGTAAGCACCTATAGATAACGCCACTTGCTCAGCCATGACATTGTTTGAGAAGTGGTTAATGTCATGAATCTGCTCGGTTAAATTTAACGATGGATAGCTGACCATAGGTAGAGGCGACATCGCGATAGCCGTAAGTCCGTGCGCTCGTTTTTTCGTCTTGGTTACATCGTCAGGGGCTTCTTGTGAGATTACCTGTCCACTCAAAGTATTCCCTAATGCTTGCCATTTGGCAGCGATGACGTGTGCAGCAAACTCTTTGGCATTGGGATATGCCACGTAAAAGACATGCTCGCCGCAGCTCTCTGGCAGACTGGCATTTAACACAAGCTGCGTGTTTTGCCACTGCGGCGCTAGGCTATAGCTTGCTTGCCCACAACTGGCTGCACGGGTATTGATTGTAGCAGGCAGCTGATAATTGGCTAACCGCGGCTTATAGGTCACGCTTGCTTGGCCATTATCCTGAGGGTAAGTTTTGATGCCAATGGTGCTAAAGTTGACCAAAAACCCATCTGGGCTAGCGTTATAAGGGCGTAGAGGTGAGTTGTCAAAGGCAGCAGGATCTTTACTAACATTGTTAAAAACTGCGCTGTCGATGATGATGTCACCATCGATATGACGAATACCGGATGCTTTCACTTTATACAGCAACTGTTTTAAGCGCTCGTGGGTCATTTTCGGGTCGCCACTTCCTTGAATAATCAAGTCACCATGTAGACGGTTGCCGATGACAATACCTGTGTGATACACCCGTGTATGCCACACAAAATCGGCCCCTAAAGTGTCCAAAGCGATGAAGCTAGGCACGAGTTTCATGGTGCTGGCAGGCGTCCGAGGAATATCGGACTGGTGATCTAGCAAAGGCGAAAATGAAATCTTTATAGAGGTTTTATTATTGCTAGCGGTGTCTTGAGCTTTGGCATTTTGATTAAGCGTATGCTGAGGTTCGTCAGGGATAACCGTTGGAATACTCTCTACGCTCTGATAAGTATAAGGGTCATCAGTATAAGCATGTATTTTTTGCTCGTGCTTCTCAATAGTGCGCTGCTCTATGGTAACTAAAGCGCTCTGATGGCTCGGGTCGCTAGTACTTGTAGCCTTAGAGGTGTTTGTAACTGGGTCAGATACTATAGTAGATGCAGATTGGCTATCAGATTCATCACTATCAATGACTTGAATAGGGGTAGGCAGACGGCTGGTAGTTTTGTCACCCACAGGTGTAATAACGATACTGATATCCGCTTCTGTCAAGTCGGCACGCGCCAAGGCTTTTTGAATGGCTGCTGGTAACACGGCTTGTGCATGTATCGGTGCGACTATAACCGCTGCCAATAACGCTAACCTAGATAGACGTTTATTAGGTTGGTTTAACGGTCGCAAATGACGACAAAGCGTGGTGGTTTTGGTTGCAGCAGTAGAGTAATGACGGTGTTTAGAAGGGTATCGCATGAGCATCTTTCATCAGGTGGCAAAAACAGCCTATGGTAACATGAGTTGCTGTTTTCGCACACGATGTCAGCAGTACAATTTTAGCAATAACAACGCCCTTATTTAGATAACTAACTCTAACTATAGATTGAACTGCGAGCATGACTTGCTGCTAACGCACATGCAAAAAAGCCATCGCCGTCATAACAGCATCGTTATAAGCATCATGCGCGCCCAGTTCAGGAATATTGTAATGGGCTAGGATACGATTCAGATGTTGAGCTTGGCTAGAAAGCCCTTGTGTATGTCCACTGATACGCCGACTGTACAGGTGCCGCAAATCTATGACTTCGTTTGGTAGAGACGTTCCCATATAGCGCTTTACCAATGGATTCAAAAAAGCCATGTCTAGCTGTGTGCAGAATCCAACGATTGGTCGATTACCTATGAATGGTAGTAGTAGGGCTAACATGTCATCGTAACTCATGCCATGTTCAACGTCGGCGGTACGCAGGCCATGAATGACAATAGTGTCGCGGTCTGGCATCACAGGAGGTCTGCAAACCAAATGCATGCCATTACCCGTGTCGATGGTATTGCTATTAATATGTATCGCTGCCACAGACAGCAGGTGATGCTTTTTAGGGTTCAGTCCTGTCATCTCGCAATCAATCGCCACCCACTGCTCAGCCGAAGGTGTCGTAAACATTGAGGCAAGCTCTGGACGCTGTAATTGCGTTTTTTGCCAAGCGCAAGATAACTGCTGTAACCAGCTCATATTGGTTGCTCATCCATCTATGTTATTTTTGTATTTGGGATATTTATCTATTCATGAATCCTCTGTATTAAAACTGCCACATTTATGCGATTTCTAGTTGATAGTGTTGACGCAATTGATTCTTAAAGCTTTTGACCACGGCCAGACACTCTTTTAGTAAGTCACGTTCAAGTGCGGTCAAAGTCGTTGGATCTACTTGCCGTGCATGCTTATCATCGGTTGAGAGAGCCACAGATAAGCGCTGCGCCATAAAAAACTCTAAGGCTTCAAGCAAAGTATCGGCGCGCTCTTGGGTCATAGCGTCAACCTGCACCAAAGCCTTTAAACGCGCTTTGGTACTAGGCACATCGAGCACATTGTTTTCTAATGCTAAAGTGCGGATACCATGAACCAAGGGAAAGATACCAGCTTTTTTTAGGTCAATATCGGATGATGCTGATTTACCACCTAGTAAAGGTACAAACTTCTGCCACCATTGATTAACATCACCAAACTGTAGCGCTGCCCGCGCAAACTGCCTGACAAACATAGGGTCTGCTTGTTGATGAGCAAGCTTTAAATGCTGACGTACTTGAGTAAGTAGTGACTCATCGCCGCAGACGTATTCAGCATCTAGTATCGCAGACAAGTAAATACCATGCATCGGATCTGAATTTCTAAACCATAGACCAATTTGCGCAGTAAATTGCTTGAACGGTTGTCGCCACATAGGATTGGTCATCATGATATTGCCATCACACAGTGGGTAGCCAAGCGTTGCTAAATGGCTATTAAAAGTATCAGTGAACTGTGCTAGGTCGGGATGCGTATAGTCATCACGAATGATGAGCGCGTTGTCTTGATCTGTACGCATGATTTGCTCACCGCGCCCTTCTGAACCCATAACGATAAGGCAGGTATTGGCCATCACTTCATCAGGTACGATCAGCTGCCATAGTTTGGTAAATACTTGCGCATTTAGCGTCTGTACCATACGACTGATATTGCCGATTTTGACACCATTGTGATGCTGTGCCCGAATGTAGCGACCGATTAGCTCAACAGCGGTATCTAGGCTCGATAAGTCTTGTGCCTGTTCGATTTGAATACTAATCAGCTGCGAATGATGGCCAATATGAGCGAGCATATCGCTTTGCCCAAGCACACCGACGACATCACCACTCTTATCAACGACTGGCAGTCTATGAATACGATAGCGAGTCATGGTCAGCAGCGCATCGCCAATCTCATCACTGGCTTTGATCGTACGTAGATTGAAATTGGCATAGCGTTGACAAGGTGTGGTGGCAGGATTTTGTCTGTCGCTTACGGCGCGGCAGATATCAGTATCTGTCAAAATTCCTAAGAGTAATCTTGTCTCAAGTTGCGCTATTTGTGAGCCATCTAAGTCATTCAAATCATATAAGCTATGTAGCGGTCGGACCAGTACATGTTTTAATCCAGCTTTGGTCATGATGCGGGCCGCTTCGTACAAGCTATCATTGGCATCGACGATATGCACTGGTAATAGATGAACATCTACCACTGGCTGCAACATGATTTGCTGTACTTCTTGTTGGTCAGTATAGCTGGCAGGATCTAGCGTTTTGTTATGACGTCGTTGGCGCAATGCTTTTAATCGCTCAGGCAGCTTGTCTGATAGCATTTGGCGTACCAGATGATTTTGCGCGCTGATTTTATCGATAGCAGTGCCAGCGACTTGGAGCAGTAACGTCTCTTCATTGGCTCGGAATTGATAGGGCTGTATAGGTGTACTTTCAGGCTCTAGCTGATTATCCTTGGTAAGTGATTCAGGTAGGCGGCGGCTATCAAACCAATCATTATTATTCAGACCGTCAGCATGATTGCTACCGACATAGGACGCGACAAACTCACCATCTAATGATTGCTCGATTTGCCCTTTGATGACCACATACAAACATTGCAGTTCTTCCGCAGGCAAGCTTTCGTTTTTGGCAAGGTATCGTATCTGGGTGTTTTTTCTAATGCTTTGACGCTCGGCTAAGCTCAGTACGTCAAAGGGCGGTTGGCTAAAGTCAAGATGGGGCATGGCATCATCCTTGATGGCATATTTTCGGTAGAGACTTTACTATAGCATTAATAAAACAAAAAGCCTCCAATAACCCTATTTATATTGTGGTTATTAGAGGCTTTTTAATATTGTGACATTTATTTTAGATACATTAGATTTTTCTAATTAGCTTTAAGCACCTAATAATTTGCGGATACGGCTGATTGCTTCTCGGCTCTCATCGACACTCGCGACCAAAGCGATACGCACATAACCTTGTCCAGGATTATGACCATCAACTTCACGTGACAAATAGCGTCCTGCCAATGCATGAATATTGGCTTGCTCATACAGCGCTTTGACAAAGATTTCATCATCACCGCCGAATTGCTCAGGTACTTTGACCCAGAAGTAAAATCCAGCATCAGGCATGCGTAACTCTAGCAATTCCCCAAGCTCAGACATCCATAGGGCAAACTTCTCTTGGTATAGCGCGCGATTATGAGCGACGTGTTTTTCGTCTTGCCACGCAGCGATAGAGGCCAACTGATGAGGTATCGGCATCGCACAACCTTGGTAAGTACGATATTGCAAATAAGCCTGCAAAATTTTGGCATCACCAGCCACAAACCCAGAGCGCAAACCCGGTAAGTTTGAACGTTTGGATAGAGAGTGGAACACGATACATTTTTTGAAATCACGGCGACCGAGGGCAGCACAAGCTTGGAGCAATCCAATCGGAGCTGTATCGAAATACAGCTCGCTATAACACTCGTCACTGGCAATAATAAAACCGTACTGATCTGACAGACGAATGAGGTATTCCCAGTCATCCATTGTCATGACGGAGCCTGTTGGATTGTTTGGACTACAGACAAACAATAGCTGCGTACGCGTCCAAACGTCTTTTGGCACCGCGCGATAGTCACCTTTGTAGTCATTATCTGATGTACAAGGGACAAAATAAGGCGTTGCCTGTGCCAGTATCGCTGCGCCTTCATATATCTGATAAAAAGGGTTGGGCATGACAACCGTAGGCGATGTATTGGGTGCTAGAGAATTGCTCTCTTTGTCAGCTACATCATGATCAACGACCGCTTGTACAAAGCTAAAAATCGCTTCACGCGTACCCATCACGGGTAATACTTGAGTATTGGCATCGACGTGATTAAGAAAAAACCGCTTCTCTAACCAGTGGGCGATAGTTTGACGTAGCTCAAACATACCGTTTGTGGTTGGATAACGACTTATTTTGTCCAAGTTTTCGCGTAGGACGTCCAGCACAAATGCAGGTGGCTCATGTTTTGGCTCACCAATACCGAGCTTTATTTCACTGTAACCATTGGCAGGCATGCTATCGGCAAGCAAGGTTGCCATCTTTGCGAATGGATAAGGATGTAGATGCTTTAAGTTGTGATTCATAAGTGTGATAACTATAATAGACAATTAATAATAAAGTTATAAAGAAAATTTACATTAGAGCAGTGTAGCACTTCTCTAATTTTTTGTCCTTTTCTTCTTATATCGTGAGTAGGCATTTACCAAGCGTAAGCTATTCATTGTACGACTACCAAATAGGTAGTCGCTCAAAAGTCTTTTGAACCTTTCATAATTTATAACCTATAACAATATAAAAAATGACTACATCACAAACGTGGTAGATCGTTTTAAGGATAGTTTGATATGTCTAGTGTGCTAAATAATGATGATCTCATCGCTAAAGATATCAATAATGAAAAACTTGATAACAATTTACAGCGCTCTAACCTGTATAAACTGCTCAAAGAGCGTGAACAGAGCTGGTGGCAAGCGCGCCAGCAACTGATCGAACGTCAAGAAAAGAAAATGTTTTGGTATGGTGAAAACAGCCTCATTATGTGGCTGTTGTGGCAATTGGTCGGCTACGTGGTAGTGGCGATGGCCTTGATGCTGCTCAATAATATGTTTGGTATCTCATTACCGCTATGGCAATACGTCTCTTTGTTTGTGATACAGACTATATTTTTTGTCAGTGCACTTGCTGCTAAAGGTCAGTTGGAAAACAAACTCCAGCGCAAAATAGACAACGATGAGCTGATGCGCGAAGAGGCGCTCAATGAGATGATTATTTTGGCAGAGGATAGTCTGTATCCTGATGTACATGCCAAGTCGCCTATTTCTTTAGAAGCCTTAGACGATTATCTAGACGGACAGTTTCACCTAGCAAGCTTGCAATGTTTGCTACAAAAAGAAGTCGATGCTGGACGATTAATCATGGAGCAGCAGCCACCCGAAGTAGGTGTTTTGCCGCCAGAGCTTGCTGACGATGAACTGAATGAACATGCCAGCGAGATAACCTATAGAAGTACGTTATAAAACGTACTTCTATGATGACTATCAGACTACTTTTGCTAGTTAATATTCAAAATAATGGCTAACCAAAACTATCTAGCCGTATCAAAAATATATTACGCTATTATGCTCTTTCTGAACGGTAAGACTGGCTAACAGAGCTGCCTTTAATGCTTCCAGTCTATCAGGTGAGAGTGGCTTATCGTTTTGATCACTGATATAAAACATATCCTCCGCACGCTCACCTAGAGTGGTAATACGTGCAGCATGTACTTCGATTTGCTCTTGCAAAAATACTTGCCCAACTCGTGCCAATAGCCCTGGCTGATCAAGCGTTTCTAAGCTCATGATGTGCTGGTCTGATGCTTCATTGAATTCAAAGTTAATCACCGTTTTTACTTCAAAGTGTCTTAACTGACGCGGCATACGCTTGTTCGTCAGTTTAAGTACGGTAGGGTCTTTGAACGAGTCAATTAAGCGTTGTTTTAGCTCTTGTTGACTGTCTTCATCGACCAGCAATGTGCCACTAGGATCTAGCAATACATAAGAATCCAAAGCAAAGTCACGGGTCGCTGTGATAATGCGTGCATCTAAAACATCTAGATTCATCTGATCAAACACCGCCATGGTAACGGCAAATAGGTTCATCTGATCTTGGGTGTAAACAAATACCTGTACCGCATCAAGTGCCAATTCGCGATGTTCACGCAAAACGACCAACGGTGGACTATCAGCATTAGAAGCCAATCCAATCGGTGGGTGATTCAAAATAGCTTCGGTATGCCATAAGATATCTTCTGCAATCTCTCGCAAGAAATACTCATCGCCCAAGTCATCCCACAGACGCAATACTTCATCGCGGTTCATATGTTGGTTATTGACATTATCTAGCATCGTCAACGCTTGCTTACGTGTGGCACTAATCATATCTTGACGATTGGTAGGCGCATCGATATCAGCGCGCAAGATGCGCCGAGTTTGTGAGTACAGCTGTTTCATGAGGGTCGCCCGCCAGCTGTTCCATAGCTGTGGGTTAGTCGCATTCATATCAGCCACCGTCAGTACATACAGATGGTTTAGATGAGTCACGTTACCGATGAGATCAGAGAAAATAGTCACCACTTCAGGGTCTGAGATATCTTTTTTCTGTGCAGTAATCGACATAAGAAGGTGATAGCGCGTGAGCCAACCTACTAAGTTCGCATCCGCCAAGCTCATACCATGCGATAAACAAAACTCAATCGATTCTGTTTGACCAAGCTCACTATGGTCGCCGCCACGGCCCTTAGCAATATCATGAAACATCGCTGCCAATACCAAAATCTCTTTACGCTCGATACGCTGAAAGATAGAGCTGACCAACGGGAACTCTTCGTGAAAGGTCGGATCTGTAAATCGATGCAAGATTCTAATTAAAAATAAAGTATGCGCATCTACTGTATAACGATGGAACAAGTCATATTGCATGAGGCCAGTGACTTGCGCAAAAGCAGGAATATAGTTACCCAATACCCCGTAGCGATTCATGGTACGTAGACGATGGAATAAGTAATTCTGTTCTTTTAGATTCGATAAAAACAACGCTTTGTGCGTAGGGTTGTCTCTATATATCTGATCGATGCCTCGTGCGGCAATTTTGAGTGCGCGCAGGGTATGGGTACGAACTTTATCGATACCGTGCTGACCCATCAATAAAAACATCTCTAAGATAGAATCTGGGTGCTGTGCAAACACTCGATGATGCGCAATGGCAATCTGGTTACCAATGCGGTTGAACCGTGCATTTATAGGCTGTTTTTTTGGACGTTCATCGTCAGGCAGCTGTGGCTCTATTATCGTTTCATAATAGTGATTGGTCAGCATCTCAGATAGCGTTGATATCTGCATCGCACAGCGATAGTAGTCGCGCATAAACCGTTCGACCGCAGCATTAGGCTGGTCATCAGGCTGGGTCTCGTAGCCCATTAGCTGAGCAATCTCACGCTGATAATCAAACAACAGCTTGTTTTCATTACGGCCCGTCAGTACATGCAAGTAATGACGAATTTGCCATAAATACCCTTCGGCAAAGCTCAGCTCGTCAAACTCTTTTTCGGTCAAAAAGTTCTGTTGCACTAAATCATATAGCTTGCTCACGCGAAAATAACGCTTGGTGACCCAGCCGATGATATGGATATCACGTAGCCCGCCCGGTGCTGTTTTGATATTGGGTTCAAGATTGTACTCGGTTGCATTGTGCTGCAAGTAACGCGCCTTGGATTCTTCCATTTTTACATCAAAAAAGGCGCGAGGAGACCACTGTTTATTGACGATTTGAGCGGGCATGTCTTGCAATGCCTCATTGCCGATTAGGAGTCGAGCCTCTAGCTGAGCACTGGCAATAGTATGGTCAAGCGCGGCCTCTAGCGCATCATTGACACTACGTACAGAGAGCGCAGGCTCTAGTCCTATATCCCATAGTAGAGCGACCAGTTTGTCGATTTTACTACTGGCATCAGCACCTATTTCACCAGGAGACAGTAGCAAAATATCGATGTCTGAATAAAGCGATAGCTCACCGCGCCCGTAACCACCAGTCGCAAAAAACGCCAAATCAGTCTTATCTAACTCAAACCATTTGAATAATGCAATCAATAGGCTGTCGATAGCGCAAGCACGTGCTGAAACCAGTTGGCGAATATTAGTACCACGTTCTAGTGAGCGGCTGATATCGTCGTTGATCTGGGCCAACCATTCAGGAATGCCAAGCAGATTCTTGTCTGTCATATTTTTGGCTGACAGTGGGGATGAGTCTATCGCCACCTCACTTGGTAGTATCGGTAAAGGCGTCAAATCAACAGAGGCGATATCACAATTAAACATGAGTGTTATCCAGTTAAGAGTTTAGAAATAGAACGTTTGAGCTGAGCGCTATTGGGCAACTAATGTGCTGATGGCTAATAAAAATTACGAATAGCAATTATCAATAAAAGTGCTGATAAATATATCAATAGAAGTTATCAGGTCATCTGAGTATAAAGACAAAGCGCCTATAAGCACAATACTCAATATGGACTAGGGCGTGTTTGATATTCACAAATAGGCACTGCTGATTGCTAAAACTGTTTTAGACAAGGCGTAAAACGACGGTAATGCTTGTGCCTTAACTAGGTTTACAACGCGGTATGGGGCAGTTTTAGCCTCAGCTCCAATATTAATAGAAGGAGACAGGACTATTTTTTGCCATTTCATTGTTAAAAATAGACGGTTAGAATGACTAAACTTACTATTTTTAACGTCGAACTGTCTAAAAAATAGTCTCTGTCAGTGCCATGGTTGAATATCAAACACGCCCTAATTAAAGACCAAAAAAAAGACCGCCTAAGCGATCTTTGATTGTACTACTGCGTCAAAAAACTTAAATCTTCTTCGGGGCGAGTAGTAAATACCTCACAGCCATTGTCTGTTACGACCATGGTGTGCTCCCATTGAGCAGACAATTTGCGGTCTTTAGTAATCGCCGTCCACTCATCAGGCAAAATCTTAGTTTGCCACGTGCCTTGGTTAATCATAGGCTCGATGGTAAACGTCATACCTGTTTTTAGCTCAAAGCCAGTGCCTTTTTTGCCATAGTGCATGACTTGTGGCTCATGGTGAAATTCATCACTGATACCATGACCACAGAACTCGCGAACGATACTGAAGCGCTCAGGCTCGACAACGGCCTGAATAGCAGCACCGACATCACCTAGACGTGCACCGTTCTTGACCACGCTCATACCCGCATAAAGGGCATCTTGTGCCACTTTGCAAATACGCTGTGCCATGATAGAGCCGTTGCCAACAATCCACATTTTTGAGGTATCGCCATAGTAACCGTCTTTGATAACAGTCACGTCGATGTTGATAATATCACCATCTTTTAGTAGCTTGCTTTCGGTTGGGATACCGTGACAGACAACATGGTTAACTGAGGTACAGATAGATTTTGGAAAACCATTATAATTAAGTGGGGCAGGGATAGCCTGCTGCACATTAACAATATAGTCATGGGCAATCTGATTGAGCGCTTCGGTACTGACGCCCACTTTGACATGCTCGTCGAGCATGACAAGCACATCACTAGCGAGTTTACCGGCCACACGCATTTTTTCTATGGCTTCTGGAGACTGGATAAGGGATTTTTTAGTCATCATCGTATATCTTATAATTATGGGTTCATTGTGGATAGATTATACCATAAACGTACTAGTGACACTTTTACGTTAAGTGATAGTGTACCTATCATTATCATTGATAATAATTGCTTTACAACATGGTGAGGGCTTATATGACTCATTAGTCAGACTAATATATTCATATTTTGACAAATTAGTTGAATGTTGCAGGATATATAAGTAATGTAATTTTGCCTGCTAACGGAATTAGCAGCAATTTTTACTGTAGTTGTGCAGTAAAAATAACCAAATCAATGATAACAAGGATGTTGTTATGACGCTTTCTTTGTACATTCGTGCAGCTCTCACACCAAAGACATTGTTACCGATACTGGGTTCAATCAGTGCTGGTGTACTTCTAATGACCATACAAACCACTTCTGCTCAAGCTGCAGGACAATACTATAATTGTGCCAATGCTAACGGTTGCAAGTTGGTAGACAGTAAATATTTCACTTCTAGTTACACTAAAACTCAATATCCAGTCGTCTTAGCACATGGACTTGGCGGCTTCACGACGTTATTTGGAGTCATTGATTATTTCAACGGGATTCCAGAAGACTTGATGAAAGGTGGCTCAGAGGTATATACCACCAAAACGTCAGCGGTCAATAATAGCGAAGTTCGAGGTGAGCAACTGCTACAACAGGTCAAGACCATTGCTGCCATTTCAGGTGAGTCTAAAGTCAATTTGTTTGGACACAGTCAGGGCGGTATAGATATTCGTTATGTCGCTGGCGTCGCGCCAAAGTACGTGGCCTCAGTAACTGCGGTATCAAGCCCAGAGCAAGGATCAAAAACCGCTGATTTTGTTAAAAATGTCCTTGAGCCAAATAATACTTCTGGACAGCCATCTAATGTCACCACCCAGCTAGTATCAGGCGTGTTTAATCTGATTGGTGGCTTTACAGATATTGGTTCTGGTATCAGTTTCAATCAAATTCAACAACAAGATGGCTGGCAAGCGCTCGTGGCTCTATCGACCGATGGTGCTGCTAAGTTCAATGCCAAATTTCCTGCAGCAATGCCAAAAAACTATTGTGGTCAACCGACTAGTACGGCGGTCAATGGCATCAAGTACTATTCGTTTAGCGGCGTCGGGCAAATAACGAGCGCACTTGATCCTAGCGATTACCTATTAGCCGCAACGGGCGTACCGTTTGCAGGTGAGTCTAATGATGGATTGGTATCTGCTTGCTCAAGTCGTCTTGGCTATGTGATTCGTGATAATTATAGAATGAACCATTTGGATTCCGCTGATCAAGTCTTGGGTCTGACGGCATGGGGAGAGTCTGAGCCAAAATCTATCTATCGTACTCAGGTAAACCGTCTGAAAAACGCCAACCTATAAGCTGAACTACAAAACAAGAATGCTCATTAATTGAGAAATATCGTTTATGTCAAATAACCGCCGTCCAACCTATGCAACAATTGCTATCATCGCCGTGGTTATCATTGCCACAGCGGCGGTTATTTTGTGGTTCAAGCCTAGTAACGATGTAAATTCAACTTCAACTTCAATCAAATCCTCCGTCTCCGATAATGAGAATATCGAGTCAGTGACAACTGAGTTGGCTGCGGGACAAGTCGTAAAAGCGACAACGCCACCCAGCCAGTCTCAATTTGTCACAGGATTAGAAAATTTACCACGCTCATTAAAGGGTACCCAAATTGATGGTGAAATCATCATCGATGAAAATAAACAGTTGGTCGTCACTGAAGGTCTGCGGCGCTTGTTTGATTATTTTTTATCCGCCCTAGGTGAGGAAGAAGAAGCTACTATATTTGCCCGTGTGGAGAGTTATATTCGCCATCACACACCAGAGCCTGCCGCTAGCCAAGCGGTCACTATTTTTAATCAATATGTTGCTTACCTTAAAGCACTTCCTGAGATAGAAAAGCGCTATGGTAATCTGCAATTACAGGCGACCAAAAGTGGTGAGCTGGACTTGAATGCAGTTGCCCAACAAAAACAAGATATCGCTAATCTACGACAGCAGTACTTTGACAAGCCAACCATTACAGCATTTTTTGGCGCAGAGGATGATTACGATAATTATAGTATAGAGATGGTCAGAATTGACCAAAATAAGCAGATGTCTGACGCACAAAAACAAGCTGCCCGTCAGGACTATATTAGTCGATTGCCAGAGAATGCTACTAAAGCCAATATCATGCAACAGGCCAATATTAGCAAGTTAATGACTCGCACTGAACAGATGAAAGCTCGCGGTGCAACGCCTGAGGAATTATATAATATGCGCCGAGAGCTAGTAGGTGCACCAGCAGCAGAAAGGCTTGCACAAGTAGATCAAGAAGACGCTAATTTTGACCAACGCTTCACCCAGTATGAAACTCAAAAAAGTCGCTTATTAAGCCAAGGTGTCGATGCAGCCCAAGCGCAAATTCAGATAGATCAGCTTGAGCAGCAATTATTTGATGATACTGAGCGTAAGCGTCTGGATGGTTATGCGGCATTGCAACGACAGCAAGCTGTCAATAATCCATAATTACTGTCACTAGCTACCGTCAATAACCATCGTTGATACGGATAGATAGAGTGAGCAAGATTATAGTTAGCAGCTCATTTAGGTACTGGCAAGAGCAAGTAGCTAGATATTTGCAAAGTAGTACAAAATGCATTCCGAATAACTACTCAGTTTATGATGACACCTCCCTGTGAGTCATGCACAATATTGCCATTGTTTAGAGCATTAAATAAAACAATAAATGAATCATAATAAGTCTGAGCTTTTACTATGTTTATTAGAGCTAATCGCCTGTCTATTAGCGCTGATGGCGCATGCAGATAGTGTGTTTAGTAAAAGTATCGGATGCAATAAAGCGAGGAGTTGAAATGAAGAACATGACTAAAGTAATGATGGTCGCGACATTGGCAGTTGGTACGCTTGCTGCGGGTTGCCAGACGACGAATTTGCCTGCGCCAGTCAGTCAGCCAATCACTGCAGATGTCTTGCAAGCACACAACTGGCAGCTCGTTGATGCCAAACGCAGCAATGGTGATAAAGTGACTCAGCTGTTTTTTGACCCAGCCAAGCCATTAACGTTGAATTTTATGAATGATAACGGTAGGGATTACGTGGCATTTATGAATACCTGTAATAGCATGGGCGCTGGATATAGTGTCGCAAACGGTGAGGTAGAGATTAAAAACGGCATCAGTACTATGATGGCATGTCCTGAACCGCAAGCCAGCTTTGATACTGCCACACTAGCCACTGTACAAGGTAAGTATAGCCTTAGTAAGAATGCCAATAATGTGCCTATCTTGACCATAAAAAACGATGATCAAGTCGCTTATTTTAAAGCCGTTACAAAATAGCTTAATGATTGAGTAAACAGTTTGACTGGTTCGTGAGTTTAAACAATTAAAATTATTTGTCTAAAATTGCTCATTTAAAGTTACTCTTCTTGAAACGCAAAATGCCTCGCTATCAAGTGGGGCATTTTTTTATCCAAAATTTAGTCCAGTTTAGGTTACACTAGAGTAATGTTTCTGTAATATATTTGATTTTTTAAATTGATGGTGATGGCTCTGAATTTATGTCGATAACGATCGCTTTTTTAGATATTTATAAGACTTTTATCATCAAGTTCTGTTGGATATGACGCTATGCTGAAAACTGCCATAAATAAAACAACCATATGTAAAGGAAGTCTATCTAAATCAAACATAGATAGGCTAATGATAAAAACACCTATTGCCATCGGCGTATTTGCTGTGCTTAACGGTTGCCAGACATTACCTAATACCTCAGTAAAAAAGCCAATCAGTACAGTTGAGACCAGTCCGCTGACTGCACGTATGCCAGTGATTGATCGCCAAGGATATATTGCCTATATAGAAGAGCAGGGCGTAGGTACAGCGAAAGTATCGGCACTCTATAGTATTCGTCCTGACGGTAGCGATCGTCAGCTCATCGATCAGCTTAATGGCTATATCTATGCGCCAGCATGGTCGGCAGACGGACAACTGCTTGCCTATAGCAAACAAGCCTCGCGTGAGCATCCCAAAATTTATATTTATGATCGTAGTAGCAATACGCGCAATCTAGTGGTAAATGCTGAAGGCAGCAATATGTCAGCGTCATTCTCACCCGATGGTCAAGATTTGCTTTATAGCTCTACTGTCGGTGGTAATGCTGATATCTATAAGATGCGTCTGAGTGATGGCAGTACCCAGCAGTTAACGACTCTGCCGAGTACAGAGGTACAGCCAAGTTATGCTGCGGATGGTAAGAGTTTTGTCTATACCAGTGATAAAGTCCGTGCTGGACGACCGCGAATTTATCGTTATGACTTCGCTACAGGCAATGCGACACCTGTATCAACAAATGGGTATGTGGCTAGTCCTCAGCTTAGCTTAGATGGTCAGCGTATGGCTTATCTAAATGGTCGCAAGGCGGCTGTCATGACCTTGACGACTGGACAGGTGGTCAACTTGGCAGAAACAGGGCTTGATGAGCCCGCACGTCTATCTCCCTCTGGCAATTATGCCGTCTATCCAACTCGCCACTTGAATGTGGGCGGGCAAGCAGCAAGCCAAAATGGTGGTAGTCTAGTTATCCATTCGCTGTCAGGCAATACCAGCTATGCCATTAGTGGTCAAAATGGTGGAGTCGTGCGCTCACCGATATGGGGTCCTTAGAGAAGTATGTCTCATGCCGTGATATGTATATAAACTTATTTGTAAAACAACATAAGTTTATAAATATTAAGTGAAGTGCCTCAGCTTTTGTAGTAGGTTATTACAAATAGAAGATTAGGTTCACAAAGGGAGAACCCGCGTAATGCAAGAGGCTTTTTTCGTGTTTATCACCAAAATAAGTTTATATCCAACGATTGTTTTCACCGGTCTTGTGATGTTCGTTACTCTATATTGGGTAGTATCTTTACTCGGCATGGCAGATATGGACAGCGTGGATGTTGGAGAGACAGGTAGTGATGCTGCTGTCTCTGATTTATCATCGACCGGTTTTTTTACAGGTCTCATGTTGAAGTTTGGTCTCTACGGTGTGCCTTTAGTCATTATATTAAGCTTAATTAGTTTAATCGGTTGGTTGTTGAGCTATTTGTATACCAGTTTTTTACATCAAAATTTTGACTCTGGTGTTCTGTATTACGTGTTTGGCACAGGGGCACTAATATTCGTATTGGTCGTTTCTATGTGGCTGACAGGCATGATCATTTCACCCATTCGCAAAAATATTGCCAGAATCCCCAAACGTAATTCTGCTAATAATGTAGGCAAAATCGCGATTGTGCGCACACTTAGTGTGACGGACAAGCACGGTGAGGCAGAATTGAATGATGGCGGTGCAGGTTTGATACTCAAGGTTCGTTCAGACAACAGTACTAGCTTACTGAAAAAGGGCGATAGAGTGATGTTGATCGCGTATTTAGAAGAAACACATACCTATCAAGTCGCTCGTGTTGAAGATAAATAATTATAAATCGTTTAGTCGATACGACTTTCTATCATCGCTTTTAGCATAGAGTAAACTCGAAAATTAGATAAGCGCTGATAAACAATAAACAGATATTGAGCTAAAAAATCTCTATTTTTCACATCATACGAACGGTTTTAAATTTAGTTATTGTTGGTTCAACTAGTTTAGATATGAGAAAGGCAAGTGAAACTGCTACATAGAGTAGTTGAGCAAGCCGGACCGAGCATCTGATAGATATAGAACTGACTATAGAATGTTTCAATTAAAGGAATAAACATGGACATACTCATTATCGTCGGCGTGGTTGTGGTGCTGGCGTTTGTTTTCATTATGGCAGCACTGTTGATGCTCAAAGCCTTTTACTTCAAGGTTGAGCAGGGCAAAGCACTAATTATCAACGGTGTGAGCAAAATAGCCGTACGTTTTGATGGTGGCTTTGTTTGGCCAGTTATTAATAAAAAAGAGCTGATGAGAATCTCGCTCATCACGTTAGAAGTTGATAGACGCGGTAAAGAAGGACTAATTTGCGCCGATAATATGCGTGCTGATATTACAGTCGCATTTTATCTACGTGTCAATGAAACCGAAGAAGATGTATTAAAAGTTGCCAAATCGGTTGGAGTTGAGAGAGCCTCAGATAAAGTCGCTGTTAATGAGCTGTTTAATGCCAAGTTTTCAGAGGCACTAAAAACAGTTGGTAAGCAAATAGATTTCGTTAAATTGTTTGAAAACCGCAGCGAGTTTCGTGACAGTATCGTTCAAGAAATCGGTAACGATCTAAACGGCTATGTCTTAGAAGATGTCGCAATCGATTATCTAGAGCAAACACCGAAAGTGTCGTTGGACTCAAGTAATATTCTAGATGCTGAAGGTATCAAAAAGATTACTCAACTAACGGCTTTTCAAAACGTTATTACCAATGAGCTTGAGCGTGATGAAGAGCTAGCGGTTAAGAAAAAGAACGTTGAAACCAGAGAGGCGATGCTAGAGCTTGAGCGTCAACAAGCCGATGCTGAAGCCAAGCAAAAGCGTGAAATATCGTCAGTGATTGCTCGTGAAACGGCTGAAACTCGTAAGATTGAAGAAGAAGAGCGTAAGAAGTCAGAAACGGCCGTCATAATGGTTGAGCAGGACTTAGCGATTCAGCGAGAGAATCAGCAACGTGAAATTGAAGTAGCAGGTCAAAATCGTCTGCGTGCAGTTGTCATCGAAGAAGAAAAAGTTACGCGTGCTCGTGACTTAGAAATCGTCTCTCGTGAGCGTGAAGTTGACTTGCAACGTATCGAGGCTGAACGTGCGATTGAACTTGAGAAAAAAGAAATCGCCAATGTCATCCGCGAGCGTATTGCGGTCGACAAAACAGTGGCGCAAGAAGAAGAGCGTATCAAAGAAGTTCGCGAAGTTAGTGAGGCTGAGCGTTCTAAGCAAACACGCGTGCTAGCTGCTGAAGCGGATGCTGAAGAAATCAAAGTACGTCAGGTGAAAAAAGCCGAAGCCGAAGAGCTGTCAGCCAAGCATAAAGCCGTTGAAATCACTACGCTTGCTACGGCTAACCTTGAAGCCTCTGCCAAAGAGTCAGAAGCCAAAATCAGAATGGCTGAAGGTATTAAAGCCGAAGAGTCTGCACATGGCTTTGCTGAAGCTGCTATCCAAGAAGCTAAGTCGGTCTCTATGGAAAAAGAAGGCATTGCTAGAGCCAATATTATTAAAGCGACTGGACAAGCTGAAGCGCAGTCAGAGCGTGAAAAAGGTATGGCAGATGCTGAGGTTATCGCGGCTCGCGGTGAATCTAAGGCGAAAGCTGAGCGTGATATCGGTATGGTCGATGCAGAGATTATTGCTGCTCGTGGTCAATCTACTGCCAAGGCTGAACGCGAAAAAGGCATGGCAGATGCTGAAATCATCGCAGCACGCGGTGAGTCTAATGCCAAAGCAGAACGCGAAGTTGGACTGGCAAAAGCCGAAGTCACTCGCGCGCATTTCCAAGCCGAAGCAGATGGTCTAGTCGAGAAATTCAATGCAATGGGTAGTATGAATAAAGAAGCGCGTGAGCACGAAGAGTTCCGCATGAGTCTTGAGACAGCCTTGCAAGAAGCACTGGCATCGATCGACGCAGGTAAAGAGATTGCCAAAGAAAACGCTGAAGTGTTGGCAGTGGCACTACAAAAAGCCAAAATTGATATTGTTGGCGGCGAAGCGCATTTCTTTGATAACTTTGCCAAGTCACTATCTATCGGCAAAGCCATCGATGGCCTAGCAGGTAAGTCAGATACGTTGAGCGGTATTATCAATGGCGTGATGGCTAGTCAAGCTATGAAAGCAACCAAGCAAAATGATGATAAAACCATTTAATATTAAGACATGTCTTTATAGATTGAAGACACGCGCCAAAATTAATGCATTTCTCCCTTGATAACTAGCCTGTCATTTAGGAGGCAGGCTGAATCTAACCAACTTGTTCTATACATCTTCATAGAGCGATAGCCAACTTATTATTAATAATGAGTTGGCTAATCTAAAAAATCAGCAGTGATGAATCGTTTTTTTAGATTAGCCAAGTGCTTCTTTACTTTCGATGATCTTTATCTCAAATAACTTCTTATTTTCCTTATTGCCAAAAAATTCTCTTATTATGTAAAAACAGAAACGGACGAGCAACAATGGCGGACACGCAAAACCTAACCACTCCAGATAGCAATGACAACCCTAATGCTAGTCAAGCAAGCCAAACTGATCAGGCGGTTGCCTCGGGCAATGCTTATGAGCTCATCAAAAAACGTTTGACAGAACAAGGTGCTCGTTTAGAGCAACAGACGGCCACGCTAAATACTGCACGCCTTGAAGAGTTCGGCAGTACTCAAATGCAAGTCATCGCCCGTACGCGTATCCGTACCGAACATAACTGTGTGGCGCAGGATATGGTGCAAGTAGGCGAATATCTACTGTTTGGCTACAACGTTTTTATGGGACTCAAACGTGCGAGCAATGTTAAGGATGTATTGTCGTTATATCGTCTGAACGAGCCAGCTGGTAATGAAGAAGAGTATCAGCTCGAAGAGGTTGACCTAAAAGGCACTTTTTTGGATCAATACGCCTTTGTCCAAGACTTCAATGAGCTGTATCGATATTACAAGCAAACGCGCCTGATTCAAATAACGGTGAAAGACAGCAAATTGCTATTGGCATTTCAGATTGGTGAGCGCATCACTGATATTCGAGTGTTCCGTTTTGCGTTAGATTTTAGCCAAGGTACGCCAGAGTCGGCACAAGTCGCTTATGTGGACAATCGAGGCGAGCGTGACATTGAACTGCCGCCTGCTTATGATTTTGACTGGATTGAGACCACACGCGATCAAATGGTGAATGGCAAGTATCCCCATATGAATATCTTAGACACGATATTTGTAGAAACGGTTGGTGGTGATTTGACCATTAAGATTGAGGACAATACGCAATCCGGTCAGGGTATTTATAGCGAACCAGTTAATGACCGTACCCAGTCGCTGACGGATGCTGAGATTGCGTATGCCAAAGTGGGCAGTTTAATACTGCTCAAAATATTGCCCTATCGTGAAGAGGACTACCGTTATTTTGTTTATAACACCTTGACCGAAGCGGTGCTGCGTTTGGATGCGATTGGACAATCGTGTGTGCAGCTACCAGAAGACCACGGCATCATATTTCCGGGTGGCTACTATTTGCAAACGGGCGAATATAAACTGTTTGATGCCAATAATGTGGACGCCAAAGACTTAAAGTTCAAACGCAAAATCATATCGCCAAATGGGGAAGACGTTCTATTTTTATTTTATGACAGAGACTTGGGCGTCACGGGGTTGTTTCCTTATAATTTGATTAAAAAGCAATTAGCAAACCCTATCTATTGCAACGGTATGGCTTTGGCTGAGAATGGCCGTTTGGTGCTGTTTAGCGATCAAAGTGAGCCATCTCGTATTCACCCGATGCAGATATGGCATACCCCTTATGCCTCACACGAGTATGTGAGTGAGCTGCCAGAAAGCACGAGCTTCTATGGCAAAATCGGCAATAAAGAGCTGGTACGTGGTATCTCAGACCTGTATAGCATTACTCGCCTGATTGATAATCAAAGTGTCTCTCAAAAGCTCTATGAAGAGTTGGCTGACAATACCAGTCGTCTCTTTGACAGCTATTATTGGCTGTCTGAGCCTGAGCTGAGCGAAGTCGCCAGTAGTATCAAGGAAGTGACGGCCACGGCTGAGCTTGTCATCGATGAGTTCGCCAAAGTACAAAGTATCCAAAAGCAAACCCAAACTGCGCTAGCCGATGCTGATACGCAGCAAAGTGAGATTTTGCGGCAGATACGCGTTACTAGCTTTGAGTCTGCCAGTGATTATGTCGATCAGTTGTCAGCATTAAGACGCCAAAAAGGCCGTTTGGTTAGCTTGGAGGATTTGCGCTATCTAGATGCCGATAAGTTACAAGCATTGCAAAAGCAATTAGAGGAGGCAGAAAGCGAGCTGGCTGAAAAAACGGTGCTGTTTTTAAGCGGCGAAGAAGCGCTATCAAGCTACGAAGGCATATTGGTCGATGTCAGCGAGCGCTTGAATACCGCTGAAACCAATGCTGAACTAAAACCCGTACTAGAAAAAATCGATGAAACAGCGCAAGGGTTAGATCTATTAACCGAGTTGCTAGGGACGCTAGATGTGGCCGATGCCACGGTACGTACGCAAATTATCGATGACATATCGACCATTTATGCCAGCCTGAACCAAAGCAAAGCAAAGCTTAATCATAAACGCAAAAATTTAGGCTCAGCGGAGGCTGTCGCGCAATTTGGTGCGCAGTTTAAGCTGTTTGGTCAATCTATTGCCAATGCATTATCCATTGCCAATACGCCTGAGAAATCAGACGAGCAAATGGCAAAGTTATTGGTACAGTTAGAAGAGTTAGAGAGTCAGTTCGCTGATCCAGAAACCAATAGTGGCGACCAGTTTTTAGCAGATATCATCAGCAAGCGTGAAGAGATTTACGAAACCTTTGAAAACCATAAGCAGCAACTGCTTGATGCTCGTAATCGCAAAGCGCAAAATTTAGGTGATGGCGCGCTGCGGATGCTTGAGAGTATTAAAAAACGCACGCAAAGCACAGGCGTCACAGGCTTTACAGAGGAAGAAGCGTTAAATACGTATTTTGCCGCTGATGGTCTGGTGCAAAAAGTCCGCAACATCGCAAAAGAACTGCAAGCGATGGGCTTTAGTGTAAAAGCCGATGACATCGATGCGCGTCTAAAAGCCATTCAAATCGAGAGTTATAAGAGTCTAAAAGACAAGTCGGACTTGTTTGAAGATGGTGGCCAAATCATCAAACTGGGTAAGCATCGCTTTTCGGTTAATACTCAGCCATTAGATTTGACCTTATTGAGTCGTCAGCAGTCAGATGGCAAGCGTGTGCTGAATTTGCATCTAACGGGTACCGACTATTATGAAGTGCTTAATAATGCTGAGCTAAACGCCTTGCGCCCGTATTGGGATATGAATACCGCCTCCGAGTCTGACAAAGTATACCGCGCGGAGTACTTGGCCTATAGTATTATCGAAAGTGCTAAAAATAGCCAAAATGGACTAACCGAAGCCCGTCTATATCAAGCATATGATGCGACTATCATTACCCTAGATGTTAATGGTGATATTGATAATGACAGCTCATTGTCTAAACTGGTTAAAGCTTACGCCACCCCTCGCTATCAGCTTGGCTATGACAAAGGCATTCATGACCATGATGCCACGCTATTATTGATGCAAATATTGCCGACACTGCGTGAGGCAGGGCTACTGATTTATACCCCACAAGTACGTGCCCTGGCTCAGTTGTTTTATTGGCAACTAAATATTGTACAAGCGCTTGGTTTAGACAGCTTACGTCAATTTGGTTATGACGCTTGGTTAAATGAATCAGTGCTGACACGCGCAAATAACTGGACGGATAGAGCGGCTACCGCTGAGCAATTGCGCCGTGCATTGGGCAGTGATACGGCCAAATCTTTGCTGGTTGAAGACATGAGCCAAGTGATGCGTCATTTTGTTATGGCTCATAATGACGACAGTCTTAGCGCTGATAAAGAAGGTAGCGTTGATAACAACGCCAACATTTTCAAACCAAGCTACGTTCAGCTTGCTTGTGAGTACTTGGTGAGCGTCATGGGACAGTCGGCTGAAACCAATGCCGGCGCACATAACACAATAAAATGGCAAACCAGCCAACAAGCGCAGCAGTTGTGTGAGCAGCTAAGCCAAACGTTGAATAGCAGCGCTGCAGGCAGCACGCAAAATACTGCTAGTTTTGACCAATTGCAGTCCTCAATCGGCAAGCTTGGCTTTCAGCCCAAATCAGCCTATGAGCTACTAGCCACATGGTTCCATGCACTACTTGATAAGACTTATGGTGGGACAGAATCGGTTAACGTAGCGACTGATGGCACGGATGAGGCAGGCGAGGCACTCAGTGAAGAGCAGCTTGCTGAGAGTAAAGAAAAAGAAGCGCTACGCAAGCAACAGCTAGAGAGCGGCCGTCATTATGTGCCAGAAGCCATTGCCGTCTTGCTTACCCAGTTAAATGATGCTCAGCGTGAAGCTTTGGTGCAACGATTGATTGATTCAGGTGCTACTTTTAATAAAGGGGCTTTTAATAAAGGGCTAAGTGCTAAAGGAGTAGGCAATCAAGGCGCAAGTACCACGCCATCGGCCTTGTCATTTTCTTCAATCACCTCGTCGCCAGTTTCATCGACTACATCATTGACCAGTATTAATAACCCGCTTAATCAAGTACAGAGCTTTGAGCGTAGTACGGGTAAGGTATCGCTTGAGATACAAGTCAATAACCTGCTGGGTGAGCATATACGTATTCATCAGCAGACCTTAACCTTTGCCGTTGATGATTTCTTAAATCGTTTGCATCATCATGATACCCAAGTTATCCCTGCCTACAGACGTTATCTGGCCATGCGCTCAGAGATATTGCATGACTCAAAAGAGACGTTGCGTCTGGATGAGTTTATGCCGCGTCCACTGTCTTCGTTTGTGCGTAACCGTCTGATTAACGAGAGCTATCTGCCACTTATCGGTGACAATCTTGCCAAACAGATGGGCACGGTCGGCGAGGATAAGCGTACCGATTTGATGGGTATTCTCATGATGATATCGCCGCCAGGTTATGGTAAAACCACCTTGATGGAATACGTGGCAAATCGTCTTGGCCTTATCTTTATGAAGATTAACTGTCCGTCACTTGGTCATGACGTCACCTCATTAGATCCAGAAAAAGCACCAAATGCTACCGCCCGAGAAGAGCTGAATAAAATCAACTTGGCATTTGAGATGGGCAATAACGTCATGCTGTATCTCGATGATATTCAGCATACCCATGCAGAATTTTTGCAGAAGTTTATCTCACTCGGCGATGGCACACGCCGTATCGATGGTGTCTGGCAAGGCAAAACCAAGACGTATGACATGCGTGGCAAAAAGTTCTGCGTGGTCATGGCAGGTAACCCATATACTGAAAGTGGTGAAGCTTTCAAAGTGCCTGATATGCTTGCCAACCGTGCCGATATCTACAATTTAGGCGATATCATGAGCGGCATGGAAGAGGTATTTGCACTCAGTTATATCGAAAACTCGCTGACCTCTAATACCGTCCTCGCACCAATGGCCAACCGTGACTTAAGCGATGTGCATCGTTTGATTAAAATGGCAAAAACAGACAATGCTAACCTCGCTCAAGCACAAAGCAGCGATCTGACGTATCCGTATAGCACCTCAGAAGTTAACGAAATTATCGCCATCTTGCGCCATATGTTTAGGGTGCAAGAAGTCATTTTGGACGTCAACCAAGCCTATATTGCCTCCGCCTCGCAAGATGATAAATACCGCGTTGAGCCGATATTTAAGCTACAGGGCAGTTATCGTAATATGAATAAGATGACTGAAAAGCTGTCGGCGGTCATGAATGAAGAAGAGCTGAACCAGCTGATAGACGATCATTATCTGGGCGAGTCGCAGCTATTGACCCAAGGCGCAGAGAGCAACTTGCTCAAGCTTGGTGAGATGCGCGGTGTCTTGACCGAAGCAGAAATGGAGCGTTGGGCGCAAATCAAGGCTGACTTCTTACGTAACAAAGCCATGGGCGGTGAAGATGGCGATACGGGCGCGCGTATCGTTGCCCAGTTGGTCGACTTGGCCAGTGGCTTCAATGCCATCAGTAGCCAGTTTGAAAAATACTTAACCAAAAATGACCCAGAGCAAATCGCTCGCTTACGAGAAGCAGGACAGCAAGCGCAACTCGATGCGCAGTTAAACGCCCAATTAGAAGCACAAAAAATCCTTGCTGATAGCGTGATTAATAATGCCAAAGTTGTCAGCGACAGTATCGATAATGGCTTTGAGAAAAGCGTGAGTCAATTGCTGCAAATATATAAGCACGATCACAATGCTGGAAAGGCGGAAGGCGAGTATCTCAAGCAAAACCAAGATGTGCAAAAAGCACTGATGGTACAGTTGGTCAATGCTGTTGAACAACTGGCGCAAAGAATGGCAGATAGCTTGGTTAGCAATAATGATAATCAAACAGCCGATAGCGATATCCCTAATATTCATCAGCAGACCGCATTGATGGCAACTGCCCTCAAGCAAGCATTAGAGCCATTGACGATGCGGATGGATGAGAAGCTGGCGATTGATACCAGCACCGATCAATCAGGTAAGTTAATCGTTAATAGTCTCAATCGCCTAAATAAAATATTTGACGATTATGATTAATAGCTGACGATTAACAACTAATGATTGATTATTAACGCTTATGAGCAATGCTGATGACTTGCACTTATGAACATCACTTATGAATAGCACTATAAATAGGGCTTATGATTAAGAGACAGTGGTAATATAGTCGGCAACAGCTACTTTGGATACAATGACAGCGAGTAAAAGTGCTACAAACAGTAGGTTAAGCAAGACTGACACCGTATCCGATGGTAGTGAATCGACTATATCAAACCAATGAGAAAATTATGGCGCACAAAAAGAAGAACGTCCGCAAAAAACTTTGCCCTGTCTGCGAGCGTGAGTTTAGCTGGACTAAGAAGCTGAATAAAAACTGGGAGAGCATGGTCTATTGCTCAGACCAATGCCGACGGGTGAAAAAGTATGAAGGGCTAGATCATCAAAAAGAAGATAAGTAGGCAGTAAATATTAACCATAGATATTAGATATACGGCACAAGGGGGCAGATGATGGCACACAAAAAAGTAAATTTACCGCAAAAAACCTGCCCCGTCTGCCAGCGCCCGTTTACGTGGCGTAAGAAGTGGGAGAAAGACTGGGAGCAGGTGATTTATTGTTCTGAGCGGTGTCGGAAAAATAAAGATAAATTATACTAGGGCGTGTCCTCATTTTAAAAATGGTGATAAAAATGAGATAAATTGCCGTCAAACAAGGAAAATAGCGCAGATAATATCGAGATATTAGTCAGCTATTTGACGCCATTTGGCAAGATTTAGCCATTTTTAACCCATTTAGATAACTATCGATTGAATTGAGGACATACCCTAAGTTTTAGCTAACATTATATGCACTCATAGTTAATACTTTTAGATTTCCTTGCATATATACACTACAATTACTTGAAAAGTCGGCAATAAGACCTAATTCAATAGAAAATAATTATGTTAAAAAGGAATACTTATGTTAAGTACTATGACAATAAATGTTTTATCGAATACCTGCTATGAGTTTCTAAAGAAGTCAGTAACTTTTTCTAAAGATAAATTCATTTCGTACGTTGTTAAGCAAAATATTATTCAGGATGAAGATATTATTAATAGAATTGCTGACAAGGTAGCAGAGTTAGAACTAAATGATGAAATGAGTGAAAAGTCGATAGAGCGAAAAATCGAGTCGTCAGAGTCATTAGTTAAATTGATTAGTGCAATCCCACCAGCGAATAATCAGAATATTAGCCAGCATAATGTTTATGGCGATAATATTGGTAGAGACAAAATAAATAGGTAAAGGACTATTATGGCAAAAAATTCTACTGATATAGATCGTGAAACTACCACATTAACTCAAAGTAATGTCCATGGTGTTAATGTAGGAGGAGATCAGAAAATATTCAATTTAGGTGTCAATGTTGATAACTTAGATATTATATTACGTTCAATTTTTAACGATATTATTCTTTTAAAGGCGAATGAAGCAAGCAAGAGTATAGGTGTGCTAGCTTCAATTCAAGGAAAAGATGCTAATATAGATAATAGAATAAAGATAATCAAAATATTACTTGATAGCTTTGCAGCACTTAATATCACAGATGAAAATATTGATTTCTTAAAGTGTGTGATGTCATCAACAAATGCAAGTATAGATAATAAATGTATTGCTGCTGCCACCTTCATTCATCACTTAATTCAATCAGATAGAAAAGAAGATGCTTTGAATGTGTACAAGGACTCTGACACCTCAAATTATTATATAAATAGTATCTATATAAGCAACTTGATTGATGAAGAAGGTATTGATAAAGTTATTAGAAAACTTTTCAAACTACCTACATGTGAAAAGTTGATGGTAGCAATGGGTTGTGGGCTATCAGCTAATGAAGAGCAATGTGAATTATTAATCAAAGAGATTGAAACAGGACAAGATTCTTTAGATAAGAGTTTTGTAGTTTTTTGGCTAAAAAGAAGGCTATTTATACTCAAGTTTTCTGAAAATCAGTATTATTTACTAACAGTTAATCAGAAAAATTGGCTATATGGTTTAATAGTTGAATGCGAACAAGCTATAAAACTTAAGAAATATGATGTTAGATATGTTATCAATATATTTTTACCTTTATTTAATTATATAGATTTTAATAAGATTTTATTACAAGCGTGTATTGGGTATGCAGATAAGATCAAACTGATTGGTTATGAATTGTGGTTAAAGCTAGCTTTTCAGTCTGATGAAGTTAGTTGTACTGAACAAGATCTTTGGATATATAGGTACAGAGAGTCTGAGGATAAAAATTTTGTAAACAAAGTAATATTTGAAATAAAAGCTAAGTCAGTATGGACAAATGATGAGGCTAATTACCTTATACATTATGGTAATTTTGATGATATAGATATTCGAAGTATTCGTGTTGAAGGTCAGAGTAATGCTGTATCAGTATTAAGTAAGATCCGTCTTCTAGTTCAGAGTGGACAGTTTGATGAAAATGAGATATTGATAGATATTCAGCGAATTGAGAATATAAAGAATATAACTCTTGAATTTATATTAATAACTTGTCAGGATTTTTTTCAAAAAGGTTTATTCTCGTCAATCAATAAATTACTCAGCAGGATAGTGTATGAGGGTTATGATAATCTTTGGTGTTCACCAATAGTTACTATTTATGCTCAATCTTTATTTAATGCTAAACAGTATAAGTCATTTAATTTTTTACTAAATCAGGTTGATAGTAACAGTTGGAACTCATCTTTTTACTATATGAAAGCACTAATCGCTTTCAATAAAGAAAAAATAGATAAAAGTTTAAAGCTCATCAAGCAAGCTATTATACAAGCGCCTTATACTATAGAGTATTGGCACTTTCATTGCCACTTAATTACAAATGATTTGATAGATCATAATTATCATTTGTTTGGCTTATTGCCAGACGATTTTTTTCAGAAGCCTTGTCTTGAAATTATCCATATCTTGGATGCAATGAGTAAGGTTGGTCGTACGTCTCAAGTTGAAGAAATTCTTTGTGAGTTTTTTATTAAAAGTACAGAAAATTCAAGTATATTGTTGACGCAATTCTACTTAGGTACTATCCCTAAAGGTATTAATTTTGTACCTTCTCAAACAGTTAAGAATGTCGTCAAAGCTATTAGGTATAGAAATTATGATAAAGTCTATGAGAAGCTTATAATTGATAGTGATGATGTAAGTGTTAATACAGAATATGTTCTTTCAAAAGATACAGAGCTAGCTAGAAGTCTCCTCTCTCTCGAAACTGATAATACGATTTCAAATCACTTTGGTGAATTGACTTTGCTTGAAGAATACCCACCTCTTGCATTAGCCTTTCAAATTAGTTTAGAGATCCGCCAAAGTATTAATGATGGCAGTGATCCTTTTCGTTCCATTCCAGCTGACATTAACGATATTGAAAAGTTAAAAACTCGTATATTTAATATTATTAAGCTTAATAAAAATGAGGAAATAATTAAGGATCAAGAGATACCTTACTTCTTAAAAGCTCACTTCTTATTTAATAAGGAGATGGTTCGTTCTGCACTTTCTTTAATGCAAAATGAGTATACGGCAGGTCAATTGTCCACTTTTGATCATGGAGTGGCTAGTAAAGAGTTTATAGTAGATGTTCACTCTTTTATTTATCTAGTTTTGACAGGTTTATTTAAACCTTTGATTGAGAAAAATTATCAGTTATTAATCAGTGAAGAAACTAAGAAATTAATTAGGTTTTGGCTGAGCAGTATTGAAGATAATAAAGATAAAGAAGGTGGGATTAGTCAGATAAATGAGAGTGATTTTAATATTGTCAGTAATCATGATATATATAGTATGACTTCAACTTTGAGAATAAACGTCAAAAAATTGCTAACTTGTACAAAAGTTTTATCAATATTAGATATGGATCTACCATTAGGTTTAGTTAGGGTTACCAATCAAGACTATATGGATATATCTTTATCTTCAAGCTTGGAAATAGCAGCTGCTCATGATAAACCGATCTTAGCTTTAGATATGTTACTTGCTCAATACGTCACTGGGTTAGGTGTAAAGCTTCTTAATTCAAGTGATTTGGTTTCATCGTTAACGAAAACAATGGAATTGGAAGATAAAAAGAATGGTTTAGCTTGTTATGCATTTTATGGGTTGCCTTTCAACGTATTATTCGACGATGTTAATAAGCTCCTTCTTGAAGGAGGCGATGATAACTATTATTTAATATCTAATATTATAAGAAAGCCTAAATTACAAGATTCTGAATATAACTTTAATTTTTTAAAGAATATCCTAATCTTAACGTTAGATAGATTGTATTTATCGTCTTTAGTAATTAGATTGCAATACAAAATTGAAACGAGAGCAGCTTTGATTTGCCTGATAAATAGTGTTTTCTGTGCGGTTTTGAATATAGGTAGTCAGGTAAAAGCTGAAAAGAGAATTGCGAAATTAATATATGATTCTATGAATGATAAATTTATTCTAAGTAATACTAGGAAGCTATTGATACATTCGGTCTTCATTTTTTGTAAGGGTCATTTTTTATCAATGATTGATGTAGTTAATGAGATTAAGTTGTTGGAAGAAGGGTTGTTTAAAAAAATAAAACAAGGTGAAGTAGATACTGTCAATACTTTTCCAATAGTAAGGTAAATTTATTGTCTCCTATATTCAATATGAATAACTTTAATAAGAGGTTATGTAAAGGTTATTGTTTTTTCTAAAGTAGCATTGTTTAAAACATGATAAGTTCCTGTAGAAGCATTATACAAATTCTAGTTATGGTTATATTAATAGGTATAGTATAGTAGACTAATGTTTAAAAATTATTAGGACAATAGGAATAGGTTAAAACTTAGCTATCCCTTCGTCGTCTATATTAGCTACCTAAGTAACATATGGTATCAAGTATTTCTTTAAACTACTTAAATGAAAACTAGCTTTAAAAATTCAAATGCTTTTCAACCTTTATTTTTAATATAAACTTTTAACTAGCCATAATTGTTTCCATTGATTCTGAATTATTCCTATTTAAGTAACCAATAAAACCCCTACCTACCATCTCTCTTAGCAAAAATATTCGCAACCAACGCACCGCTAAAGTTATGCCACACACTAAATATTGCACTAGGTAAGGCAGCGACAGGGTTGAAATAAGTTGCCGCAAGGGCAGCGCCTAGACCAGAGTTTTGCATGCCCACTTCTATCATAATCGCGCGGCGTTGTTTCTCCGTAAAGCCAGACAAGCGAGCGATTACATATCCCAAGGTATAACCCGTCATATTGTGTAAGGCAACCACGATAAATACGATAGCACCACTATCTAAGATGGTCGCTTTAGACACGGCAACCACTGCCGCTATAATAATGGAGATACCCAATACCGACACCATCGGTAATACCTCGGTAACGAACTCGATCTTTTTACCCAAAAATTTATGAAAGATAACACCGAGTAAGATAGGTAAGATGACAATTTTAGTAATGGTCATCATCATACTGGCTAGGTCGATATCGATCAGCTGACCGGCAAACACATTTAATAGAATCGGGGTCAAAAAAGGTGCCAGTAGGGTAGAAATAGAGGTAATCGCCACACTCAATGCCACATCACCTTTGGCTAAGAACGTAATCACATTACTAGAAGTACCACCCGGGCAACAACCAACCAAGATAACACCGACAGCTATTAAAGGATCGAGGTTGAAAATTACTGTCAATAAGTAAGCGATAAGAGGCATTAGCGTGAACTGTGCCAATAGCCCAATCAATACAGGCTTTGGTCGTTTGACAATTTCCAGAAAATCTTCCGTTTTGAGCGTCATGCCCATCCCAAACATAATGATGCCAAGTATTGGGACGATTAAAAAAGCCAATGATGCAAAAAATTCAGGAAAAATAAATCCCAAAACAGCACTGACCAATGCCCAAATTGCAAAGGTTTTGCCAATCCAACTAGAAAGTAATGCAATCTGATTCATAGCCTATCTCAAAATAATAAAGTAGACAATAATCTAGCATGGTTATTGTTAGCAAATGATGAAAGTATTTTGCTATGAACGTAGCGATAAGTTTGCTGATGGTGGGCAAAATAGAATGCCATAAAAAATGGCTTACCCATATTAAATGAGTAAGCCAGAAAAGAACTATTAGGTTTTTATAATTGCATTAGCCAATCCACTACAAGTTCGGATTTAACCACTTCTCAGCAGTCTTCATATCCCAGCCTTTACGCTCAGCATAGCTCTCTAACTGATCACGGCTGATTTTACCGACATTGAAGTATTCACTATCAGGATGCGAGTAATAGAATCCGCTGACCGATGACGCAGGCCACATCGCATAGCTTTCGGTCAAGGTCGTACCGATAGCATCTACCGTACCGAGCCAATCAAACAATTTGCCTTTTTCCGTATGCTCAGGGCAAGCAGGGTAGCCAGGTGCAGGGCGGATGCCGACGTATTTTTCTTTAATCATCTCATCATTGGTGAGTGACTCAGTCGGCTGATAGCCCCAATACTCTTTACGGATGAGCTCGTGTAGATGTTCGGCGAATGCTTCGGCTAAACGGTCAGACAGCGCCTGTACCATGATGGCATTATAGTCATCACCTGCTGCTTTATATTGCTCAGCCAGTGCTTCTGTACCGACGATTGAGACGGTAAAGCCGCCCAAGTGATCGGTATGCGTCTCTGATGGTGAGATAAAGTCTGCCAAGCTAAAGTTTGGCTTGCCGCTTGCCTTGTCGCTTTGCTGACGTAAGTGTTCAAACTGATAGGTCGGTTTGCCGCCATCAGCAGGCACATTGTCATAGACAGTGACAGTATCCGCACCAGTACGGCGCGCGGGCATGAGTTTAAACACTCCTTTAGCTACGATTGATTTTTCATCGATCATCTTTTGTAGCAGATCTTCGGCATTTTCAAACAGATCACGAGCTGCTTCACCAACCACCTCATCTTGCAATATTTTCGGGTATTTACCGGTCAGACCCCAAGAGATAAAGAACGGTGTCCAGTCAATATAAGGCAGCAGATTCGCGATTGGATAGTCATCCAATATCACTTGTCCTAGTTTATTTGGCACTGGTGGCACATAGGTTTCCCAATCATACTGAAAGCCAATCTTGACCGATTCAGCATAGGTAACTTTGGCAGCTTTTGGTTGACGCTTAGCCAGACGCTCACGCACTTTGACGTATTCTTCACGTGTCTCATCGATGAGTGCTTGACGATGCTCTTTTGATAGCAATTTGGTCACCACGCCGACTGAGCGCGAAGCGTCCGATACATAGATGACGCCGTCGTTTTGATATTGTGGCTCGACCTTGACAGCAGTATGCGCTTTCGACGTCGTTGCACCGCCGATCATCAGTGGTAGTGTCATGCCGCGCTCTTGCATCTGCTTGGCGACATAGACCATCTCATCGAGGCTCGGGGTAATCAAACCAGACAGACCGATGATATCGACTTTTTCTGCGATAGCAGTATCGAGGATTTTTTCACATGGCACCATGACGCCCAAATCGACGATATCATAGCCGTTACAGCCAAGCACCACGCCGACGATATTTTTACCGATATCATGCACGTCGCCTTTGACGGTTGCCATTAGGATTTTACCTTTGACTTCGCCTTCGACTTTTTCCGCTTCGATATATGGGTTTAGCCACGCAACAGACTGCTTCATCACGCGGGCAGATTTTACGACTTGCGGTAGGAACATCTTACCTGCACCGAATAGGTCACCGACGATATTCATACCGTCCATGAGCGGCCCTTCGATGACTTCTAGTGGTTTAGGATACTTCTCCCATGCTTCTTTGGTATCCGCTTCGATAAAGGTGGTCACGCCTTTGACCAGTGCGTGGGCAATGCGTTCTTCTACCGTACCTTCGCGCCAGCTCATATCGACGGTACTGTCTTTTTTCTTACCGCCATCCTGGTAGTTTTCAGCGACGGTCATCAGGCGCTCAGTCGCATCTTGACCAGTTTCACCTTGATTGCGGTTGAGCATGACGTCTTCGATGGCATCACGAGCTTCCTTTGGAATATCATCGTACAGCTCAAGCATGGCTGGGTTGACAATACCCATGGTCAGGCCGTTTTTGATTGCGTGGTATAAGAATACGGAGTTGATCGCTTCACGGATTGGGTTACCACGGAAACTAAACGACACGTTGGATACGCCGCCCGAAACCATCGCGTTCGGTAGATTTTCCGTAATCCAACGTGTGGCATTGATAAAGTCAGCGCCGTAGTTATTATGCTCGGTGATACCCGTGGCAACGGCAAAGATATTTGGGTCAAAGATAATGTCTTCTGACGGGAAGCCCACTTCGTTGACTAGTACATCATAGCTGCGCTTAGATATCTCAATCTTACGCTCGTAAGTGTCAGCCTGTCCGTCTTCATCGAATGCCATAACGATAATCGCAGCACCATAACGCATGCATAATTTGGCACGTTCAACGAACTCAGCATGACCTTCTTTTAGAGAAATAGAGTTGACGACAGATTTGCCCTGCGTACGTTTAAGACCTTCTTCGATAATGTCCCATTTAGACGAGTCAATCATCAGTGGTACACGGCTGATATCTGGCTCACCTGAAACCAAATTGACGAAGTGAATCATCGCCTGCTTGGAGTCAAGCATGCCTTCGTCCATATTGATATCGACGATTTGCGCGCCGCCCTCGACCTGATCACGCGCGACATCGAGTGCTTCGGTATAGGCTTCTGTTTTGATCAAACGTAAGAACTTTTTGGAGCCTGTAACGTTGGTACGCTCACCGACATTGACAAACAAGCTATCAGAGTTGATGGTAAATGGCTCTAGACCTGATAGTCGGCAGGCAGGCGCTATCTCAGGGATAACACGCGGCGGATAGTTCGCCACGACTTTAGCAATTTGACGGATATGCTCAGGCGTTGTACCACAGCAGCCGCCCACGATATTTAGGATACCTGCTTTGGCAAAACCTTCGAGTAGAGCAGCTGTTCCTTCAGCGGTTTCATCATACTCACCAAACTCATTGGGCAGACCAGCGTTTGGATGCGCAGAGACGTAAGTATCAGCGATGTTTGACAATGTCTGAATATGTGGACGCAGCGCATCAGCACCTAGCGCACAGTTAAAGCCAACAGATAGAGGCTTGGCATGGCGAATCGAGTTATAGAAAGCTTCCGCCGTTTGACCAGATAGCGTACGACCTGACGCGTCGGTAATCGTACCCGAAATCATAATTGGCAACTCAAAGCCAATATCGTCAAACACACCAGTGATCGCAAATATCGCCGCTTTGGCATTTAGCGTATCAAATATTGTCTCAATCAAGATGATATCGACGCCGCCTTCTATCAGGCATAAGGTCGCTTCACGGTAGTTGAGTACCAACTCATCAAAGGTAATATTACGAAACGCAGGATCATTGACATCAGGTGATAGCGAACACGTACGCGAAGTCGGACCCACGACGCCTGCAACGAAGCGCGGTTTCTCAGGCGTTTTTGCGGTAAATTCATCCGCTGCTTCTCGAGCAATCTTGGCCGCTGTTCTATTTAGTTCTGGCACTAGATACTGCATGTCATAGTCAGCCATCGACAGACGCGTACCGTTAAAGGTATTGGTCTCGATGATATCAGCGCCCGCTAGCAGATGATCGTGATGAATGTCTTTAATCATGTGCGGCTGAGTCAGTACCAGCAAGTCGTTGTTGCCGCGTACATCTTGGTCGATATCAGCAAAACGCTCACCACGATAATCCGCTTCTTCTAGTTTATAAGTCTGAATCTGCGTACCCATCGCACCGTCTAACATCAAAATGCGTGATGCCATCTGCTCAGTAATACGGGCACGAGCGGTTAGCTGCTGCTCCTTAAACGGAAACACAGCAGGCGGCGTTAATATAAAATCATTAGCGGATGAGGAACTAGAGGCGGTATCGGTATGAGAATCGGTTGGTGAGGTCGTCGTTGGAATCATAGGTGTGCTGCTTATATCGTAATTATTAAAAAAAGAAGGAATAACAAATCAGTAGCGTGCAGAGTCTCACGAAGAGGACCGCAAATTTGCATTATTTTAGCATGAAAAGTTTGCTATATAGGGATACTGCATATTCCTCTTTGGCAATAGATAAATAAGAGGAGAGCTAAGTAACAAAGCAAGGTATTAGAGTCTATTTCATAAAGTAGATACGCACAAATGAATATCATTTCGCTAAGGGGTTACATAAAGCTTTTCTTTTGCAAATGAAAGCCAACGGGAATGCTCAGAAGTCAGACAGAATTTACACCCATACCACAAAAAATTGCGCAAAGGCAGGTTGATAAAGATTATTTACATGTTAATTTAATTTCAGAAATACAAGGTCTTAGTAAGTCCTACTTATAAATGTAGGCTCATTTATTAGCAGTAACTGGCACTAAGAGTATCATTGTTAGCAGTACAGTATGGTGAGCAAATGGCATTATCAGGCAGGATGATCTGTAAGACAGTAATATCATAGTTGAAACAATACCAACGTTAAAAAAATTCAAATCATTAAGGAAAATGTTATGAAACTTACTAAAATTGCCACCATCGGTACATTGGCTATCTCAATCGCAGGTCTAAGTGCTTGTAATAATATGATGCCAGCAAAGACGGGCGATATGAAAGCACCAATGCACAGTCAGAGTATGGCTAAGATGAATGTTGTACAAATTGCGCAAAGCAATCCTGATTTTTCAGTATTGGTAGAAGCGGTACAAGCAGCAGGTCTAGTAGATATGTTGTCTGATCCTAACGCCCACTATACGGTATTTGCACCGACCAATGCCGCCTTTATGCAAGCATTGCAAGAAACAGGTATGACTAAAGCACAGTTATTTGCCAATAAACCATTATTGACCAAAGTATTGGGTTATCACGTAGTCGCTGGTGATATGGCTATGTATGCCAAAGATGTGAAGCCTGGTAACGTAATGACCGCTAGCAAAGATACGTTGATGGTAACCAAAGAAGGCAAATTGATGGATGAGAATGGTCGCACAACGAATATCGTGAAGACTGATATCGCTGCCAACAATGGTGTCGTCCATGTAATTGATAGAGTATTGTTGCCTAAATAAGTATTAACTGAGGCATACTCACTGTATTTATTGTAAGACTAAGCAGCCATTGTTTGTGATGATTTCATTATCAGACAATGGCTGTTTTAGACTTTAGAGCTTTATCTATATAAGTTTCTGTTTAGGTTTAAATTTTAAAACAGACATCTAAAAGTAGTTAATCAACAGCATTTTGTCTCAAACATCGCAATAACTGATATACAAGCAAACAATGCTATATACGTGATTGATACAGTGTTGCTACTTAAGTAAATACCATTTGAAAATTAAACAGTTAGACTGAGAACTATCAATATAACGGACCAAATAGTATGACTAAGTAATTGATACATTTATCAATCATTGGTCGCCATTATATTTATCGAAAGTTATTAATTTAAATAAATCCCTTAATCAATTATTTATCCAAAAAGGAATTACCTATGTTAAAGAAGAACTTGTTATCTATCGCAGTTGTAACCGCAGCTATGTCACTAGCAGCGTGTAACGACACTGAGACTGTTGCAGAGCCAACTGAACCAGAAGCGACTGAAGAGATGGCAGTTGAGCCAGTTGCTGAGACAGAAGCTGTTGAAGCAGAGCCAATGGCCGAAATGGATATGGAAGCGACTCAAACTATCGCTGAAATCGCAGCAGAGAATGAAAACCTAACTATCTTAACCGCTGCGCTACAGGCTGCTGGTCTTGATACTATGCTAATGGAAGAAACTAAGCATACTGTATTTGCTCCAACTGATGATGCTTTTGCGCCAGTACTAGAAAAACTAGGCGTAACTAAAGAAGAGTTATTGGCCAATACAGATTTGCTAAAAACTGTCCTTCCTTACCATGTACTAGCAATGGAAGTTAAAGCGGCTGATATCCCATACGGTACTGAGATTGAAACGGCGAATGGTAAAACTATCACTATCAGTGAAGACAATGTAATTACTGATGCTACTGGTAACACAGCAAATATCACTGGTACAGATATCATGGCAACCAATGGTGTGGTTCATACTATCGATGCAGTATTAATGCCTGAATAAGCTATTTCTTAGTTTGTAGGTCTTGAATCTACAAGTTATTTAAAGAAAGCCTGGCCATCGTGCTAGGCTTTTTTATGTCTATAAATTAAAAATAGGGGAGTTGTGGTTTACCTATACTGGTACGGCTACCCGATCAGTATGGAAATATAAAATGCCAAAGTAAGCTCTATACAAAGGCAGGAAAAATGCAAAATGACAGTTATATGTTGTGCCAAATACAAGTTAATTTTAAAAGTTAGAAAGGTAATTTTAAGGTATTAAATCAGCTCGTATGAACGTGGGCTTCAATGTTTTTTCGGTAAGCCATTCTGTAGCGGTGTAGAAAAACATCCAAACAAAAAAGCCCGAGAACATGGTCTCGGGCTTTTTTTTATTCAATAAGACTAAGGAGCAATCCTATTAAATCGATTTACACTTTATCTTTACGTAATGGATCAGCGTTCATGCTTCTCTGCTGTGCTAGATGACGCTCTTCCCAATACGGCGCGTTTTTGATACCGAATTTAGCAGGATCAAAACTATAGCGAGTTACGCCAGCTTTACGCTGAGCTTCATAGTCTTTAAGCATAGTAAGTGTTGGACGAGCCACGATGAAGATGACAAGAATACCAACAATGTTAAGCCAAGCCATAAGACCAACACCGATATCACCGATTGCCCAGATATAACCAGCTGAGTTTAGACCACCATAAGCAACCATCGCCATGATAAGCACTTTCACTAGGAATAAACCAGTTCTGTTCGCACTACGACCAAGGAAACGTGTTAAGTAAGCGACGTTTACTTCAGCGATGTAGTAGTAAGCCAGAATCGTTGTAAAGGCAAAGAAGAATACAGCGATTGCGATAAAGGCATTACCAAACGTACCGTATACAGATTCCATTGCCATTTGCGTGAACGCAGGAGCATTGATTTCAGTAGTAGCAGCAACGTTCTGTACGATGAACTGACCATCTGGTAGCGTACCTTGAATGTTGTACATACCAGTAGATAAGATCATGAATGCAGTAGCAGAACATACTAGTAATGTATCAACATATACTGAGAATGCCTGAACTAGACCCTGCTGTGATGGATGCTCAACTTCAGCAGCAGCAGCAGCGTGAGGACCTGTACCCTGACCAGCTTCGTTAGAGTAGATACCACGTTTCACACCCCAACCGATAGCAGCACCAAAACCTGCTTGTGCAGTGAATGCATCACCAACAATCATACCAAATACATCTGGAATCAAGCTGAAGTTGCTGAACATGATGATGAGCGCTAGGGCAATATAACCTAATGCCATGAAAGGTACTGCAAACTCAGTAAAGGTTGCAATACGCTTAATACCACCAAAGATGATGATACCTAGCACCACTAAGATGATAGCCAAGCCGACCAAACGCATAGAGCCAACTTCTAGGCCTGCAACGTTCATGATCGTACCTTCGCCCATTACCTGTGCAAATGCACTGATAACACCGTTCGCCTGTACACCAGGTAAGAACATACCGCATGATAAAATAGAAGCGATTGCGAAGAGGATGCCGTACCACTTTTGACCAAGGGCACGTTCAAAGTAATAAGCTGGGCCACCGCGATACTCGCCAGTTACCACATCTTTTTCTTTATAAATCTGAGCAAGAGTAGATTCGACATAGGCTGTAGATGCACCTAGGAAGGCTACGATCCACATCCAGAATACGGCACCTGGGCCACCGAAGCCGATAGCAGCAGCTACCCCAGCGATGTTACCCATACCCACACGACCGGCGAGTGAGACGGCAAGTGCCTGAAATGATGAGATACCCTGTGCACTAGATTTACCAGTGAATAGGAGTTTGATCATCTCACCGAATAGACGTACTTGTACAAAGCGCGTCATAATGGAATAGAACAGACCGGCACCCAAGCAGAGATAAATCAGCGCTGGGCTCCAGATAATTCCATTTACTAAGTTAACTAAACCTTCCATATTTATGTTCCTAGTACTGTCTCAAGGTGGCACTGTTTGCTAGGAGTAAACTAACTGGTTAACTTACTTATTTAAGTTAAGCAGTTAAAGTCTCTGCATCGACTTATTTGTTGTCTAAGTCTCATTTGCTTGGCCACCAAGAATGGACTGTAGTTGTCTGTATTTACCCGCGTATCTCGTCAGTAATACGGACTATTTGCATAGCGCTTATCACTGACAATATAAATATCAGCTGCGTTTACTATTATTCTACAACCTCAACTACTGCGGTCTTCTATCATCATGTTATACATCAGATGAGTCATAAGTTGACCGGCGGATAAAACAGGCGGTTATATAATTAAATATCCATCACCATGATGGCATTCAACTTACTATGAGCTGTCTTGAATAAATACATGACTGGTATGGCGAATTGATAGTATTTAGCGATAATTTGACAGTTAATTGATGTTTTTATTAAGAAATTAACAACTCGCTAATACTAATCAAACTATAAGTCCACTACCAAATGTATTCAAACCGTACGGCTACGTAACTGCAATTTGCCATATTTTTGTACTAATTACTAGAAATTTCTTTATAGACGGTAGATATATTCGTATTTTATTTGGCTGATACATTAGCAAGATTTAGATTATATATAAATAATTGTTTGTACTTTCATAACATTTTGTCTGATTGCGCTAGACTGCTAGATTTTTGCTCTATACCTATCATGATAAAAACGCGTTATCGTTGACACTATGCGGTTGTGTTTTGGTAACGGTCAATTGTAAAAAGCCGTATATAACGCCATCATTAGGACAACTTCTTTTGATATCATGCTGATGGAGTGATGCGCAGATATACAATATATAGAGCGTATGACTGCCGTATGAATACTAAGAAAACTTAAAAATATTAAAAATGTGGTACTGGATATTTGTTATTTATCATTATTAGGAGAATCAACAATGACGCGTAAATCTATTATGAAGCCGATGTTGCTAGCCGCTTTATTGACAACTTCTACGGTTGGTCTAAGCGGCTGTGGCTACAACAACTTGCAAGCACAAGATGAGCAGGTCACTGCTTCATGGTCAGAAGTGGTCAACCAGTATCAGCGCCGTTCTGATTTGGTGCCAAACTTAGTCAAAGTCGTACAGCAGTATGCCGAGCAAGAGCAAGAAGTCTTCACCCAAGTGGCAGAAGCTCGCTCACGTGCGGGCGGTATCACGGTAACGCCAGAAGTGCTTAACGATCCAGAAGCGATGGAGCGTTATGCAGCAGCGCAAGAGCAGATGACAGGCGCATTGTCACGTTTGATGGCGGTGTCTGAGCGTTATCCAGATCTAAAGTCAGATGCACTGTTTCAAGATTTACAAGCGCAGTTAGAAGGTACTGAGAACCGTATTGCTGTGGCTCGTAACCGTTATATCCAAGAAGTGCAGGGATACAATACAACGGTGCGTCAGTTCCCAACCAACATCACTGCCAAAGTATTTGGTATGGACACTAAGCCCAACTTTAGTGTGGCCAATGAAGAGGCGATTTCAACCGCACCAAGTGTTGATTTTGGCGACTCTACAGAAAAGTCTGCTGAATAAAATTTAGAATGAACGTGACGACAGAGTGGCATAGGCAGCTCTGTTCATTTAGCTAATGGTTCAATGATGATTAGTTAGAGTCTATCAATTGGTAAAGATGTTATCTGAGGTGGTATAGATTAGATGAATAATTCAAAAGCAATCTTATCAGCATTACTGTTTACGTTAGGTGTCGTCAGCGTGCCTGCATTGCACGCTGCACCCAATGATACAGCGGTGGCGACAGATAGCACCTCGAATCTGCAAAACCGTAGTGTCGAAGAGTTGGTGGCTGTTGCTAAAGCAGGCGAGTCTAACGAAGCAATCAATGATGCTGTATTAAATAACGATGCCATCAATGAAGCTGTGCTAGGCAACGACGCTATCACTCAAAACGCAGATAACCAAAGCACAGCAAATGATACAGCCAATGCCCAAACAACCGCTCAGCCACCTGTACGCTCCAGTGCCGAGGGTGTTGACGCTGATAAATTGATACTTAATGAACCAGTCGTTGATCAGGCCAATATTCTAAATCCTCAAGAAAAGCTACGTCTAGAGGCTCAGCTTCGAAGTATCTATCAGCAGGGATTAGCACAAGCAGCGGTGGTTATCGTACCAACTACCAATGGCGTACCAATATTTGATTATGCCTTGCAAGTTGCTGAGAAGTGGGAGTTGGGTGATGAAGCTATCGATGATGGTCTGCTGATTGTCGTCGCTGTCAATGACCGTGATATGTACATCCTAACGGGTTATGGGCTAGAAGGCGTATTACCAGATGCAGCGGTTAACCGTGTCATTCGAGAAGATATCACGCCGTTATTTAAGCAAAATAACTATGGTGCAGGGATAATCGCTGGCGTTGAATCGCTCAAAACACGCCTAACTGCTGATCCTGAAGTCTTAGCCCGTGCTGATGCACAAGCTGCAGAACGTACTGCCCAGCAAAGCTCAGACGAGCTGCCATCACCTATTTTCTTATTTATCATGGCGATGATTTTTGGTAGCTTTATTACTAATATATTGGGCCGAGTATTTGGTTCTATTATTACCGCTGGCGGGTTTTTTGCAGGTTCGATGGTCTTAGGTGGCGGCTTCTTTATGACGCTGATTATGGCAATCTTTATCTGGATGTTTTTGATCTCACGCGGCGGTGGCGGTGGAAAGGGCGGCGGCGGTAAAGGTGGGCGCAGAGGCGGCATGATTTTCTTACCCGGTATGGGCGGCGGTAGTGGAGGCGGCTTTGGCGGTGGTGGTTTCGGCGGCGGCGGCTTTGGCGGTGGCGGCGGTGGTTTCGGCGGCGGCGGTGCAGGTGGCTCGTGGTAAGTATTCCACACACTCAAACAAAATAAACTCTACATAACCATCGAAATGACGTACTTGAGGAAATAATATAATGGTAGAAGACAACGCTTCAAACCCCAGTTTTGCCCGCTGGTGGCGTCAAGTTTTGTTCGTCCCTTTATTACATAGTAAGTGGCTAACAACAGAATCCAAAGCCTGCCTAACAGATGCTGTGACACGAGCCGAGCGTGGGCATCGTGGTGAGGTGTTCTTAATTGTAGAAAACCATCTGCCTATCCAAGAGGCCTATCGCATGAACTGCCGTGAGCGTGCGATTGATTTGTTTAGCGAATATCGCGTCTGGGATACCGAAGAAAATACGGGCGTCTTGATCTATGTCAATGTATGCGAGCGCAAACTAGAGATTGTCGCAGACCGAGGTATCAGCGCTCACGTTAGTCCAACGGTATGGAATGCAATGTGTGAAAAGGCGGTATCTGGTATTGCTACTCAAAAGACAGAAGAGAGCTTGGCTGAACTGCTAGACGAAGTGGGGCAGGTATTACGTCAATACTATCATTTAGAGCACGATCCAGAAGGTAATGAGCTGTCTGATACAGTGGTATTTTTAAAGTAGTTCGCGCCTTATACGGTTTTATTAAGAAGGTTGCTTTTATAAGTAGCTTATCTATACGTTCAAAGGGTTTTGTTTTAGGCGATATGCTTTTAGTGTTAAAATGACTTTTCTGGGACAGGTAATGCCTTATATATACAGTTTGATTATCCTACTGTGCAACATTCACTAGGGCTCGTCTCGATACCACCATTATTGGAATACTATGATTGAATTAATAAAGAAACTACCGAAAGCTGAACTTCATCTACATATTGAAGGTTCGCTAGAGCCTGAGCTGATGTTTAGATTGGCCAAAAAGAACAATGTAGAGATACCTTATGACAGCGTAGAAGACGTGCGCGCCGCCTATAACTTTAACAATCTGCAAAGTTTTTTAGATATTTACTATGCCGGCGCAAATGTTTTACTGACCAAAGATGATTTTTATGATTTGACGTGGGAATATATTCTTAGATGTGTTGAAGATAATGTCATCCACACAGAGATATTCTTTGATCCGCAGACGCATACTGAACGCGGCGTGCCTTTTGAAGCGGTCATTACAGGTATCAAAGAAGCGCTCGCCGATGCTAAAGCAAAATACGGTATCACGTCATGTATCATCATGTGTTTCTTGCGTCATTTATCGCAAGAAGAAGCGTTTGAGACATTAGAGCAAGCACTGGACTATAAAGATGACATTATCGGTGTTGGCCTTGATTCATCAGAATTGGGCAACCCACCATCGAAATTTAAAGAAGTCTTCCAAAAAGCTAAAGAAGAAGGCTTTAAGCTGGTTGCTCACGCAGGCGAAGAAGCAGACTTTTCATACATCTACGAAGCATTAGACCTATTGAATATCAATAGAATCGATCATGGCGTGCAGTCTATAAAAAGCCCAGAGTTGATGCAAAGACTCAAAGATGAGCAAATGCCACTGACCGTTTGCCCGAACTCAAATATTGAGCTAAAAGTCTTTGAAACTTATAAAGAGCACAATATTAAAGAGCTTTTAGACTACGGTCTGAATATTAGCGTTAACTCAGACGATCCTGCGTATTTCAAAGGCTATGTGAATCAAAACTTCATTAACCTATATGAGAATTTACCGATTACGGAAGATGATGTTATTACTTTGGTAAAAAACTCTTTTAAATCGGCATTTATCAATGATGAGTTAAAAGAAGCTTACTTAGCGAGAGTTGATCTTGCATTGAAATAAGCTACAACAAGTTTATTATTAGTAGCAAAGGCTTAACGGTTTATACAAATCGTTAAGCCTTTTTTATTGTCTATCATTCAGTAATATCTATAAATAGTAGTTATAGAGCAGTAATCTCTGCTATAAGCAGCGGTAGTATTACTCCAGCCTTTTCTGCTAGAGTGATATCGACGATAGTATTTGGTGTGGGGTCAGGGTTTATCTCAATAACTTGCGCGCCATTCTGTTTGGCCAACTGTGCCAATCCAGCAGCAGGGTAAACCAAGCTTGAGGTACCAATACTGATAAACACCTCACAATTAGCCGCAGATTCTTCGGCAGTCTGCCATGCCTGTACAGGTAGAGCTTCGCCAAACCAAACAATATCCGGTCTGATGTAACCGTCGCAATGCGGACAGCTAAGCAGTGATTCATCAAAGCTCATAGTACCTTGATTATCGTATGACGCTCTCGATTGATCTTGATAGGGTATCTCACACTGACCACAGCGGTTGCGCCACAGATGACCATGCAGGTGCGTCACTGCGCTACCAGCTTGCTCGTGCAAATCATCGACATTTTGGGTGATGAGTGTCACTTGCTGATTGGAGGTTTGCGCATGATATTGCCACTGAGCCAATGCATGATGGGCTGGATTTGGTGCTTTGTCTGCGACCATTTGCCGACGCCATTGATACCATGACCACACTAGCCTTGGATCACGAGTGAACGCTTCAGGGGTTGCCAAGTCTTCGACACCATAGTTCTCCCACAGCCCTGTTTGCTTATCTCGAAACGTTGGGATACCGCTTTCTGCTGAAATGCCAGCCCCAGTCAAAATGCAGATACGCTGTTTGGATGCCAGTAGTTGTGCTGCAAGTTTTACTTCTGCTATTAACGCTGGTGATAATTCTGCTAACATGAGCCAACCCTTGCTAATAATGGATATTTTTACTTATGATAGACGGAATTTGGTGGCTTGTCATATTGTTCGCTGTCATCGCAGTTTTATGGTTCGTGGCAAAATCGCGCGGTGCAAAAGCAGGCGAAAAGCATCGCGGCGCAAAACCAAAAAATGTAACACCGAATGATGCGCTGCAAAAAACATCAGCGATATTAAAACAGCATCTTGCTGATTATCGAGTTACGCGTAAGGCAAATCATTTGCTCGTTAGCAAACAAGACAAAAAAATTGCGATGATTACGATTGATAAAAAGATTGCTGAGGGTCAGCGCCGTTTGGGTGATGTGCCAGTGATTAATTATCACCGTATACCTAGCCGTGCTCAATTGACTGCCAATCTACAGGATGCAGAGTAATTTCTATATAGTCAATCCTCTATAAATTGGCTACGGTGTCAGTCTCGCTCAATCTACTACTTGTAGTACTTTCACTCGGCTTCCTTGTATCCAAATTATACTGAATCGACTATAGGTGAGAGCACTAGAAGTATGCGCGCACAGAAAAGCCGCAAAAATTTTGGATGTATAGGCTTGATAAGTATAGGAAGTTTAAGATAGTACTAAGGGAAGGGTAGAGCGAGGTTATAAACAATATGATTGGTGCGCTCGGCGGGAATCGAACCCACGACCCTCGGCTTCGGAGACCGATACTCTATCCAACTGAGCTACGAGCGCATATGATAACGATATGTCTGACTGTCACGCTTAGATACGCATGATAATTAGCATAAGGTGTCTAGAAATAAAGACCGCTTAGTCTAACAAATAAAAAGCATAAAGCCAATAAATGACAGTCGCGATTGAGGTTTTTTAAGAAAAAACAGCCAAGTCATTAAACAAGCATGGCAATTTACCTGCCTTTTCCCTTATAATGTTGGGGAGAATTCATATTTATAATCACCGATTGCAAGTGCGCTGGCACGCGGGATGGCTGTCTGCTATTGAAGACTTAGAAGTCGTCAAAGGAGGACAGACAGAATGTCCGAGCCGTGCTAGTCCTTGTATACGTAATAAGAGAACGTGACGAATGAGAAAAGTAGTTATGTTATCGGCAGCTGCCATTCTAGGAATCGCTAGTATCGCGGTGAGCCAAGCTGAAGATGTTGTAGACACTCCTGTAACTGCGTCAGACGTAGCAGAAGGCCAAGAAGTCGTAGAAGCTGCTCCTGAAACGCTAGGTGACGATACCCAAGCTGCTGCAGATACGACAGATGGTGCTGCGCCTACTGACGAAGCCGCTCCAGCAGAAGGCGAAGAAACTGCCGCTGCAGCGCCTGCCGCTGATGAAGAGCCAATTCCACAAGATACGCCGCAAGTACAGAAGCTAATTGCTTTATATCCTAATCTGATTGCGCGTATCCAGCCTGTTGCCAATATCTGTTTTGAAGATGGTGAAGCTTGTGATGTAACGGCACGCTCATCTGGCCCAGCTGCTGGCGACGGTCCTCGTGACGGTAAAGCGGTATATAATGCTGTATGTCATACTTGTCATACTGCAGGCTTGCTAGGCTCTCCTATCTTTGGTGATGCTGGCGCTTGGGGCCCACGTATCGCAAAAGGTAAAGATACGCTATATACCCATGCTATCAACGGTTTCAATGCGATGCCTGCAAAAGGTGGCGCGGATATTCCTGATGAAGAAGTTCAAAATGCCGTAGATTATATGGTCGCAGAAGCAAGCTAATCTTTGTTGATTACCTTCCAAGCTTTTACGATAGTTATCTATAAAGCGCCTATTTCAGTGATGAGATAGGCGCTTTTTCATGATGAGTATTATTAATATGGTACTTCGAATATAAGGCAGTTGAAATTCGCCACGAGTAGCCTCATTTTATGAGATTAGTTCGTTTATTACCGTACATTGTCACCTTTAGATAGTAGAGTGTGTTGAACATTCTTATACGGCTTTTGCCTATATGATAATGATAGTCGAATGTTCAACACGGCCTATTATTCTAAAATCGCATTTTATATAAATTGATAACAAATAAAGAGGTCTTCATGTCTGATGCACCAGCACTCTCCATAAAAAAACTATCCAAGACCTACGATAATGGGTTTTCGGCATTAAAAGGGGTTGATCTAACAGTACCACAAGGTGGATTCTTTGCGTTACTCGGGCCAAACGGCGCAGGCAAATCTACCATGATTGGTATTATTAGCTCATTGTTTAAGCCAACCACCGGTAGCGTCCATATTTTCGGTACAGATTTATTAGAGAACCCTTCGATTGCCAAGCAATACCTTGGCGTTGTACCGCAAGAATTTAACTTTAATATGTTCGAAAAAGTCGAAGATATCCTGATTACGCAAGCGGGTTATTTTGGTATTCCGGCAAAAGAAGCCAAACCACGCGCAAAGAGACTGTTAACAGCGCTAGGACTATGGGATAAACGCGACAGTAAGTCACGTGAGCTATCTGGTGGTATGAAACGCCGTTTGATGATTGCCCGTGCATTAATTCATAAGCCAAAGCTATTGATTCTCGATGAGCCAACGGCGGGTGTCGATATCGAGCTTCGCCGCTCGATGTGGGAATTTATGCAGCAGATTAATATCGAAGAAAATACTACTATTATTCTGACGACTCATTATCTCGAAGAAGCTGAGCAATTGTGTAAGCGTATTGCGATCTTGGATCACGGCGAGATTCGTATTAATACAGAAATGAAAGAACTACTGGCGCAGTTATCCGTAGAGACGTTTGTATTTGATTTGGATACGCCGCTCACTGAGCAGTTGGCTCTGACAGGAGTTACAGGGGTCTCGCAACCAGATGAGCAAACGCTAGAAGTTACCTTGACAGAAGGTGAGTCACTAAACGGTGTCTTTGATCAGCTATCTGAGAAAGGTATCAGTGTGGCGAGTATGCGCAATAAAGCCAACCGACTAGAAGAGTTATTTATGCGCTTGGTGGACAAAAACATTCAGAGTGCAGACAGCATGAAGGAGGCGGGGTTATGAGTCAGGAACTAATCGATCATAATAAAACAATGTCATTGAGTAAGAAGTGGATTGCGTTTCGTACTATTTGGTTCAAAGAAGTGCGCCGTATTTTACGTATCTGGCCGCAGACGTTGCTACCGCCAGTTATTACGATGAGTCTGTACTTTGTCATCTTCGGTAAGATGATTGGCTCGCGCGTGGGTGAGATGGGCGGCGTGCCATACATGCAGTTTATTGTGCCTGGTTTGATCATGATGTCGATCATTACCAACAGTTACTCTAACGTGGTCTCAAGCTTTTTTAGTGCCAAGTTCACGTCTAGTATCGAAGAGCTTCTAGTATCGCCAGTATCCAAGCATGCTATTTTGATGGGTTATATCAGTGGTGGTATCTTCCGTGGATTGGCTATCGGTGTGATTGTCTCGATAGTGGCGCTATTCTTTACTGATCTGGGTATCGAGCATTTATTTGTGACCGTATTTACCGTACTTGGCACATCTATCTTGTTTTCGTTAGGCGGTTTTATCAATGCGGTATTTGCACGCTCATTCGATGATATCTCTATTATCCCAAGCTTTGTACTGACGCCATTGACCTATCTTGGCGGTGTGTTTTATTCGATGGAGAACTTATCGCCATTTTGGCAGAATATCTCGCTACTGAATCCTATCGTTTATATGGTTAACTCATTCCGTTACGGTATTCTTGGCTATTCTGATGTCAATGTTTGGTATTCGATGGCAGCTATTTTTGTGTTCTGTGCGATATTTTATACGATCGCTTATCGCTTGCTAAGTAACGGTTCGCGTGTACGTCTATAGTGCGTACTATTCGCTAAGTATATTATTTAGAGCAAATTTAAAACGGTTTAATATTAGGAAGACAGATGAGTATTCACGGTATCTTGGGCGAGCAAACCACAGACTATCCAACTGAGTATAGCCCAGAGACGCTATATCCGATTGCGCGCAGCATGGGACGTGATGCGATTGGTTGGCAAGACGACAAGCTAACCGTCGGTGTCGATTGGTGGCAGGCCTTTGAAATATCTTGGTTAAATCCGCAAGGTATCTCGCAAGTAGCTATCGCGCGTTTTAGTATTCCTGCTAGCTCACCATTTATCGTAGAATCAAAATCGCTTAAGCTATATTTGAATAGCATCAACTTTACCGAGTTTGCCAGTTGGAATGATGTACAAGCGTTGATTGCGAAAGACTTGTCAGCTTGTTTGCAAGCAGACGTACAGGTAGCGTTATTCGGTTTAAACGATGACATAAATGGTAACGAGACAGCGTTATTGATTGCTCAGCCTGAGGGTATCTGCATTGATGAGGCATTGGTAGATAGCACGGATAAAGTTGCGTTAACGGAACATCCTGATGCGTCATTACTGAGTACTAACGAAGTAAAGGCAAGCGATGAAAGCGTGGCAAATGATGGTACGCAGCCGTATACCTTTTATTCCAATCTACTGCGTAGTAATTGCCCAGTGACCAATCAACCAGATTGGGGCACATTGGCCGTTTCGATAACGACTGATAAGCCTTTTAATAATGCAAATATGCTGCGTTATATATTGAGCTTCCGTCAGCACAATGGTTTCCATGAGCAGTGTGTCGAACAAATATTTGCTGATTTGAGCCAATACTATCAGCCAAGCGAGCTGATGGTACGGGCGTGGTATACGCGCCGCGGTGGTATCGATATCAATCCTTGTCGTGTTAGTGATATTAGTTTATTACCTAAGCCAAGCCGTTTAATCCGCCAGTAAGTTCTCGCTAAAAATACAATGTGAATAAAAATACAATGTTAAATAGTTTTTAAGCCTATAAAAAAGCGCCTATCTCATCATGTGAGATAGGCGCTTTTTGTTATATAGTCTTTATTTATACAACTATTTACCGCTTACTTTTGCCATGACTTCTTCACGGCTCAGCATTTGTTTTTCAGCTTCACGGCGATTGACGTACTCATACTTGTCTTCAGCCAAGTTGCGATCAGACACGACGATACGATGCGGTATACCAATCAACTCAAGATCAGCAAACTTAACGCCTGGGCGCTCGTTACGATCGTCCAGTAGCACGTTGATGCCTTGAGCTTTTAACTCTTCATACAGGACGGTTGCCGTCTGCATGACAGTCTCTTCTTTAGACTTCATCGGGATGATGGCGACTTCAAAAGGAGCGATTGAATCATCAACCGTTGGTGTTTTTGGCCACATAATACCGTTTTCATCATTGTTCTGCTCGATAGCAGCGGCAATGATACGGCTAACGCCAATACCATAACAGCCCATCATCAAGGTAACAGGTTTGCCATCTTCACCAGAAACCGTACAGTTCATCGCTTGTGAGTATTTATCACCCAACTGGAAGATATGACCGACTTCGATACCGCGTTTGATTTTTAGGCTGCCTTTACCATCAGGAGACGGGTCGCCTTCTTGTACATTGCGCACATCAACGATGCGAGTAATGCGAGTATCACGTGCCCAGTTCATACCGATAGTATGTTTGTTCACTTCATTGGCACCGCAAACAAAATCTGACAACGCAGCTGCTGAACGATCAACGAATACAGGCATATCTAAATTAACGCCGATATAGCCTTTATGCAGACCTGCTGCTTTTAGCTCTTCGTCAGATGCTAATGTCAATGGTACGTTGGCTTCTTCGATTTTCTCAGCTTTAATAGTGTTGAGCTGATGATCGCCGCGCAACACGATAGCAATCAGTTGTGGCTCATCATTCTCAGTATGACCATGAACGATCAAGGTTTTAACCGTCGTTTCTAATGGGATGTCCAAGTGTTCAGCAACCATTTTGCAGCTGGTCATGCCTTCGGTTAGAACGTCTTCACGTTCCATTTTCGGCGGTTGACGCTCAGCAGTGCTGACAGATTCTGCTAGCTCAACGTTGGCTGCATAGTCAGATGAATCTGAAAACGCAATATCGTCTTCGCCGCTATCTGCCAATACATGGAACTCATGTGAAGCAAAACCACCGATAGAGCCTGTATCTGCTTGTACCGCACGGAAATCTAAGCCCAAGCGGGTAAAGATGCGTGTATAAGCGTCATACATATCATGGTAAGTCTTGGCCAATGAGGCTTGATCCACATGGAAAGAGTAAGCATCTTTCATGGTGAATTCACGGGCGCGCATCACACCGAAGCGTGGACGAATCTCGTCACGGAATTTACCTTGAATCTGGAAGAAGGTAATCGGTAGTTGTTTATAACTACGCAGCTCACCTTGTGCTAGATTGGTGATGACTTCTTCGTGCGTTGGACCAAGCACAAAGTCGCGATCATGACGGTCTTTGAAGCGCAATAGCTCAGGACCATAATCATCAAAACGTCCGGTCGTTTGCCAAAGTTCAGCAGGCTGAGTCATCGGCATAAGCACTTCTTGTGCGCCGACGTTTTGCATCTCTTCACGAACAATACGTTCGACCTTTTGCAAGACGCGCAGACCCATAGGCAACCAAATATACAATCCAGAAGCAATCTTGCGGATAAGACCAGCACGCACCATCAATTGGCTTGAGGCGATGTCGGCGTCACTTGGGGTTTCTTTTAGTGTGGCAAATAAAAATTGACTGGCTTTCATAAATAAAGCGTAACCTTATCAACGATAAAAAAATAAGAAATAGTAGGATGTTGAGCGTATGGCTAATCGTTTCATTGCCGCCGCAAGCTTACCTTTATCACTTAGCAATAATCTAGGGTATTTCCTAGTTACCAACCTGCTTATATACAAAGCACATCAGTAAAAACCACTCTCATAAAAGAGAGGCAAATTTGATTTGATGTATCAATATGCCAAAAATGCGATATATTCAGGTCAAAACCCTGATAAATGCTCTAAGAATGACATTTTATTCATACAATCTGACTATGTTAGGTAAAGTTCGCCTAAGACGCAATGACTTTTTGTCTTTTCAGACCGAACGTGACGCAAAGGCTTCAATAAGGGGTAAATAATTGAGCTATTCATATGATTTTATAGCGAAAGCACTGCTTATTTTGGCGACAGTTTATCGAGGTGGTTGCGTAGAGGTTTATGGATAAAGTTATGTAGAGGAATGGTAGCCAATACTTGAAGTTACTGCACAATAGTCGCATTTATAGATCAGGTATTACAGAGTTTTGATAATACAGTTAGCCTTACCAAACGATGCAACATTATAAAGGTAGCTTCTATGGATAATCCTGATATGAATAACGCTAATGCCACTCAAAAGCCTGCGAAACGTCCTATTGCTACAATGTCGTGGGTGATGTTACTTATCGGTCTAGCAGCGATTGCCTTTGCTATTTATAGCGCGCAAAACAAACCAGAAGAAGCGCCGATAGAAACTATTACTCGCGAAGGGGTGGTTACGCAAATTCAGCAGTTAAATCGCTTACATACCGTCGCATTCAGCGTTGATACAGTAATTACGAGCGAGCGACCTGGGAGCTGGATGAAGCTGTGGCAAGACGAGCAAAAGGCATTGTTTATCGCTCATGGTCGCGTAGAGGCAGGCGTTGATCTGAGTGCACTGACACCTGAGATGGTACAAGTGGTGCAACCTGCTCAAGCTAATGAGGATGAAGAGCAAGTAGCTGACACCAACTCATCAGTTGTCACTATGCCGCAAATCAATATTACTTTGCCGCCTACAGAGATATTTTCAGTATATTTGGATGATATCAAGATTTATGACTGGCAGACAGGGGCTTTTGGGATGATGCAAGTTGATCCTAAGATATTGGCACAAGCACAGACCATGGCAAAAAAAGAAGTGCTTGAACGTGCCTGCCGAGGTGATGTCATGAATATGGCATTGCAAAATGCGCAAACGCAGTTGCAGCAGCTGTTTTCACTTACGGGAGCGGTAGTGACGGTTACCACTCAGGGTGCAGGCGCGTGTCAGTTGCCAGTCACTACCAATGGCTAGTCTGCTAGTTGTTTTTTTAGACTTAAGCTTCTTTTTTAAACTCAGCAATAGCTAGCTTGCGTACTGATTTATGCTCGATCATCGGCGCAGGGTAGTCAACATTGGCAAACTTACCACCTTTTGCCAGTTCTTTACGCATCTTATCTTCGTTGTGCAAGATACTGTTAGGAATATCTTTTAACTCTGGTAGCCAAGTTTTAATAAACAGAGCTTTAGAATCGTGCGTATTGGCTTGGCTAAAGGGGTTCATAATGCGGAAGTAGGGCGCTGAGTCCGTACCTGTCGACGCGCTCCATTGCCAACCGCCGTTATTGGAGGCAAAATCGCCATCTATCAGCTGCTGCATAAAGTAACGCTCACCCAAGCGCCAATCAATTAATAAATCCTTCGTCAAAAACATCGCTGTGACCATTCGCAGGCGATTGTGCATAAACCCTGTCGCATTTAGGCAAAGCATTGCTGCATCGACCAATGGCACGCCTGTTTTGCCAGCGCACCATATTTCAAAATCATCATTGTCATATGACCAATTAACCTTAGTGTCAGTCTCTTCTTTATACGCTTGATGACGGATCAGGTTTGGTTTTTCGACCAGTACATGACGATAAAAGTCTCGCCACGCAAGCTCACTTATCCAGCGATTGATGTCTTCATTATCACCGTCATTACCGTGTAGCTTCTCTTGTGCTTTGCTCGCCTGTAGATAGCAGAATCTAGGACTGATAGAGCCTATAGTGAGATAAGCCGATAGCTGACTCGTTGCGTGCAGATGGGGAACATCACGGCTCACATCATAATTATTGATATCATCATCGACGAATGCCTCTAGACGCTGGCAAGCGGCCGACTCACCTGCAGGATAGGCGTCTCTTGCTTGGTCAAGCTGAGCTATCATATCGATATGCTGCAAGGAGTCGTTCTTCTCTAATGTCTGCTGATAATCACTGAGCATTTTTTCACTTAGTGCTTCGATATCGTCGATTGTATTGGCAAACGTTTGCGATGATGGTAGTTTGATTTTATAATCGCTAACCACTGCGGGTGCTTCATGCATTTGAATGGTGCTGACGTCCAACGTATGTCGCCATTTTTTATAAAATGGGGTGAAGACCTTATACATACTATCGCCATCATTGGTCGTAATGCTTTGCGGTGGCAAAATGCATTGGTCATGCCAGCGGACAAACTCGATATCGCCTTTTGCAAGTTGTTTGCTTAATTGCTCATCACGATCAATCTCATTGCCTTCGTACTCGTGATTGGCCATGACGCAGCTTACTTCATTATCATTGCATAAAGTCGTGAGCGCCTCTATACAGTCAGCAAAGCTTGAGCAGAGCTGTACTGTTAAAGTGATGTTCAGTTGCGATTGCAAGTCCTTTGCTAGGAGAGGTAGTGTGCGAGCAATATGATCAACTTGTACAAGAGACGTATCATGCGCTTGCCACTGTTCAGGCGTCAAAAAGAATATGGCAGACACTGAGGCGTTGTTTTCTTTTGCACGTTCGCAAAGCGCTGCTAAAGCAGTATTGTCATGGATACGTAGGTCACGACGAAACCACATCAAGTAATGCGGTGGATTTTTGCTAGTAGCATTGTCGTCAGTATCAGCATTATTAGCGGCTGTCTGTGCAGTCTTAGACATTAAAGTATCCCTATATTAATCAATCGCAATCATAAACAAAACTAAGGATAAAAGTATGCTAGGATAAGTTTTTGGATGCAATGGCTTTGCCGTTTGGTTAACAAAACCTCATCACATCTAACGATTTATCTTTAGCTTGAAACTATCTGATGCCGCTATAATCGGTGTCATATTCAGTACCATGAAACGCAAGGTCACAAAATGCACGTTAAGTTTTGCGGGTTTACTCAGCCTAGTGATATACAGACTGCTGCACAGTTAGGTGCAGATGCAGTGGGTTTGGTGTTTTATCCACCAAGTCCACGTGCGGTCACGATAGAGCAGGCGCAAACCCTGAGTGCTGCCGTACCTGCTTTTATCAGCGTGGTGGCATTGGTCGTCAATATGACCAAAGATGAGCTAATCAAATTAGCAAACAACGTCTCTTTTGATATTATCCAATTCCATGGTGATGAAACACCTGAGCAATGCCAACAGCTGGCAGGTATGGTCAATAAACGCTGGATCAAAGCATTGCGTATCAATACAGAGCAAGACACTCTCGATAGTGTTCGCGCCCAAATTAACCAGTTTGCGACCGCAGGTGCCAGTAGTATTTTACTGGATGCTTATCATCAGCATAAGTATGGCGGTACAGGCGCACGTTTTGACTGGAGTCTCATTCCACATGACAGCGCACTACCAATCGTTCTGGCTGGCGGGCTCGATGCCGACAATGTTGCCGCTACATTAGATTTACCTATTTATGGCGTCGATGTGAGCGGTGGTATTGAGGTTGATAAAGGTAAAAAAGACGCTGCCAAAATGCGTGCCTTTATGAAAGCGGTCAAACGCGATCGATGGCAAAACGCTACGGTCACTGGCGCCATCTAAGTGGGTGTGTATCTAGCTATTCGCTATACATAATCTGCTTAGTTGATCGTTATTCCGACTTTTCTGCTTAAATCTTATTAGATTGTTATCCCTTTTATTATTTTTTCTCTATTTATCTAAAGTTATCTAAAAAATACCACTTATTACAGTAGGAATTACCATGAGTCATGTCGAGAACAAAGATTTATCTGCTACCGCACAGTCTGTAAACACTTTTACCAATCCTGAAAACGTACAGGACTTCAACCAGTATCCTGATGCACGCGGTCATTTCGGTGTACATGGGGGACGTTTTGTCTCTGAGACGCTAATGGCTGCTCTAGAAGAGCTAGAAACGCTTTATACCAAAGTAAAAGCAGACCCAGCATTCTGGGAAGAGTATCACAATGATTTGGTCAATTATGTCGGTCGTCCAACGCCGCTGTATCATGCTAAGCGTTTGAGCGATGAGATTGGCGGTGCGCAAATTTACTTCAAACGTGAAGATCTAAACCATACAGGCGCGCATAAAGTCAATAACACCATTGGTCAGGCACTGCTTGCCAAAATGTGTGGCAAAAAACGTATCATCGCTGAGACTGGTGCAGGACAGCATGGCGTCGCCACGGCAACCATTGCGGCACGCTTAGGGCTAGAATGTATCGTCTATATGGGTGCTGACGATGTCGAACGTCAAAAGATGAATGTTTATCGTATGCGCTTGCTTGGCGCGACAGTTGTGCCCGTCACTTCTGGCTCACGCACTCTCAAAGACGCAATGAATGAAGCCATGCGTGACTGGGTGACCAATGTCGATAGCACCTATTACATTATCGGTACTGTAGCAGGCCCGCATCCTTATCCGCTATTGGTTCGTGATTTCCAAGCGATCATTGGCAAAGAAGCACGCATTCAGCATCTAGAGAAAACAGGCAAAATGCCAGATGCCTTGGTTGCCTGTGTTGGCGGTGGCTCAAACGCTATTGGTTTGTTTTTTGACTTCTTGAACGATACTGAAGTCAAGATGTATGGTGTTGAAGCAACAGGTGATGGTATCGAGTCAGGTCGTCATTCAGCACCATTAGCGGCTGGTCGTATCGGCGTGCTACATGGTAACCGTACTTACCTCATGGCAGATGATGATGGCCAGATTCAAGAGACGCATTCTATCTCAGCGGGTCTTGATTATCCTGGTGTCGGTCCAGAGCATAGCTTCTTAAAAGACATGAAGCGTGTTGAGTATGTTGGTTGTACGGATAAAGAAGCGTTGGAAGGCTTCCATGAGGCAACGCGCAAAGAAGGCATCATCCCTGCGCTTGAGACTGCTCATGCTGTCGCTTATGCATTGAAACTGGCTAAAACCATGACTCCTGATCAGACGATTATCGTTAATATGTCAGGTCGCGGTGACAAGGATCTGCATTCAGTGATGAAGGCAGAAGGGATTGAGTTGTAGTAACGAGTATCTTTATAAGTTATCAAATTTATAAGTTACTAGATTCTTCTTCATAAGAAAAATTGTTTGACCTTTTATTGTTCGATATACATTATTAGATAAAGGGTCAAACAAGCCAGTTTATAACAATTAAGAGACCACTATGACCAGAATTGAAAGTACCTTTGAAACTCTAAAATCACAAAATAAAAAAGCCCTGATTCCTTATGTGATGGCAGGCGATCCTCATCCGACCACTACGGTAGGTCTGTTGCACGACTTAGTGAAACACGGCGCCGATATGATCGAAGTCGGTTTACCATTCTCTGACCCAATGGCCGATGGCCCAACTGTGGCATTGGCTGGCGAGCGTGCATTAGCTGCAGGTACGAGTACTCGTGATGCATTAAAAATGGTTGCAGAGTTCCGTCAAACAGATACGCAAACGCCAATTATCCTAATGGGCTATCTTAATCCTGTTGAAATCATTGGCTATGATAACTTTGTTGCGCTATGTGAGCAGTCAGGCGTTGATGGTTTATTGATGGTAGATTTGCCGCCAGCAGAAGCGGGTAGCTTCACTCAGCATTTGACTGATCATTCGATGAATGAGATTTTCTTGCTATCGCCCACGACGTTGCCCGAGCGCCGTGAGCAAGTATTGACTCATTGTGGCGGCTATATTTATTATGTATCACTAAAAGGTGTGACTGGTTCAGCCACGCTAGATACTGACGATGTAGCAACTCAAGTACAAGCAATCAAAGCAGAAACAGACTTGCCAGTATGCGTCGGCTTTGGTATCCGTGATGGTGCTTCTGCAAAAGCGATCGGTACTCATGCAGATGGTGTTATCGTCGGTAGTGCCTTGGTACAGAATTTTGCCGATATTGATGCCAACGATACCGCTGCGGTTGCAAATGCACAGCAGAACATCATGGCAAAAATGGATGAGCTACGTGAAGCGTTAGACAGCTTAAGCGCTTAATAGCTATTGCTTTCATATTGCTGTTACTTGAAGAAGTAGTTATTTGAAACGGCAAAGTCAAATTGCAGCTATTGTTTACCTAAGACTTTACTTAAAAGCTTTACGTGAAGACAATACTAAATGACTTTGCTAAAATTAGTTTACGAGTGTAAACTAACATCACTATTATATGGTGTCTGATAGCAGTGGTTTATTCGTCATTTTGATTGGCGAATACATTATCTATCAACAAGCGCATAATCAAATTACTGACATACGAGATTTATTTATCAGTATGTCGCATGACTGCTCATGTTATGACTGTGCTAGACGCTTTGTTTAGACAACCATTAAACTCTCAATGACAAGCGAATGAGCAAACTTGTCAACAAGCCTTTTATGATGGCAAATAATATGACTGATACAATAACAAAACCCGACAACAATACTGCTAAAGCCGCGCCAAACAGCAATACGGATAGGCAGTCATGGTTTAACCGTCCTATCCCAGGTATCAAGCAGCATTTGACTGCGCCACTGTCTGCGGTAGAGACTGAACCGTCAACTAAGTGTAGTAATTGTCATTCGATGATTACCAACACAGCGCTGATTTTTAACTGTTATGTGTGCCCACATTGTGATCATCATTTACCGATGAGTGCTCGTGAGCGCTTGAACTGGTTACTTGATCAAGTAGACGGTGAGACAGGACAAGAGTTTACGGCAAAAGATCCATTGAGCTTTGTGGATAGTAAGCCGTATCCTGCGCGTATGAGTGAAGCACAAGAAAAAACAGGTGAGTCTGAGGCGTTGGTTGCTATGTATGGCAAACTGCGTAACCTTGATATCGTTGCCTGTGCTTTTGACTTCCGTTTTATGGGTGGGTCAATGGGTTCAGTCGTTGGCGATCGTTTCGTCCAAGCAGCTGAAAAAGCGCTAGAGCAAAAAGTACCTTTAGTTTGCTTTGCCGCTTCTGGTGGTGCACGTATGCAAGAAGGGCTATTGTCATTGATGCAAATGGCACGCACGGCAGCAGCAATTGAGCGTCTAAGAATCGCTGGGATTCCTTATATTGTGGTATTGACCAATCCTGTGTATGGCGGCGTAACTGCATCACTGGCGATGCTGGGTGATATCCATCTAGCAGAACCAAAAGCGATGATCGGTTTCGCTGGTAAGCGTGTGATCGAGCAGACTGTACGTGAGACGTTAGAAGAGCCGTTCCAGCGCGCTGAGTTCTTATTAGAGCATGGCGTAGTGGATGAAGTGGTACATCGTCATCAGCTAATCGATACGATTTATCGTCTACTTGCAAAACTATGCCGCGTGCCAAATGTAGATGCTCAGTAAAATGAGATGCTCGATAAGGTAAATGACTCAGTATAATGAATCATTTATTGAGTGCATAATGACTTAGCTGCGTGCTAACATCTACTGCATATGCAAGACCCCTAATAGCATTTATCGTCATTGCACGGTAAGTGCTATTTTTGGTTTTAGCTAGCACATATATTTTTATCTCTTATTAAATTTTATATAGGTTCTATTCATGTCTGACCTTTTAGCATCTGACCTTCGCAGCCCCAACGTCCATAGTCCTAATGAAAGTGCTAGCCTAACTGAGTGGCTCGATTATATGCAGCAGATTCATGTGTCTGCAATCGACATGGGATTGTCACGTGTATTGCCTGTTGCAGAAGAGTTAGGCGTGGTGCAGTCAGCTAACGATGACGCTTATGTATTTACTGTGGCAGGTACCAATGGCAAAGGCTCTACAACTGCTGTCATTGCCGAAATGTGTAAAGCCGCAGGTTATAAGACGGCACTATATCAGTCGCCACATCTTAGCGCTTTCAATGAGCGTGTACGTATCAATGGCGAGATGGTCAGCGACCAGACGCTGATTGAGGCTTTTAGCAAAGTAGAAGCAGCACGCTTACAGTGCGAGTTGACGTTGTCGTTCTTTGAGATGACCACACTAGCAGCGCTATTGATATTCGCTGAGGCAGATTGTGACGTGTGGGTATTAGAAGTGGGACTGGGTGGACGGCTAGATGTGGTCAATATTATTGATCCTGACATGGCAGTCATTACCAATATCGGTATCGATCACGTTGACTGGTTGGGTGACAATGTTGAGGATATTGGCCGCGAAAAAGCAGGTATCTTGCGCAAAGGTATTCCTCTGATTTATGGTGCTACTGAGATGCCAGCTAGCGTGCAACAATCCATCGATACTCAGCAGGCAACTTGTTATCAGATTGGACAAGATTTTAGCTACCGCGATATTAATTCAACGACTTGGCAATACAGTAATGCAGCGGTTACCTTGCAGTTACCACGTCCTGCGTTATCGTTGACTAACACCGCAAATGCACTATCAGCAGTATTAGCAAGTCCATTAGATGTCGATATCAATGCGATTGAGCAAGCGCTACAAACTGTCAAACTGGCAGGTCGCTTCGATTATCGTGAGAGCCATAGCCGCCATTGGTTGTTTGATGTGGCGCATAATGAGCAAGGCGTTGAGTTCTTACTAGCACAGCTATTACCGTTTTGGCAGCAGCATGTAGCCAAGCAAAGTAATCAAAATAGCTCAGCGGATATCCCTACACCAAAGATAAAAATGCTATTTTCTATGTTAGGTGATAAAGATATCGATAAGGTTGTGCAGCGCTTAACCCAAGCAGGCTTACCAATTAGTGACTGGTTTGTCGCTGAGATTGATTACCCTCGTGCCGCGACTACTGAGCAACTGCAAGATGTCTTGGCCAAATATGTTGATAGCACCAATATATATGCGTTCGATGGTTTGCATACAGCGACCCATTCAGTGATAGAGGCGAGCCAACCGCAAGACCTTATCGTCGTATGCGGTTCGTTCCATACGATTGGGGAAGCGTTAAGTGCCCTTAGCGTATGATAATTTAAGTTAAAGTAGTGCCTGTTTAATGTTAATCTTAGTCGTAGCCTGATAGCAGACAGCATGAAAAATATGCTTTATAATCAAAATGATTTGCCAGACTGGTAGAAGACGGTCGGCACAAATTTTGAACTTTGATGGCATTAACTGACAGTAACTGGCGGTAAGAGATCATGATTGAAGCGATTTGATATACTGCTTTGAGATAGTCGCTGCACCGCTCAATCAACCTTATTACCAACTAAGAGACGTAAACGGATGAACTTTTCGAGACAAGCCTTATTGGGCATTGGGATGATTATCGGCGGTAGCGTGATGCTATACGCCATGGTGCAACAGATTGGCGATAGCGACCAACCAGAGCCGATGTCAGCGATGGTCGACAAACTAAGCTCGGAGCAAGAGTCTCCGCAGCCGCTCACAACTGATATCGAGACAGAAAAACGTATCCTTGCGCAAAAGCAAAAAGAGCGTGCAGCCCGCGTTGCAGAGCAAGAAAAACGTGCAAAAGAGTTTCTGACAGAGCAAGAGATTGCTGAGGCAGAAGCATTGGCTAAGGCACGTGCTGAGAGCCAGCAATATGTCGATAATAGTGCGCCAGCTACTGACGAAACTACCAATACAGAGTCTACAAAAGACGTTACGACAGATCTGACCGTTCAGCCTCGTACGGAGAGTCAGTCTGCTACTGATACTACAAAGTCTAGCGAAGCCGAGAAGCAAAAAGCGGCTCAAGAGCAACAAGAAGCCCAAAGGCAAGTGGCTATCAAAGAGCAAGCGGCCGCCAAAAAACTTGCTGAGAGCAAAAAACAAGCGGAGGCAGAGAAACTAGCCGAAGCAAAAAAGCAGGCTGAAGCCCAAGCTGCGGCTGAGAGAAAAAGAGAAGCAGCTGAAGCGGCTAAAAACGAGCCACCAAAATCGCCTTCTGAATATCAAATCAAGAAAGGTGACGGACTCATAAAACTGGCAAGACAATACAATATGCCTGTAGAAGTATTGGCTCAAGCCAACAACCTATCTCCATCAGCAGCGCTACAACTGGGTCAAAGTATCACCATCCCATCGAGCAAACAGGTACAGCGTTTAGAGCGTGAAGCGGCGGCCGCTGAACAAGCACGTGAGAAGAAGCGTCAGCAAGAAGAGGCACTCGCGAAGAAATCTGCCGATGCAAAACGTGAAGCGCAGCAAAAACTGAGTGAAGCGCGTAAAGAAGTCAAAGAAACAGACGCTAAGGGTAGCTTTGGAGTGCAAGTGGCTCTAGCAAATGACCAAGCCAAAGCCGATGAGTTAGCGAAAAAGTTCCGAGCAGCAGGTTATCAAGTCAAGACCAGTGCCACCAGTCGTGGAGTGCGTGTTGTGGTTGGGCCTGAACGTGGCAAAGTCGCAGCATTGGCACTAAAAGATAAAATCAATAGCGATCCTAAGGTAAATACGACCAGTGCTTGGGTGCTTTACTGGCGTTAAGCTAGAGCGTTTCTAACGGTCTCAATGCGACTTTTATCTACTTTATATAAAAACACGACAAATACTGTCGTGTTTTTTGTTTTATAGATTGCTGATTGGCGCTGCCTTAGTTAAGATGAGCGCCATTTTTATAATTCGTTGTTGTATAACCTGTCAGCCTATATAGGTTGCCTTGTCGTGGTCGGCGCATTATTAATTGCTATTAATAATGACAATTAGCCCATCACTCTCATATTGTATAAGGTAGAACCATGTCGTTTGGTGTTATATTTTTAATATTGGCCGTTGGGTTTTTGGGGCTGATTACGTTACCGAAGCTGCTACCAACACTACTGACGAAGCGCCCTGTCGTTGAGCCTGATCCAAAACCTGTGCGCGGTGATGAGTTGGCTATTTGGCCATTCGCGCCGATGCCGATTATGACTGATACGGAAGTGATATTTTTTAATAAGTTAAAAAATGCGCTGCCGGAGTATCACATATTTGTCCAAGTACAGCTGTCACGGATCATTGAAGCCAATAGTAGCGAGACATCAGAGCGTAGCTTTTGGTTCAATCGTATTTGTCGTCAAAGTGTTGACTATGTGATTGTGGATGTCGATGCTCAGACTACCTTGGTCGCTATCGAGCTTGATGACTGGACGCATAGCAGCAAAGCTCGCCAAAAAGCGGATGATAAAAAAGATAAGGCACTTGCCAGTGCAGGTATTGCGATGGTGCGCTTCCACGCTGAGCGTATGCCGAGTGCCGATATGCTTAGATATGAGCTAATGCAAGTGATTGAGAGCTATTAAGCATTCTGTGAAAGCTGTCCGATTGTTAAGAACAGAATATTATCCAAGCAGTTTCATTTTAAAAGTTTAGGTTAGCTAAAGTTATTCATCGATTTGGTCTGACTGCCTTGGATAAATAACGATTGGTCGATTACCTTCAAAATATAAACCTGTTTTAGGTAGCTCGCTATCTGACCAAACTATCGGCTGCTGCCGACCATCATAAGCATTTCGCTCATCACAAAAGTCGCGCTTGGTGAACCATTCAATATAATGCGCGGCTCGCAAATCTGTAGTGTCAATCGTTGCAAGACCTGCCATGTCCCTCTTATCACACCATTCATGTATTGGAAAACTCGGCGTTAGCCAATATGGCCAGTCATAATCACCGCAACCAGTTGTGTTAATCGGTAGAAAGAATCGGCCTTTGATCACGCCATAACGCTTATCGATTTTTACCTGTCCATGATTTTCCGTATCTACCCACACCGCTCGAAACTGCTTGGTTTGCATGTGTGTCATCTTGCGCTGTAGATTATCATTAGAATTAATCCCAACCCAGTTTACAGGCTCAAAAGGTGCTGACCCCATAAAAAACTTAATGGCTAGCTCCCAATGTTCAACCAGCTGTTCTGTATGGTTATACAAAATTAAATCAAGCTCACCTGTCGTCTGCTTGCCATTATAGAGCTGCACATTGCTAGCCAGTGTCTCATACGGATGCAGCTTGCGTGCGAACCCATCCTCTAACCAATATGACACTAAGCCTTCAAAATGAAAACCCAGTCGATTGGGACTTGGGCGTTTGAGTAAATAGCGAGTCAGCTCTTGATAGGCGGCAGTGGTGTCTAGCTTTACTAATCGTTGCTTATACGCCTCAAACTGCGTCTGCCAAAATTGTGCGCTATGCACGGCAACGGTATGTGTAATCTGATGCAGCGCAAAGTCTAGCCACTGCGTCAAAACATTGGGGCATGCCAGTACATAAGCCAAATCACGCACATAGGGTCGGCGGTAACGTTCCCAAGGAGCGTCATTCATGAGGCGATTAGATATGGGCTGATTGACAAGCTCGGACATAGAGTAAACCAGTGTAGAGATATAGCATTTACCCTAACGGCTCGCTCTATAAAAGTCTATAGATGACAAGTATCTGCTAGGGCAGTGCTCAGCTTTTCGGCTTCAAAACATGATACTAATGTGATGGATGTGAATTCTGATATCAGGCGTCGATAGCAGGTAGGGTAGTAGAATGCTAATTACTGCTTTAAGTAGAGAGAGTTGCCATTTAGGCTGATATTGAGATGGCTTTTGCTTTGGATTCGTTGGGATGTGATTTTTCTGTTTCATGTGTCTAGCTCCATATTTGTCGTAACTTGATTGCTACGGCTTATGCTTGCTAGTTTATGAGGTGAAGTTAGTGAATAAATTAAGGTTGATTAATTAAAGTTAAAGTTCATCTTTCAGCTTATTTTTAATAATGTGAGAATACTCTTTAATGGCGTTGCTTATTTTAGCTGTATTACCTTTTAGTCCAAACATATCATCATCAATAACTTGTAGTTCTTGTTGTGCAAGGTTAACGATAGCTTCATTTATCTGTGTCGCATTAGGTCTATTACCTACTTGGAATACATTGGATTTTTGAGCAAGTAAAATCGCTAACATTGCTATCAATTTTTTATCTTGGCTTCTACTACTAACTTCTTCATTTATAGTTTTTGTTAGCGCTTCTTTTTGTGGTATCTCATTAGGCATTGATGCTATAAGATCTATAGCCTTGGTTAATGTCTCTAATGACAGCTTAGGTTGTGGGACATCTTTATCACGCTCTTTAGCTAAATTTATTTTTTTCTGTTGTAAAGTGATAGGACGCCAACCCATACCGCTAGAACCCCCCCTCAGGCTTTACCGTAGAATCAATACCATCACAGCTATAAGTATGATAAATATAATCACTTGCTTGATCAAAATTGAGATTCAAGCCTTTTATGTAATCTAACTCGTAAAGCTCTGCTTCATTTAGGTAGAAGTTGGAATAAACTAATTTATAGTAATCTTCGTTTATAAAGCTATCTTTCCAATGGCTACTATCTATACCGTCTTCTTTGTCTCTAATGAAACATACATATGCATAGTAAGCATGGTAACCATCAAAGGTAATCTGTTCAAAAAATCTTTCTATGTTTTTATCAGCTCCAGATTTTATCCTACCTTTAAAGACTCTGTAGTGCCGATCAATTTCATAAGATGTAATATCCTTTGAAAAGGCGTTGTAAAGTAACCATGAAGCAACGTCGCTAACTGTTTCTTTTTGAGTGAATGCAACGTAGAAAAGAAAATCTTTTATGGATACATATTCTTTGTAGAAGTCTGTTTTAGGTTTATCCATTAAACTCATAATTTATATTCCTACATCTTTAGATTGAACGAGTCTATCTCACTTTCTATTTAGTACACTACAAACTAACTAAACAAATTTAGCACAAAAAAAAGCCAACCATTGAAAACAATGATTGGCTTTTCTTATTACTGCTATGTTTGGTCGGAACGGCAGGATTTGAACCTGCGACCACTACACCCCCAGTGTAGTGCGCTACCAGACTGCGCTACGCCCCGAGTGACTGACTATTTTACGCAAAATTATGTATATTGCAAGGGCTATTTATAGTAGCCAAACTCTACAATATTATTCTGCATAGCATAGTCAGTATAATCGCTTAGCAGCCAATGTTAGCCCAATAATTCTTTTAGAATTTGGTTCACTTGCTGTGGGTTAGCACTACCGCGACTGGCTTTCATGACCTGACCGACTAGACCGTTAAAGGCTTTTTCTTTACCGCCGCGATATTCTTCGACCATCGCTTCATTTTTTGCGATGACTTCTTCTACCATCGCTTTGATAGCGCCAGTATCGGTTTCTTGCTTGAGGCCTTTGTCTTGGATGATTTTATCTGCTGCGTCATCGCCATCGCCGCCTTCGCGTTCATATAGAGCACTAAAGACTTTCTTAGCTAATTTGCCAGATAGCGTGTCATCTTTGATACGCTTGAGCATGCCAGCCAATTGTTTGGCGCTGATAGGAGAGTCGATGATGTCAGTGTCATCTTTGTTCAGGGCACCGAGTAAGTCACCCATGACCCAGTTACCAGCCATTTTGGCATCTTGCTGACCGATTTCAGCCACTACATCTTCGAAGTAATCAGCGATTTGACGACTGCCAGTCAAGATACGAGCGTCGTATTCTGACAGACCAAGCGCTTCTTCAAAGCGTGCACGGCGAGCGACTGGTAGCTCTGGCATTGCTGCTTTGATCGCATCAACCGTATGCTGCTCGATACGGACAGGCAGCAAGTCAGGATCAGGGAAGTAGCGATAGTCGTTAGCGTCTTCTTTGGTACGCATGGTACGCGTTTCATCACGCTCTGGATCATACAGCATCGTTGCTTGTACGACTTTGCCGCCATCTTCTAAGATATCGATTTGACGTTCGATTTCACGATTGATAGCACGCTCGATAAAGCGGAACGAGTTTAGGTTCTTTAGCTCAGTACGCGTACCGAGATCAGCGCCTGGCTTACGCACAGAGACGTTACAGTCACAGCGGAATGAGCCTTCGGCCATCACTGCGTCTGAGATACCTAGCCACGTGACTAGCTGATGGATAGCTTTGATGTAGGCAAGTGCTTCGTGAGCAGAGCGCATATCTGGCTCAGAGACGATTTCAATCAATGGCGTACCAGCACGGTTCAAATCCACACCAGTCATACCATCGACTGCGTCATGGACAGATTTACCTGCATCTTCTTCTAGATGTGCGCGAGTGATACCCATACGCTTCGGATATTCGTTCTTTTCGCCCTCATTTACCACGACATCGATGTAGCCTTCACCTACGATAGGATTGGCCATCTGAGTGATTTGATAGCCTTTAGGCAGGTCAGGGTAAAAGTAGTTTTTACGGTCAAACGTATTAAACAGCCCCAGCTCAGCATTGACACCGATACCGAATTTTAATGCGCGATCGACCACACCAGCATTTAGCACTGGTAATACGCCAGGTAGACCTAGATCGACGATACTTGCTTGGCTGTTTGGCTCATGACCAAAGTCAGTCGGCGCACTTGAGAAGATCTTACTTTCCGTATTTAGCTGGCAGTGAATCTCGATACCGATGACCACTTCATAGCCATCGACAAATAGCTCTTTACGCACGGCGTGTTCACGGACGGCATTGTTATCAGTAGTAGCTGTACTCATTATACCGTCTCCTTTGCGATGGTAGAGTGTTGTAGGTGATGATCAGTATGCTGCTGGAACAGGTGCGCAGTCGTGAGCAGTTGACTCTCTTGCCAGTGCTTACCGATTAATTGCAAGCCAATAGGGAGGCCTTCTGTCGTCAAACCAACTGGCTGACTGAGGGCAGGTAGACCCGCTAGGTTGACCGCGATGGTATAAACGTCACCTAAGTACATCGTTGCAGGATCTAGGTCTTCACTGAGCTTATAAGCCGCAGTCGGTGCAGTTGGGCTAGCAATCACATCACAACTAGCAAAGGCTTCGTCGAAGTCTTTAACGATTAAACGGCGAATCTTCTGTGCTTTAGTATAGTAAGCATCGAAGTAGCCAGCCGATAGCGCATAAGTCCCTGTCAAAATACGGCGCTGTACTTCAGGGCCAAAGCCTTCAGAGCGTGAGCGTGTGTATAGATCGATAAGGTCCGTTGGGTTCTCACAGCGATAGCCAAAACGTACGCCATCGAAGCGTGATAGGTTCGATGACGCTTCAGCAGGCGCTAGCATGTAGTAAGTGGCAAGCGTGATCTCAGGATCAGTGATGTTCACTTCTACAATCGTTGCGCCCAGCTCTTCGTATTTTTTGAGCGCGGCACGTGCTGCTTGCTCAACTTCGCTATCAAGTCCTGTACCGAAGTATTCTTTGGCCACACCAATACGAAGACCTTCAAATGGCTTATCACCAGCAGCGGCTTCTGCATCATTGATGTCTTGTACGTAGTCAGGCATTTCGTATTTGATAGAAGTTGCATCGCGCGGATCATGACCAATCATTGGTTGAAGCAGATAGGCACAATCTTTAGCGCTGCGTCCCATGCTACCTGCTTGGTCTAGACTTGAGGCGTAGGCAATCATACCGAAGCGTGACACACGGCCATAAGTAGGTTTGATACCTGTTAGGCCACAGAATGAAGCAGGCTGACGAATAGAGCCACCCGTATCACTACCGGTAGCAACAGGGACAAAACCTGCGGCAACGGCGGCAGCACTACCACCTGACGAGCCACCAGGGACACGCTCTAGGTTCCAAGGGTTCTGTACAGTGCCGTAGTAAGAGCTACTGTTATCTGAGCCCATCGCAAACTCATCCATATTGAGTTTACCTAAGCTAATCATGCCAGCTTTATCGATGTTAGAAACGATGGTCGCGTCATATGGTGAGACAAAGTTGTGTAGCATCTTTGAGCCACAAGTGGTCAGTACGCCCTGAGTACAAAAGATGTCTTTGTGCGCCATTGGTACGCCAAGTAGTGGACGCTGATCGCCCTGTGCACGCATCTCGTCTGCTGCTTTCGCTTGTGCGCGTGCTGTCTCAGAAGTATGAGTGATAAAGCTATTGATCTTACTGTCTAGCGCATCGATACGCTTGATGTAATGCTCGGTTAATTCTGCGCTGCTAAATTGTTTGTTTTGTAAGCCAGTAATGAGCTGCTCGGTACTTAATAAATGAAGTTCAGACATAAGGTGTCGTCCGTCAAAATGTTAATAGCATAAAATAAAATGAGGTAATGGCAAATGCGTGATTGTATTACTCAGCCACTATTATTCAATCACCTGAGGCACTAGATATAAGCCTTCTTCTACGGCAGGTGCGACTGACTGATTACGCTCACGATTGATATCGTGTTTTGCTACATCAGCACGCAGCTCTTGGCAAGCTTCATGGATATTGGCTAGTGGCTTGATGTCTGTGGTATCAACGTTAGATAGCGTATTCATCAGTTTTAATACTTTACTGATATCATCAGCATAGCTATCGGCTGTACTTTCATCGACACCTAAGCGGGCAAGGTTGGCAACTTCTAGGATTTCTTCACGGCTGACGTTGCTGTCAGACGTTGCTGGTTGCTGAGACATAGTTTCTCCAGTTAAGGACAGTTTTTGTTAGAGTAGTTGGTTACGAAAACGAAAATACGTAAGCGCTAAAATAGAAACAACTAAAATAGAAATAAATAGTAAGTGGGCTTATTATAAAGCATCTGACTCAAGTTTACAGAGCATGACGCTTGATTGATGCACAATCTCAACCAAGAGACTGAATTGATAAAGACGTAATATTAAACAAGATATGGTGCTAGCCGAGCCATAATGCCAATTAAGACACAATGATTTACAGAGAATTGCAAAACTGACCCCCTAATTCATCATTGTTCCTTAATTGCTCTCCAATTAGCTTCTAAAATACGTTACAGTATGCATCTGCTATTAAGCAAAACATTCATCTGCCTGTAGAGCCTTGTTAGTTATCAGATTAAATGATGTTTCATTGAGTTGAATGATATTCACTACTATTTCAAACTTTGTAACAACTTTTGGCGTCTAAGACAAAAATCCTTACTTACTGATGCAAATATCTATGTTTTTTTTGAGCTAAATCGGTATAATTTAGCTCAGTTTTTTCATTTCATCATTATAGTTTGGATTTTGACTTGTTGGGATGATTAACTGTTGCCACAAGTAATGTTTAACGACGACCTGCTCAACACTGACGAGTAACACCTCAGTCAATCTCATTCGCCTCATTCGTAAGACGCTGGATATATTAGTCATGAACCTGTTTGGATTTTTATCAAATAATATCGCTATCGACCTCGGTACTGCGAACACCCTAATTTTTATTCCTAATAAAGGCGTCGTGCTTGACGAGCCTACGGTGGTCGCGTTACGAAGCAATCGTACTCAGAACCCGACCGTCGCCGCTGTTGGTATCGATGCCAAGCAGATGCTCGGTCGTACGCCCGCCAATATCACAGCGATTCGCCCATTAAAAGATGGCGTCATTGCCGATTTTGAAGTGACGCAAAAAATGCTTAAGCACTTTATCGCTAAAGTAAAAGCCAAGCGTTTTATGGCACAGCCTAACGTCGTGGTTTGTGTACCATGTAAGTCTACTCTAGTTGAGCGTAAGGCGATTCGTGAGGCAGTGTCATCAGCAGGTGCGAGCAAAGTACTATTGCTAGAAGAGCCGATGGCTGCGGCTATCGGTGCTGGTATGCCAGTTCATGAAGCCAGTGGTTCTATGGTGGTGGACATCGGTGGTGGTACAACTGAGATTGCTGTTATCGCCCTGTCTGGTTGCGTATATGCTGAGTCGATTCGTATCGGTGGTGATATGTTTGATGAAGCGATAATCACTCATGTACGCCGTACGCATGGTTGTGTCATCGGTGAGACGACTGCTGAGCGTATCAAAAAAGAAGTCGGTTCTGCATTGAATGAAGACAGCCAACTAGAAGTAGAAGTTCGTGGTCGTAGCATGGCAGAGGGTGTGCCAAAGACCTTTACTGTCAATTCAGAAGAAGTGCAAAAAGCGTTGACTGATCCATTGAGCGGTATTGTTAGCGCTGTAAAAGTAGCACTTGAGCAGACTCCGCCAGAGTTGTCATCAGATATCGCTGAGCGTGGCATCGTATTGACAGGCGGCGGTGCGCTATTACGTGACTTAGACAAACTTATCTCACAAGAGACTGGTTTGCCAGTGACGGTAGCAGAAGATCCATTAACCTGCGTTAGCCGTGGTGGTGGTATCGCGCTTGATTTCATCAATAACAAAAGTTTAAACATGATTTTTGTTTAATTCATATTTATCCTTAATTGATATATAGTCTTGGCAATATATGATGATTTATGTGAATGATGAAACTATAAATATAGTCGGTTCAATATAACTTGGATACAGGAAAGCCGAGCGAAAGTACTACAAGTAGTAGGCTGAGCGTGACTGACACCGTACCCAATTTATAGAAAATTGACTATATATAAAATTAAAGGTAGCCGATTGTGCTACCTTTAATTGCATTCATTTGTGCTAGAACCCAATATCCTCGATAAACACTCATGCTGTAAATAAGTGCTATTGTTCATTTTAGAATCCTTAAATCAGACGACTTATGACTCCAAGTATTTTCGCTCGCCAGCCGTTATCACTTCGTAAGACTGTTATCGTATTGATAGCAGCCTTAATCTTGATGTGGTTTGATAGCAAAAACTCTGATTGGTTCAAGCCCGTACGTAGCACCAGTCATGCCGCCATGCAGCCAATCTATGAGCTGTCTCTATTACCAAGCTATGCCAAGCATTGGGCTAGTGGTAGTCTGCAATCAAAAGAAGCACTGCGTCGCGAAAACATGCAGCTAAAGTCGCAATTGATACATGCACATGCCAAGCTACAACAGCAAGATTATATTTTGGCGCAGAATGCACGTCTGCAAGGTATCTTATCTACCACCAAGCCTGAGCAGTTCGATCTTAATTTGGCGCAAGTCATTGGTACAGATACCAATTTGCTCAGACAAATTGTCGTGCTTAATAAAGGTGAGCAAGATGGCGTACAAGTTGGGCAAACGGTCATCGATGAAGACGGTGTATTAGGACAGATTATCAATGTCTATCCGAATACTAGCCGTCTGTTGTTGATTACAGATGAGCAGCAGTCAGTTGCGGTTACCGTTAAGCGTACTGGTCAGCGTGCTATCGTCACAGGCCAAGGTATTCCATCTTCATTAAGTCTCAATTACGTCTTCAAAACATCGGATGTGCGAGTAGGTGATGAGCTAGTGTCGTCAGGATTGGGCGGTCGTATTCCGGCAGGCTATCGAGTAGGGCGTATCGCGCATGTCAAAGACGAGCAAACCGATAACTTTAGAACGATCGAAGTTACTCCAGCAGCTAACTTTATTGACAATGCCTATGTACTAATACTTCAAGACAAGCTGTTAAATGAGAACAATGCTACTGCTAGTGCCCCGTAGATAATGACGTAAGCCACAGTATTGACGGCTAATTAGCTGGCTTATTAATGTTTTAAAGCTTTCCATTTATGGTATCCACCTTGCCAATATCCAATCAACAATATCACAGCAACCATCAAACACTCGCTAAGGTAAGTACCCATGTCGTATCCTGATTCTGAGAATGCCACGGTACTATTGATAGTTGTGATTGTTCTGAGTTTCATCGCTGCATCATCGCTCAATGTCTATCCATTAAGTCCAAGTATGGCCACACTGCGTCCCATGGTCATGATCATGGTACTGATCTATTGGTTACTGTTTCAGCCGCGCTATGTCGGTATTTTTACCGCATTTACGGTTGGATTGATTGCTGATTTATTGATGGATACCCATTTAGGACAGCAAGCTTTTGCCGCTGTTGTGGTTGCACTGGTTATCAAAATTACCAGTATCTATGTCAGACAGTTGAATACCGTTAGCGCTTGGTTAATTGCTAGTCTAGGGCTGATTGTCTTTCAGTTAAATCTATGGATACTACAGATGTTTATTCAAAACGTCTTTGTCGCTCAGTCTGCTTTGTCATTGTTTATGAGTATCATTAGCTGGCCACTCGTGCTGTTTGCTTTGCGCAAGTTTTCGCGTTAATGAATCACTAGTTATAGCTGTTACTCTGATTAACAGCTTAGCTTGCTCGGCCCACAATACTGTATGACCACACACATCATAAATTTATAAATGAAGAGAATATCGATGGATATCGTTTTGGCATCTGGCTCTCCGCGTCGTCGTGAGCTACTAGAAAGAGCGCAACTAGACTTTACTATCTTAAGCGTGGATATTGATGAGACGCCGTTAGATAATGAGTCGCCAACAGACTATATCGAACGCATGGTCGCAACCAAAGCCGATGCCGCGATACAACAATTAAGCGATACCTCTCAAGCGGATCACGATAATCTCACCTCACCGTTTATTATTTTGACTTCTGATACCATTGGCGTGCTGTCGGATGGTAAGACAGTATTGGTCAAACCTATCGATCGCGAGCACGCATATAGTATGTGGCAGCGTATGTCTGATAACGTTCACGAAGTATGGACTGCCGTTCAAGCGACTCAAGTACAGTTATTGCCTAAAGCAGAGCAAAGCCCATCACAACCTACACATTGCTTGCAAATTGTTAATCAGCAGCGAATCACTGAACGTACGGAAGTGACCTTTATACCATTGACGACACAAATGATGAGCGACTACTGGGATAGTGGAGAGCCAGCTGACAAAGCGGGTGGATACGGCATTCAAGGACTGGGTGCGGCATGGGTTAGTCGTATTAATGGCAGCTATACCAATGTCGTTGGTCTGCCACTGGCGCAAACGCTGGCACTAATCAAAGAAATGACAGAAGGCAGTATGGACACAGTCAACCCGTTATAATGAGATATGCACATAATGACACGGTAGGGTAATGGGCAAGAGCAAGTCGCATTTGTTACACTGTCAATCTAATAGGCGATGACCGTCTAATAAGAAAGCTGAGAGATAAGAGAAAAAACTATGTCCGAAGAGCTGCTGATTAATATTAGTCCAATGGAATCCCGTGTTGCGGTTTTAGACAATGGTATCTTGGGCGAGATTTATATTGAACGACATCACAAACTGGGGTTGGTCGGCAATATCTATCTGGGGACGGTCGTACGTGTCCTTCCTGGTATGCAGGCAGCCTTCGTAGATATTGGTCAATCACGGACCGCATTTCTACATGTCAACGATATGCAGCGTGAACCACGACCCGCTGCAGAAAAAAACAAAGCGGCTAAGGCCACTAAGCACGAGATAAATGAGGACGATGCGACTGCCAAGGCTTCTGCTGATAGCTTGGCTGTGACGCCGCCTATTGTCAGTGCGCAAAGTACGGAGATCGTACCAGCGTCTAAAACATTGATTCAGCATCGTCTGCATGAAAGTCAGCGTATTTTAGTACAGGTAACCAAAGACCAGTTAGGAAGTAAAGGTGCTCGTCTAACCACCAATATCTCGCTGCCATCACGTTATCTAGTATATTTGCCATCGAGTGATCATATTGGTATATCGCAGCGTATCGATGGTGAAGAAGAGCGTAGCCGATTAAAGACCGAACTTAGTAGCCTGATGCAGACGGTCAATCTAAAAGGTGGACTGATTGCCCGTACCGCTGCTGAGCGTGTTCCTGTCGATAAGCTAGAAGAGGACATCTATTATCTATTGCAGCTATGGCGTACTATCTGTGCTCGTCGCCAAGAGATTAATCATCATCAGAGCTCAGAGCTGATCTATCAAGAACTGTCATTACCATTACGTTCTATTCGTGACTTGGTTCACGCTGATACCGAAAAAGTCATCATTGATAATACGCAAATCTATGAGCAAGTCAGATACTTTGCTAAAGAGTTTGTTCCATTTGTCTATGATCGTATTGTGCATTACACTGCTGAGCAGTCGCTATTCGATGTACACCGTGTTGAAGATGACTTGCGTGACGCATTAAAGCGCCGTGTCGATCTCAAGTCTGGCGGCTATCTGATTATCGATCAAACCGAAGCAATGACCACGATTGATGTTAATACAGGCTCTTTTGTAGGCGGTCGCTCATTAGAGGATACGGTTTATAAGACTAATCTAGAAGCCACACATGCTATCGCTCGAACAGTTGCGCTTACGTAATCTAGGCGGCATTATTATTCTAGATTTTATCGATATGCTTGAGCAACAGCATAAAGATGATGTGCTTGAGAGCTTACAGGCGCAGCTTACTCAAGATTATGCAAAAACCAAAATTACTCAGGTTAGTGAGCTTGGACTAGTAGAGATGACACGTAAGCGCACGCGTGAGTCGTTGGGCCAGCAGCTTTGTGAACCGTGCTCAACTTGCCAAGGTCGAGGGTTTGTCAAAACCGCAGAGACCGTTTGCTTTGAGATTTTCCGCGAGATTATGCGCTGCGCCCGTACTTATAATTCTCCCAAAAAGTTCACAGTAGTAGCTCATGCAGCAGTCATTGATTTACTACTCACAACAGAGTCAGACACAGTGGCTGATTTAGAGTATCTACTGGGTAGGGTCATTACTTTTGATGTAGAGAATCTATATACCCAAGAGCAGTATGATATTGTTTTAGATTAATTTTATTAAAAACAAATAATAATTTTAGATGAAACTATTTGTGTGATTAGTGGCCAGTATAAGAAGGAGCATCTCTAATGATACTAGAGATTGCTCTTGCAATACCTAAAATACTATGTATAATATACACCACTGAATTATATATGCGCAGCTGAATAAAAAAAGCTGGCGCTATGACAGCTAGAGCATCGTTTCTAGCACTATTTCATTATGCCTTTGCTACTTTCCAATTAATAGGAGGGTTGGCGGGGCTTTAAACTATTTTGCTTTTGGCACGCTATAAGTTCGGATAAAGAACTCATTCTGGTTAAGAACAGAAGGCCGCTTTAAGTGAATATTTAACCAAACTGCTTTTGATCATGGTCTTGCGACGCAAGAATGACAAAGGCACATATTAGGAGCTTGCTGGCATGGCTAACCAGAGAATCCGTATCCGTCTTAAGTCTTTTGATCATCGTCTGATTGATCAATCTGCACAAGAGATTGTTGATACTGCAAAGCGCACCGGTGCGCAAGTTTGTGGTCCTGTACCGTTGCCGACTCGCATTGAGCGCTTCAACGTTCTAACCTCACCACACGTTAACAAAGACGCTCGTGACCAGTACGAAATCCGTACTCATAAGCGTATGGTTGATATCGTTCAGCCAACTGACAAAACTGTGGATGCGCTAATGAAATTAGATTTAGCGGCGGGTGTTGACGTTCAAATTGCTTTGGGTTAATGCACATTAAACACCCAACCCATTAATATAAGATATAAAGAGGTCTAAAATGGCGATCGGTTTAGTCGGTAAAAAGTGCGGCATGACCCGTGTCTTCACTGAAACAGGCGCATCTATCCCTGTAACAGTTGTTGAGGTCGATGCAAACCGCATTACTCAAGTAAAAAATACTGATGTAGATGGTTATCAAGCCATCCAAATTACCACAGGTACTCGTCGTGACAGCCGCGTAACAGCTGCACAAAAGGGTCACTTCGCTAAAGCTGGTGTTAAAGCTGGCCGTGGTGTTTGGGAATTCCGTGCCAACGAAAGCGATCTTGAAGGTCGTGAGATTGGTGGCGAGATTCTAGCTGACTTGTTCGAACAAGGTCAGATGGTTGATGTGACAGGACAGAGCAAAGGTAAAGGTTTCCAAGGCCCTGTTAAGCGTCACAACTTTAGTATGCAAGATGCTACTCATGGTAACTCAGTGTCTCATCGTGCGCATGGTTCAACTGGTCAAAACCAGTCACCAGGTAAAGTATTCAAAGGCAAGAAGATGGCGGGTCAGATGGGTAACAAACGTGTTACCGTTCAGGGCCTAGAAGTGATTTCGGTTGATGCCGAAAAAGGGTTACTTGTCATCAAGGGTGCTATCCCAGGTGCCACCGGTGGCGATGTTATCGTACGTCCGTCAGTCAAAGCCTAAGCAAGGGGATTAACGTGGATTTAAAAACAGTTACAGGTGCGGCGGTTGAGCTTTCTGATACGGCATTTGGTCGTGAATTCAACGAAGCACTAGTGCATCAAGTCGTCACCGCTTATTTAGCTGGTGCTCGCCAAGGTACACGCGCACAAAAAACACGTGCCGAAGTTTCTGGCGGTGGTATTAAGCCATGGCGCCAAAAAGGTACTGGTCGCGCTCGTGCGGGTTCTATTCGTAGCCCAATCTGGCGTTCAGGTGGTCGTGCATTCGCTGCAAAACCACAAGATTGGTCACAGAAAGTAAACCGTAAAATGTATCGCGGTGCGATGCAGTGCATCCTAGCAGAATTGATTCGTCAAGAGCGTCTGATTTTGGTAGAAGAGTTGAGCGTTTCTGGGCCGAAAACCAAAGAACTGATTGCTAAGTTAAACGATTTGAATGCACCTCGTGCACTAATCGTTACTAAAGAAGTTGATGAAAACTTATACTTAGCTGCTCGCAACATTCCACACGTCAATGTACTTGGTACAAATGAAGTGGACCCAGTGAGCTTGATCGCATTTGATAAAGTGATCATGTCAGTTGAAGCTGCGAAACAATTTGAGGAAGCACTAGCATGAATAACGCAAGACTTTATCAGGTCTTAAGAGGGCCTGTATTCTCAGAAAAATCTCAAATGCTTGGCGACTCACTTGGTGTGCAGGTATTTAAAATTGATTCTAATGCTACTAAGCTTGAAGTCAAGAAAGCAGTTGAGTTGATGTTTGAAGGTGTTGAAGTTACTAAAGTAAACACTTTGAATGTTAAAGGTAAGACAAAGCGTTTTGGTAAAAGCATCGGCCGTCGTAACGACTACAAAAAAGCCTATGTTACCTTAAAAGCTGGTCAAGATGTACAAATGGCTGATGCTGGTGAAGAAGTAGCGAATACTACTGATTCTACTAGTGAAACAGCGAATAACGAATAAGGATTACACTCATGCCTATCGTAAGAGCAAAGCCAACATCACCAGGCCGTCGTTTTGTTGAAAAAGTAGTGCATCCACACCTGTACAAAGGTCGTCCGTTTGCAGCACTTCTAGAATCAAAAAGCAAGTCAGGTGGTCGTAACAATAATGGCCGCATTACTACTCGTCACATTGGCGGTGGTCATAAGCAACATTATCGCATTATCGATTTCAAACGTACTAAAGACAATATCCCAGCAACGGTAGAGCGTATCGAATACGATCCTAACCGTACTGCTCATATTGCTCTACTTAAGTATGCTGATGGCGAACGTCGTTACATTATCGCTGCTAAGAAACAAGTAGTTGGTGATACAGTAATGTCAGGCGAGACTTCTCCAATTCGCCCAGGTAACTGCTTACCGCTAAAAAACATCCCATTGGGTACTGTGATTCACAATATCGAACTTAAAATCGGTAAAGGTGCACAGATGGCTCGTTCTGCGGGTGCTAGCGTTCAGTTACTAGGTCGTGACGGTGTTTATGCTATTCTACGTCTACGTTCTGGCGAAACTCGCCGTGTACACGTAAATTGCCGCGCTGTTATTGGTGAAGTTTCTAACACTGAAAACAACTTGAAATCACTTGGTAAAGCCGGTGCTTCACGTTGGCGTGGTGTTCGTCCTTCTGTTCGTGGTGTCGCTATGAACCCGGTTGATCACCCACACGGTGGTGGTGAAGGTCGTAACAAAGGTCGCCATCCAACCAGCCCTTGGGGTCAGAAGTCTAAAGGACTTAAAACGCGTCACAATAAGCGTACTGACAACATGATCATCCGCCGTCGCGCCAAGAAGAAATAAAGGAAGAATTTCATGCCTCGTTCATTGAAAAAAGGTCCATTCATAGACGCGCACTTGTTTGCTAAAGTTGAGAATGCATTAGACACCAACTCACGCAAGCCAATTAAGACTTGGTCGCGCCGCTCGATGATTCTGCCACAAATGGTTGGCCTAACTTTATCTGTTCACAACGGCCGTACTCATGTACCGGTTATCGTGAGCGAGCAGATGGTTGGTCATAAACTAGGTGAATTTGCCCCAACTCGTACGTATCGTGGTCACGGCATTGACAAAAAAGCTAAGAGATAAGGTGCTTACCATGGAAGTAACTGCAAAATTACGCGGTGCCGCCATATCGGCACAAAAAGTTAGACTCGTTGCTGATGAAGTTCGTGGCAAATCTATTGAGCGTGCTTTGGATATCCTAACGTATAGCAATAAAAAAGGCGCTGTGTTTGTTAAGAAATGCCTTAACTCAGCCATCGCCAATGCCGAACATAATCACGGCTTAGATATTGACGACCTAAAAGTCGCTACTATCTATGTTGATGAAGGCATTACGCTAAAACGTATCCTACCACGTGCCAAAGGCCGTGCTGATCGTATCAGCAAGCGTACTTGTCACATCACTATAAAGGTAGGAGAATAAGTTATGGGTCAAAAAGTACATCCAATCGGAATTCGTCTTGGTGTTGTAAAAAAGCATAACGCAAACTGGTATGCTAACCCTAAACAATACTCAGAATACCTCATCAACGACATTCAAGTTCGTGAATATCTACGCAAAAAGCTAGACAACGCTATGATCAGCAACATCATGATCGAGCGTCCTACTGGCGCTGCTAAGATTACCATCGCCACTGCGCGTCCTGGTATTGTTATCGGTAAGAAAGGCGAAGATATCGAAAGACTTCAAAAAGAATTGACCAAAATTATGGGCGTACCTGCTCAGGTCAACATTGAAGAAATCACGTCACCTGACCTTGATGCACGTTTGGTAGCAGACGGCATCGGTAGCCAGCTTGAGCGTCGTGTTATGTTCCGTCGTGCGATGAAACGCGCAGTACAGAACAGCATGCGTTCTGGTGCTAAAGGTATCAAGGTTGAGCTGTCTGGCCGTCTAGGCGGTGCTGAGATTGCTCGTAGTGAATGGTACCGTGAAGGTCGTGTGCCATTGCATACACTCCGTGCTGATATTGACTACTCGTCAATTCGTGCAGAGACAACTTACGGCACCATCGGTGTTAAAGTTTGGATTTTCCGTGGCGAAATCCTTGACGGTATGAACAGTGTATATAATCCCGTCAAAGAAGAGCAGACTCGTGCGCCAAAACGCCGTGGTCGTGGAAACCGTCGAAACTCAGACAGAGGTTAAACTATGTTACAGCCAAAACGTACCAAGTTTCGTAAAATGCACAAAGGTCGTAACACTGGGCTAGCTCATCGTGGAAGCACCGTTGCATTCGGACAAATTGGTCTAAAATCATTGACGCGTGGTCGTATGACAGCTCGTCAAATCGAAGCAGCACGTCGTACCATCACTCGTAAAATTAAGCGTGGCGGTAAGATTTGGATTCGTGTATTCCCTGACAAACCAATTACCAACAAACCATTAGAAGTACGTATGGGTAAAGGTAAAGGTCCAGTAGAATATTGGGTATGCGAAATCAAACCTGGTAAAGTGCTATATGAAATTGAAGGGGTATCTGAAGAGCTTGCTCGTGATGCATTAACGCTCGCTGCAGCAAAATTGCCCTTTAAAACTACCATTGTTAAGCGGACGATAATGTAATGAAGATCAGTGAATTACGTGATAAATCATTAGAAGAACTGACCCAGTTACTTGATGAAAAGCAACTTGATGCTTTCCGTATTCGTATGGCTAAAGCAACTGGTCAGTTGGGTAATACCCATGAAGTTAGAGCCAATCGTCGCACGATTGCCCAGCTTCAGACTTTGATTAACGAGAAACAACGAGGCGACTCATGAGCGATAACAATCAAACAGCTACCAATGCTAGCGTATTGACAGGACGAGTTGTCAGCGACAAGATGGACAAGTCCATCACAGTTTTGATTGAGCGTCTGGTTCGTCATCCTTTGTATGGCAAGCAGCTTCGTCGTTCTACGAAAATCAAAGCTCATGATGAGAATAACGTTTGCCAACAAGGCGACCTTGTCCGCATCAAAGAAACGCGTCCAATCTCAAAAACTAAGTCTTGGACTTTAGTTGATGTGGTTGAAAAAGTAGAAAAAATCTAAGTAAATTGCATTAAAAGCCAGAAGCTGTTAAAATAGCCGCCTTTTTAAGGATGCTGATTGCGCCGAGCGTATATCACTCACATTAAGAGTAAGTCGCGGTTATTTATATTAAAATGCCGTCCTACTCATTCTGTGCTAGCGGCAGCAACTGGTTTTTATTGCTCATACGTGTGGAGTAACGCTATGATTCAGGTTGAGTCAATGCTGGAAGTTGCAGACAATAGCGGTGCAAGGCGAGTTCAGTGCATTAAAGTACTGGGTGGTTCTCATCGTCGTTATGCATCAGTTGGCGACATTATTAAAGTAACGGTTAAAGAAGCCATTCCTCGTGGTCGTGTTAAAAAAGGCGACGTGATGAATGCAGTAGTTGTACGTACCAAAAAAGGCGTTCGTCGTCCAGATGGTTCTGTGTTACGTTTTGATGACAATGCTGCGGTATTGTTGAACCAAAACAAAGCGCCGATTGCAACTCGTATTTTTGGACCGGTAACTCGTGAACTACGTGGTGATCAGTTTATGAAAATTGTATCACTAGCACCAGAAGTATTGTGAGGTAATCCATGTCAAAATTACGTAAAGGCGATACAGTTATCGTGATTGCTGGGAAAGACAAAGGCAAGCAGGGTACTGTACAAGCTGTAAAAAACGATCGTATTAAAGTTGAAGGCATTAATATTGTTACTAAACATCAGAAGCCAAATCAGGCAACTGGCGTTGAAGGTGGCATTCTTAAGCAAGAAGCTTTTCTGCATATCTCAAATGTCGCAATCTTAAATGCGCAAACCCAAAAAGCAGACCGTATTACTTATCAGTTTGGCGAAGACGGCAAGAAACAACGCGTCTATCGTTCAAGCGGTGAAGTAGTGGCGACTGCGTAAGACACTAAGGGTGTAATGGTAATGGCAAGATTAAAATCTTTATATAACGATGAACTAAAGCAGCAAATCAAAGAAGAGCTTGGTTTGGCAAATGTGATGCAAGTGCCTAAAATCACTAAAATCACACTTAACATGGGTGTAGGCGGCGCGTCTCAAGACAAGAAATTGTTGGAAGGTGCTGTAGCTGATATGACCGCGATTGCTGGTCAAAAACCTGTTGTCACCAAAGCGCGTAAATCAGTTGCTGGCTTTAAGATTCGTGAAGAATGGCCAATTGGCTGTAAAGTAACGCTACGCGGTGAGCAAATGTACGAATTTTTAGATCGTCTCGTTGCCATTGCAATTCCTCGTATTCGTGATTTCCGCGGTTTTTCACCTAAAGCCTTTGACGGACGTGGTAACTACTCATTGGGTATCAAAGAACAAATCGTATTCCCAGAAGTAGATTTTGACAAGATTGATCGTATCCGTGGTATGGATGTGACAATCACCACGTCAGCTCAATCTGATGAAGAAGGTCGTGCGTTGCTTAAAGCATTCGGCTTCCCATTTAAATAAGGTAAAGACGTTATGGCAAAGAAGAGCATGATTAACCGCGAATTAAAGCGCGAAAAAATGGTTGCTAAATATGCTGAAAAGCGTATCAAGCTAAAAGAAACTATCAGTGATATGACTGCAAGTGACGAAACTCGTATGGAAGCGATGTTAGAGCTACAAGCTCTTCCACGCAACTCATCACCAGTACGTCTGCGTAATCGTTGTGCTATCACCGGTCGTCCTCACGGTTACTTCCGCAAGTTTGGCTTGTCACGCAATATGCTGCGTGAGCGTGTCATGCAAGGCGATGTGCCTGGTGTTCGTAAAGCAAGCTGGTAAGGAGTAACTATATGAGTATGCAAGATACCGTTGGGGATATGCTAACCCGTATCCGTAACGCACAAATGGCTAACAAAGTATCGGTAGCAATGCCGAGCTCTAAATTACGTAAATCAATTGCTGATTTGCTAGTTAGCGAAGGTTATGTGGCTAGCGCTGTTGTTGCTGAAGAAGAAAACAACAAAGCAACCCTTACTATTGAATTGAAATATTTCGAAGGCCGTGCTGTCATCGAAACTATCCAACGTTATAGCCGTCCTGGTTTACGCCAGTTCCGCGGTAAAGACGCTATCCCTACTGTTAAGCAAGGTATGGGTGTTGCTATCGTATCTACTAGCCAAGGTATCATGAGCGATCGTGCTGCACGCGCTGCTGGTATCGGTGGTGAAATCGTCGCATTTGTAGCGTAAGCTATACGACGATGAAGTCTATTTGATGGTTGTTAGGCTTCTATTGATTGAGTAATATTAAATTATTTCGAATTGATAGATGTCTAACACAGTCAACTATGCTAAACTAACACGCTTTTTAGCCTGTTAGTTTTTTCGCTAATATAAAGAAGTTAAATTTTTTAAGGAATATTCCTATGTCTCGTGTGGCTAAAGCCCCAGTGACGCTGCCAAACGGCGTAAGCGTTACTTTGAACGATCGGCAGGTCGAAGTTAAAGGCAAGAACGGTTCTATGTCTTTACGCCTGCATGAATTGGTCGAGCTGAAACAGGAAGATGATGCTATCATTTTCTCACCTACAGTCGATTCGAAAGAAGCTATGATGCACACTGGCACCATGCGCGCTCTTGTTAACAACTATGTTACTGGCGTGAACGAAGGCTTTGAAAGACGTCTTCAGTTGATTGGTGTTGGTTATCGCGCGCAAGTTACTGGTAACAAGGTAACCTTGAACGTTGGTTATTCTCATCCAGTAGAGTATACGTTACCTGAAGGTGTATCAGCTGAAACGCCAACGCAAACTGAAATTGTTTTGAAATCAAACAATAAACAGCAGCTTGGTCAAGCAGCCGCCAACATCCGTGGTTTCCGCCCACCTGAGCCTTACAAAGGTAAAGGTATTCGTTATAGTGACGAGCATGTGATTCGCAAAGAAGCTAAGAAAAAATAAGGTGAGTTGAAATGTTTGATAAAAAAGCAGCTCGTCTGCGTCGAGCTAAGAAAACACGCGCGCATATCCGTTTCTTAGGCGTTCATCGCTTAACGGTTAACCGCACGTCAAAACATATTTATGCCCAGATTATCTCTCCAAATGGTGGTGAAGTGATTGCTCAGGCATCTACCTTAGACAGCAGCTTGCGTTCAGGCGCGACTGGTAATGCTGATTCAGCAACGTCTGTAGGCCAAATGATCGCAGAACGCGCAAAAGCAGCTGGCATTACTAAAGTTGCCTTTGACCGTAGTGGTTTCAAATATCATGGTCGAGTTAAAGCTTTAGCAGAAGCTGCTCGCGAAAACGGATTGGAGTTTTAATCATGGCTAGAAATGATAAAAATGATAAAAATGAACAGACTGACGGTCTAGTAGAACGCTTAGTTACCGTTGATCGCGTAGCGAAAGTTGTTAAAGGTGGTCGTATTTTCTCTTTCACTGCATTGACTGTAGTGGGCGATGGCAATGGTCGTGTAGGTTTTGGTCGTGGTAAAGCACGTGAAGTGCCAGCTGCTATCCAAAAAGCACTAGAAGCTGCCAAACGTAATATGATTACTGTTGAGCTAAATGATGCAACTTTGCATCATCCAATCAAAGCACGTCATGGTGCTAGTAAAGTCTATATGCAACCTGCATCTGAAGGTACTGGCGTAATCGCTGGTGGCGCAATGCGTGCTGTATTAGAAGTTGCTGGTGTCAAAGATGTTTTGACTAAATGTTATGGTTCTACCAATACTGCTAACGTTGTTCGCGCAACGTTTAACGGTTTACGTGATATGTCAACTCCAGAGAAGATGGCAGCTAAACGTGGTAAATCTGTAGACGAAATCTTGGGTTAACTTAGACTAGGTGAGTTACGATGAAAAAAATGAAAGTCACTCAATTTAAATCGGGTGCCCATCGCCTAAAGAGCCACAAAGCGAGCTTGAAAGGATTGGGTTTACGCCGTATTAATCATACTGTAGTAGTAGAAGATACTCCTTCGACTCGTGGTATGGTCAATCGCGTTAACTACATGGTAAAAGTGGAGGAAGCGTAATGGGTCTTAGATTAAATGAATTATCACCAGGTGTTGGCGCGAAGAAAACTGCCCAACGTCGTGGTCGTGGTATCGGTTCAGGTCTTGGTAAGACTGGTGGTCGTGGTGTAAAAGGTCAGAAATCTCGTTCAGGTTCTAGCATTCGCTCAGGATTTGAAGGTGGTCAGATGCCTCTATATCGCCGTCTACCAAAATTTGGTTTTACCAGTAAACTGGCTATGAAGACTGCTGAAGTACGTCTTTCTGAACTGAATAAAATTGAAGGCGATGTAGTTAGCCTTGAAACACTTAAAGCTGCTAACCTTATCCGTCACGATATGAAACGTGCTCGTGTAATGCTATCAGGCGAAGTCACTAAAGCTTATACTTTCAAAGGTATTAAAGTGACTAAAGGTGCTAAGCAAGCTATCGAAGCTGCTGGTGGTAGCATCGAGGAGTAGTAACGTGTCAAAACAATCAATGTCATCGGCTGGTATACCGCTTAATCCATTCGCATTTATACGTAAGTATGATGAGCTATGGACGCGTTTATTATTTTTAATCGGCGCATTGATTGTTTATCGTTTAGGGTCACATATTCCAGTTCCGGGTATCAACCCAGTTAACTTGGCTGATCTGTTTTCGCGCAACGAAAACACCATTCTGAGCATGTTTAATATGTTCTCAGGTGGTGCGCTAGAGCGTATGTCTATCATGGCACTTGGCATTATGCCATATATCTCAGCATCGATTATTGTACAGATGATGTCTGCAGTATTGCCATCGCTTGAAGCCCTCAAAAAAGAAGGTGAAGCGGGACGACGCAAGCTAAACAAGTATACCCGTCAGGGAACGCTTGCTTTAGCCCTAGTACAGTCATTAGGAATGTGTGCCGGCTTAATCAGCCAAAACCTTACTTTATCTACTGGTCTTACCTTTTATATTCCAGCTGTTACTTCTTTAGTAGCAGGCGCAATGTTCTTAATGTGGCTTGGTGAGCAGATTACAGAACGTGGCGTAGGTAATGGTATTTCAATGCTCATTTTTGCGAGTATTGTGGCTGGTACGCCAGGTATGATTTCGCAGTCTATTGAACAGGTCAATCAAGGTCAGATGAACTTGATTGTACTATTTATTTTTGTACTGCTAGGTATCGCGGTTACTGCGGGTATCGTTTATATTGAACGTGCTCAACGCCGTGTTCCTGTGAACTACGCACAAAAACAGCAACAAGGTCGCAAAATTTATGCTCAGCAGCAATCACATTTGCCGCTTAAGCTAAATATGGCAGGGGTTATCCCAGCTATTTTTGCCAGTTCTTTGTTATTGTTTCCTGCAAGTTTAGGGCAGTGGGTTGGTCAATCGACTGATCCTACCTTTGTACAAAAAATACTTCAAAATATGGCATTGGTGTTGTCTCCAGGACAGCCGCTATATTTAGTACTGTTCGGCGCAATGATTATTTTCTTCTGTTATTTTTATACGGCGCTGGTATTTAGTCCGCGTGAAGTAGCAGAGAACCTTAAACGTAGTGGTGCGTATATCCCAGGTATTCGCCCAGGACAACAAACTCAGCGTTACCTCGATCATGTATTAAACCGACTGACCTTTATTGGCGCGATGTATATGACGGTTATTTGTTTAATGCCAATGGTCGTCCAGTCATCGTTTGGTGTGCCGTTTCAACTCGGTGGTACGTCTTTACTGATTATGGTGGTTGTGGTAATGGACTTCATCTCGCAGATTCAAGCGCATTTGATGACCCATCAATATCATGATCAGACGTTAATTCAATCGCCCACTCAACCTTAAATGAGCGGTACGATATTTCAAGGAGCATGCTATGAAAGTTCAAGCATCAGTTAAAAAGATTTGTGGTAGCTGTAAAGTTGTGCGCCGTAAAGGCCGTGTACATATTATTTGTACAGCAGAACCTCGCCACAAGCAACGTCAAGGTTAATAATTAGTATTAGAAAACCTCTAGTTTTCGCTGCTAATTAAATTAATACTTGAAAAATAACGGCGGATGCGATATCATCCGCCACTTGCCGTGTTTATACAAAATCTTTTATAATAGAATCGATGAGCAGACTTATAGTCAAAACATCGATAATGACTATAAAAGCTCTAGTATTAACAGCAACAAATCTGAAGAGTAAAGCCTTATCGCTAGATAACGCTTATTTTTCTTTAATGGAGAGAAATCAATGGCTCGTATTGCCGGCGTAAACATTCCGGATAATAAGCATGCTGTTATTTCACTAACTTACATCTTTGGTGTAGGTCGTACCACTGCTCAGAAAATCTTAGAAGCAGTTGGCATCGCCCCTACTACTAAAGTCAGTCAGTTAGATGATACACAGTTAGATGCTATCCGTGCACAAGTTGCAAACTACATGACTGAAGGTGACCTTCGTCGTGAAGTTTCAATGAACATCAAGCGTTTAGTTGATCTTGGTTGTTACCGTGGCATCCGTCATCGTCGTAACCTACCAGTTAGAGGTCAGAACACCAAGAACAACGCTCGTACTCGTAAGGGTCCGACACGCCCTCTCAAAAGATAATTAACTTAGGAAGCTAAAAGATGGCAAAAGACACTCGCAGTCGCAAAAAGGTGGCTCGTCGTTCAGTATCGGAGGGCATTGCCCATATCCATGCGTCTTTTAATAACACCATTGTTACGATTACCGATCGTCAAGGTAATGCATTGGCTTGGGCCACTTCAGGTGGACAAGGCTTCCGTGGTTCACGTAAATCTACACCATTTGCAGCTCAGGTTGCAGCTGAAGTCGCTGGTAAAGCGGCCCAAGAATATGGTGTTAAGAATATCGATGTTTTGGTCAAAGGACCAGGACCGGGTCGTGAGTCTGCGGTAAGAGCACTAGGTGCATTGGGTTATAAAGTTAACAGCATCTCTGATGTAACCCCAATCCCACACAATGGTTGCCGTGCGCCGAAAAAGCGCCGCGTCTAATATTAAAGACGAAGCTTTTTATACTAAAAGCTTATAGGAGACATAACAATGGCCCGCTATATTGGACCAAAACTGAAATTATCACGTCGTGAAGGTACGGATTTAGGCCTTAAGTCTGGCGTTAAACCGTATGACGTAAAAACGAAGAAAGCTGGTCGTCCACCAGGTCAACATGGCGTAAGCCGTAACAAGACCTCAGAATATGCTCTACAGTTGCGTGAAAAGCAAAAAGTTAAGCGTATTTATGGTGTACTAGAGCGTCAATTCGCGAACTACTATAAAGAAGCTGCTCGTAAGCGTGGCGCTACTGGTGAAAACTTGCTAGCAATGCTTGAGAGCCGTCTAGATAACGTTGTATATCGCATGGGCTTTGGCTCAACTCGCGCAGAAGCACGTCAGCTAGTCAGTCATCGTACTGTTATGGTAAAAAAAGCTGGCCGTGATGAGTTTGTTCGTGTGAACATTCCATCAATTCAGCTTCAAGATGGTGATGTCATCGCTATCCAAGAGAAGTCTCGCGAACAGCTACGTATTAAAAACGCTATCGAATTAGCGACACAACGTGGTATTCCAGAATGGCTTGATGTTGATCACAGCAAACTCCAAGGCACGTTTAAACATGCGCCTGATCGTATTGATCTACCTGCTGAAATCAACGAAAGCTTGATCGTTGAGCTATACTCTAAGTAATGACGTGATGCTCAATGTTATGAAAATGGCATTGAGCAATTAACGTTAATTAAACCAGTTTAATAAATCGAGGTGACATCATGATGCTAAATGCAACTGAGTTTCTAACGCCGAATGCCATTAATGTGGATACGGTTAACGAAACGATTGCGAAAGTCACGCTCGAACCGTTAGAACGCGGCTTTGGGCATACCCTAGGTAATGCTCTGCGTCGCATCTTGTTATCTTCATTACCTGGTGCTGCAGTCATTGAAGCTGAGATTGATGGTGTTGACCATGAATACTCAACGCTTGAAGGCCTGCAAGAAGATGTACTTGATTTGCTTTTGAACTTAAAAGGCTTAGCAATTACGCTTCATGACCAAAATGAAGTATTTTTGACCTTGGATAAACAAGGTCCAGGCACTATTACTGCTGCAGACATCGCGTTGCCGCACAATGTTGACATCATCAATCCAGAATTGGTCTTGGGTACATTGAGCGATCGTGGTCATCTTAAGATGCGTTTGCGTGTAGTGATGGGTCGTGGATATGAGCCAGCAAACCAGCGCCGTGAAGATGGTGATACTAAAGCAATTGGACGCTTAAAGCTTGATGCAAGTTTTAGTCCTGTGCTTCGTGTTGCTTATCAGGTTGAGAACGCTCGTGTAGAGCAGCGTACTGATCTTGATCGTCTTATCATTGAGCTTGAAACTAATGGCACTATAGATCCAGAAGAAGCAATTCGTAAAGCAGCCACTATTTTACAACAACAGATTTCTATCTTTGTTGACCTAGAAGCTGAAGAAGCGCCTGAGCCTGTGAAAGAGAAAGAAGAGGTTGATCCGGTGCTATTACGCCCTGTGGACGATCTTGAACTAACGGTTCGCTCAGCCAACTGCTTGAAAGCTGAAAACATTTACTATATCGGTGATTTGGTACAGCGTTCAGAGACTGAACTTCTAAAAACCCCAAATCTTGGTAAGAAATCATTGACAGAAATCAAGGACGTATTAGCGTCTAAAGATTTAGAGCTCGGTATGCGCCTAGATAACTGGCCACCAGCTGATTTACGTGTTGATGATCGCTTTTCTTATCGTAGCCGTTAAACTTTAAGGATTTTTGACTATGCGCCATCGTAAGAGTGGAGTCAAGCTGGGTCGTACCGGCAGTCATCGTAAGGCAATGTTTCAGAACATGACTAACTCATTATTTGAGCATGAACTGATCAAAACAACTTTACCAAAAGCTAAAGAACTACGTCGCGTTGCCGAGCCATTGATCACTATGGCTAAAGAAGACAGCGTTGCTAACCGTCGTTTAGCATTCAGCCGTATGCGTAGCAAAGCTATGGTAGGCAAATTATTTGGCACGTTAGGTCCTCGTTACCAGACGCGTCCAGGTGGTTATTTGCGTATCGTAAAATGCGGTTACCGTGATGGTGACAATGCGCCAATGGCTTATGTAGAATTAGTTGATCGTGACTAGTTTTACGCCTAAGACATATTTCATAAAAAAGCTCCAATGCAATTGGAGCTTTTTTATGTCTTAAATCTGACTATTTATACTATTAGCTGTTTAGAGCAATAGCTAGCGATTTAGAGTAATAACGAATCGACATCAGCCGCACCTTGCCTGATAACTTCAGGAACGCTGCTAGTCATATCTACGATAGTAGTAAGCTTGGTCGTCTTTATACCTGCATTGATTAATCCATCGATTTGGTTACCTAGTAAGTCTTCAATCTCAAACGGATCATCCAAAATATCGTCTCGATTGGGCAAAATCAGTGAACTGGTTAAGATAGGTTCATCCATCGCTTCTAACAATGCTTGAGCAATGGGGTTGCTAGGTACACGAATACCAATGGTTTTTTTCTTTGCATGCGCCAGTTTTTTCGGTACGTCTTTAGTGGCATTAAGAATAAAAGTAATTGGGGCAGGGGTGTGGGCTTTCAACTGTTTAAATTGCACATTATCAACTGTTGCATAATTGGCAATTTCGCTTAGGTCGCGGCATAGTAAGGTAAATTGATGCTTATCATCGAGTTCACGGATTTGCTTAAGCTTCGCTAGCGCATCCTTTGCACCCAAACGGCAACCAAAAGCGTAACTGGTATCCGTTGGATAAATAATTAACTGATCTCTGCGCAATAGGTCAGCGGCTTGCTCAATGAGGCGTGGCTGTGGATTATCGGGATGAATATAGAAAACTTCCATAGTGGTTCCTTATTTTATAATTATTGGTTTTTAATTGAGACAAATTTTTCATTAATTAGATGTGTTTCAATCACTGGATACATTAGAAAAACTACTCTAGAAATAAAGTAGATCGATATCTTTAAAATACCACTTCAATTATCAGTATAGCTCAAAGCAGATATAAGTTTAGTGGCAAGGCGTTACCAACCGTAGAAAATCGTTAATAAGTAGGGACGCTTAGTAATTTGAATTAAGCGTTGATTTCAGATGAAGAGGTGCAAGCGCTAAGTAAAGCAGTCAGCAAAGTCTTAGCGTCACGCGGCAGAGTATGAGGTTTGGCTATATAGCCTTCTACTTGCTGATAGACATCAATAGCAAAGGTGCTACTACTAGTGTCGAAGTCGGCAAACAAGTTATCTTGTGAGACTTGGAAATTTCGTCCACACGCCAAGGTGAACAAACACTCTAATGCTTGAGGTTTGATTTCTACACGCTCAAATGCCTGCTGCTGCGCCGCTGATCGTCCATCTGGTGCATACCAGTAACCAAAGTCAGATAGTTGTCTACGAGCATCACCAGCCACGCACCAATGACTGATTTCATGCAGAGCACTGGCAAAAAATCCGTGAGCAAATTCAATTCGAGCGGGTTCATTATCTTGAGCTGGAAAATACTCGGGTTCATCATTGCTACGAGCCAATATAACTTCCTGATTAGCGAACAAAGTATTAAATAGCTGTATGAGCCAATCGGTAGCTAATCGTTCGCTATCAATTATCAATTCTGCTGTGTGAGTATTGTCAAATTGAGTAATAGACAACTCTTGCCACTGACTTCTTAATTCGTTTAAATACTCATCTTTATCGAAGCACAGTCTATTATTAGGAACATTTTCAGTATGACCCCTTAATTGAATAAGCTGTTGTAGCAACGAACTTGCTTCAGCAGGAGGAAGTAAGTCAGAAAAATTCATTTTATTATCGGATAGATTCATAGAGAAGACATTGACTTAATAAATACTAAAGACAAAAAACTTTAGGTAAAAGGTAAGTAGTAGAAGAGCTTAAACAAATTTACTATCAAAAAATCTTAACATACTAGCGCTAGCAGAATATGGCACTTTCCGTTAGTATGGCAGGCAATATTATACACCGTTTTTATGAATGAGGCCGCGCATGTCAAGCACTCCAGAAACTAAACCGTCAGCACCTCACGCTGACAATAAAAAAGCGCCTGTATCTACTGGCATGCCTGAGCACATCTCCTTAGATAAGTGGGCAGACACTGGTTACGAATGGTCAGGAGAGGTCAAGCCAAGCTCGTTTGATCGTCTTGCTACTACTTTGAGTACTGAACATGAGCAGTCAGACATACAGCTCAACGCTAACTTGTATCGTCGTAACAACGTCTTGCATTTAGCATTTACTTTGACAGGTGATGTTTGGCTAACTTGTCAGCGCTGTTTACAACCAATCGCGATAGACTTGTCTGATGATTATGACATCGCGCTACTAGAAAACGATAGTCAGGTTCGTTTAGTTAAAGATGAACAAGATTATTTATTACTGGATGAAATCGTCACCGAGCAATCTCCAGAGCGTCTGTTACCATTTAAGAAATTGGTAGAAGACGAAATCTTGCTCAAAACGCCAATGGCGCCAAAGCATGACGATTGCGAGATGTCTGTTGAGCAGTTTGGTGAAATACCAGAAGAAGAGGAAGGTGAAAATCCTTTTGCTGCTTTAGCCTCGCTAAAAGGCAAAATATAAGCGCCAAAATTATCTACTCGATGCATTTAAAAAACCTTTTATCAGCTTTGTACAGAAGAGTGCGAGGCAGGGCTTTATTAATTTAATAAACATGCGTATAATGTCCGGTTTATTGCATTCGAGCAACCTGTTGCTTGCTGATAGAAACTGACTGGGTAAATTTTTTATAGAATTCAGCCTTGGTCAGTGCTTTATGTGAGTGGCAATCTATTTAACTAATGATGCTTAAGACTTAGGTTGTTGTGATTATATAGCCTCTGTCAGTATCGACTTAAGCTGAATTTCAAGCTTATCCCTTTTAAGTATAGGAGCTATATCATGGCTGTTCAAAAAAGTCGTAAAAGCCGTTCTCGTCGTGACATGCGCCGTTCACATCACCGTATGGAAATTGCTGAACTAAGCGTAGATGCTACTACTGGTGAAAAACATCGTCGTCATCACATGACTAAAGATGGTTTCTACCGTGGTCGTCAACTGTTCAAAGTCAGCCAAGACGCCTAAGACATTGGCTCTACGATAGCTTAGGCGAAGATAGTAATAGTACTGGTGACTATTATTGTTTTTGCCTAGTTATTATTAGTCAATAAGCTTTGAGCTAAAAAAAGCCAAGTTATTTCGCTATCATATATTATGTGGCTGGATAACTTGGCTTTTTGTTATTTATAGCTAGACTCATTGCTTAATTCGCTTGTTATTTTTAGTAGATTTAAAAATGTGCTGATATAATCTGCTCCTTTAGTTTGAGCAGCGTTACTCTTGCTGTTTGGTTTGCATCCGCTATGATAATCGTGTCTGTCAGTGTATAGTTTACTGACAATCCGTTTTCTTGCATAAATACTTGAAGTAGCGGCCTTGTATAACATCTAATAATATAATACACCCCATTGTTTTTAGGGATATTTCTAATCAGATAAGGAATATTGGTTATGGCTTCTGTACCCGATATGGTAAAAAAGCAACCCGCTCGTATCGCGGTTATTTTTCCTGGACAAGGATCTCAAGCAGTCGCAATGACGAGTGAGCTTGCCGAAATCTATCCAGAGATACGTGATACATTTACCGAAGCGAGTGAGGCGCTTGGTGAGGATTTGTGGGCAATCTGTCAGGACGAAGAAAAACTCAATCAAACCCAATATACTCAGCCTGCGCTTTTGACAGCTAGTATTGCTATTTGGCGTGTCCTACAACAAAAAATAGAAGAGACGCCTTGTTATTTAGCTGGTCACTCTCTAGGCGAGTACAGTGCCCTGTGTGCTGCCAATGTGATATCGCTGGGTGATGCAGTCACCTTAGTATATAAGCGCGGTCAGTTGATGCAAGAGGCCGTTGTAGGTGTCGATACTGCTATGGCAGCAGTACTAGGACTAGAAGACAACCGAGTCGAAAACCTGTGTGAACAAGCAACCGAACACGTTGATGATGCCGTAGTCGGTGCAGCCAACTTTAATAGTCCAGGACAAGTGGTTATCTCAGGTAACGCTGCTGGTGTTAATGCTGTTATTGATAAAGTCAAAAACACGGGCAAAAAATCTGTTCCTCTAAAAGTGAGTGTGCCTTCTCATTGCGCACTTATGGAACCTGCCAGCAATGCATTGGCTAAGATACTAGCGGGTATCAAGTTTGATCAGGCAACCATTCCTGTTATACAAAATCGCTATGCACGCGTTGAAACCAGTGCGGTTGGAATCAAGCAAGCATTGACTGAACAGCTGAGTGAGCCAGTATTGTGGTCAAAAACCATGCAAGAGCTGGCTGATAAGCAAATTAATATCTTAATCGAATGCGGCAGTGGTAATGTACTGAGCAATTTGGCGAAGCGTCAGGCGCAGCCAATCGCCAGCTATCCTACTGACAAGCCTGCCCGTCTAGAAAAATTATTGGAGGTGTTATCATGAGCCGTACGATCACATTAGTAACTGGCGCTAGCCGAGGTATTGGCAAGGCAGTGGCCAAGCGTTTTGCTAAAGAAGGACATTTTGTCATTGGAACTGCGACCACTGAAAAAGGCGCTGAGCTTATCGATGACTACCTGCATGATACTGGTGGTATTGGTCGTGTTTTAGACGTACGTGATACTGCTCAAATTGACAAACTGTTTGAAGAGATCGAAAGCGTCTACGGCGCGGTACAAGTATTGGTTAACAATGCAGGTATCACTCAAGATGGTCTACTGATGCGGATGAAAGATGAAGATTGGGAAAATGTGATTGATACCAATTTGACATCGGTATATCGCATGAGTAAACGTGCCGTACGCGGTATGATGAAAGCACGCCGTGGTCGTATTATCAACATTACCTCTGTCGTCGCTCAAATGGGCAATGCAGGCCAATCTAACTATGCGGCGACCAAAGCTGGCGTAGAAGGGTTTAGCCGTACGCTTGCACGTGAGATTGGTTCACGCCAAGTGACCATCAACTGCGTGGCACCAGGCTTGATCGAAACGGATATGACAGATGAGCTTGATGAGCGCTTATTGAACTCTATGTTAGATGCTGTACCTATCAGCCGTCTTGGTCAGCCAGAAGACATCGCTGCAGCGGTACATTTCTTGGCTAGCGACGAGGCTAGCTATATCACAGGTGCTGTCATTCCTGTCAATGGCGGCATGTATATGTAGCCAATATACGAGCGTTACATAGTTATAATAAAAAACTGTGTGAACGAGTGTAAACTATAATAAAGGGTGCTATAATGACGGATACTTTTGAGTCAAAGCCCTGTATGATAGCAGGGCTTTATTAGACATCAGACAGACTGTATAACATGTCATAGAGTACTCAGACAGCATTGCTGGTCTGGCAAACGCATTTTATATACCATGCTATAGCGTTTAAACAAGGCGATATAGCAGTTTATTAAAAATAATAGATGATAACGGAGTGATCTACATGAGTAATGATATCGAGCTAAGAGTAAAAGCAGCAGTAGCTGAGCAACTAGGTATGAATGTTGAAGACATCAATAACGATGCTTCATTCATGGAAGACCTAGGTGCAGATTCTTTAGACCTAGTTGAATTGGTTATGTCATTTGAAAGTGATTTTGGTATCACTATTCCTGATGAAGATTCTGCAGAATTGACTACTGTTCAAAAAGCAATCGATTACGTACAAGCCCAACTATAATTTGCTACTTATTTAGCAGATTTATAATGCCGCTTATCTGATTAGATAGGCGGTTTTTTTTATGGGCGCGTGATTGTTATTTTTAAACGCAGTAATCGAATTTAACATTGACTACGTCAATTCAACATTATTCAACATACTATTACTATCTACATCGACTCACTTTATCTATACTCATAATAGTAAGTCGTAGAAAAAGACGCCAGTTAGATTTTCAGTATATTGTCTGACTATGTGTTTTATTAAAAGAATGATAAATAATAATATTTCAAGGAGTAGATATATGGGTATGTTTAGCTTTGCAAAAGATATCGGTGATAAGATTTTTAACCGTGATGACGAAAAGCATGATGCTAAGACAGAAACGAAAGCAGATGCTAATACACAAGTAAAAAGCAGTGAACCGAGTGCACAATCAGTTGCCAATATTCTGTTGCGCCGTATTCAGCAGCAGAATCTCAATATCAGTAACCTGAAAATTAAATACAATGGTTCTACAGATACTGCAGAAATTAGCGGTAATGCTAAAACTCAAGCTGACCGTGAAAAAGCAATTATCGCTATCGGTAACGTGCAAAACGTTGCAAAAGTTATTGATAACATCGATATCGAAGAAGATGCACCTGAATCTACAATGTATACGGTAAAGTCTGGTGACAGCTTATCTAAGATTGCTAAAGAAGTTTATGGTTCATCTGGTGATTATATGAAGATATTCGAAGCAAACAAGCCAATGTTATCTGATCCAGATAAAATCTATCCAGGTCAAGTACTACGCATTCCTAAGCCATAATTCTAGAAGAAGCGTATAGAAAGGTAGTGTATAGAAAGATAGTATTTTGAATATGACATTCTAATAAAAAAGTCTCTTATTATTAAGAGGCTTTTTTTATGTTGTACACTTCAAATAAACACTTTATTTCAGTGACATTTGATAGTTATAAAGTGATTGGTTAATTAGTCGAGTCTAGCTTGTTGTGCTGCTCAGCTAGAGCCCATTCGATATGCTCATCTAGCATGTCATTATGTATGGTTAATTTAGATTTTAACTGTTCGACTACTTCTAAGCTGGCATTAGCATTGCCAAGGCCGATAGCGATATTACGTAAAAAATTCACATAGCCGGTGCGTCTTAGCGGACTACCTTGAGTGTTCTTCATAAAGTCGGCTTCTTTCCAATGCCATAGTTCAAGCAAGCTACTATTGTCTAATCCATGTCTTGGTGCGAAGTCATCGACGGTAGTCAGATTGGCATAACGATTCCATGGACAGATTAACTGGCAATCATCACAGCCAAAAACCCTATTGCCAATTGCGCGTCGATATTTGGTATCGATGACGCCATCATGCTCGATAGTTAAATAAGAGATACAAGCAGAAGCGTTGAGCTCATGGGGCGCTACAATTGCTTGAGTAGGGCATATGTCAATACAAGCGCTACAACTACCGCAATGCTCCTTAACTGGTTTGTCATCGGGTAGCTCAAGGCTCAAAAATAGCTCACCGAGTACAAAAAATGAGCCAGCTTGCTTATTTATAAGTAGTGTATGTTTACCTGTCCAACCAAGACCTGCTGCATCTGCAATCGGCCGCTCAAAGATAGGCGCCGAATCGCTAAAAGGTCTAAACACAAATTCTTTCTCTGAACCGATATCTAAATGTTGCCATTCAGGAAGCATTGTTTCTATCTTTAAAGCCAATTGCTTTAAACGACTACGCATCGTTTTGTGGTAGTCACGCCCTCTTGCATAACGCGCAATGATGCCTTTATTAGGGTGATCGTTATCAGTGACAGCACGCGGTGTGGGTGCTTGAGTTAGATAGTCCATACGTACGCTGATGATGGTCTTTGCGCCTTCGACTAGCTGATCAGGATGAGCGCGGAGATCATGATTATTATGCATAAACTGCAGTTGACCCTCATAGCCTTTATCTAGCCACTTCTGTAGTTGTTCAATCTGCTTAGTAAACAAAGGATGATGCACAGATAAAAAACCACAATCAGCAAATCCTAGTGCCTGTGCTTGTGCTTTGATCCACTGCTTAACATCAGCTGTAGTTGCAAACACAGTTGGATTGGTAATGGTAATTTTGTTTTTATCAGTAGGCATGAGAGTAGGTGCTTATTAGATGTTTTCTCGTTTGTTTTAATCAGATTATTCATATCTGACAATCAGCGGTAATGTAAATACCGCTATGATAAGCCAGTGAGCAATGAGTGCAAGTATAAAAGAAAATAAACTCATATTCATATTGATACATAAGTCGAGGTAAGCTTTTGCTAAGCTGATATGAGAAATGAGCAACCAAATTTAGACAAAATAAAAAATGAGTAGAAACACCAGGGATAAGTTATGAGAAATAATACCAATTTATCATCTATACCAAATACAAAACCTATTGCGTTATATAATAGTGAGCAGGTTTATGCGATGGAACAGGCTTGGTTTGTAGAGGGATACGACAGTTTTGGTTTGATGAAACAAGCTGCTTGGCAAATGACACAGCAAATAGAACAGATTTATGAGCAAAGAAACGTCAGTACTAGCTATTCTGCCAATACTAACGTTTATCACCGTAGCGCTCATCCACGTCGAGCAAGTATTTGGGTAGGGAGAGGTAACAATGGCGGTGATGGTTGGCTTATCGCTTATTATCTACAGCAAGCTGGCTGGCAAGTAGAAGTAATAACGGTTGGCTTTAGCGAAAATGATTTTGATCTCCATGATCAATCAGTAACTTCTAAAACTCCTAGAGGTAAAGATAGCGATAGTAGAAATATAACGGACGCGACAAAGGCATTACAGATAGCTTTAGCGAGCAACTGTCACTATCAACGATTTGAAGATATTATTAATCATAATGGTTCGGATAAAAGAAAATTTCCAGCTGATGTCTATATTGATGCATTATTTGGTATTGGCTTAGATCGTGCACCAGAAGGCGTTTATAAATCAGCTATTAACGCCTTCAATAGTCTTACTCAGCAAAATAACGCCTTAGCAATTGCAGTCGATATTCCGAGTGGGTTAGTGGCCTCTACCGGTGAGGTGTTTGAGCGCATGGCAATACAAGCTGACGTGACTCTATGTTTGATTGCGCGTAAGTTTGGTCTGCATACTAAAGATGGTACAGACTATAGCGGAGACATAGTCGATATACCGTTGATACCTTATCAAAAGGTATGTCAGCAAACAGTTAGCCATCATATGATAGCTGAGAAAAATGCCAGTCAAGCATTTACGCCAGTTGCTACGCTGCTGACGGCTGCACATAGTATGCAGCCGCGTCGCCAAAACAGCTATAAAGGTAGCTATGGTCATGTGCTAGTCATTGGCGGAAATCGTGTTGATGGCTCACAAGGTATGGGCGGCGCTGCCATACTGTCTGCGGCCAGTACGATGGCGACAGGCGCCGGTAAAATAACAGTTGCCTGCCATGAGGCTTTTCATGGGTCGTTACTGACCTCATTGCCAGATGCGATGACCGTTAATCTACATGACGCAAGCGGCGTAAAAGGTTTGATTAAGCAGGCTAGTGTTATTGCCATTGGGATGGGGCTTGGCCGTGATAAAAAAGCCAAAGCATTATTTATTGATTATGTACAGGCTGCTATAGAGAATGAAAAATCAATTGTGATCGATGCTGATGGTCTTTATTACTTGGCATCACTACATAGAGAAAATCATGAGCTAATAACAAAGCTACGAGAATATAGTGCTAATCATCGGGTTTGCTTGACGCCGCATAGTGGGGAAACAGCTAGATTACTTGAGCAAAAAGTAAGTAAGATTGAGTCAGATAGACTGCAAGCTATAAAACAGTGTGCCGCAGCATATGGTGGTGACTGGGTATTAAAGGGGGCAGGATCATTAGTGCTAGAGCAAGAAGAGGGAAAAGAAAGAGTATATGTCTGTAATGTGGGTAATGCTGGCATGGCAACCGCTGGCATGGGTGATGTGCTATCTGGGGTAACCGCTGGACTATTGGCACAGCAAGATTTATCAGCAGAGGCACGTAGCTTGCATCAAGCGGTTCTTATACATGGGTTTGCAGGAGATGTATTAGTAAATCAAAGGAACAATCATTATAGCGACACCAATACATTGCTAGTGGGGCAACGAGGGCTACAAGCTCAAGATATGCTAGCAGCCATTCGTCATGTAATGCAGCTTATGATAGTTTGATGTATTGCTTGAGATAGAGAGTTAAGTAGAAGAGTTAGCACAGTATTGATCAATCGCCTGCTGTACACGCTCGCGCTTAAGCTCAATTTCACGACCATCTAGATATTGACGCTTACCGTTGGCATCCATTTCATAGATACGGCCGCCGACATTGAGGTTGGTCAAGTTATTACGTAGTGATTGGCAGCGCTGAGCATTTTCTTTTGCATCTTGCTCTTTAATACGTGCTTCCAATTGTGCAATTCTTTGCTCTTCTGCAGTTTGGGCATTATTACTCTGGTTGGGATCTGTTTTTCCTGCCATTTGGCCTGCGTTACTTTGTCTACCGTCACTACGAAATTCAATCAGTTCGATATTTTTACCGATCTGAGGGGCATGTTGACTATATTTAACTTCGCCATGCGCTCCAATAGACTTATAAACCTGAATAGCCTGACTGGCGTTCATAGACAACATTAGCATACACGCGGTACTCGTTAATAATTTGGCTGCGGTATTTATCTTAGACGCATATGCCATAATAGCAATCCTCTCATGTAGTAAAAATCAAATGTATATAGGTGTAAATATAACACTTGAGCGTTTAATTAGTAGTAATAATGTATCTACTTCTGATTCTAGCAAATAATACTTATCAATGTATATTATTTAATAACTAATAGTTTGGGATAGGCTTTAGAAGTTTTTCTTGACAATAACTCGCAAACCGTCGAATATAATAGCAGTTGATTGGTCAGTGAGCGGCTTTTACGATGTTGCCGTGGCACTTGAGAATGAGAACTACGAGTTACTTATCGGTAGCTTACGCAGTTTTATTTCCTTTGTGATAATGATATAGCAAGTATGGTGGCATAACGACCACTGTTGATAGCGATACATTGTCTCCGGACTTATCTGTCTACAATGACTAAGATAAACTTATTATTTGAAATGTGCTAAATGTGTTTTTAGCAGTTGTATCAAAAGCGATATAGTATGACGTTAAGAAATTTCCCCAAAGCCTATTGTAAGTTTTAAAAATCTTATAATTTAGTATTGGCCATGAAGTTTTTTTGCTTGTATATATCGATGCATCTGTACAAATAAAGTCACACGAATAAAGTCACAATAGGTACTTGCTAGTATCGAACCTCAATAATAAGCGCCTTCTTTTATAGATGCACTCGCATCTTGTCACTGTATATCGATAAATATCCATCACAAAGCTGACCTAAAATACACTGCTATGTTTGATTAGTATTGTCCTATCAGACAGTGTTAACTAAACCTATTACGCAGATATTCTTGATATGGACAAGAATTAGCGATCATTCAATAAGTAGAAATAACGACGGTAAGTGATTATTTTTGCTCATAGAATCCCGCAAATTCTCGCCGCAAAAAAAGGTGATGACAGTGACGCAAACCACGCAAAGTCCGAACATGACGGGACATACCCAAACGGGTAATGCCGCCAAAAATTTTGAACAAAAGCAACAACGTCTTGCAGAAGGTAGTGCACAGCCTGTGATGCTATCGGGCGCTGAAATGCTGGTGCAAGCACTGACTGACGAAGGTGTCGAATACATCTTTGGCTATCCAGGTGGCGCGGTCTTACACATTTATGATGCGCTGTTTCAGCAAGAAAATATTGAGCACATCTTAGTACGTCACGAGCAAGCAGCGGGTCACATGGCCGATGCTTATTCGCGAGTGACTGGTAATACTGGCGTCGTGTTGGCCACATCAGGCCCTGGTGCGACCAATACCGTGACAGCTATTGCTACTGCCTTTATGGACTCTGTACCAATGGTTGTAATCGCAGGTCAGGTGCCAAGCAGCCTAATCGGTGAAGATGCTTTCCAAGAAACAGATATGGTAGGTGTATCACGTCCTATCGTTAAGCATAGCTTTCAGGTACGCCATGCTAGCGAAATTCCAATGATTGTAAAAAAGGCATTTTATATTGCACAGACTGGTCGCCCAGGCCCTGTCGTCATTGATGTGCCAAAAGACATGACTGCGCCTAGCGAAAAATTCGCTTACGAATATCCAGAAGAAGTATTTATACGCTCTTATCAGCCGTCACTCAAAGGCCATAGCGGTCAAATCAAAAAAGCCATTGAAACGCTATTAGCAGCGCAGCGTCCTGTTGTATATGCAGGTGGCGGTGTGATTTGGAGCAATGCGCACGAAGAATTAACAGATCTTGCACATCGTTTGAATTTACCAGTGACCAATACCTTGATGGGTCTTGGTACATTCCCTGGCTCTGATCGTCAGTTCTTAGGTATGCTTGGCATGCACGGTACTTACGAAGCCAATATGAGCATGCATCACGCTGATGTGATTTTAGCTGTCGGCGCGCGTTTTGATGATCGTGTGACCAATAACGTTAAAAAATTCTGCCCTAACGCAACCATCATTCATATCGATATCGATCCTGCGTCAATTTCAAAAACGATTCTTGCGCACATTCCTATCGTAGGTGATGTGAAGTCGGTCTTAACGGACATGCTAGAGATTGTTGGTCAAGACAAGCAGTTAGAGCAGCACGCATTGCTCGATTGGTGGTCACAAATTAATGAGTGGCGTAAGCGTCATGGTTTACGTTATGACACCAGTACAGATAATGGCATTAAGCCACAAAGTGTCGTACAAGCTCTAGATAAAGTGACTAACAGTAACGCTATTATCACAAGTGACGTCGGTCAGCATCAGATGTTTGCGGCACTTTACTATACTTACAATGAGCCACGTCAATGGCTGAATTCAGGTGGTCTTGGTACCATGGGTGTTGGTCTGCCGTATGCAATGGCTGCCAAACTTGCCAATCCTGAGCGTGATGTGGTTTGTATTACTGGTGAAGGCTCTATTCAGATGAATATCCAAGAGCTATCAACCTGCTTGCAATATAACTTACCAGTTAAAATTCTGAACATTAACAATGCGCAGCTAGGTATGGTGAAGCAGTGGCAAGATATGCTGTATGAAGGTCGTCATGCCCAGTCTTATATGAACTCCTTACCAGATTTTGTCAAATTGGCTGAAAGCTATGGTCATGTCGGTATCAAAATTACTGACCCTGCGACTATGGAAGCACAATTAGCTGAAGCAATGGCTATGAAAGACAAACTGGTATTTATCGATGTTTACGTCGATCGTAATGAGCATGTATATCCAATGCAAATCGCTGGACAGGCCATGCGTGATATGTGGTTAACAAAAGGGGAGCGTACCTAATGCAACAACAACATCTGATTTCGGTATTGATGGAAAACGAAGCGGGTTCGTTGTCGCGGTTAGTCGGCTTGTTCTCGCAACGTGGCTACAATATCGAAACTTTGAACGTCGCGCCTACTGATGACCCAAGTATCTCACGTCTAACGGTTACGACCATTACGTCACCTGAAAGAATTGAACAGATCACCAAACAATTGCATAAATTGATTGAAGTGGTTAAAGTGCTTAATCTGACGGAGAACGTACACGTTGAGCGTGAATTGATGCTCATTAAAGTCCGTGCAACAGGCGGTGTTCGTGAAGAGATTAAACGTAGCGCAGATATTTTCCGCGCACAAATCGTCGATGTAAATTCGAACTTATATACGATTCAAATCGTGGGCGACAAAGCCAAACTTGATGGTTTTATCGATGTGATTGGCCGTGAGCGTATTATGGAAGTGGTTCGCTCAGGTGTGATTGGTATTGCCCGCGGTGAAAAAACCCTAAGCATTTAATTATTTATCAAAACCAGTTTAAACCAATATTTATTTATCTAATCAACAAAGCGCTTATCTTAGTTATTATATTGACTACAGCATAAGCGTTTACTATCCATGGCAAGCCATGATTGAGAACAAGGACTCTATTTATGAACGTTTATTATGACAAAGATTGTGACCTATCTATTATCCAAGGTAAAAAAGTTGCCATTATCGGTTACGGTTCACAAGGCCATGCACACGCGCTTAACCTACAAGATTCAGACGTCGATGTAACTGTTGGTCTACGTGCAAACTCAAGCTCATGGAAAAAAGCTGAAAATGCTGGCCTAAAAGTTGCTGAAGTAGAAGAAGCGGTAAAAGCTGCTGACGTTATCATGATTTTGACGCCTGATGAGTTCCAAAAAGAGCTTTATAATGATGTGATCGAGCCGAACATCAAAGAAGGCGCTACACTAGCTTTTGCTCACGGTTTTGCAATCCATTATAACCAAGTGGTACCACGTGGCGATCTTGATGTCATCATGGTTGCACCAAAAGCACCAGGTCATACTGTACGTTCAGAATTTGCTAAAGGCGGCGGTATCCCTGATCTTATCGCTATCTATCAAGACGCTTCTGGTCAAGCCAAACAGTTAGCATTGTCGTATGCTGCTGGCGTTGGTGGTGGTCGTTCAGGCATCATCGAAACAACGTTCAAAGATGAGACTGAAACGGATCTATTCGGTGAGCAGGCCGTACTTTGTGGTGGTGCAGTAGAGCTAGTTAAAATGGGCTTTGAGACGCTAACAGAAGCAGGCTATGCACCAGAAATGGCTTATTTCGAATGTCTACATGAGCTAAAGCTTATCGTTGACTTGATGTATGAAGGCGGCATCGCTGACATGAACTACTCAATCAGTAACAACGCTGAATACGGCGAATATGTTACTGGCCCTGAAGTTATCAACGAGCAGTCACGTGAAGCCATGCGTAATGCACTAAAACGCATCCAGTCTGGTGAATACGCGAAGATGTTCATCTCTGAAGGCGCAACCAACTACCCATCAATGACTGCGCGTCGTCGTAACAACGCTGATCATCAAATCGAAATCACTGGTGCTAAGCTACGTGGCATGATGCCATGGATCGGTGGTAACAAAATCATCGATAAAGACAAAAACTAAGTCTTATACAGATAAAAGTTTTATTCAGATAAAAATCTGATTTAGATGCAGTAGCCCGTGTTATCACTTGATAGCATGGGTTTTTTTTATGCAAAGTATTTGATAGGCGCTTTGCGCTTTGATTTGAATCGGGGTTATCGGTTGAAAACCATTAATTGCTACCCAATATAAGCAGGCACCTTAACATTGGCAAAAGTGCCTTTACGATCAACATTCATCATTGTTCTTACCCGTTTCTAAGTAATTGAATCGGGTGAATGCTTCATTCTCACTTTCTATAGATAATAGGTTGTATGCTGTGCAAATATCTTATTCAGACTGGCTAACGCCGCAATTCGTATATATTACTCTTAGCGCTGTGGTAGCAGTTTTAATTTGGATAGAAGGGGAGATGCTCAAACAGACCGATGGTAAACTGCCTCAATCTAAGTTCTTCAAAGTCAGTTCATTGTTAGATACTCTATGGTTCTTCATATCAGTGGTGATTTTATACGTTATTGATTTGACCCCGTTAGCTATCGCAGTGCCTGCTGCATATGGCATATACACGACCTTTGGTTGGATATATGGTACCAAGCTGCTGAAGCGCAAAGGCATCCCTGACTCTCCTAAAGATTTGGTCATTCCAGCCAAGTATATTGCCTATAGTCAGTCATTTTCATTGGTGTTTTTTGCGTTATGTTTGCTCGTATTGAGTTCAGCATGGCTACCGACATCACCATTGCAGTAACTAATCTTCCAACCTGCTATCATCTATGTCGACTTATTTAATTTGTGATTTACTGATGAAGTTGTATTATATCTATAAATAAAAACTATTTTATATCAATAAGATATAGAGCTGATTACTATCGATGTTAGCTTGCAACAATGGTTAGTATTTATTTACAAAAATCAGCAATTTAGACTGTTCCTACCATGGAAAACTGTTATAATCAGACTGTACTCAAAATATTTGAGGCAAAAAATCCAAATTTTCTTTAAGATTGTTTAGCATTTTTGGCCGCCGCATTTAGCAGAAAATATTAGGGTATATATCAATTAATCGGTGATGACACAAGTCTCGCCAACAGTTAAAGAGTCAGGAAAATTTATGTCAGATAAAGTTGAAGGCACTGTAAAGTGGTTTAATGAAGCTAAAGGTTTTGGTTTTATCGCTCAAGACAACGGCGGACAAGACGTATTCGCTCACTACAGCGCTATCCAAGGTAACGGTTTCAAAACTCTAGCCGAAGGCCAAAAAGTGTCTTTCATCTTAGGTGATGGCAAAAAAGGCCCACAAGCTGAGCAAATCGAAGCTATCTAATCTCATTTATTATTAGGCTAACTGCTTGCCAGTAAGCTTAATGACAATAAGATTATTAATACGCATTGATTACTTTGTTTGTTAAAACAATAAAAATACTGTATCGACTTTAAAAAGAAGCAACCTCTTATCAGGTTGCTTTTTTTATTCTTAAGTTATTGATTTTATTAGTTGTTTATAAATGGCGCTAAGATTTGGTAGCCGTTTTGGTAGCCAGTAGCTTTATTTTTTGGTTATTGGTAGCCATAGGGTAGGGTAATTATTTAGCTGTTACCTGTCAGGTTTGCGAGCGTTCTTAACATTAACTATGATTTGTACTGGCTGTGGTTCGTTATTAAGTTCGCTGTCTGCTTTATCAAGTCCTAGTAATTTAGCCTTAGCTAGTATTGATGCCACCATAGCAGACGCTTGGCCGTTTTCTTTGGCTGTCTGTCTTGCATCGTCCAATTCTTTTATTAAGTCATTAACTGTTACTTTCATAAGTTACCGCCCTTGTATGCTCATCGCTTGATAGCTCGTTCATTAGATCACTGATTGACTGCACAGCATCGGCATTAACATCTCTAATCTGTGGCTTATCTAATCCTAGTAATTTAGCTTGGCTAATGGTGGCCATGATTAAGGCGTTTGGGTTTCTATCCTCAATCGCTATCTGCTTGGCTAACTGTAAATCTTGTATCAGGTCGTTAATGTCAGGTAGTCGCATCTTTTAGCCTCAATGGGTGCAATTTAGTTTATCAAGTGTTGATTGCCATACCTTAGCTGTTAGCTGCTCATGCTCGTTCACCAGCTTGTTATACGTGCTGTGGTGCATGCCTTTAGGACGTTCACCAATGCCGTGGGCAATCCCTGCTTGCCAGCCTAAACGCTGTCTAATCGTATGTAAGCGACTGAATAAGCGGTCTATTGGTTGCTGTAACTGCGAGCCATAATTAGCGCCTATACAATGACGGCATACATACACGCCAGCACAATATAAAACACTGACACGCTTTGAGCATTTAGGGCATAGCCACCAATGACGATAGCCGCCATAATTGCATGGGGTCTTTGATACCTGAATAGAGTAGTCGTAAGCCTTGCCACGGTATTGATAATTAATATCTATAAACGGTTCGGCTGCTTGTTTCATCTGTTGGCGATATGTTGAGATATTAATCTTTGAATAGTCGCTAAGGCTGCGAGTGGTGGCAATGGCTGGCATGATGATCTCTAATTGTTATCTAAATCATTAGGTAAATTCATCTTTATCATAACATAGTGAATATATTTAACCTTATGTTTTCTATACTTAGATAATAGTTATATCTGCAATATCACTTTATACCCTATAAAAAGCTGCTTAAGTTGCTTAAATTGGCTGTAACGTATGAATGGTAAGCGATTGGCTTAAGATAGGCGTTTGCTTAAGTCTGCTTAAGTTGCTTAAGTTCATCTTGAGTAAGGCTGTTTTGAGTTCAGTTTAAGCAGTTTAAGCAAGCTTAAGATTTGGCTGTCTTAACAAAAAGCCCCTAACCATAAAGGATAGAGGCTAATTAAGCAGTTTAAGCAAGGTTTCTTAGGTATCAAACATTACTTATAAAGTTTTGGATTAATAGAGATAACTTTCATGCGGCCCTCTAATTCTTGTTTGATATGTCCAGCGGCTTCTAACTTATCAAGCTCATTTTGCAATAGCTTGGTGTTTTTACGCATCGGACTAGGTGCATTATTTGATATGTATGTCCTACCTAGTTTATGCGGTGTTTTACCCCTCGCTTTATCCACTAGCCAGCCGCTTAACTTCTCACTGTCGTTCTGTTCACCTGTGGGCATTGCATCAAGATAGCGTAAGCGTTCGGTTGTTGAATATTCTACTAACATAAAGCCGCGTTTTATATCATCAGTGGTAACGGTCTTGCGGCTATCAAAGAATGCCATTAGTGAGGCTATGCGCGTGGCATTTTCTGCCATACGTGAGGCGTACGCTTTGAGATACTCTAAAACCTGTCCGCTTGCTTGGCGGTTCTCTATCGCTTGCATGCCGTCCTCAAAAGCTTGTAATGCTTCATTGCTTGCCCATTGCATTTTAATGCGACTAGGTGCGCCTGTGCTGTCACTAGGTAGATTGGCTGGCAGTGGGTCAAGTAAGCTTTGACAGCGTGACCAGTAGTCTATTAAGCAAGGGTTATCATGTGGCCTGTCATTTCTACGCTTTGGATCATTCCATACTCTTTTACCTCTTAAGTCCTCAGGGCAAGCAATCATAGCCCGTGCTAAAAATCCTTGTCCGCTCATTAGTGGGTCGGTTAATGCTTTCTCTAAGACTACGCGCTGTCCTTGTAGTAAAAAAGTCATACGCACATCATAAGCTTTGGTTCTTGGGTTTGCGTAAGCGTTCTTTTGCGAGCGTGTGCGCCCTGCTATACCACTACTATAAAGCTTGGTTATCGCGCCTAACGCACTGCCAGCGGTGTCACTTTTCATGGTGTGGCCATTAAAGAACTGGCCTGCTTCATCAGTGGATAAACTGGCGTTATACATCTCACCATCAACAAAACGATCAATAAGTGGTTCAATCGTTGCATCATCAAACATAGTAACGGGATTAGGCGGCTTTGGGTTTTCATCTAAAAAAGCGGCTCTGTCTTTACCTTTTAGACTTAATAAATTATTTTCCCATGATGATACGTCACTTAAATAATTAGAATATAGCTGCTTCTCATGCTGATCTATCTTAAAGTGACTTAAGCCCATTACTTGTGTTTTGCCTGTACCACTTTCGCCCTCTGTAATGATAATAAGGCTCGTTGGCTTGTGCTCGCTGCCCATCGGTGCATCAATATGTGCTTGCCCTATATGCGCTATTGCACCTAAAACGGCTTGTCCTGACATTGCTAACGGTACTTGTGTATAGTTAGCAATCGCTTCTATTGGCTTTCGTAGTATCGGCGGCCATGCCTCTATTGGGTAGCGTGTCGGTTTGCTGGGGTCACTTGCAAGCGGTTCAGGTGTAGGCCATGCCACGGCTTTAAGGTCGATTATCTTTGTATCATCAAGGGCTAATATATCGGCATAACTTAAGCCGCCATATTCTAAGTGCTCTAATACTGTTCTGTCACTGGTCACTACTACCTTTACGTTATGACCTGCCAGCGGCTTGCTTACTTCGTCTGCCTTGTTTAATGTCGTAAAGACAGTAACGGGCCTATCTTGTGATAAGTGCTTAACGGTGTCATTAAAAAGCCACTCATTAGGACTGATAGCCATTGTTACATGGTCAGCTTTTAAGCATTCAGCTAACGCCATACCATCATCAAGGTTGCTTGCTGCGATAAGCTCGCTATCATTGCTCGATGGGCCAATAAAGTAAGCAGACGGCTGGCTAGTATCGGTTATGATCGGTTTGGTATGATTATTAGCATTCAAGCATAGTAAGCTTACCGCCTCATAATCTTTGTTATGCAAAACTAGCCCTATAGTGCCTACTGTGTCTAGCCTTTCGCCTGCATTTTCTCCTTTGGTTACTGTTACCCTGTCATCAATAACTATTAAGCTTTTAGGGTTCAATAATGGGTAGTTTTGGGCTAAAATATTAAAGCCTGATAGTGCTTCAATAGTTGCTATTGGATAGTCGCCTAAAATGCCAGATAAGCCCACCTTGCCGTGGGTTTTTTCTTGGCTGTCTGTTGGTGTGGTGGTCATTTATTACCCCTTGCTTTTGACTGGTTCGGCTTGCGCTGCTCTCTATACTTCTTGTAGTAGCTCTTACGCTTGGCGTGCTTACGGCTCTGTTTGGGTGGGTAGGTTTTCATTATTTGCCCTCCTTGTCTTGCGCCTGTGCCTGTTTAGCTGCTTGCTTGATTTGATAGTAGCGGCTGCCTTGTGTGTCCTTTCTTTTCTGCTCTTTGCCATGCTTTGACTTTGCATAGGCAAGTTGAGCGTCCATAAAGGTTTTAGGGTTATCGTTATCAGTAGGCACAAGCATCTACCTTACCAAAGCCAGTTTGGGCTAATGGTTCGTTGATAATGTCCAGTTGACTGTAAAGCAGATTAATCCAAGTATCGGCGGCATCTTGCGATAGACGGGCCAATGCTATGGCGGCATGGGGTTCTATTTGACGGGTAGCGATAAGGTGTAGCAGTTGCCCTATGTCATGCAATGCAGTAGCAGCGCCGTTAATGTCACATGCAATATCGGACAGCATGATAGACGGCATTAAGATCACTTCGTCATCATCTTTATTGGTAAGGTCTATAACTTTGCGCTGGCTCGTTTGAGTAGTTGTAATTGAGTTATGCATGAGTAGTTACCTTTGATTTTATGAATGTTTGGACGTTGACGGGCTGGCATGAGGCGATTAGTAGTAGCATTAACAAACAAGCCATGACTGATAAAAAGCCAGTAAAACTACGCTTACTTTGTTTAGGTGGCTGGTTACCACTGTGCTGCCCGTGGTCGGCTTTTAGATTGCTTTTGTTATCGTTGGTCATTTCTTACGTCCTCCACGTTAAAGGCTATTTCTGCTATGTTTTTTGACAGCTCTTTGAGTGACTCCACTTGTCGGCTGCCTGTCGGTAACAAGCTGCCTAACATTTTTACTTCTATTTCTGCTAATTGGGTCATGGTGTTAATGATGTTTACATTAGCGTGTAAGGTAATGATTAATTGGTCTATAAAGTCATCAGGTATCATCAGCACGCCTTCATCTTTTAGCGCGTCCATTACTTGAGTTGTAAAATCGTCATTACTCATGGTCTGTTGCCTCCGCTTGGTACGGTAATGCGTGCTCACAAAACATATCGCTAACAATACCTGCCAGCTCGCTACTGGCATAAAGTGCTGCTTTGACTGCCACAAGTACGCCTTGGCTAACATCGTCTTTTGTATTGATAGCATCTAGCGCGGTGGCTAGGTGGTCGGTATTAATATAAATATCTTGTACGCGGTCATTCATAAGACGTAAGTAAAGGCTATCCACAGTCACTAGGCGGCTGGCTGGGGTGTCGATTGATATGCTAGGGTGGTTATTCATTTAGTTCACCTCACTGTTAGATAACTCACTTTCAAGTAATGTTTGTTCATCAAGCCAATAGACCGAAAAACGCTTGTCATTGTGCGTGACTATCTCGCTTTGAATGGTTAGCCCTGCGGTTCTTAAGTCATGTATGCGCTGGGCTAGGCATGTGATTTGATAAAGGCGGTATGCGTCCCATGTGGTGATCGTTGCCCCTGTCATCAGGTGCGCTCTAACAATCTCTATCTGTGTCTTAGGTGCTGGCTCGTTGGTCACTGGGGCGGTGGTGTTGGCTGTGGTCATCATGGCTTACACCTCACTAGCGGTTGAAGTGTGATTTTCGAGCCATAGCAATAGGTCGGCATTCCTAAACATTGGAATACCGTTTACATTGATAGGTTTTGGGAATTTATCAGCTTTCCACCAGCGTCTTAGTGTTTGGTGGTGTAGTCCGATTAGGTCGGCTGTAGGCTGAATGCGTGAATAGCCTTGAGGGTTTAATGGGGTAGGCTGTTCAGTAGTGGTAGGTTGGCTGTTATTGATGGTTGGATTAGTATGGGTCATAAGATCACCTGTTAGTTAATGATTAGTAACAGGTGTCATATTAGGATTATGATAGATAAGGCGGTAGATGGGCATTCTAGCTTGAGGGGGTCAAACTAGAAAATAGGCTTAATAGTTACCTATCAATACATTTATTTTTTAAGCTATTGAGAAATGCAGCATATTCTTCATTGTATAGGCTGTCATATAAAAGCTTTTGCTGCTTAACATCGGCTTTCTTCTTAGGCATTTTCCCATTTTCTATCTTTTGCGTAATCTCTTTGGGTATAACGCCTGTTTCTTTAAGCCATTTAACGATAGTTTCAGGTGTCTGGGTTAGGCCTGTAAATCTCTTAACAAGCTTTGCTACGTGTATAGGCATTAATACATTAGATACATCTTTGTCCCATATATAATCAGCCATAAGGGTAGCTGTATTCTTTTGAAAGTAAGACGATTTTTCTATGGGTAGCGGTCTGTGAGTAAAAATAAAGGTGCTTATCTTAGTAAGTGTTTTATAAATCTCTAATCCTAAGGCGTACTTCTCATGTTCTTGGCAAATATCGGCCAGTGCTGCCAGTGTTAGGCAGTCTATTAATGCTCTACGTATTTCAGGATTGTCTATGTACGTTCTAAAAAAAGTTCGGGTTTGCAGCTCTTTATAAATATTGTCTAAGGCATCAGCGCAAGCGTTTTTAGCTATAGAGTATGGCCTTGTGGCTATAGCAAAATACTCATCTTTTAGCAGCTTAAATATATCAAGCTGTATTTTATGCAAAAAAAGTATTGTAGTATTTTCATCTAATTTTGGGGCTATATGATTTATTAATAATGTCAGGTTTTCTACTTCATTACAGTTTTTCAATAAGTTACTTATAAGCTTTGAGGGGTTGCCCTCTAGTTCAATCAACTCATTATTAACATCTATTTCCATCAGTCATGCCTTACTTGTCATTCATACCTTAACAAAAATAGGTGCAAGGCATGCCAGCCTAAGGCATGAAATGGCTGGCGTTCGGGTAATTAGTCCTAGCCTTGCATGGTCATTGTAGGGGTGTTATCCGCTAGATAGGGTTATGCTGTTAATCGTCTATCGCGTCTTACTAGGCTTTCATAATAGCCAGTGATCTTTAAAGTGATATTGTCATGCTTTTTAGATAGGCGTTGCATCTCTGTAACTGCCAACTCATAAGGGAATGAGTTCATTAATGTTTTGCCGTCATCTGTTTTAAAGTCGATAGGCTCACCATCTTGTAAAATAGAATAACAAGGTGAGTATTCAAAGCCGTCATATTCTGCACCATCTGGCGGTAGGTTATCCCAAAATGCGCGGTCATCTAATTGCTGGCGTGTTGGTTTGGTGTCTAGTGTCATCATTGTTGCTTCTCCATTGGTGGGTTTTGTTGGTTAGGTTTTAGCCGTGTTTTTGCTTGGCTGCTTTCTTAAAATCGGCATGAATGACATTATCAAACTTGCCAGCCTTTATATCGTCTAGGTGGTTCGCCCATCTGGTCATCATACGCGTTCTATCATCTATTGCCGTCATGCGGTTATATGCTTTGCCGTACTTATTCAGCATTGCGTGGCCTAGTGCTAGTTCGGTTATCAATTCATCATAGCCTAGTCGTTCCATTAGCATGGTTTTTGCGCTGGCTCTAAACCCGTGGGGGCTGTGAATATGTTTGTAGCCTTTACCGTCATTCATTAACTCACTGTTTAGCACTTTATTAACTTCTTGCATGTGGTGATAGGGTGCTTTTTTGCGTCTGCTATTATGGAATACATATTTTTGATCGCTTGTCAGTGGCTGCATACGCTCTAATATGGCAATAGCTTGCGGTGCTAGGGGTATGATTATACTGTTCACCATATCGCCCCGTCCTTTGCCTTTTTGCGGCTCTAAATGCCATTGCTTGGCGTTCAGGTCAATATCTGCCCATTGCATAGAACAAGCATCACCAATGCGAACAAACGTAAGGGCTAATAGCTGTAAGATGCTTTTGTTATAAAGCTGGCTTGTATTGTCTAGCTGGTCAATATCTCTTAGCAGTTTAGCAAATGCGGTAACGTCATTACTTAACGCTGGGCGGTGTTTGACCTTATGGTTTTTAAGCGTTCCTTGTAGGTCACTTGCTGGGTTGTACTCAATAATCATATGAGCCTTTGCAATCTGTAAGATGCTTTTTAGTAGTGTTCTTACTCTTAACCCTTTGTAAGTGTGCTTTTTTTGAATACCATTAACAAACTTAATAACGGTACTAGGGGTTATATCTGTAACTCTCATATGCCCTAGCTGGGTTTCAATCGGTTTTAGTAGCTCTTTATTTTTGCTAATAGTACCTGCAGATAGATTTTTGCTGGCTTGAATATCACGCCATTCATTAATGAAGTGCTGTAAGGTGTTTTGGCGGTCTGTTATGTCTTTTTGCTTGGTATCGGTTCTATGCTCTATTGGGTCTATGTCTTTAGCTAATAGCTGCATGTTGTCGTTGTGATATTGACGGGCATCGGCAAGGCTTAACGCTGGGTATTGTCCTAGCGTCATGTAAGGCCGTTTGGCAGTGATAGGGTGGGTGTAACGGTGTCTAAAGTCGGCTGTAGCGTCTTGGCTGTCTTTCTGTGGCCTAACTCTTAGCTCTAGGCCCTTATAGCCTGCAATGGGGTAACTGGTCATCTTGCCAGCTTTGATAGTGTCTTTAATTGCTCGCTTAATTTGGGTATCGGTTGTTAAGTCTGTTTTGATCGTCATCATATCACCTGCAAACTGGTAGCCATTTTGGTAGCCATTTAATTGGCTTTTTCACACTTGTACAAACGTTATCACAAGTGACATATTAGCACTAAAGGCATGTGAAATAAAGGCTTTGAGATTATCAGGTTTTATCAGGCTTTATCAAAAGATGACCTCTTATCAGGTTGCTTTTTTTATGGGACTTTTTTGATAGGCCAAAGTGTTCTTTACATAAGGTGCTATTGATTTTGACGGTCAACATCATCAGGTAATAACAAATAACGATTTAATAAAGATGTAATAGACAAGGTTGTATTATGAAGTGGGAAAACTGGCTTTCAATTGACTGGCAACAGGTGCTCGGGATTTCTTTATCTGCTATAGGCTTTTATGTAGGACTGATGTTGTTTACTCGATTGATGGGTTTACGCAGTTTTTCCAAGCTATCAAGCCATGATTTTGCGATGACGGTTGGTATTGGTAGTATATTGGCGTCGACGGTATTGTCAGATGAGCCTTCTCTACTTCAAGGGTTATTTGCTGTTGCAGTATTATTCTTAATTCAGGGCGTTATCTCAATTATCAGGCGCAAAATAAAACCGCTAAAAGCTTTGATAGATAATCAAGCTATTATCCTAATGGCTCATGGTGAGTATTTAGAAGACAACTTAAGAGAAGCCAATCTTAGTACTAGTGATGTTCAGGAAGTGCTACGTAAAAATGGTATCAAAGCGAAAACAGAAGTGTTTGCAGTGATTATGGAGACGACAGGTGATATGAGTGTTATCAAGAATAATGAGATTGAACCTGATTGGTCTTTATTTGATGATATACGTGATAGCGAATTATTGCTTGATGCTAGTAAGAATGTTAATTCGCAGGTCTAGATTGCCTAACTATTCTCATCCGTTAACTTTGAAGAGATAAATAATAACAAAATATTAAGTAAAGCTAAGGCTTAGAGTGCTATAAAGGGTATAAGAATTTTGAGCTGTTGAACCATGAAAATCGTGAAACGATGCGCTTATAGAGTATTTATTATAGAGTGTTGACAAATTTATGACGCATTATTCACGGCGTTGTCTTGACCTTATCTGCCTGCTGACGCAAGATACATAGGTCTGATAATAACGGTTGGCTTAGCTTTAGCAGATTTCATTAGTAAGAGATACAATGCTAATATGCTCTTAGATATTGGCTCATCTTTCTTAGTTAACTATATTCTGTTGATGTAGTAATAACCTTGAGCAGTATTTTGAACGACAATTTGAACCACAACGAACCTTTGGTTCTTAACTGACAATTTTTAACTCATAACATTAATAAACGAGGAACGTATGAAAGCATTAGTAGCGGTCAAGCGTGTCATTGATTATAACGTAAAAGTTCGTGTAAAAGCCGACAACTCTGGCGTTGACTTATCAAACACTAAAATGTCAATCAACCCTTTCGATGAAATCGCAGTAGAAGAAGCGGTTCGTCTAAAAGAAGCTGGCGTCATTGATGAGATCATTGTTGCTTCAATCGGTCCGAAAGAGTCACAAGAGCAGATTCGTGCAGCCCTAGCACTAGGTGCTGACCGTGGTGTGTTGGTCGTAAGTGACGAAAAACCATATCCACTACAAGTTGCTAAGATTCTAAAAAGTATCGCCGAAGCTGAAAGCACTGATATCATATTATTAGGTAAGCAAGCGATTGATGATGACAACAACCAAACTGGTCAGATGCTAGCGGCATTGATGGGTATCGGTCAGGGTACGTTTGCATCAGAAGTGAAAGTTGAAGGCGACAAAGTAAACGTAACACGTGAAATCGATGGCGGCCTACAAACTGTTGCACTTGATTTGCCAGCAGTTATCACGACTGACCTACGTTTGAATGAGCCACGTTATGCTAAATTGCCTAACATCATGAAAGCGAAGAAAAAGCCACTTGATGAGAAAACACCAGCGGATTTCGGTGTTGATATGACATCTAAGCAAGAGATTATTAAAGTCGTGCCACCTGCTGACCGTAAAGCTGGTATTACAGTAGGGTCAGTTGATGAGTTGGTCGATAAGCTAAGAAACGAAGCAAAAGTCATTTAATGTTTTAATGATTGGATACTTCGCTACGGCATATCTTGTGCAAGGCTATGAATTTGACTGCTTTATTTCATACTAAATGATAGTTGCTCAAATAGCTTTGTGCACAAACAACCGCATGAATAGATAATACGAATATATAAAGGACTAAAACCATGGCAATTTTGGTATATGCAGAACATGACAATGCCAGTCTAAAAAAGGCAACTTTAAACACGATCGCTGCTGCTAAACAAATGGGTGATGATATCCATGTATTGGTTGCTGGTAGTGGTAGCCAGGCTGTTGCTGATGAAGCGGCAAAAGCAGAAGGCGTGACTAAAGTACTATTGGCTGACAATGCTGCTTATGAGCATCAATTGGCAGGTAACGTGGCACTATTGGTTGCTGATATCGCTAGTGATTACAGCCATATCCTAGCGGCTGCGACCACGACTGGTAAAAACTTTATGCCACGCGTTGCTGCGTTACTTGACGTAAGCATGCTGTCTGAAATCTCAGGTGTAGTAGATGCGCAAACGTTTGAGCGTCCTATCTATGCAGGTAATGCAACGGCGACAGTAAAAACAACAGAAGACAAAGTGGTACTAACAGTACGTACTACTGCGTTTGACCCAGTGGCAAGCGAAGGTGGTTCAGCGACTGTTGAAACTATCGACAACGTACAAGAAACTGGTAAAGCTAGCTTCGTTAACGAAGAAATGGCTAAGTCTGATCGTCCAGAATTGACCTCAGCTGGTATCGTTGTTTCTGGTGGTCGTGCCTTGGCAAACGGTGAAAACTTCACCAAGTACATTGAGCCATTGGCTGACAAGCTAGGCGCTGCTGTTGGTGCATCACGTGCCGCTGTTGACGCAGGATATGTACCAAATGATATGCAGGTCGGTCAAACGGGTAAAATCGTTGCACCGCAGCTATATATCGCAGCTGGTATCTCAGGCGCGATTCAGCATTTGGCTGGTATGAAAGATTCTAAAGTCATCGTTGCTATCAACAATGACCCAGAAGCACCTATCGCTAGCGTTGCTGACTACTTCTTAGAAGCTGATTTGTTCGAAGCATTGCCTGAGCTAACTAGCAAGGTTTAATATATAGTCACAGAACTACTAAACAGCTACGGCGTTACCCTTCTGAGATGTACTACTTGTACAATCTACAGTCGGCTGCCTTTTATCCGTTTTAGACTTCTTTGACTACATCAGTAGTAGACAGATAATAAAAAACCCACTATTAAATGATAGTGGGTTTTTTTATGCTTGATAGATAGGGTTTTAATAGCAATCATAAACGGACGCTAAGAGTATTGTCTTTGTCGTAAGGTTTCATACAGACATAAAGAGCCTGCAATCGCTACATTTAAGCTCTCCTGACCATTTGGCTGCGGTAAGGCTATCGGCGTGGCACATTGCATTAAATCGTCGCTAACGCCTTGACCTTCATGACCCATAATCCAAGCCACAGGCGCAGATAAATCGTGCTCGTAAATGATAGTATCTGTATGTGAGCTAGTCGCCAAAAGCGGCACTTGTACATGATCTAAAATATCTTGCGTACTCAAGCCTTCATAGATAGTCAGGGCAAACTGTGCACCCATACCTGCTCGTAGCGTCTTGGGAGACCAAGCTTGAGCGGTCGCACTGGTACATAGAATATTGCGGATACCAACGGCTGCAGCTGTGCGTAGCAGCGTACCGACATTCCCGCTATCCTGCACATCGTTCAAGATTAAGCAGTCTTCATCGATCATCGATAGACTAGGCGTTGGTACTTTGATTATCGCCATGATATCGATGCCAGCACCCAAGCTACGAATACTCTCATAGAGCGCATCTGATAAAGTGAGGATAGGTGTATAAGTGGGCAGGCGAGTCAATATCTGCTGAACTTCAGGGTGGCTACGCGCTGACTCAGACAGTAGTATCTGAGCGAAAGGATAGTCACTACGCAGGGCGGCATCTATCAAATGGACACCTTCTATAACTGTCTGACCGTTCTTTTTACGCTGGCGTGCTTGGGACAACAGTGCTTTTACAAGCTTCACTGTTGTGTTCTTATCTGAGGTAATCAGCTCGGTGGGATTTAATACCATAGTGGATCGCTTAGAGAAGGGTAAAGGAGTCGTTTAAATAACCAGCAGAATACCTATTATTAATTTAGCATTCTGCTGGCTGTTCTTAACAGGTGCGTCAATCAATTATTTTTCAGAATAATTGACGTGTAAGTCTTTCACGTAATTGACTTCATTTTTGCTACCGAGTACCACAGGAACACGCTGATGAATATCAGTCGGTTCGATATCTAGGATGCGATTGACGGCGTCTGTCGCACCGCCACCTGCGCGCTCAATCAATAAGCTCATTGGGTTGGCTTCATACATCAAGCGTAGTTTACCCGCTTTGTGAGCGTATTTGGTATCAAACGGATAAGTAAATAGACCGCCGCGACATAAGATACGATGGACGTCACCAACCATGGCGGCTACCCAACGCGTGTTAAAATCGCGTCCACGTACGCCTGCTTCACCAGCGATGAGCTCGTCGATGTACTGTTGCATCGGGGCGCGCCAGTAGCGATAGTTTGAGCTATTGATAGCATACTCGCTCGTATCGGTATCGATTTGGACGTTGTCTTCTATCAGCACATAGTCAGAAGTTTCTGGATCTAGGCTAAACATCACGACCTTGTCTGCGATAGTCAGCGCCAGTACGGTAGACGTACCATATAGCAGATAACCGGCTGCTAGCTGTTTATTGCCGGCTTGCAAATAGTCGCTGTTTTCACTGGTTTGACCTTGACGCTCATACGGTAAAACAGAAAAAATCGTACCTACAGCCATATTGATATCGATATTTGATGAGCCATCTAGTGGGTCAAATAAAACCAATAAACTACCATCGTCATTAGCAGGTGTCGCGTCATCGAGCTCTTCTGACGCGACACCAGCACAATGGGTATTTTTTGCCAATGCATCTAGCAATAAGTCATTGGCCAGTACATCTAATTTTTTCTGCTCTTCGCCTTGGACGTTTTGATTACCAGCTTCGCCCAAAATGTCTGCTAAAGCGCCTTTTCTGAGCAGTTGTGAAATCGTCTTACCGACATCAGTGACAGTGGTAATCACATCGTTAAGTGCAGGGCTAGTGGCATGTTGGTTTAGATAGTCTGCTAAGGTCGTCATAAGGCTTCCTAATAAATGATATGGAAAGTAAAAGAACGGATAGGTGTCAAAGTAAAGAAGTAGGTGGCGTTTCGCACACCTGAAATAGGTAAATTCTTAAATAGCTAATACGGCATCTTTGTCCCGACCACAAAATCGGCTACACTATATCTATTGTTATTCATTTATAGTTTTGTCAGAATTATTCTCTATGAGAATACAGCATGTCTACTCACGCTTTCTGATTGTCTGCTGAGGCTATTTTTTGGTCGAGTTTGATTACGGTAAATTGTAGCAAATAAGCGTCAAAAAGTCCTTTGTATCTATGCCTATCAGTGATAAATGATCGAACAAAGATGAATAAGTGATTACTATAGACTCATATAAACCCACAATAAAGACTCGCCATTATGTCAAATTCTATCGATAGTAGCGCTACACAACCAGTCTCACCGACTGATTATGCAAAATTTGATCCCAGTACGATTCATCAAAGACTCAATACCTCATTGAGTCGTCCGCAGCTCAACACTGATGGCAGTATTAGGCATTTTTTAGGTGTTGAAGGTCTTAATAAAGCACAGCTCAAAGCTATTATCGCAAAAGCAGAGACTTTCTTTGATGAAAATGGACAGCTAATCAATCGTCCTGAGTTAGACGGCTATACGGTCATGAATTTGTTTTTCGAACCATCGACTCGTACCCGGACGACATTCGAGGTGGCAGAAAAACGCTTGGGTGCCAATGTACTCAATATCGATATCGAACGTTCTAGTACCAAAAAAGGCGAGAGTCTGCGTGATACGCTGTGGAATCTACAGGCAATGACCGCGGATATCTTTGTAGTACGCCATTCAGCATCAGGTGCCGCGCATTTTATGGCGACAGAAGTGACGCCTGATATCGCTATCATTAATGGTGGTGATGGCTGGCATGCGCATCCTACTCAGGGAATGCTCGACATGTTGACTATTCACCGTGAAGCGCCGCGCCCATTTGAAGAGCTGTCTATCGCAATCGTTGGTGATATTAAGCATTCACGCGTGGCACGCTCCGATATCAGTGCACTGCAAACGCTAGGTGTGACAGACATCCGTGTTTGTGCGCCGCGTACTCTACTGCCCAAAGGTATCGAACGTTTCGGTGTGCAGGTATACGAAAACATGGACGAGTGTGTCACCGATTGTGATGTGATCATGGGCTTAAGAATACAAAATGAGCGTATTGGTTCGCCGCTATTGGCATCATCAAGTGAATACTATAAGCATTATGGGATCACGCCAGAGCGCATAGCTCTTGCCAAGCCAGATGCATTGGTGATGCATCCAGGGCCGATGAACCGCGGTGTTGAGATTGCCTCTAGTGTGGCTGATGGCGCACAATCCGTTATCTTAAAGCAGGTAAATAACGGTATTGCTATTAGAATGGCAGTCTTATCACTTGCGATGGAAGGTCAACGTGCTCATCAAGCGGCTGGTAAGTAACAGGCTGCCGCGCGACTTATTCTCATTTATTTCATTTTATTGATACGGTAATAACGTTATGTCTACCATGCTTAATACGGATGCACCCATTCTTGACCATTTACCAAAAGCATTTAAAGATGCATTGCCGCAAACTGCAACAGAAAAACTGTCTACACTCGATTCTGGCCGTGAAATGTGGTTATTACCACCACTAGTAGATCTATGCGCGCGCTTGCGTGAGCCAGGCCAACAGCAACACGGTACGCTAAAATCAGAAGGCAGTGCTGCACGTGGTAATGGGTTCTTGCATGTAGTCACACCGCCTGACACCAATCCTATTTTAGAAAACGGCTCACTCTTGAAAGGTTTACGTGAGCGCGCCTTGAGTGATGGCGGGATTTACTTGCATATTTTGGGTGCATTGACCACAGGGTTAGAGGGCGAACGACCGTCTAATATCGCAGGGCTTAAGAAGGGCGGCTGTATTGCGGTATCTAATGCGCGTAGACCTTTTCGTAATGACTTAGTATTGCTACGTACACTAGAATACGCGGCGACTTTTGGTATGAAAGTATTCTTTTATCCTGATGAGCCAAGTCTGTCTGGAGATGGCGTGGCACATGAGGGCTATATTGCTTCTTATCATGGTCTGCAAGGGATTCCTTGGATTGCGGAAACTGTTGCATTGTCTACGCAGCTGCTGATGGTTGAAGAGACTGGAATCGCTGCCCATTTTAGCCAGTTATCATGTAAGTCTTCGATTGAGCTTATGCGCTGGGCAAAAGATAAAGGCTTGCCTGTTACGTGTGATGTTGCGATGCATCAGCTGTATTTAACTGATGATAACCTTGAAGGCTTTAATGCTCAGGCATATGTGTTGCCACCACTGCGTAGTAATACGGATCAGCAGGCAATTCGCCGTGGATTAAAAGATGGCACTATCGATGCTATTTGTAGTCATCACGAGCCACTAAATAGCACCGCCAAAAAAGCACCATTTGCTGAAAGTACGCCAGGTATTTCAAACTTCGATACGTTTATGGCGTTGGCTTGTCAGCTGGTCAATGATGAGGTATTAACACTCTCGCAATTAGTAGACAAAATCTGCCTGAATCCTGCAAAAATCGCTGGTATCAGTGAGCAGTATGAAGCTATCGGCGGTGCAGTATTAGTCGATCCTAACCTTGAGTGGCAAGTAACCGCGCAATCTATGCTATCGAGTGGTAAGAACACGCCGTTTTTCAATCAGCAGTTGCAAGGACGTGTTGTGGAGACATTCTTTGGCTAATTTGCCCCGACAGGATGACCGTCTGCCGCCATCCTCGAAGGATAAAGGGGTTACTATGAATGGTCAGCAAGAAAAATCGCGCAGTACGGCGAGTGAGTCTATCAAAGCAGTGGCCATTTATGAGGTAGTAAAAGGTGTTGGTGCGTTACTAGGAGCAGGGGCATTATGGTGGTGGCATACCAATCTTGAGCATTGGCTGACGACCGCAACGGTTACTTGGCAGCGCAGCTTCGGCCATATGCTTGCCCCGCAAATCGATAGTGCCGTACGTATTGCTCAGCAAGCAAGTAAAAACTGGCCGATGTTTTTATTATTGATATTCGCTTATGCCAGTTTGCGCTTCCTAGAAGCATATGGCTTATGGCATGACAAAACATGGGCGTATTGGTTTGGGGTACTAGGCTACGGAGTATTTATTCCTATAGAAATCTACTATCTGATCGTTAGCCCGTTTGACTGGTTTAAGCTTGGGATATTGGTTTCTAATCTGCTCATTATTATTGTGGTTTATCGTAATATGAAACGAAAGGGCTTGATATAACGTTTAAATTTAAGTCAAAAAATCCAGCATAAGACAAGTATCTCATGCTGGATTTTTTGTGCCTGCTATATTTTTGGCTTATACTTCTACTGTTTTTTCATCTGTACGAATGCTTTTAGCGACTTTTCCAACGCTCAGACCTTGTACCAAGATAGAGAAAATCACCACTGCATAAGTGAGTGCTAATAGAATCTCTCGTTCAGCTCCGATAGGTAGCTGTAATACTAGCGCGACTGAGATACCTCCGCGTAAACCGCCCCATGTCAGGACTTTCCATGCGCCCGTAGGCAAATCAAGCTGACGATGAAAAGTCTTGGTCGTCATACCTACCACGATAAACCGTGCAATGAGCGCAATCAAAATCGTCAAACCACTCGCAATAAATAAATTGCCTGAATAAGCAATCATCACAACTTCTAGACCGATGAGCACAAATAGAATGGCGTTTAAAATCTCGTCAATCAATTCCCAGAACAAGTCAATATAGTGCCGTGTCTTATCACTCATGGCTAGCTCTCGACCACGATTACCAACCATCAGACCCATCATGACCATGGCGAGTGGCCCTGATAAATGCCAATGGCTGGCCAGTGCATAGCCACCGATGACGCCCGCTAATGTTAATAGTACTTCTTCTTGATAGCTATCAATGCTCTTGAGCAAGTAGTACAAAATCGCACCAAGTACCAGTCCGAATACAACGCCGCCACCAGCTTCAACCGCTAATGTATGTGCGACATAGTTGGCAGTAGGAATATCGCCGCTAGATAAAATTCCTAGCAATAAAACGAAGATGACCACGCCGATACCATCATTGAACAATGACTCGCCAGCGATGACAGTCTCGATACTCTTTGGAGCGCCTGCTGATGAGAGAATGCCCATGACAGCAATAGGATCGGTAGGGGAGATAAGCGCACCAAATAACAGGCACCAGAGAAACGGTAAGCCGAAACCGAATAATGGCAGCATAAAGTAAATCGCAGTCGCAATGAGCATCGCTGATATGATCGTACCAAGTCCGGCAAGGATGCCGATAGGTAACTTGTAACGTCTTAAATCACCAATATTAACGTGTAATGCACCTGCGAATAGCAACATTGATAGCATACCGTCTAAGAGTACTTCGGTAAAATCAAGCTGCTCCAGTAAGCTGACCTCGTAATCAATCAGCTGATCAAACCCTAAGAAGCCTAAAAATATCGCACCGATTGACAGTAAGATAGAGATGACCATGACACCGATAGTGGTCGGCAAACCAATAAAACGGTGATTAATATAAGTTAATGAAGCGGTAATCGACAAAAATATGGCGCTGATTTCTAGAATGGTGAGGCTGGTTGCAGATGCCATAAAAAGTAGGTCTCATATGAATATAAAAAGTATCTAAAGCGCAGGGCTTATAGGGACGTTGTAAGTGTTGTTAGCTATAGGTGTTGTGCTTATAAGTAAGGTGTTTATAAAGGCTGATACGGCCGTTTATTTAAACAATTAATTGGTCATGTCATTAACTAGACTGTGTCTGTAACGCTTGACGAATATCCGCTTCAAACTCACTAACATAAATAAAATGCTTGTGCTGCGCATCTTTATCAAGGATAAATTGCTTGGCTTGTTCGCACATAGCGACCAAGTCATCGACCAGCTCCTGATAATTTAAATTCTCTTCTCCGGCGCGCTGAATCAGATGCAATTCATGTAATAGCGTTTGCTGCTGTGCGCTGTTTACTCGTGCATAGTTCAAATTGACCATTGCCTGACATAATGCTTTTAAGACCATTAGGTCAGCAGCTGCATAACGACGTATCTCACCGAGTGATACATTGATAAAATCAGAGATTTTGGGGATATGAGTGACTAGTGCCAATATGGCCAGTCGCTTCTGTTTGACAGTATTTTCAGAGCTATCGTTAGTGTCTGATTGCGGTATGTGAAAATGATAAGGGCTCGGTGGCTGACGACGCATCATGATACTCAGACAGCTGGTTAAAGACTGGACGCAATTGACCGCAGTCTTTGGATCATTGATACCAGGGGATAACGCGCGTACAGCAATCTCCGTCATTTGACCTAAGCTATAGGCAATGTCGTTAGAGTGCGCCAATCGTTGCTCAAGTCGTAGGCAACCTGCAAGACGTTGCCAAAACAGTCCATCAGGTGCTCTAGGTATTACTGCTAGATGCGGTGTTGCTGTCCTTTGGCGATTATTTGGATGAGATGCAGGCCGCTGATAAAAGTAGCCAATGACGTTTTTGTCAGTGACGTAATTACCGAGGTTGACATGCATTTGTACCACGCCACCATAATCCTGTGACAGCGCAATCAATGACTCAAGATAAATCTGCTGTAAATAACCTGAATTTGGTGAATAAATTGGCATAGCAGGCCAGTTCTGGAACTGCTCGATATCATGGTGCTCAGCATCGCGTTGATGTTGAATATCACATCGATCGTTATACCAATAGTAAATGTTTGCAATTGCATCGTTGCTAGCATTTTGAATGACATGTGACGCCTGAATAGCATGCACCATATGCTGTACAAAATAAACCAAGAGCAGCGCACAGATAATCGCCATAATAATGGCAAAAGTCACTGCCAATTGCGGTACACCAAAAGCTACGTCAGACTTATGGATCGACTTTAGTACCAGTAAGCTATAGCTAAATGTACCGATAAAAGCGCCAAGGACAAACTGGTTTGGGGTATCAGTCAAAAAGTTACGTAGCAGTCTTGGGCCAAACTGTGAGGATGCCATCGACAGGACGGCGATCGTAATCGAAAATGTCGTACCGGCCACGCCCAATACCGCACCAGCGATGGCTGTCATAATCGCGCGCGCCGCCTCGTCATCACCAGTAAAGGCAAAGGATATCTCTTTTACCGTTTCACGATCAAAATGCTGATCAATCGCGACTAGTAAAGGAGCAAGCAAAATACCGACGATGACACAAGCGGTTGGAATAAACCAATAAGAGCCAATCAGCCATTGCCACAAGTTATTTAAGCGATCAGGCAAGTCGGTCAGCGTTTGTATTGACCACAACTTAGTGAACTGCTTAAGCCTGTTTTGACCTGCATTGATCGTACGTGTCCAGACACTGTCTCCATCATTTTTATTCACTGTGATGAGCCTTAGGGTTATCTGCTTCTGTAATAATAGCGTTTTTGTGCGTACGTCTGCTCATATTTGTCTCAGCATGACTCTCACTAGTCCCTAGAGGTATGATGGCTTCATTGTCGTGATCGTCATACTCAATATCACTGTCTTTATCATAAGCCATAGGCTCTAGGTGCGGTGAGGCTTCAATATTTGAATCATTACCGTTATAAATATTCTCATTATGTCTATCTAGATTATCATGTCGTTGTACATTTTCAGTGGCGGCAGAGGTTTTTCTAAATAATTTATGGTCATCGCTATGCTTACTGTTAGATTGTTTACGCGGTTCGCTATTGGCAAAGATAGCATTTAGCGGCAGATGCAGTTGCTGTTTGGCGTACGCCTCAGTATTTTCAAAGCGTTTTACCAGTAAACTTAGCCAAGGCTTTTGACCTTCCAATTTCATCTCATCCAACTCGTCCTTGATAGGAAGTGGGTAGGGCAAGGTACGATAAAAGTCCCATAACGTCATCCTACTCAGGTCTCTTTTGAGTACATAGTCGTCATCATCTGTCATGGTAATCAGATTGCTGTCTTGTAGGTAGTTGATATAGGTATACCATTTTGGCAGCTCTTTGCGACCTAAGACATTACGCAGTGCTTGCTCGCTAACAGCTTCACCTTTTAAGTGGTGGGTATAAACCAAATTCAACATGTCTAACAAGCTGAGTAACGGGTGACGAGGGTAGACTTCTTCTGTCTCAAAAATCGTCAAGGTATAGCTGATCTCAACGCCTAATAAAATCAAATTCCACGACAGATAAATCCATAGTAGAAAGATAGGCAGTGCGGCAAAAGCGCCGTAAATCGCTTCGTAGCTGGTAAAGTTAGCCATCACTGTACCAAACAGATGCTTCATTAATTCAAAGACAATGGCCACAAACACGCCAGCGATAGCTGCGTTCTTTGCTGGTACGCGCGCCTTTGGAATAAACCAGTACATACCGATAAAGCCCGCCATCGTAATACCAATCGATGCCATTTGTACCCAAAAGCTCCAGTCGATACCGTAGCCTGCAATTTGACGATTAAGAAAACTCAGACTCTGTACGGTACTGGAAGCGATAAAAGCGGTACCCAATACCAATGGTCCCAACGTAACGATAGTCCAATAACGCAGCATGCTTTTAATGCCACCAGAGCGATCTTCTACTCGCCAAATTTGGTTAAACGCGCGCTCAATAGTGGTCAAGGTCATGATAGTCGTAAAAAATAAAATCATGGCACCGATAATGGTTAGGTTGGATGACTTTTCGGCGAAGCTATTAATGTACTCACTAACTTGCATGCTCGACTGCGGTAATAGATTGCTATAAATGACGTCATAAATCTGAGCTCTAACCGACGCGAGTGCTGGTACGGATGACAAAATCATTAGTAATACCGTTAATACCGGTACGATCGACAGCATAGTGGTGTACGTCAGCGAAGCTGCCTTTTGCTGGCAATTATCTTCAAAAAAATGCCGAGTCAAAAACCGTAAGAACTGAAACCAGCGCTGTTGTAAAAACGGGATTTTTTGAGATAATTTTTCCATGTCGACCATTAAGCAAAAGTAAGAGTGACAATAGTGTAACAAAGATGAACGGTTATCATCTGCGGTTTAATTGTGTCAAAATGCACCACGTAGCACATCAGATACAATATAAGTCAGGTTATCAATCATGGTTATTTGCATGACAGTGAATGACTCGGGCATAATGTGCACATATTCTACAATGCCAGTTAGTCGTATATTTCGCCGCATTTTTGGTGGCTAGTACGACTAACGATTTTATAAGGAAGCTTTGCTAATGAGTCAGACCGACCCTTATGTTTTGGTGCTTTATTATTCTAATTACGGTACGACTAAGACATTAGCATATGCTATCGCTCAAGGTATTGAAGATGCTGGCATGACTGCGCGTATCCGTACGGTACCGACAGTGGCACCTGAAACCACGTCAAGCAAGCCTGCGATACCTGATGAAGGCGACTTGTACTGTACGATGGACGATCTAAAAGACTGTAGCGGTCTTGCGCTTGGTAGCCCGACGCACTTTGGTAATATGGCCGCACCCATGAAGTATTTTTGGGATAATACCGTGACCTTATGGCTGGCAGGGAACCTACAGAACAAGCCTGCATCAGTGTTTACGGCGACAGGCTCTATGCATGGTGGCCAAGAAACAACATTGTTGACGATGATGTTGCCGTTGATGCATCACGGTATGGTCATCGTAGGTGTGCCCTATGCAGAGCCAGCACTGAACCGTACGCATCGCGGCGGTACACCTTATGGTGCTAGCCATGTCAGCGGAGCATCACATGATCAGCCAATATCTGCTGACGAGCGAGATTTGGGTATTGCGCAGGGTCGCCGTTTAGCGATTACTGCGGCTGCATTAGCGCAGGCTAATTGGGGCCGATAAGTAACTTTTATAAACCTGCTGTCTAGAATTGTCTAAGTCTCAAAGTTTATGATTAAATGCTTATAACCACTCGGTTATAAGCAAGCACTAACTATTCATATTCAGCAGTATATTATTCATTTAGGAAATCAAAATATCTAATGGCCACAACCCGCTCTAATACAAAGCCTCTTAAAACGGTTAAGGCTATCGCACCTATTGCACAGCGCTTAAAGGTTACGTGGTTAATTTGGCTCGTTTATAGACTGCTCGGATTGCCTATCTTTATTAGTATCTTTAATCCTAGTAGCCCTGATATCGTTGGCGGTATTGCTTGGCAGGCGTTATGGCTAGTGCCAGCATTGATTTTGACGCCATGGATATTGCGTGGTCGTTCACCTTATGCGTTGTTGATAAGTAGTATGTTTACCCTAGTATATTTGGGCGCGAGTGGCGTGGTGCTGTTTACTCGTATATATGGCAGTAGTTGGGCAGAAATCGCCGTGTATTTAGTGGATTTTTTACTATTGCTTGCTATCAATATTTGGCTATTTATTCTGCTCAAACGTTTGCCTTCGATGAACAATGTTGTGAAGAAACCTCGTCAATAATTGAGGTTATCTGAAGCCTAATAAGTTATACCTATCAATCTAACATCATAAAAAAGCGGCACTCCATCTGGGGCGCCGCTTTTTTGTTTATAACTTTCAAGATAAGTAGATTAGTTAATCTTAGTCAATTCTAAATCCATTTTCTTACCATCGTTAATTTGGCTAACTTTAACTGGCATATAGTCCAAGCTTGGGGCTAACCAAAAACTGGTAGAGCGGCTATCGTCATCGTGGACGCGGTCAACACGTACCGTATCAAAGGTACCCGCTGGTACGGTAATCTTAGTGCTGCCTGACTTTTTAAATGGCGTCTTCTCAATTTTGTCTTTTTTCGCCATGTAGTAGTTGCCAGAGAATTTACCGTTTAATAAATCCTGACGAATCTGTACCTCAAGGCTCAAGTCATCAAAGGCTTGTTGCGACATATTCATAGTCGTCGACTTGCCCTTATAGTTACTGGTGACTTTTTTGCTGCTTGGGTTAAAGTCTAGTTTGTGCGTGCGGCCCATGCCAAGTAGTTTGTACGTAGTGCTCGCCTGTGTGGGGCTAACGTTGTTGCCATTAAGCGTAAAAGTGCTGTTTTGCGAGGCACTAGCCACACCAGCGACACGAGCCTTAACGTTATATTTCCACGTATTACCAGATTTGCTTAGCGTACGAGTTGCTGTGCCTTTGTATTTGTCCTCAACGGTAAAACTATAATCGGCAGTTGATGGTTGGACGGTTTTTGCGCTGGCAAGGGTGGGTGCGGTCATACTCAAAGCTCCAACGGTAGAGATACTGATGCCTGTCACTAAGGCAGATAAAAATTTAGATGGACTGCGTTTTGCGTTATTAGCATTACTAACATTGTCGCTTGATGACTTTTTGTGCATTGATGAAAAACTCATAGATACCCCTTCATTAATTTATTGCCGATATAGCAATTATTTTTCGTTCGTTCTTATTATGTTTACCAGACCTATAATGGTCATACGCTGTTACATTTTCAAGCGTAGTGTCATACCGCTTCGTGTAGAGCTTGTAGCAAATGTTTCTATAGCTAATTTGGCATTGGTCAAAATATAAATTCAGCTCGCTAATATTTTAAATATTCTTACTTCTTGTTCTTCATTTGATTAGCATATTGGTTTTACTAAACGTAAAGCATCGATATTAGATGTTGGTTGATAAATTTTTGCAAAATAATCTTGTAAATTTTTGGGCTTTACACTTGAACCGAACTCACCTTGCCCCCACTTTTTGTTACAAGCTCAAGGCTTATCTATAAAGCGTTGTTTTTGGCAGTGTTCCCTATAGATACTGGTATTGAGACCATTAATTCAAATAAACCCTTAATTTTATTAACCAACTTTTGGAGTCATATCGATGAACATTCGTCCTTTACATGACCGTATTGTCGTCCGCCGCATAGAAGAAGAAACAAAGACAGCTGGTGGTATCTTGCTTCCTGGTTCAGCACAAGAGAAACCTTCACAAGGTGAAGTGCTTGCAGTTGGTAATGGTCAAGTTCGTGACAACGGTGAAACTCGTGCGTTAGATGTAAAAGCTGGCGACAAAGTTTTGTTCGGTCAATATGCTGGTCAAACCGTAAAGGTTGACGGTGAAGAACTATTGATTATGAAAGAGTCTGATGTATTGGGTGTGCTAGAAGGCTAGTCCTTTTGAGTATTATTTTATACTCAGCACATTTTGATAGCAGTTTCTAATAATCGCTTTTGATAAGCAACTATCAAATCAATTGTATTCTCATACTTATAATAGTGGAGTAATTTAACATGGCAAAAGACGTAAAATTCGGCATTGATGCCCGTAAACAAATGATGGACGGCGTAAACGTTCTAGCAAACGCAGTACGTGTAACATTAGGCCCTAAAGGTCGTAACGTTGTTATCGATAAATCATTTGGCGCACCTACCATCACTAAAGATGGTGTATCCGTTGCCAAAGAAATCGAACTAGAAAACAAATTCGAAAACATGGGCGCACAGCTAGTACGCGAAGTTGCTAGCCGTACCAATGATGTTGCTGGTGATGGTACAACCACTGCGACTGTATTGGCTCAGTCAATCTTGCAAGAAGGCATGAAGTCAGTTGCTGCTGGCATGAACCCGATGGATCTTAAGCGCGGTATTGACAAAGCGGTACGTGAAGCGGTTAAAGAAATCCATAAACTATCGACGCCAGCTGACGATCACAAAGCAATCGCTCAAGTTGGTTCTATCTCTGCAAACTCAGACACCAAAATCGGTGAGCTGATCTCGCAAGCGATGGAAAAAGTTGGTAAACAAGGCGTTATCACTGTTGAAGAAGGTTCAAGCTTTGAAGATACCCTAGAAGTTGTAGAAGGTATGCAGTTTGACCGTGGTTATATCAGCCCATATTTTGCTAACAAGCAAGACAGCTTAACTGCTGAATTTGAAAACCCATATATCTTGCTAGTTGACAAAAAAATCAGCAACATTCGCGAAATCGTGCCATTACTTGAGCAAGTAATGCAGCAGAGCAAGCCGTTGCTAATCATTGCTGAAGATGTAGAAAACGAAGCACTAGCAACACTAGTTGTAAACAACATGCGTGGCGGCTTGAAAACTTGTGCCGTTAAAGCACCAGGTTTCGGCGATCGTCGTAAAGCAATGCTAGAAGACATCGCAACGCTAACTGGCGGTACTGTAATCTCTGAAGAGATTGGCCTAAGCTTAGAGACTGCTACTCTAGAGCAACTTGGTACTGCTAAGAAAGTGACTGTCGGTAAAGAAAACACCGTTATCGTTGATGGCGCTGGCAACAAAGCTGACATCGAAAACCGTGTTGAGTCTATCAACCGTCAAATCGAAGAGTCTACTTCTGACTATGACAAAGAAAAGCTACAAGAGCGTGTTGCTAAACTAGCAGGCGGCGTAGCAGTTATCAAAGTCGGCGCAGCAACCGAAACAGAAATGAAAGAGAAGAAAGACCGTGTTGACGATGCGCTACATGCAACTCGTGCAGCGGTTGAAGAAGGCGTTGTACCTGGTGGCGGTGTTGCGTTAGTTCGTGCGATGAATGCATTGTCTGAACTACGCGGTGATAACGACGACCAGAACGCTGGTATGAACATCCTACGTCGTGCGATGGAAGCACCACTACGTCAAATCGTAACCAACGCTGGCGAAGAAGCTTCAGTTGTGGTTAACGAAGTGAAGAGTGGCAGTGGTAACTACGGTTACAACGCAGCGACTGGCGAATATGGCGATATGCTAGAGATGGGTATCCTTGATCCAGCTAAAGTTGCTCGTTCAGCGCTAGAAAATGCTGCATCTGTTGCAGGCTTAATGCTAACGACTGAAGTTATGATCACTGACTTACCGCAAGGTGATGACGGTATGGCTGCTATGGGCGGCGGTGCTGGAATGGGCGGTATGGGTGGAATGGGCGGCATGATGTAATATATGTCGTTCATGTATATAAGTCTTAGTGTTATAGTTTTTGTTCCATAGCACTTTGTGAAATGAGACCCCAATGAGCGTTAGCTTATTGGGGTTTTTTATGTCTAAATTTCATATAAATTTATTACAATTGTATAAACTATACTTCAGCTATTATTTAGACTTGAAGTATAAATAATTATCAATAAATTTCTGAAGGATTGAATATGCAATTATTTTTTCACGATGTTGGCTTGAAAGGTTCAGCAAGAGATTTTCCTAAAACTATTTTCAGTGAAATCTCGGTAGAGCATATTCTTCAGAATGTCCCAGCTGATTTAAAAGATGAAATGAGTAAGAGACTAAAAGAGAGTTTTCCTGATGGTTTCTGCAACGTATGGGGAGTTCCTGCAGGCGCTAAAAGTGTCATTAAACGTTTGAATGTTAATGATGCAATGCTGTTAATAAGAACAACAGGTGGTTCAGGAGATTTGCCAGCTCTTTGTATAGTTAAAGAGTTTTGGAGAGAGCCAATGTCAGAACTGTCTAACTTTCTTTGGGAGAGCGGCCATTACCCTTTTGTTTTTTTCTTTAAAACACAAAAAATCGAACTCACTTGGAGTCAGTTTAAAGAGCACGTTGGTTATAAGATGAATTTTAGACCCAGTGGTAATGTTTACAGAGTCAAAGAAGCAGACAGCAAACTATCAAGTTTTGGCAATGTTGAAAGTTATATTGATTTTTTAATCAATGGATTAAAGATAAGTGAGTCAGTATTACAGTACCAAATTGATGCCTCTGGTCATGCTAGTGAATATGAAGAAGGTGAACGGAAACTTAGGGAGGTATCTTATTTTGCAAGAAACCCTCAGCTAGTAAAAGCAGCTAAGGATATTTATGGTTATACATGTCAAGCTTGCACATTCAATTTTGAAGACGTTTATGGAGAGTTAGGTAAACATTACATAGAGTGCCATCATCTAAATCCTTTATCTGAAAGAGAAACTTCTTATAGGAGTTCAATTGACGATGTTTGTGTACTTTGTTCAAATTGCCATCGTATGATTCATCGTCCTAATTCTACACTTACACTGAAACAGCTCAAAGAGCAGCTAGAAAATTATTGAAAGTGATGCAAGAAAAGGAATATAAGATATACATTTTCTCCAATACTATCTACTAATTCATTGTATCTCGCTTAACTCAAATGAAATCATAAAGGGTCGATTGAGACATTATTCTCTTAGTCGGTATAAAAAAATCTCACACAAAAATAGGTAGAGTCGTCTTATTGATTACCTTTCTCACCGATAAATGAGTATGTATGTCTTTTACGCTAGCAAGCTTGTGTAGCTTACGGGTGAACCGCTCATAACCATCGAGATTGGGGCTCACCACTTCTAATAAATAATCGTAAGAACCCGATACCACATGTCCATTAATCACCTCGTCCATATTGGAAAGGGCACGCTCGAAAGCTGCGATAGATTCTTCTTGGTGGCTGTTGAGACTGACTTCCACAAAGAAACTCATCGCAATACCCGCTTTGGCTTTATTTACGTTTGCTTGATAGTTCTCTATATAACCTTCATCTTCCAAACGTTTTAGGCGTCGCGCGCAAGGAGACGGCGACAGCCCTATACGTTCGGACAATTCCGCCGTAGATAAGCGCGCTTCTTTTTGGAGCACTTCCAAGATATGGCGGTCGATTTTGTCCATAATTTACCTTTTGGCTTTTTATGCCAATAATTTTTATTTAATTAGCATTATCCACCAAATATTTGTAAAATTGCAATGAATAAATAGAGATAAAAGCGCGTATTTTAATCGATAATTGGTCTTTGTATACCAGCATAAGACACGACTATGAATACGATATTCCATCCCTCATCGCGCAAAAATCCTTTGTTTGTAATGTCGCCACTAACCAAAGGCTATGTGGCGATGAGCGTCGTATTATTGATTTGGTCAGGCTTTGCGTTGACTGTACGAGCGGTTGGAGCATCGTCGCTAACTATTGCCGATGTCATGCTTATTCGCTTTAGTGTACCGCTGGTCTTATTGACTCCTTGGGTACTCTCTAGTTTGAATGAAGTCAAAAATATAAGACTGCCAGACATCATGTTTGTTTTACTTGGTGGCGTGCCTTTTCTTTTATTGGCCGCTTTTGGTGCAAGTACGGTACCAGCAGCTTACGTTGGTACTATTTTGACAGGGACACCAGTCTTCTTTGCCGCAATATTGTCTTTTATTTTTTATCGTCAGCGAATATCATTGAAGAAATTTGCCGCATTAATCCTTATTCTTTTTGGTATCGCTACTATGATTGGCGGGCGTGCACAGTCAGTGCCTAATAGTCTTCTGTACGGTGTAGGGTTACTGTTGATGGCAAGCCTGATTTGGGCGGGTTATACCTTAGGGTTAAAAAGCACCAAGTTGAGTCCAATCGCTATTGCTATCGTGCTCTCTTATACCTCGTTTTTTCTGACATTGATGATGGTCCTGTCTGGTATTGTGGAGACCAATATAGGTTCTGTATCTTTTGATGAAGCGTTTCCGTTTATCCTAGTACAAGGACTTGGTGTAGGGGTGGTATCAACTATTGCATTTTCTTATGCGGTCAAAAAACTGGGCTCCATTCGTACCTTATTACTTGGCTCTTTGTCACCAGGATTAACCGCTATACTGGCTACGCTGATACTCAATGAATCTTTATCGGTCATTATGATATGCGGCATCGTACTCAGTACCATTGGCGTCATTTTGTCCAATCGAGCAAAATAAATTAATTGAGGAAGTATCATGATGTTAAACAATATGCCTATCATTAATGGTGATCCATTGTGGGCGTTGTTAGGTAGGTTTCGTACTGACCAGCGCAAACATAAAATAGATCTATTGGTTGGTGTCTATCGGGATGAGTATGGCAATACGCCTGTGATGAAAACCGTGCAAGACGCAGAAATGCATCTTGCTCATGAAGCTCATTCGAAGGCTTATGGCATGTTATCGGGTAACGCTAGTTTTAACCAGCAAATGGCGAAATTTGTACTGGGTGACAGTCCAAGTCTAAACAAACAATGCACGATTCAGACGGTTGGGGCATCAGGTGCGTTACGACTCATTGCGGATTTGATCGCTACGCTCTCTCCAGATTCAACCGTTTGGATCAGTGACCCTGGCTATATCAATCATCGTCCGCTAATGGAAGGTGCTGGGTTAGCAGTTAATACGTATCCTTGGCAAAATAAAAATGGCCAGTTAGATATGGATGCGTGTTTTGCTGCGCTAGAAGAAGCAAAAGAAGGAGACGTGTTGTTATTACATGCGTGCTGCCACAATCCTACCGGTATAGATCCTTCTTTAGAGCAGTGGCAACTGTTTTCTGATAAATGTAAACAGAAAAATATTGTCCCGTTTATTGATATGGCGTATCAAGGTTTTGGAGATGATCCTGATGCCGATGCTGCAGGACTTCGTTTAATGATTGAAGACGCTGATTTTGCATTTATCGCCGCCAGCTGTTCAAAGAACATGGGTCTATACAATGAGCGGACGGGTATTGCCATGGTGGTAACGACGAACCATGAGCGTCACGCAGGTATACAGACACTTTTAGAAACCATCACACGTGCCAACTACTCTATGCCGCCCAACCACGGTGCTGCAGTGGCATCTTATTTGCTAGACAAACCAGACGATTGGCTAGACGAGCTGGCAAGCTACCGCGATAGGGTAGATACTATTCGCCAAGCATTGGGCACAGCATTAAAAGATAGAGGTGCACCTGCAGAGTTTTTGGATATTTCGCACCAAAAAGGCATGTTTTCTCTATTACCGCTAACAGAAAATCAAATGCTGATACTGCAAGATGAGTTCGCTATCTACGGCATGCCAAATGGCAGAATCAATATTGCCGGTTTGAAAATGACGGAAATCCCTCAACTGGCGGACGCTATCATGTCGATTATTTCACGTTAGAGAATAATCTTTATTATTCAGTGCAATATTTTATGCATTAATCGCAACGTCAAGAAGGACACGACTATTTATACTTTATATTGGGATAAGGGTGGTGCCAATATGGCCACCCATGCTGTCTTTGAAGAGTTAGGCGTGTCTTATGAAATGATAGAAATAGACCTGTCTAAAAACATGCAAAAATCAGCTGAGTATCTAGCCATTAATCCAAATGGCAAAGTACCTACGTTAGTGCATCAGGGACAGGTTATTTATGAGTCTGCAGCAATTTTAATGTATGTGTTAGATCAGCACCCAGAGTCTGGGCTAGCACCTGACACAGGATGCTCTAAGCGCGGTGTCTATTACCAGTATTTGTTTTGGATGTCTTCTACACTACAAGAAGCTGCCAATCGTTGGGCACATCCCGAGCAGTACATTAGCGGCGAGCACAATTTGCAACAAGTGAAAGATAAAGCGAATGACGTACTAACCCACTGCTGGGATATTATTGAAAAGGGATTGGTGAGTCATGGTCCATGGTTGTTGGGCGATAAATTAAGTGGGGCTGATTTTCATTTATTTATGATTGCTCACTGGAGTCAGCGATATGCGAGTCGAGCACAAGACTGGACACACCTAAGTGCACACTATCAAGCCATGCTAAACCGCGCCTCGGTACAAGAAATGATGGCACAAGAAGGGTTGTTGTAATCTGTTCATATGTTCAACTAAAGGATATCTAATGATTGGGCTAGAAGCACTGAATGCAATGCTTCTAGTGACTGTAGTAAATGTATTTTATATCAAGCTACTGGCTTGATTCGCCTCGTCTAAACGACCACGTCTTATCATCAGACGCCTCGATGCAGTAATAATATCCCGCCAAATTAAACTGTTTTAGCTGTTCAGCCTTTCACTTTATATTGACCATTTTCTCACCTTTCTCGATGAATCGCGTTTCGCTAAAAGTATGATTTTGTCATAAAGTCTATTTGGCTATTAGAAGTTCTATTATCGAAAGATAGCAGGGCTTTTTTGTGTCTAATTTAATGGTGAGTTTCTTTTAACATGTACTACTATATATGTTATTATTTGAATATATGATGGAGTGACAATTCAATTAAAAGGAGTTTGGACACGTGTTGCGGGTCAGAATGCGCAAAATATCGTGTGCCATTTAATGTGATCACGATGAAGAAGATTAGACTTGGAATCCTTGTAGAAGATAAGACCTTGGCGTGGTACAACTTTGAACCACTTAAGTCATTAGTGGATGAAGGAGTTGTTGAGGTTTGTATCGCTATTCAACGAAATATAAAACAAAAACGCAGTGTACTAAAGTCTATTCCCCTAATTAATCAAAAAATATTCTCTTCTCTTTCTCGAACTAAGAGTAATGCTAAGCATTATTCTATCCACGACTTATCAAAAAATGGCTCAATGCCTACTATCATGTCTATACCGAAGCAGGGTGAGTACACTGAAGAAATTGAAGATTCAGTGATTGAGAAAATCGAAGCGGCGGATTTAGATTACCTGCTTAATATTGGTTTCAGAGCGCTGACAGGAAAAATTTTAAGTATTACAAAAAATGGCGTGCTTTTTTTTCATTATGGCAACAATGCGATACAACATGATAAGCCTACGTTATATTGGCAGTTTGCTGAACAATGGGAAAGTAGTGTCGTGACTCTGCAATTATTAAATGAACATCTTAATGTAGATAAAGTTGTAGGGGAGGGTTATGGCACGCTATTTTATTGGGATTATAACTTAACTAAGCGTAAGTCAAATGGGATAGCAGCATCGGTATTATATTGGTACTTCCATAGGAATAGAGTTGGAGTTAATACCGGAAAGCCTATTAAGACAACTGGCGAACACACGGTTCATCACAAACCCGACTTATCAATGACCATCAAACACTTACCTAGATTCTTAAAATATTATACTGTCAAAACTTTTTATAAGAGTTTTTATCTCAATCAGTGGAGCCTCTTTATTGGATCTGTTGATCAACCAATACATACATATACAGAAATACCGCCTGCGAAAGGCTGCTTTTGGGCTGATCCTTTTTATATTGAACACGACTCAAGACGTTACATATTTTTTGAGAGTCTGAACTATAAAGAGAATATTGGTCGAATAGAGTGGATAGAACTAAATAAAAGCCGTCAAATTATTGACACTGGCCTCGCAGATTTAGGTATTAGTACGCATTTAAGCTTTCCCAATGTGTTTGAGCATAAAGGTGCGGTATATATGATTCCAGAAGCTGCAGATACTCATTGTATCAACTTATTGAAGGCAGTAGATTTTCCCCGAAAGTGGAAGAAAGTTAATGAGTTAGTTTTGGGCATTCAGGCAGCAGATAGTGCAGTCATAGAGCACAATGGATTATGGTATCTTTTTACAACGCATGGTTCAGTTTCAAATATGACAATAGATTTAGAGCTGCATATCTATACTTCTGACAGCTTAGAATCAGATAACTGGGTCATTCATCCTTGTGCACCATTCAAGATTGATGTGCGTGGCTCACGACTAGCGGGAGCACTATTTCGAAAAAATGGTCAGTTATTTCGTACTGCTCAAGATGGAACTATTAGATACGGGCGTAGGATTGCTTTGTACCTAGTAGAAGAGCTAACACCGACGTCTTATAAAGAAACTTTTGTACGTTATATTGAACCGGACTGGGAGACAGATATTGATCGTCTCCATACCTATAATATTTATGATGAAACAGTGGTACTTGATGTATCAAGAGATAAGTTGCGTTTTAGAATATAGGTACTAAAACATTTAGTGGTTGGAGAATAAAAAACCCATCATAAGTTTCGGCTTATGATGGGTCTTTTATAATTGTGACTCATATTATATCAAGTTACTGATCCGCCGCATCCCTTCTAAACGTCCACGTCTTATTATCGGACGCATCTTCACAATAGTAATATCCTGCCAAATCAAACTGCTTTAGCTGTTCAGCATCGGTCAGCTTATTATCAGCAGCATATTTCACCATCAGTCCACGGGCTTTTTTGGCATAAAAGCTAATCACTTTGTATTGACCATTTTTCTCGTCTTCAAATCGTGGCGTGACGATATCTGCCTTCAGTGCTTTCTTTTTTACCGCCTTAAAGTATTCATTAGAAGCTAAATTAACCAATGTTTTGTCATCGCTGTCAGCCATACGCGCATTGATAACGTTAGTGACTTCCTCACCCCAAAACTCATAAAGATTGTCACCGCGCTCATTTTTCAGCTTGGTGCCCATCTCTAAACGATATGGCTGGATCAGATCTAGTGGCTTTAGTACTCCATACAGTCCAGACAAAATACCTAAGTGCTCATTGACATAAGTAGCGGTATCTTTGTCCATATGATACATATCAAGTCCAGTATAGACATCGCCATCGAATAAATAGCCTGCAGGCTTAGCGGCATTATCAGAGGCATCGTTAGTAAATGGTTGCTCTTCGCTCCAATGCCATTGTTGATTGCGCGTAGCATTAAGCTGAGCCAAATCGTCAGATATACTCATCAATTCTTGTAGGTCAACGGGCTCTTTTGACTTCAGTACTTTCATCAATTCTTGTGAGCGCTCGATTAGCTCGGGCTGGCTATAGTAGTTGCCTAAATTTAATGGTATAGCATCTGTTTCGTTCAGGGATTTTGCAGGGGAGAGCAAAAAATACATGTTTATTCCTTATTATAATGAATCGATGACGGGTTTTTTCGAGTGTCAAGTATTCTTATTATACGGTATGCATGGGTGGAACTTGACTTCACCTTGCTTATTTTATGTTTATTGACGTTATTTGTTTAATAAAAGAACGGATTTAACATTAGGAAATAAATGGAGTTAGGCCTGTACCTATAAGGGCTAAGCGTTTTTCAGAAAAATAAAAGGCTTTAATATACCAACAAAAAGTATGCCAATGGTGTAAATACCTAAATTTTTATTTTACTTGTGGGTCATCATTAGACAATGAAACTTGACGAACGATATCTCTATAATAAAAAGGCATGATGGTAAAGTAGCTATCATTTATTAAATTGATAACCTTTGGTCGCTGTAATGGATTAATCATGATCAAAGGGTTTTGTCCCCTGTGCTTTTTAGATGTGCGTTGAGGGTATTAAAGGTAGTCGTGAGACGTAAATATAGTCATTGGACGTAAGTAAGGAGACGGTATGAAAATCGGTGTAATCAGTGCAGATATCACGAGCGAGAGCCGTGTAGCCATAACCCCAGACGCAGTCAAAAAATTGCGTAAACTTGGGTTTGAAGTCGTCATTCAGTCAGGTGCAGGCCAATCAGCATACTATGCTGATGAGTTGTATCAGGCTGCGGGTGCCGACATTGCCAGTAGTCGTACCGAGGTGATTACCCAGTCTAAGATTATTACCACCGTCAATGACCTACCAGCGGAAGCCACTGAAAGCTTGTCGTCTGGTCAGATCGTCATTGGCATGCTTGACCCGTATCGTAACACTCAGCTTGACACTTATGCAGCCAAAGGCGCAACAGTCTTTGCGATGGAGTTATTGCCTCGTACACTGTCACGCGCACAAAATATGGATGTATTATCATCACAAGCCAACCTTGCTGGTTATAAAGCCGTATTGCTCGCGGCCAATGAGTATTCACGTCCTTTTCCGATGTTTATGACGTCGGCAGGTACGGTTAAGCCAGCCAAAGTCGTTATCCTAGGTGTTGGTGTTGCAGGTTTACAGGCGATTGCGACAGCAAAGCGTTTGGGTGCAGTGGTAGAAGCCAGTGACCTACGTCCAACCGCTCGCGAGCAAGTAGAGTCACTCGGTGGTAAATGGCTTGATGTGCCGATGAGCGCAGAGGAGGCTGAAACAGCTAAGTCTACCGGTGGTTATGCATGGACGCCATCAGAGCAATATGTCAAAGATCAAGCGGCTGTCGTGGACAAAGCATTGAGCAACGCTGACATCGTTATTACTACGGCGCAGATTCCTGGTCGTAACGCTCCGCGCTTGGTACATGGCGCAACGCTTGCCAAAATGAAGGCAGGTTCTGTACTGATCGATATGGCGGCTGGTACCGGTGGTAACGTCGAAGGCAGTGTGCCTAACGAAACCATCACCACAGACAACGGCGTACGTATCGTTGGCGCCGCCAATATCCCATCTATGCTAGCCGCACAGTCTTCAGATTTGTATGCCAATAACCTTGTTAACTTTATTACGACATTGATTGCACCTGCTGGCGATGAAGCATCAGCTAGCTTAGCACTTAACTTAGACATGGAAGACGAGATTCAGGGCGCACTGGCAGTGACGCATGACAGTCAGGTACGACTGGCCAAACGCTAGTTTGAATAGTCTATTACCACATATTTTGTCACTACACATTTGCCAGTAATGAATAAATTTTTAGGAGGATTAGATGATTGCCACTATTTTAGCTGCAGCGCCAGCCGGTGCGGCCATGAGTAGCACACCATTTGTAGCGATTTTCACTGTGTTTGTGCTCGCTATTTTTGTCGGATACTACGTGGTTTGGGGCGTTACGCCTGCATTACATACGCCATTGATGGCGGTAACCAACGCTTTATCAAGTATCGTCATCGTGGGTGCGATGCTACAGACCGTCACGATTGATGGTTCAATGTTTACACCGACCAGTTTGCTTGGTGCCTTTGCGGTATTTTTAGCCAGTATCAATATTTTCGGTGGCTTTGCTGTGACTGAGCGTATGCTTGCGATGTTCAAACCGAAAGTGAAAAAAGCACCAGTAGCAACCACCGATGCCGGAGGTGACGCATGAACGACTTCTCAGCAATGATTGCGGCAAATGCAGATTGGTTCTATCTAGTCGGCGCTATCCTCTTTGTTTTAACGTTACGTGGTTTGTCTAGCCCAAAGACCGCGATTCGTGGTAACCGTTTTGGTATGGCAGCGATGGCGATTGCCGTCGTAACAACCTTCTTTTTAGCAGAAGGTCCTGTGCTTTGGTTGATTATCGGGGCGATGGTGTTGGGTGCCCTCGTTGGTATGTGGAAAGCGAAAACAGTCGCGATGACACAAATGCCAGAAACGGTTGCTTTGATGCATTCATTCGTCGGTTTAGCAGCGGTTGCGATTGCACTTGCGACGGTATTACACACTGAACAGCAGCATGGTGCCGTTGCTCGCATCGAGCTATTTATCGGTTGCTTCATTGGTGCAATTACGTTCTCAGCTTCAGTCTTTGCCTTTGGTAAATTGGCAGCGAAAAGCTGGGCGAAAACATTGGTTGGCGGCTGGGTAAAACCAGTTCAAGCGCTACTGTTCATTGCGATGATTGGTTTCGGTGGTGTGTATTTCGTCACTGACTCATTACCGGCATTTTATGCGATGGCAGTGATTGCCGTTATCTTTGGCTGGATGTGGATTGCGCCAATCGGTGGCGGTGACATGCCAGTAGTTGTATCACTACTGAACTCATTCTCAGGTTGGGCAGCAGCAGGTATTGGTTTCACGCTTGGCAACTCGATGCTGATTATCGCGGGTTCGCTAGTCGGTTCATCAGGTGCGATCTTGTCTTATATTATGTGTAAAGCCATGAACCGCTCACTACTTAATGTCTTATTCGGTGGTATGGGTACGTCAGCTGTTGCCGTAGGCGGCGATGATGGTGCACCGAAGAACTACAAAGCAGGCTCAGCAGAAGACGCAGGGTTCCTCATGTCTAATGCTAGCAGTGTGGTCATTGTACCAGGTTATGGTATGGCACAAGGCCGTGCACAAAATGCAGTAAAAGAGCTATATGAGCTATTAAAAGAAGAAGGCGTTAACGTTCGCTTTGCCATTCATCCGGTCGCGGGTCGTATGCCAGGCCATATGAACGTCCTATTGGCTGAAGCTGATGTACCTTATGATGATATTTTAGAAATGGACGAGATCAACTCAGACTTTGCGAGTACAGATGTGGTGTTGGTTATCGGTGCAAACGACGTTGTAAACCCATCTGCGAAAGATGATCCTACTTCCCCAATCTTTGGTATGCCGATTCTAGAAGTTAGCAAAGCCCAGACGGTCATGGTCATCAAGCGTTCAATGAGTACCGGTTATGCAGGTCTGGATAACAGCTTATTCTACATGGACAAAACCATGATGATCTTTGGTGATGCTAAGAAAATGGTAGAAGAGATGGTACGTACTATCAATGGCGGCGGTCATTAATCTCTAAGCTATGTTTTTAACCATTATTATTTGCAGATAAGTTTTTAGATAAAGAAAGTCACTGAGGTGGCTTTTTTTGCGTTAAAGTGGGCGGCATTTATGAGCCGACTATAGACTGAGGTTATTTCCAATTACGGTGAGTTTTTAATAATCATAATATTAACTGTGCTTTATCTACTCAGTATACGATTTGCGCCTGATTAACCTTTTAACCCATCTGAACAGCTTCAACGTTAGACGATTACCAATTATAAATACGATGAAATAAGAGAAAGATTTATGAACATGTTACTGCGTTTTTTTATTATGGTTAACTTGCTTAAGCAACAGCTCAAGCATCAATCGACGAGTGAGACTATCAGTCTAGAGACGTTGACTGCACCGACCGTTCGTCATTATCGAATTTTGCCTCACGATATGGGATTTCGCGATCATTTACCCAATTATCGTTATTTATCATTTATTGAGCTAAACGTGACACGCTGGGTAAAGGCGTGCTGTCACGAAAAAGGCATTAAGTCACTGAATTGGGTGATTGCCATGCAAGAGATGATTTATCTTAAGCAAATTAAATTTTTGGATAAAATGACGCTTAGCAGTGTAGTCGCAGGATGGGATCATAAATATGTGTATTTTGAGCATCGTTTTTTTGTCAAAAACCAGCTGATGGGCGTTGGTATGACCAAGTTTGTTTTTACAGATAGTAAAGGTATGCGCACACCAGAAGTATTAGATATGATGGGCGAGCAATTAACAGACACCATTAACACATGGAATGAGCATCAAGTCGCGGTAAAATCGACTAAGTCAGCCTAAGCTACATCGCAAAACAGGATTGAAACCCAGTATTGGAAAACAACATCATAAAATAACTTGGCTATAATCATTTGCTGAATTTTGGTAGGATAGAGCCCATCAAATCGTCAGTATTAGGACGATGGCATCGTTTTTAAAATGATGATTCTCAAAACGACTAAAAATAAGGTACCGTTATGACACCACAAAAATTAAAATGGACAGACAGCTTAGATATCGCGATTGAGCTTTATGAGAAATTTCCAGAAACAGATCCACAGTATATTCGCTTTACTGATTTGCATCGCTGGGTAACTGAGCTTGAAGGCTTTGATGATGATCCACAAAAATCAAATGAAGGCATCTTAGAAGCCATTCAAATGAACTGGATTGATGAAGCAGATTAATCGATTCGATCTGCCAGCATTGCCATAAATAGAAAACTAAATAAACAGATAAAAAAGGCCGCATCATGACCTCACAAATTAAAGAGCTACCAGAAGCGATAGCTTGTCGCGGTATCAGCGTTCGTACCACTAACAACGCTGAGATAAGCCATGACACTGCCAAACTTGGTAGATTATGGCAGAAATTTTATCAAAATCACGCGGGTGAACTTCCTGAAGGTGAAGACATTTATGGTGTCTATCACAACTACGAAAGCGATGATCTGGCAGGAGCCTTTGACGTTGTGGCCAGTTGGAAAGTAGCCAGCGAGCAAGATGCACAATCAGAAAGCGACAGTGTGGCCAATGCTAGTAATGTAGTGACGGTTGATATTCCTGCAGGAAAGTACTTGGTATTTTCTGAAGAAGGTTATATGCCTAACACTGTGATGAATGCATGGGAAAGTGCTTGGGAGTATTTTAATGCGCCCGATTGCGAGCATACCCGTACTTTCAATATAGACTTCGAGCATTATATCGGTGGCAACTTAGAATACGGTCAAGTTGATGTCTATATTGGTATCGAGTAAAGCTAGTAATTGGCTTAAGTAATTTAAGCTGCTCAAGATATTACCGAAAAAAACAATGACAAAAAAGCGCTAACCTAAATCAGGTAGCGCTTTTTCTTTGGACAGATGCAATTAATTAAAAAGGCGTAATTAATCTTACAATTAATCCAACAGTAGATTTTCCAAAATGCCTTCGTAAATCTGCGCAAGCTTTCCTAGGTCATCGACTTCTACTTTTTCATCTACTTGATGAATCGTCGCATTACGCACACCCAGTTCGACGACTTGTGCACCAGTTGGCGCGATGAAACGTCCATCGGAGGTACCACCAGAAGTTGATAATGTCGTATCAACATCGGTCACTTTTTTGATGGCATTTTGACATGCCGAAACCAGTTTTCCTTCAGGGGTTAAAAACGGCTGACCAGATAATTTCCAATGAATATCGTAGCTCGCTTTACTGTTGGCAAAGTGCTTATCGAAGATAGCATGCGTTTTTGCCTTTAGTTCATCTTCAGTCGTTTCAGTTGAAAAACGGAAGTTAAAGACCACGTCTAACGTTTCAGGAATGACATTGGTTGCGCCAGTGCCGCCGTTAATATTTGATATTTGCAATGACGTGGCTGGGAAGTAGTCATTGCCATTGTCCCATGCGGTAGACGTCAGTTCAGCAAGGGCAGACATCGCCGCATGAATCGGATTAGATGCTAGATGTGGATAGGCGACATGGCCTTGTTTACCTGTAACAGTAAGCTCTGCGCCCAATGAGCCACGACGACCGTTTTTGATAATATCACCTAACGTATCGGTACTTGATGGCTCACCAACGAGACAGTAGGTGATTTTTTCTTGACGTGCCTCTAAAGTCTCGATCACTTTGACCGTACCATTAATTGACGGGCCTTCTTCATCTGAGGTGATTAAAAAAGCAATAGAGCCATCATGTTCAGGATGATTGGCGACGAAGCGTTCGGCTGCAACAGTAAAAGCTGCAATACCCGTTTTCATATCGGCGGCACCGCGTGCCCATAGATAACCATCAGCGATGGTTGGTGTAAACGGAGGATATGTCCAGTTTTTTTCGTCACCCGTTGGCACGACGTCAGTATGACCAGCAAAGCAAATCACTGGATCGGTAGTACCGCGGCGTGCCCACAAGTTTTTAACTTCGGCATGTTCGCCGCTTTGTTTTCTATCACCAAAATACATAAACTCGCAATCAAAGCCTGCTTGTTCTAACCGTGCTGACAACATATCTTGGCAACCATCATCATCGGGCGTTACTGAAGGACGCTCTAACAGTGCAATACTTAAATCTAAGGTTTCTTGCTGATGAGTCGTGTGTTGCGACGCGCTTGATTGGTTATGAGAGTCAGACATGGATAAACCTTTTATATAATAAATTGAAATGGTAAATATAAATGAATAATAGAGGATAAATGCTAAACGGCTACTTCGACAAAGGGTACAAGACCGTCACGGCGCATCCAAGTGGCGATAGAGTAGCGTTGGCGATGTGCAGTTTGTACTTGATGACGTAAATCGCTATCGAAAATAATCAGTCTATTGGCAACTGGCATCACTTCATGGTGCGTGCCATGTTTATCAACGACTTCTAGCGCACCGCCGTCAGTTGTTCCCCAATCATCATTGAGATAAAACACTGCTGAGATAACCCGTTCATCACGTCCAGCGGGGTTATCACTGTGCCACTGATAGCCAAAGCCAGTCGGATAGCACGCATAATGTGCTTCACTATGGCGAATACCAGCGAATAAACTACGATTGAATAGCGAGGCCAAAGCATTGATGCTTTGTAGATAGTAATAGCCTGCAAAAAAGTCTTCGGTAATCCAGCGTATTCTATCACCGCGAATATCACTGATGCGAACACCAGCGGTCAGCTCTGCATCACGATAGTCAATAAAACCGCTTTCTGCTTGTAGTGCCAATAAGGCAGTACTATTGAATACGTTATCAATAATGAGCCAGCCATCAGTGACAAAGGTATCAAGCTGTTTATCCGTCAGCTTATCTTTCCAGTTAACCGCAAAGTCAGACATTTGCAATATATGCTGAGTAGGAGTTTCTTGGCTATCATTATGAGTATTTGGCAGCAGTAATGGTGGATTATCCTGACCTATCGGATGATCAACGACCAACGCTGTCTTGTTAAGGTTGCTAATAATCTGCGTCATTTCATCTCATTATTATTAATCAGCTGTCAATATACCGTCATTCAATACGTTTTTATTGAAAGCACTTACTAAAACCACATTATCTTTTACTCTGCCTATGCTACCATAGATGCAATTTTTCTTATTTAAACTTTTGAGATTATGAACTATAAACACGCCTACCACGCTGGTAACTTTGCTGATGTGGTTAAACACATTTTATTGGTACAACTGCTTAATCAACTGGGGCAGAAAAACAAACCTTTTTATGTGCTTGACGCTTATGGCGGTCGTGGACTGTATTCACTAAGCAGTGAAGAAGCGCGCAAAACAGGTGAGGCCAAAGGCGGTATTCAAGCTTTTCTAAAAGCAGATACCGAAAAGGCACCAGCTGCTGTCAAAGATTATATGGAAGGCATTAAGCAAGCCAAATTCACTTACGACAATAAAGTCTATCCTGGTTCGCCATGGTGGGTGGCCCATCACGTTGAAAAAACCGCCGCTAAAAAGCCTGATGCTGGCGTGCGTGCTGAGGCTTTTGAAGCCAAAGCGACTGAATACGATGCGTTGAACTATCAGCTACATAAGTTGCCAATTGGTATCCAACATCGTGATGCTTTTGAAGGTATTACCGCTGTTATTCCACCAAAAGAAAAGCGCGGTTTGATTTTCCTTGATCCTCCTTATGAGCAAGAGCATAAAGATTTTACGCGTCTTATCGACCTATTGGTCGCGGCTTATAACAAATGGCCACAGGGCACTTATGCGCTTTGGTTCCCAATCAAAAACATCGAAGCCGTAGAGCTCTTCTATAAAAAGCTCAAACGTACTGAAATGAGACGTCAGCTGGTTTGTGAGCTAAACATTTATCCTAATGATGTTGCGGTTGGTCTGAACGGTACAGGTCTACTGGTTATCAATCCGCCATGGCAGTTTGATAATCATGCACGTGAGATATTACGTTTCTTACAGCCAGTACTAAAAGTAGAAGACGCGCCAAACTTGACGCCTGATAGTGCGACCAATGTGCGCTGGCTTGTCGGCGAATAGCAATAACGGCCAATAAGGATATTAAGATGACGACTCAGCCACCTATCGGCCAGCCGAATAATGCACCTGTGAACAATTCATCGCTAAACGACGGCTCGCTGCAAGATAATGCAGCGACTCAGCCACCGTTTATTGATGAGCATGAGTTTAATATCCGCTTAGCGGATAACGACAGCTATGATGGTTTGACATTTGAGGTGATTGAAGCTGAAGTAGCCGAAGGTAAGCGAGTGGTCAGTCGCGGCGTCTATTTGGCACCCAATCTGATCACTACCTTATCGCTACTGTCAGGCTTTTACTCGATTTTGGCGAGTACCCAAGGCGAGTTCTATAAGGCAGCTTTGGCTATCTTTTTATCCGCTATTCTTGATGGCGCAGATGGACGTGTCGCACGTATGCTCAATGCGCAAAGTCCATTTGGTGAGCAATACGACTCTTTAGCAGATATGCTAGCGTTTGGTGTTGCCCCTGCTATTTTGATTTATAGCTTCGCTTTAGAGCCATTGGGTCGTATCGGCATTGGCTGTGCGTTTGTCTTTACCGCTTGTGCTGCTTTTCGCCTTGCACGCTTTAATGTTCAAGTCGGCATCGTCGATAAAAAGTACTTTGTTGGCTTGGCAAGTCCCCTGGCTGCTATATTGGTAACGTCCGCTGTGATGGTCGCAGTCGATCATAATGAGTGGATTGGTCAATACGATACAGCCGTCATGCTACTGTTTGCAGCTTGGGTCGTGACTTGCGGTCTACTGATGGTCAGCAATGTCAAATACTATAGCTTTAAAGAATTTGATAAAAAGAAAGTACCTTTTGTAGTGCTTATCATTGGGGTGCTAGTCATGAGCATCGTGCTCTATGATATTCCTGTTGGTATCTTAGCCATCGGCATTATCTATGCGTTATCAGGTATCGTGACTACGATAAAAGCAAATTTTAAACACTAAATTTGATATCTTCCATATCCTATTTTAGATTGCTATGAGTTATTTTCAAACTTTAACCATTTAAGTTAGTTAATACTAAAACAACTCTAAACATATCTTACAAGAGCCGCTTATCTATTGATAAGCGGCTTTTTTGTGTCTTATGAAAAACCATTATTCTCTTAATGACTTGCATACTGTCATACATAGGTTAATGAGTATTCTCATCTACATGTAATAGATAACTCCATCAAACCAATACTCGTCAAACATATATATTAGCCAGTATTTTCTGTTCCAGCCTCATAATATATTCTTTAAAGAATATATTTATAAGTTACAAATTCAAAACAAGAATTTTACAATTAATATATAATATTTCATTATGTATCTATAATGTTCCCTTTTATATCAAAATTACACAGAAATATTTCTAGAGATGAGAGTTTTAGCTCTCAAAACTTTAAGAATAATATTTTAATTTTCTAGTGGACAGGCTGTTCATAGAAACACTCAACCAATAGCTTCCTTGTTTAACTATTTATCAACACTAACGTCTATGTCTAATAGTGATAGCTTAACTATCAGTCTATTTATATAGCCATCATATAGTTGCCCTAATAGCGACTTTATATATACAGGATACTCTCATGTTAAACCATGTTTACCGCGTTGTTTTTAATCGTTCTACGGGTTGCTATACCGCCGTTAGTGAAATCAGCAAGTCGGGTGGAAAGTCTAATAATAGATCAGGTCAAGTGGGCACAGTGCCAGCTGCGAAACTAGGCAACTCACTACGCCGGAGTGCTATAGGGGTTGCTATTGCTGGCGTGCTAGGATTGACGGCAATGAGTAGCCAAGCGGAAGTGTGTATAACGCAACCCAGTGGAACAAATGGCAGTACCGCCCCACAAAATACATCTATAGCTTGTGGATTTCAAAACCAAGCTTTGAATACCAATTCAACGGCAATAGGTTATATCAATGTTGCTTCAGCTCCTTCTAGCTCAGCAGTAGGTTTCCAAAATAGAGCTTTGAATACTAATGCAACAGCAATAGGTTATGTCAATGTTGCTTCAGGTCCTTTTAGCACAGCAATGGGCCATAGAAATGAAGCATCAAGTCTATATAGCTCAGCGGTAGGCAACACTAATACTGCCTCTGGTGAAAGTAGCTCAGCGATAGGTGCTTACAATAGAGCATTAGGGAATTCCAGTTCAGCTATAGGTTCAGAAAATTATGTTGTAGGTTTTAGAAGCTCAGCATTTGGTAACGAAAATAGAATAACAGAAGGTTTTGGATTGGCAGCAGGTCGCCTTAATCAGGTTGAAGGCTATGTTGGTACGGCTGTAGGTTTTAGTAATAAGGCAATTGGTCAAGCCAGCTCCGCAATAGGTAACGAAAATACAGCCTCCGGAGTTCGTAGCTTGGCAATAGGTAGCGACAACTCAACCGCTGAGGAGCGTAGTACTGCAGTTGGTAGTCTAAACGTAGCTTCTAAGTTGCGTAGTTCAGCGCTAGGTTCTAATAATACTGCTTCGGGAGAACGTAGCTCAGCAGTGGGGTATGGTAATACTGCATCAAGTAACGATAGTTCAGCAGTAGGCTCTAATAATAATGCCTCTGAGGAGGGTAGCTCAGCGTTAGGTCGCAATAATCAGGCTTTGAGCAACAACAGTTCAGCAATAGGCTTCAATAATGCTGCATCAGGTAACAATAGTTCAGCAGTAGGCTACAACAATATAGCATCTGGTTTAGGTGGTTCAGCAGTAGGCTACAATAATACAGCCTCAGCTAACGATAGCTCTTCATTGGGTTTTAGTAATCAAGCGTTAGCAGAGAGAAGTTCAGCATTGGGGAACTACAATATTGCATCAGGTGTTTCTAGTTCAGCGATAGGTAGTTTTAGTAGGGCATCAGGCGCCAATAGCTTGTCCGTAGGGTCAAACGCGACCGCTAATATTGATAACAGCATTGCTCTAGGAGAGCGAAGCGTCACTACTGTAGATGCAAGTGTAGCAGGTTATTCAGCTGACGGTAATACTAGTTCAACGTGGCAATCTACTTTGGCAGCACTTAGTGTTGGCGATACGTCTAGTGTTGACTCAAATAATTGGAAAACCCGCCAAATTACGGGTGTAGCAGCAGGCACATCTGATACTGATGCAGTGAATATTGCTCAGTTAAAAAAGTTAGAAACAACAGGTATTTCTTATTTCAGTAATGTAGCAACCGCTTTAGGTGGGGGTGCACAGTTCAGTAATACAGGTGTATTCCAAGCACCCACATATAAAATAAACAATGCGAACTACAATAACGTGGGTGCTGCATTTACTGCAGTTGATGGCAAGTTGACAGATTTGCAAACACAGATAAATACGATTGAGCTGACACCTGGACCTAAAGGCGAACAAGGTGATACAGGAGCAATTGGTCCACAAGGTCCAGCAGGATCTGACGGCATTAATGGTCAAGATGGTGCGCAAGGTCCTCAGGGTGAACAAGGACCAGCGGGTCAAAACGGTGTTGACGGTTTAAATGGTACTGATGGCACTAACGGTAAAGATGGTGTTGATGGTTTACAGGGTCCAATCGGTCCGCAAGGTCCAGCAGGATCTGACGGCATCAATGGTCAAGATGGCGCGCAAGGTCCTCAGGGTGAACAAGGACCAGCGGGTCAAAACGGTGTTGACGGTTTAAATGGTACTGATGGCACTAACGGTAAAGATGGTGTTGATGGTTTACAGGGTCCAATCGGTCCGCAAGGTTCAGCAGGATCTGACGGCATCAATGGTCAAGATGGCGCGCAAGGTCCTCAAGGTGAACAAGGTCCAGCAGGTCAGGATGGTATCGACGGTGCTAAAGGTGATAAAGGCGACTCAGGTATTAGCGAAGCAGCTAAAATTGAATTAGAAAGTAAAATCGAAGACAGCCAAGCTCGCTTCTTTAGCGTTAATGGCTCTAGTAACAGTGAAGATGCAGGCAATTATAACAGCAATGGCGCTACTGCTGACGGTGCAATAGCAATTGGGGTTAATGCTCAATCCAAAGGTAAGGACAGCATCGCTATGGGCACTAACAATACGGTGACTGGCGATCAATCTACCAGCGTGGGTAATGGCAACATCGTTTCAGGTGATCGCTCAGGTGCGTTTGGAGACCCGAATATTATCGGCGGCAGCGCTAATTATGCAGTTGGCAACGACAACATTATCGGTGATACTACTAGTAATTCAGTAGTGTTAGGTAGTAATGCGACAGTTGGTGCTACAGCGGCCACAGTTGATACTAATAGTGCACCAACCTTTGCTAACGAGACTAATGCCTCAAACTCTGTTGCTATCGGTGAGTCGGTGAACGTCCAAGCAGCTAATGCAGTATCTATCGGTGCTAATAGCAGTGCGACTCATAGCAATGCGGTAGCATTAGGAGCAAACTCACAATCAACGGCAGATAATACCGTATCGGTAGGCAGTGCAAACAACCAGCGCCGAATTACCAATGTTGCCGCTGGTATTAATTCAAATGATGCAGTTAACGTTTCTCAGCTTAACCAAAATCGTGCCGAAGCCTTTGGTTATACAGATAGAAGAATAAATGATTTAGAAGGTGAGACTCACTCAGCAGTAGCGGGTGCGCTTGCTTTCGGTGCTCTACGTTATCCCAACACGCCAGGTAAAGTAAGTGTTGGTCTGGGCGGTGGTACATGGGAAGGTGAGACAGGGTACGCATTTGGTGTCGGTTACACTACATCTGACGGACAGTTTTCTATCAGTAGTGCTTTTGGTGGTAGTGGCAGCCAAAATGGTGGCAATGTTGGCGTAAGCTATACTTTCGACTAATATGTAGATCTAAGAAATAAGGAAATACTTGAGCCTACTATTGTCTTTAATAGTAGGCTCAATCAATTCAATTTATCAAGTTAAAATGTTTTTGAAAACTCTTCTTGTTTTCTATCTAAAACTCCGTATAATGCCACCCAGTCGAAAGGGAAGTGGGTTACTAATTTGAATGATGCAGATTGTTTAAATTAAATAGAAAATACTTCTTGACTAAATAAATATAGCGTCTATAATACGCACCTCATCAAGACGAGCTGGAAGTAGCTAGTGTGTAGATTACACATTAATAACCCAGTTAACTTGTTGAAACAAATTAAAAAAAGAAGTTGACAGACTATTAAAACATGATATGATGGTCAGCTCGCTAAATAGGATAAGCCATATTGGCTGACTTATTTAGTTTGAAATACTAGCACTGGACGACAGTGTCAGACATTATTTAAAAGCATAACTAAAGAACAACTTGTGTGGATTTTTGCTGATTCAGAATGCTAAAAAATAAAGTTGACTATCTTTTCTTTTCGGGAAGATTATTAACTATAAAAATTGTCATTTAAGACAGCAGAAAAACTCAAAGTTAATTCATTACGAACATAATTTTTAGCGATTTTGCCAGATTAAATGAGCCAAGTTTAGAAGCTTCTTTAAAGAGCTTCATAGCAAGATTAAACTGAAGAGTTTGATCATGGCTCAGATTGAACGCTGGCGGCAGGCTTAACACATGCAAGTCGAGCGGAAACGATGGTAGCTTGCTACCAGGCGTTGAGCGGCGGACGGGTGAGTAATACTTAGGAATCTACCTAGTAGTGGGGGATAGCACGGGGAAACTCGTATTAATACCGCATACGACCTACGGGAGAAAGGGGGCAGTTTACTGCTCTCGCTATTAGATGAGCCTAAGTCGGATTAGCTAGATGGTGGGGTAAAGGCCTACCATGGCGACGATCTGTAGCTGGTCTGAGAGGATGATCAGCCACACCGGGACTGAGACACGGCCCGGACTCCTACGGGAGGCAGCAGTGGGGAATATTGGACAATGGGGGAAACCCTGATCCAGCCATGCCGCGTGTGTGAAGAAGGCCTTTTGGTTGTAAAGCACTTTAAGCAGTGAAGAAGACTCTTCGGTTAATACCCGGAGACGATGACATTAGCTGCAGAATAAGCACCGGCTAACTCTGTGCCAGCAGCCGCGGTAATACAGAGGGTGCAAGCGTTAATCGGAATTACTGGGCGTAAAGCGAGCGTAGGTGGCTTGATAAGTCAGATGTGAAATCCCCGGGCTTAACCTGGGAACTGCATCTGAAACTGTTAGGCTAGAGTAGGTGAGAGGGAAGTAGAATTTCAGGTGTAGCGGTGAAATGCGTAGAGATCTGAAGGAATACCGATGGCGAAGGCAGCTTCCTGGCATCATACTGACACTGAGGCTCGAAAGCGTGGGTAGCAAACAGGATTAGATACCCTGGTAGTCCACGCCGTAAACGATGTCTACTAGTCGTTGGGTCCCTTGAGGACTTAGTGACGCAGCTAACGCAATAAGTAGACCGCCTGGGGAGTACGGCCGCAAGGTTAAAACTCAAATGAATTGACGGGGGCCCGCACAAGCGGTGGAGCATGTGGTTTAATTCGATGCAACGCGAAGAACCTTACCTGGTCTTGACATATCTAGAATCCTGCAGAGATGCGGGAGTGCCTTCGGGAATTAGAATACAGGTGCTGCATGGCTGTCGTCAGCTCGTGTCGTGAGATGTTGGGTTAAGTCCCGCAACGAGCGCAACCCTTGTCCTTAGTTACCAGCGGGTTAAGCCGGGAACTCTAAGGATACTGCCAGTGACAAACTGGAGGAAGGCGGGGACGACGTCAAGTCATCATGGCCCTTACGACCAGGGCTACACACGTGCTACAATGGTAGGTACAGAGGGCAGCTACACAGCGATGTGATGCGAATCTCAAAAAGCCTATCGTAGTCCAGATTGGAGTCTGCAACTCGACTCCATGAAGTAGGAATCGCTAGTAATCGCGGATCAGAATGCCGCGGTGAATACGTTCCCGGGCCTTGTACACACCGCCCGTCACACCATGGGAGTTGATTGCACCAGAAGTGGATAGCTTAACCTTCGGGGAGGCGTTCACCACGGTGTGGTTGATGACTGGGGTGAAGTCGTAACAAGGTAGCCGTAGGGGAACCTGCGGCTGGATCACCTCCTTATAGACGCATTCGGTCAGCAAGAATTCACAACAAGTTGTTCTTTAGTTTAAGCTTACGTTTTTAACAAACGTATTAGGGTCTGTAGCTCAGCTGGTTAGAGCACCGTGTTGATAACGCGGGGGTCGGTGGTTCAAGTCCACCTAGACCCACCATTTTACAATGGGGCCATAGCTCAGTTGGTAGAGCGCCTGCCTTGCACGCAGGAGGTCAACGGTTCGACTCCGTTTGGCTCCACCACTACTAAGACGGTTAAGTAAGCTTTAGATGCTAATAAATAAATAGGTATTAAATAGAAACAAGTGATTGTGATTGATTACTTCTTTCTGTTTTATACAGAATCTGTGACTCGACGAGAGCATAGAGACTATTTAAAAACATAGATATGAGTCTGGGTTAGGAAGAGCGTGTTCACGCGCACTTCTTAACCTTAATAACTCACCTCTTAACGACATCAGTTGTTATCCCAGGGGTGAGTTATTAAAAAAGTAAAGAGAACTGAATCAAGCGTATAAACATAGGTGATATCGTTATCATAATTAGATTGTATGACACTTAGAAGTCGAAAGACTACTTGGGGTTGTATGGTCAAGTAATGAAGCGCACATGGTGGATGCCTTGGCAGTCAGAGGCGATGAAAGACGTGACAGCCTGCGATAAGCTTCGGGGAGGCGGCAATATCCTGTGATCCGGAGATTTCTGAATGGGGAAACCCACTTACCATAAGGTAGGTATCCTAATTTATTAGGAAGCGAACGAGGGGAAGTGAAACATCTCAGTACCCTTAGGAATAGACATCAATTGAGATTCCCCTAGTAGCGGCGAGCGAACGGGGAGAAGCCGATTAATTCTAATGTAGAAGAACAGCGTGGGAAAGCTGACCGTAGTAGGTGATAGTCCTGTATTCGAAACATTAGAGTTAACATATTAAGTAGAGCGGGGCACGAGAAATCCTGTTTGAAGATGGGGGGACCATCCTCCAAGGCTAAATACTCCTGACTGACCGATAGTGAACCAGTACCGTGAGGGAAAGGCGAAAAGAACCCCTGTGAGGGGAGTGAAATAGAACCTGAAACCGTGTGCGTACAAGCAGTGGGAGCCCACTTGTTGGGTGACCGCGTACCTTTTGTATAATGGGTCAGCGACTTATATTCTGTAGCAAGGTTAACCGTTTAGGGGAGCCGTAGGGAAACCGAGTCTTAATAGGGCGTTTAGTTGCAGGGTATAGACCCGAAACCGAGTGATCTATCCATGAGCAGGTTGAAAGTGCCGTAACAGGCACCGGAGGACCGAACCCACTGTCGTTGAAAAGCCAGGGGATGACTTGTGGATAGGGGTGAAAGGCTAATCAAACTCGGTGATAGCTGGTTCTCCCCGAAAGCTATTTAGGTAGCGCCTCGGACGAACACCATTGGGGGTAGAGCACTGTTTCGGCTAGGGGGTCATACCGACTTACCAAACCGATGCAAACTCCGAATACCGATGAGTGATATCCGGGAGACACACGGTGGGTGCTAACGTCCATCGTGGAGAGGGAAACAACCCAGACCGCCAGCTAAGGCCCCAAATTCCTAGTTAAGTGGGAAACGAGGTGGGAAGGCATAGACAGCTAGGAGGTTGGCTTAGAAGCAGCCATCCTTTAAAGAAAGCGTAATAGCTCACTAGTCGAGTCGGCCCGCGCGGAAGATGTAACGGGGCTCAAACTAGGAGCCGAAGCTGCGGATTTGAATTTGTTTTCAAGTGGTAGGGGAGCGTTGTGTAAGCCTGTGAAGGTGTGTTGTAAAGCATGCTGGAGGTATCACAAGAGCGAATGCTGACGTGAGTAACGATAATGCGAGTGAAAAGCTCGCACGCCGGAAGATCAAGGGTTCCAGTCCAACGTTAATCGGGGCTGGGTGAGTCGACCCCTAAGGCGAGGCCGAAAGGCGTAGTCGATGGGAAATCGGTTAATATTCCGATACTTGTTTATAATGCGATGGAGGGACGGAGAAGGTTATGTCAGCCTGGCGTTGGTTGTCCAGGTGAAAGGATGTAGGTTTATAGCTTAGGTAAATCCGGGCTATTCTATACCGAGATCTGATAGCAAGCTGTACTTGTACAGCGAAGTGGCAAATACCATGCTTCCAGGAAAAGCTTCTAAGCAATAGTTATAAACGAATCGTACCCTAAACCGACACAGGTGATCAGGTAGAGAATACCAAGGCGCTTGAGAGAACTCTGCTGAAGGAACTAGGCAAAATGGTACCGTAACTTCGGGAGAAGGTACGCTGTTGATGGTGATAGGACTTGCTCCTTGAGCTGTTGGCAGTCGCAGATACCAGGCTGCTGCAACTGTTTATTAAAAACACAGCACTCTGCAAACACGAAAGTGGACGTATAGGGTGTGATGTCTGCCCGGTGCTGGAAGGTTAATTGATGGGGTTAGCGTAAGCGAAGCTCTTGATCGAAGCCCCAGTAAACGGCGGCCGTAACTATAACGGTCCTAAGGTAGCGAAATTCCTTGTCGGGTAAGTTCCGACCTGCACGAATGACATAATGATGGCAGCGCTGTCTCCAGCAGAGACTCAGTGAAATCGAAATCGCAGTGAAGATGCTGTGTACCCGCGGCTAGACGGAAAGACCCCGTGAACCTTTACTACAGCTTTACATTGAACTTTGACCTGACTTGTGCAGGATAGGTGGGAGGCTTTGAAGCCGAGACGCTAGTCTCGGTGGAGCCAATCTTGAAATACCACCCTGGTCATGTTGGGGTTCTAACTCAGGTATAACAATACCGAGGACAATGTATGGTGGGTAGTTTGACTGGGGCGGTCTCCTCCTAAAGAGTAACGGAGGAGTACGAAGGTGCGCTCAGACCGGTCGGAAATCGGTCGTAGAGTATAAAGGCAAAAGCGCGCTTAACTGCGAGACCCACAAGTCGAGCAGGTACGAAAGTAGGTCTTAGTGATCCGGTGGTTCTGTATGGAAGGGCCATCGCTCAACGGATAAAAGGTACTCTGGGGATAACAGGCTGATACCGCCCAAGAGTTCATATCGACGGCGGTGTTTGGCACCTCGATGTCGGCTCATCTCATCCTAGGGCTGAAGCAGGTCCTAAGGGTATGGCTGTTCGCCATTTAAAGAGGTACGCGAGCTGGGTTTAGAACGTCGTGAGACAGTTCGGTCCCTATCTACCGTGGGCGTTGGAAATTTGAGAGGATCTGCTCCTAGTACGAGAGGACCAGAGTGGACGAACCTCTGGTGTTCGGGTTGTCACGCCAGTGGCATTGCCCGGTAGCTACGTTCGGATGGGATAACCGCTGAAAGCATCTAAGCGGGAAGCCCACCTCAAGATTAGATTTCCCTAAAGAGCCGTTCAAGACTAGGACGTTGATAGGCAGGGTGTGGAAGCGCAGCGATGCGTGTAGCTAACCTGTACTAATTGCTCGTTTGGCTTGACCATACAACACCCAAGTGGTTTGTATGCAAGTCTAATTAATCTATCTTGTATAGCTCAGGCTATAGAATAAGAAAGAACATTTCGATATCACCTTTAACCTTGATTCAGTTAGGTTACAAGTTGATCGACCATAAACTAAACATTTATAGTCAAACAATAAAAATAACAGACTCATATCTAACCTCCTTTGCTGACGACAATAGCGCGATGGCCCCACCTGATCCCTTCCCGAACTCAGAAGTGAAACATCGTAGCGCCAATGGTAGTGTGGTTCGCCCATGTGAGAGTAGGTCATCGTCAGCTCTCTATTCTGAATATCCCCCAACATTAGCTTGTCGGGGGATTTTCTTTGCGTCTGTCTTTTATTCCTAGTGACTTACGTAGCAAATCCTATTTAAAGGTGAGTAAGGAGTAACGACTGTCTGGGAGACAGTCGTCCGCAGCGCAAGACGAAAGGCTATGCCTATAGATAGCTCTTGCGCTGCCTAGCAAAACAATGCTTTTCCTTAACAGTGCTCTTCTCGTTCGTCAGCTCTCTATTCTAAATAAAGCCCTCTTCGCGTTAGCAAAGGGGGCTTTTCTTTATCTAACATTAAAAATTATTTTGCCAATCCTATAACGTATATGCGAACCTTACTACTTACAGAACCATAGATGTTTTCATTGCGTATGTACTATTTTAAAGCTAAACCCGTGCCCTAAGACGAAATAAATATCTATTATTAGGCAAGACTATGCCGTTGAATCTAACCAAATGTATTAAACTATACCTAGCCAGTAGAGTTTATAAGCGATAAACAACACCACAATATTCGTTTCCATCTTTTAGTATGCTAAAGGAGAGAGCTGTAAGGTATTAATATTGGGATAAGAAGTACCTTTTACTGCAAGTGATGCAGTATTTTTAACACTTAGCAGAGTGGCACTGTCATCTTTTGAGTAATTCAAATAGAGTGAGAAAACTCGCTGAATATTAAATACAGGTCTATATCAAGGATGAATCTTGTAGTTTACTTAATCGTATGCTATCTAATGAGCGTAAGCGGATAGAGGGTTTAATTATTTTCTAATGAAGCTGTAGTGGAGAGCTATATTGGTAGTAAATCTATAAGCCATAGTAGTTCCCAGAATGAGCGTAAACCCATTCTAGAAACTACTTACTGACTGCTAACTATTAACTGTTTGTTGTACTACTTAAAATTTATCTTGGAGTTCTTTATTCTTCTTTGAATTCTGGCACACCTTTTTCCCAGACATCCCAGTTATCAACGATGTGATCGACAGTTTTTGAACCTACTAGCACGATATTTTCTACTGTCTCTGCAAAACCACCAGCTGTTTCTCCTGGCGCTGGATCTAGATGTTGAAGCGTAGTCTCATTTGGATTACCTTGGTCAAAATTCACTGCACCACGTAAGCTCATTATGCGTTCAATACCTACCGTTCTATTAAGTACTTGTGCTATTGCAGCGGCTTCCATTTCAGTGATAATGTAATCATCTGCATTATATAATTCAGCGATGTATTGCGCTTGTTTTGACAACCCTGGACCGTGAAAAAAGGTATCTCCCGTCATATGAGTGCCTACGGTTATAGCTGGGCTCCGTCGCGCTGCTGCATCAGGATATTTCATTCGATATGCGCTGGCTTCTTTTGAATCTTTTAAAGCAACTGACTGACTGAGATGTAGATTCCATTTTAGCAGTTCAGAGTTAAGTTGATATCGGCGAATATCTTCATAGCCTTTGCGGGGTGTAAACGTAGGTGCACCTTTTTCACCTTCTTCGGCTTTCCAGCGATGACCTAAGTCATAATCTACAAGCCAAGACGCCCAGCTTACATCACCTATCGTACCTTTACTCGGTGGTGTTCCTGCGACACCGCTTAGAACGAAGTAGCTTTTGCTAAAGTCAAATTTAGGAGAAAGTGTAATTGCTTGCATGGATGCTGAAGATCCTACTTTACCCATCCCTAATACCGAACCACAGACACCTTCTGAGTTACAATAAACTGGGCTATGAGCGCCTTCTACTTTTATAGGCTTACTATCTGTAAAGTATTGATTATACCAATGCTGAAATTCGCCTGCTTTATCTCCGCTATTTTCACCAATTTCAAACATCGCTGCGATAAATACCTTTACTTGGATTTTATCTTGATGAGTTTCAGCTTGTGCATTACTGCAAAACATAAGTATCATGGTAAAAATAGATAAATGAAAAAAATGTTTTTTTATAAACATATGGGACGCCTATTTAAAGTATTTGTGTCTGGATTCATAATTTAATTAGCAATAACTAAAAAATTTGCTAAAACTAAATAAATGCTTATATATATCCAATATAGAATAGCATAATCTATAGATAGGCTGGAGCGCTTGGCCAGTGTAGAGGGTTTGGCAAGAGTTTTTGGTTGGAACAGATTTTCCTTTTTTACTAATTTTATTTAACTATTTACGCTGTGCAGTTGGTTTTTTCGATAAAAGATTTCTGCTAGTGACTATTGGACTGGATCTTCACTATTATTTGGCACTTAATAGCGACTCATACTATTTATGCTTTTCGTTATTTTAGGGCTTACTCATTCTACTGTTAGGTTATCGGATATATATTTTAGTGTGATTTAGATAAATAGACATTTTTTCTGCCACACATTTTAGCCCTCTGCTTTGTTGAGGGGTTACTTACTACAGTATTTTCTAAAAAAATGAAAACAATAAAACGCTCTATTAAAATTAATTTAAGTCAGAATTATGTATTTGAAGTTACTCAAGACTATTACATAAGATTAGACTGGGACCCTTATTTGAATGAAGCTAGGCTTTTAGGCAATTCACAGAATGCTGGTATTGGCGAAGAATCATATTGTAAAAATAAACTGGGGATGGTTATGGTTTCCAAGTATATATCTTACAAAAGTCCAGATGTGGCAGCAGTAAAAATGATAAAAGGTCCAAGAATACTTGAAAAGTTTAGCGGTGCTTGGAATGTAAAGAGCACTGGTATCGGAGAGTCTTTGGTTATCTTTACTTACAATTATGAATTAAAAGGTAAAGTATTTAATAAGCTATTTGGTCCTATTAGTGCCTTGATTTTTGGATGGGAAATGCAGGTTCGCTTGAATAATTTGAAGAGGTACTGTGAACGGAATAATGTTCTATAAGTTGTTTAGTGCGCTCTAGTTGTCGTTTTAGCCTAAAAGTAATGTTTATAGTCATATTATAAAAATAATAGACTCATATCTAGCCCCCTTTGCTAACGCAATGGGGGTTTTTCTTTGTTCGGAATTTAGTGGTTGAGTTATATTGGCACAAATACCAACAAGTGTAGAATAGTGTATTATGATGAATCTATGATCTTTAGTTAAGGAAATTTATGGCTGCCAAGTCTAACTTAGTAAATCTTGATGCAATGATAAAAAGAGCTGATTTTGCACATAGACAGGATGAAAATTCATCTTTTGAAACTTTTAATAGTATTCCTGCAAGAGAGTTAGCTACAGGAAGCCCGATAGTAGCTTTGCTCAGGAAGCCAGATTTTCAAAGAGAGACTAATCATTGGACGCCAAATCAGGTTGTATCTTTGCTTGAATGCTATATTAATGGTGATTTGATACCTTCAGTAATCTTATGGATGTCACCTTCATATTTATTTGTGATTGATGGTGGCCATAGATTGAGTGTTATTCGAGCTTGGATGGAAGACGATTACGGTGATGGCTATATATCGCATAAACTATTTGGTCATGATATATCGATTGAACAAAAGAAAGCTGCGGACAAGACTAGAAAGTTAGTAAAAGAACAGATAGGAACCTGGAGTTACTATAAAAGCCTTTTGGATGATAATGATAATAATGATATAACGGCCGAGCAAAGAAGAAAGCTTACTACTTTAACCGCTCGTGGATTACCTGTGCAATGGGTTAAGGGTGATACTAATAAAGCTGAAACATCGTTTTTTAATATCAATATGAAAGGAACTCCATTAGATACACTTGAGGAACTACTATTAAGAAATCGTAAAAAACCTGTTCCTATCGCTGCGAGAGCAATAATTAGGGCAGGCAAAGGGCATCGTTATTGGTCTTTGTTTGATGAGGAAAAAGCAGGAAAAATAGAAGAGCAGTCGCTTAAATTACATCGACTTTTATTTGATCCTGAAATTAAGAAACCTATTAAAACATTAGACCTTCCCCTCAGCGGGTCAAAAGGCATACGAACTGCGCTCCAGATACTAATTGAGTTTATTGCTATATCGAATTCAAACCAACAAGACGGTATAACTAAATTGGAAGACTATCCAGACGATATTAATGGAGATGGGACACTAAACGTATTGAAAAAAACAATAAATTTAGCTTCTAGGATAACGGGGAATGATCGTGGTAGCTTAGGGCTTCATCCGGCAATATATTTCTATGGTCCTACAGGTCGTCATTCAAGTGCTATGTTTCTTGGAGCGGCGTCTCTTTTTAATGAAAAATTAGATCAAAATAATAAAATGTTTTTTACTAAATTTACAAACGTTAGAGCCGAGTTAGAAGATATTTTGATCCTAAATAAAGAACTGATAGCTACAGTTTTGCAAAAACATATGAGTCATAAGCGCATCAACATATTTAAAGAATTATTAGAGAAAATAATACAACATTTATCTGAAAGTAAAGAAGTGAGTCAAGACGATCTAATCCTGTTTGCTCAGTTAGATGGAAAGCTAATTTCTGGTGATTCTCAAAGTAACAACTCTAGAATTACAGAAGAGCAGAAAAGCAAGTTATTTATAAATATCGCTTTGAATAATGCTCTTACGTGTCCTATTTGTAAGGGTTATTTAGATGTCGATAAATCTGTATCCTATGACCATATTGAAAGAGTTAGAGAGGGTGGTGATGGTCGTGCTGAAAACGTTCAACTTACGCACCCATATTGTAACCAGTCCATTAAACAATAATGGGTGCTTGTGATACCTTGTTTAAACTCTATATATGGAATATTTATATAACAATTTCCATGTCGAAATTTTCACGTTTTGGCTAATGAGTTTAAAGCACTTACTCTTTATCTCTGAGCTACTTAAAATATTCTAAAGTGATTCAAGCTAAAAAAAACTACCAAAGAGAGTCCCATGACCACCTCAAAAGTAACCTACCAAGGCAATTTACGTACCCAAGCTATCCATCTACAGTCGAATAATCAAATCATTACCGACGCGCCGACGGACAATCATGGCAAGGGTGAGGCGTTTTCTCCTACTGATTTGCTAGCGACCAGTTTGGGCAGTTGTATCTTAACGATTATTGGTATCAAAGCCGAAGCGATGGATATCGATATCTCAGGTACGACCGCAGAAGTCACCAAAGTCATGGCGGCGAAACCAAGGCGTGTGAGTGAAATACATATTGTGGTCAATTTCTCAAAGGCATTGGACGAGAGTACCTTAAAGCGATTTTATAAAACCGCGTTGACCTGCCCAGTAGGCAATAGCTTGGATCCTGCTATTACTCAAAACTTAGTGTTTAACAATGGCACAGAAGCCTAATATGTCTACTAAGACTTTACTCATCGTCGCTCATGCACCATCACCCAATACTCAGAAATTGGCGCAGGCAGCTTATGACGGTGCCAATCATCCTGATATAGATATCAACGTCATTTTGAAATCACCTCAGGATACGCAGCCTGAGGATGTGTTGACTGCTGATGCCTTGCTATTAGGTACGACCGAAAATCTGGCGTATATGGCAGGGCTGACCAAGGACTTTTTTGACCGTTGCTATTATCCCGTGTTAGAAGAAAAGCAAGGTATGCCGTTTGCGGTATATATACGGGCAGGGCATGATGGTACAGGTACCAAGCTTGCGCTCAAAACGATTACAACGGGGCTACGTTGGTCATGGATTCAAGAGGCGCTGATACTACAAGGCGATTGGCAAGATAGCTTTGCTGAGCAAGTAGAAGAGCTTGCTATGACCTTGGCTGCTGGGGTAGAGGCAGGTATTTATTAGTTGTGAGTTGTTTGGCGGGCATCAGGTCAGTATTAGGCAGTGCTTGTCCATCTACTGCTATCAATACTGAGAGCATAACAAACAGTCTGGGAGAATAGTTATGCAAGACGATAATCTGGATAGTGATAATCCAAATAATAAAGTAGATATCTCTGCATTGCCGTTTTCTCAAGCGTGTGAGAATAATAAACAGCCTATTCTAGAAGTACTTCAAACAGAGCTACAAGGCTTTAGTCATGTGCTAGAGATTGGCTCTGGGACAGGTCAGCATAGCGTTTACTTTACGCTTAATCTGCCTGAGATACAGTGGCAAACTAGCGATGTGATTAGTAATCATCGCCATATAATCGCTTGGCATAATGCGTATCCTGCACCTAATTTATATTTGCCATTAGCGTTTGATTTGGCGCAAGACTCTGTACCTGTTAGTAGTCATTTAAATAGTAGTCATTTAGATAGCAGTTATGTAGACAAACCTTACGATGTGATATTTACGGCCAATACTTTGCATATCATTAGCTGGGCTTTGGTGGAGCGGTTATTTACATTGGCTAGTGATGCGCTACCTGTTGACGGTAAGTTGATTATATATGGCCCATTTAACGAGAATGGTAACTATACCAGTGAGGGGAATCAGCGATTTGATGCGATGTTGAGAGCAGGTAATCCTGATAGTGGCATTCGCGATAAAGAAGATGTCGTTAGTTTAGCAAATGCTCATCATCTACAATTTTCTAAAACGTATGCGATGCCTGCTAATAATCAGCTATTGGTATTTCGAAAGAATTAAATGCTTAAGATTGTATAAAAAAAGACACCTCAATGGATCGTTATCAGATCTTAATTGAGGTGTCTTTTTATTTGGGTTTTCTTATTTTTTTATACTATTAGTCTATTTATATTCTTCTGCTAAAAAATCCAAGTAACGTTTCCAAGAGCGTTCATCGGCGCGTGCATCATATCTATCGCTGCCAAATACGCTAAAGGCATGTGGCGCGCCGCTGTAGGTAACCATTTCGTGAGGTATCTTGGCTGCTTCTAATGTCTTGCCCAAAGTCGCAAAGCTCTCTAGCGAGACAGATTGGTCAGCAGAGCCATGGAATACTAGGATTTCTCCCGTAGTTTTGTCATAGCTTTGACCGGTTGGAATGTCAAAGGCACCGTGGAAGGGTACAAAGGCTTTTTGCTCAAAACCTGAGCGTGCTAGCTCTAACGCAACCGTACCGCCGAAACAATATCCCATGGTCGTGCCTTTACGCACATCATTGCCTTGTAGTTGTCCTGCCGTTAATGCCCCTGCCAATATGCGGCGCATTTTATTACGATCATCATATAGCTCCCCAGTTAGGCGTTTGTTTTCTTCGATAGAAGTAGGACGAATGCCTTGTCCAAACATATCGGCCGCCAATACGTTGTAGCCTTCAGCCGCTAACATGTCAGCACGTTTGCGCTCATAGTCAGTTAGACCATCCCAATCATGAATCAATAAGATAAAAGGTGCATTAGCTTTGTCCGCCTTAGCGTAATAGCCTTCGTACACTTTATCATCGACCGTATAGGTCACGTTTTTGGTCGTGATAGCAGCAGCCGTTTGACTGAACGTTAATGCCATTAGACCCATTGACGCGCCTACTAGCAATGAGTGATAAGGTTTTTTAATCGGGGAGCTTAGAGTTGGTAACATGGTAGGTAGCCTTATAGTTATATAAAAAATAGTCGCATCATCAAATCCCTATAAATCCGTTACATCGTCATCCTCGCTAACCATACTAATGTATAGCTTGCGCTCGGTTTTCTTGTATCGAAATTATTTGAATCCAACGATATAAAGAAGATAAATATAAGGCTAAAACCCTGCCAATTTATTTATCAATAGTCTCTAGTACTGCATAAAAAGCATACCTTAAAGAATAACTACATTACAAGATTCTATTGTTAACGTTTATGCGCCTTTAAGACCATCTAAAGTAGTCGCTTTATAGCATCTATAAACGTTAACTAAATATCAACAAGGTTTACTATATACGCAACTATATTTGACTTATTTTTTGGGTAGTATAACTCCTAAGCCTATTATTCCTTTACGAATTTTAGTGCGGTATCAATTTAACGCTTGGCAATGCTGGAAACACAGACAAATAAATGACAGATGAAGTCACCACGATCTCAAAGGATATCAAACCTGTGTAGGCACTCTTTTAATGATCTAAAAGAGCACTCTCAATCTATTAGCTAGGACTTTTTATGAATAATAATATCGATCATACGGACCCCGCCAAAAACATGAATACGGAACGTGGCAATGGTGGCGAAACCCATCAGCGTGCAGGCGACGACACTAAAGTATTAACCACGCAGCAAGGTGTGGCAATCGCTGATAATCAAAACTCTCTAAAAGCAGGCTCACGTGGACCGACGCTGTTAGAGGATTTTGTATTACGTGAAAAAATCAATCATTTTGACCATGAGCGTATCCCTGAGCGTATCGTCCATGCTCGAGGTAGTGCCGCACACGGTTATTTTGAGCTGACAGAGTCACTAGAAGAATATACGACTGCCAAAGTGTTGACCGAAACAGGTAAGCAAACGCCACTTTTTACGCGTTTCTCAACGGTAGCGGGTAATAAAGGCTCAAAAGACACGCCACGTGATGTTCGCGGTTTTGCTGTGAAAATGTATACAGAAGAAGGTAACTGGGATATCGTTGGTAACAATATGCCAATCTTCTTTATTCAAGATGCAATGAAGTTTCCAGATTTGATTCATGCAGTAAAACCAGAACCAGATCGCGGTTTCCCGCAAGCGGCCTCCGCCCATGATACATTTTGGGATTTTGTCTCATTAAGCCCTGAAACCATGCACAACCTAATTTGGCTAATGAGTGATCGCGGTTTACCACGTAGCCTACGTATGATGGAAGGTTTTGGTATTCATAGCTATCGCTTAATCAACAAAGACGGTAAGAGTACCTTTGTACGTTTCCATTGGAAGCCAGTACTAGGCGTACAGTCAACCACATGGGATGAAGCAGTAAAAATCTCAGGTGCTGATCCTGACTATCATCGCCGTGATTTGTTTGAGTCAATTAATAATGGCGACTATCCTGAATGGGAGTTTGGCGTACAGTTATTTACTGAAGAAGAAGCCAACGAATTCCCATTTGACCATCTCGATGCGACCAAACTGATTCCAGAAGAGTTGGTGCCAGTGAAAGTCGTGGGTAAGATGGTATTGAACCGTTATCCAGATAATTTCTTTGCAGAGACTGAGCAGGTGGCATTCTGCCCATCGCATTTACCACCGGGTGTTGACTTTAGTAATGACCCATTATTACAAGGTCGTTTGTTCAGTTATCTAGACACGCAGCTATCACGTCTAGGTTCGCCAAACTTTGCCCAGATTCCTATCAATGCACCAAAATGTCCGTTTGCTAACAATCAGCAAGATGGTCATATGCAGATGCAAGTGCCTAAGACACGTGTACTCTATGAGCCACAAAGCCTAGATCCAACTCGCCCTCGTGAAAGCGCTAAACGTGGTTTCAACTCATTCCATGAGCAACTAGATGATGGCGTAAAAGGTCGCGTCCGTGACGAGAGCTTTGCAGATCATTATAGTCAGCCACGTATGTTCTACCGTAGTCAGACAGCAACTGAGCAAGCACATATCGCAACCGCTTATGCGTTTGAGCTAGGTAAAGTAGATACAGCCCATGTACGTACGCGTATGCTTAGCCATTTGATTCATATCGATGAAGACTTGGCCAATCGCGTAGCGACTGCACTGGGTATGGAGCTACCAGAGCCAGCTGACGCAGCTGCACCTGTCCAAGACTTGGGAACCTCTAAAGCGGTACAAACTATTGGCCTAACGCCTGATAGCTTAAAAGGTCGCATGATTGGTATCTTAGTTGCAGAAGGTTCTAATAGTAGTGAAGTCAAAAAATTCGAAGATGCTGCCAAAGCGCAGGGTGCTAGTGTCAAGATTGTAGCGCCTAACAAAGAAGTCGTATTGGATGATGGTACACGTATACAAGCTGATGAGCGCCTCGCTGGTGGTCCGTCAGTGATGTTTGATGCCGTCGTTAGTATCATCATGCCTGACCAAGCTAAAAAGCTCGCAAAAGACAGTTCAGCATTAGATTGGTTCAACGACGCGTACAACCATTGCAAAGCCATCGCCTATTGCGGCGCGACTGATGAATTTATCCTAAGTAAACTTCCAGTTGAAAAAGATGAATTTGTGACGCCATTGGCTGAGCTAGATGCCTTTATCAGCAATGCTAAGTCTCGTCTATGGGAACGTGAGCCAAAGGTTCGTGACCTTGCATAGTCGATAAATAGGTAATTTACGAATTATCTAAATACTAAATGTTTTCTCAAACCCAGCCTAAGTGCTGGGTTTTTGCTTTTTATTGGTAAGGTGAGAATTGCCACGTATAAAACTATGTATACAGGTTCTAATCGTTCTTTATTAAGAATTATTAGTTGCACCGTCTTTGTGTGCCGCATCGCTTCTATATATAGTCACAAGCGTTCACCCAAAGTCGTTTTATTTGTGGTGACGGGCGCTATACTAAAGATTGGCTATAAAACTGAACAAAAGCCTCACAATAATAACGACGAATGAGGTAGGGAACACCAATGAGTCTATGTGAAATTGTACGTTTAGAAGGATATATCCAGAGTAGCTATCTGGCAGTATATCCAGATAAAATAATGCTGTTAGATGGCTGCTGCCGTGCTGATGTACCGATGGTGCTTGACTATATCAAGTCGACGTTAAAACGACCTATCACCGATCTAAAAGTAGTAGTGGTCACGCATATGCATCCGGATCATGCAGGTGGTGCGAATAAGTTTCGAGAAAAGACTGATTGTCTAATTGTCTCAGCAGATAAAAAAAAGCAATGGTATAGCGGTATTGGCGGGCACACGATGCACTTCGTAGATATACATCTAGGATATTATGTGGCCAGACGTCAAGGTAAACCATTTAAAAACCTATATTACTCGGCAAGTCTGAAACCAGATATCACTGTCACAGATGGCGAGCTTGTGCCACATTTTGATGAATGGCAAGTATTAGAGACGCCAGGTCACACGGATCGTGATTTGTCTTTGTTTCACCTGCCCAGTCGCGAAGTATACACTGCTGATTTAATCATTAAATTGCGCCATAAGTTCGTAGCGCCATTTCCTGTCTACTATCCTAAAGATTATGTCCAGTCGCTAAAAAAAATCAGAGCATTGCAACCGTCAATGGTGATGATGGCACATGGACGAGAGCTGGCGATGAGTGAGGCAGAGTTTGATGAGTTTATCGCTCATGCGCCCAAGCATCCACGTACCATCAAGGATACGATCAGACATAAACTACTATGGCGCAAGAGAGATAACTTTCGACTGTTTAAACGTAAGCATAATAAGTAGAGGTATATAAAAGTTAAGAAACTAATAGCTAAAAAAACGTTTAAAAAGCTCAGACGAAAAAAAGCCCAATTACTAAGATAGTAACTGGGCTTTCTAAATATGGTGGGCTGTCCGCGACTCGAACGCGGGACCAATTGATTAAAAGTCAACTGCTCTACCAACTGAGCTAACAGCCCTGAAGAGTATATAAAAAAGCGATGCTTTCTAACTCTGCAAGAGAAAATTCTAACTAAAGAACTTTCTAAAACTAAACATCTTAACGATGTCTTTTAAACTTACCTTTATTAGTCTACTACCGGATAGGGTAGAACGATTAATAAAGATTAAACTAAATATGGTGGGCTGTCCGCGACTCGAACGCGGGACCAATTGATTAAAAGTCAACTGCTCTACCAACTGAGCTAACAGCCCTAACGTTTAAAGTGTTTGTATCCCTAAACGTGAGAGCACATTATATATATTATTATGACAATTACAACCCCACATGATAAAAAAAGTGTAATTCTCTTATAAAATTGCCAATTTATTCCAGTTTCTTTAAATTTTTGCCATTATATCGATATTGACTGCTCTATTTCTGTCTAAAGCGAGTCAATAATCGATTATTAGTCTCGAGAAAGTGCTTCAACAGGATCTAATTTGGCAGCATTACGTGCTGGCAAGAATCCAAATACCACACCAATTAACGTCGAACAAACAAAAGCGGCAATAATAGAGGTTGATGAATAGATAACTTTGAAATTATCACCGCCCACACTATTAATCAGCTCACCAATGGCAAAGGCCAGTCCGATACCAATCAGTCCCCCTAAAATACAGACCAAAACGGCCTCAATGAGGAACTGCTGCATGATATCGCTCTGACGCGCGCCCACTGCCATACGTACGCCAATCTCGTTGGTACGTTCGGTGACAGAGACTAGCATGATGTTCATGACCCCAATACCGCCGACGATCAATGAAATAACCGCGACTGATGAAATAAGCAGGGTCATCGTGCCCGTCGTCGACTCGATCGTTTGACGGATAGAGTCTGAATTGCGCAACTCAAAGTCATCTTTACCATGGCGACTCTCTATTAAGTCAGAGATGGCCGTCTCTGCGGCGCTAGAAGAGATACTGTCATCTAACAACGCTACAAAGCGGTCGATATTGGTACTACCCGTGACGCGCGACATCACCGTCGTATAAGGCATATAGATAGTAGGCGTCGTCACACTGGGGCCAAAGCCACCATCACTCTCTTCGAGGACGCCAATCACGCGCCCAGGCACACTACCAACCAGTATCACTTCACCGATAGGATTATCAACATCTGAGAAAAAGGTCTGCTTAGCATTGTCATCGATGATGATATCTTGACTACGTAATGTGACGCTTTTTGCATCAAACCCTTGGCCCAATGCCAATGTCTCACCAGTGACGGTTAGGTAGTCTTCACCAACGCCGTTGACGGTAGCATCCTCCTGTATACTACGATAGCGCACGCTCGAGTTGGCATTTACCTGAGGGCTGACGCTGATAATATAGGGCTGGTTGCCGACCGCTTCTGCGTCTTCTGGGGTCAGGTTGTCATCATTGTAACGGCGTCTAGGGTCGCCTCTAGGATAGCCATCATTGACGGTAATGGTATTAGTACCTAACGAGCTGATATTGGCGAGGATTTGCTGCTGAGAGCCTTGTCCAAGACCTACGATAGATACAACCGCAGCGATACCGATGATAATGCCGAGCATGGTCAGTAGGGTACGCATCTTATGCGCGCGCATAGCAAGCAAAGACATCTTAAACGCTTCAAGCAATCGATCTATAAAGCTACTAAAGGCACTTTTACGATGTTCACCAAGGATAGACTCTGGCTTTTTGTCTGTGTGCTTGTAATGCTCAGTTTGATAGTCAGCGATGACATAGCCATCTTTTAGTTCAATCACACGCTCCGCTTGTGCCGCCAGCTTTGGATCATGCGTGACCATGATAATGGTATGACCTTGTGCGCTGAGGTCATGCAAAATCGCCATGACGTCTTCGCCAGACTTACTGTCTAGGGCACCCGTTGGCTCATCTGCTAAGATTACGTCACCACCATTCATCAGTGCACGAGCAACAGAAACACGCTGCTGCTGTCCACCTGAGAGCTGATTGGGACGGTTATTGACCTTACTACCAAGGCCTAAATCCGTTAATAGCTTCTCAGCACGATTGGTGCGTGCCTCGGTATCCATACCCGCATACACGGCAGGAACGGCGACATTATCTTTGGCACTGATATCACCAAGCAAATGGTAGCGCTGAAAAATAAAACCAAAATGCTCACGGCGTAGCTCTGCCAACTGATCGGCGTCAAGCTTACGAGCGGACTGACCATAAATTTTATAATCGCCAGCAGTGGCTTGATCTAAGCAGCCTAAGATATTCATCAAGGTGGACTTACCAGAGCCTGACTGTCCAATGATGGCAACCATCTCACCTTGATTGATAGTTAGATTGATATCATGCAAGACACGAATGGTTTGCTCACCAGCAGGGAACTCTCTGATAATGCCAGACAGCTCCATAATGGGCTGGCCTGATGCAGGATGGTTAGCAGTATTGGTTTTTGCCAAGTTATCTGAGTTATCCAAATTGTCTAAATTATCTAAGTTGTTTGAAGGATTAGCAGAAGTCTGTGACCCTAAGTTTTGAGCCGTACTATTTTCAGAGCTATCTTCAGTCGACGGTTTAGGAGATTGAGATATAGTCATAGCAGTGTCTTTAATAAAGGCTAATAAGCGTTATAGTGTTGTTATGAAAGGGCTGCGATATTTAACAAGCCCTTTTTTATTCAACATAGTCAAAGAACAAGTTACATTCGAGGTCCACCAGGGATACGGCCGCTACCTGATTTCTTACCGCTTTCTTCACTGATGATGACTTCTTCCCCTTCTTTTAAACCACTTAAGATCTGCGCATTTACTCGGTTATCGATACCGACTTCTACAGTACGCTCTTCTACGGTTCCGTCCTCTTTTAATACACGTACAAACTTGCCCGTGGCTGCTTTGCCTTTTTCTTTACCTTTAGAGCGTTTTTCTTGTATCACTGTTGACGGTACTAATAGCGCATTTTTGGCTTCATTGACGATGATATAAATCTGCGCCGTCATATCAATTCGGAACAAGCGGTCGGGGTTCGGTACTTCTACGTAGCCGACATAATAGATAGCAGCGTCTGTCGAGCTGGTGCTACTGATCTGCTCTGGGGCAGGTTCGATAGCAGTCAACGTCGCATCATACTGCTGGTCTGGATTACCGATGATATTAAAATAAGCGGGCATACCAGCATTGACGTTAATGACATCAGCTTCGGAGATTTGCGCGTTGATACGTACGGTCGATAAATCTGCTAGCGTTACTAGTGTAGGCGCTGTTTGGTTGGCGTTGACCGTAGTGCCTTGCTCAGTCGTAATAGAAACGACAGTACCTGATATCGGGGCGCGAATCGTGGTATAGCTCAAATCTTCTTCAGCAGTACTGACGTTGGTTCGTGATTTGCGTAATGCTGCTTGTTGGCTGTTGATATTGGCTTCGGTGGTCGCAATCGCTGCTTTTGCTGTATCGATAGCTGCACGTGCATTGGCAACCGCTGCTTTTGCGGTCTCGACACTGGTTGCTTGCGTGTCATATTCTTGCTGCGAGATGGCGTCGATAGCGACTAAGTCTTGCAAACGCGCAAAATCAGACTGTGCTTGTTTGAGCTCAGACTGACGGCTGGCAAGATCAGCATAGGCACTTTTTAGACTGGCTTGTTTGCTTAACGATTCTGCTTGAGCACTTTGTAGCGCAGCTTCGCTTTGTTCAAGACTGGCTTGCTCATTACTCAGGCTGTTCTTCTGAGTCACTTGATCAATCTGCGCAATCAAATCGCCTTGCTTAACTTCGTCACCGACTTCAACATACAGGCGTTTTACTTCACCAGACACCTGTGCCCCTACATCGACGGTATTTAACGCTTTTACTTTACCGGATGCCATGACATTGTTTTCAATATCACCGACTTCGACTGTTGCGGTTAAATAGTTAGGTGTGGCTTCTTCTGGTTTTAAAAAAGTATAGGCCAAAGCCCCTAATGCTACGATAATTAAGGCAATAACACCCCATTTGATAGCAGACTTTTTGCTTATTTTGCGCATGACAACAATCCAATCACAATTAAATCAAGTGTAGATATAGTAGAGACTTCACCTACAAAAGGGAATGGAAATTAGTTTACGAAAGGTTAAGGTAGCCAAGAATAGAGACAGGTACAGAAAAGAAATGCTTACTAAAAATCAATAAAACGGAGATTATAGGAGAATAAGATAGGGTAGTAGAATCTGGATTTATAGCGTTTAAATGTATAAACCAATAAGAAAAACGTATAGATCAGTAAGAGAAGAGATGGATAACTCGTGGCTAAGCGCAACAATAAAAGGTGGTGACAAGTGGCTCAGTCTTAGCGCATAGCAAATAAACGCTTACCTGCGAGCTCCAATGCTGCTTGCAATAATAGCTCCCATGCTGGCTGGCGAATAAGTCCTTTAATAGCTTGGTCACAGCGGTAAAGCAGGGCAGGCCATTCGGCCGTGTGCGTTTTTGACTGACGACGGCAGGCTTGTTTGTACAACCCTTGCTTACTACGCCAAATGCCTAATGCTTGAGGGTCTTGACCGTCCATAAGTTGGATAATTTGACGCATGTCTTTGCTAATAGCCCAGAGTACTAAAGTAGTAGGCTCGTCGGTTGACTTTAGCTGAAACATAATTTTGGCAACCTGCGTACTATTGCCCGCGAGCATCGCATCAGACAAATCAAACACGCTAAATTGGGCGTCGCTGACCAACGCTGCTTGTAGGTCTGCAATATCTAATGCCACATTATTCACAGGTTGTGAAAAGCTATTAGATTGTTCGGTACTTGTGTCATTAGCACTATCTTCACTAGTACTGTTATTAGCAACTAGCTGCGGTGCAAACAGGTAGGACAGTCGCCATAGGGTTTGATAAGCACTTAGCAAATGATGCTCAGTGTGTGACATGAGTAGCTGCCACGCTTCTTGAGACAGTCGTAAGCCAAACTTCTGAGCTTGTATTTGTAGTAGCTGTTGGCGCTGCTGCTCATTGTATAAATTGCAATCGATGACATTGCCATATTGTGCAAAAGGAGCAAACCATTTGCTGCTTTGGCTGCGTTTGTCTTGCTTAGGTGTGAGCCACAACACACTATGACCGTGTGTGCCAGCTTGTGCCTCGACCGCAAAACGTTCCAGCTCGGCGATAACTGCTTTGTCAGGTTTATGGTTGCCCGTCACGATTAAGGCACTGGCATCATCAAATAGAGACTGGCTGCCAAGCTCAGACAGTACTTCTTGCCAGCTTTTGACAGAAATTAGCTCTATACGTTTGATTGCATAGTTCTGCGCGCGCCAGTGTGGACGCAGCGCATCTATCAACCATTGACTCAGCAGTGGCTCGTCACCGTGCGCTAGCCACAAGCCCGCTACCGCAACGGAAGGCTGCAGTAGTTTTGGATAGGCTTTTATGAAAGTATTTTGCATAGCGTGGTGTTACACAGGTTGATGAGCGTGTAATACCAATTCCAAAAATATGATCAGCAGTGTCAAGCTAGCTTAGCCTACTTAAAGTAGTACATGCACTTGCTTATTTTGCTACTCATACTTCTAGAAATGGTATCGTTTGATAATCAGAACAACTAACTCTTACGGTTGTGGTACGACGACAACGGTTGGTGTCACACCTTTATTCATTTGCACAGATTGTTTGGCAGCAGGTGCGACTTTTGGAAGCGAGATTGCGACATATTGGTCAGTGATACGGCGTGCTAAAGTATCATAGAGCCAATCACGTGTCTGATCGCCTTGCTGATCGTCAGTACTAACAGATGCTTCGTTGTACTGGTAGCTTCGCTCAACCTGAATGGGGTTGCTTAGTGTTACAGGCTTGCCATTTTCCATCGTTTGATAGCTGACATCTGCTGATAGTACCAAGCGAATCTCTGTTAATACGCCAACCAATTCGTAACGCTTAAAACGTACATTACGGATGTCGATAGCGGCAATAGACTCAGCCCCTGCTTGTTGGTTATTGCGGGCAACTTCTTCCGAGCTGATATTACTAATAACATCGACACCTAACGTCTTTAGGCGGCGCGTCAATGGTAGTTTCAGCGGGAATGAGGTGCGATTGTCTTCGATAATAACTGCTGTTTTTTCGACGTCAAGCAGCATCGCTGAGTCGTAGCCACGCAGCTGAAAGCCGCAGCCGCTAAGAGCAGCGGCTGCACCTACCACTGCAAACATTGGCAGCGTGGCAAGTAAGACTGCTCCGAGCTTTTGGCCATGGGACTTTTTATTAGCTAGGCTGTTTGCACTTAATTCTGGTTGCGCCTGCTCAGCTCGATGCTTGTATGACATAAACGCTATCCTCATATGATAAGAAGGCTTAGAACACTAAGCCTAAAATACTTAGCTCAAGATACCTCAGCCTACAACCACGATGTTAACCAGTTTGTTAGGAACGACGATTTCTTTTTTGATCTCGCCCGTGATGAATTTTGCCACGCTTTCCATAGTGCGAGCTTGCTCTTTTAGCTGCTCAGGATCGCTGTTTGGTGCGACATCCATCTTACCACGCATCTTACCATTGACCTGTACCACCATCGTGATCATGTCCTGTACCAGCGCACTTTCATCCACGGTTGGGTAGTCCAACGTTAAGGTATCAAGACCTAGCTGCTCAAGCAGATGCTCGCCAACGTGCGGCGCATATACAGACAGCATAATCAGCAGATTGGTCAATGCTTCGTGTTTGACGTGCAGCTCTTGCTCATTACTCGCATTAAAGCCAGTCAGCTCATTAGCAAGTTCCATTAGGCTTGATACTGGCGTGTTCAATGCCAGACGATCACCCAAATCACTATCAATCTTAGCAATTGTTTCGTGCGTTTTACGGCGTAAGTTTTTGGCTTCTTTGCTCAATCCGTCTGTGTTCAAGGTAGCACTATTAAGCGTATCAATGCTGATATTGGCGGCTGTTAGCGCTTGCATATGGTCGGTTGCAATACGCCATACTTTCTTCACAAAGTTATAAGGGCCTTTTAGCGCGTCGTCTGACCATTCAAGCGTTTGATCCGCAGGCGCAGTAAATAGCGTATATAAACGAACCGTATCAGCACCATATTTATCAATGGTTAGCTGTGGATCGACACCGTTATTTTTTGATTTAGACATTTTTTCGATTTTGCCAATCGTCACTGGCTGGCCGTCTGACTTCAAGATAGCTTTAATGGGTTGACCACGTTCGTTGAAGTCAATATCGATATCTTCTGCAAAGTAGTAAGTCGTACTGCCATCCGCATTGACGCGGTAGAACGTACCAGCGAGCACCATGCCTTGGGTCATTAGGTTGGCAAATGGCTCATCACCTGTGACTAAGTTTTCGTCACGCATCAGCTTATGGAAGAAGCGTGCATACAACAGATGCATCACCGCATGCTCGACACCGCCGACGTATTGATCGACTGGCAACCATTTATTGGCAGCAGATTTATTGACCATGTTTTGCGCATCATTTGGGCTAGCAAAGCGTGCATAGTACCAGCTAGACTCTACAAAGGTATCAAAGGTATCGGTCTCACGCTCAGCAGGGTTGCCACATTTAGGACAAGTAGTATTGACAAATTCTGGGATATTTTTAAGTGGGTTACCGCGACCGTCAGGTACGACGTCGGTTGGCAACACAACTGGTAAGTCTTGCTCTTCAACAGGTACCGTACCACAATGCTCACAGTTGATCATTGGGATAGGGCAACCCCAATAGCGCTGGCGAGAGACACCCCAATCACGTAGGCGATACTGGATCTTTTTCTTAGCCAGCTCTTTTGGCTCAAGCTTAGCTAGCATTGCTTCAAATGCTTGCTCAAAATTTAGACCGTCAAACTCACCTGAATTAACCAAAGTGTTGCGTTCAGTATAAGCAAGATTCACTTCACTATCGTTCGCTTTGGCATCTGCTTTTAGCTCATCAAAGTAACCTTCAGGGGTATTGATGACCTGTTTGATTGGTAGGTCGTACTTAACCGCAAACTCATAATCACGCTCATCGTGAGCAGGTACCGCCATGACTGCGCCTGAGCCGTAGCTCATTAGCACATAGTTGGCAACCCACACTGGAACTTCTTCACCAGTTAAAGGATGCGTCACAGTGAGGCCTGTATCCATACCGATTTTTTCAGCTTTGGCCAAATCAGCTTCAGCTACTGAGCCTTTTTTACATAATGCACAGAATTGAGCGATTGCGTCATCTTGCTCAGAGGCATACTGTGCAAGTGGATGCTCTGCGGCAACAGCAACATAAGTCACACCCATCAAGGTATCAGGACGAGTGGTGAACACATCTAAGGTGTTTTCTTCACCAGCAAGCTCATAAGGGAAGTGGACTTCCATACCGGCACTACGACCAATCCAGTTGCGCTGCATGGTTAGTACTTCAGACGGCCAGTGACCTTCTAGCTGATCCAAATCATCCAATAGCTCATCAGCATAGTCAGTGATGTTGAAGTAGTACATAGGGATGTCGCGCTTTTCGACGGCAGCTCCACTACGCCAGCCTTTGCCATCGATGACCTGCTCGTTTGCTAAAACAGTGTTGTCAACAGGATCCCAGTTGACCGTCGATAGCTTTTTGTAGACCAAGCCTTTTTTGTACAATTGCAAGAATAACCACTGCTCCCACTGATAATACTCAGGGCTACAAGTGGCAAATTCACGTGACCAATCAATAGACAGGCCTAGCAATTTAAGCTGTGCACGCATGCTGTCAATGTTGGCAAATGTCCATGCCGCAGGTGGCGTCTGGTTAGCAATCGCTGCGTTTTCTGCTGGCAAGCCAAAACCATCCCAACCCATTGGCTGCATGACTTCATAGCCTTTTAGGCGATAATAACGACTTAATACGTCAGAAATCGTATAGTTACGGACGTGGCCCATATGCAGCTTGCCACTTGGATAAGGGAACATTGATAGCATGTAACGACTTGGCTTGTTGCTTGGCTCATTGCTTACTTCAAAGCGCTTGTCAGTTGCCCATTTGGTTTGCTGCGCGGCTTCTATCGCTTGCGGGTTGTAATAGTTGTTTTCTGTTTGGTCTGCTGTCACGGCGTTGCTCATAGTCGGCTCGAAATTGGTTGATACTGATTTGTTTAATACGGATTTGTTTAATACTGATCAAAATAGGTGGAATTTGACAATGCCATAGCATAGCGTAATTTGGCGAAAATTGCGACGATATGATGCAGTTGCTTAATAGGTTTGACGATTAAAAGTAATGCATTCTCTATATCCAGTCAGCCTTAGGTATAATAGACAAATTAATGAATATTTATGAGGATTTATCATGACCATCACCATTTACGGTATCAAGTCTTGTAGCACGATGAAAAAAGCGTTTACTAAGCTAAACGATCTAGATGTCAGCTATGATTTTCACGATTATAAAAAGCAAGGTATTGATAAAGATACAGTACAGCGCTGGGTAAGTGAGCTAGGTATCGACAAAGTGCTTAATAAGCGCGGTACGACGTGGCGCAAGCTAGACGATAGTCAAAAGCAGGCAGCTGATGCTAATGTAGACAACGCGATAGGTTTACTCGTGGAAAATAACAGTATGATTAAACGTCCGATTGTAGAAGGTCAGTCGGCAGATAAAGATAAAGATCAAGCAGTATTACTATGCGGCTTCGATGAAGCGGAGTTTGATAAAGTTTTTTCGTAAAATTGAGCTATAAAAACTAAGCTAGGCTGATTATTAAAGATAAAAATGCATAAAAAAGCCCGAGCGTTTATATCAACTCGGGCTTTTCTACATTTAGCTTTCTTACATTTAACATTGCTAGATTTTGCTAGCTCAATGATGAATCTATTTCTCGACTGATGAGCGTACCAACCCCTTCGTTGGTAAAAATCTCAAGCAAGGTCGCATGAGGGACACGGCCATCAACGATTACCGCGCTTTTGACGCCGCTACGTACCGCATCAAGCGCACATTGAATCTTAGGAATCATGCCGCCTGAGATAGTGCCATCTTCGATTAAGCTATCGACTTTCTTTGGCGTGAGTCCAGTTACCACTTCGCCATCACGGCCCAATACACCTTTGATATTGGTTAATAGCATCAGCTTTTCTGCTTGTAAAAATTCCGCTACTTTACCTGCAACGAGATCAGCATTGATATTATAGGTATTGCCTTCAGCGTCAACGCCAAGTGGCGCGATTACAGGGATAAAATCAGAGGCAATTAACATGTTAATCACGTCTTTATTGACGCTGACCACATCACCGACGAATCCTAAATCAACTGGTACAGCAATACCGTCTGCGCCAATTTTTTCCATCATCAGTTTTTTTGCTTGAATCAAGTTAGCATCTTTACCTGTAAGACCAATCGCGCGACCGCCGTGTTTGTTAATCAAGCTAACAATCGATTTGTTGACGCTACCGCCCAAGACCATTTCTACGATATCCATGGTGCTTTTGTCAGTGACACGCATTCCATCGATACGGTCTGATTGACGGCCGAGCTCTTTTAGGAGATTGTCAACTTGCGGGCCACCACCATGTACGACTACTGGGTGCATACCGACGGTCTTTAGCAAAACAATATCACGAGCAAATGAGCTCTCAAGCTCAGGGTCGGTCATGGCGTTGCCGCCGTATTTTACGACGATGAGTTTATCAACAAAACGCTGGATATAGGGCAGAGCAGTGGTCAATACTTCAGCGGTGTTTTTGGCATCATCTAAATTAAGCGTCATTACAAACTCCTAAGGGCCGGTTTTAAATTGGTTGTTTTTCTATTATATCTAATGAGACAGTGATATGTTTTATGAGGCTACTCCGCAGGAATAGCAAGAATCTGTTCAGCTAGCGCTGCGTTAAATGGTCGGCATAAAACGGCAAATGTCGCCTGAATATCTTTTAGGTCATCTATACTGTCACCCGCAAAGCGCGCGGTCAGGCTATTGCTGGTATTTGATTGACGCAGTACGCCAAAGCCATGCGCAAAATCTAAACGCACACCATCGATACAGCTCAGCTTGGTCCCTACAGGTAATAATTCATGCGTCTGTTTTAATGCTATTTGCGCCTTCGCAGTAGCGCAAGTACACACTGACGACTTGCATATTGTGACGGGCAGGCAAGTATCTTTTAACTGCTGACTAGATGAAGAATCAGTATGAGTAGACATATCTACTAGATGCTGCAAGTAATGACAAAATCTCGTTAATTGCTCTACGAGAGAGCAGTCGGTAGTAGCGGTCTGCGGCATTGGCAAGTAATGGTCAGCAGTACTGACTATAGTGGGCAAGTTTTGGATGATATCTGCTAGCGGTTTTTTATCATTAGTATCATCATGAGGTTGGTCAAGCCAATGCAGCAACCGTAATGCAGCATACATCGCATCATCATAAGGGATAAAGCGGCTATCATTAAAGATGAAATGCCCTGATAATTCACCAGCGAAAACAATCTGATTGTCAGGATGCTGTACCTGCTGGCGCATAAAGCTGCTGCCAGTCTTGCTAATCACAGGTATAGTACCAAGCTCAGATAACAGTCTTGGTAAATGATGGGCGCACTTAATATCGAAAAGAACTTCAGACGCTAATAAAGAGGCGCTAAGAGAGTTAGGATGTTCAGTAATAGCAATACGTGCCAGTAGATAGAGCAAATGATCGGGCGTAACTATTTTGCCGTTGTTATCAACGATCATCAAACGATCGCCATCGCCATCAAACGCCAAGCCGATATCTGCTACGTGCAGCACAACGGCTCGTTGCAATTCGTTTAAGCGGTTTGGTTCGGTAGGGTCTGGATTACCAAGGGGGAAATTGCCATTGGGGGTATCATTGAGAAAAATAACATGCTGGCAAAAACGTTCGAACAAGCGTTGAGCAATGCTACCGGTTGCACCGTGCATACAGTCAATAACTATGACTAAATCAAGTTTATAAGCGTTTTTTTGATTGGCTTTAGTTGCCGAGTGATTGTGCTGAAATAATTTTTCAAATACCTGCGCAATAGCATCGATATATACATTACCTACTTGATTAGTAGGTGATTGCTCAAGCAAATCTGTTGGCAATTTTGAGTCGTAGTTATTATCAATGTTTTCTGAATGTAAGATAGGATTGGTAGCTTGGCTATCGGGATAGGCGTGACAACTATGATTAGCGGTTATTTGATGATAGAGCGTCTGTATCTCTGAGCTACTAGGAGACTTGTTATTTACTAACCATTTGATGCCTAATATGTCTTTAGCGGAATGGCTCGCTGTTGCAACTATGCCATGACCTTGATATTGCGCTGCCCAAAATGCCATCATCGGCGTGGTAACCAGACCTAACTGGATTACGCGTAAACCCTGCTGAGCTAGTACAGTAGAAAGTGTGGATGCAATGGCCTCACTGCCAATACGCATATCATAACCAACAACGACAACATTCTGCTTAGTCTCAACAGTGGCATTAGCATTGATGTCTTGAGTCGGTTGGCTATTTTGCGCATTATAGAGAGTAGCAAAAGCATGGCCTAACGCTTGTATAAAACTACTAGTAAAATACTGGTTGGCACCACGAATATCATAAGCACGGAATAAGGATTGCTGCGCCGCAAAAGGTGGCATTGCTTACTCTCCTTATAACCGTGATAGGTGTTCAATGATAAATAAAAAATGAATAGCGCAAGGCTTTATATATAGCTCAAGCAAAATTCTAATCGCTATCTAAAAATTACTAACAGGATGGACCATCAAAATAGCTACTATTGACGACCTGAGTGTCCAAACCCGCCTGCACCGCGTACGCTTTCATCACTGAATTCTGCAACCACTTTAAACTCAGGACGCGCAACAGGTACCACGATGTACTGTGCCATACGCTCAGCTGGATTAAGAACAAAGTCTTCGTTACTGCGGTTCCAAATACTAACCATCAGCTCGCCTTGATAGTCAGCATCGATTAGCCCAACTAAGTTACCCAAGACGATACCGTGCTTATGACCAAGACCTGAACGCGGTAAAATCATACCTGCATAGTTAGGGTCTTGGATATAAACCGCAAGGCCTGTGCCAATTAAATGGGTTTCACCTGCTTTAATCGTTAATGGCTCGTCAATACAAGCACGCAAATCAATACCTGCACTGCCATCGGTGGCACGAGTGGGTAGAGAAAACGCTTTATCTTCAGTAATTTTAGGGTTTACCACTTTAACTTGTACAGCTTGCATAACACACTCACTTAACGATTTGATGGTTTTTAAATTATGATTTAAAACTAAGGCCTTGAACTAAGGTCTTGAACTAAGGTCTTGAACTAAGGTCTAAATAAATCTTATTCGAAATTTTTATACAAATAACAATTCTATATTTCAGTAATTCAGTAATTCAGTAATTCAGTAATTCAGCAAAAAACTAAAGTATCAGCACGCTAGCCAATCCTAAAAAGGACATAAAGCCGACGATATCTGTGACGGTCGTTAGGATAACCGAAGCAGATAGAGCAGGGTCGATATTCATCCGTTTTAGCATCAGCGGTATGCTGATCCCCGAGACATTAGCCGCAGTCATGTTGATCGCAATGGCAAAACCGATGACGGCACTGATCTTAATATCATGAAACCATAGCTGAGCAATAAACGCCATAATTATCGCCCAGATGATACCGTTGATTGCGCCCACCCACAGCTCTTTATTCAACAGCCAGACACGGTTAGAACCACCGATTTGACCCATCGCCATCCCGCGGATAACGACCGTTAGCGTCTGCGAGCCAGCAATACCGCCCATACTGGCGACTACTGGCATCAATATCGCTAGCGCCACGACTTGTGCCAATACTTCTTCAAACTGTCCAATCACTGCTGCGGCCAATAGGGCGGTACATAAATTGATACCTAGCCAGACGCTACGGCTTTTGGCACTGGTTAGGATAGGGGCAAACAGCTCTTCATCTTGGCTAACACCAGCGAGGTTTTTCATGGTACTGTCGACATCATCTTGGATAATCTCCATGATGTCCTCGCCGTTTAGTTGACCAACCAGCTCGCCATGGCTATTGATGACGGGGGCAAAACGGATGTCTTCTGAACGAAAAATCGCAGCAGCATCTTGAATATCCAAGCGATCGTTAATCGTAATGGCAGTGTCAATCAGATCCGAAACTAATGTATTCTGTTTATGCTTAATTAAATCTACTAGACTCAGTAGTCCCAGCAATTGCTGGCTTTGATCGACAACGAGCAGCTCTTGGCTCTCGTCATCGAGCAGGTCGTCGTTTTCACGTAGCCACTCTTGCACATCAGCCAAATAGATATCATCCCTTATCTGGATAATATCGGGATCCATATAGCTACCTACTTCCCAGTCGGCATAGGTATCAAGTTTGTTGACTTGAACCCGCGTCTCTTCGTCTAGCGTTGCCATGACTGAGGTACGTACGCTCTCAGTAACAGTGTCCAAAATCTCAGATATATCTTGCGCATCAAGATCTTGGGTAAACAACGATATTTCTTGAGAAGAAATGTTCTCCATCAACGGCTGGCGGGTATCGACATCTAGCTCGGCAAGTACCTCACCCTTGATATGCTCTGGCACCTGCGCCCAAATCAACAGACGGTTTTGAGTTGGGAAGGACTCTAGTAGGTTGGCAATCTCATATTCGGACTGCTTTTCCAGAAACTCTGTAATGGCCTCGTATGCTTTATCAGCAACCAAACCCTGCAGATACAGAAGCTTATATTCGGCACTATATTCAGCCGAATTATAGTCTCCTGACAGCATGGCAGTTCGTTCCTGATTGGGCGTCGGGGTAGGCATAAGTGTTCCAAGTTTTTACAGTCAAGTTTTTACAGTATATAAAGAACAATAACAATGACGATTATAACAATCGCCTTTTGCACAGTCTAAAGCGTATTCTCGCAAGCGTTTTACTTAGGTGTTTATTGCTTAGGTGCTTAAATGTCTTGAGTAAGATTAACGCTTACCCAGTAATGCTCGAATATTGGCCAGATATTCATCAGCGACGGCTTCTGGGTCTTTGGTCGCTTTTTTCTTTTTCGCTTTGGCAGGCCAGTCAATATGATCCTCAGGTAGCTCATCCAGAAATCTTGATTCTGAGGTAACTCGCATCTGACCACCAGCACGGCGCTGGGTCGCGAGTGTCAATGTCAGCTCACGGCGTGCACGGGTAATGCCCACGTACATCAGACGGCGCTCTTCTTCGACCGTCTCACTCATGATAGAGTTGCGATGCGGTAGCATCTCCTCTTCAAGACCCATGATATAAACAAAATCAAACTCCAAACCTTTTGCCGCATGTAAGGTCATCAAGTTAACTTTGTTGGTATTCTCTTCTTCTTGCTGCTGCTCAAGCATATCAAGCAAAACCAGCTTACGAATGATGGTATCAATCGTTCGATCTTCGTCTTCTTCAGCGCGATTAATCAAGGACTGAATACTGGTGTACAGCATATCGATATTATCAATACGGTTTTTTTCTTGTTGCGGCGTTTTGGCATCGCTACGGACAAAATCAATATAACCCGTCTCATCAATCATTTGGCGTACGATAGGTACAGGGTCAGGATGTTGATCTAGCTCACGCGTATAGTGCTCGATGAATTCACCAAACTCTTTTATCGTACCATAAGCCTTTGACGGCAATACATGAGTCAGACCAGCGTGGGTACAAGAGGCCAGTAACGATATGCTGTGCTCTTGCGCAAACAAACCGAGTTTTTCTAACGTGGCTGGTCCCATACCGCGCTTAGGTGTATTGATAATACGCAAAAATGCGCTGTCATCTTCGGGATTCAAAATCAGACGCAGATAGCCCATGATGTCTTTGATTTCACTACGCGCAAAGAATGATTGACCACCCGATAACTTATAAGGTACTTGCAACTGGCGTAATTGTGCCTCTAGCATACGTGCCTGAAAGTTACTGCGGTACAGCACCGCATACTGTTCCCACTCGTTACCAAAGCGCAGCTTATGCGTGACGATTTCTTTGGCCACGCGCTCGGATTCATCATCGTCATTACGGCAGTTAATGATGCGGATTTTTTCGCCTTGGCCTTTATCTGACCACAATTTTTTCTCGAATAAATGCTCGTTATTTAGAATGACGGCGTTGGCCGAAGTCAAAATACGCGTGGTTGAGCGATAGTTTTGCTCAAGCATAACGATTTTCAGTTTTGGAAAATCTTCTTTTAGCAGTGCCATGTTTTCGGGCTTTGCCCCGCGCCACGCATAGATAGATTGGTCATCATCACCAACCACGGTAAAGCGACCTTGCGGCCCAACCAAGTATTTAATCATCTCATACTGGGCGGTATTGGTATCCTGATACTCATCGACCAATAGATAACGAATACGGTTTTGCCATTTGTCACGCAGTTCTCTGTTCTCACGTAATATCTTGGTTGGCAGTACAATCAAGTCATCAAAATCGACGGCATTATAAGCACGCAAGTTACGCTCATAAAGCGCATATAACGTGGCAAAAATCATGTCTTCTGGATCGTCTAGCGTTTCCATCGCCTTATCGGGCTCGACCAAATCATTTTTCCAATCCGAAATCATTTTGATGGCTTTACCGACCAACTCGCGACTTTCAGCGCCACTCAAGTTGTCGCGCATCATTAGTTCCATCAGCAATCGCTTACTGTCGTCGCTGTCCATGATGGAAAAGTTGCCTTTTAGCGGAGTATGAATCAGCTCATAGCGCAAAAACTGTAAACCAAATTGGTGAAAGGTCGATACCGTTAACCCGCGCATTTTTTCGCTTGGTAGCAGTTTACTGACACGTGCTTTCATTTCACGTGCCGCTTTATTGGTAAAGGTCACGGCGGTGATGCGCTCAGCTGGCATGTCACATTCTTGGATTAGGTAAGCAATCTTACGCGTAATCACAGAGGTTTTGCCGGAGCCAGCACCTGCAAGTACAAGTAATGGACCAGATACGTAGAGCATGGCCTCGGATTGTTTGGGATTGAGTTGACTCATAACGTGACCTGTAAGACAAAAGCAAAAAAGAGGGTAGCGCTGATATGACAAAGATAGATAAACGCAGCGTGCATCATCAAAATTCGTATCGTTGCGATATTTTAATAATCTTTATTGTAAGAATAATAGAATTTAAGGTTTGATGATGGCATATCATAAAAATCTGGTGGGTCATTATAAAGCAAAAATGCTCACTTTGGGGGAGGACTTGGGTGATGAAAGTGGGGTATTCGGACACTTAATTTTTGACAAATAGCGTGGCAGTGTTTGCTCGTAGCCAAAAGTACGGATTTGGGGTTAATATAAGGTAAGGTCTATATCATAATTCATAGTAAAAAAAACACATTTTTTTTACACAGAAAGTGACCGTTCAATACAGTTAAAAACTAGCTTTTAGGCACTGATATGCGTATAGTACGTAAATAATTTATGCCAGTTGTCACGTCATTGTTGACCACGTGTAATGAGCTATTAAATCAATTAAGTAAGCAGTCAGATATGATATTGATTTAATACGTTGATCTTACGTTGTTAGAAGATGCGTTGGGCGACCAGCCTTTATCCGCGCGCATACCGGAATCTCTACAGTTGGTCACGTCTGACATCGTCGTCAATAAGCTTGATAATTGGTTGTTACCAGCAAAATACCTAACATGTGACTCAATGACAGTTACTTAAACACAGTGACAGTTGCTGAAGTGCAGTGACAATTACTTAAATAAAGTCACTTTTTAAATAAAGTCACTTTGTGTTTTCGTCTGCGTTATACCTGTCGCAACATGGCCTGAGTGGGTCAGTGCTTGCGCTGTGTCTAACACTCGATTGGGTGAGGAGCACGTATTATCATGTCTGCTTTTAATTGGTCAGCCATTGCTTTTATTTTAGCCGCCATTGGGCTAGTTGTCTTTATGCTGGTCGTACCGCGCTTACTTGGCGGTCGCTCTCAAGGCTCACAAAAGGAAGAAGTATTTGAAGCGGGTGTTGTCGGATCTGGCAACGCCCGTATTCGTTTGTCTGCCAAATTTTATTTGGTCGCAATCTTCTTTGTGATTTTTGATTTAGAGGCGCTATATCTCTACGCTTATGCTGTGTCGGTACGGGAGGCTGGTTGGCTTGGCTTTGCCGCCGCTGGCACGTTTATCACTATTCTAATTATCGGTTTGATTTATGAGCTGAGCTTGGGTGCGATGAACTGGGCACCTGCTGATAAGTTACGCAAAAAAGCACGCTTATATGCGGCGCCTGCAGGCTTTAATTTGGCAGACATCACCAAGTTTGATGGTGCTCATGAGCTAATGGTCGATCCGACAGGTAAAGTACCCGCGCAGTCATCCGGTCAAATCAATGTCTCAAACAATATTGAGACCAATCGTCGTCATCTACAAAACATCGATCATATTAATACCACGGGTAACGTTACTTCTGTGGATTTTGCGACGTCTGCTCAGCAGGACAAAACTGAACGTTAGTAGCAGTTGATGCTCAGCTTATAGCGTTTGCAAAAACGAGCAGCAAAGCATGAAGGCGTCAGTTCTGTTTGTATTAATGATCGCTGATGATTAGCCACTTATTAATAATAAAATTATGGCGACAGCGCGAGCAAGATGATTGCCACGCCAAGCCTAATATGAAGGTTGTATGTTATGAAATACACATTAACAAAAGCCAACCCCGATGCAGATACCTATCCTGCACAGACCAGTCAAACGGTCAATGATCCTATCGAAGATGAAGTGAATAAAAACGTCTTTATGGGTCGTCTCGAAGACCTCGTTCATTCAACAGCAAACTGGGGGCGTAAGAACTCACTGTGGCCATTTAACTTTGGTACCTCTTGCTGTTATGTTGAATACGCTACTACCTTAACCGCCGTTCATGATTTGTCACGTTTTGGGGCAGAGGTTATTCGTGCCTCGCCTCGTCAAGCGGATGTCATGATCGTCGCTGGTACTTGCTTCGTTAAGATGGCCCCTGTCATCCAGCGCCTATATGAGCAAATGCTTGAGCCAAAATGGGTTATCTCTATGGGTGCCTGTGCCAACTCGGGCGGCATGTATGATATTTATTCTGTCGTACAAGGCGTCGATAAGATTATCCCTGTTGATGTGTATGTGCCAGGTTGTCCGCCGCGTCCAGAAGCGCTTATTCAGGGTTTGATGTTGTTACAAGAATCTATTACTAAAGAGCGTCGTCCGCTGGGTATCCATGTCAATGAGCAGGGTATCTATCAGCCGCAAATGACGCCTGAGCGTGACCGCAAGCAGGCAGATCGTATCGCTGTTAAAAACTTGCGCAGCCCAGATAGCATTTAAGTTTCAAACAGCATTTAGACTTGTAGCAACAGTTTCAATATTTTATGCGCTTATCATAGTTCGGTTATGATTAACATAGCTCAGTTATGGTTGACATAGTTCGGTTATGACTAACATAGTTCAGTTATGATTAATGAAGGAATACATCATTCATGGTCACGGTAGTCGAAAACATAGATCCTAAGATCAAGCCCGTCCCAGCAGTTATCACAGAGCTGGAGCAAAAGTATGCTGGTAAATTTGTCGTGCAGCAGACTGTGGATGAGATTCCAACGGTTTGGGTGGCGCGTGCTGATTTATTAGATATTCTTTTATTCTTGCGTAAACTGCCTAAACCTTACGTCATGCTATTTGACTTGTCAGCGATAGATGAGCGTTTACGCCAGCATCGCGCGGGTTTGCCTGACAGTGATTTTACGGTGTTTTATCACTTAATGTCGCTTGAGCGCAATAGTGATGTACGTATCAAGGTCGCGCTGAGCGAAGACGATGTCAATGTACCGAGCGCCACCAATATTTGGCCAAACGCCAACTGGTATGAGCGTGAAGTGTGGGACATGTTCGGTATCGTCTTTACAGGTCATCCGCATTTGACCCGTATTTTATTACCAAAATACTGGGAAGGACATCCACTGCGTAAAGAATATCATGCACGCGCGACGGAATTTACCCCGTACTTCTTGAATACGGCCAAGCAGCAATACGAGCAAGAGAACCTGCGTTTCGTCCCAGAAGAGTGGGGCATGAAGCGTTCAGGTCGTGACGAAGACTTTATGTTCTTGAACATCGGTCCTAACCATCCCTCTGCTCACGGTGCATTCCGTTTGGTATTACAGCTAGATGGCGAAGAAGTCGTCGATTGTATTCCTGATATTGGCTATCACCATCGCGGCGCAGAAAAGATGGCTGAGCGTCAAACTTGGCACTCATTTATTCCTTATACCGACCGTATCGATTATCTTGGCGGCGTAATGAATGAGCTGCCATACATCATGTCGGTCGAAAAGCTTGCTGGAATCACTATTCCACCGCGCGCTGAAACTATTCGCGTGATGATGAGCGAGTTTTTCCGTATTACCAATAACTTACTATTCGTCGGTACGTTCATTCAGGATGCGGGCGGTATGACCCCTGTATTCTATATGTTTACCGATCGCCAAAAAGCTTATGACGTTATCGAAGCCGTGACTGGCTATCGTATGCACCCCGCTTGGTTCCGTATCGGCGGTACTGCTGCTGATCTGCCACGTGGCTGGCAGCGTTTGGTTCGTGAGTTCTTAGATTGGATGCCAAAACGCTTGGACGAGTATGTCAAAGCGGCATTACAAAACAGCGTGCTCAAAGGCCGTACCCAAGGGGTTGCTCAGTATAATGCTAAGCAAGCACTTGCTTGGGGCGTGACGGGCGCTGGTCTGCGCGCGACAGGCGTTGATTTCGACCTGCGTAAAGCGCGTCCATACATGGGTTATGAGAATTACGATTTTGAAGTGCCAGTCGGTTACAACGGTGATGCGTATGATCGCTGTATGGTCAAAGTCGAAGAGATGCGTCAGTCGTTACGTATCATCCGCCAGTGTATGGACAATATGCCACAAGGCCCTTACAAAGCGGATCATCCACTGGCCGTACCACCGCCGAAAGACCGTACGCTAAATGATATCGAAACGCTTATTAATCACTTTATCTCAGTATCTTGGGGTCCTGTGATGCCAGCGGGCGAATGTACGACGATCGTCGAGGCGACTAAAGGTCTGAACAGTTATTACATCACTTCAGACAAGGCCACGATGAGCTATCGTACCCGTATCCGTACACCGACATTTGCGCATTTGCAACAGATGCCGTCGGTCATCAATGGCTCGCTGGTTTCTGATGCCATTATGTACCTAGCATCGATTGATATTGTGATGGCGGATTGTGATCGTTAGAGCCGCTGCTTCAAAAGTATTTGTTCATCAATATATTATTGCCTGATGGCACACCAAAATGCTGTCATTCGCCAATATAACTACAGTTTCAATCAGACTGATATTGGCTTGTGATAGAGCAGGATGAGTGAGGAAAGACAGAAGATTATGAAAATTGTTTCCGACAAAATGCCAAAAGTAGATGTGGAAAGCATTCTCACTAGTGATGAAATCGCTGCCATTCATGAGTTTATGCATCATTACCCACAGGCGCGTGCTGCCTCGCTAGATGCGCTAAAAATCGTGCAAAAGCGCAACGGCTGGGTCGATGATGCGCAAGCAAATGCCATTGCCAACATCCTAGACATTCCGATGTCAGACATGGATGGGGTTGCGACTTTCTTTAACCGTATTTATCGCCAACCTGTCGGTCGCCATGTGATTCTCATATGTGACTCTGTGGCTTGTTATTTGACAGGTTATGAGGCGCTGTCAGCTGAGATTAGATCGCAGCTGGGTATAGAGTACGGTCAAACCACTGCTGATGGACGTTTTACGCTATTGCCAATTTGCTGCTTGGGCAACTGTGATAAGGGACCAGCGGTACTGATTGATGAAGACACTTACGGCCCTGTCCAGCCATCTGAGGTCGCGCAATTATTGGAGCTATACGCATGAGTTTAACGATTTCAGAGCAAATTGCTCGTCGCGGTCAAGGCCAAGCGCCAAGCCAGCTAAATGCACAGCGTGTTCCAATCTATGGTGATAAAGCGACAGCCACTAGCGAAACTAAGCCTTTGACTTGGCGTCTAGCGCATCATGATGCGGTGCTTGATTTAGCTACTTATGAGTCTCTAAAAGGCTTTACGGGTCTAAAAGAAGCGCTATCCAAATCGCCTAAAGACGTTGGTAATATGATTAAAGCCGCCAATGTTCGAGGCCGCGGTGGTGCGGGCTTTAACGCTGGTCTAAAGTGGTCGTTTATGTCGCCACCAGACGGTTTGCCGCGTTATCTGATCTGTAATGCTGATGAAATGGAGCCGGGCACATTCAAAGACCGTTTGCTCATGGAGCGTCTACCGTTTCAGCTGATCGAAGGTATGCTCATTACTGCTCATGCAATTGGTGCCACTGACGGTTATATCTTTATCCGCGGTGAGTATATCTTGGCCGCTGAGCGTTTGGTCGCTGCTATCGAAGAGTGCTTGGCTAACAATCTCATGGGCGATAATATTTTAGGCTCAGATTTTAGTTTTAATCTGCATGTGCATACGGGCGCTGGACGTTATATCTGCGGTGAAGAAACAGCGCTAATTAACTGTCTAGAAGGCCGCCGTGCTAACCCACGTACTAAGCCGCCGTTTCCGCAAATCTCTGGTGCATGGGGTCGTCCAACCGTTGTTAACAACGTTGAAACTCTGTGTAATATGCCAGCGATTTTGAATCATGGCGTTGAATGGTATCAGTCGTTATCTGAAATCAAAGGCAAAAGCAAAACGCCAGGCACCAAACTATTCGGCTGCTCAGGTTTAGTTAATGATCCAGGCCTGTGGGAATTACCGTTTGGTTATACAGCTCGCGAAATCATTGAAGATTTAGCGGGTGGTATGAAAGATGGTAAAACACTGAAAGCTTGGTTACCGGGCGGCGCCTCGACTGACTTTTTGACCGCAGAGCATTTAGATGTAGTTGTGGATTTTGACACCATTCAAAACGCTGGTAGCCGTATGGGTACTGGTCTCATTATGGTCGTCGATGAATCACAAGATATGGTGCCATTACTGCGCAACCTTGAGATTTTCTTTCAGCGTGAGTCATGTGGTTGGTGTACACCATGCCGTGATGGTCTACCGTGGGGCGTGAAACTGCTTACCGCCATCAATGATGGTGAAGGGCAAGTGGGCGATGTAGAAAAACTAGAAGGCCTAACGCGTGACTTATGGATTGGTAAAACATTCTGTGCGCATGCTCCAGGTGCGATGGAACCACTAATGAGTGCGATTAAATATTTCCGTCCAGAGTTTGATCAAAAAATCGCGCAGGCGGTTGGTGTCGATGTTATTGATGCTGCAGCCAACCAACAGCCAGTAGTGAAATAAGGAGAGCGGCATGGCAGTCATACATATTGATGGAACCACTGTCGAAGTAGATAGCGCAGATAACTTGCTACAAGCCTGCTTATCACTCGGCATTGATGTGCCGTATTTTTGTTATCATCCAGCCCTTGGCTCAGTAGGCTCGTGCCGTCAGTGCGCGGTCAAGCAATTCCAAAATAAAGAAGATATGGAAGCAGGTCGCGGTCGCCTTGTGATGTCATGTATGGTCGCTCCTGGCGATGACATGTATATCTCGGTCACTGACGATGAAGCCAAAGCATTCCGCAAGTCGATGGTTGAGCTACTCATGACCAACCATCCACATGACTGTCCAACTTGTGAAGAGGGTGGACATTGTCATTTGCAGGACATGACCTATATGTCAGGTCATAGCCGTCGTCGCTATCGCTTTACCAAACGCACGCACCATAACCAAGAGCTTGGTCCATTCATCGCACATGAGATGAACCGTTGTATCGCTTGCTATCGCTGTGTACGTTTTTATAAAGACTACGCGGGCGGCGAAGATTTGGGTGTGTATGGCTCAAATAATCGTGTTTACTTTGGCCGTGATAAAGATGGTCAGTTTGAAAGCGAGTTTTCAGGCAACTTGACGGAAGTCTGTCCAACGGGTGTGTTTACTGATAAAACCCACTCTGAGCGCTACAACCGTAAATGGGACATGCAGTATGCGCCAAGCATCTGTCATGGTTGCTCAGCTGGTTGTAATATCTCACCGGGTGAGCGTTATGGTGAATTGCGCCGTATCGAAAACCGCTATAACGGTGAAGTAAACCGCTATTTCTTATGTGACCGTGGTCGTTTTGGTTATGGCTATGTCAATCGTGATGATCGTCCAACCCAAGCGCTTGAACGTATCAATGATAAGCATGTCAAAATCAATATTGACTACGCACTTGATGAAACCATCAAACGTATCAAAGATAAAAAAGTCATCGGGATTGGCTCACCGCGTGCCAGTTTAGAGACCAACTTTGCGCTAAAAAATCTCGTTGGCTTTGATAACTTCTCAACAGGTCTGAATCACCAGCAGCAAGCACTGGTCAATAAATGCATCGAAGTGCTTAGCACGGAAGGCATTTATAACCCTAGCATGACCGATATCGAAACGCATGATGCGGTGCTCGTATTAGGTGAAGACATCACACAAACTTCATCACGTGTTGCGCTGTCAGTACGTCAAGCCGCAAAAAATGAAGGATTGAAAATGGCGGCGGCGCTGCAAACGCAGCCGTGGCTTGCTGAACCAGTCAAGCGTATCGCTCAAGATGCGTTAAGCCCGGTCTATGTCATCGATGTAACGCAAACTAAGCTAGAAGATATCAGTAAAGTGAGCGTAGTGGCGACACCTGAAGACATCACCAAACTTGGCTTCAAAGTTGCTGATGAAATTGCTAATTTCGCTGATGATTTAGCAGACATAACAGATCCGCAAGCAGCTGATGCAAGTGCTGAAACTGACGGTATGCAAGCGTTGGCGCAGCAAATCGCTTATGACTTGATTCAAGCTGATAAGCCGTTAGTTGTTTCGGGTGGCAGCTTGTCTTCTACCGCATTGATAGAAGCAGCGGCACAGATTACCCAAGCATTGACCCAAAAACGCGTGGCAATCAAAGCGACTGAGCAGCAGCAGGTTGAGGCACATAATGCCAAAGTACAAGCAGCCCAAGCAAAAGCGGCTAATGACCAGCCTGAAGAAGATCAAGATTTATCTGCTAAGCCAAACAAACCTGAAACAGGCGTGAATACAGAAGCGCAGGATGATGTCGAACGTGAACCTGCTGAAAAACTCGAATTAAAAGAAGTAAATAACAAGTATCAGGCACAAGCAGGTATCTATCTAACGGTTCCTGATGCCAATAGCATGGGCGTTTGTATGCTTGGCGGTCAATCAGTAGAAGAGCTGCTAGCCACTGAGTACGATGTGGTTGTGGTTGCAGAAAACCAGCTAACAGATGCGATTGATGCCAATAAATTGACGCAGCTACTGACTGATAAAACGGTCATTGCATTAGATCATCAGCTCCTTGATTGGCATAAAGATGTCGATATTGTATTGCCAGCGGCTAGCTTTGCAGAAGCAGATGGCACGTTGATATCAGCTGAAGGCCGTGCGCAACGCTTCTTCCAAGTTTACGATAACGAATACTACCATCCAATGAGCAGCATTAAAGAAGGCTGGCGCTGGATACATGCTGTGCATAGCAGCATCGAAGGTCGTGATGTCGATTGGACGCAGCTAGATGATGTTATCAATGCATTGATCGTAACGCATCCTAAACTTGCAGGTATCAAAGGTGCTGCGCCTGATGCTGACTACCGTATAACGGGTCTGAAAATCGCGCGTCAACCGCGTCGTTATTCAGGTCGTACTGCTATGCGTGCGCCAATCTCAGTGCACGAGCCAATGCAGCCGAAAGATTTGGACACTGGTCTGACCTTCTCAATGGAAGGTTATAGCGGTAAAGAAACGCCAAGCTCGATGATTCCTTTTGCCAATGCGGCAGGTTGGAACTCACCGCAAGCGTGGAACAAATACCAAGACAAAGTCGGCGGTCATCTAAAAAATGGTGATCCGGGTGTACGTTTGTTCGATCAGCTAGCACGTTTAGAAACACGTCAGTATGTTGCGCCAGAAGCAATGTCTGCGACGACGACTGATATGCAGCAAGGCCAAGCGAAACTAGTGCCTATCTATAATATCTATGCCAGTTCAATGATGGCCTCTCGCAGTCCAATCGTCGCTGAGCAACTGCCTGTTGCTGCATGGCGTATCGGTATGGATGATGCTAAGGACTGGAATATTGCTGCTGGTGATTACTTGGCGATTGAGATTGATAAGCAACAAATCACCTTGCCAGTACAGCTGGTCGGTTATTTGGCGGAAGGCTGTATCGGTTACCCAGTTGGGCAGGTGAGTATCATTCACCCATCAATGCCAGCGTCGGTGCGTAAAGTAGATGCACCAGTGACGATGATGGGTAGCATGGCTAACGATATAATGAACAATAACGATACTGCGCAAATAAACGCAGCGCCGACCACCACACAGGAGGTGTAATATGCAAGTTACCCGTATTATCCCTGATGTGCCAAGCTTTTTGGCCAATAGCATGAGCTTTGATACTTGGTCTATTCTGTTTTTGGTGGGTCAGTCTTTAGTCATCTTTTTGGTCGTGGTATTGGTTGCCGCGATGATGATTATTTATGAGCGCCGTATGTTGGCCTTATGGCAAGATCGTTATGGTCCAAACCGCGTCGGGCCTTTTGGTTCGTTGCAGTTGGTCGCCGATATGCTCAAAATCTTCTTTAAAGAAGATTGGACACCAAATTTTACCGATAAGTTTATGTTCACGTTGGCACCTGCGGTCGCAATGTTTACTGCCTTAGCTTCATTTGCCATTATTCCTATCTCGCCAACGCTTGGCGTGGTTGATTGGGATATTGGTATTCTGTTTTTCTTTGCCATGGCTGGTATTGCTGTTTACGCGGTGATGTTCGGTGGTTGGGCATCTGCCAATAAGTTCTCGCTACTCGGTGGTTTGCGCTCAGCAGCACAGACGATCAGTTACGAAGTGTTTTTGGGTTTGTCGTTGATGGGCGTTGTTGCGCTAACAGGTTCATTTAACTTACGCGCTATTGTCGAAGCACAAGCAGACGGCTGGTATATCATCCCGCAGTTTTTCGGATTTTTGACCTTTGTCGTGGCTGGTGTAGCCGTCACTCACAGACATCCATTTGACCAACCAGAAGCAGAGCAAGAACTGGCTGAAGGTTATCATGTCGAATATTCTGGCATGAAGTTTGGTATGTTCTTTATTGGTGAGTATGTCAACGTTGTCTTGATTTCTGCATTGATGACTTGCTTGTTCTTTGGCGGTTGGCTTGCGCCGTTCAATTTAGATATTCCATTTATTCCACCAGCTTTTTGGTTCATGATTAAAACGCTGTTCTTTATGACCATGTTTGTTTTGGCTCGAGGCTCACTCATGCGTCCGCGTTATGATCAGGTGATGAACTTTGGCTGGAAAGTATGTCTGCCCGTAACCTTGATCAATTTGTTGATTACTGCTGCGGTCATTTTGATCTTTTCCCCAACGTTATAGTCATTACTAGCCATCACTGATGAACTAGGGTAAAGCTGATAAGGATAATAATCCCATGTTTACTACCATAAAAAAGACCGTCATTGGTATATTTACCATTGTCCGCAGCATGTGGATGGTCAATAGTCATGCGCTCAGACCGCGTGACACCATCCTTTATCCTGAAGAGCCGGTACCTGTACCGCCGCGTTTTCGTGGACGTATTGTCCTAACGCGTGATCCTGATGGAGACGAGCGCTGTGTCGCTTGTAATTTGTGTGCGGTGGCATGTCCGGTAGGGTGTATCTCATTACAAAAAGCCGAGCGTGAAGATGGACGCTGGTATCCAGAGTTTTTCCGTATTAACTTCTCACGCTGTATCTTTTGCGGTTTGTGTGAAGAGGCCTGTCCAACGACAGCGATTCAAATGACCCCAGATTTTGAATTGGGTGAATATAAGCGCCAAGATTTGGTCTATGAAAAAGAGCATTTGCTCATTTCAGGACCAGGTAAATACCCTGATTATAACTATTATCGTGTGACAGGTATGGCGGTAGCAGATAAACCAAAAGGCGCAGCACAAAATGAGTCTGCACCGATTGATCTAAGGAGCTTGCTACCATGATGAATATTTTGAACCATCCTGAATTGGCTGGGTTTTATTCGCTGGCGGCAGTGGCAATATTTGCCAGTCTGCGCGTAGTGACTCAGGCCAATCCAGTGCATGCTATCTTATCGATGATTGTGTCGTTGTTGGCAATTGCAGGGATATTTTTTGTATTAGGTGCGCCGTTTGCGGGTGCGCTAGAAATTGTTGTCTATGCCGGTGCCATCATGGTGCTATTCGTTTTCGTTATCATGATGCTTAATTTGGGCATGAGTAATGACGAGCGCGAAGAGCGTTGGCTCGATGCAGGCACTTGGGCAATACCAACAGGATTGACGATAATCATTGCCGTTGTGCTTTACGCGATGATTGGTCTTAATCATGATGAAGCTGTCATGATGGGTGGCACGACTATCTCTGCCAAAGCAGTGGGTACGGTGCTATTTACCAAATACATTATGTTGGTTGAAGTAGCTGCATTGCTATTATTGGCAGCCTTGGTCGCCGCTTATCATTTAGGTAAAGAGACAGTCGACGATGAGGTCATCGGTAACGATAGCCAAAACTTCAAGCCAAGCTTAGGCAGTATCAAACAATACGACAATGATAGTACGCTTACACAGCATGACGGCGTAGAAATGGCTAAGCCTTACGAATATAAAGATGTTGACCCGCATGACTATGTAGGTATGAAGGTAGGCATGAAAGCAGGTAGTCAAGTAGGTGCGAACAAAGTTACGCGCAAGGAGTCAGACTAATGGTACTAGCAGCAAGCGTGGCACAAGATGTGTCAAACGTGCCGTTTGCCCACGAGGTGGCAGGCTTAGTACAGCCAGTTGCTGAGGCGCAAAATGTACTGGGTATGATACCCATGAGTCATGGACTGATTTTGGCAGGTATTTTATTTGCCATCGGTCTGTGCGGCGTCATGGTACGACGTAACTTCCTATTCATGCTAATGAGTCTTGAGATCATGATGAATGCGGCAGCATTGGCATTTGTAGTAGCAGGTAGTCGCTGGGTCGATCCAGACGGACAGATTATGTTTATCTTTATTTTGACCTTGGCCGCGGCTGAAGCGTCAATTGGTCTGGCAATATTATTGCGTTTTTATCATCAGCGTGGGCATCTCGATGTCGATAGCGCCAATGAGATGAAAGGATGATGTCATGAGTTTATTACCATTAACCTTTATATTCCCGCTCATTGGCTTTTTGATTTTAGCCTTTATGCGCGACAAATTATCAGAGACGGTCGCAGCGATTGTTGGCGTAGGTAGCATGCTGCTCTCAGCACTATGCACGCTAGTGGTTAGCTATACCTTTTTGACCACCAACCCAGCTGGAACGGTAGTAGAGGTTCCGCTGTGGACTTGGTTCCAAGTGGGCGATTTTGCCCCACATTTCGGTTTGAGCTTTGATGGTCTTGCATTGACCATGACAGGTGTTATCACTGGGATTGGCTTTCTGATTCATCTGTTTGCCTCTTGGTATATGAAAGGCGACACTGGCTTTGCTCGCTTCTTTAGCTATATGAACTTGTTTGTGGCCAGTATGTTGTTACTGGTACTCGCAGATGACTTATTTCTGCTATATCTAGGTTGGGAAGGCGTGGGTATCTGTTCGTACCTATTGATTGGTTATTATTACCATGATAGAGCCAACGGCCGTGCTGCGATGAAAGCCTTTACCGTCACGCGTGTCGGTGATGTTTTCTTAGCCTTTGGTTTGTTTTTATTATTCCGCGAATTCGGTACGCTTAATATTCAAGAGATTATTACGCGCGCGCCAGAAGTATTCGATGTTAATAACCCAACGATGATGCTTACCACGATGATGTTGGTCGGCGGTGCGATGGGTAAATCAGCCCAGTTGCCACTACATACATGGCTTGCTGATGCGATGGCAGGTCCGACACCAGTATCGGCATTGATTCACGCGGCAACAATGGTGACGGCAGGGGTTTATTTGATTGCTCGTTTACATCCATTGTTTGAGTTGACCCCAGGCATCTTATTGTATTGGGTTGGCGGCGTAGGGGCATTGACGCTGGTCGTTGCTGGATTCTGTGCACTCGCGCAAACAGACATCAAACGTATTCTTGCGTATTCGACCATGAGTCAAATTGGCTATATGTTCTTAGCACTTGGCGTGGGCGCATGGCAAGGGGCAATCTTCCATCTGATGACCCATGCTTTCTTTAAAGCATTGCTGTTCTTATCATCAGGTGCGGTCATCCTTGCAGTACACCATGAGCAAGATATCTTTAAGATGGGCGGCCTACGTAAAAAGATCCCATTGGTATTTTGGTGTTATATCATCGGTGGCGGTGCACTTGCTGCCATACCTTGGGTTACCGTTGGTTTTTATTCTAAAGAAGCGATTCTTTGGGAAACTTATGCCACAGGTCACTTAGTACTATTTTATATGGGTGTATTCGGCGCATTCTTAACCGCGATTTATACATTCCGTATGATTTGGATCATATTCTTTGGCGAAGAAAAAACCCATGCTCATAAGCTATCAGGTGTATCGTATTGGTTGCCTTTGACCGTGTTGCTAGTGCTATCTACAGCCGTTGGTGCTTGGATTACGCCACCATTAGATGGTGTATTGCCAGAGAGCGTTGGTCATCTATTAGAAGTCGCAGGTCAAGCACATGCTAAGCACACCGCAGAATATATCGCGATGGGTGCCATGGCAGCAGGTTTGATATTGGCCGCACTGTTATATGTCGTCAACAAAGGTCGCTTGCTCACTAGCTTTAAGCGTTCACGTATTGGTGGGGCGCTATATCACTGGTGCTATCATGGCCTAGGTTTCGACGCGCTATATGATGTAATTTTTGTAAAACCCTTTTTATTCATCGGCCGCTTATTAAAAGCCGACCCTATCGATAAAACGTGGTTGCTGTTACCTAAGCTGGCCTCAGCTGGTAATAAAGTATTGTCTGCGACACAAACAGGGTCTCTTCGAAGTTATGCCACAAGCTTTGGCTTGGGTATGGCTGTATTGCTGGTGCTGGTAATGATGACGGTGGTGTAAAAGATGATTGAGTTACAACAAACGTGGATGCTACCAGCATTAATTGCAATTCCTTTTATTGCAGGATTGCTATGCTGGGTGGTAGAGCGATTTAATAAACGTCTGCCGCGCTGGATTGCCTTGATCGGTATGGCGTTGACCTTTGCTTTGTCATTAGTGCTTTGGCAGCAGGGCGATTTTAGCGGTATGAGTCAGCAGGTCATTGCGCCAGATGCTGCAGTGCCTTGGGTAGCGGAGTTCAGTGTGCCATGGATACCAAGTTTTGGTATTAGCTTTCACTTAGCACTAGATGGTTTGTCATTGATGATGGTGGCCTTAACAGGTTTGCTTGGTGTGGCCGCCGTTGCTTGTTCGTGGAATGAGATTCAGCGCCGCGTTGGCTTTTTCCACCTGAACTTGCTATGGAGTTTGGGCGGCGTCATCGGTGTTTTCTTAGCCATTGATTTGTTCTTATTCTTCTTCTTTTGGGAGATGATGCTGGTTCCTATCTACTTCTTGATCGCCATTTGGGGTCATGATGTGGTTGGCAAAACCAAAGAATACGCCGCAACCAAGTTCTTTATCTATACCCAAGCGTCTGGGCTTATCATGCTCATCGGTATTTTGGTATTGGTCATTATCAGCTACGCCCAAAAAGGGGTAGTGAGCTTTAACTATAATGACTTGCTCGGTACGTCACTTGGCGGCTGGGAATATCCAATCATGCTGTGCTTCTTCATTGGCTTTGCGGTGAAGTTGCCAATCATTCCTTTCCACGGCTGGTTGCCAGATGCGCATGCGCAGGCACCAACGGCAGGTTCGGTGGATTTGGCAGGGGTGCTCATTAAAACTGCTGCATATGGCTTGATTCGTTTTGTGTTGCCGCTATTTCCAGCAGCGTCACAAGAGTTTGCGCCGATAGCGATTACTCTAGGTACGATTGGTATCTTCTACGGTGCATGGCTTGCATTTATGCAGACTGACATGAAGCGTCTGCTGGCGTATACCAGTATCTCGCACATGGGTTTTGTGGTATTGGCAATCTATGCTGGAACATTGCTCAGCTTACAAGGTCTGATGATTCAGATGCTTGCTCATGGCTTGAGTTCAGCCGCACTATTCATCATGGCAGGACAGCTATATGAGCGTCTGCATACACGCGATTTGACCTTAATGGGTGGTATGTGGGGACAGTTCCGTTACTACGCACCGATATTGATGTTCTTCTGTGCTGCGTTGCTTGGTATTCCTGGTACGGGTAACTTCATTGGCGAGTTCATGATTTTATTTGGCTCATTTGCTCAGTATCCAGTATTCGTTGTTTTTGCAACATTCAGTTTGGTACTAGCAGGCCTTTATTCGCTTATTTTGATTCATCGCGCACTATTTGGTGAAAACAATATTGCCGCATTGGCAGAGCGAGAGACTAAGTCACATGGCTTACCTGCACGCAAATTAAAAGATTTGGGCAAGCGCGAGCTGTCATTACTACTGATGCTAGCTGCAGGTTTGGTATGGCTTGGACTGTACCCACAGCCGTTCCTTGATACCTCAAGTCACGCAATGCAGTGGATCAATAACGCATATATATACAGTCAAGTGACACAGGTAGATGCGTCGCAGCTGCTTGATGTAATGGAGGCACGTTAAGTCATGAATGATATTATGATGAATGATTTGATAGGATTGTTGCCTTACGCGCCGATTATCGCCGTAGTGATTACGGTACTGACGGTTATGATCGCGATTACCTTTAAACGCTCGCACATGGTCACTGGTACGATTACGGTGGCAGGCTTAAACATTGGTCTATTTACCCTTATCGGTCAGATGATCGGTGTGATTGACAGCGGATCTATCGCACCAAACGCTGAGCAGTTATTTGTTATTGATAACTTTGCTCAGTTTAATATGGTGGTGATTTTTATCTGTGCCTTGGCTTGTTGTACGCTGTCTTACGCGTATCTGGCCAACCTCAAAGATAACAAAGAAGAGCTGTATTTGCTCATGCTGCTATCAACCATTGGTGCACTGCTTATGGTAAGCGCGCAGCATATGGCGTCATTCTTTATGAGCTTGGAGATGCTGTCAGTACCACTATATGGCTTGCTTGCTTATACTTACATGCGCAACCAGTCACTTGAGTCGGGACTGAAGTATTTGGTATTATCTGCGACTGCATCAGCGACGTTGCTGATGGGTATGGCCTTTATCTATGCAGAAGTAGGCTCACTAGCATTTAAGCCAATCAGCATGGTGTTGGGTAATATCTTTGAGTCGCCACTACTGATACTGGGCGCGGCAATGATGATGTTTGGTATCGCCTTTAAACTCTCGGCTGCTCCTTTCCATATGTGGACGCCAGATGTTTACGAAGGTGCACCAGCGCCTATCGCTACCTTTTTAGCATCAGTATCAAAAGTGGCGATGATGGCACTAGCCGTGCGTTTCTTAATCGATACTGCTTTGCTGGCATTGCCATCAGTGCAGATGCTATTGATGGTAATGGCCACTTTATCTATCTTGGTAGGTAACTTGTTGGCAGTACGTCAAACTAGCCTGAAGCGTCTACTCGGTTACTCATCTATTGCCCATATGGGTTATGTGATGATCGTGATTGTCAGCATTGGCTCGGCCGCTGATAGTATCTCTAGTATGTATATGGCGGTTTATGCCTTTACCTCTATCGGTGCCTTTGGGGTAGTGACGTTGATGTCGAGTCCGTATCGCTTATCTGGTGAAGCTGATGAGTTGACGCATTATCAAGGGCTATTCTGGCGTCGTCCAGTATTGACTGCTGTCATGACCATCATGATGTTGTCATTGGCTGGTATTCCGTTGACGGCAGGCTTTATCACCAAGCTATTTGCTATCTTAGCTGCGGTACAGGGAACCAACTGGTTCTTGGCCGCGATGATTATCTTGGGTAGTGCGATTGGTCTATTCTATTACTTACGTGTGTTACTCACGCTGTTCAAACGTCCTAAGCAGTTCATCGAGTTTGACGTGTCTGGGCAATGGGGTATTCGTACCGGTGGTATCATGGTCATTGCTGTGACGGCGATTATTCTATTCTTTGGTATCTTACCAAACAGTATGATTGAGTGGGCAAGTTTGGCTCGCATTTGGTAATGTTGCTGAGTCAATACGGCAGATAAGTCGCTGCGATCTATCTGTTGTTACGGTTAAAAAACCAAGATGCGCCAGCTTTATGATAAGCTTGGCGCATCTTTTTTTGTGCTTACCTTTTTGGTGTTTATCTTCTTTTGCCTATCAAAGGTATCTTATAAAAATACAGTTTAATAAAGTATAAGTGACGAATAATTATGAGTGATAATATTCAAACCGTAACGGTGCTCAGTAAAACCACATGGACGCCAAATTTATTTAGCTTTACCGTCAGCCGTCCCGATAGTTTTAAGTTTACAGCGGGGCAGTTTGTACGTTTAGGCGTCAATCCTAGTCAATTGAAATATTATCAACAGACTGAGGCAGGTGATGAAACTGCTGATACCGCATTGAATGAAGATGTCTTTCGCGCGTATTCGATTGTCTCTTCGCCCTTTGATGAGGTGATAGAATTCTTTTCTATCGTAATTCCTGACGGTGCATTTACCTCGCAATTACAGCACTTGCAAGTGGGTGATGAACTGCTGCTCAACACCATGCCATTTGGGTTTTTGACGTTAGCACGTTACCAAAAACCATTGCCAAAAGATTTATGGCTGCTGGCAACAGGCACTGGCTTAGCACCGTTTTTGTCAATGCTACAAGATTTAAAGACATGGGAAGATTACGAGCACATTGTATTGGCTTATAGTGCCCGCTCGCTCGATGAACTTGCTTACGTTGAGAAAATCGAGAGCCTACAAGAAGACTTCGGCACGCTGGTTGATAATCCAGCAAAGCTTATCTTTATCCCAATCGTCACTCGTGAGCCTGTCGAAGGTGCATTGTCAGAGCGTCTGCCGAAGCTACTGCTAGAGGGGACGTTACAAGCGCGCGCAGGTATCGCATTAGATATTGATAATACGCATGTCATGCTATGTGGCAACCCAGATATGGTAGAAGATACCAAAGAGGCATTAAAGACATTAGGACTAGTGATGAATCGCCGCGGTGAGGGTAATATTGCCGTAGAGAACTACTGGTAGTTGATGACTTTAATAAAAAATCGTCTTATGGGATAAGGCATTAGCAACTTACTCTTGGCTTGGCTCAGTCGCATCGTCTACAGGGTTAATAGGGCCTTGCATCAATTCAGGATCGTCATCATCACCGATGATATCTTCGTTACTGCTGGCCGCCAGCAAATCACGATAGTTGATTTGAGCCTTCAAAATCATTTGCTCTTCTTCTAGCTCGCCATAATTTATCTGTACCTTATGCAAGGTACTCATGATTTTTTTGTTGTTTTTTAACCAACGATGGATATCGAGATAAATCACTTCGTCTTTTGCGCGAGCAATATTAACGTACGACAGAATGAAGCCTAAAGGGTCTTTTTTGAGGACGCTATGATAAAACCAAATTGCCAGTTTGACGCCTTGGCGTTTCACAAAAGATTCGCAGCGCAGATTTAATATATCGGTATAAGTTTGCTGACCAAATACAAAGCGCTGCACATTGCGATCGAGCTGAACGTGAACTAAGCTAAAGTTACTTGCTACTTCAGCATAGATGCCGCCTGCATTGACAGTGCAGTACAAACGAAACCAATCATCATGCATCTCGACGCGTAGCTCTAAAATGGCTTTTACATTGTCGGTGACGAATGTTTGTAGGGCATCATTGACGTAAGTCTGTGCCACTGGTAATGACAACTCATCTTCGAACTTGTCCGTCGTCTTATTATAGATATCTTTAACCGATTGGGCGATACGCTCCCAACCACTGCCGAATGACTCGTCAAAACGATAGCCAATACTCTCGAAGAACTCATCAAAATTGTCTGAATTATTCACGTTATCAAAGTCACTCAAACTTATTATCCTTATAGGGCGCGTCATTCAATCGGTGACGTAAAAATGGCTAAACAAACTTTGCAGGCTATCATTGATTTAAACGAAAGCTAATTATCTATAATTTCTGAATATCTACGACCATTAGTAATTTTTATACTGATAGGTAGCAAAAGCGAAAAACTGACCTCTGATACTAGTGCATAGTGAATATACATTTACTGTGCTGCTTGACCATCTGCCGTGCCTAATTAAGACGATGCACAGTTCTGATTGTTGCAAAGTAACGTGCTACTAATGCTATTGTGATAAAGCAGTATATAACAAATACAGTGGCTTCAAAATGAACACATGCGTTTTATAGCAATTCATTTGTTATAGACAGTGTTTTTTCTGCCTTATATATTCTCAAATGCATGTTTTTTAATCAGCAGATAAGGTTACCAATACTGCATGGCAGATGTCAAAATGCCGTCTCAGTGCTTATACTGGCGACATAATTCTATGTCATGTTATGATAGCGCCAGTATAAATCATGCCTATCGTTACAACACTTATTAAATAGTGCTTTGTACTGATGTGCTCACAAGCTGAGATTCATTGTGGCCTATATAAAAGACTCACAGAGCTATCATTTTTCCGCGCAAGCTCCCAAGCGCGATATAAGTTTGCCTGTCGCTATTGTTATTGCGGTGGCTGTCCATGTGCTGATTATCTTCGGGATTAGCTTTTCTATGGGAAAAGACCCAGCTGCTATGATGCAAGATGTGGCAAAGGCGCTGACCGATAACATGCAGCCCAATGAAGATGCGCACTTTATTGCCAACGCTTCACAAGAGGGCGGCGGTACAATAGAAGAGCAGCTCAGACAAGAGAACAATCAGTTAAGTGCAATGTCTGCTGAGCAAATGAGTGAGACTCAAGACATCGTTAATTTACAGCGTAAAGTGCGTCAGCAGCGCTATCAAGAGAGTTATCTACGCACGACGTTGAGTTGGCGTCAGGCTACTGTAGAGTCGGATAATGACAGCGAGCAAGCGCAAGATGACGCGATGGCGCAAGAAGAGCGGCTACGTAAGCAGATTGCTACCTTAGAAGCTCAGCTATCCCAGCGTCAGCAGGTCTACGCGACCAAATCCAAAGTCGTGACGATGGATAGTAATTCGACCACACGGGGTGCGGCAGCAGACTATATCAATACATTCCGCGAGCATGTTCGAGCGAGTGGGCAACTTGCATTATCCTGTGCAAGCGCGTGCTCAAGGCATTACGGGTGAAGTACGGCTTATGGTTATCATCAGTAATGACGGCAATATCAAAGCCATTCGTTTACTTGAAAGCTCAAACTCTACGATATTGGATGAAGCGGCCAAGCAGTCGGTACGACAAGCTGCACCTTTTGGTAAATTCACCGAAGATATGAGCGATATCGTTGAGCTGCGCTTGATACGTACTTACCGCTATAGTGATACAGTCGAAGTAACGTACTAGGGTTAACGTATTCAAGCACTAAGAAGATAGGTGCTAAGAAAAAAGCTACTGAAATTAAAGTTACTGGAAAAAATGTCACTGAAAACACGACTGTTAAGAATAACGCTTAACGCACTATTTTTTATAATCACAGATATCCAAGTTCATAACACACAGCTATAAAATAAAGAGTCAGTATGGAATTTTTAGGTTTTACCGTCGATGTCGCTACCTTAACGAGCAACGCCCTAGAGCTGGTCATTAAAGTCGGTTTAGCAATACTTATATTTATCGTTGGACGTTGGCTTGCCAAAAAGGCAGTCGCTTTTTCCGATCGCCTGATGACGCGTAGCCATCTGGACGAGACGGTTGCTAGCTTCTTAAGTCGTCTATTGTATGGCGTGCTACTGGTCGTGGTGATTTTAGCTGCGCTTAGCAAAGTCGGTGTACAGACTACGTCTGTCGTCGCGATCTTAGGTGGTGCTGCTGTTGCCGTTGGTTTGTCACTAAAAGACCAGCTATCAAATTTTGCCGCTGGTATTATGATTGTGACATTTCGCCCGTTTGTGCGCGGTGATTATGTACAGATTAGTAACTACACAGGTACGGTGACAGAGATTACCTTGGTTAATACCCATCTGACGACCATTAATAATCACGATATCATCATTCCTAATAGCGATATCACGACTTCACCTGTGGTCAATTATACAGCGCTACCCAATCGCCGCGTCGATATCACTGTCGGTATTGGTTACGATGCTGATATAAAAACGGCTAAAGACGTGATGTTAAGTCTGGCAAGAAATAACCCATTGGCTTTCACTGATCCTGAGCCTATCGTACGAGTGACCAATCTAGGCGACAACTCAGTAGATCTTACCCTGAACGTTTGGACAACCAATGCCGACTGGTGGTCGATGCAATGCGAGCTACTAGAGCAATTCAAGCAAGCTCTAGATGATGAGAAGATTGAGATTCCATTCCCGCAGCGCAGTGTCCATGTTAAAGGCTTAGATCATATGATCAACCAAATGGGTCAAGCGCAAAAGCTACCATTAACTAAAGATTAATGAGTAGCTGCCTAATAGTTAGAAGACTGTTTAATAAAGCAGGGCTAGTTTAGATATAAGGGTTTGGTAGGTTTAGGCCTGCCAAAATCTCAATTTCAAAGTACTCCATCTCATCTTGCTCAGCTTGTCCAAGTTCATGATCAAAACCCAGTAGGTGCAGTACGCCATGTACCAATAAATGGCTGATGTGCTGCGCCACTGTTTTGTCCTGTTCAGCCGCTTCACGTACCATCACTTCATGACAGATAATCAGCTCTCCAAGAGGCAATGTTGGCATCAGCTCAATGACGGCCGCAGGTAATTCGCTTGGATAAGACAAAATATTGGTCGCATAGTCCTTACCCCGTGCTTCTAGATTTAAAGCACGGCCTTCGACGTCATCAGTGATATATATATCTAGTGTTTTAGACTTTTCTTGCCACAGCTCAGGATCGATATCTGCAAAATAGGGTAGGGTCAGACCATTATTAATACGACCGTCTATATAATCTAAAGTCGCCATCATGACTGACAGTAAATGCTCGCGATTATAAAAAGTATCTAATATTTCATCATCAATACTGTCGGTCGCACTGATATCAAGTGCTGCTAAGCTAGCATGGTTGCTAGCGATCTTGTCATCGAAGTTAGTATTGTCAGGTTGGCTCATATTGCTGTCCTTTTTATTATAAATAAATGCGTTTCTAATGCTGCATCGTCTGCGTTATTTACTTAGTGGTTTTTTTATCATAAAAGTAGTTCAATCACTGTTTATCTCATCGCTAAATTGTTGGCTAATAAATAGAGGCCAATGTATAGAATACATAGAGGCTACTATAGCTAAGTTGCTGGTAGGCGACTAGTAGCGAAAGAGCTAAATTCAATAAACTATTGGTAAGAAAAAACCGGACTACTTTTAGTAATCCGGTTTTCTTATGCAAGATAAATGCTTATAGCAAATGATTGTAATTCAATGATTAGCTTGATTATTACAGATTGGCTGCTGCATTAGCAACGGCTTGTCTACGCTCTTGTTCTTTAATACGTTCAAACTTACGTTTTTCTTCTAAAGCCATTTGCTCTTCATCAAACACATCATAGGCTTCAACAATTTGTTGTACCAATTGATGTCGTACGACGTCTTTTGAATCAAACTTTGTGATATGAATCTCTTCGATATCCTTTAGAATATCCATTGCTTGTGCCAAGCCTGATTTGTGACCACGTGGCAAATCCACCTGAGTAATGTCACCAGTGATGACGGCACGTGAGCCAAAGCCCAAGCGGGTCAAAAACATTTTCATCTGTTCAGGCGTGGTGTTTTGCGCTTCATCTAGAATGACAAACGAGTTATTCAAAGTACGACCACGCATATAGGCCAGCGGTGCTACTTCGATAATCTGACGCTCAATCATTTTACCAACTTTCTCAAAGCCTATCATCTCATAGAGCGCATCATATAATGGGCGTAAGTATGGGTCGATTTTTTGGGTCAAATCACCTGGCAAGAAGCCCAGTTTTTCGCCAGCTTCTACCGCTGGACGCACTAGCAAAATACGCTCAATTTCATTACGCTCAAGCATATCGACGGCACATGCCACTGCTAGATACGTTTTACCCGTACCAGCTGGCCCAATACCAAATGACACATCAGAACTCAGGACGTTTTTCACATAGCGCTGTTGGTTGCCACCACGCGGAACGATGCGGCCTTTACGTGTACGTAAACTGATGGGCGTAAACTCGCTAGCCTCATCCAAGTCTTCATCATATTCCATATCATCATGGTCTTGCTCGTCTTCTTCCATGTCTTCATCACGAGAGAGGCTAGATTGGATGATAAGGTGCAGCTCTTCTGCACTGATGTCTTTGGTGTTCTGTGCTTCATCTACCATTTTGTAGATAATACGTTCACCGCGTTCGACATTGGTCACATCGCCACTCAGGCAAAAATCGCCTTGGCGCTGCATGATTTTAATATCGAGGCGTTCTTGGATATATTTCATGTGATTGTTGTATTCACCAAGCACGGTTTTCAGCTGTGCTGGGGTTAATGATTCAAACTTTATACGGCGGCTCATGGAATCAGTCAAGCGATTATCCTTTTATTGTGTACCCGACGCTATGATTTGGTTTTAATTGCGTGGCGGGTTGCATAGATAAAATAGTTAGTGGCGTTACAGTGTTTAGGTGATGCAAAGATTGTAGATAATAAAAATGACGGCGATATTATTGTTGTTTTTGTGGAAGGTAATAAATGAAAGTAATGAAAAGTCTTGCCTTCATTATGGTAGAGAATTTTTAAATTTCAAGCCATACATTAGATAGATAACGCTGTTTTTGTATGCAGATTGCAACTGCTACAGCGATTTTCTATAGATTGACTAGATGTTGCTATTAGTTCTATATAATTCATCGCTACCCATCGTATGACAGTGCTCTAATAAGATTAAGGTTTTTGAGTTTTATAAATATACATCTCGTTTACGGTGATAGTGGAGAAACGATTTGTCTACGGTTAAGACCACGGCAGAATAGACAATTTGTGGTAATCTATGGGCGATACCATATTTTGCTGCAACCCATCTAACAACGGTAGTAACATGATAAAAATTATAAAATAAAGTCAGTGACGAGCGGCTATTTATCATTAATCAATTGTTTGTCCAAAAAATTATAATAGGAAAATAACGATGCAAGATACTGATTCACATTTATCCAATGCTGACAGCATACCTAAAAAGTTTGACAGCATATCTAAAAACAAAGAATCGATAACTGACCAGCAAGTGCTTATCGCAGGTGGTGGTCATGTTGGTTTGTCTTTTGCATTGCTATTGGCCCATCACGGTATTGCGAGCACCTTATTAGAAAAAAACAGCTATCCAACCATCAGTCCAACGGATGATAGTACTCGCAGCCATTATTTAGACAGTCGCAATACGGCGTTATCGCGGCGCACGGTACAGATATATCAAGAGATTGGACTGTGGGATGAATTACAGAGCCATGCCTGCCGTATCGATACCGTACAGATTAGTGAGCAAGGTAGTTTTGGGCGCGCGCAGCTGAACAAAGCAGAAGAGCGCGTTGAGTCATTTGGGCAAGTCATCGAAAACGCTTGGCTGGGTCGTAAGCTTTTATTAGCCGCGCAGCAAGAGCCCTTAATTACCTTGATAGATAATGCCAATGTGACGACTGTCCAACAGCAGGCCGATAGTGTGACACTTAGCTTTAATTACAATGATGAAGCCGAAAACGAGCAGCAGCTACAAGCTAGCGTATTAGTTGCCTGTGATGGGCGCGACTCTACAGTACGCCAACTGCTAGATATCGGTACAACGACGTATGACTATCAGCAAACGGCCATCGTTGGCGTAGTAGAGACAGATACGCCACACGAGCATGCAGCGATTGAGCGTTTTAGTCCAGCTGGCCCGCTTGCCGTGCTCCCACTGACTGATCCAAAGGGCGATGGCAATGATGAGTATCAACAAGGCTACAGACGCTCTGTGGTGTGGGTATGCCCAACAGGTGAAGAAACCAGATACTTAGAAGACGACGCCCATTTCTTGCAGACCCTACAGCAAGCCTTTGGCCAACGCGCTGGCAAGTTCACCACTGCAGGTCGCCGCGGCGCCTATCCATTGACCCGCGTACTAGCGGATAAGCAGGTAGAAGGGCGCTGCGTCATTATGGGCAATGCAGCTCACACTCTGCATCCTGTCGCTGGTCAAGGCTTTAATCTCTGTATGCGAGATGCGCATGTGCTGGCACAAATGCTAAATGCACAAGTGCTCAAAGGCGCAGATATCGGTGATGCACAGTTATTAAAGCGTTATGAAAAAGCACGTCAAACCGACCAGAAGCGAGTGATTCGTTTTTGTGATGCGGTAGTACATGGCTTCACGCATCCTAACCCAGCGATTAAGCTGGCGCGAAATATGGCGTTATTGGCCTTTGATAAATTGCCAAATCTTAAACCACTAGTCGCCACTTATGCGATGGGTCTAAAATCATAGCGCTATAGTTAAATCCTCTTTAAAAGAGTGACAGCGTTAACCTCGCTTGAAGTATTGCCTATACATCTTCACCCGGTTGCATTGTCTCTCTTTTAAACTGAATCAACTAACTGTAATTAAGATTGATAATAAGCATTCTAATATTGAGCAATATTGAGAGACACCTTATGAAAAATAACCATACGCTGATTATCGGTAGCGGTATCGTTGGGGCAACGCTTGCTCTAAAGCTGGCACAAGCAAAAATGCCCGTGACGTTAATTGATGCCCGTCCTGAGCGTGATGAATCAGCTTGGCAAAACGTACTTAGCAAACGTGATGCACGTGTCTATGCACTCAGTATGGCTAGTATTAATCTGCTCAATGACATTGGCGCGTGGCAAAAGATTGCTAGATCTGAGCGTAAGGCTGATTACTCGCAAATGCAGGTATGGCAGCTAAATGGGATGGGTGAGCTATTATTTGGCGAAAGTGAAGATAGCGGCGCTGAGGATAATAGTAGTGAAACTCATGAGCCTACATTATTAGGTAGTATGGTTGAGCCTGCTGTTATCGAGCACGCATTATGGCAACGCTTGCATGAAGCTGATGTCAGTGACTATCTGACCCTTATCGCTGGTCATAAAGTTGTCAATGTGGATTGGTTAGGGGCGCAGCAAGGTTATCGTGTAATTCTGGACAATGGCGAAGCGATTGATACACGTCTATTAGTTGGCGCTGATGGGCGCGGTTCATTTGTCCGTCAGCAAGCAGGGATTGGCGTAGATATGCTTGATTATAATCAAACTGCCATCTGCTGTGCGATTCAGACTGAGAAACCGCATCAGGCAACTGCACGCCAAGCTATGCTACCGACGGGTACACTGGCACTATTGCCATTAGCAGATATAACCGATGTTGATAAGGCAAGCCCGCAGCATTGGCAGTCGATCGTATGGACATTGCCGCGCAATCAGGCATTGGCATTGATAGAGGAAGAAGATCGTTTTATTGCTGATAAGTTAGCAGCTGCTAGCAATTACGAGCTGGGTGCGATTAATCAGATTGAGTCTATCGCTAGTTTTCCATTAGCGGCACAGCAAGCGAAAAGCTACGTGGCGGATAACTTGGTGCTCATCGGTGACGCTGCTCATGGCGTGCATCCGCTGGCAGGTCAAGGATTGAACCTCGGCATGCTGGATGTGCAAGTATTATGTGAGCAGTTAACGCATGATTTTGCCCGTAGTGGCGGTACGCTTTGGGGCAGCAATCAAACGCTACGTCATTATGAGCGTTCGCGCCGTCCGCATAATAGTCTAATGATGCACAGCTTTTCTGCGCTTAACTGGTTATTTGCAGGGTCGCTTGCACAAGTGCGTCCCGTGCAGCAGATACGTAATGAGGGTATGTACCGAGTCGGCAAAATCAAGCCATTAATGCGTTTGTTTGCTAAGCAGGCCAGTGGGGTATAAGTAATCGTAACTTTTATTAAATGATAAGAATATTTTGATGAAGCATATTTTAATTGATTATGAAAACATTCAGCCTAAAAGCTTCGATAATGTAGAGGTGGATGAATGCCATGTATGGCTGTTTTTGGGTATCAATCAGCAGAAGAGTTTACCTCTTGAATTGATTGAAAACTTGCTCAGGTTTGATAATGAAAATGTGCACATTATTAAGATGCAACATGCAGGGAAGAATGCGCTAGATTTTTACTTGTCTTTTTATCTTGGCAAAATCTCTGAAATTGATCCTAGTGCTGATGTTTGTATTTTAGCAAGAGATAGTGGTTATGATATCTTGGTTGAGCATCTCAATAGTGCTTATGATGGTATGAACATCATGCGGTTAGAAAATGCTAATCAGCTAACTGTGGCTTACGAGTCAAACATAGAAAGTGCATCAGATATAAAAAAAAGCCAACTTGTCATCGAAGATAGTCATCATGTTTTGTGTGATGACGTTACTAGCGTTGCCATGGACAATAAGAAATCTTTAGCGCAAAGCCTTGAAGAGAGCGTTCCCAAATCGGTTATACATGAGTGTTATGTATTGGTTTTTGATAGCATTGTCAATCGTAAGGTTTTTTTACCGAGCTATAAATCTAACCTATTGTACTCGATAAAGAAGTACGTTCCAGTGACAGCACTAGAGAGATTTAATAGTACTGAGCAAGATTATATTTTTGAACAGGTTTTTGATAAGTTTATTAAATTAGGTCTTATTAGGCATGATCAAAACGAAGAAAAACTAAGTTATAAAGTAGACAGTCAAGGAATATTAGATTTAGTCATTGATCAAGTTTTACGAAGTAAGGCAAAAGAAATTGATGGATTGAATAATGTGATCAAGCAAAAACTTGCAAGTTATCGCCAAGCAAATAGTCAGGATCAAATTGATTTAGTTGTAACTTACCTCAAAAAGAAGGCAATAATAAAACAGGATAACAAAGCTATCTACTACTCACCTTTCGATAATATCAAAGGAAATTCGAGTAAAGTTTCACAAGATGATAATAAGAATAGCAAAGACTCTGCTACAACATATCAACGTGCAATAGCACAGCTAAAAAGTAGACCAGCAGGTACTCAACCATCCAAAAAGTCAAGTTTAACAAACTATCTTAAAAGCCATTTACGCAATGAAGACTCTAAAACCATCGATAAGCTAGTTACACAGATGGTTAGTAATAAAATAATCGTAATATCAAATACGAATAAGCTGATCTACAAAATATAGCTTAGCCAAGCGCCGAAAAAAACACCATCAGCACTGGCGAGACAATGTTAATTAGGAAGCCAAAGCTAATCGCTAGTGGTACGACTTTTAAACCACCTGACTGCTGAATGATAGGCAAGGTAAAGTCTAAGCTGGTCGCGCCACCAAGCCCAACTGCGGCGGAAGGGTATTTACGCATGAATACTGGAATAAAGATTAATGCAAAGAACTCACGTACCAAGTCGTTGAACAACGCGACACTACCCCAAACCGCGCCATAAGCATCGGTCATGACAATCGCTGACAGCGAGTACCAACCAAATCCTGACGATAGTGCTAAGCCTTTCGTCCATGACACATCCGTAAATAGTAGCGCGAAAATAAGCCCGCCTGCCAATACCGCTAGCGTAAAGATGACACTCATTTCTACGCCGCGTTTATTCAGTAATACTTCTTTTAAGGTAATGCCCGAGCCTTTTAAGCCTATACCAACCAGTAAAATTAAAATCATCAGCATGACGGTCATAGAGTTTTCAGGCGGCATATAATCAGCAGGCAAGAAATAGCCAATCACCATCCCAATCACCACACAAACCACTTGCGCCAAGCTACCTCGAATGCTCACCCGATGCTCTTTAGATTTTACACTTGGTTTTTTGGCATGCCATGGACGCAGATGGTCAAACAGCATAAGCGCAAACAATCCTGAACCAATCGTCAGTATTGATAATACAGTGACATACAGCGCAATTTCACCCAGCTGATTACCCAGACCTTCTACCTGAGACAGCTCAATACCGATCAACGCTAGGATGATAAATACTAGATATGATAGACCTTTGTCGGCCACTTTTGTCATAGTAGGATTAGACGGAATGGCAAAGCCAATAAACATTGGCATTAATACCAGAACAAGGGTGACTAGGCTTTCCATGATGACGGGCTCGCAGCATTTTTAATAAGGCGTTTTTAAGAAGCTGAAGATTGTACCATATAAGGTCAGCAATACTGATATGAGCCACTGAGATTCATTGCAAATCATTGGTCGTTGTTGACTAAAATGGAAAAAACTGGCCGCTTATAATGATGATAATAAATATCTTTTTCGAAATGTTTGAACGTTTTTGAGTGCTTTGTAATTCTTTACCTTACAAACTTTTGTTGCTACATTAAAGTACTGAAAATATTTGGCTAGACCCATGTCGCTATATCAGCTCAAAACTCAGTTTCAAAATCAACTACGCCCGATAAGTAATGCGCTGGTTGAGCAAAATATTACTGCTAATCAAGTGACAGTATCCGCTGTTTTATTAAGTATCGGTACTGCCTATATCATTGCCAAACCAACGGCTGAACAGCAGCGGCTGTGGCTTTTATTACCATCATCATTGTTTGTACGTATGGCACTCAATGCCATCGATGGCATGATGGCGCGTGAGCATGGGCAGGCATCAACGCTAGGAGCCGTGTTAAACGAAGTAGGTGATATGGTTGCCGATACGGCGCTATTAGCGAGCCTGATCCCTCATATTCTGACCCATCATATCAATGATAAAGAACAGCAAACGTTAATAGTTAATTTGCCAACGTATATATCAACTTCTCAGCATCATATCATTGCTCTGATCGCCCTTAGTATTGGCACCGAGCTGTTAGGCGTTACTAGTAATACCATGTTAGGTGTTCGTGCTAATCAAGGGCCTTTGGGCAAAAGCGATCGTGCCTTCTTATTAGGTATGCTTGGTGCGTTTATGGGCATTAGAGCCAAAGCGCCAGTAGGTATTAAAACGCAGGGGACTTTACCTGCTATCAGAATGAGTCAATTATTTATACTAACAGAGATAATGCTACTAAAGACCTGTCTCAATCGACTACGTTATATGACAGAGTTATACTTGATGCTCAATCCACCTGAGCTGCGATCCGTACTGGGTGAGTCAACAAACAACTCACTATCCCTTACTGTTGTTTTGCCAAATACTTCTACTGATAACGCTCGCCCATTGGAGTTCAAAGAAATGCCAACCACAACCGTTGATAGTCAAAAATCCGAAGAACAGGCCAGTGTTGGTTTTGACTTGCCTGCATCTAAAATCATCAATGGTGAAAGCTGTTATAACGCTTACGACGGCACGGCTATTTATTATCGCTATTGGCTAACGATGCCTTTAGAAGACATGAAAAAATCAGCTATCAAGCAAGCCAACCAACCGTTGCGCCAAGTTATCTTATTGCACCGAGGACATGAGCATTCGGGACGATTGGCAGAGCTAGGAGAGCAGTTTGCAACAGCTGGCTATCAAGTGTTTGCTTGGGATGCGCGCGGCAATGGTCGCTCAGGGGGTATCAAAGATCATGCAGAGAGCGTTACCGAGCTTGAGCGAGATTTAGAAGGTTTTGTCCAACTGGTGATTGAGCACACAGGCATTGCTATCGAGGATACGCTGATTGTCGCCAGTAGTATCGGCGCGGTATTGGCAGCAGCATGGGTACATGACTATGCGCCCAGTATTCGCGGGATGATACTCGGCACACCTGCGCTAAGTATTCGCTTATATATGCCTTTTGCGATACCGTCATTAAAGGTAGCACGGACATTGGGTTTGATGTCGCGTGTTAGTAGCTATGTCAAAGCGCAAGTATTGACTCATGATAAAGACGCGCAGCAAGCTTATAATGCTGATCCATTGATATCGAATAGCATTTCAACCGACTTACTCATCGATACCCATGCAACGGGTCAGCGCTTGCTCGACGATGCAGGGGCTATCACTGTACCGACGTTTGTATTGTGTGCAGGCAAGGATTATGTGGTTGATAAGCAGGCTGAACGCACGTTTTATGAAGCGATTAATACATCTACCAAACGCTGGCAGTTGTACCCAGACAGCTATCATGCAATTTTTCATGAGACCAATAAAGCAGACGTTTTTGCCGACTGCATTGACTTTGCTGAGCAAGTGTTTAGCACACAAGTCCAAGCGCCTGATTTGAGTACCGCTCATTTGAATAGTGCCAGTAAAGACAAAGTCGATCGCCTAGCGATTAAGCCATTTAACCCAAGCTTTGCCATTACGCGTTTTGCGATGCAGAAGTTCGGTCATGTCAGCGATGCAATTGCCACAGGGCTCGAGCATGGGTTTGATTCAGGTCATTCACTGGATCATGTCTATTATAATAAACCCAGCGGTCAGAATAAATTTGGACAGGCAGTCGATAAGTTTTATTTAAATAATATCGGCTGGCAAGGTATTCGCATTCGCCGTGAGCACATACTGGAGTTGGCACGCTTAGCACTTGCAGATATTGAAGACAAAAATCAAAGTAGTAATAAACCATACCGACCAAAAATGTTAGATATCGCTAGTGGACATGGTTTTTATGCATTTGATCTGCTGACAGAGTTTACAGATTTGCATGCTGAGTTGCGTGATTATGAGATGCATAATATCCAAGCATTGCAAGCAAAGGCAGAGCATTTAGCCATAAGCAATCGAGTAATGACCAGTCAAAAGGATGCCTTTGATCCTACTAGCTATATTGATGTACATACGAATGACACTAGCACCGATACTAAAAAATCAGATCTTGCTATTGCTTCTGGGTTGTTTGAGTTGTTCTCTGATAATGCGCTACCGGCGACAGCTTTAGTAGGTATTTATGATAGTTTAAAATCGGGCGGTTATCTGATTTATACCAACCAACCTTGGCATCCTGAGCAAGAATTTATCAGTAAAACATTAAACAATCACCGTGGCAGTAGTTGGGTTATGCGTTGCCGTTCGCAGGCGGAAATGGATCAATTGGTTGAGCGTGCAGGCTTTAAGAAAGTCACGATGCGTATCGATCGCTTTGGGATATTTACTGTTTCGTTAGCGATTAAAACTGTACCAGCTGATGATGAGTGATAGATGAATAATCAGCAGGTTAAACCTTACGAGCGTGTTCAGCTGTTTTCAGGCGGCGGTTCACGTTTTGGTTATTATTTGGGCAGTTATGCAGCACTAGCGGCGCATGATTTGACGCCAGATATTATCGTTGGTACTTGCGGTGGGAGTTTATCTGCTTACTTAGTACAACTTGCGCCTGACCCTAATGATTTGCAAGCGTTGATGTGCAGCTGTAAGTTGTATCGCGTCATTACTGCCATCAGACATGTCGCACCAGAGGAAGCCAATAAACGTTTAAAGCTGCGCTATATGACCCATGCACTCAAACGTTGGCGGTTATCAAAGCAAAGGGATAATGGACAAGGACAACGTCAAGCAGACAGCTACGAGCGACTGTTAAATGAGCTACAGCAGTTAGCGATGTTTCGTATCGATAATGAGCAGTACTGGCTAGATGAGCTGACGCGGTTCGCTGCTAGTATTAATGGTAGCGCTGCTGATAAAACAACGCCAGAGATAGCTATCATTGCCAGTCGATTGTATCAAGCATCTACTGATGGCTTATATAATGAAAAACTCACACTGCAAGAGTTGTTATTTGCGCCGCCGTGCTTAGCAAATTTGCCAGATTCTATATTAGGTCTGGCTGAAGAGCAAATAACGTCACCAACGCATACGTTAGCTAATGGACGCATCCATCCATCTGTAAAGGTGCAGACGCAATGGGATTTTGCCCCAGTGATCCGCGCGTCTATGGCTGACATGTACTATCTACCGCCAACACATATCCCAGAGCTTGGCTGGTGCTTGGGTGGGGTAATCAATCTCACACCGATTGAGCTAGCCTGTCAGTTGGGTGACAGCGTATTTGCAGAGACAAAGGCAGGTTATGACCCATGGCTTGCCGCCCCAGCGATTCAGCGCGTTTTTGGTTTTGATCCTAATAGGCGATTGGCAGCAGTACACGATTATCAACCAATGAGAAAGCCATCTTATGCTACTAGCAATCACCATCAGCTACACTGGTTACCATTTGCAGATAACGAGCAGCAACTGAGAGGGCAAAATGTGCAAAAGCGTTTTAACCTAAAGCAAATGACCGTCGAGCTAATACACAGTGATTACGATGGCTTTGTGCAGCAAATGCAGGCGCAATGGCAATATGGCTATCAGCGTACGGTCGACTATATACAGCAACATAAATTATGAAGACTCTCGTAGAAGATATCGCCGAAACCTATACGCCGCATATTGTTATCTTTGGTGGGACAAGTGGCATTGGCTTGGCATTGGCGTTGCATCATCAGACGCTTGGCTGGCAAGTCAGCGTTGTCGGAAGTAGCGCAGCAAAGATAGCCGATATCAACAGACAGCATCCTGCTATTGTGACTTATGCATGCGACTTAACTGACCCAAGTCAAACGCAGACGCTATTAGACAATTTATCAGGTATTCCACTTCAAAGACTGATCTATAGTGCTGGTAGCTATACCAATGAGCGTATCCATCACTTAAATCAAGCAGATAGCGATCAAATGCTAGCGATCAACTTACAAGCGTTTGAGCATGTTTTTAGATGGGCAAGCAGCCAGTTAAAGCAGCAATATCAGGCGTTGGATTTGATTGGAAGTGACAGACCTAGCCTCATCTGTATTTCCTCTATCGCTGGCACGATGGATTATCCTTATGCCAGCCTTTATGCAAAAAGCAAACGCGCAATGATTGCTACAGCTAGTGCTTATCGAGCAGCACTTATACCTTATGATATCCAAGTGAACTGTATTGCCTCAGGCTATATTGATACCCAAGCATTGTGTGATTTAAACGACGGCGATGCTAGCCATAAGCCATTTATCATGAGCACGCAAGCCGCGGTTAATCATATTATGCAAGCGATTGACGCTGATGTAGAACTAGCGATATTCCCACGCTCAATGCGCTATATCACGAGTGCCTTAAATCATTTACCTAAGCCTGTACTAAATTGGATATTGCGCAGTAAGCTGGATAAAGCCAGATAGTATGTCTATCAATATTTTGGCTAGGTTTAACCAAGTAGCCAATAGAGTAAGGTAAATACTGGCACTCCAATCAGCAAACTGTCTATCCGATCTAATACCCCACCATGACCAGCGAGCATCGTTCCAGTGTCTTTTACCCCGTGCTGGCGTTTGAATGCTGATTCTAATAAGTCTCCAAAGATACCGCTTACAGCCAAGCCATAGGCAGCTAATAGACAGACCCACCAAGTAAAAGGAGTGAGCCAAAGACCTAATACTGTTGCCAACATTGCCGCAACTAAACTGCCAAAGATAGCACCTTCAATGCTTTTATTGGGGCTAATAGTCGGCGCTAGACCTCGTTTAAACAGCTTACGTCCAAGCAGTCGCCCACATAGATATTGGGCAATATCATTAAACTGGCTGGCAAATAATACGAAGAGTAAAACACCATATTGTTGGCGTTGCCAAGTCAATTGCTGCAAAACAATAAGGCTAATGACGAGTGAGATGAATGCAACACTCAGTAGCAGATCTAAGGAGTTGAGCCGCGTATATTGTTGAGTCAGATTGAGAGAGGTTTTCGGTAGCAGGACAGTACTTGGCTGTAAGCCTTGCGCTTGGAGTTTATGAATGAGTACGGCTTTACTATGTAAACACCATATGCGTTTAATCTCGTAGCTGCCGCGTAAACCAATTAATATAAAAAATAAAATGAGCAGCCATTGATAGGCATATACTTGCAAATGAGAACCTTGCGTATCGTTCGTTATTTTTGCAATCACATAACAAGTGCAGAGCGCGGCTAGCATCAACCACCACGAGCGGGCTATCAGGTAGATTTTTGGCAAGCGCTTGCGCAGACGAGGTACGGCAAGTACACTCCAAGCCAAGCTGACGATTATCATCAGGGCAATCACAAACACAATATCAGAAGCCATACCATGGGCACTCAAAGAAGAGGTAATATTTTAAGTCTATCCATAATGATAGCTTAAATGCCTCTTTAACTATAGTGTTAGATATCGCCCTTAATGGGTTTGGCTATTATCTGTCGTACGCTTAAATATGGTCAGTAACAGGTATCGGACAACGCTCATTTTCTATAATGTGAGAAAAGGAGCTAAGCATAGCGTCTCTCCGTGGCAGAATGATACTGGTTAAAGGCGTTTCAGCTAAGTTAGGATAATCCTCACGGTAATGCCCACCGCGACTCTCAAAACGCTGATAAGCCGATTGAACAATCATCGTTGCTAACGCTAATTGCCTCACCAATTGAAAAATGACAAGCTCACTGTAAGTAGTAGGGGCTTTACTGCTCATATCAGATAGCATGGTTTTATTATGTTCGATTGACTCTTGCCACTGCTCAATTTGTCGCAATGCTTGCTCTAATTGTTTGGCACTACGTGTGATGCCCATATTGGCTGTCAAAAGAGCTTTCAATGCTATAGTTATCTCTGCACTATCTACGTCAGAATGAAACGCCTTATCGACATTATAAGTTGAAAATGATGACTGCTTGGAAGATGGCAAGATAACAAATTGCGTGTTTTCTAGTGTCGGATATTGCCAAATATCGGTAGCCAACTGATGCAGTTCATAATAGGCAGTCGTATGTGGCTGCGGCATTTTTTCTAAAGCTTCAGCCGTTTTCTCTAAAGCTTCTAAGTTTTTTAAGCGTTCCAATTTTGTTAAATAATGAGGTAAGTTGGCGGCGATGTTACGACCAACCACCACACACTCCAACAATGAATTGCTTGCTAAACGATTAGCCCCATGTAGCCCTGTATAAGCAACTTCACCTGCTGCATACAGCCCTGCAATATCGGTCAATCCATTGGCATCAGTCACCACGCCGCCACAACTATAATGGGCAGTCGGAGCGACCGGAATAGGGTCTGTGGTCATATCGATGCCGAGTGCTAGCAGCGTCTGATAAATCTGCGGGAAATGCGCTTGTATAAATGCGGCTGGCAAGTGACTGATATCAAGATGCACGTAGCCAAGTCCGTTACTACTAATCTGATTGGCTATTGCCCGAGCGACGATATCGCGTGGGGCTAATTCAGCGCGTTCATCAATGTCTAACATAAAGCGCACGCCAGTCTTTGGACAATAGAGTCGTCCACCTTCACCGCGTAACGCTTCAGATATCAAAAAACTGCTGTCATCTAATGCCAGACCCGTCGGATGAAATTGAATAAATTCTAAATTTGCTAAACGACAGCCTGCTTGCCATGCCATCATGACACCATCACCGACACAGACGTTAGGTGCACTGGCACGCTTAAATAGTTGACCTAAGCCACCACTAGCGAGTACAACAGCCGCACTATGAATGGTGAGTTGGCGCTCATTGTTATGATCAAAGACCAGCGCCCCTCGGCAATGTTTAATCTCGCTATCGTTCATGCTAAAAGAAGAGCTGCTAATCATAGGTGAAGTTAGTAATTCCAATGCTTCATGATAAGGCAAGATAGTGATATGGGCCGCAGTCTGTACTTTGGTGGTTAAGGCATCCATCACGTGTCGACCCGTTGCATCATCCGTATGAGCCACACGTCTACAGCCATGACCGCCTTCTTTGGTCAAGTGTAAGTCACTGGTTTTTAAGACTGCAAAATCAGGTGCATTATCATTTTCTTTAGTTAAATTAGATTGAGTAAATGGCACACCTTGCTCGCATAGCCACTGCACCGCTTGCTGTCCTGCACCCAAGATACGGGCAGTATTGTCCGTCGCACACAATCCTGCACCAGCAATTAAGGTATCAGCGACATGATCAGTCACAGAGTCTGCTTTGTCTAAGCTAGCTGCGATACCACCTTGAGCGTAGTGACTTGAGCAAACCTCAAGTGCCGCTTTGCTTAAAACAGTAATATTCAGCGATTTTGGCAGAGATAGCGCGGTGCTCAAACCTGCCAGACCAGCCCCAATAATAAGAACATCAGTTTTTATCATATTACTCATATCACTGCTGCTCCTGTTATTTTTATAGCGAGTGGTGTTGGAACAATCAACTGAATGCGACTGACTCATGCTAGGCTGCCCCAACGTTAGCGAACAGTGTACGGTCTTTTACTATGTCGCCACTGGCGGCTACACGTTGCTTTTGTGATTCGGCAAAATCGAGCATCCGTTGTAATGGTTTTTTTGCTGCAGTCGCTAACTCAGGTGTCATTAGCACTTCACCGCTTTGATTGGTTAAGCACTGTTCAATCCCTTTTAGACCGTTCATGGCCATCCAAGGACAAAACGCACAGCTCTTACAGCTTGCACTCTCACCAGCAGTTGGTGCGGCCAAGAATCGCTTGTTTGGTGAGCGTTTTTGCATCTCGTGCAATATGCCCAAATCAGTAGCGACGATAAAGGTATCAGCATCCATCTCATACGTTGATTGCAAAAGCTTGCTAGTCGAGCCGACCACATCGGCTAGTTCAACCACGCTATCAGGTGACTCAGGATGTACCAATACTTTGGCCTCTGGATGTTCCTCTTTTAATTGCATTAGCTCAGTGGCTTTAAATTCGTTATGTACCAAACAAGACCCTTGCCAAAGCAGCATATCTGCGCCAGTCTCACGAGCGATATATTTACCCAAATGACGGTCAGGTCCCCAAATAATCGGCTCACCTTGGGCATGTAAATGACGAACGATGTCGATACCGACAGATGAGGTCACTACCCAATCAGCTCTCGCTTTTACTGCGGCGCTGGTATTGGCGTAGACGACCACAGTACGCTCAGGATGGGCATCACAAAATGCTGAAAATTCATCAGCAGGGCAGCCCAAATCAAGCGAGCATTCGGCTTCCAAATCTGGCATGAGGACAGTCTTTTCCATGCTTAATATTTTTGCTGATTCACCCATGAAGCGTACACCAGCGACAACCAAAGTCTGAGCGCTATGTGCTTGTCCAAACCGAGCCATTTCAAGTGAGTCACCGACGCAGCCACCGGTTGCCAATGCCAAGTCTTGAATAAAAGGGTCGACATAGTAGTGTGCTACCAGTACGGCATTATTCTCTTTCAGTAGTTTCTTGATATTTTCTTCGACTACGATGCGTTCAGCGCGAGGCAAGTCTGCTGGCATTTTAGCCTTGGCGTATTCAATGTTCATCTGAGTGGCGATGCGATTGTCCGTACTCATGATAGGTGCGTCGTAAGGATATTTTTTCATAATGGCAGCCTTTGTTGGTGCAATAACGATAAATGTATGTGCTAAAAAATGGGTAATTGGGCATAACAAATTTATAAGTTATCTTAATTATGCTCATTTTGAGCATAATTACAAGTAGTTTTTTATACTTAAAAAGTCAAAAGATTAGGCTTTAGTGTTCAAAGTGATGTGCAATTAAGCCGTACTAAGTTTAAAAATAATGCTAATTCATGCCCTTTATAACTATTTATCGTTATTGATTTTTCATACTTACAACCACAGACTATGATAGTTTTAGATTCGAGCTATACTAAGCCATACCATAGCTATTGACCTCAATAGCCTTTCACATTTCAGAGAAAAAGGATAATTCCCAAAGCCATGACGTTGTCTTATTCACATGCGCACCAGCAAGGTAGCGGCACGACAGAAGTGGTCGCCGTATTGGTCGCTATCACCGATCATATCGCGCGCGTTCTAACCGTTGACCAAGGCAAGCTATTGCCAAATGGGCCACTTATGCCGCTACATCGCTCGTTACAAGCAGGCGTACGTCAGTGGGTAGAAGAGCAAACGCAGCAACCGCTTGGATATTTGGAGCAGTTATATACCTTTGTCGATACCAATAGACGCAACATCGACGGTCATGCGTTGGTGTATGTGAGTTATTTAGGTTTGGTGCAAGAGACGCAAACGCAGGCACTCCAAAGCAAAGCGCTATGGCGAGATTGGTACGACTATTTCCCATGGGAAAATCATTTGGACGGTATGCCCAGTATTATTATGGACTTTATCGTGCCTGCGCTACTTGAATGGGCCAATACTGCCAACGATTCAATCGTTCAACAGCGCAGGCGTCAGCGTATTGGCTTATGTTGGGGGCTGGACGAAGCGTTTTTGGCAAGTGGTAAACTCACTGACAGTCAATCAGTCAACGAACACGATAATGAAAGTAGAGAATGGATTGCAGAGCATGTATTACTACGCTATGAGATGCTTTATGAAGCAGGTCTGATACCCGAAGCCCCTAATTATCCGCCCAACTATCAGGCTGTTGCTTTGCCAGAGGACTGGTCACAACGCATAGGCGTCCCCATGTATTATGATCACCGTCGCGTGATTGCTACTGCTATCTCAAGACTGCGCGCGAAGATTGAATATAGACCGCTTATTTTTGGTCTGATGCCAGACGTCTTTACCTTATCGCAGTTGCAGCAGAGTGTTGAGGCGTTATCAGGCGTGCGTTTGCACAAGCAAAACTTTCGTCGATTGCTTGATTCACAAAACTTGGTAATGGAGACAGGAGAGAGTAGTACTGCTCAGCGCGGTCGTCCTGCCAAGCTATATCGCTTCCGCCATGATATTGAATTACAGAGTTTATTGATGGACAGCAAACTTCCTAAGCGCAAATAACGATGACCATCCAATAATATCTCGTACTTGAAATGGTTAGTAAAACGAAAAATTTGTCACCTTCCCTTGCAGGGTCGCTAACTTTACGCTATATTTATGCTCATTTTGAGTTTAAATAACAAGCATTTTTTATCAATATCATGCCTATATAAGGGTCAAAGATGACAATTGAACAAGAGCCAGCATTGGATGACGTATTGCTCAAGCCATTGGTTGAGAATGCACTAACTGAAGATTTGGGTAGGCGTGGTGATGTAACGTCACAAGCTACTATCCCAGCCGATATGCAAGCGCAGCTACAGATCAAGGCGCGGCAATCAGGTGTGATATGCGGTATAGATTTGGCACGTTTGTCTTTTGCCTTAGTCGATGCACAAATTGAGTTTATTGCACAAGTACAGGATGGCGAAACAGTAGAGGCTGGTGCAGTGTTAGCGACCGTAAAAGGTAACGCGCGTCATTTATTGACTGCAGAACGCACGGCACTGAACTTTATGACCCATCTTAGCGGTATTGCGACAGCGACCCGTCAAATTGTCGATAGCGTAGCGCAATATCCTGCACAAATTACTTGTACGCGTAAGACCATTCCAGGTTTGCGTATTGTACAAAAATACGCCGTACGCTGCGGCGGCGGACGTAATCATCGCTTGGGGTTGGATGATGCAATTTTAATTAAAGACAATCATATCGCTATTGCTGGTGACATCAAAACAGCCATTCAGCAAGCACAGAAATTTGCTGGGCATCTGATTCCTATTGAGGTCGAAGTCGATACGCTAGAGCAATTAGAGCAAGCGCTCGATGCAGGTGTAAGTTTAGTACTATTGGACAATATGTCGCCTGAAACATTGTCGCAAGCGGTTACTATGTGTAAGGGTCGCGCAAAGACTGAAGCCTCAGGTGGTATTACGCCTGAAACGGTACAAGCGGCGGCAAGTACAGGGGTTGATTTTATCGCGATGGGTTATTTGACGCACAGTACGACAGCCTTAGATATTGGGCTAGATTTTAGTGCATAAGTGCATAAGTGCAGACGTAATAAAGACTAATAGCACTACATGTGCTCGATTTTATGACCAGGGTTATCACAGAGTTAGTAAAATGGTAATTTATACTGATAGCTTGTACTGATCATCTGTTAAATGTTTGTTTTTACACTGAAGCTTTACTAAGGTGACATGTAGGCGTAACGGCGCAAAGTTAATGATTTTATTAGCTTATCTGCCTATGCTACAATGCTATTTTTAGTTGCCTATTGGGTCATCGTTGCACTCGCACGATGACCTTATCTTTTTGCACAAGCGGTATCAATAGACAAGCGAGCGCTCAGTGAATACTGAAATTATCAAGATAATCCTAGCCTTTATGGTATTGATCAATCCATTTAGCGCATTGACGTTATTTTTAGATTTGACTCGCGGCTATTCGATGAACAATCGACGTAAGGTCGCACGCGTTGCTTGTTTGACCATTTTTATCACCATTAGCTTTTTCACGATTGCAGGTGAGACGCTACTAAAAACCCTTGGTATTTCTATCGGCTCGTTCCAATTGGCAGGCGGTATATTGGTGTTTTTAATTGCCCTAAATATGATGAATGGAGAGGGTAACCCGGTTAAACCTGATCAAGAGAACTTCGATGTTGATCATGTGAAAGATGCGCCGGTTTCAATGGCAGCTGCCGTGGTTCCCCTCGCGATTCCGATGATGATTGGGCCTGGTGGTATCTCTACGGTTATCATTTATTCTTCACAAGTATCAGGTATTTTGCAGGTATCTGCCATTTTGATTGCTGGCTTATTTATCAGTTTGTTTTGCTATTTGGCATTGATGGCAGCAGGTCGTATCAGTCGCTTACTAGGCGATACTGGCTTGAACATCATGAGCCGAATCATGGGTATGCTATTGGCAGCCGTTTCTATCGAGATTATCGTTAATGGACTGCGTACGCTCTTTCCTAGCTTGATGTAAATAATTAATACTACCGCTAACCACATAATTTATACAGTGGTTAGCGGATATCGACCTGATTCAGTATTATCCAATACGTCGTTTACTTAATGTTCAGTTTATTCAACACTCAGCTTACTTATCATTTCTCAGTCATACCTCTATCAGCTTTGATACAAATGCCAAGCCAGATAGAGCATCAGTAACCCTACCAAAGCATCCAGTATGTTCCATGCCTTAGGTTTCTCAAATAGAGGCCTGAGTAATCGCGCACCATACCCAAGAGCAAAGAAGAAAAAGAACGAAGCGCTAATTGCACCTGCGGCAAACGTCAATTTACTGCTTGCACCCGTAGAGACCATACCGACGAGTACCAATGTGTCTAGATAGACGTGCGGGTTTAACCAAGTAAAGCCAAAGCATAGTAATAAGGCTTTTTTTAAGCTAGTCACGACTTGTCCTTCGACAGTCAAAGCGTGTGACACACGTACGCTGGCATACAAACTCTGTAAACCATATCCTAATAAAAATATAACACCTGCTATTTTTGCGATATCTATAACGTGAGGATAACGGGCCGTGACTGCACCAAAACCACCAACACCTGCTGAGATTAAAAACGCATCGCTCACCGCACAAAATAAACAAACAAAAAATATGTGCTCGCGTTTGAGACCTTGTTTGAGTACAAAGGCGTTTTGAGAGCCAATAGCAATGATGAGAGATAGCCCAAGTAGGAAGCCAGAAATATAATCGGGAGCATTCATAATACGGCGCTTAACGGTTGGAGTGTAGGAATGGTGACATTTTGCTTACTGGCAGGCCAGCAAAAACCTGCTAAGATACGCTATTGAATGAATGTATGCAATATGCGCACAATGTGAGTGTAATAGACGAGGGGCAGAGCAAGTCATGGTAGTCAGTTTGACAAGAATGCTACAGTCATTTGGGCAAGCTCAAGATGACCTACCGACGTTGGCAGCAAAGAATGCTCAGGAGATGAGCGTCAATCATGAACAGGATGCTGCTGCTAATAGTGATAGCAATCATGCAGTACAAGAGCGTTCTACACTAACTCCGCCTGAACGTGTAAACCGTATATGTGATGCGTTGGCACAAGTGAGTGATAGCCAATCATCCACGCCTTTGACTGATCGCTATCTGAGTAATCGTGCTCAAATGCGCCCAACCAATAGACCGCCTTTTGACCCAGATACCTTGTGGTATCTCAAACATGGACGTTGTCCGATTATGACTGAGCTTATTGATGTGGTCGATGAGGCCACCCTAAATGCCATGCCTATCGAAGCCGTTGCGATATTAGATCGTATCAACGGTAAGCTAAAGCGTTATCGTGAGTGGAGTAGTGAGCTGAACGAACAGCAACAGCAGCAGCATAACGAGCGTCAGTTCGTCATCGATAAATTAGTGTCCGAAAGTATCCCTGAAGCATTACATCATTATGAGCAGCTACAACGCTTTAGTCCGCATCGCACCAAAAATAATATGGTGCAGGGCAAGATGACTGCCGGTGATATGCTGACAGATTTGTTCTTAGAGATTGATTATGAGCTTGACGAATTATTGGATGAATTGCATCAGACAGTCTTAAACCGCCTTGCCTCAACCCACCGCTACGTTAAAAGCCGTACGCAAAGTTAAATATTCTCTGATGACACTTTCTCTCGTACATTTGCAAAAGTTAAGTATTATCAAAAAACACAATCGACCCAGTGCATAACAATATAGGGCTTTAATAGAGCCTTATTTTTTTGTTTAATAATAACAACCATAAGAAATCAGCCACGACATTCTGATAAGTAATAAGGACAATATAATGACCCAAATGACTGCGATGTTCGTAATGTTTGTTTTGTATGGGCTGTTGCCAGCGGCTGGGCTATATCTAGGTTATCGTGGCATTAAAAAAGTCACAGCACCCAAAATGCTCGAATATAAGGCAATGCCGCAACTGGGTTATATACCTGAAAAAAGCCTACCCGTCGACGTTAAGACCGCTCTTGATCAAATTAATACAAAGGGTGAAAAGTTGCGTGTCATGTATGGCGATACCAATAATGATGGCAAGATTGATGACAAAGATACAGTTAATGAAACTTATATTATGATTCAAAACTTAATGGATAGGCATGTGCCACAAGCAGTCGCTGACTATCGCCGCTTACATGATTTAGATGTGACGGATAGCGCGCTTGCTGATACTACCAAAATTAAACATTCTAATGTCACTGGCAAAGAAGCCTTGTTAGATGTGCTTAAGACAATTAACACACAGTTCGATGACCTGCTCAACGCGTCATATCATCAAGACGGACAAAAACTACTTGCAACCAATCGCTATCTCCAAAAACGTTTTGATAATCCTACTAGCAACACAGAGTTTCAAAAGCCCGATAGCACTAGCACTGCCAGTAGAAATGCGAGCAGTAATGTAGATATCCAAGCGATTGAAAGCCCAACTGGTGAAAATGTGAGCGCTAAAGATATTAAGTTATAAATACAAAGTTGAATGGTGAAAGGGTAAAGAGCAAGCGTATATGAGTATCTTAATAGGCATCGGTATTGTAACGACCGTCACTACCTTTTATCTAGGTAGAAAAGGCTGGCAGGCTTTTCATAAAGCTGTCGGTATCTCACCTGGCGTGCTCACGTATCAGGATTACGATGCGCCCTTGTCATTAGCCACATTACGCTTGCAGCAGCTAACGTTAAATAAACAGCACTTAAAAAACTTGTCTGAGCAGCAACTACGCCAGTTAAAACGTATCGATGAAAAAGTAAGCAGCTATTACGCTTATCAAGCAGCATTACATGTTCAACATAAGACACCAGCGATAACAGAAGCGCAGTTTGTATTAAATAAAATGCTGCAAACACGGTTACCCGAAATGCTAGCCACTCATTACCAATTAACGGATATAAATGTCAATAATGGGAATAACGATAAGAGATTGGAAGCTAATGAATTATTGCAGAGTGTTTTAGATAATATTGAGCAGCGTTTGGATAGACTACTGGCGCAAATGGAGGAGGAACAGCTACAAGAGCTGCGAGTTATGAAACACTATATTAATAGCCACGATAGCTGAGCCGTTACATTTATACTGAGCGAATGTGACGCCTGTAAACTGTGAAGCCTATAAAAAGACGCAAAAAAAGCGGTCAATGACTATTCATCATTGACCGCTTTTTTACGTTTATCCCAAATCTATTTAAGACTTAGAATAATGTTAAACCAATTTAACTAGCGCTTATCATTGCGATCACGGGTGTTGCGTGTACCGCGGCTGGCAGGGCTAGCGCTACTTTTAGGTTTCGCGCTGCTATTGCGGTTATCGCTACGAGTGTCAGTACGACGCGCTTTAAGCGGCTTGTTTCTGATACGTTCTTGCTTTTCTTTGGCTGCGCCATGTAGACCCGTGCCATAACGTGGACGCAAGCTGACCAAATCCGTCAACGTGTTGATTTCTTTTTTATCAAGCTCTAAGAAACGGCCAGTACGTAGCTCTTTTGGTAGAACAATCGTGCCATAGCGTGTACGTAGTAGACGACTAACTTTTAGACCTTGTGACTCAAACAAACGACGTACTTCACGGTTACGGCCTTCTTTTAGCTGGACGTGATACCACTTGTTGACGCCTTCGCCGCCGCCTTCTTTGATGTCTTCAAATTTGGCAAGGCCATCTTCTAGCATGACGCCAGCGGTCAATGCACGGGCGATATCAGGCGTTACTTCACCCAATACACGCACGGCATATTCACGAGTGACTTCACCAGATGGATGCATCAAGCGATGCGCCATTTCGCCATCGTTAGTAAATAACAATAGGCCAGTTGAGTTAATATCCAAACGTCCAACCATTACCCAGCGATCATGCGTCAGCTTTGGCAAACGTTCAAAAACAGTTGGGCGGCCTTCTGGATCTTTAGCCGAGCAAACTTCGCCTTCAGGCTTGTAGTAAGCGATAACACGGCGACGCTTCTCATTTTCAGAAGTGTATTTTATTTGACGGCCATCAACGCGAATCTCATCACCTTGCGAGACGCGATCACCGATGGTCGCAGGACCATTGTTAACCGTTACGCGGCCAGATTTGATGACTTCTTCCATTTGACGGCGTGAACCAAGTCCCATACGGGCGAGTGCTTTCTGTAATTTTTCATCTTTCATCATAATATCCTTGAGTCGGTGGGTTTACATTTCTCAATGTAAAAAATTGGATTGACTATTCTACGCTATTTTAACAAATTTAGCACGTAAACCAATACTTTACTGGTTATTGATGCCTAAACAAACATAATGCTAATCAATAAAAGTTTATTAGTCGTATACGAAATATAGACTTGAAGATTCTCAGTGCCTGATTGTATGAATGATTACATAGATACAAACACTTACACTATTCCGGCATTAAAAGGATAGTTCCAATCATAAGTGTAATCGAAACAATCCTTCATTGAGCTGAAATTTTTCAAATTAAAAATAAAAACTTTATTTATTACAAAGCTGTTTTTACTTCCATTTTTTTATCGCTCAGCAATTTGAAAGTTGATATTAATTTTCGTAATTAGCCGCAAATAAAGGGATTGATGAGAAATTGCAAAATAGTCAGTTAATTATTTTATGAATATTATATGTATTGCACTGAATATAGTTTAGGTGTATATTTATTAAATATATTCTTTTTTACGAATATAAATGCTGTGGGTAGGTTTACTGGTTTGATTCACAAATATAAATATGAGTAACTGTTATGGTTAATAAATATTTCATTTTTGTACACAGACGCTTTTTGGTAATGAGCATATTTTGCTTATTTCTAATGGGGTTGTTTAGTGGCTGTACGATCAACTCAGGACTTCAGTCAGGAAATCTTCCTGAATCTGGCACCTTTACCGCAGAAAACGGTCTTCAATTTCATATTCAGCCTTTAAGTCTGGCAACTTTACCGCGTACAGCGCCGCCTACTGTTACTCAAGATCTCTCTCATTTGATCAAAACCTCTGGACGAGTCAATTACGGCATTGCGAAAGGGGATGTGCTGAATATCATCCTTACCAATTATCCAGATATTAATGCGTCAACTGCTAGCTTAACGGTAGATCAACAAGGGTATATACAGTTTCCATTGATAGGCAGAGTTCAAGCCAGTGGGCTGAGCGTGCCGCAGTTCACCGCTACGTTGCAAAGCAAACTACAGCGCTATCTCAAGTACTCAGATCCTCAAGTCAAAATCATCAATTACCGTGGTAGCAAGTTTTTCGTAGATGGTGCGGTGAAGCAGTCTGGTGAGTTTGCTATTGCTGATGTGCCAGTGTCGGTATATGGGGCTATCTCTATGGCAGGTGGTACTACTGAGACAGGCGATTCAAATAACATTGTGCTAAATCGTCAGGGCAACAGCTATCGCTTAGGAGTGCAGTCACTACAAAGAATGGGGCTGTCTGCCAATCAAATCTATCTCCGGGATGGTGACTCTATCCACGTCAATAGCCAAAACCGCAATAAGGTCTACGTATTGGGTGAATTTGGCAAAATTGAGCCAGTGGCGATTCCAGAACAAGGGCTGAGCTTAGCGCATGTATTGGGCGAGTCAAATGGGCTAAATTCCAGTACGGCTAACGCCGCCAAAGTATATATCGTGCGCGACAACCCTCAGTACCAGTATACCAATATCTATTACGTCGACATGCAGAGCATTACAAGCTTGGCACTAGCCAGTCGCTTTGACATGCAAGCCAATGACATTCTTTATGTAGATCCAACAGGCTTGGCTCGCTGGAATCGTGTGATTAGCGCGATACTACCATCAACCTCTGCCATCAACGTGATATCAGGGTTATAAATGATAGCTAGTGAAAATACTGGATGTGCTTTGAATTTCAATACTGAGATTAATTGAAATAAGAATAGGAAGTAGAGTGATAGATTTTATAAGGTGCGATGAGGCAGAGAGCAATCTAACTGCAGTCAAGGGCAGTCAAGGGCAGTTAGGGACTTGAAGCTAAGCGAAAGCTATTAAGCGATTAACATTGAATAATGGGTATATGGTTATGAATAATATAGATTCAAAAGACCTATCGACACCTAAGGGTGACAACGACAATGACAACATCGACTTAACGGCGCTGGTTTTGGTTTTGTTGCGTGGCTGGAAAATCATAGCGCTCATGGCAGCAGTCGGACTCTTAATAGGTTTCTTTTATACACGTTATATTAATCCGACCTTCAAGTCTGATGCACTGATCCAAATTGAAGAAAACTCCCAAGGAGTCGATGCGCTTGGTGCAAACATCTCAGAGTTGGTTGGAGAAGAAGCGAGCAAGGCTGAGGCTGAAGCCGAGCTCATACGGTCTCGGATGATACTAGAGCCAGTCGTCGATATGCTACATCTAGACATCAAACTGACCGATCCTAATATTGGCTATCTCGATAAAATAACAAACGACCGCATTAATACTCAGTTGAATACAAATGATGGTGTGTCTTTGAGCACAAAAAACGGTTCGGTTCAAATCAATCAGTTCGATGTGTCACCAGCGTATTTAAACCAATCTTTTACGCTATCACAGTCTGAAACAGGATTTGTCTTGAGCAATGGACTAGATGATTTCAAAGGACAGTTAGGTCAGCCACATCAGTTCAATGGGGTAAACGGTGAGATTAATATTACGGTGACTGAGCTACCTACAGATGGTTATCCTATTAGCATCACTAAGCAGACCTTAAAGACCACGACAGATGCGATTAACAGCGCATTGTCTGTGGAAGAAAAAGGCGATAAAACCAATATTATTCAGCTGTCGATGACAGGCACAAACCAACAGCAAATCACGACCACACTTGATCAGATAGTCCAGTCTTATATCGATCAAAACCAATCTCGTGGTACGGAAGAAACGACCAAAACACTGGCTTTCATGGAAACGCAGATTCCAGCATTAAAAGAAAAATTAGACACCTCTGAAGCTCAGTTTAATGAGTTTCGTAAAAAGCACGGCACCATCGATGTAGGTAAAGAAGCTGAGCTGTTACTAAATGAAAAGTCTCGAATCGATGAGCAGCTCAATGATCTCAAATTAAAGAGAGCGGATTTAACGACTTACTATACCAATGAGCACCCACTCGTTATCCAGATAAATGAGCAACTAAAAGTCCTCAACAGTCGAATAGGAGCGATAGGTAGCACAGTGGCAGGACTGCCTGAAATCCAGCGAAAGTTCTTAAAGTTATCGGAAGATACAGCCATTAATAGAGAGATTTACCTCACGCTGCTCAAAAATTATGAGCAACTAAAAATCGTTAGAGCTGGTCAGGTTGGTTATGCCCGTATTCTAGATAGACCGACCAGTACTTTCGATGCCATTGCACCAAACAAATTCCAAATTATGCTGCTGGCGCTACTCGTAGGTACTGTACTGGGGGTAATGCTGGTTCTAATCAGAAACTTAATTAGAAATGTCGTAAAAGACCCAGAACATCTAGAGTCTAAAACGGGAATTCCTGTCATTGCAACGATTCCACGTTCGACCTCGATATCTAAGCTAGGTGGGAACAAAAAAAATACTGGTCGAATGCTTGCTCACGTTGATCACAATGGCTTGAGTTATGAAGCAATTAAAAATTTACGGACAAACCTTTTATTTGGTAAGACGACGAAGACAGCAGATGAAAAGTCCGCTCAGACCATATTAATCACTGGAGAAAGCCCAGGTGTCGGTAAGTCTTTTATTACGGCTAATTTATCTGAGGTATTTGCACAGCTTGGCAAAAAAGTGCTGATTATCGATGGAGATATGCGTTTAGGGGAGCTGCACAAAATGTTTGGTCTGAATCCAGACAGTGGTCTCACAGACTACTTACTGCAGGATAAAGATAGCTCTCTAACAGTTAATGAGCCTCGATTAGATACTGACATGGCTAAGTTAAACCTTGAAAGCTTTATTCAGCCGACTGGTATGGAGCATATTGACCTTATATCGCGGGGACGACCGTCGCATAATCCGACTTCTTTATTGATAGGAGAGAAGTTCAATCATTTGATGGCAGCGCTCAAAACGAAGTATGACTATATCGTTATCGATGCGCCTCCTATATTGGCTGCATCAGACGCCATGGTATTGGCACAACACGCAGACAGAGTACTGATTGTCACCAAATTTGATCATTCAGTAGAAGGCCAACTGGTCTATGCCATCAAACAGATGAGTAAAGCAAACGTACAAGTCGATGGCATCATCTTAAATGACATACAGCAAAGTATTTTGAATAGGTACAGCTATCACTACCATTATGCTTATGGACACAATTCGTAGTTAGCTACTGTTCATTGTCCATGGCAAACGAGCGACATAACTTAGGTAGGTGGATCTTATGTTTATAAAAACAGAGTCTAACAATGCTTATCACACGCCAAGCGATATCAATCGATGGTCGAAGCGTATGATGCTGTTTTTATTAGCCTTACCACGCTTTGCTAAATGCTCTATCTTATTTGGTATCGATTTTTCGGTTGCTGTCCTTTGCTTGGTAGCGGCATTGGCATTGCGTCAAGGTTATGTCGATGATCAAATCGGCCTTACGGTATTAGCTTTTTATGCAATGATACCTGTCGTCAGCTTATATCTGATTGGCTTTTATAGAGGCGCCTCTAGAGGGTTTTTCGATGCGGCGATGGGTCGAGTACTACAGTTGTTTTTATTACTTATTATCGTTTATCAGTTCATCATTTATGTAAATCCAGTATCAATGATGCCGCGCTCAGCGCCAATTATATTTTTGTTCTTATTTTTTATTTGGTTATGGAACAGTCGGCTAATGATTCGCGGGTTGCTGAATCGATTACAGAAACCAGACAATCAAGGTCGCCTAGATAGTTGCTGCGATAACGTGATTATTTATGGCGCAGGATCGGCTGGTAGAGAGCTATTAGAGAGCTTGAGACATTCTCATAAATATAATGTAGTGGCATATATCGATGATGATCCGCAGCTGATAGGGGCTTATCTACATGGTAAAAAAATATATGCTGCTCATGCGTTACCTTGGTTAATAGAAAAATTAAATGTCGCGCAAGTGATTTTGGCAATGCCTTCTATGAGCCGTGGTCGTAAAAAACAGATTATGGATAGCCTGTCAGGCGTTTCTGTCAAATTAAAGGATTTACCGAGCTTACGAGAGCTTGCTGATGAGATCGTAACAGTCAGCCATATACGGCCAGTCGATATATTAGATGTGCTTGAAAGAGAGACTGTCGAACCAGTTGCTGAGCTCCTTCAAAAAAACATTACGGGTAAAAACGTACTCGTGACAGGCGCAGGCGGCTCTATTGGTAGTGAGTTATGCAGACAAATCATGAAAAATAAACCTGCATGCTTGGTGTTATACGAGCAGTCTGAATATGCTTTGTACACAATCGATCAAGAACTTAGAAGCCTTGTCGCTAGTAACGTCACTAGCAATGTCATTAGTAATACTGAATATCAAGATACTGAGATTGTTAGCGTCATTGGAAGCGTTGGTAACGAAAAAAAATTAATCAATATATTCGAAAAATACCATATAAAAACGATTTATCACGCTGCAGCGTATAAACATGTACCGATTGTCGAGTCCAATCCATTTGAAGGCACAATCAACAATACTAAAGGCACCTACCATTGTGCTTGTGCCGCAATAAAGGCTCACGTTGATACGTTTGTACTGATCTCTACTGACAAAGCAGTGCGGCCGACCAACGTGATGGGAGCCTCTAAACGCTTGGCTGAACTCGTCTGCCAAGGACTGAGCCAAAGCAACAGTCATACATGTTTTAGTATGGTGCGTTTCGGCAACGTTTTGGGTTCATCAGGCTCTGTGGTACCACTATTCACCAAACAAATTGAGCAGGGTGGTCCGATTACCATCACCCATCCAGACATCACGCGCTACTTTATGACCATACCAGAAGCGGCCAGTTTGGTTATCCAAGCAGGGGCCATGGCGTTCGGTGGTGAAGTATTTGTGCTTGATATGGGTGCACCTGTCAAAATCGTGGATCTTGCCAAACGTATGATTCGTCTGACAGGGTGTGAGCTAAAAGATGCGAGCAATCCTAATGGTAATATCGAAATTGTATTTACTGGATTGAGACCAGGTGAAAAGCTCTATGAAGAGCTAATCATTGGTGCTGACAATATAGAGACCACGTTTCATCCACTCATTATGCAAGCAATGGAACATAGTTTTCCATTGGAAGATATCGAAGCTATCTTATTTGAGTTTATCGAAAGATCAAAGCGGCACGATACTGAATGGTTGAAAGCACAATTTAGGACCTTCGTTGAAGGCTACCGAGAAGGCGATGAAGCTGATGCCGAAAAGATAGATATAGAACTGATGGACGTAGTGAGTTAATAGAATAAAAAATTGAAGTAAGTAAACTAATAGAGTGGTTAAAAGTATGTTGCGATTAGCCAAAGAATTGTTTGCCCTGTTAACTGTAGACCAGCGACGACGTTATTTGTCTTTGCAGATTATGATGGTGTTCATGGCATTTATGGAGCTGTTGGGAATTGCTTCTATAGGGCCCTTTATGGCCTTAGTGGCTGATATGCAGCTGCTTGAAACCAATGCAATTCTTAATCGTATATATGTAGCCAGCGGTGTGAGTACACATACAGATTTTTTGTTCATAACGGGTCTATTTGTACTGTTGATGCTTAGTTTAGCGTCTATTTTGTCGATGATTACGACATGGCGTTTGTCTTTATTTGCTTATTCGGTCGGTACAGAGATTAGTGATCGTTTGTATCATTATTATTTGCAAAAAGACTGGTTGTTCCACGCTAGTGGAAGCAGCGCTCAATTGACTAAGCAAATTGCAACTGAGGCATTAAGAGTAACAAACTTTATTATTTTGCCATTTATACAGATGAATGCTCGTCTAGTATTAGCAGTATTTATCTCAGTTAGTATCTTTATTTATAACCCATTGATAGCAACCGTAGGGGTTGTATTGTTTGCTAGCGGTTACGTAATTATATACAGAATGATTCGTAAGCGTATCGCCTTGTATGGAGAGTACGTTTCTACTACCTCAACTGATCGATTTCGTTTAATGAATGAGGGCTTTGGGGGGATCAAAGATGTACTACTCTACAATCGTAGACATGATTTTGTACATCAGTTTGAGACAAGTGGAAAGTTATTTGCGCATGCTCAAGGAGTAAATACAGCATTAAGCCAAGCACCTAGATATTTAATGGAGTTGTTAGCTTTTGGTGCAATGATTGGGCTAGTTTTAGTTTTGTTGACAACACGCGAAGGGAATTTGAGCCAAGTATTACCTATATTAACCGTTTATGCTCTTGCTGGTTTTAAGTTATTACCTGCTTTGCAGCAAATATACCATAGCGTTGCTACGATTAGAGGCAATACGGCTGCTTTTTATTCTATAAAAGAAGACTTGCTTGCATCGTTGACCGTAAATAGTGAGCAGGGTGCTGCTTCAGATATTGCGAGCGGTCAAACAATTGATTTAGCAAAAATTAAGACTATACGACTGAATAGGGTTAGCTTTACCTATCCTAATAAAGTAATGCCAGCATTAGATAATATAAATCTAAATATACCTATCAATTCTACAGTTGGTTTTGTCGGTGAGTCGGGGTCTGGTAAATCTACAGCTATCGATCTATTACTAGGTCTTATTGCACCAAATACCGGACAGTTAATGCTTGATGACTTAATTATCGATGAAAAAAACAAACAGGCTTGGCAGCAATACATAGGTTTCGTACCGCAGAGTATATTTTTGAGTGAAGGTAGTATCGCTGAAAACGTCGCTTTTGGCATATGTCGTAAAGATATTGATTTAGTAAGAGTAAAACAGGCAATTAAGCTTGCCCATCTAGAGTTCTTAGTAGACAGTTTATCTGAAGGTTTAAATACTAAAGTTGGTGAACGAGGCGTACAACTATCTGGAGGACAGCGACAGCGTATTGGCATAGCTAGAGCATTATACAATCAAGCTGATGTATTGGTGTTTGATGAAGCAACAAGTGCCTTAGACGGTATTACTGAAAAAGTCATAATGGACGCTATTCAAGAGCTAAGTGGGCAGAAGACCATCGTAATGATAGCCCATCGTCTAAAAACAGTAAAAAATTGCGATATTATTTATTTTATGGAAAAAGGTAAAGTGATTGAACAAGGCACTTATCAACAGTTAATAAATAGCAACCCAACGTTCGAAAAAATGGCTATGTATTCATAGTTGAAATAATAAAAAATTATTTTCATAAATCACTATTTTCTATGGTAAATAACGATTATGAAGTTTTAACAATAAACGCAATAGAGTATATGGATTTATTCGAGAGATAAAATATGAAAAATATATGCTTTCTTATAGGTAATCTTAATCACGCTGGCGGTACTGAAAGAGTAACCAGTTTAATTGCGAATGGGTTTGCCGAAAGAAGTTATAATATCTCAATTTTAAGCCTTGTAGGAGGCGACAATCCTTTTTTTAATCTAAATGATAATATAGAAAATCACTTTTTATACTCTAAGAGTGTGTCTTTTAAAAAGAGAATTTTGCAAGCAATTTATAGAATACGTCAATTTGTAAAAAAGCAAAAAATCGATACGCTCGTTGTGGTTGATAGTATTTCATGCATATTTACAGTACCTGCGCTAGCGGGTTTGAATGTCAATCATGTTTGCTGGGAGCATTTTAATTTTAAAAATGACTTAGGAAAACCTGTTAGAAGGTTAGCTCGTCAATTAGCCGCACGATATTGTGATGCAGTAGTGACTTTGACAGAAAGAGATAGGCAGTACTGGTTAGATGGCACACATCATAGGTCTCAAATAGTAGCAATACCTAACCCTTGCCCATTTCCACCGCAGACATATATCAAAAAAGAAAACACAAAAATCGTATTGGCAGTTGGTGGATTGACTCAAATAAAAGGCTTTGACATGTTGCTTGAGGCTTGGGTGCAGGTAAATAGCTCTATGCCTGATTGGAAGCTAGTCATAGTTGGGGAGGGAGAAGATAGAAAAAAAATAACAGGATTTATTAAAAGGACCAAATTGACAGAAAGCGTGTGCCTAGTAGGTAATACCTCTCATATAAGTAGATATTATGAACAAGCGGAAATATTTTGCTTGAGCTCTCGTTTTGAAGGTTTTCCAATGGTATTACTTGAGACGCTGGCTTTTGGACTACCTGTTGTTAGCTTTGATTGTGATACAGGCCCTGCAGAAATATTAAAAGGTACGGGTTCTCTCTTAGTGCCAAAAAATAATACTAAGCAACTGGCTTCAGCATTGATAAAGCTAATGAACAATAAAGAAGATCGAAAAATGATTGGCATAAAAAGTAGGGGCAAGTCTGAAAACTATCAACCTAAAGAAATAATAAGCCAGTGGGTTTTTTTGTTAGAGGGTTTAAAGAGCTAAGATTATTTTTTATATGACTATATTAATCCAGATAAGAGATTTAGTATTTTTTGGGCGGGTAATAATTATCAAATATAGTTTTAGTATAAATAGTAATAGCATGAGATATGATCAATATTTAGCTTACGCATATTCATAAAAGTTACTTATATGAAATCCATTTATGTTATAGCCTTTAGAAATAAATAATAAGGAGAGCGACATGAAAGTTCTAATAGTAATTAGTAGTGTCAATAGCTCGGGCGGTACTGAGCGAGTAGGATGTATGCTTGCGAATAGCTTATCTGAAGTAGGGTATGAAGTAATACTAGCCAGCATATCCTATGGAGATAAACCTTTTTTTCCTATAAATAAAGAAATAAAACTAGTGTCTCTAATGAGTTTTTCAGACCATAGGTTGCTCCGTATTCCTAATACTATTTATAAATTAAGGAAGCTACTAAAAGAAGAGGAGATTGATGCATTGATAGTAGTAGAGACATTATGCTCTCAATTTACTATACCTGCCACCATAGGCTTACCGGTCAAGCATATATGTTGGGAGCACTTGAATTTTAATCACGATTTAGGAGTTAGAAGTAGAAGAGTCGCTCGTCAACTAGCAGCACGATATTGCGATTCAGTAGTGACTTTAACGGAAAGAGATAAGCGGTATTGGTTAGACGGCACGCATCATAAATCACAAATCTTAGCAATAGAAAATGCTTGTCCATTCCCACCACAAGACTATATCAAGCGAGAAAACACAAGAACCGTATTGGCAGTAGGTAGGTTGATTCAGGTGAAAGGTTTCGATATGTTGCTTGAGGCTTGGGTTAAGGTAAGTGACTTTATGCCAGATTGGAAACTAGTCATAGTTGGCGAGGGCAAAGAGAGAAACAAACTCACAAAATTTATCGAAGAGAATGAGTTAACTGAAAAAGTGAGCTTGGTGGGTGAGACTTCGGATGTAAGTAAATACTATAAAGAAGCAGAAATATTTTGTTTAAGCTCTCGTTTTGAAGGTTTTCCAATGGTGCTGCTTGAGGCGTTAGCTTTTGGACTACCTATTGTTAGCTTTGATTGTGATACAGGCCCTGCAGAAATATTAGAAGGTACAGGTTCAATTTTAGTACCGAAAAACAATATCGATGAGCTTGCTTCAGCCTTGATAGAACTGATGAATAGTAAAGAAGATCGAAAAATAATTGGCTTACGAGGAAAAGAGAAATCTAAAAAATATCAACCTAAAGAAATAATAGGGCAGTGGATTGAGCTATTAGAAAAGAGTGACTAATTATAGAATAAATAGAATAAATAGAATAAATAGAATAAATAGAATAAATAGAATAAATAGAATAAATAGAATAAATAGAATAAATAGAATAAATAGAATAAATAGAATTAAAATAATGGATGTATGCCTACTCATATAACAATTTTATAGCTATAGGATAACAATGAAAATACTATATGTTATTACAGGCTTAGGACAAGGAGGCGCTGAACGAGTTGTTTGTGACTTGGCGGATGCCATGGTCCAAAAAGGGCATCAAGTTAGAATTGTGTATTTTGTAGGTGAGGTACTTACTAGACCAACATGTGAAGGTATTGAGTTAATGAAAGTTAGCTTGACCAATATAATCTCTCTACCTGCTGCATATATTTTGCTATCAAAAATAATTAAAAGTTATCAGCCTGACGTTGTGCACTCGCATATGGTCCATGCAAATATTTTGACGCGTTTAGTCAAAATAGTAACTCCAATAAATAGATTGATATCCACCGCCCACAGTAGCAATGAGGGCGGTGCACTACGTATGCTAGCTTATCGACTGACTAACCGCTTGGCCGATGTAAGCACCAATGTCAGCAACACGGCAGTTGCCTCTTTTGAATCAAGATATGCAGTACCAAAAAAAGGAATGAAAGCTATATATAACGGAGTGAATTTTGATGACTTTAGTTATAGTACGCAGGCAAAAATCGCAATAAAGGATGAGCTCGGGCTAGATCAGAACTGCAAGGTAATCTTAGCAGTTGGTAGGTTTAATAAAGCAAAGAACTACCTTAATCTCTTGAGGTCTATAAGATTTTTAAAAACCGCTAATTCTATTCCTTTTGTACTGATTATTGCAGGTGATGGTGAATTAAGGTCAGAAATCGAAAGGCATATTATAGAGTTAGAGTTAGATAAAGAAGTTATTCTGTTAGGTAGAAGGAGTGATATATCAACGTTGATGAGTGCTTGTGATACGTTCGTTTTATCATCTGATTATGAGGGGCTGCCGACAGTATTGATTGAAGCTTTAGCTTGTCAAGCAAACGTCGTTTCTACTGATGTTAGCGGCGCCCGTGAGATATTAGACGGTTATGGAAGTATCGTACCTATCCAGAAGCCTGAAGCTTTAGCAAAAGCCATCGAAGCTAATTTATTAATTGAACAGAAGAATATTCTAGGTCGACAATATGCCAAAGACAAATTTGATATAAAGATTATTTCCGATGAATGGGTGGAAATATACCATGAGAAATAATCAGCAATTATTCGAGAGATTTTCTAACTCTAATATATTTTTATTAGTTACCGCTATCTTTTTCTCAAAAATAATTGCATTCGTACTGATGGAATACGATATTTTAATAATAAACTTGGGCGGTGGCAGCGATGCTAATTACTATAACTCTTATGCTGAAGGCTTTACAGATACCGCAGTAAATATTTGGCCAGTATTACTAAGGTGGTTAAACGATTTTGGCTTGTATTCGCGTGATTTGACTACTTATTTCTTATTTTTTCTAAGTTTAATAGCTATTCCCATTATGGTAGTTAGACTTTCAGGCATAACGTTCAAAAGAAATCAAAAATACTATTTATACGCTCTTTTAGTTTGCTTGATTCATCCAACGATATTCTTTTTTTCAACAGATATATTTCGCGATATATTTATGGCCTTTAGTTTTCTATTAGGATGCCTGACAGTAAAGTGGTTCTTAAGTAGTCATAGTGTCTTTGGTACTGTCTTTTATTTTTTATTATCTGTGGTGATTGGATTCTTCTTAATAGAGATAAGACCTTATTTAGGGTATGCCTACTTGCTTAGTCTACTTTTCTTAAAAATAAAATTTACTAAAAGTAGAGCTTTTTATTTAGGTCTTCTCTATCTTGGACTTCTGTTTGCAGCAAACTATTTAGGCGTTTTGGACTTGCTAACTGAGTATCGGTCTGGATTTGAAGAGTCGGAAGGTGGCTCGACTCTAGGTCTCAGCTTCTCTAATCCTATACTATTTATACCTAATTTTATAATTAGCTTTTTGGGTCAGATGCTGGGCTTGTACATTACTAACCCGCTAGCGCTTGTACTATTCGTACTCGAAACCGTTCCTTTCTTTTTCATGCTCATATATGTATTAAAGAACATTAAGTTAGCAGACAGCTTTGTACGTTTTCTCATTATATTTTTCATATTCTACGGCAGTGTTTGGCTGATCGGAAACGATAATTTAGGCACCGCAGTACGTTTAAGGATATACAACTATTTGGCTATATATATCAGTTTTTTTTATATCTTAAGGCTTAAAAGATCGTCTTTTAGAAAGTCCTCCTCAAATAGAGTATAGGTGGTGAATGGATGAAAATAATTATTTTAGGCACCATTGCTTATAGTTTTTATGGCTTTCGCGCTGACCTTATTCAGGAGTTGGTCAGACAGCAGCATACTGTCTATGCGTTTACTTCTGAATATACTCAAGATGAGCTAAAGAAAATAGAGAAGTTGGGTGCCATACCTGTAACCTATAGTTTAAATCGAGGGGGTTTAAATCCTTTAGCGGATATCACAGCAGCTTATCATCTGTCCAAAGTTATTAAGAAAATAGCGCCAGATATTGTGTTCTCTTACTTTTCTAAACCAGTCATCTTTGGCACGTTAGCAGCAAAAATAGCAAAGGTTCCACAGGTTGTAGGTATGCTCGAAGGATTGGGTTATTGTTTTACAGATCAACCTGAAGGCCTCAGCAAGAAGGTAAAAGTGATTAAAGGTATCCAGGTCTTATTGTATAAAATTGCTTTGCCACGGTTAAATCGTCTTATATTTTTAAATACTGATGATCCTAATGATTTATTGAAGCGGTATAAAATACAAGTGAAACAGGTAAATGTGCTAGGTGGTATCGGCTTAAATCTAAGCCAGTACAAATATCAGTCCATAGTAAATATCGAAGAACCTATCAAATTTTTATTTATTGGTCGCTTATTGAAAGAAAAAGGTGTCCATGATCTTATTTCGGCTATAAAAATAGTAAAGAAAGTATACCCTGAAGCGTATTTCACTATTTTGGGAGAGATAGATGCTTCTAATATGGGTGCATTGCAGAAATCAGAGTTAGATGAGTTGATTGCCTCGAACATCGTAAACTATCCTGGTCATGTTGATAATGTAAAAGACTGGATTGCAAATCATCATGTATTTGTACTGCCGTCTTATCGTGAAGGTGTGCCGCGCAGTACTCAGGAAGCGATGGCAATTGGAAGACCTATTATTACTACTGATGTACCTGGTTGCCGTGAAACGGTTGTTGATGGAGTAAATGGGTTTTTAGTAGAGAAATGGAATCCGAAAGCTTTGGCAGAGAAAATGATTTACTTTATAGAACATCCTGAACAAATTAAAGAGATGGGTGATGAAAGCTACAAGCTAGCACAAGAGAAATTTGATGCAGATAAAGTCAATAAACGACTAATAAATATGTTGGGTTTATAAATGATAAAACGACTATTTGACATTGTAGGTGCAACGACAGCGTTAGTAGTGCTGTCTCCTGTCTATGCTGCAACTGCATATAAGGTGAGTAAAAATCTTGGTGCGCCTGTTCTATTTCGTCAGATTCGTCCAGGTCTGTATGGCAAGCCATTTGAGATGATAAAGTTTCGATCCATGAAAGATGATATAGACGTAAATGGCAATCCTTTGGAGGATGGCGCGCGATTGACATCGTTTGGTAAAGCGCTGCGTAATACCAGCCTTGATGAGTTGCCTGAGCTTTGGAATGTCATAAAAGGTGATATGAGTTTAGTGGGCCCGCGACCATTATTGATGGAATATCTGCCCTTATATAATGATGAACAAGCGCGTCGACACGACGTCCGCCCAGGTATTACAGGGTATGCCCAAATTAATGGTCGCAATGCTATTGGGTGGGATGAGAGGTTTGCACTTGATACATGGTATGTTGACAATCAGTCGCTGTGGCTGGATATCAAGATTTTATTTAAAACGGTAAAAAAAGTCATTGTTAAAGAGGGTATCAGTGCTGAGGGCGAAGCAACTATGAGTAAATTTATGGGCAATAGTATTAATGAAGAAATGCTTTAAGAGTACTCTTTGCTGATAGCAATACAGCTAATCAAAAGACATTAAGTATTAGAAAAATTGTGAGAGATAAAAAGGTTAATAACATAGTGAGCAGTTTATTGTAGAGCGTGACACAACATTAGACATAAGTACCATAGAGGAACATATGCTAAATACCCCTTTTTCACCTTGGCCAAAATTCACGCAGCATGAAGCCGACGCTGTCAGTCGAGTGCTACTATCTAACAAAGTCAATTATTGGACAGGCGAAGAATGTCGTCAGTTTGAGCGAGAGTTTGCTGACTGGGTAGGTAGTAAGTACGCAATAGCATTGGGTAATGGCACCTTGGCATTGGATGTCGCGTTACAAGCACTCGATATAGGTGCAGGTGATGAGGTCATTGTCACACCGCGTACCTTTATTGCTAGTATCTCGTCAATCGTCAATGCAGGTGCGATGCCCATATTTGCAGATGTCGATGAAGCAACTGGCAATATCACCGCTGAGACCATCACAGCTGTACTGAGTGATAAAACCAAAGGTATCGTGTGCGTCCATCTGGCTGGCTGGCCATGTGATATGGACAGCATTATGGCATTGGCAGATGAGCATGACCTATATGTCATTGAAGATTGCGCACAAGCTCATGGCGCACGATATAAAGGGCGAAGTGTTGGCAGTATTGGTCATGTTGGGGCATGGAGTTTTTGCCAAGATAAAATTATGACCACAGGAGGTGAGGGCGGTATGGTCACTACTGATAGCGAGCTACTATGGCGAAAAATGTGGGCGTATAAGGATCATGGTAAGAGCTATGCGGCAGTCTATGAAACGGAGCAATCACCTGGCTACAATTGGCTGCATGAAAGCTTTGGCACCAATTGGCGTATGACTGAGATGCAAGGCGTTCTGGGACGTATTCAACTGGAGAAAATGAATGAGTGGACAGCAAAACGGACTACTAATGCGCAAGCCATACTAGAGGCCTGTAGCAAGTGGGAGTCCGAAGGTTACCTTTGTGTGCCGAGACTAGAGCATTTAGCGCAGTTCTCCAATACGAACCATGCTTACTATAAATTATATGTCTATGTGCAGTCCGATAATCTACCTGATCGGTGGACACGTGACCGCATTATTGAGGCAATTAATAATCAAGGTGTTCCTTGCTTCTCTGGATCTGCGTCAGAAGTCTATTTGGAGAAGGCCTTTGATAATACTGGGTTGCGTCCAAGCATTAGATTGCCAATAGCAAAGCAACTAGGAGAGAGTAGTCTCATGTTTCTAGTACATCCTACGCTTACGACGGCTGAAATTGAACTGACAATACAGGCGATCGATAGCGTATTTGGTTCGATGGTCGAATAAGACGATAATTAATGATTATTTTTAGAAATCTACTTTGAATTTGACGCTATTTTTACTGAAAGCACAAGATACATTTGCCTATATATACGTAATACTGTTTCATTCACTTATTATAAAAAATTATCAGTGCGCAGGCTTTATCTTACGCTAGGATTTTGTAGCGTACACAGGTACAATATTACTCTTAGTCAAAGATTGACGAAGCAAAGGACAGGCATGCAAAGTATTTGCGCGCGCTGTCTTTATTTTTTTATATCGTACCCTCTATTGGAGTTACTATGTCTACTGCCCAAGAATCCGCCACCGTTTTGGACGGCAAAGCACTTGCCAAACAAATAGAACAGGATCTGCGCACGCGCGTAGATACGATTAAGGAAAAGACTGGCCGCACCCCAAGCTTAGCGACGATATTGGTTGGTGACGATCCAGCCTCTGCCACTTATGTTCGTATGAAAGGCAACGCCTGTAAGCGTGTTGGCATGGACTCTATACGCGTTGAGATGCCAAGTGCCACGACCACTGAGCAGCTCATGGCAAAGATAGATGAGTTAAATAGTAATCCAGATGTACACGGCATTTTGCTACAGCATCCGGTTCCTGAGCATATCGATGAGCGTGCTTGTTTTGAGCAGATTGACTTAGCAAAAGATGTCGATGGTGTGACTTGTCTTGGTTTTGGTCGTATGGCGATGCAGCAGTCAGCTTATGGCTCATGCACACCGCAGGGCATTATGCATTTGTTAGAGCATTATAATATCGAGCTATCAGGTAAAGAAGCAGTAGTCGTAGGGCGTAGTGCTATCCTAGGTAAGCCAATGGCGATGATGCTATTGAATGCTAACTGTACGGTGACTATCTGCCATTCAAGAACTCAAGATTTGGCAGCACATATTAAGCGTGCAGATATCGTGGTTGGTGCGGTAGGTGTACCTGAGCTGATTAAAGCGGAGTGGATCAAAGCAGGAGCGGTTGTCGTTGATGCAGGGTTCCATCCGACAGATGATGGCGGTGTTGGCGATATCGAAATGAAAGGCATGGAAAACATTGCCAGTGCTTATACGCCAGTACCAGGCGGCGTTGGCCCAATGACTATCAACACGCTTATTCGCCAAACGGTCGATGCTGCTGAAAAATCAGCGGGTTTGAATAACGGCTAAAAAGATAGTCATACGAATACTGATTGCCGATATATAAGGGGCCTGAGGTAACATAAACTCAGGCTAAATCAACCACATTTCAGTTGATAGGACCTAAACATGGCTAAAAAAAACGTAGGTGTTCATGAGCGACTACAGGGTATTGGTAGAGAGTTTGTCGATGTCTGTCATTACGTTATTTTATTTCTAATCAGTGTGGTTGTCGTTTGGACCGCAGGTAAAGAGTTTATTTATATTGTCCAAAAGGGTTCAGCGGATCTAAAAGACATATTGATGTTGTTTATTTACCTTGAGCTACTGGCTATGATAGGGATTTATTTTAAAACCCACCGACTGCCAGTACAGTTTTTGATATTTATTGCCATAACGGCCTTGTCACGACATTTGGTGGTTGATGTACAGGCAGTTTCAGACTATTTCCATTTATGGCTGCTTGCGACAATTTCTGTGGCCATCATGCTACTGAGTGGCTCTATTGTAATCCTGACTTGGACAGCAAAAACATTTGGTCGTCCAGAGGATAATCTCGATAAGCAGCATGCAAACCTAACAGTTAAGGCGCTATTGCCTGATAATGCTCAGGCACCCGATAGCCATACCAAGCATCGCCGTGAATAATTAGATAGCAATATAAAAAGATAGCAACATAAAAAAAGAGCGACCAGTGGTTGCTCTTTTTTTACGGATGGCATTTGATATTACAACCATTTCAATCTTTTGAAGTTATAGTACAGATAGCTACATAAGGCGATAATAATGGCCATGATGACAAGGTAAGAGTATTTCCAATGAAGCTCAGGCATAAAATCAAAGTTCATGCCATAGATGCCAGCGATGGCTGTCGGCACTGCTAGAATACCTGCCCATGCAGCAAGCTTACGCACCACTTCATTCTGACCCATATTGACCATCGCCATATAGGTGTTCATCACCACACTCAGCATTTCATTGAGACCATTAATGGCATCTAGTGAGTGTAAGAGGTGATCGTTGACATCGCGAAAATACGGCTTAGCGGCTTGAGAAAACCCAGAGACAATCTCACTCTTTTTATGATTGATAAAAAAGCTACAGATGTCTTGCACAGGTAAAATAATGGCACGCATATGTACCAGTTGCGATTTGAGCTCGTAAAGGTTTTTTAGGGTGCCCTTATCAAACTCAGAGGTAAATACGTAGCGCTCTTGCTCGCGTAAGTAACGGCCTAATCGATCGGTAATCGGCATATAGTTATCAACGATAAAATCGAGGATAGCATGCAGTACAAATATAGGACCCATACGCAGCTTTTCGGGGCGACGATGGCAGTGCTCACGTACTGGCGCATAAGAGTTTGACGGACCATTGCGAATCGTAATGAGGTAGTTTTTACCCATAAATATCGCAGTAGTACCATAACGAATGACATTGTCTTCTAGCTTGGCCGTACGTAGCACCACAAAGACCATGTCATTATCGTAGTTTTCGACTTTGGCACGTTGATGATCAGCAAAGGCATCCTCAATCGCTAGCTCATGCAGGTCAAAGGCTTCCTTTACTTTGACCATGGTTTCTAAGCTTGGATCATATAGCCCAAGCCAAATAAATTGACCGTTGTTCCCTAGCGTACGACTCACATCATTAAGCGCCACTCTATTAAGGTTCTCACCTGTTTTACGTGAGTAAGCGTAGCAATTGACCACTTCACCTGCGCTTGATGAATCAATATCTTCATAGCGTTCAGAGTCAGGATCGTAGACCGTCATGGTCTCAATAGTATCTTCAGTAGTGGCGTCCACATCACCATAGATATAGCTATCATCATCGTCCAAATAGAGGTGCTTGTCATTCATATTGGCATAGATATGATTCATATTGGAATCAGGCGCAATATGAGCCGTTTTTTTAATCAATTGATTATTATCATTTTCCATATACTTTCCTGTCATATAATAAAAAACTTCAATAATCCAAATATGCTGTGAACGCTGCTACGGTTTTATCGTGTGCCAATACTATCTATAGGGCATAGCTTTTTAGCGTATCGATATCTACTAATGTCAGTAGGCTCTCGTGACACGCTTCTAGTTTGATTTGCGGTGCGATATCAAAGTCCAATGCTTCAACCCAACGTAGCGCGCAGATGCACCAGTAGTCACCAGGTTTGAGACCAGGAAAGTTGTATTCAGGTAGTGGGGTAATCAGGTCGTTACCGCGACTGGCAGAGAAGTTTAAAAACTCGCTGGTCATCTTGGCGCAGACGGTATGTTGACCAACATCATGGTTGCCAGTATGGCAAAAACCATTGCGATAATAGCCAGTAATTGGATCGAAACAACAGCTGGCAAGTGCGGTGCCTAAGATATTGGTTTGGTTGATGGCAGGGTTTGGGTGGTAATCAGATGACATAAGGCTTCCGAGATAAAAATATGTGTTAGTGTATCATGAGTCTGTGTTGATGACGCTGCCGTAATCACGCTCATTATCTTATGGTTAACAAAAAATAAACCTCTCGGCTATTCGCCCAATATTGAGCCAAATATATCAATGATGACTGTCACACCTGCTAAGCTAATAAGCGGCAATTGAACTGTAATTAGATAGTGATTGTAGCTAATTGTCACTATGCGAACCTTGAGTGCTATGCTAAACTAAAGCATAAAGTGCCTTGATTATTTGTCGCAATTTTTTAGCGCATGAAGATACTCGTCTTATCATTCTAAATTATACTTATTATTCACCCTTTTGCGGTTACCTGGTTTGTTTATAAATAATTGGGTCAATGATGTTGCGCGTTAAAAATAAACACACACAGCGTCAATGCCCGGCAAATCACCCTTTAAGTACCGCATCAGTACCGCGTTTTTGGTAAGCGATACGCCAAACAAGGATTTATTGTGTCTGTTAGTTCTGATTCTGCAAAACCTGCCCAGCCAAATTCTACCAACGAAACAGTGTCTCAGCCTGCCGAAAACAGTGCTGCACCCAATCGCATGCCATATTTGAGTAACTTTGGCAGTGATGTTGCCAATAGTTGGCTATTGCCTGATGGGGTGGTTGATGTCCTGTTTGAAGATGCGCATAAGCAAGAAGTGCTTAGACATCAGTTAATCGAGCAGCTTATTACTCATGGTTATCAGCTGGTTTGTCCGCCGATGATCGAGTTTACTGAGTCCTTGCTAAGTGATGCGTCAGAAGATCTGAAACGTCAAACCTTTAAGATTATCGATCAGTTGACGGGTCGCCTAATGGGCGTGCGCGCTGACATCACCCCGCAGATTTTGCGTATAGATGCGCATCATGGCGGTACAGGTATTGCGCGTTATTGCTATGTGGGCGATGTGATTCATACCTTGCCATCAGGTCTGTTTGGCTCACGTACGCCGCTACAGTTGGGTGCTGAGATATTTGGCTGTGCGTCACTAGCAGCAGATATTGAGCTGATAGATGTGCTATTTACGATGGTAAACAAACTCAATATGAGTGCAGCGCTCCATATCGATTTGGGTCACGTGGCAATATTCAAACGTTTGGCTGAATTGGCTGAACTGTCAGACAGTGATACTGAACAATTGATGTACTTATATGCCAATAAAAACCTACCAGAGCTTAAGCGTGTTTGCCGCGCTTTGCTAATGGGTGATGATTTTTATGTGTTGGCACGCTTTGGTCACGATATCGCAAACCTATTAGCCAAATTATCAGATGCGGCGCAGCAAGACAGCCAAATCGCAACGGCAATTGATGAGCTACAGCGTCTGAAAAACTATCTACAAGACCAATGGCAGTGCCCAGTCAGTGTTGATGTGACGGAGCTATCAGGTTACCACTATCACACTGGCATCGTCTTCAATGGTTATATCAATAGCGAAACGCAGCCACTAGTACGTGGTGGTCGTTTTGATGGTATGCAAAGCCAGACACAAGCGTTACGTGCGGCTACAGGGTTTAGTATGGATGTCAGCCGATTGCTGGCTCATACACAGTTAGATGCGCCAACCGTTGTCTTGGTTGATTTTGCCGCTTTATCTAATGCAAATACAGATGAGATGCAGACGCTACTGCAACAAGTAGAGAGTCTACGTCAGCAAGGCTATCGCGTCACTATGCCGTTAGATGCACAGGACAGTCCAGATGATGTGACGCATCGTTTGAGCATATCTGATGACAGTCAATGGCAGCTACAGACTATTTAACTGTCTGATAGTAGGCGATTGAATGGCGCACGCAGCCAAAATTATTCAGTACACATTATGAGAACGTAAAATTATTTGTTAGATATCTCAGTGTTTCTATTTCGTGAAGCACTAAGATAAAAAGATATAGCTAAGAAAATCATTTTAATTTTTCAGCTTTTATTGCACACACCTCAATACATAAAGGTAAGGATTGATCATGGGTAAGAATGTTGTAGTTTTGGGTAGCCAATGGGGCGACGAAGGTAAGGGTAAAATCGTTGATTTACTTACCGAAAAAGCCTCAGCAGTAGCCCGCTTCCAAGGCGGTCATAATGCTGGTCATACGTTGGTTGTCGATGGCAAAACCACTGTCTTGCATTTGATTCCATCAGGTATCTTGCGTGAAGGCGTCACTTGCTTTATCGGTAATGGCGTGGTGTTAGCACCTGACGCACTACTAAAGGAAATGAAAGAGCTAGAAGACAACAACGTACCAGTACGTGAGCGTCTACGTATCTCTCCTAATTGCCCACTTATCATGCCTTATCACGTGGCACTTGACCAAGCTCGTGAAGCCAAGCGTGGCAGCGGTAAAATCGGTACAACAGGTCGCGGTATCGGTCCTGCATACGAAGACAAAGTAGCACGTCGTGCGATTAAACTTGCTGACTTGTTCCGTGAAGATCTAGAGGAAAAACTACGTAACCTAATCGAATATCACAACTTCCAACTGACTGAGTATTATAAAGTTGAAGCGATTGATTTTGATGAGACACTTAAGCTTTGTAAAGAGTGGAAAGAAGAGATTAAAGGTATGGTTACTGATGTAACTGAAGACCTAAATCAATTACGTCTAGCTGGCAAAAACCTAATGTTTGAAGGTGCTCAAGGTACGCTACTTGATATCGATCATGGTACTTATCCGTTTGTAACCAGCTCAAGCGTAACCGCTGGCGGTGTATCAACGGGTACAGGTATCGGTCCATTGTACTTAGACTATGTGCTTGGTATTACCAAAGCCTACACTACGCGCGTTGGTAGTGGTCCGTTCCCAACTGAATTGTTCGATGATGTTGGTGCTCACTTAGCCAAAGTCGGTCATGAATTTGGTGCGACAACTGGCCGTGCACGTCGCTGTGGTTGGTTCGATGCAGAAGCATTACGCCGTGCAGTAGTACTTAACTCTATGTCAGGTATTTGCTTGACCAAGCTTGATGTACTAGATGGTCTTGAAGAATTGCTAATCGGCGTGGGTTACAACCTACCTGAAACTGAGTGTGCAGGCGCACATGATGCTGAATTCTATGAGTCAGTCACGCCTAAGTACGAAACAATGCAAGGCTGGAGCGAGTCTACTGTTGGTATTACTAACTATGATGAGCTTCCAGAAAATGCTAAAAAATACATCAAACGTATCGAAGCATTGATTGGTTGCCCAGTTGATATTATCTCAACTGGTCCTGATCGCGAAGAGACTATCGTATTGCGTGATCCGTACGACGCTTAGTTTTTACTACAGACTTGATTAAATAGTTTTTAGTATTAATAAAAAACCCCAATGCTGAGCGTTGGGGTTTTTTGTGTGTGCTACTTCAAGAAATTGATTGATTACCTTGAATTTCAACAGTGTAAGAGTAGAGCTACTAGCTATAATGTCATCTAAAAATATCATAAATAATGGATATACTGACATTATTTTGGCTTAATTAAGTGTAAGATATTATAGACGGATTTGGTTTTATTAACATACAAAAAGGAATTTGCTATGACAACGAATACGCTTAAATCCACGATTCGCAATACCTCTATAGCAATAGTTACATCCGCAGCTTTCATGTTACCTTTGTTTGCTTGGGGTGCAGAAAACTGTGACAAACCAAACAATGACTTTGATGGGCTATATTGCCTCACGAAAGTATATTTGGAAGCAGATAAGGAGCTTAACAACTCTTACAATAAATTGAGTAAACTCCTAAACAAACAGCAAAAAGCCACGCTTAAACGCGGACAGTTAGCGTGGATGCGCGAGCGCAACGACCAATGTAGTTATAACGATGGCGATGGTTTCTTTGTCAATATGAAATGTGCCACCAATAAGACAGCTAATCGAGTTAATTTTTTGAATGAACGTGTGCGTGAATGCAATGCAGGTAGTTGTCGAGACAGTCGCTTAGATGATTAAATGTTTTGATTGGTAGTATGTATTAGCAAAACTCTTAGCAAGGTGTGTTGAGGGTTTCTAATCATTAATAATGATATAAATACTCTATAAAATCAGTCTGGTAGCTATAAATGATAAATATGAGTAGCGATAAGGTAAGTAAGTCGATAGCTCATGCATCTGTTGTTGATGAGTACTTAACTTGGATGTAAGTAAGATACTGTTATAAATTTACTTTTATGCAAGGTATGGTCATAAATTAACCCTATCATTTATGGCCTTAATCATTATAATAGGCAGCAATCCGATGTTGGCGCTTATGGTTATACACTGATATACCATGAGTTGTGTAAAACAGTCCAAGCCAACATTGTGGCTAAAGCTAAAACAATGCATTAATTTTTCATATTTTATTGAATTTATCATTTATTAGGAGCTTCTCATGGCTAACGAACGTACTTTATCTATCATCAAACCTGACGCAGTTGCTGGCAACCATATCGGCGCTATCTACAGCCGTTTTGAACAAGCTGGTCTAAAAATCGTTGCAGCTAAAATGCTACAACTTGATGATGAAAAAGCAGGCGGTTTTTATGCTGAGCACGCTGAGCGTCCATTTTACAACGACCTAAAATCTTTCATGATGTCAGGTCCAGTATTGGTATCAGTACTAGAAGGCGAAAACGCTATCGCTCAGCATCGTGAAATCATGGGTGCAACTAACCCAAAGGAAGCTGCTGAAGGCACTATCCGTGCTGATTTCGCTAGCAGCATCGACGAAAACGCAGTACATGGTTCAGATTCAGCCGAATCAGCAGCACGTGAAATCAGCTACTTCTTCAGCGATGATGAAGTTTGTGCACGTACACGCTAATATAGTAAATAAACTATAAGTTTTTATGGCGTTCGATTTGTTTGAGGTAACTGCTATAATAAGACAGCTACGATTTAGACTGATCTTACCTGTATGAGTTTTATACTTGATTGACTATATACGAATTATTTACAACATTGATTGTTTATAATTGGTTTGCGAGACGGCTTATATCTTATGGGTATAGGCCGTTTTAGCTATTGTAATAATCCTATAATCAAAGAACTACTAAACTGCGACGGTATTACCCTCATCAGATGTACTATTTGTACAATCTGCAGCCTTGTATCTGCTTTAGAGTTCTGTAATTATTTTATTCATTGAAATTCTTAGCGACTTGCCTCATTATTGATTTTACTTAGCGTTATCAATCCCTTATCAGCATGTTTTCATTAATTCGAAAAACTGCGCTCATAGCGGATTGCTCATGCACTCACGTATGTATGGCAAAGCCCATATAAATAATTGCACCGCTTATCTAAGCTTCTGCAAAAAGGTTACCTATTATGTCAACTGTTCAAGCACCTACTCAGCACGTACCTGCTAAGATTACTGATAGCATCAAGCTAGTAGATGAGGCACATGCCAAAACCAATCTATTGGGTATGACGCAAGCGCAACTGGCTGATTACTTCAAGAGTATTGGCGAAAAGCCATTTCGATCTACTCAGGTGATTAAGTGGATTTATCAGCATGGCGTGACAGATTTTGAGCAAATGACCAATTTGAGTAAATCGTTGCGAGACAAGTTATCGCTTAATGCTTGTGTGGTACCGCCCAAAGTGATTCATCGTCAATATAGTGATGATGGTACGCGTAAGTGGGTATTTGAAGTCACTGGCGGCTCGTTGGTTGAGACGGTGCTTATCCCTGCAGATGATAGCAAGTTAAATGGCCGTAAGACATTATGCGTGTCTTCTCAAGTAGGCTGTGCACTAGACTGTAGCTTCTGTAGTACAGGTAAGCAAGGGTTCGAGCGTGACTTGAGTGCGGCTGAGATTATCGGTCAGTTATGGGTCGCTAATGCGTCATATATGACAGATGAAAATGAAAGTTTAGAAAACGTCGACCATAGCCTATGGGAAAATAACGTCACCAATGTGGTGATGATGGGCATGGGTGAGCCGCTATTGAACTACAAGCCTGTAGTAGGCTCAATGGAGCTGATGCTAAGCGATCATGCTTATGGATTATCAAAGCGCCGCGTTACGTTATCAACTTCTGGTGTCGTCCCGAAAATGTATCAGCTAGCACAAGACATCGATGTGGCATTGGCCATTTCACTGCATGCGCCAAATGATGAGCTGCGTAACGAGTTGGTACCAATTAACAAAAAATATCCGCTAGAAGAGCTGATTGCAGCGGCAAAAAACTACGTTTATGATGTCAATCCACGTCATAAGAAGCACGTTACGATTGAGTATGTGATGCTTGATGGGGTCAATGATAGCAATGAGCATGCCCATCAGTTGGTTGCTCTATTAGAAGGGTTGCCAAGTAAGATTAACCTTATTCCGTTCAACCCATTCCCACATGCACCGTATGATAAATCAAGCAACAACCGTATTCATGCGTTTAGTAATATATTGAGCGAGGCAGGTTTTGTTTGTACGATTCGTCAAACACGTGGTGATGATATCGATGCTGCTTGTGGTCAGTTGGTTGGACAAGTTGCCGATCGTACTAGACGCTCAGCCGCGTGGCAGCAGAGCATTAAAGATCGTGAAAGCGTTTAGTAGTCTTTGAGAAGATAAGCGTTATATCTGACTGGTATAGCGTTTTAGCTGTCTTTTTTCTGTCGCAATGGTAAGAAAATGTAGCAATGACTGTCAAGATTGCAGAACGTGGCAATTAATAACAACTAAATTGTACTTATAGGGGTTAAATCTATTAAACTGAGGCCTCGAAGATCGAACGCATTGAATCCCAGTTTTATGATGGCGGCCATGATGACTTCTAAAAATTCTTGTCAGTTCAAATATCAAAAATCATTTTCTAAGTTTTATAAGCAGTCGAGTATCAGTGCTGCCCAAACCGCTTTGCCAAAGCGTGCAGTGCTGTCGGCAGTATTTGGCGTTCTTGTATTAAGTGGCTGTCAGACCACACCGACTAATGATTTGCTAGGTAACTCTCCTTATCAAACATCTACGCGCGCAAGCAATGATCGAAATTTAGATCAGCAGGAAATCGCCCGTGTACGTACCTCACTTGCCGCGCAATACATCCGAAAAAATGAGCTTGATACCGCGCAGCAGCAGCTCGAAAAAGCCTTTGCTGCCGATAGCCGTTATGCGCCAGCCTATGATATGATGGGCGTTTTGTTGCAGCAAGAAGGCAGCCGTATCAATCTAGCCAAAGCTGATGAGTACTTCAAAAAAGCAATCGCGCTAGATAAAGACTTTGTACAAGCACACAATAATTATGGCGTGTATCTGTCACAGACAAAGCGCTATCGTGAAGCAGCAGAACAGTTTGAGATTGCAGGGGCGACGCTAGGCTATGAAGGCCGTATTGGCGCGCTAGAAAACCTAGGTCGTACTTATCTGCAGTTAGGTGATAATAGTGCCGCTTCAAAAGCATTTTTACGGGCACTTGATGGCAATCGTAATAGCATCATTGCTCATATTGAATTGGTAGATTTGCTGCTGGCACAACAGCGTATACCTCAGGCACAGAGACTGTATGATGAGACACTGATATTGGTGCAGGGGCAGGGTATTAGCCCGCGCTTGCTCTTACAAGGTATCAAGCTTGCAGCAGCACAAAATAATATAACAACGCGCCAGCAATTGGCACAGCAGCTTTTATCCGCTTATCCGCTAAGTGATGAAGCAAAACAACTTAAGACTTGGCTTAACAATCCAGAGGCACCATGGAAATGATCACCCCATCATCTAACACTCAATCTAACGCTCAGGGATCATTTGGTGCCGTGTTGCAGCAAGCCCGTAAAAACAAGCAAGTAACTTTAGAAGCAGCGGCGGCTGAGCTGTTCATTCTAAAGCGTCATCTAGAGGCGCTAGAGAGCGAAAACTTCGCTGAGCTACCACAAGCTGCATTTGCTCGTGGTTTTGCGATTAACTATGCCAAATATTTGGGCTTAGACTCAGCAAAAATCGCTAGTAGCTTCGATGCCGCCTATCCTAATGAGCTAAAGGCCAAATCAGCCAGCAATATCGATACGCCGCTGCGTCCAATGGGGACTTTGCAGCGTGATACTCATAACCGTATCCGCTTTAACCCGCTATTGATCATAGGCGTTATCGGATTGATTATCTTGGCGGTATTCCTATTCCGCATGGTGAGTAACGCTAGCAAAGAAAACACGCAAGAGCCTGTATCAGCTGTTGAAGACATGTCAGCGATAGAGCAAGCCCAAGGTGCCGCCATCAATAGTGATGCAAGTGGCGTTGGTGCTTCTGGCTCTGCATTGAATCTGGGTGATGCTGCAACGACTGCTACCCTAAACCTTGTATTGACAAGCGACGCTGTGGTTAGTATCACGGATTCTTCTGGAAACAGTTTGATAAATGGTTCTCAGTCTGCAGGTAACTATGACTTATCAGGTGTGCCACCGTTTAATGTGCAAATTGATAGTATTGATAATGTTAGCTTGATGCTCAATCAACAACCAGTCGCGTTAGAGACGTATGCAACAGATAAGCAAGCCACTTTTGAATTGGCACCATAGATAGCCAGTTGCATAAGTGCCAAATTTGAATAAGGCACTTATATGTTTGGATGAAGCAGCCATGTGTTTGAATAAAGCGCACATGTGTAGGCTGATTTAGCTGGTTTATATTATATGTACAAAGGCCTAGGGCTTTTCTATTTTTGATTCAAGGATTTATGTATGTCAATGCCATCGCCTATTAATCGTCGTCTGACCAAAAAAATCTATGTCGGTGATGTCGCGGTTGGTGGTGATGCACCAATTAGCGTACAGAGCATGACCAACACTGATACCTGTGATGTAGCAGCGACTGTCGCTCAAATCGAGCGTTGTGTCGAAGCAGGTGCAGATTTGATGCGTGTATCTACGCCAACGATGGATACCGTTAAAGCCTTTGGTGAAATTCGCAAACTGGTAAGCGTGCCTTTGATCGCTGACGTGCATTTTGATCATAAAATCGCTTTGGCCGTTGCTGAAGCGGGCGCTGATTGTTTACGTATCAATCCGGGTAACATTGGTAGCGATGCCAAAGTACGTGAAGTGGTCGCTTGTGCTAAGTATCATAATATTCCGATTCGTATTGGCGTCAATGCTGGTTCTTTAGAAAAAGATATACAGCGTAAGTATACTGAGCCAACTGGTGAGGCAATGCTTGAATCAGCAATGCGCCATATCGATATTTTAGAGCGTCTTAACTTTGACCAGTACAAAGTATCTGTCAAAGCCAGTAACGTGTTTTTGACACTGGATGCTTATCGTTTAATATCAGCGCAAATTGATAATCCATTACATTTGGGCGTGACGGAAGCGGGTGTCTACCGTACGGGCGCTGTCAAATCTGCCATTGCGCTAGGTGGATTATTGCTAGATGGTATTGGCGATACTATTCGTATCTCATTAGCCGCCGAGCCTGAAGAAGAAATTAAGATTGGTTTTGATATCTTAAAATCGCTTAATATTCGTTCGAACGGCGTAAACTTTATCGCTTGCCCAAGTTGCTCGCGTCAAGAGTTTGATGTGATTAAAGTAATGACAGCGTTAGAGTCGCGCCTAGAAGATATTCGTGAACCGATGAACCTATCTGTGATTGGCTGTAAGGTAAACGGTCCAGGAGAGGCAAAAGAAGCCGATATTGGTATCGTTGGTGCTGCCCCTAGATCACTGGTCTATCGTATGGGTGAAAAAAGCCACCTTATCGACACAGGCAATCTGGTTGATGAAATAGAAGGTATGGTTCGCGCTCATGCAGAAGACTTGGCGAAAAAACGTGAGAATGAAATCATTCGCGTAAAATAAGCCATAGAATAGATTGATACGTTAGGCCATACCGTCACAGTATCAATTAGATACGACGCTTATTTGAATATATAGAAAACAATAATAGAATACCTGTTAAACATTTAAGGATACGACCGTACCATGATCAAAGCTATTAAAGGTTTTAATGATATTTTGCCTGACCAATCAGCAAAGTGGCTGCATTTAGAAGCGATATTGGCTGATGTACTTGGTAGGTACGGTTACGAGCATATTCGCTTGCCTATCGTTGAACAGACGGATCTATTTGCCCGTGCTATTGGCGGCGCGACTGACATCGTCGAAAAAGAAATGTACAGCTTTACGGATAAATCTGAGCCACCAACGCCATTAGCATTGCGTCCTGAAGGCACGGCTGGAGCAGTACGCGCAGTCATCGAGCATAACTTGCTACGTGGTGACACGCCCAAGCTTTGGTACATCGGCCCAATGTTCCGCTACGAGCGTCCGCAAAAAGGCCGCTATCGCCAGTTTCATCAGTTAGGGGTCGAGAGCTTCGGTAGTGCATTACCAGATGCTGATGCTGAGCTGATTGCGATGACTCATCTGATGTGGCAAGAGTTAGGCCTCAACAATGAGATGCGTTTGCAGCTAAACAGTTTGGGTGAGTTGGATGAGCGCTATGCTTATCGCGAAGCATTGGTTGCCTATTTAACTGATAAAAAAGACCAGCTAGACGAAGATAGCAAACGTCGTCTAACGACTAACCCTTTACGTATCTTGGACAGCAAAGAGGCGAGTACGCAAGCAGTATTGGCAGATGCGCCAAAGCTTGCTGACTTCTTGGGTGAAGAGAGTGTAGCGCATTTTGAGCAAGTTAAAGCCTATCTGACTGCGCTTAATATCGATTTTGAAATCAATCCGCACTTAGTACGTGGCCTTGATTATTACAATAAGACGGTATTTGAGTGGGTAACAGATAAGCTTGGAAGCCAAGCTACTGTTTGTGCGGGTGGTCGTTATGATGGGCTAGTAGGGCAATTAAAATCAATCGGTACAGACGGTAGTAAACCAGTAAAATCTGAGCCTGGTGTTGGTTTTGCAATGGGGCTTGAGCGTTTATTGCTACTCATAGAAGCGGTTGCGCCGATTGCTGACATACCTGCTTGTGATGTATTCGTTGTGGCCCATCCTGAGGTATATAGTGCTGGTATAAGCTATGCACAGAACTTACGTCACAGTCGTCCAGATGTACGAGTAAAGATGGCCAGTGCCACGAGTCTAAAAGCGCAAATGAAGAAGGCAGACAAGTCAGGTGCGGCATTGACAGTCATCATCGCCCAGCAAGAGCTAGATGATAATACGATTAGTATTAAAGATATGCAGACAGGTGAGCAAAAGACGGTCGCCCAAGATTGGCTATCAAATAAAGATAACTTTTCTCGTCGCTAATCGACTTTGACTAATCAGATTTGTTTGTCGCACCAGCAATTTAATGTAAATTTTATCAGGTAAATATATATGGCTCTGACACCTAATTCGCCGAATGCAGATAACTCCATGCAAGCGTTAAAGCAATATGGTAGTTATATCGTCACTGCGATTTTGTTAGCACTGGCCGCCTATTTTGGTTGGACGTACTGGCAAAACAACCATGCGCGAGTAGATACCGTCGCCGCCGATCAATATGCTGATATTCAGCAGCTAAACGAAGAGGTCAAACTGGCCTCGCAAAACCCAGATTTAGAGGCAGAGGCTCAAGAAGCACTTACCCAAAGTCGTAGCCAGCTAGACAAAGATATTGATACTTTGGTCAGCACGCACGGTGAGTCGGTTTATGCATGGCAAGCGCTAATGATAAAGGCACGTCAACAAGTAGACAATGATGACTTTGCAGCAGCGACTGAGACATTTAAAAAAGCATTGGCCATCGATTTGGGTGATGCTGGTCTAGAAGCGATTACTCGTTTACGCTATGCAAAAACTTTATTGGCCGCAGGTGATACAGATGCTGCACTGTCAGAAGCAAACAATGACATGCCAAGCTCGTTTGAAGCAAGTCAGCAGGAGCTGCTAGGGGATATTTACTTAGCTCAAGACAATAAAGACTCAGCGATTAAATCTTATAGCAATGCGTGGGAGCTATTACGTAGCCGTCAAGAAACGCGTGCAGTATTGGCACTAAAGATGGAAAGCTTAGGTATCACGGCTGAGCCGATTGCTGAGCAAACCAGTCTTATTCAAGAGGCATCAGCTCCTGAGCCGTCGCTAGTGATGGATACCTCGAACGAAGTCGCTGTCGAAGCAGGGCAGTAAGTCAGTAGGATAGTATTGAGAGTTGGTAATCATCCAAAGCTCTTTTTTAATATAACCTAATGATTACTAATTTGCGGTTGGCCAATTTACCAATTAATAATAATTTATCTGTAGTGAGAACATACAATGACTCAATCTATTCACTCTAGCAAAATGTTAAACACCAAGACTATCAAAAAGACAGTCATGCATGTGGCCGTACTGGCAGTAATGAGCACGGCAGTGATTGGATGTAATCGCGGTATTAAGCCAGTCGTTAATGATCCGGTAAAATTGGTACAAATCGCTCAGCCGATTAGCATACTACAGCCTGTATTTAGTACCGATGTTGGCAACAAAAAAGCCAGTAAAAAAGATCCGCTAGATTTGCAAGTTGGCTATGCCAATGGTCAAATCGTTACTGCATCACGCGGTGGTGAGCTGTCAGGGTTTAATAGCGCAGGCGAACGTGTATGGTCAATCAATGTTGACGATCAAATCACCGGCGGTGTTGCAGTAGATGCATTGAGCCAGACAGCTATCGTTAGTACTCGTGGTGGCAAGGTCATGGCATTTGATAGCGCGACTGGTGCAAAGCGTTGGCAGCAGCAGTTATCAGGTTCGGTTTTGACGCCAGCACTGATTACTAATAATCGTGTGGTATTATCAGCGAATGATGGTTTCTTACATGGTCTATCGCTGCAAACTGGACAGTCAGTATGGCAGTTCGCAACTCAAGTACCTGCTATCAGCGTTCGCGGTAGCGCTGCGCCAACTTTATTAGACAATGAGACGGCACTTTTGGCGACAGCTGATGGTCGCCTGCACGCAATTACTGTCGATAACGGTCTTCCGCTATGGTCAAGACGTGTTGGCGTAGGCGCTGGTAGTAGTGAAGTTGAGCGCATGAGTGATGTCGATGGCAAACCTATCGTAGATAAAAATCAGTTGTTTGCGATCAGCTATAGTGGTCAGCTATTAGGTATTGATTTGGCCTCACGTCAGGTAATGTTCGTTAATGAAATTGCGAGTCTCAAATCACTAGCAGTAAATACTCAGCAAGTCATCGCTACCAGTCTAGATGGCAAAGTAGTTGCTTATGATCGCAACAGTGGCGAGACACTCTGGGAAAGTGACGAATTGGCTTATCGTGATCTAACCAATCCTGTGATGATTGGCAACTATATCGCCATTGGTGATTTCGATGGCGTAGTGCATTTGTTTGATCCTGCTACGGGTAGCATTGTTAGTCGTGTAGAGACAAAAGGTGCGTTGACCAACTTGCAAGTACAAGGTAGTCGTTTAATGACTCAAAGTACGTCAGGACAAGTTGCTATCTGGCAGTTAGTGCGCTAATAACTATATAGATAGGTGCTTATAGATAATTAACGAAGTGTAATATTTCACTATAGCCCTTAAGCCTATTCTTGATTATCATTTATAAAACACAAACGCTGCTCAGTCAGCGTTTAGTGCCTTGTGTAAATTGCTTGTTTAAACACAGGCTTTCGCGTACTCTATGCGACCGATGTGCTATCCATATATACTACTTATTTATGTATAATAGGTATTATGAAGCCATCCTATATACTATTTTTAAACGTAAAATAGCCATCTATTATTTTTGCTATTGTTCTATCATTCATTTTAATTCACGGTCAATTGCAGCATATCTATTACTATTGTTATGTCACTGGTTATAAGAATAACTGTACTGCCCGTCATTGTGCCTTTCACTGAGAGTAACCCATGAGTATCAAGCCTGTGGTCGCCTTAATTGGTCGTCCAAACGTCGGTAAATCCACCTTATTTAATCAGTTCACAAAAAGTCGGCAGGCATTGGTCGCTGACCTTTCAGGATTGACTCGTGACCGTCAGTACGGTGATGCAACTTATGAAGACAAATCTTTTATCGTTGTAGATACGGGTGGTATCGGTGAAGCTGATGACGGTAGCGGTAATATTGATGACTATATGTCTGAGCAGTCGCATACAGCAATCCATGAAGCAGATATTATTGTATTCGTCGTTGACGCTCGTGCCGGTATGATTGGCGCTGATGCTGAAATTGGTAAGTTTTTGCATACATTAGGCAAGCCTGTCTATGTTGTTGCCAATAAAGTCGACGGCGTACATGATGCAGCGCCTGCCGAGTTTTATGCACTAGGCTTGGGTGAGCCATATCCGATGGCAGCCAGTCATGGTCGCGGTGTAGGCAATTTGCTTGAAGTGCTAACGGCTGATATGCCTGAGCAAGAAAACATAGTAGAGCCAAGAGGCTTAAAGCTTGCCATTATTGGTCGTCCAAACGTTGGTAAATCGACGCTCGTCAACCGCCTGCTTGGCGAAGACCGAGTAGTGGTATTTGATATGCCAGGCACAACGCGTGATAGTATTTATATTCCTTATCAGCGTGAAGGCAGAGACTATGTCTTGATCGACACTGCGGGTGTACGTCGCCGTGGTAAAATCGATGAAAAAGTAGAAAAATTCTCTGTCATCAAGACCTTGCAAGCGATTGAAGATTCCAATGTAACCGTGATTGTCATCGATGCTCACGAAGGTATCGTTGATCAAGATTTGCATATGATTGGTTACGCGCTTGACGCTGGACGAGCGTTAGTCGTTGCGATCAATAAATGGGATGGTCTAACGCAAGATCAAAGAGACTATATCAAGCTTGAAATGGATCGCCGTTTTAGCTTTATTCCTTATGTAAAAATACATTTGATTTCAGCACTACATGGTACAGGCGTTGGTAATTTATATCCGTCTATCTTGCGTGCGTATAAATCTTCGATGTTCGAAGTATCGACCAACCGTTTGACCCAGATTTTGCAAGATGCGGTAACGGCCAATCCGCCACCGACCGTTGCTGGTCGTCGTATCAAGTTACGTTATGCGCATATTGGTGGCCACAACCCACCCGTTATTGTTATTCATGGTAACCAAACCAGTGCGCTTCCTAAGAGCTATCAGCGTTATCTTGAGAATCAATTCCGTCAAGTATTTAAGCTAGAAGGCACACCGCTTAACGTTATCTTGAAGCAAAATGACAACCCATATGCGAATAAGAGTGATACGCCGACTAAAGCTAAAGCTCAGCAATTGCGTCAGCGTGAGCGTAATAGATCACAGAAATTTACTACCAAAGATAAAAAGCCTCGTTAATCCTCGTATTTTAGGCTTTATATCTTTAGCTTTATGATTAATGTCATCGCGTTCGATAGCGCGATGACATTTTTATATTAATACGCTATAGTTTGGGCTTATAAATAACTATCTTAGTTTCAAAAAATACTCAAATGTTTTACTTATCACATCTTTAAAATACCTGTACTATAAATGAAAGCTGCACGCGACTCAGTAGAGTGATATGAACAACCGTTCGTCTCAAACCATTCCCGTACTTATTTGGCGTTCTGTCATACAAGCTGTCGTATTGGCAGTGCTGGCAGGTTTTTTATTGCCTTTTATTTATGGTTTAGTGCATCACTATCAAGAAAAAAACCAGCATATTCAACAATTGGCATCGCTACTAACGACTAGCGCATCGACTGCAGATGGCGCAGATATCGTGGCTGAACAAGTCAATATCTTATTAGAAAACGAGCCGACGATTCAGAGTATTGTTTTCTATTCAACTTCTGAGCCAATTGAAGATATAGACCAGTCGATTGATGATTGGAAAAACGCTTTATTTGCGCATACGGTCAGTTTCAACTATCCAGTGATTAGTAAAGACCTTGATGCCAATAGTGCCGCGTCGAATAAGTCTGATTCCAATCAACAGTTAGCACTGGCTTTATCAAATATTATGAGCGAATCGTCAGCGCCAGATGAGACGACTGATATAGCTACCGAAAATAGCACATTGATTGGTTATATCAATATTACGATGGACGTAGAGTTGCTACGTTTACATTGGTTCCAAAATATCCTGTGGTTATGGCTAACAACAGTGGTACTGATTGTCATGTTTGCCTTATACATTTTCAGAAAGCTTAATTGGCCAGTCAGAGATATCGAAGCATTGACGGATGTTTGTGCCATTGTCATGAACAACGCAAATCTAGAGCAACTGCCAGTCATTCCGCAACAATTTAATTTTCAAGAACTGACCCAAATCAAAAAAGCATTAATTGTGTTATTCAACCGTTTACAAGAAGCACGGCAAGGTTATGCAACCCTTGCGGCCTTCGAACAGCAGTTACACAATAAAGATGTGTCACTTGATGTACAGTTGCATAATTTTCAAAGCATGATTTCTCATGAGTTAAAAACGTCGTTGAATGCAATTGTAGGTGGTTTACAACTATTGGATCATGAGACGCTCAACAGAGAGCAAAAAGACGCGGTAGAGATTATCAGTAGTGGTAGTGATAAATTGGTATTGTCTTTAGATCATATTATACAGTTGAACCAGATTCAAAAAGGCCAGATAAGAATTCATAAAAATGAGTTTAACCCATTACAGCTAATCGCTGATCTGCTAGCTAAGTTTGAAAATATGGCTACGCAAAAAGGGTTAGAGCTGATTAGTAATATTCATCATATAGACTATAGCCTATACGGTGATTCAGAAAAAATACATCAGATACTATCGATACTGCTCAACAATGCGATTAAGTTCACGCCTGTCGGAAAAATTACGATTACGTCGCAACTGACACATTTTAATAAGAGTAATCGCTGGCAGATTAGCGTGAAAGATACCGGTATTGGTATCGATAATGAGCACCTAGACGATATATTTAACCCGTTCTTTCAGGTAGATTCTTCGCAAACTCGCCAGTATGAAGGCTCGGGGGTTGGCTTACCTATCGTTAGACAAATGGCGCAGCTTATGGGTGCTACTATAGATGTTGATAGTGTGCTTGGCGTAGGTACACAATTTACGCTGACCATAGCGATGCCCAATCAACAGCAATCAAAACAGCAGCGCTTATTGTCTGGCCTAACAATTATTTATTATTACTATCATGAGACAGGCTCCTTGTTAGAGGAACTGGAATACCTAGGAGCTACGATTATTTGTCGTCAAGGTAACCAACTCGTCATAGAGGAGATGCGTAAGCAGAAAGTTGACATAGTGATGTTTGCTGAAGATGTTTTCCCAGAAAAAGCTGCGATGCTAGCCAAACGTATCCGTCAATATGAAAGCGATGAGGGTAGTAAGAGCGAGCATCGTGCGTTATTGGTATATTGGTATCCGCAGCATCGGGCGCGCTATGTAGACAGTTTTGAGTATGGTTTAAAAGCAGCTGGCGTTGACTATTGTCATATTGCTACTTATAAAGACAAAGCGTTAAGCGACTTATTAAAACAATGGTTGGTTTAGACGTAGTACGGTTCTATTGAATCGGTGTTCCTAGTTAGGTTTATTTAATTGACTAGGTAGCATTTTTCATATTTTTTACTATCGAAGCACTGTTGAATTAAAGTAAGCATAAAAAGAAAAAAGACGCCTTAAAATGGGCGTCTTTTTTTAAACAGTGTTTAGCTAGTATTGCTTTCTAAAGGTCTCTCTTAGAGAAGATTCTTTACCCAGCGTACGATATGCTCCCAAGTACGGCTCATAAAGCCAGACTGTTCGATATCATTGGTTGCGATGATAGGAACTGAGGCTACCGCTTTGCCATCAATAACAGCCATCATTTTACCAACTTCCTGACCTTTCTTGATCGGTGCTTCTAAGCTCTCAGGAATATCGACCACTGTGGTGATTTTGTTTTTCTGGGTTTTGCTGGTTAGAATTTGCAAGTTGTCGCCAGTTGCCAGCTCTACCTCGTCAGCTTCTCCAAACCATACTGGAAGCTTGCTAACGAACTGCCCAGCAGGCGCCTTGGTAACTGTTGTAAAGTGACCGAAACCCCAGTTAAGTAGTTCGCGTGACTGATCGGCGCGAGCTTGTTGGCTCTTGGTACCCATAATGACAGAGATTAGGCGCATGCCTTCACGGTTGCTTGATGCAACCAAGCAGTAGCCTGCCGCATCAGTGTGGCCGGTTTTTAGGCCATCAACGGTTGGGTCAGTAATCAGCAGAGCATTACGATTACCTTGGGTAATACCGTTATAAGTAAACTCTTTTTCTGCGTAGATACTATAGTAATCGCCGCTGTTTTTGATAATAGCGCGCGCAAGTTTAGACAAATCCAAAGCAGATGCTAAATGACCTTCGTCAGGCATACCCGTAGCATTGACAAAGTTAGAGTTCTCCATGCCAATCTTTTGTGCTTGTTCGTTCATCAATATTGCAAACGAGGCTTCGCTACCAGCAATATGTTCAGCCATGGCTTTTGATGCATCATTACCTGATTGAATGATAATACCGCGTAGCATATCGATGACGCTGGCGGTTTTGTTCACAGGCACATACATACAAGATTGGCTGCTGCTACCACGGCACCATGCATTTGGACTCATCAATACCTGTTCATCTTCTTTCAGGTCGCCTGATGCTAAGCGTTGCTCAATGATATAACTGGTCATCATCTTAGTTAGAGATGCTGGCGGCAGCGCCTCATTGGCGTTCTTTTGAGCCAAAATTTCGCCAGTGTTATAGTCCATCAACACATAGGCAGTATTGTCCATTTCAGGTGGTTGAATGGCTGCGTTTGCCACTACTGCACTCATCGAGATACTTACACCAACTACCAGCTGTACCAGCTGATTTTTTACACGCTTTACTGTCATATATCATTACACCGCATCATGGAACCAAATGTATCTATCGCTTATGTTTTGTACCTATTTCCATACATTATTTTAAGCAGCATGTCTTAAATGCAGTGTTTAAAATAATGTATCGACGAAAATAGTAACGCCTACACAATAGACATAAAATTAACGCCTTATCTTAGCAAAATGACTACCGATGGGGAATCAATAAATGCAAAAATAAGGCAAGTTTGAAAAGAAAAATGAAGGCCTATCATATATTTATTCTGACTATCATCTGACCAGTCTCTGCAATAGAGAATTCAACGCTCACAAAAAAGCCTGCTGCACTGCTTGTGAATAACAAGTAAAGTGACAGCAAGCTTTGATGCTACAGACGTCTAAACAACCAGTTGATAATATTTGCTTAACCAATGTTATAAAGAGTACATAGCTTTTATTTTATTATCGTTAATACTAATATTATTAATAAGCTAAGCAGATGACGCTAGTCATTGAATTAAACTAGATAGTTGCCTAATAATCTGCGTTTGCCAAATCTTCACATAGTGCTTTGTTTTCTTGCTTTGAGAATCCCATCGTCCAACTACGAATACCTTGTAGTATCTGGCGGTAGTCTTGCTGTGTAGATAGGTATTGAATAGCCGCTTTTGGATCTTCTAGAGAAGGCATTAGCTCATGCAGCTGTACAGTGTACGACTTATAGAACCGCTGTTTTTGCTTACCATTTAGCATTGGTGGGCATATCTCTGATAGTACCTGCATCACCGCAATTTCGTGCTTAGTGATATTGATGCCAGACATGTCTAGCGGAATGGTAGTGCCAGAGTTATTCGCAGCATTAGAAGCTTGAGACAGCATAGCAACAGACGTTATCAGTCCTGCAATCCCAATTTTTGAGGCAGTATTTGCTATCACAGAAGCTATAGATAATATCGATTGTTTATTCATTCAGTATTACACTCGCTCATCTTTATTTAATGGTCATATGTTAATCGGTAAAAAAACAAAAGTCACATAAAATATTGATTTATGTGTAGATATCTTGTGAGCCAAAACCATTTTTTAGCAACATATCAGTAGCATACTCTAATGACGTTACTTCAGTATCAGTACATCGGTTTGTATTGTTGTGGGGTGTTGCTTATTGTAACGCGATGCTTAATCTACTAGTTGTTATTCGTTTGATACAGATCTTGTTACGCTACTTTCATCGTATAATTATCAGCATAAGAAGAGCATGATACTTTGCTAAAGACAGGGTTCGTGTCTTTATATTATTCAGTTATAATCGCCCATGCTATCAAAACGATACTTTTTCGTTAGACTGAGACGTCATGTTATTGGAGAATTAGAGTATCATGTTTTCATTTTAAATATGAGCATCGTTCTTTGATGGCTATCTTGAACAGATATGGCACGATAGCAGAATTATCAAATAGAGCTGTAGAAAAATCGGCAATAAAATATTAACCATATACTGAGCAGAAATGAGATTTTTAATTAGTAACGATGACGGTGTGTATGCGCCAGGATTATTGGCACTATCTCAGGCATTATCGACTATTGGTGAAGTGGTGGTCGTCGCCCCGAACGATGAACAAAGCGGCTATGCCAGTGCGCTGAGTGTCTCAAGACCACTGAATACGCATCAGCTGCCTTCTGGATTTGTAGCGGTAAATGGTTCACCAGCTGATTGTGTTTATCTAGCAATCCATGAGTTGTATCGTGATACTGACTTTGACTGCGTGATTACAGGCATTAACTCAGGGGCTAACTTGGGACAAGATGTGATGTTCTCTGGTACGTTCGGTGCTGCATTGACCGCGCAACTATCTGGTATTCCTGCTATAGCAACGTCTTTGGTAGGCGGGGGTGTCAAAAACGGCGGGCAAGAATCAGCCAGTGATTATCAAGTGGCCGCACATGAAATCGTCAAACTGCTTACTGAGACTTCGATTTTAGAGATGCTCAAAAGTTTGCCCTATCATGTATTAAACGTTAATATTCCTGATGTACAGCATGCCGATGATATCAAGGGTCGAAAAATAACCTCGCTAGGCCATAAGCAGGCTGCTCAGCCAGTACGCCAGATGATAGATCCACGCGGCCGAGATGCATATTGGTTGTCTCTACGAAAAGGTAAAAATGAGCGACCACTAGAGACATCAATCGATGCGATACAAGCGAAGCAGGATGTGATGACAGATTATCAAGCCGTAACGGCAGGGTATGTCAGTTTATCACCAGTACGCCTACATCATACGCCAACGGCAGCGCTGGATAGATTATCAACACTCGCGCTATAAATTCTATAAGATATAATCCATACCGGCTTATTAAACACTGACGTGTTATGAGAATATCAGAAGACTCTTGTATGATATCAAGCGCTTTTGAATGATTAAACAATGAATGAGCAACACAAAGAATAGGAACCTTGTATGAAAAAAATCATAGCTGGATCGCACCTTGTTAAAGCCGCGTTGATTGGTACTATGGCAGTCGCTACTCTATCTGTCGTCGGCTGTGCAACGAAGCCTACCTATCAGTCAGCAAACCAAGCAGGGCCTAAGATTATCACTAACGCGCAAGGCGTCCCTAACTATCACCGTGTACAACGCGGCGATACGGTCAGCCAGATTGCAGCGCGCTATCGTCTGAACTACCGCCAAATCGGGGCGATGAACAATCTAGATAGTAAATACACCATCTATAGTGGCCAATGGCTCAAACTATGGCAAGGCAATGCGGCCACCACTGCAAGTAACAATAGCTATAGTGCACCAGTTCGAACGCAGCCAACTTATACGCCGCCTGTCACTCAGTCTCAAACACCAGCTTATGAAGCCACTGCTAACTCGACCTCTGGTTATGATTATCCTACGCGTAATCCAGTAACTCGTAACATTGACCCTGCTGCGGGCAATATGGGAATGTGGTTTGCAGGCAAAGTTGGTGATCCAGTACTTGCCAGTCAATCAGGAACTGTGCTTTACTCAGGCAACGGTCTGCCAGAGTATGGCAATCTAATTATGATTCGTCATAGTGATAACTACATCACAGCTTACGCGCACAATAGCCAGTTGTTGGTGCAAGAGGGCGATACAGTACAGCGTGGTCAACGTATTGCTAGTATGGGCAGCAGTGGTCAGACCAATGAGGTAGGCTTAGAGTTTCAAGTTCGCTTAAATGGTAATCCTATTGACCCACGTAGCGTACTTGGGCGTTAGACTTAAATAATAGCTACGGATAGCTTGGCCACTGTGAGCCATTTTATTTATTCATGTTTGAGATTTTTTATGAGATTAAAAAAGCAATACCTCACCTTTGTGCCAGCATTAGTGATGGTCGGGTGTACAAGCCAGCAGGCAATGCAAAGTAAGCCTGTTCGTCAAGGCGGCGTTGAGATTACTCAAACTCAAACCGTTCAGGTCAAACCAACACCTGCGCCAGTTGTAAAACCGCAGCCTGCGCCAAAGCCTAGCTATAGTAGCTTTTCTGATTGGAAGTCAGACTTTTCTATGCGGGCCATATCGTCAGGCTATGATGCCCAAGTGATTGGTCGATTGCTTGACTCTGCTTATCTAAATCAGCAAGTCATCTCATTAGATTCAGGTCAGCCCGAGTTTTCTAAGATGCCGTGGGAGTACGTAGATTCTGCGGTATCAAGTGGACGCGTCAGTGTAGGGAAGCGCAAATTTGCCGAGCAGCGTGCTTATTTGTCTCAGCTAGAGTCTCAGTATGGGGTTAATGCAGAGATTATCGCTGCGATATGGGGTATGGAGTCATCGTATGGCGCTGTGACGGGTAGTAGCGATTTGCCAAGTTCGCTTGCCAGCCTTGCTTATGATGGTCGTCGTCAAGAGTTCGCTGAAACGCAGTTGCTATCGTTAGCGACCTTGCTACAACGCGGTGACGTATCATGGTCACAGCTCGATGGTTCTTGGGCGGGCGGTATGGGACAAACCCAGTTTATCCCTGAGACTTGGCTCAAACAAGGGGTCGATGGTGATGGCAATGGGCATCGCAATCCATGGGCCACTGGTGATGCATTGGCTTCGACGGCCAACTATCTTAGCAATTCAGGTTGGGTTCGTGGCTTAGCGCCTTTTTATGAAGCAACGGTGCCAGCCTCGTTTGATTACTCCGTAGTTGGTAGCAAACAACCTGCGGCTAGATGGGCTGCAATGGGTGTCGATACGATAGCGGATGTTTACTTAGATGCCAATACTCAGATGGAGCTATGGTTACCCGCTGGTAAAGACGGTCCAGTGTTACTGTTAAGCCCAAACTTTGATGTGATCAAAGTCTATAACAACTCATCAAGTTATGCGTTGGGTGTTAGTCTGCTAGGCAAAACGATTAATGGACAAAGCGGGTTGCAAAAATCTTGGCCTCGTTACGAGCGTCCATTATCGACCACGCAAGTGACTAATTTACAACGTCGTTTGACTAGTATGGGTTACGATACCAAAGGCGCTGATGGTATCGTGGGTACCAATACTCGTATGGCATTCCAGCGCTGGCAAGCAGATAATGGCCAAACGCCAGACGGATTTATTACTCAAAACAGTGCGTCTTCACTGGCTGGTTGGTGAGGTAGGCTGACGGTATTTATACACTGTATAAAAGTGGCTCTTTTTAATCGTGCTTAGCCATTATGCATCAGCCACTAGTCATCAAACGATAATTTAATTTGTTCTACAAAAAGCACCTTGCCAAGGTGCTTTTTTTGTCTCAATCTATGTCTGATTTTGCTGACATCTTTAACACAATGGACCATGCAATAAATATCAAATATTAAGACCAGTGTAATCTGGCTTTATTCAAAACTTATCAGGACAAGGTTAATACAAGAAAGTTGATACTTTGAATGATAGACTCTAGATAATGTGTTTTTTAACGATGACTTTTACTCATAGTGTTTAGTAACAGTTTTTAACGACCATTTTAAATAACAGTTTCGATTATAAATAATTAGAACGACAGAAAGAGCGTGACCTTATGATTACCATGGAAGAATTACAAGCTGCGATACAGCAGCGAATAGATAATTATCATATTACTGACTTTCCACTACAAAAAAGAGCCGTTAACACTCTAGAGTTGCTGGGCAGCCTAAACCACATACTGGCTCAAGATATTGCTTCACCCTTTGATGTGCCGCGACAAAACTTGTCTGCAATGGATGGCTATGCGATTGCCAAAGGTAGTGAGTTATTAGAAAACAGTATTATCGAAATCGTTGGTGAGTCGCAAGCTGGCAGTGCTTATACTGGTAAGACAGCTGCAGGGCAAGGGGTTCGGATTTTTACTGGTGCAGTCGTACCAGATTGCTGTGATACGGTCATTATGCAAGAGAATACGAACTTTGCAGATATCAAAGCGACCGTTGATAAATCTCGACCTTACGACATCACGCTCACGCAAACTGCCAAAGTTGATGATAATATCCGCTCACAAGGTGAAGAAATTGAGTCTGGCGAAGCCGTTTTAAAAATCGGCAAACGCCTCAATTCTGCAGATATTAGCTTACTGGCCAACCTTGGTATTAGCCAAGTGAACGTGTTCCAGCCGCTTGTTGTAGGCGTGTTGGCAACAGGTGATGAGCTCGTGGCTATTGGCAATGAGCTACAAAGCCTAGCCCAAATATATAATTCTAATACTCCAACGCTCAAAAGCTTGCTATCAGATTTGCCTATCACTATTCGTGATTATGGCATTATCTCTGATAACCTAGAGCAGACAACTATCGCAGTCAATGAGGCTATGCAGGACTGTGATGTACTGATATCGACTGCAGGTGTCTCTGTTGGTGACTATGATTTTTTGACCACTGTGATCGAAACATTAGGTCAGATTAACCATTATAAAGTAGCGATGAAACCTGGTAAGCCTTTTGTATTTGGTGAATTGAATAAAAATCTCGATAAGCCAGTATTGTATTTTGGCCTACCGGGCAATCCGCTCTCTACGGTCGTGGGTACGCTACAGTTTGTGATACCTGCATTATGGCAAATGTCAGGTGCTAGCGTATCAGAGCAGCCGATGCCGCTAACTATCAAGGCCAAACTTATCAGTGATATCAGAAAGTCTCCCGGCCGCAAAGACTTTCAGCGTGGCGTATTGTCACGAGACGAGACAGGTCATTATCAAGTTGAGTGCTTCTCAAGACAGCAGTCACATAGAATCAAACAGCTGAGCCGCGCCAATTGCTTTATTGTGTTGGACAAAGACAGTGGGAACGTAGCAGCAGGTAATGACGTCGTTGTACAACCGTTTCCTTGGCTACATCGCTAATTCATCGTTTGCCAATTTATTGTAAGGTTGTCATACAATGCTAGAGAGTAACCTTACACTGGTATGCTAAACACGAATAATAAAGTAGTGCTTATAATAAGCAGTACTGATGGCAGTAACATATGATTGATGACAACATAGATGACAAACACAAAATAGACAGCCCGCAACTGTATTCACCGAGCTTGGCACCGGCATTATCTGACGGCTACATAGAGCCTTCCTTGGTCGTGCATACTGAGCAGATGAGTGACTATCACCAGCCGCTAACCGATGGGTTTGCACGGCGTCTGACTTACTTGCGTCTATCTATTACTGACTTCTGTAATTTTCGCTGTGAGTATTGCCTGCCAAATGGTTATCAAGGTAAGCGCCCTGATGATGAGCTAAGTATCTCTGAAATTGCCACTTTGGTGCGTGGCTTTGCTCAAGTAGGTACTAAAAAAGTTAGAATTACAGGTGGTGAGCCTTCTATTCGTCGTGATGTCGTCGAAATTATCGAAACGATTAAGCAAACTGACGGTATTGAGACAGTTGCGATGACCAGCAACGGTTATAAATTGGGTAAACATATAGCTAACTGGCAAGCTGCTGGACTTGATCAGCTCAATATCAGTATGGACAGTTTTGATGCCGCTACCTTTCATAAAATGACAGGCTTTGATACCTTGCCGCAGATATTGGCTGACATGGATACATTGTTAGAAACGACTGATATCAAACTGAAAATAAATAGTGTTTTGATGGCAGAGACTGCGTTTGAGAATTTAATCACGGCGATCGACTATGTCAAAGACAGACAAGTGACCTATCGCTTTATTGAATTTATGCAGACCAGTGACAATAGCGATTTGTTTTTTGCTCAACATGCTCAGTCTGATATTATCATCGATTACTTGTTAGAAAATGGCTGGCAGCCGCACGAGCGCGGTAGTGCCGATGGTCCCGCAGTAGAGTATAGCCACCCTGAATATGTCGGTCGTATCGGTATGATTGCCCCGTATGCGGCGCATTTCTGTGATACCTGTAATCGTCTGCGTGTAAGCAGCCAAGGCAAGGTGCATTTGTGTCTGTTTGATCAAGGTAACTATGATATCCGTCCATACTTACAGCAAGACGATATCCAAGGACTGGTAAACACTTTACATAGCTTTATGCCGATCAAACCTGAGCATCATCATCTGCATGACTCTAACAGTGGCATCATGCACAATCTATCGATAATCGGTGGTTAAAACATTTTGAGTCTGCAACCATGACGCTGATAGAGATTGTTTTCCAACGCAATCATTTTTCTACATAGCTTTTTTTGATACAACGGATCTTTAATACAATTATAAAATGACATCTATAAAGGATTATTTATGAGTAAGCCTGCTGCACAATTTACACCGCTTAATATTGCTGTATTGACCGTTTCTGATAGCCGTACGCTGGCAGAAGATACGTCAGGCCAGTACTTAGTAGATAGCTTGACTGAAGCAGGGCATCATTTAGCAGATCGTCAACTAATTACCGACGATATTTACCAAATTCGCGCAGTCATTAGTGGCTGGATTGCTAGTCCAGACGTTCATGCGGTTATCACCACTGGCGGTACAGGGTTCTTCATCAGAGATAGCATGCCAGAAGCGGTGAGTGTACTGTTTGACAAGTCGATCGATGGTTTTGGCGAAATGTTCCGTTTAATCTCAAAAGATGAAATTGGTATGTCTACCGTACAATCGCGAGCAGTTGCTGGCATGGCCAATGGTACGGGTATATTCTGTCTACCAGGTTCTTCTGGTGCTTGCCGTACGGGTTGGGAAAATATTTTAAAAGATCAGTTTGATAGTCGTACTCGTCCATGTAACTTCGTGCCGCATTTTTTGGCACAAAATCCTAGCCATGATTGAGTTATAAATAATTGAGCTATGAGTGTTATACAATCAAGCCTGACAGGTAATGGTAAATGACAAATTGCTCAAATAATCTGGATGGTTTGGCAGGTGTGGTTATCTTGGCAGGCGGCGCATCTAGACGTATGGGAACGGCCAAGGCGATGCTAACACTACCGTCAGGTGAGCAGCTGCTAGACTATCATGTTCGTCATGCGAGCAAGTTACAGGTTCCTATATTGATTGCAGATAATGGTCGCGGCTTTCAAGCTGGTTTAGATGTCCATTCAGAAAAACCTAATGCGCCTGTTATTCACATTGCTGATTATGGTACTGATGTTGACTCTAGTAAGCATGATGAGCAGATTAAAACTGGCGGCGCATTGGTCGCTATCGAATCAGCCTTACAAACATTGAATGATTTGATCAGCTTGAATGATTCAGGCGTATCAAAAAACGTACAAGCTTCGTGGTTACTGGTTATTAGCTGCGATAGCTTAATACCAGTAACTGACTTGTGGCAGAAATTACAATGTGAAATAAGCCTTGCTGCCGATAAAGAAGTAATTTGCTTAAAAGATGACAGTCACTTATATCCATTGTTAGGCCTGTATCAGCTAAGTATTGAGCCTGATTTGAAGGCCTATATAGATAACGGTCAGCGTAGAGTGATGCAGTTTATTCAGCCATTGGTGCAAGCCGTACCATTTAGCAAAGAGTGGCAAAATTTGACCAACTTCAATACGCCTGAAGATTTTAAGCAAGCATGTGCTGCTCTACCAAAATAATAAAAATATCACATAAGAAAGGTTATATAAATGAGTGACAGCGTACAGATAAATCAACAATCTACTTTATCTCACTTAGATAGTGATGGTGATATTACCATGGTTGATGTCAGTGGCAAGGTCGCAACGACGCGAGAAGCCAATGCCACTGGACAAGTACGCTTTCCCAGTGAGATTTATACGCAGATTAAAGCGGCTGATGGAATGACCAAAAAAGGCAGCATCACGCAAACGGCTCACATCGCTGGTATCATGGCGGCCAAACGCACTCATGATCTTATACCGCTTTGCCATCCACTACCGCTAGACAAGATAGGTTTGAGCTTTGAGTACAACGACGCGCTCAGCAGCATCACGGTCAGTGCGGTGGTCAAGGTTACGCATAAGACAGGGGTTGAGATGGAAGCATTAACCGCAGTTAGCGTTGCCTGCTTAACTATCTACGATATGACCAAAGCACTATCGCATGACATCGTTATAGATGATATCCATCTGGTTAAAAAGACAGGTGGTAAGTCAGATTATAGTCATGCCTAAAGTGACAAAGTTGCAGAGTGCGTCATCAATCAATAAAGATATGCTGAATATCAAGCAAGGAAGCTTGCATAAGATGGAGAGGTTTATGAGTGCTACCGACGTGAAAGCCGATATCGAATCAACGATGAATATCAATGTCATGTATTTTGCCAGTTTGGCTGACGAGGCCAATTGTCAGCAAGAGACGGTAAGCGTACAGCAGGATACGTCACTGATTGAACTGTACGAACAGCTGAGTCAAAAGCATCGCTTTAGCCGTCCACAGTCAGAGCTACGTGTTGCAGTAAATGACTACTTTGCTAAATGGACTGACCAGATAAACGATGGTGATAGCGTGGTTTTCATCACGCCAGTCGCTGGTGGTTAGATAAGCGTTTACTAGTGTCCATTTTGTCAGTAGCTATCCAGTGTCAGTAGCTATTCAGTGGTTACAAAGAAAAAATAATAAATAGAGAAGAAAAATGACAGACAATGTCCACGATCATTCAATGAGCATCAAACGTAGTGCTGATGAAGCTTACCTTATCGCTGAGCGTGATGGTTTTGCGCTACTAGATATTGCTATAGACGAAGATAGGCTAAAAAGTACGCTAGATAATGACAGCTGCGGCGCGTTTGTTTGCTTTGAAGGGCGAGTACGCAACCATAATAACGCCACGAGCGTTGATAGCCTTACCTATTATGGTTATGAAGATTTGGCCATCAACCAGGGCCGCGCCATTATAGAAGAAGCCAAAAAGCGTTTTGAAATTACGCATGCTATTGCGATACATCGTATCGGTGCGTTAGAAATTGGCGATGTAGCTGTGTGGGTTGGGGTAGTGTCAGCGCACCGTTACCCAGCATTTGATGCGTGTCGCTGGATATTAGATACCATCAAAGCAGACATTCCTGTGTGGAAGCAAGAATACTACGAAGACGACTCATCTAAATGGCTCAGTAATAATGGGTAAGTCATTAGTTACTGTCTGTGTATCTGCTTGTCTGCTATTGTCACTAAATGCTTGTACGCAAGACAAAGACGCCAATATGGCGCTTGCTTCTGAAAAAGTTGAACCAGCTCAAACATTGCGTATCGCTGCGGCTGCTAACTTATCTGATGTACTCCCTCATATTATTGATAGCTATCAGGCTGATAACAGCTCATCTGCCCAAAATGTTTCAAGTATCTCAGATATTGAAGTTACTTATGCCTCTTCTGGCAAATTATATGCGCAAATCAAAGCAGGGGCACCGTATGATATATTCTTGTCTGCCAATCAAGATTTTCCTGCTAAATTGGCTGATGAAAATTCAGCTAGTGTTATTAACGAAGGTAATAAGCTAACCAAGCCTTTTACGTATACCAGAGGTCAATTAGCACTCTATAGTGTCACCAAACCTTTAAACGATTTTACGCCAACATCGCTAGGCGATATGTTTACCAGCGCTGACTTTACTCAGGACAGCAAGGTGGCTATCGCTAACCCTGACCTTGCTCCTTATGGTGCCTCTGCAAAATCCTATCTGCAATCACAAAATATGTATGATAAGTTGAATGCTCAAAAAAGCTTAATACAGTCAGAGAATATCGGTCAAGCATTTCAATATGCGCATACGGGTAGTGTGGACTATGGTTTTGTAGCACAGTCTCAGCTTGTTGCGATTAAAGCCAAGCCTGAGCAATTTATTACTTTGCTGCCAGCGTCTTATCCAGCTATCTTCCAAGATGGGATAATCGTTAATAACATTGACCAAGCAGCAGACTTCACCGACTACCTGCGCTCAAAAGCAGGGCAGCAGCACTTCTTACAAGCAGGCTATCTGGCCGTCCAGTAATACGTTAGACTAACCCCTCTCATCATAGAACGAGCAGTGACATTATATGATCGACCAGTCTCTCATGTCAGATATGCTCAGTCCATTTTGGGTGAGCATCAAGCTCGCTTGCGTGACCACTTTATGTCTATTACTATTTGCAACGCCTATCGCTTATTGGTTGGCTAAGCCGAGCCGTATAAAAGCAATAGGACGTCTTAAGGTACTGCTCATGGGCATCATTGCGATGCCTCTGGTGCTACCACCTACCGTGATTGGTTTTTATCTACTGTTACTGCTCAGTCCTAGTGTAGGTATCGGTAAATGGTTGAGCGAACATAATATTAGCCCGCTAATTTTTACCTTTGAAGGTCTGGTCATTGGCTCCATCATTTACTCGTTACCTTTTTATATACAGCCTGTCTATGCACAGTTTTTGCGTATTCCACAAAGTGTCACAGAAGTTGCTCATCTCTTAGAACCAAGTCGTATGCGACGGTTTATGAAAGTAGCCTTACCGCAAGCGCGGGTGGGTATTATTTTGGGTAGTTTGGTAAGCTTTGCTCATACCATTGGAGAGTTTGGGGTTGTACTGATGATAGGCGGCAGCATCTCAGGCGAAACTAAGGTGGTATCGATTGCGATATATGAGCAAGTAGAGGCGCTCAACTATGAGGCGGCGCATATGATGTCTGGTATTCTGATTATTATGGGTGTAGTGATGGTAGCGTTAATCGCTAGTGTGAGCCGAATAAGTCAACGTCCATAGTACTGAAATATTTGCATGCGAGTTAAGTGTTAGGTAGCGCAGCAGCTATATAAACAATGTCTAAGCAAAATACGCAGACACAAAAAAACCTCAAACAATCTAATGCTTGAGGCGAAACTTGCTTAAACCCAAAGGTTTAAATTCGTTTTAAATATGGCGCAGCGGACGGGACTCGAACCCGCGACCCCCGGCGTGACAGGCCGGTATTCTAACCAACTGAACTACCGCTGCTTAGGTCTCTTAGCTTGTTTAGCCACTTGCTAAGAAGTGGTGGGTGATGACGGATTCGAACCGCCGACATTCTGCGTGTAAGGCAGACGCTCTACCAACTGAGCTAATCACCCTTCGAAAAATTGCTAGGCAATTTATTCAACATCAACTGAGCCTTTTAGTTTGTCACTAAGCTCCGTTGCTGTGGGTGTGTATTATATAGATTTACTGTGGGGTGTCAAATATTATTTTAATGTTTTTAGAAAATAATTATAAATCGGACTTGTAATCTATCAAAAATAGCACTCAAAGCCATGTATTATATAGCATTTCTAAAAATACACTTATTATCATTATTTGTTGTTTGGCGTTGAAAAGCTACTATACTATGGATGCTTTGCTCGTTGAACACGGTTGATGGAGGCCAATATAAACACTTTTACTATTAAAGATACTTTTACGAGCTGGACTTGGGGAGACTTAGCGGGTCTGGGTTTGGTACTGCATATTGTACTTATGATAGTAATGACGCTGCGAGTGGTTTCTGTGCAGCGCAATATTGGCGTGTCTATTGCTTGGGTGGCTGTGCTTTACACGTTACCAGTATTTGGTTTTGTGGCTTACATTCTGCTCGGTGAGCCGATGATTGGACGGCGCTATCGTGAACGCGTGGATCAAGCCAGCATCTTGATGAATGATATGGCAAGGCGTGAGCATCTGATTTTTGACAAAGGGCAGGACTTATTACCAGCTAACTACCGCGGTGTTAGCCAAATAGGAACGCGCTGGACAGGGTTTGGCGTATTTCCCAATCATCAAATGCAGCTGTTGACGGATCCCGCTTCTATTTTTCAACGTTTGATTGAAGATATCCGTGCCGCCCAGCGTATTGTCCTTATGGAGTTTTATATTGTTTATCCGAAAGGACAGGTGCTAGAAGTCATAGAGGCGCTGTCTGTAGCGGCTCAGCGCGGCGTAGAGTGTCATATATTGGCTGATAGTGTAGGCAGCTTTAGCTTTATTAATAGTAGCGTGCACCGCAAATTAGAAAAAGCAGGGGTTTATGTCCATCAGTCATTGCCAGTAGGGTTGTTTAAGACATTATTTAAACGTTCTGATTTGCGCAATCATCGTAAAATGGTGGTTATCGATGAACATATCGGTTATATCGGCAGCTTTAATTTGGTTGATCCAAGGTTTTTTAAGCAAAATAAAAACGTCGGTCAATGGATTGATGTGGCGCTACGAACAACTAGCCAGCACTCGATTAGTATCAATACAGCGATGGCTAAGGTGATAGTTACCGATATTGGTGCTGAAAGTAATGACAATCTTGCTGAGCTGCATCAGCGGGTTAATAACTACACTCGTAAGTTATATGTGATGCATCCGACCATCAATGATCTAAATAGCCGAGTGAAGGTATTGGCGGATACGATTGATGATCATGAGCAGCCAGATGTAGGTGCCACTTCGATTGTCGTACCAAAGATGCCTGTCGTGGACAAAGTCTTGGCGCAGCTAATACCTTCAGCACCGCAGCTAACGGCTCATGTGATTTACAATACGTTAGTTACTGTGATTCATCGTGCCAATAAGCGCATCCGTATTACTACACCTTACTTTGTCCCTGATGAGTCCCTATCGGGTGCACTGACGATAGCGGCTAAGCGCGGCGTCGATGTGACGATTATTGTTCCTGAAAAAGTAGACTCGTTTCTGGTACAGCATGCCTCTCAAGCTTATTATCAAGAGTTGTTGGATGCTGGAGTAACGATTGCCTTGTTTAGAGGTGGTTTGCTACACGCAAAAACAGTGGTTATCGATGATGACTACTGTCTATTTGGCACCGTCAATATTGATATGCGCAGCTTTTATCTAAATATGGAAGTCAGTTTGGCGATTTATACGCCAGAAATGGTTGCCCAAGTAGCGGACTGTCAGGAAGTCTATTTAGAAAGCTGCAGAATCCTAGATAGTGATGAGTGGCAACAGCGTCACGGGTCACAACGATTGTTTGATAATGTCGTGCGCTTGTTCAGTCCTTTATTGTAGCACTTGAATTTTTAGGGTAAGGTAATCTACCAGTACCGTTCTATTATTTTAGTCGTAGCACTTTTATACCTTATACTTTTTCGGTTTATCTATCTGCAAAGAGGTCACGTCCGTCTATGTCTGCATCACCTTTAACACCACTGGACTATATTGCAGAAGGCTATTGGCAAGATTTCTTAGCTGGGCGTTCTATTGCGGGCGGTATCGCCTACGAAACTGAGCTGCGCGCTTGTACACTAGACGAGTCGCTTGAGAGTTTACAGCGTATCGATACGCTATTGTCCCAAGTGCGCCGAGATATGATCAAGAGCAGTATATGGGATGAAGTGACGCTGCTGGTCGATGAGCGCTATCGTAATTTCATGGTGTTTTTGGCGTTTTATGCCGGTCGTGTATTGGCGCAGCAGTGGCAAAACAAGCCACATTGGTATGGTCAGTTTGAGCTGCGTAAACGTTACCCTGAGCTAACATTGATCACCGATGATTTTTATCAGCATATGGCGGTCGGTTATGATGATAGCGGGGTTAAAGAAAGCTTGTTTTTTGCACTAGAGCCAATAGGGCTGCGTCTGTTTGGTCATATTGATCGGCAGTTCGACGCAGTAAAAGGCGGGCAAGTAGAGAGTGGGCTGTATCAAGCGGTTAGCCTTAGACTACCAACTACTTTAAGCAACGATGTTCATTCAGTGCCTGAATTAACAGCGGATAAAGTAACAACAAACAAAGCAACAACGCATAAAGCAACCACTCATCAAACCACTGATAGTACCGCTCCGAGCACCGATTCAAATGCGTATGTCGGTACTAGCCAATTAAATGTTTCTCTTAACAAGCCAGAGGAAGTATCGATAGGAACTGAGTATAATCAAGCCAATGTAGTTGTAACCGACAGTGAGAGTCGCGCAGCTCCATCTGCTATGCCTGATACTGTAACTAAGTTGCAAACAAGCGTAGTGCCTCCTGAGTCTGGAAATCCAATAAAGCCTGAGCTGACTAAAGTAGTGCAACCAATAGCTAGGCCTACGTCGTCTGTAAAGAATACATCAACGCCAGAGATGTTTACGCAGCTGCTCGTAGAGTTAGATGAGATAGCGGTGCCACAACCAACTGGTGATGTTCAATATCAGCAAGCGCGCAAAGTAATGGATCAGTTCGAGCAGCATATTGCCAAGCAGGACAAGCCTCGTCGCCAAGTTATATTTTCAGATGATCACATCGCAGCAAAAAACAAAGCGCTTCTAATACTACAAGCGGCTGCTGAAGATGGGAATACAGCGGCTATGCTACGTTTGGCCATGTATGAATTGTTAGGTGAAGGTTTGACAGCGGATAGTGACAATCAAAAAAAATCTGGCGTAGAGTGGGTCAATCAAGCTGCCAGCAAAAACGACAGCCGTGCTCAGCGTCTACTCAGTAAAATGTATTACCAAGGAGTAGGGGTGTCTCAAGATATAGATAGCGGTAAATACTGGTTAGAGCAAGCGGCAGATAATGGTCATGCAGAAGCGGCCAATCTGGTCAAGCAATGGCAGCAAGCAGAAATGCTGCTGACCACACAGAAGCAAGAGCAGCATAGCACCAAGCGTTATCAGCTGTTAATCGGCGCAATCATCGCAGTCGCTCTATTGATAATAGTCATTATCTAACAATCATTATCTAATAACTATTTACTCAGTAACTTTTTAAAAGCTTATTGTTACAGCTTAAATTCAGGTAGAATTGGCGCGCTCTACATTTACCCTTTTATTGTTTGATTCATAACTAATCTGGGCTGTTCCATGCCATCATCTAATACTTCGTCTGACCACTCTGCAAATTTAATTGACCCTGTATCATCGCCTAATCGAGCGGTACATGAGACACCTTTATATTATCAGTCTCTTATTGGGCTGCTAAAGCCACTATATCGTCTGCAAGTATGGCGTCGATCTCATAAGAACGACAATTATCAGCAGGAAATCGAGCAGCGTTTTGGTAAGCAGTATCCACTGCGTCCAGTGGTCAATGCTGATAGCGATAAAGGGGTAATTTGGTGCCATGCAGTCTCATTAGGCGAAACCAATACGGTTGCGCCTTTATTAGATATGTTATTGGCTAATGGCTATCAGATATGGTTGACCAATACGACTCAGACAGGTTTTGCTCGTGGCGCCAGTCGTTTTGCAGAACAGATAGCTCAAGGTCAGATGAGTCACAGCTATGTGCCAGTCGACAGTCCTGCTGTTATCGAGACTTTCTTGACGCACGTACAGCCTATCGCTGCACTGTTTGTAGAAACAGAGCTATGGGCAAATATCTTGACCAAATTATCTCAGCACCGTATTCCAAGTATTCTAGTCAACGGTCGACTATCTGCTTCTTCTTTTCAGAGCTATCAAAAGATTGGTGCAGTCAGCACCAGTATGATGAAAAATCTTTCTTTAATTATTGCGCAAGACAGCGACTCTGCTAAACGCTTTCGGCAGTTAGGGGCTAGTAGCGCCCAAATTCGTGTGGCAGGCTCATTAAAGTGGGTAATCAATGCTTCCAAAATTGATGACAAAGCGGTAGCAGATAATAGTATTTATAATAAGAAAGCTGAACTGCGAGCAGGGTTTGGTATAGCAGATCGTCCTGTGTGGGTAGCTGCGAGTACTCATGATGGCGAAGAGGCCGCAGCGTTGTCATTACAGCAGCAACTATTGTCTCAAGCCACATTAGCAGATACGTTGCTTGTTATTGTCCCTAGGCATCCTGAGCGTTTTGACGCAGTAGCAGAACTCATTCAAAAAACTGGGTTAAATATGGCTCGGCGTAGTGATGGAGACGTGATTGATGCAGACACGCAAGTCTATCTGGCAGATAGCATGGGTGAGATGATGACTTGGTATACATTGGCAAACGTAGCATTTGTGGGCGGCTCGCTGGTAGATATTGGTGGGCATAATCCAGTGGAGCCTGCTAGTGTGGCCACGCCTGTACTGATGGGACGTTATACTCAGTCTTGTCAAAGCGTGATAAACAAACTGGCTAGCGTAGGCGCTGTATATCAGCCAAATAATGACTTCTATCGTCCAGTCGAGTCAAATAACTCAAGTAGTTCGGATACACAGATGACCATTGATGATCAGTTAAAGGCGAACAAAAAATCCTCTCGCAAGAAAACAGCTTATAACCGTGAAGACGCTGTGAGCATTTATACGCAGCTAGCGACTTGGCTATGCAATTTGCCATTGGCCGCGCAGGCAGGGCAATCTGGCGAGCAAATGACGATACAGCAGCAAGCGGTATTGACCCGCCAATTTACGATGATTGAAGACGCAATCGAACTGTCCTCCAACCAAGATAATTTATGAACTGTATATTATTGCCCGCTGAAAACTTCTCATCAGACACAGCAAAAATCGATGCCTTGTCTCAAGTCAGCCATGTGACTAAAGTGCTAGGCGCAAAAGTAGGTGATACGCTTAAAATTGGACAAGTCGGTGGCACCCTTGGTACTGCTATCATTAAAAATATTACCGCCGACAGTATTCGGTTAAGTAACGTTCAGCTCAATACTGTACCGCCGGCCAAATTGGATTTAACTGTCATTTTGGCGTTACCACGTCCTAAAGTGCTACGGCGTTTGATCATGGATATGACGGCGCTTGGTGTACGCGATATCATTCTTATCAATAGCTACCGTACCCAAAAAAGCTATTGGCAAAGCCCAATGCTTGAGCGGATTGACGAGTTTGTATTAGAAGGCTTACAGCAGAGCATCGATACGATCGTTCCTAGTATTACGCTACAAAAACGTTTTAAACCGTTTGTTGAAGACTCACTTGCAAGCCTAATGAACAGTCGAGCGATTGTCGCGCATCCTTATAGTCAGCAGTCTTTTTCTGAATTTTTACAACAGCAACCATCACGAGAGCTACCGAGTATAGTCTGTATAGGCGCTGAAGGTGGTTGGATTGACTATGAGATAGAGCTGTTGTCAGCACAAGGCTGCACGCCTGTACATATAGGCTCTCGTATCTTACGTACAGAAGCTGCGGTCAATGCGATCTTAGGACAATGGTTGCTTTAGATGGACACTAAAACGCGTCGCTAGACCAAACTATTGAAAGAGCTGGTGAAAAATAGTTCTTAAAAATCAATGCTCAAGACTCATCACTGATATATTTGCCAGTTAAACAAATGTATTGATAATTAATCTCACTTCCATTAGTATGTTGCTTTGATATATTATGGCCTGATTACTGTTAACGCTTAGCAAGTCATCGTTATAATTACTGTTATTTTGTCTCACCATCCGTCTTACTTTTTTTATAGCATTACTATGGGGAAAACCATGTCATTGAACGCTATCAGCGCTAATCTAACCTCTACGAAGCTTATCCTACCTGCAGCCGTATTTGGCATGATGTTGGGTTTGGCAGGTTGTAGTAATTCTTCAACCACAGAAGAGAACGTAGAAGTAGAGTCAACAGAAACAGGTGCTGAGCAGCAAGCAGCAACTGACGAAGCTACGACTGCTGATGGTCAGACAATTACTATCTACTCATCACGTAATGAGCAGCTAATTAAGCCATTGCTAGATCGCTATACTGAGCAAACAGGCGTAAAAGTTGAACTGGTTACAGACCAAACTGGGCCTTTGATGGCGCGTCTAAAAGCTGAAGGTCAGAATACTCCTGCTGATATGCTATTGACCGTTGACGCTGGTAACTTATGGCAGGCTGCAGAGCAAGGCCTATTACAACCAGTATCGTCTACTGTATTAGAAGCTAATGTCCCTGCAAAATACCGTGATCCAAAAGGTCAGTGGACTGGTTTGTCACTACGTGCACGTACTATCTTTTATGATCCAAACAAAGTTACTGCCGACCAGTTATCTACTTATGCAGATTTGGCCGATCCAAAATGGAAAGGCAAACTATGCTTACGCACCTCTAAGAAGGTTTATAACCAATCGCTTGTCGCTAGCATGATGGAGCATTTGGGTGAAGAGAAGACCGAAGCAGTTATCAAAGGGTGGGTTGATAACCTAGCGACTGATGTGTTCAGTGACGACGTTGCGATGCTAGAAGCCATCGCTGCTGGTCAGTGTGAAGTCGGTATCGCCAATAGCTACTACTATGGTCGTCTATTGGACGAAAAACCAAACTTCCCTGTGAAGATATTCTGGGCAAACCAAGATACGACTGGTACGCACGTAAACATCTCAGGCGCTGGCGTGGTTGCAGGTTCGGACAATCCAGATGGTACGCTTAAACTGATAGAGTGGTTGTCATCTGATGAGGCACAAGGTCTTTATGCCAGCTCTGACAAAGAATTCCCAGTAAAAGTAGGTATCGATGAGTCAGACATGCTCAGATCATGGGGCGAGTTCAAAAAAGACGATATCAATGTACAGAAATTCGGTGAACTACAAACTCAAGCTATCCAAATGATGGATAAAGCGGGTTATAAATAGGGGATCGCCAGTAATACTGATACCAATCTTAAAATCATAACTTTTAGACAATAGTTCTCGAAACAGTAGCTTTTAAACCACAGCTTTTAAAGAATAGGTTCAAAGGTTAGTCATTACAGATGAGTTATTCAGGTAATGACGATTTTGAGTTTGGTATAAGCTTACAAGGTCTCTATACGTATGACACGGTAATGATAATATGATCACAACGCCAGATGCGTCTGTTAGTCAAAATGATACTGTCAATGACGGTGTTAATGACCAGCAGACTGTCAGCCAAGACCACGCCCTTCGTAAACGTATTATCTCGAAATCAGTCTTAGGGCTGATTTCGTTGTTTATGCTAGTACCGATTTTAATCGTGCTGCTGTCATGGACTCAACCAGTGGCAGAGATTTGGACACATATGGCAGACTATGTACTGCCGCAAGTGCTCAAAAACACGGCGATTTTATTGCTTATGGTGACTGTTGTTTCAGGCACTATTGGTACTGCTCTGGCTTGGGTTACTAGTATGTATCGTTTCCCTGGTCAGCGTTTTTTTTCGTGGGCATTGATGTTGCCACTTGCCATCCCTGCTTATGTATTGGCATTTGTCACTATTGGGATTGTTGATTTTAGTGGGCCGCTACAGACCGCGTTGCGCGATTCCGGTATCAGTACTGCCATACCGTCGATAAGGAATGTATGGGGCGCAGGCTTGGTATTATCGCTAGCGTTTTATCCTTATGTATATTTGCTAGCGCGTCAGGCATTTTTGTCGCAAGGCAGACGAGCGATAGAAGCGGGGCAGATGCTTGGTTTGAGTCGTAGCCGTGTGTTTTTCCGATTGGCATTACCGCAAGCATTACCGTGGATCATTGGCGGCTTATTGCTCGCTAGTATGGAAACCTTAGCGGATTTTGGTGCAGTATCGGTATTCAATGTCGATACTTTTACTACCGCCATTTATAAAGCGTGGTTTGGTTTTTTTAGTTTGACCACAGCGGCTCAGCTAGCAGCCTTGCTCATTGGTGTGATATTTATTGTGGTATTGTTTGAGCAGTATTGGCAAGCGAAGCGTGGTAGCTCACTTACCCAAGGTAGCAGCCAACGCTTTGACACTAGCAAACCTGCCAAACTCGCCATGACACTGCTGTGTACGCTCATTTTTTTAATCGCCTTCTTAATTCCTTTCTTACAGCTCATCTATTGGACAGCACTTAACTTTCGCCAAGATTTTGATGCGCGTTATATTGATTTTGTCACCAATAGCCTCATGATTGCTAGTATGACCACGCTGTTTATCGCCTTTTTGGCCATTATCATTGCGTGGATCAAACGCCAGTATCCTGATAAGTCGACTAAGCTAATGACCACTTTAGCCAATCTAGGCTATGTTGTACCGGGGACTGTGTTGGCGGTAGGGATATTTATACCCATTGCGTGGCTTGATAATCGAATGATTGCCTTTGGTATCACCTCACAGCAAGTGCTCTCTGGCAGTGTCATTGTTATGCTACTGGCATTATCGACACGTTTTATGACGGTGAGTTTTCAGCCAGTTGACAGACAACTGCAAAGATTGACAGTCAATCAAGAAGCGGCTGCAAAATTACTGAGCGACAGTCCTTATCAGCGTTGGCGTCATGTAATGCTGCCTGTACTTAGCCCCGGTGTATTGACCGCATTATTGATGGGCTTTGTCGAAGTGATGAAAGAGATGCCCATTACGCTAATGACACGGCGTCAAGGCTGGGATACGCTCGCAGTACGAGTGTTTGAAATGACGAGCGAAGGTATGTGGGGACGAGCCGCATTGCCGAGTTTGCTAATCGTGCTGGTTGGTTTGCTCCCTGTCTGGATACTACTCCGTCAAAGTGACAAACACAGCTAATAGCAACAAAGTTAATAGCAATAATTTGACATAAGTTTAACAGCACACTCGTAGTGTCAGCTATATTATAATTTGCTCTGTTTTATCGATGGTTTTACTTACTAATAGCGAACTGGTACCGTTTATGTACACTGATTCAATGAACGACTCAACAAATTCTAAGTCAGAAAAAGCTCGGGCTAATCACATGCCTGTAGCAAAATCACCACTGTCACAAAATAGAATCAATCCAGTTCAGCCGAATAAAACTGTAGAACAAAGTAATACCTCACAACAAAATACTGAGAAAAATATCGCGACAGATCCTTATTTTAGGGTGCAAAATCTCATCGTAGGCTATGACGATACTATCGTCGTTAATGGTCTATCGTTGATGTTGGAACAAGGCGAGATTGGTTGCTTCTTAGGTTATAGCGGCTGTGGGAAGACAACAGCGCTACGAGCAATCGCGGGATTGGAGCAAAGTCGTGGCGGCACTATCTATCTAAATAATCAACGCCTAACTGAAAAGACAGCTCGCCAATCATTTGCAGTGGCGCCAGCCAAGCGTGGCATGGGCATGGTGTTTCAAGACTATGCTCTGTTTGGTCATTTAAGCGTGGCAAAGAACATCGCCTTTGGCCTAAATAAATGGTCAGCTGCTGACAAAAAAGCTCGAGTGGCTGAGATGCTAAGCTTAGTTGAATTGACTGAGCATGCGGATAAACGTCCTAATGAGCTCTCTGGTGGTCAGCAGCAGCGTGTGGCTCTAGCAAGAGCGCTCGCCCCAAAACCAAAACTACTATTACTTGACGAGCCGTTTTCTAATCTAGATGTGGTGCTGCGTGAGTCACTGGCAATGAATGTCCGTGATATTCTCAAACGTACCAACACTACAGCGATTTTGGTCACTCATGATCAAAATGAAGCGTTTGCGCTAGCGGATAAAGTAGGGGTAATGGATAAAGGACGATTGGTGCAGTGGGCGCGACCAAGCGAGCTGTATCATGAGCCTGTCAGTCCTTTTGTCGCTGAGTTCGTGGGTGAAGGCGCTATGATAGACGGTATCATCAAAGAAGGTCATGTTGAGACGGCGCTAGGGAATATCTATCGCCGCATGGAAGTCTATGATGAATCTGGCCAACCACAGTACTGCGAATATGATTATCCAAATGGCACACCGATCAAAGTACTCGTACGCCCTGATGACATCATTCATGATGACGACAGTACGCAGACAGCTTTGGTTATCGGACGTGTTTTTCGCGGTGCCAACTACTTGTATCGACTGCAGTTAGATGACGGACAGACTGTCTTATCCTTGGTTGCAAGCCATCATAATCATGCAATCGGCTCGCATATTGGCATTCTACCGTTGCTGGAGCATGTCGTAGTCTTCGATGAAAAAGACATCAATGCCACTACTTGGTCAGAATATGATAGATCATCGAGAATGGATGAAGAGGTTTAGTAGTCTTCATCATTCTTGGGTAATCTTCTAAATTTACCGTTTAGCCAAAATGTGTAAATAACGGCCAAGCCATTTGTACGGCTCTAATTGTGAGTAGCGTAACTCCATTCTGATCACTGCATCTGGGTCGTTATGCCCGCCACGCTTGAGTGGTGCATAATCATGAAATACCCGCAAGCCACTGCTGCGCACCGTCTGATAGTCATGCGCCTTTAACCAAGACTGAACCTCTTCTTTGGCCACGGGATGGTTGGGGGTTAGACTTTTCTTATTGTCCGCTTTGTAATCGTTACCATCAAGTAAGCTATCGAGTAAGTTAAAATTCCCCATGATAAGATTGCGATAATCGAAACTTGCTGGATTATAGAAGCAGACAGATAACGCGCCATCATCTGTTAAATGCTCATCAAAAAAGTTCATGACCGCTGCTGGTTCTGCCAACCATTCAAGTAGCGCATGCGACATAATCAAATCAAATTTTTCTGTCTCTGTCTGAGCCAGTTTTTCTTCAAGCGCTTGATAAGGGCAAACATACCAAGTGATGTCTAAATTTTTATCAATTTTTTCTGCGCTCACTTTCGCCTTCTCAAGCATATTTGCTGATATATCATTGATGACTACGCTATGACCTTGAGCAGCAAGTTCTATCGCAATTTGCGCAAGCCCTGCACCTACATCCAAGATACGTAAAGGTCGCCCAAGCGCCTCACTCATTTGTGCGCTATATTCGAAAATATCACGGCGTAGCACAGCCAATCGAATCTCGCCTTTTAAACCACCATAGACTTTCTTTTCGAAATGATCGGCAATGGCATCGAAGCTACGATCTTCTCGATCGTCTTCTGCTAGTATAGAAAGGTTTGAGTCAGGCTGGCTATCTTGATGTTTGATTGTCATAAGGTATTTAGATCAATAATTAAGAGGGTCAAATTAATAAAACTATTCAGTATGAACTAGCGTTTCAAACGTCTGTTAATTACCCATTTAAAAACGACCTTCGCTAAAACAATAACCACAAATACCACGATAACAAACACCCACATACCATTGCCTTGTAGATTCTCTTGATAGGCTTTTGAGAAGTATGCTGATAAAGCCATCGCGACTAAAAGTGCTCCCCAACGGACATAAGGGACAGCGCGATTGTTATGGTTAGGAAAGCTAGCAACATAATCGCTCGAAAAGCTGTATAGCACCATTGCTAAAATCCAAACAATTGCAAGAATGATATCCATAGTAATAGTAGCCTGTTAGGTCGTTATTTAAGTGCTATAAAAGATGAGGTAGTGTAGCGCTTAGAATTTTTTTGTCCAGTATCACTAAAAAATAACCGCATTAAAGTGGTTTAAATCATAATGTGCTCATGAGAATAATGTGATTTTGAAAGCTATTAGCTCATGGCAAAGCATTATGCTTATGAAAACAATATGACCATAAAAACAATCAGTTCACGTCAGAGACAGTTGTAGGTGTTGTGGTATTGGCTAAATATTCTAAGCATCCTAGTTGTGTGCCAATAGAGCTTATATGCAAACCACGTATGAGCTCTATGCTCAAGATTTTAGCGCTAAATTAAATGTCGTGTTGAATTGTAGATAGAAATATAAGTATCCACTCAGTTAGTCAAAATAAATCTTGTCGAGCTGTACTGAATGAGTATAGTATTTTTCTATTTAATATCCATCGGATACGGAGAATAAACAATGAAATCAATCATCACAGCGCTACTCGCCCTAGTATTTACCTTTACATCTATGAGCCAAGCCCAAGCTCGCAATACGCCTTGTTCAGGTAAAATGGGCGGGGTATCTCATTGCTCAGCAGATGGTAAGTTTGTTTGTAAAAATGGCAAAATCAGCCAATCAAAAAAAACCTGTCATTAGAATTATTTTAGTGTGTATCAATAATTCAAAATATCACTGTGAATGAACCGTCTAGCTTGATTTTAATGGCAGTCAAAGCCCCCTAAATCAGCAAATTTGTGCTAAAATAGCTTCTTTTATTAAACATTAAAACTATCGCTATTTTCCTATTGTTTTGCACGTGTAGCAGTGTTTTTTTATGGTAACTATTTTGGTCATGACTGCCCATTTATGTGGCAGTATTTTTATATGATCTATGGGTGCCATAAGCGATGTGTCAACGTTAGAAAAAAATGTGAGTGAAGGAGTGTATATGAGCGAATCGGTCAGTCCTATTGGCATCGTAGATGAACTAAAGCAGTCGTATTTGGATTATGCGATGAGCGTGATCGTCTCGCGTGCGCTGCCTGATGTGCGTGATGGGTTCAAACCTGTACACCGCCGCGTGATGTATGCCATGCACGTGCTATCAAACGATTATAACAAACCGTACAAAAAATCAGCACGTGTGGTCGGTGATGTTATCGGTAAGTACCATCCACATGGCGATAGTGCCGTCTATGATGCCATCGTACGTATGGCACAGGATTTCAGCTTGCGCTATCCAATGGTTGATGGTCAAGGTAACTTTGGCTCGATCGATGATGATCCTCCGGCAGCGATGCGTTATACCGAAGTACGTATGACCAAACTGACCCACCAGATGCTCGCTGATTTGGACAAAGACACGGTCGATTGGGAAGACAACTACGACGGCTCTGAGCGCATGCCAAGCGTGATGCCAGCGCGTATTCCTAACTTATTGGTCAATGGTGCGACGGGTATTGCCGTTGGTATGGCGACCAATATGGCCCCGCATAACCTGACTGAAGTGATCAATGCTTGTTTGGCCTATGCTGAAAACCCACAAGTTTCAGCCGAAGAGTTGATGTCGCATATCTCAGGTCCTGATTTCCCTACGGGCGGTATTATCTATGGTCGCGCGGGCATTTTAGATGCTTATCGTACGGGTAAAGGCCGTTTGCATATTCGTGGTCGTTATCATATCGAGCCGATGAGCAATTCTGGCGTTAACCGTGATCGTGAGCGCATCGTATTTACCGAAGTACCTTATCAGGCCAATAAAGCCAAGCTGATTGAGCGTATCGCAGAGCTGGTACGTGATAAAAAAATCGAAGGTATTAGCGAGATTCGTGATGAGTCTGATAAAGACGGTATGCGTATCGCTATTGACTTGCGTCGCGGTGAGACTGCTGAAGTTATTGTTAATAACCTATTTTTACAAACGCCACTAGAGTCTAGCTTTAGTATCAATATGGTGGCACTCGATAATGGTCAGCCAAAACTATTGACCTTGCGACAGCTTATCGCTGCATTTGTCCGTCATCGTCAAGAAGTGGTGACCCGCCGTACGATTTATGAATTGAACAAAGCCCGCGTTCGTGGTCATTTGCTAGAAGGTCTAACGGTCGCACTAGCCAATATCGACGAAATTATTGCGACGATTAAAGCCTCTGCAAACCGTGGCTTGGCGCGTGAAAGTTTATTAAATAATACATGGGGTTCAGGTAGCGTCGTTGCGATGCTTACGGCTGCTGGTAGTCAATCAGTACGTCCTGAGTTTATCGATGGCGAAGATCCTAAAGCGCCGTTTGGTCTGATCGAAGGCGAAGAGCGCTATCGCTTATCACTTGAGCAGGTCAATGCGATTTTAGACATGCAATTGCATCGTTTGACGGGTCTTGAGCAAGATAAATTGACTGAAGAATACCAAGACTTACTGCGTGAAATTGCACACTTAGAGTCTATCCTTGGTGATTTTGATAAGCTGATGGCTATTATCTCTAATGAGATGATCGAGATTCGTGATAACTTTGGTGATGAGCGCCGTACCGATATCATCGATTCACGTATGGACTTTAGTCGCGAAGACCTTATCCCTGAGCAAACTGTTGTTATGACCGTATCGCGTACTGGCTACGCCAAAACTCAGCCGATTGATGATTATGTTGCACAAAAACGCGGCGGTAAAGGTAAGTCTGCTACGGCAATGAAAGAAGATGATGTAATCGATCATTTAGTCGTGACATCAACGCATTCGACGGTACTGTGTTTCACTGATAGTGGACGTGTCTTTAGCTTACGTGGTTTTGAAGTGCCGATTGCCAGTCGCGGTGCTCGTGGTCGTCCATTGGTCAATCTAATTGGCCTAAATAGCGACGAAACCGTTACGACCATACTACCAATTCCAAAAATCGTAGAAGATACATCAGTAGTAAGTGAAGTATCAGAAGTAAGCAATGATGACGATTCGGTAGAAGATAGCAACCAAGCAGAGCCGCCTTTTGTATTCTTTGCCACGGCCAACGGTACAGTGAAGCGGGTAGAGCTGAAGCAGTTTGCCAATATTCGCTCGAACGGCTTGATTGCGGTTGGATTAGAAGACGGTGACAAATTGGTCAGCGCTCGTATCACTAACGGTAGCCAAGAAGTGATGTTGTTTGCTTCAAGTGGTAAAGCCATTCGTTTTGATGAGAATGATGCGCGTGCGATGGGCCGTACGGCAAAAGGCGTCCGCGGTATGCGTCTGGCTACTGATGAATTTATCAAATCATTAGTCGTTATCGAAGATGATGTACGTGAAATCCTGATTGCTTGTGAAAATGGCTTTGGTAAACGTACCTTCATCGATGAGTTCAATACGCAAAATCGTGGCGGTGGCGGTGTGATCGCTATCAAGACCAGTGAGCGTAACGGCGCACTAGTACGAGCGACCAAGGTTGACTCTACCGATGATATTATTCTAATCTCTGATAAAGGCACGTTGGTTCGTACCCCAGTTGAGCATGTTGCTAGCTCTGGTCGTAATACGCAAGGCGTAACATTGATTCGTCTGTCAAAAGATGAAAAACTGGTTGCCATGGCGCGTGTTGAGCACGAAGAGAGCGATGATGAGCTTATCGATGCCATGAGAGAAGACGGTACGTTTGACGTAGAAGGTCAGGAGCAGATAGATATTGATGCGACAACTGACAATACTGCAACTACCGACGTCGATGATGCGATTGATATTGCAAACGATCATAAACCAAGTGATAATCTATAATAGACTAACTATGCATAAGAAGATGACGAGTAATAGTCTTGGTAATTAGCTTTTGAGTCTAGTCTCTTAGCATTTTTCTAGAAAAAAGCCTCTGACGTTATCGTCGGAGGCTTTTGTTTTTTAACTCTCATTTTTTCAATACTGTAAATAAGGTTCTATTTTTTAAGGCTGTTGTTATGCTTACGACCAATCAAACTTTTCAGGGAACGGTTGCTTCGGTATCATCGAGCTTTTTATTCTCGATGATGTTTTTGTTTGGACTGTTTATGCTGCCCTTAACAGGGACACAGGTAGCCTCATGGCGTGTGCTCATGATGTTACTCAGTTTGGTGATATTGGTCAGTTTGACTCAGCAATGGCAACGTGTTTTTGATTATATAAAGACGCTAAAGACACTAAAAGAATGGCTGATATTTATACTACCTGCGCCAATCCTAGGTGGGCAGATTTGGTTGTTTATGTGGGCACCGGTCAATGGGTTTGGTCTCGATGTCACGTTGGGTTATTTCTTATTGCCGCTAGTGATGATTGTGCTTGGTCGATTCTTTTACCATGAGTATATGAGCATCCTGCAATGGGCTGCCGCGATATTTGCAGCGCTCGGCATCGGCTACGATATTATTCAGTATGGTTCGGTCTCTTGGGTGACACTGTTTGTATGCTTGGGTTATCCACCGTATTATCTGCTACGGCGCACCCTTTCTGTACCGCCCATTACGGGGTTGTTGTTTGATTTGACGCTGTTGACACCAGTCGTGCTCATCGTGCTCTACATGACAGGCGGTTTTGATGTTGCGGCGCAAGACATGAAGTTCTGGTATCTATTGCCGCTGCTTGGTGCTTTTAGTGCGCTTGCGATGTCGCTGACGATGATTGCCAGTAGCAAGTTGCCAGTATCACTATTTGGAGCATTAAGTTACATCGAGCCGATGCTGTTATTTGTGTTGTCTATTACTATTTTGAGTCAAAGCCTTGAAGAAGGTGGTTCGCTCTTTATGTACGGCATGATTACGCTTGCGCTACTGGTCATGATGGCTGATAGCGTAAAAGGCTACCTCGTTCGTCAGCGTAATGACCGCTTGCACGGCTATAGAGAGCTTCAAATTGGCGGCTTTCCACCGCGTCGTCATTTTATCAATCAGCGTATCGATGGCGTGCTAAAAGCCCATCGTTTTCGTAAGATTCGTCGTTACCAAAAGAAGATGGATAAGATACAGCAAAAAATCGAACAACTTGATGCAAAATAAGTACTTACCTGCATTAAATTTACTCAATTTAAAAGTTTAGACACTAGATGAACAGTGGCATTGCTTATTCATTCTGACTTTGACATAATGCCGACCATGATGTAAGCCTAGTACATCAAAAGCGTTCAACTTAGATTGCGCGACGACCTTATATGCAAAAGCCTCAGACGTTCTCGTCTGAGGCTTTTGTTTTTTTTAAAAATTGCCATGGATGTGCCCCAATCTTTAAAGGCTGTTGTAATGCTGACTACTAACCAAACCTCGCAGGGTATAATCACCGCTGTCGCTGCAAACTTCTTATACTCATTACTGTTCTTATTTGGTCTATTGCTGCAACCATTATCAGGTACGCAAGTCGCTTCGTGGCGCGTGCTGACAATGTTTTTTAGTCTCGTGCTGCTGGTCAGCGTACTAAAGCAATGGCAGCACATTTTTGATTATCTAAAAACACTAAAGAACGCAAAAGAGTGGTTTTTATTCATATTACCCACACCGATTTTGGGCGCGCAAATCTGGATATTTATGTGGGCGCCAGTCAATGGGTTGGGGCTTGAAGTAACGTTGGGTTACTTCCTATATCCGATGATTATGATCGTTGTCGGCAGGTTCTTTTACAACGAAGACATGAGCTTACTTCAGTGGGCTGCTATCGTATGTGCAGGTCTTGGTATCGCTTACGATATTTTTGAGTATGGTGCTATTTCTTGGGCAACTTTATTTGTTTGCTTGGGTTATCCTCCTTATTATCTACTACGCCGTAAGCTTGCAGTACCGCCTATTACTGGTTTGATTTCAGACCTTGTATTGTTGTTGCCAGTGGTATTGGTCGCGCTGTATATGAATGGTGGTTTTGAAGTAGCAATCACCAACCACAAGCTTTGGTATCTGTTACCGTTATTAGGCATCATCAGTACCGCTGCGATGTCACTAACAATGGTAGCGAGTCAGAAGCTGCCTGTCTCACTATTTGGCACTCTGTGTTACCTTGAGCCAATATTCTTGTTCATCTTCTCAATCGCAATTTTAGATCGTAATTTACATGATGGTGGCTCCATGCTGATGTACAGCATGATTTTCATCGCACTGCTGATTATGATTGCTGATAGTGCGTTGGGCTATATGGCGCGTAAACGTGAAGACCGCTTACACGGCTACAATGAGCCACAAGTAGGCAGTTTTCCACCACGTCGTCGTCTCAAAAACCGCCGTATAAAAGGCGTGCTAATCGCGCATCGATTCCGCCAGATCAAAAAATATCAGCAAAAGATAGATAAAATGACGCGTAAGATTGAAGCATTACATTTAGATTGATGTCAAAGAGTACACCGTCTTAGATAGTATCGATTCGGTAGGCATTGTTTTCCAGTATGTCTGCCAACTCACAGTATTAAAGAAGTAGAAATTACGCTATTATCGAGAGCAGTAGTGCCGCGATTGAGTGAACATATGGCGCTATATCTGAGATATTATGGCTGATTTACTACAATATATAACTAGGACGGTTTATGTTACATCTTCATCATTTAGCAAACTCGCGCTCGTTTCGTATTATCTGGCTGTTGGAAGAGCTCGGCGCCGATTATAAACTGACTTGCTATGAGCGCAACAAGGCATACCGTGCTCCTGATAGCTTAAAGCAAGTGCATCCGATTGGTAATGCACCGATACTAGAAGCAGACGATCGTGTGCTGATTGAGTCAGGGTTTATCATTGAATATTTGATTAAGCACTATGATAAAGAAAAGCAGTTCAAACCTGATGATAATAACGAAGCAGCATGGGAAGCCTATACGTTTTGGCTACACTTTGCAGAGGCTTCATTAATGCCACTGTTGGTCATGCGTTTGGTATTTACAAAAGTGGTGTCTCAGTCGCCAATGCTAATCAAACCTATCAGCAAAAAAATCCAAGGTCAGATTGAAAAAAACATGATCAGTAGCGGTTTGGAGAAGATGCTAGATATGATGGAGCGTCATTTACATGAAAATCACTGGTTTGCAGGTAGCGAATTTAGCGCCGCTGATATTCAAATGCATCTTGCGGTCTTAGGTGCCAATGCTGGTGCAGGTTTAGATCAGAGTAAATATACCAATCTTTTGAACTGGCTCAAACGATGCGAAGAACGAGATGCCTTTAAGCGAGCAGAAAAAAAGGGCGGCCGTCTGAATTTTTAGAGGATACTGGTATAATCATCTCTCAACGCTTAAGTAGCCATGTAGACCAAAGGCTTTGTTTATGAATAAACAAAGCCTTTTTTAGGATAATGTTATGACAGATCTAAACACCTCGAATAAAGACCATCTGAAACAAGATAGCCTAGATAAAGACGATAATCAGTCAGCAACTCAAACGTCACTTAATAAGCAAGATACCAGTATGCAAGAAAATAATAGCCAACAGATTAATAGCCAGCAAGTCTCTATCAAGTCGTGGTCACAGAAAATTCTGGTGGTAATTCTGTGTGCAGCGAGCTTTTATGGTGGCTGGAAATCTTACGAATCAAATATGGTAAATGAGTGCACCGCCAATGGTGGACAAATGGTTGAAGGTCAAAAAACCATGATATGCCAACTGTCGTAGCTAGGGCATATTCTTCGTTTATCTTATTTTTGTCATTGATTTACGATGAAGAGATGCTCTCGTACTTCTGAGCCAGTACTCCTGATAAATAAAAGGCATCACTATGCTAAAGCTAACCTTTTTGGGTACCTCTGCAGGTGTACCGACTAAACAGCGTAATGTGACCGCATTAGCAATAGAGTGTTTGAATCCGCATACCTCTGGCGCACAGCAAGGAAGTCGTCAACAGAATAATCAGAGTAAAAAATCGCGCCCATGGGTGCTGATTGATTGCGGTGAAGGCGCACAGCAGCAGTTGCTACATACCAAGCTCTCCTTGCATCAATTGGCCGTTATCTGCATCACTCATGTGCATGGTGACCATTGCTACGGTCTGCCAGGACTATTAGCAAGTGCTGCCATGTCAGGACGTCGTGAGCCATTAACTTTGATTGCTCCAAAAGCGATTGCTACTTTGCTTGAAGCCATTGTCGCTACTACAGAGCTGTATCTACCCTTCGCTCTCGACTTTATAGCGATTGAAGAGGTGTTAGCTGAGCAAGGTGATACGAACAAGGTCAGTATTAGCTTAAGCGACCAACATCAGCTTGATATTGATATCACGCCGCTATCACATCGAGTTGCTTCTTATGCCTTTGGTATTATCCAGACTATTAGCCGCCGCATCCTTAATACAGATAAGCTTGTGGCAGATGGTATTCCAGCAAGTGCACTATGGGGCAAGTTACAGCAAGGCGAAGATGTCACGACTGAGGGTAATAGACAATTGCACTCAGTAGACTATATTGATGAGGAAATACAGCGGACGCGAGTGGTGGTGGCAGGAGACAATGATGCGCCAAATTTGTTAAGTAAAGTCGTTGTAGATGCGGACTTATTGGTACATGAGGCCACTTACACCCATGAAGTGCTGACTAAGATTCAAGCCAAAAACCCAGACTATGATCCGATGCATAGTAGCGCCCAATTGCTCGGCGAATTTGCCCAAGCGGCTGGACTCAAAAACCTAATTTTGACGCACATTAGCGCCCGTTATCAGGGTTTTGATAACCCTAATAGCAAGACGCCAAACATGGCAAATATTCGTTTAGATGCTGAGAGCGTCTACAAAGGCAATCTCTGGCTGGCGGCAGATTTTGACCAATATATGGTCGATGGTGCAATTGAGTCGGTAAGCAATCAAGAGGGCAGCCAAAAGGGCAGTCAAGAAGAAAATCGCGTGCAGTATACAGGCTCTGCACGCAATGATTAGACATCGTTAAGCTTAGATATGATTTAGCGTTAAGTACGACCTAGCGCTTACTGTCTTCGATAGCCAATTGTGTTTCACCACTCCAAAAACGGCTAAATTGATAAGCAACTCGTCCTGAGCGACCGCCACGTTCAGAGGCCCAACGTAGCGCATCCTTTCTAATCTTATCAGGCATAGACTGACTTTCCAAAATGTCCTTAGCATCACTATCCATATCAGCTGAGATTTTTTGCTGCTCTAAATTCAGATAATGCTGAACGATTTGCAAATAAGTCTGCTGATCCATAGGATGGAAAGTGAGGGACAAACCGAATCGATCTGATAATGACACGGTCTCATCAATGGCCTCATAAGGATTGACTTCATCCGTCTGCCCATTATAGATATCGACATTGTCTTTCATCATCTGCGGTAGCAAGCGACGGCGATTACTGGTGGCGTAGACCAGTAGTTTGTCTTGCTCAGAGTCTAGCGAGCCATCGAGTACGCTCTTTAGCGCACGATAGCTTTCGTCTTGACCATTAAAAGCGAGGTCGTCACAGTATACGATATAGCGGCAATGACAATCTGTTGGTAGGGCATTAATAGCAGCACGAATCTTATCCAATACTTGCAGATCATCGCGGGCAACCTCAATAATACGTAAGCCTTCACTATGATGGGCTTGTAACAAAGCGCGAATCAATGATGATTTACCGGCACCGCGTGTGCCTGACATCAATACATGGTTGGCAGGATAACCTTTAATAAACTGGCGGGTATTTTGTACCAGTTTCGACTTTTGCGTATCGATACCATGCAAGTCATCTAAGCTCAAAAACAGGTTGACCGACAAAGGCTGCAGGTGACCAGTGCGTCCACCAACCCAGCGATAAGCAAGCTGGCTCGGATCGATTTCAATAGTTGGTGTGACTCGCTCTTGTAAGTACTGACTGAGTAAGTCTAACAAAGGTGCGGGTAGGGCATAAGTAGGTTGATTAGATGGCATGGTTGAGATAGTTGGTCGTGACATAGTGGCTCTAGCAATTAAGGTTGTCTTTAATACCATACCCAAAAATACAATTAACGCTGCTGAAATTTCAGTGCCTACAATCTTAGTACTTGTAATCATTATTCGCGCTATTATTATCTTTGGAAATGATACGAATGGGAAGGCAATAATCTCACTATATTATGAGAAACAATACCATGGAAAATAGTGCCAGTAATCCGTCTATTACGCAAGCCTTGCAAGCGCAGGCGATGCAGCTATTGGCCATTATTACCCAAGAACTGGACGCACAATATTTTAGGGAGATAGTGCATCAACGTATTGCTCAGCAAAGCACAGAACAAACGCAACATATCGACAAGACCTACTTCCAAGGACTAACACGTGCCCAGCATCCGCAATTTGGTAGCGTGATGATTAAGTGGCAGTTGAGTGATGGCGCTTATCCTATCGCTTCTGATTTAACTCATGAAGCGGATATTTTAGCTGCTGTAAATGCTTTATCGAAAATCAAAGATAACACTATCGCACCGCCACTATTGGCTCATCATTGCGTAAATGTTCAGATACTATCGCAGTTGCAACGACTAGTTATAGTAGTCATGCCTTATTACCCTAATGGTAGCTTGGCGAGTCAGCTGACCGCTTCAAAACACCTGTCACTAATAGCATCACAAAAGCATCATTTCATCACTCGGGCTGCATACTTGATAGCTAATTTGCATCAGGCTGGTTGGCTACATAATGATATCAAGCCCAGCAATATTTTGATTAAAGGTTCTGACGATGAATGGCCCGCAGATACTATGAGTAATGGTCTGCCTCCTAGATTATTACTCACTGATTTTGCTTTAGCACAACGTATGACGGTGGCTAATAGCCAACCAAATCCTGCTGGAACACCAGCGTATCTCGCACCTGAGCGCTGGCAAGGACAGAGTGCAACGGTGCAAAGTGATATCTACGCGTTTGGCGTAATGATGGTTGAGATACTAACAGGCAAGCGCCCGTTTCAGGTAAGCGCCAATAGCAATGAGAAATTAAAAGTGTGGGCGATTCAGCATTGCCAACAACCTATTCCAACGTTATCAGCAGAATGTAGTCACTATCAATGTATTGTCGACAAAGCATTGGCGAAACGGGTAGAGAGACGGTATCAGGAAATGGATAAGATATTGATAGATTTGAAGTTATTAGACAACAGCTGAATTTATTATTTTATTTTAAAAAGTGATTGTTTGTAGTATTCACATATTACCCAGTCGTTGTTTTTTATGTTTGAATGGATATTCAGGCTCATTTTAAGCGAAGTCGCTATAAACTAATTTGGGTTCCCATATTTCATTACAATGTTTTATTACAATACAGTGAGAATATCATGGCTAAAGTACTTATCATAACCGGTGATTTTGTTGAAGACTATGAAAACATGGTTCCGTTCCAAGCGCTACTAGCGATGGGACATGAGGTTGATGCGGTCTGCCCAGATAAAGTGGCAGGTGATAGCATTGCTACCTCAATACACGACTTCGAAGGTGATCAAACTTATACCGAAAAACGCGGTCATAATTTTTTCCTTAATGCGTCTTTTGCTGATATCAATGTAGAAGATTACGATGCTTTGTATTTACCGGGTGGACGTGCGCCAGAATACTTGCGCTTGAATGCTAAGGTCATTGCAATGATTCAGCATTTCGCAAATACTGATAAACCGATTGCATCGGTTTGCCATGGGCCACAAATGCTGACGGCTGCTGGCGTATTAAAGGGTAAAAAAGTATCTGCTTATCCTGCGTGTCAGCCAGAAATAGAAATGGCTGGCGCTGAGTATATCGAGTTACCTATGGATGGCGCTATTACAGATGGCCAACTGGTAACGGCACCTGCATGGCCCGCCCACCCAGCGATGCTAAAGCAGTTTGTTGCCTTGCTATAAGCGTTAATTCGGGTCTGTTGAACGTTCAATAGACCCCAATATCGAGAGAGAATATATATGTGCCAACTTTTTATTAGTGCTGACGACAGCTTGTGGAGCTCTAAGACCAAATCACTTCGAATTCAGGGAGTTGTCACCTCAATTCGTTTAGAGGTGTTTTTTTGGGATATATTAGAAGAGTTGTCATTTCGGGATCAAATGACGGTTAATCAGCTGATCACTAAGCTATACCTTGAATCTCTCGATGCTGATCATGATATTGGTAATTTCACCTCTTTTTTGAGAGTTTGTTGTTCTCGTTATTTATCTTTAATAGCTGATGGCGATCTTTCTCGCGAAACAAGATTACCTTTAGAAAAAGTCGATGCAAAAAATATCATTAAGCGTGAAACCCTGCGTAAAAATCAACGTAGTGCATTATTCAATGACAGTGAGGGAAACCTTTCTATTAATTAGTTCTGGCTATGGTAGGTGCATGAAAGCATTAATGCAGCGGATAAGTGGGCGCTATCAGAGTATGTAGGAAGTGTTAAAGGATTTATAAAAGGTAGAAAAGTAGATTAATACTTCTCATAAGTTATTTTATAGTTCTAATACCAAATTCCAGACACAAAAAAACCTGCTAAAAAGCAGGTTTTGATATTTGGTCTAAGATGTACTATCCGAAAATGGTGGGGCTGGAGAGACTCGAACTCTCACACCTTGCGGCGCCAGAACCTAAATCTGGTGCGTCTACCAATTCCGCCACAGCCCCATTTTCGTTACTCTATCATCAAAAGCGATTAAACTCAAACGCTATCTAGATAGTTAACTGATTCGGTAGTGCGTCTCAGTGGTTGGCTATTATATAGAGTTTTAATTGTTTGGCAACCCCTATTTGCAATTATTTTTAATTATTTATCATTTATTTTCGACATTAATTTTAAGTAATTGATATTAATAATAATTTATTATCGTGATTTATGCGTTTCTTTATTCTTTAGTTGGTACTCTCGGGGCAGAGATATCCAATTGCTGCAATTTGCGTGTCAGAGTATTGCGTCCCCAGCCAAGTAAGCTCGCGGCTTCTATCTTTTTACCGCCGCTATGATTGAGTGCTGCTGTTAATAAAACGCGCTCAAACTCAGGGGTTGCTGTTTGCAAAATATCAGTTTCACCCGTGCTTAGCGACTGCTCAGCCCAATCAGCCAATGCTTGTTGCCAACTTTGGCTTTTAGGCAACGGGCTACTTTGATTATTTTGACGACTGTTTAACACACTACTATTTAATACATCGCCACTTTGTACCAAGTTCTCTTGAGCGTCTTCCTTCGATGAGCCATGCTCTTCATAAAGCACCGTATTAGGTGAGATATTTTCAAGTAGCTCTGGTGGCAAGTCTGTCGCCATCACCGTATCACCAGTGGCCATCACAGTGAGCCACAAGCAGACGTTTTCTAATTGACGCACATTACCGCGCCAGTCAAACGTCTGCATAATTTGCAATGCGGCAGGATGTAGATGCTTTGGAGAGGTATTCATTTGCAATGCGGCAGACTGCATAAAGTAGAGGGCTAATGCAGGAATGTCTTCAGGGCGTGTACGTAATGGTGGTAGGGGTAATCGAATGACATTAAGACGATAAAACAAATCTTCGCGGAATCGGCTTTGTTTTACCAGCTCTTCTAAGTTTTGGTGAGTGGCTGCGATGATACGTACATCGACCTTTATCGGCTGCTGACCACCAACACGATAAAACTCACCATTGGCCAATACGCGTAACAGCCGTGTTTGAGTGCTAAAAGGCATGTCGCCGATTTCGTCTAAAAATAGAGTACCGCCGTCTGCCTGCTCAAAACGGCCTTGACGCATCGTTGTTGCACCAGTGAACGCGCCTTTTTCGTGACCGAATAGCTCAGACTCGATCAAGTCATGCGGTATGGCTGCCATATTAAGCGCAATAAACGGTTGCTGTCTACGCGGGGAGTGTTGGTGCAATGCACTGGCTACCAACTCTTTACCCGTTCCAGACTCTCCAGTGATTAAGACGGAAATGGGAGATTGTGCCAACCTGCCGATAGCACGAAACACCGTTTGCATGGCTGGAGACTGTCCAATGATGCCGCTAGGGTTCCCATTATCTTTGGTTACGCCGGCACCTTTGCTCTTATTGTCTTTGGTTGTCTTACTAGAAGATGCTGCTTTAGGTTTTATCAGGTCTTCGGTAGACGTGCCAGACGTTGTATTGGTATTGGATTCATCTGAAAGGGAAACAGTCGTTGTTTCTAAATTGGGTTGGTAATTGATTGCTTTATAAATCGTTGCAACCGCGTCATCTAAGTCAAAAGGCTTGGGCAGGTATTCAAAAGCACCAGTCTGATAGCTATTGATAGCGGAGGTCAGGTCTGAGTGTGCCGTCATAATTACGATTGGCATTTTAGGGAAATGCTGATGGACCCAGTCGCTAAAAGACAACCCATCCATCATTGGCATGCGAATATCGGTCAATATGACGTCTGGTAATTGCTCAGCTGACTCTTGCTGCTTTAAAACATCATTAAGGCGAGTCCATGCTGCTTGTGCTTGAGTAAAACTGATAACGGTCAATCCAGCATCTTCAAACGTGTCGGCCAACACCATACGTAGGGCTGCATCGTCATCGATTAACCACAATGTTGCAGGGTGGTCGCTGGGTGCATTATTCACAGTTACTATTTGTGATTGTGGTGATTGATTATCGCTTTTAGGTTGGAGGTCGTCGCTATATTCAGTCATGTATTGGGCCTAATCAGCAATTATTGATAGTAAGTTGGGGATTGGGAGTTGGGCATTAGGAAACTTAGCAGCCTTTAATTCATAAATTCATAATTTGTTTTATGTCTCAGTGATGGGTTGAGTAAATGGTAGGTATAGCGTAAATCGGGTTTGCTTGTCCTCTTGTTCTTTTGTCGAGCTCACATCAATCATACCATGATGATGACTGATAATATCTTGGACGATGGATAATCCAAGACCTGTACCGGCTGCACGGCTAGTGACCATTGGGAAAAATATTTGACCAATCAAGGCTGGATCAATACCTGAGCCATTATCAGTAATAGTAATTTGCATCACTTGCTTGTGCTGCTGTCCGACGATTGTATGCTGAAAAGCAACCCGCGTTTGGATATGCAATGTCGGTTGATAGTCAGAATTGCTCTCAGTTTGCATAGTAGCTTGTTGTAACTCTTGAGACTCTGAGATTTTATTCTGTTGTAGCGTTTGTTCGAACTCAGTCATCGACTCACAAGCATTATTAATGAGGTTTAAAAACACTTGAATCAGCTGATCCTTATCAGCGCACAACTCTGGCAATGATAAATCATAATCACGCTGTAACACTACCTGTGGATACTGATTGGTCACTAAGGTTAAGACATGCTCCAAAGGCTCATGGATATTGAGCGTTTGCCAGTTTGGCAGTTGATTGGAACCCAGAAGCTGCCCAATAAGATGGGTTAATCGATCAGTTTCTGAAATAATAATGTCCGTATAGTTGCGCAGTTTTTGATTCATTTTTTGCAAATCATGCTGCGTATCAATGTTAGTAGTTGTCAAAGCATTATCAACACTAGAGACGCTAGTAGTAGATGCGTCACTGAATTTAATAAACTGCCGTTGCAACAGTTGTGCTGCCCCGCGAATACCAGCAAGAGGGTTTTTTATTTCGTGTGCCACTGAGCGTAGCATATGACGGGCAACTGTATACTGCTGCTGTTGACGCTGCTCCTCAGAGATACGACTTTGACGATCTTTGCCCCACATCTCGATAATAAAATAAGGCTGCTGTTCATAGATGACTGGCGTGACGCTATAGTCGACTGACAATGATAAATTACCGTTTAGCGGTGTTTTTATGATGTGGTCATGATCGATGAAAGGCTGTTGGTAGTTTTGCGCCTGCACAAAACGCTCGGTCAACGAGTATGCTGGCTCGCTCGAAGCCTCGTTTTCATTTGCATCATTACTATTATTATCGATAAATGCAGTATCTTTAGTCTTTAATTCATCGGGTGCGAGCAGTGTCAAGATGGATTGATTGATTAATCTGCCGCTACTAATGGCAAGTAGCTGCTCGGCTTGAGCATTCAACCGCGTGATTGATAGCTCATCGTTGACCCATAAAATAGCGGTGAATAAATGCTGAGATATAAATGCGAGGTCAGGGGTTGTTTTGGCGGTTATAAAATCAGCGTTCATCAGTAGGGCCCAAAAAAGTCAGATGCTTGAGATAATATTTAACCACAAATCAAGACTATAGAGCGGCAAAACTGGTGATTTTTGCAAAAAAAACGTACAATGCGCTCAGCCAATTTATCTCTAGCAAGGTCAGCCATGTCCAAAACTTCTACCGAGTCAGTGAATACGACAGCAACAGCTCCTCTATCTGCCGTAAAAGACACTGCCACTATCTTCAATCCTGCCGCGCCTACCATAGTACAAGAGCAGAGTCAGGCAGATGTCAGTCAAACAGATGCTAAACAACCTTACCATCATAAAGCCAACCACAACCAGAACCGTAGTGTAGCCCAAAGCAGTGATGTTACGACTGCCAATGCGACTGCTACGATGCCAGTTAGTGCAGCGCCAAAGATTGGTTTTGTATCACTAGGTTGCCCAAAAGCATTGGTGGATAGTGAGCGTATTATCACTGAGCTAAGCCGTGATGGCTATCAAGTAGCCAGTGATTATGATGGTGCTGACTTAGTCGTGGTAAACACTTGCGGCTTTATTGAATCAGCAGTACAAGAGTCGCTTGATGCGATCGGCGAGGCCATTAGCAAAAACGGTAAAGTGATTGTCACTGGCTGTTTGGGCAAAGAAGCAGACAAAATCCGTGAGATGCATCCAGCTGTATTAGCAGTGACGGGCGCGCATGCCTATGACGAAGTGATTACGGCAGTGGCGCAGCATGTGCCTAAGCCAAATCGCAGTCAGGACGCCAACTATGATCCAAAAATAGATTTGATTAATGAAGCGGGTATCAAGCTGACCCCAAGCCATTATGCTTATCTAAAAATATCAGAAGGCTGTAATCACCGTTGTACGTTCTGCATTATCCCAAGCTTGCGCGGTGATTTGGTATCGCGCCCGATTGATAATGTAATGAACGAAGCACTGGCGCTCAAAAAAGCTGGCGTGAAAGAATTACTTATTATCTCGCAAGATACTTCGGCATATGGTCTTGACCTAAAGTATAAGACCAGCTTTTGGAATGGCATGCCGCTCAAGTCTAAGTTTTATGACTTATGCCAAGCATTGAACGATTTGGGCATTTGGGTTCGCTTGCATTATGTCTATCCGTATCCACATGTAGACAAAGTCGTTGAGTTGATGGGTGAGCAGAAACTGCTTCCTTATTTGGACATTCCGTTCCAGCATGCCAGCCATCGCATCCTAAAAGCGATGAAACGCCCTGCGCATAGCGAAAATACCTTGGCCCGTATCAAAGCATGGCGTGATATCTGTCCTGATATCGTCATTCGTTCGACCTTTGTGGTTGGCTTCCCTGGCGAGACAGAAGAAGATTTTCAGTGCTTGCTTGACTGGTTAGTTGAAGCACGCCTCGATCGCGTGGGCGCATTTACTTATTCAGAAGTAGAAGGCGCAGTTGCCAACGACTTGCCTGATCATGTCCCTGAAGACGTCAAGCAGTCTCGCTATGAGCGACTAATGGCGCTACAGCAAGATATTTCAGCGCAAAAGCTACAGGAAAAAGTCGGCAAGACCTTAACGGTATTGGTCGATGAAATTGATAGCGATGAAAATATTGCTATTTGCCGTAGCTATGCTGATGCACCTGAAATTGATGGTCATGTCTATGTTGATGACATCAACGCTCAAGTCAAAGTAGGGCAGTTCTTAACAGTGACTATCGATGATGCTAGCGAATACGATCTATTCGCCAGTTATCAAGGCTAGATATCCAATAAGATATGCGAGTGAAAATTGCCCAATGGCGGGCAGTTTTTGCTACAATTAGCGCAATTTAGCCTTTTTAATACGCTTAGCTGTAAGTGTGGCGTTGTGGGCAAACTCGATTTGTATTTTACCGATAATTTTCTTTATAATTTCATGATAACAAGGTGACCTCATGTCTGACAAAAACCCGCGTTACGCTCGTATCTTGCTGAAACTCTCCGGTGAAGCCTTAGCTGGTAGTAAAGACATGGGTATTGATACCGAAGTGCTTGATAAAATGAGCTTGTCTATCGCTCACTTGCGTGGACTTGGTGTCCAAGTGGGTATCGTAGTTGGCGGTGGTAACTTATATCGCGGTGCGCAATTGCAAAAAGAAGGTCTCGTTGGCCGCGTTACTGGTGATCAGATGGGTATGCTAGCGACCGTTATGAACGGACTGGCAATGCGTGATGCGCTTGAGCGTCGCAACATAAAAACTCGCTTGATGTCAGCATTACCGATTGGTGAAGTCACCGAAAGCTATAGCAGTCGTAATGCCATTCGCTATCTCAAAAATGGCGAAGTTTGTATCTTTGTTGCAGGTACGGGTAACCCATTCTTTACCACTGACACCGCTGCTTGTTTGCGCGGTATCGAAATCGAAGCTGGTTTAATCTTGAAAGCGACTAAGGTCGATGGCGTTTATGACAAAGACCCAAGCCTACATGATGATGCAGTCAAATATGACGGTCTGACTTTTGATGAAGTACTAGAGCAAAAGCTAGGTGTTATGGATTTAACGGCTATTGCACTGTGCCGTGAGCATAACGTGCCGCTACAAGTGTTTGATATGACAAAGCCTAATGCATTGTTGAATGTCATCATGGGTGAGAATGAAGGCACACGAGTTTTTCATTAATTGGTGCGATACTGGTAATTAACGTCAGTAAATAGCTAACGATTAGCAATAAATAATTAATATCCCAATAGCAAATAAAAAATTTGTCGGTAACGATAAATAAGGATACACAATGATTAAAGAGATTAAGCAAGACGGCGAAGCACGCATGCAAAAAACATTGGAAGCGCTTGAAAGCACTTTCAGTAAAGTTCGTACTGGCCGTGCGCATCCAGGCATGTTATCAGGTGTGATGGTCAGCTACTACGGTTCTGATACACCATTGAACCAAGTAGCAAGCGTCAACGTCGAAGATTCACGTACCTTACTGGTTCAACCATTTGACCGTACGATGGTACAAGCAGTAGACAAGGCTATTCGTGAAGCAGATTTGGGTCTAAACCCAATGTCTGCTGATGTGATTCGCGTGCCAATGCCAGCATTGACAGAAGATACTCGTCGCGATATGCAAAAACTTGCACGTGGTGAAGCTGAGAGCAGCCGAGTGTCTATCCGTAATATTCGCCGTGACATGATGAATGACATCAAAGACTTGGCAAAGGAAAAAGAAATCTCAGAAGATGACGAGCGCCGCGCTAGTGATGACATTCAAAAAATCACTGACAAGTATATCGAAACAATCGATGCTCGCTTGAGTAAGAAAGAAAGCGATTTGATGGAAGTTTAATACTGATATATCTGGTATTTATAGCAAGAGTCAGTTCGGTAGATTATCTGTAATTGAGCAGCCAATACTTTATAGCTATTGGCTGTTTATTATTGTGTAGACTGATATAGTCAATTCTCTATAAAAGAGTAACAGCGTTAACATCGCTTGAAGTATCACAGTTACGTCTGCACTCGGTTGCCTTGTTTCTCTTGTAAACTGAATTAACTATATAAAGCCATATCTAAAGCAAGCCAAAGGTGTGGTTGATTGAACTGGATCCATCGCATTCTGAGCACTAAAAACTAACGACGCAATTATGATAAGTTAGTGAATTATATAAATGGCGCTTTTTAATCGCTGTTGCACACGTTATTATTATTTTACCTTAACAATAAGCAAGTTCGCCTATGTCCACTTCAGCCGTTTTGGCGCCCGCTATTCTTCCTCGTCATATCGCCATCATTATGGATGGTAATAATCGCTATGGTAAGGCCAATGATTTGGGCCACGGTCAAGGGCATGTGGCTGGCAAAGACGCGCTCGATCCTATCGTTGAGTATTGTGTCAATACAGGCATTGAAGTACTGACTGTATTTGCGTTTTCTAGCGAAAATTGGCAGAGACCGCCTAGTGAGGTAGCACTTTTGATGCAGCTACTTACATCGACGATTCATGAGCAAATGCCGCGCATGAATGAGTATCGTATTCGCTTGCGTTTCATCGGTGACCGTAGTCAGCTTAGTGAGTCATTACAAACGCTAATGGCTGACGCAGAAGAAAAGACGGCAGAGTTTGACGCAATGACCTTGGTGATTGCGATTAGCTACGGTGGACAGTGGGATATCGCAAATGCAGCAAAACAGCTGGCTCAGCAAGTGCAAGATGGCGAATTAAAAGCTGAAGATGTCAGCGAAGAGTTGTTAGGTAACTACGTACAATTAGCCGATACCCCAGCAGTAGATATGCTGGTGCGTACGGGCGGCGAGTATCGTATTTCTAATTTCTTATTGTGGCAATCTGCTTATGCTGAGCTGTTTTTCACTCCTACATTATGGCCGAATTTTACAGCAGAAGAGCTGGCTTTGATGATCGCAGAGTTTGCTAAACGTCAACGTCGCTTTGGCAAAACCAGCGAGCAAGTAGTGATAGAGCAGCAAGGTCACTGAGCAGTGAGCTGATAGATAAGTTCAGTCGGTTCAGTTCAGTTAGTATTGTATGACTGGTCAATAGGGTTGGTTTATGCAATGATAAACGGCTTGAATGAGTATTGAATGCTATCACTAGGCCATCGTTAGTTAGCTGCTATAATACATTTTTTGACTATCTGTTCTTCATTATTATAAGGCTCGATAAGTATGTGGCAACGAATTAAGACGGCAATTGTTCTCGTTATTATCGTTGGTATTGCAATGTTTGCGAGCCAAACGCCTATTTTATTTGCACCACTGTTGGCCATTGGGGTCATTATCGCCGCTCATGAGTGGGCCAAATTAATGCCTAAGTGGCGCCAGCCTGTGGTATTCGTTCTATTGATTTTAGCGCTTACTATATTCTCACTGATGTTCAAGGTGACTTGGCTGTTCTGGTGGGTGGCTTCACTCGTTATATGGCTGATGGCGCTGTCTTGGGTTCGAGCTTTCCCGACACAAACGAGGTGGTACGGCAACCAGCTGGCAATGATGGGCGCAGTTATTTTGACGGCATCTATCACGGCGATGTTCTATCTCTGGCAACTGTCGGCGTGGTGGCTGCTGTATGTGTTCTTATTAGTATGGTGTGCAGATAGTGGCGCATATTTCGTTGGACGCAAGCTTGGTCGCCGAAAAATGGCACCCAATGTTTCGCCCAATAAGAGCATGGAAGGGTTGGCTGGTGGTCTCGTCACAGGGCTGTTAGTTGTGATAGCTATCAGCGTCTTTAAATTACAGCTGACCGGTGTACCGTTAATCACATTTGTAGCGTTATCGGCCATCACTATTCTTGCTTCTGTACTTGGAGACTTGTTTGAGTCGATGCTCAAACGTCGTGCTGATGTAAAAGATTCAGGCACTATCTTGCCAGGTCATGGTGGTATCCTTGACCGTATCGATTCACTATTGTCTGCTACACCGATATTTGCCCTTGGTTTTTGGGCGATACAGCAGCTTGGTTTGATAGTGGTATAAGTTTATATAGCAGCACTTTTCTATTTAAACCTGTTCTGTAGTCAGTCCATCATAATATTGGTATAAGTGAGCCGAGAGCGAGTAATGCATTGGTATGGCAAGCGTGGCTACTAGCATGACAATTTTATAGTTAACAGACGATATTCTATTTTTATTATTTTTAAGTATCATGGGCATTGATGGTTATGACGCAACGCATCGCCGTACTAGGCGCGACAGGCTCGATTGGCGATAGCACTTTAGCAATATTAGCGGCGCAACCGCACACCTACGAAGTCTATGCTTTATCAGGCTATCATCGCTTAGATAAGCTATTTGTACTTTGTCAGCAGTTTTTGCCGAAGCGCGTTAGTGTGCCAATATCAGCCGTAGATGACTTTGCTAAAAGGCTTAAAGCAGCAGGGATTGATAGTGAGGTCGTAGGAGGCGAGGCAGGATTGGTAGATATTGCCACTGACTCACAGACTGATACGGTTGTAGCAGCGATCGTAGGTGCGGCAGGGTTGCCGTCTACATTGGCAGCAGCACGTGCAGGTAAGCGTATCTTATTGGCCAACAAAGAAGCCCTAGTGATGGCAGGTAAAGTCATGATTGATGCGGTCAAAAAGCACAAAGCCACTTTGCTGCCGCTAGACTCTGAACACAATGCTATTTTTCAATGCTTACCACTCGCTATTCAGCAAGACAATACTCAAATTCATCAGTCAAATCATGGTGTTCGTAAACTATGGTTAACAGCCTCTGGCGGGCCATTTTTGCAGCAGTCGTTCGAGCAAATGCAGCAAGCAAGCGTCGCAGAAGCGGTTAAACACCCGAATTGGTCAATGGGTCAAAAGATATCTGTCGATTCGGCAACAATGATGAATAAGGGGCTTGAGCTGATAGAGGCCTGTCACTTATTTGATTTGCCTGAAGATAAGATAAATGTGGTTATTCATCCTCAAAGTATCATTCACTCAATGGTAGAATATAGCGATGGCAGCTTTTTAGCACAGCTGGGCAGTCCAGATATGAAAACGCCCATTGCGCACGCGCTGAGCTATCCTAATCGGATTGATAGTGGCTCACAGCCGTTAGACTTATTTGCACTTAGTGGTTTGGAATTTATTGAGCCTGACTTGCAAAAATTTGCCTGCCTGCGTTTGGCTCGTCAAGCTATGCAAGCAGGGACGCAAGCCACGATTGTGCTCAATGCGGCAAACGAAATTGCAGTAGCAGCGTTCCTAGATGGGAAGATTCGTTTGACGGACATTGCTAATATTAACGAACAAGCCTTAAATGACATACAGCTGCCACCATTGAACGAAACTGCTGACATAGAAGACATATTGGCAATTGATAAGATTGCACGCCACTTGACTGATAAGTTGGTAGCAAAGCTGACATAATCGTAGCAAGCGTCTCTTAGCTGATATATGACATTGATAAACGATATTAGCGAAGATGTTAATAAAAATGCTGAGAGACAATACTGAGAAAAAATCATGACGTTTTTACTAACACTTCTTGCCGCAATATTTGTCTTGGGCCCGCTTATTGCCTTACACGAGTGGGGACATTATATTGTGGCGCGGCTTTGCGGTGTCAAAGTGCTAACGTACTCTATCGGTTTTGGTCCTAAAGTTTTTGGCTGGACTAGCAAAAAGAGCGGTATCGACTATCGTATCTCAGCATTGCCACTCGGCGGCTATGTAAAGATGCTAGATGAGCGTGAAGGTAATGTCGCAAAAGATGAGCAGCATCTTGCATTTAATCGGCAGCATCCGCTCAAGAAAATTGCTATCGTTGCAGCTGGCCCTATCATGAATTTTGTTATCGCTATCGCGCTATTTTGGGTACTATTTATGACCCCATCTGAGCAGTTGGCGACTAAGATTGGACAGGTACTACCAGATACGCCTGCTGCAATGGCACAGCTACCAGTCGGTGACAAAATCGTTGCGATTGATGGACATGATGTGCAGACATGGGAAGGTATTAACTATCGCCTTGCAGGACGTATGGGTGAAACGGATAATGTCAGCATTACCTTGCAGCCAGATACCCAAACCAATCAGTCGACTAAGACCTATCAAGCACCAGTTACGCAGTTTATGCAAGGTGAGGCTCAAGGCAAAGACGCATTGACCAGCTTTGGTATGTTGCCATGGCAGCCGCAGATTGTGCCGATTGTAGGCGGTTTGGCTCCCGATGGTGCCGCTAGCCGCCAAGGTCTGAAGGTTGGCGACCGCATTACTGTTATTAATGATACAGCAATCGAAGATTGGATTACTGCCACGCGTATCATTCGTGATAATCCTGAGACGCTGTTGAACTTTACGGTGTTGCGTGATGACAAGCCTGTACAGTTGCAGATTATGCCTCAAGGTAAAAAAGACAACTTGGGTAATGATTACGGACAGATTGGTGCGATGGTGGATCAGACTGAGATTGTGATTCCTGATGATTACAAGACTACCGTGGTCTACGGTCCTAGTGAGTCGTTAGTTAAGTCGTTTGAAAAGACTGAGCAGCTCGCAGTAATGACCGTAAGCTCGATGGGAAAAATGCTATCAGGTATGATTGGTTTAGATAATCTATCAGGGCCAATTACCATTGCCAAAGTCGCCAAACAAAGCTTTGATATCAGTTGGCAGATGGTATTATCGACAGCGGCGCTTATTAGCTTAAGTCTTGCCGTCTTAAACCTTTTGCCGATTCCAGTATTAGATGGTGGTCATATTGTCTATCATTTTATTGAGCTGATTCGCGGTAAGCCACTGTCTGAAGGTGTGCAAATGGTCGGTCTAAATATCGGTTTACTCTTACTGGCAGGTTTCATGGTGTTAGCAATTGGTAATGACATCAGTCGGCTATTTTGATCGGCGGATGAGCAATATGGCTGATAAAGCACGATATACTAATGGTTTTACGCCTATTATAGGCTGATTATTGTTATGATAGGCATGCTACTCTGTGTCGCAGCCTCTGTACTAATCGTAATTTTTAGTTTATTTTGTGATGCAATTTATATAAAGTGTTCTGAGTTACCCTTGCATGGATTTATAACCTTGCGTGAATGGGTTATACAATACGTGCCTTTTAACTTAACTTAAGCAATTTTTTTATTGACGGATAGTGTTTATGCGTACGCCTTTAATTATGAGCGCGGCTGGGTTGCCGTTAGTTGTAGCGATGATGAGTATGCCAGTACAGGCTGCAGAATTTGTAGTAACTGACATCGGTTTTAATGGCTTACAACGTCTAACCCCTGATAGCCTCTATCCGGTCTTACCTGTTACGGTAGGCGATACGGTGAATGATAGTAGCTTAGCTGCCAGTATTAAGGCGCTATATGCAACTGAAAACTTTGCTGATATTCAAAGCCGTGTCGAAGGTGGCAAGCTAAGATTTGACGTCATTGAGCGTCCAACGATCGCTGAAGTAACCTTTGAAGGTAATAAGCTTATTCCTAAAGAAGGGCTTGAGCAGGGATTGAAGAATGCTGGCCTTTCTGCTGGTGACGTGCTCAAGCAGTCTACTTTGCAAGGTGTGGCCAATGAGCTACAACAGCAATACATTAGCCAAGGTTATTACAATAGTAATATCGAAGTAGATCAAACGGTCCTTGATGGTAACCGCGTCAAACTTGACGTACGCTTTGTAGAAGGCAAGCCTGCTAAAGTTGTCGATATCAATATTATTGGTAACAAACACTTTAGTGATGAAGAGATTAAAGACGTTTTCGCGGTAAAAGAATCTTCATGGACGCGTCTGTTATCTAAGTCTGATCGTTACGCTCAAGAAAAATTGGCTGCCAGTCTAGAGAGTTTAAAAGCGCTATATCAAAACGATGGTTATGTGCGTTTTTCAGTTGATAATGCCGTACTAAACATCAGTGAAGACAAGAGTAGCGTGTTTATCGAAGTTAGCCTAAGCGAAGGCGAGCAATACCAGTTTGGCGAAGTGAACTTTTTAGGTAAACCTACCTTTGAGAATAGTGAGCTAAAAGAGCTGGTTAGCTTTGCATCTAATGAAAAATACTCGCAAGCAAAACTAGACGAAACCACTGCTTCTCTTAAAAGACGCTATGGTAATGAAGGCTATTATCTAGCTCAAATCAGACCAGTACCACGTATCAATGACGATACGAAAATGGTCGATGTTGATTACTATATTGACCCTGCACGCCCTATTTATGTTCGCCGGATCAATTTTACGGGTAATATCAAAACGCAAGACGAAGTATTACGTCGTGAGATGCGTCAGTTAGAAGGTACGCTGTCTTCTAATGACAAAATTCAGTTATCCCGCACGCGTTTGATGCGTACTGGCTTCTTTAAAAATGTTACTGTCGATGTTAAGCCAGTACCCAACCAGCCAGATCAAGTTGATGTAAACTATGTGGTTGAAGAGCAGCCTTCTGGTAGCTCAACGATTGCAGCCGGTTACTCACAAAGTGGTGGTGTGACTTTCCAATTGGATCTGACCCAGAACAACTTTATGGGTACCGGTAACCGTGTTAAGGCTGCGCTTTCTCGTTCAGAAACACGCGACTCTTATAGCCTAGGTTATACCGATCCGTACTTTACAGAAAACGGTGTTTCTCAAGGTATCAGCGGTTATTATCGCAAAACCAAATATGATGACGACAACGTTAGTAACTATGTGACCGATTCATATGGTGCGACGCTGAACTACAGTTATCCTATTGATGAAACCAAACGCCTGAGTGCTGGTCTGAATGTGGACAACACAAAGGTTCGTGGTGGTCGTTATTTAGGTATATCTAATGTCCAAGAGATTCTAGACGAGGGCGGTACGAAAACGCCTGAAGTTGATACTGATGGTGTTGCCACCTTCAAGAATGATTATCAGACTTATAATCTATTGTTTGGTTGGGACTACAGCACTTTAGACCGTCCAGTATTCCCTACCAAAGGTATGAGCCATGCGATTGATGCAACCATCGGTCTTGGCGATGCCAATTACCAAAAGCTAACTTATAGCGGCAATATATATTACCCTATTTATAAAGATGTGATCGCGCGTGGTTATACTAAGCTTGGTTATGGTAATGATTTACCGTTCTATGAAAACTTCTATGCTGGTGGTTATGGCTCAGTACGTGGTTATGAATCATCTACTCTAGGACCTAAATCACAAGTTTATCTTGATGCGGTCAATGATCCAGACAACCAAACCTTCACTGCAGAAGAGGTTGGTGGTAATGCGCTAGCAACGTTTGGTGCTGAACTAATTTTACCAATGCCGTTTAAAGGTGATTGGGCAGATCAAGTACGCCCAGTATTGTTTGCTGAAGGTGGTCAGGTCTTTGACACGTCTGATAAAGAAGATCGCACTTTTAATGATTCAGATGTTCCATTACTGACCCAAGATAATGACTTCCGCTACAGTGCAGGTGCTGGTATCACTTGGTATACACCCATTGGTCCAATCTCACTTAGTTACGCGGTACCATTTGGTGACAAAGAAGGCGATGAGACTGAAAAAGTCCAGTTCCAGATTGGTAATACATTCTAAATTAATGACATTACTCTCATCTATCTGAGCAGTTTCAAAGATTGTCTCAAATAGACGGAAATATCATTAGAGCTTAGTAGGTCGTCAAAACGCATTGTTATTTTGGCGACCGTTTCATTTATAAACATATTTTATTAATAGTCATTATGATAACGATTGAGCAACTCATTACTCGAATTGAGCAGCGTCAGCCTATTATTAATAAGGCTGAGATTGATACTGAGCAATTGTGTCAACCATTCAGTAGCGTCGGTAGTTTGACGACAGCCAGTCAGCAGCAGTTAAGCTTTTTGGCAGATCCTCACTATATTTCTAGCTTGGCGAGCAGTGACGCAGGGGCAGTGTTGGTAACGGAAGCATATCGTGACCAGGTGCCTACCTCAGCGATAGCGCTAGTCGTTTCAAATCCATACCTGGCTTATGCCAGTGCCAGTCAGCTTTTTGCACGTCATTCTTTATCTAACGGAATTCATCCTAGTGCTGTGATTGCAGACAGTGCTGCTATTGGCGAGCAAGTCAATATCGGTCCTTTTTGTGTGATTGGTGACAATGTACAAATAGGGGCGCGTAGCTCACTTGATGCTCATGTCGTGGTTGAGGCCAATACTAGTATCGGTACCGATTGTGTCATTAAGTCGCAAGTCGTTGTTGGGCCTGAGTGTGTCATTGGCAATCACGTTAGATTGCATGCAGGAGTAAGCATCGGATCTGAAGGGTTCGGTTTTGCGCCTACTAAAGATCCTAGTAACACAGGTTGGGAGCGCATTGCCCAGTTAGGCCGTGTCATTATTGGTAATTATGTACGAGTTGGTAGCCAGACGTGTATCGATCGTGGCGCTATCGATGATACCGTTATTGGTAATCACGTGATTATTGATAATTTAGTACAAGTTGCCCATAACGTCCGTATCGGTGACGGTACTGCTATTGCTGCTCAAACGGGTATTGCGGGTAGTACTACGATAGGGAAGCGCTGTATAATAGGCGGCGCTGTCGGTATCACAGGGCATATTGAGATTACAGATGATGTCGTTTTGTCTGGCATGACCATGGTAACCAAATCCATTAAAACCGCTGGCTCATATTCATCTGGTACTGCTGCAATGCCAACTGCTAATTGGCGACGTGCTGCTGTACGTTTTCGTCAGCTAGGCAATAACTAATGCAAACACAAACAAATAATAGATATTCAAAACACAGCAAGGAAGCGTCATTATGAGCAATAACAATATAGATATCCCAACTGATGAAGACGTTAAAAGCTTGGCTGAGCAAGGTCTTACGCTACCATTGACGTATCATACGATTAAGCATTATTTACCGCATCGTTATCCTTTTATGCTGGTAGATCGTATTGTAGCTTGTACGCCAGGTGAGTGTATTACTGGTATCAAAAACGTGACTATTAATGAAGAGTTCTTTAACGGTCACTTTCCTGACGAGCCGATTATGCCAGGTGTATTGATGGTGGAGTCAATGGCACAGGTGTCAGGTGTGCTTGGTTTTATCAGTGCAGGGCTAACGGCAGAAGACGGTTACCTCTATCTGTTTGCAGGTGTGGATAAGGTCCGTTTTAAACGCCGTGTGATTCCCGGTGATCAGCTTATCATTCGTGCAAAAACCGTGATGCAAAGACATGGTATCTACAAATTTGATTGTACTGTCCATGTCGAAGATGAACTGGCTGCTAGTGCGCAAATCATGATTGCACGTCAGGAGCAGCAAAAACCTGCTAATGTGAAGGGCGCTTAAGGTTTTAATAACCCATACTGTACGAAGAGCGATATTAAATTGCTCACTATAACTGCAACAAATAGCTATATGTAAACTCAACAACGCAACTGGTATTAGCTTCGTTAGTAACACTGAAATAGCGATACTTTTTTATTATTTACTCGCATCAAATGATACAAGGGCCCATCTTATGAGTCAGATTCATCCTACAGCACTCATCTCACCGTCCGCGCAGATTGACGAGACTGCTATCATCGGGCCCTATTGTATCGTTGGTGATGAAGTATCAATTGGTGCGCATACGGTTTTGCATAGACATGTGGTTGTGACTAAGCTGACTCGTATTGGCCAACACAATGAGTTTTATCAATTTGCGAGTATTGGTGAAGATCCTCAAGACTTGAAATATGCAGGTGAGCGCACTTGGCTTGAAATCGGCGATCACAATACGATTCGTGAAGCCTGTAGCTTACATCGCGGTACAGCGCAAGACGGCGAGCTGACTAAAATTGGTAGCCATAATCTACTGATGGTAAACACCCATGTCGCACATGATTGTGTCATTGGCGATCATAACGTACTGGCTAACAATGTCGGTGTAGCGGGGCATGTAACTATCGGCGACCATACCATCATTGGTGGTAACTCAGGCATACATCAGTTTTGTACAGTAGATGACTATAGCTTAATTGGCGGAGCAAGCCTCATTCTAAAAGATGTCGCTGCATTTACGATGGTATCTGGTAATCCAGCAAAGGCTCATGGACTCAATATCGAAGGTATGCGCCGTAAAGGTTGGTCAAAAGAAACGATTAATGTCTTACGTCAAGCGTACCGTACGATTTTCAGATCAGGTTTGACCACTGCACAAGCGTTGGAAGTCTTACATAGTGAGCTATTGGCTAAAGAGCCAAGAATTCAGCTGCTTATTGACTCATTACAAAATAGCAGCCGTGGTGTTGTGCGCTAAAAAAGCATAACTCGATTAATGATGAGTTTGATACTTTTAATGAGCTAAATTCTTATGGAATGAAGGCGAATTACGTAGAAGCCATAACTATTTGTTATGGCTTTTTATATTTATGAGCACTTGACTTTTTTGGTCGCTTAGCAGAAACTGAGCGTTTACGATATTGTAATCAATTCTTTCTTAATGTTGCTGGGCGCTTCACATCGAAGCGTTTACTAAATAGCTCAATGGTAAGGCCGACTATTTATGTTGATCAAGGAAGATTATCAGTAACGTTAATTGAAGCACGAGGACGGAAAAAATGGCTATCAATAAACAAGAACATGCCCAATGGAGCTCAAGCTTTGGCTTCGTATTGGCAGCAGTAGGCTCAGCAGTTGGTTTAGGAAACATATGGAAATTTCCATACATGGTTGGCGAAAGCGGTGGTTCAGCTTTTGTTATTGCTTATTTGTTCTGTATCGCGCTGGTCGGTTTTCCGATATTAGTTGCTGAATGGTTAATTGGTCGACGTGGTCAAAAAAACCCAGTCAATACTTTTTCAGACGTAGCAGCGACTGAAGGTAAATCGCGTAGTTGGGGTATTATTGGTGCTACTGGTGTTTTGGGTGGCTTCTTAATTCTATCGTTCTATAGTGTGATCGGTGGTTGGGCGCTTAACTATATCACTAAAGTTGCAACAGGTAGCTTTGCTGGTCAAGACAGTGACTCTGTTGCTGCAACCTTTGATGCTATGCTTGCATCAGCTGGTACATTGACGATTTGGCATACGGTATTTATGATTTTAACCGCTGTCATCGTTGGTATTGGTGTGACAAGTGGTATCGAAAAAACAGCTAAGATTTTAATGCCATTATTGGGTGTGATTCTGTTCGTTATCGTTGGTTATAACGTGATGAACGGTGGATTCGGTGAAGCAGTTGCTTACTTATTTACGCCAGATCTTAGCAAACTAACGGCTGATGTTATGCTTGCAGCATTAGGTCATGCATTCTTTACTCTATCAATTGGTATGGGTATCATGGTTGCTTATGGTTCATATTTGGGCCGTGAAGTGAACTTGCTAAAAACAGCACGTACCGTTGTTATTTTGGATACGGTTATTGCGTTGGCTGCTGGTCTTGCCATCTTCCCAATTATCTTCAGCAATGGTCTAGATCCTGCATCAGGTCCTGGTCTTATCTTTGTAAGTTTACCAATTGCTTTTGGTAGCATGGGTGCGGGTACTATCATTGGCGCATTGTTCTTCTTACTTATTACCTTTGCCGCTATTACCTCATCTATCTCGTTACTTGAGCCAACCGTTGAGTTGTTAGAAGAGCGTACGTCGATGAGTCGTACTGTATCTACTATCGTGGCAAGTACAGTAATCTGGTTGTTAGGTATTGCAGCATTGCTATCGTTCAACCTATGGTCTGACTTTACTATCATGGGTAATGGTATCTTTGATGCATTAGATAAGCTTACTAGTAAGTTCCTATTGCCTCTAACCGGTCTGGCTGCAATTGTATTTGTTGGTTGGAAAATGGATCAGCGTAACATTCAGCAAGAGCTTGGTTTATCTAATGGTACATGGCAGCTGTGGCAAATCGTTGCAAAATTCATCGCGCCAATCGCTGTTATTGTAGTATTTGTGACGTCATTGATGGGATAGTAGTCAGAGTTGACACTATTTGAATCATTAAATGATAAAAGCAGCACAAAAAAAGGGCTTAAGATTATTCTTAAGCCCTTTTTTATTTCAACAGATTTAGATAATAAGTAGTAAATATTAAACAGGATTAACGCAAGTTTAACTCAGGAACCGTTTGACCGCGTTTGGCATAAAACTCGCTGACAAACTCATCAAATTTATCTTGCTCGATAGCATCTCTAATACCCTGCATCAAACGTTGGTAATAGCGTAAATTATGAATGGTCGCTAACTGAGCACCTAGCATCTCTTTACACTTATTAAGATGGTACAGATAAGCACGGCTAAAGTTTTGGCAAGTATAGCAGTCGCACTCAGGATCTAATGAACCTTCATCATTGCGATATTGGCTATTACGAATACGTACCACACCAGCATTATCTGCATCGCCCGTCACAAAGTAATGGCCATTACGCGCGTTACGCGTCGGCATCACACAGTCGAACATATCCACGCCGCGGCGTACACCTTCAACTAAATCCTCAGGCTTACCAACACCCATAAGATAGCGCGGTTTATCTGCTGGCATATCGTCAGGCAGGTAGTCTAGAACATCTATCATCTCTTCTTTAGGCTCGCCAACCGAAAGACCGCCAATAGCATAACCATCGAAGCCAATCTCTAACAGACCTTCGAGTGATTGCTGACGCAAATCAGGGTACATACTGCCTTGTACAATACCGAATAATGCGTTGGTGCTGCCCAGTCTGTTGTGCTCATCGATACAGCGCTGTCCCCAACGTAATGATAGCTCTAACGACTTTTTCGCTTCGTCATGAGTGGCTGGATACGGCGTACACTCATCAAACTGCATGACGATGTCTGAGTTCAAGCTGTACTGAATTTGCATGGATTTTTCTGGTGAGAGAAATACCTTTGCGCCATCGATAGGAGATTTAAAATTTACGCCTTCTTCGGTAATTTTACGCATTGCGCCGAGGCTGAATACTTGGAAACCGCCCGAATCGGTCAAGATAGGCTTGTCCCAATGCATAAACTTATGCAGGCCACCAAATTTATCAATGACTTCGGTACCCGGACGTAACCATAGATGAAAGGTATTGCCCAAAATAATATCAGCACCGATGGCTTCGATATCACGTGGCAGCATGCCTTTGACCGTACCATAAGTACCAACAGGCATAAAAGCAGGCGTTTGCACGTCGCCATGATTGAGATGAACCGTACCACGGCGTGCACGCGTTGCACCGCTGGCCGTTTTATGTAAGACAAATTGCATATGATAACCGCTATTTAAGCTATGAAAATGGCGTTAATTATAGCATTGTTAGCGGTTTTTTGGACATATAGTCAGAGAATCACTGAACTGCTACGGCGTTACTCTCCCTAAATGTACTACTTGTACAATTTTCAGTCGGCGGCCTTGTACTCATTTTTAGCATTCTTTAACTATACCTACTAGGTGTCATCGATATACGCGCAATATACACTTTGGTCAATACCGCTTTACCATAACCAAAAAACACAGATAGCACGCCAAAAGACACAGACAGTGCTAAAGGTCTGTTGATACAGTAGAAGTTATACAGGTGAGGTGATAATCATTGCCACATCATGCTTTTAGATGCTGGAGACATGACATGAAAAAGACAGCTTACTTATTATTGAGTGGTTCATTATTAATATCAGGAGGGGCTATGGCTACCGAAGAGCCGAAATATACGGTGTTGACCCAAATAGATGACTTTGAGTTGCGTCGTTATGATGAGCAGCTAGTGGCGCAAACGTGGGTGAGTGGTGACCAAGACTCAGCAAGTCGTGAAGGATTTAAGGTTTTAGCGGACTATATTTTTGGTAATAACACAGCACCAAGTGGAGACAGTAGTAAAATTAGTATGACGGCACCTGTCACGATGCAAGCTGATAACAAAGAAAGTGACAATGAGTCACAAAAAATTGCCATGACAGCACCAGTCAGTATGCAACAAGACGATGGTAAGTGGCGCGTACAATTTACGATGCCTAGTAAATATACGATGCAAACGTTGCCTAAACCAAATAATCCAAACGTTGAGATTATAGAAGTGCCTGCACAGACGTACGGTGTGATTAAGTTCTCTTGGCTCGCAGGAGAAGATAAAGTAGCGGAAAAAACCGAAGCGCTGCAAACATGGATGCAAGACCAGAATTTGACGCCTATAGGCGAGCCTGAATTGGCCCGTTATAACCCGCCTTGGACGCTACCATTTTTACGTCGTAATGAGGTGATGATTGCGTATCAACCTGAATAGTAATCAGCCCATAAAAAAAGACAGCAATCGCTGTCTTTTTTGTGCTTCATTTAAAATATCTGAGTTAGACGTTTTGCTCACGGATGATATTAAGCATGCGACGTAATGGTTCTGCTGCGCCCCATAACAACTGATCACCAACGGTAAAAGCACCTAAATATTCAGGGCCCATATTAAGCTTACGTAAGCGACCTAGCGCAACAGTTAAGGTGCCAGTTACGGCTACTGGAGTTAGGCGGTCCATAGTAGCTTCTTTGTCATCTTCGACCAAGTCCAACCACTCGTTGCCACTGTTTTTGAGTGCAGCTTCGATTTCTTCTAGTGGAATGTCTTTTTTTAGTTTGATCGTTAAACCTTGCGCATGACAACGCATGGCACCGACGCGTACACACATGCCATCGATAGGAATCGTACTGGTTTCATCATTACCCAAGATCTTATTGGTCTCGACGCCGCCTTTCCATTCCTCTTTTGACTGTTTGTTTTCTAGCTGCGCATCGATATAAGGAATCAAGCTACCTGCCAATGGTACCCCGAAGTATTGTGTAGGGAAGTCTGCTGAGCGCTGAGTCTGAGCGATTTTTTTATCAATCTCAAGAATAGCACTAGCAGGGTCAGCCAATTCGTCTTGAACGGCACCATGTAACACACCCATGCCATTGATGAGCTCGCGCATGTTGTTTGCGCCAGAGCCACTAGCAGCTTGATATGTCATCGCGCTGACCCATTCGACCCAGCCTTTATTAAACAGCTCACCGATAGCCATCAGCATCAACGATACGGTACAGTTACCACCGATGAAGTCTTTTTTGTCGTTGGCTAGGGCACTATCAATAACCTTACGGTTGACTGGATCAAGGATGATGATGCTGTCATCTTTCATTCGCAGCGTACTTGCCGCATCAACCCAATAGCCGTTCCAACCACTATCACGTAGTGGTTGATGGACTTTTGACGTATAGTCACCACCTTGGCAAGTAATAACGACATCACAAGCAGCAAGTGCTTTAATATCATGAGCGTCTTTTAGTTGGCCGGTTTCAATACCATCGAATTTTGGTGCATCACCACCAGCATTACTGGTAGAAAAAAACACCGGTGTAATACCGTTGAAGTCATTTTCTTCCTGCATACGTTGTATCAATACTGACCCTACCATACCGCGCCAGCCTACCAAACCTACTGTTAAATCACTCATGAAGTTCAATCCTATTTACAATTATTTGTTGCATCGTCAACCGATAACAATGCCGTGAATGGCGCGAAAAAGCAAGGCGTTTTGGCTATTATTTGGTCGTTTTCCATACACTATTAACTATGTCGGCTATAACTTTAAGTTATTACTATTGAAGAGATACTTGGCTATCTGACGACCTCAAAAATATGGTGTTTAATAAAGCACTCATTACATTGCGTAATCTAATATTGTAACGTTTTATGATAGTTGTCGCATAATTGAGACTCACCAGTAGGCGAGAATCTTCTGAAATGCTAAAGTAAGTCTCAAATCTAATTACTCGACGTTAGTTATTTGATGTCAGGTGAGTTACAACCACGATATTTCTTATCAAACAAAAGCTTAACCAATATACATCATCGGCTCTATTAATATTTCAATCAACGGTTAGTACCTACTTATGGATTTCTCACTATTATATTACGCCTTACAAGGTCTAGCAGGATTCATCGCCTTTGTCACAATCTGGGGCTGGCTGCCGCTGGATAACTGGTGGGTGCGTGGTGTTGAGTTTCCACGCATCCAAATAATGATGCTTGGTATTATCGCTTGGGTCGGCATGATAGTGTTTTTCTCAGAGTGGGAGTTAGGGCAGTGGATATTATTTGTTGTACTGAGCGGTACGTTAGCATTTCAGCTGAGAATGGTACTGCCGTATACTAAGCTATGGAAAAAAGAAGTTCAAAAGGCAAAAGATAAGCCAGAAGGGCAAGCGCATCAAATAAAAATCATGGTATCAAACGTATTGACGCCCAATGACGAAACAAAAAAACTGGTCGATTTGGTTAAGCAAAAGCAGCCGGATATCTTAATTACATTAGAGAGTGACAAGAAATGGGAGCAAGCCTTACAGCAAGTCGAGTCTGACTATCCCTACACCGTGAAAGTGCCACTAGATAATCTATATGGTATGCATTTGTACTCTAAGCTTGAGCTGATTGATCCTGAAGTTAAGTATTTGATGATAGATGATATACCGTCTATTCATACACAGTTGCGTTTGCAAGGAGGCCGCGTCGTTTGGTTATATTGCTTGCATCCCATGCCGCCTAGTCCAACTGAAGCTGATAAGTCCACCACGCGTGATGCTGAGCTGCTCATGGTTGGTAAACATATAAAAGAAAACGACCAAACGGCGATACTGGCAGGTGATCTCAATGATGTCGCATGGTCAAAAACCACACGTCGTTTCCAACGTATCTCAGGACTACTAGATCCTCGTATTGGTCGACATTTTATTAATACCTTTCATGTTAAATATCCATTTCTACGTTGGGCTTTAGACCATATCTTTCATAGTGCCTGTTTTACGGTAGTTGATATTCAGCGTATGCCATCCGTAGGGTCTGATCATTTCCCTGTGATGACTACCTTGCAATATGAGCCAGAAGAAGCAAGCAAGCAAGAAGGCAATGCGCCTACTGTACAAGCAGAAGATATCCAAGAGACTGATAACAAAATCGAAGAAGGCAAGAAAGAAGGCGAAAAAGTGTCAGAAGAGCACAGACAAGATCAGCGCAGCTTTGGTTAATAAAATAGGCTGTTTATTAGCTGTAATACATAAATGTGATGTAAGCATATGCTTACGCAAAATAGAGTCTTTAGCTTCTATCGGCACCAAACCCATTGGCCTATAATACATCCATCAACACAAGGATACGCATGGATGTAGTGTTGAGATAGTATCAATAAAAGCACAGGTCAGCCCGCTGTCTTATATAATACTGTTAAATGACTTAGGATGAGTCAGCACGGAAGAGAGATAATAACAATAACACGAAGTATTGAAACCCTGAACCAATCGCCCTAGGTTCGGGGTTTTTCTTTGTGTGGATTTTGGTTTATCAAGATTTAAACTATTTAACTTTGGGATTTTCCCATCAAAGCTTTCAATTAAATATTTAACTGCGCAAACCAAAGAAGGGTATATGCCATTGCATATACCCTTCTTTATTTAAATCGATTCAGTACTTTCGCTAACTTAATACTATTAGCTTATTACAACCTATTAGCCAAGTATCTGAATATAAGCGCCAGCACGTAGCTCTTGTAACCAGTCTTCTTGAGCTTGTGGTGCTAAGCGTTGATACAATGCTTGACGTGCCATATTGCGACGATATTGCTCGCTAATATCTTGATCGCGCTTACCATCAACTTTTAGGATATGCCAACCAAACTGTGTCTTAAATGGTGCAGAATAGTCGCCAACAGCCGTATTCTTCATTGTGGCTTCAAATGGACCAACCATATCTTCTTCGCTAACCCAATCAAGGTCACCGCCACGTCCCGCAGAACCTGGGTCGTCTGAATACGTTGAGGCTAAGCTAGCAAAGTCAGCGCCGCCACGAAGCTGCTCGTATAGATCATTGATTTTTTGTTCAGCAAGCGCATCAGTCTGTAAATCATCGACTTTAACTAGGATATGGCGAGTATGCCACTGTGGTATCAGCATCGTATTGCTGGCTTTTTTATCAGCAAGCTTGATGATGTCAATCCCTTCAGGAGTCAATAATGGCTCGCTTACGGTACCAACGTCTAACTTGGTAATTTTGCTAGACAGCTCTGTTGGTAAAGAAGCAGCCTTGTGAAAGCCCATGTCTCCACCTTGCAATGGAATCGGATAGCTACCTTGGCTAGCAGCAACGGCTTCAGCGACGTTGACATTTGGCTCAAGCAAACGCGTACGTAATGCTTGCGCGACTTTTAATGCTTCTTCACGTTGAGCGGCCGATAGGCGACTATAGTCATCTATATAAGGCACACGTACGTGAATGGTTTGATATTCGCTTTGATTCAGACGTTTGGCTTCAGGTGAGGCCAAAAATGCATCAATGTCTTGCTCGCTAATACGTACTCGGCGAGTAATTTGACGCTGCTGTAGCGCTTGGATAGAAGCCTCTTCGATCAGTTTGGCGCGTAGATTGGCATAACTACCAGGTTGCGCTGCATCTAGACGTTGCTGCAATGCTGCGATGCTATTAAGGCCTTCAGCTTGAGCGATTTGACCAAGACGTTGATTGATTTCTGCTTCATCGGCAGACAGTCCCGCGCGTTTGACCATAGACAGTTGTAGTTCACGCAAAATAAGTGCGTTTAACACTTCAGATTGTAGTTGTGCTGAGTTTGCGATAGGCTCTCCAGCAGCTTTTGCACGTGCTTGAGTTTGCTCGATAGCATCAACCAGTTCGCTTTTTAAGATAGCATTTTCATTAACTAGGGCAATAATACCGTCTGTGCTATTGGCTGGCGTTAAGCGATCAACTGAGTTTTGCGCAGCAGAAGTAGAAGCTTGAGCTGCTGCAGGTTTTACAGTAGCAGCGTTGGCACTTAACGTAAGCGTAAGGCCTGCCATAGATAGCAATACTGCTCTGCTAGTCTGACGTAAAGAAAAAAATCTCATGATGCTCCTCATCAATGTCATTGCATCGGATGGTAGTCGGTCAACTCTATCCAATACTCTTAATAATAAAATATTCGACAGCGTTTCCCATAATAGGGGTTCAAATAGTGTCTTATAAATATTTACGTAAATAACTCTAATCTAGCAAAAAACTGGTTAGTCTTTCCATGCCGTTTGCACAGGTTCAAAGCCCAAAATCTTATCAGCAAGTAATCGTGTCAAGCGGCTACTACCGCTGCCAAGACCGTTTAATCTAACTTCTGCCATAATAGCTTGTGTTGGCTCGTCTTTTACGTTTAGGTCATTGTAATAGCGGCGACCATAAACAGCAAAGCCGAAACAGCAGTCTTCGTAATCAACGCCGATAAGTGAATCGAGCATCTTGTTACGATTATAATCGTACTGACCCTGAGCCAATATACGCCAGCTGTTATTGATAGGGAAAACAGCGGAAGCGGTAAACGCAGATAACGGCAACTGATCGGTATTGTCATCACGTTGACGCTTAACATAGCCCACGTTAAATAAGCTATTGTCTGACGGCTGATAGCGCAGTTCAGTCGTAATATAATTCAAGTCATAATTGCTGGTTAAGGCACCGCTGACATCAACCCAAAAATTATTATAAGGCTGAGTGCTGGTATCCCATACCATACCTGAAGAAGACGAGGTAAACACTGGCTGATCGTCATCGAGTGTTACACGTCCATCATCTAGATAGAACTGTTCTGCAATGCTACCATCAAAACGTGTCACACCCGTTGCATCGATGTAACGATAATTGACACCAGGCGTAATAGAATGCAAATCCTGCAAACGATCATGACCTAAGAACCAACTGTCCGAAAACAGCTGTTCATAATTAATAGAGGCAATACGCGTATTAAAGTTAGGAATGTCGTTTTGGTTTTTATACGGTGAATACGTATATTTTACGCGTGGACTAAGTAAACGATAGCCGCCCATCGTATCGTCAAACGCACCAAATGGTGAGCCCGCTTGATAGAAGTGTAGTCCTGCATCGATACTGGCTTGCGGAACAAACACAGATTGACTGCCATCTTCTTCACTAAGCTGATTATCTTCCAAGCTATCTTCATCATATGACGTATATAGATGCTGCAAGCTAAGCTTAGGTTTGATATAACCCCAAGAGGTCTCCATCGGATAGACAGCGCTTAGTTTATTATAAATACGTGCGCCACTTTTTTCGTTTTCAGAGCCATCATCGATAGACTTCTTGAAGTATGCAGAATCATGAATACCAGTGATATCGAAGCGCTCGGCCCAAGGCAAGCGATAATTTAATTTGAGCTGTGGCAAACGTGAGTACGGTTTGTCTTTGTCTTCTAACGCCTCACCGCTATCAGTGAATGCATCTAGAGTCTGAAAAGTTTCTACTTTTAGTTCACCATCGACATAATCATTGTAATAATTGACGCGGGCACGACGTGGCAAGTTTATGGTGCTGTCTGACAAGCCCAACGTATCAAAATCATTAAGGTAATCGGCATCCGACACATAGTTGTATTCGGCATCAGCGCTTAATCGTGGAATGCTTTTCGACGACCAAGTGTGGTCATAAAACAAGCTGGTACGATCTTCGTCGTCATACTCTTTGTCGTTAGGTAAGTATGAACCGTTTAAAATACCTTCCCCATAATTTTCAGTCAGATAACGGAACTCACCTGATAGCATAGGGTTACGGTCAGTATAAATATGCGTGTTAAGAGTGGCATCATAGTTAGGTGCTAAGTTGAAATAATAAGGAATATCAACTTCAAGACCACTTTCACTACTGACGTTAGCACTTGGTAATAAAAATCCACTACTACGGCGACTGTCTATCGGGAAGTTAAAGTAGGGGAGATAAAATACGGGTATGTCAGCCACACGGAAAGTGGTGTTATACGCTTCGCCGCGTCCTGTATCGGTATTTAGATCGATACTCTTCGCTTCAAACTGCCATTTGCGGTTGGTAGGTGGACAGGTACTAAACATAACCTGATCCAGCTCGTATTCACTCTCGTTAGGTTTATTTAAGCGTTTGGCATAGCCGTGCGCTTGTAGTCCAACACTAGCAAATGCCACATCATTGGCTGTTGACTGACCAGTCTCAGTATTGTAATTCAAGCTGTCTGCAACGCCAATTAGGCCGCTTTGTGCCGCTCTATCATTAAAGCTGGCTTGGCCGTTTTTTGTAGCGGCATTGTTTGTACGCTGTCCAGTCGCATTATCTGTAAACATGACTTTGCCTTGAGCAGCGGCAACGCCATTGCTCAGGTCAATCATGACTTTTTCTGCTTCGATATGCTGAGTACCTTGATCGATTTTTACATTGCCAGATAGCTCAGCGTAATTCACGTTATTGTAATAACCGTAATCAGACTCGGTAAATAAAGGGGCTTGATTGTTCGGAACGCTAGCTACATTTGGTGCTGGTCGTCCGTTTGCCGTACCAGCTTCATTGACAGCGCGTTGATAATTGGGGTTACTCTGCGGATATACCCATTGACCTTCACAGCGCTGGGCACTGTCCACGGCATTTGGCAGTAGACGTAAATCTCTACCGACCTTTGGAATCGTCTGTGCGGCAGGCATGGCATTATTATGAGAATTGTCCGCCTCAGTGCTGACAGCCTCATTGTTTAATGTTGAAGCATCGGTATCTGGTGTTAGCTCATAAAACTCTGCTAAGCGCATTAAGCTGGCTTGAATACTCTCATCATTAAGATCTAGCTTGCCATTATCTGTTGTTATCGCTTTAGGGACAAAGGCATTGCTATCTGGTGTATTACTGCTTGCTTGGTTGCTAGTTTCTGTATTTAGATTACTAGCATTAGAAACTTCGTTGCTAAAAGCTTCAGAGTCAGCAGCTTCATTAATATCTGTAATATCTAGGTCATTGTTTTCAGAGAATCTGCTATCTAACGCAGTATCATTCGATAAAGCAGCATTATTCGTATTAGTAGAATTATTCGTATTAGTAGAATTAGCATCGTCTGGATAGCTATCATTTAGAATATCTGCTTCTTGATAGCCATCATTACTTTGAGTACGACTAATACTACTGGCGTCAGTCGCCACACTATTAGACGCATAGCTGCCTGTACTATCCGTAGTGAGTGGTTCAGTTTTTTGCGTATTGGTATCACCAATGGCAGCACTGACAGTTAGGCTAGATAAGCCTAAGGCACCAAATAAGATCAAGCGGATGCTTTGGTAAAGCGGAGAATATAACAAGGGCACACCTATGATTGCAGAGCTTATTGGATTGCATGACTGAGTTTAGTAGCGGTATCACCGAACGACATAAAGCAGTGAACGAGCAACTAAAATATGACTAATGTATTCTCAAAAATTTGAATGTTTTACATATAATGACGACTAATCATAGTCAAAAAAAACCAAATCAGCTACACTATTTACCAAAATTTATAATATAGCCATGCTGATTTTTAAGTAGCGATAGCGATTCTATCCGACATCAAGTATTGAATGATATAGCAATACGTCTGTGGCAGCTTGTATAGCACCGATACATATCGCTATTTTAGCAAGTATTTGTCAGACTTATCACTACTTTAATTATTTATGACTTATATTTAACCAGCGATGCCCAATATGACTGACAAAACGACTTTAGAGACTGATATGATCGATGAAAATAACAACCGCCAACAGCAATTAGAACAATGGTTACAGCAAGTATTTTTAGGTCAAACATTTAGTCTAGACAGCTTACCTGGTGACGCTAGTGCCCGCCGATATCATCGTATCGAACTATCAGAGACAGATAATAATGCCAATAAACATTATATCGTCATGGACTCCGCTGACGAGCAAGATGCGATGCTGCAGTTTATCAATGTCGCTAAGCTGATGACACATGCTGTCAACGTGCCGACACTGACTGCGCAAAATGTAGAAAAAGGATTTTTGGTATTACAAGATTTTGGCACAGTAGAATTTGCTCATTTGCTTGTCGATGCCACTGCAGACCAAATCAATGACTACTATCAGCTAGCAATGCATACATTAGTCGCGCTACAAACGGTACCAGTAGAAACGGCAAAGTCGCAACACCAGCTTCCAGATTATGATATAGCACTATTAGACCGTGAGATGGATTTATTTAGCGAATGGTTTATGCCTTATATTGGTATAGCGCTAAATGAGCAGGTTTGGGGAAACCTAAAAACAGCACTAATGAATGAGATTTTGCAACAGCCACAAGTGGTGGTCCATCGTGATTATCACAGCCGCAACCTCATGCAAGATCAAGTAGATCAATCAAAGTTGGGCGTGATTGATTTTCAAGATGCTGTCATTGGTTCGTATGCTTATGATTTAGTGTCGTTAGTACGCGATGCTTATGTTGAATGGCCAGAGAGCCAAATATCTACATGGATTAATGACTTTTGGCAGTTACAAAAGCAAAAGTCACTGACCACTGCTGATAGCGCGGTGCAGTTTGAAAACGATGTAAATGTCATAGGCATACAACGTCACTTAAAGGTATTAGGGATTTTTATTCGTTTGTCTGAGCGCGATGGCAAAGACCGCTATTTGGCGGATATTCCTAAAGTTATGCGTGATTTGATTATTGAATTAAACTGGCTTGCCGAACATGGCAACGATGAACTAAAGCAATCAATTATACCGTTTAATCAATGGCTGCAAGTGGCAGTGCTACCTGCTTATAAAGAGAAGTTTGCTTCAGCGTAGATGACGCTCAACTAAATCAATTTAAATAATAAAGATAGGAGCGCAGATGTCTACCTCTACGATTACACAAGCCATGATTTTGGCAGCGGGCAAGGGCACACGCCTACGTCCATTAACACTTGAGATACCTAAGCCTTTGGTTGAAGTCGCAGGTCAACCGCTTATTGTTTGGCATATTAGAGCACTACAAGCAGCAGGCATTACTGATATCACGGTCAATGCCTCATGGTTGGCAGATAAGCTAATGGACGCCTTAGGTGACGGTTCACAATATGGCGTAAAGCTGCATTGGTCAGTAGAAGACGATGAACCACTTGAGACCGCAGGCGGCATTTTTCAGGCATTACAATCAGGTAAACTAAAGGATGAGCCATTTATTCTGGTCAATTCTGATGTCTGGACTACTTATGATTTCTCTCAATTAACAGACTATACATTGGGAGCGGATCAGCGCGCCCATTTATTATTGATTGACAATCCAGAGCACAATAATGGCGGTGATTTCGCCATCAATAATGGTCTTGCTAGTGAGCAGCCGGTGGGCGATGCAGATAAGTATACCTTTGCGGGTATTAGCGTAATGTCACCCAAATTGGTAGAAGGTCTGGTGTCAGGACAGCCTGCTGCATTAGCACCACTACTAAAGCAAGCAATGATAAAGTTTCAAATTACCGCTGAAGTGACAACAGATAATTGGATAGACGTTGGGACCCCAGAGCGTCTAACACAGGTCAATCAGTTTATCGAACAGAATGATATCGAGCATGCAGGTAAACCAAGCTGATAAATTTAAGATAAATAAAAAGCAGCGTCGATTATTCAACGCTGCTTTTTTTATGCATATAGAGATATTTTTTACGACATGTCTAAAAAGTATATTGGCAAGACAAAAATGCAAATATAGCATTTAGAAAGCAAGCTACTCATTAGCTAACTAACTGGCACTCAATCGTATGATTAGACAATTACGCTAAACACCCATAGCCAGTTTAATTAGCTGAGCAATGGTAAACACCACTAAAAACCCTGCTAAATATAGACCCACGAACCATGCCCATTGCGATTGTTTTTTACTGAACTTTTTCATAGAGATCTCCTGATTAGCGTTTGAAGTGTGACTACCATCTATAAACGATGATAGCCATCCTTTTTAGCTGATCCGTTGCCCGCCGCGATTAGCGACTAATACATCGGATTGTGATCAGATTTACCTTTGAAGGTATAGTAAGCAAATGCCGTATAGCTCAAGATAATCGGCAACATGATACAGGCGCCAATCAGCATGAATGATAACGAAGTATCGGCAGCAGCAGCTTCATAAATCGTCATTTGATACGGTACGATATAAGGGAACAGGGCGAAACAAACCCCAATATAACCCATTAAAAATAGAGCTACCGTTAGTAAAAATGGACGATACTCACGCTCAGTTTTTAAGTCTTTACGCATGATAAAGAATAAGAGCATGACAATGATAGGCATAGGAGCAAGATACAATAAATCTGGGAAACTAAACCATCCCTCTAACGCATCGATGTCTGAGAAATACATAAATGCTGTGACCACAACCATCGCCACTAGTAACGCAGTAAGCATCCATTTAGAAACTTGGCGCGCCCACACTTGCAACGTGTGCTCTGTTTTTATGATAAGCCACGTTGAACCAAGTAAGGCATAGCCGATAATCATGGCAAATCCGCACACAATCGAGAAGGGCGTGAGCCAATCAAATGGGCCACCAGTATATAGACGGTTACTGGCTTCCAGTCCTTGCACTAATGCCCCAAGCATAATGCCTTGAGAGAAAGTGGCAACGACTGAGCCGACAAAGAAAAAGGTATCCCATACATGCCGACGTGAAGAGGATTTGAATCGAAACTCAAACGCCACACCGCGCATGATAAGACCGAACAACATGGCAGTTACTGGCAAATATAGACCTGTCATAATGATGCCATAAGCAACAGGGAATGCTGCGAATAAACCACCACCGCCTAGCACTAGCCACGTCTCATTACCGTCCCAAAATGGGGCGATAGAATTCATCATGCGGCTACGGTTTTTATCTGATCCTGCAAATGGGAACAAGATACCGCAGCCCAAATCAAAGCCATCAAGCAGTACATAGACAAAGACAGATAAAGCAATCAAACCGCCCCAAATGAGAGGTAAATCTAATACATCACCGAAGTTAAACATTAGCGTAATCCTCCATCATCGACATCGTTTGCAGGCTCATCTAAGCCTTCTTCAGTACCTTTGGCAGGATTACTATCACCACTTAATGCGCGGCCTTGACTCTCGGTCACTGAGTGCTCGTAGAAGTTATCTTCTGCAGGATCTGTATAAGGTTTCGGCCCTTGAGCAATCAAGCGCAAGATATAAAAACTGCCTGCACCAAAGACAAATATGTACAGTACGATAAAGCCAATCAAGGTAGTGGCTACTTGCTGTGCTGCAAGCGGAGACATACTTTCAGCAGTACGAATGACACCGTAAACCGTCCAAGGCTGACGTCCTGTCTCGGTTACGAACCAACCTGATAATAAGGCGATAAAACCAAGCGGAGTCATCATCATCCAAGCACGGTGGAACCAAACACTGTCAGTATTGAACTGCTGTTTTTTGAAGTATTTGTATAGACTGAATAGGCCGACCAGCACCATAAGCATGCCAATACCAACCATGATACGAAATGCCCAAAACACGATAATGACAGGTGGTTGATCTTCAGGTGCCCAATTTTTAAGCCCTTTAACTTCACCATCTAACGAATGGGTTAAGATTAAACCAGTCACATAAGGAATTTTTACTTCGTACTTATTGGTCTGATTTTCTTGGTCAGGAATCGCGAATAAGCGTAGTGCGGCACCGCGCTCATCCTCCCAGAGTCCTTCCATCGCAGCAACTTTAGCAGGTTGGTGTTCAAGGGTATTTAGACCATGCTCATCACCAATCAATACCTGCGCCGGCGCAACAAAGATGGCCATAATCATCGCCATACCTAGCATTACACGACCATGCGCGCGATGCTCGACATGCTTTTTAGATTGAATATAATATGCACCGATACCACCAATAACAAAAGCAGTGGTCAGAAATGCCGCGGTCATCATATGAGCGTAACGGTAAGGGAACGAGGGGTTGAAGATAATTTCAAGCCAGTCGGTAGGATAGAGCAAGCCATCTGCGCCCATCATAAAACCTTGAGGGGTTTGCATAAAGCTGTTGGCGGCTAATATCCAAAAACCTGAAATCAATGTGCCGATAGCAACGATAGCAGTTGAAGCAAAATGCATGCGTTTGCTCACGCGACCCCAACCAAATAGCATAATACCTAAGAAGGACGCTTCTAAGAAGAACGCTGTCAGTACCTCATAGGCGAGTAATGGGCCTAAAACGTTACCGGCTTTATCAGAGAATACGGCCCAGTTGGTACCGAACTGGTAGGACATCACCACGCCTGATACAACGCCTAAACCAAAGACGACAGCAAATATTTTGACCCAATGCTTGTAGACTTCAGCATAGATAGGTTCACCAGTTCTTAACCAGCGGAATTCAAGCACCGCAAGCCAGCTGGCAAGACCGATAGAAAAGGCAGGAAAGACGATATGGAACGAGATAACAAAAGCGAATTGGATACGCGCAAGCATCAGCGCATCGAGCTGGTCAATCATAAATGTAGCGAACATAAACGGTTACTCTCATCTGTTAGCTGAATAGCGCTGACTTCCATACAACGCTCAAGTAACTGTCCGTAACTATCCATTGATCAAAGTGGCAAGCATTACGGGCAATAGCTCAGTGACGTGGACTTAGCTCCATTAGACATAAATTGTGGCTAAGTTTGCGACTCACTGTTTAGCTGAATTGAATAATTTATGTCCTTATAAATTTACATATTACTGTCATGTGCTATAGATATATTATGCGCTCACCTAGATATACACGCAAGCAACCCAGTCTGTCTGTTACAGACCTAAGAGTCACCAAAATAACATAATTCAAACATTGAAAAATAAAATTAATATTATTAAAAACAAAGCAGTATGCGTGAACATACTGCTTATTTGAAACCTATAACTGATGTTTAAAGGTTACGATTTATACGTCAAAAACCTTGTGAAATAACAAAAATCTACATCATTCTTGTAGCTGCTTATGCAAAATTCTTCGCAACGTTAAAATGGTCTGCGGATTAGTCTGAATACTATGACCGCCATTGATAATTGTCTCAGACGCGGCACCATCGAGATGGGCACTGTTGTAAGGAACAATACCATCTGACAAACGCTCGGTCAGTGCCTGACTGATATCATCATTGACTGTCACAGCGGCAACAAGCGGCTCGGGTGGTAGCTGTGATGTCTCAGTATTATTACTCACATCAACGCTCGCCGATTCATCTCCAGAATTGTCTTCTACCGCTTGAGACAAATCAATCTTGGCACCATTTGGTTGCGTTTGTGCCAGTCCTTTAGTGATATCGGCATCATTATTGGCAATGATTGAATGGTAAGTGATCCGCTCGTTAATAGTGATGTCTTTGGTTAACTCTATAAAAGAAGACTTGTCACTTAACTGGCTGGCACCGTTCTGCAAATATAAGGCCCCCAGTGGGTTTTGTGCCAAATCGCCTTGAGTGGCAATGGTCGCTAAGTTATCAGTGAATGTTTTGACCAGACCTACGGGTAAGTAAACGATGCGGCGTAGCGCACGGGTAAACCAACGATCTGCATAATCGGTACCACGAAAAGGTGCAGATAGAAAAACAGCGGTGTCTACTTGTGGCAACGCCTGTAGCTCAAATCGTTCCTTTAATTCATCTTCGCCAAAAGACGTTTTGAGCGCGTTACGGATTTGCTGTTTCTCATTACTAGAGAGTATATCTTTATCATTAAGCTTATCTAAATCATCGACTAAATTTTCATCAGACAGCATCATACGAGCGATAATGGCACCCATACTATGACTGATAATCACACTGTTTTGACTGGCACGATTTTGTCCATTGGGATCAGTCTGCTGATACGTGCTGTTGATTAACTGCTGAATCTGATAACGATTTTCTAAAATAGGTAGATTGGTTGGATAGAATATTTGCCAAACTTGGTAATTATCACGCAGCTTGTCATCATTAAGAATATCGTTGGTCAGATTGACCCATGTGGCCGGACTAGAGGCTAGCCCGTGCAACATAATCAACACGCGTTTATCAGGATCATAAGGCTCAAGCATGAAGAGTTTGGGCAGCTGAGCATCTGGTTGGCGCGTAATCAAATTTAAATAGCCTACGCCATCTAACTGGTTCTCTGATAGCCATAAGCCATATCCCGCCGAAAAGTTGGCTGCCAGTGGGTAGTCATCGTTGAGAATATTAACGGATTCGGTTTGGTACGGGTTATATAAATGAATATCAAGCTTACGACTGCTCAGCGCATCTAATACGCTATCGCCATCTGGCTTAATCAATCCAGTTAGTAAAAGATGTCCCGTGGGATAAATACGAGAGCTTGGCTCGCTGTCGTCGGTGTTTTTATCTTCATTTGTTAGCCGACCAGATAAGGAAGCGACCAACAACTGACGGATTGTGGTGGTGTAGCGATCATCTAACGACGCCACCAAGCTGATGCCTAAGCCGGGGCGTTTGCTCACAGAATTGAGACCCGATAGTCGCAGCTCATAAGTAGATGATAAGTCTGCCAAAGCGGAAGTTTGTTTATGAGCATTTTGCAGATAGTTGTTTTCGTTGGGCAAATAAATATCAAGATTGTAGTCATTTACGGTAACTTTCATGACTTTGACTTGGTCTGTTGCTTTGCCCTTTAATGGTGGTCGATTAGCAATCGCTGCTTCATCCGTGTTATCACGCTTGGTAGAGGTTATCGGCAAATACTCTACTGTTGTATCACCCATCAATTTATTGGCATTTTCAGTCGATTGGTAGATTTGAGTAATAACGTCATTGCTAGCAGCGTTATAAATGTCTTGGGTTTGGATGTCGTTGTCATTTGGAATACGGTTTTGCGCACGATGGCTATTGCTATTTTGCTCTGTACCTTCAAAGTCATGGGTCAAGCTGTCATAAAATAGGTAGGTGTAGCTGTATTTGACGGCATCAAACAACCTTGCTTGATAGTCGGTCAAACACAGGTCTGTCTCTTCTTGCTGTGTTTTTGCATCATCCTCACTTAAGGGGGCGTTGGCGTAATACGGATTAAGTGGCGGGCGTGCAAGTGCATTACGACAGTTTTTTGAGTCAGATAGTTGACGCGCTTTTGCATAGTGCAGTTCTGCAAAAATAGCTAAGGCAGGCCGATAGTGCCTGTTAAGCATACTATCAGAGAGCTGAGTCAAGCATAAGTCAAATTGCTGCATACAGGCTTGCTCATTCAGTCCTGCTGATAGCAAGGCAGATGCTGTGTCGCTGCTTAGCGCATTGTCAGTGACGATATTGCCGCGCTGCGCTGAGATGGTCTTGGCCGAGGCTTGTTTATCGACCGTCACCGTACTACACGCTGGTAGCAATACTGCTGCCGCCAAAAGCATAAGTGACGTAATGGGCAGGGTTTTTTTATTAGTATGCATTACTGTCTGTTTGCTAAAGCCAGCGAAAGTCATAAGTCAGTCCAATAAACGGTGGTTATGAGAGTATCAATAATGAAAGTAGCAATTGACAATGAGTGTAGCGCAACTTTTGGCGTTAGACTATTCATTTGCAGTTCTATAAAGGCGTGTTTTAAAACGAAAGGGTTTCTACTAGTCGAAAAAAAGCGCTTTTGTCTTATAGATATAAAACAAAAGCGCTTGGTATTTAAAGCTTAGATTATTTATTAGAGATTTGACCTAGTGAAAGTCTTATGAAACAAATATCTTATGAATCAACTCCTCAATAGCTAATCTCAACAAATATAGAGTTTCTAAGCACCTGGTTTTACACTGATGTCAGGGGCAGGAATATCCCAAATGTAGAATTTGCCTTCTTCAACGAGTTTGATTTGTTGAGGAATAACAGTATTGTTAGGGTATTGCCCTTCAAGACGACGTAGGCGCTCTAACGCATTAGCACGGCGGTCACTAAGTAGATCTGACTGTGCTAAGCTTTGTTCCGCTTCGGTATATCCTAAAGCGACAGCGCGGTCTAGATACTTTTGACCTTCTTTGAAGCCGCCACCTTCTGATAGCATCATACCGTATAGGAAGTTAGCCTCACCACTATCAGGTTGCAGCTTGATAGCGCGATCGACATACTGACCACCACGTACCGTGTAGTCTGAACCCAAGTCTAGGTTACGACCCATGCCATTTAGCTTAGCAGCACGAAGCAATACATCAAAAGACGCGTCTGGCGACTTGGCATACGGTTCGATCCAATCAGCCAATACTTTGATTTTTTCACGAGTGTAATGGCGCTGTGAGCGATTAGGGAAGTTTGGTGGATAGTGACGTGCGTTGGGGGATACATCAGCGATGAAATCGTCTAATAAACTGACATCAAGCTTATCAGTACCTAGCCCTTTTTGTTGCGGAATCAGTATGGTTTTGACAAAGCTCATGTCTGATAGTTGTACTTGCGGTGTAGGAATATTCGGAAGTTGTCCGCTACGCAAGTCGATACCAGTAGCTGTCATTGGACCAGGCTCATAGATACAAGTAGTGCCGTTCATGACAGGTGCAGCAGCAGGCGACATCATTTGCGGTGTTTGAGGCTGAGCAGTACTGACAGATGCATTGTTTTGCTGAGTACCGCTTAGTTGCATGTTAGTTGTTTGTGCATTAGTCGGCTGGCTGTTGCTCGCAGGTGTTGCTGGCAAGCTCGTTTGAGCGGTGTTGGCTTGAGCAGGACTGATAGCTGCATTAGGACGAGCAAGACGAATCACACGTTTGCTTGAGTCCATCGCACTAGGTACAGCTGTTGCAGTGGCATCAGTTTCTGCAGCGTTCACAGGCGCAGATAACAGCATGGCACAGGTTGCAGCCATGACGGTCAACGTTGCAAACTTTGGTGACTTAATAGAGTGGCTACTAGAGAGAATCGCTTTCATAAAAATCGTTACCTTGTTTAATTTATTTGGTTGTTATTCATTGATTGGACGGTAATATAAATAGCGCATTGCTGCAAAATCGTACAAATTTTTAATACCGTAGCAAATTAAGCTTTACGCTATCTGTGGTAGGATTGTTAATCGCTAGAATTAAGCAAACCTACGTAAATCTGTGCAGCCACTGATTAGCAAAAATATTATGACAGCAGCTAACAATAGTACCTGTAACCATAAGCTATAAGTGATAAGCGGTATCTTTCATACGATTTGCCATCCATCGCATGGTCCGACGTACTGCTGGAGATAGGGCCGCGCCGCCACTTGCAAGTGCAAGCTCACGATGATGCAGTTCTTCTTTATCCATTTGTGCCAGTATTTCTTTTGAGCGCTGATCATGCTCAGGTAACTGCTTGATATGATCTTGTAGATGCTCGCTGACCTGCGCTTCTGTCTCCGCTACAAACCCTAGACTAAACTCATTTGAGATCGCGCCTGCGACTGCACCGAGTCCAAAAGACATACCGTACCAAAGCGGTGTAAATACGCTGGCATGGCTACCAAGTTCGCTTAGACGAGTCTCGCACCAGACCAAATGATCGACTTCTTCTTCGGCCGATTGTTGCATGGCTTGTTTGACACCACTATCTTTCGCGGCAAACGCTTGGCCATGGTATAGACCTTGCGCACATACTTCACCTGTATGATTGATACGCATAAGACCTGAAACGTGCCGCGCTTCTGTGATGGTCAGCTCAGGAATCTCATCGCTACTGACGGGCAACGGACGCGTGCTTGGATTAGAATGTGGCACGACAGCTCGTAATGCCTTATCGACCCCAAGTAACAACTGGTCAATTTTAGATAAAGGACGCAGGGTCATAACTCACTCCTGATGGTGTTAAAAACTGTCAATAAAATAAAATGTATTACCGTTTAAACGTAATGGCATAATGCGTATTACTATAACAAACAATCCAAATTATCGGCTCGAATATTACTGTCTAGGTAGCCCATAAATAATCTATAGATGGTTGGTAGGTTGCTATAGCAGTAAAAGCAACGAAGTCATCAGCCCAACATTAGACTATATCTATGGAGCCAAACTTATTTAAGGCGCTATACCATCGTTGGTTTGGATAACGGCATGCTTAATATGTTTATTGAGTTTGATGTATAAAAATGCACCAAATACAATATTCAACAGCCCTGTCACCAAAAATAGCTGTGGTAGCGTAAACCCTAAAACGTTTAAGATAACAATCGCAAAAATCGCTGAAGTAACCATAAATATCGCGTTAAAGATGTTATTTGCACCGACAATACGTGCTCGATGACTCTTAGGTGCGTAGGCTTGCATGGAAGCATATAGCGGTACGATATACAAACCACCGCTGAACCCTAATAAAAATAAATCTGCAAACACTCGCCAGCTACCACTTATATTAAACAAATCACCGATGCCAAGTAATGTTGTGTCATTATTCACATTTATATCTAAACCTGAAAGTGAAAAATACAAATCAATAGCAAAGATACTTAATCCAGCAATACCAAAAGGCAATAGACGCAAGCTGACTTTGTTTTTGGTCAATGTTTTGCACAGCACCGAACCGATCGACACGCCAACAGAAAACAATGTGAGTAAGAAAATAACGACTGACTCATCACCAAGCAAAATCACCTTGCTGAACTCTGGCACTTGGGTCAAAAACGTCGCCCCATAAAACCAAAACCAGCTGTTACCAAGAATGATAAAGAATAAAAAAGGCAGAGAGTATAAGTAACGGACAGTGGCTAAGCTGGTGGTAATAATATTCCAATTAATCTTCAGGTCAGGCTGCATCGCTGGCATATTAGGGATATAGCGTGCAGCTAAATATCCTAAGACAGCGACAACCAACACCGTGGCACTAATCCAATACAGTGATTGTGATAGCTGAGTCAAAATACCAGCGACAATCATCCCGACCAAAATAGCCAGCGAAGTGCCCATCTGAAAAAGGCCGTTGGCGCCGACCAGTTCATCTTCTTTCATCGCTTGCGGCAGATAAGCGTATTTAATCGGTCCAAAGAAGGTCGAATGTGTGCCCATCAAAAACAACGCGACAAATAGCAGTGCATACCATTCAAAGACAAAGCCGACTGCGGCAACTGCCATAATGACCAGCTCAAGGAGTTTGATAAACTGCGTAAGCTTTGATTTTTCATATTTATCAGCAATCTGTCCTGCCAAGGCAGAAAACAAAAAGTAGGGCAGGATGAATAACATGGCGGCCAAGTTATTAAGGATACTGACCTCTACGCCCAATTTACTGGCGGCAGTATAAGTGAGCACCAGTATGAGCGCCTGCTTAAAAATATTGTCATTGAATGCGCCCAAAAACTGGGTAAAAAACATAGCGCTAAAACGACGGCGCTTGAATAACTGAAACTGGTTGGACATGGACATTCCTACAGATAAATCGCGACTGATAGAGAAAAGAGCGGCGCTGAACGACAATTTTTTTATGATAATAATCGTAAATTTTATTAAAAACTATATCAAGATATAGCATAGGTTTTATCAATATTAAGCCGTATAATAGCAAGGCTTCGGTGAAAATACATGCAGTCAATGCTATGATTCGATATTTAACTAAGTTATGATTTATAAATTTTATGTGATTGCGTTTTAGGGTATAAATAGTAGTGAAAACAAAGGCTACTACCCATCAACACTATCTATAAGCTAGTAGCCTTCTCTAAGCTAGTAGACCTACAAGGCAGTAGACATACATTGCTAAAGCCGACACTATAGATAACCAGTCATAAAGTTAAAGTAGTAAACCATTAATTCCAGATAACTGCTATAAGTTTATTCACCGGTCAGACTTGACGATTGTTATCGTTGATAAGATTGTGCCGCGTGAGCTGATAGGACGTAAAGATGATAAAGCAGCCTTCAACTCGAGCATGCAAGGGTCTCATGATGCAGCGTGACACAGCCATAATCCAAAACGATAGTAATAACCCAAGTACATATCCAGCACCGCCGCGTAAAAATTTCAGACGCTCTGCACTGTGCACTGCGCTTGCGACCAGTTTGTTCGGTATAGCACCTGCGGCAATGGCAGACACTACTAACAATGTAAACAATACGGCTATCACCAACTCATCTGCTGCTGAGCAAACTGACGGTAATCAAACGCTTAGTAACCAGACTAACAATAGTCAAAGTGCGAATGATCAAGCATCTATCAAGCAATCAGCTACATTGTCAGATGACGATACTCAGCTAGATATGGCTCTAGATGCGCTACGTCTAAAAAAAGCAGTAGAACAAGGCATTATCGATCAGTCAGTATTGGACGACTATAGCGAACAGAGCTTGGGCATTAAAAAACCTAACTCAACAAAGTCAGGCTCTAGAAACTCAACGACGCAAAATGCCAATGCTCAAAACACAACTTCTCAAAGAAATAACTCTCAAAATCTAGAAACTTTCACTGATAGTCCAAGTACTTCATATAATCCAAATAACGCTCAATCAATCGCTTCTAATGATGACCTGTTGCAACAAGCAACCGAGATTCAGCAGCAAGTCTATCAAATGATGACGCCTGAGCAGATCGATCGTGAGCTAGCGGCAATGGATGCGCAGAATGCTCAAGACATTGACAGTAACAATATTAGCAATAACGACAGTGACTTTGATGCGCCAATCGCTACGTTAGATGACACAACATCGCCAATTGGTCTAGATACAGAGCTAGATGCAACAAACTTGCCAGCACCTAACAACCTTGATACGTTGGGTAGAAGTGAAACAACGCAAGAGCAGGCGAACGCAGCTGAAGGGATGTCACGTCCGATTGAGGTAAGTGGTGCTGTTAGCAATGAAGATGTCATTAGCAACGAAGCTACTGTTAAGAATGAAAGTGGCCTGACGACTGATGATAGTAGTGATGAGCTGATAGCTGGTACGAATGCGCCTGCCAATGTAGAAGATACGACAACAGATATTATCAATCCTAATGACTATCTACCAGATTATCAGAATGATACTCAGGCCGTTGATCAAAGTATCGAACAAGCCAATAGACCACGGCCACGCTCACGCAATAGAGGTAATATCGTGACGCGTCTTTACAATCGCTTTTTTAACGACGGTGGCGTGGTGGCTTTGCCAAATGTAGAAACTGCTATTTATCTAGAACAAGTATCCGCTGAAGACTCTCCTAACGGTAAGGCTCAACTGATTGAAGCTGACAATGATATTCAGCCAATGAAAAACATCAAAGCAGCACTAGATGATACTTCTGTTCAGTCGGTTATTGACTTTACTGCGGCATTGCCACGTTTGCGTGAGACGGCACAGAATGCTGCTAAAGCCGTTGGTTACTACGAGGTTGAGCTGCGTCTGACCCAACCTGACCGCGATACAGTCAATGTTGTGATTGAAGAGCTAGGCGAGCCGGTACTGGTAGACAGCCGTATTATTGAGATTCGCGGTGAGGGCAGTGAGCAAGAAGAGTTTGCAGCGATTGAGGCAGACTTGCCGCCGCAAGAAGGGGATATTTTTAATCATCGTGTTTATAAGAGCAGTAAAGCGGCTTTAGAGTCCTTGAGCAATACCTACGGCTATTTTGATCAGTATTGGCTGAACAAATCCGTTGATATCATCTTGCCGGACAATAAAGCAGATGTCTCGTTGGTTTACAACACAGGTGATCGTTACGATTTTGACGATGTGGTGTTTTTTACCTATGACAAAGAAACCAATACGCTGACCCAAGATCCTGACAAGCTACCAGTAGAGCTTTCATTGTTACAACAGCTCTATGGCTTTACGCCGGGTGAGCCGTTTTATCGTCCAGCAGTCACGAAGTTCAGTAATGACCTATCGGCAACTCGTTACTTTAATACGGTCAACGTCGAGTCGATACTACCGCCAAGTGATAGTAGTGAAGCTGGTACCTTAGCGTTTGACAATGCTGCTACCGAGGGTAACGACACATTAGATGACGATATTAACAATGTAGATAATGATGGCGTCGCAGGTCTGAGTAGCAATGATGGCGCAGCTGCCTCAAATGTAACTGCTAGCAAAGAAGATACGGTCAATGATAATAGCGACATAGGTGCAGAGAGCGATAATGCTCTGAGTGCTAACAGCGGCGAGACGGTCAATGAAGCGGATATCGCTGCGATTGATTTTGAAGCTGATGAAGCCACCCTTGATAAGCTGCAAGCCATCAGACAAAAAGCAGAACGACTAAGCCGCTTGCCGAATGATCGCGTGCTCGATGAAAAAGATCAGGAAGCCGATAATCTATTGGGCAAAATCAGTGACTCAATCAGTAATGTCGCGCAAAAGATATTCCCTGACGAAAAGAGTCTGATTGCTGACGAAAACTTTGTACCACCAACGCTAGCAGGACGTAAAACGCCGCAAGACGTCGCAGAAAGCAAAAAAGTACCTTTATATGTGTTTGTATACGCGGATAAACCACGTGATGCTCAAGTTGGTCTGGGTTATGGAACAGATACAGGCGTTCGCGCCACCGCAAAAATAGACTATAACTTGCTCAATCGCCAAGGCTACCAAGCAGGGGCAGAAACAGAAGTATCGAGAATCAGCAAAAACGTGGCTGTGTATGCCAGTCGACCATGGAATCATCCGCTCAATGATAAGCTAGATGCACGTCTTACTTATGAAGAGGAAGTGATTGACCAAGGTGAAGGCAATTTCGATCTGTCGACGACAACGCTGAAGGCAGCTTTGGCACGTAATATCCGTAGTGATACTGGTTGGAATCGTAGCTACTCTGTGCGTTACCGCTTGGATGAGCTTGAGACGGGGGTTGATGGGACAGCATTAGATGATTTGCCTATCCGCTTTACCTCTTCAAGTCCGAAACAGCGCGCGTTATTGTTTGGCTATGGTATGAATAAAACAGATACCGACAACGCTACCAACCCAACGCAGGGTATGCGCCAGTACTATTCAATCGAGGCTGGCACTGATAGCGCATTCAGTGATACCGATATGGCGATTATTCGCGCAGGCGTTAGTGGTATCTATAGCTTTGGCGAAGACAAAAAGCATCAAGTATTAGGTAGTGCCAATGCCGGTTATATCTGGGCGGATGATTTTTACGATGTGCCTTATAAGTTGCGTTTCTTTGCAGGTGGCGATCAGAGTATCCGCGGTTATGACTATGAGAGCTTGTCACCATTAGACAAAGGCTATCTAACGGGTGGACAGGTTCTAGCGGTCGGTAGTGCTGAGTATAACTATGAATTTAAACCAGGTTTCCGTGGCGCATTCTTTACTGATGTCGGTAATGCCTACGACAAAGATTTTGATACTGATACAAAAGTCGGCGTTGGTGTCGGTATCCGCTGGGCATCGCCTGTAGGAATGGTGCGTGTCGATGTGGCTGCTGGCGTGACCGAGGAAAGCATTCCAGTACGACTACACTTCTTTATTGGTTCACCGTTATAATCGCTCAATGTAGTAGCTCCAAATGTTCTAATTATCATTTATCGTACCGATTGCTGGTCTTCATTTTTTAACGTAGTTGAGTGTCATGCTGACAGAAAATACCCCGCCTAATAATGCTCCAGATGAAGATCCAGCACAGCGTGATGCCCGTGCCGTTAGGCGTTGGTATCCGTTGTCATTTCTGCTTAAACTGCTGGTATTGGTGCTTATCGTACTAGCAATTATGTTTGCCATATTCTTTTATGCAGCAGGGACTGACGCTGGTACGAAGTTTATATTAGAAAAAATCAGTGTTGAGACAGGTATTGATTTCAAATACGGACGCGGTAACTTGCGCGATGGTATTTGGGTCACTGATATCGATATTGAAGCGACTGAAGATCTTGAAATATTGGTAGATAAAGCCTATGTAAAAATAGGCTGGCGTGCAGTATTTGCAAAAGAAGTGCATTTAAGTGATGCAGACATCCAGACCATAGAGATTATCAATAAAAAACCGCCTACTGGTGAACCGTTTGATTATAAAACTTTAAAGTTGCCAGTAAACTTGCGCTTTGATCAAGCAAAAATTAAGAAAATTACTTATAAGCAAGTAACCAAAGATCCTATCGTTATTCAAGATATTACGGCGCGTGATCTAACGTGGGTAGGTAGTACGGTGACCGTTGGCCGTGGTGACTTGCAGTACGCTGATATCGTGAAAGTCAGTGCCTTACAAGGAGAGATCGACCTACAGGGCGACTATCCACTAGATTTGAGTGCGATTGCGGAAGTCAGCGCCCTTGAAAAAGCCTATATCGACCCATTGAATATCTCTGCAACGGGAACGCTCAAACGTACTGTTGGTAAGGTGCGCAGTCGGTATAACGATAGCGATGTGAAAGGCGACTTTGTAGTGCAGGGGCTAGATGCAGGTGCGCCGTTTGATGCAAAACTACAGTGGGATGATATTCTTATCCCTTACGCCGATAGCCAAAACATTCGCCTACAAAGCGGTACAGCCACAGCTTCTGGTATCATCTCTGAGATACGATTGCGTATCAATACTGAATTGACGGCCAAAGACATTCCATCAGGTCATTATCAAGGCCGTGCCGTTATTGCCAACAGTCAGCTACGTATAGATCGCTTGGATGCTGACGTGCCAGCGGGACGTTTGGCGTTGCAAGGTATTCTAGACTGGAAAGACAGCTTTGAGGCCACAGTGCGTGCGACGGGTAGTAATTTTAATATTCGCCAAGCTATTCCGGATGAATATACTGACTTTAAAGCTTATGCTCCGCAAACCCTTAACGGTAGGCTGTCACTGCGTTATCAGCAGCAAAATACCACTGGTAACACGCAGATTGATGCAGATTTGCGTCAGCGTGATGGTGAGCATATCAATGCGAATATGGTTCGCGGTAAAACCTCTGCCAAATCTAAGCAAGTTGCGCCTTGGTATATTGACGCTAACTGGAAAAACCTAACCCGCCGTAACGTACCCAATATTGGCAATATCGACAGTCCTAGTGGGCAGGCAGACGTCATCGTTCGTGGTTCAACCTTATCAGTCGATGCCAATGCCGTTATCAATGAGCTCAATGCTGCCCCCAAGGGCAACTATGATCTACGTATACGTAAGGCTGGTGATGTCATAGATATCAATCGTCTTAATTATAACGGCATAGTAGGAGACTTATCCGGTACAGGACAGATTCAGTTAGCGAGCAAACAGCGTCCACTGACATGGCAGATTGATGCCAGTACCAAAGGTTTACTCCCTAAGAAATATCGTAGCGATTTACCGCTTGAGCGCCTAACAGGTAGTATAAGTGCGCGTGGTCGACTGCTAAACATCACCAAAAATGGTGTCAGCGGTCAACGTCATGTGATTACTTTAAACAATACTGACATGCAAGCGCAGCTCGATGCGACGCAAGCGGATCGTGCTATCGGTATCACTGGTGCTGGTGATGCCAGTGTCGATATCGTAGGTGGTGAGCTGTCAGTATTTGATGCGCGTTTTGATGGTCGAATTGATACGGCAGATGTACCACAAGGCCGTCTGTCTATCGATGCTGCGGGTACACCAAAGCTGATTAGTATTCGTAAGCTGAACTATAAGGGTGAAGCGGGCGCAGTTGATGCGAAAGGGGTCATCGACTTACGTAAAAATATTGGTTGGAATATAGATGGTCGTTTTGACCAGTTCAACTTGGGTTATTTTTTACCCAATAATCCAGCGATAATCACAGGCGATCTAAAAACCAGTGGCGAGTGGCAAAATGCGCCAAAAAACAGCAAAAATACTGCAGGTACTTTGCAGCGCTTTGCCGTAAATTTCAACGGCATATTGGATGCCGAGCAATTGCCAGCAGGTAAGCTGAATATAGAAGCCAGTGGTGACAGTCAGCTGATACGTATCAACCGTTTCCGTCATGTGGGTGCGGCAGGTAGTATCGATGCCAGCGGAACCGTTGATGTGCGTCAAGGCGTTGCATGGGATATCAACGCGGTCATGGATCGTTTTAACATTGGTTATTTCCTAAAAGACACCCCAAGCCTTATCACTGGTACGATTGATACAGATGGCCGCTGGAGTGACACGCAGCAGATCGTCAATATTAAACAAGTCAATCTAAATGGCATGCTAAAAGGGCAGCAACTGAGTGCCAAAGGCAGCCTATCAGCGAAAATGCGTTTGCCTAAAGATTTAGCAAGTTACTTCAAACAACTTCAGACCCAAGATGCCCAAGCGCAATACAAGCAAGTGAATGCTTTGATTGATAGCTTAAACGCTAATAATCTGGTGCTGCGTTGGGGTGATAATTACGTCACGGCTAACGGCAATGCCAAACAGCTACAAACCAAAATTAACATCACCAGTCTAGATCAACTATCTAGCCAACTGGCTGGTAAAGTCACTGGCGGTGCCACGCTGTCTCAACCAACTGGTCAAGCACTGCCTACTATTTATATTGATTTGGTCGGTGAGCGACTCGCGCTACCTGGCTTTATATTGCGTCAAGGCCGTGTACGCGGCAAGCTGGTTAACTTAGCCAATAGCCCCAGTCAGCTAATTGTGACGGCTGAAGGCCTAGATGCTGCTGGTCAAAGTTTCGATAGCGTTAAAGCGTCTTTTAATGGTACCGAAAAGTCTCATGTGGTCGATCTCAATGTGGCCAATAAGCAACTCGATGTCGGCGCTAGGCTAAAAGGTGGTTTTGATCGAGACAGGCTAAGCTGGTCAGGTGTCATTGGAAAAGGCCGCATTAAATCTAAATATGCGACTTTGAATCAATTGCAACCTGCACAGCTGATTGTGAATTTACCTTACAATCAGGGTGGTGAGAATCGTGATCTAAAAGTACAGCTTGCCGCTCATTGTTGGCAGGCCACGGATCAAACCGGCAAGCTTTGTCTACGAGAAAAACTAGTGGCATCGCCGGACCAAGGCGAAGTCAATGTAGCGTTGCAGAATTTAGATACGTCGTTATTCTCAGTGTTCTTGCCAGAAGATATTGACTGGAATGGCAAGATTAATGGTAAAGCAATCGTCGGATGGCAACGTGGTCGTCCGCCAACTATCAATACCACGCTATACTCAGACAATGGCAAGATTGGCCTTGTTCAAGATGGCGAGAGCACATCAATGACTTTGCCATACAAACGTGTCTCTCTCATTGCTCTGTCTGTGCCTGAGGGTATCAAGCTGCGTACTGACATCAATACTGGACGCGGTGCGCGTGGCTATGCTGAGGTGATCGTCGATCCTTATAAAGACCCTAAACCAATTTCTGGTGCACTGGTGCTGAACGAGCTTGATCTTGCGATATTTAAGCCATTCTTCCCCGGTATGCGCGTCCTAAGAGGTAACGTTACAATGGCGGGTGGCCTAGGCGGCACCTTAACCAAACCACAGTTCTATGGCGACGTAAAACTCTCTGACGGCCGTATAGCCATGCTTGATTTGCCCGTGAATCTATCCAAAGTAAATGCGGTAGCCAAAATCCGCGGCACACAAGCGACTATTGATGGCACATTCAATAGTGGTACAGGTGAAGGCGAATTGTCAGGGACAGTCAACTGGCAGCAAAAATTGCAAGCCAAGTTGAGTATCGTCGGTGAAGGCCTAGTCATTACCCAGCCGCCATTACTGGTTGCTGAAATTGATCCTGATATCGATATTATCGTGCGCCCAGGCGATCGTTATGTTGATATAAAAGGGGCGATCAGTGTGCCGTCTGCGACCATTCGTCCGCCTGAAGCAAGCGAAGATATCATCACTCAAACTGAAGATGCAGTCGTACTAGATCGTCGTTTGATTGGTAATATCGATGAAGTACTGGCTATCTCAAAACCTTGGTCAATCAATGCTGATATCGGTATTGATTTGGGCGATGATATCAACTTCCGTGGTTTTGGCGCAGTCATTCCATTGGCAGGTGCGATTAATGTGACTCAGAATGGCACAGGTATCATGCGTGCCAGAGGTGTTGTGCAGGTCTCACGCCGTACCAACATCAATGCCTTTGGCCAAAGCCTAGAGCTAAATTATGGTCAAGTTCGTTTCAATGGTGACGTGATGAAGCCGAGCTTGAGTATTGAAGCGGCCAAAACGATTAATGGAAAAACAGTTGGTCTGCGTGTCAAAGGAACGACTGAAAGCCCCAATATTATCGTCTTTAACAATGCAGGACTGACCCAGCAGCAAGCAATGAACGCCTTGGTTACAGGTCGCATCGATAATAAGAGTGCAACGCAAATTAGCGAACAAGGATTTAAGTCGCAAGTGACCAATAATTTGGCCGCCGCTGGATTGAGCTTTGGTCTGAGTGGCACTCGTAGCCTGACCAATCAAATTGGGCAAGCGTTTGGCTTGCAAAGTCTGACAGTCGATGCCTCAGGTAGTAGCGAGGACACCAATGTCAACGTCACAGGTTACGTAACGCCTGATTTGTACATTCGCTATGGTGTGGGTGTTTTCAATGCGCAAAATAGTCTTTCTGTTCGTTATCAATTGACGCGCCGCATCTATGTAGAAGCAAGCTCAGCAGCGGAGAATGCAGTAGATGTGGTCTATAGTTGGCAGTTCTAAATCGTTTATTCAGAAGATGACTGCTTTCGAGTTTATGTCAACTTAGAGAGCTTTTGAAATTATTTTTAAGTTGGATAGCCTATAAAAAAACGCCTCATAATGAAGGCGTTTTTTTATAGAAGTATTGAAACAGATAATATTGAAATAGGCGTTACTTGGTTAGAATTAAGCGATTGTTGCGAGTTAGGCGTAGTCGATACTCTTCGCCTTCATGCTCGATACGTACCTCCTTAGTCAGTGCAAATAGATGTTGTGATTGCAAAGTAGGCAGACGGTTTTCACGACAGTTTAAATAACGAGAGATGACCATGCTCATAGTAAATTCCTTTTGAGAAGAAGTGGCTTAAAAAATTGGCTAACCATAGCGTAATTGTTTTTAACGATAATAATTATCATTTAGATTTGATAAATTTGCAAGGCAATTGATAAAATAAAATGCAGTTATTATGTAAACTTATCTAAGTTCGCTGTTATAAATCATCTCTAATTAATATTTTATCTATATAAATTAATAAGTTAGGTGATAAATTTCAATAATTCATCTAGTCTATAAAAACTATTAAATAATCAGAAATAATCAGAGTAAACACTGAAATAAAGGATATAAGTATGTTGAAAGGGTCAAATCAACAATCAGAGACGAAGCCGGAAAGTAAGACAAATAGTAAGGCGAAAGCTAACAAACCTAGCATTGTAAATGTTGCAGTGGCTGTCATTCATTATAAAGATCAGTATTTACTTGGATTTCGAGATGCTACTCAGCATCAGGGAAATCGTTACGAGTTCGTTGGCGGAAAGATAGAAGCAAATGAGTCAGCAGCGCAGGCGTTGATAAGAGAAGTGGCGGAAGAGACGGGTATCCTACTTGATAATAATACTATCGTTAAGCTTGGGCGTTTGCATCATGATTATGGCGATAAGCAGGTCAGCTTACAGGTTTATAGGATTGAGCTGACAGCAGAGCAGTACGAGCAGCATAGACACTGTGAGCAGGGTTTAGAAGGGCAGGCATTAACTTGGGTAAGCAAATCACAGCTTTTGGCAGGAGCGTATCATCTGCCCGCTGCTAATAAGACAATCCTTGAATGGTTGAAACTCCCATTGAAGATTGCGATTACTTATCCTCTAGCACATTTCGGCACATACACTGATGCAGCCGCGGCATGGCTGCAGTATCATCAAGAAAATCTAGTATCAGAGTCGTGGGTATATATCCGCTTGAAGGACGCAAATTCTAAGCATCTTACTGAGCAATTGATAACGGCACGTCCAGATATTTTAGCGATTTTACCTAATGAAAAAGAACAACCTTTGAATGTTGAGGAATCACTAACCGCTAATGAGACAGAAACTGGCCAGCGAATAGTTGCCAAGCATCTGACACACTCGACACTGATGCAGTGCTTTAATAAGGATGGCAATCCTACAGCTCTCACGCAGTCGTTATCTAAAGACCATCCGCTCATTGTCAGCTGCCATGACATCGCGAGCATAACGGCAGCCAATCAACTTGCCAGCATGCGCATACAGAATGCATTACCACCAGTGATTGGTGCTTTCGTATCACCTGTGCTCGCCACCCAAACGCATCCTAATGACGTACCGCTTGGCTGGGAAGCATGGTCAGCGTTGGCAGAGTTAGCTGATATGCCTGTTATTGGGTTAGGTGGTCTAGAGCCTGCTATGCTCAATCAAGCATTGCAGTATGGCGGTATCAGTGTGGCAGGTATTCGTCAGTTCATATAATCCGCATAACTCAAAAAAGCTATAGGGAATCCATCATGCCATTTGCCTGAATGTGACCCGTATTAGACTTGCGTATTAAGCTTAGTAAGTTCAAATAACTGATTTTTAACTTAGTTATCCAGCAAGTAACTGTGTGGTTATGATGTGTTCAAACAACACTCAAACCCCATAGTTACTTACAAACCGTTGCGTTTTCCTACATTGCACTACTGTTTTAATAGTCCAGTTGTCCTTAATATATATTGCATATCTACGATACGTTGATCTTATTTCTATAGAACAATGACTAACCAAAAGTAATGCTCAAAATACAATAATAAAAAAGCTTTTGTAGAGTCAAGTTTTGCACGAATAATTTATACCAAAGCAAATGGCTTTTAGAAAACGAGACCAAATAGATGCCGTACATAAAGCGTTTTTAACAATCACTATTTAAGAATGGTACTCCTATGAAAACCAATAAGTTACCTGAGTCAGCATGGACTGATTCACAGGCAGCTGGTTCTCAACTTCAGCAGCCTAAGCAATCGCTCAATGACAATGAATATGGCGATGACACGCAACAGACAAACCAAGCTAGTAACGATGCTAGCTATAATCACGACAGCTCGAATGGCGAATATTCGCACCATCTGGCAAAAGACACGTCTTCGCAAGACAGCTATTTTGGATACAAAAGCGCCGACAATAGCCTTAGGGCAAAAGAGTCAGCTATGAGTAACAATGAGATAAGCAAAGATCTAAAAAATAGCAATGAGAACAATCATGACGTGGCTAGTGGTTATAAATCATCTGGCTATAAGTCAGCGCAAAATAAGCAGCCAAAAAAGCTAAATGAAGATGAGCCATTAATGTCGGGACTGTTAGAGGATCAAATAGATAATCTAAACAGTGGTTCTGAACAGGCTATCGACGCTGAGCAAATTGGTGATGCATCAACAAATAATTCATCCTACAAAGAAATACCGGAGCGCATATTTATGAATGGACTGATCAAACATACAGGCATTGCCTTAGCAATTATTATACCGTTAGCAGCGTTCTCAGCCTATGCGGCCACGCCGCCAGTAAACATGGCAACTAATAACACGGCAGCTAATGGCATGTCTGATGATGCGATGAGCGAGAAGACCACGACTGATGTGCTATCGGTTAAGCCAAGCGATATTATTCATAAATCTGCAAGCACACCAACTACTGTAGATAGCGTAGATCTGAACACCTATGCAGGTACTTGGTATGAAATCGGCCGTTTGCCGATGTATTTCCAGCGTAAATGTGCTGGTGATGTGACCGCCAATTATGCTCAAAAAGATGACGGCTCAGGAATCACGGTTACTAATAAGTGTGTGAGCGAGGACGGTTCGGGTATCGTGGCAGAAGGTTTGGCTAAGCCAGTCGATGAAAGTGGCAGCAAACTCAAAGTGACGTTCTTACCGAAGTGGATTCGTTGGATTCCAGTCGGCCGTGCTGATTATTGGGTGCTAGCACGTGATGCAGAGTATAAAACTGCGCTAGTAGGGACGCCTGATAAAAAATACTTATGGCTACTAGCACGCTCGCCAAATATCAGTCAGGAAACGTATACTAAATATCGTCAAATTGCTCAGCAGCAAGGCTACGACTTAAAAGAATTTACATTGACGTCGCAGAGCAACCAAACAGTGAATCTAGCACCATAATAGATGTAACTGAAATTACTGCTTCAGTTAGTTAAGCTCTATAGCCATTATTATTTCATCACGTCTCGATAAGGTAGCATATATGGCTGCCATTATTTTTATTGTTAGCTGTATATGAGAACTATATATAAGAGCTATATAAGAGCTATATAAGATATAAGAACTATATAAGAGAATGAAACCTATTATGCACGCTAGCTAATCGGTTACTACTGGCAAAATGAGGCGTTTTAGGCTAAAATCTAGGCGATTCAAATACTCTAGCGTCAATAACCCATATTGATAGTGGTTGATTATCATATTAGAGTCGCCATTTAGAGCATACACGACCTATCTATTTTACACTTCTTCATATTTTATTGATCATACATTACTGACCATAAGGATGTTTCTCGTGAGCAACGCTGATACCTTACGCCAATTACATCAAGACCACTTGAACAACTACAACAATCAAGAGCAACAAGCGATTGAGCTTATGGGGCTACTAAACAAGCTCTATAACAAGCAAGACGTACAAGTGACTTTGTTTGGCGAAACGCTAGACTCTACCTCAGTTGGTCAAATACTTGCTTTGCATCAAAAAGTAGCGCTACGCGACCATGGCGCCAAAGCTATCGATATCGCTGATACTCTAGCGATGGTAAAGGTTATCTCAGAAAACACTGATATCCAAGCCACTCGTATCGATGTTGGTCAATTGATTGCTAATGATACTGACTTACAGACCGCTCTACAGTCTATCAACAATGCTGGTGCTATAAATGGCGCGACGGATGTTGTGCTTTACGGTTTTGGCCGTATCGGTCGTATCTTGACTCGTCTGCTATTGTCACAAGCGTCAAGCGCGAAAGGTCTACAACTAAAAGCGATCGTTGTACGCCCAGCCGCTGCTGGTGACTTGGCTAAGCGCATCTCATTGCTTGAGCGTGACTCAATCCATGGTAGATTTTTAGGCGGCATCAGCATTGACGACGATAACAACGGCATGATCGTTAATGGTCGTTTTGTACAAGTTATCTATGCCAAAGACCCAAGCGAAATCGACTATACTGCTTATGGTATCGACAATGCTCTTGTTATCGATAACACAGGTATTTGGAAAGATGAAGCAGGCCTTGGCAAACATTTACAGTCTACTGGCGTGAAAAAAGTGCTACTAACAGCACCTGCTGGCGGCGATATCAAAAACGTCGTTTATGGCGTGAACAATGATACCGTTGGTGATGATACGATCGTTAGTGCTGCTAGCTGTACGACCAATGCGATTACGCCAACGCTGAATGTATTGAATGATGAGTACGGTATTGTAAATGGTCATGTAGAGACTATTCACTCATTTACCAATGATCAGAACTTGGTTGATAATTATCATAAAGCAGACCGCCGTGGTCGTAGTGCTGTGATGAACATGGTTATCACCAGTACTGGTGCTGCAAAAGCTGTTGGTAAAGCATTGCCAGAACTAAACGGTAAGCTAACGGGTAACGCTATTCGTGTACCAACACCAAACGTTAGCTTAGCAATCTTGAACGTGAATCTAAAAACTGCACCAGCAAGCGCTGATACGTTGAATGAGTTTTTGCGTAAAATGGCTAACAGCAGCACTTGGCAGTCGCAGATTGCTTATACAGATTCTACAGAAGCGGTATCAACGGATTTCGTTGGTACGACTCATGTTGGTATTATCGATGCTCAAGCTACTATTTTGACTGACAACCAAGCGATCGTATATGTTTGGTATGACAACGAAGTAGGTTATAGTACTCAGGTATTGCGTTTGGCGACGCAAATGGCTGGAATCAGCTACGCTCAGATTCCAGCATAGATTACTAAATACAGTAGAGCAATAACGTCATACCAAGTATAGTAGCGCTATCGTGTCATAAGATTGCGCTGCAGTAGATGCTACTTTAAATAGCTTGGTAGGACTTTAACTGTCATACTTAAACACCCGATAGTCCGATTGATTATCGGGTGTTATTGTCATAATGGGCACTAAGTAAAAGTAGACTTTATACAGTGTATATTTTGACGCAACAACATAGCAAAACCCCAAAATACAACCGTTGGTTGTAACCAGTTTATAGACTGGATTGTGAATTAAGGAACGTAAGATGCGATTTATTGATGAAGCCGTCGTAACGGTAAAAGCAGGTGACGGTGGTAACGGAATCGCCAGTTTTCGCCGAGAGAAATATGTCCCGCGTGGTGGACCTGATGGTGGTGATGGCGGCAAGGGCGGAGATGTATATGTCATTGCAGAAGACAACACCAACACCCTAGTTGACTATCGTTATACGCGTCGTCATGACGCTATGCGTGCTGAGAACGGCCATAGTAGAAACTGTTCAGGTAAGGGGTCTGATGATCTTTATTTGCCAGTACCAGTTGGTACGACGGTAGTTGATACCGAGACAGACGAAGTATTGGGTGATTTGATTGAAATTGGCCAGACACTACTGATTGCCAAAGGTGGCGATGGTGGTCTGGGTAATACCCATTTCAAAAGCTCGACTAACCAAGCACCGCGTAAAGCGACGTCAGGTTTTGAAGGCGAGCTAAAAGTTCTTAAGTTTGAGCTAAAAGTAGTGGCTGATGTTGGTTTGATTGGTTTGCCGAATGCTGGTAAATCGACCTTTATCCGTCAAGTCTCTGCTGCTAGACCAAAAGTGGCTGATTATCCGTTTACCACCCTAGTACCAAACTTGGGTGTGGTCGATATTGGTCGCCATCGCTCATTTGTAATGGCAGATATTCCTGGTCTTATTGAAGGTGCATCAGAAGGTGCTGGACTTGGTATTCGCTTCTTAAAACATGTTGCGCGTACACGTCGTCTGCTACACTTAGTTGATGTCAAGCCTGTTGATGGTAGCGATCCAGTCGAAAATGCTCGCGTTATCTTAAACGAGCTTGAGCGTTTTTCTCCTGAATTGGCTAATTTACCGCAGATTTTGGTATTAAACAAAATCGATCAGGTCAATGATGAAGATTTGAATGCGCTTTGTACTCATATTGTCGCAGAGCTTGGTTGGACTGGTATGGTCTTCCGTACGGCAACGCTAACTGGTGAAGGCGTTGATGCAGTCAAATATCATTTAATGAATGATATCGAACTTGAGCGTGAGCGTGAAATAGAAGATCCTATCTTCGCTGAAGCACAAAAAGAACGTTTTGAGCGTTTAGAAGCTGAAGTACGTCTTAACACTGAAGCACAGCGTGAAGCATATCGTGCAGCTCGTAAAGCGGCGCGTGAAGGCTTGGATACGTCTGATTTTGACGACGATGATGACGATGGCGTTGAGGTAATGTACGTTCCTTAAGCTAGTATGCTTGAGCAGTTATACTTGAATTGTGAATTTAATCCCTACAATCAATTGATATGAAAAAAAGGAGTTTATATGGCAGATGACATAGCAAACACGATGGAAGAAGCAAGATTTGTTAAGCAAACTCGCAACTTTGATATTCAGCGCGTTATTGTCAAAATTGGTTCATCACTATTAACCAATAACGGTCGAGGGCTGGATCGTACTGCCATATATGAGTGGGCAAAGCAGATTGCTAAGCTGCACAAAAAAGGCGTTGAGGTACTGTTAGTATCATCAGGTGCCGTTGCTGAAGGTGTGGTACGTATGAACCTTGAGGAACGTCCTAAGAAACTAGCAGCACTACAAGCCTGTGCTTCTATTGGTCAAATGGGGTTGATTGAAACATGGTGGTCAGCTTTGATTCAGCATGGCATTCAAAGCTCGCAGCTACTCCTAACTCATGATGACTTGTCTAATCGTAGTCGTTACCTTAATACGACGGGTGCGCTGACACAGTTATTAGAATGGCGCGTACTACCTGTTATCAACGAAAACGATACCATCACGATTGATGAGATTAAATTTGGCGATAACGATACCTTGGGTGCGATGGCAGCCGCAATGGTTAATGCTGATTTGTACATTATCTTAACCGATCAAGAAGGTGTCTTCACTGATAACCCACGTGATAATCCTGACGCTAAGATGATTCGTCAAGAACGTGCAATGGCTGATTATTTATTTGATATTGCAGGAGACGGCGGCAAGCTTGGACGCGGTGGTATGTTAACCAAAATCCGTGCTGGACGCCTTGCTGCTATGGGTGGCTGTCCTACCGTTATCGTCAGCGGTGCTATTGATGACGTTATTACCCGTGTGGTATCAGGCGAAGCGGTAGGTACGTTATTGACGACTAATGACGAAGATAAAATCATTGCGCGTAAGCAATGGCTAGCTGCGCATCTACGTATGTCAGGTAGCTTGGTCGTTGATGCAGGCGCTGCAAGAGCATTGACTGAGCACAACAGAAGTTTATTGCCAGTGGGTGTTGTAGAAGTGCAGGGCGGATTTGATGAAGGTGATGTGGTAGAAATCATTCATCAAGATACGGGCGAACGCATAGCCGTTGGGCAGGTAAACTTTTCATCGAATGATGCGCGCCGCGTCGCTCGTGAGCGTACCGAACAGTTCGATAAGATCTTTGGCAGTAGCGAAGAACGTGTCGTCATGGTACACCGCGACAATCTTGCATTAACTGTATAGCGTTTTCATATAACCTTTTTTATTCAACTTATTTTATCCAGCACAATATCCATTTATAAATATGGATATTGTGCTGTTTTGGAGATTTGTACATGAGTGCTTCAGACGGTAGTAACTCGGTTCAGCAACAGTTTGCACCTTTAAAAAATGATAGATTGCTACGTGCATTACGTTTTGAACCCATTGATACCACACCGGTATGGATGATGCGTCAAGCTGGTCGTTATTTACCAGAATACAAAGCCACTCGTGCTGAAGCGGGTGACTTTATGAGTCTGTGCAAAGATACAGCCCGCGCTACTGAAGTTACTCTACAGCCATTGCGTCGCTATGACTTAGATGCTGCTATTTTGTTTAGTGATATTCTAACTATCCCTGATGCAATGGGACTAGGCTTGTATTTCGAAACGGGTGAAGGCCCTAAGTTCAAACATCCGATTCGTGAGCAGGCTGATCTTGATAGATTGCCAGTGCTTGAGCCAAACGACTCTCTAGATTATGTAATGCGTGCTGTAACCAGCATTCGTAAAGCATTGAATGGTCAAGTTCCATTGTTTGGTTTTTCTGGTAGTCCGTGGACGTTGGCTACGTATATGATAGAAGGCGGTAGCTCGAAAGATTATCGTTATACTAAAGGCTTTTTGTATAGTAACCCTGATTTTTTGCATCAGTTATTAGACAAGCTTGCAACGTCAGTTATTGACTATTTAGATGCTCAAATCATAGCTGGCGCTCAAATCGTTCAGATATTTGATAGTTGGGGCGGGGCGTTAGGTCATCGTCAATTTATCGAATTTTCACACATTTATAATAAACGTATTGTCGCCGAACTAAAGGAACGTCATCCACAAGTACCTGTAGTGCTGTTCACTAAAGGCGGTGGGTTATGGCTTGATATTCAGGCTGACAGCGAAGCAGATGTATTAGGTTTAGACTGGACGATGCCGATTGATCGTGCGCGTCAAGTATTGACTGAGAGTCAGCGTCAATTGACCAAAAAGCATAAGAAATTGCAAAGCAGCAAGGCTATCCAAGGTAACTTAGACCCAGCGACGTTATATGGCTCGCCTGCCACTATCCGTTCTGAAGTGAACGCCATGCTTGACCGTGCTTACGCTGATGGTGAAAAGACTGGTTACATAGCAAACTTAGGTCACGGTATCACCCAGTGGGTCAATCCTGACAATGCCAAAGTGTTTGTGGATGCAGTACACGACTATAAAATTTAAGAGTCAGAATATTTAGAGAGTGATTCTGTATTTGTTCGCATTTGTGGAACTGTATAATTTATAGAACTGTATGAGTTATAAGCGAATATAGAATCTATCAGTGCATATTTAGTATTTACTAAGAAAAGGGTGTTTTATGATTTCAGCAGCGATCGTCGGTGGTACAGGCTATACGGGTATTGAGCTCATTCGCTTATTATCTGCTCATCCTGAGGTTTCTATTGATTTATTAACTTCTCGTAGCGAAGCTGGCACTCGTGCTGATGAAATCTTCCCAAGCTTACGCGGTGTGTCTGACATCGTTTTCAGCGACCTAGGTGATAATACGCTTGCTGCATTGCAAAAATGTGATGTTGTGTTTTTTGCGACGCCACATGGCGTAGCAATGAAGCAAGCTGAAGCGCTTACCCAAGCTGGCGTTAAGGTCATCGATTTGGCTGCTGATTTTCGTTTGCAGTCATTGACTGACTTTGAGCATTGGTACAAGCAGTCACATGCTTGCCCTGAATTGTTGAAAACAGCAGTCTACGGTCTACCAGAAATCAATCGTGACAAGCTTGCGAATGCGTTACTAGTAGGCAACCCAGGTTGTTATCCAACCACTGCGATTTTGGGTCTAAAACCAATTATAGAGGCTCAGAATAAGCAAGCAGAGCGTTTGATCGAGTCTCGTATCGTTATCGATGCAAAATCTGGCGTGTCTGGTGCAGGTCGTCAAGCATCACTTGTACTTAACTATGCTGAGACAACAGATAGTTTTAAAGCTTATAGCGTCGAAGGCCATCGTCATTTACCTGAGATTGAGCAGGGTGTTGCACAGTTATTAGACAGTCAGTTCGCGCATCGTATTCGTTTTTTGCCGCATTTAGTACCGATGATTCGTGGCATGCTAAGCTCTATTCATATGGAGCTGACTGACGCAGGTGCTGCTATCGATTGGCAGCAAGCATTTGACAATAGCTATGCATCAGAGTTGTTTGTTGATGTCATGCCAAAAGGGCTTTATCCCGATACGCGCAGTGTTCGCGCTAGTAACCGTCTACGTATTGCCGTATATCAAGATAACGAGCGTGCTGAGCTAACAGTTATCGTTGTTCAAGATAATTTAGTCAAAGGCGCTGCTGGGCAGGCTGTGCAAAACATGAACGTAATGTTCGGTTTTGATGAGTCAATGGGGCTGAATTTTGCACCGATTGTTCCTTAATATCAACGACTTCATATTCCAATCATTCACATTTACGGTGCTAGGTATTGATTATAAATTCGGCTATAATGACTTGCCCTTACCCTTAAGAGATACTGTCTAAATGCGTGTTCAGCTCGTACTACGCTTTTGCTCACAGCCAGCACGTCTATCGTGCAAAGACTCGGTTATACCTAGCTTGGAGCGCAAACAGCATTCCTTTAGAAATAATAATGTCCCGATAAGTGGTATTGCTAGCTCACAACGCGGCGCTTCTACATTGGTATTGGCACTGTTTGTTGTAGCCGTATTAGTGACAGCGGTGGTTGGGCTGGTATTCGGTCATAAGCTTGGCTACCAACGTGGTCTTCATTCGATGGAAACAGAAGCCAAGCAAGCAATCATCGATAGCACTGAAGCGACACAAGCACTAGAAGACTTGCGCCTTAGCAATAAGATAGCCACTAACCAAGCGGCAACTGCCAAACAAGAGCTGGCCATCAGTTTGGCTAATTTAAAAGAACTGCGTGAGAGCCAGCAAGAATTAACAGTAGAAAATAAACAAGTATCACAGCTCAATGAGCTGTATTCAGATGTCATCCGTGAGAAAGGTGGTATGCCTTTACAGGTATTAGGTGCCAAAATTTCGCCACTACCTGAAAATGCTTTTGAGTACGGTTTTGATATTGGGATGCTCAGTAGCGATGGTCAGGCCAAGCGCTTAAGGCCTGTATTGACGCTACTTAACAATGATGACCTTGTAGAGGTGCCACTTGACCCTGCATACCATATGATCGAAGGTATCGTTCGGATACGTGGCCGCTTTGTAATGCCATCAGGCTTTAGACCATTGCAAGCCAAACTGACTTTGCAAGCTGGTGGTCAAAAAGTAGAGCAGTTGTATGACTGGAAGCTCGGTGATAGTGTGGATAACATGCTACCATCGCTCCTAGATTTACCAGAAGTTGATGAAAGTCCTATCGTACCTTAATTACCTCATGTCTTAATGAAATACTCAGTGACGATGCTGTGGTTGAAATCAAAGCACAATAGCCCTAATTAGTGGTTGTGCTTTATACCATGCCTTATCGCCTGCCTTAACAACTTCTTCTATCTTAAACTTACCTTATAATTATATTTTGATTATGATGAAAAAAATGATATCACAAGCCACGCCAACGGTTGCTGATTGGCACTTTCCCAATATGCCTGCTCATCGTGCACAAGACGGTGATACCGATGGTGAAACGTCACCGCAAGCAGATGTATTGGTCGCAGAGCCTGAAGTAGCTAAACCGCCTATGTATGCGGTTGTTATGTATAATGACAACTACACGCCGATGGAGTTTGTTGTATATATATTGCAGTCAGAATTTCGTCATAGTATGGATTCTGCAGTCGAGATTATGCTGACTATTCATAATAGCAGCAAAGGTATTGCTGGCATTTATCCTAAAGATATCGCCGAGACTAAGGCCAAAAAAGTAAATAGTCTGGCACATCGTGAAGGTTATCCGTTATTGACCCAAATCGAACCGCATCAAGGCGAGTAGAGCAATTTATTAATTTCTTATACTGATATATGGCTCTATTAAAACTCTACCTACTGTTCTCTCCTGCTAAGCAATCCATATCAAAGCTCACCTTTATAGTGAGCTTTTTTGACTTTTCAGTCACTCCCCTTGTATACAAGTAGCATCTTTTAAAAATAGATTTATTATCCATAGGGTATTGATTTCTATAGAAAACAACCCTATCTATTAAAGAGTGCTATTCAATATTCTTAGACTAAGCATCTCCGTTGAACCTGCTAAAACTCTGTCATTTCTAGCTTCTAAAATATCAATCTCTCTTTCTATCTAATCAGTTTTTCAACATTTAATATTCGTTATTAAGGTTGTCGCTACTAGCTTGTAGCACGCTTTGATACATTTTAGTCTGTGTTAATAGATTGACTCCGTCGAAGTATCGTGTTGATATAAAGAAAAGCGGCCATTGATAGTTATGATTACTGTTGGCTGATAGCGAGATTATAGTATTTAATCAATACTCTACCGCTCACCTCATTTATTCATGACTTCTAATAATACGAATATAGCCCTTGAACAATTCATCTACCGCCCTGATTTACTTACTAACTCATTCATAAAACTATCAATTATAAAGATAGATATAACCGTAGGAAGTTGTTATGTTAAGTCGTCATCTTGAAGTTTCTCTACGTTTAGCAATGACGCTTGCGCGCCAAAAATCGCATGAGTATCTCACTGTTGAACACTTGCTTTTGGCCTTATTAGAAAACACTCATGCTGCCAATACGTTGACTGCTTGTAATGCTAATGTCTCGGCGTTGCGTACTGAGCTTGAGGTTTATATTAATAAACACACGCCAACCATCGATGCTGATACAGAACAGTCACCGCAGCCGACTCAGAGCTTTGATCGTATTTTGCAACGTGCTATTTTTCACGTGCAGTCGATCGGTGGTGGTCGATTGGTAGAAGGGTCTGATATTTTGGTCTCTATGTTTTCAGAACATGATACCTATGCTGTCTACCTGCTTAAAAAACAAGGCATCAGTCGCCTTGAGCTAACCCAGTATTTATCACACGGCCAAGATAAAGAAGAGCCATCTGAATCACGTGGTGCTGCAGGTACTGAGCGTCGTAGTGCCTCTGAAAAGACTAGCAAAGATCCATTGGTTGAATTTGCAACCAATCTAAACCAGCGAGCTGCCGAAGGTAAAACAGATCCTTTGATTGGTCGTGCCTCTGAAATTGAACGTGCTGCCCAAGTACTGTGCCGCCGTCGTAAAAATAACCCATTGTTAGTAGGTGAGCCTGGCGTAGGTAAAACCTCTATCGCTGAAGGTTTAGCATGGTTAATCATTAACGATAAAGCACCAAAGCCCCTTAACGGTTGCGTGATTTATAGCCTTGATATTGGTTCACTGATTGCGGGAACCAAGTATCGCGGTGACTTTGAAAAACGTATGAAGTCATTGCTTGATGCGCTAAAGAAAAAACCAAATGCTATTCTTTTTATTGATGAAATTCATATGATTATTGGTGCTGGTTCATCTATGAGCAGCAATATGGATGTATCGAACCTTATCAAGCCAGCGCTTGCTAACGGTGAGCTGCGTTGTATTGGTTCAACGACCTTTACTGAATATCGTCAAGTATTTGAAAAAGATCATGCATTGTCGCGTCGTTTCCAAAAAATCGATGTCAAAGAACCAAGTGTGGATGACACCATCGATATCCTGCGTGGTCTAAAACCTCGTTATGAAGAATTTCATAACGTTGAGTATACGGATGAAGCGTTGGTCACAGCGGTACAGTTGTCAGCCAAACATATTCATGAGCGTTTTTTACCTGATAAAGCCATTGACGTGATTGACGAAGCAGGTGCGTATAAGCGCTTAGGCGTAGTGCCTGATGTCGATGATATCGAAGCGGAAGAAAGTTTCATTGCTGATTTAGAGCAAGATTTTGATGCGCAGATTGATGCTGATATCGATGGTGATACAGATAATGAAATGCAGGATGAAGCAGCGACTGCGAAAGCAAGCGATAGTGCTAAATCAGCAGATGGTGTTAAATTATCAAAAGGTCAAAAGCCACCGATGAAAATCGATGTGGCTGATATCGAAGCTATCATTGCTAAACTGGCACGTATTCCACCCAAATCTGTATCGAGTGATGACAAGAGTATCCTTGAGCACCTAGATCGAGACCTTAAGCACTTGGTATTTGGTCAAGATGAGGCAATTGCCACGTTGGCCGATGCTATCAAACTATCACGTGCAGGATTAAAAGCACCTGATAAACCGATTGGTTCGTTTATGTTTGCAGGTCCAACTGGTGTGGGTAAAACAGAAGTATCGCGTCAGTTAGCGAACCTGTTAGGTGTAGAGTTGGTACGCTTTGATATGTCAGAGTATATGGAAGCGCATACGGCATCACGTTTGATTGGCGCGCCTCCAGGTTATGTTGGCTATGATCAAGGCGGCTTACTCACCGAAAAAATCAATCAGCATCCACATTGTGTGTTATTGCTTGATGAGATTGAAAAGGCGCATCCAGATGTCTTCAACTTGTTACTACAAGTAATGGATCATGGTACGTTGACCGATAACAACGGTCGTGTGGCAATCTTTAAACAAGTCATCGTTATTATGACAACGAACGTTGGTGCTGATAGTATCAGTCGCTCTTCAATGGGCTTCACGCAGCAAGACCATAGCCGTGATAACACAGAGTCACTGAAACGTGTCTTCACGCCAGAGTTCCGTAATCGCCTAGACGCCATTATTCAGTTTAACCCTCTAGATACGTCAGTTGTTGTATCAGTTGTCGATAAGTTCTTGGTTGAGCTGCAAGTGCAACTCGATGATAAACAAGTGACATTAGAGATTGATGATGATGTACGTGACTACTTGGCGGATAAAGGCTATGACCGTCTAATGGGTGCACGTCCGATGCAACGTCTGATTCAGGATGAAATCAAAAAACCATTGGCAAGTATGATTTTGTTTGGTGATCTGGTTAATGGTGGGGTAGTACACCTGACCTTAGAGCCTAAAATCGATGATTCTCAAGAGAATGATACGATGAAGCTTGATAAGGTGTCAGACAAAGGCTCATCTGATAGTCGTATTATTCTAACAGTCGTTGAAACTCATGAACCGCATCCTGATTCTGAGTCTTTAGCCAGTTAAGTTGTTTAATGTTGATGTCACAAAAACGGCTACCGTATTACTGCGGTAGCCGTTTTTTTATTGCTATAATTCATCAACAAAGCGCACACCCATTTTTTGTTAGTATGATTATTTACAGTAAGCTAGTTTTAACAAAGCTATGAAACTTATAACAAGTATAAAAAGGACACACTATGGAACTGTTTGATGAACCGACAACCAAGACAGCAGAACAAAAACAAGCGATTTTAGACAATGTTCGTTTACCAGAGGATTGGAAAACGGCATTAGCAGATGAATTAACATCCGAGAATATGGACAATCTACGCGCATTTTTAAAGGAAGCCTATCAGTCAGACGACAGTATCTATCCGCCTGCACCATTAATGTTCAATGCGCTTAATCTCACGCCGTTATCACAAGTTAAAGTGGTAATCTTGGGCCAAGATCCTTATCATCGTCCAGGTCAGGCTATGGGGTTATCATTTTCTGTTCCTAAAGCCATTCCAAAGCCACCATCATTGAATAACTTGCTTAAAGAAATGGCAGATGACATTGGTATTCGCCCTTCAGCACATGGCGATCTAACGTACTGGGCACAGCAGGGCGTTCTACTGCTTAATAGCTCACTAACTGTGCGAGAAGGCGAGCCAAACAGTCATCAGAATAAGGGCTGGGAGCAGTTTACTGATGCTGTGATCGATGCCGTCAATGAACAGACCAAGCATACCGTATTTATTTTGTGGGGTAGTAAAGCCCAGAAGAAAGGCAAGTATATCGATACCGATAAGCATTTGATTTTGACAGCGGTACATCCCTCACCACTTGCGGCAAACCGTGGCGGCTTCTTTGGCACCAAGCCTTTTTCTAAAACAAATGACTACTTGGTACAGTACGGCCAAACTCCAATTGACTGGCAATTACCACAATAGATGCAAAATATACAGAATATAAGCTTAATGCCGTATCAACCCTTAAATATTCAATCCAACACCTTTTGGTCAGTTGAAGATGTTAGATGGATGCGAGAGGCAATCGAACTTGCTAAGCAAGGTGTTGAGCGAGGAGAGGTGCCGGTAGGTGCGGTATTGGTACATGACCAGCAGATTATCGGCCAAGGGTTTAATCAACCTATTAGTAGCCATGATGCTACTGCTCATGCAGAGATAGTTGCATTGAGAGATGCTTGTGCGCGTTTAGAAAACTATCGATTGCCGCTACAGACTACTTTATATGTCACTCTAGAGCCTTGTACGATGTGTATCGGCGCATTAATCCATGCGCGTGTAAACAAGTTGGTGTACGCAGCGAGTGAACCGCGTGCTGGGATGGTTGGTAGTCAAATGGACTTATCATTACAACCTTTTTACAACCATAGTATCCAAGCCTACAATGGACTATGCAGCGAGCATAGTAGCCAAATACTAAAGACATTTTTTCGTGAGCGTAGGCAAGCGGCGAAAAAGAATAAGGCTAATATCTAAGCTAGAAATACTAATAAACAAGATATCAGTCTTGGTGCTAGTGGTCACGATGATTTTTTGCTATAATATTGCCCTATTTGATAGCACCCGTCTTGATGGGCTATTAAAGACTTAACATACGAATAAATATTGTTTTATTAATGACATACGATAAGCGATATAAGTAACGCATATTATTGAGTAAGTATTATGACTAGTTCTACACCTGATAATGTTTTACTCAATACAGAGAATAGCCACATCTCATCAGTGCGCTATCCTGTTATTTGTATCGATGGTCCTAGTGGCGCTGGTAAAGGCACTGTCACATGGCGTCTAGCACAAGTGTTAGGCTATCAGTTATTAGACTCTGGTGCGCTTTATAGAATTGTTGGTCTAAAAGCCTTTGAAGCGGGTTTGATTAGCGCAGATGCCAGCCAACCAATTGATGAAAATGCTGTATTAGCATTGACTGAAAGCTTGGATATAGCGTTTGTACCAAACAATGACTCAGGGCGTGTAGATATCATTGTTAATGGACAAGCAGTAGGTGAGCAAGTACGCAATGAAACGGTCGGAGGCTATGCATCACAGATAGCTGTCTTTCCACAGGTTCGCCAAGCATTGCTTAAGTTACAACAAGATATGGCCACTCGTTCTGGTTTAGTAGCTGATGGCCGCGATATGGGTACGGTTGTTTTCCCAGATGCTGATGTTAAGGTGTTTTTGACCGCCAGTGCTGAAGCACGTGCAGAGCGCCGTGTGACTCAGTTGTTGAACGCTGGTCAAACAGCAGATTTTGAGGCAATTTTAGCGACGATAAAAGAGCGTGATGACCGTGATGAAAATCGCAGTACAGCGCCATCAAAGCCTGCGGCAGATGCCCTATTACTTGATAGTTCAGCACTGAATGCCGATGCAGTATATGAGCAGGTCAAAAAGCATTGCCAAGATAAAGGTGTGTTTTTCACCAGTTAGTTATTTAATAGCTAGTAAAAACAACATATTAAGTACCAAAAAGTTTCCTATTAATCATTGTTTTAGTATAAAATAATACGGTTAAGTTAAATTTTATTGAAGCAGTAAGAAAAACCTAGTTTATTTAAGATATTGCAGTCGATATAAGACAGTTGTTGTTAGTCAGTTTTAATTACGATGAGCTCGCTATCAACAAACGTTTTTTTATATGATTGCATGGGATATAAAACCAGTATTTCGTTCTATACAATCATAAATTTGATCCGTACTGTGCTGGACAGGATACGGCTATACAAAGGTAGACATAATGGAATCATTTGCTGAACTATTTGAAGCGAGCATTGAAGAGCAGGGCCTAGATATCGAGCGTGGCTCGGTTATTACAGGTGCTGTTGTGGCCATCGATAGTGATTGGATCACAGTAGATACTGGTCTTAAATCTGAAGGTATCGTCGCTCGTGAAGAGTTTTTAAGCGAAGAAGGCGAACTTGAAGTTGAAGTTGGCGATAGCGTTGATGTCGTAGTTGAAGCGGTTGATAACGGCATGGGTCAAACCTTGCTGTCACGTGAGAAAGCTAAACGTGTTGAAACTTGGAACTTCCTTGAAAAAATCGCTGATAACGATGAAATCGTTAAAGGTATTATCTCAAGCAAAGTTAAAGGCGGTTTCACTGTAGATATCGGCTCAGTACGCGCGTTCTTACCAGGTTCATTGGTAGATGTACGTCCTATCCGTGATACAACGCATCTTGAAGGCAAAGAGCTAGAATTCAAAGTCATCAAACTTGACCAGAAGCGCAACAACGTTGTTGTTAGCCGTCGTGCAGTTATGGAAGCTGAAAACTCAGCTGAGCGCGAAGAGCTATTGAACAAGCTTGAAGAAGGCATCGAGATCGAAGGTATCGTTAAGAACCTTACTGATTACGGCGCGTTCGTTGATCTAGGTGGTATCGATGGTCTATTGCACATCACTGACATGGCATGGCGCCGTATCAAGCATCCATCTGAAGTTGTTGAAGTTGGCCAAGACCTAAAAGTTAAAGTATTGAAGTTTGACCGTGAACGCAACCGCGTTAGCCTAGGTCTAAAACAACTTGGTACTGATCCTTGGGATAACGTTGGCGGCACTTACCCAGTAGGTAGTGTTGTAAAAGCTCGCGTAACCAACTTGACTGACTATGGTTGTTTCGCTGAGATTTCTGAAGGTATCGAAGGTCTAGTACACGTATCAGAAATGGATCATACCAACAAAAACATCCACCCATCTAAAGTTGTTCAAGTGGGCGATGAAGTTGAAGTAATGATTCTTGATATCGATGAAGAACGTCGTCGTATCAGCCTAGGTATCAAACAAACTCTAGCTAACCCATGGGATGAGTTTGATAAGAAACATGAGCGCGGTGATAAAATCACTGGTACTATCAAATCAATCACTGACTTCGGTATCTTTATCGGTCTAGACGGTGGTATTGATGGTCTTGTTCATCTATCTGATATCTCTTGGAACGAAACTGGCGAAGATGCTATCCGTAACTACAATAAAGGCGACACCGTTGAAGCAATGGTATTGTCTGTAGATGCAGAAGCTAACCGTATCAGCCTAGGCGTGAAGCAGTTAAGCTCTGATCCATTCAACGAATACCTAGTCAACAATGACCGTGGTGCTATCGTTAATGGTAAAGTAAAAGAAGTAGATGCCAAAGGCGCTACTATCGAACTTGCTGACGAAGTTGAAGCTTATCTACGTGCTTCTGAAATCCAACGTGACCGCGTTGAAGATGCAACTAAGCATCTGACTGTTGGTGATGACGTTGAAGCTAAAATCATCAGTGTTGATCGTAAAACACGCAACATCAACTTGTCTATCAAAGCGAAAGACGAAGCTGAAGAGCGTCAAGCGATTAAAGATCTTGGTAGCACCAACACTACTGCTGCTCCAGGTTCTGATGCACAGCCAAAAACTATTGGTGATTTGATCAAAGAGCAAATGCAGTAAGCTGCAAACTATTGATATAAAAGTAATATAAAAAAAGCGACTTCGGTCGCTTTTTTTTATGATTAGATTTTATTAACACAGTTAGTAATAGAGGTTTTTAGCCAAATGGGCAAACTCTTATTCCCATTTACGCTAATATCCGCTATCATTTGCACCATTGAGTAACGAGATGATAGTTATAAGCTTTTTATGGTCATAATATGATTCTGAATGTTAGTTTTCAAAGATTCAGTATATATAGTTTAATTATACAAACGCATTTACGTACTATAGAGCGTTGACTTATCATCAGCTTATCCATCAATCAACAAGGCAAGCGTAATAATGCAGCAAGCGATTAACAAATCCGAATTTATTAGTAATTTGAGTGCAAACTGTGACAACATGGCAGATACCGTGGTTGATGACGCAGTGCGTGAAATCTTAAACTTGATGACCCATACTTTAGCCAATGATGGCCGAGTCGAAGTTCGCGGATTCGGTAGTTTTTGTCTACATCATCGCCGTGCCCGTATGGGACGCAATCCTAAGACAGGTGAAAGCGTACCTGTACCGGCTAAAGCGATTCCACATTTTAAGCCAGGCAAGGCCTTACGCGAAGCAGTAAACGATACGGTAGCAAACGGTTAATTAAACCAGCACTGGCTATCTAACCGTCAAAATTTATCATTCCAAACTGAGGTAACTGTCTCATGCGCTTTTTACTATTTGTATTGCTATTCTTGAGCTTTGCCTATTCACTTGGTTTGGTATTGGCAAATAATACTGAGGTCGGAGTCAACCTACTGTTTTCGCAAGCACCTACGATGAACCTAGGGTTGCTACTTATTTTGTGTTTGATGCTAGGTATTGTTATTGGTATTTTACTGGCATTGCTTATCTTTCGTGTGCTGCAAAATAAGTGGGAAATCTCACGTCTGCAAAAAGCAAACGCAAACCTGCAAGAGCAATTGACTCAAGCCAATACAGTTATCGATCGTCAAGCAAGCGCGCCAACAGTAGATGAAGCTGTTTATGGTGCTTCTGCTGCCAATGTACAAAGTAGTGACGCAACTAGCCTAACTGAAGGCTCTACTCTGTCTAAGCGTAGACGAGATTAAGTCGTTAAGTGATTTTTTATGTGATCTGCTAAGTGATAGTTCAACGAACGCAGTACTGACCTCAAATACAATACTTTGATAACTTCAAAATATATGGTAAAACCATGAATAATGTAATTAACTCTCCAGTTGTCGTCGCTCTAGACAATATGACGGTAGAGGCGTCTCTAGCGTTAGCTGACCAGTTAGATCCATCTCAATGTCGATTGAAAGTAGGTAAAGAGCTGTTTACGCGTTGTGGCCCTGATATCATCAAGGCACTGCATCAACGTGATTTTGAAGTGTTCTTAGACTTAAAATTTCATGACATTCCTAATACCACTGCTCAAGCAGTATTGGCTGCCGCTGAACTTGGTGTCTGGATGGTGAATGTCCATGCTAGCGCAGGGTTAGAAGCCATGTCGTTGGCAAAACAGCGTTTGCTAGATAGAGATCTTGATACCTTACTTATTGCAGTCACCGTATTAACCTCTATGGATAGTGAAGCGTTGATGCAAACAGGCATCACTGATAGCTTAGATACCCAAGTGAGCCGACTAGCACAACTGACTAAGCAAGCTGGTCTAGATGGGGTGGTGTGCTCGGCTCAAGAAGCAAAGGCACTTAAAGCATTATGTGGTCAGGATTTTAAACTGGTGACGCCTGGTATTCGCCTAGCTGAAGACAATGCAGATGATCAAAAACGTATCTGTACACCAAGTCAGGCGCTAATAGACGGTTCTGATTATTTAGTCATTGGCCGTTCGATTACACAAGCTTCAGACCCTGCTGCTAAACTACAGACAATACTTCAAAGTATTTAAGTTTGAATAGACGTTAATAAAAAAAGACAGCCTAAATGGCTGTCTTTTTACTTTTTGATGGTCAAGAAAAAGCTGCTACACTACTTAAATTTATTCTTACAACCTTTCTAAAATATAATAACTATATTGACAACGCTCATGTAGCTAAATATCAGTAGTACTGCTATGAGTGTTTATCGCTAATTAGATTTTTAATAATAACGCCACTAAATGATGTTGGATAATATGAAATTACAGATATTGAGTGACTTACATATTGATAGTTATGAACGTCAGTCGCACCCCGTTGGATATATTCCTAAAACCGATGCAGATATAGTGCTGGTAGCAGGGGATACTGCTAATAGCGACAAAGGTATGCCGTGGCTGCAAGAACAGGCAGCGCGCTTAGAAGTTCCCCTGATTACTATTGCTGGTAATCATGAATACTTTGATGAAGACGTATTGAGCTTTGACCGTAAACTGGCAACTTGGGATAACTATGATGCTGCGTCTAAAAAAGGGGTTCGCGTCTTACAGTGTCAGCATATCGATATCGGTGATATACGCCTTTTAGGTTGTACGCTTTGGACCGACTATCAGTATCATGCTAATGAAGACACCATGGCTGCTGCTAGGCATTTTATGCGTGACTACAAGCAGATTTACGCAGGCAATGAATTGTTTGCACCTGAGGTATCTATGCAAATTCATGCCAAGCATCGTAAGTGGCTACAGCAAGCTTTGATTGAGTCTCATAAACTTGGTAAAAAAACAGTGGTAATGAGTCATCACAGCGTCAGTGCGTTATCGGTGTCTGAAAAATATGCCAATTTACCGAGTAATGCGGCCTTCGTCAGTGACTTGTCAGGATGGATGCATGAGGATTGGTCACCGATGCTATGGGTACATGGACATACTCATGAAGCATTTGATTATAAAATTGGTAATACGCGAGTGATTGTCAATCCACGAGCCTATCCTAATGAGGTCAGTAGTACCGCATTAGAGTTTGCATGGGACAAAGTCATTGATATTGGCTAGGACCGTGTATAAATATCTGGCAAATCTTTATTTATTCTAGACATAGATTCTTTTGAATAAAGCATTTTTTGAAAGAGTGAAGTGTATTTATAAGATATATTGCAACTAGATTTGTCTGTGGTTCATTCCTGATAAGAAATCTGCTAGGCTTGCTATCATGAGTAAATATTTGAATAACACCCTGTCCAAAATATCTGCTGACAAGCTTACGAGTCATACTCCAAGCGCACCTGCACCTTCGCACCTACCAGATAGTATGATTTCCTCTGTCAGCTTATTGCCTGAAAATAAGCGACTGATACTATTTACTAGGCACTCTTTACGCGAGCGCTCTGATGGTAATGGTTTTGCCAGTTATCAGTTACCGTTGACTCCTAAAGGCCGTATACTGGCAAAGTCTTGGGGTCGTTGGTTATCAGGTCATCTACCATATTCGCTCGAACGTCGATAGTATCTCTAGCCCCATTGGACGTTGTATCGATACCGCGCAGCTGATGCAAGAGGGGGCAGGACTACGGCGTGACATTACGCATCAATCATTGTTAGTTGAGCCTGGCAGTCTCGTCACTGAGCCTGAAATAGCCAATCCTGTGTTCAAAGAAATTGGCGTGTTGAACTTTATTAATCGTTTCTTGCAAGGCAATTTGGAAGGGACCAAAAACACTTATCAAGGCGGTTTAGATATTCTGTCGCTTTTTTACCAGAATCAGCCGCAGCATGGCCATCTGATGCTCGCTGTGAGTCATGATACGTTGCTATCTGCATTCTTAGCAGTCATGTTCGATGTGGTAGAGATTGATTGGAATGATTGGCCGAAGATGATGGAAGGCGTATTTTTATGGTTCGATGATAAGCCATTTGATCAAGCGAGCGCGCATTTTATTTGGCGGGGTCAGGTATATACTCGGCCGATTAGTTCATTATTAGACGGTTATCGTGCAGCTGGCTACCATCCTAGCAAGTTGCTATTGCCGCCAGAAGTGCAGTGGAATTAATGTTTTATTCAAACATTGAAATGCGCTGATATGAAAGCTGTTCATTGAATACGTTTTGAATAGGCATAAAAAAACCTTGCCACGGTATTAGAACCAGTAACAAGGTTTTAGTCATTACGCTATAAAAGCGAAATGCGGTCTAATCAATACAAATCTTAAGCTTGTAGGCCTTTGATTGTTTTGTTTAGGCGGCTCTTACGACGAGCAGCTTTATTCTTATGAATAATACCTTTGTCAGCCATACGATCAAGAACTGGTACCGCTTTTTTGTAAGCTTCGGTAGCCGCGTCATAATCTTTAGCTGCGATAGCCGCATCAACACGTTTTAAGTAAGTACGAACCATAGAGCGTTGTGACGCAGAGTTCTGACGACGTTTGGTGTTTTGACGGGCGCGTTTACGAGCTTGTGCAGTATTAGCCACGCGTATCTCCTTGATAAAGATAGATAAAAATATGAATGTTGATTGCAATAATGGGTTTAACAATCATCGGTGACGAGCAGCCGTCTCGTCAAATATGATGTCGATGTCTGATATTAAAGTATCTAATATGAATAGATCATCGTAAGCGCCAGAGCTGTTTGGAATAATTAAACAGCGTTGACGTGTAAAGCCGATTATCTTAGCAAATTATTGAACTAAGGACAATATATTTGATGATTAATGCTCAAAGAAGTTACGTAATATCATCGAATTTGGGTCATTCTAGTAACTAAATCAATAGTAAGCGTTGATAGACGTAGAGGGTTGATAAAATCTCTTACAATATATCCTATATAATAGCGTCAGTTATTGAGGAATTTAGGTATGATATTCTAACGATAGGCCTTGATATAGGTATTTTCTCATCAATATAGTTCATCTAATGTTATATAAGTGGATAGGGTATGCAGCGAAAAGCAATTGTGATTGGCGCAACGGGGTTAGTAGGGCAGCATTTGGTAAAGCAACTGAGTGAGCTTTATGACACATTGATTGTGATTGCTCGTCGTCCGCCACGCTACATTAATGCCAGCATGCGTTTTTATCAAATCAATGATTTTGATAATCTCTCTGAAGTGTTTGCAAGTGTTGGTGCCGATCGAACCACGGATGCTTTTAGTTGTTTGGGTACAACAAAAAAACAAGCTGGTAGTGATGAGGCTTTTCGCAAGGTAGATCGAGACTATAACGTAAATTTTGCCAAGTTATGTCGTGACAAAGGGGTAGAGAATTTCTTTTTACTCTCCTCAATGAATGCGGATATTGACAGTCGTTTTTTATACAATCGAGTCAAGGCTGAGACAGAGCAGGCTGTTATGGCATTAGATTTTGGCCAATTGGTCGTTTTTCGTCCGTCATTATTGCTTGGTAAACATAAAGGTCGTCCACTTGAGAGCATTGGTCAAAAAGCCTTTAAACTTATCTCGCCGCTCGTGTCAGAGTCGCTATCGTTACATCCTATTTCCGCTAAGCGCGTTGCTAGTGCTATGGCCATGAGTGCTCATGATATCTATCATCGTAGTAAGTACCGTACCGAGCCTCAAATCAAGCATATCGACATTATCGAAAACAAACAGATGCTAGCGATGACCCGTGTCAAAAAATAAAGTACATTTTTTCTAGTGACAGACTCAGTCTCAAAACTTGAAATCTATAGATATCGACTGTCAATTGTGTCAGAACAAGGTTGCATCAAAACCATAGTACAAGAGTAAAAAATACAATAACTATTATCAAAGCATCAATAAGTATTTGAATAACAGTCAGTTGAATCACTAAAACAAGGAGCAGGAGCAATGTCAGAATCGATACAAATGGATAGAGGGAATTTTGTCACTTGTGATCTATTGGATGCCAATCCTGAGTCGCAAGTATGCTTGCCAAATATCGAAGGCAAGTCATTCCGTCAGTTTGGTGCAAAAGACAAATTCTGCGGTGAAATCGTGACGGTTAAGTGCTTTGAAGACAATAGTCGTGTTAAGTCACTATTGAATAGCGATGGCAAAGATAAAGAAGGTAATGGCAAAGTATTGGTCGTTGACGGCGGCGGCTCTATGCGCTGTGCACTACTAGGCGATATGATTGCACAATCAGCTATCGATAATGGCTGGGCTGGGGTAATTGTATATGGCTGTGTCCGCGATGTTGATGACATGGCAGAGATGGATCTTGGTGTGATGGCGCTTGGTTGTATCCCGCGTAAATCAACCCGCCGTGATGAAGGTCAAACGGATATCGAAATCAGCTTCGGTAATTTGATGTTGAATTCAGGTATGTTCGTTTATGCTGATAACAATGGTATCATCGCTAGTGATAAACCACTTATCAGCTGAGGTTTTAGGCTTGGCTTGATTAGCAAAAACGAAAACCTCAGCTGATAAGTTGGGGTTTTTTATTGTGTAATGACAGTTAAAGCGTAATAATCGTTGTTAACCCTCAAGCATTAATGAGTAAACTCTTAAGTGACAAACCGTTACGGCATAAGTTTTGGTAATTGCTCAAATATTCGTATAATAGCTTTCTGACTCCTTAACTTTGATTCTACTCTTTATGCCTATTACTGCTCTGACTGACGCGTTTGACCCTATTAACCAGCAGTTGTTTCCTATCCAAAATGCCGAGCGGCGTTGGCTAGCGCCTGTCCATGGTGCGGTTAGCAGTTTGTGGCTGGCAAGCTTGGTTCAAACGCCTATGTGGAATGTTGCCGAGCGCCTAAAAGTTGTGGTGGCACGTGACCAAAACCAACTCAATCAAATAGAGACTGAGCTGGCATTTTGCGGAGTCGATGCTTACGTATTCCCGGACTGGGAAACGCTAACCTATGATGAGCTATCTCCGCATCAAGACATCGTCAGCGAACGCATCAATCTGTTGACGGATATGCCAAAAACAGGTGTGCTGCTTATTTCGATACAAGCCCTCATGCATCGCGTCGCACCGCCAAGTTGGTTAATTGGTCAGCACTTTGATTTGAGTGTCGGTGATCGATTTGATATCAATACCCAACGCGGGCTACTGGCAAAGGCTGGTTACCGCGCTGTTGAAAATGTCTTTGAACCAGGTGAGTTTGCAGTACGTGGCAGTATTATTGATATTTTTGCCATGGGTCAACCTTTTCCGCTACGTTTAGACTTGTTCGATGATGAAATCGAAACGATTCGCTTTTTTCATCCTCAAACGCAGCGTACATTGACTGCCGATGATTTGAAGGCGATGTTAACGGGCAACGATACCAGTATGGCAAAAGAGTCATTGTCACTACTGCACAAAATGCCAGATATCTCTAAACCTATTGACCAATTTCAAATCTTGCCCGCAAAAGAGTTTCCGCTCGATGAAGGGCGTGAGACGTTCCGCACAAACTTTGCCGCGATGTTCCCTAATACCAGTAGTCGCAAGTCTGAGCTGCACAAAGACGTGATGGCAGGGATTGCAAGTAGTGGATTAGAGTACTATCAGCCGCTATTTTTTAACTTAAAAGATTGGGAAGCAGAGAGTAGCTTATTTTCCTATTTACCAAGTGATGCATTGTTTATCACCGATGAATTAATCAATGAAAAACAAGCTGATTACTGGTCACAAATTCAGCGCCGCTACGAAGAGCGTCGCCATGACATTGATAAGCCTATCGTAGAGCCAGCAATGCTGTATCTATTATCTAATGTGCTTAATGAACAGCTCAATCAATATCCACGAGTTATATTGAGTGCTCGTGATGAACTGGCTACGATGAATGATGTGGCAGTGCCAGAAAGTATAGATGCCTCACAAATACCATTGCCATTGAGTGTCACTAAACAACAAGGACTGGTGACATTAAGTGCTCAAGAGCCGCCACAATTAGCAGTCAATCATCAAAAGTCTGAACCATTATCAGAATTGCTCAACTTCTTGAATACGCAATTAGAGACTTCAACACCTGTACTAATCGTTGCAGAGACTGCAGGCCGTCGTGAGATTCTCATTGAACTGTTCAAGGGCAAGATTGATATCAAGGCGTATGATAGCTTTGAGACCTTTCTAGCTGCAGATAAAACCAGCGCTATTAATAACAGTCATCTACCACATGTCGGTCTGACCGTAGCGCCAATTGAGCGCGGTGTCTATGTGCCTGAACGTTTGGTGTTGATTAGCGAGACACAGCTGTTTGGTCGTCAAGTCTTACAGACACGCCGTCGTCGCCAAAGCGGTGTATCAGAAGAGTTCTTGGTTAAAAGCGTCACTGAGATAACAGATGGCAGTCCAGTGGTGCATATTGAGCATGGTATTGGTCGTTATAATGGCTTGATTACCTTAGATGTGGGCGATGGTGAGCAAGAATTTATCCATTTAAAATATTCTGATGACGCTAGTATCTATGTGCCAGTTGCCAATTTGCAAATGATTAGTCGCTATAGTGGCGGTGATCCTGCCTTAGCACCGCTACATAAGATTGGTAGTGGTAAATGGGACCGAGCCAAGCAAAAAGCATTAGAGCAAATTCATGACGTTGCTGCTGAATTGCTCAATATGCAGGCAAGACGTGAGGCCAAAGTTGGCATTCATTTCAAAATAGACCCATCACAGTATGAGCTATTCGCTAGCCAGTTTGCCTTTGAAGAAACCGCCGACCAAGCCAATGCTATTCATGCAGTAATGGAAGACATGAGACAAAACCAGCCTATGGATCGTCTCATTTGCGGCGACGTCGGTTTTGGTAAAACAGAAGTCGCGATGCGAGCCGCCTTTATTGCCGTTAGTGCTGGTTATCAGGTTGCCGTATTGGTGCCTACTACGTTGCTTGCCGGTCAGCATGAAGACAATTTCCGCGATCGTTTTGCCGACTGGCCAGTCCGTATCGAGAGCTTATCGCGCTTTGGCGGCAAAAAACATCAAGAAATGGTATTGGCTGATTTGGCTGCTGGCAAAGTGGACATCGTCATTGGTACCCATAAACTACTACAACCAGATGTGAAGTTTGCCAACCTTGGCCTGATGATTGTTGATGAAGAGCATCGCTTTGGAGTGCGTCATAAAGAGCGTATTAAGGCCATTCAAACAGATGTGGATAGCATGTCTATGACGGCAACTCCGATCCCTAGAACGCTTAATATGGCGCTCTCAGGTATGCGCGATATGTCGATTATCGCCACACCGCCTGCCCGTCGTCTTGCCATCAAAACTTTTGTGATGCAAAAGACAGAAGCCCTGATGAAAGAAGCCATATTGCGTGAGTTATTACGTGGTGGGCAGGTCTATCTGCTACACAATGATGTTGCCAGTATTGAGCGCATGGCAGAGACTATTCGTGACCTAGTGCCAGAAGCACGAGTAGGAGTAGCTCATGGGCAAATGCAAGAGCGCCAACTTGAGCAGATCATGCAGCAGTTTTATCATAAAAAATTCAACGTGTTGGTTTGCTCTACCATTATCGAGACAGGTATTGATGTGCCCAATGCCAATACGATTATCATTGAGCGCGCTGATAAGTTTGGTCTTGCGCAATTACATCAGCTGCGCGGCCGAGTAGGACGTAGTCATCATCAAGCGTATTGTTACTTACTAGTGCCTTCTCTGAAAGGCCTCAAAGGTGATGCCAAGCGCCGTTTGCATGCGATTGAGCGTGCCAATACTTTAGGTGCAGGCTTTATGCTGGCAAGTGAGGATTTAGAGATTCGCGGTGCAGGGGAGATATTGGGTAAGCAGCAGAGTGGCAATATGCAGGCGATTGGTTTTAGCTTGTACATGGATATGCTTGAGCGGGCGACTAAAGCCATTAAAGCTGGCAAGGAGCCTGATTTAAATACACCATTGTCGCTAACCAGTGAAATCAACTTACACAGCTCTGCCCTCATTCCAGAGGAATATCTACATGACGTGCATCAGCGCTTATTGTTTTACAAACGTATTAGTAATACCGATGATAAAGAAGCATTAACGGATATTCGTACGGAGATGATAGACCGCTTCGGTGCACTGCCAGATCAAACCAAGCAGCTATTCGCTATTCATGGATTACGCTTACAAGCAGAGCCGCTTAAGATTAACAAAATTGATGCCAATAGTAGTAGTATGACGCTGGAATTTGCGCCAGATACTCCAGTTGATGCGTTAGCGATTATTAAGTTGATCCAATCAAATGGCCAGCATTATCGTATGAATGGCGCATCTGGTATCCGTTACCAAAATAGCGATAAATTGGCCACACCGCAACAGCGTGTGACGGTCATACAAGAGCTGCTGCGCTATTTTAGCGAGCACATGGTGACAGAGCCTGCTTAGTACATAGCTGGATATCAAGTAGGCTAGGTAGTCATACTAAGGCAATAAATCATGGTGCTATTTTATCAACCCGATAACTGATAAAATAGCCAAACTAACTTTTTAACCTTCTGTATTTTATTTGCATTAAACAACAAGAGAACCGTCATTATGTTCCAACTTCATCATAAACTTGCTGCTGATAGTTTTTTAGTGGGGGATTTTCCATTATCCACTTGTCGTTTAATCAATGACTGCCAATTTCCTTGGCTTATATTAGTGCCACGTGTATCCGGTATCAAAGAGTTATATGAGCTGTCTGAGGCAGATCAAACACAGTTCTTACGAGAGTCCAGCTGGTTGTCGAGCCAGTTAGCCAAAACCTTTCAAGCTGATAAAATGAATGTAGCCGCTCTTGGTAATCAAGTGCCACAACTTCACTTTCATCACATTGTCCGTTACCAAAATGATATGCAATGGCCAAACCCAGTATGGGGTGTGCCAGCTGTCCCATATACTAAAGAAGTATTGGCGCAAATGCAGCAAACATTGATGATGGCGCTACGTGGTCATCACCAAATGCCATTTGATTGGCAAATGTAATTATTATTCCAATCTGTCTTCAATAAGAATAGATTGCACCTTAATTTTATAGGTAAAAAGAGAGGTCAGATACTTAAATGTATCTGACCTCTCTTTTTATTTAAATTTGGATAAAAACTGTAAAACAGTGAATAAACTAGACAAAAGGTCGCCTTATAGTCATCAGTAACCTTGTTTAAACTCATTTCAAAAGTATAATATATTATTAGATATATCTTATGATAAATCGTCATAAGGACAAATAACGTACATATGTTAGTGTAGTATGCCTTTGTCTCTCAGATAGCTCACCTTATTCAAGTGAATCTCATATGACCTTCTCAGAGACATTTAAACCAATGACGCCGTTAAAGGATACTGGGACATGTCGTTTTGACTATCCAGAAGTGTTCGTGTTAATACTGACGGTTGTGTTGCGTGCTATATACTACGACTTCCGCTCTATCTCAATGGCACTATTGGTTATTATTACATTGCCAAGCCTCATGATCCTGATATACAACTACCGACGCCAGACCAGCTTTTGGACGTCTAATATCGTTATTATTCTATTATCGGTTGTCATCGGCTCACTACAATGCTGTACGGTCATATCAATCAGCTTGGCTGCTTTGATTGGTGTACGTATCATTCTTAGCCGACCTGAGAATCACCTCAGACTGTTATCTGTATCTGTAGTGACTATCATTGTGTTCTTCTACGTTAGCACAGTCTTAAATGCAGATAGCATGGACTTTGATGAAGGCTTATTACCATTGATAGTAATGGTGGCAAGTTTAGGCGTTATTTTGTATCAGTTCAGGCGTATCTATCAGCAGCATATTACTTTTAAAGCACGTGCCCATCAGGCTGGTGGACGCCTGAATACCATGGTATCAGTGATCAATAAATTGACTCGATTTGTACCACCACAAATTTGGGAGCCTATTGTCAAATCGGATAGCCCCGTTAGTGTCTCTAATAAACGCGCAAAAATAACTATCATGTTTTCGGATATTGTTGGCTTTACCGAGCTGTCTGATAGTCTAAGCTCTGATAATTTGGCAGATATTCTCAATACTTATATGCATTGCATGACGTCGATCGCTGACAAACATGGTGCAGTGCTTGATAAGTTTATTGGTGATGGCATGGTATGTTTTTTTGGTGAACCTAATAGCCGCGGCTCGCGTCAAGATGCACTAGATTGTGTAGCGATGGCAATTGATATGCGCCGAGAAATGCGCACCTTACGCCAGAAATGGCGGTTGATGGGGTTTGAAGGCTTATATATACGTGTTGGTATCACAACTGGCTACTGCCACGTTGGTAATTTTGGTAGTAATAGTCGATTAAGCTATACCATCATTGGTAAAGAAGCCAACCTAGCTTCTAGGCTTGAGTCCTGTGCGGGCAAAGATCAGATATTGGTCAGTGAAAGCACTTACGATTATATTTGCCATAACTATGAGTGCGAGCACGTTGCCGCATTTTGCTTGAAAGGTATTGATGAAAAGGTCGATGCATGGCAAGTACTCGATCCTAGTGCCAGTACAGGTCATTTATCTAAATGGGTCGACCACACATTACCTGGTTTCAATTTGCATTTGAATTTTAAAGATATGAAAGACAATGATTATCAAGATATTAGAGCTCGTTTAAATTTTGCGCTGGAACGCATAGAGCAAGAGGAAGAAAAAGTAGTAAAGGACATAGCAGCAGAAAGTAAGCGTGAGAATGCCAATCGCAAGTAAGCGTTAAGCATTTCAAGCTTAATATATTAAAATTATATATAGAAAAAGGCCAACTATCATATAGCTGGCCTTTTTTAATCTTAACTAGAAAGTATCTTCAGTGTTTAATGATTTTCTTTAGCATGGTTGAGGGTATATTTAGGAACTTCGATAGTCAAATCCTCATCATCAAGCATGACCTGACAAGATAAACGTGAATCAGGCTCTAGCCCCCAAGCACGATCAAGTAGATCCGCCTCGATATCATCCATCTCATCTAAACTGTTGAAACCCTTACGTACTACAACATGGCATGTGGTACAAGCTTTTGACATCTCACAGGCATGCTCAATTTTAATGCCTTTTTCTAATAGTGCTTTGCATAAGTTTTCACCAACTTGTAGCTCAACTTCTGCGCCTTCAGGGCAAATTTCGTGGTGGGGTAGTACGGTAACTTTTGGCATAAATTATCTGTCCGATGCTAATCAATTTAAAAAATATTAGAAGTTAGCTTAACGTGTCAGTTAAGCGATATATGTCGATGTATTTATTACCAGTCTTTGGCACTAGTACCGGCCATACTGGTCTTGACGCTTTGATTCATAATACGTGCAGCAAAGGCATCACTATGCGGCTTGAGCTGAGCTTGTTTTGCTTCAATAAGCGCTAAGTCATCAGTACTAAGAGAGTTACGTAGCGCTTGTATATGCTCTGATAGTGATTGTTGTTCTTCGACAGAGAGTAATGCTACAAATTCGTTAAGTGCAGACTCTAGGGCAAGTACTTCACGTTCCGCTTCTACTTTGGTCTCAATTAAAGAACGCGCGTTTTTGTCTTCTTCTGCGTGTTTAAACCCTGCCACCAGCAACTGTTCTTTCTGCTCATCTGATAGACCATAAGAAGGCACAATCTCGATTTTGCTTTCTGTTTTGGTCGTAGTTTCTTGTGCACTGACAGTAAGCTGACCATTAGCGTCGATGCTAAAGGTAACTTCGATACGAGCAAACCCAGCTTTCATTGGCGGGATGCCATACAGCTCAAAACGTCCAAGTGAGCGACAGTTTTCTACCGTCTCACGCTCACCTTGCACCACGTGAATCACCATGCCAGTTTGACCATCTTGATAAGTGGTAAACACTTGACGTTTCTTCACAGGGATAGGCGTGTTACGTGGGATAAGTACTTCGACCAAACCGCCCATGGTCTCAAGACCTAATGATAATGGCGTCACGTCCAATAACAATAAATTGTTGTCACTATCACCATTAACCAATTGATGAGCAGTTTGGGCAGCACCTAAAGCAACCACCTCATCTGGATTCAGACGGCAAAGTGGCTGCTTAGCAAAAAATTCAGTCACGACTTGCTGTACTGCAGGCATACGAGTTGAGCCGCCCACTAAGATGACTTCATCTAGATCTGTAGTAGACAGCTTGGCATCGCGTAGAACTTGTTCGCACACACTGAGCGTACGGCGACTAACAGGCTCTACAATCGTTAGCACATCTGTACGGCTTAATACGCCTTGATAAGACTGACCATTGACAGTGACATTGATGTCCACTTGCTCAGCGTCAGTCAATGCTTGTTTATAAGCTTTGGCTTGTTGAGCTAGTATTGATTTGTCATGCAGGCTTACGTCTTTTGGATCGATATTTAATTGTTTAATAATCCAATTGGTAATAAGACGATCGATATCATCGCCGCCTAATGCGCTATTACCACCAGTTGCCAACACTTCAAAGACACCGTCGGTAAGCTTTAAAATAGAGACGTCAAAAGTACCACCGCCCAAGTCATAGATTAAGTAATAGCTCTCTTTTTTACTGTCTTCTGATGATTGGTCAAGCCCATAAGCGACTGCCGCCGCTGTTGGTTCGTTTAATAAGCGAAGTACGTTGATACCCGCTGCTTGAGCGGCATCTTTGGTTGCTTGACGCTGTGCTTCATCAAAATAAGCGGGTACCGTAATCACGGCACCTTCAATACTATCTGCAGGTAAGGCGCTTGCTGCACGCTGCTCAAGAGCGGCTAATATACGCGCCGATACTGCAACAGGAGAAACCTCACCTTGAGCCGTTACAAAGGCTGGCATATCATCTTTATTACCAGACAACTCATAAGGATGAGAGAATTTGATATCAGCTTGACTGCGACCCATAAAACGCTTAGCCGAGACGATCGTATTTTTTGGATCATCCGCTAAATGCGCTAGGGCGTCATAGCCAACCAATGGCGTACCAGTCGCTGGATAATAGACAACAGACGGTAATAGTGTATCTGTCGCTGAACCTGCCTCTAAGACTTGTGCCTTACCTGAACGCACCACAGCAACCAACGAGCGTGTAGTACCGAGGTCGATGCCCAAGCCAAATTTATGTTGGTGAGGTTGAGCGCTTTGATTGGGTTCAGCAATTTGCATTAAAGACATAAGGATAACTCAGAGATAAAATGAATAAGTGAAATGGAGCAAATATAGCATATGTAGTACGAGAGCTTAACGTCGGTAATCTCACTCCATGGAATACGGATTCTGACAGTTTGGCGCGCTTAGGCTCAAAGATTATACGGTATCACGGTCACTATTTTAACCAAATATATAGAATTTAGCTTATTAGTGAGAGTCATAACCACAGATGCTTAGACGTATAGGTCATCGTCATCTGAATGTGATGAATTTGCAACGTCATCAAGCCCCGTCGTCACATCGGCATTTAGCTTAACTAAAAATTTTAGCTTCTGTGTCGCATCAATCGCTGTTTGCCAATCTTGATTTTGATAAGCATTATTAAAGCGTTCAGATTGATTTGCTAGACGATTTGTAATTTGAGGATGTAATTGCTGCAAGGCTACAAGATCTTTGTCTTCGATAGCATCATCTAGATCCATACGCATCTGCATCGCATCTTCCAAAAAGTCTAAATCTGCGATTGAGTGCTCTATATTTTGTGCTTGATCTGCCATGTCTAATAAATAACCAGCACGGCTATCAGGAGCGCTTAGCGTTTGATACGCTTGATTAATTAAAGCCGACGCTTTTTCAGACTGCAACTGTGCTTGAACCATATCGGTCTGATTTTTGGCAACATTATCAGGATGATAGCGTTTCTGCAACAATCGCAAACGTTGCTCTAGACTGCTTTGGTTAATTTCAAATTGTACAGGCTGCTCAAATAGGGCAAAGAAGTTATCAAACTGTGGTTCTGAAGTAATATCTGTCATAATCTGATGCCTTGCTTTTTTATTTATTTTGAAGTCATGACCTAGCTAAGAATATCTGAATCGCTTGGCTACTCAACTACATTAGCCATTTTTCATAGCGATAGCAGAGATACTGCACTATTCTTATGAAAGTTTATTGAAGCATAAATATATCAGTTTTCAACCATTGAACAATTAAACTGTGAAAGACTCACCGCAACCACATTCACCTTTCTGATTAGGGTTGGTAAATTTAAAGCCTTCGTTTAGGCCTTCTTTTTCATAATCCATCAACAAGCCGTCTAAGTACACGAGGCTTTTAGGATCAATGAAAATGCTAACGCCGCGACTTTCATAACGCGTGTCGTTTTCATCAGGGGTATCTACAAACTCTAAAACGTAAGCCAAGCCCGAGCAACCCGCTGTACGGATACCAACTCGAATGCCTTCGCCTTTGCCGCGATTGTCCAAAAAGTCTCGAACATGCTGAGCGGCGCGTTCTGTCATTTCAATCATGCCAACTCCCATTGACTATTAATCATAAATATCAATAAAAAAATCTAGATAAACTGACAACCAGAATTACAAGATTGCCAAAACAATAGGCTTACAACTATTAGAAAACAAAAGGTGACAATTACATAAGTGTCATTGTCACCTCTTTAGCGTCAGTAGCGATTACACATTGCTACTTTAGCGTTGCTAGTACAACGTAGCGCATACGCTAGCAGGTTTAGCCTAGCTTAGATCGCAGCTTCTTCTGTTGGAGCCGCTACGCCATGCTTGCCTTTATAGTCGCTAATAGCGGCTTTAATGGCGTCTTCTGCAAGTACAGAGCAATGCACTTTTACTGGTGGTAATGCTAGCTCTTGAGCGATATCGTTGTTTTTGATTTCGCCAGCTTGATCCAAGCTTTTGCCTTTTAGCCACTCAGTAACGAGCGAGCTTGAAGCAATTGCTGAACCGCAGCCATAAGTCTTGAAACGTGCATCTTCGATAATACCATTATCGTCGACTTGGATTTGTAGACGCATTACATCGCCACATGCTGGGGCACCGACCATACCGGTACCGACGTTTTTGGCGTTTTTATCAAGATTACCAACGTTGCGTGGGTTTTCGTAATGATCAATAACTTGGTCACTATAGGCCATGGGGTTTTCTCCTAGTTAGATGATGAGTAGTCGTTTATCAACTTTAAGTGTCTAACTACTCATCGATAATTGGGGTCAAACGCTTAATTTAATTGTCTGATCAATCGTTTAATAAATATATTGCTAGCTATACTAAAAAGCTATATTAGAAATTAATGCTCAGCCCACTCGACTGAGTTTAGATCAACACCTTCTTGGTACATATCCCAAAGTGGTGATAGAGCACGTAATTTGTCAACAGCTTCGTGCATCTGTTTGATAACAGTATCGATGTCTTCATCAGTGGTATAACGGCCGAAGCTGAAACGGATTGAGCTATGTGCCAATTCATCTGGGCGACCGATTGCACGTAGTACATATGATGGCTCAAGCGTTGCTGACGTACAGGCTGAACCTGATGATACAGCTAAGTCTTTAAGTGACATCATCAATGACTCGCCTTCAACGAAGTTAAAGCTGATGTTTACAATGTTTGGTACGCTATTCTCAAGATCACCGTTTAAGTAAATCTCTTCGATATCTTGTAGACCATCCCAAAGCTTTTGACGTAGTTTGGCTGCATGTGCATGGTCAGCTTCGTAGCTTTCATTAGCTAAAGCAAATGCTGCGCCTAGACCAACGATTTGATGCGTTGGTAGAGTACCTGAACGCATACCGCGCTCATGACCACCGCCATGTTGCTCAGCTTTCAAGCGAATACGTGGCTTACGACGAACAAACAATGCGCCGATACCTTTAGGGCCGTATGCTTTATGACCTGAGAAGCTCATCAAATCAATTTTCATTTCTTCAAGATTGATTTTTACTTTGCCAACAGACTGTGCGCCATCAACATGGAAAACTACGCCAGCTTCGCGAGTGATTTCACCAATCGCTGCAACATCAGTAATAGTACCAAGCTCATTATTTACCATCATAAGTGATACTAAAATCGTATCATCACGTAGTGCTTCTTTTACTTGCTCTGGCAGGATAAGACCTGTGCTTGGCTGTGGCTCAAGATACGTAATCTCAAAACCTTCTTGCTCAAGCTCACGGCAGGTATCTAATACAGCTTTGTGCTCAATTTTACTGGTAATGATATGTTTGCCACGAGACTGATAAAAATGTGCTGCACCTTTAATGGCTAGGTTGTCAGACTCAGTTGCGCCAGAAGTAAAGACGATTTCGCGTGGATCAGCGTTGATTACTTCAGCCACTTGACCGCGAGCAGTTTCTACTGCTTCTTCCGCTTGCCAGCCGTAACCATGTGAGCGTGAAGCTGGGTTACCAAAGACACCATCTACAGTCAAATACTCGCTCATTTTAGCAGCTACTGATTTAGCAACTGGGGTAGTGGCGGCATAATCTAAGTATATAAGGTTGTTATGTTGGCTCATGCTGGGTTTGCCTCGCTGTTCGATAGAGTAATAGTATTAATGTCTTTTATGGAAATATCTTTTGTAGAGGTGTGCTGACGCTCTGAGACTGACTGCACGTTTTCCATATCTAATAATTGCGCTAATGTTATATTTTTCAAGTACTGTTCGATATGATTCGACAGTGCACACCACAGATCGTGAGTTAGGCACATTGTACCACCTTGACAGTCACCGCGTCCTTCACACTGCATCGCGTTTACTGACTCATCAACCGCAGATATGATGCTCATCACATCTATCTCATTCAAGGGCTTAGCTAGGTGATAACCACCTGCAGCACCGCGAATACTCGTGACAAGGCCGCGTTTGCGGAGCTTAGAAAATAACTGTTCAAGATACGAGATTGAAATCGATTGCCGTTTGGCGATATCGGATAATGATACAGCACTGTCTTGTTGGCTAGTCTGTAATGCCAAATCTAATAATGCGGTAACAGCGTATCTGCCCCGAGTAGTCAAACGCATGTGTTATCTCCAAACTTGATGTCATTTATGTTTAACAACGATCTTAGCCAAAAGTTTTAATAAGTACTCATAAAATAAAAAGAGCAACCAATAATACGCCAGCTAAGTTTTGTCTTATCGTTATTGAACAACAGATGATTAACCCGATGTGTGCAACGATTAAGGTAATTATACTTAATCCCGAGTAATTTAGTCAAGATTAAAGTGTGGTTCAATGGTTAATCAAGCTTATTGCTGTAATTGATAAAAACAATGATGTTCAGAAGAGACATATGAGTGAGACATAAGTAGCTTCATTTGTCTGCTACAGATACATTTAATGAAGTAAAAAATAAGCGTTCAATATCTATAGAAGACATTGAACGCTTATTTATAGGTAATTCAGCGAACCAAAACTAATTCATCAATAGCGCGATGATTGAACCTATCATAATGACAATTGCGACAACAGTGACAATCATCAACGTTTTTTGCTTGCTCTGAAGCTCTTTTACGGTTGTTTCAAGTTCACGGTTTTTAATGGTCAAGGTATTAATCTGTGTTTGCTGTTCTTTAATACGCAGTTTGTAGTTGTTCTTTTTTTCTTCCAAGTCAGCTTCGGTAGGTTTGGTTTTAGTCTTACCACCCTTTATCTTTTTGATCAGCCCCTGAATCAAGCTGCCAAGCCCAAGTTGCATAATAAACTGTTTGACCAGTTGTACTTGAATCGACTCACCGCGCATCTGTAGCTTTTCGGTGGTTTCGCTATCATGAGTGGTGATGGCGTTGATAACTTGAATGCTATAGGCATTGATAACTACGTCGGGCTCACTACGCCCAATCGGTAGTTGCGCATCTAATAACACGCCTTTGGTACTAAAAGTGGCAAATACTTCTACATGCGGTAAATACAGGCGAAGTGCCACCACGGTGCCTTGCTTAGCAAGCGGATAAGCGGCCTTACGCAGTTCAGGATCCAAACGTAACAATAATGTCAGCGCCGACTCGATAAATACTAAAATGATATTAAGAAAAGAGTGAGACAACGTAGAACGCTTCATGTAAGTAATCCGTTTTTTATTTAGCAAGTTTTAGATATTGAGCAAACAGAAGTCTGTATTTGCCCAAGACTTGCAGTGATATTTTGCTTATAGTAACGTCTTTATAATAAAAAGTAACGCTAGTTTCTGTAGTGGCTAAACTATTACATTACAATTTAGCAGTCAATAAAGACACTCTTATTTATGACCAGCAATATACAAACTTAATGTATAGCAATACACAGACGGCAATTGACAAATCTGCCAAAGCGTAGAAAATAGGAAAGCCAATCGTCTCAGTTATGCAGAGCCACTTATATATAAATTCCTAACGCTTTGCGTAACATTGGGTGTCAAATACGTAGTGTAGAGCACAAAAATATGTAAAATCGCTTGCGCTCCTTATGCTGCCTTGATATAAAGACGATAACAAAGAAGAACCTGTTAATGCGCCAGTTAGGTAGTTTTTATTGCGTAAGCACCATGAGAGCGTTACAATACTTGGCGTGAGCATTTATTACCCCCTTAAACTTGAAGGAAATTTTATGAATAAGTCAGAATTAATTGATAGCATCGCAGACAAAAGTGGTCTAAATAAAACCCAAGCTGGTGATGCACTAAACGCTGTTATGGAAAGTGTTGGCGAAGCGCTAGAAGCTGGCGATAGCATCTCATTAGTTGGCTTTGGTACTTTCAGTGTAAAAGATCGCAAAGCACGTACTGGTCGCAACCCTAAGACTGGCGAAGAGCTAAGCATTCCAGCAAGCAAAGTACCAAGCTTTAAAGCTGGTAAAAACTTAAAAGAGCGCTTGAACTAAGCCGCCTTTTTAAGCGTAAAATGATAGTCGGTGGTCTATAGCTGAGGTAATGAGCTAGCCATCGAAGAGAGCACCTAATATTTAGGTGCTTTTTTTATCGCTATAGTTTGTATCATGCGTCGTGAATATTTTGAGTCTGCATGAAAAATCACGTATCATAGGGCGCGCGATAGGTGTGTCATTTAAGTCAGATTTCTTTAGTAAATTTTGTTTTTTACTATAAAATGCATACGCTCTTACTCTTACCATTGCTAGTTTAGATAGCACTGATGTTGGCAGGTTGCACTTAACAGCTCCTAACAGTATTACAATGGTTTTTCATCAATATAGGTTAATAAAGCAGAGATAACTATGGATAAATTGCGCGATTTCTTAAAAAGCTGGCCAGGTCGCATTTTATTGATTTTATGCCTATCGCCGCTCGCTCTTTTGGGTGTCGAAAGCTATTTTGGCGGCAACGTCGATCCCAACCAGATTGCGCAGGTAGGTGAGGCAAGCGTAGGACTGTCCGAGTATCAAACTGCTGTCAATAGCCGTCGTTCTGAAGTGCTAGAGCAAGTCGAAGATGCTAGCTTGTTGAATGAAGATGTACTTCATGAGCAAGTATTAAAGGGTCTAATCGACCGTACGTTGTTAGAGCAGCAAGCAGGCAAGCTTGGTATGACAGTGTCTGACGACACGATCAATCGCCTACTGCGTCAAGAAGAAATATTCCAAGATGCAGAGGGTAACTTTTCAAACGATCAGTTCTCAAACTTCTTGCGTCAGCGCGGCATGACCAAAAACCAGCTATTTGCAGAATTTCGCAATCAGTTAAGCTTGGATCAATTGAACGCTAGTATCGTTGGTACTGCTGTCTACCCTATGCAAGCGGTCAGTCAATTGATTGACTTGCAACTTGAGTCGCGCAACGTTTGGGTGCATCGCTTTAATTGGCAAGACTATGCTGACAAAGTTAAGCTTAGCAAAGCAGACATTCAGTCCTACTATGATGCTAACAAAGACACACTGAAAAGTGCAGCGATGGTTGACTTGGCTTATATCCAGCTTAGCCCGCAAACTATCAAGGTTGATGAAGTAACTGCAGAAGAGTTGCAGCAGCAGTACGAAGCTTATAAGCAGAGCATTGCGGCTACTGATGAGCGTAAAGTTAGTCAGATTCTGTTTACTGGTAAAGATGCTAAGACAAGAGCGGATAAAGTGAAAGCACGTCTGAATAAAGGTGAAGCGTTTGCTGCGCTTGCTAAAGCAGAGTCGGATGATCCATCAGGTGAAACAGGTGGTAATATCGGACGCTTTAATCCGTCAGTGTTTGGCAGTGATGCAGATACTGTGCAAGAGGCACTAGAAGGGTTGAGCGTTGGTGATGTGACTGCGCCTATCAAAACCAGCTTTGGTTATCAGATATTTACGGTTACTGAAGACAATGGCAAAAAGACTCCAAGCCTAGACAGTATGCGTGAAGAGTTGACTGCAAAGGCAAAAGAGTATAAACGTCAGGAAATCTATGCTGATAAAGTGACATCAATCAATGATTTGGCGGCAGATGGTTTCAGTATCGAAGATATTGCACAGCAAGAAAACGTCAGTTTAAAGCGTATCAAAGATTATCGTAAAGTGAATAATAAGTCTGCATTGCCGCAACCAGCAGTGGTTAAACAGGCCTTTGATGAGTTTACTATTCAAGATCAAGCGGTAACGGCAGGCGTGGAAGTTGGTAACGGTACCGTATGGCTACAGCCAAGCAATTATCGTCCTACTAAGACGCTTGCTCTAGCAAATGCAACTCCAAGAATCACTCAAATACTCCGTCAGCAGAAAGCGACAGCATTAGCTTTAAAAGATGCTAAAGCATTGGCTGCTAGTATCAAGACGCCAGCTGATATAAGTAAGCAGTCGGTAAGCTTCCAAGCACTGGGTGAGATTAACCGTCAAACGACACAGCTAACGGACAAAGAGCGCGGATTGGCATTTAGCCAGCAAGCTGCTGATAATGGTGTCGTTGCGATTGCTAGTGAGACTGAAATGGGTGCAACGCTACTGGTTGGAGACCGTATTAAAACTGAGCAGCAGTCACCACTGTCTGATATGCAAAGAGCGCAAACAGCCAGTATTATCCGTGACAATTTAGGCCAAGACCAGTTGCAAGACTATTTGGACTATCTACGTATGGTGTATACGGTTGAGATTAATGAAAGCAACATGGCAAACGCACAAGGACGCTAAGTATTTGCTAATTCGTTATGCTTAGCTATTAAAAAAGCCACTGTATCGATTGATACGGTGGCTTTTTTATGGATGATGCTTTAACGATAATTATCACGAATACTATAGAAGCTGAAAATTAGTCGCAGTAATAAATACAATTGCTGTGACTAATGCCAGTCTTAAATTAATAGGTGATTGTTTAATGGCGGAAATGGCGCATACCCGTGAATACCATCGCGATACCATGCTCATTAGCAGCAGCAATAGTCTCGTCATCACGCATAGAGCCACCTGGCTGAATAATAGCAGAGATACCTACTTCAGCAGCATTATCGATGCCATCACGGAAAGGGAAGAACGCATCTGATGCCATAACAGCACCTTCAGTTGCGAGTCCAGCATGTTCTGCTTTGATAGCAGCAATACGTGCTGAGTTAACGCGGCTCATTTGGCCTGCGCCAACACCGATAGTACGTTGGCCTTTTGCATAGACAATAGCATTAGATTTAACATATTTTGCCACGTTCCAACTGAACAGTAGATCTGCCACTTGCGCTTCAGTTGGTTGTACATCAGTGACGATTTTTAGGTCGTTAGCCGTGATTAAACCAAGGTCTTGCTCTTGTACCAGTAAGCCACCGTTAACACGCTTATAGTCAAGTTGGATATCACGCTGATCTGGTGCTGGTAGCTCGCCGCATACTAATACGCGTACGTTTTTCTTAGTAGCTGTTGCTTCAAGTACACCGTCTTCGATACTAGGTGCAATGATCACTTCTACGAACTGATTGTCGATAATGGCTTTTGCCGCAGCAAGCGTTAACGGACGGTTGAATGCGATGATACCGCCAAAAGACGATTCAGGATCGGTGCTAAAAGCAGTACGATAAGCCGCTACTTGGTCATTATCAACTGCGACACCGCAAGGGTTGGCATGCTTAACGATAACGCAAGCAGGCGCGCTGAAAGCTTTAACGCACTCAAGCGCAGCATCGGTATCAGCGATATTGTTATAAGATAGTGCTTTGCCTTGTAACTGCTTAGCCGTCGCGATTGAAGCTTGTTTGCTTTTTAAAGGCTGGTTTTCAGTATAGAAAGCCGCGTTTTGATGCGGGTTTTCACCGTAGCGTAGGTCTTGTGCTTTTTCAAGCTGTACATTGAATGTGCGTGGGAAGTTTTCTGGCTCTTGAGTTTCGTTGACACGGCTACCTAAGAAGTTGGCAATCATACCATCGTACTGTGCAGTATGTTCAAACGCCTTTACTGCCAAGTCATAACGTAAAGCGGTTGTCAGTTCGGTACCACCATCTAAGGCGTTAAGTACACGGTCATAATCAGCTGGATCAGTGACGATACCCACATGAGCGTGGTTTTTCGCTGCTGAACGTACCATGGTAGGGCCGCCAATATCGATGTTTTCGATAGCGTCGTTCATAGTCACATCCGCACGTGCGATCGTTTCAGCAAACGGATATAAGTTCACGACGACCAAGTCGATACGTTCGATCGAATGATCACTCATAACTGCATCATCTGTACCGCGGCGTCCTAGAATGCCACCGTGAATCTTAGGATGTAGCGTTTTAACACGGCCATCCATCATTTCAGGAAAGCCTGTGTAATCTGATACTTCAGTCACGTCGACATTGTTTTCTGTGAGCAGACGATAAGTACCGCCAGTAGATAATAAACCAAAACCTGCTTTGAGAAGGCCTTGAGCAAACTCAACGATATTAGACTTATCGGAGACCGATAGTAGGGCAAGTGGGGTTGTACTCATAAGAAATTTTCCATAAAAAAAGCCTGACGTAAACGTCTGGCAAGGTGATGATGACAATGGTATGCCGTATCATGATAGATAAAGCGCGGAACATTTAATTGCCATACATAATGATAGTCAATGATGGGTAAGCTCATATAACAATGTTACATTAAATCATAGGTTTTCATTTTTTTGCGCAAAGTGCCTCGATTTAGGCCTAATATCTGAGCACATTTGGTTTGGTTGCCTCTTGTTTTTTCTAGGACGACAGATAAGAGAGGCTCTTCGACTTGCTTCAAAATCAGCTCATATAAATCAGTGGGCATCTCATCTCCCAGCATCGCAAAGTATTGACGTACCACACGCTCTACATGAACCCGTAGAGGTTGCTGCGCATTATTTGTATAGTTTTGACTAGCAAAATCAAAGCCGTGCGTAGGTGGTTGGTATTCGTCTTTATTATAATCGGCAAGGTGCTCAGAGCTTTTAGCAAAATGATTGGCATTATGCTGTGCATGAGGTGCCATAAAATAATATCCTTGAGATGAAGAAAAATTCTGATTGTGAAGGGTCAGAACCATAGTATATCAAATTAATATCGCCTAGCGCTGATAGATTCATCGTTATCTTGGCTATCACGGTTTAATTGAAAGTGAATTTACGGTGTGTTTTCTACTCACGCTTATCTATATATGACAACTTAATCTAATAAAGAGCGGTCATAGTAATGTCGCGAATTTGCGCACTAGCCACAGGAATAGTAAATAATAGCTGTCTATCTGTATTGGCAGCTAACTGACTTTGCTTTCCTAATAAATAATCGTTTGGATCTGCAATGAACTCTCCAATAAGCTTGTCTCTACCATAAACGCTTATTTTTACATTGGGATATAGTTGTGCTTGCGGGCTGCCGTTACTTAGAGTAGCGCCTATATCGCTAAATGTACCAGCGGTTTTAATCTGACTGCTTCTATGAAAGGTATTGCTGATGGTAAGTGCTGATAAGTCCGCACTGGGCAAGCTGCAAGCAGCGACAGAGCATATTGACTGGAGACGCTGAGCATAGGCTGGGTTTTTGACTAAATTTTCTAAGTTAAAAATAACATACTGAGCCGCGAGTAGCAGTGCTAGGACCAAACAACCTAATATCCATAATAATGATGCAATTGAACGTGTCGTTTGGGTTGGTGCAAACGGTAGCTGTGTTTTTCTTAAACGTTCGTCGGCAACAGGGTCTTCATCTTTAACGGGTACTCCCATATCAGACAGAAGCTGTGATAAGTCTGTATCATCTGGTGGTGTTTCTTCGGGTTGATTTTGTTCTTCTAATAGTTTTTGCAGCCATGTATTGTTATCAGTACTCTCAACATTGGCATGAATATCATTGGCCGCTGCCGAGCTGAGCATGTCCTGTGTTGATGAGGATGCTGATATTGTACTAGTAGATGGTTTCTTTATTGATGGATTAGGGCTTTTGATAGTTTCTTTAGAAGAGGGCGCTTTTGGTTTTTCTGTGGTTGATACGCTAGGACTGGTATTACTGGCTTGGGTTAACCATGCATCCATGCTATCTAATGAGTCATACTCTTGAACGTTCTCTTCTGGATCGTCTATATCCATATCATCATAAATTAAGTCGTCATGAATCAAAATATCAGATGATTTTTTCTTACTGATTGAAGGTGTAGGGCGATTTGGCACATTTTGAGGGTTATGCTGATTGCTACTAGTAGTCGCTTTTTGCTCGTTTGATATTGGTTGAGTTTGAGCTTTTTGTTGAGCAGGAATGTTTTTTTGTGATGTTGGCTTTTGAATGACCTCAGAATTTACCACAAGATGCTTATTGACCAAAAAACTTTGCTGGCACCGATCACAGCTGATGGTAGCATTGACTTGATTCAGTTGAGTTTGTTTAACGCTATAACAAGCTTGACAATGGGGGCATTGGGTTTTTATTGGTGTGGTCATAGAGGCGAATCCAAAAAAGTATGGTTATCAATACCGCTTAGCCACTCACCAATAGCTGCCCACAATACTCATTTTACTTATTTAATTTCGATGAATTATGGGCAAAGACAGAGTGGCGTCAAACACATAACATTTGACTGCCCTCTATCGTAACAGATGTAATTAAATGTTGCTAGCTAGTAAATGTACCTGATAAACGCTGCCAGTGTTGGTCTTCTTGCGCAGTAAAAGCATGCTTTGGATCCAATGCAAAATATGGCTGATAAGCTTCAGTGACTTGCTCAGTTTGCGATTCAATCAAACCTGCCAAAACGATACGGCCCTTTGGCGCAATCAGTGTTGCAAAGTAAGGTGCTAAACCAATAAGCGGCTTTGCTAAAATATTGGCAACGATCACTTCTACAGGCACCACATCATTTTGCGAGCAGTACTCTGTAAATTCTTCTGGTAGAAATGCCTGCAAACGATCGCCTACATTATTCCGTACCGCATTCTGATTGGTAGCAAGTACCGCCTGCGGGTCGATGTCGACTGCATATACCTGACGTGCGCCCAATAGCAAAGCAGCAATCCCTAGAATGCCTGAGCCACAACCATAATCGATAACCACTTTATCTGTTAGGTCTTGCTCTGTTAGCCAGTCTAGACATAGGCGAGTCGTAGCATGATAGCCAGTACCAAATGCCAAGCCTGGATCCATAATGATATTAGTGGCTTCAGGGTTAGGCGGCGTTAGCCAGTCAGGCACAATCCATAAGTCATTAGCACATTCGATAGGATGATAATTGCTCATCCACTCGCGTTCCCAGTCTTTATCATCAACTGCCGTTAGCCAAATACGAGTAGCCTGCACTTGTGCAGCAATTTCATGACTTAATTGCTCAACCGCTTGACGACTGCCAGCATCAGTAGTCGCATCAAATAGTCCTGTTAGTATCACCTCATCCCAAAGCGGTGATTCACCTGGAAGTGGCTCAAACAAAGGTTGATCGCCAGCATCGTCTAAAGCTATTGATAATGCGCCTGCTTCTAACAAAAGCGCTTCAGCTAAGTCGACGTTTGATTTTTCGCATTGTAAATGCAGTTGTTGCCATGCCATAAAGATAACCTTAAGCGGAAATAAAAATAAGTGTAGGTGTTAGGGGCTGCCCTAGATAAATCTACATACAATGAAATGTATGATGTATATAGAGGTTTTAAATAATGAATCTAAAATATGCAAATATCAGTTATTAGCGCAATGCTTGTTTTGCTTCATTGACTACGCGTGAGTTACCCTGAGCTTGTCCTGATTGCAATATAACTTGCCATAGTGCTCGTCTACGATTACTATCTTGAGAGACACTAAGACCGCGACGTGCCATCGCTTCTGCCTTACGAGGCTGGTTCTTTTTTAATGCTACTTGTGCCAAATAGAAGTATACCGCCGATGATTTAGGCGCTAAACGCTGCGCACGGGTAAAGCTGCTCTCGGCATTGGTTAGATTGCCCGCTTTCAATTGACTGATGCCTACTTGCATCAAATTGCGAAAGGCAGGCAGATTACTGTTGTTGCTGGCAGATTGTTGAGTACGTTGCTGCGAGTTTCTTCTAGCGTGCTCAAGTAACTCATTATGCGACGGTACTGTTGGCTCGGAGATTATATAGTCGTTACGAGAAGGCGCAATGATAACAGGATCAGGCTGCACCACTTCTGGAGCAGGAGGTGTAAATACAGGTGTCTCTTGCGTTAATGGATTTGGTGTTTCGGACTGTTCAACTGCATCGTAAGGCTCGGTTGGATAGTTGCTTTGATCATTTGCTTCCGTGATAGGCGCTTGAGCAGTTGTCGTTGATGGCACGGTCGGTTGTGATGTTGGTAATGTTTGAACAGGCGTGGTTTGCACTGTGGGCGATGTGCTAGGGGCCGTCTGACAAGCACTTAGGCTGAGCATGCCAATGATCGCGCTGCCTGCAAGTAAGGTATTGCTTGACGTAATTTTATTACGCCATAGCATTATGGTTTGTTTTACTGAAGTAGTTGTCCGTAAAGATGACACCATCATGTTAAAACCTTTTTTAAATATTAAAAGCTAAATATCAAAAACACTATTAAAGCCATTCAACAGCTAGAACCATTCAACAGCGCGGTCATACCAAGTATCAGCACGGTCTTCATCACCTTCACTTTGCTCGCTGCTACCTTCTGCACCATCAGACTCAACAGCTTCACCATTTGGAATTTCTAAACCTTCGCGGCGACTTTGTTGATTGATATCACCTTGCTGGTTCTGAAACTGTGTCTGTTCACGAGCGCGATCTTGCTGATACAGGCTCAGCGCACAACTGCTGGCTTCTTCTGGTAGGTGAGCTGACATTACTGGTAGGTAGCGAGCGTTAGCACAGCGCTCATTAGACAGTTTGCCTGAGTTGTTCTCTAGCCATAACCACTCGATACCTTCTGGCTCTGGTAGAGCAACTGGAGTCAGTTTTAGGCGTTTCATATAATCTACCCAAACTGGTAAGGCGCCAGTACCACCACTCAAACCAATCGGTTTATTATCATCACGGCCAACCCAAACGACACTCACATAGTTACCACTATAGCCTGCAAACCAAGCATCGCGGTAGTCGTTTGTCGTCCCCGTTTTTCCGGCTAAGTTTAAATTGCTGCCGAGCGATTGTGCACGTCTGGCTGTACCATTTGAGACGACTTGCTGTAATGCATAGTTGGTCAAAAAGTTGGTCTCAGGTGGAATGCTACGCTGAGTGTTAAGCCCAGTACGCTGTAAAATACGGCCGCGATCATCAATGACCGTACGGATACTATGAATAGGAGTGCGGAAGCCACCAGTGGCAAAGACTTGATAAATACCAAGCATATCCATCGGACTCAAATTAACCGAGCCTAGTAACGCTGATGGGTAAGGTGGGATTTTTTCTTTGATACCCATGCGCTGTAATTGCTTAGCAAAGGTATTAACGCCGAACTCCATACCTAAACGTACTGCTGCTTGGTTGTAGGATTGAGACAATGCCGTGGTAAATGGTACATAACCATGATCACGATTGTCGTAGTTTTTAGGGTTCCAGTCAGTACCGTCGTTTAGATTGACCGTAATAGGGGAGTCATCTACTGAACTGGCCAAGTTATAACGACCGCTCTCAAGTGCAGTCATATAAATGATAGGCTTTAGCAGTGAGCCGACTTGGCGTTTGGCGTCGACCGCGCGGTTAAACCCTGTAAATTCACTACCACTACCTACGACAGATACTAGCTCGCCAGTCTCAGGGTTGGCACTCACCAATGCCCCTTGTAAATCTTTAGTTTTGCTACTATTGCGACGTAGCTCACCAAGTTTTCTATCAACGGCTTTGTCTGCGGCCAATTGAGCGATAGGGTCTAGAGTACTGATAATAATCAGACCTTCGTTCTTGAGGTCGTCAGAATAATAAACGGTATTTAGCTCACGTTTGACAATATCTAAGAAGTCAGGGAACTGGCTTTTGCCTTCAGCAGGCTTATCCACGATGCCAAGCGGTTGCTTTAAGGCTTTGTCGTAGTCTTCCTGGCTCAGTGTGCCCATGGTCAGCATGTTGTTAAGTACCACGTCACGGCGTGCTTTTGAGTCATTTGGATTGCGACGTGGGTTATAGATACTTGGACCTTTTGCCATACCAACCAGCATCGCTTGCTGATCTAAGCGCAGCTCATTAAGAGGTTTGTCAAAATAAAACTGTGATGCCAAACCAAAACCATTGATAGAGCGATTGCCATTTTGACCCAGATAAATCTCATTCAAATAGGTCTGTAAAATTTCATCTTTGCTGTAGTGCAGCTCAAGTAGCACGGCCATCAATGCTTCATTGGCTTTACGTTTGATAGTGCGATCTGAGTTGAGATAAAAGTTTTTGATCAGCTGCTGGGTGATGGTCGAGCCACCTTGTCTGGCACCACCAGTAAAGTTATTGATTACGGCACGGGCGATACCACGTACCGATACCCCTTTATGCTCATAAAACGCGCGATCTTCGGTAGCGATAAGGGCATCAATTAACGGCTGAGGCACTTCGTCCAAAGACACAACCATCCGATCTTCATTGCTGTTGGGATAGATCCCACCGATATTGACAGGCTCTAAACGAATGATGCCGCTTTTGGCAGGCAGAGTACTTTGAATAGACTCTACTTTATTGCCAGAAATCGTCATTTTGATGACTTGCTCGGCATCTTTATCATTGGCGCTATAAGTAAAGCCGCGAGTGTGAATAAAGTAAGTATTACCTGTCCGATGATAGGTGCCCGTGCGATCATAAGCCTTGTTGCTTTGATAATTGAGCAACTCTAGCCATGTCTTCATCGTATCTCTATCGACATTGGCACCTTGATACAGCTCAAGCGGCTGCGAATACACTTTGGCTGGAATGTCCCAGCGCTTGCCCTCAAACTTATGAGTAATGGTGCGATCAAGTTTGATCAAATACAGCGCCAACAGCACCATGCCTGCGATGATGATAATTAATAGCAGACTACTAAAGACCAAGCCGCGCTGCTGCGAGGGTAGCGTGTGCATAGCAGACTTAGATGACGCTGATAACTTGGTATTTGGTAACTTGTAATTAGGTTTTTGCACGGATGTCGCACCATTTTTGGATAAAAAACTGCCTCATAATGACGCAAATTGACAAATTTTTCAATCTATCATCGTCAACGCAGGCATTTATTGGTCGTAGACCATGAGCGATGGTACTGCTCATAGCGATGGCTTATAGTATAATCCCTATTAAAATACCGATACTTGTAATAAAGCGTCAGTCACTTTCAATCTGGTAAATAAACGCCATATAAGATAACAATTTACGATTGTCCTCACGATGTATTTTGTATGAATTCGCTGTTGCTAATTGTTTGCTATTAGCCGTTTGTTATTAATATTATGCTACTAGCGGTAGTGATATTTGTGTGATTAAAAACGGCTGTATTGCATGACGTACAGTACAGTCAATACGAGCAAGTTTGCTTTAAATGAATGCATTTTGAGCAAGCCTGTCAAAGGAAGTAAGCGCGACTATGTCTAGTATCCCATCATCAGTATCATCTGCTACCAATCACTCTTATGAAGACACTTCTATCATCGAAGGCTTAGTGCTTCCGCTGGCTGATCACTGTTTCCACTGCGGCGATCCCGTACCTCAGCCACCGTTTTATGCTGAGATATTAGGTCAGTCACGAGAGATGTGTTGTATGGGCTGTCAGTTAGCTGCCCAAAGCATAGTAGAGGCTGGTCTTGAGCAGTATTATCTTGACCGATCGGAAATTAACCGTACGGCAAGTTTGCCAACTCAGCTGACGCGTCTTGAGGTCTACGATCATGACGAGATAAAATCACAATTCGTTTACGCGCAAGATGGCATGTCAGTAGCAGAGCTGTCTGTTAATAACTTACGCTGTGCTGCCTGTACTTGGCTGATTGAGTCGCGTCTCGATGAGCTAGAGGGTATTGGTAAATGTCAGGTGAATTTGACCAACCAACGTATGCGGGTCATTTGGGATGAAAACAAATTACCCATCAGTCGTATTCTAGCGGTCATCAATGAAATCGGCTACGAAGCCAAGCCTTATCGCCAAGATACTCATGAAGCCATGCTGGCACGTCATAATAATCAAATGCTATTGCGTCTCGGCATCGCTGCACTAGGTTCGATGCAAGCGATGATGTATGCCGTTGCGCTTTATTTTGGCGAGTATAGCGACATGTTGATATTCCAGCGTGACTTTTTGCGTTGGGTATCTTTGTTTGTGAGTACGCCTGTATTTTTCTATGCTGGTATTCCTTTTTTTACCTCTGCATGGTCAGCAATTCGTGCGCGCCAAGTCAATATGGATGTGCCTGTTAGTCTTGCCTTGATTATCACCTTCTTTGCCAGTCTCTACGCTACCATCACTGGGCAAGGGGAGACATACTATGACTCGGTCAGTATGTTTATTTTCTTTTTGCTGGCAGGGCGTTATATCGAGCATAACGCACGTCTAAAAGCCGCGACTATGGCTAATGATTTAGTCGTAGTTGAGCCAGTATTGGTACAAAAAATCGCTGAAGACAAAGCAGCTGCCGAGCGTATTTTACAACTGCTGAAAGAAAATGAATATCAACAAAGTGAAGCTATCGAAGATGAGGCTCAGAAGGATTCAGGTATGGCGGCTGAAGTCATGCCTGATTTTATGCAGCGTATGGATGCTAATGTTCATACGCTCACATCGCTTATCGCTCAAGATTGGCAGCAGTCACGCAACCAACAGAATGCGCAATCACAACCCGAAGGCGATATAGAGTCAAAGCAAATGGTCACCGCTCATAGTTTACAAGTGGGTGATATTATTTTGGTTGAGGCAGGTTCAGAGATTATCAGTGATGGTATCTTGCTAAGTTCTACTGCAACGGTGTCACAAAGTCTACTGACGGGTGAAGGTGATTTAATTATCAAGACCCAAGGGGATTATATTGTCGGCGGTGCACAAAACGATAGCCAGCCGTTTGAGATGCTGGTCACAGCGCTGCCAAAAGACAGCCAGATAGGTTTAATTGATAGGTTGATGAACCGCGCCATGAGTGAAAAGCCTAAACTGGCACAGCAAGCGGACAAGCTAGCACGTTGGTTTGTGGCGCGTATTCTAGTGCTATCAGTTTTAGTGTTTGTTGGTTGGTATATCGTTGATCCAAGCCAAGCCATTTGGGCAACGGTGGCAGTATTGGTCGCCACTTGTCCTTGTGCATTGTCATTGGCCACGCCGATTGCCTTGACCGTCTCTACCAATCGTCTGGCCAGCTATGGTTTTTTGACGACGCGTGGACATACATTACAAACGCTAGCTGAAATCACGCATGTTGCTTTTGATAAGACGGGTACGCTGACTTATGGTAAGCCAAATTTATTAAATATTGAGTTAATCACACCAAAAAGCCAGACCGAATCTGATGTTTTATCCTCAACGGCGCAAAAAAATACGCTATTGGCAATTGCAGCTGCACTAGAAGTAGGGAGTCGTCATCCAATTGCCCACGCATTACTGACGGCAGCCTATCAGTTACACCTGCCATCGACACAAGCCGTACAACATTACCCAGCAGGCGGTGTAGAAGCAATGATTGATGGCACTGTATATCGAATCGGTCACAAAGACTTTGCATTAGATAGAACAAATGACAGTGCAAATAATGTCTCTGGGAGTAATGATCTAATCATCGATCTAGTAGCGCAACGAGCCAGCTCAGCAGTAGTATTGTCTTATCAAAATACTGATAGCAAAACATGGCAGGCGCTGGCATGCTTCTATTTCAATGACAAGGTACGTGATAGTGCGCAGTCGATGCTCGATACGCTCAAAGGACTAGGTATCGAGACTGTTATGTTGACAGGTGACCCAAGCCCGCAAGCGCTAGTCATGGCTGAGAACTTGGGAATGCAAGCAGCATACAATGGACTATCACCAACTGATAAGGTCAATCATATCCAGCAGTTGCAAGCTAACGGTGCTGTGGTATTGATGGTGGGTGATGGTATCAATGATGCGCCAGTGCTAGCAGCAGCAGATGTGTCGACCTCGATTGCAGGGGCGGCAGACTTAGCACAAGTATCCAGTGATAGTATTATTTTAAATGGACAAATCGAGGCCATTACTGCGGCTAAACGCATCTCTGATAAGACGGAACGTATTATCAAGCAAAACTTCCGCTGGGCGCTCGCTTACAACAGTATCGTTCTGATACCAGCGGCTTTAGGCTATGTGCCACCATGGCTCGCTGCGATTGGTATGTCGCTCAGCTCATTGTTTGTTGTGTTAAATGCATTGCGCTTAAAACGTGCTTAGTCTTTTTAAGACGTACTTAATTTAAACAAGCCTGTGAAATTTGCCCATAAAAAAACCGCCTTGCATCAAATGGAAGGCGGTTTTTTCTATATAGAGATACTGTTAGGTCGATCTTAAAATTAGTCTTGTAGATAGCTTAGCAGACGCATAAATTCGATATACATCCAGACTAGGGTTGCAAGAATACCAATACTGAACAACCACTCGTAATCTTCAGAAACACCCATCGCAACACCGCGATCAATATTATCGAAATCTAATAGCAAGGTGAAAGAAGCGATAACGATGACAAATAAGCTAAAGCCAATAGCGATAGCGCCACCTTCAAATAGGAACGGCAATGATGAGCCAAACGCTAGAGAAAGTACCCACTGTGCTACATAAACAAGCATAATGGCAATAACCGCTGAGGTCACGATAGAACGGAACTTTTCAGTAACCTTAACTAAACCTGAACGATATAGACCAAGCATAACTGCAGCTGTGACGAAAGTTGCGCACATTGCAGTAACTGGTACTGTTGGATACATTCTCATGAAAAATAATGAGATACCGCCCAAAAATATACCTTCTAACAAGGCGTAAGGCACTGCCAAAGTCTTGGCTTTTTGCGGCTTAAAGGTAATAAAAAGAGCCAGAACAAACGCAGCAATCATGCTACCGAAGGCTGCCATCGTAATAAAACCTTGCGATAAACCTGCCATAAGCGCATAAAAGAAAAAGCCCACACCAGTAATGGCTGATAAACCAAGTAACAAGCTGGTCTTTTGAATTACGCCCTTGACCGTCATTGGATTACCGCCGATCGCAAGTTCTGCGCGACTGACAATAGGATTGGCCATACATAAGTCCTTAATAATAAAATATAAAAATAGTGATGTTAGTTACTTTAGCAAAACCGCTATTATTGTCAACTGTGTTTGCGTGACAACTGCTGCGGTGCAACCTTAGACTGCTCATTGGCTAGCGCATCGGGCTACTGTATCGCTCAATACGCTAATTGGAAAACTGAACAGACAGATTCGGCTAAGTAAAACATTTGATAGCTTTTATATGGGGTCAGTTACGACAGTTAACAACGATAATTCATAAACATGCTAGTCTAAGCGCGCATTTATCGCTATCATTACCTTGTACTTCACCGTTATACCGAGTCGTTTTATGGAAAACTCAGCGCAGTCAGCAAGATTGCCACACTTACATGAATCAGAGCTATTCCACGCTATTAAAAACCCCGCCTTTAGGCGCATTGGTCTAATGGGCCGTGCTGGTAAACGTAGTGTCACTCAAAGCTTGGTACAGATTGCCCAAACCGTCAATGATATGAATTTGACGTTAATAATGGATGTACAAACGGCCAATTTACCAACGCTTGACCTCACAGACATAGAAAGAGTCAAAATCGTCAAACGGGGTTTGATTGGTGAGATTTGTGATTTGGTTATTGTGGTTGGCGGTGATGGTTCGATACTACATGCCGCTGAGGCGTTAGCACGCTACCGTGTACCTGTACTAGGGGTAAACCGTGGTCGTTTAGGATTTTTAGCAGATGTAAAACCTGATGAAGCTGCGTTTAAGTTACGCCAAGTATTGATGGGAGACTATCAACTGGACCATCGGTTTTTATTGACGATGGAGATACGAGAAGGGCGCAAAATTATCCATGAAGACATGGCGCTGAACGACATCGTACTGCATGCTGGTAAATCGGTACATATGATTGATTTTCAGATGAAAATTGATGGACATGACGTTTATAGACAGCATAGTGATGGCTTGATAGCGGCAACACCGACTGGTTCTACTGCTTATGCCTTATCAGGTGGCGGTCCAATCATTCATCCGAGTATGGATGCTATTTGTTTGGTGCCGATGCATCCCCATACGTTATCTAGCAGACCGATTGTGGTCAGCGGTAATAGTGAGGTTTGTATTCGTATCCACGAAGACAATCGTACTCAGCCGATGGTAAGTGCGGACGGTAAGCCAAGCGTGCCACTTGAGCAAGAGCAGCGCCTTCATATTCGTAAGCATCCTGATAAGCTTACTTTGTTGCACCCGCCTGGGTTTGACTTTTATGAGGCCTGCCGTACAAAGCTGCACTGGAACGTACATGCCGAAGAATTCAGTCTTGATGTCGATGATGATATTATAGACGATGAATAAGCGTATCTATTAGACCCAAATATGATACAAAAAATGGTAGTGGAGAGTAGGCAAGATGGATAAACAAACAATACTAGCAAGTCTAACGCCCGAAGTGGTTGATAAATTTCGTATGGCAATTGAGCTAGGTAAATGGCCTGACGGTCGTAAGATTACCGCTGAGCAGCGTGAGACTTGTATGCAAGCTGTGATGGTATGGGAACATGAGCATCTGCCGCCAGCTGAGCGTACAGGTTATATTCATAAACCCGTAAAAGACGATGGTACTGTCGTTGGTGCTGAATGTGACGTTGAGCACGAGCATCACTATCCTAATATGCCGAATCCTAAAGGCGCGGTACAGCCTGTTAAGTTTCGTGATAAATAGATTTATAAATAAGTTGTAATAGTTGTTATAAAAACAATTTTCACAAAAAAGCCACGCTATATAGCGTGGCTTTTTTTACTTTATCAATAATTAAATTATCAGAAATAGCTTAATCATCATAAATGATTAAATAGCAGTCGTATCGACACTAGGACGAACCGTTAGCGGGTTCTTTTGCATCAAAAATCCTTGCCAGCCCCAATGTAAAAAATTACGGATATTGGCATGATCGGTACCGTTAGGCGTTGCTTGTACCTTGGCATAATGCTCGCCAAATAGTTTAAGCGTGTCCAATTGGTTCAAGCCATGGTGCTTAGCAAAACCGAAAATCTTTGCGCTACCTTCGTTCTCACCGGCTGCATTATGTACCATCCCATTTACAAAAGGGGCAGGCGCATAGCGATAAAAATCATCGATAAAGCTGATGACATCATTGAATCCAATGGCTTTTTTGTTCAAACCATTAAGTAATGCCGATACATCTGATTGGCGGATACTCATAAATAAATGACCTCAGAGCAGATTAAAAAAACAATATAATATTTATGTGTGCTCAATGATGATAGTAGCCGTTGAGCGTTCAGCATTATAATTTAGCTAGCTTAGCGATTAAAGTAGTCTTCGTCATCAAATGAAGGCGAAAAGTTGCCTTGCTCAAGATGCTGCATTTGCGACTGTACAGAACGCTCATGCTGAATACGTTGATAAATCTCTTCGCGGTGTACTGCAATATCTTTAGGTGCGTTTACACCGATACGTACTTGATTGCCTTTGACGCCTAGAACCGTCACACTTACTTCGTCGCCAATCATTAGCGTTTCGCCCACGCGGCGTGTCAAAATTAACATGCGTCACACTCCTTATGTCGCATCAACAAATTATTACTCATCAGATTACTTCTCAATTGCAGAACATTACCGCAGCACCAAACATGCAATATAACCATTATCACGATGCCAGATATCGTGCCAATAGCGGTAATGATAGGTAGATTCATTTAGCCCAAATGAAAGCCCCATTATAGGCGGCATAACAGATACTGTCACGGTTTTTCACAAAACTATTAGGTAAATGCTCATTTCAACTATGCTAAAAAATAAAAATAGGACCTAAAAAGATCCTATTTTATTTAAGTACTGTATTTATTTAGATATAATTAATTCAAACGCTATTAATTTAAATGCTGTTTATCTACATACTATATAAAGTCATTAATAGCGGTTAATAGATAACCATCAATCCTAATGCCATATTTTAACAGTTTTTATGTCTTATAGCCCAGCGATTTTGCTTTCACCGTCTTCACGATCTAGGCCAAATGCCGTGTGCAATGACTTAACGGCTTTTTCTAGGTGTTGATCTTGAATTAGGACTGACACTTTGATTTCGCTGGTTGAAATCATTTGGATATTAATATTGTTTTCAGCCAGCGTTTGGAACATAAGGCTAGCAACACCAGCATGTGAGCGCATGCCAACACCAACCAATGAAACTTTAACAACTTCACTGTTGCCTAATATTTCTTTGGCGCCAATTTCATCTTTCACTTCTTCGTTAAGCACTTTTAGCGTCTTATCTAAATCAGTGCGGTTAACCGTAAAAGTAAAGTCAGTAGTACCGTTATCCGAAAGATTTTGTACAATCATATCGATTTCGATATTGGCACGACCAATTGGGCTTAAGATAGCAGAGGCGATACCAGGATGGTCAGGCACGCCGCGTACCAAGATTTTTGCTTCGTCTCTGTTGAACGCGATACCTGAGATGATTGCCTGTTCCATATTGTCTCCTTCGTCTATCGTAATTAGGGTACCAACGTTGTCTTGAAATTCTTGGTCAAAGCTACCGTCTGTGTTTTCATCAAAGCTAGAGAGTACACGCAGCGGCACGCCATATTTACCAGCGAATTCTACTGAGCGAATCTGTAGAATCTTGGAGCCAAGACTTGCCATTTCAAGCATTTCTTCAAACGTAATTTTTTCAAGCTTTTTGGCTTTTGAGGTCACGCGAGGGTCAGTAGTATAGACACCATCGACATCGGTATAAATTTGACACTCGTCAGCGCCTAAGGCCGCGGCAATCGCCACACCTGTGGTATCAGAACCGCCGCGTCCTAATGTGGTCGCGTTGCCTTCTTCATCGATACCTTGGAAACCTGCCACAATAACGATATTGCCAGCATCTAATTGCTCACGTATGTTTTTATCATCGATACTTTCGATACGGGCTTTGTTATGGGCATTGTCGGTCTTAATCGCGACTTGGCGACCAGTCATTGAACGGGCACCGATACCAAGCTCTTTAATCGCCATAGCGAGTAGTGAGATAGAAACCTGCTCACCTGTTGAGACCATCTGATCGTATTCGCGAGGATCAGGCTGCGTGCTAATTTGGCGAGCTAGATCAATCAAACGGTTGGTTTCGCCGCTCATGGCTGAGACCACGACGACCACTTGATGACCGTTGTCATGCCAGCGTTTGACTCGTTTGGCGACGTTTTTGATGCGGTCGATACTGCCCATCGAGGTGCCGCCGTATTTCTGTACTATTAACGCCATAAAAATCTACCTATTTATTCAATAATGACTTTTTATTGTCATTGATGAGAGTCAATGTGATACTCGCCAATGCTTGTATAGATAAAGCCAGATGATAAGAGTTATGCCTTTAGGTGTTTCGTTCTTCTAATGGTATCTATCAACCTTATGGAATGAACAATATGCCCAAACGTTGACCTTTATACCATATCTACCGTATAACTTTAAGCCTCAGGAGCGCTTAGATATATGGCGATTGGTTATAGTAGTTATAACCAATCATGTATTCTATGCGTAGTAGAGTAAAGCTATACAGTAAATATAAGGTACATTGTGAGACGCTATGCCAATATATTCGCGAATTTAACATTCACTAGCTTAGCTAAGCTGGGTTTCAATCCAAGCAGGTAGAGCGCTGATAACCGCTGTACTGTTGCCAGACTTCGGTGCACCGCCTTGAGCGTAGTCAGGCTTACCGCCACCTTTACCACCAAGCTCACCTGCCAAATGACGAATAATATCACCAGCCTTCACTTTGGCAGTAACAGATTTTGCGACGCTCGCTGCGAGTGCTAATTGGTCATCTTTATCACCAATCAATACAATCACGCTATCAGGCAGTTTTGATTTGATATCGTCCATCAGTGTACGGATAGATTTACCATCGATACCGCTTAAGGTGCTGATAAGAACTGGCGTACCTGCGATCGTTTGTACATCATCAAGCAAATTGGCTGCTTGAGCGCTGGCTATTTTTTGTTGCAAACGCTCTAGTTGTTTTTCTAGGTCACGTTGCTTATCAGCCATCGTACGGACACGCTGCGCCACTTCAGGACGTTTTACTTTTAGCTGACTTGCCAATTCACTTAGCTGTTGCTCGCTTTGCTGGATGTTTTTGACCGCGTTCATGCCAGTGACGGCTTCAACTCGGCGGATGCCAGCCGCAATACCAGACTCACTGGTGATTTTTAGCACACCAATATCGCCCGTACGCTGTACGTGCAAGCCACCACATAGCTCGATAGAAAAAGGCTTGCGCTGACCATCAACGATACGATCTGTACCCATGGTTAGGACTCGAACGTCACTGCCGTACTTTTCGCCAAACAGTGCCATAGCGCCTTGGTTCATCGCTTCGTCAATCGACATGTGCTCGATACGGGCAGGGGTGTTGGCTTGAATTTGCTCATTAACGAGACGTTCGACACGCATGATTTCAGCGGCGCTGACAGGTTTGTCGTAAGCAAAGTCAAAACGTAACACTTCGCTTGAGACTAGTGAACCTTTTTGCGTGACCGCATCGCCCAGCACTTCTCTTAGCGCTGCATGCAATAGGTGAGTGGCTGAGTGGTTTTTGGCACTGGCTGCACGAATGCTAGACAGTACTTGCGCTTCAGCGGTTTGCTTAGTACTGATATTGCCCATGGTCACGACACCATAATGGATAATCGCCTGACCAGATTTTTTGGTATCTTGTACTTCAAAAACGCCAGATGCCGTACGGATTTCACCAAGCTCACCAACTTGACCACCACCTTCAGCATAAAATGGGGTGCGATCCAATACCACAACGCCTTCCATGCCTTCTGTTAAGCTGTCTGCTGGGTTGCCGTCTTGATAAAGTGCGTCAATAGTCACACCGTCTTCTTCAAGCTGCTCATAGCCGATAAATGTCGTTGGCGTTTCTACTTGGATAACGCTGCTGTAATCGACGTCAAACTTACCAGCATCACGCGCACGCTCACGTTGTGCCTGCATATGCTCATCAAATTCGGCTTCATCAATAGCGATACCACGCTCACGAGTGATATCGGCGGTCAAATCAAGTGGGAAACCATAGGTATCATAAAGCTTAAATGCCGCTTCACCAGATAGCGTATCGCCATCTTGTAAGCCTTCAAGTTCGCTGGCAAGTAAACGTAAGCCTTGGGCCAATGTTTTAGCAAACTGTGCTTCTTCTTTTTGAATAGCACTTTCGATGACGCTTTGTTTGTCCTTTAGCTCAGGATAGGCACTGCCCATTTCAGCGACAAGCGGCGCTACCATCTTATAGAAAAACTCACTATCAGCGCCAAGCTTGTTGCCATGACGTACTGCGCGACGAATGACACGGCGCAACACATAGCCACGACCTTCATTACTTGGCGTAACACCATCAGCAATCAAAAACGCCACGGCACGAATATGGTCGGCGATGACTTTCAATGATGATTGTTGCTCGTTGCTGATCTCTAAGATGTCAGCTGCTGCATCCATTAAATAGACGAACAAATCGATCTCGTAGTTGCCATGAACGCCTTGCATGATGGCACTAATACGCTCAAGACCCATGCCTGTATCGACACTTGGTGCAGGGAGTGGTAACAGCGTGCCGTCTTTTTGACGATTGAACTGCATGAATACGCAGTTCCAAATCTCAATATAGCGATCGCCGTCTTCTTCTGGCGTACCTGGCAAACCGCCTTCGATATCGGCACCATGGTCATAAAAGACCTCGGTGCAAGGGCCACAAGGACCAGTGTCACCCATCGTCCAAAAGTTATCAGAAGCGTAAGGAGCACCTTTGTTATCGCCAATACGAATGATGCGCTCACTCGGAATGCCGATGTTTTTATTCCAAATCTCAAAGGCTTCGTCATCAGTCTCATAGATAGTGACGTAGAGACGATTTTTATCAATCGCTAACCACTGATCTGAGGTCAAAAATTCCCAGATATACTCGATGCCTGCTTGTTTAAAGTAATCACCAAATGAGAAATTACCAAGCATTTCAAAGAAAGTATGATGACGGGCAGTATAGCCGACATTATCCAAATCATTATGTTTGCCGCCAGCACGTACGCACTTTTGCGAGGTTACCGCACGTGTATAGTCACGTGGTTCCATACCCAAAAAGGTCTCTTTAAACTGATTCATACCGGCATTGGTAAATAGCAATGTCGGGTCATTGTGTGGAATCAAGCTAGACGATGAAACTTGGGTGTGCTGCTTGCTTATGAAAAAATCGATAAAGGCTTGGCGAATATCGGCTGAGCGAAATGGCTGGCTCACAGCGGCTCCTTACTGACGGATAGAATTGAGTAAATGACATAAAATAATTTTGCAAGCGATTTTAGCACAAACGCCCAAGCTCTTGGTACAAGAGTTATAACTACTAGGTTATTATACGTATGCTAGTCATCGCCTAATTTGTAGAGTATGCAGACTAGTTGGTCAAAATTGCCGCATCAGTTTCATCTAATTTGTCTTGCGTCGTTGGATTAGACTCGATTACTTGCACAGGCAAATAACGTAGTTGGAGTTTAATTGGCAAGTACTCTGGGAAATTCTCTGCCATATCATTGGTAATGAGCGTTTCAATCTGGCGTACGTCATATGAGCTCGGTAAAGTCTCTCCACGTACGATTGCCCGCACCACTTGATTCTCTTCTGAGGTATCAAACTGCGTATTGGTCAATACATTACCTTGATCGATAAAATAGTTGTTGATCGCTTCCTTGACACTACTCTCAAATACTTGCTGCTTGGCATTGGTCTGTAGATTGATGGTCAAATAGGCACCTAAGCCGCCAAGTAGTAATAAAGTCACCGCGTTCCGCTGCAAAAAAGTCAAATAGGTATTGGATTTATAATCGTCATCGACCAAACGACGGAAGCCTAATACCCATAATACAAGCGCATTGGTAAACTGGATAGCAAGAATGTTGGTCGCTGCCAATAACAGCGCACCAAGCCCAAGCTGTATCTCGCCATTAGCGAGCAAGATACCGCTAGCAGCCAGTGGTGGTACCAAGGCTGTGGCAACTGCAACACCAACAACAGCAACCGAGAGATGCGGGGATACCATTGCATAAGCACCGGCGGTACCGCCAGCTAAGGCAATCATTAAATCCATAGAGGTGGGCTGGGTACGTGATAGGATTTCTGCCGTTAGCGGTTGGTCTTTATGTAGCCAACCAACGATAAAGCCGACCAATACCACCAGCGAGACACCGATAATAACGGTAAAAAGCGACTTACGTAGCAGTGGCATACGGTGATCGATAATTGCTAGCGCTATACCCGTAATAGGGCCTAGCATCATCGCAACTAACATTGCTCCGATGACTACGGCTGCTGAATTGGTCACTAGCCCATAACTGGCAATGATGGCAGACAAAATGTTCATGATGAAGTACATCTTGCTAGGCAGGGCGTTTGCCTCAATCCTAACCCGTACTTCTGGGTAATCTACCTTTTGATTGCTGAATTGCTCGGCGACAAACTGCTTATAAGACTCAAGTTTGGCTTCTTTTTCCTCTTGAACCTCATCTTCATCACTTTCATCTTGAGCCTTTTGATCGTCGCTATCTTCTACATCGGTGTCTTTACTTTGGTTATCATCTTCTGAGTCATTATTTTGATTGTCATGATCGCGACTAGATTTGTTTTTTGTTTTTTGTCTATTGGCTGTTTTGTTATCTGATGACTGTGCTGCGATAGTTTGGTCATCGGTAGGGTCGTCTTCTGCTTTTACCGTTACTTCAGCATCACTATCGTCTTGAGCACTTTTTTCTGTTGTTTCCGCCGTATCCGACTGAAAGAAATCGGACTTTTCTTTCGCTTCTATAGATTCTGATTCTGCAACCTCTGACGCTTCAGTATTTGATTGTGACTCAGGCTCTGTCGACTCCAATGTCGCCACGACCACATCGTCACTGATGGTTTCCATGGTTATCTCAGCGTCAGGTGGCTGCGCACATTCAGTGTCTACTTCGGAGTCTATTTCGCCATCTGTATCAGTCGATTGCTTGTGTTGATTGTCTTCGCTTTCATCATTGTCTACAGCGGCATCATCAACTACTGGCTCAATTGTTGCGTCTTGATTGTGAGAAGCGTCAGTAGTGGCTGATGACTCGTTTTGATCCACTGAGTTAGGCGCAGTATTTTTTTCAGATGAGTACATAGCAGATAGCGTTCTTAGTAGATAAAGAAAGTCATTATTGTAATGATAAATAAATAAAGATATAGGGGATTCTTGAAAATTATAAAAAAGAGTTGAGAGAAGATGGGAGTAAAAACTGATGTTTCTTATGATTAAGTCTAAAACCTTAATAATAGCATGGTTTTTATTCTAAAGTCATTCGATATAGATGATACAAGGGTTCACGGTAAATACTTACTTTTTTTGTGGAATTAAGTTTAAATATATTATATCCACAATAAAGATAAGGAATAACTTATGAACTGGCCATTATTTTCTGTCATCTACTCAATGACAGCCACCGTGACTATCGGGCTTTTTATGATTGGTGCTCTCATTACAGGGTTCGATGAGATATTTCATATTCAAATAGCGGTTGGATTGGGCGTTTTGGCTTCGATACCTGCAGGATTATTCTTTACCAAAAAAATTGGCAGTATTACTGGGAATGAGGAAGGCTATAAGACATAAAGGCGAACAGTAAGACATAAAGACAAGCAGTGTTATCGATGTGAAGTGGAACGGCCTATCAACAAACAAAAAAAGACCTCAATGTTGAGGTCTTTTTTATCGTTAGAATTATTTGCTAACTAGCACCGAAGCTAGATTTAATAAGGTTCTATTTATTGAAGTTCGACAACCGCGCCATTTTCGATATTGGCATAAACTTCTAACACATCCCAGTTGGTCAAACGAACACAACCTGCTGAGCCTTGACGACTGATACCTTCAGGTACTGGTGAGCCATGTAAACCGTAAGAAGGCTTAGATAATCCCATCCAAACGACACCGACTGGGTTGTTTGGTCCTGGTGCTATCATGTGAACTTTCTTTTGAGCGCCTTCACCAACGGTTGATTTATACCAAGGCATTTTCACTTTATTGATAATTTTGAACGTGCCTTTTGGAGACGGTGTGGCATCGCTACCAACGGTCGTCGGATAAGTGGCAACCAATTTGTCACCATTATAGGCATACAATGTTTTGTCGGCTTTGTTGGCGACTACGCGATTGATACGTTGGTTCAGCTTGTCACGAGTATTTAGCACTGTGATAGTCTCGCCAACAGCGTACTTTTTATTTTTGTTGAGTTTGTCTAAGTAACGTACATCCATATGGAAACGTTCACCTAGCATCTCTTTGATATCTTGATAATAAAGACCTTTCATTTTTGACTTCGCTTCTGAACCAGAAGGGGTAGTCGCAAAATTGGTATTGATATCGTCTGCAGTCAACGTATAAGTGACCAGTACAGGTTTGTTCGCAGGAATGTTTTTAATCAAGGCATCCCAAGTTTTTTGATCCATTTTACCAGTCGCTGGCAAGCCTTTCATCGTTTGGAAGTTAACAAGGGCTTTTTTGCTATTCATACCCCAACCGCCATCAATAGGACCAGGAGAAGCATGGTTCCAATCGAGCAGCGCCTGCATTTTGATCGTCATCGCTGAGTTGACTTTCATATTAGGTGACCAAACAGCACCGTTCACTTGCTTGGCATAGTTCGACAAGTTCAGCGTTGTATGTTTCTTACCATCTTTATCTTCGATATTTTTGATGGTTGGGTCATCACTGAAGTCTTGACGCTTCTCACTCTCTGGTAACTCAAAAGCGAGTGGATCAGACGAGTCGATAGATGATAGGTCGCTAGGCGCAGCAACGGCTTGACCTTCACTAATGTCATCGTTACGGTCAGCCTGCTCATCTTTACGCGTTAGTTCTGCTGCACTCATATTGTCAGCAGCTGGGGCTGGCACGTTTTGGTTGGCTTCTTGCTTATTATTGATAAGCTGGTTCATGCTGTCGACTGGTTTCGCTTTCTCTGTATTTAACTGTACAGTAGCAGCGCCATCTGAGCGACTACGGTTCTCTTGCACATTAAGGCTAACCTTTTTGGCAAGACCTGGCATAGCGTCAGCCGTGCGTACTGGCAATGTGCGAGTACTATCGGCAGGTGCAGCAAGTGCGGCTACACTAGCACTTACAGCTGCGATAGATATGGCAGTAATAATTGGCTTTATTTTCATCATATTGAGTCACTTGTGGTTGCTACTAATGCGGCTATTATGCGCATAATTTGATTGCATCGCAAACTTTTGACACATCTTTTTGCATTTAAGACTTGCCAAACGTCAACTGCTGACGTATTCGCTACAGTTGGGTAATAATTTAACCAAGGTGTGTATGGCGTCGTGCTCGATTCTTACGCAAACTGTTCATTATTGGCACTATTTTTTGTGCAAGTAAAAATGACAGTTATTGGCGCTATTAGAGGTTTACGTCTATAATGTATGACTGAATTTTATTTAATATAACGATTTTTAGCAAAAAGCAATTTAACCCGCTAGCAGTTAATCCACAAGGTGCGATATGTCAGAAGACCAAACAATGAGTGCAGAAGAGTTTCAAAACCAATACTTCAATGATGAGTCTGAGGGCTTAGACGGTGAGATGGAGTATGATTTAGAGACTGGACTTCTTGGTGAGCACGATGAATTTGCTAACTTACATGCAGAGCTAAACGAAGCACGTGAGCAGCTCGTCAGTATTCGCGACTTTATTCGTTTTTCAGTCACGCAGTTGCGTAATTATGACGTCGTTGTTGCACAAGGCACAACCGATGAGTTTGCAGAGGCGTCAGCCATTGTCTTACACTCTTTGTCTCTCGATTGGTCTGCCAATGAGCAGATTTTAGACTGTCGTCTGACCACGTCTGAAAAGCAGTTGGTACTAGGACTGTTAGAAGAGCGTATCGCTGAACGTAAGCCACTCAGTTATTTGATTAACTTGTCGTATTTCTGCGATCTGCCTTTTTATGTCGATGAACGAGTTCTTATCCCGCGCTCACCGATTGCAGAGTTGATTCGTCAGCAGTTCCATCCGTACTTTGAAGTTACCGAATTGGCCAAACCACTGGGTGTCAGTCCGAACGAAAAGTCAGCGGTATTTTATGATCATGGCTTGGATGTGAAGCAGTTGTCGCAGCCTGAGCGTATCTTAGACTTGTGCACTGGCTCTGGTTGTATCGCAATCGCGCTTGCTACCCGTTTCGTTGATGCGTTGGTCGATGCCGTCGATATCGATAAAGGCGCATTAGAAGTGGCAATGGTCAACGTCGATCATCATGACCTTGGTCATCAAGTCAACGTAATCGAGTCTGATTTGTTTGCCAAGATACCTGCTGAGAACCAGTATGAGCTTATCGTCACCAATCCACCGTACGTCGATGCGGCTATCATGGCAGATTTGCCGCCTGAGTTCTTATATGAGCCTGAGCATGCACTAGCAGCGGGTCAAGATGGCTTAGATTTGGTACATCGTATCTTATTTGAAGCGCCAGATTACCTTAGCCCAGATGGGTTGCTGATCTGTGAAGTGGGTGACAGCGAATGGGCGCTAAAACAAGCCTATCCTGAAATTCAATTTGATTGGTTGAAGTTTGCACATGGCGGGCATGGTGTCTTTGCGATTACCTATGATGAGCTAGTCTCAAACCGTCAATTGTTTGCCTCTTATGTTCAGCTATTAGATAGCCTTCAATAGACAGATATTAGGTTAAATAGACGTCGGCTTCATGAGCCGAAACTATAAATAACAATACAATCACTCATTAAAATCAGTATAAGCAATGACCATGAGTGATTGGTTACATAGTCATCAGTAGCGTTTACTTGTTTAAGGACAGTTATGGCAGGCAATAGTATTGGGCAGGTTTTTACGGTCACCACCTGCGGTGAGTCACATGGCGCAGGCCTTATGGCCATCGTTGATGGCGTACCACCAGGTTTAACATTATCTGCAGACGACCTACAAGTAGATTTGGATCGTCGCAAACCAGGTACGTCTAAGTATTCAACCCAGCGCCGTGAGTCTGATGAAGTTGAGATTATTTCTGGCGTATTTGAAGGCAAAACCACAGGTACGTCTATCGGTTTATTGATTCGTAATACCAATCAAAAATCCAAAGACTATAGCGATATCAAAGACACTTTCCGTCCTGGACACGCTGACTATACTTATAGTATGAAATATGGCTTCCGTGACTATCGTGGTGGCGGTCGTTCGTCAGCGCGTGAGACGGCTATGCGTGTAGCAGCTGGTGCTATCGCCAAGAAATACTTGCAAGAACGTCTAGGCGTGCAAATTCGTGGTCACGTGACTCAGATTGGCAATGAGCATAGTAATGTCTTAGACCCAAGCCAAATTGACTGGGAGTTTGTAAATAGCAATCCGTTCTTTTGTGCAGACAAAGAAGCGATTGGCCGTTTTGAAACCTTGATTGATAACTTGCGCCGTGAAGGCACCAGTTGCGGTGCGCGCCTTGATATCATTGCGAGCGGTGTGCCAGTAGGCTTAGGCGAGCCAGTATTTGATCGTTTAGATGCAGATATTGCTCATGCGATGATGAGTATCAATGCGGTCAAAGGCGTCGAGATTGGCGATGGGATGGCGGTGGCAGGTCAATTCGGACATAGCGCTCGTGATGAGCTGACGCCAGATGGGTTTGCAGCCAACCATGCTGGCGGTGTCTTGGGCGGTATCTCATCAGGCCAAGATATCCGTGTCAGTATTGCTCTAAAACCAACCTCTAGTATTACCACTGCTGGCAAGAGCATTAACACTCAAGGTGAAGCAGTCGATATGCTGACTAAGGGTCGTCATGATCCTTGCGTTGGTGTGCGTGCTACGCCTATTGCCGAAGCAATGCTAGCGGTTGTAGTGCTTGATCATTATCTACGTCACCGTGGTCAAAACGCGGATGTACAGCCGCCAGTACAATCGATTACTTAGTATTTTTGTTTTAACGTAATTAGCCCTTTGTTGTTTCTAGTAGTTTAATACTAGAAATAATAAAGGGCTTTTTTATGGCTCGTTATAATATGAATTAGATTTAAATATAATCAACGTTTTAAGCTAGCTAAATATTAGGCTGCCAGTTGATATTTATCAATAGCTACGCACTGCTGGTGTCGAAATACCAATAATAACCGCTGACTAGGAATCGCTAACCAATGACCAAACTCAATACTATCGACGCCTTGGCTCGTTAATGTCTGTGCACAGTAATGACGGCTAAAGCCGATTAGGTTCTTGATAATAGGGTTATCCGTTAATTGATGTGACATAGGTTGTCTACTCCTCATTTACTTTACAAATTTGACGGTTCAACAGATCTTAGTGCTATCGTAAAACAATAAAGTAGAAATCCTGTATAGTCATGATGGAAAGTTGATGAATCCTTATAAAATTCTTATTCTAAAGCTAGTGGTAGGGTGATACTAACCATCACACCAGAACGCTGGTTTTTACCAGTATCAGTATTATCAGTTCTAGCTTTATTAGTGTCAGCTTTATCATCATTAGTACGGACATTATTGAGGGCTACCTGACCACCATGATGTTCAATTACTTGCTTCACTAGTGTTAGACCAAGGCCCGTGCCTTTTTTAAGCGTATTACTACTATAGTCAGTCTGCCTTGGCTTAGTCGTCGAATCTGCCGACTCTGTATATAGATCATTGCTGTCTGTGCGATTCGTTGTTTGAGATGATGATTGGCTTTGATGAGACAAGCTAAAGTAACGCTCAAATGCTTTTGCGACAGCATATTCGGGTAGTAGTTTACCATCATTGAATATATCGATAGTGACGGTCCGAGCAGTGCTATGCAATGAAATCTCAACGGTACGCTTTGCAAAGTGTATCGCATTATCAAGCACATTTTGCAGTACCTGTATTAACCAAAATTGGTCAGCATACACACTATTCGCTGCCAGTATTTCTGCTGGCAAGTTTGCAGTATTGGTCACATTCTTATTATCAATATATATATCGATAGGATATAGATTCTGCTGTTGCTGCTTGGCTGTATTATCTTTGATCAAACTTTGCAAAAGTGGTAATAGGGGAGTCAATTGTCGGTTAAGCTTAAAGGTAGGCTGTTCTACTTTAGCAAGCAACAGTAATCGGTCGATGAGCTGTTGCATCTTTACGCTTTGCTCACCTACCGTCTCAATGAGCATCTGCCGATCTTCATTATCCAGTTTATTGCCATCTAGTCCATCGTCCTCTAATAGCTCGCTACTGGCACGTATCGCGGTCAAAGGGCTTTTTAGCTCATGGGTCAAAGTATGGACATAATCAGTGACGTAAGCACGGTTTTCGAGTCGATGCTTCATGGTCTCGATGGTATCTGTCAGGCTATTTAATTCATGACCCAGATAGAAATAGGGCTTTTTAGTGTCTTCTGCCAGCGCACTGGTATATTGAGTCACCAAGGTAATGCTTTGCTTAAGCCACCATGCTACTAGACCTGCCAGTATAAGGGCTGCGATGCTGATAAGTAGTGCGGTGATAAGCATACGGTTACGTGTGTCGTCCAAATAAGGTAGCACGCTGGAGACAGGTTTGCCGACGCTAACCACGCCGATAATCTTGCCAGACATATTCTTGATTGGCTGTGCGACATACATGACCGAGCCATCACGCTGTTGGCCATTCCGCAGCGTACTTCTTGCACCGTACTGACCTCTTAATGTGAGATAGACATCATTCCAGCGCCCATAGTTTTGTCCTTCATTATTGTCAGGTTTGGGTAGCGAGTCATAAATGACCCTGCCGCTGCTGTCTGTCACATATACCCGAAAGCTACTATAGCTTTTGGTTTGATAGACGGGACCTAAATTATCATTAATCGCTGGTATGCCGACAAATGCAGCATCAAGTTGCGCTTGATAGTCCTCATCATATAATTGTCCTGTAGATAACGGCACCTGTAAACTGGCCGCGAGTAATTTACTGGTGTCTAGGAGCGTGTCTTCGATGACTTGCTGCGCGGTTGGCTTGACGTAGCCAAACAACTGAGTAAACACGACCACGCCGCATATGACGAGCACCAACGCAACGGCTAGCCAAATCCTAAAAAATATACTTAAATTGAGCAGTCGTTTGCGTTTAGGGGTTTGCTGAGCAGTACCAATAGGATGCAGTTTGGCATACCAATTGCTTTGGTCATTATGAATATCATTCTCAGCAGGATAGGTTTTATTATTCATAAACTAGCAGCCATTGTTAAGCTGGACATAATGCGTAACCCAGTCCGCGATGCGTATGGATGACATCGACATTAGCATCTACCATAGCGAGCTGTTTACGAATTGATTTGATATGGCTGTCTATAGTTCGCGCCAAACGGTGGTCAGGATAGTCGCTTACTGCGCTAAGCAACTGCTCACGGCTAAAGACTTGCTGCGGCGCTTGTAATAGTGTCAGCAAAATTTTGCGTTCTGTATTACTAAGCTCAAGCTTTTGCTCTTGCCACGTTAATGAATAGTTGAGCGGTTGATAATGCCAAACACCAGATTGGTTCTCAAACGTTAATGCTTGTCCTGATAGATTATTCGAGGAAGTATTATCAGTACTGTCATCTGAATTTGTAGTATGAAAGCTTGACTGCTGAATTAGCTGTTCACGTCGCCAAATGGCTTTTAAACGAGCGACCAATTCACGTGGACTAAAGGGTTTGGCGCAATAGTCGTCACCACCCATCTCCAATCCTAAAATACGATCGACCTCATCGCTACGTGCAGTCAAAAACACGATAGGCAAATCTTTTAAGGCGTCGATATCAGGCGTATGACGTATTTGTTGACATAGACTCAAGCCGTCACCGTCTGGCAGACCGACATCCATAATAATTGCTGATAGATCTTGTGCTTCATGACTATGTAGCATAGGTAACACGCTACTGGCGTTATCCAGCCAAGTTATTTGCCAGCCTTCACGCTTGCAGGTGACCTTGAGTGACATCGCGATCGCAGGATCATCTTCTACCAGTAAAATATGGGTCATAGTCTCTACATCGTCTTATAAGCTTAGTAAATTATCGTAGCACAAAACAGCAGACTGCTTTTGCTGCCACGAGTTAAATGGTGTGAAAAGTTAATGGAAAAGTAGGGTGCTCAGTAGATAGTGTGCGATGTAATCATTTTAATACATTCAACAAAAAGGCCAGCTCAATGAATAAGCTGGCCTTGGTAACGAATATTAAGCGTGATTATCTATTAATAGACTAAGCGAAAACCTACTTAAGACCCTTACAGTTGGCATAGTAGCTCACTGTAGCGGGCCAATCTGAAAAAATGCCTTGAACACCGACGTCCTGTGCTAGTACGTCAATATAATTCATCATATCACCATCATTGTTGATAGCGTCGCCAAGACCGCTATAGTACCAATCGCCACCATCGGTTAATGGCCCTGAACGCTCTATCGACCAGGTAATGATTTTTAGACCATTGGCTTTGGCTTGTTTTGCGTATTCTGATGGTTGCATATTTCCCTTACCATCAGTAGTGACTAATAACCAAAGTGCTGGAGCAATGGTGTTGATGCCACGTGCTTTGATATCAGCCAGTGAGTGCTTCCATGTGGTTGCGTCGTTTTTATCAAATGTTTTATCCTTAGCGGTCTCATTGCTGTCATCGATCAGATAGACGGCATTAGCCCCATAAGTTGGCTCGTTTTTGATCCAGTAATCAAGATCTTCTATATTAAATGACTGGGCAAATACATCGCGTGCAGGCACGTCCGCTGCCTTATAAGTATCTATCAGCTGTTGACGGTAATCGTCCAAACGATAGCCGTCAAACGGCATGGTCACGGCGGGCGCTTTTAGCTCAGGCGTGTGTTTCATGCCTAGTTTACGAGCCAATGCGATATGCTCTTTTAACGTCAACACCTTGCCATTTTGTGAGTATAAATCTGTTCGCCAAGGCGCGGTTGCGTTCATATATTCGCTAATACTGGTTGCTTTTTTATTGGCAGCATCCATCTTACCCGTCAAGGTTTTAAATTGAGCGGCACTGATATCTGAGGTACGGCATTCGATACTATCTGCATTAGTAAGTTTGCCTTTAGCATCCAATATGGGCGGTACAGTGCATTGGTTGGCGAGCGGCGTGGCTAATATATTAGTAGTGGTATGCAAATCGTTCTGGGCATGACGACAGACAAGCTCACCGTCATTGGTAAAAGCGACATCACATTCTAAGATGCCGGCCCCCATTTGTGCTGACGCCACGTAGCTATCATAAGTATGTTCAGGCAGCTGTAATGGCGCACCTCGATGCGCAATAGAGAAGTCTGTCTTACTTGGCAGTTGCCCTCTGCACGCCTGTAGCTCTTCTTTTAGTGGTCCCTCGTCCATATCATTTATCAAATAAAACGGACGCACTCCATAGGTATATGCGATAGATGAGGGCGATTGTGGCTGTGATTGCGGTTGCGCTGTCGATAAAGGGGCTTTTGATGTGAGCGTTGAGCGGCTATCGGTAGTGCAGCCTACTATCAATAATGAGCTGATCAGCGTTAAAGGTAAGGCGAAATTAATCTTATTAACCTTAGCCGGCGTCTGCTTACTCAGCTCAAGCGCTGATTTATTAGAAATTGTCATGTAAAATGTTCCTGCAAAATTATAAAAAAATCCCATCGGACGTATGGATAGGAATTGAAAAATTAACGTTTGACTATTGGTTGCTACTTGCTAAAAGAAACTAAGGGTCATGCATTCTTGTAAGAACTTAGCATTAATGCGGATACAATTGTAGGCACATGTACTAAAGAATAGACAGCTGACAGTATTTGAGCTTGATAGTATTAAGCTTATCGGTCGTAAAATCATACGTGTCTTCTTATACTGTTTTCATTTCGCTATTGTCCGTTTAGTACCTTACTATTGACCATACTCTCAAACTAACAGATGATATTGACCAAATAATGACATACACGTTATTTTGGCAAAAAACATAGAAATGCTTAGGGCATATCTCACTACATTATTAAGGATAACTATGAGTAACTATTTAGACGCCGTCGTCGTTGAGCACAATCCCTCTCAAAAAAAGATAGATCGCGCAGTGATTTGGCTACATGGCTTAGGTGCTAGCGGTCATGATTTTGAGCCAGTTGTACCGCAGCTTGGGTTGGCTAATGATATGGCAGTACGTTTTATCTTCCCACATGCACCTAAACGCCCAGTCACAGTAAATGGTGGCATGGTGATGCCAGCATGGTACGACATCATAGAGATGAGTCTGGAGCGTAAAGTAGATGTGGCTCAAATTGAAGAGTCTGCTCAGCAGATACAAGATTTGATCAGTCGTGAGATAGAGCGCGGCGTGTTACCAGAGCATATCGTCATCGCAGGGTTTTCGCAGGGCGGGGCAGTTGCGTATCATGTGGCACTTGGCTATCCAAAACGTTTGGCTGGCTTGATGACGCTCTCTACCTACTTAGCGACCAATGATAATATTGAGTATAGTGCTGCCAATAAAGACATGCCGATTCTGATTGAACATGGTTCTCATGATCCAGTCGTGCCTGTCGTCCTAGGTGAGCAAGCACAGCAGTTATTGACAGCAAAGGATTACAATGTGTCCTACAATACTTATCCAATGGCACATCAAGTCTGTATGCCGCAGATTCAAAATATCGGCAAATGGTTAAACACTGTCTTGGCCTAACCTATTAAGCTGTAACGTAATGTAATGCAGGCTACTTATAGGTTGAAACCTAACCGGTATCTCCTATATAATAGCCAGTCTTATTGGGGATGTTCTGGCTTCGACGCTGGTGATGAAACTCAATGATGCATGTCGAGAGTGTATGTCCTCTCGTTAATCAAACATATATTGTTATAGTCGCAAACGACGAAACTTACGCTCTAGCAGCTTAAACCCTGCTTACTTAGTTGCTGATCACCTACAGTTGGTTAACTAAGTTGAAGCGTCCGCATGTAGGCTCGCCACAAGTGATTGTCTCAATTGCTTGGGTTCAAAAGTAGAGAATCGTCCAATCCATCCTGACTGTCGGATCGGTGCGGATTAAATTTAAAGACAGAAACTAAACATGTAGATTCATGAGCGTAATGCTGGCGGACGCGGGTTCAACTCCCGCCATCTCCACCAAATATTAAAAATCCGATCACTTAGGTGGTCGGATTTTTTTTGTCTAAATTTTATAGTTAATTAAAAAAAACAATGATGCTGATAAACTTTTGGTGAGTAAATAAAAACTATTTATATAAAGTAATCATCAAGTCTTTGAAGTTGAATCACAATTTTTTGTTGTCTATGGAGAACATAATATTAGCTTGTCTTAAAGAATAATTCTGATTATTCTTAGTTGAGGCCTATTCTTAGTATCAGACGATGCAGTAGCAAGAATAAGCGGACTTTCAAATAACTACAGGGAATGTATTATGTTAGGAAAAATGATGTATCAGCCATTGCTGATCAGTGGTCTAATCGAACACGCTGCCCGTTATCATGGTGATACGGCAGTTTTGTCCAAAGAAGTCGATGGACAGATGACTCATACCAATTGGCGCACTGTCTCAGATAATTCAAAACGATTAGCCAATGCGTTGGCTACACTGGGACTTAAATCATCAGAACGCATAGCGACTTTGGCTTGGAATAATCGTCGTCATTTAGAAGCTTGGTATGCGATTTCAGGCAGTGGCATGGTTTGCCATACTATCAATCCACGTTTGTTCCCCGAGCAGCTTAGCTACATTATCAATGACGCTGATGATCGTGTGCTGTTTTTTGATACTACTTTCCTACCGCTAATTATGGCAATCAAAGAGCATATCAAAGGTGTTGAACACTTCATTTGTCTAAGTGATCGAGATGATAGTATTGTCGAAAAACTGCCTAATGTACTGTTCTTTGATGAGTTATTAGCAGAAAATTCTACTGACTTTGACTGGCCTCAATTCGATGAAGCGACCGCCAGCTCTTTATGCTACACCTCAGGAACTACCGGTAACCCTAAAGGGATTTTATATACGCATCGCTCTTCTGTGCTACATGCGATGGCGTTATGTATGCCTGATGTCTCTGCTTTATCTGCACAAGACGTTTTGCTACCCGTAGTACCTATGTTCCATGTCAATGCGTGGGGCACACCTTATGCAGCTGCCTTGACTGGTTGCTCTCTCATACTTCCTGGTCCAAATCTCGATGGTGACAGCCTAGTATCTCTCATTGATGATTATCATGTTACGGTTGCTTTGGGCGTCCCAACGATTTGGCAAAGTCTATTGACCGCTGCCAAAGCCAGAGGTAGCAAGCTTGATAGCATGACGCGTACCATTGTCGGAGGAGCTGCATGCCCACCATCGGTAATCAAAACGTTCAGAGAAGACTTTAACTGCGATGCGGTGCATGGTTGGGGTATGACAGAAACCAGTCCACTTGGAACGATGAATCAAATAAAAGCCAAGCATAAATCGCTGAGTAAAGATGAGATTAATGAGTTGCGTAACTCTCAAGGTCGTCCACCCTACGGCGTTCAGCTACGTCTCATAGATACTGACGAGCCACTACAGCAAGTTGAAGAAGATGGTATGTCTCAAGGTCGTTTACAGATCAAAGGGCACTGGATCATCAATGATTATTACACAGAAAATCCTGATGCGATAACTGAAGATGGTTGGTTCGACACAGGCGATATTGCAACCATTGATGCCGATGGCTATATGAATATTCGGGATCGTTCAAAAGATTTGATCAAATCTGGTGGAGAGTGGATATCGTCAGTAGAGCTAGAAAACATCGCAGTCGCCCATCCGCAGATAAGAATGGCGGCCGCTATTGCTGCAAAGCATAAAAAATGGAGCGAACGCCCATTATTGATTGTGGTGAAAGAACCAGATTCAGAAATCGATGAGTCGCAAGTACTGAGCTTTTACGAAGGTAAAATTGCCAGCTGGCAAATACCCGATAAAGTCATATTTGTAGATAATATCGTCCTAAATGGCGCTGGGAAAATGGTCAAAAAAGATTTGCGTGATGACTATGGCAACGTATTGTTGGATAGCTGATTTAGCTGTCAAAAGAGAAGATTGATAATACCATTTGAAGAGCTTGGTATATAAGTTAGATAAATTTCTTAAAGTTAGCATATGGTCTTAAATTTTGCACAGCCTCTAATATTAGGGCTGTGCTTTTTTACAAAGTAGCATAATATTATGTAATGTTACTTTAAGTAGATAGGAGTGACGAAAGTAGGAGTAATATAAAAAATTAGCAGGATTGAATAATGGACCGACAGCCAGGTAGCTGCTTGTATAGACTGAAGCTATCTAACAGTTTGGACAGTGCAGAGTAAGGCAGTTTGTTTTTTTGTCAGAATTTAATTGCTTCACAAGTGTAACTAGGTTGCTTTTATTCTTCGCTTGAAGTATGACTCAAAATTACCCATGCAGCATACTATAGAACAGCTAATCTAATTGACTGCTAAACATTGAAAACACAAATATTAATAGTTTACATGAACCGTTACCGTATCAGAGTAGCTATCTGGGGTGAAGTCGGCGCTAGGCACAATAACGTATATGTTTTTTGTTTTAACTTCGCCAGTACCAACATCTACGGCCCAATTTCCTTTTCCATCGCCCCAAGGTATGCGTCCACTTTCACTATCCCGCTGCAGTTGATAGGGTACTTGGTCGGGATTGTTACCGGTGCCACTCATGAAGCTCATCCCATCATTATTTCTGGCAGCGTTGAAAAGAGTCAAGCCGATTGTATAGGGAGCAGCATTTGTACAGGTCACACCGATACTACTACTACCCTCGATATTAAGCTTGTTTGCTGGGACATTTCCCAAGTTGACATTGGCGGGAGGGGTAGTAATTTTACACTCATTAACAACATTGGCTTCAACAGTAAATGAGAATGGACTAGTTCCTTCAGTTTCTGATAAGCATCGGCTTGTGTCACTACTAGAAACAACGGTTACGTATGTCAATGCTGCATTACTACCCGTAAAAGCGGCAGTGTATTCATCTGCTTTGGCAGCATTATTGTTATATAGCAGAGATACTCCAACAACGGTTGTTTTAATGGTTGGTGTAGTAGTACCTGGCGCTACGCTGAAGAAATCAATAAACTCCGTACCACCCACGATGCGATTGCCCCAAGTAGCATTACTCATATCATTAAGTGTCATGTCAAAATTTAAATTTGAACCATCACGCCCAGTCAGATGACGTGGACTGATTTGAGAAGTATTATTGTTACCGCCATCAACACCAATACAGACGGATGCCCACTGGGTGACATCAGACGTATTAGTGCAACTGTAAGTCAGTGTTTGCTCGATGCTTGCATTGTTGGCATTGCCAAGAGTAATCGTACCAAGATTGGGTGAGACAAAGCTGTCTACTTGGCAAGTAAGTGCTTGCGCATTTGATGGGAGCCACAACAGCGCAACTGGCAGCAATAACAAACCGTAACGCCATTGAAGTAATTTCATCATGGTTGTACCTTTTGACAAATGAGGGGGCCAATGAGTGGAATCTCATCACCCTGCTTGGAATAATCAAAGCTAACCGTGCAAACATCACCCGAGGGGGTAGTTACCTCAAGCACATTGCGTTTATCAAGCGTGTCGAGATATACCTCACCATCAAAGCCAATGATGGTCGATGGCACTTCCTTGTTGCTAAGCTGACGTACTTGACTGCCAAGCGGGAGCGGTTGTTCATTACTATCTGTTAGGATAACTGACGCCGAACGTACTGGCGTGATATCAAAACCGACAAGAATACCAGCAAGCTCGGTCGGTGTGGCATTTATGTCTATTTTGTCAATACGCAGGTCTGCTGGCAGTTGCATAGGGTCAATGCCAATCTTATTTTCTTGATAGGCATTCAATGGTGTTACCAATAATAGACCTTTACTATTGGTCGTGCCGATGGGACTGTTCTGTAAAGAGACAGGTATATCGGCGATACCATTTGTAGAAACTACGGCAAAGCCATTGTTTATCTGTTCGAGCAGCAAACAAGCCACCGCCCATCGCAACTACGGCGCCTGTAGCACTTGCATAGCTTGCGTAGTCACCATTGTTGCTACTGATACCCGCTCGTGCTTGACCGTAGCGTCCAAGGTAATTCAGCTCGGCAAGACCGCTAGTGTCATCCTCTCTATCCGTACTACCTTCTAGGCTATGACGTGCTTGAGCCCGCCACCCAATACCACCTGCATTCGGAGCAGATCGCGAAACATCAGATGAGAAAACGGTGCTATTATCGGTGTGCTGTACACTGTTGCTCAGCGAAATATTGCGATCCAGTGATAAGGATGCGCTAAGAGAGGCGCTGTTATTAGCAGAATCATTAATATCATGATTGTAGTTGGCGCTTAAGCTTAATCTGCGACCAAAGGATTTAGACCAGTAGGCGCTAGCAAATTGTGTGGTCTCATGCTCAGCCTGCGCTACCTGATTATAACTCACACCAAAACGGCCTAAAGACTTTGTACTATAACCAGTTGAGACTTGCTCACTTCGACGAGCAGAAGCAGAGCCGTATTGTGTGCCTACATCGCGGTAATCGTCAATAGTACCCATGGCATTGATACCAATATTCAAGCGACTGTTATTCCATGAGTAGTTTGTACTGTATTGTATGCCATCTTGACCTTGGCTCTTGCTGCCCGCTAATGAGGCGAATAATATACCGCCTGATCTACCAAGCAGCCACGTGCCACCAACACCCGCATTACTCAGGCCATTGGTGACTTCAGCATGAGCTTCTACAGTAAAGCGGTCATTCATGCCATAACGCCACGTTCCATTAGCAGCAATATTGCTACCATAATCAAAAGAATCAATGCCATAGTTTTCTCGCACTGCGCCAAGCTCTATGGACCAGTCAGACAGGCCGGACTGTAGTAACCGATGCGCATCATATAAAGAAAAATTAAGCGTCGTGCTTTGCCCTAACACGTCGGTCACCACCAGCTGGGCGGTGCCTGCCCCACTAAAGCTTGGCGCTGTATTAAGCTCGAATGGTCCAGCGGGTACATCACCACTGTATTGTTTGAGACCATTGACATAAAGCTCTACCGCTGAGGGTAGGGTGGCTGTGCCAAGAAATGAAGGCAATGGTGTGGTTGATCTATAGGGTTGAAGGGAGAAATTGGTGCCAATTTGTAGACCACCCAAGCGCGTAGGTCGTGTCCATGACAACGCACTCGTGAGAATATCGCCTGCACGAACCTTAATTAGCTTATCTGGAAATGACTGACTCCAGCTAGTATCCAGACGTACGCTACGACTATCCCAGTCATTGCTATCAGTATAACTATTCGCGTTAGTCAAAGCAGTAGAGCTGAGTACACCAAACGTGTTAAACGCGCGCAGTTCAGTATAAACGCTTAAATTTCTCGCGCTATTTTGAGTTTGGGTGCCGTAAACATTATAGTTGAGCAATATACCAGAAGATGATGTGGGCTGAGGGCGCTTGTTGGTACGCGTGTTACGGACAGTGGTGTCTAAATTGAGCATACTTAGAGGCGCGATAAGTCGCAAGGATTGCTGCCGAGCATCATAATCAATATTGAGATCAAGTAAGCTATTTAGGAGTATGGCGTCGGTGGTCGTATCGGCAGGTACTATAAAGCCAAGCTGTTGTAGAATGGTCTTACTAGCCCAGAGTTGATCATCACGATAATAGAAATGAGTCAAGCCTGCACTAGTACCATTTAGAGTAACGTCTAGATATAGATCTAACCCAAATTCATCGTCGCCAGAGTTGTAGCTGTCTAAGTTGAGTTGGGTAAGTTCGTTTTCGTCAATGCTTATAGTAACAGCATTTAGGTCTACGGCGTGACTGGCTGATACTGCCACGCACTGTAGAAAAACTGCTTTAGCGAATGGATGTGTCCATCGTGACGTTTGGTGTCGTCTGAGTGCCATTCATCATAACCTTGAATTTACCGCCTGCCGCCAGGGCAGAGGGCGGTATTTTCAGTGTCCAGTTCATAGTTGCATCGGGTAAGACATACCCTAGCAGCCCCGGATTGATCACCGTACTATTACCAGCTGTATCTATAAAGCTCAGCCTAGCCAGTTGGGCATGACCATTGCCACTGTTGCTGACGCGGAGTTTTATCGCTTTGCCATCTGGTTGCAGATGTGTACTCCACTGCAACTGTGGACTGGTTTCAGTAACCCCTATCGGCTGTACAAAGACGGGGAGTGAATAGCTTAGCGCAAATTGCAAGCCTGTCGTTTGGTTGGCAGACTTGATTGGCAGTTCATTAACCAAAATACGATAAGCGGCCTCCACAGCATCTGTACCTTGCGGTGGTGCTTTCGCACGAATGATTCGAATGAGTTGTTTTTCACCCGGTTTCAGCTCAAGCATCGGTGGACTGGCCAATAGTCCTCGAGAGGGAGTAAGCTGATCGCCTTGTTCATCCTGTAACCATTGATACACGCGTACTTGCGCATGTACTATATTGTTACCGGAATTACTAAGGGTCAGACCATTGGCAGTCTCGCGAGCTTGTAGGCTCAACGAGATGGGAGAGACCTGTAATCCACTCGCCATCACTTCTAGTGAACCGAGTAGCAGTGAGCCTAATATCAGGACATGTTTTGTCAAATTCATTACAAGACGTAATGGAAAATTTTTCATAGCGTTTAATAAAGTACTGACACGTTAACTGTATCAGAGTAAGTGCCTACTTGGACATCAGTGGGGCCGTCTACAGAGGCATAGACAGGATGAGATTTCACTACAGTTGCGCCTTCTCCGGTGCTGCTTACTCCATTTCCAGCAAGTTCTAGGGTACTCGTATTGCCCCAAGGAGTAGAGCTTTCGTCTGAATAAAGACTATAAGCAATTGTATCTGATCCTGGACCAGCCATAGTGCCAGTACCATCAGTACTGTTTGTACTCGTTGGTGTCAAGTTGATCACATAAGGCGCACCTTCAGAACACATGACAGATAGCGCAGTCGTAGAGGTCTGGTTATCATTGGCTACAGCATTGCCTGCTACTTCCCCAAAATTAATATTCTGAGTTTCACTAGTTTCTAATGTACAAGCTGATATAACGGTCATGCCCACTTGAAATGAACCAGTTTTGCTGCCTGCAGCATTTGCACTAGAGATAGCTGCGAAGCCACCAACAGTGAGAAACGCAGCGGTAAGTAATTGTTTGTTAAATGTCATGGTATTCTCCAGAAAATATAAGCGTTTTTAGTATTTCGATAAGTTAGGGGTGATACCAAATAGATATATAGCTTATATTTCATAAAGTATTGAGAGTTATAGATATTCATAATTTACTAAAATTAGGTTCTTATAGGAAATTACTCAACAATAGCCAATAAAAATATAAACCGTTTATCTCTAAATATATACCACCTGTCATTTTTTGTAATCGCATTGTAATACAGTTCTCATAATAATGCACGTTAAATGTTTGATTAACATTATGATTTATCAGATTTTACCAATATGCAATTAATTTCACCTTCATACTGACGTTACTTAATTTTATCTAAACTCATCCTTTAGAATTGTAGTAATTACAAACAAAATTTCGATATTACATCCTAGTACCTGCATATAGATTTTAGTTGTATCTAAATGAGTGCTAGTTGGCTAGATATTCTTAACAGTTGAAAACGATAAATATTAGTAGCAGTCAATAAAGAGTTTTACACAATGCATAGTGCGATTGGTTTAGAACAAATCTTCAAGAAAAGATAACAATGTTTTATCAAAGCAGTTAAGGTATATAGCTGACCTAGAAAAATAACTATTTGTTTAGCACTTTTTATAACTGCTACTAGGGCCAATAGTTGGAGTGTATGGGGAGCGATAAGAACATAAGATGTAGTAACTGTAGAAGACGGAACACTTTATTAACTTACAAAATAGATAATTGTGAAAAACTTGAGTTAATAGAACATAGTCTGTCGGTCAGCATATTAATCATATTTTTTAGATGTTAAATATCAAGGGTATTAGCTGTCATACTCCTCTTAGTCGCTCTGCAACTTATAAAATAATTAATGGAAATTCAGATCGTAGCGAGCCAGTGTTCCCCAAGAAAGTACAGTTTACGAAGGTCAGGGTAGTGTGGAGTGAATTAGAAGATAGGTTTAGTATTGAGATCGAAATAAGGTAGGCTGAGCAAAAAAGATAGCCATATTACTTAAAAGTAATACGGCTATCTTTTTTATAAGGTTTAATTATTCTATATATGATATCGACTGAATTTAACTAGTCGTATTAGCTAGCTAAAGAAAGCTTAATTTTATATTTTGAGTGTAAATTAGTCACTCTTATTTATCTATATTTCAGATACAACAAAGCCCCTGATATCAGGGGCTTTAGCTGTTCTATAAGATAGTATAGGACTATGTAATGGTACCCGGAGCCGGACTTGAACCGGCACGCTATTGCTAGCGAGGGATTTTAAATCCCTTGTGTCTACCAATTTCACCACCCGGGCAAAACTTGTTTTATCTAAAATGTAAACTAGCTGATAGACCATCTAGTTACTAGATAAGTGGTCGCTATTATAATCGGTTGTGATAATAATGCAAGCCAAAATTAACGTAAAGTTAATAAATAATTGGAGGCTGGAGTCGGAATCGAACCGGCGTTAACGGAGTTGCAGTCCGCTGCATGACCACTCTGCCATCCAGCCAATCAAGGTCGCCTATATTAGCAAAAATATAGTAAATTACAAGTCCTTTTTTAATTAAAAACAGCTTATTTATTATCTTATCTATATTTAGCCCCAGTTTCAGGACATTTATGCTATTAATAGGCTTTTTCAAGCAATCAGTAACCCAGTGTTTAATGATGATGGTTTAAAATATAATACGCTAAACAATATCTCTATTGTCACGTTTAGCACTTTTCACATCTCGATAAGTGGCTGTGCAAATTAATACGAGTACACCAAGAGTAATGGCAGGCCAAATTAAGATATATAAGCCGTAGATAAAAACGTTGTCCATGATATCTCCTTATAATATTGCTAAGTAAGTAGCGATTAGCTAAATACTACTGGCCAATCGGCACTCGGATAAAGCGACTTTGGTTTAAGATTTAAGTGACGATGGGATTTCCGACTTTTTATCGTAATTGCCCACACGCTGCTTAATTAAGTCGAAGTCGAAGTGTTCGTCTCCCATCAGGCTGATAATCACACAGACGACGGTACTAGCGCCATAAGCGGTTAGAGAGGCTAGTAGGACCATATATTGACGCAAGAAGCCAGTAGCGAAGATAAGCATCAACACAAGTGTAATAGCTGCGGCGACCATGCCAACCTTACGACCTAGGAACCCAAAGACCATTAGACCAATAACGACTGCTGCACCTACACTAGCCAGTATTTCAAAGAATAGAGCGGTGACACCAGTGATTGGGAGTAATTCGAAACGGGCAACGCAAAATAAGAGTAGTCCGACGATCACTGCTGAGGTAAAGGCAGTATTGGTGACGCGATTCCAAAACACACTGGCGATAACAGGGAAGACAATAGCACCCCATAGTGCACCAACAAACACTAGCATGACGAGAATATCGAGCTTAAAGCTCGCAAAAATTAGTCCAGCTGCCGTCGCAACAATCATCGTGCCACGACCAATCAACATCATCGTTTTAGGTTTTACATGGCCTTTTTTGGCGATGTTTTTACCGTAGACATCCGCCATCATAATGGTTGATAGCGCTGATAAATCTGAGTCAGCGGTTGAAGACAATGACCCAATCACTAAAATAAAGAATAAGGCGATAAAGACGGGATGCAGATAAGTACTGACCATTTGAGGAATGAGGTTATTCATATTGCCATCGAGTGGCTCGACGCCAATCGTCACAGCCATTAGTCCAATCATACCAAGACCAATAACGATACCAGCATAGCCGACTGTAGCAGTGATAAACGTCGCTTTAATCTTGGTTTTATCAATCGCGAATAATCGCTGAGTGATGGTTTGATTACCGATAGCATATGCTAATACAGCGACGAAGTAGGGCGCACCTTGTTGAAAGAATGCCTCAGAGGAGAAGAAGTTCTGCTGCTCTAATGTCAGGTTTGATAGTCCACTAACCATAACTTCAGGGCCACCCATGGCAAATAACACGGCGGGAATAATAACAATACCAATGGCCATTAAAGCGACCAATTGGGCAAAATCCGTAAAGACAGATGCTCGAAACCCTGATGTTAATGTGTAACTTAGTACACCGATACCTGCGATCATTACCCCTGTTTGGAACGATAATGGCGACAGGACTGACACCAATGCTCCAGCAGCGGTAAAGTTGACCATCAAGCTAATTAAACTGCCCATAATATTAGATATGGCTAAGATTAATTGGCTTGATGAACCGTGGCGGGCATGAATAAGTTCACCTAGTGTATGACCGTCTGGCGCCAATTCACGAAAGCGCATACCGAAAGGGTAGATGAACAAAATCATCAATGCACCCCAAAAGCCATAATGTATCGGCCCTGATACGCCGTATTTATAGCCAGAGGTAGCCGCAGCATAAAATGAGGCGGCCCAAATCCAAGTGGCGGTCATGCTGGCTGCACCCATACCAAAGCCAACACCGTGACCTGCGACCATAAACCCAGAAGTTGTCTCTTTATCTTTTTTGATTAATAAGGACAGTAAATAGGTGCCACCATAAAATGCTAATAATAATAAAATAATCGTTAATGAAGAAAATTGGAACAATGACTCAGTTTTCAAACTCAGACCTCGCAATTGTTAGTTGATGAATAAAGTTCAGTAAAAACGAAAGATACCAAACCATTAGGAATACAGCATAGCCTACATAGCCCTCATACCGAACGTATGTGGCTAATATGAATAGCGAAAATACCAACTGTAGTGGTAAGCAAATGCTAAGTGACACACCCAAACCTTAATGAGACAAACAGTGTCAAATCAAAAAGACAGGGACTACTTTCAATAGGCGTCAGTTAATGGGTAAACCATCACGCTATTAATAGGCATACACAAAGGTAGATACGTGCTAAAGAAAACTCATCTGATGAGTGTCTATAGCGGAATTACGAATAAGCAATAAGCCATGATGGCATGACCCGAACTCGATTTAGACAGCCTTATCAGCTGTAATAAGCAATAGGTAGGAAGTCTCTACTCGTCTATTGCGATTGATGTATTACTAAGCGGCATTAATAAATAAAACTACATATTTGTTAAGTACCTGTAACATATTTGCGCGATAAGAGTAACCTATTACGTCACTAACCTCAAACATTATCTGATATTTACCAGACAATGACCGAAGATGACATATAAGTGTTTAATTAAAGAAATTTAATAGGATGTTTAATAAGGTATTGAAAAATAGTGGTTTATTATGAGCAGCATCGAGTGATATATCACTATGAGCTAAATTATAAGTATGAGTAAGTAACTGAAGCTTTCATTAAAAAAATAGATAATGAGCGATAGACGGGTGCTCTCAATGAACAAGTAGAAGTGAATTTTTATATATTATCTTGTTTGGTGTAGTAAGTGACTCGATTATCACGTAAAAATCCAGCCAATCCAAGGCCATAACGCTCAGCCACGCGCACTGCTGTACTGGTGGGTGCTGACATGCCAACTAGCCACGGGATTTGACTTCGAATAGATTTTTGAACCAGCTCAATAGAGAGACGCGAAGTCATGAGCACACAGCTAACGTCTGCTTTTTGTCGTAATTGCCAACCGATGAGTTTATCAAGTGCATTATGGCGGCCTACATCCTCAAATAAGTACAGCTGCTGATTATGTATCGTCGATGCGGCGTGTACCGCACCTGTCAGCTGATGTGTATGCTGCGCGGCATCTACTTGTTGACGCAGTGCCAATAGGGAGTCAAGACTTGGTGCGGCCGTTTGAATGTCATTTATACCTTTTTGTCGGTTATGTTCGTGGTGTAAATGGTCTGGTGAGTAAGCGCTTAGATCAGGCAAAGCTTGGGTTAGTCCAGTAATACCGCACATACCGCAGCCTGTACGCCCTGCTAGCTGACGTTTTTGTGCTTGGATACGTTGATGGCAGCGCTGGCTTAATATTAACTCCACGACATAGATATCGTAATCTTGAAATTGTTCTAAGCTTTGCTCAATCGATACTGAATCAAGATCTTCGTCACTCGAATCTTGAGCAAACTGCTGGTAGCTAGCGATATCTGCAAGGTGAGTCACTTCCCAGTCGAGTAACTCGTGACTGTATTGAATTAAGCCTTCGCTAAATAAAAAACCAACAGCCAAATACTCTAGCTGATGTGGACTGGCCATCAACACAGCATAATGAATCCCATTAATAATGATAGAGATCGCAGCTTCGACTGCTAAGCTGGTGCTCTGAGGTTCAATTTGAAGGTGAGAGTCATGATTAGGATTATTGTTAATTGACGAGTAATGATGCTTTTGTGCTAAGTGACTACGAGCAAGTGGTGTCTCTGACAACCTATCATCGTTAGACAGCTCAGGTGTAACTATCTTAGTGCTAGTTGAATTATCTATCATAGTAGGGTCAATAAAAGCATCACTTTGCTCAGCGTTATCTTCAATAGTTATCACGATTTATTATGGCCTAAAGTAGGAGCGCGCTTATGATCATTTAAAGGGAGAGCCAATAAAAATGTCATTATTGGCTCTCTGCAGTATGATTTACGCAGGCATAGCTATCGATGTATTTGCTTCTACGCGCTCTAAAAAGACAGTGGTCGATTTGTACGCTGGGATATGAGAGTCTGGCGCATGTGTCTCTAAATCAAAGAGGTCATTGCATTCAGGATAGTAAGCGGCAACAGCGTTAGAGGCAATATCCATCTCGCTCAATACCAATGGGCCTAATATGCGTGGCTGTTCTAGACTATCTTTAGCACGCTGGCGAGTGACCATAACACGGTCACCTTTTTGCCAACCTAAACGGCTTATTTCATCGGGATGCATGAATAGCACATCACGGCGATCCGTTTGACGATAGCGGTCTTTAAACCCAAAAATCATAGTGTTGAACTGGTCATGGCTGCGGACACTGGTCAATTGCCAAACCTTTTGCGCTGTATTTTCAATATCATCGATATCGTTTGCGGCTGCCATTTGTGCAGCGACAAAAGTAATCGGATATTGTGGCACTTCAAACTGAGCTTTGCCGCTCTCGGTATTCCATACACGATGACGCGCCGCATGATACAAATGAAAGCCACGCTCAGAGCTACGTATACGCTGATTAAAGTCTTCAAATCCATTAATCGCTTGAGCGATATAGTCTCGAATAATATCGAAATCCTCACTCATCGCCAGCCAAGGAATAGACGAGTCGGCGCCGAGTACATGAGTTGCGATATCCGCTACGATTTGCGCTTCAGATTTTAAAGTATCGCTAACAGGTTTGAGCTTGCCTTGAGTAGGTACGATCTGACACATAGAGTCTTCGATAGTGGCAAATTGCTCACCCTTTGTTGTGACAATACGCTCGGTACGGCCTAAGCAAGGTAGGATCAAATTGTTTGCACCGGGGTATAGCATGGTCTCATTGAGCTTAGTACCGACAAATATATTAAGCTGAGTAGTGGTTAAGGCTTGCTCAATCGCGCTGGTATCAGGGGCGGCCACTGCATAGTTACCACCCATGCCCATAAAGACTTTTAATTTACCTGCGATAAGAGCCTTGGCACCTGTGACGACATCGTAGCCATGCTCTTGCGGCATAGGGTGCTCAAACACGTGCTCTAAACTGTCTAGTAAGCTTTTGCTAGGGCGTTCATGGATACCCATGGTGCGATCGCCCTGTACGTTGGAGTGCCCACGCACTGGAGATGCACCAGCACCGTCGATACCAATCATGCCCATCAGCAGGAGCAAGTTGGTAATCATCGCGACATTGTCATCACCTTGCACATGCTGAGTAATGCCCATGCCCCAAGTGCAAATCGTTGCTGGACTATCGGCCACGAGTTCAGCGAGATTGATAATATCTGTCTGAGAAATACCGCAGCCAAGCGTGATGTCTGCCCATGATTGCTCTGTTAGCCACTGTTTGAGAGGTTCAAAGCCTGAAGTATGAGTGGTAATAAAGTCATGATTGATTTTATCGTTTTCGATTAACCACTTGGCAATGCCCGTCAATAGCGCTGCATCACCGCCGATTTGAATTTGAATAACGTCATCGACCATATCAGCACTTTGACCGGCTGCCATGTGAGTTGGTTTTTGCGGATTTCTAAACTTACTCAGGCCTTGCTCACGCATCGGGTTGATTGAGATGATTTGACAGCCTTGCTCATGCGCATGAGCGAGCATCTCTAGCATACGTGGATGGTTAGTCGCTGGATTTTGCCCAAACATCAATATCAGCTTGGCTTGCTCAAAATCTTCTAGCATGACCGTCGCTTTACCAATACCTAGTTGTCTGCTTAACATTACTGAGGTTGGCTCGTGACACATATTTGAGCAATCAGGCAAATTATTGGTACCAAAGCAGCGTACGAACAATTGAAATAAGAAGGCAGGCTCATTAGTCACACGGCCTGACGTATAAAATAATGCCTCATCAGGTGAATCTAGCTGTCCTAACTGCTCAGCGATTAAGCTGTAAGCTGCTTCCCAAGGGATAGGAACATAGCGATCTTGCGCCGCATCGTAACACATCGGCTCTGATAAACGACCACTGTGCTCAAGCTCGTAACCAGTCCAGCTCTGTAGCTCAGTGACGGTATGTCTTGCGAAAAACTCGGCATTTGCTTTGTGGGTCATGGTCTCACTGGCAATGACTTTAATGCCGTTCTCACAAACATCGATAGCTTTGTGTGACTTATGGTCAGGCCAAGCACAGCCTGGGCAGTCAAATCCGCCTTGCGGCTGATTGCTTTTAAATACACTTATACCGCCGCGCAAAAATGTCTTATAGTCCATTAGCTTTTGGGTAGATGAGATCAGCGCAGGCCAACCAGCAGCAGGATGGGAGTAAATAGGAATTTTGCGCATGACAGACCTCATATAGTAAGTGACAACAGCGAAGCTTTGATAGACGACAACTATATAATGGTCAGTGAAAAGTTCATATGATCATTAACTATAGATAACAAAAAACCTCCAAGAAAAATCAATTCTCTTGAAGGTTTTTGAGGTTGTCGGAAATGGTTATATCCGACAGGTACAAATTTATAAGTCGTAAGTCATGGACAGCATTAGCTCAAAAACTTAGCTTAAAATCAGGCTGTCATCTTCAACTTTTTCGCCACGTGTTTGCTCAAACATATCGAGTAGATCATGTACGGTCATGCCTTTGCGAATGTCACCAGCCACATCCAACACGACTTGACCCTGATGCAGCATAACGGTGCGTGTACCATGTGCCAATGCTTGTTGCATAGAGTGGGTGACCATCATTGTGGTTAGCTTATTGTCAGTGACAATCTTATCGGTCAATTCTAAGACGAATGCCGCAGTCTTAGGATCGAGAGCTGCAGTATGCTCATCAAGCAACAAGATTTTAGAGGGCTGCAATGATGCCATTAGCAAACTTACCGCTTGACGTTGACCACCAGAGAGCAAGCCCATACGATCGGTTAGACGATTTTCTAAACCTAATTTTAAAACGGATAGTTTTTCTCGAAACAAATCGCGGTTGTTTTGATTCAGTGCAAATTTTAGACCGCGATTACCACCACGTTTGTAGGCCAAAGCCATATTTTCTTCGATCGTTAGCGCTTCACAAGTGCCCGCCATCGGATCCTGAAAGACACGAGCAACCCAATGCGCGCGTTGATGGGCAGATTTTTTGGTCACATCAATACCATTTAGCAAGATTGAGCCACTATCGACGCGTGTCGTACCGCTTACTGCATTCAAAAAAGTAGATTTACCTGCGCCATTGGTACCGATGACAGTGACAAACTCACCGTCAGCAATGTTTAAGCTGATACCGCGTAGGGCAGGGTTTTCGATAGGCGTGCCTGGGTTAAAGGTCAACCGTAAATCAGTGGCTTGCATCATAATCGTTATTCCTTATTGTCTCTTCAAGCGTCGCAAGTGTTATAAATACCTGCTTTGACTGTCATTAGGTGCGAACTTTGCGTGATAAAAACTTGGTTTTCGCTTTTGGCAATACCAAGGCTAGTACCACGAGCAATGCGGTAATCAAGTTCAAATCCTGTGGACCAAAGCCGATACTACGTAGCGTATCGCTTGATAGCGCAACCTGAATAAACAGTTTGTACAATACCGCGCCGACAACAACGGCAAAGGTAATCAGCCAAATACGCTTGGCAGGAATGATTGTCTCACCGATGATGACCGCTGCTAGACCAATGACGATTGTACCGATACCAATTGAGATATCTGCGCCACCCTGAGTCTGGACAAATAGTGCTCCCGCTAAGGCAATCAAACCGTTGGAAATAGCCATACCGATGATAGTCATCCAAGAAGTATTGATACCTTGCGCCTGTGCCATTCTTAGGTTTGAGCCAGTAGCGCGCATCGACAGACCTGTCTCAGTACTATAGAACCAGTTCAAAAATAACATGGCAGCTGCGACAACGACACCAATAATCAGGCAGCGCATCCAATAGCCATTACCATCGGTCACCAAGGTGCTAAACACTGTAGTTTCGCCAAGCAGGGGTAGGTTTGGCGCGCCCATGATGCGTAGGTTGACAGAATATAAGGCAACCATGACCAAGATACTGGCAAGCAGCTGCAAGATGCCAAGTTTGACATGTAGCCATGCCGTGACGATACCAGCGACTGAACCTGCTAACATTCCAAAAGCACAGGCCAACCACGGGTTGATACCAGCGATGATAGAAATACCAGCGACTGCGCCACCTAACGGAAAACTACCGTCAGCGGTCAAATCTGGGAAGTCGAGCGTACGAAATGAGATAAGCACACCGAGTGCTACTAGGCCATAAATCAGACCACTTTCAAGCGCACCGAAAAAAGCAATTAAAGACATAAGAGATCAGTAAGTCATAACCAAGTGTCTAGCGTATGGTACCAAGATAAGTAAATGGCAATTGCCAAAATCATCTACCTGCTAAACAGCTAAGCGGTGAATTTAACAGATTAAGCAATCTGCGGTTAGGGTAAACCAAAACATATCACGATTAACAACGATCATAAGCTACCTTGGTTTGAAGCGACGGTTCAAGACACTGTAATATGAGCAATAAACCTATCCTCTACTTAACAAGTATCAGATAAATAGTCAGACAAATACAGCACTATTAAACACGCTTCCAAAAAAGACTCTGTTTAGACAAGAAGCCCAGCCTAATGACTCATAGCTGGGTTTCTTGTTTAATCATTAGCCGTATATTTTAAGGCATACAACACAGTATTAAGTAGTGTCGCTTTCCTATTCATACCTGCTATTGTGAGCCAAATACAAAGGAGCGTTATTCTACCACTTCTTTTGCTTTATCGATAACCGCTTGTGGCAACGTGATGCCTTCTTCTTTAGCGTGTTTTGGACTGACGTATAGATCAAGCGCTTGTGGAGTGTAAACAGGGATAGCGCCTGCTTTTTCACCGTTTAAGATACGTACGACAATTTTACCAGTTTCACGGCCAAGCTCATAGTAGTTCACGCCTAGAGCAGCAACAGCACCACGCTCAACTGAGCTAGTATCTGAGGCAATTAGAGGAATCTTACTTTGTTTGGCGATTTGATAGAGTGACTCGTACGCTGATACCACGTTGTTGTCAGTTGAAGTGTAGATCATATCGACCTTACCTTCGAGACTACGGGCTGCCATCGCGATGTCGTTACTACGCTGTGCAGGCGCTTCTAGTACATTGATACCGAGTGGAGTTAGCTTCTCTTTTAGATTTTTTAAGATAATCGTTGAGTTGACTTCACCTGGGCTATAGACATAACCGACGTTCTTTAATGATGGAATGATTTGACGCATCAAATCAATCTGTGGCTCATACGGTAGGGCATCTGATGCGCCTGTCACGTTGGTACCAGAACCATCTAGCTTAGGTACCAGTTTTGCTGCTACTGGGTCAGTAACTGCTGAGAATACCAATGGAATGCTGCTAGTAGAAGCAGCAACAGACTGCGCAGACGGTGTTGCGATAGCGACGATAACATCTGGCGCATCAGCGACAAATTGCTTGGCAATCTGACCAGCAGTAGCAGTGTTTCCTTGCGCGCTTTGGAAGTTAACGGTTAAGTTTTCACCGTCCTTGAAGCCTGCTTCGTTTAGCTCGTCGATGACACCTTTACGTACATCATCAAGCGCTGGATGTTCGACGATAGCGGTAATAGCAACGGTCTTCATAGCCGTCGCTGCATCACCAGTAGCGGCAGCATCCGTGGAGCCATCATCTTGTGCTGATTGGTTACAACCAGTCAAGATAGCCGTACATACACCGCCTAATAATAAAGCCTTACCGAAATTAAAACGACCAAAACGATTTTGAGACAACATGGGTCTTACTCCTAAAATAATAGTGTGTCCGTACACTATATAAATAATTGACAAGCTAATAGATAGCTTACTACTTTTTATTTGGTTTCAGCATCAATATCAACATTGATGGCGTTTTTTAGTAACTCTGCTGGTAAGCTGACACCTTGTGTTTTGGCATGCTTAGGACTGACATATAAGGTCAGGTCATTCATGACTTCAGGTTTGATGGTGTTGACCGCTTCGCCATTTAACACGCGATATACCATCTTGCCAGTGGTACGACCAAAGTCATAGTCATTAACACCAAGCGCAGCAGTCGCGCCGCGTTTTACACTGAATTCATCAGACGCGATAATTGGTAACTTTAGCTCATTTGCTGCTTGAGTCATGGCCTCAAAGGCAGAAGCAACATTGTTGTCAAATGAGGTATAAATAATATCTGCACGTCCTTGTAAACTGCGTGTTGCCATACCGATGTCCGTTGGACGATTGGCAGGAATGTCTAATAGTGACAGACCTCGTGCTGGCAGAGCTTGTTTTAGATTTTCACGTAATGATACTGAGTTTGCCTCACCTGGGCTATAGACATAACCGATGGTCTTTAAGTCAGGCTTTATCTGCTGTAACAAATCCAACTGCGGCTCTAGCGGTAGTTGGCTTGATAGTCCAGTCAAATTGCTTTGAAAAGGCTTGCCATCTGCTGTGATGAGTTTGGCACCCAATGGATCTGACACAGCAGTGTAGATAATAGGGATAGTGGTGGTAGCGGCTACCACTGACTGCGCAGAAGGCGTTGAGATTGCTACGATCGCATCAGGGTTGTCTCCTGCAAATTGCTTGGCAATCTGTCCTGCAGTCGCTGTGTTTCCTTGTGCACTTTGAAAGTTAACAGTTAGGTTTTGACCTTCGACATAACCATTATCTGCCAACTCATCAATAATACCGCGGCGCATATCATCTAATGATGGATGCTCAACGATTTGAGTAATGGCAATAGATTTGGCAGGTTTGTCTGTAGCCGTGCTATTTTCAGCAGTCGCTGCGGTCTCGGTAGAGGAGTTTGAGCAGCCGATTAGTCCAAATGTGCTAATGGCACTAAGAGCAACGCCATATAGGCTTAAGCGTAGAGTAGAAGCGATAGTCATTATTAGGTTAACTCATAGGTTATATCAATCGCAAAAACTAAGTAAATACGGCCAGACAGACTGAGCCTACTAACTTATATAGTAGTCATTTTGCTCATCTGTTTGGTGTACTTTGGTTGTTTGCCATGATATTGAAGAATGCAGATTAGCCAAGTCAATGCTATGTTGATGCTGAGATAGCAGGCTAACAATTAAATAAAGTAATCGTTCCATCGATTATTATGTTCATATTATGACAGTAATGTAAGTTATCGCAATAAGAAATTAATCTGTAGCGGTCATGGTGATGGATAATAAAAAAATCATCACTTCTTTTTATCTTATCAAGACGCGTGGTGCATTGAAGCTCTTATGTAGATCTAAATATAACAGATGCCGCTAGGGTACTTTTGTTTGCTCAAACCATATGCAAAAGGCTTACATCCTAGCAACGCATCTATTACGTACTCACTTCATAATTAATGTAAGCTAATTTTCATACGAGAAACATGATAAGTCTAAGAATAATCCAGTCATTTTGGTGACATTGTGGATACGAAGTAGTCCTTATAACTTATCTAACTTTTTCGAATGACTATTTTAAGGATAATATTATGAACACTGCTAATCTTAAATTATTAACCATCGCCGGTATCACTGCTACTTCTTTGATTGGATTGCCTGCTATGGCAAAAGATGGTCATGGAAACGGGCACGGTAATGGACATGGTAATAGCAAAGGTAACTCTGCCCATGTTAGTAAAAACTATAAACATAATGGCAATGCCCACCCAAGTATCAACGCTTATCGCAATGCTAGCCCGAATGCTTCATTTAAGCGTGATCTTGATAGATACGGTTATAGAGTAGTCGGCAAGATTGATAGAAGGGACTATGACCGTTCTGTCGTTTTAGACCGTTATGATGACCGTTACGTTCGTATTCGTACGCCAGAAAATAACATTGTGACGGTGATTAATGATACGTTGCAGATTATCGATATTTTGAGTAGATAAGTATCAGGCTTGGTTTTTAGTCATTTGACAAATCAACTATAAAAAAAGATGCCGCTGAGGGCATCTTTTTTATTTCTTAATCCTAAAAATAACCGTTAAGCCAATACGTCGCCAACAACACAAGCATCCGGTAAGGTAACGACGGTTAAGCCTGTCTTTGGCTCGCCAGTTGACAATACCATGCCTTCTGATACGCCAAATTTCATCTTGCGCGGGGCAAGGTTGGTCACGCAAATGACTTTCTTATTAATCAATTGCTCAGGCTCATAGAACTTACGAATACCACTAAATACGTTGCGTGGTTTGTCTTCACCAACATCTAGCGTGAATTGTAATAGCTTATCAGCACCTTCGACATGGTTACACTCTAAAACGTGTGCGACTTTCATCTCGACTTTGGCAAAGTCTTCGATACCAATATAGTCAGTTTGTTCAGCATCCACATTAGCATCTGTTGCAGGTGCTTTGTCTTTTGCGGCAGGCTTGCTACTTTCAGTCGCAGCAGGAGCGTCTGCTTGAGTTAAGGATGCTTTAGAATCCTCTACCATTGCTTCGATATCTTTTTCTTCGATACGTTGCATTAGTGGTTTGAATTTATTGATTTTATGACCTAGTAACCACTCATTACGACTGGCAAAACTTAAATCATCAAGGTTCAAAAACGCTTTCGCATTATTAGTCAGCTCAGGTAATACTGGCGCGAGATACACCATCAATTGACGGAAAATATTGATAGCGACCGAGCAGACGTCTTGAACTTCTTGCTCAGTACCCTCCAATTTTGCGAGTGACCATGGTTTTTTGGCATCGATATATTCGTTGGCTTTGTCCGCACATTGCATGATTAGGCGCATAGCACGCGAGAATTCACGATTCTCATAAGCAGCAGCAATCTCATCACCCGTTTTGGTGATGTCTTCTAATAGCTCTGACTCGACGCAAACTTCTGACAGCATGCCGTCGTACTTCTTAACCAAGAACCCTGCACTACGACTGGCGATATTGACGACTTTACCAACCAAGTCAGAGTTGACCTTTTGCATAAAGTCTTCTAAATCTAAGTTGATGTCTTCAACTTTGTCAGACAGTTTACTGGCAAAATAATAACGCAGATATTCAGGATGTAAGTGCTCAGCATACGTCTCGGCTTTGATAAAAGTACCGCGTGACTTACTCATTTTTTCGCCATTGACCATCAAGAAACCATGGGCAAAGACGCCAGTTGGCGTGCGTAACTCACTACCAGCTAGCATGGCTGGCCAAAACAAGGCATGGAAGTAAACAATGTCTTTACCAATGAAGTGATAAACCTCAGTTTTATGCTCGTTTTCTTGCGCCCAGTAGTGGTCGAAATCAAGCGCTTGGTCTGTTCCTGCACGCTTATCACATAGGTTTTTAAAGCTTGCCATGTAGCCTACTGGCGCATCTAGCCATACGTAAAAGTATTTGTCTGGCTCATCACTTGGGGTATCTGGAATTTGGAAGCCGAAGTAGGGCGCATCACGTGAGATATCCCAGCTGGCAAGTCCTGCCTCAAACCATTCTTGAAGTTTATTAGCCACTGACGTTTGCAAACGGTTGTCACTGCGCGTCCAATCTTTTAGGAACTGCTCAAACTCTGGCAAATCAAAGAAATAATGCTTAGAGGTTTTGAGTACTGGCGTTGCATTAGACAGTGTCGAATGCGGGTCTTTTAGATCCGTTGCATCGTACGTAGTACCACATACTTCACAGTTATCGCCGTACTGGTCTGGTGAATCACACTCTGGGCAAGTCCCTTTGACAAAGCGATCGGCTAGAAATAATTGCTTTTCAGGATCAAACAGTTGCTCGACATCTTTTGTGCTGATATGACCAGCATCATTGAGACGACGATAAATCAGCTCAGAGAACTGTTTGTTTTCTTCTGAATGAGTGCTGTGATAATTATCAAAATTTATCAGGAACTTTGAAAAATCCGCTTCGTGTGAGGCTTTAACTGAGGCAATTTGTTCCTCTGGCGTTACGCCATTGGCCTCTGCTTTGAGCATGATTGCCGTACCGTGTGCATCATCCGCGCAGACATAGGTGACCTGATGGCCTTGCGCTTTCATCGCACGTACCCAAATGTCAGTCTGAATATATTCTACAAGATGCCCCAAATGGATATAGCCATTGGCGTAGGGCAGCGCACTGGTTACTAGAATCTCACGCACAAAATCACCTATATTTTTATATAAACGGGTTAGTTATCGAACATCTCAAGCGGTTCACCGCTCATCGATGCGACATCGTTAATGCTAAAAACTTCTAAAAATAATAAAAATTCAAAAAGTGTGCCTATGATACCGTAAATCAAATAAATTTGTGATATTCCTTGGTAATTACTTCTCATTTGGCAGGCATTTATTAACCATAAACAATAGCCTTACATTAAATCTGATAGTTATAGAATGGTTATCAATCAGCCATAAAAAAACCCACCAAGCAGTATGCAAAGTGGGTTTTTTATTTATCCATTATTCGCTTAGATACCAGTGGTTAGTCATAATAAATGGCTAAGTGGCTAAGTGGCTAAGTGGCTAAGTGGCTAAGTGGCTAAGTGGCTAAGTGGCTAAGTGGCTAAGTGGCTAAGTGGCTAAGTGGCTAAGTGACTAAGTGACTAAGTGACTAAGTGACTAAGTGACTAAGTGACTAAGTGACTAAGTGACTAAGTGACTAAGTGACTAAGTGGCTAAGCTAGCTTAGAATGAACCAAACATCGTACCTAAAATAATTACAGCGACCACAGCGACCAATGGAATGACCATTGTAACCATCGCCAAGTTCAAATAAGACTGCTTATGGGTCAGACCACAAATCGCTAGCAAGGTGATGACAGCGCCACTGTGCGGAAGTGTATCTAGACCACCTGCCGCCATGACGGCTACGCGATGCATCAACTCAGGGTCGATACCGGCATTGACTGCCATTCTTAGATAATCTTCACCCAATGTAGACAGCGCAATACTCAAACCGCCAGACGAGGAACCTGTGATACCAGCAAGCGTAGTCATAGCGACCGCTTCTGAGATCAGAGGGTTGTCAGGGTTTAGGTTTAGGATGCTATCACGAATGATAAGGAAGCCTGCGAGCGACGCGATAACCGCACCGTAACCCACTTCTGATGCGGTATTAAAAATCGGCAGCATAGAATCATAAGTACCACGGTTAATGGTTTTTTGTAGGTTATTCCAATGTCCGATACGCAGCAAAATTAACACCACACAAGCCACGACCAACGAGATAATAATTGACCACAACCCAAGTGAGCCTGCGACATTTAAGTCTGGGAACTGAGTTTGTAGACTACTGAAATCTATCGACGGGAAGACCACATAGGTCAATATAGCGTTTAAGCCAATGACCAATACAAGTGGAATCATCGCAATGGTAAAAGAAGTGTGGTGAGTGTTTAATACCTCAGCTTCTTTTGCCGTTGCGCCAACGCCGCCTACATCTTCTTCGTCATGCTGACCATAGCCTTCGCCTGCTGCATTGGCTTTTCTGGCACGCGACTGGAGCCACATCCAACCACAAACAAACATGATCGTACCACCGATGATACCCAAAATAGGTGCGGCAAATACGTTGGTGTTGTAGTAAGGAATTGGAATAGCGTTTTGAATAGCTGGAGTGCCTGGTAATGCGGTCATCGTAAACGTAAATGATCCTAAAGCAATCGCTGCTGGAATCAAACGTTTTGGGATATCTGCGGCTCTAAACAAGTCTTTGGCGATTGGATAGATAGCAAAAGCCACAACGAACAACGATACGCCGCCATAGGTCAAAATAGCACAGACCAAAATCACCGCAAGGATGGCTTTGCTGGCACCGAGCTTTTCGACGACCGTATTGGCAATAGCAGTTGCTGCGCCAGAGTCTGCCATTAGGCGGCCAAATAGTGCGCCTAGCAAGAATATCGGGAAGAATTTGAGTAAGAATCCACTCAACGCGCCCATAAAGACATCGGTATAAGCGGGAATGGTGCTTAAGAAGTCACCTGACAGTAAGACTGCTAATGTCGCCATAATCGGTGCTAGGATCAGCACAGAATAACCGCGATAAGCAAAGAACATGAGTAATAATAGGGTAATGACAATAGCAAGTGTACTAAACATGACGGCCCTCCTTGGCAAAAAAATAAGGCAGCGAGTATGCCGTGCCTGTCGATATAGGTCAATAAAATTAATCAAAATAAGCCTATGTCGTCTGTTTTATCAAACATAAATCTAGACTCATAGACTGCTAATCATTAATATCTCGACAATTTAACTCCTACACAGCCTTGACTCACATGCGCTGATGGTTATTTTCTAGTCGCTATGAAAATAATATGTTAAGTTAGCATAAGTATTTTATACATGATATACCGATATAATATGTATTATTATAAATAAAAATATAAAGTATAATGTTTAATATGAGCCGCGCTTATCAAATGGAAGTTTATTGATAATAAGCGCTAACCATAAAAACTGGTCATAAATCTCATCACAAACAGCAAATTTACAAGGAATGTGAATATGTTTAGTGCCATCACTAACGTGAGCGTACAGCTGGTCAATCGCTATCTACCATCTCCGTTTGTCTTTTCAATTGTTTTAACCCTCATTGCCTTTGTCGTTGGCTTAGCTATTACTGGTCAAGATATGATTGCGATGGCAGGGCACTGGGGTAATGGACTGTGGTCGTTACATAGCTTTGCGATGCAAATGGCGCTGATTTTGGTCACAGGTTACGCGTTTGCCAGTGCACCCTTTATTCAACGGTTATTGGACAATCTTGCCAGCAGAGTTCATTCTCCTACGACCGCCATTATCGTATCAACCTTGGTTGGACTGGTTGGTTCATGGATAAACTGGGGGTTTGGTTTAATCATCGGGGCAATCTTTGCAAAGGCACTGGCTAGAAAAGTGGCTAATGTCGATTATCCACTATTGGTCGCGGCTGCCTATTCAGGCTTTGTGATTTGGCATGGTGGTTTTTCAGGTTCGATACCGCTGACGCTTAGCTCGGGCGGTGATACGCTACTGACGCTGTCAGGCAACACTATGACAGAAGCAGTGCCTTTATCGCAGACGGTATTTGCAGGCTACAACATGCTGCTAGTAGGTTTACTTATCGTTATTTTGCCACTCGTCAATCGCTTTATGCATCCTAAAAACCCTACAGTTATTGATCCTAAACTGATCAAAGAAGAGATCTACGTCGCGCCTCAAAGAGACACACCTGCACAAAAGCTAGATGATAGCCGTATTATCGCTGTCATCTTATTGGGCTTAGCACTGATGTACTATATCAGCGAGTTTGGTAGTAACGGTTTTAACCTAGGGCTAAACATCGTCATTGGGCTATTCTTGTTCATAGGTTTGCTATCGCATGGCACGCTAGAGCGTTATTATCGTGCCGTACACTCAGGGATAGGTGGTATCACGGGTATTGTGCTATTGTTCCCGTTCTACGGTGGCATCATGGGCATCATGACAGGTGCCAATGCGGATGGTATCTCTATCAGTACGCAAGTGACCGAGTTTTTCGTCAATTCAGCTTCTGCAGACAGTTTCCCAATCTTTGCATTTTTAAGTGCTGGCTTGGTCAATGTCTTTGTACCGTCGGGCGGTGGACAGTTTGCGGTACAGGGCCCTGTTATGATTCCTGCTGGTATTGAGCTAGGTGTCAGTCCAGCCATTACTGCGATGGCGATTGCGTGGGGTGATGCGTGGACTAATATGATTCAGCCGTTTTGGGCGTTGCCATTATTGGGTATCGCAGGTTTGGATGCACGCGCTATCATGGGTTACTGTCTGATAGTACTGGCAGTATCGGGTGCTATTATCATGAGCGTGTTTTGGCTATTGGTATAGTCATTCCACTATAAAAGTATTACAGCGTTAACCTCGCTTGAAGTATTTAATATACATCTACACTCAGTTGCCTTGTACTATTTTTAAATTGAATCGACTATATGGCGTTATAACGCTCAAAAGAAAAATAAGCATGATGAGTTTTCGTTGTTAGGTTTTATTAAAAGCAACAAGCAAATGGATAATTGAAATACTTAATTCAGCATTAGGTTATGCACGGATTAAAAATATAAATAACAGTCATAGGAGACAAGCATGAGTCAGTCAAAAGTATATAACAGTGCCGAAGAAGCGCTAAAAGGCGTCGTTAGTGACGGGCAAACGCTCGCGATCGGTGGCTTTGGTCTATGCGGCATTCCAGAGGCGCTAATTGGAGCATTGCGCGATAGCAAAGTTAAAGAGCTGACCTGTATCAGTAACAATGCTGGTGTCGATGACTTCGGTCTTGGTCTGCTACTACAGACACGTCAAATCAAAAAAATGATTTCATCATACGTGGGTGAAAACAAAGAGTTTGAGCGTCAATATTTAGCTGGCGAGCTAGAGGTTGAGTTGACGCCGCAAGGAACCTTGGCTGAAAAATTGCGTTCAGGTGGTGCAGGTATCCCTGCGTTTTATACTGCAACAGGTGTAGGTACTCTGGTCGCTGAAGGTAAAGAGACGCGTGATTTTGATGGGCGTACTTATGTGTTAGAGCATACACTACGTGCTGATGTCGCCTTAATCAAAGCGCAAAAAGCAGATAAAGCGGGCAATCTAATCTTTAATAAAACCGCTCGCAACTTTAATCCAGATTGTGCGATGGCAGGTAAAATCACCATCGTTGAAGTCGAAGAGATTGTAGAGACGGGTACATTTGATCCAGATGAAGTGCATCTGTCAGGTATCTTTGTTCAGCGTATTGTATTGAATAATAGCCCTGAAAAACGTATCGAAAAAACCACGATTAAAGCTTAATTGTGTTTGAAACTGATAATCAGTCTTTATATTCATGACAGTTTAGATAGCTCATCGTTTAGATAAGTAAAAATAGAATATCGTAAAAAAATAAGGAATTTATCATGGCATGGACAAGAGAACAAATGGCGCAGCGTGCTGCACAGGAGCTACAAGACGGCTATTACGTAAATTTAGGCATTGGTCTACCAACGTTGGTCGCTAACTATATTCCTAAAGGCGTGGACGTGTGGTTACAATCAGAGAACGGCTTGTTAGGTATTGGCGAGTTTCCAACAGCAGATAACGTTGATGCTGACTTGATTAATGCTGGCAAGCAAACGGTCACAGCAGCGCCAGGCTCCAGTTATTTTAGCAGCTCAGAGTCTTTTGCGATGATTCGTGGCGGTCATGTTAATTTGGCAATATTGGGCGCGATGGAAGTATCAGAAAATGGTGATTTGGCCAACTGGATGATTCCAAAAAAGATGGTTAAAGGCATGGGCGGTGCGATGGATTTGGTTGCAGGCGTACAGCGTGTGATTGTCCTCATGGAACAAGTCAATAAACACGGCGACCCAAAAATTCTAGCCAATTGCGAGCTACCATTGACGGGCAAAGGCGTGGTTGATCGTATCATTACTGAGCTTGCCGTATTAGATGTTACTGACAGTGGCCTAAAATTGGTTGAATTAGCAGATGGTGTTAGCTTTGACGAGTTACAAGAAAAAACGCCAGTCAGTATTGCTCAATAGGATTTATCTTCTGATATTTATAGATCATAATAAGGAACCTATATGGCCACCCAATTACAGCAGGATTTGACAGGCAAAGTAGCATTGGTCACTGGCTCTGCAAGTGGTATCGGACGTGACATCGCTGAAACTTATGCAAAAGCAGGCGCAGCGGTTGGTATTGCTGATATTAATCTCGAAGCAGCACAAAAGACGGTTGATGCTATTGAAGCTGCTGGTGGACGTGCTCTGGCGATTGCTATGGATGTTACCTCAGAAGATGCGGTAAACGATGGTGTGCAACAGCTAGTTGATACTTTTGGTAGTATTGATATTTTAGTTTCTAATGCTGGTATTCAGATCATTGATCCAATCGATAAAATGGCTTTTAGCGATTGGAAAAAAATGCTGAACATCCACTTAGATGGCGCTTTTTTGACCACTAAAGCCGCGATTAAGCATATGTATAAAGGCGATAAGGGCGGCACAGTTATTTATATGGGCTCTGCGCACTCGCATGAGGCCTCATTATATAAAGCCCCTTACGTGACCGCGAAGCATGGACTATTAGGACTGTGCCGTGTGTTAGCCAAGGAAGGTGCAGCGCATAAGGTACGCTCGCATGTGATTTGCCCAGGATTTGTTAAGACGCCATTGGTAGAAAAACAAATCCCAGAGCAAGCAGCTGAAAAGGGCATCAGTGAAGAGTCGGTTATTAACGATATTATGCTGGTCAATACCGTAGATAAAGAGTTTACGACAGTAGAAGATATTGCCCAATTGGCGCTATTTTTAGCGGCTTTCCCAACCAATGTATTCACTGGACAATCTATCGTTGCCAGTCATGGTTGGTTTATGAATTAATATATATGCCATTTGCATATACCACAGCGTCAGACCTACTGACGTTGTGGTTTTTTTATGCGTCCAATTCAGCTACACTGTCACGATAGAAGGTTTGGCTAATATACTCATTAACGTTATCGGTTGTAATATGCGCAACGAGACGACTTGAGCGATTTGTCAGATCTACCCACTTGTATAGGCCATAATAGTAGCTATGTTTAACTTCATGAAGAAAAAAACCACAAAAACCGAAACGCCTCAGCAGCAGGCAGAGCGTGATAGTGCCGTCGACAAAGTCCTACTTGGATATGAGATAGGTGCCGTCAGTATTGCCACGATGGTCACAGGACTTGAGCGTGATGGCGAAGCACTTACGTTAGACCTGCGTTTGCCAAAAGATAGCAATCCTGAAGTTATCCAGCAGGAGCTCGGGCAGTTGCTAAACCCGCATGGTATTACCACGATTCATATGAATGTGCGTCTGCCTGCGCCAGAAAAGGGTTCAGGTTCAAGCTTACCAAAGCAGATGCCAAAGACAACCAATGCGATGGAATCCCAGCCTTCATCTGGCGCTAATAACAATGCTAATAGCACTAACGCTGAGCCACCGATTACGAAAGCTGCACCTACCCAAGCATCGTTGGCAGCGCATCCTCGTATCCGTCATATTATTGTCGTGGCATCAGGTAAGGGCGGTGTTGGTAAATCGACAACGACGGTCAACATCGCACTAGCACTACAGAAGCTTGGTAATCGCGTTGGGGTGCTAGATGCAGATATCTATGGTCCTAGTATGCCAACGATGCTAGGCGTTGCTGATGTGAAGCCGCAACTAGAAAACGAGCAATTCGTACCAGTCGATGCGCATGGTATGGCAATGCTCTCTATCGGTAGCTTGCTCGATGGAGATAATACCCCGGTTGCATGGCGTGGACCGAAGGCAACGGGTGCATTGATGCAGCTATATAATCAAACCAATTGGCCGCAGCTGGACTATCTAGTGATTGATATGCCACCAGGTACGGGTGATATACAGCTGACATTAGCGCAGCGTATTCCAGTCACGGGTGCTGTCATTGTCACGACACCGCAGCATGTTGCCTTGCTCGATGCGCAAAAAGGCGTTGAGATGTTTAATAAGACCAATATTCCTGTGCTAGGTGTGGTTGAAAACATGGCGCTACACACGTGTAGCAACTGTAATCACACCGAAGCAATCTTTGGTACGGGTGGTGGTGAGTTTATCGCTGAGCAGTATCATGTACCACTATTGGGTCAGCTACCACTTGCCAGTGGTATTCGTGCGCAAGTTGATAAAGGCGTGCCAAGCGTATTGGCTGATGATGAGTTTGCACAGTATTATCTAGATATTGCCAAAAATATCGAAACCAATATCAATAAATTTGCAAAGCCTGTCGATGATAAGCGGATTTTTTGATGATGGAGAAGTAGCCTAAGCTGGCGACTTTTAAAGTGAATGTATTGTCTAAAAAGAGGATATCTTGAACTTATCTATTTATCAAAGCCATTTAGACAATACTCCCAAGCAGTATAGAGTCTTACGATTATTTCGCCCACCGATATACATCATTGAACTCTCAAACAATCAGTTGATTGCCGTTTGCTACTATAAGGATGGCAGTAGCAAACGCTATCAGATTAATGCTGACTTTAGCAATCGCCGAATGGTAATTGCCGATTTTAACAAATTCACAAAAGCTCTCGCTGAGCTGTTAAAAAAGTTTCCAAGACACTTTTTATGGGTAAGTGCGCTTGCATCAATCAATGTTACAGAAACACTAGCAGATGGATTAACCAATATTGAAGTTAAGGTGATAACTGAAGCACTTTTTGTGGGTGCTGTACAGGCAAAAAGAAGAATTTCACTTAGCACCGTAAGCTATCAAGGACAGATAGTACCTTTAGGAAAATTTGGCTAGGATGCCGATATCATGAATAAAAGCCACGACAAACCGTATACTGCCGCCAACTTAAAACTGGCGAATCTCGAATATCTTATCCAAAATGGTCAGCCTGTTTTTGGTGTTTTCTCCCAAGTCAAAAGTATCAACTACTTAGACTATTATAGTCATCTCATTTCACAAAAATCCCTACCTAACTGGCGTAAAGAATTAAAAGCCAACCAGTTCTGCTTCATTCAGATACTCCAGCCCCCGTATAGAGTGTGCCTCGCGCTCGCAACGATTAAGCTTGCGACTAGTGCTTTCGTTTACATTTATAATGAAGATACTCAGCAGCTGGAAGTCTGTGAGGCGCTACAGCCTTTGACGCATCATACGCACTTAGATGGTGATGGTTATCAAGGGCAGATGGCATTTACACATACAAAGCTGAGTGTCACCTTGGATTTTAGTCCTGCTCAGATGACTATTGCGCTCGACAGTCAGTATGTTGCAATAACGGCAGCGTTAGCACGAAGCGCACAACCGTTAGCCATATGTACGCCGACTGGTAGGCGTGGCTGGACGTTTACGCAAAAAGAGCCGTTGACCTCACTATCTGGGCATTTGCTCATTAAAGCCAAGTCAAAATTTCATACTGATGCTCCTGATGCTCCTGATGCTCCTGATGCTCAATCTCAAAAAATAACTTTCACCGATGTTACTATTGCCAATCTAGATTGGACGCTCGGCTATATGCGTCATGAAACCAATTGGTTTTGGAGCTGTATCACTAGCTATTTGTCAGATGGTCGTCACTTTTTGCTCAATCTGTCTATGGGTGTCAATGAGACAGGAGCCAGTGAAAATGCTTGCTGGCTTGACGGGCAGATATTCTATTTACCACCCGTTATGTTTGCTCGTGAGGGTTCAAGTATTCGATCAAATCAGCCAAATAGTCTTAAGCCAAGTATAGAAGGCGTAGAAACTGACGCTAGCATTTCAGAGCCATGGCGTATCTATCATCAAAATCTTGGTTGGAGCAATGTCGATATTGATTTGAGCTTCACACCGATTATCGTCTATAAAAAGACCGATAATTTTGGTGTGATAGCCAGTATCTTTGAGCAGTGGATAGGTTTTTATAGTGGTGAAATTCGAATAAGAGATGAAGTTATTAGGCTTGATAATGTCATGGGGCTCGCAGAAGATCATTTTGCCAAATGGTAGCTTCTAAGACATAACATGGGAATAAATGAGATTAATGGCTGTATTCAGTTTTAAGTAGCCGCTCCTCTATAAATTCAGCCACCAATTCCGTATAATCGTCGCTATCAAAATACTGTTATCATAACCGCTATTAAATATTTGCTAAGGAACAACAATGTCTATTAAGTCTGACCGATGGATTCGTAAAATGGCCGAAGAGCACGGCATGATTGAGCCATACGAGCCAGGTCAAGTACGCTTTAATGATGCAGGTGAGCGTTTGGTTAGCTACGGTACCTCAAGCTACGGTTATGATGTGCGCTGTGCTCCTGAGTTTAAAGTTTTTACCAACGTACATTCAGTAGTCGTTGATCCTAAAAACTTTGATGATAAAAGCTTTATCGATATCGTTGGTGACGAGTGTATAATTCCACCTAATTCGTTTGCTTTAGCCCGTACTATGGAGTACTTCCGTATTCCGCGTGATGTATTGACTATTTGCCTAGGTAAGTCGACTTACGCGCGCTGCGGTATTATTGTCAACGTAACGCCGCTTGAGCCTGAGTGGGAAGGGCACGTCACTTTAGAGTTTAGTAATACCACCAATCTGCCAGCCCGTATCTATGCTGGCGAAGGCGTTGCGCAAATGCTGTTTTTCCAAAGCGATGCTGATGATGTTTGTGAGACCAGCTACAAAGACCGCGGTGGTAAATACCAAGGTCAACGTGGCGTGACACTGCCAAGAACCTAGTCAGTAAGCGTCCGTTTAAAAGCTTATCAGTTATAGAAAGTTAATAAGCCTTTAAATAGTTAATAAAAAAGCTAGTCATATTAAATATGGCTAGCTTTTTTATTGGGTTAAATAGAATTGGTCTAAGGTTCTATTTACTTCCAGAATTTTTATTTTAGGACCTTTAAACCCGCTTTATTATCGCGCTTTGGTTTAGGTGCTTTAGCAGGACTGTTGTTAGACATTGGTGCTGAGTCGTCTTCTGGCTGATAGTTGTCATACTCTTTTGGATCAAAGAACATCCCTTGCGAGTTCTCTTTAGCATAAATCCCCATCACCGCAGTAAGTGGTACCCAGATTTCTTGTGATACACCACCGAAGCGCGCACTAAAATGAATATAGTCATTTTCCATACTCATGTTACCAGTAGCACGGCTGGCGATATTCAATACAATACGACCGTCTTGCACATGTTCGGTTGGTATTTGCACATTGTCAGCGGTAGCATCAACCATCAAGTATGGTGTCAGAGCGTTGTCTTCTATCCATTGATATAGTGCACGTACCATATAAGGGCGGGTAGGTGTAATAGAGGTGGTTTCGCTCATTTAATGATTTCCTATACTAATAATTTTTAATAATGAAAAATATCTCGTTCAGCAACTTATCAAATGACAAATGCTAATTAACGTCTATCTTATTTATACTTTATTTTAGGACAGCTTTCGATACTTGTCTAATCAACGCACGCTTTTTTGGAAGCTACTGCGTTCAAACACTCTCGTTTGGTATTCAAACAATGGACGGCTAATGGCACGTGGCAGCTCAATACCCATCTCATCTAATCGCCATAATAGTGGTGCTAATAACACGTCACACCAACCAAACTCATCGGCCATAAAATAAGGCTTATGAGCGAACAATGGCGACAGAGTAATTAACGAATCACTAAGCTGTTTTTTGGCAACGGCAGCCTGTGCTTTATTAAAGCTATCTGGATGTGTCAGCAGACGTTTGCCAAGTACTAACCAATCACGCTGAATACGCCAAGCTAATTGGCGAAACTGTGCACGCTCTTGCGGTGTTTCAGGGAGCAATTTATTTGTGTGATAACGCTCTTCAAGGTACTCAAAAATGACGTTAATCTCATAAAGCGCAATCTCACGCTGCTGTAATACAGGCAAGGTATGATAGGGGTTTAGCTCAGTCAAATCTTCAGGGCGCTCAGAATGTAAGCGAGACAAATAGTAAGCGAGCTTTTTTTCTTCAAGTAATAGGCGTACCACATGACTGTCGTAGCCGTCATCAGCATACAAAATTAGCTGACTACTTGGAATGTCATTCGCATCAATCATGAAAGCCTAATGTTAATAGTGAAGGTTGTCATCGTAAACAAACTCGCAACGTTTATCAAGGTAGTGTACGTAAACATTAGCGCTGAGCGAGTTATTTTCCGGCTTCTCTAGTATTTATGATCTATATCAAGGCACAAAAAAGCACTACCGAAGTAGTGCTTTTTTAATTCTAAGAACGGTCTGCTAACTATGACTTATTTAACATCTTTCCAGAATTCTTTATTCAATAAGTAAACTGGGATGAGCAGTACTAATAAGAATAGAATTACAAAGAAACCAATTACTTGACGGTCATGGCGAGCAGGTTCACCCATCCACGCCATAAAGTTAACCAAGTCACCAACTTCAGATTCAAACTCTTCTTGGCTCAACTCTTCTTGCATATTATGCAATACGTGAGGCATCGCTGCATTGGCCAGTACTAAGTTATTCGCGCCCCAAGGACGGCTTGGATCTTCATAGAACGACAGTAGGTAAGTATATACCCAGTCGTCGCCACGCAGACGTGTCTCAAGTGATAGATCAGGAGGCGCTGCGCCAAACCAAGACGCTTGAATCTCAGGATCGATTTCAGCAGTAATGTGGTCACCGATTTGATCGGTAGTAACCATCAAATACTTTTCAACCAGCTCAGGCGGTATCTCTAAATCTTTGGCAATGCGCGAATGACGAACGTACTTGGCTGAGTGACACCCAGCACAGTAGTTCATAAAGATCTTCGCGCCGTTTTGTAGTGAGCCCTTATTGGTAAAATCAATAGGAGCTGTACTACAAGCCAGGTGTTCATCAACGCCATCTGCATTGGTGAATGTACCGCAGCCACTGCCTGAAGCCATTGCCGTACCAGCAGTCAAGGTTAATGCCGCGCCTAAGCCTAGACCAGCTAGGGATTTAATTAGCGTGTTCATTAGTGACCTCCGGTAACGCGTTCTGGTGGCTGTTTACACTTCTCAATCGCAGTGTAGAAAGGCATCAGTAAGAAGAACAAGAAATATAGAATCGTGAATACACGAGCCATGATGGTTGCCGTTGGTGTAGCAGGCGTCGCACCCAAGTAACCCAATACAACAAAGCTAATAGCAAAGACGGTCAGCGCAATCTTAGATAATATACCTTTGTAACGTATAGAGCGCACAGGAGACCTATCAAGCCATGGGATCAAGAACAGTACGGCAATCGCACCACCCATCGCAATCACGCCACCAAGCTTGTCAGGAACCGCACGTAAAATAGCGTAGAACGGCGTGTAGTACCATACTGGTGCAATATGTGCTGGTGTTTTCAGTGAGTTCGCTGTCTCAAAGTTTGGTGGTTCAAGGAAGAAACCGCCGCCTTCTGGGAAGAAGAATACCACTGCAAAGAAACAGATAAAGAATACTACGATACCCACCATGTCATGCACAGTGTAGTACGGATGGAATTCGATACCGTCTAAAGGTACACCATTTTTGTCTTTTAGCTTTTTGATGTCGATACCATCAGGGTTGTTCGAACCCACATGGTGCAACGCCACGATATGCATAAATACTAGGCCCACGAGTACTAATGGAATAGCAACAACGTGTAGAGCAAAGAAACGGTTTAGGGTAATACCAGAGATGATATAGTCACCACGTACCCATTCAGCAAGGCCATCACCAATAACAGGTAGAGCTGCAGGTAAGTTCAAGATAACCTGTGCACCCCAGAATGACATGTTGCCCCAAGGTAGTAAGTATCCAAAGAAACCTTCTGCCATAAGTGCTAGGTAGATACCCATACCGATGAGCCAAATAAGCTCACGAGGTTTTTGGTATGAACCGTATAGCAATGCTCTAAACATATGCAGGTATACAACGACGAAAAACGCAGATGCGCCGGTTGAGTGCATATAGCGAATGAGCCAGCCACCTTTTACGTCACGCATGATGTATTCAACAGACGCAAATGCCCCTTCGGCACTTGGGTTGTACATCATCGTAAGCCATATACCAGTCACCAATTGGTTGACCAATACAATCATTGATAGCACGCCAAAGAAGTACCAAAAGTTAAAGTTCTTTGGTGCGTAGTACTTTGACATATGGTATTCATAGGTTTCGGTCGCTGGAAAACGCGCGTCCACCCAATGCATTAACTTTTTACCCATACTCATATTAAGCCTCCCCAACCGTCAAGATGGTACCATCCATACCATATTCTGGAACGGGTAAATTAAGTGGTGCAGGGACGCCGCTATACACGCGACCTGCTAAGTCATATTTTGACCCGTGACACGGACAGAAAAATCCGCCGTACCAATCATTACCACCTAAATCCACCGCGCCCACATCAGGACGGTAGTTTGGTGCACAGCCCAAATGTGTGCAAACGCCTTCGACAACCAATACGGTTGGATCTAAAGAGCGAGTAGGATTTTTGCAATATTCAGGTTGTAGAGACGCATCAGACTCAGGATCAGATAATAGAGGTTTGACTGACTCTAGTCCTGCAACCATGTCTTCGGTGCGCTTAACCACATAAATAGGTTTACCACGGTATTTGACGACGATCATTTGTCCATCTTCGATAGAACCAATATCTTGGGTCACTGCAGCCCCTGCAGCCTCAGCTTTAGCGCTTGGGTACCAAGAACGGACAAAAGGTGTCGCCACGGCAGCTACCCCAGCTGCACCAATCGCGGCAGTTGAGGCAATAAGAACTCTACGGCGTTGTACATTAACGCCTTCGGCTTGGCTCATTAATACTTCCTCCAGGTGAATGAAATGGGATTATCCCACACTGGGTTTGTGGCTTAGAAAATATACAATATCAAGCCACTTTAGCTGTGCCTAATTTTGCTAATTGTTGCTATTCTAAGCTATTTCGGTGATAAAATAAATTATTGCGTTAAAAATAAAGCAACCTCAATAGGACATATTAGAAGGTTGAATATGACAATCAAACCAAAACAGTTGGATTATCAACGTTTAACGCTAACTTTGCTTTAACAAGGATTATGATGTGATGACCTTATAAATAATAAGGATTTTCAGCAATAGCGAATGATACTTGAAATTAAGGTAATGTTCACTAACTTTCACCATCTAACTACTTTGTAAGTTGCTGTAAAACAAATATCACCACTCTATATAATAAAGTGGTGATGTCTTCACAATGATTAATAATGTTTTGTCAGACTATCAAAAACTTGTTTATCGAAATACGCAATATAAAGTACACATGCGATATTCCAATAAACTTAGCTAGAGAGTGCCAATACTAGCCTTCAAGCTCACTCCAACGTTCAAGCTTGTGCATCATCTCATCTTCAATGGTTAGGAGACGCTCACTAGCAGCTGTCGCCGCATCAAAGTCAGTATTGAACCAAGAGCCATCGGCCAGCTTTTCTTGCAATTGAGCTTGTTCGGTTTCGAGTGCAGCGATTTCTTTTGGCAAGTTATCCAGTTCGCGTTGATCATTATAGTTTAGCTTTTTGGCTGCCTTATTTGGCTTCGCTGCTGCGCCAGACTTGTTTGTCGCTTTGTTGGTTGCTGCGTTATTGGCAGGTGCTTTGGCAGCACGGGATGCTTCTTCGCGGTTTTTTTGTACGAGGTACTCTTGATAACCACCTACATACTCACTAACAGTACCTTTGCCGTCTTCATCTTCGCCAAACACCCACGTAGAGGTAACGACGTTGTCCATGAATGAACGATCATGACTGATTAGCAAAATCGTACCACCAAAGCTGGCGACTGACTCTTCTAATAGCTCAAGTGTTGCCATATCCAAATCGTTGGTCGGCTCATCGAGTACCAAAATATTGGCAGGTTTTAATAACTGCTTGGCCAGTAGGACGCGATTACGCTCACCACCAGACAATGCTTTCACTGGTGTACGTGCACGCTCTGGTGCAAATAAGAAATCTTGCAAGTAGCTCATGATGTGCGTCTTGCGACCGCCAACTTCGACAAAGTCAGAGCCTTCCGAAACGTTTTGTGCAACGCTTGCTTCAAGGTCTAACTGATCACGCAGCTGATCGAAGAATGCAATTTTCAGATTAGTACCTAATTCGACACTACCAGACTTGGTAACTTCATCATCAGACATATCGAGTAGAGCTTTAATAAGCGTAGTTTTGCCGGCACCGTTAGGGCCGACAATACCAATCTTATCGCCACGCATAATAGTGGTCGTAAAATCATCTACCAATACGTTGCCGTCATATTCAAGATGTAAGTTTTTAACTTTACAGACAAGCTTACCGCTTTTCTCGCCTTGGCCCATGGTGATGTTTACATTGCCCACTTGTTCACGGCGATCGCTGCGCTCTTCACGTAAGGCCTTTAGTTCACGTACACGGCCTTCGTTACGGGTACGACGTGCTTTGATACCTTGGCGAATCCAAACTTCTTCTTGTGCCAGTTTTTTATCAAAGTTGGCATTGTTCTTTTCTTCAGCCTGTAACTGTAGCTCTTTCAGCTCTTGATAGCGCGCGTAACCACCTTCACCTTGTGTTACGTCATAACTGGTCAATTGGCCACGGTCAAGCTCAATAATGCGAGTCGATAGCTTATTTACGAATGCTCTATCATGAGTCACGAACAACAACGTTAAGCCTTGCCAATCAAGCAAAAAGCGCTCTAACCATTCGATACTTTCAACATCCAAATGGTTGGTTGGCTCATCTAGTAGTAGTACATCAGGCTTGGTAACTAGCGCACGAGCAAGTAACACGCGGCGTTTACGACCACCAGATAGAGATGATAAGTCGTCTTCTGGATTAAGGCCCATGGTCGTAATCAGACGCATGGCATCACGTTCTAAGTCCCAACCATGTACCGCGTCGATATCATGCTGTAGGGTCGCCATATGCTCACAGGCATCCATATCGCCATTCGCGCACATATCGACTTGCTTATTATAGTTAATGAGCAAATCAGCCGTGCGACGACTGCCGCCCATAACGATGTCTAATATGCGACCACTGGTCTCGGGAACGTCTTGCTCTAGCATTGCTACACGCATGCTACTGTTGGTAATAATCTCGCCACTGTCAGGCTGCAATGAGCCATTGATCAGTTTAAACAAAGTAGATTTACCTTCGCCGTTGCGGCCAATCAAGCACACACGCTCGCCTGTATTGATAGAAAAATCAATACCATCAAGAACAGGCGCGACGCCAAAGGCTAAGTGAATGTCTTTTAAATGAATCAGTGCCATAGAGTATCTTAAGCTTATATAATAGTGAGGTAGGGGTTGTTGCAAAATTGTCTGCAGTATAACATGCCACCGCGTCACTGTAGTGGGAGTAAATAGTTTTATCAGTACTATTTACTGCTTTTACTAACGGCTCCTATTCCATGATTATGTTTGTAGATTTATCGCTAATCTACGGTACTCTTCAAACTTCTTAGTGATCCATCCTTTCAATTTAATACTTATTACAATATAGAGAAAAATATGAACCAACCTAGAATTACAGATGATACTTCTGATATTCAAAATGATTTGCAAGCCCAAGTAATCGATTTGCAAATGAGCCTCGCGCACCTTGAAGTGACCGTCGAACGACTGGATGACGTAATCACGCGACAAGACAGAGATATTCATACGCTGCAACGTCAATTACAGCTGATTTATAAACAGATTGAAGGTCAAGATACGGAAAGCGGTATTGCACCATTTGATGTAATGGCAGACAGACCGCCACATTATTAATGAGTAGAATTTGGAAAGAAAGCATCTAATAGCGGAAGATATATACGTATTTTTATATATAGATACTGTCTGATGACTATGTGGTCATAACATAGAAATAATGTGTTTTTGTAGTTGTTTTAGTGTTAAAAAGTCTTTACTATCTTCCACCTCGGATGCTGATTGCCTATTAAAACTAGGTAAAACAGTAAAACAATGCGGATGTTTGGAGATATAAAATGCGCCACACCTTTCATTTAAAAACTCTTGCAGTAGCTGTTGCTACTCTTTCTGTTGCTAGCGTCGCTAGTGCTGCTGGCCTTGATCGCTCAGGCCAAGATATCACCGCATTCCTACAAGACGGCACGTATGCAGAAGCTGTCTACACTTATATCGATGCTGATGTTACTGGTCACGACAACGCTTATGTCGGTTCAGACAACAAAGCTTACACTCAGGGTAAGAAGATTGATGATATCGCTGAGTCTTATGACTTTTTCCGTTATGGTGTGAAAACAGATATCAACGAAACCTTTAGCGTTGGCGTCTTATATGATGAGCCTTTTGGTGCTGCCGCTGATTATACTGGTAACAATAATTTCGTTACTAATGACGATGCAGATGCGCTTATTCAAGGCTTCACAGGCAACCTTGGTTTAAATGAAGGTTTGGTTGATCAAAATATTACTGATCTAAAAGGTGCGCTTGCTCCAGGTAACCCAGGTAATTTTTCACCTGAGCAACTACAAGAGTTTCAGGGTCAGCTTATAGGGCTTGAAGCTGCAAAAGGCTTGGCGGCTACTGCAGGCGAAACTACACAGGTAGAAGTACGTACAGAAAGTATTACTGGTATTTTTGGTGCGAAATTTGGTCAAAATAAAGAATTTCAAGCTTATGGTGGTCCAGTAGCCCAACGTGTACAAGCTGATGTAAAACTACGTGGTACGGCTTATAGTGCGGCTTCTGGCTATACTACACATATTAACCCAGATCAAGACTACGGCTGGATTGCTGGTATGTCTTATAGTAAGCCTGAGATTGCACTAAAAGCAGCATTAACGTATCGCTCTGAGATTAAACACGATGCAAAAGCTTTCGAGGTTTTCCCTATTGCTACAGCTGCCGGAGCTAGAGCTGGTTTAGCATTACCAACTACTAGATATGCCGATATCGAGATTAATACCCCAGAGTCAGTAAACCTTGACTTTCAAACTGGTATAAATCCTACAACATTAGTAACAGCAAAAGTACGCTGGGTACCATGGAGTGATTTTGCAATTACACCTTCACTATACAACGATGTTAGTAAGGTTTCGACTCAGGATGACGATGGTCTAGCATTAGTTAGTTATGACGATGATCAATGGCAAGTAGAGTTAGGTCTGGCTAAGCGCTTAGCACCAGTATTAGCAGTAAGTGGAACTGTTGGTTGGGATAGTGGTGCTGGTAATCCTGTTACCTCACTTGGGCCTACGGAAGGCTACTATAGTGCAGGGTTAGGTGCTAAATATAACGTTACTGAAAACTGGGCTGTATCTGCCGGTGGTAAGTATTTATGGCTTGGAGATGCTAAAGGCCAGATACCAAATAAAGCTATTGTTAGCGATTTCGAAAGTAATGATGGTTTTGTACTTGGTGTAAAAGTTTCTTACCAAGCTCAGTAATTCACAACTTAGCTATACAGCAAATTTTTTAGATGTTATTGATAAAAGAGCGATCCTTTATGGGTCGCTTTTTTTATAGGCAGTATTACAGTCATAGTGAACCCGTTTTATCTCAAAGAAAAATTCTCCTATAAATATATATTTCAGAAAATTCACATTTAAAAGTAGAAGTAAACGACATTGTTTGATTTATATCTTATTTGTACTGTTCAGTCATAATTGAGAAATAAAGCACTTTAATTGTTGTTTTAGTGTCAAAAAGGCATTAGTATTCAACTTAGGACACGACTTTGACACTCTCAATGTTAAGCGCAGCAATGCTATATATTGATTATCAAAGTAGTAATACAACAAGGACCGTTGGAGATACACAATGCGCACTACCTTTCACTTGAAAACCCTTGCAGTAGCAATCGCTACTCTTTCTGTCGCTAGCATGACTAATGCTGCTGGTCTTGATCGTTCAGGTCAGGATGTCACCGCCTTTTTTCAAGATGGTACCTATGCTGAAGCCGTTTATACCTACATTGATGCCGATGTAAGTGGTTATGATAGTTCAAACAACAATCCATTCGATAATACCTATGTACGCGGTAATAAAACGGGTGATATTGCTGAGTCCTATGACTTTTTCCGTTATGGTGTGAAAACTGATATCAATGAAACATTTAGTATTGGTATCTTATACGATGAGCCTTTTGGTGCCTCTGCAGAATATAAAGGTGATAACAATTTTGTTGCAAATACTAATCCAGCTGATTCAGCGGGAGAGTTCGCTAATGATCCAGTAGCTACTCCTGGTGGGCTTGACAGAGCGATTATAGGTGTTGCTGAAGCGGGTACTGCAGGTGAAAACACTAAGGTTGAAGTACGTAGTGAAAGCTTAACCGGTATCCTTGGTATGAAGTTTGGTGCCAATAAAAACTTCCAGATTTACGGTGGTCCAGTTGCTCAACGTATCCAATCCGAAACTAAATTACGCGGTTTAGCTTATGGACCTGCTAGTGGTTATACTTCAAACAGTAACCCTGATATGGATTATGGTTATATCGCTGGTGTGGCGTTTAGTAAACCTGAGATTGCGTTAAAAGCAGCTTTGACTTATCGTTCCGAAATTGACCACGATATGCAAATCAATGAGAATTATCCATTAGCTACAATCATTGGCGGAAGTGGTACACCGCCACGCGCAATTCCAACTAATCGAGGTGGCAACATTGGTATTACTACTCCTAAATCTGTTAACTTTGACTTCCAGACAGGCATTAACCCTACAACGCTAGCCACCGCAAAAGTACGCTGGGTACCATGGAGCGACTTTGTCATCACGCCACCACTGTATAATGAAGTAAGCACTAACGCAGCACGCCCTGATGGTTTGAACTTGGTTGAATACGATGATGACCAATGGCAAGTAGAACTTGGTCTTGCCAAGCGTGTCGCACCAGCACTTGCGATCAGCGGTACGGTTGGTTGGGACAGTGGCGCTGGTGATCCGACAACATCCTTAGGTCCTGTTGACGGTTACTATAGTGTTGGTCTTGGGGCCAAATATAACGTCACTGAGAACTGGGCAGTATCTGCTGGTGGTAAGTACTTATGGTTCGGTGATGCCCAAGGTCAACTGCCAACAGGCAAAATCGTTGGCGATTTCCAAGACAATGATGGCTATATCGCTGGTGTAAAACTTTCTTATCAAGGTAAATAGCTTTTTTATATAACTGCTGAATAATAAAAAAGCGACCTGCAATAGGTCGCTTTTTTTATGGGTTTTCTATTAAGTATTCTATTATTAGTGCTCAAATATAGGTACAACAGTAAAGATAATCTTTATAGTACTAATTCATATAGTAGGGCTACATTTTATTTGCCTAGTTGGTGGTGTATCAAAAAGTATGCTGATTAAAATTCGAACAATTTTTGAAGCCTTTAAAGCCCTATAGAATCAGGGAACTTAGCATAGATTTCTTATTGACTTTTATCGCTAGCATACTTTTTGATACACCACCGCCTAGTTTAGCTCCGTATCCATGTATAACGCATATTCTTCGGATCAAGAGCAGATACGTACTTATATCTTATCGAATATTTAGTAAGTAAGCTGTTAATAACAGCATAATATACTCAAGGTGTACAACGATGTATACGTATGAGCAGATAGTAAAATACGGTGCTAAATAAAGGTAATTGTCTTAATAAAGGCCTACCGTTCAAGAGTGGGTAGCAGTTGGACTGCCAAATAGGCTAGGATAATCTAGCGTAGTATATCCATGCTACTATCTTTGTCCGTACGACTGTCTCATTTGTCATAATTTTTTGTTTTAATACTGTAGTAGGTTAAATATACTAAATCGTTACTCATAAAAAAACCTCGCCAATAATGACGAGGTTTTTTTATAACAATAATCTTAAGATTTTACGTAAACTTATTTGTTTAAGTTTAGCTCCATTTCTTTGTACTTAGCAGAAACTGAAGGTCTTGGGCCACCAGTCATGATACTAACGGCAAAGATAGCGATAGTACTTAAGATAAAGCCTGGAACGATAGCATATAACCAGCTATTTAGTGCCATACCATCTACTTGGAAAGGACCATAGATCCATAGGATAACAGTCAACGCACCAACAACCATACCAGCAACAGCACCATTACGGTTCATACCACGCCATGTAAGGCTGAAGATAACCAATGGACCAAACGCTGCACCAAATCCTGCCCATGCATTAGAAACTAGGTTCAATACTGAGCTATCTGGGTTAGACGCTAGCATAATGGCAACGATAGCAACGATAATAACTGAGATACGACCAACCAATACCTGGCGAGCTTCTGGTGCGTCTTTATCAAAGAATAGTTTGTATACATCTTTGGTTAGAGAGCTTGATACAACCAATAGCTGCGATGAGATAGTACTCATAATTGCTGCTAAAATAGCTGCTAATAGGAAACCTGAAACCAATGGATGGAACAAGAACTGAGTGAATACTAAGAAGATAGTCTCAGGATCATCCAACGTCATCGCAGTTTTTTGTACGTAGGCACGACCAGCAAAACCAGTCATTAGTGAACCAACCAGACTCACAACCATCCAGCTCATACCGATATTACGTGCGGTTGGCACATCTCTCACTGAACGAATCGCCATAAAACGTACGATAATATGCGGCTGGCCAAAGTAACCTAAGCCCCATGCCATGAGTGAGATAATACCGATGACACTCATACCGCTAGTAACGTCTAAAAGGGTTGGATCAATGTTTCTGACCGCTTCTGTCGTGGCTGAAATACCACCAAGATCAGTAAAGGCAACGACAGGTACGATTACCATGGCAAACAGCATGATAACGCCCTGTACGAAATCGGTCATAGATACCGCTAAGAAACCACCGAATAACGTATAAGCCACAACCACACCAGCAGTAACCCATAGGCCAGTGCTATATGAGAGGTTAAGTGAGCTTTCGAAGAGTTTACCACCACCTACAAGACTTGCAGCGGTATAGACGGTAAAGAATAGAATGATGACCACTGCTGAAATGACGCGTAGCATATGCGACTTGTCTTCAAAGCGGTTGGCGAAATAATCAGGTAGGGTGATAGCGTTGTCAGCCACTTCGGTATAAACACGAAGGCGAGGTGCTACGATGAGATAGTTTAGTAATGCACCTAATGTCAAACCTAGCGCAATCCAAATACTGACCACACCATCGGCAAACATATAACCAGGTAAGCCAAGTAGTAACCAACCTGACATATCTGATGCACCTGCAGAAAGTGCGGTTACTGCTGGGCCTAAGTTACGACCCCCTAACATATAGCCTTCAGTATCATTGGCTTGCTTAAAATAAGCGTAAACACCAATCCCAATCATCACTAAGAAATAGGCGCCGAGTGATATCAGCACGCCACTAGAAACTCCGTTCATATAAATTGTCCTTAACCAACATGGTTGGCTGTAATTATTTTTTAACTATAAAAGTTTTGTCCTGCAAGGCGATGTTCAAAACAATATTTAAAGACAAAAAAAGCCATTAATTGAGACATAATGGCTTTTTTCAGTATCTTCTGTAGTTTTATATGATTGATATTGTTCTATGGCTAGCACTCATATAGAGATAGAGAACAACGGGAACATCGCATTCCACTTATCTATTGTTATTGCTCGCATCTGCTATTTATATATGAGTATTAGCAACCTACATCATCAATCTAAACCATTAAACCTACTGTTAACCATCATATCTTACTAGAAGTATTCAATATATGACTATCAGTGTCCTTGTGGTAAATTTTTGTTATAAAAGCAACGTCAAGCGTATTATAACGCATGAGAGTCACAAATGCGAATAGCTTAATTCTTAGACTGTTATAGTGAGCTCTTTTTATTCAATAGGCGCAAGTAAGTCTAGTAGGGCGGTCACGCTGCTAGATTGAGTTAATTTTGGATTGATAACCACACCTAAATAGCGTTGTAATTCAATATTGTCAGCCATATCGATACGTTCCAAGTCTTGACTGACCATCGTTTGTGGTAGTACTGACCAACCAAGACCAACAGATACCAGCATACGGATAGACTCAAGCGGGTTGGTGCTCATCGTGGCATAAGGCTTCAGATTGTGCTTGGCAAACTCAGCCAAGGTAATTTGACTGGTAAAGGTATTGGCAGAAGGCAAAATGGCAGGATAGCGCGCTAACTGCTCCAACGTCACATTAGATTTAGTAGCCAAAGGTGATAGCGTACCCGTCATAAAATAAAGAGGGTCTGACCAGAGCGTGTGATAAGTTAAGCGCTTATCATATACAGGAGGTAGAGTTACAAAGGCCAAAGACAAATCACCATCCAATACGGCTTTATGCGCTTTTTCAGAATCTACGAAGTGTACTTCTAACTGAACAGCTGGATAAGCTTGAATGAAGTGTTTCAGGACAGGTGCTAAATGATGTAGGCCAATATGATGGCTAGTACCAATAACTAACTTGCCAGAGACAATGTGCTGAGAATGCTGCAAGTTGATTTTAAAATTTTCATAGTCTTCTAGCCAACGTTTGGCATGAGGTAGCATTTCACTAGCCGCTTGAGTAGGCACAATTCCACGTCCTACCGTATCAAACAAGGTAATGTTAAACTCGTCTTCTAAGTTTTTGATACGTTTACTGACAGCAGGCTGCGTGATAAATAGCTTTTCTGCGGCGCCCGAGATACTGCCAGTGTGCATAACGGTAACGAATGTCGTCAAGTTTGTGGTGTTCAAACGAATGTCCTTAGCTACTTTACGAGCTATAAATAAAAGTTGGCTGACCCAATCACAACGTATTAGAAATAAAAGTTTGCGTCTGGTTAAAAATCATCAATTATTATTATAGGATTTGCCTGCTATAATCACAAGACATCGAGGCATATTGTGACATATTTATTCTAAAAAATTGGCTATTTGCCATTTAAAACGTATTTTAAGCGTTAATTTTAGTCATATGTTGAGTCTGATGAAGAAATAATATTTAAGTCTTAGATACGACAGTAATTATCAAACATTATAGATAGACATAGTATTTACATAGAATCTTAGCTTGGCAATGTTCAAGTAAGTAAAAATTAAGTAATTAGTAACCTATAAAGGATAGCAACATGGCTGGTCAAACGTTATATGACAAACTTTGGAACGCTCACGAAGTCACTAAGCGCGACGATGGTTCGAGCCTGATTTATATCGACCGCCACCTGTTGCACGAAGTGACGAGTCCGCAAGCATTTGAAGGGTTGGAGTTAGCAAATAGAGCGCCATGGCGTTTATCAGCTAACATTGCCAGTCCGGATCATAATGTGCCGACCGTCACCAAAGAGCGCCTAGAAGGGGTGCCAGGGATTAAAGATAAGGTATCACGCTTGCAGGTTGTCACTTTGGACGATAACTGCACCAAGTTTGATATTGCTGAATTTACTATTAATGATGCCCGTCAAGGAATTTTGCACGTGGTCGGTCCAGAGCAAGGTTTGGTCTTGCCGGGTATGACGGTTGTTTGCGGTGACTCGCATACAGCGACCCATGGAGCACTTGGCTGTTTGGCTCATGGTATCGGAACCTCCGAAGTTGAGCATGTATTGGCAACGCAGTGTTTGATTCAAAAGAAATCAAAAAATATGCAAATCCGCGTCATTGGTCAACTTGGTGCTGGCGTTACTTCAAAAGATGTGGTGTTAGCTATTATTGCGAGGATTGGTACGGCAGGTGGTACAGGACACGCGATTGAATTTGCAGGTCAAGTGTTCGAAGACATGAGTATGGAAGGTCGTATGACCGTCTGTAACATGGCGATCGAAGCAGGTGCACGTGTCGGTATGGTTGCGGTCGATGACACGACGATTGACTATGTCAAAGGTCGTCCATATGCGCCAAGCGAAGCACAATGGGAACAAGCGGAAGCCTATTGGCGTACACTATATTCAGACGATGACGCGGTATTTGATACTGTGGTAGAAATCGATGGCAGTCAGATCGCACCGCAGGTGTCTTGGGGTACATCGCCTGAGATGGTAGTAGATATCACGCAATCTGTACCAACACCAGATCAAGCCATTGATGAAGCTCAAGAAGAGGGCTGGTTACGTGCTTATACTTATATGGGGCTAGAGGCAGGTCAGAAAATTACGGATATCCAACTTGATCGTATATTTATCGGTTCATGTACCAATTCACGTATCGAAGATTTACGTGATGCGGCAGCGGTAATCAAAGGTCGCAAAGTTGCTGATAACGTAAAAGAAGCGATCGTTGTTGCAGGTTCTGGACAAGTGAAACTGCAAGCAGAAGCAGAAGGCTTAGATGCCTTGTTTACCGCAGCTGGTTTTGAATGGCGTGAGCCGGGCTGCTCAATGTGTCTTGCGATGAATGCAGACAAGCTTGAGCCGCAAGAGCACTGTGCCTCAACGTCTAATCGTAATTTTGAAGGTCGTCAGGGTAATGGTGGTCGTACGCATTTGGTAAGCCCAGCAATGGCAGCTGCCGCCGCGCTGGCAGGTCATTTTGTAGACGTTCGTACGTTTTAAATCTGATAGTAAGTACTGACATCATGCTCGTATTAACGATAAATATATGAGCATGATGTCAAAGATGGTAAAAACTTATTTACTGTTTAATATGCTTATCAAGATCATCAGCCAGCAAAAATACAATTGATAGGAAATTTTATGCAAGCTTATAACATCCAAACAGGTATCGTTTGCCCGTTAGATCGCGCAAACGTCGATACCGACCAAATTATCGCAAAACAGTTTTTAAAGTCTATTAAACGTACAGGTTTTGGCGTGAATCTGTTTGACGATTGGCGCTATCTTGATGAAGGCTACCCTGGTCAAGACAACAGTACACGAGTTATCAATCCAGACTTTGTATTGAATAAACCACGTTATCAAGGTGCTACTATCTTATTAGCACGCAGAAACTTTGGTTGTGGCTCTAGTCGTGAGCATGCACCTTGGGCGTTATCAGAGTATGGTTTCCGTACGGTAATTGCGCCTAGTTTTGCAGATATATTTTACAATAACTGCTTTAAAAATGGCATGTTGCCGATTGTGTTGGATGAAGCGATTGTCGATACGTTAATGAAGGCGACTTTTGATAACGAAGGCTATGAGTTGACCGCAGACCTTGAGCGTCAGGTTGTTATTACACCAACTGGTGAAGAGTATGCCTTTGAAGTAGATGCCTTTCGCAAACATTGCTTGTTAAACGGACTTGATGATATTGGTCTAACTTTGCAGCAAAGTGATGCTATCAAAGATTATGAACAACAAATGATGCAAAAAACACCGTGGATATTTAACGACGTAAGAGCGTAGAGAGTCATTCTATAATCTACTGCTTATAAAACTGCGAGTAGTCGCAACGCAGCGTTGAGTTATGGCGGTGAACTGTCTAAAATGAAGGATAGTTTTTCACTACATTTTATTATCTCTCTTGAATAGTAGCCGCCATTATGAATACAAAACGTTATGCTCTATGGACAAGTACAATTGTTGCTGCAAGCTTATTATTGTCAGGCTGTCAGCTATTGACGGGCTATCAAAAAATAAATGAGGCAGAGAGTGCTGAAGCATGGGTGGGTAAAATCAAACCTATCGCTGGTGAAGTAAATATTGCCTGTGTGGGTACATATCATTGCGAAATTGTGCAGATAGATAAAACACTCATTATCGCGCCCAACAGTCACGAGCCAATCAGTCATCAGATTATGACAGCTTTACCACGTCAAGAAGGCACGGCAAAAACATCGATGAACATGGATATGACACCACTCGTCAATAAAAATGCCATAAAAGTTGTGCCGTTAGCGCCTTCGAGTATGCCAGGATTGACCAACTACTATGCACGGGTCATGCCTGCCAAACACGAGGTACATGTTAATTTTTATCCAGAAAATAACATGGGCTATGTTGAGCGTTTTGCGATGATTCATGACTTTACTGAAGCGGGTACCTATCAGCTGCGCGCTTATCAGAAGAAGAACAGCGAAAAATCAGGCAGTCTATTAGACACAGCATCACCTGAGCCTTTATGCATTGAGCTATTGCAAGGTACGAAAGTACAGCGCCGATTCTGCAAGCAACTAGACGCTGAGCATCAAGGCGAGTTTGTAGAGACGGGTATGGATAAAGCAGTAACATCAGCACCCAAAGCCAAAAAAATGGCAGCATAAAATATGAGACTGAAAAGCTCAAAAATATAACCAACCAATAAAAACATTCCAAAAGGATCAGTATGGCAACGATTTTAACATTAGCGGGTGATGGTATTGGCCCTGAAATTATGACCCAAGCCATTGACGTGCTCAAGGCTGTCAATGATAAGTTTTCACTTGATTTAACGCTTGAGTCTGGATTGATTGGCGGTGTAGCTATTGATGCAACTGGTAAGCCTTTGCCAGATGAGACATTGGCTCGTGCTCGCGCCGCAGATGCCGTATTGCTAGGTGCAGTTGGTGGTCCTAAATGGGATGCAATCGAGCGTAGTAAACGCCCTGAGCGCGGTCTATTGAAAATCCGCGGTGAGCTTGGTTTATTTGCTAACCTACGCGTAGCCAAGCTCTATCCACAGTTGGCTAATGCCTCAAGTATCAAACCTGAAATTATCTCAGGTTTAGATCTATTGATCGTTCGTGAGCTAACAGGCGGTATCTATTTTGGCGAGCCTCGTGGTATCCGCACACTAGAAAATGGTGAGCAGCAGGGCTATAACACGATGGTGTATAGTACAAGTGAGATTCAGCGCATTGGTAAAGTTGCCTTTGAATTGGCAAAAACGCGTGCGCAAGCAGCAGGTACAGCAGCTAAGGTATGTTCAGTTGATAAAGCCAATGTATTAGAAGTCACTGAGCTGTGGAAACAGACGATGATCGAGATGCAACAAGCTGACTATAGCGATGTAGCGTTATCACATATGTATGCTGACAACGCTTGCATGCAGTTGATTAAAGATCCTAAGCAATTCGATGTCATGGTGACGGGAAACATGTTTGGCGATATTCTATCTGATGAAGCTGCGATGTTGACAGGCTCTATCGGTATGTTGCCATCAGCGAGCTTAGATGAGTCAGGTAAGGGTATGTATGAGCCGTGTCATGGTTCAGCGCCTGATATCGCAGGACAAGATAAAGCCAACCCATTAGCGACTATCTTGTCTGTTGCTATGATGCTGCGTTATACCTTCAAGCAAGAAGATGCAGCACAAGCAATCGAGCAGGCAGTCAGTGATGTGCTTGATGATGGTCTACGTACGCTAGATATTTTAGATAGCAGCGAAGCTGGACTTAAGCAAGTAGGTTGTAAGGAAATGGGTCAAGCGGTCTTGGCTAAACTGATATAAGTTAACTTGTGTTTAAAGGCTATTCTTATATAGCATTTTCCACAGTCTCATTTTGCGTGTTATATACCCATAAGCTACCAAGTGGCTTATGGGTTTTTTATCGTTTATCGTTTATCGTTTATCGTTTATCTGTTAGCCAAGCTTATTTACAAGCATTGTATTAACAGAGACGCTGTACAACAAAGCTCCTTTTAACATAAAGCTGTTATATGCTCACAAGGTAATATGACAACATTAATAGCTTATAAAGGAGTTAAAATCTTTTATTTTTAGCAGAAGTATAAGAGTAAAAGTAAAATTAACGAAATCAAGTTATATAGAATTTAAAGACTGTAGTATTTGAAAACTGAAAATAAAAATAGAATTTCTTAAATTAGGAGTGTTACATGTATCAATTAACAAGAATCAGTAAAGCATTGACAGTGGTTAGTCTCTCTAGCTTACTATTCATGGGGCAAAGCATCGCAGCAGAGACAACGGATAGTGTGAGCTCAAGTAATAGTATCAAAGCTCCGGCAGAAGTCAGTCCGGTGACTAATGGCGTAAGTCAAAAGTTAACAGGAGATAGTAAAGCCGCGACTTCATTGAATAAGCTACTGCCTACTATTAAATACACAACTGAGAACCTACCTGACAATGCAAAAAAGATAAACAATGTCACTTGGACGGCAGATGCAGATATTGATCGTAATATAGGAACAAAGCTGCAGGCTCTATTAAACTGGCATCACAACGGAGTAGGGCCTGTCGATGGCTACTGGGGCAAAAATACTCGCAAAGCCATGCAGGCGTTTCAAAAAGCAAATGATTTAGATATAACCGATACGCTAAATGCTGAGACGTGGCAAGCACTGACCAAAAATGAGAAGCTCACGACTCAACCAGTACTAGTCAGTTATCAGCTTACTGAAGCAGATGTGAATGTCAAAACCACAACCATACCTGCTGATTCTGTTGCCAAATCCAAGCTTGAGGGAATGTACTACGAAAGTCTTACTGAGGCATTGGCAGAGAAGTTTCATATTAGTGAGAAATATTTAAAATCGCTTAATCCTGATGCCAGTTTTACTGCTGGTGAAATTATCACGGTATATAATCCTGGCAATCCTAACACTAAGCCTGTGCATCGCGTTGTCGCTGATAAAGCCACTGAAACACTCTACGCATATGATGAGAACAATAACTTGATTGCTAGCTATCCGACGACAGTGGGTAGTACAGCGACACCATCACCAACAGGTACGCATACTGTTAAGGTAAAGGTGCACGAGCCGAACTACACTTACACGGCCAATGACGGTAGCAAGTCTATCATTCCACCAGGTCCTAACAATCCAGTGGGTTCAGTATGGATTGGGCTTAGTAAACCAACTTATGGCATCCATGGATCACCAGATCCTGCTCGTATCAGTCGTCAAGCATCAGCAGGTTGTGTGCGTTTGACCAATTGGGACGCGCTTAGTTTGCTCGGAGTCATAAAAAACGGCGCAACTGTTGAATTTAGTTAAATGCGATAGTACTAAGTCATAAAAAATGGACAAAAAAATACCGCTAAAATCTAGCGGTATTTTTTATGGTAAGTAGAAACAGTCAATACTAAATAACTAAAATATTGATAGGCAATAATGAGCAGATTAGCATTTTCATTATTATTATCAGTTACACTACCCAAGCGTCATATCAGCTATCAGCGATAACGTAGCTATTCGGCTATTGACTGTATCTTACCAATGCTAATACTTTCATAACCATATTGGTCAGTTAGTATTTAGTTTTTACCACGGTAGGTGATACGGCCTTTAGATAGGTCATAAGGCGTCATTTCAACTTTAACCTTATCACCTGTCAAGATACGAATATAATGCTTACGCATCTTACCAGAAATATGCGCGATGATTTCGTGCCCGTTTTCTAAACGAACTTTGAACAAAGTATTAGGAAGGGTATCAATGACTTCGCCTTCAAATTCAATAATATCGTCTTTTGCCATAATTTGTATCAATCAATTAAAAAATAAGCCCATATTATACGTAAGTTAGTGGATTAAAGCAATACGAACCTGCTTTTGACTTGACAGCATGTAAGTGATATGTATGCCAAATGATATTGATTTAGTCAGGCAAATTTAACCAGACAGGCGTTAGTGGTGCATCTGGTAATAAGCTCTGAAAACGTTCAGGATAATAGGCATTGATAAAATACAATCCATCACCTGAAGCCGTAGGTGGTGCAATCGTTCGATCTTTTTTATGCAAAATATTCAAAAAATCTGCTGGCTCTAGCTCATGTCTACCAATGGCATACAACGTGCCCATCAAATTGCGAACCATATGATGTAAAAACCCATCTGCTTGTATATCAAAAACGATAAATTGACCATGAGCAAAAAGGTTTGCATGGCTAATCGTACGTACTGGCTGATTGGATTGACAGGCCGCAGCACGGTAACTGCTAAAATCGTGTGTACCGACGATATCAGCTGCTGCTTGCTGCATGGCTCCCAAATCAAGCGGTTCGTAGATATGAGTCACTTGATGATTTAGTATGGCAGGGCGCTGTGCTTGGTTGAGTGTAATATAACGATAGCGACGAGCAATGGCACCAAAGCGCGCATGAAAGTCAGCTGGCATGGGTTGTATCCAGCGTAGAGCAATATCATCGGGAAGCAGGCTATTTACACCGCGTAACCAGTTATGAGTTGGGCGATACGCATGAGTTGTAAAATGGGCAATCATATTGCTAGCATGGACGCTGGCATCAGTACGCCCAGCTGCGATGACTTCTACAGGCTCATTGGCAACTTTGCCGATAGCTGTCTCTAAGGCTTCTTGTACACCCAAAACCTCTCGTTGTCGTTGCCAGCCATGATAATGAGTTCCTAAGAACTCAATAGCAATCGCTAAAGTGTAGGTTGGCTCAGTGTCGATAATTTCAGTTTCAGACATTAGGGTTTCTAAACTTATAAAATGAAAGTTAATTAAAAGTCACTTATCGCTTTTTGATGCTAGTGCCAGTTTGATTGACATTATTCAACCAACGCTGTCTGCGTCTTGCAGGACTATCATAGCGAAGTAGCAACCAAAGTAATCGGGCATAAATAGCAGGTATGGTCAAACGCCCACCAGCAATGACATGATGCTCGTACTGCCAACTACCCGCTGCATAGCTATCGCTGACGCCGCCAAACGGACATTGACTGGCTGATATCACCATATGTCCACGCTCATGAGCAAAGGTCAGTGTCTCTGCTAGTGCAGCTGAATAAGGGATGTTACCGGCGCCAAATCCCAATAGAATAATGCCACATGGTGGCTGCGACAATAAAGCTTGTAGCTGGTTGTTTATCATCGAAACATCGTTAGGTAGGCAATATAGCGCATGAACACTCGCGTTTTCAGCGCGTGTTTGAATACTGGATAGCAAGTCTTGTTGATCATCAAGCCAATGTTGTCTACGAGTGTCAGGTAGATTTTTTATATAGCTATTGGCTGGATAAGCGGCGCGAGAATGACCAGTAAATGCCATCAGATCATGACTGTGAATTTTTTGTACCGTTTGAGCAGGCCATGCTTCCCCGCCAAAACTGACCTTCACACCTGATTCACCAGCAGCAGCTAGTTTTAATGAGTCGTTGAGATTGCCCCAAGCATCGCTATGTTCATCGATGTTATAGGAATGCAATATCTCACTGTCTAATAATGGACGCATACTTGCGGTCAAAACAATACAAATATCACTACCTGCAAAAGCTTCTGATAAAAATGCGCCTAAGTAACTCAACGTATCCGTGCCAGTGATGAGTACAAAGCGTCTATCACCTTTGGTATAAGCATTCAGTAGTAGTTGATAGAAATGCGCAAAGTCGTTAGGGGTAAGCTGGCTGCTGTCTTTGATCAGGGCGTTTTCCAACCATGAGACTGTCGGTAAGTTATTCTTACTGTCTTGTGCAGATAAAAGTTTTTGTAGAGTAGGCAAAAATACTTCTGCTGATAATGGCGCTAAAGGTCTGCCATAGCTACCAAAGGTACCACCAGTATAAATCAGTTGAATAGGATCGGATAGATTTTTGAGCATAACAGAAGATGGCATAGTATCAACACAGTAAACAAGTATGGAAGAAAAGAGGTGCTGGAGAATTGAGCAACGATGGCTAAAGGGTTCAATAATAGATAGTATTAGAGTTAAATGCAAAAAAAATCAGCAAGCATCCCGTGATTCGGAAGTACTTGCTGATGAGAGACTAGACTATTAACTACGCAGTACGTTCGAGTAATAGCTGTGCTTGCTGTTTCTGCTCACTAGTACCTTGAGCTATCACTTCATTGAGTAAACGCTTTGCACTGTCATATTCACCCAGTTCTAGATATTGATCTGCCAAGTCTAACGTTACTTGATTACTGTCTAATGACTTTACGAAATCAAAATCTGCTGCGAAACGTGATGAAAAATCTTCTGCTGATTCAGTTTCTTGAGGCGTGATAGAAGTGTCACTCTCAACAGGCGCAGCTGTAGAGACTGGGGTAGTGACCGATGGAGCGTCAAATAGAGAATCAGTATCGTCAATATTAAAATCATCGTCCATCAGCGTATTGTCATCAAACCTCAATGATGCAGTAGGTGCGACATTCGATTCTTCAACATCATTAAACTCAATATCATTATTGAGTAATGGTTCCTCAAGGTTAATATCTACAAAGCTATTTTCTTTAAGAGTAGTGTTTTCGGAGGCATTGTCTTCAAAGTCAATATCCTCAAAAATAAAGTTATCGATATCACTATTTGTTTCAGTAGTAGGTAGTTCATCACTTAAGGTAGTATCTATATTATCCGATGTATCTAGGTTATCTAGAGATAAAGCAAAGTCATCCTCACTGTTTTGAATAGTATCGATAGAGTGTTCTTCTGTATTAGAATCCTCTTTACTAGTTACGGCTATATCTTCATCTACATCGGCTGATAGATCGTCGAAGTCTAAGATAAACTCATCTTCTTCTAGTACTGCTTTCTCATTGTCATTATGTGAGAGATTAGTGTCTATAGTTGATTCATTCGAAGTATCATCAAATGAATCAAAGTCAAACTCAAAGTCACTAAGATCGTTATCTTCGTTATTACTAACATTATCGTTAGCAGAGCTCTCTAAAATGTCGTTATCTACATTGTCCAATGGTGTGACTGGCGTTTCACTGGTCGCATTAGGCGCAGCGAAATCGTTCTCTAAATCGCTGAGGGTCAGATCAAAGCTATCATTCGAAGTTTCGGTAGTAGGATTGACACTGTTAACTTCGTCTGACACTTCTAAGCTGTCGATAGGCTCACTTATTGCAATATCATTATTTTCTTCTTCTTCTTCTTCTTCAATTGACTGATGGCTTGCTGCATCGATGTTATCAGTTTGACTAATAGGCAAATCGAAGTCGATACCACCAAAATCATTGTTAGCATTATCTGTTGCTAGCGTTTGCACAGCGGCAGGTTCTAATTCATCGAAAGATAGATTTCTTATCTCGTCTGCTTGAGCGATAGTCTGACTATCATTATGAGTTTTTATAGACTCATAAACATTATTAAAGTCTTTTGGCTGATCTATCGTAGCGTATATGCTTAGTAACTTAAGAGAAAGTGCTCCATCATTAGGTTTGTCACTTAAACCGCGTTTGAGAGTTTCAATTGCTTTATCATAACGTTGCTGATCCATAAAACGCTGAGCAATGGTAACGTGATCAAATTTATTCTCATCAATTGCAATATTTTGGGTAGGAGCACCATAATCTACTTTTGACGTTGGGGTAATTGTGTTTCTTTCTGAATTTGTAGGCAATTGTGCTGACGATTTTTGAGCTTTATTTTTGCGTAATAAAAAACCAGCTACTAATAAAATAAGTACCAATCCAGCGATGATATATAGCATATTGTCCATAGTTACTCCTACGCCTGTGATCACAATCTATTGTGTTGATCAACCAGACAATTATTGATTACGTAATTTTTTAAGACGAGCTTGTAGCTCAGCCAGTTTTTGATTCTGTAGTTGAAGCTTTTTAGTATAACTATTAAGAGCGTTACTAGTACTTGATAAACGCTGAGCTTGTGCAGCAGTTTTCTGCCTTGTGGCTTTAAGAGTTGCCAGTATATCGGTACTCAAACCACTCCCAGTATTTGAAGATGATTTCGTTTGAGTTCCATCTGCATTACCGTCTCGCCCAGGCGCAAGCACAGAAAACTGCGCTTTTGGTAATATTTGCGTTTTAGTAATCACTACTTTCTTAGGACGTTTGGCCTTGACTGCTTGAGTGCTTTTGGATGGTTTCTTAATAGATTTTTGAACGGTTTTTTGCATCGCCGCTGTATTTGCTCTGCGAATATATTGTCTTTGTGCATCGATAGCCGTTTCTAAGTTTTTTTGCGATGGTATGACATCATAACTAGGCAAAATAAGCTTAGCATCTGCTTTTAATTGATCCGCGTCTCTATTGATAAAGGCATCAGGGTTTTGTGACTGAATTTGCTTCATCACAATGGAAGTATCTAGATTATTTTCTTGCGCGATCTGCTGAGCAATAATCCATAGGCTATCGTTACGTTGTACTTGGTATTGATTGATTGTCGAGCTATCTGTTGCTCTATCATTTGAAGGCGCACTATTAATAGTGTTATTAGTAGTTTTCAACGTTGTATTGTCAGTAGAAGCAGCCAAGACGCTAGTATCATTTTTCTCAATATTGCTTGCTATGATGCTAGTAGTCGGAGTAGGTATGGGTGATACGTCAGCGTCTGTTTTTTTACGACTCGGCTGTATCTGCCGTGTGACTTGAATATTTAGAGTATCGAGTGGTTTATCAATCAATACTTTATCTAAGATTGGAGTGTTTTTAATACTTGCTTTGGCGTTATCATTGGCACTAACTTTCGTAGTTTCAGTGTTGTTATTTACATTTAAGGAACTGCTATCTAAACGGTTCGCTAAACTAAGGCCGTTATCAGTCTTCTTTGCATTACTGCTAGTGTTTTTTATATCAGAGCCGCTATTTAAGCGCCCATTATCAAGCCGACTAGGCGCGTAAGTAAGATTGCTAGTCTGCGAAGTAGCTGTCACTGTCGGAGCTTGTATGTTAGACACCGATCTGGAAATGGAAGAATCAACTGCTGCTGTATTTGCTAGAGCTGGTTTATTTACAGCAGCGTTAGATACCGATATTAGTAGCGGCGGTGCGCCTTTTCTTACGGTTAACGGTTTTGCAGCGCTTGCAGAAACATTTGGTAAATTGAGTTTCTGAGTGCCTTTAACACTGTTCTTGGAAGCATTATTAATCGGTAGACTATCATTTAACGGCATCAATAATGTTTTTGGTACGACATTTTGCTGCCCATTATCATTGATCGACAACACCAAATCAGCAAAAGGCTTGGACACAGGCTGTGATGTGCTGATTAATACTTGACCGCTAGTCGCTGAAGTTGCTTGAAAGCGCACCTGCATTGAATCAGTCGGCGTCAATCCCATCTGTTGATAGATAACTGGATTGGCCAAGCTCGCTGAAAAATCAGCTGCTCGTATGTCGGTGACCACGATACTTGCGCTCAAAGGTTCATGCTGAGCTGAACTAACGACTGTCTTACCGATAGTTGCCGCTTGCGCGCTTGGAATAATAGCGGCCAAACCTACAGAATAAAGTAATGCCATCGATACCGCGCGATGTACAGGAGTCAAGCGACGAGATAAATGACAAGACATGAGCAGTCCTTTACAAAATAAGTTATCTTTGCTGTTATAACAAAGTACGGTTTAGTTTACCAGTTTATTTCACAACTGTTGCGTCCAATGCATAAATGTTTATTTAATGTTCAGCTTATTTTCTTGTCAAGTAACATAGCATCGCCATAGCTAAAGAATCGATATTCTTTTTCAATAGCATGTTGATAGGCATGTTCAATCGATGCTTTGCCAGAAAAAGCTGATACCAACATTAGCAACGTCGATTTGGGTAAATGAAAGTTTGTTAACAGTCGATCAATGACACCGAATTTAAACCCTGGATAAATAAAAATGTCCGTGTCCCCTGACCAACTAGAGAGTGCTTGTCCATTAATAGCCGTTTTTTGATACGCCGTTTCAAGGACGCGAGTCACCGTGGTACCAATAGCAATAACCTTATTACCATTTGCATGCGTTTGATTAATTAGCTCAGCAGTTGCTTGTGGCAGATGTGCATACTCACTGTGCATAGTATGATTGAGTAGATTGTCTGTTTTAACTGGTGCAAAGGTACCAGCGCCAACATGCAATGTCACAAAAGCAGTATTGATGCCTTTTTCTGAAAGTTTATTAAGCACCAAGTCATCGAAATGCAAACTTGCTGTCGGTGCAGCGACACTTGCAAGCTTAGCGGGATCATGAAATACCGTTTGATAACGAGTATTATCGGTGTCATCAGCATGACGTTCAAAGTAAGGCGGGATAGGTAACTCGCCGTAAAGTTCTAAATCAGGCAAAATTGGCGCATCAAAGGCTAAAATAAACAAGTTGTCCTGACGACCAATCATCGCGCCACTCATATGACCATCAGCCAGTTGAAAACGTTGACCAAGTTTCAGTGCTTTACTGGCTTTAACATGGCAAAGAGCAATATATTCTTGATTGACTAACTCATTATCTGAATCTTCTAAATGCAGTGTTGCTACATCTAAGTCTGAGATATTAACCAATCGCTCAATCAAAACCTCAAGTTTACCGCCAGTATCTTTTTGACCAAATAGGCGTGCCTTCATCACCTTTGTATCATTAAATACAATCAGGTCTCCAGCATCTAATAAATCAGGCAACTCATAAAACAAACAGTCTTCTATAGGCGTAGCATTTGTGTCAGTGCGAGCAGGCAAGTATAAAAGTTTTGAAGCAGAACGCTGCGCTAATGGATATCGCGCAATAAAACTATCTGGTAGGTCATAGTCATAGTCTTCCACGCTTAGATAATCTAAGACGTCACTGTTGTTATTGGTATCAAGCGGAGTATTAGAATTGGAAGATGCAGTGTGAGCGTTGGTCATAATCAGTCTTTAAATGGATAGAAATTTTGGCATAATTGTAGCAGAAATACTGCTATAAAAGGTTGCTTTACTAAGTAGTCACCGTGCACAAAACATATTTGAATAGCCTAAGCAAAAATATTTAACTATCCTAATGTTTGTTACGTTAGTCTTTTCTTATTTTACTCAAATAAATTTAATTGAGGCAATAGTTGAGCTGCAGGTGTCAATGACGAAAAAGTGACCCCGACTAATCGGATAGGGAGCTGGCGCGGAATATCTAAGAATAATTTGTCTAACCAGTAATGAGCAGATTCAGCACTACTAAAAGCGGTAGTCAGCGTGTGCGTACGGGTAATCTGAGTAAAGTCGGCATACTTAACCTTGAGCGTTATAGTATGAGCGATGAGATTTTTTTTGTGCAGTTGCGCGAAGGCATCAGCATTTTGTTCATAGATTTGTACACGTAATGCCGTGTCATCACTTAGGTTTTCTCTAAAAGTAGTCTCCGAACCAACAGACTTATGCAGGCGCTCAGATTTGACAGCGCGTTCATCCCGACCATGAGCGATATCATGATAAAACTGTCCTCGCTTACCAAACTCATTAATCAATACATCGGCTGACATACGGCGTAGATCAGCACCATTAGTCACGCCCATCGCATGTAATCGTCTTGCCGTTGCTTTACCTATTCCATGAAATCGTTCAATAGGTAGTGTACTGATAAAAGCATCAGCGTCTTCTGGTGTGATAATAGCGGTGCCGTTAGGCTTGTTGATGTCAGAGGCAATCTTGGCCAACATCTTGTTGAAAGACACGCCAGCAGAAGCAGTCAATCCTGTATGTTGTAATATTTGTGCTCTTAACCAATTGGCCATTAATGTCGCTGAGCCTTTATGTACGGTGAGACCAGTGACTTCGAGATAAGCCTCATCTAGCGATAATGGCTCAACATGAGGCGTTAAGCTGTACATGATATTGCGAATATCGCTGCTAACAGCTCGATATACTTCAAAACGTGGTCTGACAAATATGACTTCTGGACAACGTTTGCGAGCCTCATAACAAGACATGGCTGAGCGCACCCCAAACTGACGTACCTCATAGCTAGCCGCTGCTACAACACCGCGACCATTTGGATCTCCACCAACCACTAGTGGCTTGCCCCGTAATTCTGGGAAGTCACGTTGTTCTACACTGGCATAAAACGCATCCATATCTATATGAATGATTTTACGTGGATTGGATGCTGTAAGAGTTTTCATTATTAATATTTTACATCACTCAATACTTTTATTTCAGTATCGATTATTAAACGGTAAAGGGGTTTTTCGAATATAGAACCATAAAAATATGGCAATATGCGAATAATTTATATATCAATAATTAAATATAGTGTAAAGTTAATAGTCAGATATATATGGCGTTAAAATACTAATAAATTAAATATAGTTAACATATGTTTACTAATAGATGTTCTGTATGGTACATACCTTAAGTTTTTCAGATTTTCCATACCGCCTGTCTGAATATTATTGCCTTACATCATGAATATTATAGTTATATGTTACAGTTCTAATGCTATCGTTTTACAATATATTAACCAAAACAATTAATAGTTATGAAAGTAATAAATGGTTTTTTATAGGAATTTTATTTACCTGATAAAACATTGTTTATAGCTCATACCAAACTTATAAATTGAGTACTGGCAAATTAACTTTCTAAAAAAATAGTAATGAGAAAGTTCAAGATAATTAAGGAGCTGATGATGAGTCATGAATTAAAAGGGAGCGATTTGACACGAGCAATGCTAGCGCGGGGTGATGAAAATATATGGTGTGCGGTGTGTGATGAAAGCGATGAACAAGCGATGATGGATCAGTGTGGTAATGATTTTACCGCTTATATTGTGTCATTTAATGATGGATATTTTTATTGTAGTGCTGGCATGCCATGGAGTTATGCAGTACCGATTAAGATAAGCGCTGTTATGCCATTTGAAGTATCGATATAAACGAGTTAAGAATTTGTTAAAACAAATATAATAAGCACAAAAAAACCTCCGATAAAGGAGGCTGATTTGTACTAAATATTGGTACCAGTGGTCGGACTCGAACCGACACGCTTTTAAAGGCAACGGATTTTGAATCCGTCATGTCTACCAATTCCATCACACTGGCATGTTAGGTGATAATAGTTATTGACTAAATATTACCGAATTGGGTTACAGTGTTTACTGTATAGGCTGCGTATTATAGCAGCCTATTTACATGCGTCAAGTATTATTTTATACAATTTTTCATTTATTCTACTGATGCTAAATAGCATCATTCTAACCGACAAAGGCACGCTCAACTGCGTAATCTGCTTGCACACCCATACGTGGTGAAACAGTCAGGCCGAAGTCATCTAAAATAGCAGAAACCTCAGCATTAAATGGCATGCTGCCACAAAGCATGACACGGTCGTCGTCTTTATTCATTGGCGGTAAACCAATATCTTCGAACAATTTTCCTGATTTCATCAAATCAGTGACACGACCTTGGTTTCTGAATTCTTCACGCGTAACGGTTGGGTAATAGATGAATTTTTCGCGATACCATTCACCAAAGATTTCATCATTAGGCAGCTCGTTTTCAAACATCTCGCGATAAGCCAAATCATGAACATGACGTACGCCATGCACTAAGATGATTTTGTCAAAACGCTCATACACTTCAGGATCACGTGCTAGTGACAAGAACGGAGCAAGACCAGTACCAGTAGAGAGCATGTAAAGGTTCTTACCTGGTAGCAGATCGTCCAATACTAGTGTGCCCGTTGGTTTTTTACTGACCAACAGCTCGTCGCCTACTTTGATATGTTGCAAGCGCGAAGTTAACGGACCATCTTGAACTTTAATAGAGAAGAACTCTAAATGATCTTCATAGTTAGGGCTGGCAATTGAATAAGCGCGTAATAGTGGCTTGCCATCAACAACAAGTCCAATCATCGCAAATTCGCCATTACGAAAGCGCAAGCCATCGTCACGAGTGGTTTTGATACTAAATAGAGAGTCATTCCAGTGATGAACCTCTGTGACCGTTTCGGTGCGAAGTTTTGACATAAAGTCCTCGTTAATAAGTTGTTATTTGTGTGTTAAGTTTGAATAAGTATTAAATCAGAATTTTCAATGTTAAATTGAACATTGTAAAAACGTATCAGTCTTTTAATCGTTGTCGAAACTGCTATTTTTATGAATGAGTAAATGATGAGTAAGCGTAATACAGTTGGTTTATCAGCTTATATATAGCCAGCTATTACGTCATTAGACATAGTAGATTTGCGTCAACGATGACAGCATTATCGGTCATATCGCCCAAATGTAAATGACTCTCATCAAATTTCTTGCTCATAATACCAAACTTTAAAATAAAAATCCGTCTAGCAGTGATTGTCTAGCATGATAAAATGGAATATCGTTAGTGAGTAATTTTGTATCATTTGGCAAAACTGCTTTATTAGGCCAGTTTTGTATCATTGGAGTTGGTCTATGCTTGATGAGAATTCCCTGTTAGATAACTACCATCAAGCTCCTGTTATTGGCTATCATCGTGCGCCGCTTTCGCAGAAATTTGGTGCGCCGCGCCAGCCAAACCTGGTCGCTCTGACTAGTGTCATTGAGATGTTAGCGCCATATGATACGCCAGCTGCATTTGATGGTTTGGATAAGTTTAGCCATATATGGGTGAGTTGGCAGTTTCATCATAATTATCGATATAAAAACAACAATGAAACCAGTACTAGTTTTCGCGCTCAAGTACGCCCACCAAGATTGGGCGGTAATCAAAAAATAGGGGTGTTTGCCAGTCGTAGCATGTATCGTCCTTCGGGGTTAGGCCTATCTGTCGTCAAGCTCGAGCAAATCAAAATAGTTCAAGGCTGTGTACTATTGATTATAAAAGGCGCTGATATGATAGATGGCACGCCAATCATCGATATAAAGCCATATGTGGCCTATAGTGATGCGTTGATTCAGACAGAGAGTGGATTTGCACCAACTGCTCCAGAATTATTAAACGTAACCGTGACCGATGCTGCTAACGAACAGTTTATGATGCTAGTAAGCGCAGGCGAGCCTAGTGATGCTAATAACAATGATACAAGTATTAAAGACGCAAACACTGGATCGAATAGTGCGACAGTTGCGTCTACGATTCATCGTATACAAAATCAATTAGTAGCCTCAGATATGAGCATTATCAAAGAATTAATTGCCCAAGACCCGCGTCCAGCTTATCGACGGACAGAGATCGCTACACCATTTGTTATGCGTTATAAATCGGCTGACGTGAGTTTTCAGTTGATAGAATCAGGACAGCTACAGATAATCGCTGTGGTTGCGGTGTAGCTGGCTTGCATTGATATTATTTTTGACAACACATTTTAAAACAATAGAAGAAGAGAGATATGTCTGCTCAACAGTACTCGATAGTGATTGATTTGCGCTGGTGTCTAGATGAGCTATTGGCAGATAAAGTGATTGACCAACGCGGCTATAACCTAGTCATTACTAGCCGCCGCGACAAAGCGCAGCATCCTTTACTAACGATTAGTGAATTTGGCTTGCCGAATGGCCATGCGACGGACAATAGCGCTGAAAATAAATTAACTTTGGCTTGGCTCAATCAGTGGTTGGCGGCTAAAGCAGACATGTCTCTCGTTCGTATTGACCCTCTAAAAGTTGATGTCCCTGCAGTCACACAATTGATGTCATTCGAATATGCACGTTCACAGCATATTTTACCGATTGAGGTCGCTGTAGACGAAGTGGTTATCGGAACGGATCAGCCTTTTTATACTGACTGGCACTCAAGTATTGAAAAATTAATCAAATCAAAAAGCTATCGTACGGTCTATATCAATCCTGAGCAGATCAAACGCTACCGTCAGGAGTTCTATCAAGTCACCCAAGCGATTGCAGGCGCAAATAGTGTCCATAAGCGTGCAGCTGCCGATGTGACTAATGTCGAAGCATTATTGCAATTGGGTGACAATACCAATCCTGATGCCAATGACCAGCATATAGTTAGAGTTGTTGATTGGCTGTTGCAATATGCCTTTGAGCAACGAGCTAGTGATATCCATTTAGAGCCACGCCGTGAGACAGGTAAGGTGCGCTTCCGTATCGATGGGGTGCTACATACGGTGTATGAGATGCCATTGGCAATCATCGTTGCGGTGACCGCACGTATCAAAATTTTAGGACGGCTAAATGTCGCAGAAAAGCGTAAGCCGCAAGATGGTCGTTTAAAGACGCGAACGCCGAAGGGACTAGAGACAGAACTTCGTTTGTCGACTATGCCAACCGCTTTTGGTGAAAAGTTGGTCATGCGGGTGTTTGATCCTGAAGTACTGGTGCGTTCCTTTGCTCAGCTTGGTCTATCGGGTAAGCAGCTTGAAACGTGGCATGAATTGACTGCTCATCCAAACGGGATTATTTTGGTCACTGGGCCTACAGGTTCGGGTAAGACCACGACCTTGTATAGTACTCTCAAGCAGTTAGCAACTGAACAAGTCAATGTCTGTACCATTGAAGATCCTATTGAAATGATTGAAACTGCATTTAACCAAATGCAAGTGAATCCAGGTGTCGATTTATACTTTGCTGACGGCATTCGCTCTTTGATGCGTCAAGATCCTGATATTATTATGGTGGGGGAGATTCGTGATGCCGAAACAGCCAATATGGCAGTACAAGCTTCATTGACAGGGCATTTAGTGCTCTCGACACTACATACTAACGATGCGCCAAGTTCAATCACTCGCTTGCATGATTTGGGTATTCAGCCATTTTTGACATCAGCGACTATCTTAGGCGTAATGGCACAGCGTTTGTTACGTACGCTATGCCCGCATTGCAAAAAAGCGGTAGACGTTATGCCAGACAGCGAGGTTGCCATTCAATGGCAGGAGTTGGTACAACCTTGGCGTGCGCCTGCCCCAGCACAAATTTATATTGCTCAAGGCTGCGAGCATTGTCGACACACTGGTTATCAGGGACGAGTCGGCCTATACGAGATTATGCCGTTGTCTAACGAATTAAAAAAACTGGTTGCAGCCGATACAAACTTAGATGTGCTCAAACAACAAGCCTATCGTGAAGGTCTACAGCCATTACGTTTATCAGGTGCAAAACGTATTAGTGAAGGCGTGACAACCATAGAAGAGGTGATGCGAGTCGTGCCTCTTGATTAGTCTCATGTATTAGGACATGGATTGGTGAATAGGTTTTTAAAAGTAGGAAATACGATGCCACTTGAAAACAGCTTCCTTCACAGCAATCAATGCAAACAAGATTCAAATTTTTAATTCCCAGACTTTTAATTGATAAGTTTTTAACAACGAGATTATTTATGTTTACAGATACTCATTGTCACCTCAACCGTTTAGATTTGACGAAATATGATGGTAAATTATCTGGCGCGATTGACGCCATGAAAACTGCTAATGTTACCCGTGCGATGGCAATCATGTGTGATTTTGCAGAATATGACGAGATTGCCAATATTGTGAGCACCTATGGTGACGAGACATTAAATCTAGGGATGAGTGTAGGGATTCATCCTTGCGAAGATATCGATGTACTGAAATCAGCAACGGTTGAGCGTCTAGTAGAGACTGCTGATAAAGACCATGTATGGGCAATAGGCGAGACAGGGCTAGATTACTACTGGTCTACAGAAAATAAAAAAGAGCAGCAAGCCAGTCTTGCACGTCATATCCATGCCAGTCAGCAACTAAAAAAACCGCTTGTCATACACATGCGTGACGCAAAAGAAGATACGATCGATATCTTAAAAAGTGAAGGTGCTGAGCATGGTATTATCCATTGCTTTACTGAAGATTGGGAGACCGCGAAACGTGCTTTAGATTTAGGATTTTATATCTCCTTCTCAGGTATTGTCAGCTTTAAAAGTGCCCAAGATATCCAAGATGCTGCAAGGCACATGCCTAAAGACAGAATCTTGATTGAGACCGACAGTCCATATTTGGCGCCTGTACCTAAGCGTGGTCGTCCCAATGAGCCTGCCTACGTACCTTATGTCGCCAGCTTCATCGCAGATATGTATGGTTGTGATAGTAACGAGATTGGAGCATTAACCGCAAAAAACTTTGAAAATTTACTGGCACAGTATCGCTAAAATGGTTATGCTATGACCAGTCAGTCATTTATGTGATAGTCGTATAGTTCAATCCCCTTTAGTATTTGAATTACTAAATGTAACTATATGATTATCAATGACTATTTGTAAATATAAGCATATCCCTTTTATGGTATTTCAGCAGTTCTTGTATAGTTTTATACGCTCATTGCCAAATGTACGCACATAATTGATGGTCATATGCTTAATCTTGTCATGTTTTAGGAGAGATTATGAGTCGTCAGCACCAGTTCAAGGCACGAGAAGAGAACATCTTAGCGATGGCAGAACAATTGCTACTTGAGTCAGGCGATGGTGATATCACTTTAGACAGTTTGGCAGATCAGCTCGATTTGGCTAAAGGCACCCTGTACAAGCATTTCTCCAGTAAAGATGAGCTTTATCTGCGTATTATTATTCGTTACGAAGAGCAATTGTTTGAGATTAACCGTATTGATGACTGCCCCTCGGCAGGCGTTGCCCGCATGATTTTTCAGCAGTTGTTCAACCCGCAAAAAGCCATGCTATTGAACCAAATCGAAGAGCGTTTGGCAGCATCAGTAACTGGGCTCAATCGTTTGTTTGGTGAGTTATATGATATCCGTCGCCAGCGCATGAAGCGTTTGATTGATATTATTAGCGCATACTTAAAAGATGAGCATAGTAATTTGAGTACTCGTGATTATCTATCGTCTATTTGGGCGATTGGTCAGGGCGGTGCAGGGCTACTAAACTCAAGCTTTTACCAACGCTACTTAGGTCGCCGTGATACGCTCCGTTATGCCTTTGTTCAGCAAGTGCTAGAGTTGCCGAGCCATTATCCTGCTGATGATGAAGAGGTCATGGATGAGGATATGCAGGAGCTGGTAGAGCAAATCGATACTGAATCAGAAGAGCACCGCAATACCAACTACTAAAGTAGCTATTAATAAAGTAGCAAGTAATTTTGGGGTTGTGAACCTTTCTTGGCTTTAATAAATCGTGTTGTAATGCTTACTATTGCAGCACGAATTTATATATCTTTTAATATTCCTCAAACACTCTTTCTCATTCTGCGACAATTAAACTTGGGCTTATAGGTGCAATATGCCGGTCAGTGTTAAGACGCAGTCCAGTTCAGCGGCTATTTGCTCTTTTGCTCTAATTAGTCAAACGTCTCGGCCAATCTGCTTAGATACAAGACCTACAGACCATTGTCGTAGCTGTGCCTGCATATCAACTGATACTCATCTCTTATCATCAGTCTCACCAATAAACAGTCGGACACAGGCTGGTTTTACATTGGTGGAAATCGTGGTGGTAGTGGTTATCTTGTCTATATTTGCTGGCCTAATGAGTTTGTCTGTCGGTAGCAGTGAATCCCGAAAAAACCGCGCTTTTTATGAGCATCTGACTGATTCGTTGAGCTACGTTCGCCTATTATCGGCTGAACGTATGCAGCCAATGGGTTTGCGTATGCAGGCAGATAAGCAAGGTCAAGTAGAGCCAGTCATCGTTACCCTATCAAATCCATATGTCGCGTACCAGACAATTGAGATGACGTCAGATAGTATCGACAGTCAACCTAAAAATGCTATGGAGCTGTCGGCAGAGGTGGCTGGTTTATCAGACTCTACTGATGAGAAAAAACCAACGCCAAGTTGGGAGGTTGAGTCAGGTGTTAGCTTGCCTGAACTGCCTACTGGCGTAAGTATTAGATTTCAAAGTTTGGATTCTAGCGGTTTACAGAATACGGGACGAACCCAAACGTTAAAGCCTTGGTTTAGCGATCAAAACGTACCCCAAGTATTATGGTTTGGTACAGGACAAGCAACGCCTGTCACCATTGAAGTACTTCACGATTCGCGTTTAGTGGGTGAGGTGATTACGATAATGCCAGATGGTAGCATGCGAATCGGACAGAGGTTATAGTGACTAAATTATACAAACCTCATATAACAAACCAGCCTATGTCACCAAAATCTGTATCACTCAATTCTGGGCGTGAGAGCGGTTTTACCCTTATCGAAGTGATGGTTGCTCTGGCTATTTTGGCAGTGGTAGCAGTCGCGGCGAGCCGTGCTAGTAGTGCATATCTGAGCTCAGTTGATATATTGCGTACTCGTACGCTTGCTCACTTTGTCGCCCAAAATGCCGCCGCTGATTTACGTATTCAAGAGACGTGGCTGACAGCCAACCGCACCCAAGCTGTTAATGCTCAAGGGCGTGATTGGCAAATAGTAATGACAGTCGGTGACGCCATCACACCTGCCTTAAAAGAAGTAAATATCGCAGTTGCGCCTATTATAGATGGACAGACTCGCACATCGGTCACTGATATCACTGTGATGCTAAGTAATGCTGAGCAAGATACAGGCAGTTTGGATTGGAGTGGTCTAAGCACAACAGGTAATAGTGAGCAGGCAGGGGGCGGTCTGTGAGGCATCAGCGTGGTTTTACACTGCTTGAGCTAATGGTTGCTATGGCAATATTTGCGATGTTAGCCGTTGCAGGCTGGCAAGTGTTTGATGGGGTCAATCGTGCTCGTGAGCGCGCACAATTCCATGCTGACAATCTGGCTGTCTTGCAGTACGCTTATTTACAGTTACAGCAAGACATGGGTCAGATTATCCCTTATCAAGCGGCGACCCAAAGTGTCAGTGCAGCGAACAATAATACAAGCAACAGTACTAGTTCAGGTAATAATACTCAATCAAGCGAGCAAATAAACGAAATAGCGCCTGAGCCCTTTATGAGCTTAGATGGCGAGCATGTCAGCTTTGTACGCTTTGCCGATCCTGATCCACGATATCAGAGTAGCAATAGTCTCCAACGTATTGAATATATTTTTGCGGATGAGCGTTTGATACGTCGCCAGTATACCAGTATGGAAGACGGGCGTGACAGCGTCAGCTTGGACAGCGTATTGCTTGAGGGTGTCACAGGAGGACGCTGGCAAGCCTATCTACCAGAGCTAAGTACCAAGTTTCCAAATGATGATGCTAGCAGTGGTAGTAGTACAAACGCAGCAGTAGGACAATCAGCGAATACAGTGAGTCCTAAGCCTACATCTGTTTTATTACCGAAAGGAATCGCGGTCAGCTTTACATACCAAGACATGCCAATCACTTGGCAATGGGCACTTGCTCCGCAACCGATATCGTATAGCAATAGTCAAAGCACAGCCAATGATACAGATGGTGGTAGCAATGATAATGCCAATGCCAATAATGACAACAGCGGTAATGATGATAGTGACAATAATAGCAGTGCGGGAACGAATAATTGAGAAGGTAGTCGTTAAAATGCATCAATTGCTCAATAACAAAGGCTATGTATGTCGATGACTGCGAACTCTCAACGCGGTGTTGCACTGCTGACTATCTTATTACTGGTAGTAAGTATTACTGTGGTTGCCGGATCGATGCTTGCTAGCCAAAAAATTGCAATTAGGCGTAGTGGGCTGTTATTCGATCAAAATCAGTTGCTGCAAGATATCGATGCAGGTCAACAGTTGGCAGTGACGATGATTCGCGCTGATAGCAACCTCAATGATACGGATAGTGCGCAAGATATCTGGGCGCAGCCTATACCACCTTATACATTGGCTAATCATAGTGTCAGCATCGAGCTACGCGATGAGTCTGGTCGTTTTAACATTAACAACTTGTATCAAGATGGGTCGGCCAATACCACTGCTTTAGCAGTATTCCAACGACTACTCACGCAACTAAATCTAGAGCCTGATATTGCTATTGCTATACTTGATTGGCAAGATGCAGACGGTGAGGTATACCAAGATGGCGGTGATGAAAGTACGGTATATGCGCAGCAGTCAAATGCTGTAGCAACAGATGCTTTGCCAAATCAACCTTTTGTCAGTATCGATCAGCTACTAGAAGTGACAGGGGTGAGCGATGAAACTCTAGCAGTATTACGGCCTTATCTTACCGCAGTGCCTTATTATGTGCCGATCAATATCAATACTGCCAGTCCTGTATTGTTAGCAGCACTAATTGATGGTGCTAACAGCCAACAGATGCAATCACTGGTAGATATGCGCGCACAGCAGGCGCTGACGTCTATTGATGCAGTATGGCAATTACCGATATTTGGCAGTGTGAATGATGAGCAACGAAAAGCCTTAACACCCATGCTCGCCGTTGATAGCCAAGCATTCATGGCGCTTATCACAGCGACTGATAATGCAACTGTCGGTCAAGCGAGAGAGCGTTTTGCTACTGTTTTGATTAGTAAAACTGTCGTTGATAATAATCAAGTAGTTAATAGTAGTGAGGCTGCTAGTAATAATCAGGCGAGTAACAGTAGTGAGGTAGACGGTAAAATGCCCAAGGAAGTCAAAGTAGTGACACAGCGACTATGGGCATTTCGTCCGAGCTTTTAGCAGATGGTATTTAGTCTTTGAGGCGTGTTTCTTCACTAGACTTCCAATTATATGCTCCGTAAAAAAGCATTTGTGCTTGACGAGTACAGTTATGTAGCATTAGCTGCTTGTTCTCTTCGATTTCGTTTAGATCAATTTCATCATCGTGATCTTCCGTGTAAGTCAGCTCTAGCCAATCAATAATCCAAGAGAAGAACATATTCACGCCAGCCTCCGCCAATAGGCGACGGTCATAAGCATTGATATGGGTAAACGCTGGCTGCAACGCTAAGTCGTCGGCCAACCCTTGAGCATGTATCTTAATCAACTCATTGATGGCTTTGCGTACTGCTTCTGATCCACCATAACGCTCACTGACCAAGAACTGCCAGTAGTAAGGCTGATCGCTGACCATATACAAGAATAGCTGAATACTTTTTGCGATTTGACGATCGAAGCTACGTTTGCGCCCAATCTGCAGGCTATCACTTAACGTGGCCAACGTACCGCCCAATTCCTCAATGACCAAAGCGCGCCCGAGTGACTCCATATCATCAAAATGGCGATAAAACGCCGTCGGCACAACGCCAACCTCACGTGTTACTTGTCTGAGACTGATAGAGCTAAAAGATTGCCCTGTCATACATAAATCGAGCACAGCATTAAAAAAGGCGTGCCGAGTTTGAAGTTTCTTTTGTTCGCGACTGCTCATAATATTTCAAAATTGTCCGGTAGGTGTTTATCATACTCATTTCAACGTATAAATACGACTGAAATACGCCATTCGTGTTAATTTACTAAACCTGCATTGGTCTTTTAAACCACTGTGCCCCAATGGCCTTGCAATTCTTGCGCCAGTCGATAAGCTTCATGGTCATTCATACCTGTAATAAAATCCAAAATATTTAAGACATTATGATAGATATCGTCAGACAAGATGCGGCGATGTTCGTCAAGATGAGGCTGTAGTAATCTTAACAGACGTTGCTGCTCAAAAGACATCGGCGGCTGCATAGTAGCAGATTGAGACCCTGTCCAAGCGAGTGGCATAAAGGCATTCAATAGGCTATGTAAGCACTGATTGGCCATCAGCTCCATTCTTACTTTGCTCGGATGGTTAAATATTTTTTCGCGTGCCAGCTGCTTAGCTTGATTGATACCATTCTGCACACTGGTATCGCAATGGGCAAATAGGCTGCCTTGCAGCGTTCCAGTTAGCAATGCATCACTATTGGCTACAAAAGCATCGGTGACGGTATTGACCAAACGCATCATGGCTCGTGCCCGCAGGGAGGCTAGGCTTTGTCTGACAGACATATGCGCTGGCAAGTTTACGCTGCTTGGACGTTCACCAATCAGCTCATAAAATATCGTAGCCACTTCGCTATAGGTTAGCATATTCAGATTGATGCCATCTTCTAAATCGATTAGCGCATAACAGATGTCATCTGCTGCTTCTAGCAGGTAAGCCAATGGATGGCGCGCAAAGCCATCGTGTTGCTCTGAGCGTGGTAAGTGCAAACATGCCGCTAACTCTTCTAGTTGAGACGCTTCGCTATAAAAGCAGCCAAATTTCTGCACATTATAATGGTTGTTATTGACATCGTTGCTGTGAGTCGCCAACCACGGATATTTCATAAAGGCGCCCAGCGTGGCACAGGTGAGCCGCATACCACCCTTGTCAGGATGATGCTCATTACGTGCCAATAGGCGAAACCCTTGAGCATTACCCTCGTATGCCAGTAAGTCTAATCGCTCGTTGCTGCTTAAATTTTGCAAAATCGCTTGCGGTTCAGGCTGCCTAAACCAATCACGAATCGCATACTCTCCAGCGTGGCCAAAAGGTGGATTGCCAATGTCATGAGCGAGACAAGCCGCTTGTACAATCACGCCGACATCTGCTGGTGAGACTCCTGCTGGTAGGCCGCTACCTAATGCGTCATGAATTTTTTCGGCGGCCATCATTCCCAAAGAGCGACCAATAGAAGACACTTCTAGCGAGTGAGTCAGGCGCGTATGAATACCAAGCTGATTGGTCAATGGATGGACTTGGGTTTTCTGATTTAACTGGCGAAAAGAGTGAGAAAATACCAGTCTGTCATAGTCTTTATGAAACTGAGAGCGAGTACTGGTATTGGCGTTAAATTTTTTGAAAGCACCAAGACGCTGTGAGTTGAGGAGATGTGACCATTGTGCGGTAGGGGACGACGAAGAGGTTGGAGTACTTAGCATATTAAACATCCGGAACCAAGGGAGCCTCTAGCATAGCAAAATAGAGCCCTTGGTACAGCTGTATAGTCAGAGAACTACTAAACGGCTACGATGTTACCCTCCTTAGAGGTACTATTTGTATAATCTGCAGTCGGCTGCCTTGCACCCGTTTTAGACTTATTTGACTAGAGTTAATGCCCTATAAATCGGATGCAGTGCCAGTTTCGCTTAGCCTACTACTGGTAGTAACTTCACTCGCTTTGCTTGTATCCAAATTATATTGAATCAACTATATTAAGACTTTTGACAGTTAAAAATTACGTCTTCCTTGTCGATAGCTACATCGCTGTCTAGTGTCTTATTGAGCAATGTCGCTTTGTCTCCATTTACTTGCCATATGATGCCGTGTGTATCGTCTAATCCAATATCGCTAGTATAGATGCCTTTATCAGTATCAGCTTTACTATTAGCAGTAGCTGTTAAATCGTATTCGATACCATCGATGAGCAAATGCGCTGTCTGCGGTGTACTGTCGCTATGATAAGAAACACCGATAGTAGCAGTAGGCTCACAAGAGAAAGGAGTGCTGTTACTGGCATGAGCTGCATGATCGTGACCTGCGTGCGCATGTTCTTCGTGGCTATGACTCTCATGATCGTGTTCCATATCACTATGCTCTTCGTGGCCGTGATCTTCATGCTCTTTATCATCATGCATTTCATGACCTTGTTCATGATCGGCGCGATTATCTATTGGTGCTTCTTCAGATGCCACTGCATCGGTATCGTTGTTTGGCTGACAGCCCAATAGAGAGCCTGCCATCACACTACCTAGTATAGTAATACCTGCAAGTTTAGAAAAATAATTAGTCACGGTATGAATCCTCAAATAAGCAAAAAAAGATATGTTATAATATAACAATTGATAGATAAAATAAAGCCGATGATGGAGAATATCCAACATCGGCTAATTAACTTTAAACAAGCTATACTATTTAAAGTTACACGTTAAATCTAAAGTGCATCACATCGCCATCTTGCACGATGTAAGTTTTACCTTCTAAACGCGATTTACCAGCAGCAGCAGCGCCTTTTTCACCGTTATATTCGATAAAGTCGTCATACGCAATGACCTCAGCACGAATAAAACCACGCTCAAAATCAGTATGAATCACGCCAGCTGCTTGCGGTGCTGTCGCACCAATAGCGACAGTCCAAGCACGTACTTCTTTTACGCCAGCGGTAAAGTAAGTCTGCATATCCAGTAAGTCATAGCCACCGCGAATAACTTGATCAAGACCAGCTTCTTCCATATCCATCTCAGCTAGGAAGTCTTTTTTATCGTCTTCATCGAGCTGAGCGATTTCAGATTCGATCTGGTTGCATAGGGCGATGACGATAGAGTCTTCACCAGTGGCATAATCACGAACAGCGTCAAGGTATGGGTTATTTTCAAAACCATCTTCAGAGACGTTAGCGATATACATGGTTGGTTTTAGCGTGATTAGACCATAGCTTCTGATCAGTTTTTTCTCATCAGCGTCTAGGTTAGCAGCACGAGCCGCTTTGCCTTCTGCTAGTAATGGCTCAATCTTTTTGAACACATCAAGCATGGCGCCAGCATCTTTATCGCCGCCTTTTGCTTTTTTGGTCAAGTTAAATACCGCGCGCTCAACAGCTTCTAGATCCGCAAGTGCCAGTTCAGTATTGATGGTTTCGATATCATCAATCGGGCTAACGCGGCCATCAACGTGTACCACATTGTCATCATCAAAACAGCGTACCACATGAGCAATTGCATCGGTCTCACGGATGTTCGCTAGGAACTGGTTGCCCATGCCTTCGCCTTTTGACGCGCCTGCGACCAAACCTGCAATATCGACAAACTCCATGGTCGTTGGTAATACGCGCTCAGGATTGACGATGTCAGCCAGTTGTTTTAGGCGTGGGTCTGGTACTGGTACGATACCCGTGTTGGGATCTTTGGTACAAAATGGAAAGTTTTCAGCGGCGATACCCGCTTTGGTCAACGCATTAAACAAGGTGGATTTACCCACGTTTGGTAGGCCGACGATGCCGCAATTAAAACCCATAACATTCTCTCAATGTATTAATAAAATCAGTTGGTATAAAGTTTGGTTAAATGATAAATCAAAATTGGGCACATTGTAGCAAATTTACCTGAATAGGGGTGAGGTTGTTACGGTATATGCTCAGGTTTTTACCCGATGACGATACGCAGCTTTATGATAAAAGCAGGTCATATTAGGAGCTTAAAAATGAATAAAGCTAACCAATACGAGTGACACATAGTTTATGTGGGCTAATAAACCCTATTTTTTAATATGCTAAACTGTCACTCATAGATAAGGGCTGAAAGTTCACGTAAATTCAGCACATATATTCTGCTAGGTTTAGCAAATCATAATTATTCTAAAGCTATAGACAGTCAGACATACGCTGATAATATCGCCAAAATAAAATGTAAGGCAATTGTAGACAATGACAACCTCGATTTTTGACACACGCCACTATAAATACCCGCAAAACTTTCTTGAGATGAAGCCTAAACTGACTCGGCTTGAGCAGGCTATTAAAAAACTAGAAGCGAATTTAATCGATACTGCTGAGACGACAAATATCAAGTTGTTAAAGCATAGGCTAGATAGTGGGTTGGGGTTAAAGGTCGATTATGCCAGAGAGTTAAATCCCGATCAGTTAATGGCCGCGACTACGATCGAAGGCAAAGTATTGGTCATTGCTGGAGCTGGCTCAGGTAAGACCAAAACCTTGACCTATCGGACCAGTTATCTATTGGAAAATGGGGTGTCGCCTAAAGAGATTTTGCTCCTGACTTTTACGCGTAAAGCGGCAAATGAAATAAAAGATCGAGCTAAATCCTTGCTAGCAAGCAGTCTTTCAAATCAAGAGCTATCAGATGAAGAGCTGGCTGAGGATAAGCTGCCAACTGATAAAGCATTAAATAGCATCACTAGTGGTACTTTTCACTCGTTTTGCAATATGTTACTGCGTCAGTATTCAGGGCTACTCGGTATCAATCCGCGATTTACGATTTTGGATACGGGTGATAGTGAGGATGCTATCGACTTGGTGCATAAAGAAAAAAAGTATCCTGCTCAGACCAAGTCACACGCCTTTCCACGCAAAAAAACGCTGCAAAATATCATATCGACGTCTAGAAACAGACGTATACATATTCGCGACTTAATCGAAAGCAACTACCCTGATATTGCCGTGCATATTCCTATCATCGAGCAGCTGGCGGTCGATTTCCATGAGTACAAGCGCGCCAATCACTTATATGATTTTGACGATATCATCAGTCAAGTAGTGCGCCATTTGAAGACCAATGACACTTTTCGACAGCTGCTGCAAAGCCAATATCGTTATATTATGGTTGATGAGTATCAAGACACCAATATTCCACAAAAGCAGCTAATCGACTTAATATGTGAGCCTGAGACGGTATCGCTGATGGTAGTCGGTGACGACAATCAAAGCATCTATGCCTTTCGCGGTGCCAACTACGAAAACATTTTGCTATTCGGTGAGACTTATCCTCAAGCCAAACTTATTAAGCTTGAGCAAAATTATCGCAGCTCGCCGTCCGTTTTAAACTATATCAACGCGTTGTCAGCGCAAATCACGCTAGGCTATCAAAAGCAGCTGTATTCTGATGCGCCGATAGAAGGACACAAGCCAGTATTTCGACGAATCAGTGATGAGCCAAAAGAAGCGAGCTATATCACTGATAAGATTGTCGCGCTAAAGCCAGAGTATGACTACAAAGACTTTGCGGTATTATGCCGTACGTCATTTCAGTCCAATTATGTACAGCTAGAGTTTATGGCGCGCAATATTCCTTTTATCGTCGTGGGCGGTATCAAGTTCATTGAAAGACGTCATATCAAAGACGTATTGGCCTTTGTCAAAATACTCTATAACCCAAATGACACGATTGCTTGGCATCGTATTTTAACTTTGTTTAAAGGGGTGGGTGCAATGACGGCGACGCGCTTAACCCAAGCCATTACTGCTGACAATAATGCATTTGAATCCTTACTGGCCGCGCCCTTTGCGAAAAAAAGTGATCAGTTAGAGCCTCTATATCATGCGCTTGCCAAGGCACAGCAAGCTGAATCGGTCGAGACAGCTATTGAACATATTCTTGAGTTTTATATCCCAGTGTTAAAGCTTATCGAAGACAATTGGCGTGAGCGTACCGAAGACTTTCGGGTATTAAAAAATTTAGCGACAGAGCACACAAGCCTTGATAGTTTTTTAGAAAATCTCGCTTTAGACCCACCTAATGATTCAGTTGCCGTGATGGGCAATTTAGATAATGGACAAGACAGTAGCAATGACAAAGTTACTATCTCGACCATTCATAGTGCTAAGGGGCTTGAATGGCCAGTAGTGTTTGTTAACTCATTGGTAGATGGCATCACGCCGCATCACCGTTCTTTGGATGACTTTGAAGCATTAGAAGAAGAGCGTAAGCTGTTTTATGTTGCCTGTAGTCGTGCAAAGACACAGTTGTATCTGACAGCACCAAATTACTTTTCTAGTTATTCTGGATATTTTGACAAACCCTCACGTTTTATCGCTGAGCTATCTGCGGATGAGGTAACGGTTGAGACGACAAGGCGGACCATGATAGAAGATGATGACCCAATTTGGTGGTAATACGCTATGTTTAGTTGATTATCCAATCAATTAAACATAAGCTAATAAGGCTATTCAGTAATATAGATAAGTGAGCTTTCAAATAGTTGAAAATTTCATGTTCAAAAACATTGGATAATTTGACGCTATTTTCATCAAATTTGTTGCTAGATTATTGCTCAATGCCAGTATTATTCCTATCAAAAATACCTTCTCAAAAACCCCATAACCAAAAGTATGTGACGCGAAAATATTTCTCAGATAAGGGTTTCAAATTTATCCTAATGCGTTACTATTACCACCTAATTCTGTTAGACCCTTATATTTGATACTCTGTATTAACACCCTAAGAAAAGGATAGGTTATGCGCTACGAAGTTATCGTTATCGGTGCAGGTATGGTTGGCACGTCAATCGCGTGGCATCTACAAAAAAATAACTCAAATGTATTATTGTTAGACAAAAAATTGCCAGGGTCAGAGACCTCATACGGCAATGCAGGATTGATTCAGCGCGAAGCCATTCATACACATCCTTTTCCTCGTCAGCTGACAGAAATGATCAGAGTGTTACCAAACCAAGGTACCGATATTCGCTATCGTATCCCGGCCATTTTGCGTTATCACCAAGCCCTGCTTCAGTACTGGAAATACTCTACACCTGCTTCAGTCAAAAAAATCGAATCAGAGTGGCAGACGTTGATTGAGCATTGTACTAGTGAGCACCAAACCATGATTAGCGCTTCTGGTGCTGACGAGCTCATTACTCGTGATGGTTGGTTGCAATTGCATCGCTCAGAAGAGACTTTTAAAGAAGCGCAAGTATCAGCTATCGACGCGCGTAACCAAGGTGTTGAGCATAACGTACTAAACCTTGAAGCGCTAAAAGCAATGGAGCCTAGTGCCAATTTTGAAGGTTTCGTTGGCGCGATTCATTGGAAAAACTCTTGGCAAGTATCGAACCCAAGCTCGCTCGTAAAAGCTTATGCAAAAAACTTCCAAGATATGCAGGGTACGATCAAAGAAAGCGATGTGAAAGAAATCGTTCAAGATGGCGAAGGCTGGAAAGTTATCACGGATAACGATACCTACTATAGTGACAAATTGGTTATCGCAGCAGGCCCATGGTCTAATGATTTGATCAGACCCCTTGGCTATAACTTGCCACTATTCCCAATGCGCGGCTATCATCAGCATTTTAAAGTGACAGAGAAGAACACTATCAATCACAGTATGTTTGATATGGACAAAGGCTTTGTAATGGGGCCAATGCAGCAGGGTATTCGTATCACTACTGGTGCTGAGATGACTACGATGAATGCGCCAAAGAACTTTGGTCAGTTAAAAACTGTATTGAAGTTAGCTAAAAAAATCTTGCCATTAGAAGATGCGGTTGAAAGTGAAGCGTGGGCAGGCTCACGTCCTTGTATGCCTGATATGAAGCCAGTAATCGGTCCTGCAGACAAGCATGACAAACTATGGTTCGCATTTGGTCACAGTCATCAAGGCTTTACTTTAGGGCCAATGACAGGTCGTCTGGTTGAAGAGATGATTCACGATAAGCCTACATTGGTCAATCTTGCACCATTTAGTGCCCAGCGTTTTTCTAACTAAGCGCGTATCTGATATATAGTTGATCCAATTTAAGAGCGGTACAAGGCAACCGAGTGCAGATGTATATGTCATACTTCAAGCGAGGTTAACGCAGTAACGCTTTTATAGTGGATTGATTATAGTTAGCACAGACTTAAATTAATAAATGAAAGGTATAGACATGATTAAGAAGCTACACAGCAATCAACGTATGAGCAAAACCGTAATCCATAACCAAACTATCTATTTGTGTGGTCAGGTAGGTAATGCAGAAGACGATATCAAAGCGCAAACATTGACTTGTCTAGAAAAAATCCAAACGTTGCTAGAAGAGGTAGGCAGTGACAAATCAAAGCTACTATCAGTAACAGTTTGGATCAAAGACATGGCTGACTTTGCTGCCATGAATGAAGTTTATGACCAGTGGTTTGAAGGTATTCAGCCACCAGCTCGCGCTTGTGGTGAGTCAGCTTTAGCACGTCCTGAGCTATTGGTTGAGATGATCGCCATCGCTGCTGAGTAATAAACGGCTCGCAGCATCTGTAGTACCTGTATCAAATAGAAATAAAAAAGGCCATGATAGCGATATCGTGGCCTTTTTTATGCTTGGTAATAAGCAAATTTAATTATTGAAAAAGGGCGTGCAAGCTTTCTAGATAAAGCTTGCGCTATATGACGTCATTTAAAAAGTACAATGATTAGTGATATAGGTACTAACACCCTTTCCATACCGCTTGGCGTTTATCAATAAATGCATCAATCCCTTTACCCACATCGTCTGCCATCATATTGCCCGTCATAACTTCACTGGCATAATCATACGCATCTTCGATGTTCATGCTCAGCTGCTTATAAAACATATTTTTGCCAGTTCTTACTGCTACCGGAGACGTGGTAGTAATCGCCGTTATCAGTGACTGTAGTGTTTGATTTAGTTGCTCTGCTGGTGCGACTCGATTGATCAAGCCATATTGCAAGGCAGTATGCGCGTCGATAAATTCACCTGTGATTAGCATTTCAAACGCTTGCTTACGAGGTAGATTGCGGCTGACAGCAACGGCAGGCGTGGAACAGAAAAGTCCAACGTTTATCCCAGAGGTGGCAAATTTTGCATTATCAGCGGCAACGGCTAAGTCACAAGCGGCGACCAGCTGACATCCTGCGGCTGTGGCAATGCCCTGTACTTTTGCAATGACGACTTGCGGCATACGGTTGATGGTAAGCATCATTTTACTACATTGCTGGAATAGGGCACGGTGAAATGCTGCATCTGCATGCGTGTGCATCTGTTTTAGATTATGACCAGCACAGAATGCTTTGCCTGTCGCTTGAATAACCACGACTCTGATCGTATCGTCTTGAGCGATACTGTCTAGCTCTGTTTGCATGGCAGACAGCACTTCAACGGACAACGCATTGAATTGCTTGGGTTGGTTTAAAGTGAGCGTGACGACGCCACTTTCTTTACTGTCTTCTCTAATAACCAAAAGGTCGTCTAGGTCTAGAGTAATGTCAGATTGAGTCATTTATCATCCTTGATAATCGATTGTTTGATTTGGCAAATGCTACTATTTATAAAGTTATATAAAGCTATATAAAGCTATATAAATAGTAGCATGGCTCATATTCTATACGATAGATGGAGCACATAGAAAGCGCACGAAAAAATAGCGCACTCAGATGATGAGTACGCTATTGGTTTTTCAATCAGATATAAGCTAAATCTATACTAACTTAAATTTATACTAAGCTGTATTTATACTGAACCTAGTATGCGCCTTCGCTATAGATAAGCTCGTAGCTGTGGCTATAGATTTCAACGATGTTACCGAACGGGTCTTCCATATAGATCATGCGGTAAGGTTTTTCGCCAGGGTAGTAGTAGCGTGGTTTTTCCATACGCTTTTTACCGCCTGCTGCAACCATACGCTCAGCCAACTCTTCAACATTTGGATCTTGAACGCAGAAGTGAAAGATACCTGTTTTCCAGTATTCAAAGTTGTTTTCAGGGTTTTCTTGATTTTTAAATTCAAAAATCTCAACACCGATACGGTCACCAGTAGATAGGTGAGCGATACGAAAGCTGCCCCAACCTGCACCGAATACTTCAGTACACATCTCACCAATCGGGCTGTCATCTTCGACAATCTCAGTAGGCTCCATGATCGTATACCAACCCATTACTTCAGTATAGAATTTCACGGCTGCATCTAGGTCAGGGACTGACAGACCGATGTGCGAAAAGCTTCTTGGATAAACGTTGTTCATAATTTGTGCTCCTGTTTGCTGTACTCTTGTTTAACGTGAGGCCAGTATACAAATGCACCATCATTATGTAAAATTATCAAACATTATATAAATAAGTATAAAACGTAATGATAAATATCACATGGCTACGAACTTTCTGTACGCTTGCTGAAGTTGGGCACTTTACCCGCACAGCTGAACGTCTATATATGACGCAGTCCGGTGTGAGCCAACACATAAGTAAGTTAGAGGAGCAACTAGATACGGACTTGTTGATTCGTCAAGGAAAGCAGTTTTCGTTGACCAATGCAGGTGAGCAGCTTTATAAAGAAGCAGGCGAGATATTGCAGCGATTATCAAATTTAGAACAGCGCATCGGTGAAGATCCACCTTATGAAGGATTGGTGCGTTTGATGTCACCGGGTAGTGTGGGACTCAAGCTATATCCGCAGCTTTTGACACTACAGCAGCAGCATCCAAAACTAGTAATTGATTACCGTTTTGCACCCAATTCTGACATTGAGCGGGCGTTGGCAAATCACGAGATTGATATCGGCTTTATGACAGATATATCAGACGATGAAACGGTTAGCTGCAAACCTATGGCACAAGAAGCATTGATACTAGTAACCCCTGCGGCTACAGTAGAGCCTAGCTGGGAGCAGCTTATGGCACTTGGATTTATCGATCATCCGGATGGCGCCCATCATGCAGGCATGCTACTAACTGCCAATTATGAGCAATTTCAGCATATCAATGACTTTGAGAAAAAAGGATTTTCGAATCAGATAGGGTTAATCTTAGAGCCAGTCAGCAGAGGATTAGGCTTTACTGTTTTGCCAGCACATGCCGTGGCTGCTTATCCAAAGCCTGAGCTGATTAACAGTCATCATTTACCAGTTGCCGTTAGTGAGACGCTATATCTGGCAGTCAGACGACAGCAAGCATTTTCTAATAGAATGCATACGGTCATTGACGAAGTAAAAAAATGGCTATAGACATGTTAAGAATGATAAATGCACAGCTAACGAAGGGTTAATCGAAAGTTCAATAGCTGTGCATTTAGTGAAGGAGGCTTATTGATAGATTGAGCCTATGAAAAATTGCATCTATCTTAAAGTCTGCCCAAGTTTGATACTTGCAGCGATATTAGCAGCAGTAGTTTCAATATTGTTATAAGCAGAGCCTAACACATTATCAATTGTATCTATTTTTTGGATACTCGGCATGACCACATCGAACTGACTGGTTTGAGCAGGTTTTAGTCCATCGACACTGCCGCAGATAGCGATAACAGGTGTGCGGTTAGCCTTAGCGATTTGGCTGATACCGCCTGCCACTTTACCCATGGCTGTCTGTGCATCGAGTTTGCCTTCGCCAGTGATGACGAGATCAGTCTCTGCGATATGCTGTGACAGATGAGCCACTTCGGCAACCGTATCAAAGCCTGACTTTAGCTGAGCTTCAAAGAACGTCATCATCGCATAGCCAAGACCGCCTGCAGCGCCAGCGCCTTCAGCGTATTGACAGTCTTCATAGCCATGCTGTCCACATACGGTAGCAAAGTGACTGAGTGCCTTGTCCAAAGTATTGACCTGCTCTGGACAAGCGCCTTTTTGTGGGCCAAATACTGCGCTTGCACCCAGCAGACCGCATAATGGATTGGTCACATCACAAGCAACTTCAAATACCGTGTCTGATATCTTTGCATGCAGGCTAGTATTATCGAGCTTATGTAAGCTGGCAAGTGCGCCACCACCATGAGTCAGCAGGCTATCATTAATATCATGAAATGTTATGCCTAGCGCCATTAGCATGCCAAGGCCTGCATCATTAGTTGCGCTACCACCTAGACCGATAACGATACGCTTAGCACCTTCTGCTAACGCATCTTCGATCAGCTCCCCAACACCATAACTACTCGCAATAACGGGATTACGCTCATCAGCCGTCAGTAGATGTAATCCGCACGCTTGAGCCACTTCAATAACAGCGGTCGCGTCAGGCAATAATAGATACTTTGCCGTAATCGGTCTCATCAATGGGTCATGTACTCTGACTTCTTTCCAGCGCCCGCCCAATACATAAGACAATACCGCTGAGGTACCTTCACCGCCATCGGCCATTGGCAACAGCTTGTAGTCAGCATCTGGAAACACTTGGCTAAAGCCAGATTGAATGGCGTGGCAAACATCAAGTGCTTCTAAACTTTCTTTAAATGAGTCAGGGGCGATCAAAATTTTCATACGGTTCTCTTTGAATATCTTAATGACACGATCATTGCGATAGTGTCATGTTTTAAAACGTTTACTTAGCAATCATCAAATAAACGTATGTAGAAATACCCAATTTTATGAACTAGATAAACACTAGGGTCAACAACCAGATAAATACGATGCTAGTTACACCTTGGATACCAGTGGCCATTGAATGAGCCTTGTACGCTTGTGCGACGCTCATGCGACTAAACTGGCTAACAATCCAAAAGAAGCTGTCATTGGCATGTGAGATGGTCATGGCACCAGCACCAATTGCCATCACGCAGAACACGCGTCCAAGTTCGCTGTCTAGGCCAATCTGGTTCAATAGTGGGGCAACCATAGCAGAAGTCGTAACCAATGCGACTGTGGTTGAGCCTTGTGCTGTTTTTAGCGCCGCAGAGACGATAAATGGCATGAAGATACCTAAACCTAAAGCAGATAGCGTCGAACCTAGGTAATCACCGATAGGCGTCACTTTTAGCATGGCACCAAATGCACCACCAGCACCAGTAATCAGTAGGATAGGGGCTGCTACTACCAAACCTTGCGAGATACTGTCGCTGATTTCTTGCGTTTTTTGGCTTGATTTAATCAAGAAAAACGATAAGAACAAACCGATAAGTAACGCAGTCAATGGGTTACCAATAAATATCAAAATTTCCGCTACCATGCTACTGCCAAATGGTGCGCTTGGGAAATTAGCAACCGAAGATAAGCAGATTAATATGATAGGAACGATAATCGGCAAGAAAGCCATTGTCGCTGAAGGCAAGTGACTGTAATCATCACGAGTTTTCATTCCTTCAGGCATTGCTGCTGGAGCATCTGCCGCATTGATATTGTCAGGAGTGGCGTTAAGGAAGCGATTAGACCACCACCAGCCAGCCAGTACCGCAACTGCTGTCACGACCACACCGACCATAATAACCAAACCTAAATTTGACTCTAGACCTAAGTTACCTGCCGCTGCGATTGGGCCTGGCGTAGGTGGGACAAAGGTGTGGGTAGCGTATAGACCAGTGGCCAAGGCAATACTCATCGCGACACTTGATACATGTAAGCGCTCAGCCAAAGACTCTTTTAGAGAGTTCAAGATAATATAGCCAGAGTCACAAAATACAGGAATCGAAACGACCGCACCGACGATAGACATGGTCAAAGTAGGGAAGCGTGGCCCCAATACTTTAATAACGGACTCTGCCATTACGATAGCAGCACCCGTTTTTTCAAGGATTAAGCCAATAATCGTACCAAATACAATCACAAGACCGATATAGCCTAAGATACCACCGAAACCATCAGAAATCGTTTTGGCGACCGTGTTAAGTGGTACTTGATAAAATAGCGCGACCAAAAAAGCGGATAAAATCAACACTAAAAAGGGATGCCACTTTAATTTTGCGGTAGCGAAAATAATAAAAAGAATGGTCAGCACAAGCCAAAATACAATCATCACTGTCTCAATATGGTTTATATCTTAATGAGTTATTCACGCGAACAGGCATCAATAACGATACGAAATTTTGAAGGGGCATATTTTATAGCAAATAGATGCCGCTAGGAAATAGATTCGTTAAATAGTTGGCGCTGTTGACAAAAAATTGAGAGATACTTAATTTTGCAATGACGGAAATTAGTAAGAAAACGTCGAAGACGTGTGTGGAAATACTTTTATAACTAGCAATTGCTAATACTTCAAACCAAAAAAACTGGCCATTTATAATGACCAGTTCCTGTCTAAACAATATTTACCTACCTGAGTAATAATTATTTTTAGGACAGATATTCTAAGAAGTACCCTGATTAACAATTAGGCAATCTTATCAAAGAAAGCTTTATTATTGGTAGCAGTTTCAGTATCAAAGCTGACGTAAATGCCTTGATCATCCAACGTGGCATACCAATGATCATCATTGCCACTGGTCAGCAGCTGGAAGTATTTGTCATTGACTATTCTGCCAACTGTATACACCTCACCTTCGGAGTAGTACGCATTACCTTGAGTACAGATAAGCTTGTCATTGGTATGGATGTTATTATTTTCTTTCATATTCTTGCGCCCTATTAGTACATTAAATAGCAGTAGATTATCAATTCTGCTAATAGTAATAAAGATGATTATATAGGCAGTATCTTGTTGTTTGGTATAGCGTTTTAAGGTAGTTGTTGTATTTAGTTACTACAACATTGCATAGATAACACCGCTATCATAGCAATAGATTTTTTGAGAATCCTAAGCTGTTTAGGAATATATAAAATCCTAATTTATCAAGATAAAGGAGTGCAAGTTAGCGATATAGATTGTCTAAATACATAAACTCTAATGTCAAAAATGACGCACGTAAAAAAGCCAGCAACCTAAGTTGCTGGCTTTTTGCAGACTGAGTCTAACTACATAGAAGATTACTCTTCAGAATAGTCTTCTTCAGCAGCTTCTTCGTCAGCTGAATCTTCGTTGTTACCATCTTCAGAAAGAATAGTAACTAAGATGCTAGCAGTAACGTCATGGTGTAGCTGAATATCAACATTGTATTCGCCAACTTGACGTAAAGTGCCTTCAGGTAGCTTGATTTCAGCACGGTCTACTTCTAGACCTGAGTTAGTCAATGCTTCAGCGATATCGCGAGTACCGATAGAGCCGAATAGCTTGCCTTCGTCACCTGATTTAGCGCGCATGATAACATTAACGTCAGTTAATGCATCAGCACGCTCTTGAGCAACAGCGATCTCTTTTGCTTCTTCAGCTTCAAGTTCAGCACGACGTGCTTCGAACTTTTCGATGTTAGCTTTAGTAGCAGGTAGTGCTTTGCCCTGAGGGATAAGAAAGTTACGTCCGTAACCTGGTTTTACATCGACAGTTTCACCGAGTTTACCAAGGTTGACGATACGCTGTAACAAAATAATTTGCATGAGTCATTCCTAGTTAGCGGTTAACCTTGATGGTTATCAGTGTATGGAAGTAGCGATAAGTAACGAGCTTGCTTGATAGCAGTCGCTAATTGACGCTGATATTTAGTAGATGTACCAGTAATACGGCTTGGTACGATTTTACCATTATCACTAATGTACTGTTTTAGCAATTCAACATCTTTATAGTCGATGTGAGTGATGCCTTCAGCAGTGAAACGGCAGAATTTGCGACGGCGATAGAAACGTGCCATGAGTATTCTCCTTTAATTAGTCTTCACTGTTGTCGTTGTCGTCATTATCGTTTTCACGATTGTCTGGACGACGAGTAGTTGCTTTGCGTGCGCGTTTTTCATCGGCATTCTTGGCTAACTGCGACTCTTCAGTGACAGCTTCGTCACGGCGCATAACTAGACTACGAATGATCGCGTCGTTATAACGGAATAATTCTTCAAGTTCAGCTAAAGTTTCACCGTCAGTTTCAATGTTGAAAAGAACGTAATGAGCTTTGTGAATCTTGTTGATTGGATAAGCCAGTTGACGACGGCCCCAATCTTCTAGACGATGGATAACACCGTTGTTGTCTTGAACTAACTTGATGTAGCGCTCAACCATGCCGACCACTTGGTCGCTTTGGTCTGGGTGTACAAGTAACACCAGTTCGTAATGTCGCATTATGACTCCTTACGGATTAGTAGCTATTAACCCTATGTTAATAGCAAGGAGATTTATAAGGTAAGCCCAATTCTAGTCATATTTTATAAAAAACAATCAAGAATAAGCTTAGTTTATAAAGCGCCGTATTATAACAGTACTCGGCAACTAACACAAAGGTTAATCACCAAGCTACTGCCAATAAAATATAAAAAGAGGCTAAATAGTCTTTGGTAAATAAAAAAAGCCGCGATAGTACGCAGCTTTTTTGAGTATAACGAGCTATAAAACCAATAGCCAAATCAAATACTGTTATTCAGATTTTGACTTCTTTGCCAATTGACTACTGTCTGCTTTAACCACTAAGGTTTTGGCAAGTTTGTCATGCCAACCAATGTTTTCAGGGCTTTTAGATGCCATGTAATAATGGATAGCGATAATCACAAAGCCTAAAAAGCTGGTAAACGAAAACAGTAAGTTATAGATAATAAACAACAATAACGTACGTGTACCGATCAATTTAATGAACGAAGGTAGGCGATGCGTGGTTTGATCCACAACACGAATACCAGTGATCAGCTTGCCTAGCGATTGACCACGGATGGTGATAAATACCAATTGTAAGGCAAATAGACCGAAGACCATCACCTGTGACATCATCAATGTGCTACTAGGAAGGCTTTCCATCAGCGTCATTGAATATTGATAGGCGGCGTCCATATCTTGGATGTTTTGGAACTTGGTATAGTCCACATCCATTTTAGTTAATGCCATTACTAGCGGCAGTATGGCCAATATATAAAGTAGGCCATTCAATGCAGTCGCCAATACACGTGACATGATTGGCGCAAGTACCACATTGCCGACAACTTTATCATTGTCTGCAACAGCCTTTTTGAGAGTCGACTTGTTTAATGAGACATTGTTGTGCGGCGTCTGATGACGATTGGTTGTCATATCGGCTTTCACGTTTTTAGGACGTTCAGGCTTGCCATATAGCCTATCTAACGATACTGACTTATCATCTTTCGCTTTATTGGTATCTTCAGGGAAGACGGTCACGTTATTGATGATAGAGTCGTTTACTTCAGGCGTGTTAGCACCAGTTGGGCGATAAACCGTTTGGTTATTGGTAAGATCACCTACGCGCTGCCACTGAGCTAAGCCTTCATGCCACATCAAATCATCAAGCAATACTTCACCAGATGCCAGCATGATATTCAGCTGCTCCAACTGATATGGGCCAGCTTGTACGTTATTTCGAGCAAGGAAAATCTGCATAATTGCCTGCATAGTTAGTCATGTCTTAGGACATTATATTAGGGTCTATTTGAAAAAATCAAATAGACCCTAATAGTGGTATCTTTAATGACTGTGTGAATGACCGCCGTGATTAAACGTAGCGGTTTACTTCGCTTCTTCACCAGCTAAGAAGAACCAAGTATCTAATACTGAGTCAGGGTTCAATGACACTGAGCTGATACCTTGCTCCATTAGCCAGAAAGCTAGATCTGGATGGTCTGATGGGCCTTGACCACAGATGCCGACGTATTTGTTTTGCTTGCGGCAAGCTTCGATAGCCATAGATAATAGTTTCTTAACAGCAGGATCACGCTCATCAAATAGATGCGAGACGATACCTGAGTCACGGTCAAGACCAAGCGTTAACTGAGTCAAATCGTTAGAACCGATTGAGAAACCATCGAAATGCTCTAGGAACTCTTCTGCTAATAAGGCGTTGGTTGGTAGCTCACACATCATGATGATGCGTAGACCATTTTCGCCACGTTTTAGACCATTTTTCTCAAGTAACTCGATGACTTCTTTGGCTTCGCCGACAGTACGTACGAATGGAATCATGATCTCAACATTGGTCAAGCCCATGTCATCACGTACACGTTTTAGTGCTTTACACTCAAGCTCAAAACAGTCACGGAAGTTATCAGACACATAACGGCTAGCACCGCGGAAACCAAGCATTGGGTTCTCTTCTGATGGCTCGTATAACTTACCACCAAGCAGGTTAGCGTATTCGTTTGACTTGAAATCTGACATACGAACGATCACTGGCTGATCCATGAAGGCAACAGCTAGCGTTGAGATACCTTCGACCAATTTATCAACATAAAAGTCAACAGGTGACGCATAGCCTGCGATACGCTCTTGGATGGCTTGCGCAATTTCACGTGGCAGGCTGTTCATGTTTAGCAAGGCTTTTGGATGCACACCAATCATACGGTTGATGATGAACTCTAGACGTGCAAGACCAATACCTTCGTTTGGCATTTGGGTGAATGAGAATGCGCGATCTGGGTTACCAACGTTCATCATAACTTTGAATGCTAGCTCTGGCATAGATTCAACAGAGTTAGTCTGTACTTCAAAATCAATCTGGCTTTCATAAATGAAACCAGTGTCGCCTTCAGCACAAGAAGCAGTTACGTCTTGACCATCAACCAATAGCTCAGTTGCGTTACCACAACCAACGATAGCTGGTACACCTAGCTCACGCGCAATAATAGCAGCGTGACAGGTACGACCACCACGGTTGGTGATGATAGCAGAAGCGCGCTTCATAACTGGTTCCCAATCCGGATCAGTCATGTCTGATACGAGTACGTCGCCTTCTTCTACTTTGTCCATCTCGTTTAGGTTGCTAACGATACGCACTTTACCTGAACCGATACGCTGACCGATTGAACGACCTTCACACAATACTTTTGCGCCAGTCGTGTCGATGACGTAACGCTCCATTACGTTGCTGTCTTGACGGCTCTTAACAGTCTCAGGACGTGCTTGAACGATAAAGATTTCGTTAGTATCGCCGTCTTTTGCCCACTCGATGTCCATCGCTTGGCCATAATGCTGTTCGATCGTTACCGCTTGTTTGGCAAGTGAGGTTAGCTCTTCAGTAGATAAAGAGAACTGCATACGATCTTGTTTTTCAACATCGACGGTTTTAACTGATTTAGCCGTGCTGCCTTCATCACCATAAACCATTTTCTTATGCTTGCTACCTAGGTTACGGCGGATAACTGACGGCTTACCATTGGCTAGCAATTTCTTAGAGATGTAGAACTCGTCTGGGTTAACCGCACCCTGTACAACCATTTCACCTAGGCCATAGCTTGAGGTGATGAATACCACTTGATCAAAGCCACTTTCGGTATCTAGCGTGAACATAACACCAGCAGCACCAGTCTCTGAACGTACCATACGCTGTACAGCAGCAGATAGCGCAACGCCTTCGTGCTCAAAACCTTTGTGTACACGGTAAGAGATTGCACGGTCGTTGTATAGAGAGGCAAATACTTCTTTAATAGCAATTAGGACGTTATCAATACCACGAATGTTCAAGAAGGTTTCTTGTTGACCGGCAAATGACGCATCTGGCAAATCTTCAGCAGTGGCAGAAGAACGTACAGCAACAGCGATGTCTTCGCCGCCGCTCATGGTTTCAAATGATTGACGTACTTCTTGCTCAAGATCTTTTGGCAGTTCTTGTTCAATAATCCAAGTACGAATCTTTTTACCAGTAGCCGCAAGCTTATTAACATCATTTACGTCTAGTGTTTTTAGCTCGCTATTAATTTTGTCAAGCAAGCCCGTTTCAGTCAAAAAGCGGTTGAATGCATTTGAAGTGGTGGCAAAGCCGCCTGGAACACTAACGCCTAAATCAGAAAGATGGCTGATCATTTCGCCAAGCGAAGCGTTCTTACCACCAACCATTTCGATGTCGTCTTTTCCTAGCTGATCAAGATTGATTACAAGTGCTGTAGATTGCGCTGCCATGATAACTCCAGAAAATAAGGTTATTTAGTAAAGATTATAACGGTGAATTATACCGCCATATTAGGACAATTTCGAGGGTTTTCGCCAAAAAACTTGTTAAAAATATACAAATTGTGGGGTTTGCTACATAAATTAGGGCCAGTCTAATCAAGTTTCGTATTTACTCAGATGAAAAATCTGATTGCTAGTGACGATGTTATGCGCTATCAAAAGCCAATTACTGCATAAAATAGATGAATTCAAATAAGCTACATCTAGAGCATTTCCATAACTTATGTTTCAATCTTATGTATCTGTATAAAAGAAGCATAAAAAAAGCCTTAATGAGAGGTGAATTAACTATGACGACAATATGAAAAACAATGTTGGTGCTAAGTGTACGCCTGTAACATTGATTTCTATTAAGAAGCTAATATGCGTATAATGTAGCGCATAGATAGTTGATGCACATTGCATAATAAATGTGCGGTATAGGTACTGAAAAGGCTCTTTTGAAGTAGGCAGTTATAAAGCCTAGTTATACGAGTTATAAAGGCAACTATAAAAATCTAAGTAAAAGCCACACTATTAATGATAATCAAAGTAATGCTATTAATAGTCAACTGCTAAATGTTTGCTAAGTCTGAATTATTACTAAGATCTATACCAAAAACTAAATGAAGGTCACTATTGAGTTTTCAACCGAGGTGTCAACGATATGTACTCAAGCAATCCATCTGAACAAGTTAAATCCACTATCCAAAATCGCCACGCGCTAAACTTGGACAGCTCACAGGCCATTAGAACGGCGTTTTTTATCTCAGATGGTACAGCGATTACAGCTGAGACACTTGGACGTGCTATTTTGAGTCAGTTTGCCTCAGTTCCTTTTGAGACAAGAGTATTGCCATACGTCGATAGCTTAGAGCGTGCGGAAGATGCGGTTGAACAAATCAACATGGCGTATCAGCGCGATGGGTCGTTGCCATTGGTTTTCGATACGATCGTCAATCCTGAGATTCGCGAAAAAATTAATTCAGCGCATAGCTGTAACTTAGATATGTATGAAGGTCTGATTGGCCGTGTTGCAGAAGAGACTGGCGTAGAGCCAGATGGTCATTCGGGGCATGCACATGATGATGTCGACTCTGAAACCTATAAAGAGCGGATCGATGCAGTTCACTTTGCCTTAGACAATGACGATGGTGCGCGTACTCGTCACTACAATGCAGCCGATATTATTTTGGTGGGTGTATCGCGCTCAGGTAAGACGCCGACTTCTTTATATTTAGCATTACAATTCGGTATTCGAGCGGCTAACTATCCTTTAACCGAAGATGATTTGTACGACAATCAGTTGCCGAAAGCATTACGTGAGCACAAAGATAAACTATTTGGTTTGCTTATTGATACTGATCGCTTAGTAAAAATCCGTCAAGAGCGCCGTGCAGGCAGTCGTTATTCTAGCTATCAGCAATGCCAGCAAGAGCAGCGCGCGATTCAGGGTATCTATATCACGCATGGTATCCCGAGCTTAGATGTATCGGAGATGTCTGTTGAAGAAATTGCCACGCGTATTTTGCAGATGACAGGTCTCAAACGCCGTATTGGATAATGAATGTCAGCTTAAACAGTATCTGTTCAATCGGTATCAATAAGTGTTTAGGCAGCTTTAATAAATGCGTATAAAACACTAATAAACATACATCATTTCATCCTAGATAATTATCATATAGAGAATATTATGATTTCAGCCTATCAATCTATAAAGCCATCGTTGTTGATGGCAGGTTTAATCAGTGCAGCGACTTTACTGAGTGCTTGTCAAACATCACCATTTACAAAGGATCCAGTACCTGAGCCGCGATATATTCCAAGTATCGTATTGGGAGAAGCACAGACACTGACCGTCATGCCAAACCGTGTGGCCTGTGCCTCAGAACTGCCAATGCAGTGCCTACTTGCTAAGTCTAAAGACGGTAGCGTATTCCAGATTCCTTATGACTGGATCGACGATTTCAAACCAACCCTTGGTACAGAGTACATCATTAGCGCCCGCCCGCAGATTGATGAAGGGCAACAGAGCGCTACTGGTCACTGGACATTGCAAAACATATTGTCACAACGTATGGTGAGTATGCCTCAGTAGGGCAGTATTCATTTATCTACATGATACTAACTCATCTACATATTGATTCATTTATATCTCAAACATTTACTCGATAAATAAATATAAAGAGGACATCATGGTAAGTAAAAGTGCAAGCGACGAGACCAACGATACTGGTAAAGATATTCATACCGAAGTATCAAATAAATCTAGCGGACACGTGCCAAGCCCTGAACATACCGAAGGTAAGAACAAAAAAGAAAAAATAGAGCAGACTCACGAGCAAGTGACTGATGATGTCATGCATCATCCTGACTTAGTGAATCCGCTCGATGACACACGAATCGATATTAAATCTGGTTTTACCAAAGACTCTCGTCGTCTAAAAAGCGACGATCATGAGTATGAGTATGATGCCGTTGTTTTAGGGGCGGGCCCTGCTGGTGAAGCCGCTGCTATGAAATTTACCAAGTCTGGTAAAAGAGTTGTCGTCGTCGATCCACGTGATCAAGTAGGTGGTAACTCTACTCACGTCGGTACGATTCCAAGTAAAGCATTGCGTCAATCTGTATTTAACTTGATTAACTTCCGCCGCGATCCAATGTTTACCAAGGCGATGGAATATAAGCAAGTACCGCTAAATGAAGTACTCGCCAAAGCGCGTCAAGTTATTCGTCGTCAAGTCAGTACCCATACACGTTTTTATGAGCGCAACCGTATTGAAGTCATCCAAGGTTGGGCAAGTTTCATTGACGCACATACGCTACGTATTGAAGTCGATGAAAATGTTTACGAAACCATCACTTTTAATAAAGCCATCATCACTGTCGGTAGTCGTCCTTACCGTCCTGAGATTTTGGACTTTAACCATCCACGCGTTTTTGACTCTGACAAAATCTTGCAAATGGATTATGTGGTCAAAAAAATCATCATTTATGGTGCAGGGGTGATTGGTTGTGAGTACGCGTCTATCTTTACTGGTCTTGGCTACAAAGTTGATCTAATCAATAACCAAGATCAGTTGCTCAATTACTTAGATAGCGAAATCAGTGATGCCATCGCGCATGACTTTAGACAGTTCGGTGTGCTTATCCGTAGTAACGAAGAGATTGATCATCTTGAGACTCATGATGATTATGTGGTTTTACACTTAAAGAGTGGTAAGCGCATCAAATCTGATGCCATTCTTTGGTCAAATGGTCGCTCAGGTAACACCGAAGGTTTGAACTTAGAAGCCATTGGGTTAAAAGCAAACGGCCGTGGTCAGCTAAAAGTAGATGATACTTACTGTACGGACGTCGACAATATCTATGCTGCTGGTGACGTAATCGGTTGGCCATCACTAGCTTCTGCTGCCTATGACCAAGGTCGCTGTGCTGCTGCATTTATGGTTGGTGATAGTGATGCCGAGCCAGTATCTAGTGTACCGACTGGTATCTATACAATTCCTGAAATCTCTTGTATCGGTAAGACAGAGCAAGAGCTCACGGATGAAAAAGTCCCATATGAAGTGGGTCAGGCGTTCTTTAAACATCTGGCACGTGCCCAAATTATCGGTGAACGTTCGGGCGTATTAAAAATATTGTTCCATCGTGATACCTTAGAAATTCTAGGCATCCATTGCTATGGTAATCACGCTTCAGAAATTATTCATATTGGTCAAGCAGTGATGAAGTGTAAGAGCAACAATACGCTTGAGTACTTTGTAAATACGACTTTCAACTATCCCACGATGGCAGAAGCGTATCGTGTGGCGGCATTGAATGGTTTGAACCGAGTGTTTTAAACCATTGTCTATTTATATCGTATAAATAAAAAAGCGCCTACTACTATTAGCAGGCGCTTTTTTTATGCTCATAGATTTCATTAATTTGAAGATTTATAAGTAGGCTTTTCGCTGCGGAATACGCTTGCGTAAAAATAGCAATAAAACAAAATAGAGCAACCATAAGCCAGCCAACGCATAAAATCCTACAGCGACTTGAGAGACACTGGCACCCATTTGGTTAAGCTGTACAGAGGTATTGATTGCAGGCGTGGTCGGTACCAGCCAACGTATTACTTGCAATACTTGAGGCAATTGGTCTGCTGGCCAAGGGTAGCCGCTTAAGAAAAATATCGGTAAGGAGATAAAAATTAAGATCTGCATACTGCGCTCACGCTGCCGGAACCATAATCCGAGCACGCAGCCGAGCGTTGCGACTGTCGGACAAAATAGTGCCAAAAATAGTAGCGTACCAAGCATGTTTTGTCCGCGTGGATAATGATGTAGCTCAAACGCCCACCCATAATAAAAGCAGCCAACGATAAAGCTAAGTGAGCTTAGCGCTCCAATACGTCCTAACCAGCCACGTACACTCGTACTGTGACGGCGCTGCTCATACCATGTGCCAATCAGCATCGCAGTCGCCATTAAAAGTGTCTGCTGTAAGATAATAACAGAGACAGCAGGTACGACATAAGCACCATAGCCCTCAGTTTGGTTATACAGTGGCATAATCCGTAGCGGTACAGCTTGAGTATTCTGCGCTGCGGTAGATGCATAAGCGCCTTTCGCAATGCTTTTCTTTACCTTAATACCAGCCGATACCGTACTTACTGCTTGAGAGAATCCCAATTGGACGTTTTTATTTAAAATAAAATAACCGCCATTACCCAGTACGCTAACGTGCGCTTGCTCTCCGGACTGAACTTGTTCTTCAAGACCAGCTGGAATCACCATATAGCCTGCAATTTGATCTGACCATATGGCTTCTTTGGCAGCCTGCTCATTGATAAATCGTTTAGTATCTAGGTATGGACTAGCGCTCGCATAGCGCACGAGAGTACGTGATAAGTTACTGTTATCATGATCAATGATACCTACTGGCACATGATTGACCACCTCAGACGAGTAAGGCCAGGGATAGAAAAACCCATAGATAATAGGGGCAATAATCAACATCAAAAGTACGCCTTTATCACTAAAGACGTCTTTGAAAGTTTGAATAAAGCTGTTCCAAAAACTTTGTGATGCTGGCGTGACCGTTGATGTAGTTTTTGAGTGTGTATTATTTGATTGTGCAGACATTAGCGTGCTCCCCAACGTTCAGGATGCGCCAATGCGCGTTTGGTTAATAGTGCCGCAAGTATTAGCGCTATTATGGCTGCAAGCATGAGGCCATAGACGATAGGTAGCGAGATGGCGATCGGTGCTTGCATTTGTAACTGTGCAATATGGAGTTTGAGATAATGCGTTAGCGGCAGGGCATTTGACCAATATTGCGCGCTATCACTAATCGCAATATAAGGAAAAGTAACACCTGCAAAGGCGTAAGAAGGCGCTGAAATAAATCCAGTAGTCGATAGACCCATACGTAATGAAAAAGAATTCAAAGTAAAAATAGCACCTAGCCAAAACGACAATACCATTAGGCACAGAAACCCAGCATAGACTGCCATAAGAGACATGATGTTGATATTCTGATTGGACGTTGCCAGCCACAATATTAACGCTGACCACAAGCTATAAGCCAGTATTGGCCAAAAGTATTTACCTAATAAGCCAAATCCTAACACTGATAAGCTGACCGAATGGGGCACTTTTGCGCTTGACGATGATGCTTTGTTATCGCTGCTATCTTGTTTGGTTGATAGCGAAGATGTCGTTTTTGAAGGTTTAGATAAGGTTAAATTAGGCTTTCCTATATCAATAAAACGGTACCAGCGACCGATATTCTTATCACGTAACTCGCGGCCAATCGTGGTTGCGCCAATGACCATTGCCAGTATATGTAATAAGGCAGGTATGACGGTCGAAGCCAAAAACTGCTGATAATTGGTCGCAGCATTGAATAAGCTAATACGCTGCACACTGATAGGCGCGTAAGCCGTCATCGCTTGTGATGGTGCTACGCCTTGTTTGACCAAACGTTTAATCTCTACACCTGCGGATAATGTACTAGCGACTGCTTGGACACCTGCCTGAATAATACCAGAGTGTGTACCGTACTGTGCATTAACTTGTAGAGTCAACGGAGCAGGCTGGCTCGATAAGATATTACGAGAAAAGTCCTCTGGGATAATGACAACAGCGTAAATATCGCGCTGTAAAATCGCAGCCTCTGCATCTGCTTGGGAGTAATAAAGCTGTCTGACTGTCAAAGTAGGACTGGCCTCTAAGTAACGGACGGCAGTATTGGCAACAGCGCTGTTGTCTTGATCGATGACCCCGATAGGCAAATCGGTAATTTGAGTCTGTGAAAATATCCACCATATTAGCAGCACCGTTGCCAGTGGTATCCATACCACCATGCTAAAGTCCCAGTGATTTTTTGCCAAAAAACGGCGCTCGTAGGCTGCACTGCGTAAAAAAGCCTCACTTAACTTAGTCAAGTGCATGGCTTACTCTTGGTTCTGATTGACAGGAGTAGAGTTGATACGTACGACCACACTCATACCTGAGCGGATACGGGCATCGGGCTTAGATGGTCGTGCCTTTACCTCAAAAGTGCGCACATCAAAACCATCATCGTTATTGGTCGGACGCCAAGTGGCAAAGTCTGATAAGGTCGATGTCGCATAGACGGTAAACTGTTTTGTATAAGGCTTATCCGCTGATGACAGCGCTGGAATAGTACCCGTAAATGTCTGACCAATAGCAAATTGATTTAAATAAGACTCAGTGACGTTAAGTACTACCCATTGGTCATTGGTATCCACCAGCGTTAAAAGCGGAACCCCTTGACCGATAACTTCTCCAGCACTCACAATGACATTGTCAACGATACCAGCAATAGGGCTTCTTAGGTTCGCTTCCTCTTTTGCTACTAGCGCTTCATCGAGTTTTGCATCGACCTGTGCGACTTGTGCAGTGGCCGCTGACTTATCTTCAGTACGTGCGCCTTCTAGCGCCAGATCATACTGCAAGCGGGCTGCTTCGGTTTGGTCTTGAGTAGCAAGATATTGAGCATACGCCTCATCGCGCTTTTGTCGCGCCATCAGTCCTTCTTCGTAAAGGCGATTGACACGCTGATAGGTGTTTTCTGCCAAGTCAGACGCGGCTTTATTGGCTTGCCAAGCAGCTTTTGCTTGGGCGATTTCTTGCGGGCGCGCACCATTTTCTGCTTTGTCTAATTGACTTTGTGCGATTTGCTTACCAGCACGTGCTTGATTAATCTTGGCATTAATCTCAGGCGAATCCATCTCAACCAGTTGCTGACCTGCCGTTACCGTATCGCCCTCTGTTACCATAATTTGGGCAATACGCCCTGGCACTTTTGCAGCGATCGACGTTTGCTGCATTTGCATTTGCCCTTGCAGCGTAATAACTTCTGGCTCGCTATGCGCATTACTTTTGTATAGGCCATACGCAATCGTACCGAGGACAATCAGTATGAATAGTGCAAGTAATGCTTTTTTTATACGCGCAGATTTGTCAGTTTTAGAGGCGTCACGATTATAAGTAGGTGTCGGTTGCTCTGGTTCAATATCAGACACGTCTTCTACAGGATCGACTGAATTTTGTGTATCTTGAGAGGTCACTGACTCGGTTGCATCAGCTGATTTATTTGAGTCGTCTGATTCGCGTGGTAATTCTGTCATGACAATGAGATTCCTAAAGCAACAAAGTTGAAAATAAAGGGTTTATTACTAGTACACTCGAAACGCATAAGGCTTGGCGTTGTCTATAGTTTCAGAATTAAAAATAGCACCAAGGGCGACGATAAATGCTGAATAATAGAGCCATAGCATAATGACTACGGCAGCTGAAAGCGCGCCAAACTCAGCACTATAATTATTAAAATTTTGCACATAAATTGAAAACAAGATGGACAATATAATCCATAAGACAGTTGCTAACGCAGCGCCCGGCATTAATTTTTTGAGGGCGACGGCATCACGATTTGGGGCTAGCCGATAAAGACCCAAAAAGCTTAAGAATATGATACCTGTCAATATGGGCCACCTGCTCCAAAGCGCAATCGTCTTAGCTATCTGAGGGAAAGGGAAGTAGGCCGCCCCCAAAGGGATAATCGCGATAGAGGAGACCGCGATAATCAATACGACTACTGCTGCAAAGGTCAAACCAACTGCGCGAATCGTGCTTTGTACAAAACTACGCTCCTGAGTTATATGAAACGCAAGATTAATAAGAATAATTAAAGATTTGATACCTTTGGAGCCCGCATAAAGTGCGAGCAAGGACGATATAAGCAAGCTGAAAGTCAGGGCAGACGTAGTCGTAGAAACCAACTCGCTCAGACGGGAGTTGAGTACTTCATATACTGTATCAGGTATAAATTGACTCAAAAGCGCGATTTGCTCTTGCATCTCGGCAGGAGAAAACGCAAGACCATAAAGCAGTACAAACACAGCCATCACTGGAAAAATTGATAAGAAACCAAAGAAACCTACGCTTGCGCAATGCGCCCAAACGTTAGAATTATTGGCAATACGCCACGTTTCTAGTAGCGTCTGTAGCCAGTTTTTTATCGATTTAGAGGTCAATTTTTTCATAAAAGCAGCTGTTCGTAATAGGGTTGGTAATAGTATTTTCGATATCGGCTTTATAGTAATACAAAGCGTTTATCAGCACGACTTATGGTTTCTCATATCACATCATTGCTCAGTATATAAAGTAGGCAATTGAATGTCAGCGGCATTGAGATAAGCATTAAAAGCAAGTGGCGTACCACAGCTTTGCATAAGGGCAGCCAGTGACTGTACATAGTCATTAGCAGCCTGTGCTTGCTCGGTACGTGCCTTCAGCGATTGCGTTTGTGCTTGCACTACGTCAACGGTGGTATTTACACCTTCTTGTAATCCTAAGCGTCGTAGTCGTAATACTTCTGCTGCCAAATCAACATTGCTTTGCAATGCCTGATAGCGTGATTGAGCATTATTGACATCGTGCCAGTTTTTTTCTACCAGTAGCAATAAATTGTCACTGACTTCAATCTCAGAGAGATCGGCCTGACGAATTTTGGCATTACTGGATGCTAATGATGCGGTTTTATCGAGTCCGCCCCATAGCTTCCAACTGGCAGATATACCAGCGACCCAGCTTGGATCTTTCTCTACCTGACCATAACCGTATAGTAATACCGTAGGCTTGTAGCCTGTATCTGATAGCGCATGTAACTGCTGCGCCTGTGCTCGCTTGGCGGCAACTTTTTGTAGTCCGGGATGGTTATTTAGTGCCAAGTCCTGAAAGTAGCTCACATCTGGTAGGGGGCGACTAGAGACAAACAAAGGCGTGGTCGGCTTGATGCGATAGTCGGTACGTAGTAGACGCTGTAGCGCAATCATAGCTAGGCGCGCGTCATTATTGGCATTGACAGATTCACTCTTGGCATCCGCAAGCGCCGACTGTGCTTCTAGTCTATCGACACGTGAGATAAAACCTTCTTCAAACAGACGCTCGGCCATATGATCGGTTTGCTGCAATGTATCGTAAGCGTCTTCTCGTAAGTAAGCGGCGATAATCGCTAGCTGTGCCTTAAAATAACGCTCAATTAACGTATTATAAAGCTCATTTTTATCCAGTACGCTATCAGCTATCGCTTCTTGTGTACGTGCATCCGAGGCGCCAGTCAATGCGTCTGTACGTCCAGCAGTATAAATAGGCCAAACGACTCCAAGACCTGCGCCTGATGTAGAGCCTGAGCGCTTGAGGTTGTAGGAGTCGGGAATACGCTCACCAACCAGCTCACCAAAATCTGGTAAGTCTGCTGTCGGAGGGACTATATTATCTACCCCATTGTTTACTTCGTTGACGATACCGCTCCTAAGAGAAGATAAATCTATATCCTCATCTAAATGATAGGCACTGGCAGATACTCGAGCAAATACGAGCGGATTGTCGATAGTTCTGAGTGCGTCAGTTTGGTATTCGCTGGCAGCAATCGCTGCTTGATTGGCAGCAATTTTAGGTGATACTTGTACCAGCAGCTTCTGCGCTTGCTCTAAGCTCAAAAAGCTTGAGACGTCTAGTGCGTAGCTGTTATCGACGGCTTTATGTGTAATAGGGTCAACAAGCGTAGACAGTGCCTGCGATTTAGCCTTATTAGGCTTTGGTACTGTATGAAAAGGCGCTACAGCTGGTTTATTATTATCAGTTGGACTATCAGTATCTATGATTTGTGTCACAGCCACTGGTGTAACATCATCTGACACTTCTATACTGTCAGTGTCAGTGCTCGCGTAAGTCATGACAGGTACGCTCATGACTGCAACTGTCATCATAGCAGTCGGTAGCGCTGATAAAATGAATTTCATAAGTCACATAAGCCATTAATTAGAATGTAAGGTATTATAAAATAAGGAACAGCACCGATAGGTTTCATTGCTCAGGATATAAAGTTGCTGAACTATTATAGACTATTTGCTAGCTAGCGAAAAAATGATGCTTAAATAAATCATTCATATTCTAATATAAAAATATATCTATATTAAAAGCGCTAACAAGCGGTCATTCGTCATAAGAGGTACACTGTAGAGCCACAATAGTGACGGGTCAATGCTTAGTATTTTGCCGTTTTCTATTGTGTGACCAGTAGCGGTATGATAGAGGATTGATTTAATTTTTAAATATCTGTTTATAAGTAACAACATAGCCAACAAGGTATTTTAGATTCAAGCGATTTATTTTTAGTTAGATTTTGTTTTTAATCTCATTATGAAAGCATTTAGGCAGTAATTAACAAATAAAAAATGCTCAATAAGTAGCAATTAATAAGAATCAGTCAATGAATAGTCACTAAATGGCTATTAAGTAGAATAAATAATATTAGTAGAGGGTGTGTCATGGCAGGGTATATTTTAGCGTTGGATCAAGGGACCACATCGAGTCGTGCGATATTGTACGATGATCATGCGCGTCCTATCAAAATGGTACAACAGCCAACGACGCTGCAAACACCAAGAGCTGGATTCGTTGAACAAGATGCACAGCAAATTTGGCAAACTCAGATTAGCTGTGCACACGATGTTATTAATCGGGCAGGACTGCTTGCCACTGACGTTACCAGTATCGCGATTACCAATCAGCGTGAGTCGATTGTGATGTGGGATAAGCAAACTGGCAAGCCACTGGCTCCTGCCATCATTTGGCAAGACAGGCGTACCGCAAATTACTGTAAGACGCTTGCTGCTGAAAGTGCTAGCAATAGTATGAATGACCCTGTGCATCAGGATGTTGATAGTATCAACATGGCACACGAGGTTCAGCGTATTACAGGTCTGCGTTTAGACCCATATTTTAGTGCCAGTAAGATCGCTTGGTTGCTCGAAAACAACCCGAAGCTTAGTGTACGAGCCAGCAAAGGTGAGATAGCGGTCGGTACCATTGATAGTTGGCTGATTTATAAGCTCACAGGCGGGGAGCATGTCATCGATGTGACCAATGCTTCTCGTACATTGTTATTCGATATCCATAAGCTAGCATGGTCAGAGACACTTTGTGACCGTTTTGCTATACCTATGAATATATTGCCTAAAGTACTATCGTCCGACGGCGATTTTGGCAAAACCAAAAAAGGCCTGTTTGCAAAGCAAATACCCATTCAAGCAGTATTGGGTGATCAGCAAGCAGCGCTCTTTGGACAAGGTTGCCTTGATGCAGGCATGGCTAAAAACACTTATGGCACAGGCTGCTTTATGCTAATGAATATTGGCCAGCAGCCAAAATTGAGTGAGCATAAGCTACTAACCACCATCGCGTGGCAACGTAAAACGTCACCAATTCGTCCAGACAATTTATCATTTGACCAAATCGTACAGTCAGGCAAACGTATGCTACAACCACCCAAAAAGGAAGTCACTTATGCCCTGGAGGGCAGTGTCTTTATGGCGGGGGCTGTCGTACAATGGCTGCGTGATAATTTGGGTATGATTCAGCAGAGTAGTGACGTCGAAGACTTAGCCCGTCAAGTAGACAGTAGCGAAGATGTCGTTCTATTACCTGCTTTTACTGGACTGGGTGCGCCTTACTGGCGTTCTGATATTAGCGCTAGCATCACTGGTATGAGCCGCGGTACTACTAAAGCACATATTGCACGCGCTGCATTGGAGGCTGTGGCTTATCAAACCTATGATGTGCTTATCGCTATGCAAAAGGACAGCCCTCATCCTTTGACTGAGCTGAGGGTAGATGGCGGCGCTGCAAATAATGATTTACTCATGCAGTTCCAAGCAGATTTGTTGGGTGTTCCGGTATTACGTCCTAGAGATACAGAGATTACGGCAAAGGGCGCAGCCCTCCTCGCAGGTTTAAAGACTGGGCTGTATGACGAATCGACCATGAAAGCTTCATGGCAGGTAGATCGCGTGTTTGAACCAAGTATGTCGTCTGATACTCGTGAGCGACATCTTGCTAAATGGCAACAGGCTATCAAAAGGTCTCTAATGCCGTTATAGGATTGATTTATTTAGTAAATTTATTGTGATCGTACATTTATAATTACTCAAAGTATGAGGCTGCTGTACACAAATGTGATAAAGATACAGGCTGTAACGCAAGATAATCGCAATACGGACACAGTTTACAAAATCGGCCTATCTGTCCTTACCTATAAATTTCTATACTTCAATTGGATTTAGTAAGACCGCTAATAATTAGCAAATAAATAATTCAATAAATAATAAATAATTTAAGGACAATACTATGAGTAACCATGATGCTATCGATCGCAGTGAAGTAAAACATATGTCAAAAGAGACAAAAGAAGACTTAAACGCAGACATCATTACCGGTGAGCCAGGTTCACATCCAGTAGGTACAGGTATCGGCGGTGTAGGCGGTGCAGCAGCAGGTGCAGCTATCGGTACGATGGCAGGTCCATTAGGTACGCTAATTGGTGGTGCTATTGGTGCTATTGTTGGTGGCGGCGCAGGCCATGCAGCAGCAGAAGCCATTGATCCAACTCATGAAGAAGCGTACTGGCGCGCAGAGTATGTAAATGCTGACTACCATAGAGAAGAATACGATTTCGACCGTGATTTACATCCAGCATATGCAGTTGGTTATGCGAACCGTGCTCGTTATCCAGTAGATGCTCGTTTTGAAGATCATGAAGCAGATTTAGAGCGTTCATGGCATGAAGTAAAAGGTGAGTCTCGCATGGAATGGAACGAAGCGCGTCAAGCATCACGTGACGCATGGAATCGCGTATCATAAGAGAGTTTAAGTAACTAATAGAGCGGTTATGCAGACACTTTGGCAGACAGTTGATCTAGTAATTGGCCAGTATTAGAGATTGCTATACCATTACTTAAAATAGATTAATTGTATGTTCAGTTCTATTAGTAAATCTACTTATCAACATTTATGCTATTTTAAAACTTCCAAAGTTTAACTTTGGGAGTTTTTTTAGGCATAAAATTTGCAACGTATACATATACGTGAATATTATGTACTATAATAATGAGAGCGATGGGGAATATATGAGTAATAACACTGAAGGCAATAAACAGTTTTATATCGCAACGGCAAACTTGCTGAACTTTGCGAACCCTAATCGAACTTATTATGAAAATGCGCCAGCTTATAACGATAAAGCCTATGAACATAAGCTGCGAGGTCTTACAGATTTATTGGCTAAAGCGCATGCTGACATTATCGCAGTACAAGAGGTTTGGGATAGTGATGCATTAGAAGCGCTGGCTGTTTCATTAGGATTTAAGCCCGAGCATGCGGTCATTCCACTTGCCAGTAACGATAGCGCGAGTATATATACCAAAGGCATGGGTGCACAGAATACACCTGCTGTCGGTATTATCAGCCGATTTGAGCAGTTAGAAACCAGTTTGCTAGAAGATATAGCACCAAAAGCCATTATTGATGTACCTGATATCGGTCCTTATCAACGCTTCAACCGTCCTCCATTAGTGTTACGTGTTGACGCGTACGGGCAGCCCATCACAATTATTACAGCGCATCTAAAAAGCAAACGTGCTTTTTTCTTACGTGACGAAAATGGTGACTTATTAGAAGACATGGACGATCCAAATATTCGAGTTCGCGCCAAGCTTCGTAGTTTATGTATGCGCGCGGCAGAAGCGGCCTCTATCCGTATGTCTATCATAGAGCGATTGCAACATACCCGTGAACCATTGATCCTATTGGGTGATATGAATGATGTCACAGGTAGCGTGACTACTCAGTTGATGACAGAAACTGGGGAGGTTAATTACGATAAAAGTATGCGTGATGTCGCACTTTTTGATGCTGCTCGTATTCAAGCACGATATGGCTGGATGAAGGATGTTGCCTATACCCATATATATCAAGGCATGCCAGAAGTTATCGACCAGTTATTTGTCTCAGAAGAGTTTTTGCCCGATAGTAAATTTTCGCTCGGTTATGTCGAACGAGTCGATTATTTTAATGATCATTTGAAGTGGGACTATGCCGATAGAGTCACTGATCATGGTATTATAAGGGCGAAAATAAAACTCAATGATTAACTTTATAAAATTAGACGGTTAGCTCTATTAAATTGCTGATCGTAGTATTATTTTTTAACCTATTCATGTCCCTTGCTTGATAATGTGCAAGCGTTTATGATGCCTCTGCATTGAATATAGTAGTGACCATACAGGCTTTATATTTTAGCCAACAGTCAACCATCCTTTATCTGAGGATAAATACTATTCAATGAAGATTATATTTATAAAATAGGGCGCAACATTAAGAGATTCACAATGAGTGATAATAAAGACGAAAAGATTGAAGATGTGCTGGTAGATTCGGAATTGGCAAAAAAGCTTGTACCTAATAAGTTTAAGTTTACTAGCCAACAAGGCCGTGCACGTCGTCAAAAACTATTGGCTGGTGCCAAAAAATTGAGCGAAACGCATGCTATTAACGATATTACGTTAGCAGCTGTGTGTGAAGAAGCGGGTATACCAAGAGCTTCTGCTTACCATTTTTTCCCTAATATTGAAGCAATATTTTTAGCATTGCGTTTTTTGAATGCGATTGAAATATTAGAGATGGTAGAGACGGTCGATATTGGTAACTATGATAGATGGCAAGGGTATTTAACGGCGCTTATCGATCGTTGTATTACGATATTCCATAACGATGAGACAAAAGCCAAGCTTATCTATGACACTAATACACCTGATTTTGAAGGTGACAGTTTTGGTGAAGATATGGATCATCAAATTGTTGATCTGGTCTATAAGCGTTTGTCAGAGCGTTATGAGATGCCAAACTTCCATGATATCCAAGATACCTTGTTGATTGCTTATAGCATCGTAAATGCTATTTTTACGTTGTCTTATCGCCGTCATCAGAGTATTACTGAAGAGTATATCCAAGAAGCAAATACAGCATTTATTGCTTATTTACGTTGTTACCTACCAGAAAAGTTGCCACGTAAAAACCGCTAATTGAGCTCACTTTAAACATAAAAAAGCCGACAAATATGTCGGATTTTTTATGTTTAGTTTTTAGCATAAGATTAGAAATATTAAAGATTAATATCTCTAATAAAACAGCGACTATTCTAACGGTCAGATGTCAAATCTTGTCCACGGCAAGTATCATCGCTCGCATCTAAAGGCGAGTACTGCTTATGATAACTGACTATTGACTTCTCTAGCGCTACATTGGTCTGTGCATCATTTGCATTGACATAAGCTTCGCGAGCTTGTTCAAGCCAGCGATCAGCCATGCGAAAATGCATACCAGATTCGCGCCAGCCTCGTGCGCATTGATTGGTCGCAGCCCAAATCAAAGCCACTTCACTAAATGCCATCTCACGTGGTGCTGATGCTATGCCATTACCGTCTTTAAGCGCGCTTAAAGTTGCCCATAGATCAGGACGCATCAAGGCAGAGGTAGACGGAATATCTTGATGCAGGCCCAAGTCTTGTACCGTGTCATTATCTAGCGCTTGCAATATAGGCTCTGCCATTTCTAACGCAACTTGACCTGCGGATGAGCGGCTATTCATACTGTCTTGATGAATAGCATAGTTCAACCACGCTTGCGCTTTGTAAGCGAAATACTGTTGAGCTGCTGTCTTGCCCTTTTGTTGATAAGGTTTTAACTGCGTTACCATACAATTTAATAGGCGCTGTTGTTCGCTTTGATATCTATAAGAGCGTGCTTGAGTCTGACTATCATCGCGGCAGTATTCAGCCATGCTAGTTGAGTGAGCCACTTGGACAGCCTCACTCTTAGCTAAAGCTGGCTGTATAAAGGTTAACGAGAATAAAGCTGATAGTGTAACGTATACTGAGCGCTTGAAAGGTGCTGCATTGATGGCTGAATCAAACATGGTGTAAACCTTATGTTAAGGTAATAAACGTTGGTATTATTTACCATTACTAGGGCTGACTTAGTTGTTTATTGAATGACGAAATAATTTGTCATAAGATGATCATGATACTGTCTTAAGGATATACTTACGACAGTATCAAACAATTAAAATGCAGAATTGCTGCTCAGACGTTGGTTCTTACGTGGGTCTTCACGTTTGAATAAATCTTCATCGAATTTAAAGCGCAATCTAAAGTAAGCACCTTGCTGAGTACTGTCATCATAAGCAATATCTTCATCTTCAAAGCCCATGAAGTTATAACCAAGTGATAACCAAAGGTTGGTCATTGGGCTATAACCCACTTCTGCACCAAGCATATAAGCTAAGTCATTTGCCTGATCATTCCAGTAAGTACCTGCTTGTAAACCAATATCCCAGCGCTCACTGATATCATAAAGACCGCGGCCATAAACAGCATGAGCCGTGTTATCGCTGGTTAAGCTATCTGCTTCGTATTCTGTATACTTACCAGCATAACGTCCAGACAACGTTAAAGGACGCGTAGGATGGTAATTACCATTCCATGACCAAATCATGGTGTCTTTTTGATAAGCGTCATCGCCAGTATTATTATCATCCAAACGATATTCGAATTTTGCAAGCATATCTAACTGATTGCTATCGTAGTCACGATACGCAGCACCTAGCTGAAAACGATTGATAGTGCGATCGCCATCACTATAGTCAGTGCGTGAGTAGATGTCTTTAGCTAAGAAGGTAATCTCATCAGTATAGCGATAGGCGATACCAGCACTACCAAGTAGCGTATCACTTGTTTCACCCCAACGTTTTTCAAAACGTCCTGATGCTTTATAATTCTCTTTGGCAAGATATTCAACACCGATACCTGCCGCTGTTGCAGTGTTACTTTCTTCACCTTCCAGAGACTCGACACGCTCAAATAAAGTATTTAAAGTTAGACCTTCTTGAACATACCACTTGTTTTTTAGACCAATAGCTGCTTCTGCCTCACGTGCACTAATGGCATCGCGCATGCGGTATTCGCTATAAACCTTACCATCTTTCATGTAAGTCGCGTCAAAACCAACAGTGGTACGTTGACGCTCATCTGTATCATCAAGACCATAAGTACCAGATAGGCTATTAATCAAATCATGACGTGCGTATAGTCGACCTAGATTTCCGAGCGGTGTCTCACCGCCGATAGAAGTTGCATTACGTGAGCTATTTTCGATATCTTGCTCATACTCTGCAAATACCAAGCTATTATTCAACTTAGGTAGACGAGAGGCAATACGAGCACGAACAGTCGTACCTTCAATATCTTCTTCAGCGTTACTAACGCTGCTCAACGCTGACTGATTGATGATGTCATCATTAAACAAAGTGTCGTCTGTAATATCTACAACGTCTGTCGCGGCCTGAGTATTACGTGAGGCAGCAGTCGCGTCTTGTTTGTAATAACGAACCCCAATTTCACCAACGATGTTTTCACTTAAACGATGCTCAACGCTTGCTTGCACGCCTTCGCGGCTAGCGTCAGTAGTATGCTCTTCTGTGCGTATGCCTTCTAACTTAAGAGCAGTTTTCTTATCATTTAGAGTATGAGTAACCTCTACACCAGATTCAGTACGTCCAGCAGTAAGCGGTGATGCACCAGTGATAAAACCTTCATCAGCATCATTATAATAAGCTTTAGCTCGTGTATTTTTCTTATTATCAAAATCAAGCTCAATACGTAGTGCGTTACCTTCAACATCACTATCAGTCAGTTCTGTCGCGTTGATTTGATTACTTGACTGAAAATTTGGGTTTTCAGCTTTGTTGATCGCATATTCTGCGACTAGCTTTAGCTTATCATTGAATTTAACAACACTATTAACACTAGCCAACTCTTCTTTGTTCAGTGGGTCATCGCTATTCACATAGCTACCACCGATGGCGACTTTATCCGTCAGTTGTTGCTTCGCGGCAATACCACCGACGAAGTAATCTTCACCGCCTTCATCAACTTCGACAGTGACACGGATATAGATAGGATTGCCCTCGATGTCTTGACTAGCAATCGGTGCCGTCAAGAATAAGCTACGGCTGATTGGGTCAATCTCATAATCAGCAAAGCGAGTAAGCGTCTCACGATTGATAATAAGCCCAGGGTTGTTAGCGTCACGAGTAATAACTTCAACCGTTTCAGAGTTTTCTAATACCGCATCGAAGTTCTCAGCCAATGGATATGGGCCTGAAATGCCTAAACCGCGAGTCTCATTTACACGTTGGCTAGTACTGGTTTCTGCTAAAAAGGCAGTAACACGAGTATTGCTATCTTCAAATTGAGCTTTTAGACCAGTTAATGTACGGTTGTATTGACCAAGCTTGATACCTTCGTCACCATCAATCTGAGTTTTCAAATCACCATACATAGCGAACGAACGACCTTTATCAAGGCGCACGTAAAGCTTGCTAGTAGACTGAGCATCAAAGCCTTTAGCTGATGAGTCGCCATAGACAGGATAGTATTCGCCCGGCTCGATATCACGGAACAAACGCTCGCCTTTTTTATCACTATCATAAGCAAGCGTTAGCAGGTAGTCACCGCGCACTTTTCCTTTTAGGAACATTGCGGCACGACCAGAAGCTGTGTAATCATCATTACCAGCAAAGTCATTTAGCTCTTGCTCAAATGCACCTTGAGCATCGGTAATGCTGCTACCATCAAAGTCTTTTAGTGAAATAGCACCTTCTACAATACCAATAGCAAGTAGTGGACGTAGTTGAGCGGTGAACTGTAATGGAATGATTTGTTTGCTGCTACCAGTGTCAATTACTAGCTCGCCCTTACCTGGTACGCTAGGTGCAGTTACGGGTATTAGTAGCTCACCACCGGATACGATTACTTGAGTACCAGATTGGTCTTTACTGCTGTCATTAAGGTTAATACGACCAATATTGGTATCGATAGTAATCGGAGTTGATGCAATATATGGACGACCATCACGATCTTTTAGACTAATAACCACTTGATACTGACTAATACCATCTGCTGGTACTAGATTTTCCTGAGTTCGATAGTCGATAGCTTGTAGGCTATCAGGGGTTAATACCTTAATCGTCTGCTCAGAGATCACTTTACCATTTATGTCCGTTGCGACACCGCGCAAGGAGTTTTTACCACGTTGTAAGTCAACGGCATAATAATCAAAGGCTACAACACTCTGCTTTTTCTGCTCGGCAGTTTTACCGATCTTTTGTTCTGGTACAGGTTTGCCATTGGCATACAAGGTAAAAGTTGAGCCTAGTGGTGCTTGAACCTGGACCATTTGTTTATACGTGCTAAGCTGCTGACCTTCATTTAAGTTAATGAAGGTAACATCGTTATTAGCCACTTCTTTTAAGTATTCTTCGAGCTCTTTTTCTACTGGCAGGGCAACAGTGGTTACCGTCATATCAATACGGTCATCTGCTAGATTGACCATGTCATTAACGATAGCTGAATCACAGTTGTTGCCGATATCTAAGTCGCCATTAATATTACAGCCACTAGCATCTACATTATCGGTAGTGTCGGTATTATAATCAGGCTCTAAAGTCAGCTCAGTTTTCACCGCTTGCTCAAGAGCATTATTCTTTGCGCTAAGGCTTTTGCTACGGGTAACCAACTCTTGATTTAAGCGTTCAGTACTATCAGCCATACCACTAACAATTGCAAAGTCTGCACGATGCAATTCGCCGTATTTCAAATCAACAAAACGACTACCGGCATCACCAGCATTGCGATTGCTTTGGGTAACCAGCTCAGTTGCTCTGGGAATAGTAGTACGATCGACCTTTAGTACGTGTGTTTTGGCGCTGATACCGTAGAAGTTATATTTACCTTCAGGATCAGTTACGATGAAATTGCCGTTCTCCATGTAGATACGTACACCAGCGACACCAAGCTCGCCGTCTTCTTTTTGCTGAATACCATCGCGATTGATATCATGATAGACCTTACCGACGATAATACCATCAGTATTCATAACGCCGCGGCTTACTTCGATAGGCCACTGCGCTTCCAATGAAGCTAAGGTGTTGTTGTTTTCGTCACGGCCATGGGCAGTTGCGCGGTTGATGCCATCCCCACCTAATGCTGATGATCCGATAAGTACCCGATAAGTAATGTTTTTAGTTTCGCCTGCAGTGAGAGTACCTAAGTTTAGTACTTGATATTTGCCTTCTGCCTTAAACTCAGTCGTTTGTGCTTGATTGATATTGAGATCAGAACTCGGGCTAACACGGACACTATTATCGACATAATCGAAACCGCGTGGAAGTGCATCTTTTAATTCAACATTGTAAACTGGTACTTTGCCATCGTTAGTGACTTTGATTGTGTAATTGACATAATCACCAAACTCTGCGGCTTTTACATCACCTTCTTTTTCAACTTTTAAAGTAGATGAGTTATCTATAATAGCGACATTGCTACTAATATTGCCAGTAATATAGTCTAAATCAGACTGATTTGGTTGTTCGTTTAAGTCTACTGACGGTGCAATACAGGCATCTAAACTTACAACTAAATCATCACCTTCTAGTGTTTGAACAATCTCATCATCGATAGCGTTGGCATTGTTTTGAGTCGATGCTGATAAGTGATATTTGCCCGTATTATTGCCTGTTTCTACAGCTTTTAATGAATAACTGTCTCCAGTTTTTGGAGATTTGATGGTCACCCATACTTGATCAGGTTTTTCAGGTTGTACATTACATTGTGCATAACTGGCTTTCACGTAGACTTTTTCGCCGACTTGAGAAGTTCCAGCAGTATCATTGAAATCTGCATTGGTAAATTTAATACTAGGTTCTACGACGATCAGACGATCAGTTGCAGATGCCGTCACTGACTCATCATTGACAACTATTGCACCGATTTTTATATCAGCAATGTCGCCATCATTGACATCAGAATCAAGAAGGGCTTGGATAATAAGCTGAATACTCTCGCCTTGACCAATTTTTATTTGGCTTGGGTCGGTAAGCGCCAGTTCGTTGTCATCAATAAGACCATTTTTATTAATGTCTTGATAAACTTTGAAGTTAGATAGAGTACTTGAGTAGTCATAACTCAAAGCGATGGTTTCGTCATACGTACCATTATTAGATAAAATATTTACCCATTCAACAGTTTTACCACGCGAGATGGTCTGTAGTGAGGGCTGTGTAAGACTAACATCGTATAGTGGTAGAGAAAGAGATTTAAAACTAACTTGATTTGATGTACCACTTTGTTGAGTTGACTCAATACTATAGTCAATTTGTGCAATATTATTAATAGTCGTAACACCCTTGCCAGTTTCGGCATGGGTAGTGTTTGCTTGCATAAGTAGGATCGAAGCAGCTAGCGCAGTCAGTGCACTTGCGCGATAGCTAGGGTTACGAGACGAAGATACAACTTGACGCATAATCGGTAATCCTACTTGTGAAAAAAAACAAAGTGATCTTAAGCTTGGCTGATAAGGTTTGGGCAGCGGAGTTTTCCTAGCGCTTTACTAAGAAAACTCCTATAAAAAGAGCCACTAATCTATTTATGGCGTTACAGTAGCACCTGCCTGCGATATTTTGGCAGAGAAATAGATAGTACCGACCTCTTTCCCAACTAGAGTTCCAAACGTACCACGAATTATTTGGCCAGAAATGTTTGACGTTGCAACTGGTGAGTTGTTTGATGTCTTAGACGAAAAATCACTTTGATAAGTCAGCTTGTCGACTAAAGTATCAGTCAAGGCGATATTCGTAACACTCTTATTACTAAAGGTATTGGTGGCTTCTAGTCTGTAATAAGCACATTGTCCAGCTTTGGCAATAACTTCAGAGTTGACCCAATTGGTAATAGTACTTGGTGCCGTACCACAGTCAGCAGCGGCCTGGAATTTGAATAAATCAATGCCTTGCATGGTGGTGGTAGATGTTGTAGAGATATCATCTGTAGGGGCAGGGGTACCGTCTACCACCGTCTTTGGTAATACTTTGACAGTAATAATTTCAGACTTGCCAATATCACTGTCTTTGCCATTGTTACTACCTGAGCCATTAGTATCGACTAAAACACCGATATTGACTGACTGACCAGGAGCTAAACCTGCAGTAATAGCATCATTTAGGTCGTATTCACCTTGTGCATTCGCTGTCAATACGGTTTCACCAGTATCAAGAACACCATTGTTGTTAGTATCTACAAACACTTGGGTTGTCGTAATCTGAGTAATATCTGTTACAGGCTTGACTGTGAATAAAACCTCGCCTTTCGCATCTGCTTCAGTAATATTACTACCTTCGTTTTTAATAACATAGGTATAGCCATTAGCGGTACTTTGTAAAGCGACTTCTTTATCAAGGCCAGGACTAATAGTAATCGCACGGGTCTGCTCTTGAGCAGTCACTGTAGCAGCAGTGTTGTTGTCTTTACCGATCGTAGGTTTAGTTGGATCTTCGTAGTTATTTTCGCTCGTAGCGGTATCGTTTGCATCACCCGAGCTATCCACAAGGTCAAATATGCCATCACCATCGGTATCATCTTTTACAACAGCGTAGTTGACAAAGTTACTACTAGTGGTAGCACCTGCAGCTTTCTTGGCACGGAATTTGATTGTTATAGTATTGCCTTGAGCTATATCTTGGCCAGTCACAGTAATTTTTTTGCCATCAGCAGAAATGACAGGAGTCACATTGCTACTACCACCAGTTGTGGTAGGTGCTAGATAATTTGGTTCACCAGATTTTATGGCAACCAAACCATTCGGGAGGGCATCTTCGATAGTAACGGCAGTACCATTAGCAGTACCTTGGTTTTGGACGGTAATCGTATAATCAACATATGCATTATCATTGTTTAAATCAATGACTTTGGTACCTAGGTTGGTTTGTGCTGATTTAGTAATGGCATAAATAGGTGTTACAGTGACAGCTGTATCTGTGTTAGTAGCCGTGGCAGTCTGACCTTTACCCGTTAAATAAGCACTAGTAGCTGTAACATCTAAGATGCCTGTATTACCGATTACTCGCGATGTATTTGTATCGGCAGCAGCATTAACGATAATAGTAGCAGATTGACCTGGTGCAAGTTGTATGTTGCCACCATTAGCTATAGTAACTGGACTACCTACAGGCGCGCCGTTAGCATCCAGTTTTTGATAAGTAATTGTACTATTTGCAATATTGTAGTTGAAGTTATCGCCTGCTTCATTCGCAAGATTAATTGTATAAGTATCAGTGACGTTACCTTTGTTCGCTAGCGTATGTGTAAAGTCGACCGTTGCACCTGTTTGTGGATTAATCTTAATATTTTCGTTGATATCATCAGTAGGAGAAGCACCACCAGTTGCAAGCAAACTAAATGCACCTGTTTCAGTAACATTAATAGTTACTTCATTTGATTCAGCTTTTTGTTCAGCAGGGTTACCAGTAACATTATAAGTAGCTGTTGCAATGTTTTTTACAGTAAATGCTTGTTCTTGATTATAAGAGACACTGGTAGCTGCATGGGCGGCACCCATTGCAGTGACGATACCAACAGTTAACATTGAGTATTTAAATAAGTTAGGTTTCATACGGTAAATCTCCTAGAGGTATTAAATAAAAAGTTCTAAAAGGGAACTATTCAACAATGGTATTGAGTGACACAGCAGCAGATTTTTTTGCTGGTAGCAATTTGATGTTCCAACGCAAAGTGCGATATTCAGAGTATGGTACTTTTACCATTTTGCCATCGACTTTGCGCATTAATGGAATATCAGCATAATTCTTACCATCGATGCTAGCTTGAGCACTGGCTGGGGTTACTTCACCGTTGAACGCCATGTTAGTAGGAATAGGAAGGGTTACGGCCAAGTCATTGATATCTTGGTTTACCGTATTAGTATAGGTCGCTTTATACTGAACTACAGTACCTGTAGGCGCTGTACTTACAGGTAAATAGCTTACTTTCCCTTCTGAATTTTTGACAACTTTATTAGCGGTCAATTCCATTTTCAGCGCATTTTCAGCATGAGCAACGCTCAATAACGACACAGATGCTACGGTAGCTAATAAGCTGATACGTAAAGCGTTAAAGATTTTCATATTCTATTCCTTGCCAAACCATATTTGTCAGTAAGATTTTCATTTATTATTCAATAAGCAATAAATGTGCCAAAAATATATATAGCAGGCTACACAATTACATAACAATAAAATAAATCTTTTATATTTACATTATTACAAACGAATTACAGTTAGTCATTAGATATATGATAAGTGGTAGATTAGAAGAGTTTAATGGCTTATATTTAGAGAAATTAGGACCTATGAGACATTTCTAAAAGCTTTATAAGCTCATTTTGCTCATATACTGTATATGTTTATGTCAATAACATGATGAATACAGCTACGTTTAACAGAGAGAATTATTTTGATAGGAGACTATACGAGAGTATTTTAAATAGGGTAAATATAGAATAGATAAGAAGTTTTTAGAGAGCTTAAAAAGCTTAGGACGATTGGAAAGTAGCGTTATCTGAAAAAGTAAGCTCTGGTTTAAAGATATTCAAACCAGAGCATCATTTGTTAACCTTTTAAGGATAGGCTAAACATTTACTAACTATGAACTTACCTTAGTAGAAAAAATCAAAGTACCTGAAGCTCCACTAGCAAGGGTTGCAAAAGTGGTAGAGACTTTTTGAGCATCGCCAGTCCCTGTCAAACCAGTATTACTAGCACCTGTAGATCCAACAGCATTGTCTTGATAAACAGCTTGCACTCTACCGGTAGAATCCTTCCATTGATTGGTCGAGTCAGACACAACCACATTGCTCAAACTTGTCGAAGTAAAGGTGTTGGTTGCTGTAATTTTGTAGTATATACAGTCACCTGGTTTGCTATTAAAAGTTGCTGTCGAGTTAGAACCTAATGTTCCTTCATATGCGCTAATTGTACCAGTACAGTCGACTTGTAGTGCTAGCTGCTTTAGTAGTGTCAGACCTCTAATGGTCGTAGTATTTGAAACAGCAGAAACAGTCGGAAAGGTTGAGTCAGCAGTAGCACCTTGGGGCAAGACAACTTGTAGACTATTGGTTTCTGATTTACCAAGGTCTGCATTTGTGCCGTCAGAGACTACCGTATAGCTAATCTCGACAGTGGCATTTGGTGCCAAAGTAACACCTACAGGTAGTTTGTATTTGCCTGTAGCAGCGTCAATAACTTCTAACGCGATTTCATTGCCATTTGGGAGTTTGTATTTAGGATTTTTTACTTCAAGTGGTTTTGCGGTATCAGGATCTATGATAGTAATACCGATTGGGCGATTAGCACCCCCTTCTGATGCATTACCAGTATTGGTAAGGGTATGAGTATATTTTACCTCACCGCCTAATATAGGAATCTCTTTGACTGTGCCAGCTGTTATTGTCATTTTACGATCAGTGAAAGTAATAGTAGTAGCAGTATCGGCACCAGCTGTACCTGTGCCTTCGTCAGGAACTTTTGTGACGTTGTTAGCAGCTACAGTATCTGTACTATCAACGATATCATAACCACTAGTATCAGTCCCAGGTACTGGTACAGCATTGCTAAATCTGTCATAGACAGTAGCATGATTAGTTGCTGAACCTGCTGCAGATAGGGTAGTTTTATTAACAGTCACCTTGAAGCTAACTATAGTGTTAGAGCCAACAGCCAAGCTTGGAATAGTGATATCAATAATTTGTCTATTGCTACTATCTTTACCCGTTGAAGTGATGGTAGCACCAGTGGTGGACACAGCCACATTACCAGACAATGTCATACCAGCAGGAAGCACATCTCTAATGATAAAATTGTCAGCAGCGACACTATAGTCAGTAGTGGCGTTAGTTACTTTAATACTGTAAGTGATATCCGTATTAGCAGCATTCAGATCGAGACTGCTACAATTTGTAGAGCTTTGGCATGTTGCTGTCTTTTCTATCTTAAACACAGGTAACTTGACGATGCTTTGGTTTTCATTGACTAAAGTAGGTTTAGTAGAGTTTGCGGTAGTAAAAAAAGTACTGGTTGCAGTTAATGTACCTACACCCTTTTGATTACCTATTTGAGTACTAGGAGTTAATGCTGCATAAGAAAGTTCAACGATTGTCCCTGGTATTAGTTTGATACTGCCACCATTCGCGATCGTACCTGTCGTGGTAGCTTGACCAAACTCAGACAAAGCTGTTTTTTGAGCATCTGTTAAAACAGCACCACCTGTCTGTTTGATGACAAAATTGATGCTTGCTACACCGAGAGGGTAGTCTTGATTGGTTGTTACGATATTAGGGTCATTATCCCCTGTTGTTTTAATCGTATAGGTATCTCTAACGTTACCAGTATTACTTAGGGTATGAGTAAAGGTAGTGGTACTGCCGGGCGTCGCTGTTTGGTTCATATTCGCATCAGCATTGCCACCAGCGAGCGTAGCTATTAAAGAAAAATTTGCTGTCTCAGTTACGCTTACCGTCACTGTGTTAGATTCGACGACAGGCTGAGCTACCGTACCGATACTATAACTTGCAGACGCTTTGTTATTAATCGCTGCCGCTGGAGCGCTGACAGCAGTGGCAGTAGCAGCATTTGCTGTATTCAAGCTCATAAAGGCTGCGATACTGATAGGTAGTAGACTATAGTGAAAACATTTTGATTTCATAGAGATTCCAAATATAAAGTAGATTTTTACTAAGCTAATATGATGAATCGGGATTTCAGTAAACGTTTCATGACCTCTGATCGTTATTTTTAGTCTTTCAATGGTCACTGAGTTTGTGGCTCATGTTTTAAAAGTATTTGCAATTAATGTCGAAAAAACTATTGACGTAGCCAATGTATAAAGCTCGAAATACTTCACATTCTTTTCTTTGTATAGGCGCTAAAATTGAAGTATTTTTCTATGGAATCATAATCACAAATCATCTACAAAAAGTCACTATTAAAACGACAAAAGGTGATTTGGACTATCTAAGTGGTAATATGTCTCAATTGGTAATTGAGTATAGAAAGAAGAGTAAAATCTTTAGAGAGTAATAATTAGAGCGAAAAGAAGCCTATCTAGTAAGTGTTCTAGATAGGCTTCTTGATTCGGTTTTATTGAGTGGTACCGTATTTGGTATTGAAGTAAAAATCACGTTTGGTTCTTGGGCCTAAAACGAAGGTTTTAGTTTTTACTTCACCATTGGCTCCAATTGTTGGATTATCACTAGCAGTATAATCAATTGTAGAAAGTGCTGGATTAGCAAGTACAGATGTTACAGTAGCGCCGCTGACGCCCTTTTGTTGCAAGGTATCTCGCATAATAAAATTGTCAATATTCACATTGGCGCGATTGGTAGCAGAAATCTTATAGGCAATACATCGACCAGGTTCAATATTGCTTATAGTTGCTGTACTAAAACCTGTATTGGGCGTACTAGTTTCACTAATAGAGGTATAGGTTAGGGTAGAAGGACAATCATTTAGATATTGATATTTTCTTAGTACTAAAGCAACATTTTCAGCAATCACTCTACCGAAGTTATTATTTGGGTAGTCATAAGTACTTGACGAAAAAGCTATCGTTTTACTGCTATCGTTAGTGCGCAAAGGGTAGGTGCTGCCTGTACGCTCCTCTATAAGACAAAGGTTACTAGTATTACCATTTAAAATATTACTTGATACGCTGATTTGGTACTGACCAATGGCTGCACCACTTCCTGTTGCTGCCTGTGTGCCATATATAGTAGAGGTGTTAGCACAGTTGACAAGTTTGATAGTACTACCGCTAATACCAGCTTCTGAAGCAGTAGGGTTGTATATACCATTAAAATAGTTCGAGTTATTTGCGTAAATACCGTTCGTAATATCGGCATTAGTTGCACTTGCCTGAGTTGCTGTGATACCACCATTGTCATCAAAAACTATACCTGAAAACGTATAGGTTGAGGGGGTATTAGTAATCGTACATGTAATTTCATCACCATAAGTGACGTTACTAAGCGCGAATGAACGAGTTTTAGCTGATGCATTATAGGTCATCGCAGAGCTAGGCATAATGGTCGCACTACCTGTAGTTGCGTTGTTACATGTATAAGTGGCATTGTAACTCGCTATATCGCCTAATATCGTACCATTCATTACGCGTTCAGTAATGGTATAACTTGTGCTCTCTGCTAAGGTAAGTGTTGCACTAGTACCATTTGCAATAGTTGAACCCGTACCAGTAGTGGTAAAGCTATTTGTTGCCACTGAACCACCACTAACTACGATTTCAAATTGGTCGTTAGTGTTGACACGTGTGCTACTCAATGCTTTTTTTACGATAAGTTTGGGCGGTGCAAGGCAAAAATAGAAGTCGGAGTAACCTACTGCATGGGGGCTATTTGTCTCACTTACCGTATTGTTGTGTTTTAAGTTAAGTGCAATATCAGCGAGTGTATAGTTCCAGTTGGCATCGATAGTACAGCCACCCGTACCACAGTTAAGGCCTTTTCTACCAGTAACTATATTTCTATTCGCATTAATAGTGTGATAAGTGCTGTTATACGTCAGTTGTCCACTGTTAGCAGACACGTCAACCTGTTCGATATATGGTGTCAAAGTATTGTTGGTTACTGAGTCTATATCCTGAATCTTGTAACCTACCTTACTGGTTGGGCGGTTAATGCTCACATCCATGACATGGTTGGTTCTAGAAGTAGCGGATAATGGAGAGTTGTGAACAAGGTTTAGGGCTGATGTGGTGACACCGTTTAACGTCCCATAGAAAGGTGGCGTACCACCGTAATTACTATTCAGATCTATTACTGAAGAAAAGTTAATTTTGAATATTTTACTTCCTGATGCCTCATTAAATGTAAAAGTATTTGATAGATTGCCAGCTGTCCAATTCAAAGGTGTGCTTACTACAGGCGCAGCAGTAGTAGATGTAGGCGCACTTGCGCCAATGTAGTACATTTTATGATTAATGGGACATGATCCAGTACTAGAGCTGTCCGTTGATTCGAAATTAGCGTTAGCACTGTTGTTTAAAAACAATGATAAAAAAGCAGTTAGAATGACTAATCGGTATATAGATACACTACTCAAGTATGAATACAAATGATTTTGAGTTTTACAAAACATACTATCGCACCTTCTAATTTATGCTTTTTTAGATAACAAGCTAACTAAAAACTGTAGTTAGATTACTTCGATACATAATCTTAAATATAAAGATAAGTAAAGACTAACAATATGTTACGAAAGGTAGTTATCATATGACGAAGTGCAAATATTCAATAAATAAAATCAAAAGCAGACACCCTTTTTTACAAAAGTGTCTGCTCAAATGTAGTGGTAGAATAAGTATTTAATAAGAGAAAAATTATTAGCTAGTTAGTTTCAGAAACTAGATTTACTGTGTTGAACCATATCTTGTATTAAAATATAAAACGGCCGAACTCGGCTGCGTGCTACCTAGAGGCACCGCAGATAAGCTAAATTGATTAGAACGAATTTCACCATTGCTACCGTATATGACGGTAGGGCTGCTTACTGAAGTAGGTAAAAACAAAGGAGCAGGACGTCTAAAGACTGAGATAACAAGAGCACTTTGTAGTTGATCACGGATCTGTACTTGTTCAAGAGCCAAGTGACCGCGGTTATAGGCACGTATTGCATAGGCAACACAACTTCCTGGACTTGCGCCATTGACTGAATTGACACTAAAACCCGTGATTGGGTCAGTACTGTTGTTTCTAATATTCTGGTAATTTAAATTGTCGTCGCATTCATGAATGTATTGTGATTTTATCAATACTAAGGCAGCGTTGTTTGCTGCGACTTCACCGAAGTTTAGATTGGTGTAGTTGTAAACATTACTTGTGAGCGTAACCTCTCGTCTATCTGTGGTCGTGTCTACTGGGTAGTCCCACACATTTGGTTCACTTTCTATGAGACAGACTCTTGTTTTGTTAACCAATGCACTGGCAGGTACTACGAAACTGTATTGACCTCTGTTAGTCGAAGTATCCAAAACGTTTTGAGGGTTTAAAGTAGTGCTTGTAATATTGTTTCCATTACAGTCTGTCAAACGTATATTCAAATTGCTATCGTATATTCCTAACTCGCTCGCACTATCGTAAATACCATTGAAATAATTGCTATTACCAGTAAAGGTGCTAGAAATGTCTGATTTTTTGTTATCACTGGCTACGATACCGCCATTATCATTAAACACAATGCCTGAAAATATGTAGTTTGGCTCATTAGTAACCGTACACGTAATCTCATCACCATATACAGTGTTGGCAAGCGTAAAAGAGCGAGCTTTAGCTGTTGCATCATAAGTCATTGCAGCAGTTGGCATAATGGTCGTACTGCCTGTAGTGGTATTTAAACATTTATAAGTCGCATTGTAATTTGCAATATCGCCTAAAGTTCCATTCACCACTCTTTCGGTAACAGTATAGCTTGAGCCTTCTGTCAAGCTCAGTGTAGCACTAGTGCCATTATTGATTGTTGAGCCTGTACCAGCAGTAGTAAAGCTATTTGTAGCAACCGAACCACCAGTGACAAAGATTTCAAATTGATCATTGCTGTTAACACGTGAGCCATTTAGCACTTTTTTCACTACAAGTTTGGGCGGTGCCATACAAAAGTAAAAGTCGGAGTAACCAAGAACATGTCCTACATTATAATCGCTGCGCTGGTTACTATGAGTCATTCTAAAAATGCTGTTAGTGGCTTTGGCGCCCCATGTTGCTTCAATAGGACAAGCATAGATGGTCGAATTACCGACACAAGCTGCTCGCAAAATGGATGTAACTATATCGAAGGAAAGGTTAATAGTGTGAAAATCAGGTTGGTAGGTCAAGGTGCCAGAAGTTGAGGAGACATCGACAGCTTCTTGATAAGGAACATTACCAACACCGTCTCTGGTTGAATCAACATCTTGTATGACATAACCAAGTTTCGTAACAGGTTTGTTGACCGTTACATCCATGATATGGTTTTCTTTGGTAGCTGTAGAGTTATGAATCATGGTAATGGCATTTAATGTAGCGCCATTGAGACTGCCATAGTAGGGAGGCTGTGAGCTGTAAGTTGTATACTTATCTAGAAATAGTGGGAAATTAATAGTTAATGTTTTATTCCCTGTACTTTCTGCAAAAGTGTAAGTCCGGGTTAAGCTGCCTTCTACCCAGCTAGATAAAGGTAGTGACTTGTATGCTGTGGTGGGTGGCGCAGCACCTACGTAATACAGCCTTTGTTCAGCAGGACATGTTGCAGCCGCAAACGCTGAACTGCCAAAACTTAAAACTAAGCCCGTTGCTACCAATATCTTAATATAGCGTAGAGTGTTGTTAAACAAATTAAAGAATAGGAATAGAAAGTCACTATTTTTTCTCATAATACCAATCCTAATAGTTAACAACTTTTAAATTAATTCAATCAACGAATCACTTTGTTTAACACAGCTTACATTGATAAAAAAGAAAGTTATATTATTACTAATAATAGACACTATGTAACTAATTGTATATAAACATTTAATTATATCTAAAAATTATCTTTAATTAGAACTAATAGCTGTATGGGTGAACTACAGAAGAGATATGTATAGATAGTCATTTTTAAAAAAACTAATCATTATTTATTTAAAAAATACTTGCGATTTCTTCATTTCTCTACAGCCATAAACAACTTAACCGTAAAAGCTTATAATGGAATGTCATAGTCAAATAATGATTAAACGAATAGCTATAGCATTATGACGATTTGGCAGGTGTGTTGATTTGATGCATTTGTCGATATGAGTAATACTATTTTTATAATCTAGCAGTATGTCATCGCACAAAACAATGGAATGCTTGAACGTAGCAAGGATGTCATAAGTAAATAAATCTCTCATCATGCATTATTCAACGAAGCCCTGCCATTAGGTAGGTATGACTGATATAAAAGGATTAACAAGAATGAATTATTATAAGGATGCTGATAGCACCGAAACTCAGGAATGGCTGGCAGCCTTTGAGTCTGTGGTTAAACATGCAGACAAGGACCGTGCTCAGTTTCTCCTAAAAGCTTTATACAATATGGCGGTTCAAGAAGGACTGCCGTTTAACAGACTAGACACTGCGTATGTCAATAGTATCGCTGTTGAGGATGAGCCAATGTACCCAGGCGATCTAGGCATGGAGCGTAAGATACGTGCGCTAATTCGCTACAACGCACTTGCTATGGTTATGCGTGCCAATAAAAATGACGACGACTTGGGTGGTCACTTAGCGACATTCGCCTCTAGTGCAACGCTTTATGAAACGGGTTTTAACCACTTCTTCCGCGCCGCTAGCGATCATTTCGGTGGTGACATGATCTATTATCAAGGTCACTCAGCACCAGGTATCTATGCCCGTTCTTATTTAGAAGGTCGTTTGACCGAAGATCAGCTTGATAATTTCCGCCGTGAAGTAGGCGGCAAAGGTCTATCAAGCTATCCGCATCCATATCTAATGCCTGATTACTGGCAGTTTCCAACCGTATCGATGGGACTTGGCCCAATCATGTCTATTTATCACGCCCATGTACATCGCTATATGGAAAATCGTGGATTGCTAGAAAAAGAAGGTCGTAAGATTTGGACATTCTTGGGTGATGGTGAAACTGATGAGCCAGAAAGCTTAGGGGCAATTTCTCTCGCTGGTCGTGAGAAGTTGGACAATCTAATATGGGTAGTTAACTGTAACTTGCAGCGTCTTGATGGTCCAGTCCGTGGTAACGGCAAAATCATTCAAGAGCTAGAGTCAGTATTCCGCGGCGCAGGCTGGCGAGTCATCAAAGTCATTTGGGGTGGCAACTGGGATTCATTACTTGGTAAAGATCATACGGGTGTCCTCAAGCAACGTATGGAAGAAGTGGTGGATGGTGAGTATCAGCTATATGAAGCTCGTACGCCCGAATTTACTCGTAAAGAGTTTTTTGGTAAGTATCCAGAGTTGGAAGAGATGGCAGATGCGTTGACTGACGAAGAAATTTCACGTCTGAACCGTGGTGGTCATGATCCAGTTAAAGTTTACGCTGCCTTTAGCGAAGCTATGAAAACTAAAGGCCAACCGACGGTTATTTTGGTTAAGACCGTTAAAGGTTATGGCTTGTCTGCCCAAACGCAAGCAGTCAACAAATCGCATCAGGTGAAGAAGCTTGATCAAGAAGCGTTGATGTATTTCCGTGATCGTTTTGATTTGCCATTTACTGATGAGCAGTTAGAGACTCTACCGTTCTACCGCCCTGAAGAAGGTTCGGCGGAGATGAAGTATCTTAAAGGTCGTCGTGAGTCGTTAGGTGGTCATCTACCAAACCGTCGTAGTGGTCATATCCCACTGAATATACCTGAATTATCGATGTTTGATCGGGTATTAAAAGGCAGCAATGGTAAAGAGCAATCGACGACGATGGTATTTGTGCGATTGCTATCTGCAATGCTCAAAAACAAAGACATCCAAGATCGCGTCGTACCAATCGTACCTGACGAAGCGCGTACGTTTGGTCTAGAAGGTATGTTTCGTCAATTGGGTATTTACTCGGCTGTTGGCCAAAAATATACGCCAGAAGACAGTGAAGCGTTGATGGGCTATAAAGAAGCTATCGATGGTCACATGCTAGAAGAAGGTATCAACGAAGCGGGCGCAATGAGTACTTGGATTGCATTGGCAACCAGTTATTCTGTGAACGCATTACCGATGATTCCGATGTATATCTACTACTCAATGTTCGGTTTCCAACGTGTGGGTGATTTGGCTTGGGCGGCAGGTGATTGCCAAGCACAAGGCTTCTTATTAGGCGCAACTGCTGGTCGTACGACACTTAATGGCGAAGGCTTGCAGCATCAAGATGGTCATTCACAGATTCTATTCAATGTCGTGCCAAACTGCGTCAGCTATGATCCTTGCTTTGGTTATGAGCTAGCTGTGGTCATGCATGACGGTTTACGCCGTATGTATGGTGAAGGCGAGCGCGTTTACTATTACTTGACGTTGATGAACGAAAACTACGAGCAACCTGCTATGCCAGAAGGTGCCGAAGAAGGTATCAAACGTGGTATGTACTTACTTGAAGACAATGGCTCAACACAAGTGCAACTACTAGGTTCTGGTGTTATTTTACGTGAAGTACAGAAGGCATCACAAATATTAAAAGACGAGTTCAATATTACGTCTAACGTCTGGAGCGTAACCAGCTTTAATGAGTTGACTCGTGATGGTATGGTTTGTGACGATTACAACCGTCTACATCCAATGGATGAAGAGAAAGTGCCTTGGGTTACTGAGCAGTTAGCACCGTACGAAGGTATCGTGGTTGCAGCGACAGATTATATGCGTAACTACTCAGAGCAAATCCGTGCTTGGTTACCAGATAATCGTCCTTACACGACTCTAGGTACCGATGGTTATGGTCGTTCTGATACGCGCGAAAACCTACGTAGTTTCTTCAACGTTGATGCGGCGCATATCGTTGTGGCAACGCTTAAACGTCTAGCCGATGAAGGCGAAGTTGAGATGCGTTTGGTTAAAGACGCGATTTCAAGCTTAGGTATCGATGTGGATCATCCTCCTGCATGGCAGCAGCAGTCTTACTATGATCAGTCTCCAGATGCACCAGCGCCAGGTAACGTAAATCCAAATCCTGTACCTGAATTTATCGCTGAAGACGATGATGAAATCAGTAATGAAGGCCGTGCTGAAGATCAAGCAGATGCAAATGTACTTGATGATAAAGATGTCAAATAATAATAACCATAAGACGAGGAAATAAATCATGGACATTAAAGCCCCCGATTTAGGTGTGGATAGCGCCGAAGTCAGCGAGATTATGGTAGAAGTTGGCGATGTCATCGCAAAAGACGACAACATCGTATTATTAGAATCTGACAAAGCCTCAGTTGAAGTACCAAGCTCTGCTGCTGGTAAAGTGACTAAGATTAGTGTTGCTATCGGTGATCAAGTCAGTGAAGGTATGGTGCTAATTGAGCTTGAAAGCGCAGACGATAGCGCAGAAAGCAACGATGACATTGCTGCTGCTGAAGAGCAAGAAGCGAACAGCACAGACGATGTTAAACCAGAATCAAAACCTGAACCTGCTGCAACTGAGTCAACGCAATCAGAGTCTGCTGCCAAGCCAGCCGCTAATGCTGGTAAAGCAACTACTCATGCACTACCTGACTTAGGTGTTGATGAAGCACAAGTTTCTGAAATTATGGTGAGCGTTGGTGATACTGTTAGCGCTGAACAGTCGATTTTGCTAATTGAATCAGATAAAGCATCGGTTGAAGTACCAGCACCAGTTGCCGGTAAGATTGAAAAAATCTTGGTCGAAGCAGGCGATATGGTTGCTAATGGTCAGGACTTTATCGTTATCATGGCAAGTGGTACAGATGATGCTAGTGATAGTGAATCTGAAGCGCCTAAGCCACAAGAGCCAGCACCATCTAAAACCACTGGTGAGCCAAAACAAGCTGCCAAACCGACCAATACTGATACAGCTGCTAGCAAAACAGAGGGTAAGTTAACTGAAGCACAGGTCAATGAAAAATTGGTTGATGTGTACGCAGGTCCTGCTGTTCGCAAACTAGCCCGTCAGTTAGGTGTTGATATCACACAAGTGAATGGTTCAGCTCTAAACGATCGCATTCTAAAAGAAGACTTGTTTGCACATGTTAAAAACAATCTAACCAAGCAGAAAGCGGCACCTGTGAGCAGTAATCCTGTTAGCTCAGGTCTACCGAAACTGCCTGACATGAGTAACGCTGAGATCTGGGGTGAGACGGAAACACAAGACCTCAGCCGCTTGCAGAAAGTCTCGATACCACAGCTCAACTACAATACTTTGCTACCGCAAGTAACGCAGTTCGATCTCTCTGATATCACTGAGACTGAAAAGCTACGTGGTGAGCTAAAAGGTGGTATGAAAGCTGAAGGTATTGGCTTTACTATCTTGGCATTCGTGGTTAAAGCAACTGCTTATGCGTTGACCCAGCATCCACGATTCAACAGTCATTTGAGCGATGACAATACTCAGGTTATATTGCGTAAAAGTGTCAATATGGGTATTGCTGTGGCAACAGATGATGGTCTTATCGTACCTGTTATCAAAAACGTACAAGATAAAGGTCTGAAGCAAATAGCAATTGAGATTGGCGAGCTTGCTGTAAAAGCTCGTGATAAGAAGCTCAGCACTAAAGACTTGCAAGGGGCAAGCTTTACTATATCGAGCCAAGGTAACTTGGGTGGTACGGCATTTACGCCACTAGTTAACTGGCCACAAGTTGGTATCTTAGGTGTCTCTGAAGCAAGTATGCAGCCACGTTGGGATGCTAAGACACAAAGCTTTGAGCCACGTTTGATGTTGCCACTGTCTTTGTCTTATGACCATCGTGTGATTAATGGCGCAGACGCTGCTGTATTTACTCGTTATATCGCAACGCTACTAGCGGACCCACGTCGTATCTTGATCTAAAGCTAGCTAGCAATTAAAAAAGACTGCCCAAGGGTGGTCTTTTTTTATGGAGATTATTTGTTCTTGTAGGTTGCTAGCCGCTTTTATAAATAATTGCTTAATAACTAGAGTAGAGGGTAATATCCATAATTAATAGGCACAAAAAAGCCAGCTATCAAGCTGGCTCTTATTACGTATTATATTTTACTAATTTAGAACTGTTTAACGAATGCTACGCCGTATACCCAAGGGCTGATATCAACTTCGCCGATATCAGTACCGTTTAGGCTTGCATCTGTTTTGATGTCCATATAACGGGCATCAATACGGAAAGCTTCGGTAGGAGCAAAAGGAATATCAAGACCAACATGGCCAGCTACACCAACGCTATCATCAAGCTCCAAATCATTACCGTTGCCAAGGTAGATTCTTTCTTTGAAGAAAGTTGTATAGTTCACACCAACACCAACAAAAGGCTTCACATTCATAGGCAGATCATAGCCATCGAAGTGATACTGTACAGATAGAGTAGGTGGTAGGTGCTGAGTTTCTGCATCAATAGTAGTATCACCAGTTTTCAGAGTGATGTCATGATGAAACGGAATAGCAGCTAGCAGTTCAACACCAACGTTGTTAGCGATGAAATACTCACCACTGATAGTTGGACGTACATCGCCATCAACATCAACAGATAAACCGTTATCTAGAGTACCATTGTCGCTTTTAGGATCAACATAATGCGCGCCAGCAGCAACAGACCAAGTACCAGCAGGGACTGCAAAAGCAGTTGTCATTGTAAGTGCAGCAGCAGTTGCTAAAACTAGGGATTGTAGTTTCATCATTTCATTCCTTAACGTAATAAAAAATTATCAGCAGTTTTCTAATGAGGGATGGCATTAGCTACTGATACATAATGTCATGATTAAAGTTTAATCTGTAACATTTAATGTCTATTATAATACGAAAATCATTATTATTGGTAAGGTTTTGAGCATAAAGTAGCAATATTTCTGCAATAAATTACATTTACATGTAATTCAATTGTCTACAGTCTATAATTAAACAAAACAAAAGCTGCTTTTTAAGTAAGTGTCATTGACGTAAGTCGGTATCTCTTATTTATGATTCAACAAGAGGTGCAATATATTATGCTTGGCTATTGCAGTAACTCCCCTCTACGCTGTACGAATGCGCGTACGATGAAAATATTGAATCAGGTAGACTCTTGTTGTCCTGAATGTCACTTGTTTTTGATACCTGCGCAAGATATTAGCCAGCAGCTTCGCGCTGACGAACAGTTCTTAAGGTTCTCTATCCTACTAATTGTGTTTATACTGCTGGTATCGGTCTATATTTATTACCTGCATTTTGTATAGCCGATAGTCATGGCTGATAATGGACATGCCAGTACTTAAAATAAGCGTTGTTGATAAAAATCACGGATGATTGCTGCAAATATATCCTATGTTCTGTGATGAAAGTTTGGTCTTTATTGTTTGACTGTTGTTTTATTCTACTAATATCAAATCGGTATTTCACCGCATAGGGCTGGCATGTTATTCCAATCTATACGGCGCTTGCGTCATTTTGTTTATGATATTTTACAAAATGAAGAACATGACACGTTATTTAGCCGTTACGTTGATTATTTTCTTATATTTTTGATTATGACTAACGTAGCTGCTGTGATAGCAGAGTCTGTCGATCAGTGGTATTACCCTTATCAAGATTACTTCACCTTATTTGAAAATTTCTCTATCGTTGTTTTTTCTATTGAGTACTTACTGCGTCTGTGGAGTGTAGCTGAAGCAAAGCCCGATAATACAACGTGGAAACAGCGATGGGATTGGCTCAGAAGTCCATCCGCATTGATTGACTTAGTAGCCATCGTGCCCGCCTTTTTGAATTTCTTTGTCAATATTGATTTGCGTTTCTTGCGTATTTTACGTTTATTTCGAATCCTAAAATTGACTCGTTATTTTGCGTCGATGCGCATCTTGCTAGTCGTGATTAGCAAGGAGCGAGGCTCATTTCAGGCCGTTATTTTTATTCTTATTATTATGATTGTGACTGCCTCTAGCGGTATTTATCTAGTGGAGAATCACGCACAGCCAGACGAGTTTGAGTCTATACCTAAAGCGATGTGGTGGGCTGTGGTGACACTAACAACAGTAGGCTACGGAGATGTCACGCCAATTACTAATGCGGGCAAGATATTGGGTGCGGTCATTACGATATTGGGCGTAGGTCTCGCAGCACTGCCAGCTGGTATTCTAGCGACAGGACTAGCGAATGAATTGGCTCAGCGCCGTGAAGAGCTTGAACAGCACTTTCGTGAGCAGCTTATTGATAGTGACTTTGATTTGGTACAGAATCAGATGATGATTGATAAAATTCGTCGAGAGCTGGGTTTAGATAAAGAGCAGGCACAAAATATCGTCTTACAGGTACTTCGAGAGCAAGAGCTTGAACGGCGTGAAAAAGAAGTTGAAACGCGCCAAAAGAACTTCTGTCCGCATTGCGGTGAAGTTTTATAGGCAAGTATTAAATGATTTATGAGAGATAGGTTTTTAGCAGTTAATCGTAGTTAATATTTTGACCATATAAAAGAGGTCTTGTGTTTACATAGCATAAGACCTCTTTGATATGCGATGGCCAGTTGCTGTTATATTCCCTGAGGGATAGGCAATGCACGTGCTAACTCATGAGCCACTTCTTGTGCTGCATCTGCTAGACCTTCTGCAGTGAGTGGTAAGTTTTGCAATGTTAAGTGCCAATCATCAACAGATCGACGCAAATGCGCTACCCATAACGTCGTGCAGTCGCGTGGAAGCTGCTTAAGGTTGACTTCAAAACAACGGTTTCCTTCATCGTCACTCAGATGAATTTCGCCTTTCTTGACTCTAGAAAACGAATGGCCATGGTATGAGTTGGCCATTAAACCAATGTGAGTAATATGAGCGGGTATTTTCTCAAGCTCCAATCTGATTTGCTCTTGATCAAGTGGGGCAAGATACATGGCTTGTTCACCGCGATCCTTACCATTTAAGCTGTCTCCTTGATGCTTGACCGATTCAGCTTTATCTCGTAATTGCTTAAACCAAACAATATCACTGATGACGCAATTATCATCGTACAACACACAAGCCAGATCAATATCCATCGCGCTTTGATTTTTCTTAAAGCGCTTAAATATGCCTTTTGGCTCAATTTTGGTAAATTCATAATTGAGTGCAAAGAACAAAGTCCCTGCGTCTAGTCCCAGTCCTCGTAAACTATCTGATAACAGTGGTGATGGGGCAGTGGTCGACATAACTTTCCTTTTTTATTCTTAGTTTTTAACCGTTATCTAGATTTGGTGTCTGCTTACTTAAGGCGTGCGGATGTTAGCCTATCTCAGGTCAGTGATGTCATTCACTGATTGCTGTCGAAGACTTATCTAATACTGCTTGATAAAGTAGTTCAGGCTTAGCATCTAATAACCCACTACCAAACCCACGTAGCCACCAAACCAGCTGTGAGGTCAAGTTAACAGTGGCTTTTACAGTAAGGGTGTTATCCTCATTTAGCGTCACGGTTTGATCATCATTAAGCTTACTTTCGGTCAGACTTTTACCTGCTTGCCTAGTGAACCTAAGCTCAACAGCGGTATTCTTGCCACGCTCGTCCAATTCGCCAAACAGTGGGTGGCTAAAGCCCATGCTGCCTTCATCCAAATACGTATCGAGTTGAAAATTCTCTGGTGTTTTTGCAGCGGTTTCGAGAATCTCAACACTATCAAAACGATGTAGGGCAAAGGTGCGAATGGTGGCTTCTGGGTCGTCGGTACGAGTTGCCAGTAGATAGATAATCACGCCGCGCTGGATAATTGCGATTGGATTTAGGATGTATTCGCTGGCTTGTAATTTGTTGCTACGAGTATAACAAGCATGAATCTGTAGTTGATAAAATAGCGCGTGGTAAATATTGTCTTTACTGTCTAAATCTATATCTGGTGCAATAAGCGGCTGGGTGGCAGGCTCGATACGCACTCTGTCTATCCAAGAGTGGGTTACTTTGCTGTTTTTGAGCTGTCGCCGTGCTAAGTCAAACCAAGGAAATAATTCATCTAAGATCACAGGTGGCAGTAACTGGGTCAGATTGGCCTCGACCATATTAAAAGCAACCGCTTGTGATAAGTTCATATGCGGCAAACTTTGTAATGGGGCGTCTTCTTTCCAGCGCCAACCTTGAGGATTGGCATTATTTTTTTCGATAGGGAAGCGTTTGGCAAGGGCATTCAAATCACGTTGGACAGTACGTAGGCTGATATCGAAACCTGCCATCATCAGCTGCTCATAGATATGTGTGGTGCCTACCCAGCGATTGCGCTGTAGTTGTGATAGTACCTGCCATTGACGTGCAGTCGTTGCCGCACCATGCCGATTGTCACTAATATTGGCGGCATTGGCCTCTTTTGAGGTGCCAGTGTCTACAGTTGCAAGCTCACCTGCCTGCTCACTAGGATTGGACTGAGCTTGGATGTTATCAGCATCAGTAGGATGTACAGTCATTAAGAGATACCCTTTATGAAGTTACAAGTCGGTTTCTGGCATGATTTTGCTCGATCAGGAACCGTTAATCATCGCAGAAAAGCAGCGTAGCGTCTAGCAACGTTCATGCATGCGTATGTTTATTTGAAAGTTGCTATTCGATGGTTGCTGCTCGATCTAGCCATAAACATAACAATGAATCTAGTCGAACAGCAATGTGCGTACGTATCAGTAGCACCGTTTAAATTTTAATTACCATCCTCATCGACAGCTGTTGTCTCGCTATCGTTTAGGGTGTCATCAATAGGCTTAGCATCGCTTTGCTTGTTACTTTCCTCGCTGCCTTTCTCATTACTTCTCTCACCTTTTCGCTTTTCTTTTATTCTCTTATTTTCTTTTTTTTGACGTTTTTCTTTACGCTTCTTCTTCGCTTTCTTTTTTGACTTTTCATCATCGATGTCATCAGTGCTTTCTTGATTTTCATCCCATAGCATCAGACGGCTTAATACTTTGCCAAATAAAGTATCTTTGCGATAACGGCCTTTTTTATTCATGGTGTCGATGGGCAAACCAGTCATCAGCGTCAGGGCCTCACTTAGAGTATAGACGCCATAAATATGAAATTTGCCTCTATTTACTGCATCGATAATGTCGTCACGTAGCATCAGTTGTTTGACATTAGCCATCGGAATGACGACGCCTTGTTCGCCTGTTAGCTCTTGCTCGCGGCAGGCGTCGAAGAAACCTGCGATTTTGGCATTGATGCCACCAACTGCCTGTACTTCGCCTAGCTGGTTCATTGATCCAGTAATCGCGAGAGACTGATTGATAGGGACGTTTGCTAATGCGGATAGCAATGCACAGCCTTCGCTAACGGTGGCACTATCGCCATCGATTTGCGCGTAGCTCTGCTCGAACGCCAGTGAGGCACTAAAATTCAGTGCATGATGTTGACTAAACAGCGCGCGCAAATAGCTGGTCATAATCAACATGCCCTTGGCGTGTAAACTACCACCCAAGTCTACATCACGCTCAATATCAAGAATTTCACCTGTGCCAATATTGGGCTGAATGACCGCAGTAAGCCGTGCTGGCATGCCAAACTCACTATCGGCATAACTGACCACGGTTAATGCATTAACTTGTCCGATAGCGTCGCCTTGCGTTTGGATCAGCTGCTGGCCATTTTTCAGCTCATCCCAGTACAGATCGCGTAAATATCCTGAACGCTCATCCATGTCATCGATTGCTTGAGTGACATGATCTGCCGTCACCATAGCCTCATTATTTAAGCGAGCATGACGGTTTGATTCATGCAATAGTTTAATCAATAAGTCACTGTGTAGGCTTAAGCGATCTTGTTCTTCAGCTTGCAAGCTTAAGTGCTCAAGTAGCGTGGCTTGCGCACTGCCATCAAATGGGTAAAGGTCGGCATAATCGATGATATCAGCCATTTTTGCGACCAATGCCAATTCATGTTCAGTGGTACGAGGCACATCGTCATGAAAATCAGCTCGGACTTTGAATACGGCATCAAATTCAGGCTCAAGCTCTAGTAGCTCGTAATATAAATCTGCTTCACCTAACAAGATAACCTTGATATCTAAATCAATAGGTGCTGGTGACAGAGACAAGCTACCGGTCAGCGTCAGCATTTGCTCTAGACTAGATAGTTTGATTTTTCGTGACTGTAATGCGCGCTTTAAGCCTTGCCATGCATAAGGATGTTCAAGTACGTGGCTGGCTTCTAACAGTAAATAGCCACCATTAGCGCGGTGTAGAGCGCCTGCACGAATCATACTCACGTCAGTGGTTACTGTGCCTAATTGGGTGATTTGCTCGACATGCCCTAATAAATTGAGATGGGTTGGCAAATCCTCAAATACCACTGGCGCGCCACTGTCAGGTGTATGACTGACAATAACATTGACCGCATAACGACTAGGCGTCGTAGCCAACACTGCCGTCACAAACTCTTCATCATCGCCATTGACGATACGCTCTACGTGAGTGACCATGTCATTAAATACAGCCTTGAGATATGCCACGACAAGTGGATGAGTCGCAAACTGCTCGTAGATAGGGGTAAATAATGGCTGTAAAGCACGTTGGGCAATACTACGATGTAATGCCTCTATCTCATCGTTGGCTTCGTCTTCTAGTTGCTCTAAAGCGATGGTCAGTTGACTCAGTCGCTTTTGCATATGGTTTTTTTGTACAAAGTTATTCAGCTCAGCTTCATACTCATTATTGCCATATGTAGAGTCTTGGCTTTCCTTACGCTCATTATCTTCATCGCTCAAAATGTTAACTTTTTCGCTATCATCGAGCTTTTTCGAATCTTGACGATTGCTAGGTATTTTTATTTGCTTATCATCACCGCTATTGCTTTCTGTAGGCAGCTGACTAGGATGGACAAATACGGCTTTATTATCAAACGAGCGAAACGTCAATGCTAGGTCATATTGTTTGCCTTCAGCATTAAGTGCGTCATAGGCATGACTTTCTTTTTGATGAGTACTGTTTTTGATGGCTTCGATTTTGCTCTGGTATTGATCGCTACGAAAGCGTTGGCTTAAACGCTTTTTTGCTTGCTGCCATAAGTTATTAACTTGCTGTTGTAATAGCGAGGCTTGACCAGCTGGTAGACGCAGCGCCAATGGTGTGCGTGGATCGGTAAAATTATGCACGTATACCCAATCATCTGGCGTCGGTGCGTCGGCGGCAATACGTGTTAACAGACGACTAATGACAGTACGTTTGCCCAAACCGTTTTCACCAGCGGCAAACACATGATAACCACTGGCTCTAATATCCAGTGCTGTATGTAATGCTTTGAGCGCGCGTTGTTGACCGAAGCCCACATCTAAGTCAGGCGCAGTGCGAGTGTCTGTAGGCAATTCATCAGGGTCGCTATAGCGTTTTAATTGCTCAGCGGAAATGCGACAATTTTGCTGAACTTCTGTGAAGATAGGGTTTGACGTATCAGGTGCTGTTTGCTTAGAGTTTTTTGTGTCGGTAGTAGGTACTACTATATTGTTAGCGTCTTTTGATACTGGCGATATAGGGGTGTAGGGTTGTTCTGTCATAGGCGTTTGAAAAATCATCTTAAAAAGTATTAAAGGAATATGAGAAGTGATTGGTTTTATCTGTTCAGGCGTATTCTGAGTTTTTTATAGTCAATCATGACATCTTACAAGATATAGTCACCTATTAGCGAAGTCATTAAGCGCAGTTTTGTATCATATTCAGGCAAATGCTTGAGCGTAAACAGTAAAAAACGAATGACTTAATCAGCGAATTGGAGGTAATCAAAGCAGAATAACGCCTCATGATCAGCGTAGATAGTATAAGATGTCCCACATTGGCGCAATCTGCAACTATTCAATGGGCAGACTGCATGATAAAATAAACGGTTCACAAGTCAAAACTGGATAACTCGTTGTATGTCAGCTTCCGCTAAAAACTCTTCATCGTCTGCTAGTGTAGGTAATATCAATATTGATCCGACTGGTTTCGCAAAGCTTGGTTCGCAACTGCCAAAGCTGGCCAATATCTTGGCGCAAGCGATAAATGAGCTGGGTCTGCCGTTAAGTGAAACGCAGCAGCGTACGTTATTATTGTACTTAGACCAGCTTTTACTATGGAATAAAGCGTATAATCTGACCGCGATCACTGATCCAGAAGAAGCGCTGATCAAGCATGTGATAGATTGTCTGTCTATTATAACGCATTTACCCGCCGGATCGTTGCTAGATATCGGCACGGGAGCAGGGTTGCCGGCAGTTATCATTGCCATTTGTCAGCCTGAGCGCCAGTGTACGGCGCTTGATAGCAATCAGAAGAAAATCCGCTTTATTAAGCAAATCAGCAGCGAGCTTGGCTTGAGTAATATGCAGCCGATTGCATCGCGTATTGAAGCGCATGAAGCAAGTTATGCGGTGGTGACATCACGAGCGTTTGCCAGTTTGATAGATTTTGTAGAGGTAGCGCAGCCAAGATTAGCAGATGGTGGCTTCTTATGTGCTATGAAGGGCAAAGTGCCGAGTGAGGAAGAGCTACAAGCACTCGATAGCGATTGGCATATCAAAACTATTAAACTGACGGTGCCACGTTTGCACGACAGTCGTCATTTAATTGAAATGTCTGCTAAAGATAGTTGAACCATAAACACTTCGCAGTCATGAAACAGGCACTGTTTTTTGTGAAACACAGTTTACGTCTGTATCTAAATGACATAGTATTTAAAAGCATTTAAAATGCTCGACCGCAAACTGAGCATTTTAGACCATAAATTGCTTATTTTTAAATATTGAGCGAGTGTCGCTGTACAAGATTGAATAAAAAAATAATTGTACCAACCGAGTCAAAAGTAATAGACCCTAATAGAATTGAGTGAGTGTATGGAAATCATAGCAATTGCGAATCAAAAAGGCGGTGTGGGTAAAACCACAACGGCAGTAAATTTGACCGCCAGCTTGGCTGCTAAACGCAAGCATGTACTGCTGATTGACTTAGACCCACAAGGTAATGCGACCAGTGGTACAGGCGTTGACAAAAACGAGTTAGATCTTACCATAGCGGACGTTTTGCTAGATGGTGTCGCGCTGTCTGAAGCAATCGTTACTAGTCCTGCTGGATTCGATGTCATCGGTGCTAATCGCGATTTGGCTGGCATGGACATTACGCTAATGAGTAAGACGGACAGTCATGAGCTGTTTAAGACTGCGATGGCCGAATTGGTTAACGATCAGGTATCCACACAAAAACAGCCATACGATTATGTGATTATCGATTGTGCGCCTAGTTTGAATCTACTAACGATTAATGCGTTGGTGGCTACAGATAGTGTGATTATTCCTATGCAGTGTGAGTATTATGCACTAGAAGGGTTGGCAGACTTATCACAAACGATTGAACGCCTTACAGAGTTGAACCCTAAGCTATATATTCGCGGTGTGGTTAGAACGCTATTTGATGCGCGTAACACGCTTGCTCGTGATGTCTCTACTGAGCTAGAAGCGCATTTTGGCGATATCATGTACAAGACTCATATTCCAAGGAATATTCGCTTGGCAGAAGCACCTGCGCATGGCTTACCAGTTATTGCGTATGAGAGATGGTCAAAAGGTGCACGCGCGTATCAAAAGCTGGCCGCTGAAGTGATGAAACAAAGTAGCTAGTTTTTATCCAAAGCTCTTACAAAGAATTTTTAGATAAAAAGTGTCACTGGTCAGCACAGTGAATGAATAGTATAAGTATAGAACACTTAACATTGTATTTAGTAAGCCGCATCAGTAATCAATTGGCTTTTATTTTAGCGTTAGAGGATAGGTAATCATGGCGAAGAAAAGAGGGTTGGCTGCTAATCGGGGCTTAGATGCCTTATTAGGGTCAATCAAAAAAGAAAAGCAAATTACCGCCTCTGCCTTGCAAGACGACATGGTGGCGCGTGAAAATGCTACGCCAGATATTAATATGCCTGTAGATAGTGAGTCTACCGATACCGCGCCGGCCAAAGCCAGTAAAAAGCCGACGGCAAAAACCACGGATAATGCGGTTGCTAGTGATAATAGCACTCGCTCATCGCGCGCACCACGTGCTACCAGTAAGGCGTCGCTCAATAAGTCGCGTAGCAATAGTGCAGATACGAGCGCGACCGAAGATCAGATTAGCCTTGTGCAGATCGATGTCACACGTTTGCAAGCAGGTAAGTATCAGCCTCGTCGTGATATGAGTGAGACAGCACTTGCAGAGTTGGCGTCTTCTATCGAGCAGCATGGCGTAATGCAGCCTATCGTTATCCGCCCGCTATTGGCAAATGAAGATAAAAGTGAAGCATTTGTCACTCATGAAATTATCGCTGGTGAACGCCGCTGGCGCGCAGCAAAAATGGCAGGAAAAGCGGTTATCCCTGCGATTGAGCGTGCTTTATCTGATGAGTTGGCAATTGCATTAGCACTGATTGAAAACATCCAGCGTGAAGACTTATCAGTGATTGAGCAGGCAGCAGCATTGCAGCGTTTTCATACCGAATTTGGTATGAGTCATGCCATGATCGCTGAAGTCGTTGGTAAGGCGCGTACGACAGTATCGAATTTACTTCGTTTAAATCAGCTCCATGATACAGTAAAAGACCATTTGGCCAACAGTGCGCTAGATATGGGTCATGCTCGCACACTTTTGGCGTTGTCCTCTGAACAACAACCTATCATCGCGCAAAAGATTATCGATGGCGGTATGACCGTGCGAGAAGCTGAAAAGTTGGTCAAATCAATCTTGCAGCCAGCACCCAAAACCAATCGTGCTGAACAAGCACAATCTCGTGATGTAGAGCGTTTAACCCAAAGATTAACAGACATGCTTGGTGCTGAAGTCAAACTAAAGCATAAAAAAGATGGTCAAGGTAGTGTTGAGATATTTTTCCACAATCAAGACCAATTAGCTGCGTTGATTAAACATATAGAAGCTCAGGCTTAAGAACGTTTGCGAGTTAGCTGTATCTATCCAAACGCTAAATCGCCTCTGTAATAATTATTTTTGCAAAAATATGGAAGAGAGTAAGTATGTGGGAATTGGTAAAAGCAGGTGGCTGGCTAATGACACCTATCGTGGTCTGTTCTATATTGGCATTAGTCATCATTATTGAACGTAGCCATACGCTACAGTTTAACAAAGTCGCTCCTAGCAGGTTGCGCGAACAGCTAATAACTCGTTTACGTGAAAATGGCGATATTGGCCGTACACAATTGATGAATGTAAAAGAAAAAACGGCGCTTGGCGATATCTTGGCAACGGGTTTGCTTTATCGGCAGTATGGGCTAGAGTCGATGACGATGCACATGCAAAATCGTGCCAGCGTCCAAGTTCATCAGTTAGAAAAAAACATCAATATGCTAGGTACTATCGGTGCGATAGCGCCGTTGCTTGGCCTATTAGGTACGGTACTAGGAATCATCTCTTCATTCTTAGCGATTACCGATGGCGCAATGCAAGATCCGACGATGCTAGCCGCTGGTGTATCACAGGCACTAATCACTACCGCTGCAGGTATGATCGTTGCTATCCCCGCGTTGGTTGCTTATCGTTATTTTCAGCGCCGTATCATTGATATTAACGCTCAGTTCGAGACTCAAGCAGGGCTTATGATTCAAGAGTTGTATGATTATCACTTGCTTGCTAGTGCTCAGCCATCTACATCTTCTAGCCGTACGTCAATAGAAGATAGTATTGTGCAAGAACGTTCATTCGGTGGGTTGGATTCGGATAAGCCTAGCATAGCAGCAGTGTAGTAAATACGGTTTTAAAGAATAGAAGTCTTGGGCCTATAAATGGTAGCTGAATTAAAGAGATTGATATGCGTTTTAGAAAACCAACGGTTGAACCGCTTGAAATTAATCTGACACCGATGATTGATTGTTTACTGTTTTTGATTGTTTTTTTATTGCTTGCTACCTCATTCAATCACTTTAGTCGTTTAAATATTATTCTTCCGGAAGCGGAAGGTGTTGCACTGACAGAACAAAACAACAGTATCGAAGTAGCTGTGCAAGAGGATGGTAGCTATTTGGTCAACGGTATTACACTTGCTAGTAGCAATGAGGCTGAACTGACCAGTATGTTGCAGCAAGAGGCGGGCAGCAATCGCGATATGCTATTTGTCATTGCAGCGGATGCCAATGCGACCCATCAGTCTGTGGTACGAGTGATGGATATCGCTGGAAAGCTCGGATTTTTGAATTTAAACATCAGTACAGTGGTGCCACTTGGCCAAACGCTGCCGCAATAACATATATAGTCTTATCATCATAAAACTGTGTGACACACAGCCCATTCATACCCTGATACCCAAATTGAGGCTTTTATGAGCCAAGCTTATTTACCTGACTCTAAAAAATCTTCTGCTAAAAATGCATCGGCAGTATCGCCCGTTACGCCTAAGAGTAAGACATTATTACGCTTATTAAGGTATTTGAAGCCTTACTGGTGGGCATTGCTATTGACGGCGTTAGGTTTTGCGATTAATGCAGGGACAGAGATTTGGACTGCCAAGCTTCTGCAATATATTACTGATGCTATCAATCAGAATGATCGAAGCAAACAAGCCTTATTTCCGCTATTGATTATATTGCTATTCTTTGTGCGCGGGGTGGGTAGTTTTTTGGGTAACTATTACTCTGCATTGGTCTCACGCAACTTAGTCTATGAGCTACGTGTAGAAGTTTTTAATAAATTACTGCGCTTGCCTAGTTCGTTTTATTTGGCCAATCCAGCCGGTACGATTTCATCGAAATTGATATTTGATGTTGAACAGGTCACGGCCGCCAGTACAGACTCAATGAAGACTTTGCTGCGTGATGGTTTGACCGTTGTTGCATTGATCGGCTTTTTGTTTTATAGCAATTGGCGTCTAACGCTTATTCTATTTGTGGTCTTGCCACCAATACTATGGCTGGTACGCATTGCATCAAAGCGCTATCTACGACTCTCAAAAGGTATCCAAGAAACGATGGGTAATGTCAGTCACATTACTAATGAAGTCATCGGCGGCTATCAAGTGGTCAAAAATTACGGCGGTCAATCATACGAGTCAGCACGTTTTGATAAGACATCGAAGAAAAATCTACGCCAAGGTATGAAGGTAGTTGTTACCAATAGTATTAATACGCCAGCCGTACAGCTGTTGATGGCGGTTGCGATGGCCGTTGTCGTCTGGCTTGCGTTGCGACCTGCAGTAATAGATGATATTTCAGCAGGTGAGTTCATCTCCTACATTGCAGCAGCAGGTTTATTAAGTAAGCCTGTACGTTCGCTGACTGATATTAATCAGAAGCTGCAAAAAGGTCTGGCTGCTGGTGAGTCGATTTTTGCACTACTTGATGAGCCAGAAGAAGAAGACACAGGCACAATCAGTAAAGCGCTATCAGGGCAAATGTCGTTAGACAATATCAGCTTGGTATATCCAGATTCAACGGTGGCTCTACGTGACTTTACCTTGAATATTAAAGCAGGCGAGACAGTTGCATTAGTAGGGCGAAGTGGCGCGGGCAAGTCGTCATTGGTTAATTTATTAACACGTACTCTAGAGACGTCTTCAGGGCAAATCACATTAGACGGTATGCCTATTGAAGATATTAAGTTAGAGAGTTTGCGTGCCCAGATTGCAATGGTGAACCAACAAGTAGTATTGTTTAATACTACCGTATTTAATAATATTGCTTACGGCAGCCTAGCTGACAAGACTCAAGCTGAGGTTGAACAAGCCGCAAAAGATGCCTTCGCTCATGACTTTATTATGAAAATGCCAAATGGCTATCAGAGTGAAATTGGTGCTGAAGGGTTGCAACTATCAGGCGGTCAGCGTCAGCGATTATCGATTGCTCGCGCGTTGCTAAAAGATGCACCGATTCTAATTTTAGATGAAGCCACTAGCGCACTTGATAATGAGTCTGAGTATTATATCCAGCAAGCGCTGGATAATGTGATGAAAGACCGTACCACATTGGTCATTGCCCATCGATTGACGACTATCGAATCAGCGGATCGTATTGCAGTGATGGATGGCGGCCAGATTGTTGAGTTAGGAACGCACAATGAGCTGATGCAGCTGCAAGGCCACTATGCGCAAATGTATGCTCGAGATTTTGAGTAGTCAATTTAGAAGTTTTTAGCCAATTTTCACGCAGCCATGAACCAATAAGATAAGCGATATTGATTAATGAGTATTGAGACGACAATTACCCGCGCATGGCAACGTCAAGCTGCTTGGTTGTGGTTGTTGCTGCCTATCAGTTGGTTATACGGTTTAATCACATTGCTGCGCCGTCAAGCTTATAAGGCCGGCCTGTTATCAAGCTATCGAGCACCTATTCCCGTGATGGTCATTGGTAATATCAGTGTGGGCGGTAGTGGTAAGACGCCGCTGATTATTGCTCTGGTCAACTACTTACAAAAAAAAGGCATAAAAGTAGGGGTAATCAGTCGCGGGTATGGCGGTGATACGAGTCAAATGCCAGCATTGGTTAGTGCTACTAGCTTACCCCATATAGTCGGGGATGAGCCGTGTTTGATTGCTCATATGACAGGCGCTGCTATGGCAGTGTGCCCCAATCGTCAGCAAGCGATTGCCACTCTATTAAAGGCAGAGCCTAATTTGCAATTGATTATTGCAGACGATGGTTTGCAGCATTATGCACTACAGCGCGATATCGAATGGATTGTGGTAGATGCCGCCCGTGGGTTTGGCAACAAGCAGCTATTACCAACAGGTTTTTTGCGTGAGCCGATGTCACGATTAGAAGGTGCAAATGTTATCTATCATGAAAAGCCAAGTACAGATTCAACTCAGACTTCTAGAAGTGATAATACGATACAGTCTGCTGACCGTTTGACCATGCATTTGCAACCAGCTGAGTTACAGCGCCTATGGAATCCTATATCGAGCGCAGCTCAATTAAATAGTGTTAAGCCTACTAATAATAGCCGCGTCCATGCTGTTAGTGGTATCGGCTATCCGCAGCGGTTTTTTGATACCTTAGAATCTATTGGCTTTGAAATCATAGGGCATCCTTACCCTGATCACTATGATTTTAGTTTGGCTGAGCTTTTACGATATGGTGATTATCCTATTATTGTAACCAGTAAAGATGCGGTAAAAATCAGCGCATTATTGGTAGACTATACAGCGACACAAGCACTCAATGATGAGTATGTAGAACTTGTCAGTAGACTATGGGTGTTGCCAGTGACGGCTGTATTATCAGAGAATAATTATCATAATCTAGATGAGCAACTAAAGGCGCTAGGGATTCGTAACGACCATGATATGAACACGTCAGCCTTATTGTAAACATCAGCCAATATTTTAAATCTCCGTACCACTTTTATAGGAATACGCCATGTCGTTCGCCACCACGCCCGCTAAAACCCATATCGTGATTCCTGCACGTTTTAAAAGTACACGGCTACCTGGTAAGCCATTGCTAACTATTCATGGTAAGCCGATGATACTTTGGGTAGCAGAAAAAGCGCAGACAGCAAGTTTTGCTGATGACATGTGTATAGCGACTGATGATGAGCAAATCGCAAAAGTTTGCGCCGATGCAGGCTTTGATGTGGTTATGACCAGTAGCGAGCATGCTTCAGGTACGGATCGCTTGGCAGAGGTAGCAGCTATCAAAGGTTGGGCTGACCACGATATTGTGGTGAATATGCAAGGCGATGAGCCCCTTGTACCGCCGTTGCTTTTGGAGCAAGTACAGGCGCTTTTGGTAGCGGATGAAGATAGCGTGATGGCCACACTTTGTGAGCCTATCGATGACTATGATACGTTCCAGCGGCCATCGGTAGTAAAAGTAGTCAGCCAATCTGCTAATAACTTACAGCGTGCGCTCTATTTCAGCCGCGCACCGATTCCTTGTGACCGTGACGTCGTATTAGCTGATAATAATCAGACGCAACCACCAAAGAACGCCTATCGCCATTTGGGTTTATACGCTTATCGTGTCAGTCTATTACAGCAGTTCGTAAACTGGCCACAAACGCCACTTGAGATACTCGAAAGTCTAGAGCAATTACGTGTTTTAGAAAACGGTCAGCATATCGCCATCGCAGAAGCTGGCTGTCAGCTACCAGCTGGCGTCGATACACAAGAAGATTTAGACCGTCTAAATGCGATGAGCTTAGATAACTTTCAGAACCCTAATAAGTAATAGTCTGAGCAAAGTTGCGTACGATTCTAAGCTTCCTACAACGCTAAAGTATCGTTGTCGTGGCTATACCTGAAGTATCTAATCAATGTGACAGAGCCATAACCATGAATAATTTGACAGGAAATATGGACGCACTAGATAACACAGACCGTATGTATTTTGCGCCACTACTACCATGGCAAAAAGTACTGTGGTTACAGTTGACCGAGCGCGTACTTAAGCAGCAGTCTTTGCCGCATGCATTGCTCGCTGCTGGTATGCAAGGTATGGGCAAACGCGCCTTTGTATGGCGATTGGTCGCTTGGCTATTATGCCGTGAGCGTGGCACACACCCATTAGGTGCTTGTGAAGCGTGTGAGAGCTGTCAGTGGCTCAAGTCGGGAACTCATCCGAGCTTGCAAGTATTACCACTCGTTAGTATGCCTATCAGTGCCGAAAGCGATGCGCTTCAAGAAAAATCAAGTAGCACAAAAGATAAAAAAGGCGCTAAAGCTACCAGCAATAGCGCACTTAAGATCAAAGTAGATGATATTCGTGCTTTGCAGCCTTTTATTTATCAAGGTGGGCAGGGGATGCGCATCTGTGTATTAGATCACGCTGAAAAAATGACAGTAGCCGCTGCTAATGCGTTGCTTAAAACATTGGAAGAGCCACAAGCGCAGGTACATCTGTTTTTGATTAGTGATACGCCTGCTCAGCTATTGCCAACGATTAAGAGTCGTGTGCAACAGTTGGCACTACAGACAATTGAGCCGACTGTTGCTGTCGATTACGTGACGCAGGCGTTAGGTCACACGATTAACCGCGAAGCCGTCGGTACCGCTGCGATTGAGCAGTTGATACAACTGGCCAATGGTGCGCCTTTAGCTGCTATAGCTTTGGCGCAAGCACCATGGTATAGCAAGCGCAGCCTATGGCTGACCACATGGCAGGCGCTACGTAGCGGTAAACGTAGTGGTGTGGCGGCAAGTGATTATTGGCAAGGTCAGCTCAATATTAAAGAATTTATACAGCTGTCTGAGCTGATGCTCCTTGATATACGCCGTGTCTGTTTGGGGCTGAGTGAACTACAAAAGGATGTCAATCTATCAACGATATTGGCTACTTATCAACCTACTGATAGCGGGTTAGAGGCATTTGCTAACAGCGTGCAGCAGACCAAAATTGCGCTGCAACAAAATGTGCAAGAAAAATTTGCCTATGATAAGCTAATGCAAGAGTTGGCAAGCTTATAGAGCCATGTTTTAACGCTTAATTTGTGTTCGTAAATTTGCAATTGTTCTTAACTATATACTATCAATTATTTATATAAACATACTAAACCCAGTTGATGAAGGAAGCTGACTATGGCAATGCCAGGACGTGGCGGGATTTTAACCTGTCATTATGAAAGTATCGAAATGTTATATGCCAGCTATTTATCTTTTGTCAGTAATGGCGCTTTGTTTGTACCGTCGGACAAACTTCAGCAATTGGGTGATGAAGTGTTTATTGCTATCACGCTACCTAACTCTAGTGAACGCCTACCAATGAATGGTAAGGTTGTTTGGATTAACTCTAAGAGTCAAGGCAGTCGCCCAGCAGGGTTTGCTGTGCAAATTGGTAGTGATGTCTCTGGTCAAAGAATCAAGAATGAAGTTGAGCGCTTGCTAGCAGGAAAAATCGATAGCTTGCAATCGACTTATACTATGTAGTATCTAGGTAATAACTAGGCAATAACTAGAAATCACACCTGTATCTTTAATAAGTTTGGCTGTGGTTTTGAACTTATTAATATAAAAAAAGCAGCCTTATTATTTAGTAAGGCTGCTTTTTTAGATCAAGTTTCTTTAGATTTTTATAGTAGTAGGCGCTAGTCGCTTAATAACGAGGCGGCACATACATATCATCGGGAATAGGTTCGCGGTAGTACTCATCATCGCGTTTGCGATTGGGTAACTCAATTTCGTCACGAGGCACTTCTTTGTAAGGGATTTGGTCGAGCAAATGGGCAATACAGTTCAGCCTAGCACGTTTTTTATTATTGCCTTCGACAACCCACCAGGGTGCTTCAGGAATATGAGTGCGCTCAAACATGGTTTCTTTTGCTTTGGTGTAATCTTCCCAACGTCGGCGCGACTGTAGGTCCATTGGTGAGAGTTTCCACTGCTTAAGCGGATCATATATTCGGCTCATAAATCGAGCATGTTGCTCATCATCAGTGATAGAAAACCAGTATTTTACTAAGCGAATGCCTGAGCGTACGAGCATACGCTCAAATTCTGGTACTGATTGAAAAAATTCCTCATATTGCGCGTCAGTACAAAACCCCATGACACGCTCAACGCCTCCGCGGTTGTACCAACTACGGTCAAACAATACGATTTCGCCTGCTGCAGGCAAGTGGGCCACGTAACGTTGGAAGTACCACTGCGTTTGCTCGCGCTCAGTGGGAGCCGGCAGGGCAGCTACCCTGCACACGCGTGGGTTTAATCGTTGGGTAATGCGTTTAATGGCACCACCTTTACCAGCAGAATCCCGCCCTTCAAAGATAACGACGATACGCTCACCGCGATCAACTACCCAATCTTGTAGTTTTATCAGTTCTCGCTGTAGTCGTACCAACTCTTGAAAGTAGGTGCGTCGATCCAGTTTTTCTTGCTCGCTCATCTCACGTCCGTTAAAACGAAAGTCACGTGCATAGTCATCTATTTCATTTTCTAGTTCTTCATCATATGTATCGATTAAGTCTTGGTGCATTTTTCGACGTAAATCATCATCAAGAATGTCTTTTTCGATGCGTTCAGTAAGAATGGCTTGTTCCTGATTGTACCGATCTACATCCTCCTCAGTCGTTAGAGATCGAAAATCAGCGGTTGCAAGCGGTTCTGTCATCACCAGTTTTTCAGAGCCAAAAATGACTTGCCTCATTTTTCTTAAGAAAATTTTTGTCTTACCCATAAATATTACCTTTGTTTTGCGTATCGGCTTTTTTAAGAGGCTACTATCTAGGTCGTTTCTATCATAGCAAAGTACAGACAATAAAAAATGCCCTTTAAATAAATTAAAGGGCATTTTTTTATTGATAGATATGTACTGATTAAAATAATAAGTCAGTGTATCTTTTCCACTTAAAAGTGACCAAGCTTATTTTTCTAGGATACAAGTCACGCCTTGACCACCTGCTGCGCAGATAGAGATAAGTGCACGGCCTGAACCTTTTTGATCCAATAATTTAGCAGCAGTGGCTAGAATACGACCACCAGTTGCTGCAAATGGATGACCTGCCGCTAGTGATGAACCGTTTACGTTTAATTTGCTACGATCGATAGAACCTAGCGGGGCATCTAAGCCTAAGCGCTCTTCACAGAATTTCTCATCTTCCCAAGCAGCTAAGGTTGATAGTACTTGTGAAGCAAAGGCTTCATGAATCTCATAAAAGTCAAAGTCTTGTAGAGTCAGACCAGCACGCTCAAGCATACGTGGTACCGCATAAGCTGGTGCCATTAGTAAGCCTTCTGTAGTACCAGATTTACCGATGAAGTCTACTGCTGCGGTTTCTTGATGGACGATATAAGCAAGTGGTTTTAGCCCGTGCTCTTTTGCCCACTCATCAGTACCTAGTAGTACACAAGAAGCACCGTCAGTAAGCGGCGTAGAGTTGGCAGCAGTCATCGTTGGGTTAGCATTTTTTCTGCCAAATACTGGCTTTAATTTACCCAGCTTTTCTAATGTAGTATCTGGACGCAAGTTGTTATCGCGAGTCAGGCCTTTGTATGGCGTGATCAAGTCGTCAAAGAAACCTTCGTCATAAGCGCGTGCTAGGTTTTGATGGCTGTTAAATGCAAGCTCATCCTGCGCTTCACGGCTGATATTCCACTCAAGCGTGGTAATCGCTTGATGATCGCCCATTGATAGGCCAGTACGTGGCTCACCGTTCTGTGGTGAGTCGATTAAGTCTTTTGGATTGAGACCCATTAGTGCTTTTAGACGTTGTTTGTTGTCTTTTGCTGCACCAAGTTTGATCAGTACTTTACGCAAGCCATCGCCGACAGCGATAGGAGCGTCAGAAGTAGTATCTACACCGCCAGTGATTGCCGAATCGATCAGACCAAGTGCAATCTTGTTAGCAGAAGCAAAGGTCGCTTGTAAGCCAGTACCGCAAGCTTGTGAGATATCATAAGTTGGCGTATGTGGGTTTAGCGCGGTATTCAATGTCGCTTCACGAGTAAGGTTGATATCACGGCTAAGTTTCATAACTGCGCCAGATACCACTTCACCTACGGTTTCGCCTTGTAGGTTATAACGCTCAATCAAACCGTCCAATGCAGCGGTTAGCATGTCTGTGTTGCTAACATCAGCGTATGTTCCATTTGAGCGTGCGAATGGAATACGGTTACCACCTAAAATAGCAACACGGTTTAGGTTTGAAGCTGGTTTGGTTTCGCTGGCTTTTTTAGCTGGAGCAGGTTTTTTGGCAGCAGTGGTTTCTACTTTTTCATCGACCGCTTTTTTGCTAGTAGTTTCTTTAGCACTAGCGTCTTTAGTTGAGGTGTTTTTTGCAGCGGTTTCTTTTTTTGCTGTATCTGATTTTGTATCCGTTGCTTTAACAACCGTACTTTCAACAACAGGGCTATCTGGATGATTGTTTTTATTACTCATAATATTATCCTTAAAAAGTATGGGTAGAAGTAAAAAGTGATAGGTAATAATAAAAAATAGTTAAGTTATTTTATACAAGCAAATATTATCATTTATTACGCGATACAGCTGTTTATCATAAGGCGTTTTTTATTCACTTAATGTATCTCTTTAGCAAACTATGTGACGCTTGTATGAGGTAGGTAGTAGATTCATGATCATGACGCATCGCTCTAATAGACTGACTAGTAAGAAATATTAGCATTGCATAACAGTACGTTTGATAATATATTGTTATCAATAATTAAGTATGCCATAACCTATAGGTCAGATTTTAACATGTTATAGTGGCGCTTAACGCTGCTAAAAACGACTGGCTTGTATACTGACTTGTTTACAGATTGTTGTAGACATTATCTGTTTTTGGACTTGTTTATAAGGGAAGTGTATAGTTAGGCTAGTTTTGAGGCGATTTACTAAATTTAAATAATTACGATGTCAATGTCTCTATATAATAGATTCATTGCATTTTTTATTATTCTACGAATCATTAATTATAAGGATTATATTATGTCAGACCGTTACGGTGATTTTGTTCAATCTTCTATTGGCAAAAAAGTAGCAAAAAATTTAGGTTTGCCGATGCCAACGACGCTTGATCGTTTCGAAAGCGGTGAGCGTTTGGTGCGTGGTAGCGTATTGGTTGGCCGTGCTACTGGTGATGACAAGAGTGTCAGTGAGTCGGTTGCCCGTATCCTGTCAGACGTCCATGCCGAAGTATATGTAAACAGCAGTGATGACATCAAAGACGCACTTGCTGATGCAGGCGTTGAGGCAAAAGCCAACACGGGTAGCGATGATCAATTCAAAGTACTGCTTTTTGATGCCAGTAATATCAGCAATGCTGAACAGCTAAAAGAGCTTTACGAGTTTTTCCATACAGTTGCACGCCGCGTAGAAAAATCAGGCCGTGTGGTTGTGGTTGGCCGTACGCCAGAGAACATCACTGATATTGAATTTGCAATGGCTCAACGCTCGCTTGAAGGTTTTGTGAAATCAGTGGGTAAAGAGTTTAAGCGCGGTATCACAGCGCAGCTGATTTATGTTGAAGAAGGCGCAGAACAAAACCTAGATTCAACCTTACGCTTTTTTACCTCAGCTCGTTCAGCTTACGTATCAGGACAAGTAGTACGTGTCAGTAAAGGCAGCTCAGTCGATGTTGACTGGAACCAGCCTTTGGGCGGCAAGACTATGCTAGTGACTGGCGCAAGTCGCGGTATTGGCGAAGCCATCGCTCGTGTATTGGCTCGTGAAGGGGCTCATGTTATCTGTCTAGATGTACCACAGCAGCAAGCTGACCTACAAAAAGTTGCTAGCGAAATCAGTGGCTCTGCTTTGACAGTAGATATCACTAGTGAAGACGCTGGTGCAGAAATCGCTGACGCTGCCCAAAAACGTGGTGGTTTAGATTCAATCATCCATAATGCTGGCGTGACTCGTGATAAGACGTTGGCTAAAATGGATGAGAAAAAGTGGAACATGGTCATTGATATCAACTTGGGCAGTATCGCTAGATTGAATCGCTACTTGTTGGACAATGACGTACTGAAAGAAAACGCACGTATCGTATGTGTGTCGTCAATTTCAGGTATCGCTGGCAACATGGGTCAGACCAACTATGCCACTTCTAAAGCTGGGGTAATTGGTTTGGTTAACGCAACTGCCAAGCAATTAGAAGACAATGCTAAAGGCATGACGATCAATGCAGTCGCTCCTGGTTTCATCGAAACCCAAATGACAGAAGCCATTCCATTTGCTACTCGTGAAGCTGGTCGCCGCATGAACTCAATGAGCCAAGGCGGCCTGCCAGTAGATGTGGCTGAGACTATCGCATGGTTCGCTTCACCTGCGTCTGGCGGTCTAAATGGCAACACGGTTCGCGTCTGTGGTCAAAGCTTACTTGGTGCATAATGTTGATTAACTAATAAGTATATGTGAGAAATAAGGTGCAGGTAGAGAAAGTAGTTGTATCATATGAGCTATTATTTCTCATTTGTATCACATATGCTTACGAAATAATCTCTGATAAAGTGTAATAAAGCTGCCCAAGGGTGGCTTTTTTATGATAAAAACACAAGAACCAATAGCCAAACTATTTTTTGCTATTAAAGATACTCATGAGGTTGATTAAATTTAATGCTTATTAGATGATTTAATAGTAGGCTTTAGTTAATGACTGCAGATTGTCTTTATATACGTTAAAGAACTTGTTCAAGCCACACTTAGGATGTACTTATGTCAGACAAACATTATGATGCGTTGCCAAAAGCGCACACCACTTATGCCAATATTGTCAAAAGCTTATTGCCTATCGGTAATGGTGGTAAGGTCAGTAGAGACCAGTTGCCACAATCTACTTACTATGTAGATGACTTGCATATCGATCAAGAAAACCTAGATGACTATCGCAAAATTTGCGGTTTTGCTGATGATGGTAAAGTGCCAGCGACTTACTTCTCAGTATTGTCGCAGACGCTGCAGATGAACATGATGGTCAAAGAGCCATTCCCATTTGCCATGTTAGGTCTTGTCCATGTCGATAATAGTGTCACTCAGTATCGCCCGATTGGAGAGCGTGAAACGGTAGCAATGTCGGTCACTTTTGATAACCTACGCGATCATGCTCAAGGTCAGCAGTTTGACTTTGTCACTATCGTAAAGTCAGAAGATGAAGTCATCTGGGAAGGTACGTCGACTTATTTATCACGTAGTAAAAAACCTAGCAGTAAAGATAAGAAGAGCGCGCCGCGTCCGGTCATGGTCAAGCCTGAAGTAAACGAAGAAGGTGTTCATAGCATTTTTGAAGTGCCGGAAGATATCGGTCGTCGTTATGCCTTTGTGTCGGGCGACTTTAATTTGATTCATTTGCATCCACTATCAGCACGTGCCTTTGGTTTTCCTAAAGCGATTGCACACGGTATGTGGTCAAAAGCTAAGTGCCTTGCTCTGATGGGTGATTTGCCTGATGCTTACACAATTGACGTCTCATTTAAGCTGCCTATCTTTTTGCCAGCTGAAGTAGAGCTGATTGCTGAGCCAGTAGCCCAACTTACAAACGTAGATGATATTTGTGAGTTTGGACTGTATAGCTCTAAAAACAATAAACCCCATTTGGCGGGTGTTGTAACACTAAAGAGTGACAGCAAGTAGAGTAAGTATCATAAAGCTTCTATTTTAACAGCCATATTTAACGTACATATTTATTATTATGACTTCACAAAACATGCCTTCAGAAGAAAACGCGATAGACGTAGATCAAACGGAGAACTCGATAGCAACCGATACGGTCGCTGCTAACGATAGCGGCGCTAACATGCATATTAGTGCCGATAATGGCGTTGATTTGGCCGATATCTTTGAGCCTTATTTTCGTCCAGATGCAAACACTATCGTGTGCGGTGCATTAGATGAGGGAAAAGTTGCGGCTTTAGCGAAAGCAGGCGTTGAGCTGGTCATCAACTTGCAGCCTGATGACGAGTTGAGCTTTGATGAGGCATCAGCAGTTGAGCAGGCAGGTATGCACTACGAACAGCTGCCTATCAGCGGTGCTAAAGAGCTAAAGCAGCTTAAGATATTGGCGTTTGATAATGTATTGCGCCAGCACCATGGCAAAAAAGTCGCTATGCACTGTGGGTCAGGTAATAGAGTAGGAGCAGCAATAGCGCTGCGGGCAGGATGGTTGCGCGGACGTAAGATGGATACAGCGATGGAACGTGGTCGCAGTCATGGTTTGACCAAGCTTGAACAAGAAGTCCATAATCGTTTGCTAGTACCGCGTTAATTAAATTTACAGCACTGCATTTCAATGCTGTCTTAGACGTGAGTAAACTCTAAAAATAACATCGAAATAAATAATAAAAAAGGCGACCAATAGGTGGCCTTTTTTATTGGCTCACAATTCATTTATACTGGTTCAAATATTTTATATAGTCAAAGAACTACTTGTGCAATCTGTAATCAGCTAGCTTGTATGCGTTTTAAACTTCTTTGACTATAGCTTGTGTATTACTATCATCTTAAAAATAGAATAATTTATATCACTGGAGCAAGGTAATAATAATGGATCATAATACAGAGAATTCTAATACACCCATAAACATTGACTTTCAAAAAAAATTACAGCAATTACTGACAGATTTACAGCTTGATGATGTACCTGCTGGCGGGGCTGTGGCCGTGTATCAGGCAGGTCAGTGTATCGCGCAAGCCAGTACAGGTATGGCGCGTCCTGATATGCCGTGGCAGCCCGATACGTTGGCCATTAATTTCTCTACCGGTAAAGGGGTATTGGCAACGTTGGTTCATGTGCTGGTTTCGCAGCAACTGATCGAATATGACAAACCTATTGCGTATTACTGGCCAGAGTTTGCTGCAAACGGCAAAGACCAAATTACGTTGCGACAAGTCATGTCACATCAAGCCGATTTGTTTTCGATTCAAAGTATCGATGTCGATAGCGAGACAGTACTCGATTGGAATACGATGCTGCGCCACATTGCGGTGATGCCCATTACCTCTCCCGAAGATGCGACCAAATATGATAGCGCTTATAGTGCATTGATCTATGGCTGGGTATTGGGCGGCGTAGTAGAGGCGGTCACAGATCTATCGTTCGCTGAAGCACTGAGCCAGTATCTAACAGAGCCTCTGGGCATTGCCGACAGCTGCTATTTTGGTGTGCCAGAGAGTAAAGTAGATCAGGTGGCAAAATTGGCCAAAGATTTTGAAGAAACAGAGGATACGAGTTCCCAATTAAAGTTGAGACGCCAAAAACCAACCTTAAAAGTAGACTCTCAAGAGACTTTACGTACTTATGCAAGCTTACCTAGTTATCATTACTGGCAACAGAAAATGCTAAATGACAAGCGTGCAGCTGAGACGCAAAATAGCCTTGATGACAGCCTTGATGAAAATCTAGATAGTTCTGATATTGATAACGTACAACCTGTATTAAATACGGCGCGTATCAATAGCTTATATTTCAATACCAGTCAGCTTAATCTAAAAAACTATAAGGCAGCGCTGATACCTGCTGGCAAACATGCCCTTGACTATTATAATAGTCAGACACTACAGGCGGTCATTCCAGCGGCAAATGGTGTCGCTTCCGCTAAAGCACTGGCAACGATTTACGCAATGCTCGCTAATGGCGGTATATGGCAAGGGAAAACACTGATCGATAGTGCTACTTTTGAGCAGTTATCTACTCCGCAGGTTGAGGGTTTAGATGCGGTTATGCCAGCAGCTATGAAATGGCGATTGGGCTACCATAGATTATTTAGCTTGTATGCTAACAACGATGATACGGATAAGAGAATGAGTCCTGCATTATCAGGATTTGGGCATATGGGATATAACGGATCGGTTGCTTGGTGCGACCCTGAGCGCCAGTTGTCATTTGCTTTTACTCATAATTTTGATACCACTATGCTCAATGACGTTCGTCAGTTTGCGCTGACAGAAGCCGTCTTGAGCTGGGTAGAAGAGATACTTTAATTATGCTAGTTTTGTTCGCGAATTGATTCTGTTTCAAATATAAGCAGCATTAATTTTAATGCTGCTTGTTTGGTGTCATTTTAAGCAATCTTGATGCGCTAAGACCATGGATAAAGATAGAAGTCAAAATGACAATCGAACAAACAATCCACAGTTTAAGCGCATCTTCATCTGCGAAAAACCCTTGATTGAGCGCATAGGACAGATAATACAAAGTACCGATACCACGAATACCCAAAGCCGATATTGCGTATTTCTCGGTATGTGGTAAGTTCAATCCTGATAAGGCAATAAATCCACCAATTGGACGTATAAGTAGTAAGAAGGTAAAGCTGACGATATAGACGCGCCATGTCAACTCGACACCTGCCTGCAGCCCTTGACCGAGGAACATGCCAAAGATAACCAGCACTAATGACATCAATAAGCCTTCTGATTGCTCAGCGAAATCATGCAGTTTTTGATGATAAGTATGCTCACACTCTGAGCGACGAAACGCAAATGCGGCCACGAATACAGCGATAAAGCCATAACTATGTACATACTCGGCCAGACCATAGGCTAGTAGCGTCAACGCAATAACCACATAGCCTTGCGAGATGGTAGTGTCGCGAGTATGTTTAGAAAACACGACTTTGGCCAATAATTTACCAACCAATACACCTACCACTACGCCTGCGCCAATCTTCCATAAGACATCATGAGTAAACCACGACCATAGCATCTCGTAAGTAAAGGCTTTGCCTTCACTGAACGCTTCTGCAATCTTAATCGCTAGGTACACAAACGGAAAAGCCAAACCGTCGTTCAACCCTGCCTCTGACGTTAAAGTAAAGCGCGGTGTGTCTTCTCCTCCTGTATTGGGAGGTCCCACCTGAATGCTCGAAGCTAACACGGGATCAGTAGGCGCTAGTACCGCACCTAATAAAATAGCTGCACCAAGGCTTAAACCAAACGCGTAATACCCCAAGACTGCCATCGCAAAAATACCAATAGGCATGGTGATGAGTAGTAGCCTTACCGTTGGTCGCCACAGTCGCCAAGACAACTCAGTATCGATTTTAATACCAGCACCAACCAATGAGACCAATACAACAATCTCAGTCAGTTTCTCGATGAGTAAACCGTTATCAAGTGGGTCTAAAAAGGATAAAGACGTCCACCAGTAGCCCATCATCAGACCGAAGCTGACTTGGAGCATCGGTAATGATATAGAGGTGCGCTTAAAAATAACAGGAAACAAGGCCCCGAGTAAAAAGGCAATCCCGCAGATTAATAAGAATAGGTTATATTTTTCAATCATAAGATTTACGCACGTCGTTATGTTTTAAGGATCGATTTTAAGAGGGTGATTTTAGTTATTGATGACAATTCACAGCAATAGTTGATAGTCAGTCATTGATACTCTTTATCATGACGTCAAAATAAAATAATTACCGCAAAAAATAGTTATCAAAACGACAGCTACGTTGTTTTTTGGTGAAAAAAAAGCCTGCATTGCGCAGGCTTAATATATTTTCATTAGTATGTTTGTATCATCAATAGCTTATAGACTAGCGTTCTACTTGACTCACATCACGTACGGCACCAGTATCAGCACTGGTGGTCATAGCCGCATAAGCACGTAATGCTGGCGAGACATGACGGTCACGGTTGACAGGCTTCCATGCATCACGTCCACGTGCTTCCATGGCTTCACGGCGAGCGGCTAAGTCTGCATCGCTTACTTGCATGTTGATGGTACGATTTGGGATATCGATATGAATACTATCGCCTTCTTCGACCAAACCAATCGCCCCACCTTCAGCAGCTTCTGGGCTAGCATGACCAATTGATAGACCTGATGTACCACCAGAGAAACGACCATCAGTGAGTAGGGCGCATTCTTTACCCAATCCCTTTGACTTTAGATAAGTCGTTGGATAAAGCATTTCTTGCATACCAGGGCCGCCTTTAGGGCCTTCGTAGCGAATGATGACCACATCGCCTGCAACGATTTGATCAGCCAATACCGCAGCAACCGCATCATCTTGTGATTCAAATAGACGTGCACGACCAGTAAAGGTCAAGATGCTTTCGTCGACGCCTGCGGTTTTGACCACGCAGCCGCGCTCAGCGATATTGCCATATAGTACGGCCAAGCCGCCATCTGTAGAGTAGGCGTGTTTGGCACTACGGATACAGCCTGATTCACGGTTGACGTTGAGGTTTGACCACTCTTTTGATTGTGAGAATGCTTCTGTGGTACGTACGCCACCAGGTGCTGCAAGGAAGCGTGCGCGTGCCTCATGGTTGTCAGGGTTCATGATATCCCACTTATCGATGGCCTCTTTCATCGTTGCGCTATGGATAGTTGGCACGTCAGTTTTTAGTAACTCAGCACGGTCGAGTTCAGCCAATAATGCAAAGACACCGCCAGCACGATGCACATCTTCCATATGGTACTTCTGTGAGGCAGGGGCTACTTTTGCCAGACAAGGCACACCGCGACTTAGACGGTCAATATCAGCCATCTTAAAATCAATTTCTGCTTCATTGGCAGCAGCAAGTAAATGCAAGATGGTATTGGTTGAACCACCCATGGCGATGTCTAAGCTCATGGCATTTTCAAAAGCAGCTTTGGTAGCGATAGAGCGTGGTAGCACGGAATCGTCATCTTGCTCATAACGACGCTTAGCAAGCGACACAATGGTACGACCCGCTTCTAAGAATAGCTCGCGACGCAATGAATGGGTAGCTAGTAGTGAGCCGTTACCTGGTAAAGCTAAACCTAAAGCTTCGGTCAAGCAGTTCATCGAGTTGGCGGTAAACATACCAGAGCATGAGCCACAAGTAGGGCAGGCTGAAGCTTCGATAGCGGCGACGTCTTCATCACTGATGCTATCATCAGCAGCATCCATCATCGCATCCACAAGGTCAAGCTTGCGAACAGCACTGCTGTCACTACTATCGGTATTATGGCTCTTACCAACGGTACTGGCTAAGATTTTGCCTGCTTCCATTGGGCCACCTGAGATAAACACCACTGGAATGTTAAGGCGCATGGCGGCCATCAACATACCCGGAGTGATTTTGTCACAGTTAGAAATACAAACTAGTGCATCTGCACAGTGAGCATTGACCATATACTCGACAGAGTCAGCGATCAAATCGCGGCTTGGTAGCGAGTACAACATACCGCTATGGCCCATCGCAATACCATCATCGACCGCAATGGTATTGAACTCTTTTGCAACGCCGCCTGCTTGCTCAATCTCACGGGCGACCAGTTGTCCAAGGTCTTTTAGATGCACATGGCCGGGTACAAACTGGGTAAAAGAGTTAGCAATCGCAATGATTGGCTTGCCAAAGTCGCCGTCAGTCATGCCGGTTGCACGCCATAATGCGCGCGCGCCTGCCATATTACGACCGCCGGTAGAGGTTTTTGAGCGATAATCCATGTGATATTCCTTACAAATAGGCGGGGTTGTTAAAATGTGCACCCTCAGTTTTAATAGGGATAGTGTGCTTTTTATAGAGAGTGAGTACTAGTGAATAATACTAATTCGTTACCATACCATTAGATATGAATAACTAAAAACAATATGCTAATAACAGTGAATTAATAATAACGAATTAATAATCACAAGCGATGAGCGAAAAAACAGTTATTCAAAATAGCTATTCGATACGTTCTAATATGGCTTTGTCAAACCAAGGAAGATCAGCTTTGTCTGCTTCTAATTTCACAATAGCTGCAAGCGCATGAGTAGCCAGTAGCTGTTGATAATCGCCACTAGCTTCAATCGTCAGCAATGATTCGGCAGGTAGTGCTTGCGTGTTAGGGTTTTGCTCGTCAATACTAATTAATATTTGCTTATTGTTTTTATACAGGACGTCTACACGACCAAAAAACTGCCAGTCTTTAAAAGAGGCAATAATAGCGTCGGCAGCATCCTTAGTATATACCTGCTGCGTCTCTTTACCCGTATTGGTCCAGTGTAGGCGTACAGCCAACTGCAATGCCTCACTAAAGACTACCAACGAGCCGATAATTTTTACATGCCAAGGACTGGTCAGCAGCTCCTCGTCAATGCCGATTAATTTAGCAGCTTGATGAGCCGACATGGGTGTGTTGAACTGAAGCAGTAGCTCAGGAGTGAGCGGGTGCGTTTGCTTGGTCGCATCATCTAAACTGTCATAGTGATACAAAAAGGGCAGTGGCAAATCTTGCGTGACAGTCTTCTTTATAATTTTACAGTTGTGTATCTGCCAGCTGATGGCTTTATCAGTCAATGCTTCTGCTAATATGATAGCGTTCGGATCGATGGTTTGAGTACCACTTCCACTCTCAATATCAGAGTGTTCTTCCTTATTATCAAGAGTTGCAGCAGTGTTATCCATATCTGTTTGAGTTGGCAAAGTAGGCAAATCCATAAACATAGCGTTATTAAAATAGAGGGTTAATATAACATTTTAAAGGCATGACCCGCCAATAAATTAGTGAGCTAGCATGGTTGGAATATGGCTTGATATTTTTCAAATTCGATTGTCATACTGACTTGTACTAAAGTCATATTTCGTCCACTATATGACAGACGCTTTTATCTATCTTGGATAGCTATTAAGCTATTAAGCTATTAATTAACTGATAATAAAACTCTTAAAGGAAAAGTAATGACTGACGTGAATCAACAGACTGCTTATGACAACAATAATATTTTTGCCAAAATGTTAGATGGTGATATTCCGTATCACAAAGTATATGAAGATGATAAAACGCTCGCCTTTATGGATATCATGCCGCAAGTAGAAGGCCACGTATTGGTGATACCGAAGCAAAAAGCGGTAGATTTGGCCGATCTTGAGCCAGAGTATGCTGCTGCGGTATTAATGACGTCTAAAAAGGTCATGCAAGCCCAGCGTCAAGTGTTTGAGCGTGAAGGCGTTATCCAAATGCAGTTGAATGGCTCACAAGCAGGTCAAACAGTCTTTCATTATCATGTGCATCTCATTCCATCAAGTATCCATGAGTTGGGAGGTCATGCAGTGACCCAAGCCGACAACAATGATTTGGCAGATATTGCGCAGAAGTTGGCGGCAGTGATTGATGCCTAGTCAGGAAACAGAGTGCTTCTGTTTAGGTATAAAAAGTATTAGTATTTACGAATTAGCGAGCATTTATAGGTTAGAAACTATTAAAATAGAATACATATACAATCAAAAGGCAGCTAACAAGCTGCCTTTTTTATTTTCTTGGTAATAGTCATGTAACATTCGTTAAAGTCATGTTACGAGTTGAACGCTTGTCTAGGGTTTTGGAAAAGAGTGTGATAATTATTATAACCATTCACACACATTTTCTAATCTTTGCCTTAATTAAAACTTTTCTATAAAAAGGCATCGCCAACTTTTGAGGATATTATCTTTCATGAGTAAATTACCTCGTTCGACTATTTTATTACCAGTCTTTGTACCTGCAGCAATTATTATGCTGCTATTGGTCATTGGTACGGCTATTAACCCTGAAGCAGCGGGTGCTCTGTTTAGTAATGTGCTTAGTTTTACGACTGAGACATTCGGTTGGTTTTATATGCTGGCAGTGGCACTGTTTTTGATGTTCATTATTGTACTGGCGTTTTCGTCTTATGGCAGTATCAAGCTAGGTCCTGATCATGCTGAGGCGGAGTACGGATTCCTTGAATGGTTTGCCATGCTGTTTTCGGCAGGTTACGGGATTGCGCTACTGTTTTATGGGGTAGCGGAACCAGTGATGCACTTTTCTAGTCCGCCAATGTCGGATCCACAGACTATTGCCGCGGCAAAAGAGGCGATGCAAATAGCGTATTTTCATTGGGGTTTTCATATTTGGGCGATTTATGGTGTCGTTGGTTTATCACTAGCTTATTTTGCGTTTCGTCATGGTCTACCACTATCAATACGCTCGACGCTGTACCCGATTATTGGTGACAGGATTCATGGCCCTATCGGTCATACAGTCGATGTGTTTGCGATATTAGGTACGATGTTTGGTATTGCTACCAGTCTTGGCTTGTCGGTGTCGCAAATTAATGCGGGACTCAATTATCTGTTGCCAGATATCATTCCAGTGAATACGACCGTACAGGTGATTGCCATTGCCTTGGTGACCGCTGCGGCATTGGTATCGGTATTGGCAGGGATGGATAAGGGTGTAAAACGCTTATCTATTTTAAATATGCTGTTGGCAACTGCGTTGATGCTATTCGTATTTGTTGTCGGTCCGACGATTTTTATCTTAAATGCCTTCATGGAAAATACGGGTAGCTATTTAGGTAACATCGTTGAACGTACCTTTAGCTTGCAGGCATACGAAAATAGCAATTGGATCGGCAGCTGGACCTTGTTTATTTTTGCATGGACGATTGCATGGGCGCCTTTTGTGGGTCTGTTTATCGCCAAGATTAGCCGTGGTCGTACTATTCGTGAGTTCGTATTGGGTGTGATGCTAGTACCGACCTTCTTTACATTCTTTTGGTTTTCGGTGTTTGGCGATACCGCGCTACATATGATTATGGTCGATGGTTATACCTCATTAATCAGTGAAGTACAAAACAACCAAGCAATTGCTTTGTTTAAACTGTTAGAGAATCTACCGTTTACTGAATTTGTGTCGTCGTTGACCATTTTATTGATTATTACCTTTTTTGTGACGTCATCGGATTCTGGCTCATTGGTAATCGACTCGCTAGCGGCAGGTGGTCGCAGTGATACACCATGGTGGCAGCGTAGCTTTTGGGTAGTGACTGAAGGTGCTGTCGCAGCAGTATTGCTACTTGCAGGTGGTTTAGAAGCCTTACAAACAGCGGCTATCGTTAGTGCGTTACCATTTGCGGTTATTATTCTTATTTCAATGTTTGGTATGTGGCGTGCGCTGCGTATCGAAGGACATCGTAATCAGAGCCTCGGTAATGACAACAGACTGCCGCCGCATTTACTCAAACCGTCTGCATGGCGCGAGCGTATTGATTATATGACCGATAAGCCAACGCGTGAAAAGGTTCTTAGCTATATTAAAGAAGTGGTTATGCCTTCGATGATGGAAGTGTCGTCTAAATTTGCAGAAACCGGCTGGACGACTGAGGTCAACTATGACGGGGTCAATAACCGAGCCGTATTAGAGCTACAGCGTGGTGACGATGTCGAGTTTTGGTATGAGGTGCGCTTATCTGAACATGATGCGCCTGATTATTATACTGAAGACAGCGCAGATACCTTGCCACAAGAGCATCATCATCGCGCTGAGGTATATCTACGCCGTGGTGGTCAGACCTATGACTTATACGGCTACAAATCTGAATCAGTGATTAATGACATCATCGATCAGTTCGAGAAGTATTTACATTTCCTCAATGTATCGCCTGATAGTCTGCCGTGGCGCATGCAAGAGCATGATGATGACATCACGCTAGAGCAGGGCAGTGTGCTTGATAAATAATGCATGGGATGTATTAAAAACGAGTAATGCTTATGCAAGCTATTTACGTTAATCGCTTGCAATAAACGCAGGAATCCTTAGAATAACGGCTTGTTTTCCTTACAAATCAAGCCGTTTTTTTATGTCCATTGATTCTCCCATTTTACCTTCGTCCTCGACTTTGTCTGACCATCCATTGTTGCAGCCATTGAACATAGGTGGCCTAACGATTGAAAACCGTTTGATGGTCGCACCGATGGCAGGCGTGACAGACAATCCTTTTCGCCGACTGTGCAAGTCATTTGGCGCAGGTCATGCGGTCAGCGAGATGATCATCGCTGATACGGCTCTTTATGCGCGCAAAAAATCCTTGTATCGTGCCAATTTTGACAATGAGATTGCGCCTATTTCGGCGCAGATAGCAGGTGCTGAACCGGATAAACTGGCTGAAGCGGCACGATATCAGATTGATAATGGTGCACAGATTATTGATATCAATATGGGTTGTCCGGCGAAAAAGGTCTGTCGTAAGCTGGCAGGCTCTGCATTGTTGCAAGACGAAGATTTGGTCGCGCGATTGCTAGATGCCACGGTCAATGCTGTGAATGCACCTGTCACACTAAAGACACGTCTAGGTTTTGAAAACGGTCGTGAAAACATCTTACGAGTCGCCAAGCGTGCTGAGCAGGCAGGTATTGCAGCGATTGCTATTCATGGACGTACGCGTGAAGACATGTATACAGGCAATGCGCGCTATGAGCTAATACGCGAAGTCAAAGAAAGTATCAGTATTCCTGTCATTGCGAATGGTGATATCGATAGTGCACAAAAAGCCCAACACGTCTATGAGATGACAGGCTGTGATGCGGTGATGATTGGGCGTGCTGCACAAGGGCAGCCGTGGATATTTCGCGATATTGAGCACTTTTTGCGTACTGGCGAGCGCCTAGAGGCACCAAGCGTGAGTGAGATAAAACAGATCGTACTGGCCCATTTGCAAGAGCTTTATGATTTCTACGGGGAGTACTCAGGCTGCCGTATCGCTCGCAAACATATTGCATGGTATACGACAGGTATTCCAAACTCTAACGCCTTTAGACAGGCGATGTATGGTGAAGAAAGCACCGCTGGGCAATTCAAAGTGGTCGAGACTTTTTTGCAGGCGCACGAGTAGTAATCGCTTAAATATTGTTTTATAAATCAGTGCTAACCATGTCTATGCATCGTTTTTTGATGGCGCTTTTATATATCAGCTATGCTTTATCAATTGGCACAGTATGATTGTCAGTATCAGGCTGTTTGTCAGGCGCAGGTTTTCTATTTTGCCAAGGGAATCGTCCTTCTAATTCAACCTGTAACGATAAGCTTAAAAAGGTTCGAATCAGTACGATAAAACCTAGCACCAGTACGCTGCGTAGCGATGGCTCGGTGACGACAGTAGCCACAATATCAGCGGCGATTAGCACCTCTAACCCCAACAGTATAGACTTACCTACGGTCTGTCTGATTTCAACATAAGTATCATTATTGAAATGACCAGACGCTCGAAAAGCTCTATACAAAGCAAGAAATAGCCCAAAAAACATGATGAGGACGCCAATGACTTCGATCATTTTGGCAATTAAGTCGATATAGTGAGTTAGTGTGTCTATCAAAGCAGGTACCCCTCATAATTGATCAGAAAAAAGCTTAGCACTTAGTAGTTAACAACAAGCTAAAAATATATTTATAAATATTTATGTCGACGAAATTTGTAAAAGTCCCGTTAGCTAACGCCCACTATGGTTTTGTTCACTCCATACGACATTTTTTGCTATGCTATAACCGAATACCAATAACTATAGAATAAACGAAAAGGACTTTTTATGGCCAATCTCTCGAAAAAAGCAATCACCAAAGCCGTCAAAGGCAAGAATATTATCATCACAGGCGCTTCAAGTGGTATCGGCGAGCGTACGGCTTTTTTGCTCAGTGAATGCGGCGCGCATGTTATTTTGCTGGCCCGTACTGAAGATAAGCTAAAAATGGTCAAAGAAAATATTGAAACACTTGGCGGCGCGGCTAGTTACTATCCATGCGATCTGACCAATATGGATGAGATTGAAAAAACCAGTGAAAAGATTTTGGCTGACTTTAAGCATGTCGATGTACTAGTCAACAATGCGGGTCGTTCGATTCGCCGTTCAGTGCATGAGTCGGTCAACCGTTTTCATGATTTTGAACGTACCATGGAGATTAATTATTTTGGCGCGGTCAAAATCATTCTTGGTTTCTTGCCAACGATGATTGGTCGCCAGACCGGTCAAATCGTGAATATTTCCTCGATTGGGGTATTGGCAAATAGTCCGCGCTTTTCAGCGTATGTCGCGTCAAAGGCTGCCTTAGACGCATTTAGTCGCTGTCTGGCTGCTGAAGTCAAAGGCGATAATATCAAAGTGACCAATATCTTTATGCCACTTGTGCGTACCCCGATGATTGCGCCAACCAAGCTATATCGCTACATGCCAGCACTGATGCCGGACGAAGCAGCGATGATGGTCGCAAAAGCCATCGTTCATAAGCCAAATAGCATTGCTAGTAATATGGGCAAATTTGCATCAGCGACTTATTCACTAGTACCAGCCTTTAACGTTGGCGTCCAGTCCATTGGCTATCGTATTTTCCCAAGTTCGACCGCCGCACAAACGACTGATAGCAAGCCTAACCTTGCTCAGCGCGCCTTTGCCAAGATTCTCCCTGGTGAGCATCACTAGAATCAATTTATTATTAGCTTCGAATATGATGAGAAAGGATACTACGGTATCCTTTTTTTATGTCTCAAATAATCTTAACAAATACTCTTAAGCAGTATAAAAGCCTTCTTCTCCTTTTATATGTGAAAGACTTAGTTATACGTTAAATAAACCTTTAAAACTTCCGCTGTTAAATTTCCTTTATATATCTAAGTTTTAGTAAGATGAATAAAATTCATCTTATGTTTAAATTGTATCGTTTTTATTCATGTTTAGATTTCGGTATGATTCACCTCATACACAGATTTGGTTTTATCTCAGATAAATAAGGTAGCGGATCACCATGAGTAAAGAATTCAATTGTTCAATTAAGCACATTCGTTTTGACGAAAACTATCAGCCTGCAGATAGCACGCGTTTGACGACTAATTTTGCAAATTTGGCACGCGGCGAGCACCGCGAAGAGAACTTACGCAAAACGTTAACCATGATCAATAATCGATTCAATGCATTGGCGCATTGGGACAATTTGACAGCAGATCGTTATTCTGTTGAAGTTGATATCATCTCTGTCGACCTAGATGTTAAAGGCAATGGTCAGACGTTTCCTATTATCGAAACGCTAAAAACCACGATTGTGGATCATAAAGAAAATAAGCGTATCGACGGTATGGTTGGTAACAGCTTCTCCTCTTACGTGCGTGATTATGACTTTAGTATTGTGTTACCAGAGCATCGCGACAAAAACCTAGCATCCATAACACCAGATAATTTTGGTGAGTTGCATGGCAAATTGTTTCAATACTTATTGAATTCAGAAGCTTACAACGCTCACTTTCATAAAAAACCTGTGATTTGCCTGAGCGTTTCAACCAGCAAGACTTACTACCGTACTGTCAATCAGCATCCTGTATTGGGCATTGAGTACAAGCAAGATGAATACTCGTTGACCGACGACTACTTTCATAAAATGGGCTTAACGGTACGTTATTTTAAACCTGAGGGTAGCGCCGCGCCGCTAGCCTTTTATTTTGCAGGGGACTTGCTCAGTGATTACACCGATCTTGAACTGATTAGTGCAATCAGTACTATGGAGACCTTTCAGAAGATCTACCGTCCTGAGATTTACAATGCCAACTCAAGCGCTGGACAAGTGTATCAACCTAGCCTGAATTACCAAGACTATTCATTGACGCAAGTAGTCTATGACCGCGCCGAACGTAGTCAGATGGCAGTAACCCAAGGCAGATTTACTGAGACACACTTTATCAAGCCGTATCAAACCATCCTTGAGGAATGGGCTGCAAGCTATGATGTAACAGGCGAGGATACTCAAAAAGAAGCTGCTGATAAAGAAACGGCTAGGAAGCAAGCCGCTTAACTGAGCACCACTCATCAACATAATAAAAAATAAATTAATTAGAAGATAAATCGTATGAAACTACTATTACCGACGTCTACCGCTGGCAGCTTACCAAAACCTTCTTGGCTAGCAGAACCCGAGAAAATTTGGTCACCTTGGGCGTTAGAGGGCGAGCAGTTGCTTGAAGCCAAGCAAGATGCGCTACGTGTATCATTGCAAGAACAGCAGCATGCAGGGATTGATATTGTCAGTGATGGTGAGCAGACCCGTCAGCACTTTGTGACTACGTTCATCGAGCACCTTGATGGTGTTGACTTTGAGAAGCGCGAAACGGTAAAAATCCGCAATCGTTATGATGCGAGCGTGCCATCAGTCGTTGGTGCGGTAAGTCGTCCGAAGTCCGTATTCGTTGATGATGCCAAGTTTTTGCGTCAGCAAACCGATCAGCCAATTAAATGGGCGTTGCCAGGGCCGATGACGATGATTGACACGCTATATGACGGTCATTATAAAAGCCGTGAAAAATTGGCTTGGGAATTTGCTAAAATCCTGAACCAAGAAGCGAAAGAATTAGAAGCGGCTGGCGTTGATATTATCCAGTTTGATGAGCCCGCATTTAATGTGTTCTTTGATGATGTGAATGACTGGGGTATTGCAACTTTAGAGCGTGCCATTGAAGGCCTAAAATGTGAGACAGCTGTGCATATTTGCTACGGTTATGGCATCAAAGCCAATACTGATTGGAAAAAGACACTGGGCTCAGAGTGGCGCGAATACGAAAAAGCATTCCCTAAACTGCAACAGTCGAAAATCGATATCATCTCACTGGAGTGTCAAAACTCACGTGTACCCATGGATCTGATTGAATTGATTCGTGGTAAAAAAGTGATGGTCGGTGCCATTGATGTGGCAACAAACACTATCGAGACACCAGAAAAGGTGGCAGATACGCTACGCAAAGCGCTACAATTCGTTGATGCTGATAAGCTATATCCTGCGACCAACTGCGGCATGGCACCTTTGTCTCGCCAAGTCGCACGTGGTAAGCTCGCGGCATTAAGCGCTGGTGCTCAAATCGTTCGTCAAGAACTGACTGCTTAGAGTTTAGCCGTTTAGGAAATTCTATTTAAAGAATTTCCTTTGCAAAATTAAAATTGAAGCACAATTTTTTAACGTTATCTTTTAACGTTTCTCAGGATGGAAGCAATGATTAAAGATAGGATTGACGCGACCGACTTTAGAGATGCCATGTCTTTGCTAACGACTGCGGTCAATGTGGTGACCACAGCAGGTGCAACGGGCGTACATGGGTTTACAGCATCGGCAGTATGTAGTGTCACAGACACACCGCCGACCTTGCTTGTCTGTATGAATCAAACGTCTCGGTCACATGGCTACTTTCTGGAAAACAAGATTTTAACTGTCAATGTGTTAGGCGCGCAACATGAGCAGCTGTCCAATGCTTTTGCCTCTAAGCTGTGTTCAGAAGAACGGTTTGAATATGGTTCTTGGACACAATTACAAACAGGCGCTCCTGTATTGGAGGATGCCTTGGTCAGCTTTGATTGTGAGATTGAACAAATTCAAGAAGTCGGCACGCATAGCGTCTTTATGTGCCGCGTTGTGGCCATCAATCAGGCTGAGCCACAAGGCGGAACTGATGAAGGGTTGGTTTACTTTAACCGTGCCTACTCTAGAGTTGGGCAAGTGGAGCTTATTTAATCCAATACCTATTATCCAACACCTAAGCCTATGGGCTATTGCTCGTTCAATATTGAGCAGTCGTTTAACTATAATAATCATCTCATTAAATCTAAATAAGAAGTAACTATCCTGTGGAATTAATAACTTTTTTAATAATAGGGGCGCTAGCAGGATTTGCTGCGGGGCTATTTGGAGTGGGCGGTGGCACTATTATCGTACCACTGCTATTTATCGTTTTTACGCAAATGGGTTACAGTCCTGACAGTATTATGCATTTGGCTTTGGGCACCTCACTGGCGACTATCATCGTTACGTCCATAAGCTCGCTCATGGCACACAACAAAAAGGGCGCGGTCATGTGGCCTGTCTTTAAAAATCTGACGCCAGGCTTAGTAATAGGCTGCTTTTTAGGAGCAGGGATCGCAGGACAGATATCTGGGTTATATCTCCAGTTGATTGTTGGTGTGTTTTTGCTTTGGGTTGCTTATAAAATGTTTATGGGTGGCAAAAAGAAAGCAAATAGCGATGCTGGTAATGTCCATATAGCTTTGCCTTCAAAGCCTAAGCAGCTAGCAGCAGGGGCTGGTATCGGTATCGCTTCTGCTATTTTTGGCATTGGCGGTGGTAGCTTAACCGTACCTTATCTCACGCGTTACGGTGTGGTGATGCAAAAGGCTGTTGGAACCTCAGCCGCTTGTGGATTGCCTATCGCGATTGCAGGTGCGCTAGGGTTTATGTTCTTTGGCATGCAAGCTCAAGTTGATGTGCCCAATACGATTGGCTTTGTCCATATCTATGCTTTTTTAGGTATTAGCATCATGAGCTTTTTCACCGCCAAGCTAGGCGCAAAAGTCGCTCACGCATTATCGCCGCAGTTGCTGAAAAAATGCTTTGCAGTACTGTTGACCGTCGTAGGCTGTTACTTTTTATATAAAGGATTGTTCTAAGTGATTTGAGATTAATGAACGCTTGAAAGGATTCAAGGGCAGGTTTTCAATGAACTATTCGACTAGCTACATTCTTAAATTGTAGCTAGTCGGTATGCAGTTTTATAGAAGGTATGTTGATTCAGTCCTTTGTTTAGCTAAATCACTTAACCAAATACTCGCCACAATATCCAAAATATTCCTATCATCAAGACAGCAATCACGAGCAGTCGTTTTAGCCAATAAGGTAGTAGAGGTTTCTTGTAGCCTAAGTCATTCAACTGACTATCGACACCATCTTGCAGCCCCTTAAACCCTTGACTCTGTTTGGTGGTTTTAATACGATTTTTTACCAATGGCCCAGGCTCGTCTTCTTCTTGCTCTCTATCAAAACTGATGGCTTGATTTGGAATGCCTTGTTTACTAGCGATGGTATTGAGCTTCTGTTGTTGCTTTACCTTTAGCTGAGTCTCATAAGCATCAATTCTACTTTTGGCTTCATCCATACTGATGTTTTCGTCTGCCGCCAAAGTTTTAATGGCCATTACTAGGTTGTTTTTTTCGACCATCATAATGACGTCTCTTGGCAACTTGGTATTGACCGGTTTTGCGCTAGGGTCGGGGTTAAACATGACTGTCCTTATTACGGCGTATAAGTGTGAATGAGTAATATGCTCATTATAACCATGTTAGATAAGCAATGTTCAAGCAAAAAAATACCGCGGCCACTATGGTGACTGCGGTATTTTATTATTTATCGTTATCGGCATTTTTGCCAATATTCGATAATTATAGATCTTTCCAACGTTGGATAGACTCTTTGATAACTTCTTTCGCTTCTGCGACATCGCCCCAAGATTCAACAACCGTCGTACCAGCTTTTTTCAGGTCTTTGTAATGGCTGAAATGGAACTCTAACTGGTTGATCAACTGCTTTGGTAGGTCTTCTAAGCTGTTGTAAGCATTGCCTGTGTCACGGTCATCAGCAGGGACAACAACGATTTTGTCATCTACTTCGCCATCATCAACAAACTTCATCACGCCGATAACTTTTGCTTTTAAGAAAATACCAGTCGGTAGTGGCTGCTCAGTCAATAGCAATACGTCAAGCTCATCGCCGTCTTCGTCAAGTGTTTGCGGGATGAAACCATAGTTACAAGGTTTGGCAAAAATCTGTGGGTCAATACGGTCAAGCTCAAATACTGCTAATTCGCGATTCCACTCAATTTTATGGCTGCTACCAGCTGGGATCTCTACTACTACGTTGATGATGCCGCCGTCTACGTCGCCTGCGTCCAAAATTTTGTTAAAATCTGCCATAAAATGCTCCAATTTGCTTTTGTTTTAAATGTTTGAATAAGGGGTTGAGCTAGGGACACAGCAAGGATAGTTGCTGAGTCCGATTTGTACTGCATGCGATTATAGCAAGTTTGTACTGAATTTTCTCTTAATGCTTAAGTCTAAGCGTGCAAGATATTATGCAAAAAAAGATTATGCAAAAATAGGCTCAAAACTTACTTAGGTGCGATAGCTCGCAACTCAATCAGTCCAGCATGGCGCTTGGCGATGTTATCAATAAGTTTTTGAGTGACTGTCTCATAGCTGAATGAGTTGCTCATTTGCTGCTCGTTTTGCGCCGCTGGCTCTGTTTGCTCTGTTTGCTCTGTTTGCTCTGAATCTGTCTGCATGGCTACAAAATCAGACAGTCGCAACATTTGCATACCGGCATAGCCACAAGGATTGATGGCGTTAAATGAAGACAAGTCACAATTTAGATTAATCGCAATACCATGGTAGCTAAAGCCATGCTTAATTTTAAAGCCTAGCGAGGCCATTTTGCCAAGCATAATCTTATTATCAAGAGAGTTGTCATCTGTAGCGGTACTGTCATCTGTTGCAGCAGTATCTGCATATAAGTAGACACCAGGGGCATCACGGCGCGCATGAGCACTGATATTGTCGCTATCAGATGGTGAGTTACGTAAACAGTCATTGATGACGTCTTCTATCGCTTGCTCAGCATGGGAGACGAGATTGCGCACACTCCATTTGAGACTGTCCAAGTCAAACAACCAATAGATCACTAACTGCCCATGACCATGCCATGTCACTTGACCACCGCGATCGGTCTTGATGATAGGCGTGTCATTACGCTGTAATATGTGTTCTTCTTTGCCTGCCTGTCCAAGCGTGTAGACGTCGTTATGATCGACAATCCACAATTCATCAGGCGTACGCAGCCCTTGTTGTTTTTTTAGATCGATACGTTCGAGGGTGCGTGCTAGCATCGCATCGAGAGTAGGGACATAATCGGCCGCTGATAGAGATTTGCTGACAAGCGTATCATTGAGTGGTTGTGTGTCATTTTGCATGAGAGTATCTGTCTTATTATTATCAAGTTTAAAATAAATAATGCTCATCGGTAGTGTAGCAGTTTTGGCGACTATCGCCCAAAGATATATACTGTCGTAATGTCTGCAAGTGGCGTAAATTCTGATAGCAAACAGCTAGCAATTGATGACGAAATAATAAGTATAGAACAGTGGCAAGTGGTTCATAGCGGTGCTGCTAGTACAGACGCAGTAGTCAACCAAAGGTGCTGTTCATTGCTCAGTCGATGCGCTACATTAAAGTGTGATGAATGGAATCTGATGAAATTTATAGTCAGAGTAGGTTATCAAAGAGTGCACCTGACTAGAAAGATAGAGCCTCTAACCCAATATACTGTAGTGACTACAAACCTTATGACTATTACTATGATTATGACAAGGAAGACAAATGACAGATAGCAACCGAAGCGCCCATGAGCAGGCAGTGACCGAGACAGGTTTTGCGCTGCAGCGTGTGCCTGAAGCCCTAAGTACGGCGACGACTATCGATGAGATGAAAGCGCAATTTTCACGCTTGCAAATGTTAAGCCGTACCCAGCCAATCAATGATTGGGGCACTCGTACGACGCAGCTAGATAATCTAGAAGTGATGCTGAGTGACAACCAAGAGAGTTTTGCAAAGTCGATTAGTGCAGATTTTGGCTATCGTAGCCAATCAGAGACTCAGTTTGCTGAGTTGTTTCCTAGTTTTACCGGTATCAGTCACGCCAAAAAACACGGCAAAAAGTGGATGAAAGCCCATCGTGCGCCTATCTCAGCGCTGTATATGCCAGCCCACAATGAAATTCAGCCGCAGCCATTGGGTGTAGTCGGTATTATGGTGCCTTGGAACTATCCATTATTTTTAGCAATTGGCCCGATGATTGATGCAATCACCGCAGGCAACCGTATTATGGTCAAGATGAGTGAAGCTGCGCCGCAATTTGCTCAGACGTTTGCTGACGCTATTGCTCGTTATTTTTCGCCAGATATGATCTGTGTGGTACTCGGTGAAGTCGAGATTGCTGCCGCCTTTAGTGAGCTACCATTCGACCATCTGCTATATACCGGATCGACTGCGGTGGGCAAAAAGGTCATGGCTGCTGCTGCGCCAAATCTAACGCCAGTGACGCTTGAGCTTGGTGGTAAATCACCAGTGATCGTACTAGATGATGTCAATCTAGAGTCTGTCGTTAATCGTGTGATGATGGGTAAGACACTAAATGCGGGACAGACATGTATTGCGCCAGATTATGTCTTGATTCAGCGCCAATACCATGACCAGTTCATCCAACTTGCAAAAGAGTGGATGACCAAGCATTATCCTGATATCGAAGAAAACCCAGATTATTCTCGCATTATTAATGGTGAGCAGTTCAAACGGGTAAAAGGCTATCTAGATGCGTTAACAGGCGGCGAGGTACATGCATTAACTACCGTTGAGCCTAATATCGAAACCCGTCTAATGCCACCAGTCATCGTCAGCGAACCTGCGCCTGACAGCGACCTTATGCAAAACGAGATTTTTGCCCCGATTTTGCCACTGATACATTATGAGACGCTTGATGATGCCATTTACTTTGTGAACTCGCGTCCACGGCCATTGGCACTATATGTGTTTAGTGACAACTACAGCAGTATCGAAAATGTGCGTAATAATACGGTCTCGGGTGGCTTATGTATCAACGAAGTTTTGATACATGTCGCTCAGCATGACTTGCCGTTTGGTGGTGTGGGTGACTCTGGTACTGGCGCATATCATGGTAAGGCTGGTTTTGAACGTCTCAGCCATATGAAGCCGGTTTTTGTCCAAACCAAGCTCAATGGTCTGAATTTATTATTGCCGCCTTACGGTGGACTGTTTAAAAAGGCGATGGCGCTGTTTTTGAAATAACTGTTCTTGAAAGAAAGGTCTTTAAGATAACAGCTCTTAAAATAATTGTCTTTAAAGTAACTATTTTCGAAGTAGACGTTTTATAGTAGCTATAGAAAGTAATAGTGACCTTTTTAATCGATATCATAACCAATAGCACCTATCCAGATAGGTGCTATTTTTTTGTCTAAAATATGACTTCTCAAATATAAATTTCTAAAATTAAGAGCGACTTGTCATAAGAGCTTTATCAAAATTATCGTAAATTTATCTAATGCGTTAATCGACAAATAAGCGTTTGTCATCACTTCTATAAATCGCTACACTTTGTAGTAAGTCTAAACAACAGTAGATAGTAGCTGAATGGTCTAGAGCCAGTATTGGTAAACTTGATATAGCGACGTTCAGCTGTTTTTTAGCTCTATTGTTTCAATGGTGATTTCATGCCGATACAACATAATAATAGGAAAGAGTATGCGCCAATGGATTGCATTAAGCTTACTGTGGATGAGCGCGATACTACTGCCTGTACCGGCGTCAGCGGCGTGTGAATCACCGATTAAATTTGGCGCACTGACGTGGGAGAGTGGACAGTTCACCTCCGGCGTACTCAGACATATCGTAGAAGATGGATACGGTTGTACGGTAGAGGAAGTACCAGGAGCAGGGCCTGCACTTGATACAGCGCTCTCACAGAATGACATTCAGGTCATCGGGGAGCAGTGGGTTGGTCGCTCGCCAATCATGGAAAAAGCCATTGAGCAGAATAAAGTGGCTATCATCGGCGATACGCTAAAAGGTGGTGCAACTCAAGGCTGGTATGTCCCACGATACGTCTTGGAAGAGAACCCAGGACTACGCAGCTATCAAGATTTGCCCAAATATACTGAGCTATTTAAAGACCCTGAAGATCCTGGTAGATCACGCTTTATGAACTGTCCTTCTGGTTGGACGTGTGAGATTTTTAACACACGTTTGCTAAAAACTACCGGTCTAGACAGCCTCTTTAACAACGCACACCCTGGTACAGGTGCTGCTCTCGATGCCGAAATTGCCTCCGCTTTTGAACAGCATAAGCCATTGTTATTTTACTACTGGCAACCCACTGGGCTAATGGCAAAATATGACCTTGCGCCACTAGAGTTCCCAGCTTATGAGGATGCTTGTTGGCAAAATCTGCTGCTCGCTGATGGTAAGATGGATTGCGTGTCAGGATTCCCAGTATCGCCGTTAGGTATTGCTGTTTCTACCCCGTTTGTCGAATCCAATCCTGAACTAGCAGCTGTCTTTGAAAAGGTGCAATTTACCTCTGATGAGCTAAACGGTGCTATCTTGGAGATGAGTGAAAGTAAACGCACTGGCGATGAGCAGGCCATGGTGTTTTTGCGTGACAACCCAGAGGTTTGGCAAGCATGGTTATCCGATGAAGCCGCTACCAATCTCGCTATCAAGTTAGGCCTTAGCTCAACGGGTGCTATCTCTACTGGTACAACTGCATCTAGTATCAATGAGTCAGCGCCCGCTTCAAGCTTTCCTTCATGGTCACTTGAGACCCCACTCAATAACGCTTTAGCAAACGTCGTTCAAAACTATGGTGATGTATTTCGTACTATTAGCACGATGGCGCTTACTTATCTGCTACTACCTATTGAGCGATTATTAACGGTTATCCCGCCTTGGCTGATTATTGCATTTGTGACTGTGCTTGGCTGGTTTGGTGTTCGCAAGATTTGGTTTGCGCTGGCATGTGGTGCAGGGTTATTTTTGATAGGTGCTTTTGGCTTATGGGGCGCATTAATTGACACTCTAGCGCTGCTTATCGTATCGGTACTGGTCACGGTAGTGATTGGTATTCCTATTGGTATCGCTATGTCAGGTAGCAAACTGCTACGCAAGATTGTGACGCCAGTGCTAGATATCATGCAGACGATGCCGAGTTTTGTATATCTCATACCAGTGCTGATGTTGTTTGGTATTGGTAAAGTGCCTGCGTTATTCGCGACCGTGATTTATGCTTTGCCACCCTTGATTCGTCTGACGACATTAGGGATTACACAAGTCAATCATGAAATGGTCGAAGCAGGACGCTCCTTTGGTAGTACGCATTTACAGCTACTTCTCTGGATTAAATTGCCACAAGCGTTGCCTAGTATTATGGCAGGTATCAATCAGGCTGTGATGATGTCACTTGCCATGGTGGTATTGGCCTCAATGATTGGTGCTCCTGGGCTTGGTGAAGATGTATTGCAGTCTATCCAAACGCTCAATATCGGTCAGGGTCTACAAGCAGGTACGGCCATCGTTATTGTTGCTATTATCATTGACCGTATCACGCAAGCATTCGGTCAAGGTAAGCGTACCCGTCAAAAAACCATCGAAGCAGGCAGACGTCCGATTGGGTAGAAGGTTGTGTAATGGTGGTATATGACTGAATCCATGGTAATCGACCGAAGCCATAATGATAAAAACCACGTGAATAGTGAGAGCACCGATGAATCATATTCAATTAAAAAATATCAGTAAAATTTATAATGCCAGTAGTACGCAAGCACAGTCTGCATTGGCATTGCTGGCTGAGGGTATGGATAGCATCAAAGTAAAAGAGCAAACGGGCTATTCAGTGGGTCTTTATGATATTAATCTAGATATTAAGGCAGGCGAGTTGCATTGTATTATGGGGCTATCAGGCTCAGGAAAATCAACGCTGATACGTCATATTAACCGCTTGATCGATCCAACCAGTGGTGAGATATGGGTAGATACTGCTCTGAATAGAGAAGATGCGACTCATACAATGGCTGATAGGCAATCAGTGACAGATAATACAAGTACGGCAGTAGAAGACAGTTCTGCTATGGCTATTAATATTTTAGCGCTCAACGATAAAGAGTTGCAGCATTATCGTCAGCAGACAGTCAGTATGGTTTTTCAGCATTTCGGCTTAGTGCCGCACATGACGGTCATACAAAACGTCGCTTATGGGCTGCGTGTTCGAAAAATGAGCGCAAACGAGCGACATGAAACGGCACGACATTGGCTCAATGAAGTCGGTCTATCGAATTTGGAAAACAGCTACCCTGATGAGTTGTCAGGGGGTATGCAGCAGCGCGTTGGTCTGGCTCGTGCCTTAGCGACGGATAATCCAATTTTACTAATGGATGAAGCATTCTCTGCGCTTGATCCGCTTATTCGCGCTCAACTGCAAGACCAACTACTCGAATTACAAGATCGATTGAACAAGACTATTGTATTTATCACCCATGACATCGATGAAGCTGTCAAAGTAGGTCAGCGTATCAGTATGCTAAATGGCGGTCGTCTTATACAAACGGGGACGCCAAGCGAGTTGCGGCATAATCCTGCTGATAATTATGTGGAGCAGTTTATGAGTGCAAAAGCGTAAGCCGTGTTAACCATCCATGAATAGGTTGTCTGGATAGACTTATACGATGTTTTTATAAATGGTTTAAATAATCGCAATCGTTTTACTGGCTTTTCACTGTCATTTTACGGTAATCAAAAGTGAACTCTGAAATAAATACCAAACTTCGTTATACTGAACGGTTTATCGATGGCTCATAATGAATGAGCGTGTATTGTTTATCGTCCACATATGATGTCGCTTTGTCTATCAAATGACGTTTGTTTCTTATTTTGCACTTTTAAGGCCATAGCATGACCGTTTCTTATGCACCTATTATTACTTCATTGCTTGATAATGATTTGTACAAATTTACGATGTTACAAGCCATGCTGCATCAGTTCCCGCAAACCCATGGTGTTTATCGCTTTCGCTGCCGTAATAATAAAGATGCAGCCTATCCATTGGCTGATATCCAAAAAGATCTAGAGCAGCAACTAGACAGCTTATGTGAATTGCGCTTTTTGCCAGATGAGCTCGAGTACTTGCGTAGCTTACGCTTTATTCGCTCAGATTTCGTTGATTATCTAGAATTATTCAAGCTAAAACGCCGCTTTATTACGGTAAGTACAGACGATAAAGGTCGCCTGTTTATCGATATCGAAGGGCCAATGATTCAAGCGATGTTCTTTGAAGTATTTGTACTGGCTATTGTCAATGAGCTGTATTTTAATGCGCTATCTAATGACAGCGTGATAGAAGAAGGGCAACGTCGCCTCGATGCAAAAGTAGCGCTATTACATCAGTATGCCGAAAAGCAAACCCAGTACGGTCAGGATACGCCGCCATTTATAGTCGCTGATTTTGGCACGCGTAGACGTTTTAGTCGACGCTGGCAAGCACATGTTGTAGAGACAATACATAAAGCTGAGCCAAAGATAGTCGGTGGTACATCTAACGTGTATTTGGCCAAGCAGTTAGGAATGACGCCAATAGGCACGATGGCGCACGAGTTTATGCAAGCATTTCAGGCATTAGATGTGCGTCTGCGTGACTCACAAAAGGCTGCGCTTGAAGCGTGGGTGCATGAGTATCGTGGCGACTTGGGTATTGCATTGACAGATGTGGTCGGCATGGATGCGTTCTTACGTGATTTCGACTTGTATTTTGCTAAGCTATTCGACGGTCTGCGTCATGATAGCGGCGACCCTTATATTTGGGGCGATAAGGCGATTGCCCATTATGAGAAGCTAAAGATAGACCCAAAAACTAAAATTCTAACTTTTAGCGATGGGTTGGATTTAGAGAAGGCGTGGGAGCTGCATCAATACTTTAAAGGTCGCATTAGAACTAGCTTTGGTATTGGCACCAATTTGACCAATGATATGGGCATTACGCCGATTAATATCGTACTCAAGTTGGTAGAGTGTAACGGTCAGCCAGTTGCCAAGCTGTCTGATAGCCCAGGCAAGACCATGATCAATAATGACACGTATCTTGCCTATCTGCGCCAAGTCTTTGAGGTTGACGAACCAGAGTAAACCAAGTATCAAACTGTTGCGTTGCCAAATGTGCCAAATGAGATTGATGCGCTTGGTTTGACCAAACAGCTGTTATCTAGTGGCTGTTTTTCGTTTAACTATCAACACTGCTGGTAGATTTTTCTTCGGCAAAGGCCGCATCTAGTGCTTGCTTTACAGCATTGATACGAGTCTCGCAAACGCGATAAGCGGCAATAGATTCTTCGACCGTTGTCATTAGATTATCAATATCAGGCTCATCCTGTTGCTGTAGTTCAGCTGCATTGGTTTTTAAGATATCGTAAGCCGCCTTAAAGGTTTTTGGGGCGGCTTTTTTGCGTCGGCGAGTAGGGGTAGTCATAAAATTTCCTAGTTTTTAAAGGTAAGTAGATGAGTAATCTGTAGATATTATTATGTGATTAAGTTGGAGTACCTGAAGTTTCTATCGCTTCTTTATCCATAGTGATATCGAGAATCTGCGCTTTTGCGTTGCCATCTTTTAAAATGATATTAACGGTTTGTTCAGGATACAGTTGGGTACTACTAGTGAGAGTCTGCTTGTTTTGAGCATCCGTGAGCATGGTATAGCCCTGCTTGAGCACGCGAGACGGTCGATGTAATAGCACAATATCACGTAGATGTTCGCTATCGCGCTGTGCTTGCACAATTTGCTGCTGTGCGTTTTGCATGATTGACTCTTGATAACTTTTGCTATTAGTCGCGGCTTTTGTGAGCTGTTGACGCGCCAAGGTTTGCGTTTGTGTGTATCGCTCAGCCGTCAGTCTGACTGCTTGCTTTACTTGGCGCTGGGCACTTTGTTGAATACTGCGCCATGCATAGTCACTGTCTTTTCGTAGAGCGGTGAGTTGCCCAATCGTTTGCGACTGTATTTGGCTTAACTGGCGCGCAGTTTGTTGCTCAGCAGTATTCAGTTGACGCTGAGCCGCTTGCTTGATTTGCGCTTGATATTGTAGCGTCTGAGTGACGAGCTGGGCTAAATGGCTATGGATAGCAGTAATCACCTTTGAGGGTGTGTCAAAGCTAGTATGCGCCACTTCATCTAAGATGACTCTGTCACGTTCATGACCGATACCCACCCAGACAGGGATAGGCTGCTCAGCAACCAAAGCTGCAAGCTCATAATCATTGAGATAAGCCAAATCGCCAACTGCACCGCCGCCGCGAATAATGACCAACAAGTCTGGTAGACGCTGATAAGTATCGTAAAACTGCTGCTGGGCGCTAACGATGGCTTGGCGGATTTCAGCGGGCGCATGATTGCCCTGAAAGGTCGCATTATGATAGTGGAATTGACACGCACCTGTACTGGCTAAGCGATCAGCATCTGCTTGAAAATCACCCAATCCTGCTGCCTTTTCAGGAGCGACGACTAGCACATGCTCGATATCAAAAGGGGCAGGTAACTGCTGATTGAGATGTAATAGCCCTTCACCTGTTAGGCGGTCAACCATTTCTGCATATTGCCGTGCCAAGTCGCCTAACGTATAGCTGGGATCGATATCTTCAATGGTGATTGAAAAGCCGTACTGGGCATGAAACCCTGCCGATACTTTAAGGAGTACGGTCAAATCACGCTCAAGTGGCATACCAGTCGCACGTTCAAACTTAGCTAATACACGAGCAGCTTTAAAGCGCCAGAGATTGCCACGGCAACTGGCGACCACTTTGCCATCGTCATCTTTTTCTGCCAGTTCAAAGTAGTAATGACCACCTTTACTCGACAGATTACGAATTTCAGCTTTTACCCAGACACGGTGGTCAAAGGTCTGTTTGATGACCATTTCAACCGCTGATAAATAATCACTTAGGCGTAGGACGGTATCCTCTAGATGGTCTTCCTGCTCAGCAAGTTCTGCCTCTAGAGTGGCCAAATCTTTGGCAGGTGCTAATACTTTGGCTTGTTTAATATTTGAAAGATTGAGTTTGCGCATAATATTAGACCAAAGGTAATGAAAATATAAAGACTGACGAGGATGTGCTGAATACGATAGCGGATAGTTTAACTTAAAAAGGAGAGCACAAAAAGCGAAGCCAACAAGCTTTGATTGATATATTATCTATATCGCAGTTTGTTGGCTGTTTAATCAGAGAAGAATTGTATGTCACTTAATGTTAGCGATTAGATCATAAGCCTGTTTCTGTCTAAAAGAGGTTGTCATGTAGAGAAAAGTAGATGGATGTTTTTAGCTAGATATAGTCGGTTCAAGATAATTTAGATACGAGGAAGGCAAGCGAAAGTGCTACAAATAGTAGACTAAGTGAGCCTGACACTGTATCCGATTTATATGGTATTAACGATATTTATTGGCAGCGAAAGTTAATGGTATATTCGTAATCATCGCTACGTGACAAATCTGGTGTGCCCGTGCCAAATATCGAGCCAACGACAGCTCCTACTTGGCCAACCATACGGCCAGTACGTTCGTTCAAAATACCATTATATTTTACGTTGTCATCAACGATAATCACTTGCTTGCTTCGACAAGTTTTTTGCGCACTATCGATCGCATTTTGTTGTGCTTTGACCTTGGTATCAGCGATACCGGTTGTCTCATAGATAGAGTTGGCACGCTGAATCACGGGTGAAGAAGGCGTACTTTGACAGGCGCTCAAAGCAAGTACAGCCGCTAACGTTGCAGTGAAACTGGCAGTTTTATTAAAAGTATTCATAAATAATTCCTGATTTATATAAGCAGAACGTCTTAGCTATAGGCAAAGCTTTACGAATGTAGCTTATCTAGATATTACCTGTCTAGACAGTTATTGTGTGCTGTATTACGGGTATATTGCCGATGAACCTTGCATTGAATATAAATCAATTTGCAACCTCAAGAACAGCAATATTGCAAAACTACAGACAACCGTTATTGACCAAAAATAAAACAAGTCGCATCCGTACACAGCAAATCACTTGAAATATAAATTGTATCTAGGATAATTGAGCCATTCATTTTTTATTAATAAGTAATACTATGCAATTAATTCCTGCTCCTGCTGGCGTGCTCGAGGTTGACGCACTGTGGCAAAATGACAATCCTAATGATCCAAATACAGACACGGTGGCGCTGCTGTGCCATCCCAATCCGTTGTTTGATGGTACGATGAATAACAAAGTGGTCACCACTATGTATCGCTTTGCCCGTGACAACGGTATGCATGTGGTGCGCTTTAACTTTCGCGGCGTTGGTCAATCGACAGGCGAGCATGATTATGCGGAAGGTGAAGTGGTCGATGCAATGACCGTGCTACAATGGATTGCCGAACAAACCAATGCTCGAAAGCTATGGCTGGGTGGTTTTTCTTTTGGTGGCTATGTCACGGCACGCGTGGCTGAGCAAGTGCTTGAGGCCTCACATATATGGGGGTTGGGTGACTTTGAAGTAACGAAAATTGCCCTGATTGCACCATCAGTCGAAAAAAATGACAGTACTGATATTAGTTTGCCTGCGGATAGAACTTTTGAGATTTATGGTAATGCCGATGAAGTGATTGAACCTGATAGTATGCAGGCATTTGCAGACCGATTAGGCATTGAAGTCAGCGTGGTCGATGGCGCGGGTCATTTCTTCCATGGTCGCTTATCAGAGCTCAAGGGTTTATTAGACAAGCATAGCTTTGGGTAGAATAGCTAATTTATTTGCTACCTAGCTCAGCTTGATAGCTTCTGCTTTGATATGGTTTAGCATGGTTTGCTTGGCAGCACCAGCGTTATGCTAAATTATCCTACTATTTTGATATTTATTTAATCCAACGATGAGTCGTATTATGAGTTTATCTCCATTGCAACGTTACGAGAAAGCCGTCAGTACAGATGAGTTTACTCGGGATGAGCAGCAATTTCAGGCCATGAGCTATCTTGATGAGATATACCATCAGCTCATCAATAGTGCACCGCAAAAGAAAGGTTTTTTTGGCTTTTTAAAATCTAAGCCAGTCGCGCCAACGGGTCTTTATATGTGGGGCGGTGTCGGCCGCGGTAAAACGTGGATGATGGACATGTTTTATGACTCGTTGACCATCGAGCGCAAGATGCGTCTGCATTTCCATCATTTTATGCAGCGTGTCCATAGAGAGCTTAACAAACTACAAGGTGAGAGCGATCCACTCGAAAAAGTCGCTGATATTATTTATAAAGAAGCGGTTATCATCTGTTTTGATGAGTTTTTTGTTTCTAACGTCTCTGATGCCATGATATTAGGCGATCTGTTCACGATGCTGTTCAATCGCGGTATTACTTTGGTTGCTACTTCAAACATTGAGCCAGCTGGATTGTATAAAGATGGCTTACATCGTGACCGTTTTATGCCTGCCATTGCGGAAGTTGAGCGTCATACGACGGTCATGAATATTGACTCGGGAATTGATTATCGTCTGCGCGTATTGCAGCAAGCTGAATTATACGAAGCGCCGCTTACTAAGGCGAACTACCATTGGTTAGCCAACCGTTTTGCGAGCTTGTCAAATAATCAGAAAATCAGTAAAGAGCCCATTACTATCAATGGACGAGAAGTAAAAATCAACGCTTGTACCGAAGATATCTTATTCTGTGACTTCCGTCATCTCTGTATGGCACCGCGATCAGCCGCTGATTTTATTGAGCTTGCCAAACGATTTAGCACTGTTTTAGTTGACTCTGTACCAGCACTAGATGACGACTTGCGTGATCCAACGCGACGTTTCATTTACCTCGTCGATGAATTTTATGATCGCCGTGTAAAACTATTGGTACGGGCAGAGCAGCCGATTCTAGACTTGTACCAAGGAGAGAAGTTGGCGTTTGAGATTGAGCGTACTCGCTCACGTCTGCTTGAGATGCAGTCAGAAGACTACCTACGCATGGACCACCGAGTCGAAGATGTTGCGTAGTTTATTGCTGAGTTGAGACTGACTATGTGTAGCTCTCAACTGCTCTATAGCTGTTAAAAAATAAGAAAATGATATTATAAATAATAAGTAGTGATAGATAATAATAAATTAAGGATAAAACAATGACTACAACTGACAATGCTGATAATGAAAGCCAAGAAATAGAACACAAAAAACTGTCTGTGAAGAACGTAGCGGTGAATGATATCTCATCTACCAGTGATGAGCTGATAGGTTGGATCAATTCAAGACGCAGTATGGGCAATCTAGATGAGCCAGCACCGACGCGTGCGCAGATTGAATCTGCCATCGAATGTGCGGCGACTGCGCCAGATCATAAAAAATTGCGTCCGTGGCGCTTCATCGTGACGCAGGGTGAGGCGCGCCACGAGTTAGGCCGTGCCTTGCTCGAAGCTGCCCAAGCAAAAGCGCTACAAGATGGCGAAGAATTGTCTGAAAAAACCATCACTAAAACTAAAAATATGCCGCTGCGAGCGCCGCTAATCATAACGGCTGTGACTCAAATGCAAGAACACAAAAAAGTGCCACCTTTTGAGCAGATGCTCAGTGCAGGTGCTGCTGTACAAAATCTAATCTTGGCATTAAAGGCCCAAGGATTTAGTACCGTTTGGCGCACTGGGCTGCTATGCAATGAGCCTGCAGTAAAAGCATATTTTGGTGTAGGCCCAGATGATTATGTGACCGCTTTTGTTTATACTGGCACAAGTCCCAAGGATGAGTCCAAACGCAAACCTATTGATATCGAACCGCTAGTTCGCTTCGAGTCGTAATGTAGCTTAGTACTGTCTATTTATAAGATTATAATTGCACAAAGTTGTAATTCAAAGATAATAAGGCCAGTAGCTGAGCACGATAGATTCTATTGATAATACGTCAGTCAACACGGATAAAAGAACATGACAAGCCCTAACAATAGTAATAAAAACAACACTAATGCTAATAATGAGACGGACAAAGAGTCGTCTGAAAAGCAGAATGGTATGCTTGCAGGTATTTTTGAGCGAGCAACCAAGTCAGGTCTCGGCCGTAAAAAGTCAAATCCTAGTCCTGTTGAATCCGCTGTGGCAAAGGATATGGCCGACATTCATAGCAATCCAACCAAGCTGCGTTTGGCGTTTTTAGGTGGTGGTAGCTTTGGTACGGCAATGGCAAATTTAGCCGCACGTAATGGCTGTGATACCACGCTGTGGGTACGTAATAAGCGTACGGTAAAAGCGATGGCGAAAACACAGACCAATAAAAAGTATTTACCAGGCTATAAGCTTGACGATCGACTGAAATACAGCCATGATTTGGCGGCAAGCGTCAAAGATAAAGATATTATTTTTATCGCTGTGCCAGGTTTAGCCTTTCGTGAAACGCTAAAAAACATCGCGCCTTTTATCAGTGGTCAGTCTATTGTATCGTTGACCAAAGGTATGGAAAAAGACACCTTTGCCATGATGAGTGATATCATTAAAGAAGTGTTGCCAGAAGTGAACTTTGGCGTCATGTCAGGGCCGAACCTCGCTATCGAAATCATGAAAAATATGCCGTCTGCTACGGTTATCGCAAGTGAGTCGGAACCATTACGTCATGCCGTACAAGCAGCATTACATAGTGCCTTCTTTAGAGTATTTGCTAGTGATGATATACGCGGCGTCGAGCTTGGCGGCGCGCTAAAAAACATCTACGCAATTGCCATGGGTATGGCAGCCGCTTATGAAGTAGGTGAGAATACTAAAGCGATGATTCTTACTCGTGCTTTGGCAGAAATGAGTCGTTTTGGCGTTGAAGAAGGCGCCAATCCGCTCACTTTCTTGGGCTTATCTGGCGTAGGCGATTTATATGCTACTTGTAGCTCAGAGCTAAGTCGTAACTATCGTATCGGTAATATGCTCGGTCGCGGTATGAGTATTGATGCCGCTGTCAAAAAGCTTGGCCAAACTGCTGAAGGGGTAAATACCATTCAGCAAGTACATGAAAAGGCGACCAAAGCGGGTATTTATATGCCAATTACTCATGCGCTCTATGCAGTCATTTATGAAGACAAGGCCGCTCTAGGCGTTGCGCTACATTTAATGGAAGCAGGATTCCGTAGCGATGTTGAGTTTGTCATGGCGCATGATCATAGCAATGCAGCACTTACCGCTCATATGAAAACCTCTAGTAGCAATACCAAAAGCAAAGACAGCGATGCTGATAAGTAAGACACACCATTAAAAATCAGTATTAAGAAAGTCGAACTCAGCGCTCCAAGGAAGGTTATGAAAATTATATTAGTACGTCATGGTCAAGCAGAAGACGAAACACGTCCAGATAGTGCACGTCAGCTGACGGATTTTGGTCAGCAGCAGGCAGCACAAACGGCAGAGTATGTGACCACTCACTATAGCCCAGATCGTTTTGTGGTCAGCCCTTATACGAGAGCGCAGCAGACTTTATCTGCATTCCAGTCGCGCGCGCCGCAAGTCGCCTCATCTGTGCAGGACAATATCACGCCCTCGGATGATGCTCGCCAAGCTCTAATAGATATTGCCAATATTGAAGCTGAGTGTTTGGTCGTTGTTTGTCATATGTCTATCGTCGCCTATATCGCGGGATTGCTGACAGGCGATTATCCAGAGTCGTTCTCTCTAGCGGAAGCTAGAGTGTTTGACATGGAATTTGTGATGACTGGCATGGCAACGGAAGTTGATCGTTTTGTTCCTGACCAACCTTATTAGACTAGCTTTCTAATATTTTGTTTATATGTCACTTGCTAGAGCATAGTTGATTGAATATAACGGATTTGAAGTGGTATTTGCGAGAAGCATGTCAATTGTTAATCATATAAAATCGTCCAATGCTTTCAAAAACCGCATCAATCCTTAACGATATTTTGATAACCGCAGCAATAATTGAGGACACGTTTAGTGTTACATGTTTGGTTACGAGCGCAGCATAGCCCTCTAGCTGTCTGGCACGAAGATGTACAGCAATGGCAAATGGTTGATGGTTGGCAACAACTGCAAACCATCTATGGTAACTATAAGTCCAATAGCCAAAAGACGCTTTGTCTATATTTTCCCTCAAGTCATGCGTTGCAAGTGGACACGGCGCTCAATGCTGCTCAGCTCAAACAGCTTGGTAATAGCGGCAAGCAATATTTATTTGAAGAAACGTCATTAACGCCTATTGAGCAATTGAACATCCGTCAATTGAGCCATGCTGATACGACGCAACTGTACGCACTGGCACAAAACGACATTGAATCATGGCAACAAAGCGCGCAGCTAGCCGGTATGAATATAGTAGCGTTACTGCCAGATTTTTTATTGTTGCCACCGCCAGAAGAGGGCGCAGGTCAACAAGTGACCCTTTATCAAGATTCGCAGACTATGCTATTGCGACAGTCATTGCGTCAGGGTATGGCCGTTAGCTATTTACCGCTAATGTTTGAGCGTTTCCCGCATTTAAGTGAGGTAATGGTGTTGCCTTCTATTGAGGCACCTGTTGACGCATCGCTTGACTCACTAGGTTCATCATTATCCACGGATTTAGTGGCGCAAACTAAAGCGTTGATCGCTGATCATCAGCTGCTACTGACGACTCTGCCTACAGTACCTAAGCCAATTGACAGTCCCGAACGTCACGCGCTTAGTTTCTTTATGAAATCTACTGACTCACAACTATCACCATATTTGCGAGTGGCTATGATGGTTGCGCTATTAGCGTTAGTGCTGCAAATGGCAACCGATGGTGTGCAGTGGTATAAGTATAATGAAGCGACCACAGCAACCAAGACTGCAATTGCGGCACAGTATCAATCTTGGTTCGCCAATGAGCCACTGAGTACGCGCACCAAACTGCAAGTACAGCTGCAACCAAAACTGCGTAGTGATAGCCAAGCGCCTGCATCGCATATGGCCGCACTGTCACGTATATCACCATTAATTAAGCAGTCTTCATTGCATGCACAGTCACTGGTAATGCAGCCATCAGCGCTCAGCTTTACCTTGATTGCCCCAGATCGCGGTAGTCTTGATAAGTTTACGAGCACACTGGTAGCACAAGGCTTAAATGCCAAACTTGCGCAAGTGAATAGTAATGACCAAGGTCAGTTTAGTGGTCAAGTCACTGTCAATGTGATAGAAAATAATATTGCAGAAAACAGCGACATGGCAAGCAATGCTGCAGCGTCGTAACTCATCAAGGTATTGGTAATAAAGGTCAAAACATGAAACGATTACAACGCCGTACCAAACGTAATGCAGCTGTTTCTGCAACCAGTACTAAGGCTCATGTATTGTCAGAGCGTATGAACAATTATCAAAATGTACTAACGACGCGCTGGCAAGCATTACCTCCTCGTGATCAACTAGCGCTAGCTATATTGTCTATATTTTTACTGTTGTTTATTGGCGGCTATGGTGGCTATAGCGTTCATCAAGCAGCAAGCGATAGTAAAAACGACTATCAGGAGCAAGTGGCAGATTATTTTTGGTTGCGTGCTCAAGCAGGTAATATTGATAGTAGTGCATTGAATACTGGTAACAACGCTACTGGAGAGGCTGATATGCCACCAGCTAGTCGTATCAATGCGCTGCTCAATAACTCAGGTATAGCAGGTGCTCAGGTGGTTGCGACTGGCGATGCAGTGCAATTGAGCTTTACGCATCCTAGTCAAGCGGTTGTCAGCACTGCACTGGGTAAGCTTGAACAGCAAGGTTGGCAATTTACACAGTTATCTATGCAGCAAGATCTGACCAATAAATCTATTCAGGTACAAGCAACGGTCACTTCATAAAACGCGTCAGACTGTGATAGAAATTTTAGATACTTATATCACTGTGTGCTTTTTATTCGACACTCGATATTAGACAGCAGAATACAGCTTTATCGTTGGTATCATTGAAAAGCCATTTATCTGGCTCCATTAAATAGTTAATCATAAAAATATTATCAGTAAGGAAAACCTCACATAATGCGGGACAGTATGAGCAACGATAAGCGCCGTTCTTTAATTACTTATAACCATATCACTTATTTCTTATATGTGATCAGCTACTTTACTGCAGGTCTGTTGTGGATTGTGCCGATTGTCATGAACTATGCCAAGCGCCATGATGCTAATGGGTCATGGTTGGCCACGCATTTCGATTGGCAAATCAAGACCTTTTGGTACAGTATTGTTTGGTTCGTCATTGGCATTATTTTGATTACCTTTGCATTAGGCGGCTTTGGCGTTAGCGTATTGGCGGATAGTGGCAATATCGCTATTGGCTCAATATTATTGGCTGGGCTTGGTTTGCTGATTATGACCTTTACCTTTATCTGGCATTTATATCGCATTATACGTGGTTGGATTGCGTTGACTGATGGACGTCCAGTACCGTAGATGTTTAAGAGTACCTTTGTGCTATGTCTTTAGCTTAGAAAACGACAATTCACTGTTATGTAGCAGAGACTCATCAGTATTGGTTACTGCTTAAATGTAGAAATTTAGCGACTGAAACTTTGCTCTTATTTCTGTTAAGCTGATATAATCGCTGCGCCCGATTTCATTCGCATTTTTTATTCACTATTTCTTCCAAGCAGGGTCTGCCATCACTATGTCTTATGCCTTACTTCGTCCTTTTTTGTTTAATATGGATCCCGAACACGCCCATGAGATGACGCTATCTTTATTGGATAAAGCGCATAAAGCGCATGTTTTAGGCTTGGCGTATGGTCAGTCAATGCAACCAACAGACTGTATGGGGTTGCAATTCTCTAACCCAGTTGGTCTGGCAGCAGGCATGGATAAAAACGGCGATTATATTGACGCGCTGGCTGAGTTGGGATTTGGTTTTATAGAAGTAGGAACCGTCACGCCAAGACCGCAAGTAGGCAACGACAAGCCAAGGCTGTTTAGAATCAAGCAGGCAGACGCGATTATCAATCGTATGGGCTTTAACAATGAAGGCGTTGATTATCTAATCGACAATGTTAAACGCTGTAAATACAAAGGCAATATCGGTATCAATATTGGTAAAAATGCCGTTACGCCGGTAGAGCAAGCCGCTGATGATTATGTGTATTGCTTAGAGCGTGTGTATCCGCATGCCTCATACATTACGGTCAATATCTCATCACCAAACACCAAAAACTTACGTGATTTGCAAAGTGGTGAAGCGTTGACTCAGCTGATGGATACGATTAAAAACCGTCACAGTCAATTAGCTACTGAATATGGTTTTTATGTCCCATTAGTGCTTAAGGTTGCTCCAGATTTAGAACCATTGCAAGTTGATTATATCTCGCAGCAATTAATAGACTTTGAAATTGATGGTCTGATAGCGACTAATACAACGCTAAGCCGCGTAGGTGTCGAAGACTTGCGTGATGGCGACCAAATGGGCGGCTTATCTGGTCGTCCTGTGAGTCATATTAGTACTCAGATTTTGCAACAATTCTCTGATCAGTTAGATGGTAAAGTCGCTTTGATAGGCGTAGGCGGTATCGACAGTGGTGCCAAAGCCGTCAAAAAAATCGAAGCAGGCGCAGACATGGTACAGCTCTATACGGGGCTTATTTATCGTGGTCCTGGGCTGGTGCAGTCTTGCATTCAGGCAATCGGTGGCTATTACGATGCCATGGAAAGTTAATCCAATAAATAAGGTAGTAAGGCGTAAAGCATGAGTGGTTTAGATATTGTGATTGCTATTGTTGTCTTGATTGGCTTATGGCGCGGCTTTCAAGTAGGACTGATTAAAACAGCAATAGGCTTGGTAGGTTGGTTTATCGCCCTTATCGCTGCTACTAGGCTAGCAGGAGTGGTGTCGCCCCAATTGACGGGTATCGTACAAAACCCTGTGTTACAGATGGCTATGGCTTTTTTATTGGTAGTGATTGCCATATTAGCAGTCATGCATCTGATGGCTTTCGTATTCTCAGGCGTGCTCAAAACCTTACGTTTGGGCGTCTTGGACAAGATGGCAGGCGGCGTACTGGGTGCTGCCAAAAACGTATTGATGGTCTTGGTTGTACTCAGCGTCAGTGCGCCATTGCTAGTACAGATGCCGCAGTGGCAAACCTCCGTACTAGCGCCAGAGCTAATGCCATATGCACCGATAGGCAAGGCTCTAGTATCGGACGTATTAGGCATGGCTTGGGATCAGGTCAATCAGTCGTAATTGTTTAATTGCCTATTATTTTATCTAACTGTCTATTATTTTACTTCTTTTTATACTTCTAAATGTTTGCACGTGTCACTGATAATCAAAAACAGATTATCGAAAAATCTCGTTAAGTTCTTACAATATCATCAGGTTAGCGGCGTGCGACAGTGAGTGATTTTAGCAATATACTGTCGTTAAGTTTGCCGTTATTGTCGTACTAATGTATGAGTCAAAATAGGATATAGCTATTATGTGTGGAGTCATTGGAGTTGCAGCTCACGAACCAGTCAATCAGATTCTTTATGACGGTTTGACGATGCTACAGCATCGCGGGCAAGATGCAGCAGGTATTGTCACTTTGCAAGATGGGCGACTCTATCTACGTAAAGAAAATGGCATGGTACGTGACGTATTTATGAATCGTCATATGATGAAATTGGTTGGTAAGTTTGGTATCGGTCACGTTCGTTACCCGACAGCTGGTACTTCTAGCAGCGCTGAAGCTCAGCCATTTTATGTCAACTCACCGTATGGTATTACCCTTGCGCATAATGGTAACTTGACCAATGCTGAGAGTTTGGCCAAATCTTTGTACATCGAAGATCGCCGCCACCTTAATACTGACTCAGATTCTGAAGTACTGTTAAACGTACTGGCACATGAGATGCAGAATCTAGGCAAAACGCATCCAACGGCTGATGATATCTTTGAAGCAGTAAAAGCCGTCTATAAACGCTGTGAAGGCGCTTATGGCGTTGTAGCGCTCATTACTGGTCATGGCTTACTTGCATTCCGCGATCCAAATGGTATCCGTCCACTTATCTTTGGTAAGCGTATGGCACCGAATGGCGGCACTGAGTATATGGTTGCCTCTGAATCAGTTGCATTGACAGGTTCTGGCTTTACTATCGTTCGTGATGTAAAACCAGGCGAAGCAATTTTCATTGATTTGAACCATAAGCTACATACGCATCAGTGCGTTCGAGCAAAAAGAATACACGCCTTGTATCTTTGAATATGTGTACTTTGCTCGTCCAGATTCGATTATGGACAATATCTCAGTTTATAAATCACGCCTACGCATGGGTGAAAAACTGGCAGATAAAATCCTTGCTGAATGGGGTGAGGATCACGATATCGACGTGGTCATTCCAATTCCAGATACGTCGCGTACTTCAGCGATGGAGCTAGCGCTAAAAATGAACGTCAAGTACCGTGAAGGGTTTATGAAAAACCGCTACATCGGTCGTACGTTTATTATGCCAGGTCAGCAGCAGCGCAAAAAATCAGTTCGCCAGAAACTCAGCGCTGTGCCGCTAGAGTTCAAAGGCAAAAATGTACTGTTGGTTGATGATTCTATCGTTCGTGGTACGACCTGTCATGAAATCATTCAAATGGCACGAGATGCTGGTGCTAACAAGGTGTTTTTTGCCAGTGCTGCGCCACCAGTGAAATTTCCAAACGTATACGGTATTGATATGCCCGTACGTAGCGAGCTTATTGCCTCAGGCAATAGCGTTGAAGAAGTACGTGATATCATCGGCGCAGATCGTTTGATCTTCCAAGATTTGGATGATTTAATCGACGCAGTAAAAGATACCAAACATAGCCGAGTGGAAGGTTTTGATTGTGCGGTATTTAACGGCTGCTATATCACTGGTCAGATCAATGAAGCGTATCTTGATCACCTGCAAGAGCAGCGTAATGATACTGCCAAGACTGGTAAAAAAGGCGTACAAATAGTGGCTGATACCCCAGTTGATATGATGGGCGTAGAAGAGCTTTAAGCTAAACTAAAGCCATTATTTTCAGATGACAAAAAGCTAGATTCTGAATGAATCTAGCTTTTTTATGTTTAAAATACTGCTAAGGGTACTGAGGTTTATATAAGTGGGCGGAATTTTTAGCCTAAGAAACTGCTAAACAACCAAAACAGACCATTGATTGCTGCGATACCAACAACCATACTGACTAAAAGCTGACGGCTGATATGATAGATAAATAATACCAGAATAAGTGCGCCGACTTGTGCCATTAATAGATGTAATTCGGTATCGCTCAAAGCAACAGTCGTCGATAGGTCTTGATAAGAGAGGCTGGTCAAAATAAGCAATACCATTACCGATAACGGTAAGCTCTCATTTAACCGATGTAGCCAAGGTGTGTCTAGTAGCTTTCTAGGTATCAGTGCGGGTAGCGCACGAGTGATAAAGGTCACTGCTGCCATGGCAAGCGTAGCAAAAATAAGATAACTACTGGTCATAAGAGTCTCCCGTCTTTTGACGCTCTATCCAAAACCCACGTACCAAAATCATAAACATACAGATAGTGATGGCTACTAGTAGCAACCAGTCACTGGTAAATAGTGAAGCAATGATTAAGCCAAGCACGGCAATACAAATCGGGAAGTAGCGTTTGATACTTTGAAATTGCTCATAAGCGAGAATTGCAAACAGACAAACCAACGCAAAATCTAAATTTGGCACCAAATCACTGAGCGTACTACCGATCATTACGCCAACCGTACTCGCGAGTATCCACCAGCTTTGGTTAAATAGGCTGATAGGAAGTATCAGCGCTCGTCGTGACTCATTTGGTAAGCTTGTCATGATCGAAAAAGTCTCATCAGTCAAAGCAAACAAACAATACGTCTTTGCCAGCTTATTTTTTGGTAAATACTGCAGTAGTGGCATGCCATAGAATACATGGCGTAGATTAATCGCGGCAATATTGGTGGCGATATTACCAATCGGTAGGCCGGCGCTCAGCATTGGCAGACAAGCGTACTGAGCTGCACCAGCATAGAGAACGATACTGAGCATAATCGTTGCCCATATCGGGATACCTGCTACCTGTGCAAGTACACCAAAGGCAATACCGGCAGGCAAATAGCCCATAGCAACTGGCAAGCTTTTCTTAAAGCCCTCAGCCCAGTGGTAGCGGCTTTCATGTTGATGGCTTAATTCATTTGAATGAGTATTCACATGACATCCTAAATTTTTCTTATGATATTTTTATAAATTTATCGATATAAAAATTATTGATTCAAACGGTATTACTATAAAATTAAAAAGCAAAAAACGAGCTTAATAAAAATGATCTATCGAAAATTGATAGAGCAAACATAGTATAAAATTAACTAAGCTTCAGGTTGTAGTTTCTCATAACTGCCAGTCTGATTAGCACGGTACAAAAACCCACCTAGGATGACTAGTCTCAATAATAATAGACACCACACGCTAAGCCAAATACCTGTCATATCCCATTGCTGATAGAGCAACCAGCTCAAAGGGAAGAAAATAGCAGCCAGTATCAGCGCCGCATTACGAATCACGCTACCAGCCGTCAAACCGAAAAATATCCCATCCAGCCAATAGGCACCAACGCCGACAAGAGGCAATAATACGGCATATAAATGGTAGTCATAGGCGAGGGCAAACACCGACTTAATATTGGTCATTAATCCTAAATACGTAGGCATTGCAAGCCACCAGATGGCGCTCAACATGATAGCAAGACCATAACTAACCACGCCTGTACGTTTTATGATAATACGAAAACGTGGCCAGTCACGTCGCCCTGCGGCTTGTCCACTCAGTGTTTCAGCAGAGACAGCGACGCCGTCCAGAGCGAAGGCAGATATACTTAATACTTGCAATAAAATAGCATTGGCAGCCAATATGACATCACCGCTTTGAGCAGAAAGTCGAGTAATCCAAGCAAAGCTTAGCGTTAAAATAAGAGTACGTACAAAGATATCTTTGTTTAAAGAAAATAGCCTAAGCATTTTTTCTTTCGTAAAATACTGTCGATCCGCTTTAAATAATGCTGTCCATGATATTTTTAAATGTTGGCGACTTAACCATAATGCCATCAGTATTCCAAACCAAAATGCAATAGTCGTTCCCAGTGCGACACCAGCTAACCCCATCTGCATTGCAAATACAAAAAACAGAGTCAGTACGATATTAAGTACGGCAATAAAACCCTGCTGATAAAGCATATAACGGGTCTTACCTTGTCCTGCAAACCAACCAATAAATGCAAAGTTCATCAGTTCTGCGATCACGCCCCAAAAGCGTACGTCTAAGTAGGTTTTTGCTGCGCGTCCACTTTCAGGATTAGCTGACAGTGCTTTTAAGCCAAAATCAATCAGCCATGGCTTTGCGAGTAGCAATATTGCTCCAATAACAAATGCCAATAGTAACGCGCGCTGTAAGATAGACAGTAAATGCGTAGGTGCTGATACAGCTGATATATTGCTATTATTATTAGCCAGTTGTCCCAATGCCTGCGCAGCAAGCCCAGATGATGCATACTGCAAAAAGTTAAAGCTAACAAGCAATAGCGACAGCAGCTGTATGGCCAAACCCATACCAGCAAGTTTCGCCGTGTCATTCATATTGCCGACAATGGCCGTATCAATGACGCTCTGCAATGGCATAGCCAAATTGGCGAGTAGCACAGGCAATGCAATCGCGACAATACGCTTATAGCTTGTGTCAATAGGTGGCATCGCTTGAGAAGTTGCTGAATTAGCTGACATGGGTAGCTCGTTTATACGTGAACGATAAAGAGGTATGTTCGTAAAATGAGAATAAAATTGTAAGGCAGTACATTTAATATAAGAGACAAAATAGCTATAAAGACAAAAGCACCTAGACTCATTATTCATGAGTCAGGTGCTCTTATTTAAACGTTGTAGCTGTATAATCAGTAATTATATAGAATGTGATAACACGCTAGTTCAACGTATCAATCCATCTAATATACCTTACTAAACGTTGTCTTGCTCAAACATTTTTGGATCGTTGAAAGTAACGATTTCTTCTTCAAACTCTGGTTTTACTTTTACGATAAAGTCATCACGCGACAGACCCATGCGCAGCGGAATCGAACTGGCAATATAGGTCGATGAGTAAGTACCCGCAAGCAAACCAATGAATAGAGCTACTGAGAACCAGTATAACCCATCACCGCCCAAGAAGAGCATGGCTAGTACGACCAATAGAACGGTTGAGATGGTCATAATCGTACGACGTAGCGTCTCGGTCAACGATAAATCAATCGTCTGCTCTGGCGTAATTCCGCGAACACGGCGGAAGTTTTCACGGATACGGTCATAGACAACGATGGTATCGTTCAATGAATAACCAATCAATGCCAATACCGCAGCCAATACCGTCAAATCAAACGGAAAGCCGAATAGTGCAAATACACCGATGGTTACGACGGCATCATGAAATAGTGACAGTACGGCACCTAAAGACAGTTTGAACTGGAAGCGTAGGGCAACATAGCCAAGCATACAAACCAGTGCCAATACCAATGCCATGACTGAGTTTAGATAAACTTCATTACCAACTTGGCTACCAATGATATTTACGTTGCTAATCGTAGCGGTGTTGCTAGGTAGTGCCAATGCTTGCGTCAGATTTGCGTTTAGCCCATCGACGTTATCAGACTGAGGGGGTAGGCGTACCAATAGCTCTTCACGAGTACCTAGATACTGTACAACCGCGTCATCGAAGCCATTGTCTGCTAGTGCTTGTACAACGGCAACTTGCTCAACAGGCTGCTCATAACGCACGTCTGCTGAAACACCACCAGTGAAATCGAGGCCTAAGTTCAGACCGTTTACCGCGATAGCAATGATACTACCGATCACCATAAATAAAGATAGTAGTGCCATCGGCTTTTCTATCTTCATAAATGGAATGATACGCTGGTTACCAACTGCCTTGATGCCACCTTCAGCGACAGCTGCGGCATCATCAGCAGCGTCACCTGATATTACGTCAGAATCAACAGCGGTAGACAGTGCTTGACTGTCTTTGGCGTTTTGACCTTTACCACCGCGACGACTAGAGCTTTTGCCTGACTTTGCGGTAGTAGGGTTATTGGTTTTAGTATTGCTACCTTTACCATCACGACGCGGTTTGTTACGGCGACGCGTACTTGCATTGGTCGTCTCACCGTTTGAGCCATTTCGATCAGGATTATTCTGCTGTTCTAAAGGGTTGTTATTATCGATCGCCATAATATTCTCCTAACCGATGCTCAGACTTTTGATGGATTTACGCTTACCATAAGCAATTTGTACCAGTGCACGTGTCACCAAAATTGCAGTGAATAGCGAGCTGACAATACCAATAGCTAGCGTAATCGCAAAGCCTTTAATCGGACCAGTACCAATCGCAAATAGGATAAACGCGACCAATAAGGTTGTAATGTTGGCATCAAAAATACTGCTAAATGCGCGATCGAAACCTGCCACGATGGCTGATTTTGGCCGGACACCATTGGCAATCTCTTCTCGTATTCGCTCAAAGATCAGTACGTTGGCATCAACCGCCATACCGATGGTTAAAACGATACCTGCGATACCAGGTAGGGTAAGTGATGAACCCAAAATTGACATAATTGCAATGATGATAATAACGTTAACGGCTAGCGCAACGTTGGCAATCACACCAAACAAGCGATAGAAGATAATCATAAACGCGAAGACTAGTAGATAGCCGACCTGCGTAGAGAACAACCCTTTATCAATGTTTTCTTGTCCGAGTGATGGACCAATAGTGCGCTCTTCTACGAAGTACATCGGTGCAGCAAGTGCGCCCGAGCGTAGCAATAGCGCAAGCTCAGCTGCTTCAGCACTACTATCTAGACCAGTAATACGGAATGATGAACCCAGTACCGCTTGAATGTTGGCGCGGTTGATGACTTTGGTTTCAGCGTAAGGTGTGCGTACTTCAGTCGTCTCACCAGTGGCTGGATCTTCTTCGTAAGTGATTCTTTGCTTGTTTTCAATGAACAATACAGCCATCTGTTGACCAACCGCTGTACGTGTGGCGTTCTGCATGAGCTTGCCGCCAGCACTGTCCAAGGTAATACTTACTTCAGGTAGACCACTTTCATCCAAGCCAGTTTGCGCGTTGGTTACTTTGTCCCCTGTGACGATCGCTTGACGATCTAACAATACAGGCGGGCCATCGAGTGTTTCGAATGGGAATGCTTCTGTGCCCGCTGGAGGTATGCCGCCAGTATAGGTATCGGCGTCTTCTGCCACCATACGGAACTCAAGGTTTGCAGTACGACCAAGTACACGCTTTGCTTCAGCAGTATCTTGTACACCAGGTAGCTCAACGACGATACGGCTAGCGCCTTGCGACTGTACCAAAGCTTCAGTCACACCCAGCTCAGCAATACGGTTACGTAAAGTCGTCAAGTTCTGGTTGACCGCGTAGCTATTGATTTCATCAAGTGTCGCATCGTTATACGATAAGACCAATGCAGGACCTTGATCATCAATAGAAGACTGCAAGTTAAACGTGTTGCTCATCGAGCCTTGCAATACGTTTTGGGCACGGTTACGAGTGTCAGTATCAGCAAAATGCAATACCACGCCGCGATCTTCGGTTTTGATACCTTTGATTGCTACTCGCTCAGCACGTAGCTCACGTCGCATATCACGACTGGCACTGGTCAAACGCTGTTCAAGCGCCTTGTCCATATCGACTTCGAGTACAAAGCGTACACCACCACGCAAATCGAGACCGAGTTTCATCGGTCTTGCACCGATATCGCGTAGCCACTGCGGGGTAGTCTGTGCTAGGTTAAGGGCAACGACATAGTCTTCGCCCAAGTTTTGACGTAGCACTTCTTGCGCTTTTAGCTGATCGACTGGGTTATTGAGGCGTACCAGTGCGCTGTTGCCCTCAAACGTACCATCGTGGTTATCTAGACCTGCCTCTTCGAGTAAGCTTTGAGACTCAGTTAAGATGCCTTCAGATAGCTGAGTTCCTGCAGCTGCACTCGTAATCTGCACAGCAGGTTCGTCAGGGTAAAGGTTGGGGGCAGCATATAGACCGGCAACGAGTAGCACGACGGCAATTAGTAAGTATTTCCAAGCGGGATATTGCATAATCACTTCTTTAAGTTGATAAACGACTGGCGACGTAGGCCACAAGTTAGCAGATGGGAAGTTAGCGATAGCAACGGTCGAGTGCTATGTTCAGCAGCCGTCATCATGCACCATTGCGATCATCCGCGATGATAGTAACGCATAAAACAGTAAAGCAAATAATACAGATGTCTGTTTATCTGGTCACCAAAAATCATATGGCTGATTTGGATAAAGATAGGACATCTAAACAGTAAGCCTAATTTATATAGCAATTTTACCTTACTGTGTTAATAGCGAAAAATGACCGTAAATCATATACGGTCATTTTTTAGTCATTACATTCGTTAATGTGACGACTATTGAATGTTCACTAATAAATTTTCACTAATAAAAGCTAGTGAACATTCTAATTAGACGCTTTCGATCGTGCCAGCAGGCAATACTGAAATAACAGAAGCACGTTGTACTTTCACGTCAGTATTGTTGTTTAGGCTCACAACGGCATAGTCGCCTTCGATTGCTTTGATACGACCCATTAAACCACCAGCAAAAATAATTTCACTACCCACGGTTAATGCGTTAACCATGGCACGGTGTTCTTTGGTACGCTTAGACTGCGGGCGAATGACCAAGAAGTAAAAAATCGCAAAAAACGCAACAGGCAGTAAAATCTGACCGAATAGACCTGCAGCACCTGCAGTCTCTGGTGCAGCATGGGCAGCTTGAATAAATAAGCTCATAATATCTCTCAGTAAGTCATAGACAATAATAAAATTAGACGCATAGTAACAAAAAATCCCAGACTTGGTAACTGTTAATCATAGGCTGAGCGTGTTTTTCTTAGCGTAAGGCATACTATCAGCCAACGAGTAGGACAACAATGTTTTTACTATATTCAGATAATCTATATAAAGCCTCAGGCTAAATAGCTGTCATGAATTGGCTAGTAAAGATGTCGTCATACAACCGTTAATAGTAGGGTAATAAAAGTCATCAAAAAACAAAAACTTAAAAATGGTGACTTATTGTGAAATGGTATCATCAATGCTACTATCAAATGGCAATGATTACCTGTATTTAGTATGCTATATATTGAACCATATTACGGCTATTTGAAGCATAGTATGGCTTTGAAATAGCGATTAAATCAGCTAAATCAGCTTTGAGTAACTATTTATACGATAGACAGATGTCTTTTATTACTTTGTTAAAGATAATCTGAAAATCAATATAAATTGCTCATGACATTATTCTCCTTTTACTCTTTTTAGGTTACCTAACTTGTTCACCACTTTTATGTTTGTACCTCGTTTATGTCGTCCGCGCGCTCATCGTAAAGACGCATCTGCAGAACCTCCCCCGAGAATGACTAATAATTCTCGATTTGGTTATACTTCTTTTTCGGCACTATCTGCATTGGCAATTTTTATGCTACCGCAGGCAGTGTGGGCAGCTGGTGCTGTATCAACATCCAGCGAGGCGGCAGCGCCAACTGCGCTTAGCGTTTCTTTATTGATATTTTTTGTCTTACTCGCTATTGGTGTCTCATTCGTCTGTTCACTAGCAGAGTCTGTTTTGCTAAGCATGACGCCATCGTTTATTGCAGATGTGCAAGAGACCAGTCCCAAAAAAGCAGAAATGCTTAAAAGTCTTAAAGTCGACAATATTGATCAGTCGCTAGCCGCTATTTTAACGTTAAATACCGTTGCCCATACACTTGGCTCTATCGGTGCGGGTGCACAAGCCACGATCGTATTTGGTAGTGCGTGGTTTGGTCTGTTTTCGGCCCTCATGACGCTTGCTATCTTATTCTTGTCTGAGATTATCCCAAAAACTTTGGGTACAGTTTACTGGCGTCAACTAAGTGGTCTGGTTGCTTACTTCGTTCGCGGCATCATCATGCTGCTATACCCATTAATTTGGTTCTCAGAACGTCTGACGAAACTATTGGTACGTGGTAAAGAACCGCAAACATTTAGCCGCCGTGAGTTTGCTGCGCTTGCTAGTATCGGTGAAGAGTCAGGACAAATTGACCCACTAGAGTCGCGTATCATTCGTAACTTGCTCGCATTTGGCGCTATTAAAGTCGAAGACATCATGACACCGCGCTCGGTGATGCTTGCATTTGAAGAGAATAAAACTGTCGCTGAACTATTGGTTGATCGTCCAAAACTGACATTTTCTCGCTTGCCAATCTACGATGGTGATTTGGATAACATTACAGGCTTTGTCCTAAAAACCGACATGCTACTGGCTAAAGTTAATCATGCTATGCACAAGCCGTTGACGCAGTTTCAGCGAGACATCACTTTTGTTTTCTCTAAAATGAAGCTGTTTGACTTGTTAGAATTGATGCTAAAAAACCGTATTCATATTGCGATTACAGTCGGTGAATATGGTGAAGTTAAAGGGCTTGTCACGTTAGAAGATGTATTTGAGACATTGCTAGGTCTTGAAATTGTTGATGAGATAGACCGCGTCGAAGACATGCAAGCCTTGGCTCGTCAGATGATGGATAGACGAGTAGAGCGTTTGGGTATGAAGCTCAGCGATGATGAGCAGTATGAAGATAGTAACAGCGAACCTAAGTCCTAACGAAGCCTTGACTATGCATTAACGAAGCCAAAATATAATGTTAATAGCTTAACCATAAATATTGATGGTTCTAAAGATTGTGGTTTAACAATGGTCAGCTCATTATAGGCTGACTATCAAGCTAGAGCCACGAAGCATCTAACCGTTTGAGCTAGGATTTACAGCATAAAACCTTAAGAGTATTTGATTTGATAGTCTGTGTTTTTATTCGCAATAATTACACAGGGTGTCACATGGCTGTGAGAATTCGATGATAGGCTCGGCATATGATATGAGTATACTTATATAGATATATCTATACAGATACACTGCCAAAATAAATGATAAAAGAGCGTTAATCGTCACTATATGACGCTAACGAAAAAAATATCGCTAAGGATTATCATGAAAAAATTATTGGGAAATAGGCTATTAGCTCTATTGGTGAAAAGCGCCAGCATCACTGCAATCGTAGCAGTAGCCAGCACCATCAGTATAAATGCACAAGCGGCAACTATGACCGAAGATTTGGTACAGAACTATGCCGCTGCAATGAAAGCATCAGCGAATAGCCAAAGTATCAATCAGGTATCGCGCCTTGTGTCAGATGACGCGCTTATTTCTTTATCTAGAAAAGGTAAATCTACCAGTTTAGACAAAGATGCCTATTTAAAGCTGCTTCAAAACAGCTGGAATGATACGTCTAATTATCGCTATGATATTTCGGTAGACAATGTGGTGATTACTGGTTCACAAGCCAAAGCCAATGTGACGACCAATGAGAGCTGGGTAAAAAATGGTCAGCAAGTATCATTTGTCACCACATCTCGTGTGACCTTGACCTTATCTACTGGTAATGCAGTGCTCTTGCGCGCAGTATCACAGGTGGCTATTAATTAAGTCGCCATTGACCAAGTAAGACTCAAAAATATAATGGGTTATATAAGCTATAGTTAGTTTAATTGTCTGAGATTCTAACTTATAAGAGGTTTTAGTTGGTTAAACAGTTATTACTTAGTTTTATAGGCTATTTAAGCGTCTATTATTATCTTTTATATTAGGCTAGTTTTTGCTTTACATTGCATACTATACTATCCATCAACTTTATCTTATTAATTTCTGTCGTTAGGAAACCTCCAATATCATGTCTACTGTGCTATCACACTCTCGCTCATTTATTGCGTTGCCATTGACGCTTGCGGTATCCACTTTACTGATTAGTGCGTGTAGCAATACATCAGCGGTAAAAAACAAAGGTGCGACCAATAGCTCATCTGTCATCACCAAAAGTCCTGCTAATCAAGGAGCTAATACAGGTAGTGCAGACTACTCGACTGCGTTTTTAGATGCAGAGAGCTTGGATGAGTTGGCTGACTTGTTAGAAGCCACTGACATGACCATGGTAGAAGGTAACCAGCTTGCTATTCAGCAATATGGTGATTTGTGGAATCGTCTACGCGCAGGCTACCGCATGAATGGTGGTAAGCCAATCTATAATCAGCGTATTGAAGGGCAAAAAAGTTGGTTTACCAGTAGACAGGATTATCTCAATCGCCTAACTGCACGTGCCAGTCGTTATATCTATCATACGGTACGAGAGGCAGAGCGTCGCAACATCCCAACAGAGCTTGCCTTGCTACCGGTTATCGAGAGCTCTTACGATCCAAGTGGTACGAGTAGTGCGGCAGCTGCGGGCTTGTGGCAGTTTATCCCGAGTACGGGCCGTATTTATGGTCTGAATCAAAGCAGCACTTATGATGGTCGCCGTGATGTTATCGAATCGACACGTGCTGCCTATGACTTCTTAACAGCACTGCACAACCAGTTCGGTAGTTGGGAGCTAGCATTGGCTGCTTATAACGCTGGACCTGGCCGTGTACAGAAAGCAATCGATGCCAATGCAGCGCGCGGACTACCAACAGATTACTGGTCACTTCAATTACCGACTGAAACGATGAACTATGTGCCGCGTTTCTTAGCTGTAGCCGAAATCGTCGCTAAGCCTGAGCAATATGGTGTGTATCTACCAGCTATCGCTAACCGTCAGCATTTCCGTAGTGTACCTGTTAACTATGGTGTGAGCTTGGCAGAAGTGTCGCAGTTAACTGGTGTTAGCTATGATGAGTTAGAGCGCCTAAACACTGCACTGACATCAGGCCGCGTTGATTCTTCAGGTCCGCAGCGTGTCATCATTCCTAACGACGTCAGTCTCAATGCTGATGCCAAACTAAGTGGGCTCAGAGGTAACGGTACAGGCAATGTACTCGCCTCAAGTAACGCAGGTAGCTCAAGTACGACAGCGACTACGCCAAGCTATAATAATAAACCATATACTGCCTCATCACTGCCATCTACTGGTAGCGCATTGGCTGATTATGCCGCTAGCGCAAGTGTACCTCAGCAGACTACCAGCTATATCTCACCATCTGCGACACCGACTAGTAGCTCGGTATACAGTGGCAATTCCTCAGCTCGTACTGAGCCACCACTGACCACAGCAGAGACCAACAAAATCAATGCTGAGCTTAAGAGCAGTAACAGTCTACCGACTACCTCAGCTCAAATTACTCAGAACAATACGATTGTCCAAGAGCCACCGCTTAGCAAAGAAGAGCGTGATTTTATTGCCAATCAAATCCGTAGAAATACCTCTGAGACCAATGTTATCAATGCTGATGGCAACATCAATCTATCAGCCGTACAGACGCAGCAATCTATCTTAGAAGCGAGCGGCGCAGAGAAAAAACTTAGCTTTGCCAAAACCTCGGTAAGTAAGCCAAAACCACAAGGCGCACGTACCACTTATACGGTAAAACGTGGCGATACGCTTTCGAACATTGCGAGTCGAGCAGGGGTTAGCTGGCGTGATATCGCAGAATGGAACCAGATAGACGCCAGTGCTAATCTGCTCTCTGGCAGCACGTTATATCTATATAATGCCAAGACTATTGAGCCATTAAGTACTGCTAACAATGCAGCCGCTAGTCAGCCTGACAGTTATGTTGTACAAGGTGGTGATACGCTTATCGGTACGGCCAATCGTTTTGGCTTATCGGTCACTCAGCTAGCCAGCTATAACAACTTGAGCAGCCGTGCTGATCTGCTCAGAGGTCAAAAATTATGGCTCATACCGGGTAAAGTGACCGCACCTGCGACGACACCTGCAGCGCCTTCTACCAAGCCGAGTAAATCAAGCCCTGCGACCAAAAACTATAAAGTAAAAGCAGGGGATGGCTTAATTGCATTGGCACGTCAATTCAACGTGTCGACAGATACTTTAGCCAGTCTCAATGGTATCAACAGCACAAGTTCGCTGTATGTTGGTCAGACGCTTAAAGTGCCAGCCAGTGTTGATTTTGATACTGCAAGTACGACAAGTGCTAGTAACAGCTCAAGCTCGGTCGCGACCACCAATTACAAAGTAAAATCAGGTGATACGCTGATTGGTATTGCGAACAGCATCGGAGTGAGTGCAACGGAACTTGCTGCAGTGAATAGCAATTTTGATGCGAAAGCTCGCCTGCAACGTGGTCAAACGATTAAAGTTCCTGCTACTAAAGAGCTGGTTGATCGTCAGTTAAATGACAAAGCGGTCAGCTACAAAGTAAAATCAGGTGATACACTAACGGGTGTCGCTAAACGTTACAATATTGGCTTAAGTGATTTGGCATCAGCAAATAATTTAAATACCAATTCGAACCTGATACTGGGTCGTACTATCACTATTCCTGCTAGCGGCAGTGTGGCAAGTGCATCTAGTAGCAGTCAAAGCAGCAGTTCTGCTAGTAGTAACAGTAGTAGTTCAGCAAGCAGTGGTACGAAATTAGGTAATACTGAAAGCTATAAAGTAAAATCTGGCGATGGCCTAATTGCTTTAGCACGTCAGTTTGGTATATCGGTAGAGGACTTGGCGGCGACCAACGATCTAGCGACCAATGCTCAGCTACAGCGTGGCCAAACGCTTAAAGTACCAAAAGCGACAGTAAGCTACACGGTTGGCTCAGGCGATAGCTTGATTGGTCTAGCACGCAAATATGGTGTCTCAACACAAGAGCTAGCTGATATGAACAATATCGCTGCTGATACGATGTTGCAACGTGGTCAACGTCTGACTGTACCTAATCGTTAATGAATAAGATATTAATGAATGCCTTTTACATAAGACGTCATTAATATTAACTATGAATCGTATCGCACAAAAAAGCTGCTCTTTATAAGAGCAGCTTTTTTGTATTTGGAAACTTCATTCTCAAAAATCTAATAATATTTATAGATTAGACCGTCTGAGTTTTAATAGTCTCAAGATAGCTTCTGATATTACTGACATAATGCATCGCTTGACCATAGCGGCTATTCGACGCTCTATTATCTGCTAAATAAGCATAGACGTTCGCCCAGCTCTTATCATCGATACCTTGAGCTCGTAGTTCACGTTGGATTCTTTTTACCGCATTGGGACCCATGTTATAACCTGCAAGGGCAAACCAGATACGGTCAGTTTTTGGCACATCAGAGAAGTCTGCTTTCACTTGCTCTAGATAGCGTGCACCGCCACCAATACTTTGATAAGGATCAACACGGTCTGAGACACCCATCGCTTTTGCAGTGTTGTTGGTCAGCATCATTAACCCGCGTACGCCAGTCGGCGACACAGCATTGGCATCAAGATGCGACTCTTGATAACCCATCGCGACCAGTAGTTCCCAATCGTGATTATAATTACGTGCTTGCTCTTCAAACGAAGATTGATAGTCCGGTAACTTTTCTGTCAACGTTCTCTGGAAATGATCCTGACTATAGGCATCTTTAAGCAAGTTTTGATTGTAGAACGCGGCAAGTTTTTGTGTGTTTTGTAGCTTGATGCTATCGCACAAAAAGTAACTGGCCTTTCTTGATAGTGGGTCATTGGATGAGCTAAATGTCCAACTTACCTTAGGATGTAGACCGTTCTTAGTCAGACTAGAATCATAACCGCAGCTGACATTGATAGACGATAGGTTCAGCTGGCTTTTTAGCTTGGTGCTAGCCGTAGTCAACGCCATGTCAGCGTTGCCGGTTCTTAGTGCTTTTAGCGCCGCTTCTTCACTGGCATAGGCTTTTAGATTGATATCGACACCGAGCTCGTCGGCATAAGTGCGCACCAGATCAAAACCAAAACCATGTTGGAAGCCATCGGTAGCAAAGTAAGTGCTATCGCCTGGTACCGCAGCAATGGTCAAGGTGTTTTCCAGCATGACATTGTCATAAGCTGGTACCGATGTGTTCATGGTCGTCAAACTCTCAGCGGGCAACGAGAGTAGAGCGATGCTAGAGATTTGTGCCAGCTTCTTGGTTCTGGCAAAACGATTAGACGCAATAGGGGTAACGGATGAAACGATGTTACTTTTGGTGTTCAGTAGGCGTTTAGATGGACGCAGTAAATAAGAAATACGGCGTTTGGCCCCTTGCGCAGATACTTTTACACGATAAGTAATACGCTGCATGGATGTCTCCTGATTTTAGCCATCCTTCTTACCGCAAAAACACGTATAAATATATGTGCATAATATTGACATATATCGATATCATATCTTAAATAGAGTGGCATTTTTAATAGGATAAATGCCGCTCTATCTTGTTTGACTATAGCGCCACTAGCGTACTCTCTCTAAGAGTTAGTGGGATAGTTTGTCGTCAGCCAGCTATCGATATGTCATAAAAACGTTCTAAACCGTATTTATAAGTACTGGTTTAAAATACTGAACGCACAACAACGCGAAGGATATAAATCAGATGATTCCTTCATCGATAACTAAATATGGCTAGTGGCCAAACAACTATATATCAAACATAGGTAAGGTCATGATTAAGTTATTGAGACAAAGACATAGCTTGAAACATTGATGTAAGGTTTTGCCAATGAGGCAAATACATTCATCTGTTTTAACTATGCTAACTTTGATGGCTGGCTATATTTTGAATCACTAATATTAAGTTACTAGCAATAGGATAGCTGGCTACTAAAGTTGTTTGTCCAGCAACGAGGGTAAGCAAAATAACCAGAATTGATAGTTTATAGCGGTCTATCAAACTGACTATGTCATACCGTCATCGCGACACCAAAAATAAAAAAATACCATGCCGCTAACATATATAGTGCAAACATAGTATTTCAATGGGTAGCGGTTTAAAATCTTATCGCTGATATAGCATCATAAAGTTTTAAACAACTACCAGCATTATTTTGGTGCCATAACCGGAAGCTGTAATAATGGGAAGTTTCATGACAAAACGTTCTTTCTTACGGGTAGTAATATGCGGTTACTAATTGCATTATTCAAGTGGAGTTAAGAAAAAAGCGATAAAACTTAACAATTGAGATATAAACGGTTAATTTTCCAGATATTTGGTACATAATAATCAAAAATAGAATAACAAAGTTTAAATAGCAGTCAAACTAGACTTTATGCTTATGTTTTGACTATAGCTATTAGCAAGTCTAGTTTGGCTTTTGAACTATCATTTCCTTTATAAGCTTTTCCCTGCAAATTTTTCTCTATCAATGACAATTATTTAAACTGATAATTTAAGTGGCTACCTTATGCTGGATTTTCGATATCAATAAAGGTAACTGGTAGACCAAATTTTTGAGCGACTATCTCTCCTAACGCCTGAATACCGCCACGCTCCGTTGCATGATGACCACAAGCAAAATAGTCAATTCCAAGCTCACGCGCGCTATGCGTGGTACGTTCAGATATCTCTCCTGAGATAAACGCATCACAGCCCATAGTAGCAGCCTGCTCAATCATATCCTGCGCACCGCCCGTACATATACCCACACGTTCGATTAGCCTACCATTTGTCTGAGTAGATGAGTCTGTATGATACTCAGCTGGAATATGTAATGGCGCGCGACCTAAGGCTTGAGTAATGGTGGCAATGAGATCGTCAGCAGTTTGCGGTGTACAAGTAGCGATATTGCCCACAGGATGGGACTCGGTAGGATAGAGCGCACCGTTGATCGTCATACCGAGCATGTCAGCAAGTTTTGCGTTATTGCCAGAGATTGGGTGTGCGTCGAGCGGTAGATGATAGCCAATCATAGAGATACCGTGTTGCATCAGCTTGCGCACGCGTCGACCTTTCATACCAGTAAGCGTAGCAGGTTCGCCTTTCCAGAAGTATCCATGATGCACCATAATCGCATCGGCATTGTTAGCAATCGCAGCATCTATCAAGGCTTCACAAGCCGTGACACCAGTAACGATACGTTGAATCGGGCGTCCACCATCGACCTGCAGACCATTAGGCGCATAGTCTTTAAACGCACTAGTAGATAAATAGTCGTCACAGAACTGTATCAATTCCTGAACGCTGATGCTTTGAGTATTGGATTCAGCTGTCGTATGATTTGCAGTCATTATGTTTTCCTGTCATCAATAAAGTGTATGTCGTAAGGTGCTATGGATTCACTAAGCAAAAATTATGTATTATCTATCATGTTTGAGAATATTTGGTTTTGGGCTTCTATCTTTATGTTCAATTCTCGAAATGCTGAAGTGTTGAGCATCGTAAAAGCTATTTTAACATGCCGTTGTAAGCAAGCAGACAAGCTGGATAACTGAAATGGTACACGATACGTTACTATTTACTGGTATTGCGGTTATAATTTATACACGTGAGTCTGCCTAGCTGTATAGCATTTGACCATCTGATGAATGGGTCAAGATTAGCTAAGCGGTCGCTATTATCTCACATCGTTTTTCACCGTTTGTTTGCAATAAATTTATAGAGGTTTTATATGTCGTCATCTCGGAACACCAATAACAAGGCGTCTTTATTAAAATGGTTACCTTGGGTCTTATTGCTGCTAGTGTTAGCAGCGTTTATCTGGTTGTTCACGAGTATGAAGTCGACGTCGGAGGCCACATGGGAGCCACCGAGAACCCCGCCTGCTGAGCAGCAAGCAGCAGAGCCAGTGTCGGATACGCCAGCGCCTATTTCTTCTTATCATAATGCGGTGGCGCGTGCGTCGCAGTCTGTGGTCAATATCTATACGACGCAAACGATGACCGAGCATCCTTATATGGATGATCCCGTACTGCGCCGGTTTTTTGAATATCATGGTGGCCCATCACAGGAGCAGGGCAATACCAATTTAGGCTCTGGTGTGATCGTATCAGAAGATGGCTATATCGTGACCAATGCCCACGTGATTGAAAAGGCCGATGAAATCACAGTCGCATTCAATGATGGTCGTAAGAGCCGTGCCAGAATCATCGGTACAGATCCTGATAGTGACTTAGCCGTGATCAAGGTCGATATGACAGGGCTGACACCACTTGGCTTCCGCGAAGATCCGATTCGTGTGGGTGATTTAGCACTAGCGATCGGTAATCCATTCGGTGTGGGTCAGACAGTGACGCAGGGGATTATCTCAGCGACTGGTCGTACTGGACTGGGCGTCAATAAATTTGAAGACTTTATCCAGACTGATGCGGCGATTAATCCGGGTAACTCAGGCGGCGCACTGGTCGATGCTCATGGCGAGCTAGTCGGTATCAATACTGTTATATTCTCGCGCTCTGGTGGCTCGATGGGCATTGGCTTTGCGATTCCGACGGCATTGGTTGAGCAAGTGATGAATGCCTTGATTAAAGACGGCCGTGTCAGTCGTGGTTGGTTAGGTATCGAGATTCAGTCACAGTTACGTGATCCAACGCAGTTAGAGACATCAACAGGCGTAGAAGTACTAAACGTCATTGATAACAGCCCAGCGGCAAAAAGTGGTCTACGTGTCGGTGATATTGTCCTAACCATCGATGATGTTGAGATGACAGATGCTAATACCTTGATTCAGTATGTTGCCCGTAAGCCACCAAATACTGAACTGGATGCGCAGATACTACGCCAAGGTAAAAACGCCCAAGTGAAAATCACGCTAGAAGAGCGTCCAGCACAAGAACCACTTGAGCGTCCTGTTGTACTACAAAATGAGAGCATGGGCGGAATGGAGCAGCCAAACATTCAAGGCGATGAAGAAACGCCAATGATGTCAAAGGCAGAGCGTGATCGTATGCGCGAAGAGCTAATGAAACTGTTTGAACAAGATACCGCGGCGCAGTAAATTGTAGCTATTCTTACCACTATGTGTTGGCTCATAATGTATGTATGAGTTAGCAGATGCATTTAGCTGATAACATAAAAAAGCGCGCTTCTTTAGATAAGGAGCGCGCTTTTTGTTGGAGCTGGTGTTTTTGAAACTCGAAGTAAAGGCTAGGTTCATTTATACGTAACCCTGCTATAACTTTTCAATCGGGTCATGATTGATATAGATGACACCTTGCACACGGCAACAGCAGGGCAGGATCTCATCTTCTTCAATCATCGCCAGTGGGTCAAATGGATAATCAACCGTATGCGAGCTAGCAATACGCTTGACTCGGCAACTACCACAGTAGCCTTCGCGGCATTGATAGTTTACCTCGTGTCCGGTGCGTAGCAGTCCATCTAGCAGACTCTCGTCATCATGTAGATAGAACTGCTTTTTACTGGTCATTACCCAAGTCATCGTTAATCCTATTGGGATATGTCTGTGCTATTGCTATCCCTACTATTAACCCATAAAACGATTACAGTGGTAGAAATTTTATAACTTCAAATTTCTACCGCTTAAGCCTTTATCATTCAAAGTCTTTCTGGCTCAAAGCTCTTACAATTCAAAGTCATCAAAATCACTGTCTGATAAGTCAGAGTCAATCTGACCAACCAAGTACGAGCTAATCTCGGTCTCTTGCGGTGCTACTTGCACATTGTCAGACGACAACCACGTATTGATCCACGGGATTGGGTTTGATTTTGAGTTCGGGAACGCTGCTGGCAAGCCGACAGTTTCCATACGTAAGTTAGTGATGTATTCGATATATTGGCACAGGATGTCTTTGTTTAGACCAATCATTGAGCCATCTTTGAACAGATAGCCTGCCCATTCTTTTTCTTGCTCGGCAGCCTTGCGGAAGATTTCAATACTTTCTTCATAACACTCTGCGGCAATCTCAACCATCTCAGGGTCGTCACGACCGTTACGCATCAGGTTCAGCATATGCTGCGTACCCGTCAGATGCAGCGCTTCATCACGAGCGATTAGCTTGATGATTTTGGCATTACCTTCCATCAATTTACGCTCAGCAAAGGCAAACGAGCAAGCAAACGATACATAGAAACGAATGGCTTCTAGGACATTGACTGCCATAATGCATAGATACATCTGCTTTTTCAGTGATCTTAAATCAACGGTCACTTGCTCGCCATTGATGTTGTGCGTGCCTGGCCCGTACAGGCTATATAGCTGTGAGTTGCGGTACAGCTCATCATAGTACTGAGCGATATCAGAGGCACGGCCTAAGATGTGCTCGTTTTGCATAATATCATCAAAGATAATATTTGGGTCATTGACGATATTACGAATGATATGCGTATAGCTGCGTGAGTGAATGGTCTCAGAGAACGACCATGTCTCAATCCACGTCTCAAGCTCAGGGATAGACACCAGTGGCAATAGCACCACGTTTGGACTACGACCTTGAATCGAGTCGAGTAGGGTCTGGTACTTGAGGTTGCTCAAAAATATGTGCTGCTCATGCGATGATAGATTGCTAAAGTCGATACGATCGCGTGATACATCGACTTCTTCTGGACGCCAAAAGAACGATAGCTGCTTTTCAATTAATTGCTCAAAGATAGGGTGCTTTTGTTGGTCATAGCGCGCCACGTTGACGGGCTGACCAAAGAACATCGGCTCTTTTAGCGCATTGTTTGGCGTTTGAGAAAAAATCGAGTAAGTCATGGGACTGCCTTTATAATTGATACGGTTATTAATTTATAGGGGTGTGACTGGTTTTGATTTGATGTTATGACACGTTTTTGGATTATAGCGTTTTAGCTTAGAGGTTCTCTAGTGATATCTGTGAGGACTCTTGTCCATCGTTCATATAGGCTTTGAATATCTCGCTCAGCTCACTATCATCGAGTGCTTCTAATTCATCAAGTGCGCTTTTGCGTAGGGTGCTCACATCAGGCTCTTCTGCTGCTGTTTTTACGTCTTTTTTAGCCGCTCTCGATACTGGCTTTTTGACTGCTTTTGCTACGCTTTTTTTGGCGATAGTTGTCTTTGGTGCTTCATCCATACCTAACTGCTGACGCACCTCTGCAATATCAACCTCGACTTGTACGATATGCGAGCCACCATCGTTTAGGTCTGAAAATACGTTTGGGATAAACAAACCACCGTCTTTGATGATTGCGGTATATTGCACATGACCTCCGTCGTTTTAGTTCTATCTATATGTTTTAATTATAACAGTAGCCAATCCCGCCTACCGCTTGTATCTGCTTGGCCGTCAGCAGGATAGTTGCTACAGAATTTGCGAAAATGCAAATTCTCTTGCGCTCGGACGAAGCAGTGCTTCGTTATTTCCTCGCTCAGGCTAAAAAGCCTTGCTCGGGCGTCTTTCTTTTTTCTTAATGTTTCTTCCGTTTGAACGTAATTTGTAAGGTGCGCTGGGCGCACCCTACAACCAACTTAACCTGTACCTAAAATATATAGTTAATCAATAAAATCATTTTTAATCCAATCGTTAAAACCTGTCTTAACAATTCCTGTATTATAAGCCTCACAGTCATAAGAATAACTAAACCAGCTTTCTACATTTTTACCTGAATTATTTTCAGAAAGAATTTCGAGAATATTGTTATAAGAACATTTCGAAAAGAAAATTCGTTTATAGTTGTTCTTGTCGCCGTAGGAAGATAAGTTTGATGCTACAGAGACAGCTTGCCCGATCCAGACTTTTTCATTAATACTTACTCCTTTTCTGCCGGTTTTGACTACTAGTTCTTTGTCACTAGCCATTCCTATACCCACCTTAATAGTTTCTATATTTCTTTTTATCAGCAACTTATTAAACATATTTATAAATGTGTTAACGTAGAAACATTTTTGAGCACACTCATAGATATCGGTTTTCTTTGGTGTTGTATATATAGCGTATACACAATCCCCTCTAATACCTATTTCACGATAGTTATCATCATTTCTTAAGATTTCTATAATTTCAGATGTGAAAGCTCTAACCATTTTGGCTATTTCTTCATTTTTACTAGAAAAAATTTCTGTTGAGTTTCTTATATCAACAAATATTGCTGTAACCCAAGATATATAGCCATTTTCAAAGGTAAAACTACCTTCACTAGGTACTTTATTTCTTTCTTCGATCACCATGTAGTTATCGAGTATGGTTTCAATTCTATTTTTACCTTGCTTATAGTCGTAGCTTGGCATTTTTTCTCCTATTCAGAACAAATAAGTCCAACATAGTATGATTACTGGTAAGCTACGACGAATCAACTTAAAACCTCTACCATAATTTTCAAATTTTTGAGTACAAATTTTTGAATTTATATATATCTGACAGGCTAAATCATCTTTGTAACTATAGTTTGAACTTTCCAACTTTGAAATATAACTATTGCTGTTTAGTTCTGAGCTTACTGAGCCAAAAAATATCATCGAGTTGGTATTTTCGGAAGTCCGCTTAGTATCAGCAGTTAAAACCTTCGAAAAATAATGTATACCTAGTAAAAAATATACTGTAGAAATGAGAATACCGAATATGCACATCGGTATAAGAAAGTTAGGTTCATTGCTATGTAAAAAAAGCTTTATGGATTTAAGATTCGGAGGAATTACTGTAGTTAAAATAGTTGCAATAATTCCAGTAGTAGCTAGTAAATATGAAACCTTACTTTCACAGTTACTAATGAACCCAATAATTCTTTCTAGATTCTTTTCTAGTATATCTGAAGTAATCTCACTATTATTCATGCTCTTTTCAACCCATAAAGACTATGCCATATGTAATTCTAAAAGCTTTAACCGATAACTGTTTCGAAAATATAGTTCAATCCCCGAAAGGAACTAATCTACTGTTGTGACTATTCAAATTCGAAGACTTATTTAGGAGATATATCGAAGCTATATGCACCCATTTGATCTCCTTTTCAGTGGACAGTCAAGATACAAGCGACTGACGGACTCAGCTCTAAAAGCCAAACCCGCCATCCATCAGAAATTCTATTTAAAGAGCTTTTCTTGCAAACCTAGATCTTACAAGCACCGCCAGCACAATCATCTTCCATATCCGCTTGGGCATCGTTCGCACCATCACGAGTGTTATGGTAGTACAACGTCTTCACACCCATTTTATAAGCGTTTAGCAAGTCTTTTAGCAATATCTTCATCGGTACACGGCCACCAGCATAACGAACTGGATCGTAGTTGGTATTGGCAGAGATACTTTGATCGACGAACTTCTGCATGATAGCGACCAGCTTTAGGTAACCGTCATTGTTTGGCATTTGCCATAGTAGCTCGTACTGATCTTTTAGCTTATCAATCTCAGGTACGACTTGCTTTAAGATGCCATCTTTTGAGGCTTTAATAGAGACCAGACCACGTGGTGGCTCGATACCGTTGGTCGCGTTAGCGATCTGACTTGAGGTCTCAGACGGCATCAAGGCGGTTAGGGTAGAGTTGCGTAGACCGTGCTCAGTGATCTCGCCACGTAGCGTTTCCCAATCGAGATGTAGCGGTTCTTGGCAGATTTTATCCAAGTCGGCTTTGTACGTATCAATCGGTAAGATACCTTGTGAGTACGTGGTCTCATTGAACGCAGGGCACGCGCCTTGCTCTTTTGCCAATTTGTTTGACGCTTTTAAGAGATAGAATTGCAATGCTTCAAACGTTTGATGGGTCAGACCAAGCGCGCTGTCATCAGAGTAGCGTGCGCCATTCTTAGCTAAGTAGTAAGCATAGTTGATTACGCCCACACCTAGCGTACGGCGACGCATGCTGCCGTTTTGAGCCGCTTTGACTGGATAGTCTTGATAGTCGAGCAGGGCATCAAGCGCACGGACGATTAGCTCAGCTGGCTCTTCGATATCGCTGACGTTTTCGACTTTACCCAAGTTGACTGCTGATAACGTACAAAGGGCGATTTCGCCTTCTTCGTCATTGATGTTATCAAGTGGCTTGGTCGGTAGTGCGATTTCCATACATAGGTTTGACTGGCGAATCGGCGCAACCGTCGAGTCAAATGGGCTATGCGTGTTGCAATGATCGACGTTTTGGATATAGATACGACCCGTACTGGCGCGCTCTTGCATCATTAGGCTGAACAAATCGGCAGCTGGGATCTGACGGCTACGCACGTTAGGATCATTTTCGTACTTAGTATATAACTCTTCGAATTTGTCTTGATCTTCAAAGAATGCATCATACAGGCCTGGTGTGTCACCTGGTGAGAATAGCGAGATGTCTTGGCCTTTGATTAGGCGCGTGTACATTGTCTTGTTTAACTGTACGCCGTAATCCATATGACGGACACGGTTGTCTTCGACGCCGCGGTTGTTTTTTAGTACCAGTAATGACTCAACTTCTAAATGCCATAGTGGGTAGAATAGAGTCGCAGCACCGCCACGTACGCCACCTTGTGAGCAGCATTTAACCGCCGTTTGGAACAGTTTGTAGAATGGGATACAGCCAGTATGCTGCGCTTCGCCGCCACGGATAGGGCTACCAAGGGCGCGGATACGACCCGCGTTGATACCGATACCAGCACGCTGTGACACATAGCGTACGATGGCGCTGGTGGTCGCGTTGATAGAGTCTAGGCTATCACCACATTCGATCAATACGCACGAGCTAAACTGACGCGATGGCGTACGCACACCTGACATGATAGGCGTTGGTAGTGAGATTTTGAATTCTGAGGTCGCATCATAGAAGCGTTTGACGAAATCAAGACGATCTGACTTGTCGTATTGGCTAAACAGACACATACCGACAAGCATATACAAGAACTGCGGGCTTTCATAGACAGTTTTGCTCACACGATCCTGTACCAGATATTTGCCAGCCATTTGCTCAACAGCAGCATAAGCAAGATTCATATCGCGCCAGTGATCCAGATATTCTTCTAGCTCATCAAATTCAGCACGGCTATAGTCAGCTAGGATGTGCTGATCGTATTTTCCCGCATCAGTTAAAGTTTTGACATGGTCATATAGATGCGGCGGGGTGAATTTGTTATAAGCAATCTTACGTAGGTGGAAGATAGCCAAACGCGCAGCCAGATATTGATAGTCAGGCGTGGTTTCAGAGATTAGGTCGGCGGCAGACTTGATGATGGTTTCGTGAATGTCACGAGTCTTGATACCTTCATAAAACTGAATGTGCGACTTTAGCTCAACTTGAGACACAGACACGTTGTCCAAGCCGTGAGCTGCCCACGCTATTACCTTGTGGATTTTGTCTAAATCAATAGGCTCTAAACGTCCATCACGTTTGGTTACTTGGATTTTGTCAATATGTGTCATGCTGGCCTCTATTTTGATTGCTTATTGTGATGTTGCGCGCTGAATCAGCGGCAGACATTCTTTATAACGCTATTATGTGGGGTTGTGCTAGCTGGTTTTTTTGGGCAAAAAGCTACCACTACTCATAGTGACGGTTAAAATCACTGAGTACTACATATAGCGTGTTTGTTAATTGGTAGGCACAATATAGCGGGAAAATTTTGAAAATACTATATTGATTTTAGAATAAAACTATGTTGCTACAAGGTTGTAGGCAGTCCAAATTTTGGCAAAGGACGATGGGATAAGGGTTAGACGCAAATGCGGTCAATAATAAAATTTTTGTAAAAATATCGTGAGTTTTATTTTTCATTCTCTCGGTTATTGTCGACTGATAATGGGAGTCATAGCGGCAATAATGCGGGCGCAGATTGTACATCAAACCACAAAAAATCGCCACCCATAACTTATTACTAGCGAGTGACGATTTGGACTAAAAAGGCGTTAAAGTTTTCTATGCGACTTATAAAACAATACGAACCGTTTTTGCATTATCAAGTGAGGCATAAAGCGCATTCACTTGCTCAGCAGCGGTTAGGTACAAATTGACCCGTGCCGAGTGAAAACGACCTGTTTTAGACGGCTTAACTTCGATAGACGCCAAATCAAAATCAGGGAATTGGCTACCCAAAATTAGCTTCACTTCATTAAGCAAGCTCTCACGCTCGCCTTCATGACCGATGATGCTTAGTGGGTAGTTCATCGGGAACTCCCAAAGCTCTGGGTTTTGAATATCGGTCTTTTTGCCTACCAATGCGCCTTTATTTGGCGTCAGGTCAGTGACTTTAATTGATGGCTGATTGCTGGTTGGGTTATTTGCGCTGTTGTCGTTGTTGTCTTTTGAATCATCACTCATGATATGAGCCTCGCTTATATAGGTAAATAGGAAAAAGTTAATCAGTCATTAGCGGTAAATAAGTAAGTAACATTAAGTCATACGAAAATCGCTGCTATAGACATTCAATTAGTCAGACATCTGCTCAAATCATGCCAAAAGCATAACGCCAAAATCTGAGACAGGCTCAGTGTAGACATTAGTGGCATTTAAATCAGTCAAGCTATAGTCGATTCAATTTAAAAGTAGTACAAGGCAACCGAGTGTAGATATATATTTGATACTTAAAGCGAGGTTAACGCTGTCATACTTCTATAGTGGAATGGCTATATTAGGCAGAGAATATATGCACTGTTTATAGTGGTCTATGAGCGATTATTCAAGTGAAGTCTGTATTTAGTTAGGTTTATCGCGAAACAGTAGGTGAATTAGCTTTTGTTAATAGCTATTAATAAAAACTACTGCAAATAGCCATTGATAGGAGTGATATCAGGCGGAATATCCGTCTCTCCCAATGCCTCTCGTAGATTAATCTCAATAGTGCGTGATAACGCAGTTAGAGGTAACTGGTTAGCGGCCAAGCCAAAAGGCTCTTCTAATTCTTCACTAAGCGCATCCAAACCAAAAAAAGTATAAGCAATCACCGCACAGATCAACGGGGTCGCCCAACCGAGTGAGGCCACCAAGCCAAAAGGCAACATAATGCAATACAAATAGGTGGTGCGATGTACCAGTAGCATATAAGCAAAGGGCAGTGGGGTGTTATGAATACGCTCGCAAGCTGCCAGTACAATTGTCATAGAGGTCAGGCGCTCGTCCATGTTTTGTATGACTTGCTCCGATACCAGTCCTCGACGCCGAATATCGCCTAGCTGCTTACCCATCAGGCGCATTATATAATCAGGCACGTTTTTCGCTTGGCGCATACGGTCATGATGTATCGCTGCGACAAAAGGCTCGATATCCGCCCAAGGTGGCGTACCACGCAATCGATGACGCACCGCATGGGCAAACGCAATAGTCAGATATACCATCGTTCGCTGAGTATCGCGTCCAGTCGCGTTGTTATCCTCGCCATCCTCTATGGCAGTCGCATCGTCATCATCTATAAAGGATAGTACTTGGCGCGTTAAGCTACGAGAGTCATATACCAGCTGACCCCACAGTCCGCGCGCTTCCCACCAACGTTGATAACTGGCATTGTTCCGAAATCCAAGAAACAACGATAACGCAATTCCTAGCAAGGTAAACGTTGCCATACCATAATAAGGAAACGAGTCAGGAAGCCAGTGCTGAATAATCGTGACAAGCGTACTAAGAATAGTAATCAGCAAAATTTGCGGATAGATTTTTGGAATGATTGATCCACGCAGGGTGAAAAATATCTTAAGGGCATTGGGTGTTTGCCGGACAATCATGTCAGTTTCCTAGCGATGGGGTATATGGAGACACTATTCAATGTCTCGTGTGATTCTAATATAGAATCGAGATCTGTAAAGCCCAAAAGACTATAAATTTATTCAAACTAAAGAGTAGGGTGATTACTTAAGCTTGATAATTGAGATAGCTATAGGAGTTAAATCCTCGCCAAAAGGGCGATGTTTTTATTAATCTACCTTATGTATGTTAAAATGACGCGAAATATTCCTTCTTAACTCTATAAAAGCTGTCACCACAAAGATGAATACGCCACCCTAGCTGTACCCCTCCTCAGTAATGATTGCTTCCTATAGCAATTACTCTCATAAAGCGTCTAACGCTTTTTCTTGTGCGCACGCACTGCTTTAACGTTTGTATCACTATTCGATATATCTAGTGGATCATAAACATTACTCTATTAAAAGTACGTTATGACGATAACTCGCTGACTATAATCGTTCGCATTTTTGTATTTGTCATTTGATAGGCAATGGGCAAAGTACCTAGATAGAGATGTGCCTATATAGCAAAGGATCTAAATAAAGATGTGTCAGACTTTTCATGTGAGCTGATTCTTAACTACTTTTTAGATGCTTTCCAATTAGATGTTTTCTAAATAATGATTAGATACCTCGTTTATTGACAGACTACAGCAGTTCCCCAAAACTGAGTTAAATATGTTAAATACAATTAAAGAGCATTGGCTATCCAATGCGCGCGGCGATGTCTTGGCTGGCATGGTCGTCGCTTTGGCGCTTATTCCTGAAGCGATTGCGTTTTCTATCATTGCCGGTGTCGATCCCCAAGTAGGGCTTTATGCCTCGTTTTGTATCGCGGTAGTGATTGCGTTTGTCGGTGGTCGTCCAGCGATGATTTCGGCGGCGACGGGTGCGATGGCGTTACTAATGGTGACACTGGTCAAGGATTATGGCTTGCAGTATTTGTTGGCAGCCAGTGTGCTGACAGGTGTTATACAGATTATCTTTGGCTTCTTAAAGCTGGGGAATTTGATGAAATATGTGTCGCAATCTGTGGTACTGGGCTTTATCAATGCCTTGGCTATTTTGATTTTTATGTCGCAGGTTCCTGAGCTGATGCCGCAGGCAGGTTCAAACCTAGTACACGTATACGCTCTTGTGGCGCTAGGTCTAGTTATTATCTATGGCTATCCATATATTCCAAAGATCGGTAAAGTGATTCCATCGCCATTGGTCAGTATCGTACTAGTGACGGCTATAGCCATCTTATTAGGTGCAGAGGCTCGAACCATCAATGATATGGGTCAGCTGCCTGACACTCTGCCGGTGTTTTTGATACCTGATATCCCGTTGAACTTAGATACGTTAATCATTATTTTTCCGTATTCTATTAGTCTGGCGATAGTGGGCTTACTTGAGTCTATGATGACCATGACGATCGTAGATGATTTGACTGATACCAAAGGCGACCGTACGCAAGAGTGCAAAGGCCAAGGTATTGCCAATGTAGTTAGTAGCTTTTTTGGCGGGATGGCAGGCTGTGCGATGATTGGACAGTCTATCATCAACGTCAAATCAGGCGGCTATACGCGTCTTTCTACCTTGGTAGCAGGCGTGTTTTTATTATTGATGGTAGTGTTCTTAAGCGATTGGCTAAAGATTATCCCAATGGCCGCATTGGTCGCTGTGATGATTATGGTGTCTATCGGTACTTTTAACTGGGGTTCGTTTAAGGAGCTAAAAACCAAGCCGCTGCAAAGTAATGTGGTCATGATTACGACCGTCGCTGTGGTGGTCGCAACGCATAACTTGGCCTATGGCGTATTGATTGGTGTATTGCTGTCAGCACTGTTCTTTGCCAATAAAATTGAGCGCTATATGAGTGTGCATAGCCACATGGATGAAGCAGCGCAAACGCGTTATTATCGAGTTGATGGGCAGGTATTTTTCTCATCAGCAGAACGTATGATCGATTCCTTTGATATTAAAGAGTCTGTCTCTAACGTGGTCATTGACGTGTCGCGCGCGCATTTTTGGGACGTGACAGCAGTCGCCGCCATAGATAAAGTGATTATTAAATTTCGCCGTGAAGGCACTAAGGTAGAGCTAATCGGTTTGAACGAGGCTAGCCAAGCGATGATAGATAATTTCGGTGTGCATGATAAGCCAGATGCTGAGCAAAGCTTAGGCGCGCATTAAATTAGCTACGTATTAATAGTGTCATATTGATAAATATTATAAAGCTGAGTGTATCTCGGCTTTTTTTGTGAAAATTAAAAACTGATTAGAAGACTATATTCTTTTATGAATAAATATTTTACAAGCTAATAGGATGGCAGAAGAGAAGGGATAGCTAGAAGGGAAGAAGTAACTGGTTTGGATGATGCGGTATGGAGATAGTTAATCGTTATATTGAAATATCTAGATGTTTTGTAACAAAGAAAAATAGCTCTAAAGATTATGAGAAATTTTTAAAGCTTCAACAGCTCTTTTTCAACTTCATTGAGAAATGCTTCGATGTTAGCTTCATGACGCTGATAAAACGTCCATTGTCCATGGCGTTCGGACGTAACCAATCCTGCTTTTTTTAACACACCCATATAGTTTGAAATGGTTGATTGCGACAATCCAGCTTTTTCTTGAATGTAGCTGACGCATACACCATCCAGATTAGCATGCTCTGGTAATGACGCTGGAAAGTTCGACCTGTCCTTCAACCACTTTATGATTTGACGACGCATGGGGTTGTTAAGTGCAGATATTATGTTTTCTGTATTCATAAAATGTGTGATATCGATACCTAGTTAATAATCAACAACTGTCAGAGTGGAACATTAGATTTTTAGTTTACTCATTATGGGTATAAACACTAAAGCGGAGTAGTGTTTATTTACCGCCAATGTGCCAACCATATACAAATAAACGGCTACTAGTAGGATACAGCTTATAACTAGCGTTTATATTCTGACTATACGTTTCTATAACAGTAGAGTATACAGCCAAAACTAGATCAATTATGACAGTTGTACTGTCTAGTCATCGGAATATTGTCGAATAGTAACAATATATGATGGACAAAAAAAGACTGTTTTAAATCGAACTTAACACTAAACGTTGTTACGACTGACTTATTAAATACACGTTAGTTCTTTGCAAAACCAACAGTAAAATAGTATTAGAAAGCTTCTGACATGACAAGGGCGTATTGAATATTCAACACGCCCTTAATGCTTTATATTCTTAAATCTTATTAAGCTTTTTTATTAATTTAGTTAGCATCGCGGCAGAGTGCCAGGAAGCTTAATAAACATAGTCGTGATATTTTAGCTTTTTAGAAATGCCTCAATTTTTGGTTTGATAGTCATAGAGACAATGACCATTAACGTCAATCCTACTGGTAATGCAACTAGAAACCCTTCTAACCAACCGTTCAAAAATGCTGTTTGATTGGCAAAACCAATCGTCTTTGAGGCAGTACTAAAGGCCAACATAGACTCCATTATACAAGCCATCAATATACCTGTGATGAGATTTCGCTTGTACGCTTTGGTATTAGGTAGCTTATGATTAACAAATTTTGTGACCAGTCCCATCAGTAAGAAGCCAATCGGCATGATCGCATACGCTGCAAGTAGCGCTCTAGACCAGTCTATAAAAAATGTATCGGAATATCCGACATTCATATAGGTCATCACACCTGTTAAGAGACCACCTATGACAGTCATTAAGACAAGGATTAATAACACTTTGTAGAGCAACGGTGTTTTTTTAGTGCCATCATTCTTAGCGCCACTATTTTTATTGCCATCAATGAGCAAGGTCTCGGTATTTGCCGGCATCGTTATTTTCCTATCATAAAGAGCGTTTAATTAGTCGGTGTTTTTTTCTGCTTGTCGATCGCTTACAGATTGATCTTCTGCAACACCTGCTTTCCAGTAAGAAAAGGCATATAGCTCATCCTTAGACCACTGTTGCTCAACCTTTAGGTAATGGCGTAGGGCTTTGACAGATGAGAATTCGCTAGCGATATAAGCAAAACGGCTCTGCTCTGCAGTTGGCAAATCAAGAGATTTTACTGTATTGATTAATTGACTGCCTTGCGTTGGATCTGGGTTATGTAACCATGTCATGGTGATATTGGCTGCTGTCGACAACTCTTGTTCATCTTCTGTACCGTGCACTTCGATGATGCATTGACCAGTCGCACTGGCAGGCAAGCTTTCTAATATTGAGCCGAGCACTGGTATCGCTGTGGCATCGCCAATCAGTAGAAAATTATCTGCATCAGGACAAAGGGCTTTGGTTTTAGGCTTCATTAAGATACCAATCTCGTCGCCAACCTCAGCATGATTGGCCCAGCCTGAAGCGGGCGCCTCGTCACCATGAGCGACAAAATCAATCCAGATCTGTTGTTTTGCTACATCGGCGCCGCGATGAGTATAAGTGCGAACAACGAATGTAGTATTGTCATTTAGGTCAATTGGCTGGGCTTTATCGACGGGAATAAGCACTTTATTGTTTGCGCCAACTGTCATGGTCGCGATATTGGCAATAGTATCTGCTTGGCCTGTGAGGTATATACGGATGTAGTGCGGAGTAATCATTTGCTTGTGAGCAACGGTCATGATTTCGCGTACTGGTTTTTGATTTATTGTGTCATTCATACGGATCTGTCCTTACTTATTTATCGGTAGTCTTGCTGGTGCTAACGTTGTCTATCATGGTGCGACTGACACGGAAAAATAACGCAAGCTCTACGAGGCTTAAATCTTTCGTTAATTGCTGTCTTGTCCATTCTTCTGCTGCATCAAGTTTCGTCATAACTTCTTCGCCTTTAGGGGTCAGCTGTAGTAATTGGCTACGACCATCAAGCGGGTTGTCTGTCTTTAATATTAGCTCAGCCGCCAATAGGTCATTTAAGGCACGAGTGATTTGCGCTTTGTCTCGCTGCATGTGTTTAGAGATCGATAGCGCAGTGCTATTTGGGTTATAACACACACCTTTTAACGTTCTGATATTGGTCACTGACAACTCAACACCTTGCTGGCGAATACCTTCTAGCAGCAAGTTGGTATAGGTATGCATCAATTGATGTAGTGTTTCGCTCAATGAATTGTTAGACATAAAAACTCTTTGATATAGTTGATAGAAGCAACTATATAGAATAAGGTTGATAGTGTCAACTATAAAGTGGTTCTTGAAGAATAGTCTGTGTCTATAATTAGATAATTTTTAATGAAAGAAGGTAGTAGAAGGTAAAGAAAATAGGGGTGTACATTGAACAAGGAGCGCTTGGGTTAAAGAGATCTATGACTAGGAGGCTATGCAATTATGGAGCTTTGTAATTAATAAACACAGTAATTAATAATTTCTAGAATTAAAAAGCAGGCACAAAAAAAGCTGAGATATACTCGGGATTGTTCTTTATATAAGTAGTTGATATTAATATGTATATGGGTTTCATTCTATAGAATGACCACCAATCTGACCACCATTTGATATTGTTTTTGAAGGACTGATAGTTATAAAAAAATGTAACGATAGGTAAGAGTGGTAGGAGTAATGCCTATTTGTACTGGTACTTGTTAGTCATTACTATCGTGAAATAGTAGTTACTTACTCCATGCCTTATGTCGCTCGCAATAGTTTGCATTATTTTTCTAAAAAAGCCCATGGGTTTTAGTACTTAAATTACATGTCACCTGTTACTGTGTAACTAACAAGAACTGACTATTACCAGACCGCTTTGACTCCTCTATTAGCTCATCGATTTTATCTAGTCGCTTCGCTTATACCGCATCTAATCAAGAACTATTAGAGAGAACTCAAATGTTATTAACAGTTATGCAAGGCTAGGAAGTCATTATCCGAACGATAGCTATTCACACCCTTAAGCTGTCACTACCTTGCACCTATTTTATTCCAAGGGTATTCGGGTGTAAAAATGCGGTATCTAGATTTATTCCAAACGTTAGAAAAATTAAAAGATATACCTCAGTCTTACCAGCCACAGAGAGTAGCTCAGCTGTCCGATGCATGTATGAATAAAAAAATCACACCTGTATTTCAATACAACGGTTATTCTTTAACCAATATATGTGGTATTGGAGAGAGTGCTGAGTACATAAATATCCCAATTACGGGGTATCTAACTCACGAGAATATATCAGACGTATTTAATTGGTCTAGTAAGAGAGAAAAAAAGAAAAAGTTCACCGATGCTATCATTTATGAATTAACTCAAGAAGAAGAGAATGCGCCCAAAGAAAAATTTGCACTAGCCAAAACAACATTCCATCATTTGAGACCTATAGGTAATGCCAAATCTTTTCACTTTGATGTGCAGGCACAATGGCACACTCGTTTGTATAGCTTATCTGATGAAAAAGATGCAGAAAGGATGAGGGATCTTGGTGGAGTGGAAATAAGTCAAAATGATTTATTGTTTCCTACTGAACAGGTGGAAGACTATATTAGTTCATTCATTTCTGATAATGAAGAGAGTTACCTTAACTTGTTAACTCTTGATGATTCAGCCATTAACGACAAAATTGAGCAACGAGAAAGAGAAGTACAGGTGCTAAAAGAGCAGAACGCACAGCTCACTGCTAACTACGATAACTTACAGGTTAGAATAGCCGATCTTGAAAGTCAGTTAAATTTAATCGACCAATCTCAAGCCAGCCCTCTAGAAGATTACTATAGAGATGTACCGCATCAAGCGTATAAAACAATAGACAGGGTAATGTATGCAATGACTAAGCTTACCCAATTTGACAACTCAAATCCTTATAGTCAAAACAAACCATCTTTGAATTCTAAAATTGCTACAATATTACAGAATGAAGGCTTGTCACTTGAATATCAAGCCATTGGTAAATGGTTATCAAGGGTTAACGATGTACAAAGTCCATTAAGCAACCCTATAAGCACTATCAAAAGTTAATTGTCACTATTGAGTCAAATCTCCACTCATAATCATTTTTCTAGAAACAGTCGCTTTAATAACCCTGTATTAAAAGGATTTATTCTGACCTGTTATTAATCGGATTTTACATTTTATAAACCAAGAATATTATCTACTGTAGATAACTTGATTTCTATAGTAGAACCTTGACAGTCTCATAACACCTAACATTGCTAACACTTAATAACGCCAATCAATGGCATTACCTAGGAGTTAGCAATATGCTGCAAATATTAGATAACCACCCAACCTCTAAAGAATTACATCCAAACGGCCAAACGCGAATTAAAGCTGCCGCCGCTATCATAGGTGTGCACCATCAAACATTACGCAGATGGTGGAAAGCTGACAAATTCCCTAAACCGACCGATATCCACGGCATTATGCTTTTTAGAAATGCTGACCTACTTACGTGGATTGCCAAGTCTCATAATACTTTCAGCGATGAGGCGTAACCATGATGACTATAATTCAAAAACCTATCAGATCTCACCACAAACTAGCTATTAAGCCGCTGGCAAGCAAACGCAACTCAATACTTAGTTTTATTAATTTTATATTATGGGTGGGTATCATAGGCTTACTACTCTTATTGGTTACTTGCGAACAGGTGCAGCCTATTATTCTTGCAAATGATGATAGCAGCGATGGTCATATAAGTTTTTCGAAGATTATTAGCAACCATATCAATAATCATCCAAAAAACCTATTAGGAGCTATTCATCATGTGTAAGTCAATTTGTACGGCCTTAAACTTTCAAATCATTAATGATGCTCAAGCCATTAGTATTAGTTTTTCTCTACTTAACCTTGATAATCTATCATTGCCAATGCAGTCATTAGCCAAGGCTAGGTATTACTTGTCTGTAATTCATGATGAGGTATTACATGCAGCTAGAGACAATATCCTTGATCGAAGTAAAGTTGGACAGTTTACCGCTAATTTGCAGGCTGAACTCGAACAAGCTCATTTGGAATTTCTTGGCTATGATAATGAGATTAAAGAATTGGCTGAGCTCCTACCTCAAATGGCAAAGCAGTTATATGACAGCTTTTATGCTCATAACGATTTAATATTTAGTCAGTTTCACAATTTGACTAAGCAAATGCACAGTATTCATGAACACTTAGAGAAAGTCTGTTTGCTCGCGCTATATCGTCAAGTGGAGGGTAAATAATCATGGACAATGACAATACCTCATTAAACCCAAAAATGCCCACATCAGCTATATTTACGGAAGGCGATATAGTCTTATGCCCAGCTGTAGGTAATGACGCTTATACATTAATCTATGACCATGATAATGGATCTCTAGGGTTTGTCTTTGACAATAGTGTTTATCACTATGGCAATGATGGAAAGGCAGACGGCTGCTACAGATCTATTACTGACTTATTTCACAACACGCTAGCTAACCGCCAAGCGATTGCTACGTTGTATCCTTGCGCGTCTACTACAACATCTTGTCAGCGTAATGTTATCGACCTAACTCTAGCTGGTGATGACGAGGTAATTTACATACCGTCACTTATGCTATCGGACATTGCGTGTGATATTTCTGGTGTCTGTCTTAATTTAGATAGTATCGGTCATTTGTTCTATCTCATTTATCAAAATAAGATTAATGCTGCACAGGCTAATGCTATGACACGTTTGGCTCATGATTCAGTAAATACGTGGAAAAAGATTCTCTGCAGTCAGCTTGATGACCTTAACCAAACGTTAAGTTATAGCGCCTTTGGTACAGTAGAGATTGCATTATGACAAATCTTCTCGCAGTTCGAACAAAGTTGCTCGCACGCCGAGCCGATCGCAAGAAAGAAGGATGGGGTCAACTTTCGATCCTTCAGAATCGTCTATTACAGCTTGAGAGTAATAATCTCATAAGCCTAAGTAAACTGTTGGGTAAGACGATGCATAAGTCTATAACTATAGGAGAGAGATATGATGCACTACTATAGCTTTAATATAGCAGACTATAAAAAGGATACAGAACATTTAACTCCTATCGAACATTACATTTATCGTTCATTGATTGACCGCTACTATTTAGATGAAAAACCAATATCACTTAAAACCCAGTTGATTATGCGTCGACTAAGTTTGCATAGTGCCGAGCATGAAAAGATGCTCAAAAACGTATTAGATGATTTCTTTGACGAGAGTAATAATGGTTTCTACCATAAGCGTATTGATGAGGAGCTTGAAAAATACCAAGCAAATTCTGCAAAGAATCGCATAAATGGAGCTAAAGGTGGTAGGCCACCTAAAAACAAACCCAAATTAACCCAGTCGGTTGCGAAGGAAAAGCCAGTGGCAAGCCAAATTAACCCTAACCAAGAACCATTAACAACTAACCAAGAACCATTAACTAATACTAACTGCGGTGGCGTAAAAGAGCTAAATATATCTTTTGAGATATTTTGGAAAACTTACTCTAAGTCTGCGGCTAAAAATAAGTGTGAGGCTAAATGGATTTCTCTAAGTAATAAAGTCCGTGATCAGATTATGCAGCATTTGCCAGCGTATGTTGCTTCAACACCAGTTAAAAAGTTTCGCAAAGATCCGTATACTTACTTGAATGGTAAAGGCTGGCTAGACGATATCATTGATAATACGCCATCTATTAATAAGAAGGCAACATCATACGGAAAGATGGACGTGAACGCGATATACGACGATCCAAACCATGATCCTCTCCAAGGACTGTTTCTCAAGCAAGGAGTAATTTGTGAAAGTCATTGAAGAACTATCTAGGATTGAGTTGGGAACAATGATTATTCGTGAATTGATGGCTGAGTGCGATATTCATCATAAGACAAAACATAGGGAGATTAATGGTCATATCGATTGCTGCCAATGTAGTGAAGATAAAAGCCAGTTAGCCAATACTAGACGGCTCGAAACTGATAAAGCTAGAATGAGAGTGGCGTTGGTAAATAAAATGAAATCAAAAGGTGTGAGCGCAAACATGGGTTGTTTCAGTGCTTGGCAGTACAATGAACCTAAAGCTGCTGAGCAGCACGCTAAGATTATTCAATTGCAGAAGTATAGTAAATCAGTTAATAGCTGCTCTCCTAACTTGGTGATTTTCGGACGAACAGGCGCTGGCAAGACTATGTTGGCTAATGCTGTAGCAATCAATCATTACTTAGAAGAAGAAAAATCTTTGCCTGATGAATTCAACAGCTATAACCAGCAAGATTTTTATGATCATACATGTGAGATGATTACGTCTTTTGATATTGCTGTACAAGCAAAGTTGCATTGGGGTAATTACCAAATGAGCGAGCATGACTATATTAAAGAGTTGGTAGCTAACAAACTGTTAATCATTGATGATTTGGGTGCGGGTGATGGATATATTAAAGACCGTGAGCGCATCGCTCAGATAGTCACACTTAGACATAAACGAGCCCCTACCATGATCACAACCAATATGGATATTAATGGTCTCCGTGAATACTTAGGTGACCGAGCGTGGGATAGGTTACAGCAGAACTTGTTGGTCATGTCGTGTGACTGGGAAAGTTATAGAGCTAAGACAGCTGATATTCGAATCGTGGGAGCTGCCGAATGAGAAGTAAGCAGAAAAAATACATCCAATCTGAGCAATCCGTTCTGAATCAACTGCTAGGCCGTGATGCAGTGTTTGATATAGTGAGTGATGTTATTATTGCTCACGATTTTAAAGCAGTGAGGCATCAGGTTATTTACCAGGCAATTAGTGATTTAGCGATGTCAGATAAGCCTTATGATGTAGTTATGGTGGCTGATCTACTTACTGAGCGTGGGCAATTGAATGAGACCTGTTGCCCAGAGTCCTACTTTGCTGTACTAGGAATGTTACCAGGCATTATGTTTAGTAGTTTACGTAGTCATGCTCAACTAATAAAAGGTCGGTCATTACGTAGGCAGTCTATAGCTCAGTTAAGATTTGGCATCCAAAAGCTTGAAGACGGTGACAGACAGACGATAGATATAAATAATGAGGTTATGAGCGCTATTGGCAATCTTGAGTCAAGCGATATTGTGAGTGACCAAGCCAGAGTTGGCGAAATGATGGGTAGTATGATTGAGCGTATTGCAGCGGCTAAAGATGGGGTAACTAACTTTATCCATACAGGTTTTCCTGAGCTTGATTATTTGATGATGATTGAGCCCGGTAATTTAGTTATTGTTGCCGCTCGCCCCTCAATGGGGAAGACTGCTAAGGTTATGAACTGGCTTTCATATATCGCGAAATACAGAGAGGGCGAAGCAGTATTTTTTAGTGTTGAGATGGTAGCTACTCAGGTCATGGATAGGCTGGCAAGTGCTGAGGCTGATATAAACCTTACTTCTATTAGGAAGGGTGATCTAAGTGCGGATGAATGGGGAAGGCTGCAGCGTTTTATTTCAGAACAGGATAATATGCGTTTAACAGTCGTTGAGAAAAAAGAGCTTACTATATCCGATATACGTACCCGATTAAATAAGATTAAGCGGGAAACAAGCGGTAAGATATCTGCTATTGGTATTGATTATCTGCAAATTATGGGAGGTCTTGATGGACAGTATAAAATTGATAATATCGGTGTGGTTACGCGCACATTAAAGACATTGGGGCAAGAATTTGACTGTCCTATATTTCTCCTCTCACAGTTGAGCCGTGAGGTTGAGAAGCGTCCTAATAAGCGTCCTATCATGTCAGACTTAAGGGATTCAGGAACATTAGAACAAGACGCAGATATAATTCTGATGATTTATCGCAACGACTACTACGAGCAAAAAGATAAGGGTGGGAGCGCCAAGCTCGATGGTATGGCAGATATTATATTGATAAAGAATAGGAACGGACCGACAGGTACTATTCGGTTGGCTTTTGAAGGAAAGTACAGTCGCTTTGTGAACGAGAAGCCTATAACCAATAATTTGGATGTAATACCGAACTATAGAGGCAGTTAATGACAATTAGCTGAGCAGTGATGATAGGGTTAATAAAAGTGTGACGAAAGCTTAAGGTGTCGGTTGATAAGCAATGTTATTCAAAATAGACATTGGGTTTGGTCTGTTAGTGTGTGAGACTGCAACTGATACTGCTTTCATCTGATATTCTGTGCTTAACTAGAGCACCAGCTACTATAGTTATACATATATATAGCTTCGTATATGAGCGCTGCAAGTAGCTATGAGGTTTGAGAAGGGCAGTCTGTCAATTAATTAATTCAAAAAATTATGCAGCGTTAGTAACCTAGGGCTCGGGAGTAGTGTGTGACCAAACGATCGGGATATACCAAACGTGACATTAAGAATATCAATATTATAATAGGAAAGAATCTGAAAGAAGCCCGTAAAAATGCTGGGATGTCACAAACAGATGTCATGAGGATAGTATGGGGAGTATCTAATAACCGCAACCGAATAAGTGAAATTGAGAATGGGAAAAAAAGCTTAAGCTTAATTGATTTACTGATATTTCAAGATTTGTACTCTCAGTCATTAGATTATATATGCGGTTTATCCGTTGAGCCCGAGGTTGATATGCTGGCTGGCACGGTGAACCACATTGTTAATCAGTCGCAATCAATGATTGAATCTATGACTACTGAATTTGCAGGTGTAATGGTTAATCATATGAAATCAATATGCATTAATGATCATGAATCTTTAATAACCAGTGCTAAAACTTTATGTACAGCTATTCAGCATGAATATAAAGACCGAAAGTTTAGCCAAAAAATAGGACAGGCAACAAGTGATATGATGCGTATTGTACGTAACATCGAAGTTAAGCAATCCTTACAGTTAATGGCTGTCGATATGCAAATGTTACAGATAGCAGAACGTGCAAATAATGGAGACTCTCATCAGTTGATTAAAGATAGAGATAAGAATTATCAGTACAGCATACCGCTTCCGAAGCCTGAGATGATAGATGAAGAAGAAATAGTGGGAGTTAGCTATGAGTAATAATGTATATCGTGCTGAAGATACAACCCCTTAATATAACCATATCAAAAGCTGTTCATAGTATTTGCACAATCTATATTTCCAAAAGGCATATGTTAATACGCATATCTGTTTTATTGCTTATATTCTAATAGTGTTCATACAAAAATATTGGAACCAAAAAACAGTCAAATAGTGGAAAAGTGGAACCAAAAAACCCCTATAAAAAACTGGTTCCAACATCAAAAAACTGCTTCTATCGCAATCGTATAGGGTGGTTCAGCTTGGAACCAAAAAGAATTTTGGAACCAAAAAAACAAGTGTTATAGCGCCATAATTATTGAACTGCAAACCAACCATAGTATTAAATATAATAGTCCTATGAAAAAAACGATATCTTTTGATATCGTTTTTTAGTGGCCTTCTCTGATGAAACCTGGATAGCTGAAAGTTTTTATAGCTACCACTCAGTATCATTGAATAACATTGACTGGCACTCAGCGATGGATTTAGCAATCTCATTAATACTTGCTGTGGTAGGGTTAAAAGTGGTTATTTTCTCATTATCAAGGTAAACCTCAATTTTACGCGCCTTCGCTATATTGTCTGCAAACTCATCCCAAGCATTAGCGCCATTGCGCCAAGTTGTCGAACCAGGGGGGGTTATCTCTATTCGATCATCAACGATCAAGGTTAGTGGGTACTCTGAGTCAGTATTTGAGTAGCTTTCATCATTTATCTCTAAGTGAGCACCATGATCATATTCAGCCCCAGCTCCATCGTTACAAACTACCCAAAGTGTTATTCCATCTGAATCTTGAATAGAATATTCGGAATACCCCATTCCAAATCCATATCTCCATATGCTTGGTTTGCTATTTCCATTATCAGCTACTTCATCGCCATCGTCAGCCAGACCATGGAATACATCGTCAATCTCATCTTCAGTTATAACTACTTCATCTTCTATATTAGATAGGTCTAAGTCAGGTGATACTGGTTCTTCAATTGCTTTTTTAGATGTTGTATTTTTTGAGTCTAACGAAAAAGAAATCCTTGTGACTTTCCAGCTAAGGCCATCTCTATGCATGATCACATCTAATGACTCATTCGAATCATCAGCATCAATGATCTGAACTTTGAATCGATTAAATGATAGATAGCCTGCTTTATAATCAATATCTGTATCTTTGACTTTGGGTTCATCTTTAGTTGTCTTGTCATCTAAGCCAAAGTCTAACTCTTGCCCTTGAAGCATTAATGCAACACCATCAGGTGTGACCACACCATCGACGATTGGGTCTATCATTGCAGCGGCCAACATAGTTCCTAAAGCCTCAAAGCCATCTTGCTCGTCACTTGCAGCAAGCTCTTCAACCATAGCGGCTTTGACTTGATCCTTTATGCTTTGCTTGACGCTAGGGAAATCAATATACCCTGACAGCTTATCTGCGTCTTTCTGTTCAGCAGCATTTTTAATGTTATACAAAGCTATATATGGTGAAGCATAGAGATAAATCGCAAATATAACCAACAAGCCAGCCAACCAAGGTAAAAGCTTTTTCAAAAAATCTCTCCTGAGTTTTTAACAATATTAAAAGACGATGAAGCAATACGGATAGCTAACGCTTAGTCTGAAATGCTTAGCTGCTATGCTAAAAAACGTAACTCTCGCCAATTTTCTGTACTTATGCAGGTTTACATAGTAGTAACATTTAGAAATTAATGCTAACATTAGTTGACTTGTAAAACAATTTAATAAACTCACGTTTATCAAAATATCTTTCAGTATTCGACAGGAACATCACCGTTGTCGTCCGTACAATAATATTCTTAGGTCTATATAAATTCTGAGTTCAGCAAAATAAAAATTAACCATTGTTTATGATCTATATTGAGTACGAGATAACCGTTCCTTCCAAAAATTAGTTGATAGATAAGCTTGCTTAAAAGCACAATCTAGCTAAAATTGTTACCACAAAACAAATCACTTTCTTGTACGGCTAATCATGCATTCATTGCATGGTTAGCCCTTAGAACATAGAGAATAAAGAAACATGGCTAAAACACCTGCGCATAAAAAAGATAAAACAGACAACGGTAATTTTGAAGAAGCCCTTTGGGATGCGGCTAACAAGCTACGGGGTAGCGTCGAATCATCAGAATATAAGCACATCGTCCTTAGCCTGATTTTCTTAAAATTCATCAGTGATACTTTTGAGCAGCAGCGCCAAAAGCTCATCGATACAGGCTATGAAAAGCATATCGATATGGTGCAAGCCTATACCAAAGATAATGTATTCTATTTGCCGGAGGAGAGCCGCTGGAGCTTCATTCAGCAGAATGCCAAGCAAGAAGACATCGCCCTTAAAATCGACACCGCGCTCAGCACCATTGAAAAGACCAACCAATCATTGAAAGGTGCATTGCCTGATAACTACTTCTCGCGTCTTGGCTTAACGGCCAGTAAGCTTGCCGCCTTGATTGATGTCGTCAATAACATCGATACTATCGGTAATCCAGAAGAAGACACGGTAGGGCGCGTGTATGAGTATTTCTTGGGTAAGTTTGCCGCGACTGAAGGTAAAGGCGGTGGTGAGTTCTATACGCCTAAGTCGGTGGTCAATCTCATTGCGGAAATGGTTGAGCCATATCAAGGCAAAATCTATGATCCGTGCTGCGGCTCAGGCGGTATGTTCGTCCAGTCCATCAAGTTCATCGAGAGTCACCACGGCAATACCAAAGACGTGTCTATCTATGGGCAAGAGTACACCAGCACGACCTACAAGCTCGCTAAGATGAACCTTGCCATTCGTGGTATCTCTAGCAACTTGGGTGATGTGGCAGCCGATACCTTCTTTAAAGATCAGCACGAAGATCTAAAAGCAGACTTCATCATGGCAAACCCACCTTTTAACCAAAAGGATTGGCGCGCGCCTGACGAGCTGGTCGATGATCCACGCTGGGCAGGGTATCCGACACCGCCGACGGGCAATGCCAACTATGCATGGATATTGCACATGATATCTAAGCTCTCTGAGCACGGTACAGCAGGTTTCGTACTGGCAAACGGTTCGATGTCTACCATTACCAGTGGTGAAGGTGAGATACGCGAGCAAATCATCCAAAACGATCTGGTCGATTGTATGATTGCGCTACCGGGACAGTTGTTCTATACCACGACCATTCCGGTGTGCTTATGGTTCATCAGTAAAGACAAAGCCGCCAAGTCCGCTGATAGTCAAGCACGTGGACTGCGCAATCGTAGCGGTGAGACGCTATTTATCGATGCCCGTAATATCGGGGCGATGATTGATCGTACCCATAAAGAGTTCTCTACTGATGATATCGAAGTGATTGCCAAGACGTATCATGCTTGGCGCGGTGAGAAGGAAGCAGGCGGTTATGAAGCATATAGCGATGAGGCAGGCTACTGTAAATCTGCAAGCCTAGAAGATATCAAAGCCAATGATTATGTACTGACTCCGGGGCGTTATGTCGGTGCTGCTGCTATCGAAGATGATGGCATACCGTTTGAGACTAAAATGTTAGAACTCAGCCAAACGCTCTATGCGCAGATGCAAGAGTCAGAAGAACTGGATGCGACCATTCGTCAGAACTTGGAGGTGTTGGGTTATGGTGAGTGATTTATTGGAAACTTTTGAATTAGAAAGTCGCTGTCTGATTAAGTCTAGCTCAAGAATATTTGCAAAAGAATATGTCGAGGATGGGGTTCCTTTCTTCCGTTCAAAAGACGTAATTGATAAAGCACTAGGTGTGTTTTCTGGTTATGATCTTTTTATTTCACGTGAAAGATATGAGGAGCTTAAAAAGTCGCATGGCTCACCATCAAAAGGAGATCTTCTGATTAGTTCTGTTGGTAATAGATCTGGTCAACCATATGTGGTGCAAGACGAAGGTGATTTCTATTTCAAAGATGGAAATATAATTTGGATAAGTAACTTTAAAGATATTGATTCTAATTTTTTAGCATATTGGTTTAAATCGAATATAGGTCAAAGCCGTTTGGCTTCAGTGATGATTGGCTCTGCACAAAAAGCTTTGACAATAAATTCTATTAGAACGCTTACTGTAACTTTTCCTATTTTTGCAAATCAAAAAGCCATTGCTCATATCCTTGGTTCTTTAGACGACAAAATCGAACTCAACCGCCAAATGAATGAAACGCTAGAAGCGATGGCGCAAGCATTGTTTAAGAGTTGGTTCGTGGATTTTGACCCTGTGATTGATAATGCGCTCGCGTCCGGTAATACTATTCCTGATGAATTGTTAGAGCGTGCTGAGCAACGCAAAGCGATTAAGAAAAAAGACAACTCAGATATTCAGGAATTATTCCCTGACGAGTTTGAGTTTACGGAAGAGATGGGATGGATTCCGAAGGGATGGGCAGTTAGTGAGGTTGGTAAAATTTTAAATCGTTTGAAAACTCAAGTGAAGTACAAAAAAGACGATGTATCAGATTATGGCAAAGTTCCTGTGTATGAACAAGGTTCTGGCATTCTGCTAGGATTTCATAACAATGAACCTGATATAAAAGCTAGTAATGAAGATCCTGCATTTATTTTTGGTGACCATACTTGTGTGACTAAACTATCTTTGGAGTCATTTTCGATTTCAGCAAATGTGATTCCTTTAAGAGGTAAAGATTATCCAACAATATGGGTGTATTACGCTGTACAGGATAAGCAATCTTTTGAGGAATATCGAAGACATTGGATGGAATTTATAATTAAGCCTGTAATATCTCCCTCATTAAAATTGACCGAGATATTTTCTAAATATGTTGAAAGCTTCGGAGCTAAACAAATGCAAATACAGTATCAAAATTCAGACTTAGCCAAGCTCCGCGACACTCTTTTACCTAAGTTGATGTCAGGTGAGCTACGCATTCCTGATGCTGTTGACTTAATAGAAAAGGTATGATTATAAATATATAACTCTTCTTTTACTGATGAGTTTATCAAAAATACTACTGAGGTATTATGTTTTCAAAACCTACATTGAGTCAGCTTGAGCAAATGAGTATTGACGGTATTGAATATTATCAATACTTATCAGATAAGTTTGGTGCAGATATCAAGTTTTTTGATGAAGTGATTTCGAAGTTTTATTCAGCTATTTCTACAGATAAGAGCTTATTCTTTGAATACTGTAATGCGAATAGTATCGACAATGGCTCTGAATTGGGTGATTACTTGTATGAGATGTTTAATAACTTATGCAGATATAACCACGGTGGCGTGTTTGAACTATTTAAAAGTAAGCAAGCTGAATGGGGTGCGCCAAGGGTAAGTTTGCGCCCTGAGGACGCTCCTAACAACTCAGACATAGAGATGCTTGCAGATGAAATTACTATTTATCGTGGTATGTCTAAAGATGAGTATGATAATAAAAGCTTTACACAACATTGGACCACAGATATGAATGAAGCAATTAAATTTGCAACTACTATTTATTCAGATTTACCTATGGGAGTTGTAGTGAAAGCTAAAATCAACAAAAAAGATGTTATTTATTACGATAATAATGACTCTGAAAAAGAAGTTATCCCAAACCTTAAAAAAATTAGGGAAATTGAACTTATAGATTTTAATAAGTAATAAATAAATTGAGAACTTAACATGAAATTTACTGAAGACAGACTTGAACAAGCCATTATCGAGCTAATAGCAGCTGAGGGCTATCCACACATGGTTGGCGAAGCACTTGACCGCAACCCTGACGATGTGCTGATTAAGTCTGATCTTCGACAGTTTCTAGCAACCCGTTATAAAGATGACTTGATCACAGAGTATGAAATTGAGTCCATCATTCATAAGCTCGAATATCTTTCTGCTTCTGACCTCTACGACACCAACAAAGCCATTATGAAGTTTGTCGCTGATGGGTTTTTCTTGAAGCGTGAGGACTATACCCAAAAAGACCTATACATCCAGCTTATCGACTATGATGTGATTGCTGGGCATTCAGAAAACAGCCAAGCTACAGACACCAACTGCTATCGCATCGTCAATCAGATGGAGATACAAGGCTTTGAGCTGCGTATTCCTGATGGCATTCTCTATATCAACGGCTTACCACTGGTAGTGTTTGAGTTTAAGAGCAGCATCCGTGAAGATGCCACCATGTTTGATGCCTACACCCAGCTGACCACTCGCTATAAGCGCGATATTCCAGAGCTGTTTAAATACAATGCGCTATGTGTCATCAGCGATGGGGTCAACTCAAAGATGGGTTCGTTCTTTGCCCCGTATGAGTTCTACTACTCTTGGCGTAAAGTGACAGGCGATGAAAAGCTTGAGAGAGACGGCATCCATTCCTTACTAACCATGATGAGCGGATTGTTTGATAAAGCACGTTTGCTTGATGTCATCCGCAACTTCATCTATGTGCCTGACAAATCAAGTAGGGAAGAGAAAATCGTCTGTCGTTACCCGCAGTATTATGCTGCTACTAAGCTGTTTGACAATATTAAGCAGCACATGAAATTGCTCGATAATCATGGCAACTTAACAAATGATAATGGCTTACGAGACGGTAAAGGTGGTACGTACTTTGGTGCCACTGGCTGTGGTAAGAGTTTTACAATGCTATTTCTCGCACGTCTGCTGATGCGCGACGTTGAGCTTGGTAGCCCAACCATTATATTAATCACCGATCGCACCGATTTAGACGGTCAGTTGTCTGAAACCTTTACCAATGCTAAGACCTATATCGGCGATGACAATATCATCAGTGTCGAAAGTCGAGCGCATCTACGCGAACAGTTAAAAGGTCGCAGAAGTGGCGGTGTGTTCCTAACCACCATTCATAAGTTCACTGAAGACTTAGCCCTACTGACAGAGCGTACCAACGTCATCTGTATCTCAGACGAAGCGCATCGTAGCCAAATTAACCTCCAGCAAAAGATTACCGTCACTGAAGATGGCGTGAAAAAGACTTACGGCTTCGCTAAGTACCTACATGATTCATTACCCAATGCCACATACGTTGGCTTCACAGGTACACCAATTGATGCCACCTTAGATGTCTTCGGCCCAGTCATTGATAGCTATACCATGGTTGAGTCGGTATTCGATGAAATCACGGTACGTATTGTCTATGAAGGTCGCGCTGCCAAAGTATTACTCGATAGCAAGCAGCTGGATGAAGTAGAAAAATACTATAAAGAAAGTGCAGACGCTGGCACTAATGAGTACCAAATAGAGAAAAGCAAAAAAGCCATGGCGAGTATGTCCACCATTCTTGGTGACCCTGACCGCATCAGAGCCATTGCTGAAGACTTTGTGACACATTATGAAGCGCGAGTAGAGGAAGGTACGACGCAAAAAGGCAAGGCGATGTTTGTCTGTAGCAGCCGTGAAGCTGCCTATCAGTTATATAAAGACATCATAGCGCTGCGTCCTGAATGGAATGAAGTAAGAGCATGCGAGGAAGGCTCAACCTTGTCAGAGAGCGACAAGAAAAATGTCATGCCTATGGAGCGAGTCAAAATGATCATGACTCGTAACAAAGACGACGCAAAAGGCATGTGGGACAATCTCGGTAATAAAGACTATCGTAAAGAGCTCGACCGTCAGTTTAAAAACGGCAAATCTAACTTTAAGATCGCCATCGTCGTTGATATGTGGCTTACAGGCTTTGATGTACCCTTTCTTGATACCATCTACATTGATAAACCCCTACAAAAGCATAGCTTGATTCAGACCATCTCACGGGTCAATCGTAAGTTTGAAGGCAAAGAAAGCGGCTTAGTCGTGGATTACATCGGCATCAAAAAGCAGATGAATCTGGCGCTCTCGCATTACACCAGTGGTCAGGTTCAAAACCTAGACGATATCCAAAAGTCAGTCGTGGTGGTGAAAGACCACTTAAATCTACTAGATACTGTCTACTATAACTTCGACTCCACCCTGTACTTCAACGGTACACCACTAGAGCAGCTCAACTGTTTGAATGCGGCGGCTGACTTTGCACTGCGATCTAAAAAGCTAGAAAAGCGTTTTATGGATTTGGCTAAGCGTTTGAAGTCTGCCTATGATATTTGCGTGGGTAGTGAAGCGCTCACCAAGGCGCATAAAGACAAGATTCATTACTACCTAGCCATTCGTACCATCATCTTTAAAATCACGACTGGCGGCGCACCTGACGTTGAGCAGATGAATCAAAAGGTACGCGATCTGGTAAAAGACGCGCTGATGAGTGATGGCGTTGAAGAGATCTTTAAGCTAGGTGATAACACAGACGGTGAGATCGATATCTTCGATGAAGACTATTTGGCAAAGCTTGAAGTGATTAAACAGCCGAATACCAAGTTAGAGCTACTGCAACAGCTGCTCGCAAAAGCCATTGGTGAGTTGAAAAAAACCAATAAAGTGAAGGGCGTTGATTTTAGTAAGAAGATGAATGCCTTGGTCGAGAAGTATAACGACCGTGACGAGAATGATATCTTAAACTCTAAGGTCTTCAATGATTTTACTGACCATATTATCGACTTAATACATGGCGTGAAGAAAGAGATGCAAGCTTTTGGTGAGATGGGTATAGATATCGAAGAAAAAGCTTTTTATGATATTTTGCTACTGTTGGCTCATAAATATGATTTTAGCTATCCAGAGGACAAACTCATTGAGTTATCTAAAGAGGTTAAAATCCTTGTAGATGATAAAGCTAAGTATACTGACTGGAACAAGCGCGACGATATCAAAGCGGAGCTAGAATTTGATCTGATGGTACTGCTCGATGAATGGGGCTATCCACCTGTGGACTCGAAAGAGGTCTATAAAGAGATATTTGATCAGGCTGAGAATTTTAAGAGGCATAGAGTGGTTTAGTTATACTTACACTTACACAGAATTCAAGATGGTCTCTGACTCAGATGCTATTATGCATATTATAGATAGCTTAAGAGGTTCATAATTACCATGTAACATTCAATCTATAAATGATTATAACTACTTAATACCTTTAGCAAAACCTATAAACCAATTTCCTAATCTATGAGTTTGTGAAATGATAAAGCATATTAAAAAGCTCCCAATCTTTTCAATAAGAATCGGTAGAACCATGAATATCTAGAAGGTTAATTCCTTATATCTAAGTTGTTCAATTAGATGGAATCTAAACTAATATCAATATTCTTAAACTTTTATTTATCAGGGGTTCATAATGTATAAGTATTATGTAACTAACTACGGCAATTCTATCGGGAAAGTTCCAGCAAACTCTTTTACTCTATCAAAAGATGACTGGGACGACTTCGGTTTTATAACAATGTTTCATATGTACTACATTGATGTAAATTACGAAAGAATTCCAATTGGGGAGATCAAGATTAGTTTTATAGGTCAAAAGCCTAGAGCTGATTACGCGCAAATCTATACAGATAGAACATACAACAAAATTTCTCCAGTGTTTGAAGAGATTGGAGACGATTTCTATTCATTGGGTCAAACACCTGAATTCTACGAAAAGCTTTTTAGTATATTTGGTAACGAATCTATTCAAATTTTATCGCAAATAAACGATTTAGCTACGAATCCAAGCGCTGTCTCTAAATATTCTGATGAATCAGCTTTTACTGCATCTTTGCTTAGAACAGTAGATACTTGGCAGATTAAGAATCAGTTCTCAAGAATCCTTTCAGGAGGTGCAAAGCTTAGTGATTATGATTTTGAGTTTAATTACCTCGGAAACGATATTAAATTCAATGTGGAGGCTTTATCAACTCCTCCCACAAATACACATGCTCTGATTGGAAGAAATGGTGTAGGTAAAACTAGCATTTTGAACGCAATGTTCAACCAACTTATACAAGAGAATAAAGACGGGATATTTACCAAATATTTAAATACGAGAGGTGCCACTTGGAGTGAAAAAATCGACTCAGAATATTTCAGTAAAGTCATATATATAACTTATAGTATTTTTGGGGAGTATTTCCCTGATATAATTGATTCTCAAAGGTTTTCATATATAGGAGTTAAGGAAAAAAATAAAGATAATGAATATTATATAAAGAATATTAAGGACCTATCTAACGAATTTTTCACACATCTAGGTGATATAAGGTCTTCAAATTCTATGACGGAAATTTTTGAAGAAATATTGATGTATTTTACTGATAGTTATGAGCATTCCGTTATAAGTTCTCTTCTACAAGGAGCTAAAAATAACTTTACTCCTGAAGATTTTAGAACATTAAGCTCTGGTCATGCGATGGTGTTACTGGTTATAGTTAACTTGATTGCTAACGTGGTTGAAAAAACTCTAGTTCTTTTCGATGAGCCTGAGACGCATCTACATCCTCCGTTGCTATCTGCACTTATAAGAGCTATAAACGATATCTTAGTCAAAAAAAATGGTGTATGCATTTTTGCAACACATTCACCTGTAGTATTACAAGAAATTCCAAAATCGTGCATTTATGCTATGAGTAGGTATGGCGATGACATTAAGTTCGAAAGGCCCGAAGTCGAAACTTTTGGTGAAAATGTTAGTACATTAACACACGAAATCTTTTCTTTAGAAGTAAAATCCACAGGGTTCTATAACTTATTGCGTAAAAAGTTTGACGACAATAATAGTGTAAGAGAGATAAAAGAAGAGTTTGATAAACAGCTAGGCTCGGAGGCGGTAAGTTTATTATATTTACTGCAACATAATAAAACAGCAAAGCTTAACGGTTATCCAGAAGCATGAAAAGAAATAATAAACCTGATATCAAATATAGCGATATTTTTGACGCATGTGTAAATTCGATGAATCCAGGAATATTGAAAAGCTCACTTATTCATAAAAAGAGCTTCTTTGTTCATTCGGCAAATCGGTACGCTGAACTATCGCAAGTCAATGCATTACATTCTTTTGTCAATTACGAATCTCACGTAGTGGATAAAGAGATAGAACATAGTGATATCGTTAATTTATATGAAAAGTTAAAGAAAAACAAAGGAGCATCTGACTATTACAATAAAATGAGAAACTCTAGTAAGAACTGTCTGTATTGTAGTGAAAACCTAGTCAAATGTCTTGATCATTATCTACCTAAAAGTGATTTTCCGCTATTAAGTATAACTCCATCAAACTTAGTCCCTTGTTGTAATGACTGTAACTTTAAATTGAATGAGCTTTCAAACTATAATTCTCCTTTGATTATACATCCATATTTTGAACACTATGATGACATTTTTGATAAGCAGTGGGTTTATGCAAGAGTACCTATAGATCAGCCTTTCTTTACCCAAAAAGACTTTCAAGGCATAGCTGTAGTGTTTTATACAAACTTTAAGGATACTGCATTGGAAGCTAGTGTAAGAAATAGAATTGAGTTTCAGTTTAAGAACTTAATGGTAGATTCTTATATCTCTAAGGGCTCAGCAGTTTTATCTAAGGAATTGAATAGATTAAGAAGGTACCTGGGCACGCCTAATCAATTAAAGACGGTTCATAAGGAATATTTATTAGATATAATGTTAGATTATCCTATAAACTCTTTCTACCATGCTATATATCATGCTTTAGCTAATTCTGAAATATATTTGGAAACCATTCAAGAGGAATTTTTTTAATTAAAGACCTAATTCTTTTAGAGTTCTCGAATAGAGTATTTGCGAAATCTGTAAACCGTCTTGACTATGACTTGACGGTTTACTTGAATTTTTTAGCAATTTCCAAAATTACCAACCTTTATATCGTCTAAGTAGTTCGCCCAGTCGGTCATCATTTGCTTTCTTTTGTCTATTGCCTGCATACGATTATAAGCTCTGCCATACTTATTTAGCATCTGATGACCTAGCTGTATTTCGGTCAGCAGCTCATCATAGCCAAGTCGCTCCATCAGCATCGTTTTTGCGCTGGCTCGAAAACCGTGTGGTGTATGAACGCTTTTATAGCCTTTGCCCTCATAGCCTTTACCAATACCTTGTCTGTTCATAGCTGGCTCATTAAGTAACTTATTAATGGCTAGCGTATGGTGATAAGGTGCTTTTTTGCGTCTGGTATTATGGAATACGTGTTCATGATTGCCTGTTAGTGGCTGAATTTTCTCTAATATAGCTATGGCTTGGGGTGCTAGTGGTATGACAATACTATCTACCATATCACCTCGTCCTTGTCCTTTCTGTGGTTCTAATATCCATTCCTTACTGTTTAGATCGATGTCTGCCCATCTCATCGCACACATGTCACCAATGCGAACAAAGGTCAGAGCTAGCAGTTGTATTACTGGTTTGTTATAGCCATGTGTGTCGTCTAACTCTTCAATTTCATTTAGTAGAATTGCATACTCTTTAGGATCTGTTATTGATGCGCGATGAGTTTGCTTAATTGTTTTCAATGCCTTTACACCTGCTAACTGCAATACTGGGTTATATTGAATATGACCTTGTAATACCGCATGGGCAAAAATACGCTGAGCTAGTGTTTTTACTCTATTGCCTAAGTCCACATGCGTCTTTTGAAGATCGCGGCATAACTTTAAAACCTGTTGGATAGTAATTTCACTAATAGGGTATCTACCAATACTATTATTTAAAAGTTTGATGTGTCTATTGATACCAATTAGCGTTTTGGGTGCTGGCTGATGATCAGGGTTATTAGTCAACTCGTTAAGCCAGTCATGAGCGACGTCTTGGAAGGTATTGTTTAAAGAATTGGTTTGTTCTATGCGTTTATTATCGCGGTGAGCTATTGGATCTATGCCTTGCGCTAACAAGCTGAGATTATCGTTATATGCTTGCCGTGCTAGTTCAAGTGTCAAGGCTGGATAATGTCCTAGCGTCATTTCCTTGCGTTTAGTAGTTGCTGGATGTGTGTAGCGGTGTTGGAACTCAACACTGTCACTACGTATGCGTAAACGTAAGCCAGCATAGCCGCTAATGGTGTGATAAACACGCTTTTGGTCTTGTGCGCTTTTGATGGCTTTTTTAACTTGAGTGTCTGTTGTGATAGTTGCCATGGTGGTATGCCTATTTAGTCGTTAAATCTGACCACCAATCTGCCCACCATTTGATACGCTAATTGGTGGTCATTTGTGATAATCACTGATAATAGATAGTAGCACAAAACCTATATAATAAAAGGGTTACAGCGTTATCAATAGCTATCTGACAGGCATAAAAAAGCCGAGATATACTCAGCTTTTTTATTTTTAGCGATCATCGAAAACCTATTAACTAGGCTCAGTATTTCTCTGAGAAATTAGTCATTTTCAAGGAAAGAGCGCAAGTGCTCAGAACGTGATGGATGACGCAATTTACGTAATGCTTTTGCCTCAATCTGACGAATACGCTCACGCGTTACATCGAACTGTTTACCGACTTCTTCTAGAGTATGATCGGTTGGCATATCGATACCGAAACGCATTTTCAAGACACGCGCTTCACGTTCAGTCAGGTTACCCAATACATCACGCGTCGCTTCTTGCAGACCAGCAGCAGTCGCATCATCAACAGGGCTTGAAATCGTACCATCTTCGATAAAATCACCTAGGTGCGAATCTTCATCATCACCGATAGGGGTTTCCATAGAGATAGGTTCTTTAGCAATCTTCAGGACTTTACGGACTTTAACTTCGTCCATCTCTAAGCGTTCGCCTAATTCCTCAGGCGTTGGCTCGCGCCCCATTTCCTGTAGCAACTGACGTGAGACGCGGTTGATTTTGTTGATCGTCTCAATCATATGCACAGGGATACGAATGGTGCGCGCTTGGTCAGCGATAGAGCGGGTAATCGCCTGACGAATCCACCAAGTAGCATAGGTTGAGAACTTATAACCACGGCGATATTCGAACTTATCAACGGCTTTCATCAGACCAATGTTACCTTCTTGGATAAGATCCAAGAACTGTAGACCACGGTTGGTATATTTCTTCGCGATAGAGATAACCAGACGTAGGTTAGCTTCAACCATCTCTTTTTTCGCGCGGCGAGCTTTTGCTTCACCAACAGCCATACGACGTGCCACATCTTTCATATCATGGATTTTCATGTCGAGCTGCTGCTCATAATCACGGATACGACGTTGTAGTAAAATGACGTCATCAGTAACTTTTTCTAGCGTACCAGCAAATGCAGGCTTACCTTTGATACGTTCAATCAACCAATCAACATTGGTTTCATTGCTAGGGAAAGTCTTACGGAACTCTTCACGCGGCATACGACCACGGCGAATCACCAAACGCATGATTTGACGCTCTTGCTTACGCACGTCATCATAGACGTCATGCATAATAGCCATAACTTGATCTGACAAGCGGTTATTTAGCTTCAACATCATAAAGCGTTCAGCAAGTAGGGCATACGCGGTATCAGCCTGTACGCTACCACGGCCATAATCAAGCAAGGCTTGCTTGGCTTTAATGAATAGATGCTCAATCTCTTCTAGACGCAAACGAACTTCTTCTGGATCAAGACCGCTGGTTTCTTCTTCAGCTTCGTCTTCAACGTCATCTTCGTCTTCGTCGTCATCATCAAGCGCGGCTGCTTTCGCATTGACCTTGGCTTTGATAACCGGTGGGTTTTCTTTTTCTTCTTTGATGCGTTCACGCTCTTCTTTCGCTGCCTCTTTTGCTTCTTGAGCTGCGATTTTGTCTTCTTCGGTCTCAGGGTCTAAGAAACCAGTGATGACGTCAGATAGCTTTTTTTCGCCGTCTTGTACTTTTTGATACTCGTCAAGGACAAACTGTACGGTACCAGGCCAGTAAGACATGGCATGCTGCACATCACGAATACCCTCTTCGATACGCTTAGCAATGGCAATCTCGCCTTCGCGAGTCAGTAGGTCAACCGTACCCATTTCACGCATATACATACGTACAGGGTCAGTGGTACGACCAGGCTCAGTTTCAACAGAGGCGAGTACTGCCGCTGCCTCATCTGCTGCCATATCATCATCACTTGAATCATCATTCATCAAGATGTCATCGGCATCAGGAGCTGATTCAAAGATTTTGATACCGACATCGGTCAGCATTTGCACAATGTCTTCGATCTGATCGCTTTCGGTAATAGAGTCGGGCAGCTGGTCATTCACCTCAGCGTAGGTAAGATACCCTTGCTCTTTGCCCATTTGGATTAAGGTGGCCAGTTGAGATGTGGACTTAGAAACTGACTTATCGTTCATAAATACTCGCTTACTTGCATCGGACATTTTTATATTGTGACTCGCTATCGCTCGCTCTTTGCGTTGATCTTATCAATCGATTGATCAAAATATGGCGTAGAGGTTGTCAATAATATCAAAAATGAGTTGATATGAATAAAGGCTCAAAACACTACAATAACAATGCTGATAAACAGCTAAAAATTAGAAAAGCTCAAAAGACTTCAATATGGTACTTAAAAAAATACAGTACTTAAAAAATAGTATCTAAAAGCGGATACGTAAAAATAATACCTAAAATTTGTGCTTAACGATGCATGCTCACAATCATTCACCAAGCAATGCTGTCAATATACAGCGACACAGTTTAACACAGACCACAGTCGTCAAGCACGAGCTAGTGATAGCTACCGACCATTTTTTACCGATTATTTGCTATCAGCTAAATGATTTAGGAGCGACTCATGCTACTGGGCATAATCATTAGTAGTGGGGGCAGCTGCTAGACTTTTAAAGGGTCAACATTTGAAATTAAACATTAAGACTGCACAGTGACCATCTGGGCAGATTGCTCTGCCTGCTGTGCCCGTAGCCAATCATTTAATAATTGGGTTTGTTTACGGACGATCGCAAGCTTAATATGATCAGGGTTCTGTATCAGCTCTTGTATTTTTTTCTTCATGTTGCGCTCAAGCAGCTGACTGACTAGCTCTTCGATTAGGCCATCAAGCCCCAAAATATTGCGTGCGGTTAGCGCTTTATAGAAGCCGCCCCAATTACGGCTGAGCATGTCTTGGGTCGCAGGCTTTACGTTCGATAAGATAAAATGCGCCGCTGCATTGACATCTTTTGGTAGGTAATTAAGACAGCGCTTGATAGTGCTTACGATGTCTAGCAGGGCAGCATCTTGCAAGTCTTCCCAAGCAAGAGGACGCAGGGTATCAGGTGATGCTTTTTGTTTGATATGGGCAGGTAGGTGTAAGCCATTAATCCCTGACTGTTGCCAAATCGACTCGATAGGGTCGTCGATTAACGCGCGCGGCTGAAACAAAAAGCACAGCTGCAATTGCTGACTGATGGTCATATCACCATCAAAGTCTACCAGCGCATCTTTGGCTTCGACATTCTGACTGCGTTTACCGCCAAGCTTTTGATAAACGTCATTGTTGAGCAAATAGCGAAAGCTACTGCCTTTGGGTAAAGCAGTCGTCAGCGAGCGTACTTGAGACATAAGCTTGGCTTTGCCTTCAGCCAGACTCATGTCATAACGCTCACTCAAATACGCAAAAATATACTGTGATAGCGGCATGGCATTAGCGATTTGCTCACGCATGGCATCGCTGCCCTGACTCTTAATAAAAGTATCAGGATCATGATTGTTAGGCAGGGTTAAAAACCGCAGTTCTTTGTCATCGGCCAGTACAGGCAGGGCAACTTCAAGTGTGCGCCAAGCGGCTTTTTGTCCTGCGCTATCTCCATCAAAGCTCAAGGTAAGCGTTGGATTTAGTGTCAGTAGACGCGATATTTGGCTTTCATTAATCGCTGTACCCATCGAGGCGATTGCCCCATAGATACCCGCTTGATAAAGGGCGATCACATCCATATAGCCTTCGACGACCAGCCAACTGTCTGCGCGCTGCTGACGCGATTCATAATAGCCATATAGTACGTGCTGCTTATGAAAGACGGGCGAGTCTGAGGAGTTGATATATTTAGGCTTTACTTCGTCATCGAGCGCTCGACCACCAAAACCGATAGTGCGGCCTTGGTTATCACGAATTGGGAAGATGACTCGGTCGCGCAATAGATCGTAGTCGCGGCCAGACTCTGACTGACGTACCAATCCTAAGGCTTTTAGTCCTTCAATATCCTGCGGAAATTGATGCTCAAGATGCTGCCAGCCAAATGGCGCATAGCCAAGACCAAAGGTCTCAAAGATGTCTTCGGTGATACCGCGCGATAAAAAGTAGTGCTTGGCATGGGGATGTGTGGTCAGGTTGTGTTGATAGAACTGCTGGATTTGCTCTAGCAGCTCATACAGGTTGCCATCTTTATCATCGCTTTGCTCAATGCCATGAGCGTTCTGCATACCAGCGCCAGTATCGGTATCTGTCAACCATGCTGGCGGATAGCTACTATCATCTGCGTGGCTTGGTAAATATGGCTCTGAGGAATACGAGTCCATCGAATAGGGCGCTGAATCATAAGCGTCTAACGGTGGAAAATTCTCGTAGCCTTGATTGTCATTATAAATGGGCTGGTCGACGTAGTTTTGGTCGCTGTGGGCGACATTGTTTTGATGACTGTCTTTATTTGTATCGTCTTGATTTGCTTTGCTATGTTCTACAGTTGGGCTAGGCACATTGTGCACAGGCGGCGGTGCAATAGGTTTGGGTGCGCGACGTTGATAACTAACGTTTTGCTGTTCTTCTTTCGGTACTTCAATGCCTGTTTGCTTTGATAGTTCATTAACAGCTTCAATAAATGTCAAATTTTCATAATCACGCAAAAAACTGATGGCATTGCCACCGACGCTACAGCCAAAGCAGTGATAGATGTTTTTTTGTGGATTGACATAAAAAGAAGGCGATTTTTCACCGTGAAAAGGGCAGCAGCCTTTATATTCACTACCAGCGCGTTTAAGCGTGGTGTGTTTGCCAATGATGCTGATCAGGTCAGCTTGGCTATTTAATTGTTCAAGAATATGGTTAGGAATGCTCATACAAAAAACAGTTTACCATAGGTCGATTATATTGGGGCAGAGGTAATAAGATACTGCTAGAAAAATAAGGCCAACATAATGTTGGCCTTATTATCAATGAATACAGACTGTGTTAGTTAGGCTAAAAGATTTAACGTAATCAATTATTATCCATATCACTCACACTGTCGTCATTTAACGTAGTGCGACGTGTTGGATTGGTGTTTAGTGGATCGACATTGGCTTCTCTTGCAGTTGAGCCAGTACTTGATTGACTGGTTACGCGCTCAGCTGACGCTTCAGGCAGACCTAAGCCCACGCTAATACCATTACGTGCAGCAGCATTATTGGCGACTGGAGTATTAGCAGGCGTCGTGTTAGTCCCTGCTAGTCTCAACTGGGCCGCATTACGAATCATTTGTGTCTTAGTTGCGCCGTTATACTCGCCAGATGCGACTGATTTGTCAGTTGTGTTCGAACGACCAAGCTTACCAAAGGTGATCTTGTTGAGCCAAGTACGGTCACGTTTGGTGCTTAATTTCACACTACCATTGCTGGTTAGCATTTCTGGGTAGTTGATCTGCAACAGCGTTTTGTACTCATTTGCCAAATCGGTTAGACCAAGTTTTTCATGGCTATAAGCTAATACCGCAAGAGCATCTGGGGTTGATTCACTTAGCGGGTAGTACTGGAATACCCATTTAGCACGGTTGACCGCTGCTACATAAGCTTCACGCTCGATATACCAATTGGCTGCGCTCATTTCGCTCTCAGCAAACTGGTTATAGATGAACGTCATACGCTGAGCGGCATCTGGTGCATACGGGCTGTTTGGGTATTTATTGATAAGCTCTTGGAAATTGGCAAAGGCAATACGCAAATACGCGGTATCACGCTCAGCTTGGTTCAGCTTAAATAGCTTTAGGCTCTCAGATGAACCTTCCATATTGGCAACGCCGCGCACATAGTAGGCGTAGCTGACTTGGGGGTTAGACGGGTAAAGACGAATAAACTGCTCAGCACTTGCTGCCGCCATCTCATACTTGTCGCCTTCGTATTGTGCATACATCATGTCAAGCAAGGCTTGCTCAGCGTACTGTCCGGTTGGGTAGAATGTACGCAGATTGGTCAGCTCTTCGATACCTTGGATATAGTGACCTTTGTCAATCTGATTGACGGCCTCGTTATAATACCCTTGCTCTGATTTTTCAGCTGTTTCTACTGCCTCGCCATCTTTGGCACCAGTTAGATTTTTAAAAGTCTGGCAACCCACTAGATTGACGCTAAGCGCCAGTAGGGTTATTGAGGACAGTTTGATAAACGTATTGCCAACAGCTTGCATACTTCTTCTCCGACACAGGACGCATAATAGCAGCGGCGCTATCATGCTATATAAAAGGTTAGTGATAAAAAACGACGCTAAATAGTCAGCGATCCACCAGCAAAAATTTTTTATCGAATGCAGTTTTTGTTATGACGTATTGTACTGATAGATTGGGTTTGATACATAGCGCTTGTATAGTAAGCCAGTCATAGACCACATGCATTTAACCATAATCAAACGGTTTAAATGGCAAACACAGTCAACAAAACCCCATGCTATTTTCATACTGTATCTAAATACGGCATTCGCATACAGTGCCATAGCATACAGCAAAACATGGCTATACTTTATAGAATAACATTTGCTACGTCTATTTTTTCGCCATCTATATTGTATAGGCAGTTTAACATGAGCGGCTGTCACGAGCGATATCGAATGTCGCTAGCATGAGTAAATATACAGTAAATTACAGCAATGTCATGTTCTAGAGAGTTAAGCGATGCATCTTACAGCCCAAAGGTATGCTCAAAAATTCACAGATAGCATGCAGCTTCTATAGGGCTTATGCGTGCGACATGATACACTAGAGTGGTATTGTCTTCGCTTTTTTGTACCTTGAAGGTTGTTATCTGCTATTTATAGGCGAAACACGATAATCAAAAAACGACAATTTTTTATACTGCTATTTATAATACTATCTTCGAAGTCACCTCACAAAACACTGTCAGGGACTTTGCCATGTATCAATCCGCTATGAATAATGATGCCATGACTACCAATTTATCACCGAATCAATCGCTAGATACTGATTCATCAGCACAAGAGTCACCAATGCCAAATGATGTTTTGAACAATAATGAGCTACCTGATAATCAACCAATGATGAGTGATCAAGTGCATGATGATGCGCTTGATAATGAAGAGATGCTCATCGATGATGGTAATGATCTGAACGATAGCGACATTGATGATAACGATATTGATGACAGCGACATGGACGGTGACGACGATGAAGCCCCAGTAGCGGGTCAAGCTGTACCAGTGATTGTAGATATGACGCATGTGGTCACAGAAGATCAAGCTGGTCTACGTATTGACAAGGTCGCCTCACAAGCGTTTTCAGACTTTTCGCGTGTACAACTTCAGAACTGGATTACTGACGGCAGTCTGCTCTATAACGGCAGTGTTCAAAAACCGAAAGTCCGGGTCAAAGCAGATGACGTATTGCATCTATCAACGACGTTACAGCAGCATGGCGAAGACCAGCCAGAAGACATAGATATCGATGTTGTCTATGAAGATGATGACGTATTGGTAATCAACAAGCCTGTCGGTATGGTGGTTCACCCAGGCGCGGGTAATCAAAACGGCACTTTGGTCAATGCATTGCTATATCATTATCCTCAGCAGCATCATTTACCGCGTGCAGGTCTCGTGCACCGTATTGATAAAGACACCTCTGGATTGCTATTGATTGGCAAAACCAAACCTGCTCAGATGGCACTAATGGAGCAGTTAAAAGACAAGTCTGTTTATCGTCACTATAAGTGTGTGGTAGCAGGGGACCAAGCAAGCTTATCTCGCCATCGTCGTATCGATGCACCGATTGGTCGACATCGCAACCAGCGTACTAAGATGACGGTGATGACTGCTGGTCGCGAAGCGGTAACACATTTGCTAAATGTCACGCCATTGAACGAAAACTACTGTCTACTAGATGTTGGGCTTGAGACTGGACGTACGCATCAAATTCGTGTGCATCTAAGTCACATTACTTATCCACTAGTCGGTGATCGTGTCTATGGTGGCCGTCGTCAGTTGCGTTCTGGATTGACAGAAGCTCAGCGCCAAGCTATTAATAATTTTCCGCGCCAAGCATTGCATGCCTATACGCTAGGGTTTGTGCATCCGACGACAGGTGAGGACATTGAGGTGACGACGCCGCTACCTGAAGATATGCAAAAACTGATGGCCGTACTCAGCGACGGTTATTATGAAGAGTAAACGCTAATGTTTACTAGATGAGAGGTGAGAGCGAGCAGCCATGACGAACACGTTACCGATGACAATGATTGCGCAAATTGATAATGTGACCGTTTTTCAGACGGCTGCTTTTGCATTTGATAATATTGATGACTCTGCTGCTAAAAACCAGCGTATAGGTTGTGAAGGCCAGTCAAATTACGGCGAGCTGAATTTAGGTCTGCATGTCAATGATAATGCACTGCAAGTATTAGATAACCGCATGAATCTATTGGCTGCTATCAATGAGCAGCTGACAGATAAGTCTGCACAAAATGAGCAGCATGCGGCTATTAATCGCTTACATTGGGTCAGTCAGGTTCATGGTAAACATATTCATGATGTCGATGCTACTATGTTGGATATGGCGCCACTGTCTGCTGATGCGATGGTCAGTCAACAAAGTGGTCGCGGTCTGGCAATCATGACGGCGGACTGTGTACCGATTGTCTTATATCAGCCCACCAGTGGCAAAATCGCAGCGATTCATGCAGGCTGGCAAGGATTGGCCTGTGGTGTGATACAAGAGACTGTCAACCGCTTTACCGATTCAGGCCCTATACAAGCTTGGATAGGAGTGTGTATCAGTCAGGAAAATTATGAAGTAAATACAGACGTTCGTGATAAGCTATTGGCTGGGTGTATAGCCAATCAGACGTTGCCAGAGACGCATATCGATAACTTTGTTTCGCTATTTTCTATATCGTCTCATAATGACAAAATAAAGTTGGATTTACCGAAGCTTGCTGCCATGCAGTTAGAAGCTGCTGGTGCTACAGTTGTGAATGATTTACCTGTTGACTGTAGTTACGCAGATACTCACTATTACTCGTATCGCCGCCAGACTCATATGCAGCAAGCTGCCACAGGTCGGATGGCACTGGTCATCGTTCGTCGTTAGCAGCTTTATAGTCAGCGAACTACTAAACCGCTACGGTGTTACCCTCCCTAGATGTACTATATGTACAATCTACGGTCGGCTGCCTTGTAGCTGTTTTAGATTTCTTTGACTATATAATAATGAGTAGTGGCAAGGAAGTGATAAACAATAAAAAAACAGCAGATTATTCTGCTGTTTTTTATTTGAGTGCTACATTCGTATTAACATAAGGTCTGTATTAATACAAAATCTGTATTAACAAACGGAGTCGCTAGATTTTGGTACTGATAAGCCAAATAGAGGACGTAAATACAGTGCCAAGAACGTACCTGCCATTGCCAATATGCCCCAGATATAGCCATGTAAGCTAAAAGAAGCGATACCACCAAAGTAAGCGCCAATATTACAACCGAACGCGAGACGTGCACCGTACCCCATCATCAATCCGCCAATGACCGATGCTGCAAAGTTACCTGCAGTAATTTTAGTAAACTTGAACAAACCACCCGCAGCAGAGGCAATAAACGCGCCAATGATAATGCCGATATTTAATACAGTGGTTGAGTCAGCAAAGATAGAAGCTTCAAGCGCTGCTGCATTAGCCCCTTGCCAATAGCCCCAGCTAGCCACATCCATGCCAAAGCCGCTTGCAATTTTAGAGCCCCACAATGTAAATGCTGACGTAATGCCCCACGGTTGACCACGTGTAAGTAATGTCAGACCGTTAAGTAAAGCTAAGACGATTGCAGCAGCAAATAGCGGCCAAGAACCACGAAAGATTCGTTTCCAGCCAGACTCAGAAGGCACGGGCGCCATCTTCGGTGCGTTTCTTTTTTTCTCAACGACTAATGTTACCCATGCGATAATGCCGAATATGGCTAGCGACACCAGCCATGCCCCTGTATAGCCAAGACCTGTAGAGGTTGCTAAAGAGAAAGGTGCATAAGCGGGCATCTCTTCTGTCCAGAATGGCAAATGATAAGCACCAATCGTGGCGCCCACTATGAAGAAAATAAAGGTGATGAACATAACAGAGCGTCCACCGCCTACCGCATAGAGCGTACCAGAGGCACAGCCGCCACCAAGCTGCATGCCGATACCAAATACAAATGCGCCTACGACTAGACTGACCCCTAATGGCGCGACATAACCTGCGACAGGACCGCCAAATAGCGTCGTGCCATAAGCAAGGATTGGCGCAAATAGCGTGACAGCAACTGCCAACATTAGCATGTGTGAGCGCATCGCCTGACCGTTGCCCACTGCCATCATACGTCTAAAAGCAGAGGTAAAGCCAAAGCGGGCATGAAAAAGGGTATAGCCTAACAAAAGACCTATGCCAAGTAGCAATGATTGAGAAATATGTTGAGTGGCTAATAGATACGCAAGCACCATCAATCCTACGATGCCACCACCCATAATCAAGGGTTTTTGCGGTGCATTTAGGGCCAGATCATCTCTAATGATAGGATCTTTCGTATCATTTACAGGTTGAACGAGAGTAGTCAAGGTAATAGCTTCCTTATCCGAGGATGTTATCAGATATCATTTTTATAAGAATTTATATGAGTATAGTTACGCAGGTTTGCAGAATTGGAAACTGTATTTCTGTTAATTTGGTTTAGCAGTAAGAAGCGTTACATCATAATCCTATTGTCATTAATGTAAATACGGAGAGATTAGAAAAAATAGAATTAGTATATGAGGATATGGAATAAATAAATTGCTGTATATATTATTTGATATTAATAGTTTCCTATAGTGCTGATAATCATAGGTTTATCAGTTATTAGGAAGTTGTTTGTGTCACATTATCAGTCAATGCGACTTACCCATTTATACAAAATATATTAAAAGTATATATGATCTGATTAGTCAGTCTTTAATAAATAACTTAAAAACGAAAATACGTCTGATACAATAGGCTTGAATTCAATGAAGGTCGTCGCATATATACTGGTATGTATACGCTGCCGTATAAAGACTATGCGATTGCTCCATCACCATTGATATTTCTGCCAGTTAAATTGACTCAAAGAAGCATTGCTTGATTCTGTTATATCGCCTGATAGTTCGAAAGTTTGAGCTATCGATAAGTACTTATCAGTGAAAATAAGGCCACTAGCTATCGACTGTGGCTAAGTATCCAATATTTTATAAGCTTCATTATTCAACCAATTATTTATTATTAGAGTACGTATGAATACACCTGCTAAATCGTCTAACACCTCTACATCTACTGATAACGCGCCTAATGTCTCAATCGCCGTTATTTTCCATAGTAATTATGGTCATACCAAGCGTGTCGCTGAGGCGATAGTACAAGGTGCGCATCAGCAACTGCCAGAAGCGCAAGCAAAAGCTGTCGATGTTTATGATGTTGATTGGGACTACTTAGATCAGGCAGATTTGCTGGTTTTTGGTAGTGCAGTGTATATGGGTAGCGTGACGGCTGAGTTTAAGACCTTTATGGATGAGACATCTAAGCGTTGGTATCATCGCAAATGGGAGGGTAAATGGGCAGCAGCGTTTGCCAATTCGGGCGGCCTGAGCGGTGATAAACTTGCTGTATTGCAGCAGATTTCTCTATATGCCATGCAACATGGTATGAACTGGATTGGTCTGCCATTGATGCCGACAGGTCATGAGGTTCATGACTTAAACCGTCTGTCTAGCTTCTTGGGACTAATGACCCAGTCGCTTGATGGGCCACCTGAAGAGACACCAGGTTCAGGGGATATTGATACTGCTATTTGGTTTGGTGATCATCTGGCCAAAACGATTATTAAGCATCAACCAGCTGATACTAAACCTTAAAAATAGCTAGAACCGACAGAGCAATAAAATAAAAAAGCAGACATTATCGATGTCTGCTTTTTTTTGTGCCAATTTTTATTGAGCGATCAGTGCTATTAAGCGCTAGGCTTTTTATGGAGCAACAAGCTTAGTAGGGGCGGGCTTCACGGGGATAGGACTGTCAACGAATTGAAACGACTGACAACCTCCTACCAGCATCGTTGCCACTAGCAAACAGGTAAAGGCGAATGACTTCATAGTAATATCTCAAAAACGATTTTAGCCCAACGATATGTCACGATTACTTATCATTAGAAGTCACAACAGTGAAGAGTCAGGCTTATTTGCAGACATTATATATAAAAATCAGCTGTTCATAGCAGTTTAAAGGCGATATATGTATTCGGTACTGTTTTTAAGTATGCTATCTCGCCGTTTATAGTATAGCTTATCTAACATTTCGTTTGATTTGTCATGTATAAAATTAAAGCTATTTATAAAAATAAGGTCTGGTATTAAGTAGCTGAGCAACGAATAAAATCTACAAACCGTATAGATATTCCTTTAGATTTGAGGTGTTCATCAATTATTTGCCAACTATTCGATAGTATCTATAGGCATTTTAACGGGTTGTGTTATAAATAAGAATAGTGATAATATGTTGAAAGCTGACCAAATAGTCAAGTATCCTACAGTACGAGTTTTCTAACAAAATTGTTCGATGAATGCTGATATTTGCAACCAGCTTACCTAATATAGAAAAGTGCGCTGTGCTGATTTTTTCTATCTCTTAAGAATATATTAGCGAATAAAACAGAATAACCGTACTTGAACGGTTGCAGCATGATGTAAACCAAGTGCTTACGTTCAGCATTTAAGCCGTTAAATTCCTTAAGCCTTAAGCCTTATGCTTATCTTCATTATTTTATTTTAGCCGAGTCTTGCTATGATTAGTTTTTACTTAAATGGGAAACGCCACGAGCTAACCCAGCTTAACCCTAATACGACGGTGCTTGAGTATCTACGATTGCATGAAGGCCAAACGGATACGAAGGAAGGCTGTGGTAGTGGTGATTGCGGTGCCTGTACTGTGATGGTTCAGCGCCTGCCTAACGCTAGCCAGCAAGTGCTTAATGATGAAAATGGCGACGAAAAAAATGCTACACCACCGTTCTATACGATTAACTCTTGCATTACGCTAGTGTCGCTTATGGATGGTCATCATCTGATGACGGCTTCTTATTTGGCAGATAATCCTGAGCATCATCCAGAACGTGCTCTACTGCATCCAGCGCAGCAAGCGATGGTTGAATGTCACGGATCGCAGTGCGGTTTTTGTACACCTGGGTTTGTGATGTCGCTGGCTTGTGTTTACGAAAACAATCGTATGCAGACAAGTCAAGAGACAGCAAGTCAGAACGATGCCAAGCAACTAAGCTATGATGAAGTGGTTGCTTCAATCTCTGGCAACCTATGTCGCTGTACAGGTTATCGACCGATTATCGAGGCGGGCCTACTGATGAGTGATATCGGTCAGCAGAGAGAAGCAGAACAGTCGGCTGTGAAAGACCTGACTATCAGTCTAGCGACAGATGCGATGGGCAGTACAAAGGAGTCAGCAGTAGTCCTTGAAAACGTGCCAGCCGAACAAAAAAATCAAGAGCCACATGGTATTGCCCCTGCACTGAATGATGCTGGGCGACATTTATATATGCCCAAGACACTAGAGGAGCTTAATCAGGTATTAGCTACCAATCCACAAGCTACGATTTGGGCAGGCGGTACGGATTTGGGGTTGAGCGTAACCCAGCATTTGGTTGATCACGAGGTCATTATCCAGCTTTCAGGTGTTGAGGCATTAAAGTCATGGTCATTATTTGACGCAAAGTCTGACTCAAGCAATGAAGAGTCGGATAACGAGCAAGCTTCTAACCAATCATTAGTACTGGGCGCTGGCATGAGCTATCAACAGATGTTGCCTGTGCTTGAGCAGTATTTTCCAAGCTTTGCGCAAGTATTTGAACGCATTGCCTCTCCGCAAATCCGTAATATGGGCACCATCGGCGGCAATATAGCCAACGCTTCTCCAATTGGTGATTTACCACCGATTTTATTAGCGTTAGATGCGTCAATTCATCTGCGTCATTGCGCGCCTAATCGTAAAGAATCAGGTAACGGTTTAGATAATAGCGACGCTATTTATACGGATGAGATCATACCTTTATCAGAATTTTTCTTAGATTATAAAAAGACCAAACTGCAAGCAGGCAGTTACGTAGTCGCTATCCATATTCCTCTGATGCATGACAATCAGTACTTATTTATTCATAAAATTAGCAAACGTTATGAGGATGATATTTCAGCGTGTCTATTGGCTGCGCGAATCGATGTATCAGCAGATGGCATGACGATAGAGAATGCAAAGCTTGGACTTGGTGGCATGGCTGCCATACCGTTATTAGCCACAACCTGTCAGCAAGCGCTCATTGGGCAAGCGGCTGAAGTTGCAAGTTTTGAGCAAGCAGCACAAGTCTTGTCTGCAGACGTTACGCCTATGACTGATGTCAGAGCCAGCCGTGAATATCGCTCACATGTGGTACAGCGTCTGCTGGTGAAGTGCGGTAAGCAGTTGGTAGCAGGTAGACAGACTGAGACTGCTTAACTAGCAGAATTGTTGTTTGCTAATACCGCCTTATCGTTATATTTGCCAAGAATAACAGAGCATTAATCAAAGCGTCCTAATAGAAGAGATCCGCCATGAGCCATCATTCGTCCTTATTTGACAGTTATAGTATCCGCCGCGTGCGTCCGCCAAAAAATAAAATTGGTACCTCGGCTAAGCATGATAGTGCGATTAGTCATGTCATGGGGACGGCGACTTATGTGGATGATATTGCAAAACCGCAAGGCACGCTACATCTGGCAGTAGGTAAAAGCAGCCATGCTCATGCACGTGTACTGAGTATGGATTTAAGCGCTGTTAGAGATGCGGATGGGGTGGTAGATGTCTTAAGTTTTAAAGATTTGCCTGCGCAGACGGATATCGGTGCGGTGTTCGACGGTGAGCCACTGATGGTGGATGACATCACAGAGTATGTGGGTCAGACGTTATTTGTAGTAGTAGCGAGCAGTCATCGCGCTGCCAAAAAAGCGGCTACCAAGGCAGTGGTGGAGTATGAGCCATTGCCAGCAGTACTTAGTATTGATAAAGCGTTAGAGCAAGAGTTCTTTGTACGTCCGAGTCACTTTATGAAGCGTGGTGACGCGGCGACTGCACTTGAGAACGCACCGATTCGCATTGAAGGTCATATTCATATGCGCGGGCAAGAGCACTTTTATCTCGAAGGCCAAGTGTCTTATGTCGTACCTTGTGACGATGGCGGGCTAGAAGTGTATACGTCGTCACAGCATCCAAGCGAAGTACAGCAGTTGGTCGCCGAAGTGACGGACTTGCCATTTCATGCGGTAAACACAGTCGTACGCCGTATGGGTGGCGGTTTCGGTGGTAAAGAAACGCAAGCCGCTGCTTGGGCGTGTCTATGCGGTATCATCGCCAAACGCCATAATGTCCCTGTCAGTATGCGTCTAGATCGCCAAGATGACATGGTGGTGACGGGTAAGCGTCATGAGTTTGCCAACCGTTATGAGGTTGGTTTAGACGAGTCTGGCCGTATATTAGGCGTCGATATGCAACTGGCTGGCTTGTGTGGCTATGCGCCAGATTTGTCTGATGCTATTGTCGATAGAGCGATGTTCCATTGTGATAATGCCTACTATTATCCAGCTGCTCATGTGGCAGGTCATCGCTGTAAGACACATACGGTATCTAATACTGCCTATCGAGGATTTGGTGGTCCGCAAGGTCTGATGACTGCTGAATATATGATGGATCATATTGCCTATACGCTGGGGCAAGATCCATTGCAAGTGCGTTTGGCAAACTTGTATCAAGATGGTCAAAGCACCCATTACGGTCAGACGATAGAGCATTTTGATTTAGCGACCATCATGACCAAGTTGGCAGACGATTGCGATTATGACAATCGCCGTCAACAAATCCTAGAAGCAAACCAAAAGGCTGCCGCTGAAGGTAGTGATAAACGCTTAGGGCTTGCTTTAACGCCAGTAAAATTCGGTATTTCATTTACGGTGCAGACGCTTAATCAGGCAGGCGCATTGGTACACATTTATACTGATGGCAGTATCCACCTCAATCACGGCGGTACGGAAATGGGGCAAGGGCTATATATCAAAATCGCCCAAATTGTTGCCAATGAATTTGACGTTGATCTGGACACGGTCAAAGTATCAGCGACACGTACAGACAAAGTACCTAATACCTCACCAACTGCCGCGTCATCAGGTACAGATATTAATGGTAAGGCAGCACAAAATGCTTGCTTAAATATCAAAGCGCGTATACTTGAATTTGCTGCTGAGCATTTCGACGTAGCGCAAGAAGACATACGTTTTGAAAATAACCATGTCTATATCGGCGATAAAGAAACACTGACTTTTGCTGAAATGATTCAACTATCGTACCAGAACCGTATCAGTCTATCGTCTACTGGCTACTACAAAACGCCGAAGATATTTTATGATCGCTCTAAAGCATGGGGACGTCCGTTCTTCTACTTTGCCTTGGGTGCTGCCTGCGCTGAGGTGGAGATTGATACGTTGACAGGTGAGTACAAAGTCCTGCGCTGTGATGTGCTGCATGATGCAGGACAATCGATTAACCCTGCCATTGATATTGGGCAGATTGAAGGTGGTTTTGTGCAAGGTATGGGTTGGCTCACGGCAGAAGAGCTAATCTGGAATGATAAAGGAAAGCTCGCATCTGATAGTCCTGCTAATTATAAAATCCCAACCGCGCATGACTTGCCTAAGCAGTGGAATGTCAAACTGTACGATCGCAAAAATGAAGAACAAACTATTTATAACTCTAAAGCCGTTGGCGAGCCGCCGTTTATGTTGGCAGCCAGTGTTTGGTGTGCCCTTAATAATGCAGTGGCTAGCCTTAGTGATTATAAAAAGAATCCAGAGCTGACCATGCCTGCGACGCCAGAAGCGGTCTTAAAAGCAGTGATGCGCATGCAAGGCACGTCGTGGGATTTAACAACTAAAGCAGATACAGATACGGTTGATAGTTTAGTAAAAGGCGCAGAAGAGAACAGTGACCTTTACAATGAAAAAGCAATGCCACAAGACGTACGTCATGCCAAAGACATTGATCCAAAAGAAGTCGAAGGCAAACAAACTGATGACCAGCCTAATGCGATAGAGCATCCAAATGTAGCAGGGGCAAGAGGTCCTGCACACAGTGAATGAGTCGCTAGCACCGCCAGTCGTCTGGTATGAAGGTCTAGCGCGATATCAGCAGCGCGGCATCGCTCATGTGTTAGCGACAGTCGTGGCTGTGAATGGATCTGCTCCTCGAGCGCTACAGGCAAAAATGATTGTCACGCAAGATAGTATCGTGGATACGCTAGGCGGCGGAGGTCTAGAGCATGACGTTGTCAATACGGCACGGCAGCTATTGAATGGTGAAATGGCGGCAACGGTATCAAAAGAAGTCAAACCAAAAGTTGCTGAAACTGACAGTGAAAGCGCATCAGTACCTTCTAAAGCGGTGCGCCGTGATGCTGTCTACACCAAGCACTACCCGCTAGGTGCAAAGTTGGCACAGTGTTGCGGTGGTAGCGTCACCGTTATGTTCGAATGCTTTAACGTGACGCCACCGATGTCAGTACTAGTGTTTGGTGCAGGACATGTAGCATCAGCGCTAATGACCATCCTCGCTGAGCTACCTTGTCAGGTAGATTGGGTGGACAGTCGCCCAGAGATGTTTAAGCGGTACTTAGTTGATGAATCTACTACTAATCCATCCACACTTTATAACTTACCAGCGCATATCCGTCCGCATATCGATGATGAGCCTGTAGATTTTGTACGCCCATTTATCGAACAGGGTGGTCAGCGTTTTATTCTGGTTATGACTCATGACCATAGTGTTGACTTTGAGCTAGTGCGGGCAGCATTAGATACTATTTCTGATACTAGCTCACCTCATGATAAACGCTCAGATATTTCAGCACCTTACATAGGTTGCATTGCATCGGCAACCAAAGCCAAGCGTTTTAAAGATCGCTTGATGCAGCGTGGCTACAGTGAGCAACTGGTCAATCAGTTGGTCATGCCAATTGGATTGCAAATTGGCGGAAAAGAGCCGATGGCGGTGGCGGTTTCTATCGTGGCACAGCTCCTGCAGCAGTATCATCAAGCTATTTCTTGAACGGTTCACTCCATATAACTTTTATACTTTTTATCAAAACATTAAAACATTAAAACGCTCAGTACTATTTATCAAAACGCTCAGCATTACCCAGCCATTGTGAGATCTACGAATGACCCTACATATTTATCAAGCTCGACTGCTGCACTATTTGACCGAAAGCGATCGTACTGAGCGTACAACTTCTAATCATTCACAGACATTAGCTGTGGAACGAGACATTACGTTGCTACCAGTGATTGAAGGTATACAGGTTTATCCTGAATATATCGCTGATGGTGCGCTTGTTGTAGATGATGTGACAGGGTGCATTGTAGAGTATGGGCATAACGAGATAATATCAGCGAAATATACTAATACCTCTGAGCAAGCAGGACAGTTAGTAGTCAAGGTGCATGACTATAGTGATAAGCTTATCATGCCAGGCTTTATTGATACCCATGTGCATTATCCGCAAATAGATATGATTGCTGCTTACGGTGAGCAATTACTTGATTGGCTTAATCATTATACTTTCGTCACCGAGGCCAATTTTGGCGATCCAAAAGTAGCACATGACACAGCGCAGTTCTTTTTAAATCAGCTGCTGGCCAATGGTACGACGAGTGCCATGGTATTTTCTACCAGTCACCCTGAATCAGTGAACGCATTTTTTACGGAAAGTCACAAGCTCAACACCCGCATGATCACGGGTAATGTCTTGATGGATCAAAATGCGCCTGATAATTTGTGTGTGCTTGCTGAGCAGGGCATTCGAGATACCCAAAACATCATTGATAACTGGCATGAGCGCGGCCGTCAGCATGTGGCGATTACCCCGCGCTTTGCTATTACTTCGACACCCAAGCAACTACAAATGGCAGGTGAGCTGTATGCCAGTTACGAGAGTGTTTATCTGCAGACGCATTTGGCAGAAAATCATGATGAGATTGCCTTTGTGAAACAATTGTATCCCAATCATAAAGGCTATCTCGATGTCTATGATACGATGGGGTTACTGGGTCGACGCACCACCTTGGCACATGGTATTCACCTTGAAATATCTGAGTATGAGCGTCTGCGTGCGACTGGTACGCAGATATCACACTGTCCGACGTCCAATCTGTTTCTGGGAAGTGGACTATTCGATTTGCCCAAGACGTTAAGTTATACCGGTGTCAGTATCGCCACTGACGTTGGAGCAGGGACAAGTCTGTCGATGCTGACGACTCTGTCAGAAGCGTATAAAATCCAACAACTACAAAGCAATCAACTATCCGCTCATCAAGGGCTATATCAAATTACGTTGGGTAATGCCCAGTCGCTATTATTGGACGATAAAATCGGTAACTTTATGCCAAATAAAGAAGCGGATTTTGTGATCATCGATATGGGTGCAACGGAATTGCTTGAGCGACGTATGGCGCAGACCAAAACACTGGAAGAGCAGTTGTTTGTACTAATGATGCTAGGCGATGACAGAGTAATTGATCAGACAGTCATCGCCGGCGTAAGTCGCTATCGTAAATCAACTTTATAGGTGTAAATAAACGCTGTACCTAAATCAGGAACAAGTGAGATTTCTTTCAGATATAAACAACAAACCCTTGTTCCTATATTGTAGGAACAAGGGTTTATTACTGCCAAGAGAGTTTCTATTAGACATTAAAAATGGAATTTTACCAATGCACTAGGGGAGTTTTGATTCACGCCATCAACACCGTATTTATTCTTCCAATAACTATATTCCATACCGACTTCTAATCGGTTATCAATACCGAGCACTTCTTGTAAGTTGTATTTAATTTGCGGATTAATATGAATATTATCTTCAATGTCATCATTATTAAATGAATAATCAATAAAGCCATCCACGACAAAATTATTGCGTTCCCAACCATAGGTTAAGGTAATTTGCTGATCATCGTCAGTATTGTCATTAAACGCATGATATAGCGTCGCGGAAGCAAACGTCGTACCTGGAATAGGCACATTGAGATCTGCACCAATACCAACCAGATAATTATCTTGGTCAAAGCCAGTGCTGTTCGAACCAAATTCATACGTAGCGGCTAAATTAACCTGCTTGATAAAACTGTCGTTGAAAGTGGCTATTTTGAATGTAGGAGACAGCTCGCCATAAGTTTCTCTAAATCTATTGTTTTCAATGTCATCGGCACCTTGGTTTCGATCGACAAAGAAGAACACGCCGCCCCAGTCATGCGCAGAAGCATGCTCTAATGTAACGGTCGTCAGCTCTCCATCTTCTACGAGTTCATAATCATTACCGTAAAGTACGGAGACACTCGTATCAGTAAAAAAGGTCTTAGCATGGATGTTCGACATGCTACCTAAAGCCGCGATAGCAACAGCTGCCATCGACAATGGTTTGAGTAAAGCTAGCTTTTGGCTAGATGAATTGGTATGACAGGATAAGCTCGTTAATAAATCAAAACGCAAAATATGACCCCTTTATATACAATTGATTATTGATTGCCCCAAAACTACATCGTTATTATCTGCTAGTAAACAAACTATTAATCCAATGCTCGTTAGACAACGGTTGGTTGATAGCGCTTAAATGCTTACTACTAAAGAGCATTCAATAACCGTGCCATAAATGCCCTAGAAGGCTGTCTTCTACAGAGTCGCCTAACTTTTAGTCTTATTAGCCACTAATAAGGGTAGAAATAAGCAAAATAGTCCTTAACTATTCTCAAATGAGAGAGCCAATTTCCGTACATTTAGATATATGTGACAAACAATGTTTTTCGAAGGATCAGATGCGCCATAAAAGCACCAAAATGGATATCCATGTGCCCCAAATTGGGTCGTCTGACGGAATTTAATCAATTGATAGCCTATGATTTAACAACTCAATGAACATAAAAAAGCCAGCTAATAGATATTAGCTGGCGTTAAGTTTGTACTTGTTGGATGCGACTATTTTTTATTCAGTTAACTGCATTCGCCTTTTAACTCAATAGACACATGCCAATCCGTGATATCAATCTCATGACAGTTATTACCCTCGCCATTGATACGATCAATAACTAGGAAATCACTGTCACGTCCAAGCGCGAGTAGAGGGTGATGCCAGACATTAGCATCGTACTGTACACCTTGGTGAGATTTCGCATAAAACACTGCTAGGTCATCAGGCGACTGCGGCGGCACACCAGCTTTAGCAACCACGACGATATAGTCTTGGCCTTCCATAGATACAAACGCCTGCGTCCCAAGCGGATGGTATTCCATGACTGAGAGTGCAATCGGGCTCTCACGTTTTTTGGCCCGAAAAATACTTATACCAACTGAGCCACCGTCTAGCTTACTTTCGGCAAGTGCATGATGACGAACCGCATAGCCGTTATTAATCTCATAAGTATTGTCAGCGGTTTGCTCATTATTACTATAGCGCTCGATAACCGAGCCGTAAGGGGCAAAGTTTGCCTTAGTCAAAGACTTAGCCGATAGAGTGACACTCATTATCTTGCCTCTTTACTATCAATATCAGTACCAGTGTCAGTATTAGCCTCAGCAATTTTGCCATACACGCGTACACGGCTGATACCACCATCTGGAAAGATATTGACTCGAATATGCGTAATGGGTTTATCAAGTTGAAGCTTGTCTTTACCAAAGTGATGAACGTCGTCAGCATTGGTTTTTTGCGGCTCAAGCAAGGTCTCCCAAAACATACTCTGAGTCACTAAAGTTTGCTCTGGTGTATTTGGTGAGTAGACGGCTTGGATCGAGACTTTGTCAGGATAATTACCTTTAAAGTGGGCCGTATCTATCTCGATGGAATCAACGATACCTGCTTGACCTAGCGCGATGATGCACCAGTCATTGCCTGGCTCACGGCGACGACGAGTCTCCCAACCATCACCCATATTAGGCGCTTTAGTTGGTAGAAGTAAGTTACTAGCCGCACCAAAGTGCGCATCGTTACTGGCAATGGCACGACCACCATTTAACGCGCCTGCCAAGTCAAGCATCTCGCCTTGAGTGTTGAGGCTCGCATCAAGTTGAATATCACCATAGACGCGTAGTCGGGCAACGCCGCCATCTGGATAAATGTTCAAACGAATATGGGTCACGGTTTGCCCATGATGAATCTCGACAAGCTCATGGTTGTGACCTTGAAGCGGGGTCATACCTACTAGCGCCTGCCAGTTTTTACCATCCCAGTCTTCTTTGCTTAGACTGGCAAGCTCAGTGTCATCTTGCTGCAGCAGCTCGGGCGCGTACAAGGCATCGACACTGGCCGAAGATGGGAAGTTACCTGTAAAGTGACTGGTATCAATGTCTAAACCAGCTATTTTGGTTGGGCGAGCAAGCTGGATAACTAAATAATCGTAACCCAAGTGGCGCTTGCGACGCGTCTCCCAGCCGTCCATCCACTTACCGTTGTCATCGAACTTACCCACGACAAATATAGGTGCATCAGGATTTAGAATACGGCTTTTATCCGCAAAGAAATCGTCGGTAGCGAATAGTGATTTTGCCCCCAAGCGACTGTCAGCGACGTTTGATTTCTTGGTAAACGCTGGCAGGGTATCAGGTAGATTATTTGCGGAGATAATTTGTCCAACTTCTGAAGTGTTTTGACTCACAATGATTCCTTTTTTAATAATGGTGTTTATTAATAACGTATGGCTTATTTTATATATTAATCTATGACAATTCGCATTCGCTCAGCTAAGTAGAATGAGTACTAGGACGATAGCCTAAGCTTACATCCAGTTGGCAGTGTTGTCTGACGTAGCAGGATGGTTTTCGTACCAGTGCTTGGCGATATCATCACGGCGGCATATCCATACGTCGGGCTTATTGGTGATATATTGCAAAAACTGCTTTAGCGCTTTGATGCGTCCTGCACGCCCAATAATGCGGCAATGCAGCCCAATGGTTAGCATTTTAGGAGTGTGTGCGCCTTCTTCGTATAAGGTGTCAAAGCTGTCTTTGAGATATTGATAAAATGGTTCAGTGTGGGTGAATCCTGGGCTAGAAGAAAAACGCATGTCATTGGTCTCGAGGCTATAAGGTATGACCAAGTGCGGTTTGCGCGTAATCAGATTGCCGTCTTGGACCTTTACATTGAGCCAATACGGTAACTCATCACCGTACGAGTCAGAGTCATAGATATAGCCGCCTTGTTCAGCGACCAGTTCACGAGTATTTGGACTATCGCGTCCTGTATACCAGCCGAGAGGTTGTCCGCCTAGCATACGTTTAAATATCTGGGTGGCACAGCGAATGTGCTCACGTTCCGTCTCACGGTACATATCCTGATAAGTGATCCAGCGTAGACCATGACTGGCAATCTCATGACCGTCTTCTAATACACGCTCGATAATATGCGGGGTCTTTTCAGCAGCGGCGGCACAGGTAAACGTGGTGATTGGCACGCCAAATTCTTTGAATACATCTAATACACGCCACACACCGACACGGCTACCGTACTCAAAAGCAGATTCAATAGACTGGTGACGGTTGTTAAATTCTGGTGTGCCTAAAATATCAGACAAAAAACGCTCTGATTGACCATCCCCATGGATGACGCTATTTTCTGCACCTTCTTCGATGTTTAATACAAACTGTACGGCGATTTTTGCGCCACCTGGCCAGTTCGCTTTTGGTGGATTGCCAGCATAGCCTTTTAAGTCGCGAGGATATGTGCTCAGATCAAAGTCACTGGTAATTTTTTTGCTCATTATCTATATTCCTATATCGCTTAGAGCCTTAAATATTTATTAAAATATTGCTCGTAAAGGACAGTTATTTTTTATCAAAAATTAAAGTGATGATGCATAGGCTACGAGCTGTTGGCGCTCGGCATCCGTCAGCTGAGTAATATTACCAAGCGGCATATAGCCAGTCTGTACTGCGGTAACAATCTTAGCTTTATGGATTTTTAAGTCTTCTGGTGTCTGCAAAATGATTCCTGCTGGCGGTGCGGCAAAGCCTTGCTGTGTTGGCTGCACCGCATGACAGGTGCTACAGCGTGTATGCACAACATCCATCATGGCGTCATCTGCTGATGCGCTCACGGGTACGGCTTCGGCAGCCATGGCGGCATTAGTGGTATCAGTGTTTGTATCAGTAATCGCGCTTGTAGCTGGCGACGTGCCATCAGTCGTTGTAGGTGCTACTGAGGCAGTAGCAGGCATTGCAGGCGCTGGCTCAATTGGTTCAGGTCGCATCCAAATAATTAATAATACGGTTAATACGGCTGGAATAACCAAGTAACGAGGTTTTTTATGACCTAAGTGCTTTTGGTTAAAGTAATGACGCGCAGTCGCGGTAATGATACCGACGAAGACCAATACCAACCAACCTTTCTCATGAGCATACATCATTGGGTAATGGTTGCTGATCATGGTAAAGATGAGCGGTAGGGTAAAGTAGTTATTCATCAGTGAGCGATTTTTGGCTTGTAATGCCAATTCAGCCACTTCTTTACCAGGCTTTTCGCCGCGCCGCACACAGTCAACGAGTGCGCGCTGAGCCGGCATAATACCGAAGAATACGTTACCTACCATCACCGTGCCCAAGATGGCACCGATATGTATAAATGAGGCGCGATCACTAAAGAGCTGATAAGAGCCCCAGCTCGCGATGACCAGCAAGATAAAAATCAGCGTACTAAAGATAAACGCGTTTTTACCCAAATGACTGCGTACGATAACTTCGTAAATGAAGTAACTACCAAACAAGAAAAGCAAGCTAGTGGCAATGGCACCGATACTGGTAAAAGGCACTTTGCTTGGGTCAATTAGGTAGGCAGTTGCATTGGCATAATAGACGATAGACATCATCGCCGCACCTGTTAGCCAAGTGGTATAAGCTTCCCACTTAAACCAATGTAGCGTCTTTGGCATCTCCTCTGGTTCGAGTTTGTATTTGGCAATTTCATAAAACCCGCCGCCATGGACGGCCCAAAGATCACCCGAAATGCCTTTGTCTGTTTTCCACTGTGGCGGCTTGCGTAGGCTTAGATCTAGCCACACAAAATAAAACGATGCACCAATCCATGCTACCCCAGCGATAACATGAAACCAGCGAAAAAATAAACTCAACCATTCGAGAAGATAGGCGCCCATGTAATAAATGTCCTTTAATATGACAGTGTCTTAATAAAATGTCTTGGTAATTTCTTTTGATAGTATTTCTTGAAAACTAATAACAAGGCAGAGACCTAAACAAAGCCAAAACTATGATCCGCGATAGGTACTATAACCGTGCGCACTAAGGAGGAGCGGTACGTGATAATGACTGGCATCGTTTACTACAAAGTCGATAACCACTTGCGGATAAAATGCTGTAAGCTGCTGAGCATCAAAATAAGACTGAGTGTCGAACGTTACGGTATAGCGTCCGGTATCTAGCTGACGGTCAGTACTATCGATGGCTGTATCAAATTGCCAAGCATCTGGTATGACACGGCCATCACTATTGGTTGTACCATGCGCTAGTAATGTGGCGACACCATTGTCTCGTACGCGGTGTAAGGTAACGGCGACATCAGCCGCAGGTTTGCCAAGATGAGTGTCTAAGATATGTGATGATAGGGTGGCAGACATAATGCTTCCTTTGTATTCGTAAAAAATATAAATAGGGTGAAAATGCTAGTTTAACTCTGCGACTACTATTTGCCTGTCTAAGCATTACCTAGTAATTTGTTTAAACGTAAACGCGTAATTTTGTTTTGCTCAGCGGCTGCATTGGCAAGCTCTGTAGCGCGATCATTAGGCAGACGCGCTAATAACAGATCCAGCATTTGCTGTGCGCTTTTGCCCGTCGCAAAGACAATAAAAATAAAACCAAATTTATCAAGATAGTCTCGATTGCCTTTGGCAAGTGCTTCGAGGACTTCATCTGCTGCATCGTTAGCGCCTGATTGTTCGTGTGCAGCGCTACTTTGTGTGTTGCGGTATTTCTCTTTTAGAGATGCCACGTTACCGATTTGCGGATGCCCATCAAACGCTTCTAATAAGTTAGCCTCATCATTTTGTACTTTGTTCCAGATAGCGTCGCTACTTTCTAGCAGTGCATCAACGTCTGCAAAAGGGCGGGCGTCTGCAAGTTTATAGGCCCAACTTTTACTGGTGCAGCAAGTCAATAGCTGAGCGATGGCGACTTCTTGTGATAAATCGTTGAATTGCGCTAAGGTTAAGCTCACGATGACATCCTTTTCTAATAGGGTAGCCCGTTATCTGTATCGGGCGATAAATGTTTGATAGAGGTTTATACCTTATGATTATTTGCATAAACTTATAGGTATAAGCAGTAAACTTGATAAGCAGCGGTTGCGTCAGCTTTATGGCTGATTTGATGAAGCTAGCAGCGATTAATTGGCTTGAAATCAAAAGCCAGTAATCTATGTGTTCGTAGTCAGAGCTTTGGCGCTTATATACGATTTGCATAATTTAAAGTTATAGTTAACTGACAATATGAAACAGATTTGCTAAGGAAACACTGATATTTTGACCGTCCAAAACGTCTGGCAAAAGGTAATTAATGACGGCGTAATTGATTTACAGTTCCCATTTTGCTAAAACCTGACTAATTGGTCAACTGTTTTATGCGAAATATTTTTATTTAACAGGTTATGCTGATCAAATCTATATGTTTATATAAGAATACACAGCAAAATATAGCGACTATTTTGTCGAACCTGTCTCTTAGAGTGAGATACCACTGCTATGACTCAAAACAATCAAAAGGAAGAAACCTCAGTGACTGATACGCCCTCGCACCGTAGCCAACAAGCCATTCGCGCACAGAATCAAGCGCTTATCTTAGCGGCAGCTGAAGAAGAGTTTGTGCTCCAAAGCTATCGCGGCGCTACGATGCAGGGCATTGCCGATAGAGCAGGCTTACCTAAAGCCAATGTTCACTACTACTTTAAAAATAAAAAAAACCTCTACATGGCAGTGCTGCGCTCGATCATTCAAGAATGGAATGAAGGCTTGGTAACCATGACAGTAGATAGCGACCCAAAAACGGTCATTGAAAAATTCGTCCGTACCAAGCTACATCAAGCCTTTGTCAATCCAAGTCGCCATAAACTGTTTGCGATTGAAGTCATCGGCGGCGCACCGCATCTGCATGAATTTATGTCCACCACGATGAAGGAGTGGGTACACGATAAAGCACAGGTAATGAAAGAGTGGCACAAGCAAGGCAAAATTGGGATTACTGATCCTCTACAACTACTGATTTTGATTTGGGCGACTACCCAACGTTATGCTGAATTTGAGATTGAAATCGTTGGATTAATGGATAAGACGGCATATGACGCAGCAGATGAAGCACGTGCGGCAGACTTTCTGGTGCCTTTTATTCTAAGGGGCTGTGGCCTTGAATAATGACAAGATAGCTATTCGACAAGGTTCCTATTTGACAGGATGCCTATTTAATAAGTCAGGTGCTTAATCAGCGAAGTGCACAGATTGTTTCTATTTTTCTGTGCACCTCGTTTACGGCGAAACACTTCGATATGTTCAGCCCTAGCTTTTTCTTACCTTTACGCTACTTCTTGCGTTGGTTCTAAACCGTCGTCAGCATGCTGTGCTTTGGTATCAAACTCGATGCCATAGTTTTTGGGTAAAATCATATCAAGGGTGATTGCCACAATACCTGCCATCGTTACTGCTGAGCCAAAGATATTCTGAAAGAACTGCGGCGTTTGTGACAGTACGTCAGGGACAAAGGCGATACCCGTCGCCAGACCCAGTGAAGTGGCAATGATTAAGACATTACGATGCGTAAATTGCACGGTAGATAAGATGCGAATGCCAGCAGTCGCCACCGTCGCAAACATCAGTAGCGTGACACCGCCAACGACAGGCTTCGGTAATTGCGTAAAAATAGCACCAAGGACAGGGAATAGCCCCATCAGGCATAGAATGCCGCCCACATAGAAACCCACGTAGCGACTGGCAATACCTGTCATCTGGATTACACCGTTGTTTTGGCTAAAGGTCGTCACAGGGAAGGTATTGAATACCGCCGCAATCAGAGAGTTAACACCATCTCCTAGTACACCGCCTTTGATGCGTTTCTCATAGAGAGGGCCTTTGATCGGTTCACCTGATATCATCGAGGTAGCCGTCAGATCGCCTGAGGTCTCGATACTGGTAATGATGTACATAAAGGCAATAGGAATAAAAGCTTGCCAATCAAAACCAAAGCCATATTTAAAAGGGATCGGCACCGTAAAAAAAGCCGCTTCAGAAACCAGTGAGAAATCGATACGTCCCATAAATACGGCCGCGATAAGGCCGAGCATCAAACCGATAAAGATGGCGCTTGAGCGAATGACTTTATTGTTGATGATGCTAATCAGTACGACACTTGCCAGCACACCACCGCCCAAAAGTAAGTTCGGAATACTACCAAAATCTTCAGCACCAAACCCGCCCGCTAAGTCAGTCAGACCTACCTTGGTTAATGACAAACCAATCGTGACAATCACGCAGCCTGTAACAATAGGGCTCATAAAAGATTTGAGTTTGGTGATAAATTGACTCAAAAATATCTCAACAAATGCACCGAGAAATGAGACGCCAAAAATAACGGATAGTATCTCTTCTGGACCACCACCGCGGTTTTTTACCACAAATCCTGCCGTCAGTACTGCTGCCAAAAATCCAAAACTGGTACCTTGTAACGCCATGAGGCCAGAGCCAACAGGACCTACTTTACGAGTCTGAATAAAGGTTGCGACGCCAGATACTATCAATGACATACTGAGAAGGTAGGGGATATGCTCTCCTAAACCTAATGTGCCACCTATGATAAGAGAGGGTGTGATGATACCTACAAACGCTGCAAGTACGTGCTGTATAGCACCTAAAAATGCTTTAATGGGGGTAGGACGGTCATGCAGTCTATACAGTAAATCGGTATTCGCTGGAACGTTTTCACTCATGGTGGTTTCCTCCTAAAATAACTGCTTAGCACCCGCTTAACTGTAGATATCAGACAATGTGGTAGATCACGAGATCAAAGTTTTAACCCAATCTTTGACTTGTTTTTTTATCGATGTAAACAATAGGGGTACGCATCCGTCTGTAAGATAAACAATGAAAATAACTAATATATGTTGGCTAATATTTGAACAACCTGACCAATTAGTCAGGTCTATTTAGGGTATAGGTAAAATACAAGTCATTGCAATGTTTTTTTTGGTACTAGTGCGTTTACAGTTTTGTTACGAAGCAGGGAGGGTTAGGTAACATTGAAAAGCAGATTAAAGATGAGGGGTGTTGACCATTGAGAGTAAATAAGTACTAAGATCTATCGCCAGCTCTATTACTGTTTTTTAATCAAAAAAAGCCCCAACCATATTCGTTATGGTTGGGGCTTTTACAAGTTTGCTTAATAGTTGATCTTTATTCCACTATAACCAAAATTGCTACTTTGGTGGACGACCAGTTATTTTGGGCTTGATGACCATACGGGTGAGCGGATAACGCCTTGTCCTGACTTACCAAACGCTTCGCCACCGTTGAGTGATTTGATGGTCAGTACGCCTTTGCCGCCTTGGGTCGATGCGTAGACCACGCGTTTACCGTTTGGTGAGAAGCTTGGTGCTTCGTCGATACCTGTATTGCCAAGATTGGTAGTAATAGCACCATTGCTATTCATAATAGCCGCTGAGCGTCCACTCAAAAAGGCAATTTGTATACCGTCACTGCTAAACTGCGGGCTGGTTGCATAACCACCGTTTGACACTTTAGTGGTTTGTCCTGTGGCAAACTCGTAGCGATAGACTTGCGGCTTATTAAAGCCAGTTTTATCACTGACAAACACAAAAGATTTGCCGTCTGGTGCATAGCTTGGCTGCACTTCACTACTTGGTAAATTAGTGAGCCTTCTAGGTGTACCACCGCTGGCGCTCATCTCATAGATATCAGCACTACCCTCAAAGCTACTAGAGAATAATATCTTGCTGCCATCAGGAGAGAACGAAGGGCTTAGATTGCTACCTGAAAAAGGTGTCAGGGCAGTTGCGCCGCCGCCACTGACGTTTTGCACGTAGATGATGGGATATGATTTTTCACGTTGTACTGAGTAGGCGATACGGTTGCCATCAGGTGACCATGCTGGTGAGAAGATAGAGCCTGTCACTTCAGTAATGGTTCTAGCATTTTCGCCATCAGCATCCATCACTTTGAGACGCGAGATCTTTTGCTTGCCAGTTCCTGTTTCTTCAATATAAGCAATGCGCCCTGAGAAGTCTCCTGGAATACCAGTAATCAGCTCGTATACTTTGTCTGCGATGACATGACCGGCATAACGCATACTTTCTCTATTGTTGTCAGCGGTTAGGCTTTGCTTGCCTTCTATCACGCGACCAGATTTAACATCGATGACTTCATAATCGGTGATTATTTTGCCACGATTGGTACGCGTGCTGCCGACAACCAGATACGGTATGCCCATGCTTTGCCAAACGGGTAATGTACCTGTCAGCTCTTTGCTACTGTGCGGCTGCTGCGGCAGATCTTGATTGGTTACTTTTAGCTCGGTTTTACTCAAGTCATTTAATATAATCGGTGATAAGACAGAGTCACCCGCAAACGGCACAAACGCGACTTGGTTTTGCTGAACAGGAATCTCATAGTCCAATTCTAGTACAACAGGTGCAGCGAGCACACTTTGCGATACCAGCAATGCTGAGGTACTGGCGAGTAACGATACTAGTAATTTTTTTTGGGTACGCATGAGTAAATGGAGCTCCTAAAATTAGTATGATATTCATTTTTTATTTAATGAGACAAGCATCTAGATGAGGCAGCAACCTATGCGAGACAAGCCGCTTAACGTCACGTTACCAATATTATAAGAACCTAGCAACTGATTAATTGCTTCCTTTAAACTGTATGGTAAAAGTCGGGTATTTAGGATCATCAGCATCAATTGGGAGACTGCCGGTATTGAGTACCGCTTGTCTGGCCGCTTCGTTGACCGTGCTATCAGGTCCAGAGGCGGTCACGTTGAGCACATCGCCATTTGCATTGACAGTGATGGTCAGGGTGGCACGTTGGGTAGAGCCTCGCGCGGCGGTAGGCGGCGTATAGTTGCGCTTAATTAAATTGATAATTTCATTGTTGCTGGCACCACGACTACCACTAGATGCAGAACGACTACTGCCCTTGGACGTACTAGAGGTTGACGTATCACCAGACGTAGTAGACTGCCCATCTGACAGGCTAAAGGTTTTCCCTGCATTGCCAGAGCTGGCAGTATCAATCTCAATATTGCGATCAGTAGCAGTAGGACGTTTTATCTTTGGTGGATTATTTTGCTTTTGACGAAACTCTCCCAGCCTTTTTTGTTCTTCTATGAGCTGATCACGTTTACTTTGATCGACTTGGTCAAGCTCTTCCATGGCGGATTCATCTAATTGTGCTGCCCACTCAGCCATTTTGCGCTCATACTCTTGATTTTGCTCAAGCAAACGTTGTTGATGGTCTTCGCTCATAAGTATGGGTTGACCAGCTGGCTCCTCAGATCGTGTAAATACAGGCACGCGCTGAGAGCTTGACTGACTTGGATTTTGCGCACTGACGCTACCACCAGACACTTCTGGCTGAGCACTACTGGACGAGTCGCTAGTGCTACTATCCATCTGCATTGCACTGGCTGCTGCACGGTTGGCCAATATTTGTCCTTGCATTTCAGCAAGTTGCTCAGGAGATACCATGACCGTTTCGATGCTACCAGCAGTCTTAACTTCAGTGGTTTGATAGTTGTAAACCAGTATGCCGATGATAAGACCATGTGCCAGTAAGCTTAGCAATGTGGGCAGGGTTAGGCCGTTGCTTTCTGGTTCGGTAGGTACATAGACGGCAGGAGCATTATGCATGGTAAGGATACTCATGAACGTGACTTTTCAGAATGATTACTAGAATTGGCTATTATGATATAAGACATTTACTAAAGGACGCTTATCACTATAAAGAAGGCGTGGGTAGAGGTGCACCGGTCAGTAACCCAACTTTTTCGATACCTGCTTGTTGCAAAGTTGCCATAAGTGTCATGATGGCACCGTACTGATTGTTTTGGTCGGCATTGATCATTACCTGTACTGGCTCAGTGTTACTATTATCGCTCTGAGACTGTAGGTTAGATAATGTATTAATCAGCTCAGGCTCACTTACAGGCACGTCGACATTGCTTTCATAGCTGATAAAAATATCACCTTTATCAGTCAACGAGACAATCACAGGTAACTGGCTTTGACTCATGGTATTGGTTTGCTCTTTTGGTAAATCAACATCGACACCTGTAATCAGCATTGGCGCTGTCACCATAAATATCACCAGTAGCACCAGCATGACGTCAATATAAGGTACGACGTTCATTTCTGCATTAAGGGCTTTTTTTTCACGGCCGTAGGGGTTTGGTTTCATAGCCCTGTCACCTGACCTGCATTAACTTGGGTTTCTTTGCTAATAGGTGCTTGTACGCTGGTCTCACGCTGTAGCATGCCCGTCATCTCATCACAAAATAAGGCGCGCGAGTCATATAGTCGGCTCGATTTTGCTGTGAAGTGGTTGTATGCCAATACCGCAGGGATAGCGGCAAACAAACCCATGGCTGTGGCAATTAGTGCTTCGGCGATGCCGGGCGCTACCGAGGCGAGGGTAGCTTGCTCAGTTTGAGAGAGTCCCAAAAAGGCATTCATGATACCCCACACGGTACCGAACAGTCCGATGTACGGAGCAACAGAGCCAATGCTGGCTAGCGTCGTCAGTCCTGACTCTAGCAATTGCTGCTGACGACCTAGGCCGACGCGTAGCTTGCGTTCAACACCATCGATAATATCGTCTTTAGGTTGACGCTTTTTATGCATTCTTAGGTATTCTGAAAAGCCTACATAAAAAATTTGCTCAAGTCCTTGACGATCAGGAGATCCCTGAATGCCTTGGTATAGCTTGGCCAAGTCTTCGCCTGACCAAAACCAAGTCTCAAATTGTTGATCAAAGTTTTTGGCTGTACCAAGTCGCGCACTCATGCGAAAGATAATAACCCAGCTGAGTAAAGAGGCTAATAACAATAGTGCCATCACAATCTGCACCAATAGACTGGCTTGGGTAATAAGATCGACAATATTTAATGATTCAGGCATGTAATGGACTCACGAATAATTGATAACAGCTGGCTGGAATAGTGATATCCGAACCAGACAACCTCTAAACGAACACTATTTACTTTTTATTATTTAATACGCAGCACGTTTCTTTACTAAAAATTTGTAACTGTGCTTAGAAAAATGCTGCAACAGTAAGTATCGCGATTTAGGTATCGGTATAATAACCCCCTAGTTTACTTCTAAATGAGAGAAAGGTCATTATTAATGTGTTAAACGACTATTTAGTTGAGCTGCTATTGATTCATTCAATAGTTAGTTGGATAACATGAATAATGACCGAGCAAATACTTATTAGCTAAAACTGATGACTCAAACCGAATATCACCTTAATGACGAATAGAAAGTAGTTTTTCGAATAGCGTAGGGCAACATGGCTGTATGTGGCTTTTCATATGGCTTTTCTGACCAATAGTCTTGAAGTCTCTCAAAATCCTATTTTGTACGAGATAGACATTATCAACGATTGAGTTTGTAAGATAACTGGTCTAATATGTTACGCTTTGTTACTACATTATTCTTATTGTGGCATCGTTATTTTTTCGCTGAGGTCATGTTCAATTTTAGGTAATGATGACTTTTTATTAGCCAGTCGGGGGCGACACTTATGAATGCAATTGAACGCTATTTTGGGATTAATGGTGAAAATACCACGATCAAAACAGAAATCATCGCTGGTATAACCACGTTCTTGACGATGGCTTATATTATCTTTGTCAACCCTAACGTCTTAGCCGATGCGGGTATGGATAAAGGGGCCGTATTTGTAGCGACCTGTATAGCAGCAGCAGTAGGTTGTTTCATCATGGGTATCTACGCCCGACTACCAGTTGCGCTCGCACCAGGTATGGGGCTTAATGCTTTCTTTACCTATGGTGTGGTGCTTGGTATGGGCTACGCATGGCAGACAGCGTTAGGTGCGGTGTTCTTGTCTGGTTGTATCTTCGTACTATTGAGTCTATTTAAGATTCGTGAAGCAATCATTAATGCTATTCCAACATCCCTCAAAAATGGCGTAGTCGCTGGTATTGGTGCGTTCTTGGCGTTTATTGCATTGCAAAGCGCAGGCATCATCGTCAATCATGATGCAACCTTAGTTGGCCTTGGCGACATGACATCATTTGGCCCTGTCATGGCTTCACTAGGTTTTGTTGTTATCATTGGCCTGTCTTACAAGAGAGTCCCAGGTGCAGTAACCATTGGTATTTTATTGGTTGCACTGATTAGCTTATTAATGGGCTATACGCAGTTCACAGGTATCATCTCTTCACCGCCTTCTATTGCACCGACGCTGATGCAATTAGACATTGCTGGTGCATTTGATGTGGGCATGATCAGTGTGATCTTTGCTTTCTTATTTGTCGATTTGTTTGATACTGCTGGTACTTTGATTGCCACCACTAGCCAAGCAAAACTAACGGACAAAGATGGCAATATCCCGAACATGGGCAAGGCACTACTCGCTGATTCAACAGCGACAGTAGCGGGTTCTTTATTGGGTACTTCATCGACGACCAGTTATATTGAGAGTATCTCTGGTATCGCCTCAGGTGGCCGTACAGGCTTAATGGCTGTTACGGTAGGTGTGCTATTCCTGTTTAGCATTTTCTTCTCGCCACTAGCGGGTATGATTCCAGCTTATGCAACGGCTGGCGCTATCTTTTATGTAGCCGTACTCATGATGGGTACCCTAAAGGACATCAACTGGAGCGACTTAACAGAAGCAGCACCAGTGGTCGTGGTATTGCTATTCACACCGCTTACATACTCTATCGCTGACGGTATCGCACTTGGTTTTATTACCTTTACAGCTGTAAAAGCAATTGCAGGCAAGTTTGCAGATATCAGTATCGCTGTCTGGATTTTGACTGCTATATTGTTGTTCAAGATTATCTTCCTATAATGCAAAGTGTAGCAAGACATTAGATAGTGTCTTAAACAAGAAACCCTCCTTATCAGCTGATGATAAGGAGGGTTTTTTTGTCAGCATTGTAAGCCTATCGTCTTAATTTAAGCTCAGTATTTTTGAGGTTAATGTTTAGTATTTCTGATACCAGTATTAAGTAGGGTGATGCCAAACTATGGGCAATAGTAAACAAAAAAACGTAACCAAAGCGTCATGGCCAATAAAGTGCTTGTAAGTTATTGTTATTTAGATATATATTAATTTATGAAAATAATAAATTTCGTTAGTTTGAAAAAAACTTTCGTGATATTATAGCCGAGTTAAGCGCATCACCTCAATCAACGCCGTAGAGGTTTTTCTTACAGTGAATTAGCATCACCATAGATGACAGATTTGTGATTATTAGAGCGATTTTTCGGTTCAATAAGGCGATATTTGGTCATCACACTCCTTTCACTACTAACAAGAAGAAGGCACTAATGCCGCTTAGCTTTTCGTTGTTGCCTTTGTATTGTTAACGTAGCCCGTTTAACAGTCGAACGACCTACTTAACCGTCTCCAGCCTATGCTGGATTTTTAGTTTTGTGATGGCGCCGTTTGGTCTTTTGATTATTGCTGTGAATATCCGTCAATAACCACTATTTTTTGATAGCGGTTATGAGCAGTTATACAGGACGATCAGACTTCCTAAAGCACCATTTATTATGGTTTTTAAACGATAGTTATGGAGTTATTATGAACCCAGTAGACCAGTTTACCCCGCAAGAGCCGATCTTGTTTAATCCTGTTGATATGCTGTCGCCTGAGTATCTCGCCCAGTCAGCAGAAGAGCTAAATAAGCGTATTTCGCCGCTATATAGCGCCGATGAAGAACGTTGGTTGTCTGAGTTATTGCCACTTGCTAAACCCAGTATAGAAGAACGCGATGCTGCTGCTGAGCAAACGCGCAAACTGGTCGAGCACGTGCGTAATGATGGTAAAGCCGTCAAGATGGTTGACTCATTATTGCTTGAGTATAGCCTTGATACCCAAGAAGGTATCTTGCTAATGAGCTTGGCAGAAGCCTTGATTCGTGTGCCAGACAACTATACGGCTGATGCATTGATTCATGACAAAATGAGTGTGGCTGACTGGAAAAAGCACATCAAAAATGACAACGGCTTTATGGTCAATGCCTCTACTTGGGGCATGATGATGACTGGTCGCGTTGTCAGTATTGACAGCAGCACCACTGCATCAGGTTTCTTGGATCGCATGACTAAAAAGATGGGCGAGCCTGTCATTCGTAGTGCGATGCAAAAAGCCATGCGTATCATGGGTCATCAGTTTGTATTGGGCGAGACTATCGAAGACGCCAATAAAAACAGCCAGCCATATCGTAATAGAGGCTATACCTACTCATTTGATATGTTAGGTGAAGCGGCCATCACGCATAAAGATGCGGAAAAATACTTCAACGACTATCTACATGCGATCAGAGCCACGGCGAACGTAAAAGTCAAAGAAGGCATGCCGAAGCCGTCAGTGTCTATCAAATTATCAGCACTGCATCCTCGCTATGAAGCCACGCAAGAAGCGCAAGTAATGGGCTTATTGCGTCAGCGCTGCCTACTATTGATTGAAGCGGCACGTGAAGTCAATGTCGATATCAGTATTGATGCTGAAGAAGCAGATCGCCTTGAGATTTCTCTAAAACTGTTTGAGTCTTTATACCGTGATAATTTAACGGCGGACTGGGATGGTTTGGGTATCGTTGTACAAGGGTACTCTAAACGCGCTATCACTGTATTAGCGTGGCTTGCTCGTCTGTCTACTGAAGTCGGTGATCGTATTCCAGTACGTCTAGTAAAAGGCGCTTACTGGGATACTGAGATCAAACTTGCTCAGCAAAAAGGTCTATCAGGCTATCCAGTTTGGACACGTAAAGAAGGTACGGATACTGCATACCTTGCTTGTGCGCGCTTCTTATTGTCAGACCATCTGCGCGGGCTAATCTGGCCACAGTTTGCGACGCATAATGCGCATACACTGTCTTCAATCATGACCATGAGTGCACATAGAGACTTTGAGTTCCAACGTCTGCACGGCATGGGCGATGCGCTTTATGATCATATTTTGCAAGCTTATGAGATTCCTGTACGTATCTATGCGCCAGTAGGTGCACACAAAGACTTGCTACCGTACTTGGTACGCCGCTTGCTTGAGAACGGTGCCAACAGCTCGTTTGTTCATCAGTTGCTAGACAAGTCTTACCCAATCGAAAAGCTAACAGTGCATCCATATGACAAGCTGCTTGGTAATGCAACATTGCACAATCCAGACATCCCGTTACCGTTAGAGATTTACGGTGAACGTCGTGCAAGTTTTGGCCCTAATATCTTTGTAGAGTCACAATGGTTGCCGTTCAAATCAGCTATTGATAGCCATCTGCATAAGACATGGTCAGCAACCTCTATCATTAATGGTAAGGCTATTGATACCTACGAAGTAGATGGTCAAACGAATCAGCTTGATACGCAGACTGTACTTGCGCCTTGGAACCACGAAGTTAGTGCTGGTGAAGTAACTTATGCTAACGCTGAAGTGGCTCGCCAAGCGATTGACGTTGCTGTTGCTGGTCAAGATGTATGGAAAAATGTACCAGCTGCTAAGCGTGCTGAGATATTACGCAAGATTGCTGAGCTATACGAAGAGAACTACGCTGAGCTAATGGCACTATGCCAAGTTGAAGCGGGTAAAACCATGCAAGATGGCATCGATGAAATCAAAGAAGCCGTTGATTTCTGTCGTTTCTATGCTGACGAAGCAGAGCGTCTAGATGACGTCGTACATGAGTTCACAGACTTGGCTGGTAAGCAGTCTCGTCAAGTGTATAAAGCACGTGGCACTTTCGTTTGTATCAGTCCATGGAACTTCCCATTGGCTATCTATACGGGACAGATTGTAGCTGCACTTGCTGCAGGTAACACCGTAGTAGCGAAACCTGCTGAACAAACCAGTTTGGTAGCTCACTTTGGTGCCCAGTTGATGTATCAAGCGGGCATACCTGCAGAAGCATTGCAATTAGTCATTGGTGCAGGCGACGTAGGTGGTGCTTTGACGGCGGCTGACAATATCGCAGGTGTGATATTTACAGGTTCGACTCAAACAGCCCAACGTATCAACCAAAGCTTAAACGACCATGCACAAACCAGTGGCGAATTGCCTGTCTTTATCGCTGAGACTGGCGGCCAAAATGCGATGATCGTTGACTCAACAGCACTGCCAGAGCAAGTCGTTAGAGATGCGGTACTATCAGCATTTGGTTCAGCAGGTCAGCGTTGTTCAGCTTGTCGCATATTGTGTGTACAAGAAGAGATGGCGGATGATTTAATCGAGCTATTGCAAGGTAATATGGCTGAGCTGTCTGTAGGTAATCCTCTATATGCTGCGACAGATGTAGGTCCAGTAATTGATGCAGATGCTAAGCATGGTTTAGAGGCGCACATCGAACGTATGAGTGCTGAGCCGACTGCTACTATCTTGGCACAGACGCCAATGAGCTCAAGCTCAGTTGTTAGTCAAGAGAAGTCTACCTTTGTACTGCCAACCGCAATCGAAGTGAAAAGTATCGATGTGATCGGTGGTGAGCACTTTGGCCCAATTCTACACGTACTTCGTTATCAAGCGCGTGATTTGAATAAGCTGATTGATGCCATCAACAATACAGGCTTTGGTTTGACGTTAGGTATCCATAGCCGTATCGAAAATACTGTTGAGCACATTGAGCGCCGTGCATTTGTTGGTAACACTTACATCAACCGTAACCAAATCGGCGCGGTCGTAAACGTACAGCCATTTGGTGGTTGTGGTCTATCTGGTACTGGCCCTAAAGCTGGTGGCCCGCACTATGTCGCGCGTCTGATGCAACTTAGTTCAGAAACAGTCAACGCTGACCAGTCAGCTGCTCATATGACCGCGACCGAAACCCAAACTACCACTCAAACAGAACTCGCATAAGGAGTAGCAACATGGCGACTGAATTCAAAAAAAATCATGCCCAGGTTTGTGAATCTTGGCGATTACTCGGCGCAGTCAACCGCGCAACGTATCTACAAGCAGCCATTCCAAAACTGGCATTGCTCACTGGTGATGCCAATAAAGCAAAGCGCTTATTCAACCATTTGTTGAGCGCTGCGCCTAACTTGGATGAGATGCATCGTATGACAGGGGCAACAGGCGAGTCCAATGACTTGTATGTGACTGGCCGTGGTAAGACGATGGTTATTGGCGGCGAAATTGCTAGAGCTATGGCAGTATTAGGTCAGCTTATCGCGGCATTGTTGACAGGTAATGAAGTTATATTGCATTGCCCAAGCCAAGATGAGATGTGTAATGAAGCTGCTAAGATACTGCACGACACAGGTATCAGCGAAGATGTATTAAGTGTGGCTAACGATTCGCAAACAGTCACGCTTTTATATATCGATCGTCTAGCACAAGTGGCTGTCTCTGGTAGTCGCAGCGAAGTGCAAGCCATCAGTCAAGAGCTTGCCAATACTGACGGTATTTTGACACAGGTTATCAGTGTCACTGATATGGAAGGCTTGTCAGAAATGCTAACGCCTGATTATCTGCATCGTTTTGTCACTGAGCGAGTCAAGACTATCAATACCACAGCAATCGGTGGTAACGCGAGCTTGCTTGAGCTTGGTACAGAGTAGAAACATTGCATTAATTACGAATCCGCTTCGCTTTTATATCAACTTTTATAAAGGCTAGGCGGTATTTGGTAATGCTCTAACTATCAAACTAGTAATTGCAAAAAATGTATAAGAAAAAACCGCTATCTGAGTAATTATCAGATAGCGGTTTTTTTGTTTATGCTATTCAACTGAAGTTTGATTATGAGATTTTATTCAGCCACATCCACCCATACCCAGCCGTTCTCTAGCCATTCGCTCAAATCATCTGCATCAACATTGGTGACGTCGCTATGCTGTAATGCTTCACCATTGGCCAAGCGTACTAGTACTGCTATCGCCGCTTCATCAAGCCCATCGATACGTTGACCATTAGCATACAGTACAGTGCCATCATCGGTCTGGCTATAGAGTAGGCGGTTGCTATAGTCTGCCTGCAATGTGGCTCCTTCTGATAGCGCTTGCATAAGCTCATCAGTATCTAACGTCTCTTCTGGCATCAGCGCATCATATTGGCGTTTACTAACCACTTCAGAGACTGCTTGGCGAATCATGTCATCACCGCGATCAGATTGTAGCATGTCTAGCAATTGCGCCTTGATAGCCGCAATGCTATCTGATTGCAATTCACCTGACGCTTGTAGTGCTTGCGGTAGTAGCATCGGGATAAATAGCTTGCTGTCATTAGTCGCAATATCGGCCACACTATCGATGATTTGCATCAGGTTTGGACGGCGGCAACCAAACGAGAAAGTCAGACAGTCATCTTGTGCCACACCGAAATGTGATAATTTAGGCGGTACATAAAGGACATCACCCGCTTCTAGTATCTCATCAAAAATAAGCTCGCCCATGTCGTCAAATAAACGCAGCGGCTCATCAGCAACAAACTCTGTCTGGTCATCACAGAATTTGCCTAGTTGCCAACGTCTAGAGCCATAGCCTTGTGCCAAAAACACATCGTAGTCGTCATAATGTTTACCAACCGACCCACCTGCTGGCGCATAAGAGACCATGATGTCATCGCGTTGCCATTGCGGAATAAAGTCAAATGCTTGCCACAATTGGCCAAGCTCTGGTGACCACTGCTCAAGATTCTGCACCAATACGGTCCATTGCTCTGGTAGGTTTTCAAAATCAGTTTCATTCAATGGGCTTTTTTTAAGTTGCCACTGTGCCTGACCTTCTTTTTTACTGGCTGCTTGAGTCAGCAGTCTTGCGCTAGCATCTTCTTCAAGCGCAAGACCAATCATGTCATCTGGCTCAAACATATTAACTAGCTGTGGCAACCCTTGCTTGATAAGCAGTGGCTTCTTTTGCCAGTATTCAGTTAGGAATTGCTCAGGCGTGATAGAGTCGGGTAAACAAAGAGGAATAGAAGTCATTGATAAATCCATATTTTGGCGGTGTACAAGATTAATAATAAGGGATGCTTTATAGGAGGGTTTTAATAGTTTAAGATTGTCATCTATTTGATGTCTATTATTTTGGTGACGTTTATATAGTACATGTAAGCAATAACGATTATCAAAATAATAGCTGTCATCAGAGCATCCACTCAATCGTAGGAACGTTATGAAAAAGCTGCATTTTGTTGTCATCATCGCTAGCGTGTTTTTGCTACAGGCCTGTGTCCATAAAATCGTCACAGTACCCGCAAAAATCGCTTATAAAACTACCAAAGGCGTGGTCAAAGGAACCGTTGCTGTGGGTAAAGCCATCATACCGGGTGACAGTGATGACGATGATGATAAAAAATAAAACCTTACTTATCGACTATGGGTTTTGAATCAAAAGCAATCGAATCAAAAACAATCATAGCGTTCAAAGTAAGGTTGCTAGTTATTCAGATAATAGTTATTCAGACAATAGCTATTAAGATAACAACTGAATAAGATAAAAGTGCTAGCAAGATAGGAGCGAGTAAATAATACTAGGCGCTCCTACCTTTTTAGTCTGATCTTATCATCAGTATGCTCTTATCATTTATTAAAGCTTGGCAATCCATTCTTTAATAGCGCGTGCTTGCTCAGCGGCATTACCGATATAAGTAGCAGGCGTCAATGCACGTAGGCGTTCTTTATCCGCATCACTAACTGCCGATAGCTCATCGCTTTCGACGAACGTTAGCATGGCTTCACGAGTCATGGCATTACCACGAGTCAAAGCTTTTAGTTTCTCGTATGGGTTTTCAACACGGTAGCGACGCATGACCGTTTGAATCGGCTCTGCCAACACTTCTTGAGCTTGATTTAAATCATCATTTAAACGCTGTGCATTTAGCTCAAGTTTACCCACGCCTTTTAAACAAGCATCAAACGCAATCATGCTCTGTGCTAGGCCAACACCGATATTACGCAGCACTGTTGAGTCAGATAGGTCACGCTGCATACGTGAAATTGGTAGCTTCTCACCCAAATGGGCCAGCATCGCATTGGCAACGCCTAAGTTACCTTCAGAGTTTTCAAAGTCAATTGGATTAACTTTATGCGGCATGGTAGAAGAACCAACTTCACCGTCTTTTAGGCGCTGTTTAAAATAGCCTAAGCTAATATATTGCCAGATATCACGGTTAAAATCGATCAAGATGGTGTTGAAACGCTTAACAGCATCAAACAACTCAGCGATATAGTCGTGTGGCTCAATTTGAGTCGTATAAGGGTTAAATGTTAGCTCTAGACGCTGATTGATGAACGCTTCAGCATGGCTCTGCCAGTCGACATCAGGGTACGCTGAAAAATGCGCATTATAGTTACCAACGGCGCCATTGATTTTACCTAAAAGCTCTACTTGATTGATTTGCTTGATTTGACGGGCTAGGCGGTAGGCCACGTTTGCCATCTCTTTACCCAATGTCGTTGGACTGGCTGTCTGACCGTGGGTACGTGATAGCATTGGCTGATCAGCATGAGCAATAGATAAATCAACGATACTGTCAGTCACTTGCTGCATTTTTGCAACGACTAGCTCGCGGCTGTCTTTAAGCATCAATGCATACGATAGGTTATTGATATCTTCACTGGTACAAGCAAAGTGAATGAACTCAAGTGAGTCAATCAAGGCATCCTGACCACGGAACTTGTCTTTGATAAAGTACTCAACCGCTTTTACATCATGATTGGTCGTCGCTTCGATGTCTTTAATAGCTTGAGCATCTGCTTCGCTAAAGTCATCAACGATTGCATTCAAAAAAGCGTTGGTCTGGTCATCAAATGCTGCTAATTCACCAATTGCGCTGTTGTCAGCTAAAGACTGCAACCAGCGAATCTCTACCGTAACGCGGGCTTTGATTAGACCAAATTCAGATAAATAAGGACGTAAGCTGTCAGCCTTTGATGCGTAACGGCCATCAATTGGAGAGAGAGCGGTAAGTGGGGTCATGGTTATGCCTCAGTAGTTATGAAATAAAAAACTGCAAGAGTCTGGATAAAAAATTACCATATAATAAACGACGTCGAAATCGTTGCGCGTAATATAGCAGAAATATGATATTAAAAAAGCGGTCTATGCAAATAAAGCGATGTTGACCCTCGTTAAAATTATGTTATTCACTGCATCAACATCTGTGCTTTAAGTTGGATCTTAAGAATCAATTAGAATCCGCAAGGTGCATCGATAGATTCAATCACGCCGCCGCCCAGACATACTTCATCGATATAAAATACCGCTGACTGACCAGGGGTGACAGCGCGCTGTGGCTCATCAAATACGACGCGCACTTCGCTGCCATCAGCATTGGTCGCAAACACGCGACACGCTTGATCTGGCTGGCGATAGCGAGACTTTTCCATACAGGCTAGGCCTTCGTCGCTAAACACATCCGAAGGTGGTAGACCATCAATCCAATCGAGCTTATAGGCTTTTAGCTCGTTGCTCATTAGCATTGGATGTTCATGCCCTTGACCGACGATTAAACGGTTTTTCTCTAAGTCTTTTGCCAATACAAACCACGGTTCTTCAGGACGGTCTTTAACACCGCCAATACCGATGCCGCCACGTTGACCCAATGTGTAATACATGAGGCCATCATGAGTACCGATGACTTTATTATCATCAGTAAGGATCTCGCCTTTTTGGGCAGGCAGATATTGCTGTAAGAAGTCTTTAAAACGGCGCTCACCAATAAAGCAAATACCCGTAGAGTCTTTCTTTTTAGCCGTCGCTAGGTCATGCTTTTCAGCAATCTGACGTACCACTGGCTTTTCAAGCTCGCCAACTGGGAACAGTGTTTTAGCGATTTTGTCACCGCCAACCGCATGTAAGAAATAACTTTGGTCTTTATTATTATCAAGACCGCGTAAGAGCTGCGCAACCTCATCACCGTCATCATTAGTATAATTCACACTGCGGCGCGTATAATGACCGGTCGCGATATAATCTGCACCAAGGGTCAACGCATAGTCCAAAAACGCCTTAAACTTGATTTCTTTATTGCACAAAATATCAGGGTTTGGGGTGCGTCCTGCTTTATATTCTGCCAAAAAATGCTCGAATACGCGATCCCAATATTCCATAGCAAAGTTAGCCGTGTGCAGCTTCATACCGATTTTGTCACATACGGCTTGCGCGTCTGCTAGATCATCCATCGCTGTACAGTATTCGGTGCCGTCATCTTCTTCCCAGTTCTTCATAAACAAGCCTTCGACCTTGAAGCCTGCCTGTTGAAGTAATACGGCTGATACAGAAGAATCGACCCCGCCTGACATACCGACAATCACATGCTTGGTACTAGGATTTTCGACATCAGCAAGTGTTAAAGGGCGATGAGCATTAAAAGACTCAGAAACGGTTGTGCTTGAGGTATTTTGTATGGCTGACATAAAACGGCTCAACTATTTATACGTTATCCAAAGTACATGCCGACGCCAAGTGTTGTGCCATCACTACAATACGTAGTCTCAGCACAACAACGTCAGCTTATCTTTTGGATCTGGTATTATGATAAAATAAACGTCATATTATACCAGTTAATTGAAACTGGTGGCGACCGATGGTGTCTGGCTACTAGTAAAACCACTTTGAAAATTCAGATAGTGGTTTTGAATTATTTTAATCACCTTTAACTCATCTTGGAATAATAATGATAAAAATTGGTCAAGGTATCGATGTTCATGCTTTTCATAATAATGGTCAGCAGCAACAATATGTCATTCTAGCAGGTGTGCCTATTGAGCATACTCACAGTTTGCTCGCACACTCTGATGGGGATGTGGTCTTGCACGCATTGGCTGATGCGCTTCTTGGCGCATTGGCGCTTGGCGATATCGGGCAGCATTTTCCCGATACCGATGCGGCACATGCTGGATTGGATTCACGAGTACTGCTGCGTTATGTTTATAGCAAAGTGCAAAAGGCTGGTTATAGCCTAGGCAATGCTGATATTACCGTAATGTGTGAACGTCCAAAGTTGGCGCCGCATAATCCAGCCATGCGCGCTAATATCGCTAGTGACCTGCAAACGGATATTAGCAATATCAGTGTGAAAGCGACCACGACTGAAAAATTGGGATTTACAGGTCGTCAAGAGGGCATCATGGCCAATGCCGTGGTATTATTAGTCCCTAATGCTATCGAACCTATATAGATCGAAAATTCGTGCTTGTAATACAGCGGCAGTCGCCCCATGTATCAGCCACGTCTTTATACAATTATTTTATATAAATAATCATTTTAATGAACCGCTTTATCAATAGGAGCTTTTATGAGTGAGCAAACCCCAAACACTGCTGCAAACGACGTTGAACAATTGATCCGTGATCAAATCCGTGACAATAAAGTCATTATCTACATGAAAGGCACACCGCAATTTCCGCAGTGTGGTTTTTCTGCGCGCTCTATCGAAGTGTTGACTCAGATTGGTCGTCCATTTGCGTTTGTAAACATTTTAGAAAACCCAGAAATCCGTGCAACGTTGCCAAAAATTGCGAACTGGCCAACGTTCCCGCAATTATGGATTGATGGCGAGCTAATGGGTGGATCAGACATCATCTTGCAAATGTATCAATCTGGCGAGCTAAAGCCATTGGTTGAAGCAAACAGCCCTGCTGCTTAATACTTGAAAGTGTGAATTGGATGTCTTTGATGTCGAATTAGCCTTTGCAAGACACAAGCACAGCAAACCCAGATAGTCATTTGATGGCTATTTGGGTTTTTTATTGTCGCTATTATTGTCGTTAGTAGCGTATCTATTCTTGTCCCCATTAGTATTTCCACGCGCCTATGTCATTAGGCCTCGTTGTTTTTATGGGATTTACCCCCATATAGTGTCCAAGATACCAGCGATATAAATAATAATTATCAGATGAGTAAGAGAGCTTTATGAATAACCAAACCAGCGAACAGTTAAACGAGCAAAGAGAAGCGGCTGAGCAGGCAGCGATTGAAAAACGCCGTGAACGTTTAAAGAATGAATCGACACGTATTATTGAGATTGCCAACAATGAGTCATACTCAGCCCTTAAATGTATTCATCAGCTGAGTGTGGCGGGCGGTGCAACTGAAGCGACATATGTTGCGATTGAGCAGCGCATCGTTGTAGACCAAGATCCTGCAGGTGCTTATCATTTGGCACTTTTAGCACAGAACACGCCAGATTTGCCAATCGATGCCCGTCAGCTTATCGAGTTGGTAGTCAACAAAGGTGATAACCATCAACGCTTGGCCTTGCTTAAAAACTTACCATTACCGCCAGTTGAGCTCATCAAAGCGCAGATTTTGGCGAGTGATGATGGTGAGGCGATTGGTCAAATGAACGCCTATCTACAGATCAATCCAGAAGGGTATGGTAGCCATCATATGCTGTCTAGTGGTCAATCAGATCAGATCGTACCGCTTAGCCCTGGCAATAATAATCAAAATGATGATTAAAATAGTCATTAGTAAGGCAACAACTAGCAAGACAGTCACCAGAGTGAAGAACTTTTCGCTTAATTTTAATAGTTTTTGTTCTAACGTTTTTTAAGTATCAAAAAATTGTTATAATTGTGGGTTATTCAGGGCGTGTCCTTAATCTGAACAAAAAGCATCTGAATGGGCTAAAAATGGTTAAATATTGCCAAACTATGTCAAATAGCTGGTTAATATCCTGATATTATCTGCGCTACTTTCCTTGTTTGACTGCAATTTACCTCATTTTTATCACCATTTTCAAAATAAGAACACGCCCTAACCAATTATGAACGACTTATCTGAGTCGTTATCTTCTTATAAATTCGACTGACGTTTATTTGCTGTCTGTTTTCTTATTTGAACATAAGATATGGCAATCAGCAGCGTTATGAGTCAAGTGAGGCACACATGCAATACCCAAAACATTACGACGTGATAGTGATCGGCGGTGGTCATGCTGGTACAGAAGCTGCTTTAGCGGCTGCACGCATGGGCGCACAGACCTTATTGTTGACGCATAATATTGAGACGCTCGGGCAGATGAGTTGTAACCCTGCGATTGGCGGTATTGGTAAATCGCATCTAGTACGTGAGATTGATGCGTTGGGCGGTGCAATGGCGCTGGCAACGGATAAAGCAGGTATTCAGTTTCGCGTACTAAACAGTCGTAAAGGGGCTGCCGTTCGTGCCACGCGTGCGCAAGCAGATCGTATCTTATATAAAGCGGCTATCCGTCATACGCTAGAAAACCAGCCAAATCTAGATATATTCCAGCAAGCCGCTGATGATATCTTGGTTGAAAACGGTCGTGCGACGGCAGTCGTGACTTCTACAGGTATTATCTTTAAGACCGAAACAGTGGTACTGACCTCAGGAACTTTCTTGGGCGGCGTTATCCATATTGGTATGGAGAACTCAAATGGTGGCCGTGCAGGGGATCAGCCTTCTATCAAGTTGGCAGATCGTTTACGTGAACTTAAGCTGCCAGTTGGTCGTCTAAAGACAGGTACTCCAGCTCGTATTGATGCGCGTAGTGTTGATTTCAGTGTAATGACTGTACAGCCGGGTGATACGCCGTTGCCAGTGATGAGCTATATGGGTGATGTCTCTATGCACCCTGAGCAGGTCAATTGCTATATCACGCATACTAATGCGCGTACTCATGACATCATTCGTGAAAACCTTGACCGTTCGCCAATGTTCTCTGGGAAAATTGAAGGCGTAGGCCCGCGTTATTGTCCATCTATCGAAGACAAGATTCATCGCTTTGCGGATAAAGACAGCCATCAGATTTTCATCGAGCCAGAAGGTCTGACCACACATGAGTTGTATCCAAATGGTATCTCAACCAGTTTGCCATTTGATGTGCAGTTAGACTTTATTCATAGTATGAAAGGCTTAGAAAACGCCCATATTACTCGTCCAGGTTATGCGATTGAGTATGATTACTTTGATCCACAAAACCTAAAGCCAACGCTAGAGACTAAGTCGATTGATCGTCTGTACTTTGCGGGTCAGATCAATGGTACGACAGGCTATGAAGAAGCAGGCGTACAAGGCTTGCTTGCAGGTACCAATGCGGCATTGGTCTCTACTAACAATAGCGATTTTGACACATGGACACCGCGCCGCGATGAAGCGTATCTTGGTGTGCTTGTCGATGACTTGATTACCCATGGTACTACCGAGCCATATCGTATGTTTACGAGTCGCGCAGAATATCGCTTGCTCTTACGTGAAGACAATGCCGATCAGCGTTTGACTGAGACTGGTCGCAAGCTAGGTCTAGTAGACGATATACGCTGGCAAGCCTATCAAGAAAAAATGGAAGCCATCGCCACAGAAACTTCACGCCTAAAAGATATGTGGGCAACGCCTGCTAATGCATTAGGTAAGCAAGTGACCGAGCAAACGGGTGAAGTGTTGTCTAAAGAGTCGACTGCCTTCGATTTGCTAAAGCGTCCGCAAATACATTTCGCTGATATTGCGGCTATCACTGACTCAACTGTCGATGCACAAGTGGGTGAGCAGATAGAGATTTCTGTCAAATATGCCGGCTATATCGATCGTCAACAAGAAGATATCGATCAAATGAAGCGACTAGAAAATACGGCGCTACCGTTAGACTTTGATTATAGTATCGTGTCAGGTCTATCGAATGAGATAGTACAGAAACTTACGCAAGTTCGTCCTGCGACACTAGCTCAAGCGGGACGTGTGAGTGGTGTAACCCCTGCTGCCATTCAGTTATTGGCAATGACGGTTAAAAAGCATAAAAAAGCAAAAGCTGCATTGGACTCATAATAGCTATGCAATAAAGCCTTTTATTATAAAGCACTTATCGTATAAAAAGCCCGTAACGATATTTCGTTACGGGCTTTTGTTTGTCAAAAAAACAGTCGATTTTGAAAGAAAGTCACATGTAACCTTGTCCTACTTGCTACTTTGTCTCTATACTAGGTCAGTAAATTTTCTTACTACTTGTTAATTTGTCTCGCTGATGTCCATATATTGATGGGCTTGTCGCCGAACTGAGTCTACTTATGATTGATGCTATTGTTTTTGCTATTACCATTGTCTTACCCAACCTTGCCTTAATGTGGTTGGGTTTTTTTATGCAAAGACGCGGTGAGGCAAGCCAAACTTTTATCGATCAGGCATCAAGTTTTGTCTTTAATTATTGCTTGCCGTGTTTATTGTTCTTTAGCGTGGTCGATAGCGATGTCGATTATGGTAAGCAAATTACGCTTATCCTTGTTGGTATCTTGGTGACGTTTATATTATTTATTGGCGCAGAGTTTTATGCCAAACGCTTCGTCAAGCGTCCTGAAGACCAAGGTGTGTTTGTACAAGGCGTATTCCGTAGCAACATGGCCATCATCGGCCTTGCAACCGTGGCCAACGCTTACGGCACGCAAGGATTAAGTATCGGTGCTGTCTATATGGGCGTGGTGACGATACTGTTTAATATCTTGGCAGTCATTACCTTGAGCCGCGTATCTAAAAGTGTGGATGATACATGGATTAGTCGCGGTACAATGATCGTAAAAAAATTGCTGACAAATCCTCTAATTTTGGCATTGGTCGGCGCATTCGTCTATAAAGCACTACCATTACCACCGCTTACTGGGGTGATTCATACCACTGGCGACTTATTAGCAGCGGTGGCTCTGCCGCTAGCACTAATCTGTGCAGGTGCTAGTATTAACCTAAAGTCTATGTTGCATCCTTCTGGCTTATCCATGCAAGCGAGTATTGGACGAATTGTCATTGCACCATTAATTGCTATCGCTGTTGGGCTCGGATTTGGGCTATCAGGCGTGCATATGGGGGTATTGTTTTTGATGGTCGCATCACCAACAGCTGCAGCTAGCTATGTCATGGCAAAAGCAATGGGTGGTAATGACGTATTAGCGGCTAATATTTTGGCATTTACCACTGTTGTCGGCATGTTTGGTATGGCGATTGGGGCAGCGACGTTACGTGCGCTTGGATTGATGTAATGCAGATTTTGTACTATTTTTAAATAAGTAAGTACTTTCGCTTTATCTAACTTTGATAGCCTTAAAAAAGCCCTCTTTTCAAATAAGAAAAGAGGGCTTTTGGTATTAATCTAGCGTTCACTATTACGCTTGTCTTCACGGCGCTGCTTGCGCTTTGGGCTAGTACGGTAGGTCAAATAACCACCGATAGCCATAACTGCAAGAAAGGCGATGATATACATAAATATCGACGAGCCAATCATGAGCGATGCACCGATAATAGGAGTTGCTTCCATGTCAAAAATCCAGTTAAGGTTCATCAATAATTATGCAAGTGTCTCATTTCATTGTAAAGTAAATAAGTTTAGCTCCGGTGTAAGTTCAAGTGAACGGATGCGAGCAGCTTGGTCATAAATATTGGCCGTCACAATCAGCTCATTTGGCTGATAGGTTGCCAAAAATGCAGCGAGTCTTGGTTTGACCGTGTCGACAGAGCCAATGAATGATACTGACAATGCGTTATCTACCATCATTTTTTCTGCTTGACTCCAGATACTGTCCATATCGTGGGTAGGCTTAGGCATTTGACCTGTTTCGCCACGGCGCAGACGTACAAAGCTTTGCTGTGCTGAGGTAAAGTGATATTGAGCGGTCGCATCATCATCAGCCAGCAATAAGTTTGCAGCCAACATCACATAAGGCTTATCTAGATAGACAGACGGTTTAAATTGCTCACGGTAAGCCTCAATTGCTTGCCCAAGCATTTGCGGGGCAAAGTGAGAGGCAAACACATAAGGTAGTCCTAAATGTGCAGCCAAGGTCGCACCAAATAGAGAAGAGCCTAATATCCAAATCGGTATGCCTGATTTTGCACCAGGGAATGCCTGTACAGGACTGCCATCTGTATCATTACCTAAGAAATACATCAGCTCTTGCACATCTTGTGGAAAGCGTTCTGCATCTTTCATTTGTCGACGAAGTGCCTGAAACGTCGCACCATCAGTACCAGGTGCACGGCCTAGGCCTAGGTCCACACGGTCGCCATATAGTGCCTGCAAAGTACCAAACTGCTCGGCAATCACAAGAGGGGCGTGGTTCGGTAGCATGACGCCACCAGCACCAATACGGATACGGTCGGTTTGACTACCGATATGCGATAGTAGTACTGAAGTAGCTGCACTAGCAATACCGGGCATATTGTGATGCTCTGCCATCCAGTAGCGATTTAAGCCTGATTTTTCTGCTTGCTGTGCGGTTTCGACCGTTTGGGCGATGCCTTCAGCGATGGTTTTGCCTTGAGGCACAGGTGCGAGATCTAAGAAAGATAAAGGGATTTTATTACTCATAAATGTTCCAGTAGTGTGTGAATTATTTTCTACTGATATGCTTATAGACAGTGGTAGTTTCAAGTGCCACTAGCCACTGTTAATGAATCATAACAAAGCCAGCTAACTCTGTTTTTAAGCTCGCTTAACAATTATTAGGGTGTATTTATGAAGGTTGTCGTTGGTCAAAATAAGCGATAAATAAACTGTAAGTAAGGTCATAAAAGGATTTAGCAGCATTACACTATGGCATTAAAAAAAGATGGCATCAAAAAAAGCAGGCAACCTAAGTTACCTGCTTCTCTAATTAGTCGATTATAAGATAATGATAAATTAAATAATCACTATCTTAAGAACCAAATGCAACATTATTTATCTTGGTCACTAAGCTTGTAAGCTAAGACATAATCACCAATGGTTGTGCCAACTGAACCATGACCACCTGCGACCAATACGACCATTTGCTCACCTTTAGAGTTCAAGTAAGTCATTGGCGTCGCTTGACCACCTGCTGGAATACGGACATTCCATAGCACGTCGCCATTTTTCAAGTCATAAGCTCGGAAGTTGTTTTCTGTCGCCGCTGACAAGAACGCGACGCCACCTTTAGTGATGATAGGTCCGCCGATACCGGGTACGCCCAATTCCAGTTTGATAGGAATAGGAGACAAGTCTTGTACCGTACCATTTTTGCGTTGATAAGCGATATCACCTGTGGCCAGGTCAGCACCAGCGATCGTGCCCCATGGTGGCTGCTGACAAGGTACGCCTAGCGGTGACAAGAAGGGACCCAATTCTACTGCGTAATCTGCACCTTCATTGGCATTGACGCCTTGCTCGCCTTTATTGGTCTCTGCATCGCCCAACGTGTCTCTAGGAATGAGTTTTGAAGTAAATGCCAAGTATGTCGGCATACCGAACATCACGCCATTCTCAGGATCGACTGCAATACCGCCCCAGTTAAAGGTACCAAAGTTACCAGGATAGACCAAGCTACCATTGGTTGATGGTGGGGTATAGCGACCATCATAGTTGAGCTGATTGAACTCAATACGGCACATCATTTGATCGACGAGACTGGCACCCCACATGTCTTTTTCAGTTAGTGGTTCAGGCTCAAAGCTCAAGCCAGAATAAGGCTGAGTTGGCGCTGCGTGCTCTCCCGCTATGAGATAGCCTTGTGGTGCAGGACGCTCCTTAATCGGTACAATAGGCTCACCCGTTGCGCGGTTCAAGACGTATACATCGCCTTGTTTGGTTGGTACAACCAGCGCAGGCTGTACGCCGTCGGCCGTATCTAGATCGAGTAAGGTTGGCTGAGCAGGCGTGTCCATGTCCCAAAGGTCATGATGGACAAACTGCTGAACCCAGCGTGCTTCACCAGTTTCGATATCTAATGCGACAACAGACGTTGCATACTTTTCTTCAGCGGCATTTCGGTAGCTACCTAGCTGATCCGGTGTGCGGTTACCCATAGGGAAGTACGCCAATCCAAGCTCTTCATCGGCAGTAGCGACTGACCATGAATTTGGCGAGCTGGTCTTATAAGTTTGGGTTGGATCATTAACATCGAAAGGCGCTGTATTATCAGGATCGCCTGAGTCCCAGTTCCAAAGAATCTCACCAGTATTGACGTCATACGCACGGATTACACCAGAAGGCGAGTTGACGTCATAGTTATCATTGACAGCACCAGCGACGATGATGGTATCACCCGCGATAACTGGTGGTGACGTTGAGTAATAGTAACCTGCTTGATTGAACGGCATGTTATGCATCAAGTCTAATGCACCATCATCCCCAAAGTCTTGGCAGCGTTGCCCAGTATTTGGATCGAGTGCATATAGTTTCGCATCAGACGTTGGGATAAATATCTTGGCATCACATTGCTTAGATGCATTTTCAAAGGTATTACCAGCAATTTTTTGTACTTGCACAGGACTGGTCGCTTGACCCGCATAATAAGATACGCCGCGACAGGTTTGATGCTGTCGTTGTAAGTTTTCCTCTACTTGAGGATCAAACTTCCATAGTGTCTCACCAGAGTCGGCATCTAGCGCTAGTACCCAGTTATGAGGGGTACATAGGTACAAACCGTTGCCAATTTTTAATGGTGTTGCTTGATAAGTGGTCTCACCGACATCGTTAGGACCTTTGACATCACCTGTTTGGATTTGCCATGCCAGTTCTAAATCTTTGACGTTATCGGTATTGATTTTATCGAGAGGCGAGTAGCGCTGACCATAATCAGTACGACCATACGCACTCCACTCACCATCTGGCGTTTGTTGACCGTTTGATAACGGATCACCAAGGTTGGCTGACGTCTCATCTGAGCTGACGTTTTGCTCGTCATCATTTGCAGCAGTCAAGTCTAGTTCACCGAGTTTGTCAGTGGCATTGTTAGCTAAACTACCAAAAGAGAGCAGTGCACCTACGGCCACGCTTACGAGTAGACCCCAATAATACAGAGGGCTTTTCTTAGCGTTGTTTGTGGTTGATGTATTAGCTGCAGCATTTGCGGCTACTTGAGTTTTAGGCCCACGCATTTTGTTGGATACCCATGGCAATAGCATGAGCAAACCAAATATAAGCGGGAAGCCAACTCGAGGTGCTAGCGCCCACCAATAGAACCCAGATTCCCAAAGTGCCCAAGCCATGGTTGCTACGATAAATAGCGCATATAACCCGTAAGCACTCCAGTGTTTTTTGAACAATAAAAAAGCTGTCGTTAGTATGATAACGCCAGCAATGAGGTAGTAAGGACTACCGCCTAAGGACAATAAATAAGCGCCGCCAATGAATAGAGGGGCGGCAAAAATTGCCATAATGATCGCTACGAATTTTTCCATGAGCGGTATCACCTGTTTACAGAAGAGCAAGTTAATATGTATTGATATTTAGTCAACTTCATTCGACCAAATATCAATACAAGTGTGAATAATATATAAAAGAAACATTGAATAACGTTCTAGAATCTATTTTATCATCCACAGCTCAGTCTAGTAAGGGTGAGCAAGTCTGAGATACTTTATTTAACAAATGCTCATTAATTTGCAAATTGCTTTTGGCATAGCTCCATGAACGCACGTCCATATTGACGGATTTCTGCATCATCGCGTACCGCCATCCAACTGGTAAAGCGCCCGAAATGATCGACGGGTATGGCAGTCAGGTTTTGATAATGGCTTGGCTCAAAGGCCATTTCTGCGATGATACCAATACCTAGGCCCAGACCGACATAGGTGCTGATCACATCGGCATCAAGTGCCGCTAATACAATATCCGGCTCTAATCCTGCTTCATCAAACGTCTTGTCAATCGCGCCGCGTCCCGTAAAACCACCGTGATAAGTCACAATCGGATAGCTGGCAAGCGTGGGCAGGTCAATAGACTTTTGGCTAGCCAGTTCGTGGTCACTCGGTACGATAACGCGATGCGTCCAGTCATAGTAACGGTAGCATCTAAGATAGTTATTATGTAGCAAGGACTCAGTGGCGATACCGATATCGGCTTGACCACGTATGACCATCTGAGCGATGGTCTCAGGATCTGCCTGTTGCAAAATCAAATTTACTTTAGGGAAACGATCTTTAAACTCTTTAACCACTTGCGGCAGTACATAGCGCGCTTGTGTGTGAGTGGTGGCAATCGTCAGCGTACCGATGTTAGGATTATTAAAATCTAAACTTAGGTTTTCAATGGTACGAATTTCAGCAAAGATAGACTCGATATGAGGCATGAGCGCTGTGCCCATAGTGGTCAGTCCCGTCAGGCGTTTGCCTTGGCGCACAAACACTTCCGTCTTTAACTGGTTTTCTAACGCAGCAATATGCTTTGATAAGCTTGATTGACTGGTATGTAGCACGGTCGCCGCTTGGCTTAAGTTATAACCGTTAATCACCGTATGCCATACTGTTTCTAGCTGTTTGAGCTGAATCTGCAAATGCCGTTGGTTGACCACTACGTCGATTGCCATAACTTAATCCTATTGTATAAATATACAAACCCTGTCTGTATATGAAAGTAAAAATGTCTGAACATACAGTAATAAAGTAGTGTAAAACAAAGTTATTATTCTTGTATATAATAAATAGCTATCAATTTATGATAATTATGAATATAGAATTTGTATTTTGCAATGCTAAAAAATTATTCGTTCAGCAAATGTTGTTTAGTCAGTAAATACTTTTTATTCAGTGAGGTAACTTGACTTAACAATTCATAAAAAACGGTCATGATTGAGCATAAAAAACTGAGCATAAAAAAACAGCTACCTTCTAAAAGATAGCTGTTCGTTAGTTATAAAGTTATTTATTAATATTAGTTAGTCGATACTGACCAACTTCAAACTCAGTTTATTTTGCAATATCAAAGCGATCTGCATTCATAACCTTGTTCCAAGCGCGGACGAAGTCACGAACGAATTTCTCTAAGTTGTCATCCTGCGCGTATAGCTCAGCATAAGCACGTAATATAGAGTTAGAGCCAAATACCAAGTCTACACGGCTTGCTTGCCATTTGACGTTTCCTGTACCACGTTCACGTACTTCGTAGCTATTAGCAGTATTGTCGGCTGCTTTTACAGGGTGCCATGTGTAGTTCATGTCTGTTAAATTGACAAAGAAGTCGTTGGTAAGTACGCCAGCGCGTTCAGTAAAGACGCCATGTTGGCTCTGACCGTGGTTGGTATCAAGCACTCGCATACCACCAAGCAATACGACCATCTCAGGTGCTGTCAATCCCATCAACTGCGTACGATCAAGCAGCATCTCTTCCGGTGATACCGCATAGTCGCCCTGAATCCAGTTACGATAGCCATCATGTAGTGGTTCTAAATCAGCGAAAGATTCGGCGTCAGTCATTTCAGCGTCAGCATCACCGCGACCTGGATTAAACGGTACAGTAATATCTATACCTGCATCGTTTGCTGCTTGTTCAATAGCGGTGTTACCAGCCAACACAATAAGGTCTGCTAAGCTAACCTCTTTCTCAAAGCCAGACTGAATACTTGTCAATGTCTCAAGCACACGCTGTAATTGTTCTGGCTCGTTGCCTGCCCAGTATTTTTGTGGGGCTAAACGGATGCGTGCACCGTTGGCACCGCCGCGATAGTCCGAAGCGCGGAATGTACGAGCGCTGTCCCATGCTGTAATGATCAACTCACGACGACTAATGTCACTGTCTAATATTTGCGATTTTAGCGTTGCAATATCATCAGCAGTCAAGTCCGCATTACCTGTAGGAATAGGGTCTTGCCATACAAAGTCTTCGCTCGGTACGTCGGCACCTAAGTAACGAGATTTCGGTCCCAAATCGCGGTGAGTCAGTTTGAACCACGCTCTAGCGAATACTTTATCAAAGTACTCTGGGTTGTTATGGAACTTCTCTGAAATTTCACGATAGATAGGATCTTTGCTCAATGCCATATCTGCATCAGTCATGATTGGGTTACGACGTACACTTGGATCATGAGCATCTAACGGACGATCTTCCTCTTTGATGTCAGTTGGTTCCCACTGCCATGCGCCCGCTGGACTTTTGGTCAATGCCCATTCATGGTTCAATAGAAGCTCAAAGTAACCATGATCCCACTGGGTAGGGTTGGTGGTCCATGCGCCTTCGATACCACTTGAAACAGTATCGCCTGCATTACCACGACCCTTAGGATTGCGCCAGCCTAGACCTTGCTCTTTAATATCAGCGGCTTCTGGCTCGTCTTCTAGTATCGTTGCATCACCATTACCGTGACATTTACCAACGGTGTGCCCACCAGCGGTTAGAGCGACAGTCTCTTCATCATTCATTGACATACGAGCAAAAGTAGTACGCATATCTTGAGCGGTCTTTAGTGGGTCAGGGTTACCATCCACACCTTCAGGGTTAACATAAATCAAGCCCATTTGTACTGCTGCTAGTGGGTTTTCTAGTGACGCGCGGTCTTCGTCGCTATCATAACGGTTTTTGGTAGCGGCTAACCATTCGCGCTCAGAACCCCAATAGATGTCTTTTTCTGGATGCCAAATATCAGCTCGGCCACCAGCAAATCCTAGGGTTTTGAAGCCCATAGATTCATAAGCCATGTTACCTGCCAAAATCATCAAATCGGCCCAAGACAATTTGTTGCCGTATTTTTTCTTGATTGGCCACAATAGACGGCGGGCTTTATCAAGGTTGACGTTGTCAGGCCAGCTGTTCAATGGTGCAAAGCGTTGGTTACCAGTATTAGAGCCGCCGCGACCATCAGCACCGCGATACGTACCAGCTGAATGCCAAGCCATACGAATCATCAAGCCGCCATAGTGCCCCCAATCCGCTGGCCACCATTCTTGCGACTCAGTCATTAGGTTTTTTAAGTCAGTTTTGACCGCTTCTAGATCTAGCTGTTTAAAAGCTTCAGCATAGTCAAAGTCTTCACCCATTGGGTCAGTCTTTTTGTCTTGCTGATGCAATATGTCTAACTTCAGTGCATTTGGCCACCAATCTGTCGCAGCAGAAGCAGTAGTAGTGTGCGCTTGATGCATAACAGGGCAGCCACCCATGCTCGGACGCTCAGGCTCATGCGAGTTATCAACGTTTTCGCTATGGATCGTTGGACCTTGACCATCGCCTTTGTCATAAGTGGTATTGGTTGATTCAGTATTATTGTTGCTTTCGTGATCTACAGGACAACGAGCAGCATCTGGGGCAGTGTTTTTGTCGGTGGTGTTATTGGTTGAGTCGGACATGGTATAACTCCTAGGCTATGATAATAGAAAGAACAAACCGTGAATCTCGGTAGTCGTTGTTTATGTACAAAGCATAACTAAGCTGAGTAGATTTATAAAACTAATATATAAGAATTATAAGTTTTAAATTACTAATCATAAAAAGCTTGATGTTTTGTTTATCTCAATCTTCATTAACGCCCGTGCTTATCATCGCCAGTTAAGAGTAAACCAATAGAGTGCACCTAACCAATCAAGCCTGCGTCAGTTTTACTACTACCTTTATATTACCTATAAATAATGTCATTGTCAGACATCTTTCAAAATAGAAATTAGCAATAAAAAAGAGAGCTAAGATAACCTTGGTAAAACACTGCAGTTTTTTGCGTTACTATTAAGAAATATAAGCGATTGCCCATGGCCTGCAATCGCTAAGTTAATGCAAAAACATCTAGTCAAGATAAAGGTTCTCAAGTACCATAACTGGATTTTGTTGTAATGATAATATTGGTGCAACGTAGAGCAATTTTTATCGATCCTTTTGTCGATAACTGATTCTAAAGATTGATAAAAATTGTGCGCGGTTGTGTTCTTTGTCTGAATTGTTGGTGAGTTATTATGTCTGCTGTCAAATCTGTACCACCCAATCAACCAATTGCCAAAAAGTCATGGGGCGAGGCTACAAAAGCTTATCTCGATCCTCGTGTCATTATTATGCTGTTTTTGGGGTTCTCAGCGGGTATACCCATTCTGCTGATTTTCTCAAGTCTATCGCTATGGCTGAGAGAAGCAGGCATTGATCGTAGTGTCGTCACTATGTTCAGCTGGGCAGCATTGGGTTATTCGTTCAAATTTATTTGGGCGCCATTGATTGATGCGCTCCCTGTGCCGTTTTTGACCAAGTGGTTAGGGCGTCGTCGTAGTTGGATGGTGGTATCACAGCTGCTTATCGTGCTGGCGATCTTTTTGATGGCAAGGGTAAATCCTGTTAGCGAAGATGTTTTAGTTTATATGGCAGGCGCGGCCGTGTTGCTTGGGTTCTCTTCTGCGACGCAAGATATCGTGATTGATGCGTACCGTATTGAGCTTGCGCCGCCATCTATGCAGTCTATTCTGTCCTCTATCTATGTGTCAGGCTATCGTATCGGTATGATTGTCGCAGGGGCAGGCGCGTTATATTTGGCTGATTATTTTGGCTCAAATGAGACGTTTTATAGTTATGAAGCATGGCGCAACACCTATTACATCATGGCAGGGGTTATGACCTTAGGGGTATTAACGACCTTTGCCAGTTATGAGCCAACCGCTGAGACCCTGCAAAGTAAAAAGCAAAAGGGTAACTTAAAAGTATTCCTGATTTATTCAGCGTTACTGCTTATCCCAGGTCTGCTGTTTGGCGTTATTTACCTAATTAATATTTTGATCAATACAGTATTTGATAGCACAGTGGCCTTAATACCACTAATGGTAATGCCAGCGATTAAATTTTACTTTTTAGCACTGGTCGCGTGCGCGCCATTATTACTGCTGTACTTTATTATTAACCAACCAAAAATCATTAACAAAGCTCCGCTAGTCGCCGAAACTCGTGAAGACTACGTCAGACTAGTAGCCTTGTTTGTATTTTCAGTGATTGCTTTTATCGCTGCTTATATATTGATGGGACAAGTCCTGCCAGAGTTCGAAGGCGCGTTTTCTAGCTTCTTTGTAGAAACCTTGCACTTATTAGTAAGCCTAGGCGTGGCGATGGCAGCAGGTTATGCACTGGTACAAGTAGGACTGGTGAAAAAAGAAGTGGCCATGGCAACATGGATCGAGCCTGTCTTAGACTTTTTCCGACGTTATGGCAAAAAAGCCTTGCTACTATTAGCCTTGATTGGTCTATACCGTATCTCAGATATCGTCGCAGGCGTGATCTCCAACGTCTTTTATCAAGACATGGGCTTTAGCAAAACCGATATCGCCAATGCCGTAAAACTGGTCGGTGTGATAATGGCAATTGCAGGTGGCTTCTTGGGCGGGATTTTGGCTCAGCGTTTCCGTATCATGCATGCCATGATGATTGGCGCGATTTTAGCGTGTGCGACCAACCTGTTGTTTGTGGTATTGACATATAACCCAGGTAGCCTGCCAATCATGTATATGGCAGTGATATTTGATAACTTGGCTGCGGGCCTTGCGAGCGCTGTATTCATCGCTTTCTTATCCGCACTAACCTCGATTCGCTTTACTGCTGTACAGTATGCGATTTTTTCCTCATTGATGACCCTGATACCAAAAGTGATGGGTGGGTACTCAGGTGCTATCGTCGATAATATGGGTTATCCATTTTTCTTTATCTTTACCTTCGCTATTGGTATTCCAATTCTGGCACTGATCTACTTTGTCGATAGACATATTGTCATTGGTGATAACGATGATATTTATGGCGATGACAATAATGATGGCAGCGGTGGTAGTGGGATAGGTGACAAGCTAAGCAAAACCAATCCTAACCTGACCGATACCAAAGAGCCACCACGCGCATCAGAGTAGGCTAAGCAGCATTTTACCTTTATACATTCACCGTTTTTTAAGAGCTATTTATGACCGTATTAACCATTCGTCAAATTAAGCAACAAATTGGACAACTGACGAATGGTGATACTGATAATCAGCTGCCGTCGTTTTGGCTAACTGATTGGTTGTTGCACGTCATTGATAAGCCTGCGATAGCGTTGATGACTGATGAAGATTATCAGCTAACTGATAGTGAGCTTGCTCAGTTCAACGCTGGTGTGGTGAAAATGCAGCAAGGCATACCGCTTGCGTATCTGACTGGGCAGCAGGAGTTTTGGTCGCTTAGCTTTAGGGTAAACGAGCATACTTTGATTCCTAGACCTGATACCGAGGTATTGGTTGAGCAAGTATTAAACTGGATAAACGCTCAGCCAGCGCAACTCAGTAATAAACGATTGCTAGACTTGGGGACAGGGTCAGGTTGTATCGCTATCAGTCTTGCCCATGAGTTAAAGCACGCTAATTGGCAAATCGTGGCGGTTGATTTATCGTCAGAGGCGCTTAAAGTTGCTCAGCACAATGCCGTGAGTAACAACGTTATCAATGTTGAATTTATCCAGAGTAGTTGGTATCAAGCACTACCTACTAACGATGAGCCACAGTTTGATATCATCGTCTCTAACCCTCCCTATATTGACGAGACAGACGAACATTTGGCAGGACTAACAGCTGAACCGCTCAGTGCGCTCAGTGCACCCAATCAGGGTTTGGCTGATATCGAGCATATCGTCCAGCAAGCAACGACATACCTATGTATAGGTGGGTTATTAGCTATCGAGCATGGCCATGATCAAGGTGATGCGGTTCGGCAGCTGTTTCTAGACAATGGGTTTGAGTCAGTACATACCGTAAAAGATTATGGTGGTAATGATCGCGTTACGCTAGGGCAAGTTCAATAGATAGTTTCTTGATAGTAGATTTCTTTGGTTATAGGTTGTAGATGAATATGGTAGAAGAGATGGTACAGCTATCAGATGACGAGCTGCTCCGTTATGCACGGCAAGTATTATTAGACGGTTGGGATATGGATGCTCAGCTGCGATTAAAGACAGCACGTGTGGTCATAATAGGGGCAGGCGGCCTTGGCTGTCCTGCGTCTGAGACATTGGTACGTGCTGGAGTGGGTCACGTCCATCTGATTGATGATGACGAGATTGAGGCGAGCAATCTACAACGGCAAACGCTGTTTTTGCCTGACGATATTGGTAAACCCAAAGCACTGACCGCAGCAGCCATGTTAGAGCGCATCAATCCTTTGATAAAGACTCGTGGCACAGTGGCGCGGTTAGATGAAGATAATGCCTATGAATTGCTCGATATGGCAGCAGGCAAGCCGGACTTGCTATTGGACTGTACGGATAATTTTGCCACGCGTGACATCATCAATCGTATCAGCGTGCGCTATCAAATCCCGCTACTATCCGCCTCAGCGATTGCGATGCAAGGGCAGTTAGCACTGTTCGAACCTCAGCTCGATACTGGTTGCTATCACTGCGTATTTGGCTCAGTGGTGCTTGACGAAGCCGCTGACGAACGTACGTGTGCCAATTCAGGAGTGCTTGCGAGTACCACTGCCGTCATGGGCAATCTACAAGCCAATGCTGCGTTGCAATACTTGGGATTAACCAAAAATCCACTGACAAACAAGCTGCTCATATGGGATGGTAGTCAGATGCAGCAGCGGCTAATGGGCTATCGAAAAGACCCACAGTGTCCTGTCTGTAGCAGTCCTATAGTCAATCCTCTATAAATTGGATACGGTGTTAGGCTGGCTTAGTCTACGACTTGTAGTACTTTTACTCGCTTTTCTTGTATCCAAATTATATTAAACCGACTATAACTGAGTAATCTGATTTTAACGCATTTTTATATTGTATTGCCTATCTTCAAACATCCTTCTTATTACCATAGTTGTTTCTTATGAAAATTCACCGTCCGCATTTATTAAAACATACATTCAATGTTGTCAATCGTGTTCGTCAAACGGCGAGTGTCGCTGGCCTGTCTGCGCTAAGAGTGGCAAAAGGTGAGAAACCTGACGCGATGCTACTCAAAGAAACCTTTGAGCAGCTAGGCACGACTTATATCAAAATCGGTCAGTTCATCGCCAGTACGCCGTCATTGTTTCCACGTGATTATGTTAAGGCTTTCCAGAGCTGCTTGGATCAAACCACGCCATTGTCTTATGCTTATATCGAGCAAGTGCTAAGAGAGGAGCTAGCGAATGATGGCATGACGCTTGATGATACGTTTGCGCATATTGACTCAGAGCCATTAGCCTCGGCTTCTATCGCTCAAGTGCATGCAGCTCGTCTGCACAATGGCGATGAAGTAGTGCTAAAGATACAAAAGCCTGGCGTCGAGACCATCATGCAGACTGACTTGGGTGTATTACATGGCGTAACTAAGCTACTTGAGATACTGATGCCATCGATGAAATTTGCGAGTATTGCGCCGATTATCGATGAGATTCGTCTGCGTATGCTTGCCGAGACTGACTTTATCGCTGAAGCACAGAACATCCGCGATTTTCAGCAGTTCTTAGCGGTATCAGGCAATATTCGTGTCGTTGCACCAGCCGTATATGAAGAACTGACTACCAAGCGTGTCCTAACGATGAGCCGTCTATATGGCGTTTCTATGGTCGATGAATCGCTCATGCGCCAATACTGTGCAGATCCTGCCCAAGTTATGGCAGATACTTTGAACACATGGTTTGCCAGTCTTATGCTGTGCAATAGTTTCCATGCGGATTTACATGCTGGTAATCTAATGCTATTAACCGACGGCCGTATTGGATTTTTGGATTTTGGTATTGTCGGTAAGCTCAAAGCTGAGAGCTGGCGTGCGTGCATGGGCATGATGCAAGCCATGCAAGACAGTGACTATCAAGCCATGGCTCGCCATATGATTGATATGGAAATGACGCATGGTGGCAATAAAGTAGATGTGGCTGCACTGGGGAATGACTTGCAACGCATGATGACAACCATCATGGCAGAAGATAAAACCTTTACCAGTGGTGTACCTTTTAATAGTAAAGAGCAAGCCGATGAGCTTAATCAAATGATGCTTGAAATTGTCGAAGTTGGTAAACGTCATGGCATCCATTTCCCACGCGACTTTGCTCTATTAACCAAACAGATGTTGTATTTTGATCGGTTTATGCGTACGCTAGCTCCAGATATGGATATGTTTAGCGATCAGCGGGTACAGATGCTAGGGCAAGATACAGTAGAGACACCAACGTTAGACGTATTATAGTTTTCGCTAATAACTTTATGCTGGCCTAATATATCTAATAACTTCTCTATTTCTGCGTTTATTTATTACTGCTTTTGACTGTCTAACACAAAGGATTGTGTGCTAATTGCCGCAAAAATGGCTCTGTCATGATGACTGCTTTTAAAAGCCGTATGATCCCGACGATTACCAATGAAGCTGCCATTGCCTGTATCGGTATGTACTGCATGGCAGTCGTTATGGGTTATGGCCGTTTTCTGTTTACCGCTACCTTACCTGATATTATGGTGCAATTGTCGCTATCAACGACGATTGCAGGCTGGTTGGCATCAATCAATTATATCGGTTACTTTATTGGCGCTCTTATCGCCATGTTTGTACCTCAGCGCTCGACATGGCAGGCGATGACACTTTGGGCGATTATAAGTGTTGTTACCACGATGTTACTCGTCATACCAAATATGTCGCTCATACTATGGTATATCATCCGATTAATTGCAGGTATTGCAAGTGGCGTGGCGATGATTCTAAGCTCATCTTTTGTGATTCAAAACCTTAGCCCTGAGCGCCGTTCTGTATTGTCAGCAGTCCATTATGCAGGTATTGGCGTTGGCATTAGCGCCTCTGCCATAGTGACATGGTGGCTATTAAAACTAGGCTATCACTTCGATGTAATTTGGCTAGTCGCAGGTGTCACCAGTTTGCCGCTTGTATGGCTACTGTATGCGATAAAACCAAGACGAGTACGGGCTGTTGATTCACAGCAGATTGATGCCAAACAACACGTGTCAGTGCACCAGACCTATTTAAACTTTAAACGCTCCTTATACGAAGCCATCTCTGGGCACCATAAAGCGCTTACTTTACTTTTTGTCAGCTACGTATTGGCAGGGTTTGGTTATATTAGCTCAGCGACCTTTTTGCCCGTTATGGCAGCGCAGCGTCTAACGACACAGACGTATGCTGGATTGATGATTTGGTTGGTTGTTGGTATTTTTGCGATGTTGTCAAACCCCCTATGGGGAGCGCTTGCCAAACGTATCGGTGAGATAAAAACCTTAATGGGGCTGACGGTATTGCAAGCATTTGGCATGTGCTTGCCGATATGGTTTGATGGGGCGCTTGGATTGTATGGCAATGCTGCGATTTTAGGATTGACCTTCGTCGGTATGGTATCGATGACACTGACTCTATTTAAAAACATCAATCCTGCCTATTCTAATTTACTGATTGCACTAGCGACGTTAGCTTATGCATTGGGTCAGTTTTTAGGACCTTTGGTGACAGTGGCGCTGGCAGGGCAGGATGGTAATTTCAATGCAGGGTTACTTGTCGCTGCTATTGGATTGATGATCGGGTTTGTACTATTGGCATGGTTTCGTCGACAGTCACCAACGACCGTATAGATCGTCTAAACCACGCTACGGCTAAATACTTCTCGTAATTCAAAACTGGTATGAACTTGCGCCACGCCTTCGATACGATTGAGGCGATGTAATAAAAACTCTTCGTAATGTGTCATATCACGTACTCTAACCTTAATCAGATAGTCTTCGGTGCGACCTGTGACAATACTACAGCTGATGACTTCCTCAAAGCTCTGAACTTTGCGTTCAAATTGCTCAAAACGTTCTGCCGTATGACGATCCATACTAATAGCGATAAACACGGCTAGTGGATAGCCAAGTTTTTGCGCATCGGTTTTGGTATGGTAGCCAGTGATTATGTTCGCATCTTCTAAGCGTTTGATACGACGTGCGCAAGGGGTGGCAGACAGGTTGACACGTTCAGCGAGTTCAGTAATGCTCATACGCGCCTGTGTTTGCAATAAGCGCAGTAACTGTCTATCTATTTCGTCTATATCTGCAGTCCCTGTACTATCAATATGATTATCTGGCATTTCTCAAGCCTTAATAGTGAATTTATTCGATTATAATGTCTAAATTGTGTTTTTCCACTAAAATAACAGAAAATAAAGTAAAAGAAAGCAGGTTTCTCTCTGTTAAACTTTGATATTATTATGGTATGAACACTAGTTATCTCATATGATAAATACTGATCTAATCAACAGCTAATCGCCTAGCTAAATATATAAATAACCATATCATCTAAGGATTGATTATGTCTGACCAAGCCACGCACACCGCAGCCACAGGGACTGCAAAGATCACACCAAAAAGTGCCGCTTTTGACTTCCGTAAATACCGTCCATTTGCATTTGCGCCATCGCTGCCAGATCGTGCTTGGCCAAGCAAGACGATTGAGAAGTCACCGATATGGGCAAGTGTGGATCTGCGTGATGGTAATCAAGCACTGATTGATCCGATGACCATTGAACAAAAAATGCGCTTCTTTAAGACCTTAGTAGACGTTGGCTTTAAAGAGATTGAGATTGGTTTTCCGTCAGCGGCGCAGGTAGAGTTTGACTTTGCGCGTAAGCTTATCGAAGAAAACCACGTACCTGAGGATGTGACGTTACAAGTATTGGTACAAGCGCGCGAGCATTTGATTGCCCGTACTTTTGAATCATTAAAAGGTGCTAAACGTGCGGTTGTCCATGTCTATAACTCAACCAGCCGTGTACAACGCGAAAAAGTCTATGGCAAAGATAAAGCTGAAATCAAAGAGATTGCGATTGCTGGTGCTAAGCTATTGCAAGAATATGCAGCAAAATACCCTGAGACAGATTGGGTATTTCAATACTCGCCAGAGAGTTTTAGCCAGACAGAAACTGAATATGCCGTAGAGGTTTGCGATGCAGTGTGTGACGTATGGCAACCACAGCAGGGTCAGGAAGTTATTTTTAACTTGCCAGCGACGGTCGAAGCATCTATGCCCAATGTCTTTGCTGATCAAGTAGAGTACTTCTGCCGTCATCTAGCGCAGCGTGAGCATGTTATTGTTAGCTTGCATACTCATAATGACCGTGGTTGTGCCGTAGCAGCAGCTGAGTTGGGTGTGCTTGCAGGTGCCGATCGTATCGAAGGCACATTGCTTGGTAACGGTGAGCGTACAGGTAACATGGACATCATGGTTATGGCCATGAACTTGTTTAGCCAAGGTATCGATCCTGAGCTTGATTTTAGCAACATGAGCGAAATCGTACAGGTGGTGAGCGAATGTAATAACTTACCATTGCACCCACGTCATCCTTATGTAGGCGAGTTGGTCTTCACGGCCTTTAGTGGCTCACATCAAGATGCTATCAAAAAATCTCTCGACTACAATGAAATCAATCAGAGCGAAACAGACAACGTCTGGGACGTGGCTTATCTACCTATCGATCCTGCGCATATTGGGCGTAGCTATCAAGATGTGGTACGTATCAATAGCCAGTCAGGCAAAGGCGGCGTCGCGTATATCTTGCAGCGCAACTACGGTTTCAACTTACCACGTTGGATGCAGATTGACTTTAGCCGTGTGGTACAAAAGCAAGCTGAAGCGGCGGCACGCGAGTTGCAGAATGATGAAATCTTGCAGACCTTTGAAGATACTTACTTGCAGCAGGGTAAGTTTGAGCTGCTAGACTATAGCGTCAACAATAAAGGCGGTGCGGTTTACTTTAGTGGTCAAGTACAGATGAATAGCGATACCATCGATATTGATGGTACGGGTAACGGCCCATTATCATCGTTTATTGACGGACTTGCGCAGCATACTGGCAAATCCTTGCATATTATTAACTATGCAGAACATGCGATTAACCCGCATCATAACAGCGGTAATGGTATCGATGATGATACCAATAGTGATAACAAAACCAATGCCAATGCTGCCGCTTACATTCAGTTAAATGTCGATGGCGAGGTATACTCTGGCATCGGTACTTGTAGCAGTACGGTATCAGCCATGCTAAAAGGGGCGTTATCAGCTTTTGCTCAAGCGCTAAATACAGAAGCTGCTTAATATTAAGTAGTCATTAATATCACGCAGAATTCTGTATGCTAATAACGCCATCGCTCCTTGTATTCATGCAAGTAAAGCGATGGCGTTATTTTTTGCTATAAATACCTATGAAATTCCGACTATAGGTTTATGAGCAATAGCATAATGTTACTTGTGTTTTTGGTGTCTAAGACTTACGCTAATGTATATATTAAAATATTATAAATAAAAGGTTAATTATGGAACCTATCTCATTTGCTTCATTCACGCTAGCATCTATTTTGGCTTCGTTGCCTGCGAACGGTGAGGCTATTACCAAGCCAACCATCACCACTCATATTAGTCCAGCCATTGCCGGACAGTGGGAAATAGACTTGGACAGTAGCGCTCATTCTACTCACGCCATGATGACCAAGGAAGCGGAAGCTAACCAGTCAGTATCAAATAGTGCGCAACAGCCTAGCAGTATAGAGCCTAAAGTGATGACGGGCATGGACGGCGGCGTACTGACTCAAAGTGAAGAGCGGGTTCTAAACATTCAACCAGCTACTAGTAAGAACTTACTTGCGTCAGTTGGTAAGTCTAACCAGTGCCGTGAGCTATATAACTTTAGTGCGGATAATGAGATGTGGTCTGTCAGTGGCAAAGAGTGGACATACGGACGCTATCTAGTCACCCATCGTGAAGAAGGGCTGCCAGTTATTGCGATCAAGACTGTTTATGATAATAATGAAGTAGACTGCTCAGGCAATCAGGTCGATCAAACTGATGAAGCGTTGATTGCATTTATCAATCATGATGGCAATCAGATGCAATGGTGCGCTGATCCTGATGGTAACGAATGCTTTATGAACTTCAATAGAGTATTGCCATAATTAGATGTGCTCGTTGTACTTTACGTATGATTGACTGCTTATTGATGACATAAAAAAACCGCTATATTAATAGCGGCTTTTTTATGTGCTGTTTTAATTAAACTTAGCAAACTCTGCAAGCATTTCAGCTTACGAGTCTTTTTTGGCTTTATTCGCAGTCAGCAGCTCTCTTTCGAGATAGTGAATATTTTGCGCTTCACGAGTAAAGTTATCATCCGCCAAAATTACATCACGATGCAAAGGTATATTGGTTTTGATACCTTCGATAATCAGCTCATCAAGGGCATGTACTGTCTTAGCAATAGCTTGCTGACGAGTTTGACCATGACAGATCAATTTGCCAATCAATGAATCGTAATAGGTCGGTATCTCATAGCCAGGGTATAGATGAGAGTCAAAACGGATACCAGAGCCACTTGGCGTGAACAGTTGGCTGATAGTGCCCGGGCAAGGTACGAAAGTCGCTGCATCTTCGGCATTGATACGACATTCGATCGCATGACCTTGAATCTCAATTTCACTCTGACGATAAGACAGGCCGTAACCGGCAGCAATTTTGAGCTGCTCGACAACAACATCAATACCAGTAATCATCTCAGTCACTGGATGCTCAACCTGTACACGAGTGTTCATTTCAATAAAGAAAAACTCGTTATTTTCAAACAAGAACTCAAACGTACCAGCACCGCGATACTTAACAAGCTCGCAAGCTTTTACGCAAGCTTTTAAGATTGGCTCACGTACATCATCTGGGATGTCAGGCGCAGGTGCTTCTTCTAGGACTTTTTGATGGCGACGCTGCAATGAGCAATCACGATCATATAGATGGATAGCATTACCATTACCATCGCCTAGTACCTGTACTTCTACGTGGCGCGGGTTTTGTAGATAGCGCTCCATATAGACAGTGTCATCACCGAACCAAAGCTCAGCTTCTTGTTTGGCCGCTTGTACTTGACCAATTAGTTCGTCAAAGCGTTCAACCACACGCATACCGCGTCCACCACCGCCAGAAGCCGCTTTAATCAATAGTGGGAAGCCAATATTGCGTGCTTGCTCTTCAGCATTGTGCAGGGTCACAGCGCCAACTGAACCAGGTACGGTTGGTACGCCCGCTTTTTTCATAGCGTTGATGGCAGAAACTTTGTTGCCCATAAGGCGAATATGATCAGCATTAGGACCAACGAAGGTCAATCCTGCTTCTTCTACTTGTTCAGCAAATTCAGCATTCTCAGACAAAAAGCCATAACCGGGATGGATAGCATCTGCACCAGTGATCTCAGCAGCAGTTAAGATGGTATTGATATCAAGGTAGCTTTGGTTAGCATTAGGCTTGCCAATACAAATTGCCTCATCAACAAAGCGCAAGTGCATCAAGTTGGCATCCGCAGTAGAGTAGACACCTACCGTTTCGATACCTAGCGCTTTACAGGCGCGGACGATGCGCAGGGCAATTTCACCTCTGTTGGCAATGAGCAATTTTTTTATCATGGGTTCATCCTTGTCGAAGCGTCAGTCATTGACTGAGTTTCGATACATAGCATCAAGTTATTTAGCATTGACGCGGTATATATACCAAAAGTCAGCCATAATGAAATAAAGTATGGCAAATATCGTTACGCTTTATAGCGTATGACAGGTTGACCGAACTGTACGACTTCAGAGTTATCTACCAAGATTTCGTCAACAATACCACTTTGAGTCGCTTCAAGCGGGTTCATGATTTTCATGGCTTCGATAATACCTAAAGTATCACCTGCCTGAACCTTTTGACCGACTTTTACAAATGGTGGGTCATTAGGGCTTGGTGCTGAATAGAAAACACCAACCATTGGTGAAGACTCAACGCTACCCGCTTTTTCTGCAGGTTTGCCTTCGACAGCGGCAGCAGGAGCAGCGCTCGCAGCTGGGGCGGCCATCATAGTTGGCGCAGGCGCGTCATAGTGACGAGTTAAGCTAATATGCTCGTCGTCAGAACTGATTTCTAAATTAACCAGTTCACTTTCTTCCATAAGGGCGATGAGGGTGCGTATTTTTTCAATATCCATAGTTTTTATCTGACCTTGTACTAAATTCGAGAAATAGTGTAACTAAATATTGTCTAATTAATTGCTAATGATACCTAGATTCAGGGCAATGAGCAATCAATGTACAGTTGTTAACTGAGAATTTTTACATATTTTGACGTAAGCCATCTTTTTAGCAAGAAAATATCTACGATTTTTCATAGTCTGTATGATCAAATGACGCTGACAATGATTATAAAATACAATCCATGAGCAATTGGCTCAACCCCATAGTACAGTTAAACGTTTTTGCTGATAGCGTAGACGCAAAGTAAGTAAAATAGATGATAAGAACAAACCTGTAATCAACGCCATCCAAAACCCTTGTGCACCAACGTCAGTAAAACGCACCAGATAGACGCCAAGTGGTAGGGCAACTAACCAGTAGCAGAAGAGTGTTACCCACATCGGTATGGTGGTATCTTGCATGCCGCGCAATATACCAGCGACGTTAACCTGCCAGCCATCAAATAACTGATAGGCGAGTGCAAAGATAAGCAAATGCATAGACTGGGCTCTGACCTCTGGGTTATCCGTGAATGCTGCTGCTAGTTCTGGTCTGAATAGCCATATCCCAACCATACAGGTCAAAGCGATCAATACGGTCCATACCAGTCCAGTAGCTTGCACTTGGCGCAGTGCTAATAGGTTTTTTTGGCCAAATCGATTGGAGACCATGATAGTGAGTGCCATGGCGACAGATATCGGTATCATAAATAGCTGTGAGGTCACTGACAGCGCCACTTGATGCGATGCTGTTGCTAGCTCACCCAATGGACTGATAACGAGTGCGCCTAAGCTAAACAAACTGGCTTCAAAGAAGATAGAGATACCAATAGGGATACCAAGTTTTAACAGCTTTTTTATCTGTGTACGATTGGGGCTAGAAAAGCCATAAAAAAATCTCGTGCTCACAAATTCTCGACGTTTCGTGAAGCTAGTATAGGCTGCAAGCAATAGGACATTTATCCATAAGACCAATGCTGTCGCCACCCCGCAGCCTGCACCGCCCATTTCTGGCATGCCAAATAACCCATGAATAAAAATATAGTTCAAAGGAATATCTGCGAGTAGGCCAATGATACTAATGACAGTTACAGGCTCAGGACGACCCAATGCCTCACAATAACTGCGTAGAACGGCATATACAGCGAGCGCTGGGAAACCAAATGAGACACCATGTAAATACTGTGTCGCTATCGGCTGAATGTTTTCTGGGACACCCATAATGCCAAGGACATTAGGAGCCAAATTGACAATGATAAAACCAATAATGCCAATGACACCTGCCGTCCATAGAGACTGCTGCGTGATATGTGGTACTTGGCCGTGCTGGTCTTGACCAATCGCTTCACCAATTAGAGGCGTGGTTGCGATAAGCACACCTGTGGCCAATAAAAACAGTGGTAGCCAAATACCAGAGCCAACGGCTACCGCAGCCAAATCAAGTGCCGAAACTTGACCCGCCATGATGGCATCGACCACGCCAAGTGCTGCTTGGCAAAACTGAGTGATTAAGATAGGGAGGGCGAGTACGCCTAGACGTAAGCTGTAGCTTTTAAAATCTTTGAAAGACAATGGAAAAACCATGGTAAGCAACTTTTTATTCTTTGCGGTAATTGTTATTAAGGTAGTTATTATTAATAAACAAACACTGCTATCAATCGACTAAGATTGACACAGCGAGGAGAGCGTAGTGCCGACGATAATACTCCGATAAATAATATGAGCAAGCTTATAATGTTGCATAAGTAGATAGGCAGAGTATGAAAATAAAAGTAAAGACACTAAAATAAAAATAACCCGTCGATCCAAGTAGTGGATTGACAGGTCATATACATAGTAAGATGGTAAAGAAGCCACACTATGATGTCAACGCTTTAGCGCCGCTATACAGGTATTAATCTTAGGTTTTTTGTACTCTATTTCATAGTTGATGAACAACAGCTAATAGCCAATTTAATAAGTTTGCTCCGGCAGCAACTCAAGTGTCTCCGCCATATCCATAATCGCTCGCCAATGTTTGGGCTCTAATGGAATCACTGTTAACTGCTGACAGCCTTTCCTAAGTAATAAAGAATCTTCTAAGGCTGGCAAAAATTTTAGCTCTGATAGTGGCAATACCTCTGTAAAAGCTTGCTCAAAAGTGAGATCGACCATATACCAGCGAGGTGCATCTTCAGTCGCAATAGGATCATAGTGACGGTGTTCAGGGTGAAACTGAGTAGGATCGGGATACCCTGCTGTAGTGACTGTCATGATACCAGCGACTCCAGACGGCTTGGCGCTAGAGTGATAGAAGAATACCTTGTCACCAACTTTCATATCATCACGCATAAAGTTACGCGCACGGTAGTTGCGAACGCCGTCCCAACCGTCGGTGCCCAAGCGCTGCAAATCTTCAATACCAAAAAATTTAGGGTTGGATTTCATTAACCAATACGCCATATATTTGTCCTTTGATTTTTTATTTATTTTTCAATTTGTTCTTAAAATTATCAGAGTTAGTTTCTATTGACTCACTCTCAAACCCATTTTTAATAGTTTCTGTTCTTAGTAGAGGCTGTTTTTAACAGATTCTCTATATATTGCCCATAAGTTGTCATGGTGAATAGGGCGTTTCTACGTGTTTTTGTTAATAATTTTATGATAGATAGGCTTTTCTTTATCTCATCTAGTCGCTATCCTAGCCTTACTTTTGATATCGATCATTATTGCTCACTACAAAATAAGTTTATTTATGCCCAAAGTGAATACAGACAGTATGCTAAATGACCTGAATACGTTAAGTCTTACTGAACCAACGACGGATACTATCGCGGTAAACGTGGCCGACATTCCATTGTCTCTTTACATCCACATTCCGTGGTGTGTGAAGAAGTGTCCTTATTGCGATTTTAATTCGCATGAGCTACCGATAGACAGTGAGCTATCCATGTATGAGGAATACGTCGATGCATTACTGTTAGACGCCGCGATGCAGCAACCTTTAACTCAGAACCGAAAAATTGGTTCGATATTTATCGGTGGTGGTACGCCGTCTTTGCTACCTATTGCTCAGTATCAGCGATTGTTCTCTGGGTTACGTACATGTTTTGAGTTTTCAGAAGACATCGAAGTCACGATGGAGGCCAATCCCGGCACGCTTGAGCATGCACCATTTGCGCAGTATTTAGAGGTTGGTATCAATCGTCTTTCTATCGGCGTACAGAGCTTTGCCGCTGATAAGCTAAAGGTACTGGGGCGTATCCACGATCCTGTGCAAGCGTTATCAGCAATTCGCGCTGCTAAAGCGGCTGGATTTGTACGGGTCAACGTCGACTTGATGCACGGTCTACCGCAGCAAACTATGAATGAAGCGCTAGAAGATATCCAAATGGCGCATAATGCTGGTGCAACGCATATCTCTTGGTATCAACTGACTATTGAGCCAAATACCGTGTTTTACCGTAGCCAGCCTATTTTACCCGATGAAGACAATTTGGCAGATATTGAACAAGCAGGTCAGTCGCTATTGCAGCAATTAGGCTATAGCAACTATGAGGTGTCTGCGTGGGCAGGCGAGTCAGACAAACCATGCCGCCATAATATCAACTATTGGCAGTTTGGCGACTATCTAGCTATTGGCGCTGGAGCACATGGTAAAGTGACGATTGGTCGTAACGATAGCAATGGTGGTCATTCATCAGATATAAAAGATAAAATGGAAGATGACTTGTTAATAGCGTCAGGTATCTATCGCTTTAGTAAATCACGTTTGCCAAAAGATTATGTAGTAATGAATCCAGATGTCACGGAGATGTCTGATACACGCCAAATCACACCAAAAATGGTTGGCTGGCAAGCGATTGATCAAGATGAGTTAGTGAGCGAGTTTATGCTAAACGCACTGCGCTTACATGGCGGCGTTGCTTGGTCACTGTTTGGAAAGAGAACTGGGTTAACGCTTGATAGTATTGCTGAACAAGTAAACAGTTTAGTTGAGCAAGGATTGTTGGTAGATAGTGATACGCAGTTGCAACCGACCGTATTAGGACAGCGTTATCTCAATCAGATATTACGCGCGTTTTTATAAAATCGTGCTTGAGTAATTGTTTAACAGCAGCAAAATAAGAACACAAAAAAGGCTTATCAAATAAATGATAAGCCCTTTTGAAAATCTAAAAAAAGCAGACCTTAGATTTTGTTTTGTACTTCTTGTGCGCCGCCAGTTACAGCATCACCAGCGCTTGATACGTCTTGGCCAAAGCCTTTGAACGTGTTGCAACCAGTTAGAACGAACATAGCAGTTAAAGATGCGATGATTACTTTTTTCATAATAGTATCCTCAAAGATAAATGAATGGTTATAAATAACAACAGTGACGCTAAGCATCGTGCTCAAGCTTCACTGAAGGGGTATTGGATGAGACAGTCATACATAAATGCTATCGCGTTATCCATTACAGACATCATAGTGAAAGTTAAAAACGCTGCACAGTATCAAAATGTAATTATTGGCAGTAAACTGTAACTTTCGATTACCTACCGCTCATAAATTTAAATAATAGAGCGTTGAATATTTGTGGAGTAAGAATGACCATCCATATCGTGCTAGTAGCACCAAAAATGCCAAGTAACGCTGGCAATATTATTCGACTGTGTGCCAATAGCGGGGCACAGCTGCATTTAGTCAGACCGTTAGGATTTGAGCTTGATGATAAAAAGCTACGCCGTGCAGGTCTTGATTATCACGAATATGCTAATTTGCAAGTGCATGATGATTGGACGGCTGCGAGACAAGCTCTAAAAGCCGCTGACTGCCATGTCGTTACCGCATTGACAACCAAACTGAGCAAACCGTTCTACGATTATGACTTTGGCAAAAACTCGGACTCTGAAGCATCTGATAAGGCTGCTATGCCCAATATCGCGCTGGTTTTCGGTTCTGAGACGGCAGGTCTGGCAGATGATATACGTGAAGATATCGGTGCTGATAACTGGCTAAGACTACCCATGCTAGCTGACTCGCGCAGTTTGAACTTATCAAATAGCGTAGCTATTTGTTTGTACGAGATATGGCGACAGCAAGGATTTGCAGGCGATGAAGGTCGTAGCGTTGGTTATGAGACATTGACAGTCTATGACCCAAAATAGCGATTCTACAAAGCAATAACTATAGACTTAAAAGTATTTGCATACTCAATGAGCAGTAAAATATTAGATACTGCTCATGTACATATGATGAGTTTCTAGTGCGACATCGATCGTATCTTATCGCCTATAAAGCACTTATAAACAGTTCGGTGGTTTTGGTAAGCCTGCTAAGCGATTGACATGACGCGCAACCAAACCTGTATTAAACAATTGCTGTAGCTTTTGATTGCTAATATCAAGTTCTGGCAAAGTCTTTTGTAGCCATTTGATTAATGGACGGGTTGCTGGCGCGTGATTAAATTTATCAAAAAACGCGCGCACTTGTTGCAAAATTTCTAAATGCTCATCGCTCAGATTAACCTCTAACGTGTCTGCCAATTGCTGTGCGATAGCAGGTGTCCAAATCGTATGGTCACATAGATGGCCGTCTTGATCTAGTTCGATATCAGCCGCTGATAACGCAGCGTTGTGAGTGGTCATGTCATTACTCATAAGGCAATCGTCACCACTTTGTCAAATTGACTGCTCTGAGCCAGATTGACCCATTCTGCGTCGGTCAAAACAGCAGTCAACTTAGTCTCTAAATTAAGCTTGCCAGTTGTATTTGCCGTGAGCTGTGCGATGTCATCTGCTAATGCGTAAATACCAGCAATATCCTCTATATCGCTATCATTTAAATAAGCATTGAGCCAATCGATAAAAGCAGGGGTGCTGCCAAGCAAGAGAATACTGTCGCCCGTGCGCCAAGTGCGAGACATCTCTTCGGTGCTGCGTCTAAGGGTAGCCATCGTGCTATGCAGTTGATATAAAGTTGCCATAAAGGTGTCCAATTACGTGCTTTATTATTTTATAAATCTAAGTTATACAGCGTCTTAAAAGGTAAGTATCTGCTCAAAGTCTTGTGAGTTAATGACCTCTGGCACGAGTGTGAGCTGTGATGCCAGATCTGTCGGCAACATACCAGTGACCCAGCCACTAAAGACGTCATCAGGTAGCCAAGCTGCGGGCATATCGTAAAGCTCAAGTGACTGAATCATGCCATGCAGTCGCGAGTCAGATTGCATCAATAAGCCAAAGACTGGCGCATCTAAGAATAGTTGCACCTCATGACCAAATGTCGCTAGAGTTAGCGCAAGTGCACAGCCTTCGTAGCTTGCTGCTTCAGTGGGCGTGTGTAGCTGAATTAATAATTTCATAATCTATTCCTAAAAATATTTACCGCTACCAGTGATCTCAATAGACAAGTTATCAAACGACACACTATCAAAATTGTATCAAACGACAGTCGTCCTGCATCATCATCGCAAGCTCACTGAGTCCCACTAAGGTAAACCCTGTCGCAAGATTGGCACCGTCAAGCTGATGACGTGAGCTGTTGTCTACATCACTCACACCGCGGCTAAGGGCTGTACTGACACAAACAGGCAGGGGTAATTGATACTGCTCAGCCAATGACTGCCATTCTTTGGTCAAGTCTAATTGATCGGCTGACTGCCAACGCAATCGATTGGCTATGTGAGCCGAATCCCCATAAAAGAAGACATTGAGCAATGGTTGTTCAAAGGTAGCATTATCGCTGCTGCCTATGCTATTAGTGTCAGTATTATCAATATCATGACTATTCGCTGCGCCATTCAGGTAAGCGCGTGCATAGCGTAACGCCAAGTGTGCCAGTGGGTGACTAGGGTCAGCAGTAATCAGTAGTAACGGGGAAGTGGTCGTCATAAGGCGCGGTATCACATATTATAAATTAGAGTTTAAAAATTATGGCCGAGTTGCTATAAATGCTTTGTATAAAGTCATTTGGTCGTTATTATTATAGTGCTTGTGTGCAAATTTGCGTGACAGAAAACAGAATTTATACTGATAATGCGACATACAGCGGATCATACTGTCACATCACATAGCGTTATGTCATAAAAGAGAGGTGAGTCGTCTCTATCAAAGATGTTTATGCTAACATAAAGCGTCGCAAACCAAGTAGACTCACTGTTATTTAACGTGGTTTTATCTCAAGTGTAGGCACACTGAGTACTATTATTTGATGCTGTGACTGCCTCGTAAGAAAAAACAATAAACTTATGAGCTAGGTTCACGTAGTCTTACCATTCTATGTAAGGAGTTTTTGTCACTATGTTACCTGTTATGCCCTCACGTGTGAACAATGGTACAGATTATCAGCCTACCGTAGAACAACTGCAAGTCCTGAAGACAGCGAGCGAGTTCGCTTACCAAATTTGGGAAAGTCGGACCGTTTCATGTCAGACGTTTTTGCGTAGCTATCCATTGAATAGTACGCTGACCCGCCAGCAAATCGATGATCTGATACAAGATTATACGTTAGATGAGAACTATCAACTCGCTGATGAAATCAAGGTCATGAGTGGTCTGCGTCACTTGCGCACGCTACTAATGATGCGCTGGATTTGGCAAGATGCCTTGCAGACGATCAGTCTAGAGCAGCTGACCGATGAGTTGTCTGAGTTTGCAGATGGCTGTATCTCTTTTGCTAAAGATTACACTTATCAGCACTTGGTTGCTAAATATGGCGAGCCGACCTTTATCAATGAACAAGGCAATGTACAGATTGATGATATGGCAATCATGGCCATGGGTAAACTTGGTGCGCAAGAGCTGAATTTATCAAGTGATATTGACTTAATCTTTGTACATCAAGCACGCGGCGAGACCAATGGCAGTAAAGCAAAAGGCACACGTAGCATAGATAACAAACGCTTTATGACTCGATTGGGTCAAGGCATTATTAAACTGCTTGATAACAAGACCGCTGATGGTTTTGTCTTTCGAGTAGATATGCGCTTACGTCCATGGGGTGATGGAAGTGATTTGGCCATTCATCTGTCTGCATTGCAAAAATACTTTACGATGCATGGGCGTGCATGGGAGCGTTTTGCTTGGTTAAAAGCGCGCGTAGTCGGACAAATAGACCAGCCGTTTTATGAAGAGATACAATCGCTGATTAAGCCATTTGTCTTTCGTTATTACGTGGACTACAGTGCGTTTTCGGCATTGAGAGAAATGAAATCTCTTATTCAAAATCAAGTTGCACAGCGTGAAGACTTGGACAATATCAAGCTTGGCGCGGGCGGTATCAGAGATATCGAGTTTATCGTACAGGCCTTTCAGCTTATCTATGGTGGCCGGCATCCACAGCTGCAAATCAAACCTTGCTTGCAAGCGATGCAAGTATTATGTGAGCTTGGCTATCTGGAGCATTCAACTTATGAGCAGCTACAGGCCGCGTATCGGTTCTTACGCCGGCTTGAGCATGCTATTCAAGCGATTAATGACCAACAGACCCAGCGCTTACCACACGATGAGCAATGGCAGCATAATCTAGCAGTGACGCTGAATTTTGAAAACTGGCATGCCTTATTAGACCAGCTTAATCGTCATCGCGAGAGTGTCAATGTGCCGTTTGAGCGTATGGTCACTGAGCGTCAAATACCTGATAACGAAGATACCGACCTAGAGCCAGAGCACTTAGATGAGCAAATTGCCCGTTTAAATGAAGTGCTAACAAAAGAAAATCGCGAGGTACTACAGAATTTTTGGCAATCAAAAATGGTGGCTAATTTAAGTGATGAAGCCAGAGAGCGTTTAGACGACGCATATCCTGTCATTGTCCATGCGTTGTTAGCGCATCAAGAACAGCAGCAACTTGCCAATACTGCTTTACCAAGATTGATCTCACTGCTTGAAGCGATTTGCCGCCGTTCTATCTATTTGGTCATGATTGCTGAAAACCCCAATGCAACGATTGAGCTGATTCCAATGCTATCTGCCAGCCCGTGGATCGCAAAAGAGTTGGCTCAGTATCCTGTATTATTAGACACATTTTTGCAGCAGCGTTATCGCCATCTGCCAGATAAGCGTGAGCTGCGTGATATCTTGCGTCAACAGTTGCTACGCGTCGAACCAAACGATGAAGAAGAGCTGTTGAGCGTCCTACGTCTGTTCAAAAAGAATCAAGTGTTAGCGGTTGCTGCTAGCGATGTATTGGCGGAACGCCCGATTATGAAAGTGTCGGATTCATTGACTTATATCGCTGAAGTCGTACTAGAAGCAGCATTGGAGCGCGCTTTTGCGGAGATTGTTAACCGTTATGGGTATCCTATTGGCCAAGATGGCGACCCAGTCACTGAAGCGGACTGCGGCTTTGCAATTATCGGTTATGGCAAGCTTGGTGGCTTAGAGTTGTCGTATTCTTCAGATTTGGACTTGGTATTCTTACACAAGATAAAAGAGCAAGGCATGACCACTGGTGAAAAATCAGTCAGTGGTATGAAGTTTGCCGCGCGTCTTGTACAAAAACTGATGAATTATCTCAATACTCAAACCCGTGATGGCCGTGCCTATGAGATTGATATGCGTCTCCGACCCTCAGGAAATGCTGGCATGATGGTAGTGTCTTGTCATGCGTTTGAAACCTATCAAATGGATAAAGCATGGTCATGGGAGCATCAAGCGCTGGTACGTGCTCGTGCGATTTGCGGAGACAGACGAGTCACTGCACGCTTTTGTGATATTCGCCGCGACGTATTGTCGTTGCCACGGACACTGGATCAAGTACGTAGTGAAGTCACCAGTATGCGTATCAAAATGCAGAAGCATCTAGGGACGAACCAAGGGCAGCAGGAAGCGGGCAAGTTTCATCTTAAGCAAGATGCAGGCGGGATTGTAGACATTGAGTTTTTAGCACAGTTTGCTGTATTGGCTTACTCACATGAATATCCAAGTTTGACCAAATGGAGCGATAATGTGCGAATTTTTGCAGAAGTTGCCTTGCTTGGTATTTGGGATGACCAAGTCTGTCAGGATTTGACCGATGCCTACTTAAGAATACGTGCTGCCACGCATCAATTGGCACTATCAGAGCAGTCTTTGCTCGTTGATGAGTTATTGTGGCAGGAGACGCGAGCGTTAGTACAGTCACAATGGCAGCATCTTATGGGTGTGGAGACAGACGACGAGTAATATCGTAACTTGTATGATTCAGGTCTTGCCGATAGTCCAAGAGACGCTTAAACTGTCATGCGTTACGATAAATAGAAGCTATGAACAAAAACTATCAATAAAAGTTATGAACAAAAACTATGGATAGAATCGGTAGCTAGGAACGATATAATTAAAAACCATATAGTGCCAAACCAAAAGAATTCATTTGCCAAGACGGCCAGTGATATAATCGGTCACACATCATCATAGCACTGTCAGTCGTTCGTCATAATGAAGCTGTTGTTTAGGCAATAAAAATTGACGCTACGGTGTTATCATACGATGTTGATCAATACTGTTAAATAAAACCTACCTAAAAAAAGTTAGACGTTAGTGCTAGCATAAGGACAATAAAATGAATATGGCAACACAAGATGGTAAGCTTTGGATGAATGGCACAATGATCGAACAGCCAGATGCTAAAGTTCATGTGCTTACACATAGCTTGCATTACGGTATGGCTGTGTTTGAAGGCGTACGCGCTTACCAAACAGCGGATAATCGTACCGCTATTTTCCGCTTAAAAGAACATACTGAGCGTCTACTTGGCTCAGCTAAAATCTTCCAAATGGACGTACCTTTTGATGCTGCCACTTTAGAGCAAGCACACAAGGATGTGGTCAAGCAAAACAACTTGGCAGAAGCTTACATTCGTCCGCTAATTTGGGTAGGTGCAGAAAAACTTGGCTTGTCTTCACGTGATAACAGCATCAATGCCATGGTTGCTGCTTGGCATTGGGGTGCTTATCTTGGTGAAGAAGGCATCAAGAATGGTATCCGTGTAAAAACGTCATCTTATACACATCACATGCCAAACGTGACTATGTGCAAGGCTAAAGCCTCTAGTAACTATCCTGTGTCTATAATGGCCAATCAAGAAGTGACGCGTAATGGCTATGACGAAGCTATCTTGATGGATCCACAAGGGTTTGTATGTCAGGGCGCAGGCGAGAACTTATTTTTGGTAAAAAATGGTGAGCTACATACGCCAGACCTATCAGGTGGAGCGTTAGACGGTATCACCCGTCGTACTATCTTACAGTTCGCGGCTGACTTGGGTATCAATGTTATCGAACGCCGCATCACTCGTGATGAGTTTTACTTGGCTGACGAGATATTTATGACAGGTACTGCTGCTGAAGTGACGCCTATTCGTGAATATGACGATCGTATCATCGGTAATGGTGGCCGCGGACCATTGACTGAAAAACTACAGACCTTATACTTTGATGTAGTCCATGGCCGTAATGAGAAATATATGGACTGGTTAAGCTTCATTGATTGATAATGCCGTTACTTTAAAGACCAAAAAGGCTGAACATAATTGTTCAGTCTTTTTTTTATGCTAATATAGCCATCATATTTATTCATACGATTAAAGTGAGCAGTCAATGCCAATAGATTCTAGTACAGCCGACAATAAAAATATCAAACAAATTATTTGTATTAAGTGGGGTACAAAGTACGGTGCTGATTACGCCAATAAACTATATGGTATGGTATCTCGTAATATTACCCCGCCATTTCGTTTTGTATGTTTTACGGATGATACGACTGATGTACGTCCAGAAATCGAATGTCAAGAATTGCCACCATTAGATGTCACCATGCCAACGAATACGTTAGGAAAGTGGCCGAAATCCCGTTTGTGGGGTGAAAAGCTCGGTGATTTAACAGGGACAGTATTATTTGTAGATTTGGATGTGATTATCGTCGATAGCCTCGATCCTTTCTTTGAATATGGCGAACCAGATGATGTTATCTTGTCTTACAATCCAAGCAATCCATTAGAGCGCCTAGGGCAGACATCTTGCTTTAGATTTCAGATAGGGTCACTTGTTTCACTCCAAGAGAAGTTCAAAGCTGACCCGCAAGGTATCGCTGATGAATATCGTTTTGAGCAACGTTTTGTCACCCGCAATGCACCAGGCGGTGTAAAACTATTTCCAAAAGCTTGGGTGGCACACTTTAGACGTAAATGTCGCCAACCATTTCCGCTTAACTACATCAAAGAACCGAAGATCCCTAAAGGCGCTCGTATTGTTATCTTCCCAGGTGATTTATATCCTACGCACGCTATTGAAGGCAGATACAATAAAAACGCCGCCGATAATGCCAAAGACCATCTAAAAAGATTGACTGAGCCTAAAAATTTGAAACGCCCATTGCGCCATTTGCGTCATTTTATCTTGCCGGTAGGATGGGTTGAGAAATATTGGAGAGAATAAGTTTTAACCTTAAAATTTTAATCTAAAACCATAATAACATCTAATATAGCAGTAGGTCGTATATCATGAGACAGAGCACTGATAAAATAGCAGTACTTATTATTAGCGCTATAAAAGGAGGTGGGGCTGAGCGCTCTGTACTAACTTTAGGGCAAGGTTTTCATGAGTTAGGTTATAAAGTGCATATTTTGAGGTTCAAGTCTCTTACAGAGTATGACTTAAATCCCAACCTTGCTTATCATCTGCTTAAATTTAAACCTTATAAATTAATTCCTAATGAGCGCTTTCGCCATAAGTTATTTGCGCGTGCTATTGATAACTTTATTGAGAAGAAAATCGGAAAGCCGGACATTGTATTATCTAATTTAGAGCCATCAGATAGAGTCATGGTTTATAGTAAATTACCCAATATCATGTACATTATTAGAAATAATATTTCTAATAAGTTCAAACTAACTGATAGTAATAAATTAGATAATAAAATTAGCAAGCTACAGCATATTTATAGGAAGCATCCTTGCGTATGTGTTTCGAAGGGTGTAGAAAATGACTTACAGGCAAGGCTAGGACCTCATATCACTAGTACAACGATTTACAACCCTTTTGATAAGCAACTGATTAAACAGATGAGCAATGAGTCGTATAGTACGCCTCATAGTGTACTTAAGCCAAATCAATATATAGTTCATGTGGGTAGCTTTACATATCAAAAAGCTCACGATGTTTTGTTAAAAGCTTATGCTCAATCATCTATGGTTTATCCTTTAGTATTGTTAGGTAAAGGTAAAATGTTTGATGAAACTAAAGCATTGGCTAAAAGCTTAGGAATAGACGATAAAGTAATCTTTTTAGGATTCAATAAAAATCCCTATCCATATATGAAAAACGCAAGAGGACTAGTTTTATCTTCACGTTTTGAAGGCTTTGTGAGAGTCATACCAGAAGCATTAACTTTAGATACGCCAGTAATAAGTACTGACTGTCCATCAGGGCCAAGTGAGATGCTACCTGCAAGTAGTCTGGTGCCTGTAGACGATATCGATGCTTTAGCAGTCAAAATGACAGAATTAATGGCTGAGCCACAATCTTTCAGAGTGAGTTTAGATGAAAGTTTTCTGCCTAAGAATATTGCTCAACAGTATGTTGACTATTTAAAGTTTTAGTAAGTAGCGTTCATATTTTGATAAACAAATGGATGTAAATATAATCGAAAGAAAGATATAAATATATTTAGCTTCAAGAGTTATTCGGAAAGAATAGTGCTTGTTTTCACTTTTGTTATGAGAAAATATTAAATAGTTATTTAAAAATCTATAACTGTAGCGAAATAGCCTGTTTTTAATCCTATGTTTTTTGAAAACCCAAATAATAAGAAAGTAAAAGTGAGAGGTTATACTAATAAGATGAACATAGATTTCGTCGAAAAACAAAAAAGTAAAATATTATTGGTTATTAATTCTTTGAAAGGCGGTGGTGCCGAACGTGTAGTATTGACTTTAGGACAAGGGTTCCATGATTTAGGCTATGAAGTTCATGTCTTAACATTCAAACCTCAAATAGAGTTCAGCCTTAATCCAAATTTAAACTATCATCTACTCAAGTTTAAGAATTTCAAACTTATACCAAAATTAGACCGTCGTGATAGAGTATTTGCATATGTAGTAGATCGGTATATATCGAAGAAAATTGGAAAGCCAGAACTTATCATATCCAACCTTGATCGTGCTGACAGTATTCTAAGTTATAGTCGCTTGCCGAACATTACCTATGTTATCCACAATACTTTGTCATTATTATATGGCTTCAATAAAAATGATAATAATGAGAAAAAAATAAAGTTTAGTAAAATTTATTCAAAACATCCTTGTATATGTGTTAGTCAAGGCGCTGAGAAGGACTTCATAGAGAGCTTCGGTCAAATTACGCCAACCACTGCAGTCCATAATCCAATTGATAAAGAGAGTATTCAAAAACAAGCAGATGTTTTCGTCCCTGAGTACCAAAACTATATTATTCATGTGGGTAGCTTTAAAGAGGCAAAACGGCATGATGTATTGGTAAAGGCTTACGCAAAGACTGATCGGTCTATGCCGTTATTGCTTTTAGGTCAAGGTAAATACAAAAATGAAATAGAACAACTAGTTGTAGATTTAGGACTAGAGGACAAGGTGGTTTTCCTAGGTTTTCAAGAAAATCCTTTTCCCTATATTAAACATGCACAACTGAAAGTACTGACTTCAGATTGGGAAGGTTTTGCTCTGGTTATTGCAGAGGCTTTGGTGCTAGATACGCCCGTTATCAGTACCAATTGTCCATCAGGTCCAAGTGAATTATTACCTCAGAAAAATCTGATGCCAATGGGTGATGTTGATGCTATTGCTGACAAACTGAGTCAAGCTATGGAGAATCCAAAACAATTCCAAGCGCCTTTTGATGAGGCGCTTTTACCTGCTAAAATCGCTGAGAAATATCTTCATTTTGTACAAAGTATCAAATAAAAATAATAGAGTCCTATGAGCAAGCATTTATACTATATCGAGCCCAAATAATAGGCTTTGTACCATTCGACAAATTTTGTGATTCCATCTTCGATACTGGTATCAGGTTTGAAATCAATATCATCTACTAGCTCGTCTATATCTGCATAAGTAATAGGCACATCACCTGCTTGCATCGGTAATAAATTCTCTTGCGCTTTTTTGCCACAAGCGCTTTCGATGGCAGTGATAAAACGGCGTAAAGTTACTGGTTGGTTATTGCCAATGTTATATATTTTATATGGAGCAGTCGCTGTAGTGATAGTAGAGTATTGAGGAGAGGGGGCTTTATCCATTATTCGAATAATACCTTTTACAATATCATCAATGTAGGTAAAGTCACGCTGCATATCACCATTATTGAAGACATTGATTGGCTCACCAGCTATAATTTTTTTCGTAAAAGAAAAATAGGCCATATCAGGTCGACCATAAGGGCCGTAAACGGTAAAAAACCTTAATCCTGTCGTAGGGATATTATATAAATGGCTATAGCTATGCGCCATGAGCTCGTTAGATTTTTTGGTAGCCGCATATAAACTGATAGGAAAATCAACACAATCAGCAGTGGTAAATGGCTGCTTTATATTCATACCGTAGACCGAGCTGGAGCTGGCATAGATTAAATGCTTGATATCATGATGGCGGCAGCCTTCAAGTATATTAACAAAGCCAACCACATTTGAATCAATATATGCATTCGGATTTTCGATAGAGTAGCGCACACCTGCTTGGGCACCTAAATTAATGACAATATCGAACTGATAGGTAGAAAAAAGATCAGACATAGCTTCGCGATCAGCAAGGTCTAGCTTGATGAAAGTAAAATATTCTGTTTCTGATATTTCGTTTAGTAGTGTTAAGCGATCTTCTTTTAAACTCACGTCATAGTAGTCGTTGATGTTATCAATACCAACGATGCAATGATTACTATCAGGCAGCTCTATTTCTAATAGAGCTTTGATTAGATGAAAACCAATAAAACCTGCCGCACCAGTAATTAAAATATTCATTAATCGCTCCCAAATAAGTCACGCGTAAAGACCTTATGAGATACATCTTGTATCTCTGCAGACAAGCGATTGGCAACGATGATGTCACTTATTGCCTTGAATTCTGCTAAGTCCTTGATTACTCGTGAATTAAAAAACTCTTCTTCTTCTAATACTGGTTCGTAAACAACGACTTCGATACCTTTAGCCTTAATACGCTTCATGATGCCTTGTATGGCAGAAGCTCTAAAGTTGTCTGAACCACTTTTCATGACCAGTCGATGGATGCCTACAATTTTTGGTTTTCGTTCAATAACTTTATCAGCGATAAAGTCTTTACGAGTTCTGTTGGAGTCGACAATGGCTTTTATCAGGTTGCTGGGCACCTCGTCATAATTTGCCAATAACTGTTTGGTATCTTTAGGCAAGCAGTAGCCACCATAGCCAAATGATGGGTTGTTATAATGATCACCAATGCGCGGGTCTAAACCAATACCTTCTATGATTTGTTTGGTTTCAAGTCCAAAGGTTTGAGCGTAAGTATCAAGCTCATTAAAGTAGGCCACGCGCATTGCTAAATAAGTATTAGAAAATAGCTTGATTGCCTCAGCTTCAGTGGGCTTTACAAATAGTAGCGGTACGTCCTTTTTGATCGCGCCTTCAAGGAGTAAGTTAGCGAATAATTGAGCCCGTTCTGACTGTTCACCTACAATTATTCGAGAAGGGTAAAGGTTGTCATGCAGCGCTTTACCTTCTCGCAGAAATTCGGGTGAAAAGATAATACGGTCAGTTGCATAACGTTCTCTAATACTCGCCGTATATCCTACTGGTACGGTAGACTTTATAATAATGGTTGCTTGCTGATTGACCAAAAGTACTTGCTCAATCACTGCTTCTACCGTTGATGTATTGAAGTAATTGGTCTTAGCATCATAATCAGTTGGTGTCGCCACAATAATAAAATCAGCGCCTTCATAGGCGGTCGCTGCATCAAGTGTCGCAGAAAAGTTGAGATTTTTATTTAATAAAAAATCCTCAATATCTTCATCTTCAATAGGGGACTGCTGGGCATTCAATAAATCGATTTTTTCAGGAACAATGTCGACAGCGACGACTTCGTTATGCTGTGCCAATAGCATTGCATTTGATAAGCCTACGTAGCCTGTACCTACTACTGCTATTTTCATAATATATCCAATTAATGTTTATGCTTTGATGGATCTGATCCGAAATTGGTTTGTGCTAAATAATATTCAAAATAACGATACTGTGTCAGCTCAGCTAGCTAGTGTTCCCGTCATAGAAGCGGGGAGATACGCTAAAAATTTATGCTTCATAGCTTGGCTGATTTTCTTGTGTAAATCTGATTCAAGAAGGTCTAGGCTTTGGATACAACCGTACTTGATAGATTCATCTTCTAAAGCAGTAATAAAATCATCGACACTACCTTCATTTTTTAGATAGTTGACAGAGGTATCGGGTTTTAGATTTGCTTCATCTTTTTGAATTTTCAGATGATTCATCAGGGTTATTGGGTTCACCTGCGCCACATCTCTAAATTTATATCTAATCTGCTCTGTCAGCAGCTGAGGATGATTTAGCAAATAATCTTTCAATATGTTCCTATCGACGATATGAGGATAATGATGAATTTCAAAGAATTGATCCATACCGATTATTTTGGCGCTTAGCATTTGGGCGATAGTATGCCTTGGTTGAATCGGTGTTCCAAACAATTTAAAACGAGATTTTCGGAAATTAAGCTTAGCATTTAATGCCGCACTTTTACGCCTTTGGCCGTGAATATTCAGCTTTTCGCCATCCAAAAAGTCATCTATTTTTACTGGTTGGTTAAAAAAGAAATCATCGTTCATATAGATGAAGTAATCAGATAGCCCCTCAATATTCCATATCATCGACTCAATCGATCGGGTATTAAACGTAGGCAAAAATTGCTCATAACCTAAAAATATGTCTTTATGATCAACGATGCGTATTTTATCTGCTGAACAAATACCTTGCTTGGCAAACTCATCGATGAACGCTGGCTTTTGTTGATCTGTGACAATATATATATGACGACAAAAAGGCACATATTTGATGATAGAAGCAATATTATAATATATCTCATCGTCGCTAGCGAAACGCGTGTCAGTTATTGCGTCAGATGCCACTTTTTTAGTTGGCTTATACTGTTCTCGCTTTTGCTTGAGTATAGGGTCTGCGCCATCTACCCAAGCAATGACGATGTCTAATGTGTTTTCATTAGGCTGCTTCATAACTGATCCTGCTCTCATCGGATATGCATCTATTTTAGTAGCTATATTAGATCAGCTATGATATTTGCTGATGCGATTATTAACAAGGTTTAATCGATTTAGATAGTTAGACTTATTATAATTTTTTATAGATATACCGTTAAATCCTGCTCGTACTTTACTGAGTAACTACCGAGCACCAGCGGTAGGTGAGACTAGCATATAAAGTCAGAACGCTGCAATAATTACGACCATAGTTACACTTATTTGGCTAACCTATCATGCCTATACCGTTAAAAAATCAAGCTGAGACACTAATGCCACCTATTATTCTATTTATTTTAAAAGCGCTTGAAGGTCGCGGTGCTGAGCGTATGGTTACGACTTTGGCAAGCGCTTACGCAGATATGGGCTATCGTACTGATATCCTATGCTTGGAAGCGACGCAAGATATGCTACTAGACGCTCGTGTGCAATATCATATCGTGCCATATGATGAGATGTTTTCTGAGCAGAATCTCGACCCAGAATCTACGCAAGCACAAGCCTACGAATCAGTTGCTAAACGTATTGATAATTACGTACTTAGCCAAATAGGAAAGCCAGATTTGATACTGGCCAATATCTATAAAATAAACTGGATTATGGCATATAGCCAGTTGCCAAACATCGTAAATGTACTGCATACAGCGCTATCAAAGCAGTTCCAAAACCAATTATTAGAGACGCCAGTACAGACTATAAATCATTTGAAAATGGTCTATGGCGCTCATCCTTGTAGCTGTGTGAGTAAGGGTGCACGCCAAGATTTGATTGCTCTTATCGGAAATATCACCAAAACCACAACAATCTACAATCCTTGTGATGCTATTGCTATAAATACCAAAGCATCAGCGTCTAGCCATCTTGAACATTTCGGCTTAGTAGATAAAGAGTACATTATACATGTTGCCTCTTTTGATAGCATGAAAGGTCATCGAGACTTGCTACAGGCGTATGCTAAAACAGTACGAAAGCTGCCGTTAGTACTAGTAGGTAAAGGTAGACTTGAAGCAGAGATTGAACAGTTGGCTGTCCAACTAAATATTAGCGACTGTATTAAGTTTTTAGGCTTCCAGACCAACCCTTATCCATTAATTAGATCAGCTGCACTGATGGTGCTTACTTCTAAGTTTGAAGGCTTTGGCTATGTCATAGTAGAGGCGCAAGCACTGGGCGTACCAGTAATCAGTACGGATTGTCCTTTTGGTCCACGAGAGTTATTACCTAAGCAAAACTTAATTGCGGTAGGTGATATTGATGGCTTGGCGTTACTCATCGATCAAGCCATAGACAACCTTACAGATTATATCGTGCCGCTAAACCAGCAGTTATTTCCTGAACATATTGCAAGACAGTACTTAGCGTTTGGTTCTGTTTTAGATTCAGATAAAAATGAGGGTTTATAAGTCTTAGTGGTTCTTAATTAAACGCCATCAAGTAGAGGTTACTAACGGCGAGTTATTAACTAGAAAGTGTCGAATAGTGATTTAGAGATAGGAGAGTGGTTGACGACGGGTACACCATGCGATTGATAGATTCTGCCGAGCAAGTTAAACGAAGGGACAATCCGCTCGTTCATGACTTTGCTAAGCATACTTGGTGCACTATTATTTTTATTTTCATAAAACCGTGGTTGCTTGCTGTTAAGCAGATCAATACCGTACAGATGAATACTCGCTGCTTGACGCGAAAACGCTAACTGCGCCGCCACATAAGCGACAGTGCCTGCTTCCACAAATCCATGAGTAATGTTAAGAGAGACACCGATGTCAGCCACTTTATGATCGCTATCAATAATAAAGTTTGGATTATTGATAAAGTACGATAGCGGCATTTTTTTATTAAGTAATTTTTTCTTAAAGATAAGCTTATTAAAAGATAGCTTGTTTGACTTGACTCCCCATGGCCTATCTACTGGGTACAACACTCGCATGGCATGATGGTACGTTTGCATAATATCAGGGTGCGTGGTGGCCATCGCTTCAAAGACAGCTAATGTTGCATATAGAGGTTGACCCGTATAGTACTGCTGTAAAATCTCAGGCTGATGATTGATAAAGCGCGCATCACTGATGACGTAACCAGCAATATCGGTAAACTGATGCTGTCCAATCAGGCTGATACTGCCATTGACAAAAATAGTAGGCGTATCTAGGAGCTCTGCTAACGGTAGCTGCTGTATAGATGGACCTGAAGCGATAATATTGACATCTTTTCCATGCAGGCTTTGTTCAGGTTCATTGGCATTAAAAGCATTGATAATGATGAGCTCATTATCAATATTGAACCCAGCAGTAGCAGGTAATCTTAAATATAGCGCCATACTATTTTCCAGTCGTTTATTTCACCTATCTTATATCTTAATACACTGCCTTTACGCCAATTATAAATTGTCTACATATGGTTAATTGCTAAGCATTTATTGCCAATGGTGTTTTAACCATGGGCTTGGCTTCACATGCCGATACCATTTACCACCACTACCAGCAATTGCATCTGGCGGGTTAATCTCACCGTGGAAGATAACGATTTTTGCATCATCCGGCAGAGTAGGTGTGCGCACAAAATTAAAAGGAATCGGCGCAATACATTGGTACTTAAAGCTGACACACCATGTTTTATCCCAATACTCTAGGTGATGATGCTCACGCAAATAGTTAGAGAGGTAAGCCTGCTCGTGACGTACTTGGGTACGAATGGTTTCAAAGTTTCGCTCAAAATTGGACAGCAAGTCAGGATAAGTATTCATACCAATATTAAAGCGGTAGACGGAGCTGTTACCAATCATGCGCCAAGGTTTTTTCCAGTCGCGGATGATGACGACACTGTCCTCATGCTCAGCTTGGTAAGTAAAAAACGCATCGATATTATCGACAATGACGATATCGATATCTAAGAACAACGCCACACCTTTTAAATCATACAGCTCAGGCTTAAAGGTAGTCAGTTTTTTCCAACCACGTTCAGGACCTGCTGGTAAATCCATGTCAGGTATCGGATAACAAGCAATTGCAGGGTCAATACCTGTGCTGTCATCGGTCAAGCAAACCATTTGGAAATCTAGGGTTAGGTGTCGACTAACCATGTTGTAGAGACGATTGACGTATTCAGGACCATATTTGTCGCCCCATTTCATACAGATGATATAACGCTGTTCAGCAGCATTTGTGCTGGTTTGATCAGGGTCTATAGATGAGGTCTTAGTTACGTCAGATGTCATAATGCACTCGTATTGAGATAATAGTCAGATAAATGAAGGACTAATAAAAGTAAAAGGATATAGAGTTCAGCCAATATTAGCATAGCTGTGACTGATGGTACGTCTAAACTGATGGTATGTCTAAATAGGCAACGCTAGGTTGGTGATGACTAATGATTGTCGAGCTTAGGGTTATCGCTTTTAACAGTACTATCGTTTTTAACATTGTCGATTTTAACGCTATCGTTGATATCGCTATCAGAACGACTAGAAACGCTAGAATGGTGAGATTGTATAAAGGCTGCTAAAGTCTCTTTATCTTTTCGGTAAGGGTTGCCTAAGTTTGGTATGCGCTTAAAACGTCGATAGCCCCACATATAATGACTGTAGTTGTCTATAATCATACGCTCCATGGCTTGATTGAGAGCATGAGTCGCCACTTCAGCATTACGGTCATACAAGGCTGGATCATCGAGTTTGTAGCAGTAAATGTCAAAACCGCGTCCATCGGTACGGCGAATACAAGATAAGCCAACCAGCGCACATTTGGTTTTGCTTGCCAATTTGGAGGCAAGTGTACTGGTCAAGGTTTTGATACCAAAGAACGGAACGACAACGCCGCCTGATGGCTCTGGAACGTGGTCTGGCAGTACGATACTGAAACCACCTTGCTTGAGCGTTTTAAACACGGATTTGACGCCGCTACCATCAGTAGGTACCAAAGTGGCATTAAGTCGCGCTCGACCCTGAAGGATAAAATCATTAGCGAATTTGCCGTCAACTGGCTTATACATAATGGTTGGCGCACCAAACTGGTTAAGCCAAGCATTCATCATCTCCCAAGTGCCGAGATGCGGGACGATAGCAAGCATGCCATTTGGGTTGGCAAGACCCTCTAAAAGAATGTCTTTATTATGGACATCACGAATCTGAGCGATACTCCACTCAGGTGGCATCGCCCAGCTTTTTATAGATTCAATACTGGTCAGACATTGATGATAAATAATGTCTTTGGTCAACGCTCGCTTTTGCTGCTCAGACAGTGTATGAGTAATCAGCGCCATATTGATCTGAATGGTACGCATGATACTTAGACTGGGTATCTTAATAATCACCCACGCAATAAAACGTGCCAGCATCTGCAGTACAGACAATGGCACGACTTTGAAAATATGGTACGGATTCATGACCACTCACATGGTAATGAATCACGTAACAAGCACTGTAGACAGCAACCGCGCATCATCAAACGATTTATTCAGCAGGCTTGTTGGTATCAGCCTGTGCTTTTTCGCGCACACGGATACCAAGCTCACGTAGTTGTTTGCTATCAACGCCAGCAGGTGCTTGGGTCAATGGGCAATCAGCTGTTTTGGTTTTTGGGAAGGCGATAACGTCACGGATAGAGCTTGCGCCTACCATCAACATAATCAAACGATCCAAACCAAATGCTAGGCCGCCATGCGGTGGTGCACCGAATTTTAGGGCATCAAGTAAGAAACCAAACTTGTCTTCAGCTTCTTGCTCACCAATACCCAAGGCTTCAAGTACAGCTTGCTGCATATCATAAGTGTTGATACGTAAGCTACCACCACCAATCTCAGTACCGTTCAATACCATGTCATAAGCGATAGAAAGGGCAGATTCTGGGTTGTTTTTCAACTCTTCAACTGAGCCTTTAGGTTTAGTGAACGGATGATGCATCGACGTCCAGCGACCATCGTCAGTCTCTTCAAACATTGGGAAGTCAGTTACCCAAAGTGGGGCCCATTCACAAGTCGTCATTTCAAGGTCTAGCCCGATTTTTTGACGTAGTGCACCAATTGCATCATTCACGACACTGGCTTTATCCGCACCAAAGAAGATAATGTCGCCATCTTCTGCAGCAGTACGCTCGATCAAGCTCACAAGTACGTCATCAGTCATGTTTTTGATAATTGGAGACTGTAGGCCAGACTCTTTATCCACACCGTTGTTGATGCTGCTAGCGTCATTGACCTTGATATAAGCCAAACCGCGTGCGCCATAAATACCAACAAACTTGGTATAAGCATCGATTTGCTTACGGCTTAATGATGCGCCACCAGGAATGCGTAGGGCAGCGACACGACCTTTAGGATCGTTCGCAGGGCCAGCAAATACTTTGAAGTCGACGTCTTTCATCAAATCTGCAACGTCAACCAGCTTTAGAGGAATACGTAAGTCAGGCTTGTCTGATGCATAGTCACGCATTGCTTCTGCGTAAGTCATGCGTGGGAACTGCTCGAACTCAACGTCCATCATTGTTTTAAACAAATGCTTGATAAGACCTTCGTTGATGTTCATGATTTCTTCTTCGTTCAAGAAAGAAGTCTCAATATCCACCTGAGTAAATTCAGGCTGACGATCGGCACGTAAATCTTCATCACGGAAGCATTTAGCAATTTGATAATAACGGTCAAAACCTGACACCATCAATAATTGCTTAAATAGCTGTGGTGACTGCGGCAGGGCAAAGAAGTTACCTGGACGAGTACGTGATGGTACAAGATAATCACGCGCACCTTCAGGCGTTGCACGAGTCAAGATAGGCGTCTCAACATCCAAGAAACCATGATCATCTAGATAACGACGAATCGCTGAGGTTGCCTTGGCACGGAACACCATACGCTCTTGCATTTGCGGACGGCGCATATCAAGATAACGATACTTTAGACGCAGATCTTCAGATACAGTCGTTTTTTCGTCATTCAATGGGAATGGCGGCGTTTCAGACTTAGCCAATACTTCAATTTCTTTGCCCAATAGCTCAATCTGGCCACTGGTCATATTATTATTTTCAGTACCTTCATAACGGCGACGTACACGGCCAGTTATCTTTAGCACGTATTCAGGACGTACAGCATCAGCTGCTGCGAAAGCTTCTGGGGTATCAGGGTCGACCACGACCTGTAAGATACCCGCGCGGTCACGCATGTCTAAGAAAATCACGCCACCGTGATCGCGACGACGATGTACCCAGCCTACGATACTAATGGTTTGCTCAAGCAAGCTCTCGGTTACGGCTCCGCAATACTCGTCTCGGTATTCGCTATGCGTCATAGTGCTTTGCGTCATAATATGGTTATCCAGTTATCAGCCCAATTCGAAGTACAATAATGCAGCCATTGCTGTGCGTTTCAAGCTATTTGCAAAAAAAACACACAAACAACGCGATTAAGACATATGGTCATCACGTTGGCTGCAGAAAATTTGATATAAACGCATATTATGCCTAATCTCCCTTTGTTATACAACCGGCTGAGTTCAATCAAAGAACGGGAGTGTGCAAGTGTCTGAGGTATTTATTCGATGATATTTATATTGGGTTAAATATTGTCATCATGCTTGAAAACACCGCTTAGTGTGCACATATCAAACGCACGCTAATAAAAACAGCCATATCAATATATTTACTGACTTGAGGATTTGTAACCATGCTATTTCATCCCCCTAAAAACCCTGTTGAGCTTAAAATACGCCACTTAAATGATGCTCAAAAGCAGCGCCGTGAAGATTTGATGGAAGCCACCCAAGGCAAAGCTGCCCTCAAACAGTTCAAAAAAGTCATGGCTAAAAAAGCCAAGCAAGCATTGAAAGCAAAAACTAAAAATAAGAAAAAACATACCGATGATAAGGCACAAGTTTTTGTGCTTGATTTTGATGGTGATATCAAAGCAACGGCGGTCAAACATTTGCGTGAAGAAATCAGTACTTTAATCAGTACCGCAAATAAAGGTGACGAAGTTATCGTCCGTCTCGAATCAGGCGGTGGTTTGGTACACGGTTATGGTTTGGCCGCAGCGCAATTGGTTCGCCTAAAGGATGCTGGCTTAAAATTGACGGTCTGTGTCGATAAAGTGGCGGCGAGCGGTGGCTATATGATGGCTTGTGTTGCAGACCAGGTAATAGCGGCACCATTCGCTATCATTGGTTCAATCGGTGTGGTGTCACAATTGCCAAACTTTCATAAATGGCTAAAAAACCATGACGTCGATTATGAAATGTTTACCGCTGGTGACTACAAACGTACGGTAACTGTATTTGGTGAAAATGATGCCGAAGACCGTGCCAAATACCAAGAAGAGCTAGAGCAGACGCATGAGCTATTCAAGCATTTCGTTAACACGTATCGTCCAGCACTTGATGTGGAAAAAGTAGCTACGGGTGAGCATTGGTATGGCGAAGATGCGTTAAAGCTTAACTTAATTGATAGTCTACAGACTTCAGACAGCTATATTTTAGAGCGTATGGAAGACAACGAAGTATATGCATTATATTCACGTCAGAAGCCGACGTTAGCAGAAAAGTTAGGATTGGCTCAAGCAGCAGAAGCGACACTGAGTATGGCTGTAGATAAACTACCTGATGCACTTGCACGTTTTGATTTGAATAGTCGCCTAAATATTCTGAAATAATGTTAGTTATCATTATGATAGTTAAATAATGGTATTTTAGTGCTCAGAATTTTTTGGATACATTGTTTATATTTTGTAAAAGGCGTGGCCTAGCTGGTCGCGCCTTTTTGCTGTTTATTGACAATTGCTGTGTTATAAATGTAGCACACGGAAAACAGTATACGTGCGTGCACTAAAGCTCTAGTAGAGCTTTTTATCAACATTTGATTTAGACAATCAATAAAGAAAAGGAAGTCATTTATGTCTAACGACAATTTAATGTTTACCGCAACAGAACATGGTCAAGCCATGCATGCCAAAGTCAAAGCGTTCATTGAAACGAATATTGAGCCTATCGAAGCCCAATTCTGGGAAGATTGTCATAAGAAAAACCCTGATGGTAATTGGGAAAACTGGGAGTGGCCAGAAGCCTACGAAAACCTGCGCAAGCAAGCACGTGAAGAAGGCTTATGGAATTTATTCCTGCCAGATGACACACTAGGTGCAGGACTGTCAGTCACTGATTATGCGCCTATTGCAGAGTTGACTGGTCGCAGTTTGCTAGCACCTCATGTATTTAACTGTAATGCCCCTGACAGCGGTAACATGGAGCTGTTGTGGCGTTATGGTACTCAAGAGCAGCAAGATAAGTGGCTTACCCCAATCCTAGAAGGTAAGACACGCTCTGTATTCTGTATGACTGAGCCTGATGTGGCGTCAAGTGATGCAACCAATATGCAAGCAACAGCGGTAGTAGATGGTGATGAGATTGTCATCAATGGTAGTAAGTGGTGGTCATCTGGTCTTGGCGATCCAGCGGTTGATGTCTTGATTGTGATGGCATATACCGCGGATGAAAGTGCAGACCGTCATCATCAGCATTCGATGGTGCTTGTACCAGTCAACACTCCGGGTGTGAACATCAAACGTATGCTGAAAGTGTTTGGTGATTATGATGCACCGCACGGGCACGGTGAAATTAGCTTCGAGAATGTGCGTGTGCCAGTCAGCCACTTTATTGGTGGACCTGGTAAAGGCTTTGAGATTGCGCAGGGTCGTCTAGGGCCAGGTCGTATTCATCATTGCATGCGCTGTATCGGTGCTGCCGAAAAATCTCTTGAATTAGCAGTCAAGCGTGGTATGTCGCGTACTGCCTTTGGTAAGCCGTTACTACAATTGGGTGGTAACTTTGAGCGTATCAGCGAGGCTCGTATCAAAATTGACCAAGCACGCTTGCTAACATTGTACGCCGCCCAAAAAATGGATGCTCAGGGCACCAAAGCCGCATTGACTGAAATCTCTGCTATCAAAGTAGTGGCGCCAACTGTGTTACAAGAAGTCGTTGATATGGCGATTCAGATTCATGGTGGTATGGGCGTCTGTCAAGACACCTTGCTACCGAATTTCTACGCGCAAGCACGTGTATTACGTTTAGCAGACGGTCCAGATGAAGTACATAAAACTATGATTGCTAAGCTAGAACTAAAACGTCAGGGCTTTAGTCGTTCTGCTAAATCTGACAAAGCTTAAGCTTAATCTTAACAAACGGTTGTGTGAGTTAGTTTTGATTTGCTCACGCAACTATCAAGAATAAGCCAATCAAAATGCTAATTAAGAATTCACTATTAACAAGTTAGTAGTGAATTTGTCATCACTAGAGCGAGTCCTCATCTCAAAAATGGTAATAAGCATGAGATAAATTGCATTGAGGACTAGCTCGCATATCTGTTATAAAAATAAATGACCACATGATAAGGAATGTCTCATGGCAACTGATAATAAAGTACTAGACAAAGGCGGTGCCGTACGCGAGGGTGAAGAGCTTGATGCCAAAGCAGTCAGTGAATGGCTTCGCGGTCAAGGTGTCGGCGTAGTAGGCGAGCCTAAGGTCACTCAGTTCTCAGGCGGCGCATCAAACTGGACATATCGACTACAGTATGAGGGTGAAGATAAAAACCAAGACCTCATATTACGTCGTCCACCAAAAGGTACCAAGGCAAAATCTGCCCATGACATGGTGCGAGAGTACACCGTTCAAAAAGCGTTAAAAGATGCTTATCCTTATGTACCTGAGATGATTGCGCTATGTACGGATGAAGCTGTTATCGGCGCTGACTTTTATGTAATGGAGCGGATGGAAGGTATTATCCCTCGTGCAGAATTGCCAGAAGGTATCGATCTTAATCCTGAGCAAACGCGTCTGCTTTGCACCAATGTATTAGACGCTTTGGTAGAGTTACATCAGATAGACTATACCGAGCATCCTGATTTGGTTAATTTGGGTCGCGGTGAAGGTTATTGCGAACGCCAGATCAGTGGTTGGGATAAACGGTATGTGAAAGCAAAGACACCTAATGTACCGAGCTTTGCACTGGTTAGACAATGGCTTGCTAAGCACACGCCTGCTGATAGCAAAACTTGTATCATTCATAATGATTGGCGCTTTGACAATGTCATACTTGATGCAGATGAGCCGACCAAAGTTATTGGCGTGCTCGATTGGGAGATGGCAACCCTTGGCGATCCACTGATGGACTTGGGTAGTGCGTTGGCTTACTGGATTGAAGAAGATGACAATATCATCATGCAGCAGTTCCGTCGTCAGCCGACACATTTAGAAGGCATGATGACGCGTGATGAAGTGGTTGAATATTATCTGAAACAGTCAGGTTTAGAGATAGATAACTGGACCTTCTATGAAGTGTTTGGTTTGTTCCGCCTCTCAGGCATTATTCAGCAAATCTACTACCGTTATTATCATAAGCAAACTACCAATCCAGCTTTCAAAAACGCTTGGCTCGTTATACATGTCATGCATGCTAAATGTCTCAAATTAATTGCGCAATATGAAGGCGAAGCCTTATTCAATGCGCATGTTCAGCCGCATTTAGAAGACATAGGCGTAGATGCTGCTGCTATCGAGCAGTTACCAATCCCTGTTCAAAAAGTGGTCAAAAGTATTTTACCAAAAGGTTATTTTGCAAAAGCACCTGACTCTCCTGAAGCGTAAGCATTCAGCAAACCGTACTTTAGCAAATATGATAAAAGGTAATAATTTATGACAACCATACTTTTAGCACGTCATGGCCAAGCGTCTTTTGGACAAGAAAACTATGATCAACTCTCAGAGCTAGGTACTGTCCAAGCCCAAATGTTAGGTCAGCACTATGCAGCCACACAGCGCCGCATCGATGCCATATTTACTGGTAGGTTGGTTCGACAGCAAGACTCAGCACGTCATTTTTGGGAGCGTTACCAGTCATCTGTACATGCCAATAATAGCAATGGCACAGCTGTTGCGCCTGCAATCAACTTTGACCAGCCAGATAGTTATATTCTGCCGCAATTTGATGAATTTAATCACAAAGACGTGTTCGTTAAGTCAGCAGAAGCATCGGGAAATCGATCTGACATCTCAGCTGAAGTGGCCAAAGCAGAATCGCCAGCCACGCGACTGGCTGAGCTATTTGATCAAGCGATGCAACGCTGGCATGCTGGTGACAATGACCAAGATTATATTGAAAGTTGGCCACAGTTTAATGATCGTGCACAGCAAGCCCTTGAACAAGTGCGTACAAAAGTAGCAAACATGAGCTTAGATCAGGACAGTACCGTGCTCGTATTCACTTCAGGTGGTGTCATCGCTGCAATCACTGCCCAGTTATTGCGACAAGGCAGTCAGACTGCTTATCAGCTGAATAAAAGCTTGGTCAACACGGGTGTGACCTCTATTACTTTAAAGAATCAAAGTTCTCGCTTGTTGTCTTTAAATGAATACAGTCATTTATTTTCTGATGGTAAACCATTCGTGACATGGCGATAAATTTATATATGACTTGCGAATAATGTAGTGTCATACCTATTTAAGGTATAAGCACTATCAGCGTTTATACTAGATACCGATTTGATTCTGTGTAATATCGATATACAAAGGACTGTACATGCAAAACAAATTAATAAAATTGGTTGCTAAAAGTGCGCGCCATAGCAAAGACCAGATAGTAGGCGCGGTTCGGCCTGCAAGCTATCTAAAAGACCTGAGTCAGCAGCAAGTAGGCAACGGTAAAACGGTGCTTATCACAGGTGCCAGTTCAGGTCTGGGCGAGGGCATGGCAAGACTGTTTGCTAGCCTTGGCTACAACTTGGCTATATGCGCGCGTCGCACTGATCGTTTAGAACAGTTAAAATCGGAGATGATGAACAAATATCCTGATATTCGAGTCGAATACCAAGCACTAGATGTGAGTGATTACGATACGGTCTTTCAAGTGTTTGATGCTTTTGCAGATGATTTCGGTAGCATTGAGCGAGTAGTGGTCAATGCGGGTATTGGTGATAGCCGCCGCATTGGTAAAGGACATTTTGAAACCAATCGTCGCACTGCTGATGTCAATTTTGTCGCCGCACTGGCACAGTGTGAAGCCGCCATGAATATCTTCCGTGCTCAAAACAGCGGGCATTTGGTCGTGGTATCTAGCATGTCAGCCATGCGTGGATTGCCTAGGCATCTGACAACCTATGGTGCAAGTAAAGCTGGTTTGGCTCACTTAGCAGAAGGCATTCGTGCTGATATGCTTTTGACCAATTTACCTATTAAAGTTTCTACAATTTACCCAGGTTATATTCGCACCGAAATCAACGAAGGTTCTAAGCCATTACCATTTGAAGTCGATACAGATACTGGTACTAAAGCAATTGTCGCGGCTATTGAAGCGGGTGTGGATGAAGCCTGTGTGCCGAGCCTACCTTGGTCTATGGTCAGTCATGCGATGAAGCACTTGCCATTACAGGTAATGAATAAACTAAGCTGATTTTCTTAAAGCAGAAAAGAAGAAGCCCACTATTATTGTAGTGGGCTTCTTCTATTTGCTCTGAAATAGCAGGGCAAGTATTACAACGTTTGAGGATTATTTGACATATGCTGTTCACGCAGCTTTTGACGCAGTACTTTACCAACATTACTCTTTGGTAATTCACTGACAAACTCAATATGACGTGGACATTTATAACCAGTCAAATTGTCCAGCGCAAATTCTTTGATGACTTCTTTAGTGACATTGTTATCGGCAGGTACGATATAAATTTTAACCGCTTCACCTTGGTGGTCATCAGGAATACCAATTACTGCGCAATCTACGATACCATCACAATCGAGCATGACAGATTCGATTTCATTAGGGAATACATTGAATCCTGAAACCAAGATCATATCTTTTTTACGATCTAGTAGGGTGATATAGCCTTTTTCATCCATACTGATGATATCACCTGTACGGAAGTAGCCGTCGCTTGTGAAATCATTGGTATTGTCTTTATTAAAGTAACCAGACGTAATATTAGGGCCTTTAATACACATTTCGCCTGCCTGATTTAGGCCCACACGTTTGCCACTGTCATCTACTACAATGATATCGACACTAGGAACAGGTATACCAATAGTACCGTTGAATTTACGATCAGTAATCACGTTAGCAGTACCTGCCGCAACACCTTCCGTCATACCCCAACCTTCAACCATAGGGCAGCCAGTTACTTCCAACCAACGTGCTGCGGTTTGCTCAGTTGCCGCCATACCACCAGCCTGAGTGATACGTAATGAACTAAAATCTAAGTTTTTAAAGTTTGGCTGGTCAAGTAACCCTTTGAATAGAGTGTTTACGGCAGGGAAGATGTGGAATGGTTGTTTTGATAACGTTTTAATAAACCCTGGCATATCGCGCGGATTAGGTACTAGGATAAAGGTATAACCTGAACGCATACCGAGCAGACTCAGCATGAAGGCAAAAATATGATATAGCGGTAATGCCATAACCATATTGATATAGACTTCATTGATGTCTGAAGTAACAGGACGATACCATGCTTCTGACTGCATAGCAGCAGCGACGACATTACGTTGTGTTAGGACAGCACCTTTAGATAACCCAGTCGTACCACCTGTATACTGCAAAATAGCTTTCTGTTGTAGGGTGGTTTTTGGCGCTTGAATCGGTAGATTCTTACCTTTCTTTAGAACTTCAGGGAACTTAGTAACGTCATACTTAGGATCGTTTAGGTTGTACTTTGGAACCAAGCGTTTGACCTGACGGATGACAGTATTGACCAAAATACCTTTTAGACCCATCATATCGCCCATTTTTGACAGCACGATACGTTTGATATTGGTTTCTTCAATGACTTGCTCTAAGGCTTGAGCAAAGTTGTCAACAACAAAAATAACCTGAGCGCCCGAGTCGTTCAATTGATGACGCAACTCGCGACCCGTATATAGTGGGTTTACTGGAGTGCAAACATAACCTGCACGTAGAATACCAATCATAGTTGGTAGATATTGGGGAACGTTTGGCATCATAAGAGCTACTACACTGCCTTTAGGTAGGCCTTGTGCTTGTAACCATGCTGCTACTGCAAGTGAGGCTGTATCAATGTCGCCATAAGTATGTGTAACACCCATACAGATAGTCATCGGATGCATACGAAAGCGGTTAAAACACTCTTCATATAACTCTATGAGGCTTTCATATTGATCAGGATTAATCGTCTTGGGTACGTTTTCTGGATATTGAGCAAGCCAAGGTTTATCTACTGTCATGATTAGTGTCCTTAAATATTGAAATAAGTTAAGGCTCTATAAAAAAGTAGTCACGTCCATGTCAACAATTCAAGTTGCTGCTCCATTAGCAAGAAATTGTTGAGTGCTATCCTATGTATTCACATACTGCTAAAATATGGGGCCTATATAAAGTTTGATTTAACCACAAAGCGTAAACATCTAAGTAGATTAAAAAGCCGATTACTATTTTTGATAATGAAAATGACCACTTGTAAAATAATATTAATCAATTGGCCTTAATTAAAAGTACTATAATATTAAAATAACAGAAAGTATAGTGACACATTTTGGCGATACATTAACATAACTACAACTAGGTCTGTTATTCTTATACAAGAACTTGATAGTTTATAATTAAATTTGATAAATAAAAGAATATATGTTGTAGGATACAGTTATTGAGCAATTGGTTCATAAAAATAAATCACTGTCTTATCAAATAATTATCATTACCCGTATTAAGAAAACCAGAATAATTAATTTTATGAATATAATAACGAGAGTTTTAGAAGAGTATTCTCAAATATAAATAATTAAGAATAAATATGCTAAAGAGCATCCTACATTAAATGTAAGGTGCTCTTTAGTAAAAGTAAAATTAAATTTTTGAAAAGTTAAAATTTAAGGTTGTTTTATCTTTGTGGGTAATCTGCATTATGCTTTTCACGCAATTTTTGACGCAGTACTTTACCGACATTACTTTTTGGTAGGTCACTCACAAACTCGATGTGGCGTGGACACTTATAACCCGTTAGATTATCTAAGGCAAAGTCTGTAATCACTTCTTTGGTAACATTATTGTCTTCAGGTACTACGTATATTTTGACCGCTTCACCTTGATGATCGTCAGGAATACCAATTACTGCGCAGTCAAGAATACCATCACAGTCAAGCATCACAGACTCAATTTCGTTCGGGAATACATTAAATCCTGAAACCAAAATCATATCTTTTTTACGATCGAGCAGTTTAATATAACCCTTGTCATCCATGCTGACGATATCACCAGTACGGAAATAACCATCACTAGTAAAATCAGCACTACTGTCTCTATTCAGATATCCAGAGGTTACGTTAGGGCCTTTAATACATAGCTCACCCCCTTCGTTTAAACCTACATGCTTGCCATCTTCATCAATAATGATGACATCGACACCAGGGGCTGGTACACCGATAGTACCGTTAAACTCACGATTGGTAATAACGTTGGCGGTACCGACTGCAACGCCTTCTGTCATACCCCAACCTTCGATCATCGCGCAGCCAGTTACTTCTAACCATCGATTCGCAGTTTGCTCGGTAGCCGCCATACCACCAGCTTGTGAGATACGCAAAGAGCTAAAGTCCAAATCTTTAAAATTAGGATTGTTGAGCAGCCCCTTAAAGAGGGTATTAACTGCAGGGAAAATATGGAACGGTTGTTTTGACAAGGTTTTGACGAATCCTGGAATATCGCGAGGATTGGGTATCAATATAAAAGTATAACCTGAACGCATACCAAGTAAACTCAACATGAATGCGAAGATATGATACAACGGCAGTGCCATTACCATATTGATATACACTTCGTTGATTTCTGACGTGATAGGGCGAGTCCATGCTTCTGATTGCATCGCTGCTGCTACGATATTACGCTGTGACAGAATAGCGCCTTTCGAAAGTCCTGTGGTACCACCTGTGTATTGTAAAAATGCTTTTTGATCCAGAGACATGGTTGGTTGTTGAAAAGGTAGGTTTTTACCTTTTTTCAATACTTCAGGAAGCTTAGTGACATGGTATTTAGGGTCGTTAAGATTGTACTTGGGTACTAAGCGTTTGACCTGACGAATAATTGTATTGACCAAAATACCTTTCAAACCCATCATATCGCCCATCTTCGATAGGATGACACGTTTGATAGCCGTTTCTTCAATGACTTGCTCAAGCGCTTGGGCAAAGTTATCAACCACAAAAATTGCTTGTGCACCAGAATCGTTAAGCTGATGACGTAGTTCTCGGCCAGTATATAGTGGGTTCACAGGGGTACAAACGTAGCCTGCACGCAGTATCCCAATCATGGTGGGCAGATACTGTGGAACGTTTGGCATCATGAGAGCGACGACACTACCTTTTGGCAAGCCTTGGTTCTGTAGCCAAGCGGCGACTGCCATCGAAGCGTTATCAATATCACCATAAGTATGAGTCACTCCCATACAAATGCTCATCGGATGTCCACGGAAGCGATCGAAGCATTCTTCGTACAGCTCCATGATGCTGCTATATCTATCGGGGTTAATGGTTTTTGGCACACCGGCTGGATATTGAGAAAGCCAAGGTTTGTTCGATATCATAGTTAGCATCCTTGCGATTTGATATAGGCTAAAGTATTTTGAAAAGGTAGTTGTCAATCTATCAGTAGTACAAACCACCACTTATTTAGGTGGTATACACCATCTTCAATAGTATCCCTGTCTATTGATTAATAGCTAATTTTTTTTGCCGCTGTCACAACATTTTATTTAATAAATATTTATATAAAGCATCAAATAAAACAAATAAATAAAAAGTTCAGTAATAAAAATAATGCTTGTTCTAAAAATATTTATCTGCAACTTACAAATAAATTATCAAAAAAACGATACATTTGAGCAATACATTAGCATGAATTTAGTCTAAAACAATAACAGTAAGCGATACTGATCAGTACATATATTAACTTATAAGAATATATTGACTTTGTTATCTCATAAATGAAGTATTAAATAACTAATATTGGTAAGCTGACAAAATACAAAGGAATATAGATGCCAAAATCATTGCGGTAAAATGAATTGATCTTTTTTATTAAAGAATCTTCGATAAATAAGTAAGGCACTGATGGTGCAGCCAAGCGTGCTGCTGACACATATCAGGAACATAGTGACTATTTGATAGCGTACGGCTTGAGTGGGATCGGCACCCGCTAGGATTTGACCAGTCATCATGCCTGGTAAGCTAACAATACCGACGACTAGCATAGAATTTAAAGTTGGAGTCATGCCATTAGTAATAGCTGCTTTTATCTGCTCATGGACGGCTTCGAATGGCTTAGCAGATAGACTGAGCATCATCTCGATACGTCCAGATTGCTCATGAAAGGATTCAATCAATTGATTGCTCGTCAACGAAATAGCAGTCAGAGAGTTCCCTAATATCAGACCCAATATAGGAATAATGAATTGCGGTGTATACCAAGGCTGCACATTTAAAATCGCTATAATCGCAATCGCCGTTACTAGTATTGCTGAGATACCGACTGCTAATAACGTATCTGTCAATAGCCCTTTATAGCTGCGTTTAACGCGATTTTTGGCGGCACTTCCTGCAATTAAAGTCATGACCGTTAGGATAAGTAGTACTTCATACCATTGTTCACGTGCAAAAATCCACGCCAGTATCAGCCCAATAAAGCTAAGCTGTATGATCGTACGAAGTGCCGCTATCAAAAGGGTCTTACTTAGTTTTAAACGTAACTGCCAAGAGATGAGTAATACAATGATAATTAGGCTGCTAGCAAGAGCGATATCACCATAAGTGAGAAAAATTTGCATATCATTCGTACCACTCATATGAGCTTATTTAGGAAGTAATTATAGTAATAATACAAGATAAGGGTTAAGGTTATTAACGTGCCAAACTTCTGAGCAACTAAGCGACGACTCAATTAATTGTTTAACTAAATATTTTTGTATAAAAGTTCTTCAAGAGTCTACGGTGAGCACACCGGCTTGCATATGCCAGTGTCTATTTGACAAAGGCATGATATCTTTTGTGTCGTGAGTCACCCATAAGAGTGTACGCTGTGCATCTGTGTGCAACCAGTTGATGAGCAAGTTGACGAGCTGTGCTGAAGTGTCCATGTCCAAAGCAGCAGTTGGCTCGTCTAGCAATAGAACTTGTGGATTGAACTGTAATAGACGCAATGTATTGACCAGTTGACGCTCGCCACCAGATAAGTGCTTGGCGTCTTGTTGCAAAAAACCTGCACTTCTATCTAAGTGTTCAAGCTGAGCAACATGCCAGTCTATGTCAAAAGTCTGCGATTGATGAGCATATAATTGATAAGGCATTTGTAAGTTTTCAAGGACACTGCCGTCTAATAACTGTGGGTGCTGAGCGAGTAGGGCGACCTGCTGGCGCCACCGCATAGGTGCAGTCTCATGAATATCGTGATAAACATTACTCGACGTGTCATCGTGCAAACGAACAGTACCGCTGCTCATGGGCAACAATCCTGCCAATATTCGCAATAGTACTGATTTACCGCTACCAGACGCTCCTGTCAAAACAGTGACCTGCCCTGACAATAGCGTACCGCTCGCACCGTTTATTAGCGTTCGATCATGAATTGATGGATCTTTATCCAGTGAAGCGTTTGCGGTTAGCTTGCTTGTCCATTTTTGATAAATGCTAGACGGCATAGAAGGTTTTTTCAGTGCTTCTTTGCTATTTTTAATGCTATAAGTACGTATCGTTCGTTGGCTATGTACCCATAGATTATCAAATTCAAGCAACACTCTATCCGTATCTATGCTCATAGCGTTCTACTGCTGACCATTTACTTGCTCAGCGATAGCTTGTTCGATCGTAACGCGCAGTTTTTTTGGTACACGAATAGGACGCATTGGTGGGGTTGTCGCTGAAGTATCTGGTTTATCGCTGCCTATTTCATCATTACTCATTGGCTCTGGTTTGACAAGGTTTTGTACGCAGGCAATGACGATTTTGGTGCTGCTTAGTAGCTGGCTATCATCTGTTTCGGTAGTACCTTGATTTGGTAGATTGCGATATATGCTTTGGTAAAATATGATGCTGGCAGGTTTTAACTCCACTTTATCGATACGTACGCTAATTACCTCGTCTAATAGAATGGCTCTTTTGTATTGCAAGTCCGCCTGACTCACGACAAAATGCTGTACTTCACCACTATCAGTCTGTAAAAAATACCCATTTAAGCCCAGTTCAGTAAACCAATCACGTCGGCAGTTTTCAAAAAACACCAAATGATTGGCGTGATAGACTATACCGCCAGCATCAGTATGGTTAATATAGACGTTATAATCTTTAGCAAATAATGGTTTGGTGTCATCATTCATGGCTAATGTCGTATTTTTTTGCTTAATTGTTGTCATAGTGATGCTCGATATTCTTAATAAGTATTGTTGAATAAAAGTGTTTCAGATAGACCAATAATAGATAGTGCTTATAATAGAGTTACTCTAGCTCAAGATATCAGGCCATGCAACCGCTAGAACCGCTTACATTTGTTATCATAGTCGTTTATATTTCACCCATTTATAGAGCGCTATATTTTAACCAATCAGTATAGGACAGTTTATGACCCGTTTTGTCAGTTTTAACATCAATGGTATCCGTGCACGTCAGCATCAGCTCGAGGCAGTGCGCGAGGTAATCGATCCTGATGTCATGGGCCTACAAGAAACCAAGGTGCATGATGATCAATTTCCGCTTAGCGATATCGAAGGGCTGGGCTACCATGTCGAGTATTTTGGGCAAAAAGGGCATTACGGCGTTGCACTATTATCCAAAGCTGCACCTGTATTTGTACAAAAAGGCTTTCCTGGCGAAGATGAAGAAGCCCAAAAGCGCTTTATCCATGCACGTTATGAGTTTGAAGGTCGTGAAGTAGATGTGCTTAACGGGTATTTTCCGCAAGGAGAGAGCCAAGATCACCCAACCAAATTTCCAATGAAGCGTGCTTATTATGCCAATTTGATGGCTTATATTGATACGCTAAAATCTGAAGGTCGTTCGATTATTGTCATGGGTGATATGAATATTGCACCAGAAGATATCGATATTGGTATTGGTGAAGTTAATGCCAAGCGTTGGTTGAAAAACAGAAAAACCTCATTTCTGCCAGAAGAGCGTGAATGGTATTCAGCATTGATGTCACGTGAGCTGACAGATACTTACCGTCTGCATTATCCAGAGAGTACCGAGTTATACAGCTGGTTTGATTATCGCAGTCGCGGCTTCAATGATGAACCTAAGCGCGGGTTACGTATTGATCATATTCTATGTACCTCAGATCTAATCGATAAATGTATCGATGCTGGCATCAGTTATGAGCTACGTGCTATGGAAAAACCATCTGACCATGCACCGATTTGGTCAGCATTTGACCTAAAGAAACCGTGATACTTATATATAGTCAATTCTGATGTCAATTAGATACGATGATTAGCTTGTTCAGTCTGCTGGTCGTAGCACTGTAGCTAGCTCTCCTTGTATTTAAACTGTCTTGAACTATAGTATTTATCACTTCGTATTTCATAAATAACTATAAAAATTGAAGAATAAGGATTTTATTATGGCTGTTGGAAATGTATCAGTACCTGACGTTATCTATCCTATCGATGGTATCAAACTCAGTGCCACAGCGGCAGGCGTTCGCTACAAAGACCGCGATGATTTAGTAGTCATCGAAATATCTGACAAAGCTACCACTGCGGTTGTGACCACTAAAAATACCTTTTGCGCTGCGCCAGTGCGAGTATTGCGTGAGCACTTTGCTAAGGTTAGTCCGCGCTATTTAGTCACCAATACGGGTAACGCAAATGCAGGTACGGGCGCTGATGGTAAGCGCCGTGCCGTTGAAATCTGTACAGCATTGGCTGAAAAGGCCGGTGTAGATACCAACACAATATTGCCATTCTCTACCGGCGTGATTGGTGAGCCGTTAAATAGTGATGCGGTCATCGCAGGTTTGGATAATGCATTGGCTAATCTAGCGCCAGATAGCTGGCTAGCTGCTGCTAATGGCATCCGTACGACAGATACTATTCCTAAATTAGCCAGTCAAAAAATTGATGTAGCAGGTACTAGCTATCATATCACTGGTATGTCTAAGGGCTCAGGAATGATACGCCCAAATATGGCGACTATGCTGGGCTATGTGGCGACAGATGCCAACATCGCAGCTGACTTATTACAAGAAATGCTAAGCGCTATCAATGAGCAGTCTTTCAACCGCATTACTGTTGATGGTGATACCTCAACCAATGATTGTTGTGTGTTGATTGCAACAGGTGCTGCTAGCTCAGAGGTGATTGATAGTCCAGAGCATCCACATTATCAGCCTGTATTTGATGCATTGGCTGATGTGTTTGTTCGTCTGGCACAACTGATTGTACGTGATGGCGAAGGCGCTACTAAATTTATGACGGTCAAGGTGACTGGCGGTCAAACTACGCAAGAATGCTGCGATGTGGCTTATGCAGTCGCACATTCACCTTTAGTAAAAACGGCATTCTTTGCCAGTGATGCTAACTGGGGACGCATATTAGCAGCAGTGGGCTATGCTGGTATCGAAGACCTAGACACAGAGCAAGTTGATGTATACCTAGATGAGGTAATGATTTGTCAAAATGGCGGTGTTGCACCTGACTATACAGAAGAGGCGGGCAAAACAGTCATGAGTCGACCTGAGATTACTATCCATATCGATCTTGCACGTGGTGATGCTAGCGATACTGTATATACCTGCGACTTGTCATACGATTACGTCAAAATAAACGCTGATTATCGTAGCTAGTCATTCTTAACAAAACTGAATTTGCATAGTTGTATAAGAGCCAGAACAAATATTGTTCTGGCTTTTTAATGTCAATCATCTCCTCAGTAGCAAATAACTCTGTTATTTAATACGCTTCATTAACATCAGTTGCAAAAGCTGACGTTACTTTACAAAGCAGTCATAGAGGGTAAGACGACTAGCGACCTATACTGGTTTCAGTAAGAAGCAAACAACCTTATTGGCTTGTAACAAAGCAAGATAAGGTGTTCAAAATAATAAGTTTATTTAAGTAACAATGAATTACTAGCTAAATCAATAAATAAGCAAGTAACTAAGCTATTAATAAAGAATTAATAACAATTATCTGAGGATTGAATAATGAAGAAATTAGCACTTGCAGCATTGATAACAACTTTTGCCCTTTCTGGTTGTTCTACAATGGGTATGGACAATGAGCGCACAATGGTTGTTGAAGGACAACCTATGAATGTAAAAGTAGTAAACATCCCAAGTTTTGAAGTAGAAATCGCACCGCGTAAAGCAGTATGCGACTTGACTGCTACTGATGGCAGCATGGTTGAATCACAGTGCTTGCAGTATCGTCAGACCTATCAGAAAAACTACACTACGCTAAACGGTAATATTCAAGGCTTTACCTATGAGCCGAACTATCGTTATGTCCTAGATGTACGCCAAGAAGCAGTAACAGCAGAAGGTTCAAATGTCGTACAGCCAGTTTGGATTCTAAACGAAGTGGTATCAAAAACTGCTGAATAATATTGATAGCAATATATAGACGATAAATCAGTTACAAAATCAGTTATACATGACAAAAAGGCCTCTAACGAATTAGAGGCCTTTTTACGTGTTTATTGTTAGTAAATTATTTTTCGAGAAGTCGGATTAGCATTGACTGTAGTTGACACTGACGCCGCGCGTTGCTGTAGGGATCCTATTATCAGCATAAACCGCCAGGCCGCCTCGTGCCGTCTCTTTATATTTATCAGACATATCGGCACCTGTTTGCTTCATCGTCTCTATCGCTTTGTCTAAAGAGACGAAGTGCTGACCATTACCTCTACAGGCTAGACGTGCTGCATTGATTGCTTTAACTGCACCCATCGCATTACGCTCGATACAAGGCACTTGTACCAAACCGCCAATAGGATCACAAGTAAGGCCTAGATTATGCTCAATACCAATCTCTGCCGCATTTAAACATTTGGCTGGTGTGCCATTCATGATTTCTGCCAGTGCAGAGCCTGCCATTGCACACGCAGAACCAACTTCACCTTGGCAACCGACTTCAGCACCAGAGATTGAAGCATTTTGCTTGATAAGGCTACCGATAGCAGTGGCGTTTAGCAAAAATTTACGAACACCATCTTGGCTGTAGTTGGGCAAAAAGTCACGATAGTAATGTAGTACGGCAGGAATGATACCTGCTGCGCCATTGGTTGGCGCTGTGACTACTTTGCCGCCATTTGCGTTTTCTTCGTTAACGGCCAGCGCGTACAAATCGACCCAGTCCATAGCGGCTAACTTATCAGTTTTGGTGATAGGTTGGTCTTTTTCCGCACACAGCTGCGTATGCAAATCTTGGGCACGGCGTTTTACATCTAATCCGCCCGGTAGGATACCGCCATTTTCACAGCCTTGTTTGACGCAGTCTTGCATGACTTCCCAAATGCTATCTAGATAAGCAAATACTTCTTCTTTGGCATGGAAGTGACATTCGTTTGCTAGTACCAATTCGCTGATGCTCAAGTCATGCTCACGACATTGCTCTAGTAGCTCTGCTGCGTTATTGAACGGGTAGGGAACTCTATCGATGGTCGGGCTGGCATGATCTTCGTCTGGGTTAGTTGCATCTTCTTCATTAATGACAAAACCGCCACCGACTGAATAATAAGTCTGCTGATAGCGAACACCTTCAGTTGAGATGGCGCGTAGCGTCAATGCATTAGGGTGATAAGGCAGCACAGTATCGTCATACCAGTAGATTTCTTGCTCTGTATCAAAAGCAATCGTATGCGTGCCTGATACATTGAGAATCTTGTCAGAGAAAATAGGAGATAGGTAGCTACTGGTCATGCGTGTGTCTATCGTGCTAGGCGTATGTCCAAGCAGTCCTAACAAGATAGCGGTATCTGTTGCATGGCCTTTTCCGGTCGCCGCCAAAGAACCATATAGTTCAATTTCAATGGTCTTAACCGCAGTCAGTTCCATCTGCTCAGTTAGCGAGGTCAAAAATAAGTTTGCAGCGACCATCGGTCCGACTGTATGCGAACTGGATGGGCCAATGCCGATTTTAAATAAATCAAAAACACTGATCATAATAAGTCACCAAAAATTTTAAGCGCTTTAGCCTATTCTATCTATGGCATTGGGCGCTTTCGTGAAAAATATAATAGACAGCCATCGCTCCTAGTCACCATTGATAGGTGGGCGCGAGACACTATTTATGAAGGTTATAAGGTAAATGAGCACTGAGAGCAGTTGAATAATAACTTTTATTTATTTTGAAACTCCGTTATCATGCTCGCAGTCAACAACTATGTAACATCCTGTAAGTTGGTTATCATCGTAAAATAAGACGGATTAAAAAAGACTAAATTTTTCAGTCAGACATATCCGTATTCATACATCTAGCAAGATATGGTTATCATACCAAATAATACTTTTGGTTTGTCATATTACAACATAAATGAATGAATTGGGATGACATATTATAGATAGAAAGACTTAACGTTCTGCTATTTATACAAGCCCTTAGAAATATGTCCATTTATTAATATACTTATTTTATCAGTTATTCTAGCCTATTACTTTAGCTTAGCTCACATAGGACAAGCGCGCATGCCATCTCAAAAAGACCCTTCACCAGCGTCAGACAATAGCGCTCAAGATCTATCAACTCAAAATGCCTTGGAGTCTGCAGGCATTGATTCAGCCGCTATCAATTATCCGCACAATCCAGATTTTGAAAATGGCCGTTGGTTCCCGACATGGCGTCCTTATAAGGGCGACTTGGATCGTGATCCAGTAGGTATCAACGACTATCTACCTCCGTCAAAAAGCGTATTGCTCGGTATACAGCATACCTTTGCGATGTTTGGTGCAACCGTGCTTGCGCCTTTATTGATGGGGTTTGATCCTAACTTAGCTATCTTGATGTCTGGTATCTGTACGGTAATGTTCTTTATGATTACCGGTGGGCGCATGCCGAGCTACTTGGGATCAAGCTTTGCTTTTATTGGTCCAGTCATCGCGGTGACCGCTTATGCAGGCGCAGGGTTCAATGACAATCTAAATGTTGCGCTAGGCGGTATTATGGCCTGCGGTATTATTTATGCATTAATTGGTCTGCTAGTGATGAAGACGGGTACAGGTTGGATTGAGCGTTTGATGCCGCCTATCGTGACGGGTGCGATTGTCATGATTATCGGTCTTAACTTGGCGCCAGTGACCATTCAAGGGGTGTCTGCCAATCAGTTTGATGCTTGGATGGCTACTTTGACAGTGCTGCTCATTAGTGGTGTGGCAGTATTTACTCGCGGTATGTTGCGTCGTCTGTTGCTACTCGTCGGTCTGGTTCTGTCGTACGTTGCTTATTTTGTCATGACCAATATTCTAGGCTTTGGTACAGCGATTGATTTTAGTACAGTAGCTGCCGCTTCATGGTTTGGACTACCAAGCATTCATACGCCGCGCTTTGAGATGAGCGCTATTATCCTAATTGCACCTGTGGCCTTTATCTTGGTGGCTGAAAACCTAGGGCATTTTAAGGCCGTAGAGGGCATGACCAAGGCTCGTGTGACTCCTTATATGGGCCGAGCATTTTTGGCGGACGGTTTAGCCACGACTTTTTCAGCAGGATTTGGTGGTACAGGTGTTACTACTTATGCTGAAAATATCGGTGTCATGGCGGTTACCAAAGTATATAGCACGACGATATTTGTCGTAGCAGGCTTGGTTGCTATCATATTGGGACTGTCACCAAAGTTTGGTGCCATCATTCAGACTATACCAGCAGCTCTATTGGGCGGTGCTTCTATTGTTGTCTTTGGTCTTATTACTGTTGCTGGGATAAAAATATGGATCGATAGCCATATTGATTTTAGTAAAAACAGCAACCTAATCATCGCGGCAGTGACGGTCATTATGGGTACTGGTAACTTTAGTTTGCATTTAGGTGGCTTTGATTTAGGCGGTATCGGTACTGCTACTTTAGCCGCTATCGTGTTAAATGCTTTGTTTAACCAAAGTTCTGAAGCGAAATAAGTAATTATGATGAGAGTGAAGTTTGAGCCTGTCAAATAAAGATGGTCAAAGCACATCTCATCTAACAAAAAAGCGCTCATGCTATCGATAGCATGGGCGCTTTTTTGTATGGCAATATTGAGCAACAGTAGTAGCGAACAACAGTATCGGAACTATTTATAATCTCGCTTATAAAACCTTGAAAAAAATCGATAGCGGCGAAGGGCACGTGGCTTTGGCTTCAATGAGCCTAAGTAAATAGCAAACATCGTTAATAGCGCGCCACTCCACTGCAAAGTATTAATCGGCTTGTTCAGCCAGCTATAATCAATGACAAGGGCTGCAATAGGTTCAGTCAACAATAGCAGCCCAGTCAGTGCCAGAGATAGCTTAGGAATAGAGTAGGCAATCAATCCCCATGCCAAGCACTGCATCACCGTACCATAGATAAGCACCCAGCCAATCTCAGACCATGTATTGGGCAGGATATTACCTGTATCAAATACAAACATCGGTATAATCATGGCTAAGACGCCGCCAATACTGATTAGCTGCATGAGCATAAATATAGGTGTCGGTTCAGTATCGTGCGTTTTGCGGATAAAGGTCATTGACGCTGCTAGCATCGCTCCCGATACAATACCAGTGACAAAGCCCCAAGTCGCAGCGGTGTTGTGTGCGAATTCAGGGCTACCTATCATCGCCACGCCTATCATGGCTAAGAACAAACTAATAAGCTGTACGATAGACTGACGCTCATTAAAATACAAAAACCCAATCGCAGCCAAGAAAAATATTTGCAAACTATTCAGCAGCGTCGAAATACCAGGCCCAACCGCATAAATACTCTCATGCCACAGTGCCAAATCTAATCCTAAAAACGCCCCTGATAGTAGCGCATAAAAAATGGCGCGTCTTGATTTGGGCATACGTTGGCCCATTATCTTAGCCAATACTGCAAATGCAATACCCGAAACAGCCAATCGCCAAAACGACATGGCCCAACCACCAATATCGACATGAGCAACAATTAAGCTGCCCAATCCAAAAATGATACAACCAATGACTAAGCCAATAGGTGCAGATCGCGTTGAAGCAATAGCCATAATTTGTCCTTATAACAGTATTTGAATAACAGCATTTTGAATAACAGCATTCTTATTATCATTGCATCATGTCAGAACTTATGTTGACATAAAGCCATATTGTCGTAGTTTTAAGTGCAAAATGAAATGGCAAAACCATAATTTATTACGGTGAATGCAGATACTATTGCTGTAAGGAAAATTATTGGGCATGTTGGACGCAAACAAATAATTAAAGTGTTTGATATGGTTACGTTTTTCACAATAGACTTATGATAATTGGGTAATAGTATTTATATCAAAATATTTGTATCAGGGCGACGATTCGTAGGAGTATGAAAGCGCATAATGTATGCAAGTGATATTTCTGCACGGAGGATATGTGTGTAGCACTTTAAGCGACATTAACGCTGCAACACATGTATAGTAGATTGACGATATAATGTACTTAACGCCTGATTGGTTATACCAAACAATCTATATTATTTGTCTAGGTTTATTTATGCTTCAACGATTGCTATCAAAAAAACAGCCACATACATTGTCTGGCTTGCTACCAAAAGTATCGCAATACAGTTTCGTCGTGACGATACTATCTAGCGCATTGTTTTTGATGCCTAGCGCATATGCCGCTAGTTGTAAAATCCCAAAAAGTTATTATAAAAACGTTTCCTGCACGGCTAGTAGTAGTTACTTTTTGGCGATCAAAGATTTTGGTGCGCCAGTGGCTTTAATTGATAAAAAAGGCAAACGAGTCGTGGATTTATCACGTTATCAAAAAGTCGATGCCGATAAACTGTCAGGCGGTCTGTTGCCTGTACTGCGCAACAGTCGCGTCGGTTATCTCAATATGCAGGGTCGTGAGGTCGTGCCTGCCATGTACGATATATTGACAGAGAGTCAAGGATGGGCGCGACCTGTATCAGATGGGCGTATCGTGGTAAAAAAAGAGGGTAACTATGGTGTGATTAATACAGCCAATAGTACCGTTGTGTCGTTTTCTGCAGCGATTGATGATATCGACAATTATCGTAATGGGGTGGCGCGTGTACGCAAAGGCCGTGCAACCAGTTGGGTGGATAAAAACGGTAATGCAGCGAATGATCCAAATGACCAGAACGACACTCAGGCAGTGAATAAATCTACTTCTTCTAACGAAAAATCTAGCACAGCATCACAGTCTGTACCGGCGCGTTTTACGACGCTTCAATCGCGTCAGCAAGATGGTAAATGGGGGTTCGTCGATGACAATAGTGTCACTATGATTACGTACTCATTTGATGAAGTGCGTCCGTTTTCTGAGGAGTATGCTGGCGTGCGTATCGGTGAAGAGTGGGGCTTTGTCAATTTAGGCGGTGAGCTGGTGATTCCTTTTCGCTTTGCTAATAGTGGTGTGAACGCTAACGATAGCTATCAGGGTAAACCATCCTTTGTATTTATAGGTGGTAAGGCGTGGATTGGTAACCTAAAGAATGGGAATAAAATGTGTATTGATAAAGAAGGGGCTGGCGTTGCTTGTGATTGATGCAATTACTAGGGCGTGTCCTCATTTTAAGAATGGTGATAAAAATGAAATAAATCGCAGTCAAACAAGGAAAATAGCGCAGATAATGTCGAGATATTAGTCAGCTATTTGACGCCGTTTGTCAAGATTTAGCCATTTTTAATCCATTTAGATAACTATCGATTGAATTGAGGACACGCCCTAGGATTAAATAGGCAATAAAAAAGAGTGTAAAACCCGTGATTTTTCGCTAGGTTTTACACTCTTTTTTTTGACATTGAAGTTTTTAAAGCTAGTTGCTCGATAAGTGATTACTGATTAAGTCAACCATATAAGGCTGATAATACTCTGGAATATCGTGTGCCATGCCTTCGATGAGATGGAACGTAGCATTAGGGATGGTCTTGGCAACGACTCGGCCCTGCGAAGCCGGCAGGAGTCCATCAGCGCTACCATGTAATACAATCGTTGGTGCTTTGACTTGCTTACTAAATCGGCTGATAGAGCCTGATGCTAAGATAGCATTGAGCTGCTGTACTGTACCAAGCGGGTGAAAATTGCGCTGATAGCGAATCTTAGCAATTTCACGCACCATACGCACATTCACATGACCTGGTGTACCAACGGTCTTCATAAACCAAACGCTATGACGCACGATATCACGCTCAGAGTGGCTCTCTGGACGATTGATAAGGGTATATAGCTGCTTGGGCTTGGGCGGCTTCAAAAACGCACGATTGGTCGTAGTAAACATAAGTGCCATTCGTTGTACTAAGCTCGGATAACGTGCCGCCACGATTTGTGCAATCATACCGCCCATCGAAGCCCCAAGCAGATGTGTCTTACCAAGCTTGAGTGCTTTAATCAAACGCGCGGTGTCTTCAGCCATGTCCGTCAAGTTATAAGCAACCTGCGTGCTTTTGTTAGACAACCCTGTCTGTAGACGAACCATCATTTTGAGCTGGCTAATACGCGGCAAGCCTTCTATCTGCACTTTAGAAGACAAGCCGATATCACGATTATCAAAACGAATCACAAAAAAACCAGCATCGATAAAGCGCTTAATAAAATTGTCTGGCCAAAATATCATTTGTGAGCCTAGCCCCATGATCATCAGCAACGGCGGATTATTGGGGTTACCGCCAGCTTCGACACACAACTCAATACCATCACCGATGTCAATCATTGCTTGACGAAGGTGCTTACTCAAGTCAGAGTCGCGCCATTGATGCTCCCCAAATTTGCGCCACTCAGGAGTAGGGTAGTTATTCAGATGATCTTCTAGATTGTTATCTAGCGTTTCAGGCAATTTGGCACTATTAATGTCATTTGATTTTGTCATGAAGTGTCCTAATTAGAGGGTCATCTACTACAGCTCAAGCATCTCAAAATCAAGCTTGCCGACACCGCACTCAGGGCAAGTCCAGTCATCAGGGATGTCTTCCCACTTAGTACCAGGTGCGATACCTTCTTCTGGGCAGCCAAGCGCCTCATCATATATCCAGCCGCAGACAATACATTCATAACGTTTCATAAATAGTCCTATCGATCATTACCAGTATTACAGTTACAGCGTGCTATAAACGCTCATTTTTAATATTACAGCTATTATATTAGACTGCAAAAACGCACGTAGTTTAGCATATAACCGCAATTTTCATAGTTAAGTTTACACTTGTATATTGAGATGACTTTTCTTTTATCAAGTCAATTACATACGTTACCTTATTAGCGCTTAATAACAAGACTGGACGCCAGCCCGCCATACAAAAACCAATTATGCTATAATAATCGCCGCTAAATTCACAGTAATGCTTAGCATTTATCGCTGATATATCATCTAGTTGTTGTCTTATCTAAACTAACTAAACCATCTAAATACATAAGCTAAGGGTCATCATGAGTACCAATGCCGCCGCCACATCCGCCACCAACAATGAGACGTCTCATGTGCTCAATACTGACCATCCGTTTTGGCAGATTATTCGCACAGTACCAGACTTTCCAAAAGCTGGCATTGATTTTTATGACATTACCCCGTTACTGCGCAGTCATATTGACGCTGTTATCGATGCGCTACTTGCCGCTTTGCCAGAAGGGCTTATGGACGAGGTAGATTGTCTGGGTGCAGTAGAAGCGCGCGGCTTTGTATTTGCCAGTATGCTTGCAGGCCGTCTGGGCAAAGGCATGATCTTGCTACGTAAACCAGGTAAACTACCACCCCCTGTAGCCAACAAAGCCTATGCACTGGAGTATGGTAAAGACACGCTTGAGATGCAAAACAATCTACCGCCTGAGCGCGTACTATTGGTTGATGACATCTTGGCGACTGGTGGTACGTTGACCACTGCTTACGAGCTGTGTCAATCAGCTGACCATACTGTGGTCGGTGCGTTAGTGTTACTGGACTTGGTCGACTTGCATGGCGAGTTCCCAGTACCTGTTTATACGGTACTAAAAGCTTAAAATGAATTGCTATGTTTTTGACTACTAGACACATCGTATTGTCGATATAGCTAAACGATTCTCCAAATAAAAAAGCGCCCTGATACTATGTCAGGGCGCTTTTTTTGATGCTGTATTAATGTTTTTTAGTATTGTGTTAAGTAGGCTGTGTTTATTGCTCTTCGTCTTGTTCGTAGTCCTTACAAGACTGCTCTATCACCGTACGACCGACTGTCTTTGGTGTAGTGACTTTAAAGTCTTTTGTGGTCAATATTGGTTTTTCTGACTGCCATGACTTGGTTACTTTGCCTTCAGCATCGTAGTTAACAAAGGCTCGTCTATAGTAACTGGCATCTTTGCATGAAATGAGTAGTTGCTGCTCACTATGGTCAATACTGTTTTTTTCTTCCTTCGAGTCATCTTTATCGGCATCTTTGTCTTTAGGATAGGTTCTAAGGATAGATACCGTGATATTTTCGACGTCTTTTTCATCTATGATACTGATGTCAGAGCTTTCAATAGAATCCAAATCTATACTAAAAATTGATCCAGAGCTGCTCTCGGACACCTCTACCCAGTTAACTGCCTGGGCGCTGATCGCTAAAGCACTGCCTGCCAATAATATTGATAGCCGTTTCATATAAGCCTTGCTTCTTGTCATTTGAAGTAGGTAATGATAGCCAACTTACTATTAGTAGGCAAATATCTTTTGTGCCAGCCCAGTATCCGTCGTGTGGCTATTATTGTCCGCGAATGGCTGCTAATGTCTTGGCCAGCTCGTCACGCGCCCCGATAAAACCGTCAATACCCTTAGGTAACAAGTCCTGTGTAACCTTGTCTTGCTGATACGCAGCACTAAACTCTTCATGCGTTAAGCTTACTTGAGTCATCGCCTTCATATCCATCGACATACTCGGAGACAGTTGGCGAGTTACCTCGGTATCCATGATTGCTAATTCATCAATGAGGTTGGGAGCTATCGTCAACAAGTCACAACCTGCCAATGCCAAAATTTGCTCGGTAGAGCGGAAACTAGCGCCCATTACTTGCGTCTGGTAACCGTGCTGTTTGTAATACTGATAAATGAGCTTGACTGACTGTACGCCCATGTCATCAGAAGCCGGTACGTTTTGACGGCTTTGTTGACGTTTTTGCCAATCTAGAATACGGCCAACGAAAGGCGATATCAGGGTCACACCAGCATCTGCACAAGCAATCGCTTGGTGTTGTCCAAACAGTAGGGTCAGGTTACAGTGGATATTCTGAGTCTCCAGATAGCGTGCCGCCTCGATGCCTTGCCAAGTTGCCGCCATTTTGATCAATACTCGCTCTGAATCGACGCCCGCTTTTTGGTAAGCGTCCATAAAGGCCAGTGCCTTATCTATCGTCGCTTGAGTGTCGTAAGATAAGCGAGCGTCCACTTCGGTAGAGACTCGGCCTTCGATCAGCTCTAAAATATCGCAGCCAACCTGAATGGTCAGCGCATCGATTACGGCATCCACGTCACCATTGTGACGACTCATGGTCTCTGACAGCATACCTTGGTTATCAGGATGAATCAGAGCCTTGGTAATAAGGCTTGGGTTGGTGGTTGCATCGATAGGTTTTAAACGGGCAATAGCGGCAAGGTCACCAGTATCAGCAACAATCGTGGTCATAGTGCGTAGCTGTTGTAATGCGCTCATCAGGTATCCTTTTTCTTATTAATCACATGATGCTCCTCTTATATATAACAGGGTAGGGAGCTGAACTGGAACTGTAACACAGTTTTGGGCAGGTGTTGCCTCATAGTTATGCTATGCGTCGCTGTTATCTGGCTCAGCTGTGCTAATATTAATAACAGTTGATATATTTATACGCATTTACGCATGGGCACTGACCTTAGTTTTTGCTATAGTAGAGCCGGCTATGTATCAAGCTGCTGTATTTGGCAGTAAATATAGCATTAACGCCAAATGGCACTAGCAATATAAGGTGTTTTTGATAGACTGTTTTGAGGTTGATTTTGAATATAGTTTCTATTATCAGGCTTAGCCTTTAACTAGAAACAGCAAACAGTCAGATTTGGCAATAGAGCTAGCTAAGTAATAGCAATGTAATAGCCATATTTAAATAATAGTAATATCTAACAGCGATAAAATCTAAAAAGGATGGGCGGTAATGAGCGAGCAGTCACCAGAGCAAACAATGGATAATCTAAATCAAACCACTACAGGCGCTAGCGATACCGCAACTGAAAAAGAGTTTTTAGACAATATTCGCCAAAATATTGACGCAGTAGACTGTGAGATCCAAACGTTAATCAATAACCGTGCAAAGCTGGCTCAGCAAGTAGCCATGGTAAAGAAAAATCATACCGCTGCTGATGACAATAGCAATCCTATCTTTTACCGCCCTGAGCGTGAAGCACAGGTATTAAAAGCTGTCATGGAGCGTAATGCAGGTCCAATCGCTGATGAAAAAATGGCGCGCTTGTTCCGTGAAATCATGTCAGTATGCTTGGATTTAGAAGCGCCGCAGCGTATTGCCTTCTTGGGCCCTGTCGGTACATTCACGCATGCCGCTGCGCTCAAGCACTTTGGTAAAGCCGCTGATACCGTACCGATGACAACCATTACTGATGTGTTCCGCGAAGTCGAAGCGGGTACAGCGATGTATGGCGTGGTTCCTGTCGAGAACTCTTCAGAAGGCGTAGTCAACCATACTCTAGATGGTTTCTTGTCTTCTACCTTAAAAATCATTGGCGAAGTTGAATTGCCAATTCATCAAAACTTCTTGGTTGCTGAGCATACTAAGATTGATGGTTTGAGCCGTATTTATTCGCATCAGCAGTCGCTTGCTCAGTGCCGTCATTGGCTAGATGTAAACTTCCCTAATGTTGAGCGCGTTGCTGTATCAAGTAATGGTGAAGCTGCTCGCCGCCTTAAAAACGAATGGCATTCAGCTGCGATTGCAGGTGACGTCGCTGTTGCAGAGTATGGCTTGCATAAGCTCTACTCAAATATCGAAGACAATCCAAGTAACACCACACGCTTCCTTATTATCGGTCATGAAGCGATTGCACCATCTGGCCAAGACAAAACCTCTATCGTCGTCTCAGCTCACGATAAAGCAGGCGCACTGATCGAAATCTTGAAACCGTTGTCATATCATGGCGTATCGATGACCAGTATTGAGACGCGTCCTGAGCGTCCTAACAAGTGGGCATACGTATTCTTTATCGATATGAATGGACACGTTAATGATCCAAACGTTAGCGCTGCCATCAATGATATTCGTCCATTGGTCAAAGATTTGCGCATATTAGGCTCATATCCAAAAGCTGTCCTATAGGCGACTACCTATAGATAACTATAGGCTTATTCACTGGTATTCATACATAATAGATGGGTCTTAGTTTTTGCAGATAGCATTAAAAAAGCATTTACAGATACCATCTAAGGATAAACCATGCAGACTACTCAATTGACCGCGTCAGATCTATCGCCGTTAACGCCAGCTTACGACAGTATTTTGGCATTGGCACCTTATCAAACTGGTAAGCCAATTGAGGAGCTGACACGTGAGTATGGTGTTTCAGACGTGGTAAAGCTGGCTAGCAATGAGAATCCAATGGGATGCTCACCACGAGTGACGCTAGCAGTGACTGAGCAGCTAGGGCAGTTGTCGCGCTATCCTGATGGCAACGGTTACTATCTAAAGCAAGCGCTGGCTGATTTTAACGATGTCAATGCCAATCAAATTACCTTGGGTAATGGCTCTGATGATTTGCTCGATATTTTAGCACGTAGCTTTGTGGGTGCTGATGATGCCATCGTCTATAGCCAGTATGCTTTTGTGGTATATCCTATGCTAGCGAAGATGCAAGGTGCCACGGGATTGGAAGTGCCTGCTCAACGCTTCGGCCATAATCTAAAAGCCATGAGCCAAGCAGTACAAGATAATCCGAATACCAAAATCGTTTTTATTGCCAATCCGAACAATCCAACGGGTACGCAGCTAGAGCAAAAAGAGCTGCGCCAATTTGTTGCTAGTGTACCAAGCTCCGTCTTGGTGGTACTAGATGAAGCTTATATCGAGTATAGTCCTGAGAGCAACAACCGCGCACTATTAGATGAGTTCGATAATGTCATTATTGTGCGTACTTTTTCTAAAGCTTATGGGCTGGCAGGTTTACGCGTCGGTTATGCTTTAAGCTCGGTGGCAGTGGCGGATTTACTAAACCGAATTCGTCAGCCATTTAACGTCAGCCGTGTTGGTTTAGCTGCCGCTGCTGCTGCACTTGCCGATCAAGACTTTATCGAAAAAACTCGTCTGATAAACGATGAGCAAATGCGTTGGTTAGAAAAGCAGTTTGACGCGCTAGGATTGGGTTTTGTGAAGTCGCATGCCAATTTTATTATGGTCGAAGTGCAGGTTGAGATGGAAGATATAACCGCTGCTTCTATCCATCAGGCGCTACTTGAACAAGGCGTTATCGTCCGTCCGTTGGATACTTATGGATTACCTAACTGGCTGCGTATCACAGTAGGTGTGGCTGAAGACAATCTGCGTTTGATTGATACTTTGCGTTCTATTTTGACTGAAGACTAAGCGCGTCCATAAGTGCTTTTTAATTTAAAAATTGTTCTTAATTAGCCATTAAAATTTATAACACTAAGACTGGCTCTATCTATGTCTTAGTGTGTCCAACGAGAAAAGCCGTGAGTAGTCAGAAAAATAATAAACTTCAATCGTCTCTAAATACTACGCTACCTATATTTAAACAAGTTTGTGTGATTGGACTTGGGCTGATTGGTGCCAGTTTTGCGCAAGCTATTAAAGATAATGGCTTGAGCGAGCGTTTGGTAGCAGTCGATAGGCATGCACCAAGTATCACAGAAGCCATCGAGCATGGTCTACTTGATGCTGGTAGTGCAAACCTAAAAGACGTCATCGCTGGCAGTGATTTAATCATCATTGCAGTGCCAGTACAGGCAGTTCAAGCAGTGTTCGTTGATATCAAACAAGCGATAGATAACGGACAGCTTGCCAGTGACTGCATCATAACGGATGTCTGTAGTACTAAAGTCAATATCATTGATGCCGCTAAAGCAGTGTTTGGTTCGCTGCCGATAGGTCTAGTGCCAGCGCATCCAATTGCTGGGGCTGAAAATTCAGGGTATCATGCGCGCCGCGCCAGTTTATTTGTCAATCATAGTGTCATTATTTGCGAGCTACCGACAACCAGTGCAACTGCTATTGCAAAGTTGCGACTATTGTGGGAATCAGTAGGCGCAAATGTCATGTCAATGGATGCTGAGCATCATGACCGCATATTAGCGCACACTAGCCATTTGCCACATTTACTTGCCTTTAATTTGGTTGAGCAATTGGCAAGCCATGATGATAATTTAGATATGTTTCGTTATGCCGCTGGTGGGTTTCGCGATTTTACGCGTATCGCTGCCAGTGACCCTAAAATGTGGCATGATATATTTTTTGCCAACCAAAGCGCGATTGTTAGCGCCCTTGATGAGTATGGTGTCTATTTACAGACGATGCGCCAGCTTATCATTGATCAAGATTCAACCGCCCTGATGGGACTTTTGGGCCGCGCGCAAGCCGCACGGCGACATTTCGGCCATATGTTAGCCAGCACCCCTTATACGGATACTTCTGCTATGTCAGCTTCTTATAATATTACCCCTAGCAATACTGTTTCTGGCGCCATCGCCATTCCTGGTGACAAATCTATCTCGCATCGCAGCATTATGCTCGGCAGTCTTGCCACAGGCGTGACAAATGTGACTGGGTTTTTGGAAGGAGAAGATGCGCTAGCGACGCTACAAGCATTCCGTGATATGGGTGTGACTATCGAAGGCCCTGATAATGGCAACTTGACCATCCATGGCGTCGGTATGAATGGTCTAAAACCTAGCAAAACCCCACTGTATATGGGTAACTCTGGTACCAGTATGCGTCTGCTATCTGGTATCTTGGCAGCGCAATCGTTTGATAGCGTGTTGACAGGTGATACTAGCTTGAATAAACGCCCAATGGAGCGCGTGGCGGCACCGCTACGCACGATGGGAGCTGTGATTCAGAGCACTGGTCATAGTGGTACTGCGCCGCTCAGTATCACTGGTCGTGACACGGTGGGTAAGCCATTACAAGGCACTGAATATGATATGCCAGTTGCTTCAGCTCAGGTAAAGTCTTGCTTGCTACTAGCAGGTCTATGGGCAGAAGGTACGACAACGGTCACACAGCCTGAGATCAGCCGTGACCACACTGAGCGTATGCTATCGGCCTTTGGTTATCCGGTAACCGTAGAAGGCAATCGCATCAGTGTTACTGGTGGCGGCACACTAACAGGCGGCGATATCGCGGTTCCTGCTGATATCTCATCTGCAGCGTTTTTTATGGTGGCAGCGGCCATCAGTCAAAACAGTGAGCTGACCTTGACCCAAGTAGGTATCAATCCTACGCGTACTGGCGTCATTGATATTCTTAAATTAATGAATGCAGATATTAGCCTAAGCAATGAGACACATGTGGGCGGCGAGCCAGTTGCTGATATTACAATTCGCAGCTCAAACCTAGTCGGTATTGAGATACCAGAGCATCTTGTACCGCTAGCGATTGATGAATTTCCTGTATTATTTATCGCGGCCAGCTGTGCACAAGGTCAGACGGTATTGACTGGTGCCAAAGAGCTGCGTGTTAAAGAATCAGACCGTATCGCTGTGATGGCAGAAGGGTTACATACACTTGGTATTGATTGTACTGTAACTGATGATGGTCTGATTATCGAAGGCAAAGGCGCTGCTACTGAAAACGGTGAAGTAAACAATAGCCAACCTGTCTTTGGTGGCGGTCATATTGTCTCGCATCATGATCACCGTATTGCGATGAGCTTCTCTGTAGCCAGTCTGCGTGCATCCCAGCAAATAACCATTGAAGGGGTTGAAACGGTTAATACCAGCTTCCCCGGATTTGCTGAACTTGCCAACCAAATCGGTATGTCTATCCAAGTGGATACTGGGGCTGAGTAAGTCGCTAAGCTACTATTAACTCTTGAAAATTTAATCTAACATCGTTAGCAATGTACTCATGTCACTATTGGCATGAGTACATTGCTTTTTACCTTATAATCTCACTGTAGTAACCCTGCGCTTTCACTATTCAATTGACAATAATAATTAGAATTAGGTGAGAGCGCGCTTTGCTCTAAAAAGTTGTCCTATATTATGACTACCCAAAATGTCATCAAAAAACCCGTTGCCCCAATCACTACAACCAGACGCGGCATTATCACTGCGCTTATCGCGTTCTTTATTTGGGGTGGATTTCCGTTATACTTCAAACAGCTATCTGATTATGATGCGACGGAGATCATAGGTCACCGTATCGTTTGGACGTTTTGTTGCCTACTGATTGTGTTAGTGGCTACCAAACGTTGGGGGTGGATAGAAACGCTCAAGCAAAACCCAAGATGGATTGCGCTATCACTCGTCTCTGGGTTAATTATCGCAACCAACTGGCTGACCTATGTATGGGCGGTCAATCAAGACCGTATTCTTGAGGCCAGTTTGGGTTACTTTATTGGGCCATTGGTTGGCGTTGCACTATCCATGATTCTATTCAAAGAGCGTTTGCGTCCTTTGCAATGGGTAGCCATTGGCTTTGCATTATTGTCTGTGGTCATTCAAGTGGTGATGCTTGGCAGTCTGCCGTGGATATCGTTGATTTTGGCGTTCAGTTTTAGTACTTACGGGACGATTCAACGACAAACGCCATTGACTGCTGTCGATGCCATGTTTGTTGAGACTGCGATGTTGGTGCCGTTATGTCTGTGGTGGTTTTGGCAATCTGATGTGGCAAGTCATCAACTGAGCTTTTGGTTTAGCTCAAATATTTGGCTGCTTATGATCGCAGGTCCGATTACGCTAATACCGCTTTTATTATTCAATAAATCTACCAAGCTCGTTGCATACAGTATTCTGAGCTTTATGAACTATCTGACGCCGACCTTTATTTTCTTTTTGGCGGTGTTCTATTATAAAGAACCGTTCGATTTACAACGTTTGGCAGTATTTGGTTTGATTTGGTTAGGTCTGCTATTATTCAGTATTGACCTGTGGCGCCATCGTCCAAGTAAAGTGTTAAAAGCGGCGCGCCTACGTGAAGAAGCGCTAAAATCGGTTAAGTAAATATTAATAATACGAAAAAAATTAGCAAACAAGGATGAAAGCATGTTTCATACTCAGTCTGATGTTGTATTTATAAAAGGTCTAAAAGTCGATGCAGTAATTGGTGTGTTTGATTGGGAGCGTGCTATCACTCAGCCATTACTAATTGATATCGCGCTTGAAACGGATATTAGCCGTGCTGCTGTGTCAGATGATGTCAGCGATGCGCTGAGCTATAAAGAAGTCTGCGATGATGTGAGCGAGTGGTGCAAAGAGATTCAAGCAAAGCTGCTTGAGCATTTGGCTGGTCAGATCTCTGATAAGATATTTGCAAAATATGACTGTCAAAAAATAACGTTGAGCATTGCTAAGCCTACCGCTATTGCCCAAGCTGATGCAGTCGGGGTACAAATAACGCGCTATGCGCCAGCATCAACCAACGAGCTAGCTACTAAAGAAGCTGCCAAAGAAGTTAATGACAGCCAAGTCGATGATGCATAAAAAGCCCGTGGATTTGAATTTGACAACGTTCACACAATGCGCACCTGAGACTGTGCAAGCGCAACCCGTGGTAGAGCTAGTGTTAGCGCTAGGTAGTAACTATCAAGCTGACAAGTATCTCCCGCTTGCTCGGCAGCGCTTGGCAGCGCTAGGTGAGGTGCGATTGTCTACGGCTTTTCAAAATCCTGATTTTACTGCGACTACCCAATTACCAAAACCTGATTATACCAATCAGTGTGTCCATCTAACATTGACCACACCGATGAGTCTGCAACAACTACAGCAAACTTTTAAAACGCTTGAAGGCGATTGTAATAGATGCCGACAGACTGAGCCTAACCAAATAAGGCGTGTGACGATAGACATTGATATCTTGCTCATCAAATTATCAAAAGAAAATAATAGCCTAAGCAAGAAATTAGTATCTAAACCAATGTCTGATTGGATAATAATGGCAGATCGTTATCCATTTAAAGCTCATGAGGAAGCAGGGGTTGAAGAATTGATTTTAACCAAGCTCTAATTTTTCTAATGAGTAGCCATATCTTAACTGCTATTATATCTTTTCACCTAAAACTATCGCTATTCAGCATTCACTCTGCCTCAGCGCATCAGTTTCCTAGACAAAAATCTAATAAAAACTATGCGATTATATAGGCAATTGTTAGTATAAGTGACGATGTAATCTTCAAGACACTACTACCTATGCAAAAACCAATGAACTTTTCGAAGAAAAAGATAGTCACGAGTTTATTAGTAATAATAATCTCTACTTTATCTGCCTGCGATAACACGCCTTCCGAGCATCTTAAAACCCTTACCGAAGATAAATAACCTGTGGTAAAGAACGTTGGTCTATTACATTTAAATATAGCTAGTTTTAAACTAACCCCAGTTATTGATGAAACCTAAAAATTATAAGAAGAGAAGGATGAAAAGTTATAGTAAAAAAATCCGCGGTATCTATCTCGGACATCAAAAACTTATCATCATAACTTTATTATGCGGATACTTTATTTTTGAGGTCTGGGGTGTGCGCTATATCGCTGAAAGAAAAGCAGAAAAACCAAATAATATAAAGGAAGGGTGTTTGTATCTACGAAGTAGTTATACCGACACAAGTAAAATGAAGATATTAAGATTGACCATAGATGGTCATAAAGTTGAGAGTCATAGAACGTTTTCAGGAAATATGCCTTATGGATATAAGTGGAATGGTCAACAGAGGGACGAGTTTTATCAATATCTTGAATACAATAAAGAGAAGTGCCACCCCATTCAGTATGTCGATATAAATTTATTAATTACTAGAAAGATTTTTATTTACGATTACTTGGGCGATTTCAAACCTACTACTAATACTAAAAAGTACTAAATACATGTCGCAGACGGTTAAAAATGAAATAATTGATAGCTTTAGTGAAGTAAACAGTGCGGAAAGGCTGCTAAATAATTTTTTCTAATTTTAACAATATGATAAATCAAAGCTCACAAGAAGCGGTGAGGTCAGGATATATTTATTTAGTAAAAATTGTTAAATATCTGGTATAGCGCAGGCACAGAGATATAGCACAATCTAATTTTGATTATATCGTTGTTGTATACATTGAGTAATATTGGATATACAGGACGAACAAAGGTCTTCTAAGTTATCAACTCATCAGAGAACTTCTTAGCTTGTGCAGCTTACTCTGAGATGAAAGTCAGCGATTCGAAAGATTGGAATTTGCTAGGAAGTCAAGCAAGTCAATCTACCATGTATGCGGATATGGTAGATTTTATCTAAGACCGCCTTGAATTTATTGTGTCTTTTCTACAATTCGTATAAGCATTTGTTATCAGTTTATACGGTAACAGTACTGCCTACTTCTAACGATTGTCTTAGCGATTTTTTTCATCATTGATATCTTCTACATCAGCACGACCAATCACATCTAAATCCTCTAGACACAGTTTGTCATACTCTTTTTTGCAAAAATTGGGATCAATATCACACATCGCTGACTGCAGTTGATCGAGACGATTTTCTGATTGTTGAATGTGCTCAAGCATTTTAGCAAATGCTTCTGCGACAGGGTCTTGTGAGTAAGGGTCGATACCATAAGCACGGAAGGTATTGGTGCGTTTGGCAGTAGGGGCAGTATCTTTAGTTTGATCGTTGCTCTCACCAGCCTGCGCCACTTTTTCTTGTTTCTTAGCGTCTTGTACTTTTGTCGCGATTGGGTTGCCTTTTTCATCGTGATGATCTGAGATCATACGCGCGGCACTGCCGACCATCGTAGCACCTGCTGGTACTGGTTTGACTACCACTGCATTTGAGCCGATTTTAGCGTTTTTACCGACAGTAAACGGCCCCAAAACTTTTGCACCAGCACCGACCGTTACACCGTCTTCTAACGTTGGGTGACGCTTGCCATTATTCCAAGACACACCGCCCAAAGTAACACCATGGTATAGCGTCACATCGTTACCAATCTCAGCCGTCTCACCGATGACGACGCCGACACCATGATCGATAAAAAACCGTCTACCAATCTTAGCAGCAGGGTGAATCTCGATACCTGTCATGATGCGCGAGCCGTAAGAGATCACGCGAGCGGCTAGTTTCTGTTCATTGTTCCAAAGGCAGTGTGCACCGCGATGCAAAACAAGCGCATGTATGCCCGGATAAGTTAGGATCACTTCCAGACTATTACGCGCTGCAGGATCTCGGGTGAATACTGCATCAATATCTTCTTTCAAATCGTTCTTAATAGTAATAAGCGATTTGAATAATTTGGATGGCAATGACATAAAGCGTCCTATCTATTCGTCGGTAGAGTGTCGTTGCGAAAACAGCGATGGCTCTAATCTGTGGTCATAAAGTTCGGATAATCAGGAATATATATTTTCGCTAAGCTTCTGCAAGTTATAACAGCTTTATACCGCAAAATATAGTAAAAAGCTGTCAAATGAAAGCGAGCTGATAAGCAATGGCTTGTTTTAGTCTTTTGATAGTTTTGCAATCAAAGCGCTTAATAACTGATATTCCTTTTGATCAAGCTGTAGACGTGACCCAAGCCTAGACAAGCGTGATGGCAATGATTTTAGATGTTCGCTATTTGCTAGTCCTCGCTGCACCATAAGGTCAGTGGTGCGCTGAGTGAGCTGTTGCAACTGCTGCTGATTAATAGCAGGCTCATCCCATTGCTGACGCAAATTCACATTGATTGTCGATTGGGCGTCTGTGCTTGTATCCGAATCTAGACTATCAGCTGTCTGAGTGTGCGTTTGAGCATAAGCAAAAATAAAACTGGCGATGACTTGCACCGCTGATGCAACATTTAATACAGGGTAAGCAGGATTGGCGTCGATTTGAATATGATAATCGGCATAAGCCAATTCTTCATTGGTCAATCCACGGTCTTCACGTCCAAATAATATAGCAATATTTGGTTTGTTAGAAGTCGCAGCAGATGAGGTATCAGCATTACTATCGTCTGCACTTAAAGCTGCTTGTGCATCGATAAAGTCAAATATAATCTTAGCAGCTTGCGTAGGTGTCACGACGGGGCGCGGCATATGACGACTACGACTGCTAGCGGCAAATACCAACTGACAGTCTGAAATAGCAGATTCTAAAGTGGGTGCAATCAAAGCTGAGGATAATAATTCACTGCTACCCGCTGCATGAGACACACTGGTTTCGTCAATCGGTAATTTAGGATCGACCACCGTTAAGCGAGACAAGCCCATGGTATGCATTGCACGGGCAGCCGAACCAATATTGGCAGGCAAAGTTGTATTGACCATGACTACTTGTAGGCAAGCAAGGTAGTCGCTTACTGTATGTGATGATACTGCTAATGAAGCTTCGTTACTCATTATTGTCCCAGTCTCTGATTGATTTCTTGTTCAGCACGGTGTAACGCAATGGCAATCTCTTCAATAAGGACGGCTTGCTCATTGATACGGCGCTCACGGCAGTATTCTTGTAACTGGCTGCTAAGACGGACTAATTGAGTCGTACCTAAGTTGGCGCTGGCACCTTTGAGAGCATGAGCAGTTTCAAAGCCATTGGCGTTATCGTCTTTTTGATGAGCAATTCGTAGCGCTGCAACTCTTTGCTTACTATCAGCAAAATATACTTGTATCAAATCAACAAAGTCTTCTTCGAGCAGGTCACGCATGTCCTCGAACTGTTGATGATTGATGATTTCTTCATCAGTTTGTCCTAGCATATTATTATTTGTAGTGTCATCCATGGTGGTTGTCCAATTTATAAAAGTTAAAGCAATAAGATTACTATAATGAATTTTTAAAACGTAATGTACGTCTTAGCTGTAATGGAAATGTAAGTTCTCTTCACTGACCAAAGTCTTTAATGTCTGCAAGTTATCGTCATTTGGGTAAACGCGCCAGTGTTCAGACAGTCCAACATTTGCGATGCCATAGACTTCATAAATGCTTAGTCCAAGTGGCAGACAATTATCATTGATAGAAGCGTCAGTATTACTCAGGGCGTTATTGGCATAACTGGCTGGCATACCGTTTTGATTGGCCGCGTCATGGTTCATGTCGCTTTCTAATGCTAATAAATCATTGCCATTTTCATCATACAAGCTGCCACCCATTGCAGGGTCGTAGACGTTACTACCGCTGCCACCTTGCTCGTCTTGCTCTTGGTTATAAGCCAGACGCGGCTCGGGAATAATGTCAGCTTGGGCTGATTTAAGTAACGGCTGTAGACGTGTGAGCAAATTAATATCACTACCGTGAACTTTGATACTGATTTTTTTGAGCCAACGTAGTCTGGCATCTACCATGCTCATAGCACTATCAAGACGTGCAAATAAGCGTCCATCACGCTCACGGATGCTGCCTTTGATGATGACGACTTCATCGATTTTCAACTGCTCTTTGACACGATTAAAACGCTCAGCGTAGCAGCTGACCTCGAGTCTCGATGTACCATCATCTAAAGTAATCACGTTACGATTACCAAAGTTGGCAATATCTATAATAAGCCCCGAGAAATAGCAGCTGCCGTTATAGCCTGTATCGGTCAACTTGTTCGAGACGTGCACCAGAGGTGTAGCGTTTTAACTCATCCAAATACTCATTGATTGGATGTCCCGTTAAGTACAGTCCCAAAGTGTTCTTTTCAGCTTTTAGGCGGTGTTTGTCACCCCAAATGAGCTCTGGCGTCATCACTAACGGCGGCGCTGCAACCACACCATCCATTTCACCAAACAAATCCATCATACCGATTTCGCGGTTTTGACGATCTTGCTCAGCAGCCTGTACGGCGCTTGGCAATTGACTCATTAAGGCACCGCGAATCTCGTAAGCTTCGTCGGCTGGCAAGTCAGGTCGTAGCGTGGCGGCAAAGTCATCAAAACAACCAGCGCTGACCAACGCTTCAAGGGTGCGCTTATTGACTTTTTTAATGTCCACACGGCGGCAGAAGTCATATAAATCTTTAAAAGGACCATCCGTGCGGCGGGCATCTACGATAGACTCTACCGCGCCTTCACCCACGCCTTTGATTGCGCCAAGACCATAGATGATATTGGTTGGAGTATCGGCAACGAAATGCCACTCACTACGATTGACCGAAGGATTGACTACGGTCAACCCGAAGTTTTCACGGCAGTCATTGATAAAGAACACGACGTTGTCGGTGTTGTTCATATCTGAAGTTAAGACCGCTGCCATAAATTCAGCAGGGTAGTATTGCTTTAGGTAGGCCGTTTGATAAGCCAATACCCCGTAAGCCGCAGAATGCGAGCGGTTAAAACCGTAACCTGCGAACTTTTCCATCAAGTCAAACACACCGCCTGATGTGACTTCATCGATGCCTTGTGAGGTGGCACCCGTGACAAAAATATCGCGCTGCTTGGCCATCTCTTCAGGTTTCTTTTTACCCATCGCACGGCGTAGCATATCAGCACCGCCCAAACTATAGCCTGCCATCACCTGTGAAATTTGCATCACCTGTTCTTGATAGACAATAACGCCATTGGTGTTCTCTAAAATCGGCTCAAGATTAGGATGGTCATAAATGACTTCTTCGCGACCATGCTTACGGTCGATATACATCTCTACCATGCCTGCATCGAGTGGGCCAGGACGATACAGCGCACACATAGCGATGACATCCTCGATATTGGTCGGTTGCAGTTTAGCCAGATATTTTTTCATGCCCATACTTTCTAGCTGAAAGACCGCCGTGGTTTTGGCATCTTGCAGCAGCTTATAGGCTTTGCTGTCATCTAACGGCAAATCTTCTAAAACTAAGGCAGGTACGTTTTCTTTTGCACGGCGTAAATTAATATTTTCAACCGCAGCGTTGATGACGGTTAGGTTACGTAAACCCAAAAAGTCAAACTTCACCAAACCAACAGCTTCTACATCGTCTTTATCAAACTGGCTGACGCGGTGACCTTCATCGTCACAGTAAATGGCACTAAAGTCAGTGATTTTGTGCGGAGCAATCAATACGCCACCAGCATGTTTACCGACATTTCGGCAGACGCCTTCCAGCTTAATCGCCATCTCCCAAATCTCAATGGCATCTTCATAATCCATATTATCAGGATTAGAGATCAAGTCTTTGAGCTGTGGCTCTTGCTCAAGCGCTTGGCTCAGTGTGATACCAGGTGTTTTTGGAATCAGCTTGGATATCTTGTTGGCTAAAAAGTATGATTTGCTTTGTACGCGTGCCACATCACGCACAACCGCTTTTGCGGCCATAGTACCAAAGGTAATAATCTGGGAGACGGCATCACGGCCATAGGTTTGCGCGACATAATCAATGACGCGGTCACGACCTTCGATACAAAAGTCGATATCGAAATCGGGCATCGATACCCGCTCAGGGTTCAAGAAGCGCTCGAATAGTAGATCGTAATGAATCGGGTCAAGGTCGGTAATGTTTAATGCGTATGCGACCAATGAACCTGCACCAGAACCACGTCCAGGGCCTACTGGTACACCATTGGCTTTTGCCCAACGGATAAAGTCCATGACGATTAGGAAGTAACCAGGGAAGCCCATGGATAGAATAATATCTAATTCATATGCAAGGCGTTCATCGTATCTCTGACGGAAATCGCTCCAATTATCAGTACGCGCTTCGACAGGAAACAGCTTGTCTAAGCGCTGCTCAAGACCGCGTTGTGACTCGGCACGGAAAAACGATTCAATCGTCTCGCCTTCAGGAACAGGAAAATCAGGTAGGACGTTAATCCCAAGTGTCAAGGTGACATTGCAGCGTGTAGCGAGACGCAAGGTATTATCAATTACTTGCGGAATATCAGCAAATAATTGCTCCATCTGAGCTTGTGTTTTTAGATACTGCTCATCCGAGTAAGTCTGCGGACGGTTTGGGTCAGCAAGAACATAAGAGCCTGCAATACAAACGCGGGCTTCATGAGCATCAAAATCATCCTGCTCTAAGAAACGCACGTCATTATGCGCAATGATAGGGATGTTGTGTTTGGCACCTGAATGGATGGCTGCTCTAATAAAAGCATCTTCGCCTGAACGATTGGTACGCTTGATCGCAAAGTATAAACGATCATCAAATTTTGCCTGCCATTCAGTAAGTAGTTCATCGGCTTTTTCTGGCATCGAGCCGACCAATGCTTGACCCACGTCTGACTTTTCGGTGAGCAGTACAATCACACCTGCTGCATACTCTAAGATATGACTGCGCTTGATAACTGGCGTGCCATGATTGACAGGATCAGCGCGACCTTCGGTAAATCCAAGCGATACAATACGGGTAATGTTTTGATACCCTTCGTTATTCATCGCAAGTAAGGTGAGGCGTGTGTCTTCATTATCCATGATGACTTCACTGCCAATGATAGGCTTGATACCCGCACCTAAGCAGGCACGATAAAACTTTACCGTGGCATATAAATTGGACAAATCGGTCAATGCCAACGCGCGCTGATTATCAGCCGCAGCAGCTTTTACCAGCGGTTTAATACGCACGATAGAATCGGTGATGGAATATTCGCTGTGAATGCCAAGATGTACAAATGCCATAGAAGACTCTTACTGGTACGATCAAAGAAATAAGCTACCGATAAAATAACTGATGATTATCAATCAATTATACTGATATCTAGAGGCCGATAAGACCTCGATAGCCATATTGATACGTTTTAAATGGGGTCGTCAATAATAGCATTATTTGCCGCAGACAGCCACAGGTTCAAAGGGTTTAATCTGCGTAAGTTAAGTCATTAAGATGTAAAAACTCAGTTATAGACAACAGCAAAAAGCCCTCAATACAACGAGGTATAGAGGGCTATGTGATTGATAATTAAAGTCAGTTTGTTTAATAACCAACCACTGCCGCATCGACAATACGTGGATCAGACGATCCATAAACACCGTTTGGTGTGAGCATGATCGATTGCGTAGATCCCATCGCAGATTTTGGACTGACCGTATGACCCATTGATTCGAGCTTTTTCACGGTATCAATATTCAGTGCTTTTTCGACTCGAATCTCATCAGGTAACCATTGATCGTGGATACGCGGCGCATGTGTTGCCTCAGCGATATTCATATCATGGTCGATGACGTTAGATATAATTTGAGTGACAGTCGTGATGATACGACTACCACCTGGGCTACCAGTAACGATATAAGGTTTGCTGTCTTTGAATACGAGTGTCGGACTCATAGAAGACAGTGGACGCTTATTGGCTTCCACCGCATTGGCATCGCCACCAAGTAAGCCGTAGCCGTTTGGTACGCCCGGTTTGGCAGAGAAATCATCCATTTCATTATTAAGCAGAATGCCTGTACCATCCGCAACGAGACCAGTACCATAAGAGAAGTTCAACGTATAGGTGTTGGCTATCGCATTGCCATCTTTATCAACGATAGAGAAATGCGTGGTTTGATCGCTCTCGTACGGCAGAGGATTGTTTGCTTTGATAGTGGCTGCTGGCGTGGCTTTATTGGGATCAATCAACGTACGCAGTTTATCAGCATAGGCTTGTGACGTTAAGCCGCTGGCAGGTACATCGATAAAGTCAGCATCTCCCAGATACTCAGCTCGATCTGCATACGCTAACTGCATCGCTTCCGCCATTAAGTGAATAGTCTGTGCGCTGTTTTGTCCGTAGTCTTTGAGCGGATAGCCTTCTAAGATATTCAAAATCTGCACGATGTGAATACCACCAGAGGAAGGCGGCGGCATAGAAACAATCTCATAGCCACGGTAGTCGCCTTTGATAGGTTCGCGAGCGATGGCTTGATAATTGGCCAAATCTTGCAGGCTCATGCTACCGCCTGCTTCGTTGACTGCTTTGACCAATTTTTGAGCAGTTTCACCCTTATAAAACCCATCGGTACCCTGTACCGCAATCCGCTTTAAAGAACGCGCAAGCTCAGGCTGTTTTAGACGTTCACCTGGCTGATAAGCGCTGCCATCAGGCTTAAAAAACACTTTTTTAGTACTTGGCCATTTTTGCAGGCGATCGCTCAACGCCGTGAGTGACTCTGACAAGCCAGCGGTGACTTCTATACCGCCTTCAGCCAGTGCTATCGCTGGTGCCATAACTTGCTCACGGCTCATCGTACCATGCTCTTCTAGCGCTTTTAGTAGTCCTGCTACTGTTCCTGGCACGCCAACTGCCAAGCCATGATAGCGAGATAAGTCGCTAACAGCATTGCCTTTTTTATCAAGGTACATATCACGTGAGGCGCTACTCGGTGCTTTTTCACGGTAATCAAGCGCCACCGTTTTGCCTTGTTTGGCATCATAAATCATCATAAAACCGCCACCACCGATATTACCCGCACGCGGCAAGGTTACTGCTAGGGCAAAACCCACCGCAACGCCAGCATCTACCGCATTACCGCCGTCCTTTAAAATCTGTAAACCGATGTCAGAGGCAAGCGCTTCTTGGGTAGCGACCATGCCGTTCTTTGCCCAAACTGGATGGTGAATGGCGTCTTCAGAATAGATGGCTTGGTCGCTATTAGCATTATTAGCATTATTAGCATTGTTCGATGTGGTATTAAGTGTATTTGTCTTCGCTCTCGTGATGCGCTTGGTTTCAGAGAGTACCGTTGGACTATCAGCCATGATGGCCAAGTTTATGGCACTGGTATTGATTGATGTATTGTCGACCGTCGCATTACTTATTGAGGTCGTTGACTCTACAGCCTGTGCGGATATAGATAGCAGTAACGTACTGGTAATGAGCACGGCGCTAGATTTGAGTAAGGTATTAATTTTCGGTTTACGCTGCTGAGCGGTTCGATGGTGGCGAGATAATAACTGTGACATCGCAAAGTCCTTTTTACGCGAGTGGAAAGCATAGAGCTAGGAAATAGATAAGCCTAAATAGTAACGAAAATATGAAATAGTAGAAAGTTGTTTATTATCTTTTGTGGTATACGCTTTTATAGCGTTTAGCTGTATCAGCTGTATTTCAAATAAACGAAGCTAATTTTCAAGTAGATGAAGCTACTGATAAGACAGCTGTTATGCAGAGAAAATTATTTATCAATGAAGAAATTCTTTAAAAATATTCGCTAATATTACTAAATTGTAACGTCTTGTGATATAAATAACGGTACCACTGTACACTCATTATCGACTGTCTATTCATACAAAGAGATTACTATGTCATCACACCATATTAATAACCGCAATCGACAGCGCTACTCTGAGACTGCGCCTACTTTTTTATCTAGCACTGATCATAAAAACTATAATGGTAAAAATAATAACGGTCCTCTATATCCAGCCGGTAAATTGACTTCTATCGCATTGCTAGTTGGTAGTGCTTCACTTGTACTCGCAGGTTGCCAATCAACTGCAGCCAGCTCATCTTCCAATCTGTCGTCGAATAGCAGCGCCTCTAGTACCATGATGGACTTTAGTGTCGCAAACGTCGCGCAGAGCCAACGTCAGGGTCAAGCCTTTACTGCCAGTCAAGATGCTCAGACCGCGCGTTATGAGCAGCTGTTTGATCAAGAGAAGTATCCAAATACCGAAAACCAAGCCAAATCACACTTGCTTGCAGCCATTCGTCAACACTTGGCGACCGAGCATGTCGCAGTCGCTACAGCCAATTATCGCTCAGCACCATTCATTGACCCAGATAGTATCGACGCAGGATCTAGTAGCTTGCTCAGAACGATTATAGAAACCTATGTGTATCAGCCTGAGGGTATGTATGATAGTAGCGATGATGAAGCGCAAGCTGAGGCTAGAGCAGAAGCGGTAGGTGTAGAGTCGAATAAATGCAATGAAAACGAAGACGATGATGCTTATGAAGTCTGTATGGTAGAGGATATTAACTACAATTATGATGACGCAAAAAATTCGATAGAGTCCGGCTATCCTAGTGACTATGATAAGTCTAGAGCAGAAGCAGAGAGAAGAGCCATTGCTGCTATATTGGCTGAAGCAGGGGAGAATGAGCCTACGAGCAGTGATGCTAGCAGCGATAACGAGTATGCTTACGATACAGCAGATGACTATAGTAGCGCTGATCACAGTAGTGACGACTATGATAATTATGATGAATACAGTAGCGGTGCTGAAGGTATGCTCTCAGGAATGTCAGGTTTAAGTCCAAAGACAATGGCTGCAAAGTATGAAGCCATGCAAATGGCGAAACAGCAAGCTAAGACAAAGACGGTAAATCGTGGCAGCCTACCAATATCATCTACAGGTATGATTGGCAATATACTTGATATGTTCCACCGTACTCCTGAGCAAATAGCTGCATCCAATGCTTATCAGTATGAGCATTTAACATTCAATAGTGTCAGTCAATACCGTCCCAAGCAGCGCCAACTACAAAGCGTCTATAGTTACGACTACGCCACACCAACGATTAGCTCATCGATACAGATACCGTTAGCATTTGATTTTAATAACAGCAGTGTCGTAGTAGATCCATCGGCCATTATGCCGATTGTTGCACTTGTTAACCCTGAGAATACGCCATTACCAGCACAGATGACCTCGCACACGGTGAGCTTTGGTTTGCCTGAAAGTGTCACGGCACAGTTGCCACCAGCGGTGCTCTACGATGCGGTGCTCAATGCGATACAGAGCAGCATGGCTGAGCTGGCGCCTGAGCATTTTAGCGCAGTCGATATCAGTGGTGACGCGTTTGCCAAAGAAGTCGGTGCGACTCGTGCAATAAAAGTCTATTTCGGTAGTCAGCAAAGCGGTGAGGTGATTGGTAAGACCCTTAAATATGTAACGAAATCACTGCAAGAATACGTAGATGCCAATCCAGATAAATATCCTGATGGTGCCGCACTAAAGACAGCACTTGCTAAAGTGCAATTATATAATAAAGGCTATCAAAGCGCGGATGTCGGTTCGCTATTGCAGCTTATCGAAGCTATCGGTCCTATCTCGTTTAATCAAATCAACTACTATTACTTAGACAGCTCAGATCGACTGCTAGCCAAGCAGCAACGTGTCAATATCGGTAGTGATTTTATGGGGTCGACCACAACCATGCTAAACCAAGTACGTTACGATAAAGCCAGCTTTAACCGTCATGCCTTGACACCATTGCTTACAGAGTCTTTTGGTCCAGACGCTACGCCTCCTATCGATGGCAATGCATGGATAGCTACGCAGCGCGAGAAAAAAGACAGATTACAAACGGCTCGCTATGCACGCTACGACTATCAAGATAGCGGTGTCGAAGGTGCTTATAGCAGTGATGAATATGGCACTGATGAATACGGTAACGATAATGACAATGGCGCAGACGCTGTCGATGAAAGCCGAGTTGACGATGCTCAAGATGATATGAATGAAAAATAGAAGATCAAATGATCTCATCTCATTGCATTTACGCTTATATCTATTAGGGATAAAAAATGAAAACAGTACCTCACACCATTGCACAACGTCTGCCATTTAAGACTAAAAACAATCTGTTAGTCACCAGCGCATTTTTGACAGGGGCGCTGTTGTTAACAGGTTGCCAGTCTACCAGTTTGGGCCAGTCCAACGTGGCGGCTGTAAAACAAGCACCTAGCGTTGCCAAAAAAACACTAGAAACAGCCCTGCAAAAACAGCGTCGTCAGTCATTTAGCTATCATAGCAATCTTGAAATTGGCAATAACCAACAATTTACAGATGCTGATACTAATACTAATACTAATACTAATACTAATACTAATACTAATACTAGTACGGAGAAAATGGCGGCATCAGACTATGTAGATGAACATTGCGAAGAGGCACATGACCAAGCGTACGCCGCTCTAATCCTGCAAGCAGAACAGCAAAACAAAGATGTTTTAGCAGTGGATTACGATACTAAGCGTGACAGCATAAGGCAGTCGTATTTTGAGTGTGTAGATGCCTATCATGCATGGGATGACCATCAATACGATAGCGATGTAAAAGTAGCACCAGATTATCAAGCGCTATTTGATAATTATGAGGATAAACAAAGACCGTTAGATGTGAAAAAAGCACAGTTATTAGATGAGTATCTACTAAAGCCGCTTTCTATTGACTCTCAAGGAATCTATCAACCGATGGCAGGCAAGGCTACGATGCTCGCCAGCGCGCAATATCAAGCACGTAATCATCACAGCAGTATCAACCAGCCTATTTATATGGATTTTAAAAACGGTGATATTTATTTATGGGCAGATAATTTTGCAATTCTAAACTCAGAATTGTTGGACGATAAACTCGGTACAAAATGGCAAAATAAGTGGTTAAAAATAGCCATTGATGATGGTACATTGCCTAAAGAATTTGGTGGTGAAGTAATCAAAAGCCACTTTGCGGCGTTAGATGCGACTTATGACGCGGCTCCTGTCAGCCAGTTTAATTATGTTGCTCCTAACTCACTTGCTTCACTGTCTCCAAAGCTGCCCGCGCACCAGTTATCGGCTATGCTACCAAGTGATCAAATCATTCGCCGAGTACAAAGCTTTGAGGATTATCAAGCGTCGCAACAGAAATATATGCAAATTTTCTACGATCGGATCAGTGAAAAATACCCAGAGCTGGTACAAGAACCCGAACCGATGACAGCGTTTGAGTCGATTCAAAATCCAAAGGCATTCACCAGTAAGTCTGTTGTACAAAAAATACTGGCTATGATAAAAGATCAAATGCATGAGGAAGCAACGATAGGTGAGGTCGTTGCCAACACAGAAGTACAGGAACTATACGGGTTTGATAAACGTGGTCAACTCAAGTGGGAGCACTTACGTCGTCAGTTGGACAATACTAGCGAAACGAATAACAACAAAGGCGTGAGGATAGATGTGTTGCAACAGTATTCTGCTATTAGCACTAAGGACTTGGCGTTTCCTAACCTACCAAGCAATGTGCAAACGCCGAACACTAGCAATAGCATTGATTTACGAAAGTATGCTCCAGAGCTGCTGCAATATTACCAAGATGGTAATGGCATGGCAGTAGGTAAGATGGTCTTTAACATGTTGCCGATGGTCAGAGAGCGTATTGGTTCGGTTGAGTAACTGATTAGAGTATTAATGAGTAGATAGAAAGCATTATTAGTTTTTGAACAGGATAATTTTACATTAAAAAAAGCGCACCTATTAACGGCGCGCTTTTTCATTTTATACGTATACAGCTAGGTAAAATAACACTTTTCCGGAGTGGCTTATTACATACCTTGATGCTGTTTGTCATGGCCTTTACGGTCTTTTGAGTGCTTGCGACCTTTTTCTTGTCTCTCTGATTTCATTTGTTCCATCTTTGCACGTTGCTCAGCAGTCAACACTTGAGCGATAGCATGTTGTGTTTGTACACGTTCGATAAAGCGTTGCTTTTCTTTTGCCGCTCTTTGATCAGCCAGACGGTTCAGAGCAGCAGTATTCAAAGTGCTAGCATTGGTCAGTGCTTGTATTTGCTGATCCATTTGCGCGCGTTCTGCTTGATGTGCTGCACGGTCAGCAGTGCGATCGCCACGTTTGTTTTGCATGATGGCTTTGATTTGCGCTTGCTGTGTCGCTGTTAGATCCAGTTTTGACATTGGGCCTCTCATCTCACCTTTTTTCATGCCATCTTTGTGGTTCTTTTGCATTTGCGCAGTTGGCGTTGTATCAGTGGTTGCGTTAACGCTGGTGCAAGCGGTCACTGTAAATATGCTAGATGCTGCTAATACTGAGCCTAATAGTAATTTTTTCATCATAATATCCTTGATTACATTGAGTTTGATTTCATAAGTACTAAATTTTTATCTTGCAAGTACCATCTGTTGAACGTTATCGCTCGTTATGGTCAGCCATCTTAGAAATGCAATACTTGCTGTTGATAGGAGTATATTACGACAGTTAAAGGTTACGAACATTTATGAAGTATTAAGAAAGGTAACGTTTCTGGTGAATTGGCAAGTGCTTGCCTGATAATATGGTTAACTACAGTCTACCGACAATAAAAATGTCACGGCGGCAATCTTGCTGATAAATAGAAATTAAAGGAGAGAAGCATGCCAAACATCCTGATAGGCGATGACGACGAAGAGTTGACTCAGTTATTGCAAGAGTACTTGGACAATCACGGCATTCGCTGTGACTGCGTACATGATGGTGCAGCAGTCATACAACGACTCAAAGTGGTGGCACACGAAGATACGGTTTATGATTTACTCGTGCTCGATATTATGATGCCAAAACTAGATGGGTTAAGTGTGCTGCGCCAATTACCAAATATTATCGATATCCCAGTCATTATGCTGACAGCAAAAGGGGAAGAGATTGACCGTATTATTGGTCTAGAGCTTGGTGCTGATGATTATATTACCAAACCTTGTAACCCTAGAGAGCTGCTAGCGCGTATCAATGCAGTGATTAAACGTACCAATACGACCGCATCAGAGCATACTCCGTTGCCAGAGAGTCGTTTGCATCTCGATCAAAACCAACGCGCCTGTCAGATAGATGGGGTAACGCTACAAGTCACTGGTACAGAGTTTGATCTGCTCGTGGCCTTGCTCAAACAAAAGGGCGAGGTGGTCAGTAAAGCATGGCTGTCAGAGAATGTCTTGCAGCGTGAGTTACAGCCATTTGACCGTAGCCTCGATGTACACGTATCTCGCTTACGCAAAAAACTTCAGCCTTTCCATGATGAGCCAATAAAAGCGGTGCGTGGAAAAGGTTATCAACTGGTGCTGTAATGACGGACATATCGATGAAAGCTTCTGAGCAGACCTTCAAAAAAGCACCTAAGTTTAAGGTGCGCATTACTCTGTTTTGGCGTTTGTTCCTGAGCCTATTACTGACGATTCTAATTACCTCTGTACTGTCTATCGTAGTAGAACGCTGGCTAGCTGAAAAAGAGCTGACCTCTCGTATGGACGTACAAATCGATAGCCTGTTGATAAAGCGTGAAGAGATGGTCGCGTCACTACGGGCTGGTGATGTAGAGTCTGTTAGGCAGATGTATCGTCAAGACCGCCAGCTGATGAATCAAATCAGAGTCTATGATGAGCAGGGCGCTATTATATTCCCGCGTTACCGTGACAAAGACGATCGCGCGCAAGGACAGTTGCAAAGTGGTCGGCAGCTAATGGATCGTGCGATACAACCGGTGCGACCAGTGTCGCCTAGACCGCCTAGAGTAGAGAATAACGTTTATGGTGTAGAAGGCCGCAATGCTGACAATAGACTGCGTGAGCACGACAATGAGATACCAAAAGATGAGCCGTCTTTTTGGCAAAAATTCTTAAAGCCGAGAACGGCAAGTAGTGCCGCAGTAGCTGATATCGATACTCGTCCTGAACTGGCCGATATGTCTGTTGAATTACCTGATGGCCAGTCAATCATCATACAGTTGCGTCCGCACTTGCGTTTTTCAGACGTAGTAGAGATACAGCACGGTAATTTTCCAATACGTTTGCTATTGATTGTTATCTTTAGCGTATTGGTCTGCATATGGCTCAGTCGTACGCTAACCCAGCGGATTGGCCGTGTACAAAATACCGTACACCGTATGATCGATGGTAATTATCAAGCCAATCCAGAACTGTCCAAGATGGGCGATGATGAATTGGGGTTATTAGCCAAAGACGTTGCTCATCTATCGACCAGACTGGTTGACAGTGAGCTTGCACGTAAGCAAATGCTTAGTGATATCTCACATGAGCTGCGTTCGCCACTTGCTCGTCTGGATGTCGCGACTGAACTGACTCGAGACTTTGCGCCCAATGCTAACCGTTATCTAGACCGTATCGATAAAGAATCTACACGAATGAATGAGCTAATTGAGCAAATCATTCATATTCAGTCTCTACAAATGCAGCAATACACCGTTGATAATTTGGAAAGTGAGGCAGTCGACATATCCGACATCATTAGCAATATCGGAGAGGATGTCTGCTTTGAGTTTCAACATAAAGACGTACATTGGCAATGGCAACCGCCTGTAGCCTCAGCGTTAGATAGTTTGGAAGGATTTTGGACAGTTCAAGGTAATGCAGAGCAGTTGTATAGCGCGCTTGAAAATGTCATTCGCAATGCTTTTATGCACACGGCAGCGGGTTCGACAGTGATTGCGGAAATCAAAGCAATACAAATGGACAATAAGGCACCAGCTGTTCAAATTAATATAACAGACGAAGGTGGCGGTGTGGCAGACAAAGACTTAGAACGTATTTTTCATCCCTTTGTGCGGCTCGATACTGCTCGGCATCGTGATACTGGCGGCTATGGTCTTGGATTGGCTATTGTCCATGCTGTAGTCATGGCGCATAAAGGATATATCAATGCTCATAATCGGCAAGATGGTATCCAAGGGTTGGTGGTTCAAATAGTGCTACCTAGCAGACAAAAAGATAAATAATGTAGAAACAATTTATGTAACCAATATGCGCTTATCATGTATTTTTAATGTGTATAAGCGCATATTTAGTAATAGATAAAAGCTGACTCTTTTTAAAATCGACGTAATTTATTATAAATAGAAAAAAATTAAAAGTAATTATATTCGTTTATATGAATATAATAGACGAACGGTATTAAAACATGGATGAACGGTATTGTCTCTCTGTATATATTCGGTAATACTAATATATACAGAGAGTGATAAAGATTATACAAAACAGAACGTCTTATTCCTTAAAGACTACTACAACTATTATTTGAACAAGGTCTCGTTATTATAAGCTTATAACTCGTTTTATTTTGTCACATCGTCTCTCTGACATAGATCTTATCTCTGATTTTTTAAATCTGACAAGTCTGTAAGGGAGTACGCATCATGAACCGCATCTATAAAGTCATCTGGAACGAAGCCTTAAGTTGTTTTACCGCCGTTGGTGAATACGCGAAGGGACGTGGCAAATCTTCCAAATCTAGCGTTAGCTCTAACGCTACCATCAATACAACGTCTAACCTGTCCGTTATCCGTACGATACGTCTGAGCACCATAGCGCTTGGGCTACTAGCTGCTGGCTTTGGCATGCAGGCAAATGCATTGGGTACTTACTTTGCTGGAGACGACCCAACACCTAGAATACATACCAATTCATTCCTTCATCAAACACTAACGGTGCAGGGTGGAGAAACGGTCATTGGTGATCCAAATACCAAAAATATCAGCGTGACTGCCAATAGACATGATAAGTCGTTAACGATAAAGCTTGATGAAAATATCGACTTAGGGACTGATGGCAGTCTCAAAACGGGTGATACTTTAGTTGACAATTCAGGTATTAAGATTACAGCCATAAATCCAGCCAATAGTGTCACTTTGAGCAGTAGTGGTCTAAACAATGGTAATAATAAAATCATTAATGTAGCCGATGGCGACGTTATGGTAGGGAGCAAAGATGCAGTTAATGGCTCGCAGCTTCATAGCTTAGCCAGTACGGTTGCGGCTAACAAAACCAAGTACTACAGTGTAAACAGCAGCGCCACAGGGTTGTTAACTAACGAAAACAATGATGGTGCAACAGGCTACAATGCGATGGCTATGGGTGGCAATGCCAGTGCATCTGGTAGCCAAACGATAGCCATTGGTAGTGGCGAGAGTGGTCAGCACACGACTGCATCAGGAGAACAATCCATCGCTATTGGTGCAAATGTTGTCTCAAAAGGTAGCTCTTCTATTGCCATCGGTGGTGACGATTTGAATGCTGCATCCGAAGCAAACACCGATGGCACAGCTAATGTTGGCCAAAACAGTGGTAGTGTTAATACGGTGTTTAGATCTTACACTGGTCGAGATCTTGTTGAACCAACACAGTATGATAGGAATACTGAAGCTGCAGGTGCAGCCTCCATAGCTATTGGCTCAAAGGCGCTATCTACAGGAGATTTATCTACCGCTATTGGTGTACAGTCCAGCACGGCAGGTATTGCTGCTTCCGCATTCGGTATTGGGGCATCAGCAAGTAAGGATGGTTCTGTCTCTCTAGGTGCCGGCGCTCAGTCTAATACTCAAGATGGCGTGGCGCTAGGATCACAATCTGTAGCTAACGTTGCAGGTGGTGCACTTGGGTTTGCTCCATCAAGTGCTAGTGTCATAGATAAAGCAGCTATTACAGCAACTAATAGTACAGGTCTTGGTGCAGTTTCTGTTGGTAGCTCTACTAATGGTACTCGCCAAATTGTAAATGTCGCAGCAGGTACTCAAAACAGTGATGCAGTAAACGTATCTCAATTAAAAGCGTTAGATACTATCGTTGCTGGCATTGATTTCCCTATTCGCTCTGGCAGTGCACAGCCATACACCACGTCAGTAACAGGTACTGACGCTCTTGCCGTTGGCTCGAATGCCAATGCAAAAGGTAATAATGCAACCGCTGTTGGAGAGAGCGCATTTGCAAACGCAAATGCAACCGTTATCGGTGAAGGTGCGCGATCTTCGTTCAATGGCTTTGCTGGTGGTCAGGAGGCCAAAGCGGGTGTTAATTCAGTGGCGATAGGTCAAAGAGCCACAAACGGAACCGCAAGTCGTGCGGTTGCGATAGGCTATGAAGCAAAAGCAACTGCCCAAGACACTATTGCACTTGGTCTTGATGCACGAGCTGAAGCGTTAGGTAGTATTGCACTAGGTAAAGGTTCTAGAGCAAATGCTCTAAACAGTGTCGCTTTAGGTCAAAACTCTATTGCAGCTGTACAAAGCGGTGCATCTTTCTTAACCAATGTTGCGGCTGATGCCAATAACGGCACCGTCTCAGTAGGCGCTGTTGCAAGCGAACGTCGTATCGTTAACGTTGCAGGTGGTTCAGCAGATACGGATGCAGTGAACGTATCTCAGCTAAAAGTGGTTACAGAAACAGCCAATAGAGGCTGGGATATCAGCGCACAAGGTGATAGTGCTACCGCAAGCACTGTAGGACCTAGCGACTCAGTTGACTTCAATAGTAAAAACAGAAATATCACTGTTTCTAAAGACACTACTAGTAATGATGTCTCGTTCGAACTCAACAATAACTTAGACCTAGGTAATAACGGTAGTGTGAGAATGGGTTCGAGCTTTCCATTCGGTTTAGGTGATACAACGACACTCGATCGTTCTGGTCTTAAAACAGGTAACTCATACCTTAGTACTACCGTTGATGGTTTAGGTGTTAAAACGGGGAATAGGTTTGTTAACACAAATGTTAGTAGTTTAGGCGTCGCTGTATCAACGCCATTTTCTAAAACTCTTCTATCTAGTAATGGTCTCAATATTATTGGTGGTCCAAGCGTAACAAAATCTGGTGGTATCAATGCTGCCAACAAAAAGATTATCAATGTTGATAACGGTGAAGACCCAAATGACGCTGTCAATGTCAGTCAACTAAGTAGCTCGTCTGCCGCTGCCAGAACCAAAGTCTTAAAGGGAACCAATGTTTCTAGTGTTGATTTCTCAATCGACAGTGACACAGGACAAGATATTTATACTGTTAATGCTAATGGTGCTAAAACCTCAGCAGGATCTGCAGCTGTCACAGTTACTGCAGGTGAAAAAGACTTAGCGACTAACACGACCGATTATGCCGTTGACTTAAGTGCCGATAGTAAAGCCAGTTTGGTAAAAGCGGACAGTGCCATGCAGACTATTATTGCCCAAATAGATGGCGTTAATGTCAAAACGCTCAATAAAACGGATAATACGGCTAACTTCCTAACGGGAGATAACATTGTTCTTAGTGCTGAGGATGGCGGTATTAAAATTGCTACAAAAGAGGATGTCACTTTTACTAGTGCCAGCTTTGCTAATAGTACAGTTCGTTTGAGTAGTGAAGGTCTTGATAATGGCGGCAACAGAATCGTAAATGTAGATGATGGTGATGCGCCTATGGACGCTGTCAACGTCAGGCAGCTAAACGTCGTGACAGAAACTGCTAATAGAGGTTGGGATGTTAGTGCACAAGGTGATAGTGCTACCGCAAGTACTGTAGGACCTGGTGACTCAGTTGACTTCAACAGTAAAAATAGCAACATCACTGTTTCCAAAGACACCACCAGCAATGACGTCTCATTTGAACTTAGCAACAACTTGGATTTAGGAAATAACGGTAGTGTAGAAATGGGTTCGAGCTCTCCATTCGGTCTTGGTGATACAACGACACTTGATCGTTCTGGTCTGACAACAGGCAATTCATACTTTAGTACAACTGTAGATGGTTCGGGTGTTAGAACAGGTAATAGCGTAGTTAATACAACCGTTAGTAGTTTGGGTGTTGCAGTATCAAACCCATTCTCTACTACCGTATTAACTGGTAATGGCCTCAATATTTTTGGTGGTCCAAGCGTGACGACAGCTGGAGTCAATGCAGGTAATAAAAGAATTGTTAATGTTGATGACGGTGAAGACCCAAATGACGCTGTCAATGTCAGTCAGCTTAACAGTGCCTCCGCTGCCGCTAAAACAGAGGTCGCCGCAGGTACTAATATTGCGGGTGTTGTGAAGTCTACAGGTGGTAACGGTCAAGATGTCTATACTGTTAATGCAGATGGTGTGACTGCTTCAGCAGGGTCTACAGCTGTCACAGTTACTGCAAGTGATAAAGATGAGGTGACCCATACAACCGATTATGCCGTTGACTTAAGTGAAACTAGCAAGGCCAGCTTGGTAAAAGCGGACAGTGCCATGCAGGCCATCGTTGCTCAAATAGATGGCGCTGACGTTAAAACGCTCAATCAAACTGACAATACTGCTAACTTCCTAACAGGAGACAACATCGTTCTTAGTGCTGAGGATGGCGGTATCAAAATTGCGACAGCAGAGGATGTCACTTTCACTAGTGTCAACTTCGCTGATAGTACAGTTCGTTTGAGTAGTGAAGGTCTTGATAATGGTGGTAATAGGATTATCAATGTAGATGATGGTCAGGGAGATACAGATGCCGTCAATGTTAGACAATTAAATGCAACCAACAATACAGTGGACCTAGGACTGAACTTCACAGGAGATGATACAACCGTTGTCGTCAATCGCAAGCTGGGTCAAACGTTGACACTTCAAGGAGGCGCGACAGAGTTAACTGAGAACAATATCGGTGTGCTCGCTGATGAAGAGGGCAATCTAAATGTTAGATTGGCTGAAGATGTCATGCTTGGTAAAAACGGTAGCGTGAGAATGGAAAGCACGGTGCTTAACAATGCAGGCGTCACCATCACTGATGGTCCTAATCAGACCATTACGTTAAGCAACGAAGGTCTTGATAATGGTAATAATAGAATTATCAAAGTTGATAAGGGAATTGCCCCAACCGATGCCGTAAACTTTGCACAGCTCACTATGACTAATAACGAAATTGCCAAAGGTATCAAAATTGGTGACGGCAATACTGCCAATGATCAGCAATTTTCGCTAGGCGATACCATCAATGTCACAGGAGATAACAATCTGACTACTGTCGCTTCTGCGACTGGCGTCCAAGTGAAACTGAATAATCAGTTAGACCTCGGAGATGATGGCAGTATACAGATAGGCAATAGCATCATGAGTGATGCAGGCTTTACCTTCGTTGGTAATGGCCTGAATAGAATGGTCTCGCAGGTCTCATTGAGTAGCCGTGGTCTAGATAATGGAGGCAACACCATTCGCAACGTTGGGGAAGGTGTGCTAAACACGGATGCTGTCAATGTTGGGCAGTTAAAAGATGTCGCCATTGCCTTGGATCAAGGTTGGGGCATCACCGCTCAAGGTGATATCGCTACGATGGTAAAACAAGGAGATGCCGTCGACCTCAGTAGTAAAGACGGTAATATCAAGGTATCTAGGAAATCAGTGAGTGATGTGGCTGCTTTCGATAGTAGTCCATCATTGCAAGCTGCAGCCATCCCTACCAATGCTAATGACATTAGCTTTGATTTGAACCCAGATATTACTTTGAATAGCGTAACCACTGGTGGTACGGTTATGAATGACGATGGACTGGCCATTGCAGGTGGCCCAAGCATCACGAGAAGTGGTATTGATGCCGCTAATACCAAAATTACCAACGTTCAAAATGGCGAAGTTTCGGCGACAAGTCAGGACGCCATAAATGGTGGTCAGCTTTATGCCCAAGGCACTGGTATCAGCAGTATTATCGGTGGTGACACTGTTTACAATGCCAAAGATGGTACTTTTACCAACAGCGACATTGGTGGAACGGGTGAAAGCAATATCGATGGTGCGATTGCTTCTATCAGACAAGGCACGATTGAAATTAGTGAAAATGTGCAAATTAACACAGAGAGCATTACCACTAATACAACCAATATCGCGACCAATACGACAAATATTGCTACGAATACCAGCAATATCACGACCAATACCACGAATATCGAAACCAATACGGACAAGCTAAATGCTGGACTCAATTTTGGCGCAGACAGTGGCGCCAATATCAACAAACCAATTGGCGATGATAGTGTCCTAAGCTTCACTGGTGGCAATAACATCACCACCACAGCAGATGGCAGTAGTATTAAGTTTGATCTAAACGGTAATATCAGCGTTGATAGTGTCACAGTTGGGACAACGGTTATCAATAGTGAGGGCATTAGTATGCAAGATGGGCCAAGTATGACGTCTCAAGGTCTATATGCTGGTAACCAACGTATGACTGGTGTCGCCGATGGGGTCGAAGCAACAGACGCCGTCAATTATAGTCAGCTTAGCGCGCTTGATAGTCGACTCAATAACAATATGAGCGATCTTGGCTATAAAATCGATGAAGTAGAAGACGATGCAAATGCAGGTATCTCAGCTGCAATGGCTATGTCGGCAATGCCTCAGGCCTATATCGCAGGTAAGTCATTGATAGGTGGCGGTGTCGGTACCTATAATGGAGAGAGCGCTGTAGCAATTGGTTTCTCTAAGTTATCTAATGACGGTCGCTGGGTCATCAAGGTAAATGGTACGGCAGATACTCAAGGCAACGTAGGCGGTGCAGTGGGTGCAGGCTTCCATTTTGACTAACAAAGCCTTTCAATTATAGTTATCGATAGATTATAAAAAAGCAAGACATTGGATGTCTTGCTTTTTTACGGCTTAAAGATAAACAATCAAGATAATAAAGCTATCGATACACAAGAATAAGCGCTTGTAAATTGTATCTCACAAGCTCTTATTATTTCTAATTAAAGGCTTCTATATTCTGAACATTGCGCCATTCGGAGTCAGTCCAATATAAGCCATACCTGCTTGATTCATCCAGTGAGGTTGAATGATGCCATGCTGCAAAATCGCATGAATGTCTCTATGCGCCCTTTCTATCTTATGCTTTTTGTATAAGGAGGCTGTGCCAGCTACTGCATAAACCTCAGATACCATGTCGCGAGCTTCTCTTGCGGCTTCACAAGATGCTGCCCATACATCGGCAAGCTGTATATCAGTAAAGGTGTTCTGCTGCTGTGCCTCTTTCCATAGTACCTCGACACTATGATGCAGTTGGGCGCGTTTCGATGCCAGTATTGTTTTACTCTTAGCAATGGTAGCCTGTACCGTTGCACGGTCGCGTAGATCTGGACTCTTACCAGGTGTTACTCTTTCAAGGCACATATCAACCAAGTCATCCATGGCGGCTTTTAATACGCCTAGCGCCATCGCCGCACAGCCAGCAGCATTGATACAACCGATAGGCAGACGACTGTAGGCAGTATCGATAGACACAGGACTATCAAAGTCAACTGCATAAGCCTCTTTGACAAAAGCGTCTTTGACGACTATATCGTGGCTACCTGTGCCATTCAAACCGCCCACATCCCACGTATCAATGATTTTTACATCTTTTTTAGGAATAAAAAATAGCTTTAAATTTGCACCTGGACCAAGGGTCGTAGGAGAGCTTTCGGAGATAACGAGACAACGGAGCACAAACCAGTCAGCCAATTGGCATCCAGAGACGAGTGTCCATTGTCCTGATACCATATAGCCATTATCTACTGTTTGGGCCACGCCTTCAGGACGTGCGGAATTGGCATAAATATGAGAGGGGTCGCTATATACTTCTTTCATGCTGGACTCGTCCAAAAATCGACCGAATGTACAGGCCAAATGGTTGTTCCAAACGATCCAAGCAACGGAGGCCTCAGCACTGGCCAAGGTCTCATAAGTTTTTAGCGTTTCTACTGGATTGCCTGCCCATCCTCCTAACGATTTAGGCAGCCCCATTCTAAATAATGCAAATTCTGAAAGTTTATTGACTACCACGGGCGCAATTTTTCTAGCGCTTTCTGTTTCATCTCTAAACATGATTGCTGACGCATAAATTTTGTTTGCTGCATCCGATGGTAGGGTGGTTATCTCTGCTGAGGATATATCATTCATATTGTTCAACCTTATTGTGATGAATAAGACAGTACTTTTTTTCTACAGCTGATAAAGTACAAATTTGAGCGATGACAAATGCTTATATAAAGAATAACCAACAGCTGCCCACCATACAACCGTTAATATGAATATATTAAAAATTATATTGTAAAAATTGAATAAATAATAATCAATGAGGCAAAATTTAGCGATAAAGCTAGAGGTTAAGCTGCGAAAATATGAAGGTGTGAAGAATAAAGCTAGACCAAATATTAAGTGTTAATTCTAAGTCACTTAATATTTGGCTGAGAAGATAAATATTCTATAAAGATAGGTATCCTATAAAAACTGTCTTAAATTAGGCATCACGTTTCGGCGCATCAGGCTGCATCATAGGGTCGGCATCTGAAAATGCCTTTAGTGTACGGCAATGAGTATCAATGGCGACGATATTGGGATAAGCGCTCAAATCTACTTTGAAGCGGCGAGCAGAAGAGACTTGCGGAATCAAATAACAATCTGCGAGAGTAGGACTGTCCCCATGGCAGAACTGTCCGCGATTGTTATCCGCCGCCAAACGTGTCTCTAAAGCGGCAAAACCTTCACTGATCCAGCGATTGCACCATGCAATCACATCTTCCTCGTTTACTGACAGCTCATTACGCAGGTACTGCAAAATGCGGCGATTATTAATTGGATGGATGTCGCAACCAATCATGGCACTCAGCGCGCGTACCTGCATACGCCCAGCAGCATCTTTAGGTAATAGTGCGTGCTCAGGGTAGACCTCTTCTAACCACTCCAAGATAGCTGGACTTTGATATAATAATAAATCGTCAGCTTGTAGGACAGGTACTAATCCTTGCGGATTAATGGCTTTAAAGGCAGACTCTAACTGTTCATCCTGAGCCAGATTGATCGTGATATCATCGTAATCCAAGCCTTTTAGGTTCATCGCGATACGAGTGCGGTAAGAAGTGCTACTACGAAAGTAGCCATAAAGTGTCATCATTATTCATGTCCTTATGTAGATGTGTTTCCAAAAAGATAAATATTATGAAGTAGGGGCTGTATCTCAGTGATATTTGATCGGGTAAACCCTTATTGAACAAACCACTAACAAGCAAACCATCATTAAAAATAACCAAGCACACCAGAATCGAGCAAATCATGCCAGCAGACAAAACCCTTGTAGACAGTTCTATCAGCAGTAAAAACCAAAGTGGGGTTCAGTCGCTTGAGATTGGGCTGTCGATACTCGATGTGCTGATCGACCGCAATGAGCCTATGATGTTAAAAGATATCGCTGAAGCCATGCAAATGCATCCAGCAAAATCCCATCGCTACTTGGTCAGCCTCATCCGCAAAAACTACGCGCGTAAGCTTGATGATGGGCGCTATGGGCTTGGCGATAGAGTCAATGCATTGGCATCACTAGGACATACTGGACTCAACCAAAACAATCTTTTGGCACGTCTCACGCAAGTGGCTAATGAAGTCAAAGACACCTTAAACTGCGGTGTGCAAATCGCCAAATGGTTTAGCGAAGGCCCTATTATTATTCAGTCCGTTGAGCCAGACAGTCCGATTAGTATCATTACTCGCATCGGCTCACGTATGCCTCTGACGACATCGGCCACAGGGCAGTTATTTGCCAGTTATCAACCTGATGCCGTCATTCAGCCATTGGTCACAGCTGAGTGGCATACGAGTAATACTACCGTAGATATGACCGAGAAATGGCAGCACTTTACCCAGCTGCAAGCCAAAATACGTATGCAAGGCTATGCGACAGTGACGGGCGATATGCTCATGGGGATCAATGCCATTACGATACCTGTCATATTGCCACAGCTTGCCAGTAGTGCTGCTAAACCATCCACAAGTAGTGATAAAGTTGCTAGTGAAGATCTACCACTAGAATATGCCATCACTATCATTGGAACGACAGAGCAATTGCCTATGAGTGAGCAACATAACGTGGTTAAGCAAATACTGGCGATAGCGCAGCGTTATCAAATTGCCTAGCTAGTATATGGTGCTATAAGCTAGGGCGAGCCTTCAATTCATCCTCTAAACCATACAGGCGCTACTGGCCGCTTTTGCTTTTTCGTATACGTTGTCAGCATCTAGGCCAGTCGCATTCACTTCATCAAGGTAATGTTGAGAACCTTCCATCAATGGGCCTCTCCAATCTGGATCATTAAGTGGATCAGGGATATCAATCATAATATCGCCTTTTTCTTTGGCAGCGGCCATTGCTTTGGCATTGCTGACGTCAAATACTTTAGAGATATGCGCTGCCAGCTCTGGGCCAGAATTATCATCAATCACTTTTTTGAGGTCATCAGGCAAGCTGTTATATTTCTCTTTGTTCATGCTAATCACAAAGGTGGAATTATAAAAAGGGATGTTGGTGTGCGTATTGATCAGCTCATCAAGGCGAAACGCTTGAATGGGTTGCCAAGTAAAGCTGAGCCCATCAATGACACCGCGCTGCAGAGAGGGATAGGTATCACTGGCAGGCATGCCGACAGGTGCAGCACCAGTGGCCTCGATAATGTGGCTAGCAACCGCAGAAGGTTGGCGAATACGGAGACCTTTCATATCAGCTGGCGTGCGAATCGGTTTATCAACCGTATGAAGTGCACCTTGTCCAGTGCCTATCAGCGCGAGCAAGTGCGTGTCTTCATACTCGTCTTTAATGATACCGTCATCATATAGCTTATGAAGTATACAGCTCTGCTGCTGTGCGGTATTTGTGATACCCGGCAGCTCTACAATTTGCGTTAAAGGAAATCGTCCTGCTGTATATCCCTGCGCTTGCATACCAATATCCACGCTACCTTTCGCCGTAGCGTCATAGGTAGCACCTGGTTTGCTGAGCGTTGCAGAAGGGTAGATCTCAACCTTTAATCGGCCTTTTGAATCTGCTTCAATTTTTTTTGCCCATGGCTCTAACGCTTCGGTGTTTATATTGTCAGTGGCAGTCATAAAATGCGAGAACCGCAATGTCGTCACTTTACCTGCATCTGTAGACGCGCCTGCTACTTGGTCGTTATTGGAGCAGCCAGTCATCGCAAGCGAGGCGGCTAAGAGTATTCCTAGCGGGGTTCTTATTTTCATCATAGAATCCTTTCATGATGGTTAGATAGGGTTCGGTATTGTTTACTACCTATTGACACCTAGGGTATGTCGTCAATTAGCACTTTTATGATTAAAGCGATGATTAACTGATCATGTAAAAAAGTAGCAAACAGAATGATAGGGGAGTTACTCGCCGACAGGAGCAACTTCGCGTGCCTCAGCCAGCTCATCACTATGCAGAAACTGTGTATGTGCTGGGGCGCGTTTAGTACGAGACCACTCATCTAGCATGTCTTGCTTGATGGCATCTGTAATCATCGATACTTTGTCTTCTGAAGTTGGATCGTCATAGGTCAGCTCTAGACGATGACCGTTGGGATCAAAGAAGTAAATCGAGTGGAATATACCGTGATTGGTCACGCCAATGACATCAATGCCTGCATTTTCTAAATGTTCTTTGGCAACGATTAATTCATGGCGGTCCTTAACCTTTAGCGCTAAATGCTGCACCCAGCTTGGGGTATTTGGATCAAAGCCCATTTCAGGTTGGTTGGGTACTTCGAAAAATGCTAAAACATTACCATTACCAGCGTCCAAAAAAACATGCATATATGGGTCAAAGGCTTTTGTCGAAGGCACATGGTCTTCTGCGAATGCTAAAATGAAATCCATGTTTAGATTTTTTTTATACCATTCGACAGTTTCTTTGGCATCTTTGCAGCGGTAAGCCACATGATGGATTTTCTCAATTTGAAAGCTCATATCAATGTCCTTTTGATAAGGCGTGTCACTCATTTGGCTGTATTCACATAACGATGAGTAGGTGAATGCGTTTGTCTTCCTATCAGCCTGCATGAGAATTTTCACGCCTATTTTGCTATTTCTCTATCTATGTTATTTCTTAAATGCTATTTATCAGTCATTACTTTCCAAATGCTACTTGTCAAAATCAAAGCTCAGCGCTGGTAGTACTTTGCCGCGTACTTCACCAAAACCAACACGGATGCCGTCTTTTTCGCTATAGCCTCTCATGATGACCGTGTCACCATCTTCGATGAAGCTGCGTGTTTCGCCACCTTTTAGTGTGACTGGTTTGGTAGCATTCCAAGCAATCTCTAGCATCGAGCCATAAGAATCAGGCGTTGGCCCTGAAATCGTACCTGAACCCATCATGTCACCGACTTCTACTTTACAGCCAGTGATGGTGTGGTGGGTGAGCTGCTGTGCCATGGACCAGTACATGTATTTGAAGTTGGTCTCACAAATGACCGTCGCTGTTTCCGAATTTTCAGGTAGTAACTCAACTGATAGGTTGATATCAAAGCTGTTGTCGCTCGATTTTTCATTTAAATAAGCGAGTGGCTTGGGTTCTTGAGTTGGGCAAGCTGTTTTAAACGGAGCCAACGCATCCATAGTGACAATCCAAGGAGAAACCTCGGAGGCAAAGGTCTTGGCATTAAATGGACCTAATGGCACGTATTCCCATTTTTGGATATCTCGTGCTGACCAATCATTGAGCAACACCATGCCAAAGATATGATCAGAGGCTTCATCCACCGCAATTGGTTGACCGATATGATTGCCTTTACCAACGACAAATGCGGTCTCTAGCTCAAAATCCAAGCGCTTACAGGCTGAGAAGATAGGACGCTCATCAGGGCTAGGCTTTAGCTGACCTGATGGACGTACGATATCCGTCCCGCTAACGATGACGGTACTGGCGCGTCCATTATAACCAACAGGCATTTCGGTCCAGTTAGGTAGCAGGGCGTTGTTTGGATCGCGGAACATGGTGCCGACGTTGGTCGCGTGCTCTTTCGATGAATAGAAATCGGTAAAGCCCGGTACTTGCACAGGTAAGTGCATGGTGACGTCTGCTCGCTTGAACAGCGCCTTTTTTTGCAAGTCGGTATTGTCACGTAAGGTGTCATTGTCATTAGATAGTAGCGTTTGAATAGTCGAGCGTGCCTGCGTCCAATTGTCTCGACCAGAATCAATAAAAGCATTTAGAGTGGACTGGTTAAAATACGGACCACCGTCTAAACTTAATAATCCTTCGGCTTCAAGTACAGATAGATCCAGTACATGCTCACCAATGGCAACGCCTGCACGGCGATTTTTATCACCAGCAGCGTCTTTAGTTTCGCTAAAGATGCCATAAGGGAGATTGTGAATAGAAAAGTCAGAGTCAGCAGCGATATCGATAAAAGACGTGAGTGTGCTGTCAGTCGTTGACATGATTTGCTCCTTGCTAATATACATTATGAATTACGTTATAATTAATCACTTACGTATAATGTAATTTATTGATATATGGATTGCAAGTTTTTTGTGCAATGTCTTTCGTAAAAAGGCTGCTTTGAAAAGTGGTTGTCGTTGTTTTGACTAAAGGGTTTTAGCTAAACGGTTCTGACTAGATGATTTTAATAAAATAGTTCTGACGAAATAACTTTGATTAAATGCTAGGCATAAAAAAAGGCCGAGCAGTCGCTCAGCCTTTCTTATCTATGTTTATTTTTTATAAAGTTACATATTGAGTAATATGTTAAGTAACTTGGACTAATTAATCTTTTAAGACGTCTGCCATGGCATTGGCCACATAGTCGATGTTGCTGGTATTTAGGCCAGCCACACACATACGTGAGTTAGAAACCATATAGATACCAAACTCGGTCTGTAGGCGTTCGACTTGCTCAGGCGTCAAGCCAGTAAAGCTAAACATACCGTTTTGACGGGTGATGTAATCAAAGTTACGGTTAGGGATTTTAGCTTCTAACACTGACTTTAGTTTTAGGCGCATCGCTTTGATACGGTCGCGCATCGCATAAACTTCGCCAACCCATTGCTCATGTAGTGCTTCATCATTCATGACGATATCGACCACGCGTCCACCATGTGATGGCGGGCTTGAGTAAATACGGCGTACGGTTGCGTTTAGCTGACCGAATACGCGATCGGTCTCGTCTACGGTTGGGCAGACAACTGATAGGCCACCGACACGCTCGCCATATAGCGATAAGTTTTTAGAGAATGAGTTGCTAACAAACAATGGCAAGCCCATCTCAACCGCTTTACGAATAGCGTAAGCATCGCTGTCCATGTCTTCGCCAAACCCTTGATAAGCGATGTCCATGAATGGAATCAGCTCACGCGCCTTCACGACGTTGAGTACAGTGTCCCATTGCGCTTGGGTCAAATCCATACCAGTTGGGTTGTGGCAGCATGGGTGTAGCAAAATGACGTCATTTTTGTTTAATGTTTCAAAAAACGCAATCATTTCATCGAATTTGATGCTGCTGTTGGCTTTGTCGTAGTACGGGTATTTACCAACTTCTACATCAGAGCCTTCAAAGATAGCAATATGGTTGCCCCATGTTGGATCGCTCACATAGCACTTAGCTTGTGGGAACCAGTCATGGATAAACTCAGCACCAACTTTCAATGCGCCAGAACCACCGATTGTAGCGATAGTAGCGACCAAGCCGTCTTTTAAAATCTGGGCGTCTTTACCAAATAGTAATTCCTGACAGCCTTTACGGTGGCCTGGTAGGCCTGCCATTGGCAGGTATGGACGCGGTGCGATAGGATCAGCAATACGCTCTTCGGCTGTTTTTACACAGTCAAGTACAGGCAATACGCCACTCTCATCATAATAAATACCAATACCTAAATTGACCTTGTTAGGATTGCTATCTGCTGAGTATTTTTCCATAAGACCTAAGATTGGATCACCAGCGTAATAATCGATACGTTCAAACATGCCATTTCCTTATAAAAATATAAATCGAGCAGCCGAAAATCATAGAGCAAATCGCGGCTGAACTCAACACGAGAGTGGGTTATATGCAGTAATTAATAAAATAAATAGCCAAATAGATTGTTTCTATGCTTATCAAGCGCATTTGACATGCTATACGTCATTCGCTAGACGATGAGTCAGAGTGATGTAGGTCGTTATAATGGGTCGCAAAATACGTTTGCAAAAACTGCTTAAAGGCAATGGTCGCTGGAGAGAGCGCCCGTGAGGCACGCTGATAGATAAAAAATTGCCGCATTTTGACTGGTTGAGTGAGTGGTCGCATCAGCAGACCATTGGCGCTGACCCAATCAATAACTTCAGGCATATAGGGCAGACACAGCGTAATACCAAAGCCTTGGCGCGTCATCTCAAGCGCGGTGGACATAAAATTCACCTTGTAGCGGGCTTGTTGCACATGAGCGGAGATAGAGTCGTCGAGTTCTGCGGTTACTTGATCTAGGAACGGACCTTGTAAAGTAATCAGCGGCGTTTCTAATAAATCTTGCCAAGTAATTTCATCTCTTTGTGCCAACGCATGATTGTCTGGCATAACCACGCAAAAAGGTAGCTGATACAGCAGGTCAGCACCGATATCATCTTCAGTTTCTATAAAACCAAGCTCAGTACCAACGCCTAAATCGACTTCGATATCCTGAATATGCTTAAGCAAATTCTCGGCTGAGCAGTCCAATAGTGAGACGCCTATATTTGGATACTCTTTGGCAAATTGAGCAATGACTGCGGGTAGGGAAGATGCTGCAAACTGTGATACCGCCAAGCGCACCTGACCTTGAGCTAAGCTGGTCAAGCTACTCGCTTCATTTTCAAACAGCTGCATCTCATTCAATATGCGCCGCGCTTGTGGTAGTAGATGCCGTCCGACTGCTGACAGAGACAACTGGCGAGTGGTTCGATCAAACAGCACGATACCGAGGCCAGTCTCTAATTCCTTAATCAATCCACTAACAGCAGATTGAGTCAAATACATCTGTTCGCTGGCACGAGTAAAGCTGCCGTTGTCAGCGACTTTGATAAATGCGGTCAATTGGCGAATGCTGATATTCATAAGTAAACCTGATAAATAAATCATAAAAAACAATTAGTCTTATAAATAAAGCTAATCTAATATAAATACAACGTCAACAATAAAGATTGATTATTAATCGTTTTATAGACTTTTACTATTAATCGACTTTTACTACTCATCGATTTTCTATTACCAATTGAAATTAAGGATAATTACAATGGCAGATTTATTTGACAACCCAATGGGACTAAATGGATTTGATTTTGTCGAGTTTGCTTCTCCGCAGCCTGATGCAGTCGACGCATTGTTTAAGCAGCTTGGTTTTGCCCATGTCGCCAATCATCGTTCAAAAGACGTTGCGCTATATCGCCAAGGCGATATCAACCTTATCCTAAACCGCGAGCCAAAAAGCCAAGCCAGTTACTTCGTTGAAGAGCATGGCGCTGGTGCTTGTAGTATGGGCTTTCGGGTAAAAGATGCCAAAAAAGCGTATGAGCGTGCGGTTGAAATGGGCGCACAGCCAGTAGACGTACCAACTGGAGTAATGGAGCTTAGATTGCCAGCTATCAAAGGCATCGGCGGCTCATTAATCTATTTGATTGACCGTTATAAAGATGGCGAATCTATCTATGATGTCGACTTTGAGTTCTTTGCAGATATCGACAGAAACCCTGTCGGGTACGGTTTTAAAGTCATCGACCATTTAACGCATAACGTCTATCGTGGACGCATGGCGTACTGGGCAAAATTCTATGAGCGTATCTTTAATTTCCGCGAGATTCGCTACTTTGATATCAAAGGTGAGTACACGGGACTAACTAGTAAAGCCATGACCGCACCTGATGGAAAAATCCGTATTCCACTGAATGAAGAAGCCAAACAGGGCGGTGGTCAAATCGAAGAGTACTTAATGCACTTCAATGGCGAAGGTATTCAGCACATTGCGCTAGCCAGTGATGACTTGTTTGCCAGTATTGATAAGCTAAAAGCGGCTGGTATTCCGCTTATGACCGCACCAAATGCTGCTTACTATGAAATGCTGAGCGAGCGTTTGCCAAACCATGGTGAAAATGTTGCTGACTTGCAAACGCGCGGTATCTTGTTAGACGGCACAACAGAAGGCGGTGCACCGCGTCTGCTACTACAGATTTTCTCTGAAACTATTTTGGGTAGCCCAGTTTTCTTTGAGTTTATTCAGCGTAAAGGCGATTATGCCGATGGCTTTGGTGAAGGTAACTTTAAAGCGTTGTTTGAGTCGATAGAGCGCGACCAAGTACGTCGCGGCACAGTCGGTCAGCCAGAGACTGAAACGCTATAAAGCTACCTAACGCTTAGACCACATTTAATCAATGGACAAGACAAAGGGAGTTTGTGTTGTCCTTAATAAGTGCATTACCTAAAAGCATATTGCAAAGGTAATGCTCTCATTGCGATAAAAGGAATACAGGCATGGAACGCCTATCACAGATAGATTCTCTTAATACTGCCATCGGTACCAATAGCGTTGCGACTAATAAGCAAAGCGACAATGCGTCCAGTCATTCTAACGCAACAAATAAAAAACAGCCCTATATCTCACACCAGCCCGATAACCATGGTCGTATTCACTATAGTGATGATGAGCATGCGATGTGGCGAGCGCTGCTGGCACGTCAAGCGGAACAAACGCCCAATCGTGCATGTACTGCATATTTAGAGGGTTTGACTAAGTTGAACTTACCGACGACGCATATCCCGCAGTTACATGATATCGATGAGGTATTACAAGCGACCACAGGTTGGCAGACCGCCGCTGTGCCTGCATTAATCAGCTTTGGTAAATTCTTTAAATTACTGGCCAATAAGTCCTTTCCCGTGGCGACGTTTATTCGTCGATTCGATGATATGGATTATATTGAAGAGCCTGATATTTTTCATGAAATCGTTGGGCATTGCCCGCTATTGACCCATCCTGCGTTTGCAGCCTTTAATGAAACATATGGTAAGCTTGGCCTTAGCGCAACGAAAGAAGAGCGCTGGTTTTTAGCACGACTATATTGGTTTACCATTGAGTTTGGATTGGTCGGCAGTCGCGTAGAAAATCGTAGAATCTATGGCGGCGGTATATTGAGCTCGCCTTCTGAAACGGTTTATGCACTTGATCATACAGCACAAGAGCAATCAAACCTTCAATATACAACACAGCATCAGCCTAAACCGCAACCTGAGCACCGAGCGTTTGATTTGCTCGATGTGTTGCGGACGCCTTATCGTATTGATCAGATACAGCCGATCTACTATGTCATCGATGAATTAGATACCTTATTTGATATCGTCAATAGTGACATCATGGGTGCGGTCAAAAAAGCTATGTCGCTTGGACTATTTGAGCCGACCTATCCAGAAAAAACCCGTTAAAAACGTTAATTCAAAATTAAACATGAAAACCATCGCTTCAGTACGAAGTATTGAGATAGCAATACAGCTATATCAACATCAATGTACAAGTATTAGAAAATAGCTATCAAAACAGACATCGAAAATAGCCACTATAAAAGGATTTTATTATGACAGCACTATCACAAAACAGCTGCGAAGCTTGCCGCATTGGCGCACCGAAAGTTGATGAGGCTGAAGCAAAAGAACTCTTACCGCAAATTCCTGATTGGTCACTAATTGAGGTGGATGGTATTCAGCAATTGCAGCGTCAGTATAAATTTAAAAACTTCGTCTCAGCAATGGCATTTGCCAATCAACTGGCAGACATCGCTGAAGCAGAAGGACATCATCCGGGTATATTGGTAGAGTGGGGTAAGGCTACGGTCACTTGGTGGTCGCATAGCATCAAGGGTTTGCATCGCAATGATTTTGTTATGGCAGCTAAGACCGATGACTTAATCGATAAGTAATAGATTGCTTCACTAGCAAGTCACTAAAATTAAAATCAAACCCAATTTAGTGCCAGTATTTACTGGCATTTTAAGGATGTGTCATGCCACCAAAACCCCTCACATTAATCAGTGCCAAGCTCGCTTTTATTATATCCGCCATCGTCATCGGTATCATGGGTATCACCATGATCGGCTTTGGCTGGGTGCCTCATCTGTCTCTTATCCTCGCCATCTGTGTGCTACTGGCTATCGGTATGTACAAAGGTCTCAGCTTTGATGACATGCAAGCGCAAATGGCCTCAGGTGTCATGCGCGGTATTGGTGCCATCTATTTGTTCTTCTTTATTGGACTGATGGTTGCGGCTCTGATGATGTCAGGAGCGATTCCCACACTGATGTATGTAGGCTTTCAGCTTATCTCACCTGAGTATTATTATATCTCCGCCTTTGTCCTAACCTCCATTATCGGTATTGCCTTGGGTAGTAGTTTGACGACTGCTGCGACATTGGGTGTTGCCTTTATTGGTATGAGTAATGCCTTTGATGCCAATGTGGCGATAGCAGCAGGGGCAGTGGTATCAGGGGCGTTCTTTGGTGATAAGATGTCGCCATTATCTGATACCTGTACTATTGCTTCCTCTGTCGTTGGTATCGATCTGTTTGAGCACATTCGCAATATGATGTATACGACAGTCCCTGCGTGGATACTCACGGTGATCTTGTTTTGGATGTTCTCAGGACAAACGACTAGTGCTGATCTGAGTCAAGTGACTATATTGCAAGGTCAGCTGATAGACAGTGGTCTGGTGCATGGGTACTCGGTATTGCCGTTTGTGGTATTGGTTGGGTTAGCACTGTTTCGGGTCAATGCGATCTATACGATTATCTGTACTATAGCAGTGGCACTGATTATTACTTATATCCATAGTTCACCAAGCTTTGGTCAATTGGGTGGTTATCTGTTTGCAGGCTATGCCCCTGCTGAGTCATTAGAGTTGGGTGAGGTAGGTGGTATGCTGTCACGTGGCGGTGTACAGAGTATGTTCTTTACTCAGGCGATTGTGATACTGGCATTAAGCTTAGGTGGGTTATTAACGGCACTAGGGATTTTGCCAGCACTGCTATCTGGTATTAAGGATACACTCACGACTTCAGGAAGAGCTATCTTTGCGGCAGCGATGTCGGCACTAAGCATTAACGTGCTGATTGGTGAGCAGTACTTGAGTATTCTACTATCAGGTACGGCATTTCGCTCGACGTTTGAGCGTCTACACCTACATCCTAAGAATTTGTCGCGGACGATTGAGGATGCGGGAACGGTGATTAATCCATTAGTGCCTTGGAGCGTGTGCGGGGTGTTTATCAGTCAGGCGCTAGGGGTACCGGTATTAGACTATCTACCTTATGCGTTCTTCTGTTACTTGTCATTGCTATTGACACTGCTATTTGGGTTTACGGGGCTGACGATTAGTAAAGTGAAAGAAGGTAATATGAAGACCGCTGAATTGTGATAAATAGTAGGCTATAAAAAAGGAGGGGCTAATCTTAGCCCCTCCTTTTTTGATTTGAAAGTAGATATTTATTGCTCTTCCGTTTGCGCATCCTGACTTTTGACGATTTTATGCTGATCCTCTGTGTTATCGACTTTCCAGTAGCTAGAAACATATAAATGCGTCTTTGGTATTGCGCACTCAACTTTAAAGTACTGGCGCAGTGCACGCATACTATGGAACTCACACGCAGCCCAAACAGCAGGTTGACCATCAAGCCAGTTCAATGATTTAACACAGCTCAGTAAAGGGCTATCGTCTGCATTTGGATGGGCATTAATCACCCAATGTATCTCAACGTTCTCTGGTTTTTTGAGCGTCTGACGATCTGCCTCAGTCGTCACTTCAAGTACTGCGTAACCATGAGCATCAATAGGCAACTGGGCTAGGTTGACCGTAATCGCTGGTAGCGCGGTCATATCGCCGACTAATAAAAACCAATCTGCTTCATTGTTAATGAGTTTCTTTGGCCCTGGACCACCTATTAAAATTTGATCGCCGACTTGCGCATTTCGTGCCCATGCCGATGCAGGTCCTTCCGTCTCATGTAAAGCAAAATCAACATCTATTTCATCATCACGTTGCACGCTCACCGTATAAGTACGCATCAGTGGGCGGCTACCTGCATCTTGAGGGAATATCAGTTTGATATAAGCACTTTCTTGATCGATAGGGAAATCAACCATGCCAGCACCGCCAAGCGTGACACGGCACATATTTGGCGTAATGTATCTAGTGCCAATAACTTCTAGTACTCTTGGAGTAGGTTTTGCCATATTGTGCTTTCCTTCTAAAAACGGGTTAGCTTACTAATAGCACCAACCCGCTGCTTGTAAATTTGATTAAAAATTGGCTTTTAGGCTGACTGACATTTGACGTTCAGGTCCCATCCAGCAGTTATTGATATCGTAACAAGCACCAACATAGGTCTTATCAAATAGATTGTTGATACTAGCACCCACAGCCAGCATAGGGTTTATCTGATAGCTGCCGCCGACATCTACCAGCGTCACACTTGGTAAGTCATCAGAGTTTTGCTTGTCAATCTGCATGCCGTCTTCGTAGCGAATGCCAGCATTTAGAGTGAGTTTGTCCGTAGCATAGTAGTCTGCCCATAGCGTGGCTTTGTGTTTGGCAGTTTGGGCAGGGGTATTACCGACTACATCAGGGTTGAACTCATCTTCTGTGATCTCAGCATCGGTGTAGCTGTAGCTTGCCGCGAGATCTACCCAGTCATTGAGCATACGACTGCCTGATATCTCAAAGCCTTTTGATTCAATTTCACCAGTTTGCGTTTGGCTTCTGTAGTTGATTTCATCCGCTACTACGACGTTTTTTTGTGTGATATCAAATACGGCAAGCGTTCCTTGAGTGGCACGATCTTTTGACAAGTACTTCACCCCAGCTTCTACTTGATCGGCAGTGGTTGGCTTAAATGGTTCATTGGTAATAAAGTTACTACCGACCACAGGCTGGAACGACTGCGAGTAGCTGGCATAAGGGGAGAAGCCATTACCAAAGTCATAAATCGCAGCGAAACGACCACTGGTTTCTGAGGCATCATTGTCAATTGTTTTGTCGCTATAGATGACGCCTTCAGTGGCTTTGGTTTGCTCAGTGATACTGTCAAAATTATCGTGACGTAAGCCTGCCACTACAGTCCAGTCTTTCCATTTCATTTCATCTTGTACATAAAAACCAAGCTGGCTTTGTTCGATATCTTCCTCTTGACGATAAGCATCTAATGGCAGAGTGTCAGCATTGATTTGTGAATAATCTGGATTAGATAAATCAAGATTTGGCGTGCCATCTGCCCCAGCATCATAGTAAGTCGCGCTGCTATTTGTCTCTTGATACTCAACACCGAACAGTAGATTATGTGAAGTATTGGCCGTATCGAATGTATAGGCGAGCTGGTTGTCTGTGGTCCAGTTATTCATGCTCTCATCCGTGGTATAAGCCACGCGATTGAGAATCGTGTCACTGCCCTCTACAAACCCTTCACTGTTATACATATTGCGTTGCTGCGCCTCGGCATCGGTATAGCGCATGATATGTTTAAAAGTTAACTGGTCATTGATATCCCAGTTTACGGTGACGCTTGGCATAAATACTTCTTTACTAAATTTATTCCATTTATCGCCTGCATAGGCATCACTGTCAAGCTTGCCATAGCTTGCCTTATAGACGGTGCCGACAGCAGGCAATGGGGTAGAAGGTACCATCTCTGGATCATCTTGATAAAACAGATTGGCAAGTACAGAAACATCATCAGTTGCCTGCCATTCAAGCGACGGATTAATCAGCAATCGCTCTTCTTCTGTAGTTTGCATTTGTCCATCTTTTTGGCGTTTCAGCGCAACAAATCGATAATCTAAAGTGTCTGTGATTGGGCCTGTACTATCGACGGCCACTTCTTTTAGGTTCTGATTGCCAAGTCGCAGCTGCACTTCGTTCTCTTGAATGCTTTTAGGAGCTTTGGCTATTTGGTTCACCATACCACCGGGTGCTGCATAGCCATAGAGGGATGAAGCAGGACCTTTCACGACCTCTACCGCTTCAGTCGCATAGACATCGACTTGTGGCATCAGATTCCAAGCGCCATCATAGGGCAGTCTTAGTCCGTCATAAAAGTTTGAGTAGGTTTTAAACCCACGGATATTGTACTCATCAAAGACAGATACCGTACCGCGGCTCTCAGAGCTTACGCCTGGCTCATAACGTAATGCAGCATTGACGCTATCTGCCTGACGCTTTTGCAACAGGTCTTGATCGATTCTGGTATAGCTCATTGGTGCGTCGTTTGGGTCCAATGCAGTTTTGGTGCCAGTACTACGATAGCCATCTGAGTAGACGGTAATAGCATCTAAGGTGGCTGATGGTGTAGCAGCCTCATCGTTTTCAGTATTGTTTGTCGTCTCTACAGCGTAAGCGGCGTGACTCATACCCATAATCAGGCCAATTTGTACTGCTGTGGTGAGATATTTTTTGCGAATGACGTTAGTGGTTAGATGAGACCGCATCAGATTTCCTCTTGGACTAAAATGATTAGATATTATTGATAACAGTTAAAGCAAATTTACAACGACGCTAATAATAACACTAATGATAATTATTATCATTAAAAAATTACAACGAGACAGTTTTGAGAAGTATTTGCACTATTAATAAGAGGCTGAAGACAGAGTATTGCGAATAGAGCCATGCAGACTTACTGTTTTGAACGATGTATTTTAAACGATGGTTTTTGTCAGACTTTTCTCGTATTATGCAGCAGCATTCTGAATACAATTATTTACAGTAGAATTTTTGCATTGCTCTGTCGACGTCACTGTACGGCGTCATGCTAGATCTTTACGAGACCTTTTAAGATTGGTCTTGTAAGCAGATATACCATGATTATCGATAGGTTTACGTTGTTCATTGAGCAACCAAAGATTGTTTAAGGTCACATTTATGGACACACCCTCCAACCAATCCACCAATAACCAGCGCTATTTCACAGTGTGGCGTTGGCATTTTTATGCAGGTATCTTTGTTGCTCCCTTTTTAGTTGTCTTGGCGATAACGGCGCTCGGTATGCTGTTTATGTCCAACTCAGTAGGACGTGACAACGACCGCTTAACGGTTGTCGTGCCAGAGTCTACGGTTCAATCACCTGTCTCTACTCAAGCAAAGAACGCGCTGAGCACCTTGCCTGATAGCACACTGGTTAAATATATCGCCCCTCGTGATACCGATACGGTGGCTTTATTTCAGATAAAATCAGACGACCAAAGCAATATGGTGGCAGTCAACCCTTATACGGCCGATATTGTTCAAAGTGTGCCTACTAGTAGCGGTCTTTATAGTACGTTCAATGATATTCACAGTGATTTGCTGATTGGTAAAGTCGGTGATTATTTGTTAGAAACGGCGGCATCATTGACTATTTTGATGATTTTGTCTGGTTGGTATCTGTGGTGGCAGAAACGTAAATCAGTCAAAGCGATGTTGATACCTAACGAGAGGGTAACCAATAAGAAAAAACGCTCTTTTATCCGTACGATTCATGCGACATTGGGCAGTTGGATATCTGTGCTGCTACTGTTTTTCTGTATATCAGGTATGGCATGGGCAGGTGTATGGGGCGAAAGAGTGGTGCAAGCATGGAGCCAGTTTCCTGCGGGTAAGTGGGGCGTTGCGCCTGTTCCGGTATCGATTGACCACAGTCAACATGCTGCTATGCAAGCGTCTACACCAGCGCCGCATGTACATGGTGCGGCACCGTCTGAAGCGCATACTGAAGCACCCACGCATGGCAGTGCTCTAAACTCAAGCGACACCAAAGAAGTTCCTTGGGTACTTGAGCTGACGCCAATGCCAGTATCAGGCACGACCATGGGTAAAGATGGTATTGCCGCCAATATCCCAATTATGATTGATACAGTGGATCGTTACGCTCGTGAAATCGGCTTTGAAGGGCGTTATCAATTGAACCTACCACAAGGTAGTACAGGCGTCTGGACCATTAGCCAAGATTCAATGAGCTATGATATGAAAAGTCCGACAGCAGATCGTACGGTACATATTGACCGTTATTCGGGTAATGTCTTAGCTGATATTCATTTTGACGACTATAATGCGTTTGGTAAGTTCATGGCGGCTGGTATCGCGCTGCATATGGGCACGCTCGGATGGTGGAGCGTACTGGCTAATGTGCTGTTTTGCCTAGCAGTAATCGCTATTTGTGTCAGTGGCTATATCATGTGGTGGCAGCGTCGCCCTCGTCAGGCGAGTAATAACGTAGGATTAAACCCACCAGCTCGCGGCTTAAATGTTTCCGTCTGGTGGCCGCTTGCTATTCCTTTATTAGTTGTGGCTATCATATTCCCGACTGCTATTATCACGATTGTAGCTATCGCGCTATTAGACTTCTTGGTGATTTCTCGAGTTGGGTTTTTACAGAAATGGTTAAAATAAGCGAACGGTAAGATATCGTTGTTCCTTATATAGTAAAAGAGCGCCTTACAGTAAGGCGCTCCTTTTTTTGCTTAAAAAATACTCAGATTAACTGCTATTTAGCTTAAAGTTGATCAAACGTTTTATGGGCTTGAAATAAATCGGTTCATGCTAGTAGTTAAAGCATTGCTTACTTGAGCATAGCAATGGCATCTTTGCTAGCACGCTGTCGCTCTTCAGCATTTAGCTCAATGAGACGGCCTTCTTTCATCAGTAATAATCGATCAGCATGCTCAAAATAACCATCATCATGACTAATAATAAACAGTGTCTTACCCATGGCTTTTAGCTCAGGGATGAGCGTTTGGTAAAATACGCGGCGAAAGGCAGGGTCTTGGTCGGCTGCCCACTCATCGAGCAGTAATATGTCCTTTTGTTCGGCGACGGCGATTAGCATAGCCAAGCGTTTTCTCTGACCTTGCGACAGCTTATCTGTAGAGAGTTTATGGTCAGATACGCTAACTTTTTCTTGTAGATTGAGCTTATGCAGCCAGTCAGACACTAGGGCCGCATCAGGCTCATTGCCTTGAATTCCAATCAGTTGCTTAAATAGATGCTGGTCGCTAAAAATCGCAGAAAACAGCTGTCTAAAATCGGCATTGTTCTCTGAGTCGACGCTATGTCCATCGACTTGTACTGTCCCTGTAGTAGGAGTAAAGATACCAGTAATGATTTTGGCAAGAGTTGATTTACCGCTACCATTCGCACCGATTAAGAAAACCACGTCACCTCGTTGCAAGGTTAAATTGACGGACTTTAAGATGTTATTGGCAGGGTTTTGATTGTTAGCACTGTTATCGCTATTTTGAGTATTATCATTAACTGCTGTGTCTGGTGCATGACTACTACTGCCTACATAGCGATAATTGATATTATTCAAAGTTATAGATTTCCAGTCCTGTGCAACAGTATCTGTCGCAAAGCTCGGCTGATGCTCGGCCAATTCTAAAGACTGTATCTTTTCTAGCGCAACTTGAGCGGTCTGTAATGTTGGGTAAGCGCCAACCGCATGTAGAAGCGGCGACTGCATAAACAAAATCGTCAAAGAAAAAGTAGTAGCAACTCCCATCGGTATGTCAAGATAATTGGCCACTGCAAACACGATACCAATCGATGCGAACATCATAATATTGGACCAGTTCACCGCTGATAAATGAAAAGTATCAGATTTGGTTACGGTCTTTTCATACGATTTAGCATGAGCCAAAAAATCATCTGTATACAGTTTTTCTGCTCGGTGTTGATTAAGAGCTAGCTCTTTTCGACCTTCTATTATCGACTGATAGTCCTGATATAAAGCGTCATTAATCTCTCTCAACTCGGTCAAATGCGTATAGACATGCTTGACCAATATGGTACTGATCCAAATCGTCATCACAATCCAAAACATGACAATGAATAATAATGGCAACGATAACCAGCCCAGATATAGCCCAACGCCAACAGATAAAATAATACCTTGTACCAGCTCTGGCATACGGACAAAAGCAACGGTAATTGATTGAATATCTGAAGACAAGCTGGCAAGCAAGCGTGCACTACCCAAATGATCTATTTGAGGAACGGTGGTATCGATGATTTGTTTGACCAGTTTGGTTCTAAGCTCATAGACAAATCGGTGCCCCAATCGCGTTAAGGCATATTGTGACAAAAACGTCGTCACCAGCAGCAATAGTACCAGCAGTGAAAACTGCCCCAAGCTGAGCCAAGATAAAGTGTCAAATACTGGCTGACTAATAAAGGTATGATTGATATAGGCAATAATACCGACACTGACAGCGGCATTGACCAAATTTAGCAAAATGACTTTGAGAAAAGGCAGACGATAATTCGCCCAAATCATATGATATAAAGAAGCAGTCGTACGAGAAGACGCTGTGGTATGAGAAGACATAGTAACTCAGTAATAAAATAAATTTTTGATAGCAGAAAAGGGAGTAGGCCGCGCCTAATCCCTTTTATAAAACCTAATAAAGCCTACTAATAAAGCTTAAAATCGAACGTTGCCGATACTTTTAAGGCCGTTGGTTCACCCGCATTTAGATAGCCATAGCCTGGTAATCCACCTACAGATTGCCAGTAGTCTTCACCTGTGACATTGGTCACCATACCTTTTAGAGTAACGTCTTGTCCTGCCAGCATAGTGCGATAGCGAGCACCTAAATCTAGGGTAGTATAGCCATCAACTTTTAAGGTATTGGCGGCATCAGCATAACGCGCACCTGTGTGGATAATATCGCCCGTTAATGTCAGTCCTTCAACGGCAGCCAAATCATACTCTAGGTTGACGTTACTCTGTAAAGTAGGCAGGCCAATAACGCTGTTGCCATCCAATGCACTATCGCCAGTATCTTTTTGCTTAGCACTTAAGTAAGTAACACCCGCATTAAGTCGCATGTTTTCACTTGGGCTACCAAAGACAGTCAGTTCAGCACCTTGATGGCGGTTCTCGCCAGTCGCGGTAAAGGTACTATTGTCATCGATATAGGCTCGTGGCTCATCAGTATGGAATATGGCAAAACTACTACCGATTACGCCATTGTCATATTTCACACCCAGCTCAGTTTGTTTGCTTACATAAGGGTCTAGGTTTTGTCCTGCATTGGTTATGGCATTGCCAGAATTATCAACTAATGGTGCAGCGGCACCTTTGGCAAGACTTTCAATATAGTTGCCATATACAGACCAGTCCATCGTTGGCTGATAAACGATACCGACGCTTGGTGTCCATGCGCTTTCGTCATAGCTAGCTGTTTTGGCTTGGGTATTGTAGTCGTAGCTGGTCGTTTTGATATTCTGATGACGTACGCCTACCGTAGTTTTTAGTTTGTCATCAAACAGTGAGAACGTGTCTGCAAACGCAAAACTCTGTAATTGAGTTTCACTCGTTCGCTTAGGATCATCAAAACTTCCGCCAAAGAAAGCGGTATCTGACCACGCATTGTCATAATCTGTCGGGCTGTACAAATTGGTCGCGAGTTGGTTACCAAAGTCAAAAGCGTAAGCGCCTTTTTCTTCTTGATCATAAAGATCGGCGGCTAGTACCCAGTTGTGATCAATCTTACCTGTTTGCCATTGACCACGCAGACCAAGCTCAGCACTTTGTACTTTATCTTCTCGCACATTATCAAAGCGGTAGGTTGAGCCAGTGCCATCTGCGTCAGATACTGTGAGGTTGGCTAACGAGTTGTCTTCGTCACCATGTCTGATACCGTAGGCACCATAACCAGTAATGCTCTCATTAAAATCATATTCTCCGCGAATCGTACCAAAGACATCCTCCTCGTTTGAATAACTCCAAGGCTGCGCCCAGTTTTTTGAGCCGTCTGGTGCTTTTGGTACATGAGAGACACCAGCAAGCGTCACACTAGGACGAGTCTCTGATAGTTTATTATCTTGCCAGCCTAAATCTGCTGATAGACGATATTGATCTCCTCTATAGTCCAAACCAAGGGCAGCCAAACCCAAGGTCGACGATTCATCATCGATAGCGCTGTCACCATCTTGATAAGCAGCATTAAAACGAACACCAATAGCATCATCGTTACCAAAGCGATCACTGACATCTACTGCGACCTTACCTTGGTCGCCTTGACCATAGCCAACCGTTAGCTGACGTAGCGGCTCATTGTCCGCTCGTTTGGGCAATAAGTTAATCGTACCGCCTGCGTTACCACCACTCGGTGCCGCGCCATTTAGCATCGCTGAGGCACCGCGCTGGACCTCGACGCGCTCGAACAATTCAGTTGCGATATATTGTCTAGGTAGTATGCCGTATAGACCATTGAACATCGTATCGTCTGAGGTGGTCACAAACCCACGCATAAAATACGCTTCTTGAAAATTACCGAAACCTCTAGCCACACGTACAGTAGAATCTTTTTTGAGTAGGTCACCCACACTATGTGCTTGTTGATTGGTGATATATTCATTGGTATATGAGGTGGTAGAGAACGGCGTATCCATGATGTCTTGGTTGCCCAAGAGTCCAACGCGGCTACCTGTTGCTACCTGTCCACCTTCATACGCGCTAGGTAATCCATCTGCTGACGCATCAGCACTACTGGTCACGACGATAGTATCAAGTACCACATTAGGGGTGGTTTGAGCATCTGCATCATCTACTAGCGCCCATGCCGAGTGACTTGTGGTTAGGATGATGACTGAACATAGTGTTTTTAGAGGTAGCGATTTCGTTGATAGCAAACGTGAGGGTATGGACGCTAATCGTAGAGAATAGCTAGACACATTCAGAGAATTAAGACGGAACAAAGCAGCAGATAAGCGAGACAGTTGCATGAATATTTCCAGCATGTAATTTAAATCGTTATTATAATGATAATCATTTCTATTACAATGAATTACTGAGTCAATTTTAAATATACTAGGTTTGGTAAAGTACGGCTGTTGCTTGATAAGGTGCTAATAGCATCCTTTATAAATAGGACTATAGTCTTATATTTGGGAGTAGGGTGGGCTGTATAGAGAGAGCAAAAAAGAAGTATAAAGCAGAGGATGGGTTTACCTATTATAAGTAGTCTGTATGGACAATTTATTCATTTGAGCCAGTTCATGTATCAATGTATGCTATTGTTTTATCAGGGGCAAGGAGTACGCTGGTATCGCCCACCAGAGGTGCAGTCAAACGGAATTGACTGATTTATATAATTGAAATGGATTTTTAAGGTGGCGCTTATGTACGCAGTAATTGGAGCAGGTCCAATGGGTCTCGCTGCAGCCCGAAATTTACAAAAACTCAATATTCCTTTTATCGGCTTTGAGCTACATACAGATGTAGGAGGGCTATGGGATATCGACAATCCGCACAGTACCATGTATGAAAGTGCCCATTTGATTTCGTCCAAGCGTATGACGGAGTTCAAAGAGTTTCCTATGAGTGACTCAGTTGCGGCGTATCCTCATCATACCCAGCTCCGTCAGTACTTCCGCGATTTTTCAGATACGTTCAATCTAAAATCACATTATGAATTCTCCACGCGCGTGGTCAGCATGGTGCCTGAAGGCGACGGCTGGCGCTTAGTCAGTGAGTGCAATGGCCAAAAGCAATCGCGACTGTTTGATGGTGTGCTCATGGCAAATGGTACTTTGCACACCCCCAATATCCCAAGTTTGCCGGGTACGTTTGCCGGCACGTTGATGCATTCCTCTGAATATCGTAGCCCGTCAGTGTTTAATGACAAACGTGTGTTGATCGTTGGCTGTGGTAACTCGGGCGCTGATATTGCAGTTGATGCGGTGCATCATGCCAAATCAGTAGATATCAGTCTGCGCCGCGGCTATTACTTTCTGCCCAAATTTATCAAGGGTCAGCCAATTGACACACTAGGCGGAAAACTAAAGTTACCGCGCCCAGTCAAGCAGCGTATGGATGCGGCGATGATTCGTATGGTCATCGGTAAACCTTCTGATTATGGACTGCCAAACCCAAACTATCGCATGTACGAATCACACCCTGTGGTCAATTCATTAGTATTACATCATTTGGGTCATGGCGATATTAAGGCGCGCCGTGATATTCGACGCATCGATGGTCATACGGTGACTTTTAGTGATGGTGAAAGTCAGGATTATGATTTGATTTTAATGGCTACCGGATACTTGCTTGATTATCCATTTATTGACCGAAAGCAGCTCAATTGGCCTGCCAATCATGATGCTCCGCAGCTTTATATGAATGTCTTTCATCCTGAGCATGATAATTTATTTATGATGGGTATGGTTGAGGCAGCAGGGTTAGGCTGGGAGGGTCGAAATCAACAAGCGCGGCTCGTTGCACTATATATTCAGCAGCGTCAGCAAAATACAGCAGCCGTTAAACAGTTCAATAAAGTGAAACGTAAGCGAGCAGGCAAAACGCTCGATGGTGGCTATGATTATATTAAGCTTGCGCGTATGGCATATTACGTGAATAAAGATGAATACCTAGAGACGCTGTCCAAGCATATCGCTGAGCTCAAAACAGAACAGCCTGTATTGGCATCAGAGGTATGATAGCGGCAGTGGCGTTTGAGCCACGGAGCTTGATTCTGCTCAATCTCATCTTGGCGCTGATGATGTTCGGCGTGTCATTGAGCTTACGTCTCGAAGATTTTAAGCGTATCGTTTTGTCTCCCATTGCGCCGATAGCAGGTCTGTTCGCTCAATTCTTTCTATTGCCGCTAGCCACGTGTCTGTTTACGTGGGCGTTGAATATTGATCCTGAGTTGGCGCTAGGAATGATTTTGGTCGCGTCTTGCCCAGGTGGTAGTTTTTCTAACATTATGACTTGGCTGGCACGCGGTAATGTTGCGGTGTCAGTCAGTATGACTGCGGTATCAAGTCTCGCTGCGGCTATATTAACACCAGTCAATTTTGCCTTTTACGGTTGGCTTAACCCACACACGCGTGAGTATCTGACAAAGATAACGATTGAGCCTAGTAGTATTCTGATACTGGTTCTATTAGTGTTAGCGTTACCTTTAGTGCTAGGGATGGTAACAGGGCGACGCTTACCTGATCTGGTCGTACGTATCCAAAAGCCATTACGTATTTTCTCCCTACTCGTGCTGATGGCTTTTGTGGCAATCGCTTTTTCTAGCAATTTCGCGCTATTTTTAGAGCGTTTCCATAGCTTTTTTTGGTTGGTCGTTGGTCATAATTTATTGGCGCTTTCTTTAGGTTATGGCATGGGGCTGATGCTCAAGTTGCCAGTCGCTGATCGTCGCGCGGTGACTTTAGAAGTAGGAATACAAAACTCAGGGCTAGGGCTGGTTATTTTATTTACTTTTTTCCCAGAGGCAGGCGGCATGATGCTGATCACGGCATTCTGGGGCGTATGGCATTTGGTGTCAGGACTGACACTTTCACAAATTTGGGCACGGATACCCTATGAATAAAAGCGTAATGAATAAAAGTATAGTGAATAAACGGATATTAATCACTGGTGCCGCAGGTTACATCGGCCATCAACTGGGCAATCGTCTGGCTGATCATTACCATGTCGTCGGCACAGATATTCGCAAGCGCGATGATTTAGACTTTCCAATTCACGTATTAGATGTGCGCGATGAGGGTTTGGCTACGTTACTAAAAGAAGAGGGCATCACCCATGTCGTGCATCTCGCTTCTATCTTACAAGCGTCAAAAGATCGTGCTCGTGACTATGATATCGATGTCAATGGCACGCGCAACGTACTTGATTGCTGCATCAAAGTAGGTGTCGCACATATAACGCTCACCAGCTCGGGTGCTGCCTACGGCTATCATGCTGACAATCCTGAATGGATTGATGAGCAAGATGCCCTACGTGGTAACCCTGAGTTTGCTTACTCGGATCACAAAAGGCAGGTCGAGGAAATGCTTGCAGATTTTCGCGAGCAGCATCCACAATTACAGCAGCTGATCTTTCGACCTGGCACCGTACTAGGCGCTGATACGCGCAATCAAATTACCAGTCTGTTTATGGCACCACGTGTGCTTGCGCTCAAAGGCAGTGAGTCGCCCTTTGTGTTTATTTGGGATCAAGACGTGATCGGCGTGATGGAAATAGGTATTCGCGAGGGTAAATCTGGCATCTACAACATGGCAGGCGATGGCGCACTGACGATGAGGGATATCGCAAACCGACTTAATAAACCGCTATTGACCCTGCCAGTGGGTTTGGTTAAAGCTGGCTTACAGGTGGCAAAGTGGGCCGGTAAGCCAACAGGACCAGAACAGGTTAATTTTTTGCGTTATCGCCCAGTACTGAGTAACAGGCGACTCAAAGAAGAGTTTGGTTATTGTTTAGAAAAAACGTCTGCCGAAACCTTCGAGTACTTCATCGAATGCAATGGATTGCGTAAACCTTGATAGGGAGAAAATCATCAATGCCACCAATGTCATCAATAAATATTACTTTAATCACTGGTGCTGCATCAGGACTTGGTTGGGCAATGGCACAGCACTGGTATGCTGCTGGACATCACTTAGTACTCGCTGATATAGATGAGCAAGCGCTGATCGCCCGCGCTCGTGAGTTAGAGGACTCTGCTAGAGTCATGACAGTCGTCACTGATATCACTCAAGTTAATGATATTGCTGCGCTTATTGAGCAAGTTAGCGAGCGCTTTGGCCGTCTTGATCTATTGGTGAACAATGCTGGGATTACCCATCGATCACCAGCACATCAGACTGATCCTGCGGTGTTTCGCAAAGTAATGGCGGTAGATTGGCAGGGGGCAGTGGAGCTGACTATGGCTGCGCTACCGATGCTAAGAGAGTCCAAAGGTCAAATTATATGTATCGGCTCAATGGCTGGCTGGATGCCAGTTCCTGGACGAGCAGCGTATTGTGCGGCAAAAGGTGCGCTGACACAGTTCTTTGAAGTATTGCGCTTGGAACTAGAATCTGAAGGTATACATATCCTTATGGTCTATCCCAGCTTTCTTGATACACCTATCGAGAACCATGCGCTCGGCCGTGATGGCAGTATCGCAAAGCATCCACGGTCAATGATCGGTAATATGCGTAGTGCTGAGTGGATGGCCGAACAGATCAATCAAGGTTTGCAGCGGCGCAAACGTTGGATATTGCCGGACCCTATCTCACGCTTTGGCAGTTTACTGTGGCGTATTGCGCCAGCTTTATACTTGCGTCAGGTGCGTAAACGTTTTGGAAATGAGTTACGGTAGACTACGTTAGGTGAGAACCTAGAAGAGAGGCTAGCGGTTTATTCAAATTGTCGACAGTGCTATGCTAAAAATACTATGCTAGAGAGCGCTATATTAAAAAACACTATGTTAAAAGACTCTGTATTAGAAGGTACTTTATTAGAAAACACTATGCTAGAAATAATAATCTAGCATAGTGTTTTAACTCATAGCGTTTTAACTCATAGCGTTTTAACTTTATTAGCTAGTTCAATATCACCTAGTTCAATGTCACCTAGCTCAGTATTATCTTTATTAGTACTAATGATTTCTGATTGGCTTACCAAGCTCTAAGGTCTCTTCAGTCTCGATGACGGTAGGATTTTTCGCTTCCTGACGCTTATCCCACCAAGCGAAGATATTGGCCAATATAGAGCCAGAAACAGAGTGCCAAATACAAGCGACGGCGGCAGCGATGGCGGACTCTGCATTGCCAGGGAAAAACTTCGTACTTAAGCCCGTGGCCAACCCTGCATTTTGTACACCAACCTCGATAGATATGGTGCGTTTTTTGGGTTTGCTCATACCAAATAAGGCTCCTGAGTAATAGCCCAATATATAGCCGACGATATTGTGTACCGCAATGGCCAAGATAACAACTAGCCCTGACTGCAAGAACTGATCACCAAATACAGCGGCAACGCCACCGACGATAGCGGCAAAAGCTAATACAGCTACGCCTGGCATCACTGCACGTACATCATTAAACCAGTGTTTGTTTTGAAATAGTATGTTTAACATAGAGCCGATAGCGACTGGCAACAATGTCACCAATAGCATAAAGCGGAACATACCCCAGCCATCCATTTCTACAGACTGACCAACCAAATAATTGAGCCAAAGTGGCGTCACTAACGGTGCAATGATGGTCGATACGGTGGTCATACCTACTGAAAACGCTACATCACCTTTGGCAAGGTAGCTCATAATGTTTGAAGACACACCACCAGGACAAGTACCAACCAATACTAGACCCAGTGTCAGCCCAGGCGATAAATCAAACAATCTAGCCACGCTAATCGCTAATATCGGCATAATGGTATATTGGATAATTGAACCGATAAAAATATCAAGCGGGCGCTGGGCCAACACCTTATAGTCTTCTTTACCTAGTGTCATACCCATTGCGAGCATAATGACACCCAGAACGATGACTTGGGTATCACCTGTCACCCAAGAAAAAGTCGCAGGCTCTATAAATGTCACTGCGGCCGCTAAAATAATAACCAATGCCGTAAATCGACTTAACTGCTGACTTATCATCCTCAAAAACTGCATTTCTCAAATCCTTCTAAGTCCGGAAAATAGTCAAGTATAAGTTCAAAACCACTGTATTTCCAATGGGTTTAGGCAGTTTTTAGCCAACAATAAGTTGCTATTATGACAACTTTAACTATGATTATATTGCCAAAGTTTTTTGAAATTTTTATCCAACAGTCAAACGAGGTACTAGGCGTTGCAAACTCCATCAAATTTAAATCGATTCAAACACCTAGGTCTTGCGTTATCGGTATTTTATTTGCTTTATAACTTGACGACTGTTTATAGCATATCTTTATATACACTCTACCCATCGCAAATTTATAACCTCGCCACACCGTTTGATAAATTTGTTCCTTTCATTCCAGCTATGATTGTTCCTTATAGCTGGTCGTTGGTTTTATTTGTTATTAGCTTTTTTTTAGTGCGGACGTCTACACAATTATCTTTATTGAGCTATCGCCTAATCTTAGCGACCATTTTTGCCTGTTTGATTTTCTATTTCTATCCCGCTCGTTTCTCATTCAATCGATCGATACCTGATGATTGGACGCAGTTTGGTTACCAGTTTTTGCAGTTAGTGGACAAGCCATTCAATCAGCTGCCATCACTGCATGTCAGTTATGCCATGTTGCTTGGTTTGTCGTTATGGGATGTTTTAGCGTCTAAAAAGAGATGGGTTTTAATGCTTTATCGATTATTGCTGACTGGCATATGTACATTGATTGCCCTGTCGACAGTGTTGACGTATCAGCATCATTTGTTAGATATGTTCGGCGGGGCAGTGTTGGCAGTTACGGTGCTGATACTCTCAAATCGAATCCGTAATGCACTGGTAATCAAGCATCTGACACTAGGAGTAATAGGATTCTTATTGATAGCGATAGCAGGGTTTTACTTTGCTAATATGAGTATGATAGCGTCTGAGTCTATAGAAACTTTAGCTATCATCATTGCTGCATATTGGCTGATTAGTTTTACGATGTTGGCTTGTGCCTATCAACAGGTCAAGCAAATGCGGGATACACGCTGGTTTCAAAAATCCAGTAGCGGTCGACTCACGGTATATACTTGGATGAAGTTTGCGCCAATCATTATTATTTACAATGGCATGTCACTTTTAGGGCAGTGGTATTTTAAAGTTTTCTCCAAAAGTCAAAAGTATCCACTCACGCCGTATGCTATTAATGACAAGGTCAAAGTTGTTGCTTCAGCTCGCTTGATGCAGACGGATCTAAGTAGTTATTTAACGTATTGGTTATTTGGCTCCAGCTCATTAGAATTGCCGAGTTCGCCAGAAAGCAATCGGCCTGCAGTTCGCTATCAAATTATTGTTGTTGATTTGGCTGCTGAGATATCTAGCCATGCCCATAATCTTGAAATAGCCGCTAACGGCATTATGAATACGACAGTTCATTGTTTGTATTTGCCTTTGTTGGATTTGCAGCCATTAAATGATGTATTGCTCCAAGACTACATTGATCTATTTCAACAAATTGAAGCGTTGATACAATCAGCAGAGACACAAGCGATAACCGCTAATAATGAGAGTTGGGTAGAGGGTAATCAGGTAGAAGATAATCAGATAAAGGATAGCTTCATCACACTTATCAATTTCCATTGCGTGATGGGATTGTCGCGTAGTATTGGCGTGCAGGTTTTATATTTATTATATTGTGGTACGCTAACTGTCTATAACTATCAATCGTGGATTGAGCTGCATTATCCGCACGCGCACCTTAAAGATGCTTATCTGCCACAGTCTTTGGTAGGAGTTATGGCCAATTATAAGTCTGTCACCTATTCAACAGCGCCTTAATAACTACTAATGTCAGTAGGTTTGCGTCTGCTAATTCTTCTTTGTTTGCTTTTTACCTATTATTTACCTATTGCTTAATTCCTATTCAACTATGGAGGAATCTATGAACACCTCGTTGCCTCGCTTGTACTCTTTTCGTCGCTGTCCTTATGCTATGCGCGCTCGTCTCGGACTAATATTCGCCGAGTTGCCAGTAGAGCTACGGGAAATCACGCTAAAGAATAAGCCAGATCAGATGCTAGCGATTAGTCCAAAAGGCACAGTTCCTGTATTACAGCTTTCAGATGGATCCGTCATTGAAGAGAGTGCAGAGATCATGATGTGGGCGCTTAAGCAAAAAGATTCGCAAGGACTGCTGGATGAAAGCGTTTTATCTCAGGCCAATGCTTTGATAGCACAAAACGACAATGAGTTTAAGCAGTGGCTCGATCGCTACAAATATGCCGATCTTCACCCTGAGATGACTCAAATAGAATATCGACAAAAAGGTGAAATTTTTCTGCAGGATTTAGAAGCGTTATTGACTAAGAATACCTATCTACTAGGCAATAGCGTGACGGTTGCTGATATTGGTATCATGCCGTTTGTTCGCCAGTTTGCCCATGTAGATCGTGATATTTTTTATAGTTTGCCTTACCCGAAATTACAGCTGTGGCTACAACATTGGTTGGAACACCCATTATTTGTACAAGCCATGACTAAGTTTCAGCCATGGCAGGAAGGCGATGAGGTAGTGGTGTTCCCTGCTTAATATAGCGGGTTTTACATAAGCTGTATACGGTATCGGTCTTGTTTGATCTATCTTGATTTCACAACGACCACTTTTTGTGCTGGATGTTTGTCTTTAACGACGATTACTTTTTTGGCTGTAGGTTTTGCTTTCGCTACGACAACTTGCTTGGCCTTAGGTTTTGCTTTAACCATGACCACTTGTTTCGCTTTGGGCTTTGCTTTAACGACGACTGCTTGTTTTGTCTGATGTTTGTCTTTGACCACGACAACTTGTTGGGCAGCATTTGCTGGACCGATCATAGCAAAGCAAGTAGATACGGCCAATAGTGAGCTGATAGCGATTTTTTTCATGTTGAAGTTTTTCATAGTAAGGTCCTTTTAGGCTGATTATAAGTAAGCGTGTTTATTGAATGGTTAAAGATATCTGAATTGAACGTCGCTCTATTGAATAAGTAGATAATAGCGAGTTACAGCGTTACGTACTTTTATGAAAGTTAAAGAAAGGTGACTTTTTCTAGCAGATACTGAACCATTAATACAATCTTAGGAGCTTTTTGCTAAGGGTCGGTAGGCTAGCAACACTTTAGAGATGATACTTACTCAACTTCATCTGAAGTCACAGCTATAAAATGAGAGGCATGGTAGTTTTTGCGTGGACTCGAAAGGGTCTAAACGACTAAAAGTGATGAGACATAAAAAGGGGCGACTTAAGATAAGTCGCCCCTTTTTTAGTAGGTATATTAAATGCATTGGTGATTAAGAAAGTTTAGTCATTTTTCAATGAACTAGACTGTTATCAACTCAATATTCATCCAGATCATTGGCTAAAGCAAACAGTGCTCCCCATTTCATAGCGGCTTTCACGATTTACTCTCCTAAATGATTAGTAAATGAGTAATGTTGTTTAAACCTTACAAGCCGCACTAGCTTCTTTGGCTTTTTCATAGACAGCTTGAGGGTCTAGACCTAATGCTGCGAAATCGTTTAGGTATTTTTTAGTACCCGCTTCTAATGGGCCTTTCCATTGTGGGTCATTTAATGGATCGGGAATGTCTATCATAGTGTCGCATAAACACTAAAATTTTAGGCTACTTTTAGCAGGAATTTCAGATGTCAGAGTATTTTGCCAAAATCAACTGGGTTCGAGACAGTCAAGAAAGCTATATTGATAATAAATATAGCTGAGGGCACGAATGGATATTTAATGGTGGTGTTGTCGTGCAAGCCTCATTTTCTCCTTACGTTGTTCTTTTGAGGAGGATGTAGAGCCCGAAGAAGCTTTTGTTGCCTCTCTTCCAAGCTGTCATATGCTATTCTTTTTATCTATTGCCGCAAAAAGAAAATATGTGATTGATTCATATATAGACAATGCGGTAGGCACTATGGAAAAAGACAGCGACGGTAAAGTCTCAATGATGACAGTAATCCTAAAACCGCAGGTTACATTCTCAGGTGATAAACAACCGACCATAGAGCAGCTGGAAAAAAATGCATCATCAGACACATGAGTTATGCTTTATCGCGAATTCGGTGAAAACTGAGGTAGTGACGGAAATCGTAACCCAACAAATTGTTAAACAAGGATAAAAAACAGTTGTTTTTTCTTTATAGCTAGTTATTCTTTGTATTTTCGCCAAATGATTAACTGTCCTAGGATGAAACTAGCCTTCTAACAAGAGTATAAAATTCTCACCGTCTGTTCATGGCACTCAGTCGATAGTCGGCAGCGAGCGATAACCGGCACATTGTAGCTCTCGTTAGTAAAAGTCAGTGCAACACAAGTAATGCTATGAGGAAGCTGTTATAAGTCACTACGTTTCTGCGTAGTCCAGTTTCTGTTTAAATCTGTAGCACTCCATTTAGTAGATGCTTTCATTTCTTTGCTGTACTTTAAAGCTTCGGGCCCAATAAGAGCTAAAGTTTTAGCCTGATTATCAGTTGATGGTACATCTTTATATTTTTTGTCTTTCCAATATATCCAAGTGTCAAAATAAGGCTTATCTCTATCCTCTGTAATATCGGCTCTCAGTCTTATAATTTCAGCTGTCGATGAAACTCTTTCAGCATGAGCAGTCGTAGGTAATTGATTGTTTAATTGTTCAAGGAACGGCCCTGGCTTGAGTGGTTCATTTCCAGCACCTCCATTCCTAAGTACTTCTAATAAATCACCATACATGTCACCAAAATATTCTCTAATCCAATATCCTTGAGTCACTTCAAATTTAAAAAAATGAGGGTTTAATCCTCTAGAGGTCAAAGCAAGGACAAAAGGGGACTCTCGAGTTGAAAAAAGGCAATCAAATTCAGCAGCACCTAGAGTAACTTGAAACTGTTGAATATCAACATCAAGGTTAATCATACTCCGGTGCAATGCTTGTAATGAAGTCATGCGCATAATATATTACCTTATTATAGTTAGTTTTTTTAAAATAAAGACTTATAACAATGCAATCAAGTCGGATTCGTAATAGTTGGCTACGTTTCGCTTCGCTACACAGTATAGCCAACTATTACTCACCGCTTATTGGGACGTTAGCTTTACTTCAAAACCTCAGTCTTTAATTTGGGATTTCATATGAATGAAAATTGTATCGTGATAGAAGTTTTAAAATCAATAGCACCAGTTATTTCTGCAATTGCAGCTATGACTTCAGCTTTTGCTGTATTTAAAGCAAATGATATAGCTAATACAGTCAAAAACTTTCAAAGAAACACTTTATTAAATCAAAGAGAAATTGAGCTAATAGGTAAAGCTCTCGAAAAATTAAATATTTATAGTGTTTGGTGCAAAGATGATGGTGCAGGTAATAATGTCAACTATCACGACAGCAATGAAATTGAATACAAAAGCCGTGATGATGCATGGTCACAAATACCTAAAGACGTTAAATTTATTTTAATTCAGCTAACCTCCCATAGCGAGAGGTTGGAAACCTTATTACTAGACTGGGAAAAAGGTTTTATTCATAAAGTTGGTGAGTCTTATCGTTTTGAAGATAGCTTGGTTTCTGCAAAGATAGCATCATTACGGTCTATTCGCTCTGGTGGTCTGTAAAACTCATAATCTTTTTAACAAGCGCCGTACCACCGTCCGCTTCACGCACTACACTGACTCTCAACACTTAAACAGTATGAATCTTGACCTCCCTTTCAGTTATATAAAACAGCATAACCTAACGTTTTAACCCCTTCTAAGCTAAAAATACTTATCATACCAAAGCTCAATCGGTCATAACCAATTGAGCCTTGCTATCTATACCCTTACTCTATCGGAGACGGCTTGCCATGCGGGCTTGAGCGCAGGTACTGTTTGGGCGCTTTTACGGTTGCGCCAAGCTCGGCTGCCGCGTGCCACGGCCAGTGCGGGTCATAGAGGATACCGCGTGCCAAGGCAACCGCGTCCGCTTGCTGCTCGGTAATGATGCTCTCTGCCTGCTCGGCCTCGGTGATTAAGCCCACCGCAATGACGGGTATGTCTACCGCTTCTTTTATCGCGGCGGCAAAAGGTACTTGATAGCTCGCTGCTACAGGGATTTGCTGCTTTGGGCTCAGTCCTGCGGTGCTCACATGGATATAATCACAGCCCAGCGCCTCTAAGGCTTTCGCCAGCTCGATCGTTTGCGCAAGATCCCAGCCGCCTTCAACCCAATCGGTCGCAGACACCCGCACGCCCACGGGCTTGTTGCTTGAAAACGCAGCGCGCACCGCGGTAAACACCTCAAGTAACAAGCGCATTCTGTTCTCAAGGCTGCCGCCGTATTGATCATCACGCTCGTTAGACAGGGGCGATAAGAACTGATGCAATAGATAACCGTGCGCCCCATGCAGCTCAATTAAGTCAAGGCCCAGCGCATCTGCGCGTTTTGCCGCATGGACAAAATCGCTTATGAGCGCATCAATGTCATTTTGATCCATTGCCGTGGGGACAGTGGAATTTTCGTCATACGCGAGCGCCGACGGTGCTACCGTTTGCCAGCCATTTACCTTATCAGGGGCAATCGAACCGCCGCCGTCCCATGGTTTTTCGGTTGACGCTTTACGTCCAGCATGGGCCAGTTGGACGCCTATCGGCATAGGGCTGTACTGTCTGATTGCTGTTAGCGTTTTATCCAGTGCCGCTTGTGTCCTGTCATCCCATAATCCCAAATCAGCATAGCTGATACGACCTTGTGGATTGACTGCCGTCGCTTCTAAAATAAGTAGCCCTGCACCGCTCAAACTCATTTGGCCCAAATGAATCGTATGCCAATCGCTTGCCGCGCCATCGTTGGCAGAGTACTGGCACATAGGGGCGATGATAATACGGTTATCTAATGTGAGTTGCCCAAGTTTCAAAGGCGAAAAAAGCTGGCTCATGGTGAATCCTTAAAAAACACGGCTAAAGGCACTGAAAATAAAATGCCAAAGCGATATGAATGATTTATATAACTATCGCTTGAATATATGATAGGGATGAATCGTTATTTTCATGGGGCACATTTAAGTGATGCTAGCTAATATACAGATTACTCTCAATCATATTTTTCATATGTAGTAGGCGAGGGGCAATATCTTCTTCTAATTTGGTGCGACTAAGGATAAAGCTTGGTGCGCCGCAGTTAAAAGTGAGCAAGCCTTCTGTCGGGTGCATCAGCGCAATGGCTACCGCATTGACATCCTTTTGCCATTCACTAATTGAAAAACAATAACCGTAGTCTTCATAGTCTTGAAAGGCTTTATCTAATCCTCGTCTAATCTTTAGCCAATCATCTTTATACTTATTACGAATTGCATTAAGGATAAACTCTTGCTCAGCAGGTGGCATACTCGCCAAGCAAGCTCTCCCCATCGAACTTAAATGAATAGGTAGATAAGAGCCGACATTGCGTTGCATGGTCGTGGTCCCTTGGCCTTGCACAACGTTTAGATACACCATCATCAGTCGATCACGAGTAGCCATGGCAACGGCACTATTGGCATAGTCTGCCAGCTCTTCCATATAAGGAGTCGCAAGGTTATTGATAGAGATATTGGTCATCATGGTATAACCAAAGCTTAGTACCCCTGTCGAGAGCTGGTACTTACTGCTATTGGTCGATTGTTTTAAATATCCCAATTTGACCAATGTATAGGTCAGACGAGTGATGGTTCCTTTAGGAAGTCCTGTCAGCTGACTTAGGTCTTGGTTGCCTAGATAAGGCCGCTGTGGGGTAAAACAACGCAGCAGCTCTAACCCTCGAGCCAACGCTGTGACAAACTGTCTGTCGTTTTTATCTCTCATCTCTGCAATGGGTTCTAACAATTCAATATGCATCTCGTTGTTAGCGTCTTCATCGGCAAGGGTATCATTAGTCATATGTCGTCTATTATCCCCAATCAAATTCATACAAGCGTTATAAAATCACAAAACTTTATTATTCATAGCATTCTGTGAGCTAATATCAGCCCACAGTTACCCACTGTCTCTTTGATTATATTATATCAATTTACTTTCACATTCTCAGCATAGCATAATGAGAAACTATTGTTTCGCTATGCGGTATGAACGGTAGCGTTATACGTTATAAGAGGTATGGTTAGGCTTGTTGTGGATCGTACTGCTTTTCTTTAATGAACAAAGTAGGGATAAGACCACATAAGAAATATGCCCCTGCCATAAGTAATAAACCTGCGCCAATAGAGTTATGCATGGCCATATAACCAATGGCAACAGGAGCAATCACAGAGCCAAGCCGTCCAATATTAAATGCACCACCGATCGCAGTACCTCGGATAGCAGTAGGGAAACTTTCGGTTAGATAGGTGGCATTAATGGCATAGGGGATACCATATAAGAAACCAAAGGTGATCATTAGCCAACCGATATTTTCTGGAGTATGCATATATACTAGAATAGGAATAAACAATGCGGTGCCCATCGTACCAAAGGCAAATACTATCTTACGTCCGATTTTATCAGCCATGAATCCAGCCACGACTTTGGCAAACATCATAGTCAGGTACGTTCCCGCCATATACAGTGCCATTTCTTTGAACTTGATACCCAATTCAGTTTCTAGATAAGAAGGTAGCCAGTTACTGACACCAAAATAGCCGAATAACAAAAGTCCTGAACTCATTGACCATAGGATAAACATGATACGGTGTTTCGGATTTTCCATTATCGCTTTGTATGGGTTCTCTGCTTTTTTGAGAGTATCTAGTGCGCCGCTCAGTTTTAGTGCTCGAGCGTCTTTCCAAGACTGGGGTTCGGGGACTAAAAAGTACATAGATACTGCCAAAAGTATTGGCAAAAACGTCAGTAGATATAGTGTACGCCAACCATAGCTAGGGATGATCCAAGCGGATACACTGGTGATAACCAATGAGCCTAAAGTAAATCCAGTCATTAATGCAGCAAGTACAGTGGTTCGATGCTTGGTAGGTACCATCTCTGACATAAGCGTATTGGTAGCGATATAAAGACTACCAAGCCCCAAGCAGGCAATAACCCGTAGCGTGACAAACTGCTCATAGCTCTGCACCAATCCACTAAAACCAGACAATATAGAGAACATGCCAGTCGCAAGAACGATGACACGTACTCGGCCAAAGCGATCGCAAGCCCAACCACCAAAAAACCCACCGATTGCCATCCCAAATAACGACCAACTGCCTAGAGCGCCAGCTTGTACATTGGTCAGTGCAAACTCTAGTTTTAGGCTGGATAAGGTAAAGGCAAGAATACCTATATCAGCCCCATCACATAGTAAAACTAAAAAACAAAAAACAAAGGCCAGTTTCCAAGGTTGTTTTTGGGTGGAGCTCATACTTGGATCTGCAGTTATAGCGACACTTTTCACAATTTATATCCTTAACGTTGTGAGAATGAAAAACTAATTTAATGCGTAGTGGTAAAAATAGAGGGGAACGGTATCAGCATCCTAGCAAATACCGCCGTGCATTTTGGTGGATGAAAAAGTGGTAGGGATTACTCGCTGGCCTCTTTAATCATATTGCGGGCAATAATGACTTGCTGAATTTGTGTGGTACCTTCATACAAACGATATAGACGTACATCACGATAAAAACGCTCAATACCGTAGTCTGCGATATAACCGGCACCGCCATGGATCTGTACCGCTCTATCAGCAACACGGCCACACATCTCGGTGGCAAACATTTTGGCGCATGAGGATTCGGTAACGACGTCTTTGCCTTCGTCACGCAGACGTGCAGCGTCTAATACCATGGATTTAGCAGCATAGATTTCTGCTTTTGAGTCAGCGAGCATGCCTTGAATCAGCTGAAAGCTAGCAATCGGTTGACCAAATTGCTTACGCTCGACAGCATAATTGAGCGCATCGTTCAGCATGCGCGTGGCGGCTCCAGTACTGGCTGCCGCAATATGCAAGCGTCCTTTATCAAGAACTTTCATGGCCGTTTTAAAGCCAACACCCTCAACACCGCCGATGAGCGCATCTGCTGGTACGACGCAATTATCAAAGATCACATCACAGGTATGTGCGCCTTTTTGGCCCATTTTTTTGTCAATTTTGCCCAAAGTAATACCAGGCGTGTCGCTTTCAACAATAAATGCTGAAATACCGCCAGAGCGTTTGTTTTGTGGATCGGTGCGTGCCATGACAGTGAATACGCCAGCCTGCGGGGCATTGGTGATATAACGCTTGGTGCCATTGATGATATAAGTATCACCATCCTTAATAGCGGTCGTTTTCAATGAGGCGGCATCTGAGCCTGACTCCGGCTCGGTCAAACAGAACGAACCGATGATTTCACCACTGGCCAACCGAGGTAGATATTTTTGCTTTTGTGCTTCAGTGCCATCAATCACTAGGCCAGATGAGCCAATACCATTATTTGTCCCTATTAATGAGCGAAATGCAGGGGAGGTGCGTCCTAACTCAAATGCCAGCGTGACTTCTTCTTCCATAGTGACCCCAAGTCCGCCGTACTCTTCAGGTATGGTCAGTCCAAAAAGCCCTAATTCTCGCATTTGCTCAATGATCTCTTCTGGAAGACGGTCATTTTCGGCAACCCAATGTTCCATAGGGATAAGTTGATCGTTAACGAAGTTACGAATAGTCTGGGTGATGTGGTCGAGGGTCTCTTTATCTCTAATCATATGAATCTTCCTTGTTTGATTGATGCCTGATATCAATATCGGCTCTGTGACTGTAATAAATAATGTGACGTCCTTGGATAAACAGCATAATCGATGAATTATTAAATTACAATAGTTTTGGTTTAAAAAACCGCATTGCGGTATTTATATAATTGAATATAGCTTTTTATTTTAAATTTATTCTAATTTATCAAATTTTTATGCTTCACAAACCAAAATAAACAGTATATATTGATATTAAATACCGCATAGCGATATTTAATATTCAAAATAAATGCTTTGTTAGGGTGTTTATACTTTATGCAAGAATGATGTTTAAGGAGTCGATCATGGAAGAGCCGCTCATTATTTGTGAGAAAAAAGGAGAGGGCGTGAGTGTCGTTAGACTTAATCGCCCCAAAGTGCGAAATGCACTAAACAGCGAGCTACGTCAGCAAATGGCAGATTTGTTCATTCAACTAAATGATGACCCACAAACCAAAGCGATCGTCCTTACTGGTGGTGACAAGGTGTTTGCCGCTGGTGCAGATATCAATGATTTTTTGACTACAAGTACAGTGGATATGTACCTGCGTCATAGTGAACGCTATTGGGATGCCATTACTAACTGCCGAAAGCCCATTATTGCTGCCGTCAATGGTTATGCTCTGGGCGGTGGCTGTGAGTTGGCCATGCATGCTGACATCATCATCGCAGGCAAGTCTGCCAAATTTGGTCAACCCGAAATCAAGATAGGACTCATGCCAGGTGCGGGCGGAACGCAGCGTTTGTTTCGCGCGATTGGCAAACATAAGGCCATGAAGATGGTACTAACGGGCGATATGATCAGCGCTGATGAGGCGGACACAATGGGGCTGGTATCTGAAGTCGTTGAAGATGAGGCTACTATCACACGCGCCATTGAGATTGCTGAGCAGCTATCACATTACTCTCCCATTGCCTTAGCGCAAATCAAAGAAGTGGCAAATTTGGGTGTTGATATGCCTTTAGAAGGTGCGTTGGCTCTAGAGCGTAAGGCTTTCCAGATTTTGTTCAATACTCACGACCAAAAGGAAGGCGCTAAAGCCTTCTTGGAAAAGCGTCCTGCAGAGTACAAAGGGCATTAATCCATAGCTGCGTTAATTCATCAGCATGTGAATTCATAAGCACGTTAATTCATAAGCACGTTAATTCAAAGCCACATTGTGATCGCTTTTGAAGCAAGTTATCACCTTTGAACCGAAATTTCATAGCAAACTATGTAGAGAGTTATTATGACTGTGAACACAATTGCCATTATCGGCACTGGTATTATGGGCATGGGCATTGCTCAAATTGCTGCTCAAGCTGGTATCCAAGTACTTTTATATGACGCCAAATCAGGCGCTGCTGAACAAGGACGACAATCCTTGCAAAGTACTCTAGAAAAACTAACTGCTAAAGGCAAGTTTACCGATGAGCAACTACAGGATATTTTAAGTAATTTGACCGTACTACAAGAGCTTAGCCAAATTGCGACTGCTGAGATAGTGGTTGAAGCCATTATCGAAAATTTAGACATCAAAAAACAGCTTTTTGCCCAGTTAGAAGGTGTGGTCACTACCGATACTATTTTGGCGACCAATACCTCCTCCTTATCAGTGACCGCAATTGCTGCTGACTGTGATCATCCAGAGCGCGTGGCAGGATTTCACTTCTTTAATCCAGTCCCTTTAATGAAAATTGTAGAGGTCATTCCAGGTCTGTCTACTCAGCAATCAGTGATTGACGTTCTCTCCGATTTGGCCAAACGTATGGGTCATCTAGGTGTGGTAGCAAAAGACACACCGGGTTTTATCGTCAATCATGGCGGTAGAGCGTACGGCACAGAAGCGTTAAAAATACTAGGTGAAGGGGTAACAACGTTTGAGAGTATTGACCGAATTTTGCGTGAAGGCGCAGGATTTCGCATGGGGCCGTTTGAGCTATTAGACCTCACTGGTATCGATGTATCGCACCCCGTGATGGAGTCGATTTACAATCAGTTCTATCACGAAGCGCGTTATCGCCCGCATCCACTGACCCGTCAAATGCTAGTAGGTAAAAAGCTTGGTCGTAAGGTTGGTGAAGGGTTTTATCATTATGAAAACGGTCAGAAGTTGTCAACGGCCACCACTCAAGATCAGTCGTCCGAAGCACTCATATCTGATGCCGTTATTACCTCAGTTTGGGTTGGCGCTGATCTGGCAGAAGACAAAAATCAGCTGGTTGATTACCTAAAGTCTCAGGGTATCACTATTGATGACAACGATAAGCCAAACCCTGATAGTTTGGTGCTGCTAGCACCCTATGGCGAAGATACGACCAATGCTGCAATTCGTTATCAAGTTAATCCTAAGCAAGCCGTTGCTATTGATATGCTCACTGGACTAGCAAAGTATCGTACTTTGATGCCAAGTCTCCTCACGCAGGAAACATTTGTCGCCCAAGCTTATGCGTTATTCAGTAAGGGCTTGGATGACAGTGAAGCAACCACACAGCCTATAGTCGGTGCCACGCTGATTGCCGAAAGCGTGGGCTTTGTGGCACAACGTGTGGTCGCTATGGTGATTAACCTTGGTTGTGACATTGCTATGCAAGGGATTGCTTCACCTGAAGACATCGATAATGCCGTCAAGCTTGGGCTAGGTTATCCATATGGTCCTATCTCTTGGGGCGACCATCTTGGGGCCTCGCGTATATTGCTTATTTTAGAGCGCATCTACGGACTGACAGGCGATCCGCGCTATCGCCCAAGCCCTTGGCTGCAACGCCGAGCCAAGCTTGACATGTCATTGTTTACTCAGCAAAACACTTACTAATATTGACGACACAGCAATATTGCTAAACCATAAATTTATTATTCAGAGTTAGAAATACGACAAGGAAACGTTATGTTAGATGCCTATATTTATGATGGATTAAGAAGTCCTTTTGGTCGATATGTTGGCGCATTAGCAACCGTACGTGCTGATGATTTGGTCGCCACCGTGATGAAAGCGTTGGTCGAAAAGCACCAGCTATCTGCTGATATCTTTGATGAAGTGTTGCTAGGCAGTGCCAACCAAGCGGGTGAGGACTCTCGCAATATCGCACGTAACGCGGCTTTGTTAGCAGGACTGGATGTCACCACGCCAGGTCAGACAGTCAACCGTCTATGTGCGTCAGGTCTGTCTACTGTGGTCGATGCTGCACGCAGTATTACGTGCAATGAAGGGGATATTATTTTAGCGGGTGGGGTCGAGTCGATGACGCGTGCACCGTTTGTATTTGCCAAGACAGAACAGCCTTTTAGCCGTGACTTCAAAGTATTTGATACGACCATTGGTAGCCGTTTCCCCAACCCAAAAATCATTGAGCAGTTCGGCAGTGATACCATGCCGCAGACGGGCGATAATGTTGCGCAGAAGTATGGTATTACGCGCGAGGAAGCCGATAAGTTTGCAGCCGCATCACAAGCTAAGTACCAAGCTGCCAAGCAAGCAGGGTTTTTTGACGATGAGATAACACCTATCACCGTACCCCAAGGTAAGAAATTGCCTGCAAAAATAGTCACGGAAGATGAGCATCCTCGTGCCAGCTCTAATATTGAAGCACTACAAAAGCTCAAACCGTTAAATAAAGATGGAATCGTCACCGCAGGTAATGCCTCTGGCATCAACGATGGTGCTGCCGCGCTCATCATTGGCTCAAAGCAAGCAGAAAAAAAGCTAGGCTTTAAACCGATTGCCAAGATCCTATCATCAGGTGCAATGGGTGTTGAACCCAATATCATGGGCGTGGGTCCTGTTGAAGCAATTAAGCTAGCACTAAAGCGTGCGGATCTGACCATTGATGACATGTCTATTATTGAGATTAATGAAGCTTTTGCTTCTCAAGTTCTTGGCTGCCTAAAAGGGTTAGATATTGACTTTGATGATAAGCGTGTCAATCCCAATGGTGGCGCCATCGCTGTCGGCCATCCGCTTGGCGCATCAGGTGCCAGAATTGCCTTGAGTACCGCTCGAGAGCTACAGCGCACAGGTGGCAAATATGCCGTGGTTAGCTTGTGTATTGGTATTGGGCAAGGGCTTGCTATGGTGATAGAACGCGTTTGAGACTCAAAAGCACGCTAGCCCCATTACTGATTATAGTTGATTCAATTTAGAAGAGATGCAAGGCAACCGAGCGCAGATGTAACTGTGATACTTCAAGTGAGGTTAACGCTGTCACTTTTTTACAGAGGATTGACTATATCAAGGACAATTTATTATCAAGGAAGATACCATGACAACCATACTCAACGAACACGATAACTACCATCAAGCCGAAGAAGCGTATGGGTTTCCGTTAATTATCAAACAGCTACTAAACCGCGCCAAAATCGCCTCTACCAACCAAACCATCAGCTATGCGGACAAAGTCACTTATACCTATGCTGAGTTTTTTAAACGTATTAATCGCTTGGCCAATGTATTAAAAAATATGGGCTTGCAGGCAGGTGACGTGGTCGCGGTCATGGACTGGGACAGTCATCGTTATCTTGAGGCATACTTTGCAGTACCAATGTCGGGAATGATTTTGCAAACCGTTAATGTGCGTCTGTCTGAAGAAAAAGTGCTATATACCGTCAACCATGCTGCGCCAAAAGCCTTATTGTTGAATGCTGAATTTGCGCCGATGATTAAAGACTATCGTGACGATGCGCCTTCTATTGAGCATGTAATGTGGGCTGATGATGCAGAAGGTGACAAAGTGGGTGGTGAGAAAGCTGAGCTGCCAGACTATGTCGATGGCGAATATGAGGCACTGTTGACCGCCGCTAGTGATGAGTTTGACTTCCCAGACTTTGATGAAAATACCATCGCTACTACGTTCTACACCAGTGGCACGACAGGTGATCCGAAAGGGGTTTTCTTTACTCATCGTCAGATCGTACTACAGACGATGGCAAGCACACTGGCATCAGCGCTCAATGCTGAAGGTCAAGGCGCGCGCTACAACGATGTCTATATGCCGATGACGCCTTTGTTCCATGTACATGCGTGGTGCTGGCCGTATGGCGCAACCATGATAGGGCTCAAGCAAGTATATCCCGGGAGATATCTGGCACCAAAATTAGTCGATTTGATTGAGGAGCACAAAGTCACGCTATCACATGGTGTCCCAGCAATATTGCAGATGCTTCTCAAAGAAATGGCAGAGCGCGGTCGAAAATTTGAAGATCTTAAACTGTTACTAGGTGGCTCAAAGCTCAATGAGGGCTTAGCCAAAGCAGCTATCGAGTGCGGTATCGAATTTATGTCAGGATTTGGTATGTCAGAGTCTTGCCCTGTACTGTCTCGAGCAGTATTTGATGACAAAACAGAGTCGATGACGCTAGAGGATAACCTTAACTATCGTTGTCTGTCAGGTTCACCCATTATGCTAGTTTCGATGGAAATTTGGGATGAAAACGGCAAACCACAACCCATGGATGGCAAATCGACAGGCGAGCTTGTGATACGCGCGCCTTGGTTGACCCAAAGTTATTTTAAAAATCCTGACGCAGGTAATGAGTTATGGAAAGGCGGCTGGATGCATACTCAAGATATCGCCTGCATGACCTCTGATGGTACGCTAAGCATCACAGATAGGCTCAAAGATGTCATTAAATCTGGCGGCGAATGGGTATCCTCGCTTGAGGTCGAAACCATTTTGTCCTTTCATCCGAGTGTGGCTGATATCGCGGTGATTGGTGTGCCAGATGAGCGTTGGGGTGAGCGTCCTTTGGCATTGATCGTGCTAAAACCAGACCATATCGACACAAAAATGGAAGATATTTTGGCATTGGGTCATCAAGCAGTAGAGAGAGGTCATCTGCCAAAATACGGTGTGCCAAGTGAAGTGAGATTTCTATCAGACATGCCAAAAACCAGCGTCGGTAAACTCGATAAAAAACGCATGCGTTCGATGTACTCAGAAAATCTCATCTAATCAAACAATCCGGTCACCATCAAATCGACTCTGACAAAAGTGAAAACTTGCATAAACCCTAGTGTTTGACTGAATGCTAGGGATAGGGGAGGTGTGTGAGTCACGAGCACCCTGAGTCACACTCATCATCTCTATAACAAAACCTGTCTAATAAAAAGAGAGAAACTATGGAAGCTGCGCCTACGTTCCCAGAAATACAAGAGATTGTCACAAGCGATGATAATCACCCATTGCATGACTTTACCGTTATTTATCCTCAGCAAGTGGAATGGGGTGATATGGACTCCTTTGGTCATGTCAATAATGTGGTTTATTACGAATATGCTCAAAACGCTCGTATCTACTACAACAGGCGGCTTGGTTTATTTAACGAACAGACGTCTTCGGTGATGGCAGCCTCGTCATGTCGATACCTCAAATCGGTTGCTTATCCTGATGAGTTATGGATTGGCGTCAAGGTGAAAAAAATCGGTAATTCAAGTCTGATTCATGAATATACCTATTACAGTACAGTGCAGAAAATAGTCGTTGCAATCGGTGAGTCGGTGTTGGTATATCTCGATAAATTGAGTGGGCAAAAAAAGCCGATCGATGAGTCGCAAAAAGAAGCGATTGCTGTGTTAGAGAATATTAATCAAAAAGCGTAACACCCAATATATCGGTCAAATTATGATTGGGGTTTTTAATTAGGAAGTACTTATTAAGAAGAAGTTAATTTTCATATAAAGGGATTATTTATTTTTATGGATTAAAGAAAATGTAGTAGCAATTGGATTGATAAGGATATCAACATAAAACAGGGAATAGATGAATGATGCTTTATATAAAAAGGTTAGCTGTAGGTTTTGCTACGGTTGTAACATGCGTATCTGCACAAGCAATCGATCTTGTGACAACAGGCGACACGACTTTGAGTATCGGTGGTTACATCAAAGCAGAAGGTGCTTTTAACTCTCCTGATGAAGGCGAGTCGGAATTTAAGGGTAATTTACGCCAGTCTCGTATCAATGTTAAGACGACCAAGTCGGTAGATGATAAAAAACTCACGGGGTTTGTCGAAGGTGATTTTTATGGTGATTACGCCAAGGGTGGCTCAAATCTACGCTTGCGTCATGCTTATGTTCAGGTTGATGATTTGACAGTGGGTAAGACTTGGAACGGTCAGTTTTTGGCAGTGGCGCCTCTGTCTACGGAGCAGCTTGACTTCTGGGGTACTGGTTTGGGCACAGCCTCTGGTGGTGGTTCTTATATTCGTCCAGATTTGACGTTGCACTATACTTATAAGGGGCTACGTTTTACGGCGCAAGACCCTGTTTATGATAATGCGAGCCTGCCTGATATGGTGGTAAGCTACAAAGATAAGATATCTAACTTTGACTATAACGTGGCTGTCACGGCTCGTGATGCTGAGAACGGAGATGGTTCAGATGTGGGTATCGGTGTTTCTTTAGCTGGCAAGCTGACATTGGGTAAAGATTCACTCCATGCCAGTATATACAGTGGTAAAGGCATGGGTGCTTATTCTGCCATCTGTGTTGGCGGGCCGCTAGTTATGAATGGCGGCGTAGACTGTGATGCCGAGGATGGGAAGCTTATCTCGCAAACTGGCTATAGCGTAGGATATAAGCATCAATTTACCCAAACGCTGCGTGGCAACTTGCGTTATGGTGAGGTAAATGTAGACGATGCGGCAGATACTTCTGCTAATGTAAAAAGCGCAAACCTTATCTATGAGTATTTACCAGATTTAGATTTAGGTATTGAGTGGAGAAATCAGGACGTAACGACATTCCCATGGATGCCAGCAGGTCAGCAAATTGAGATAATGGCAAAATATGATTTTTAAATTAAATAAGTAGAAAGTAGTAGATTATTATTAAGATAAGGCTTTATCCGTGCACAATAGAGGTAAAGCTTTGTCTATAAAAATCGCTAATAATGCTAAAGTAGCAATCAAAAATTTACATTAACTAAGGTTGCCATGTCTAATATAGAGTCTAATACAGAAAAACCAACACTTAAACAGAGTATCGCGCTGTCAGAGAATAGCAAATATACATTTGATAATATAAGCACAGCGAAGTCTGCTTTCTTAACGCTACCAGTCGTTATACAGACTGCACTAGAGCAATCTAAACGAGTCATTCTGATTGCAAATAATCCTGCTGTGACTACGACGCAGTTTGAGATGTTGTTACAGCCCAATGATGTTTTGGTGTTATTTAATCACTTTATTCACGCTGATTTTTTTGCCAGCCATCAGTTAGCTAGTTTATTACCTAAATTGCTGTTTTTTCGGCAGATTGGTGATAGTAAGCTGCATTTTGGCCTACCACCTAGAAGCAATCATATATCAGTGATGGAGCAAATGTCAGAGACCGCCCCGCTAGGGATATTAACGAGCAACCAGCCTTATCAGTTTCCAATATTAGCTGATGATCCAAGCCCCAATGATGATCCTATCACTACTCAGCGCATCTTAGATATTCCTTCGAACATGCAAAAACTATTATCAAGCCCTACCTATCACAGTGTGCTATCAGAGCGTCATGAAGTCGTTGCTGACTATCCATACTTCACCGATATTCATTCGTCAGCACCCTCATCCGGTTTTTTATTGTATCGGCTGATGCTGGCAGCTCGAGCATACTTACACCATATTCAAAACACGAAACTACCGTTAGAGATAGTAATGATCGGCTTCAATGACAATGATAAAACTGCTCACTTTTGGCATGGACATAACTGGAATTTTGAGCGTCAGGAAATGAATCGACCACCTACAGGAGTGACTATTCATCGGTACTAGGATATTGATTAACTAAGTTTTCATTAGCTAGAAATAGTTAAACATAAGGAGCATCTGGACAATGAGAAAGCTCTACCTCTTTGTCATTAGGCTCTCGTCGTACGACTATCAGTGATGACTGTTCTTCGGTCCAATCAATCAGTTCCATATCGGAAAATTGGGACAGCCATCCTGCCATGGGCCAACAGTGCCATTTTTGATAGAAGCGATTGGCATTGACAATGATACTGTCCAAATGATTAAGAGGTGGCCGGTAGACACTGTGCTGCTGATGATAAGCGATATCAGCAGTAAGGTAAAAATCGATATCTAATCGGCGTGCTGTAAAAGCAAAATCGGTATCCTCTGCACCATAACCTGTATATTGGGTGTCAAAACCGCCAATTTTATCAAAAGTCTGTCGCTTGATAGCGAAGCATAGACTCCAGAATGCACCATAGTCATCAGTCTGTTTGATAGCTGTTTGCTCTGTTGCAGTAGGATATGAGTCAGCTTCATCAAAATTATAACGATAAGGGTTATAGGCAGACAGCTCGTCTAAAACAGAGAAAGGCAGATGATTAATTTTTAATTGTGCATTTTCTTCTACTGATAAAGGTCGCGTTAGATAACGCGGTTGACCCATCAAAAGCGCATTAGGATATTGCAAAAGCTTCTCATACATTTGCTCAATAAACGTAGGCGCTACGATACAATCAACATCCAAAAAAATCAGCATATCGTGAGTTGCCTGCAACGCTCCAAGATTGCGATTATGTCCGATATCAAACTCTGTAGTTGTAGTATCACCACCATCATTTACAGCTGATTTGACCGTAGTTGGTAACTTCACGATATTTGATGAGAATTCAGCTAACCGATTGGGATCGGCGTCGTCGTTGACGATAATGACTTCGGCTGGCTTCACACTACTATTTTCTAGACTGCTGAGCAGGTTGTAGAGATGACGATTACGACCATAGCAAGTCGTAATGACGGTCATCGGTACAGTATCAGAAGTCGTACTAGCATTACTCGTTGGCTGAATGGTCATTGCTTATCTTTACCTCGCTATCAAGTTGCTTGTTATTTTTGATCAGTCAGTTTTTAATTGTTGATTCAGATGTTAAGTTGAGTCGAGGGAGTAACCAGTTTTCAAACCAACGCTTGGTAGTAGGGTAAGCAGTGGTGCTATGCATGAACGCTTGAGCAGCTGTTGGCGTAACTGCGTTGATTTCCTCAATGCTATTTTCCTCACTGTTATTTTCTTCAATGCTATCAACCGAGGTAGTAGGGTATGGTTTGCTTCGGCCATGAATTGTTTGGGCAATAGATTCAGATTGACCATTATTGACGCTCATTAAGGTTTTAAACTGCTGCCAATTTAGCGCTTTGTTTTGAGCGACTAACGCTTCAGCCATGACGGCTTGTTCATTATGTGGCCTGTCATCAGGCACTACTATGAGCGGCGCATCGTAATGATACGCTTGCGCGACAGCGTTTAGGCCACAGGCCATCATCAGATAATCGCTATGGCAAATAAATGGTGTGACGTCATCTACCTCAGTTGAGATATCGACATAACACCGTTTGTCATCGTCTATAGGCCCGAGAGAGATGATTAATGCATTTGGTAGTAGTGAGCGCAACTCTGGTAATTTTTCGTCAATCGCTTTGTGTCCACCATAGCCTTTAATGACGGTGATAATAGGTGTTGTAGCTCCGGACTTGTCTGTTAATTGAGCCTTGTTAGATGGTAGGCGGGTAGATTTAGGCGCAGAAATTTCGCCACCTACGCTCAATTTTGCCAAAATATTTATAAAGCTCTCATAAGTGTATGACTCAGATTTTTGAGAGTAAATAAAGTCAAGATAGAGCGTTTTATTACAGATCCACTCAGATGTTTGGGTAGACTCTAACGCTTTAGGATAAGGAGCTAATAAGGCAAGCGCACCAGCAAAAGCACCCAAATGTGGTGCATCATCGCGAATACCTGGAAGCCTAACGTAAAGGTAAGGAATACTTGCCGCACGACAGAGCATCGCCACCTCGACGCTGACATCGATAATCATCAAATCAATCTTACGTTGAAAAATAGTGTCTAGTATTTGGTGACTGCGTTTTTGAATGTCACTATTGCCTACGGGCGAGTAGTGTAGGCTGGCTGGTTGCCAGTACTGTCCTGCACGACCTGCTAATATGTCGTCGGGTCGTTCATCTTCTGCATTCAAACGTATGGTTTGTTGTTCATCAATAGCGGTAAAACGATAGCTATTTATATCTAAGCTCGTAAATACCGTTAATTGCGCTCTTGCATCATTAGGTAGCAATGCAGCCAGTTTGTCTGCCTGTCGGCAATGTCCTGAGCCGTGATGATGAGCATAATATCCAATACGCATCATTACGATCCCTCAGAAAAGCTAACAAGATCATTATCAGTTTCAACTGGTGCTTGAATGGCCTGATTGAAAAACTGCAGGGAGTCTTTTGTTAAATCAGAGAGCTCATAGCTGTTGATATTGTTGATATAACTTTCTGAATTGTCTTCTATTAACGCAGTTCTATTTTTTAACGCTGCTCGGTACAGTGCCAGATAGCCGTCTACCATGGCTGACACTGAACAAAACTGCAAAGCACGGTCACGGCAGGCTTGGCGTGATATGTTTTTAATCGTAGCAAAACCATTGATAAAGGCGGCTTTGTCTTTCTTAGGTACGATGACTCCTGTCTCTGGAGTAATAATTTCTGCACTGGCTCCAGCATCGAAACCAATGACTGGTGTGCCACATGCCAGACTCTCAGCTAAGGTCAATCCGTATGGCTCGTCCCAAGTACTGGTAAATAGCATGGCAGTTGCTTGGCACAAATAACTATTAATCTCGTCCTTGGTGACATGACCTACGTAACTGAATAGTTTGTCATCGCCATTCTTACTGTCTTTAAATAATAAAGGGGCTATTTTTTGATTGAAGTAATCTTCGTTGCTTTTAGGTCCTGCAATGATAAGTTTCTTCCCAGCTTCCATACAGTACCGCATGGCTAAATGAGTGCCTTTCTCAGGGCAGATACGCCCATACCAAAAATATATTTCGTCATCGCTACCATCAGTATTGCCAAGCGATTCTGTATTGGCAATAAAGGATTCGACATCGATGCCGTTATACACCACTTGTGAAGGGACAAACTCAGCGAATAACTGCTGTTGGTGCTTACTAATTGCTGTAAATTGAGTGGTTGTACCAGCGCGCAGTGTTAAAATCGCTAAACGTAACTGTGGAAAAATAGGCGTATGAAAAGTGGTAAAAAACCTTTCGCCAAACGCTTGGCCTGTCATCATCGGAATATGATGCAGACTGTGGTTATGTACGATATCAATCTCACCGCGCTCATCACGTTCGATAATATCTCGTAAGGCTATCTGATAAGTGAGATATTGATACATCTCTTCACGGCCCATGGCGACCGTTTCATGCTCATTATCATAGACCATCTTATTAAACTCATGACGAGTCAATAATGGCACCAACGTTGCTTTCGTCTCGCTATCTTTATGAGCGTAAAGCAATACCTCATGACCTTGCGTCACTAGCTCATCACAAATCAATTGGGTAATCATTTCTAGACCACCCGCGTAAGGCTGGGCAATGGGATACAGTGAATGCGCAATAATGGCAATACGTAGCGGTGAATTCGAAGACCTAATCATGTTTTTAAGACCTTTATAGTTATAAGCATCATGGCTATGAGCGTTATGGTTAGTAGAGTGGTGTATAGGGAGCCTAGTATAGAAACGATTAAAGACAATAGAATGACCTTGGTTCAAAACTGGCTTATATAAATCGCAAGTTTTTATGAATCGCTATCTTTATAAGTATTCTTTTTATAAGTACTGACTTTTACGAATCGATGGTTTTTTTATCTTTAAATAAAGACGTCGCATAAGATGTCGTGATAGTCGTCTTCTTTTCATGGGCTACTTTTAAAGTCTGCTTAAGAACCTTACTCATACTTGGCATATCTGCCCGAGCATCAGAGAAATTATTCATTGCGACCTTGGCTGCGCTTAGTTTTAGAATACAGACTGCCACTGCACAGATAAATAGTACTGGTGAGTAGAGCGGTGAAAATGGCGCTACAACTAGGACTGTAATGATATTTAGCACCAATAGCAGTTTTGGTAACGCTGCTATATTCTTAAGGAGTAATGACTGACGACTTTGGATATAGTTCTGTTTCGGCGTACAGACAAAAGGTTTCTCTCGTCCCCACAGCACCGGAAGCCATGACAAGGCACCAATTTCCCAAAAGTTCAAATGCATCAACCATGCACGTATTTTTCTGCTAAAACGTGGCTGATGGCTGTCATCTACTTGTTGATTGAGAGGCGATTGATCACGGCAGTAAGCCCACAACCGTCTAAGGATAAAAAATATGTAGCCTGCATAAACCAGATATAAAGGTGCAAGCATTGACACGTCAGCTTTATTTATTGAAAGCATATCAACCGTTACCAGTAATGAGCAGATATGCAAAAGAATAAAGAACCCTGTGAAGTTTACCCAAGCACTTAATTGAGATAGATGAGCGCGTATATAGGCTAGACGTTCACTCATACTTTTAGATTGCGAGACATACTGAACTGGAGAGTTGTACGGAACTGACAGGTAATCCGTGAGCACTTGCATATTGCCGTAAATCCAACGTCGACGTTGACATATTAGGTCATCTAGTGTGTTAGGCAGTAAACCCGTGGCAATGACTTCTGGCACAAACTGACTGCGAAAACCTTGTCGATGCATAAGCACGCCCATCTGAGCATCTTCAGTGATAGAAGCGCCTGACCAGCCTCCTATGCTCAAAAGATCCGATCGTCGAATGACAGCGTAAGTACCCGTTGATAAGGCGCGATTGCGATTAAAAGAGCGATACAGATGATGATTAAAATAGTGGTTCAACTCACTATGGGCATCCAGCTGTCCTTCATTACGATAAAACTGTGGAAATTGCAGTAGGGTATGCTCAGGATATTGGGCGATAGCCTGCATAATAGAGGCTCTCGCATGTGGTAATGCTTGGTAATCACTATCGACCACCACAATGTGACTACAGTCTGGACTCATTAACCCAAGTGCCAAGTTCAAAGCGCCCGCTTTGAATCCTTCGACACGATCGATGTGATAAAAATGGACATTCAGCTCAGCGTTTAAGCTCTGGCAAAATGCTGCCAACGGCTCATATAACGACGTCTCTTTATTATTATTATCGATAATCAATATCTCATCGCGTGCTTCTTTTACTGCTAATAACGACTTTATTGTGGCAATAACCAACTCTGGAGGCTCAGCTCGCGTCATCAATTGAAAACTGAGTGCTGCGCTAGTCAAAGCTTCTTGTGTGTTAGCAGTCATGTCTGGTCCTTAGGCATATACAACAAGTTAAAATTTATATAAAGAAGAGTATGCTTATAGGTAATGTAAGTACTTGTATCCTCAGTCATTTAATGAATACCAATGCATACTAATACAAAATTAAGTAATGATTTAGCCGATAATTGTTTGTGATAAATTAACTGTGTAAGTTGTACGTAATGTGACATAAAAACTTAGTATTTTAATCGCGTAAAAATAGGGCGTTTTTTGATTGAGAAGGGGATAGGTAGCTGTACTTTACTTCTGAGTTAGGGTAGTTAGTAAAAAGATAAAACGAGGAAAAAAGATGAGGATAAGAAAGTAGGAAGGTCTGCATCGTTATGCTGAAGAACGGCTGTAGTGGGATAGAAAAGCACGACTAAAATCGTAGTTAGCCTCAGAAGCTAATTACGTTAATAAGTTTGAGATTAGATTATTTATATTGACGTTTAGCTTAATGCTTAGCTATCCCTGACTAAATCAAGCCAGTGCTAAATGAGTGATACACCAGTTCCAGACAGCGTCGACAGTCGGTGTTGATGACGAACTCTTTTTGCGAACGAGATAATAATCTAGATCGACTGTTAGCGTTGACTCACTTACCTGAACCAATCTTCCTGCATTCAAATCCGCTTGTACAAAAGCCTGACAAGCAATCGCAACACCTTGACCCGCTAGCGCTGCATCTAAAGCCAAAGCGGTTTGATTAAATACAGCGCCAGCTAGCTTATCTGTGGTACCAAAAAATCGTGGCCAATGATGATGTGAGTCATGGAGCAATGGCATCTCTTGTAGCACTTCAAGTGACATGGGCAGTTCTCTATTGGCCATTAAGTGAGGGCTGGCCACGGCTACAAGCGTTTGTTTAAACAGTAGCTGAGTATCAAATGCCGCAGGGAATGGTGGGCGTGTCAGGCGTACCGCGATATCTACCTGATCACGGTCAAAATCTGCAACGGACTCGGTCGCTACAGTACGCAACTCGACATCAGGGACCGCAGCAGTCAAAGCAGATAAGCGCGGCAATAATAGCTTAGTGGCAAAAGTCGGTGTCACGCTGATAGTGACAGTCTTAGGTTCTCTGAGTAGCTGAGCTGTTGCTTTATCCAAAATCTTAAAAGCGCGCGTAACTTCTGCAAAGTAAACAGAACCTTGGCTTGTGAGCGCCACGCCTCTTGGTAGTCTTTGAAACAAAGGAAAGCCGATATGCTCCTCTAGCATTCTTACCTGCTGAGCGACCGCGCCTTGTGTCACAAACAGCTCATCAGCCGCCGCCCGAAAATTAAGATGACGCCCTGCAGCCTCAAATGCGCGTAAGGCATTGAGCGGTGGCAACGTACGATGATTGTTTGGCACTTTGTTTTCCTAGACTGTAGATTTTCTACAGTCTAGCATCTTTTATTATGATGTTAGGAATTTGATTTTATTGGTTATGATAGATAAAACGATAACTAATGGAGAAAGGCAGATGAATAACACGACAACGACAAGAAAAGTAGCGCTTATCACCGCAGGTGGATCAGGCATGGGTGCTGCTGCTGCTCGCAAACTTGCAGCAGATGGTTATCATGTCGCTATTTTATCTTCCTCTGGCAAAGGTGAAGCATTGGCAAAGGAGCTCGGCGGCATTGGTGTTACTGGCTCCAACCTTATTAATGAAGATGTACAACGTTTGGTTGATTCGGCGATGCAACAGTGGGGACGTATTGATGCGCTTGTAAACTCTGCTGGTCACGGCCCGCGCGCACCGATCTTGGACATCACTGATGAGGATTGGCATAAAGGGCTAAAGGTTTATTTTCTTAGTGTGGTACGCGCAATTCGTTTGGTCACGCCCATCATGGTCTCACAGGGTAGCGGTGCTATCGTCAATATATCTACCTCTTGGGTAACGCAGCCGACTGCGCTTTTTCCTACGTCAACGGCTTTTCGTGCCAGCCTTGGCGCTTTTACCAAGATATTCTCTGACGATTATGCGGCAAAAGGTATACGCATTAACAATGTCTTACCCGGCTGGATTGATAGCTTGCCTGAAGTCGATGAGCGCCGTGAAAGTGTGCCGATGGGACGTTATGGCACCTCTGAAGAGATCGCCTCAACGATTGCTTTTTTATTATCCGAAGCTGCTGGATATATCACTGGTCAAAATATACGGGTTGATGGTGGCGTCATTCGCTCTGTGTAACGGGTCAATCAATACAAGCCTATTGATACAAGACTGTTAATACAAGCAATAAAACACTGTCGACGCTAGCTGCTTGAAAAAAGCAGCTCATCTATTTATTAAGGCCAATGTTATGTTTCGAGCATATGCTGCACTGGTGCTACTTGGTGTCATCTGGGGGTCGAATTTCATTTTTATGAAATGGGCGACGGCTCTAATCAGTCCCTCACAAACCGTATTTTTACGCCTGCTATTTGGGTTCTTACCATTGGTTGCCGTTGCCTGGCACAGCAAAGTAATTACTCGGGCGCAGCTACAGCATTTGCCACACTTTATAGTGATGTCAGTGCTTGCAACGTCTTTTTACTATTATGGATTTGTCGCAGGTACGGCGCTATTGCCCAGTAGCATTGCAGGTCTATTAAGTGGCTCAATCCCTATATTTACCTTTTTAGGCGCGGCGCTGTTCTTACCTGAAGAGCGTCCGACCAAGCAAATGGCGATTGGACTTGCGCTAGGATTTGCTGGTATCGCATTAAGTGCGCGACCATGGCAAGGCGCTACTGGTGTCTCACTCGTTGGCGTTTTATGGATGTTGGCAGGATCTTTGAGTGTGGGTGCATCTTTTGTGTATGCGCGGCGCTATCTGTCTCCTCTGAGATTGCCACCACTAGCGTTAGCCACTTGGCAAGTGGGGTTAGCCGTCATAACGCTTTCCGTACTCATTGATTTTGATGGTATAACCCAGCTGACGACAGATACTAGGGCAATGTGGGGAACGATACTTGGTCTGGGTGCTTTGGGTACTGGCGCTGCTTTTTTGATTTATTATTTTATTATTGAGACGTTAGGTTCAGTGCGGGCTGCTGGTGCTACTTATATTGCTCCAGTCGTTGCTGTAATCATTGGCGCGTTAATTGGCGAGGACATCACCAGCTTAGAAATTATAGCGTTGGTACTGATTTTAAGTGGGGTCCTACTGATACAAACGGGTAGACAGACTTCAGGGTAGCGGGAAAGAGGGTAGACTGTTAAGAATACAATACGCGTACTTATAACAAGCTAGTCGATAATTTCATTCAAGCCTGTAGCTGCTACTAGAATTTTCGATACGCTTACAGCCCTAGCTCCATGACCAGAAACATGCCAACCATCAAATAACAGTCGATGGTCGTCGGCATGATTAACTCAATATTCTAATTATCTTACATTTTTCTATATTCAGATCAGCCTATATTTAAGCAGTAGCAGTGAAATGTTGGCTTAATTCCTGAATATGCTCAGGACCAATACCGCAGCAGCCGCCGATTAATGAAGCACCTTGTGCTTGCCACTTTTGTGCCCAGAGCAAATAGGCAGGCGGGGTCAAATCATCACGCACTTCATTAAGCGTATCATTTGCTGCGGCATTTTTTGGTTGCGGCGGGAAGGCATTGGCATAAGCGCCAAGTTTGATATGCTGCGCTTGTTTTGCCTGCAGTACAGTTTGCGCGACATCTAGTGCTTGTTCGATGACATCAGGTTGGCAGCAGTTAAAGAGTATTGCCTCGACATCGAGAGCAGCCATCGTTGCTACGGCTTCCTCGACGGCTTCTCCTGAACGCAGACGTGGCACATCGATATCCATACTGTCTTCTAAGGTAAAAGCTACCCATAGCGGTTTATTGTCCGTATCTAGCGTACTAAGTAGCTCACGAACAGCGATAGACTCAGTGATTAGACTCTGAGTCTCAGCGAGCCAAAAGTCTACATACGGGTTTAAACCTTTGATCAGTGGGGTAGCGATATCCTCTACGTGGTCAGCATCAAACAAGTCTGCACGGTAGGAGCCAAACAGTGGCGGGATAGAGCCTGCTACTTTGGTTGCTGCGCCTTCTAGTGTCACTGCTGCACGTGCCATTTCACCTGATGCTGCTGCCAAATCTTGTGCTTGCGCCGCAAAACGTTCCTCACCGATATGAAAAGGTACTAGCGCGTAACTGTTGGTCGTGATGACTGCCGCGCCGCTCTTAATATAAGCACGGTGTACATCACGAACGATCTCTGGCGCTTCTATCATTGCCAGTGCTGACCATTCAGGTTGACGAAACGGTGCACCGCGCTTCGCCAATTCTCGTCCCATGCCACCATCAATAATTGTGGTTGTATTTATTGGCATAACGAATCCTTCTTTATTGTGAGTAAACAAACCTGTAGAGGTGCTATTATTAAAAATAGAATTATTTAAAGGAGCGAAATACTAGGCGTAATAAACGTCAGATGCAACCACAGGTTGAATAATGTTAACAATTAATCGTGTGGTTGCTTGTCTGTTTAGAGGAGGTATATCTTTATTACTAAGGCTGGGTTCTTTTCTTTTCAATGACTTGTATCAGTTTGCTCTGCACTGACGATGCATCGGCAGGTGGTCTAGCAACGGCTGTATTTTTTATAAGCAAGGTATATTCATAATCCGGCTCATAATCAAAACCCTCTATACCACTGTATCTATACTGCCAATCTGTTTGACTGCCTACTTGGTCAGCTGGCTTTGTTAAAAGGCAGGATTGTGGCGCAACGCCTACGCAGTCTACTTGATGGTCAGCGACAATGATTTTGCGTAATACATATGGCATGGCATGTACAGTTAGCTGATGCTCACCATCTGGCTTTGATTGATCGCCTGTTAATTCTACGTCACCTTTAACTTCTATATAGTCACCTATCGCCAATTTTTGCATTTGATAAGCATTCTGCTGACCAAAATTGGTATTGTTAATAGATGCGGTATAGGACTTTCCATCTTGGGCTACGATAGTGACTTTTTGCTGATTTCTGTCTTGTGAAGTAATGCCTGTTACTTGACCGATTATCGCTTCAGCGCTGTTTGGTTTTAGGGTGCTTATGAATGAGTTACGGTTTTCAAACTGGCTAGCACTCGTTTTATCATTCGAGTTAGCTTGGCTATGACTGCTACACGCAGTTAGAGAGGATGTGGCAATGAGTGCCAAAGTGCAAAATTTAATAAACGACATGACATATCCTTATTATGGTTGATTTAGATACTTGTTTTCAGTGCTCTATGAAATAGCTTAAAGCAATTTTTATTACTGATGCTGAGGCTAGCAATTTGTTGATATAAATAATGCCTCGCTAATTTATAGTGAGGCATTTTTCATAATTTTGAGATAGAGCTATGTAACAGTCCTTAAGGTGTTTTTGTTTTAGGAACGGCTTTGAAGTGAGCCGTTTGATTGTCATTCTTAATGACTAGCACAGGGTTGTTATCGCTATTTTTACCAAAGCTGTATTTGCCTTGTACTGTTGTGGCAGCAGCACTATCAAACTTTGCTAAATATTCAGGGCAGGCCATTCTAGTGCTTCTGATTGCGCTCAGTTCTACCTCGCCATTCGTCACACTGTATCCTGCGCTCATATTGTTGCAGGTATTCATAAGGCTTACCATATTGCGGCCTTCAACAGTCATAAAGTCCAGCGTTAATGGTCTTGATGGATCAAAAAATAACGCTTCAACCAAGTCTCCATTATTAAGCTTGGCATCTATAAGGCGCCAATTGTTCGCCTCTAACGTCTCTACTGTGATTGGCTGTACGGTTGGTTTGGTAACACTAGTCGTTGTTTGGCAGCCAGTAGCAAGTGCACTCATAACAAGCGTGGAGGCCACCATTATTTTCATTATATTTTTCATAGTCATCTCTCAAAAAGTAGATAGTTTAAAATGTCTAATATTTTTATTTAAAAGTTAGCGTGTCTGGATTTTAATTATCATAAAGAAGTCATATAACTACAAGGACGCTTTGATTTTCAAATAAGGAGTCTTCAAAAAGGCGATACTCGAAAAGACAATGTTCACAGAGTCAGTATTTAAAAAGGCTAAGTTACCGCCTTTTACTTACATCATTCAGTAATAATTAAGTACAAAAAAAGCAGATACCGTTATTAGTATCTGCTTTTTTTATCAAAAATCAGTCTATGAGGAAGTTGCTATATCTTAAGTTATAACAGCTTTCTAGACATTATTAAGCTTGAGGCTTGATCAAGTACTTCTCTCCAGTCGCCTGTTTGCCATAAGCGGCGATTGATTTTAATTGTAGCGCTTCTTCTAGGGTCACTTCATGCGTATAGCTGCTCGCAAAGGTAGTGGTGATTTCTTCTGCCACGCGTTTGCGCATGGACTGAACCGTTTCACTACCAAGCTTACCAAGTGCATTGAACAATAAGAAACCATTCACACCCCACGCAAAACCAAAGTTACGGTTTAAGGTGATCGGACCACGGTCTAAGGCACCATAAATATAAGCTTGTTTAAAGGTATTTGAGCCATAGACGCTGTATTCTTCTACGTCACGAGTAATAGCTGCCTCCATACAGTTTAGAATATCGCTGGTGAGCTTACCGCCACCGATAGGGTCAAACGAAATCGTAGCGCCTGTTTCAGTAATCGCGGCGGTCAAATCGGCAAGGAACGTCTCGCTGCTTGAGTTCACCACATATTTTGCGCCCATATCGCGCAATAGCTTTTCTTGCGAGTCTTTACGGACGATATTCACCAAATCAACACCGTCTGCCATACAGATACGGTTTAGCATTTGACCAAGGCTAGAAGCAGCTGCTGCATGTACGATGGCTTTGTGACCTTCAGCGCGCATGGTTTCGACCATTGCCAGTGAGGTGAGCGGGTTTACAAAAGACGATGCGGCCTCGGTAGCTGTCGTGCCGTCTTTCATTTCTATGCAGCTCCTTACATTGACACAGTGGTATTGACGATATGTACCGCCACCAATTACCGCAACCATTTTGCCCATGAGTGCTTGTGCGGCTTCTGATGAGCCTGCTGCGACGACTGTACCAGCGCCTTCGTTACCGACAGGCGTGTCTTTATTTACCCGCGTTTTGAGTGATGGCATGAATTTAGCTGGCACGTCAGCAGTAATGATCGGGCTGTCATCAGTGCCTGATTGTACAGCGGTTGACATATCAGCGGCGCTGAACATCACACCAAAGTCAGAAGGGTTCAATGGCATGGCTTCCATGCGAACGACAACTTCGTCAGCACCGGGTTGCGGCATATCAATTTCTTGTAAAGCCAGGGTTAATTTGTTGTCATCACTGATGGTTGAGGTCAGTTGTTTATTTTTATCGGTCATAAGGTTTGTTCCTGCAAATAGTTGGATTTTTAGACCAATTCCTCTACGGTATTGGCCGTGCTTTAGGTTATTGAGCTTTAGTAATTTTCTTAATGTGGCTCATTTTTAGTGGCCACACTGTCATATGTTATTTAGCGTTTGCGGCTTGGATTTGAGCTTTAACGTGTTGCATAAATTCAGGCATGTTTGCTTGACTGTCTGCCTGAACGCTTTTTGCAATCTCGGTTTCACTCATAGTTTTGTTCCATTCTTTCATGCCGTCCATTTCTGCCAGTACATCCCACTCAAGCTGAGTAGATCCAAAAGCGTTTACAATGGTGTTGACGTGATGCACATAGATGTCGGCCATGGTGAATTGCTCGCCTGCAATCCAAGGAGAAAATTTACATAAGCGATTCATCGCAATAATACCGCGGCCCAATACTTGACGTACTTCATCTTTGATTGCGTTAGGTGCTTGAGTACCAGAAAATACGTATGGAATCAGACGACGACTTGGTAGCTCAAAGTAAAGCTCTGCTATTTTCATAATCTGACGTACAGTCGCGCGTTCTGCTGCATCGGTAGGATATAGCGGCTTTTCAGGATAGGTTTCTTCCAAAAAGTCACAAATCACGTTAGATTCCGACAGATTAAAACCGTCAGGCATGGTGATTGCAGGTACTTTACCCACTGGACTGACAGTCAGTAGATCATCACTACCAGCGTATAAAAGGTCCTCTTGGAACGGAATGCCCTTATATAAAAGAGCGTGTTTTACGATGTTGTAATAGTTGCTTGCAGCAAAGCCGTGCAAAGTAATCATAAGTCATTCTTCCATTGTTGACGTAAAAGTTATTTTTAATCGTGTTTTCATTGCAACGTTTAGGGCGTGTTTGATATTCACAAATAGGCACTGCTGATTGCTAAAACGGTTCCAGACAAGGCGTAAAACGATGGTAATGCTCGTGCCTTAGCTAGATTTACAACACAGTATGGGGCAGTTTTAGCATCAGCTCCAATATAAACAGAAGGAGACAGGACTATTTTTTGCCACTTCATTGTTAAAACATAGACGCTTAGAATGACTAAACTTACTATTTTTAACGTCGAACTGTCTAAAAAATAGTCTCTGTCAGTGCCATGGTCGAATATCAAGCACGCCCTAAGTTAATCACATTATTACTGGTTTTAATGTGGTTATATATAAGGAATAACGTGAATCACTATTGCTTTTAAGACAATAATAAAGCGAAAATGCTCAAATATTCATCTAAATGGAGAAATCAGTTGGATCAATTACGTGCCATCAAGTATTTTAGCAAAGTCGTAGAAACGGGCAGTTTTACTAAGGCCGCAAATGCATTCAAAGTGCCGCCATCCTCACTATCGAGACGAGTATCTGATTTAGAAAAGAGTTTGGGCGCAACACTGTTAAAGCGCTCGACCCGAATTGTTAAATTGACCGAAGTAGGGCAGGTCTATTATGACGATATGCAGCAAGTATTGGATCAGCTCGAGCAAAGCAAAGAAACAGTACGCAGTTATCAAACGACACCAATGGGGCGCTTACGCATCAGCTCTATGGTGGGTTTTGGTGAAAAAATACTGCTACCACTGTTGGATGAGTTTGGTGAGTTGTATCCAGAGATTGTGCTAGATGTCAGTCTCAGTGATGAATTATCCGCATTGGGACGTGACGATGTCGATATTGCGATTCGCGGTGGTTATGCACCAAATGAGCGAGTGCTTGCCATTAGGCTCATGGACAATGGGTTTATTCCGGTTGCGTCGCCCAGTTATTTAGAGATGCATGGTGCACCTAATCATGTGATGGAATTAAAGGAACATAAAGGCCTGTATTTTAAAGCGCCAAATGGGCCAACGCCTTGGTTATGCCATGTAGATGATCAGTGGCATGATGTCTCAGGGCCAGCAGTTGCGATCTCAAACAATGGACCATGGCTTGCCAAAAAGGCTTGTAATGGTGAAGGGGTTTTGATGTCCACTCGCTGGGCACTATCCTCATATCTTGAGTCAGGCGCATTGCAAGAGATTAAATTTGAGCATCCATTAGCAATCACGCAGCACGCTGATATGGCCGTATATCTGCTGTATCAAAAGCAGCGCTATCTAGTGCCTAAGGTAAAAGCCGCCGTCGATTTCTTGGTTGAGAGGATAAAAGTAGCAAGTGAGCGTTGATGTAATGGAAGTGTGCTATCTACAACCTCAATACATTCATATTCGTATCAACACCTAAGAGGCTTGACATGCAAACGTTATAGCATGTTATGACATGCTACTCATTATATTCCTGATTGAAAATAACAGATAGCTCATTGGCAGCTTCTTGCATGACAGGCACATAGCTCAGTAGCTCATCCAAAGATTTTCTGACAGTAGGACTATGAGTAAATACCGTAGCAAATGCGGGCTGTTCACCATTCGGAATCGGGACGGCACAGGCGACCATACCAGGAATAAACTCTTCATTATCTGTCCCTATCTGTGTCTTACGTACTTCAGCAATGGACGTCATGAGTTGTTTTTTGTCAGTCTGAGTATGGGTCGTGAGCGCCTGTATCGATAGTTTTTCTACAATACGCTCGCACTTATTATCTGCCAACTGCGTCAACAATAATTTACCACTGGCACAGGCCCAGATAGGTATATTGGTTCCGGTAGGTAACTGTATTTGGACAGGCCAGTCAGATATCACACGATCGATATACACCACTTCTAAGTCTTGCAGCACCGCAATCCCTACCGACTCACCAATTTTGGCAGAAAGCTGTTGTAATATCGCCAACCTTTCCGCTTTAAAAGGACTGTTTTTCCACAGGTCTAAAGCTAGGTCATGCGTTCTTTTTCCGCAGGTTACTTTTCCATGCAAATCTAATTGGACAAATTGAAGCGGTTGTAGCTGATTTAACAATCGGTACATACTAGGTACAGGGATGTCCAATGTTTCTGCTAAATCAATAACGCCCATAGGCTTAGCAGATTTGGCCAATACTTCTACGATTTGCAAAACTCGCTCGACGCTTGAGCCCTTTTTTTTGACATTATTCATAGTTCAATTTGCATCCTTAACTGTGCGTTCAAGAAGATCACTCATCATATTCATCACATATTTCTGTATTCATATCTTGTCATATCGAAGTTGTTCTGATAAGTTACATAACGATAATCATAGTTCTCGGTATATGAAATAAAGTTATAAATAGCCATACCAATATAAAACAAATCATAAACTTTTATCTGCTAAAAATAATAAAGCGTAAGAGGTTGTAATAATGTTAGATTTAGCAAATATGACGCCGACAGAGGTCAGAGCGTTAATCAGTAAAAATGAACTTAACAAGCCGACTTCCGGCATGTGTAAAGGTCATATACAAGCAAACCTAGTCATAGTGCCCAAAAATTTGGCCTATGATTTTTTATTGTTTGCACAAAGAAACCCAAAGTCTTGTCCTATTTTAGATGTAACAGATGTCGGTAGCTCAGAGCCACGTCTCATGGCAAAAGGCGCAGACTTGAGATCTGATGTCCCAAAGTATCGGATATACAAATTTGGCGAATTAGTGGCTGAAGTGTCAGATCTAAAAGACTACTGGAGAGAGGATTTGGTCTGCTTTCTTTTAGGATGCAGTTTTTCCTTTGAGTCTGCCATGCTAAATGCGTCTATTCCTATCAGACATATCGAAGACAATCACAATGTGCCAATGTATATCACAAACATAGAGACTGAGCCTGCAGGACAGTTTCATGGGAAAATGGTGGTTAGCATGCGGCCAATACCTTATCCATTAATCACCAGAGCCGTCCAAGCCACCTCTCGATTTCCGCAAGTCCACGGCGCGCCTATTCATATCGGAGACCCTAGTGTCATCGGTATAACCGACATTCATGCGCCTGATTTTGGTGATGCATCCATCATAAAAGAAGGCGAAGTCCCTGTATTTTGGGCTTGCGGTGTGACGCCGCAAAGTATCGCTATGACTAGTAAGCCAGAGCTGATGATAACGCATTCACCAGGACATATGTTTATCTGCGACCCAAGAGATGAAGACTTGGCAGTTCTATAATTTCTGATGACAACAGCACTTTTAATACGCATAGAGATAATTAATTTCAAACTATTATTTCAATAAGCCAATCAATAAATTGTCACATATCGTTCAACAATCACACTTTACATACATCACTAGGTACGAATTTTTTATAAAAAATAATTGTTCACTTTCACTCTAACGGAATAGCCAATCATATGAATATCAATTTCACGGATCTTGAAAAACTGATCAAACTTGCAGAATGCGCCGATATAAAATCTTTAGAAGTCACTGATGGTGATGCACGTATTTCTATCGTTTGCCAGTCTGACGACAACCAAAGTAGCGGCAATCATATCGCTAATACTCGCAACCCAAGGGCGTCTCATTCAGAGCCTCAAATCGAAACTACTCAAAATAGTACGGATAATAATACCAATGTAGACAGTGATCGTAGTGATGAAACTGTGACTACAGAGGTGGAGAAATCCCAAGTGATAGCGCCTATGCTAGGTACGTTTTATCTTCGCTCTGAGCCGACAGCAGAAGTGTTTTTTCAGGTAGGAGATAAGGTAGAAGTAGGGCAGACACTATGCATCATTGAAGCCATGAAAATGATGTATGAGGTCAAAGCAGAAACTGCGTGTACGCTTAAAGAGATTTTGGTTGATGAAGGTGATGTCGTAGAGTATGCCCAGCCCTTATTTGTTATAGAGCCAAACAGTTAAAGCCACTCAATAGCTACTCAATATTGTATAGACGCTGCACAAACACTGTATTTGACACTATATTTTTAAGGGAATAAACATGTTCACAAAAATCTTAATTGCCAATCGTGGCGAGATTGCGCTACGTATTATCCGAGCTTGCAAACAGCTAGGTATTAAGTCCGTCATTGCCCATTCTGAATCAGACAAAGACTCGTTACCCGTGCGCCTAGCCGATGAAGCAGTATGCATCGGGCCTGCCAATGCCACACACAGTTATCTTAACCAACGAGCGATCGTGTCCGCTGCAAAGCTTACCAACGCACAAGCTATCCATCCAGGCTATGGCTTTTTGTCTGAAAACGCTGATTTTGCGGCCTTGATTGAAGGTTCAGGTCTCACGTTTATTGGTCCAACGGCTGACAATATCAGAAACATGGGCGACAAAGTTGAAGCCAAAAAACAAATGACGATGGCTGGCGTGCCTTGTGTACCTGGATCGAATGGCGCATTGCCTGCTGATTCAGAGCAAGTTATCAAGATTGCCAATGAGGTCGGTTATCCAGTCATTATCAAGGCGGCAAGCGGCGGCGGCGGTCGTGGGATGCGTGTGGTCGAAAAAGAAGCCGACTTACTATCCGCTATCTCTATGACACAAACTGAAGCCAAAGCCAATTTTGGTAGTTCCATTGTCTATCTTGAAAAATACCTACAAGCACCGCGTCATATCGAAGTGCAAGTCATGTCTGATACTCACGGTAATGCGATTTATTTAGGCGAGCGTGATTGCTCTATGCAGCGTCGTCATCAAAAAGTCATTGAAGAAGCGCCAGCACCTGGTATTACTGAAGAGCAGCGCCAGAAAATCGGTCAAGCCTGTGTCACAGCTTGCGAGCAAATGCAGTATAGAGGCGCAGGCACGTTTGAGTTTCTATATGAAAACGGCGAATTCTTCTTTATCGAGATGAATACTCGTGTGCAAGTTGAGCACACCATCACTGAGATGGTGACGGGCGTGGATATTGTGCAAGAGCAAATCAGAGTAGCTGCAGGGCTCACGCTAGCATACAAGCAAAGTGATATCGCCATTACCGGACACGCTTTTGAGTGCCGTATCAATGCCGAAAACGCGCAGACATTTCTACCAAATGCTGGACGCATAGACTACTGCCACATGCCGGCAGGATTTGGTATCAGAGTGGATAGTCATGCTGAATCGAACTACACCGTGCCGCCATCTTATGACAGTTTGATTGCCAAGATATGTGTACAAGATCGTTCAAGAGAAAAAGCGATAGAAAAAATGCGTGCGGCATTATCAGAAGTGCAAATCACCGGTATTGATACCAATATTGGTCTGCATCAACGTCTCTTTGAAGATGAGGTGTTTTGTGAAGGTCAAATGAGCATTCATTATCTGGAACAGTGGATACAAGACAATATATAAGTCAAGTCTTGCCTGCAAAAATGAAAACCAAATCTGACATTAGCGTCAGAAGCGTCAGAATCAAAATGTAGTTGATTCAATATAATTTGGATACAAGGAAGGCGAGTGAAAGTACTACAAGTCGTAGACTAAGCGAGCCTGATACCGTATCAAATTTATAGGGGATTTGACTATAGCGAATACAAAGTAATGGAGTGCGTGCTAATGGAACTACAATGGCAACTATGCAGTGAAACCAATCTCGCGTTGTTTTTCCCTAAACCGATCACCTTAGAAAAACAACAAAAATGCTGGGCTTTATCAGACAGTATCCAGAAAATGCCAGAAGTCATCGAAGTGGTGATTGGTATGAATACGCTCAGTGTATTCATCGTGCCATTAACTTGGGCTGAGCTTACTACCTTTAAAAATAGGCTGTCAGATCTGCTCAATGATATCCCTTCAAAAACCATCCATGGCAAGCACGTCGAGATACCAGTGCATTACGGTGGAAAATATGGCCCCGATCTAGCGGCCATGGCGAATGAGCTAAATCTCTCAGTTGAAGCCGTTGTCGAGCTACATACTAAAGCCACTTATACCGTTTACTTTATCGGTTTTCAGCCAGGATTTCCTTATCTTGGCGGCTTGTCTGAGTCGCTGTATTTCCCAAGACACGCTATCCCTAGAACTCAAGTACCCGCAGGCTCAGTGGGTATAGGCGGCGAGCAGACAGGGGTTTATCCTTTTGAGTCTCCAGGCGGTTGGCAGTTACTCGGCCAGACGGATACTGCTTTATTTGATTTAACCAAAACCTCTCCGACGTTGCTTAACGCAGGCGATACTTTGACATTTAAAGCGATTGATATTCATCAATAAGCGATAAATAAAAGATGCATGAATCAAAAAGACAAATAAACAGGTGGTATCAATGAAAATTTTAACTGCAAGTGCCCTTGCTAGTATTCAAGATTCAGGACGACTGGGTTACCGCAGTATGGGTGTGGGTAGAAATGGCGTGATGGACAGCTGGGCGCTACAAGCCGGCAATGCTTTGATGAAAAACGAAGCCAACGAACCCGCTATTGAAATAGCGCTCGGTGAGCTAACCATACAGTTTGAAGAAAGCGTCAGCTTTTGCTTAACGGGTGCTTTATACGAGGCCTATCTAGACGATAAGCGCATTCCTTGTTATTGGCGTATCAATGCAACAGCTGGGCAAACGCTCAAACTTTTGCGCCCGCTACAAGGCATGTATACCTATTTATGTGTGCATGGCGGCTTTGATATCGAGCCAGTATTGCAGTCAGTCAGCACCAATCTCAAAGCAGGGTTTGGCGGATTTGAAGGCAGATATTTAAAAGCCGATGACAGCTTAACGGTAAAATCTGAATCCAGCCTGCCTGTCATTGGGGTAGCCCGTCTTGCACCAACCGAGGTTATTCGAGTGATAAAAAGCAGTGAATATGATTGCTTCACTGAGTCGTCTCAACAAGCGTTTGAGACCCAGCCATGGAAACTACAAAGCAGTAGCAACCGTATGGGTTACCGTTTGGAGGGAGCTACAGCGCTTGAATTTAGTAAGCCAGTAGAAATGAGCTCACATGGCGTTGATATTGGCATGATTCAGGTGCCACCACAAGGACAACCGATTGTGTTAATGGCAGATGGGCAGACGACGGGTGGCTATCCTAAAATCGCAACCGTGATTCAAGCAGACATAGGGCTGATGGCACAGATTAGATTTGGCAAAGCCTGTCAGTTCGTCATTGTGTCGTTAGAGCAGGCGCTGCGTGAACAACAGAAAAGACAACATTACATCGATCAAATAAAGGAGTATGCCAATGAAAATTGATTTAAATGCTGATGTGGCTGAAGGCTGCGGGCAAGACGATAAATTATTGACGATAGTCAGCTCAGCGAATGTCTGCTGCGGCTTGCACGCTGGGTCTTATAGCGAGATGCTAGCAACGCTGCAATTGGCAAAAGCAAACAACGTGAGCGTAGGCGCACATCCTGGTCTAAACGATAGAGAAAACTTTGGCCGTATCCATCAGCCATTAAGCGAATCTGAGTATCGTGCTTTATTGGCATATCAGTTGGGCGCAACCAAAGCGCTTTGTGACTTGGTTGGTGTGTCATTAGACTATGTAAAACCGCATGGTGCGTTGTACAACCAAGCCGCTATTGATGAAGATTTATCAGACATTTTGGCCAGTGAAATCAAACGATTTGATCCAAATCTAAAAGTCATGGGTCTGTCTGGTGGTTATCTGGTTAAAGCAGCCAAAAAGCAGGGTTTAGCCTCGATATCAGAAGTGTTTGCCGATAGGAACTATGAAAAAGACGGCTCATTGGTCTCCCGCACTAAAGACAATGCCTTAATCACCGACACAGACGAGGCCGTTAAACATGTATTACAAATGGTCACTGAAGGGACAGTCACCAGTGTCTGCGGTCAAACCGTACCAGTAGAAGCACAAAGTATCTGCCTACATGGGGATGGTGAGCACGCTATTTTATTTGCGCAAGAAATAAAGAAACAACTAGAGCTCAAAGGTATCACTATATCTGCCCATTAAATATCCGTTTCCTAATCATTTGATTAAATAATCCCATATAGCACAAGGATGTTTATGAGCACTATAAAAAAACACAATACCGCCATTTTAGGCGCGGCCTTCCTGATGGCTACATCAGCAGTAGGGCCAGGGTTTTTGACCCAAACGGCCACATTCACCGAAAGCCTAATGGCAAGTTTCGGTTTCGTTATCTTAATATCTATTGTTATGGACATCGGCGTCCAGCTTAACGTTTGGCGAGTAGTCGCTGTCTCCAAAAAGCGTGCACAGGAAATCGCCAACTTGGTGTTCCCTGGTGTCGGTTACTTGCTCGCTTTCTTAATCATTGCGGGTGGTCTGGCTTTCAATATTGGTAATATTGGCGGTGCCGGACTTGGCATGCAGTCCATGTTTAATATGTCGCCCATCACAGGCGCCCTGATCAGTGGTGTGATTGCCGTCGCCATATTTTTAGGCCGAGAAACGGGGCCTATGATGGATAAGTTCGCTCAGTTAATGGGCTTTATCCTGATTGTATTGGTCATTTATGTGGTCTTTAAATCTGATCCGCCATTAGCAGAAGCTGTCAGTAAAACGATCATGCCTGACAAAATTGATGCAGTGGCTATCGTAACGTTAGTCGGCGGTACGGTTGGCGGTTATATTACTTTTTCAGGTGCGCATCGCTTATTAGAAGCAGGCGTCAGCGGAGAAGAGAATTTAAAATCAGTAACCAGAAGCTCGGTCTCTGGTATTTTGATTGCCTCTGTTATTCGCGTATTTTTATTCCTTGCCGTATTAGGCGTGGTATCTCAAGGCTTTGCATTGGATCCTGCCAACCCAGCCATGTCGCCGTTTCAGTACATTTTAGGAAACGCAGGTAAAGTTATTTTTGGTATGGTGATTTGGGCTGCGTCTGTGACCTCGGTGATTGGTGCTGCTTATACCTCTGTGTCTTTTATGACCAACTTTCATCCGTTCATTGAGACTTATAAACGCTACTTCATTATTGGTTTCATCGTGATCTCAACGTTGGTGTTTGCCACTATCGGTAAACCGGCTCAAGTATTGGTATTGGTCGGTACGTTAAATGGTTTGGTACTGCCTATCGCTATGGTCATCATTCTGATTGCCGCCTACAGAAAAAATATCGTTGGCAACTATAAGCATCCGATTTGGATTGCGGCATTTGGTTGGTTAATCGCTATCGTGATGAGTATTCTAAGTGTCATGACCATTGCTAAATATCTGGGCATGAGTTAAAAAATTAAGTTAAGGAATGTATTATGGATATAGAGCAAATAGCACGTGTGGTCAAACTGGTTGAAAGCAGTCAGCTGCACGAAGTCACGATTGCAGACAACGGGCAGTCTATTAGAGTGGTTAATAATTTAGGTGCGCAGAATAATGTTAGCGCTAGTCCTATAGAGGCCACGACTACTCATGAGACCGATCAGACTGGTAGTGATGTCTTGCAAGTAGGTGCCACTTACGTAGGGCAGGTCTACTTAAGTGAAGGCGATGCAACAGACAACCTAGTCAAAGAAGGCGACCACATTCAAAAAGGTCAAACCGTTTGCTTCATTGATGAGTTGACCCGTTTGCAGCCAGTGATTAGTAATAAAGAAGGTGCGGTCACGGCTGTCTTGGTTGAAAGTGGCCAGAACGTTGAATACGGACAGCCTATTTTTGAGTTAGCTCGTCGTTAAAGACCGTTAACGTAGTTTTAGTTAAGACAAAATATAAACCCTTTAAGCATCATCTGTCGCTTAAAGGGTTTTTTATGTGCTGAGTATTATCATCGTTTGCGCAATGTTTTATCGCTAACTCTGTGAAAACTGAATTTTTTACGGAAATCGTGGTTTAATAAGGTGTTAAACAAGGGTAAATAACAATTGGTATGTTACTCCGTTGCTTATTTTGAGGGATTATTTGAGCTTCTTAACGAGGCATTAGATTTTATAAGGAAGTCAAATGAGAATTAAAGAAGAATTGAAAAAATCTGGTTACTTTTGGCTACCTGAAAACGAAGGTAAAAAAATTCCAGGAACCTTATCTATACTAGATGGTGGAGAAATTGAACTTGAGGTAGTTGGTCTATTTGATGAAAGTATTGAAGCTCTTAATGGAAATGATGATCTAAGAAGAATTGTTGGTCACGTAGAAAAAGATGGTTTTGTTACTCTAGAGAACTGTTTCTACAGAAAGAAGAATATTGCATTTGGCGGTATAAGCAAATCAACAGTTCATGTCAATAAAGTCATTAGCGGGGTTGCTTATGATAAAGACGAAGCTATTACATTTAATACTGTTTCTTTCACAGTAGAAGGTATAAATGAGTGGGTAGGGATAACCGGAATAGAAATTTCCCGTAGCAGTGACTACAAAACAGCAACTATAACTTATACTCCTCAGGAAGAAATAGTTTACAACTTACAAACAGGGTTTAAGTTGCATATCCTTTTCGGATATACGCTTCCGGGATTTGATAATACAACAGAAGCTAAGATAACTCATCAAACGTACTTCAAATTATCATCTGAGGATGCAAAGGAGTTTTCAGAATTCGGCAAGATTGTACATCGAATTACGTACTTACTTGGTTTTGCGGTTGATTCTACAGTCACGATTAGTGACGTATCTGCAACATCAAATGAGATAGTCAGAAAAATTTCAAAGGAGAAAACAATACCTGTGCCTATGAAACTATACTATCCTAGTCGACCTTTTTCAGATAATGTACCCAAAATTGATCAACATAAAATGCTATTTCGGTTTGCAGACATTAATGGAAATGCTGAACATGTATTTAATCAATGGCTTAGTACCTATTCGATAATACGCCCATCTCTTGGGCTGTATTTCTCTGCAGTATCTGGAGACCACAAGTATCTGGATGGAAAATTCTTGGCACTTGCACAAGCGCTAGAAACGTATCATAGAAGAACATCGAATGAGACTTTGAAAAGTGAAGCAGAGTTTAGGGCAATGATCGCATCCATTCTATGGAGTTGTCCAAAACAAAATAGAAGATGGTTGTTGGGGCGATTGTATCATGGCAATGAAATTAATCTTGGTCAAAGGATTAAACGGATTATTGAGCCTTACAAGTCTTATATCGGAAGTCAAAAGCAGCGAAAGAAGTTTATTAGAAACGTAGTCAACACTAGAAATTATCTTACTCACTATAGTGAGGAGCTTGAAAAAGATTCTCTGAAAGGCTCGGAACTATGGAGTCTATGTCAAAAAATGGAAGCAGTTTTTCAACTTCATCTTCTACAGCAGTTGGGTTTCGAAGAGTTTCATATTCAAAGATTACTGAGTAGTAACTACAAGTTAAAACAGAAGTTTGATGAAATTTAATAAGTCATTAACTACGCGCCTTCGGCGCCAAATGCAGAAAAACTGTGCCTATCATTGAGGTGTGACTGATATCAACTACTAGCACTAAGCTGATCGTCAATACTTAAGCTGTATTAATTTTTTACTTCTCTTTTGATAGTGCTTGTTAACGGCTCTATTCATAACGGCAACGCTCCATTGGTTTTAACCAATGGAGCCAGTATTACCTATACGGTTATTCTAGTGGAAATGATTGATCGTGTGGGCTTGAGTGCAGATATTGTTGAGAATATTTTAGGCGACTGACAGTAAGGAGCTATGCCGACATGTCTGATATAGCGAAAGTAGTTTTTATTGACCTTGCCCAAGATCCTCTAAGATAGCGCAGTCTGCATTATCATCGCCTGCACAATGATCAAAAGAGTTCTGTAGCGAGTCGACCATCTCTTGCAATTGCGCGATTTTTTGGTTTAACGTTTCGATATGCTCTTGTGTCAACTGCTTCACATCTGCACTCTGACGGTTGGCATTTTTGCGCAAATATAATAACTCTTTCATTTGCTTGGATGAGAACCCCAAGTCACGAGAATGTCTTAAAAAGCATAAGTCGTCGATATCGTCTTTAGAATACAAGCGATAACCTGAGTTCGAGCGATTTACTGTTTCTAGCAAGCCAATTTGCTCATAGTAACGAATCATTTTGGTAGAGATACCTGATTGCTTTGATGCTTGACCAATATTCATATTTCTCCTCCTAGGGCGTGTCCTCAATTCAATCGATAGTCATCTAACTGGGCTAAAAATGGCTAAATTTTGCCAAACAGCGTCAAATAGCGTAGATAATATCTCGATATTATCTACGCTATTTTTCTCGTTTGACTACAATTTATCTCATTTTGATCACCATTTTTTAAATGAGGACACACCCTAACTTAAAAAGGGACTTAAATAACAAAAGGGTTTAAATAACCTGTGTATTTGAACCCTATATTGATATCCTTTACGATGCTATATTTACTCTGTAGCGGTTTAGTAGTTCGCTGACTATACTTTAAAGTACTTGAGGCGTAACGCATTACCTAAGACAAAAACAGATGACAGCGCCATGGCGGCTGCCGCAAAAATGGGTGAGAGCAGGATACCAAATGCGGGATACAAGACACCTGCGGCAATCGGAATCAAGGCGACATTATAAATAAATGCCCAAGCCAAATTTTGTCTGATATTACTGATGGTGGCTTTACTCAAGGCAATTGCAGTAGGCACACCTTGCAGACTACCTGACATTAGCACCACTTCAGCCGCCTCAATCGCAACGTCTGTGCCTGTACCAATGGCCAGTCCAACATCAGATTGAGCCAATGCAGGGGCATCATTGATACCGTCACCAACAAATGCCACTCGGCCATATTGTTCTTGCAACTGGCGTATCGCATCCACTTTGCCTTCGGGTAATACTTCTGCCACTACCTGATCAATATTTAATTTTTCGGCAATCGCTTGGGCGGTATGGCGATTATCACCTGTAATCATGGCCACTTTTAAGCCTAACTGATGTAGTGCGGCAATGGCGGCATGAGTCGTCTCTTTAATAGGATCTGCAACGGCGATGATAGCGGCTAACTGCTGGTCAATAGAGACATAGAGTGGGGTTTTACCTTCTTGCCCCAAACGTAGCGCATCTTGCTCAAAAGGAGCAACATCAAGCCCCAATTGCTGCATGTAACGATCCGCGCCAATATGAATCACTTGGCCTGCCACGTTTGCTTGAATACCCAAACCTGTCATCGCTTCAAAGTCAGTGATAGGCAGCAGTTGAATATTCTGTTGTTCTGCGGCTTGTACAATGGCTAAGGCAATGGGATGCTCAGATTTTGCTTCAACCGATGCCACCACACGTAGGACTTGTTCTTTTTCAAATCCTTGTTGAACTTGAAAATCTGTCAACGTAGGTTTGCCTTCAGTCAATGTGCCTGTTTTATCAACGGCCACCACGCTCACGTCCTGAAGCATTTGTAGCGCTTCGCCTTTACGGAATAGCACACCTAACTCTGCACCGCGACCCGTGCCGACCATAATAGAGGTGGGGGTAGCTAATCCCATTGCACAAGGGCAGGCCACAATGAGCACGGCAACCGCATTGATTAAGCCGAAGGTTAAGGCAGGGTCAGGGCCAAAAATCAACCAAACTATAAAGGTCAATGCTGATAAAAACATCACCGCTGGTACAAACCACATGGTGACTTTATCCACCAATGCTTGAATCGGTAATTTAGAGCCTTGGGCTTGTTCTACCATACGAATGATTTGCGCTAATACAGAATCTTCACCAATGGCCGTTGCCCGAATATTCACGGTACCGTTTTGGTTGATAGTACCGCCGACTACTTGATCACCTGCTTGTTTTTTCACAGGGACAGGTTCACCAGTAATCATAGATTCATCAATATAACTGTGACCGTCAACGACTTCGCCATCGATAGGCACACGCTCGCCTGGACGAATCTCAACGATCATTTGTGCGGTGACGTCCTCTACAGGGATTTCAATAACTTTGCCATCTTGCTGTATACGGGCCGTCTTTGCCTGCATGCCTACTAAATGCTGAATGGCCCCAGAAGTACGACCTTTGGCTTTTGCTTCAAAATAGCGTCCTAATAATATCAAGCTCACAATCATGGCAGCGGCTTCGTAATAAACGTGCACCGTGCCTTCAGGTAACGCTTGCGGGATAAAGGTCGCTATGAGAGAAAAGCCATATGCTGCGATGGTACCAATCGCCACTAGCGAATTCATATCTGGCGCAAAACGCAATAAGGCTGGCACGCCTTTTTGATAAAAGCGTCGGCCTGGAAAGAGTAATACCAGTGTGGTCAAGACAAACTGTATTAGCCAACTTTGCTGAGTGCCGAGGTTATTCACTACCCACATATGAAAGGCTGGAATCATATGCGAGCCCATTGCTAGAATGAATACGGGCAGTGACAACAGCGCAGAAAGTCCTAAATCTCGTTTAAGCTGATTTTGCTCCGAGGCTTTCTTATCTTGTCGATCACTTTGATCTTGTTCTACCAGTTTGGCCTCGTAGCCCGCTTTTTTAACGGCCTCAATTAAGTCGCTCGTTTGTATTTGAGCATCGCCTTTAATCCAAGCGCGTTCAGTCGCAAGGTTTACTGTGACTTGTTGCACGCCAGCGACTTTTGCCAAGGATTTTTCTACTCGTCCAACGCAAGAGGCACAGCTCATGCCTTCTATAGATAGCTCGATAGGCTTGGTTTCAGTCACCTTATAGCCTGCGCGCTCTACCGCTTTGTTTAACTGGGCGACATCTAAAGGCTGAGATGAATAAACAGTCGCCTGTTCAGTGGCAAGATTTACCTCGGCGTTTTCAACGTGCTCAATATTTTTTAATTGTTTTTCGATACGCCCAACACAAGACGCGCAACTCATGCCTTCAATGCTCAGCACTTCTTGATAAGTAGGGGCTTTAGTATTTTTTGTTTTCATAACAACCTCTGTCGTTTTTAACTATATTTTTAATCTTATTTTCAAATCTATAGTGACAGCATATAGGTTGACATCATGGTAAGGTCAAGCGTATTTCTATAATGCTTTCAAAACATTACTCTTGAACCGTGTTGTGATTATGAAGTAAGGGTGTGGAAGGTTAAAATGAGAGGAGTAGTAGATAACAAAGAAGGGTATTGCCGATAACTTATCTCATGGAAACAAGGGCGGTAACCTAGTGAGGACTTGAAAACAGAACCTAAATTTTTGATATTAAATATTTTATATCTTTATGGTTGCTATTAGTGTACTTGTGAGTGTAATTATTATGATTAACCCGAAGGTTTTTTGACTTGATTCATTCTTTTATTATCCTTAAACTTTTATCATCCTTAAAACCACTTACTAGACAGAATATAGAATCACTAGATAGCCTTGATAAAGAATATATAGCCCACCACCAAGAGCCAAAAATAGCACAGCTATCAAGGACAATAGAATTATCTTGCTACTTTTTTTCATTTTCATCTCTCAAAGCCTAGCTAAGGCTTTTTATGTCTGTTTTGACGTTCAATATCATGGCGAGGGTGTGCCGTTCTTAACGTCCAACTTTGGGTAGTGGATAGATCGTTCAATCTTGCGCCTATCTCATAAAATCGTGGTTGGTGCGCTATACAGGCATCGAACCTGCGGCTATTTTTTCCTTATTTATAAAGAGCTAATCACGATTATAAAACCAGCCTTTTCCTTCAAAAACTATCGTATCATCATCAAAGTAAACTTTATCAATCTGATTGATGGTAAATCCAGACTTTATATCGTCTTTTTTTCCAATATACGGAGTATCGAAAAAAGGGGGTAGTACCAGTAAGCTTGCGTACTCACTTACTAGTTCTAAGAAATAACTAGGCTGTTCTTCCAGTAGATCTCTTATGAATGGGTAACTTAATTCATAAAGATATAAAATATCAGGTTCTTCTTGATCTTTATCATCTATGTGACACTCCATGATAAAGTCATTAATTATACTTTCCGTTCTTGCTAAAAAATCCTCGATACTTTCTTTCCAGATGAAACCACATGAGTTTTCACCTAGATCATCTCTTCCGAAACCTAATGAACGTTTCCTAACGTGAGAAATATCTATTTTATTATTTGCAACTTTAAACATTTTCAATTCCTCCCTTGATACTCTAGATCCTCCCTAATTAGACGTTTCTCAAATTGTGAAGCGTCCTTAGAAAATTGTTTATTAATGCATATTATGCGGAGATTATCACGGTTATTCTACGCATTCTACATGTATAGGCGCATGTTCATGGAAATGATAGCGTATCTACGTTTCGGTTCAGTGATAAAGAACAGCCATTAATTTGACTACGATCAGGATAAAGTAAGACGAATATAGGTCAAATACACTGCTTATGTTTATACCATACAAGGCATTGATGCAAAAAACTCAGTAAGGTTATCAATAACCTTGAAATAGGGTAGGATAAATGACTAAGAATAAGATAAACTGCCTCCGCGAGCGTTGACTCGGTTCAGCGCATTTCAGATTGAGCAGCGATATTTTATTACTAGAAAGTAAAACCCCAATAATAAAGAACGTTGATAGCAGTGACAGAATGAACTGTCACAAGCATTTTTGCTAGATTAATTATGAAAGCATACTTTATACAAGACCATTGATATTAAGGCACATCACTATGGAAGAAGTACCAAATACGATAGAACAAAGACCCGTATTCATGCCGAAAGTCAACAGTGACAATTTGGTAAAAACGGATATGGTTATGTTTGAGCGACATGTGGGATTTGCGAGCAGACAAAAGAAAAAATCTATCAATGACCTACAACAAGTCATTCGTAAAAAGTATGGGTTTAAGCAAGTACTCGAGCTCTCTAGCAAGTCTGGCAATAAGCTAAGTTTTCCGCTAAGCCCTTTCAGCTTACAGATTACGGATGAGCATGATGGCAATCCATATAGTGTCGAAAACGCTTTTCAAGCCAGCATGATCTTTGAAGATGGTGGTCCTTATCTTGATCTGCTAACAGTAGCGCCAAGACAAGCACGTAAAGATGAGCGACTTACAACCTCAGGCGAACTCATTGGCTATAATTACTTTGGTATGGAGTGGGGCGTAGAGCCGTTAACGACGTTTTATGACTGGCTATACGTGAATGCGCTCAAGCAAAACTCTCAGCTACATGAGGAGGTCATTCAATATCAAGGGTTCACTGATATTACTTTTAATCCTAAAAAGTCCATCCATAGTGCGGCGTATGCGTTAGCGTTATTTGTGGCACTGCATAAACGAGAGTTGCTCGATAATGTTGAAGACCCAATGGCATTCTATGACTTATGCAATAATTTTAAAATCAGCAATACTGAGCACCTATTAGAAGAAGGTTGGATCTGATCGTCAAATCAGATCGCTTAAGTTTGCTTGAACCGAAAGCTACGATCCATAATGTATCGTGGCTTTTTTATGTCTCTATGTTTAGAGCTGTATATTCTCATCCCAATACGGCGGCGTGCCATAGTAGTCGGTCATAAAATCGATAAAGCATCTGACTTTGTGAGGTAGTAGTTTTCTATGGGCATAGACAGCATACAAGCCTAAAGGGTTAGGTTCATATTCTGGCAACACTACGACCAACTTGCCAGTGCTTAATGCTTCGCTAGCAATAAAAGTCGGCTGTAATATCAACCCTCCGCCTGCAATAGCTGCTTCAACGAGTACGTCTCCATTATTACTATGGAAAACGCTACGTTCTTTGAATTGTTTGGTCTTTAGGTATTTGTAGATTTGACCCTTAGTTTCGACATTCATATAGCTATAATGCAAATAGCGATGCGATTCTAAATCCTCAAGCTGCTTAGGGGTGCCATGAGTTTTGAGGTACTCAGGCGAGGCGCATAATACCACGCGAATCGGAGCAATCTGCTTGGCGATAAGCGACGAGCTTTGGAGCTGTCCGATACGCAGGGCAATATCAAACCCTTCTTCAACGATATCTACTTTTCGATCACTCAACTGCAGATCAACGGTAACTGACGGATAGCGCGCCTGAAAATCAGTGATGAGTTTTGCCATATGCTTTAAGGCAAAGGACACGGGCGCACTGATTCGCAGGACGCCTTTAGGATGCTGCTGTAAGCCGCCTAACTGCGATGCCATCTCATCAATACTCAATAAAATCTGCTGCGCATGCGTAAAATATTGACTACCAGCTTCAGTCAGGCTGACTTTGCGTGTAGTGCGGTTGAGCAGGCGAGTATGTAGTTCCTCCTCTAGCTTTGCCACATACTTGCTTACTAGCTGCGGCGAGAGCTGCATCGTAATAGCCGCTTTACTAAAGCTACCTTCTGTCACTACCGCGACGAAAGCGCGCATCGCATCGATTCTATCCATATCTGTCCCTATATTTCTCTTGATATCAAATCCACTATAAACAGTATGTTGATAATTATTCAATATAACTGAGCTTACTCTTTTATAGCGTTGATAGTAAAGTGTGCCTATATCATTTTCGACACTATTTATTCTAATCATACCTTATGGAGTAAGCATTAATGAAATCATCACTATTAAATACTATTTTGACATCAAAAGCTGGAGCAGCGGCCTTAGTGCTTCGGGTACCCGTTGGCTTAATTTTAGCAGCCCATGGCGCCCAAAAGTTGTTTGGCTGGTTTGGTGGCAATGGATTGGTAGGTACGGCTCAATGGTTAAGTAGTATGGGTATGGAGCCGGGTTACTTGATGGCGATACTAGCAGGCGGTGCTGAGTTCTTCGGTGGTCTGGCTCTGGTGTTAGGCCTGCTAACCAGACCAGCTGCTTTAGCCGCAGCCTTTACCATGTTAGTGGCTATTTTTTCTGTCCATATTAGCAATGGGCTATTCGCTGATAATGGCGGTTATGAATACGCGCTAACATTGATGGTGGCTACGCTTGCCCTAGCTATTCAAGGTGGCGGTTCCTTCAGTATGGATAAGGTATTATCAGAAAAATTAGGCTAGGCTTCATCATTGTAAATGGGATCCTTCAATTTTAGTGAATAAAGCTATTTGAAAATAGTCATTTAAGACAAGCAACAAGAGGAAAGTTATGACAACACTTTTATCTAATGAGTCAGTTAGCCAGCCTGTACTGTTTATACCGCATGGTGCAGGGCCTTGTTTTTTTATGGATTGGCAACCCTCGGATACGTGGCATGAGATGGCAACGTTTTTAAAGGGCATTTCTGATCGTTTACCTGAGCGACCAAAGGCTATCTTAATCATTAGTGCGCATTGGCAGACGGCTGAATTTAGTATCACCGCTGGCGAGCAACCTGAGCTCATTTATGATTATTATGGCTTTCCTGAGCATACTTATAATTTGACTTATCCAGCCTCAGGCGCGCCAGTATTGGCGGAGCAAGTCAGTAGTCTACTGAAAGAGGCAGGGGTAGGTAATGAACAAGATGCGGAGCGCGGTTTTGATCATGGGGTATTTATACCCCTAAAGCTGATGTACCCTGAGGCCGATATTCCAGTGGTACAGCTATCACTACGTAACAATCTAGAACCGAAGGCGCATTTGGCGGCTGGTCAAGCATTGGCATCATTGCGTAAAGAAGGAGTGTTGATTATTGGTAGCGGTATGAGCTTTCATAATATGCGTGGTTATGGCGATACCCGTTTTACTGAACTATCAGAGCATTTTGATGAATGGCTAACGAATACTGTAGAATCAGCAGATTCGGATAAACGACTCACGGCATTGGCCAATTGGAAAAATGCTCCTCACGCGCTTGACTCACATCCGTTAGGGGCAGAAGAGCATTTGTTACCGCTTATGATAGCGGTGGGTGCAGCAGGACGTGACAAAGGGCACAAGATTTACTCCCAGCAAGTGCTAAAAACGCAATTGTCTGCTTTTCAGTTTGGGTAAGTAGTTTGAAAAGCATAGATCATAGTGTTTCAGCGTAATTATCAAACCTAAAACATCCTTTGAATCCGAGGTTCAAAGGATGTTTTAGGTTAATAGAGCAGTTATTAACAACCTATCAAAATAAGAGTTAATGTCTCTTATTATTCATACTTTGCCACTACATTATTTCCGTCAAGTTCAAATTTATAAGTATTGAGCACAATACTCTCATCATCTAAACACTGGCCAGTAGCTAGGTTAAAGCGTTGTTTATAGATGGGCGAGGCCACATAAAGCACTTCTTTTGCTGTCCCTGTATCATCTGTAATCGTGGTTCCACCAATCAACCCCCGAGACAATACATTGGCTTGACTGAATGGATCGTAGTTATCAAGAGCAAATAAATCATTCTGTTTGGTACGGAAGATAGCAATTTGTTTGCCATCTATCAGGGCGCAGACACCGGTTTCAGGAATGATATCGTCAAGTGTACAAATAGTCTGTTGATTCATGAGGCGGTATCCTTAGTGATGGTAATATTGCTCTGTATGAGTGGTAAGTCATGAGTAACAAGTTACGAGTTGCAAAACATGAGTCAAAAAACAGCGCCTTGCTTTTTGTGATAACTAACAAGGCACTCCTCCTTGGCTAGGCCAATTCAACCAGATTGATGGTTGCTTTTTCCGCATCAGTCGCTGGGCGAATCTGTTCACGATCAGTCACGAAAACGACATTATCATCGCCTTTCTCACTGTTTACAAAATGACGGAAACGCTTGAGTTTTTCGGTGTCGTTAATCGTTGCTGCCCACTCACACACGTAATTGTCGACCAACAATTGCATTTGTGCTTCGAGCTCATCTGCTATGCCCAAACTGTCTTCAATAATGACAGCCTTCAGATAGTCCAGCCCGCCATCTAAGCTTTCACGCCACTTTGAGGTACGCTGTAGCTTGTCCGCTGTTTTAATATAAAACATAATGATGCGGTCGATGTATTTGACCATGGTTTCGGTATCGAGATCGGTGGCGAACAGCTCGCCATGACGCGGGGTGATACCACCATTACCGCAGACAAATAAATTCCAGCCGTTTTCAGTCGCAATCATGCCAAAGTCTTTACTTTGCGCTTCCGCACATTCGCGCATACAGCCCGACACACCCATCTTGATTTTGTGCGGTGAGCGCACGCCTTTATAACGATTCTCTAATCTTAAGGCGAGGCCAATGCTGTCATCGACTCCGTAACGGCACCAGTTATTACCGATACAAGATTTCACGGTACGTAAAGATTTACCATAGGCATGGCCAGTCTCAAAGCCTGCTTGTACCAGTTGCGTCCAAATATCAGGCAATTGCTCCATGCGTGCGCCAAACAGATCGACCCGCATCCCACCAGTGATTTTGGTGTACAAATTAAACTGTTTCGCTACTTGACCCAGTACGATGAGCTTGTCTGCAGTAATTTCACCGCCCGGCACACGCGGCACAACGGAATAAGTGCCGTCTTTTTGGATGTTACCTAAGTAGTAATCGTTACTGTCCTGTAGTGGTGTCAGTTCGGTTTTGAGTACGTAATCATTCCAGCACGATGCCAAAATAGAGGCGACCGTTGGTTTACATATCTCACAACCATGACCGCTACCATGTTCAGTTAGTAATTCATCAAAGGTTTTGATGCCGTGCACACGAATCAGACTATATAAATCCTGACGAGAGTACGCAAAGTGCTCACACAAGTCATTGTTTACTTCAAAGCCCATGGCGGTGAGTTGATAGCTGACCGTATCTTTGACCATAGGGGCACAGCCGCCACAGCCACTACCAGCACTGGTCACGGTTTTTACATCGCTGACGGAGTATGCGCCGTTTTCGACGGCCGAGCAGATAGCGCCTTTGGTCACGTTGTAACAAGAACAAATCGTGGCAGTATCTGGCAGATTGTCGATGCCCATCACGGGTTTTTCGACATTGGGTAATATCAGGCTTTCTGGGTGTGCAGGTAGGTCAATGTCATTCAAATACAATTGCAATAGGTTGTTATAGTCTTCGGTGTCGCCTACCAGTACAGCACCAAGCAAGCGTTTGTTATCAGGTGTGGTGACCAGTTTTTTGTAGATGCCCTCAGCAGGATTTTGATACAGGTAGCTTAAGCTGCCTTCGCTTGAGCCATGTGCGTCGCCAATACTACCCACATCAACACCCATCAGTTTTAACTTGGTGCTCATGTCAGCACCCGTAAATATCTGCTGGCTATCACCAGCGATTTGCGCGGCACAGATATTGGCCATGTTGTAGCCGGGAGCCACCAGACCAAATACTTTGTTGTCCCATACTGCGCATTCGCCCACGGCATAAACATGATCTACATTGGTGCGACATTGCTCATTGATCAAGATGCCACCACGTCCGCCCATTTCAATACCGCATTCTGGGTTGTTTTTAATAAGACCATCTTGCGGTCTAATACCGGCGCTAAACACAATCATATCGGTTGTTAGAGAGGTGCCATCTGTAAACTGCATGGTTAAATGTTGACCGTCACCGATGGTGTCATCAGGGTTAAGTGCGGTATTAGACAGAATCTCTTTGGTGTTTTTCCCCGTCAGTACTTTGACACCAAGTGCTTCTATTTTACGCTTTAAAATCTCACCGCCAGCGGCATCAAGCTGAACGCCCATCAATTGCGGTGCGAACTCAACCACATAGGTATCCAGCCCTAGCGTCACGAGCGCTTTTGCGGCTTCAAGCCCCAGTAGACCGCCACCAACTACCACGCCTTTTTTGACAGTGGGCAAATCGGCAATTGCTAAAATCTCATCTAAATCTGCAATGGTACGGTATACGTGGCAGTGCGGATGCTCGCGGCCTGGGATGGGCGGCACAAAAGGATATGAGCCTGTCGCCAGTACCAACTCAGAGTACTCAATAATCTCGCCTGCCTCAGTAGTAATACGCTGACTGGCTGAATCGATATCTACAATACATTGATTCAAATGCAAATTAACTTTTGATAATTCGTAAGCCGTTAAATCTACTAGGTTCAGCTTACTGGCATCTTTATGTTCAAAGTAGCTCGACAAATAAACACGGTCATAAGCAGGGCGGTCTTCTTCAGCAAATACATGAATATCAAATTGCTGGTGTAGTCCTTGCTCAATTGCTCGTTCAATAAAGTGATGACCGACCATACCGTTGCCAATCACCACCAAATTGCCTTTGTTTTCTGTGTTTAATGCAGTGCTAATCATGCGTCTGTCCTTAGTAATGGGGCTGGTTGAACGCGGTCATCGTTTATTTTTTTATCACGCTATAAACGGCTCCGTCTCTCAACAACAGCTGATAAACAGCATTTAATACCTACTATTACAGAGTATTCAATAATCATGCCAGAGCACTTCGATTAGCTAGGTTTTTGCGCGTTGCTATTAGGCATAAAGGTATGCCGTATCGAGACCAGTCGCTTATGTACTAAGGTTTTTATGTCAGCATGATTAGCGTTGCTATTTGCCAAAAATCAGGGTGAGCACGATTGTTAACGACAGCGATATCAAAAATTAATGCACCAAAATAGACATTGCGATGCCCCAAGTTGGATGTTATTGCTGTTTATAAGGGAGGCTGATGGAGTGTTTTAAATCTGCTGTGTTAATGCTTTATTAGCATAAGCGTCAGGTGTGGTGATGGTTATAGACCCGCCAGTAAAGGCGCTTGGATAATTAACGAGTGCTGATCTTTATACAGATTTGGCAGTGTACACGGATAACTGGCATAACCATTGCACTGCTTGAAACATTGCTACTTATCATATTTGAATACTGCATTTTTTGAACACTTAGTACCTTTAGTACGTTGTCAGAACCCTGAAGTTAATCATTTGAGGAAGTTGCCTATGTCATCATCAGCCCCCGTTGCGCCTAGTAAAGACAAGCTTAATGTTTTGTCATTTACGGGTAAAAATAAAATCCTTCATTTAGGTTGGATGGCATTTTTCCTTACCTTTTTTGTATGGTTCAACCATGCACCATTTCTATCAGCGATTGGAGAAACACTCAATCTGAGTAAAGACCAAGTCAAAACACTACTCATTTTAAACGTGGCATTGACTATTCCTGCCCGCGTGATTATCGGGATGCTAACAGACCGTTTTGGCCCTCGTATTGTTTATACCGCCATTTTAGCCATTGGTGCTATTCCTTGTTTTACCTTTGCGTTCGCGCAGGATTACAACACCTTGGCACTGTCTCGATTTTTACTAGGTTTTGTGGGTGCAGGTTTTGTGGTGGGTATCCGTTTGATGAGTGATTGGTTTCCAACCAATGAATTGGGGACGGCTGAAGGTATTTATGGCGGTTGGGGTAATTTTGGCTCAGCAGCAGCGGCACTGTTATTGCCGACTATCGCGATTGGTGCCGCAGCAGTGTTCGGTGGTGATGAAGGTTGGCGCTATGCAACAGCCACGTCAGGAGTTGTGATGGCGATTTATAGCATCATTTTTTATAAGATGGCGCGTAATACACCCAAAGGAGCTACTTATTTTAAACCCAAAAAATCAGGTGCCATGATGGTGACGTCATCAGGTGATTTTTGGTTAATGATGGTTTTTAAACTGCCTATGTATTTGGCATTGGCACTATTGGCATGGAAATTATCACCTGATGGTGTGAGCTTATTGAGCCAGTCTAGTGTCACCATGGTCTATATTGGCCTTGCGATACTGTATGTTTATGAGTTCATTAGTAGCTACCGTTTTAATAAAGAGGTTTTCACCACGCCTGTACCAGTGGCGCATCGTTATGATTTTAAGCAAGTAGGTATTTTAAATATTTTGTATTTTGCCACGTTCGGCTCAGAGCTTGCCGTCGTGTCGATGCTTCCTTTGTTTTACCAAGAAACTTTTAGTTTATCGATTGTGATGGCAGGAGTATTGGCATCGAGCTATGCCTTTATGAACCTCATGTCACGTCCAGGCGGCGGTTGGCTCAGTGATAAGTTTGGTCGCAAAATAACTTTGTTGATTTTGACAGCTGGTTTGGCCATCGGGTATCTATTAATGGGCTTCCTTGACTCAACATGGCCACTGGCATTGGCATTGTTAATTACGATGTTTTGCTCGTTCTTTGTACAGGCAGGTGAGGGTGCTGTTTTTGCGGTGATTCCTCTGATCAAACGCAGTATGACAGGGCAGTTTGCAGGGATGACAGGTGCGTATGGTAATGTTGGGTCAGTGGTGTATTTAACGGTGCTGAGCCTGGTGTCTTATCAAGTGTTTTTCTTTGTAATTGCCGCGACAGCAGTGGTTGGATTCTTTGCATTGTTTCTCTTAAAAGAGCCAGAAGGCATTATTATTGAAGAGATGCCAGATGGCACATTTGCCGAAATACAAGTGAGTCATAGATAGTATGGGGTGATGACAGATGACGATAACACATGCAGCAAACGCCAATAGAAACAATAGTCAAAATGCGGATGAGATGGCTGCTCATTTCAATAAAGGTAATCCGTCATCTTTGATAGAGTCAAGTCAGTTTGTTGCTATTGATGAGACTAATGAAAGTAAGAGTATTGATGATGGCAGCACTGCATTATGGTGGCTTGATTTTTTTACTATGGCAGGTCGCAAGACTGAAAACCAAGACAGCTTACTTATCACCACCTGCTTGCCCTATCAATGTTCAGGTGCAGAATCATCTAATGCTAATCGCTCAATATCTCAAGCAAGATCTCACCCGTCCTCATCAGCCCCATTATTGGTGCTGATGGCAGATGGGGTCAGCGCTTGTCAGTTTCCAAAACAGGCAAGTCGACTGGTAGTGAATACCATTGCCCACAAAATCACATTAGGGTTGACTGCACTGACACAATCGCAAGATGAGACGTCATCCATCAGTTTTGATGATGATCAAGTCGCCACTATCATCAAAACAGCAGTCAACAAAGCCAACGATATTCTATATTTTCCTCAATCGTATCAACGGGTGCCGCCGTTGTTGTCTACGTTATCAGGCTTGCTCTGTATCGGTGACCGTATTCACCTGTTTCATACAGGCGACTCTCGAATATACCGCGTTGGGGTAGATTGTCTGACAGTATTGAGCAAAGATCATCGCGTGCACCGCGGCCAAGACAAAGGAGCGCTTGCTGCAGCTATCGGCGCAGATAGCCAGTTAGAGCTACAACAATCGGTATTTACCCTTCATCAAAACGAGTGTTTGGCCATTATGACGGATGGGGTTTATGAGCATATAGAGCCCACAGAGTTGCAATTTGAGCTGTGCAGCAGTGCGACTGATATATTTCAGTTGATGGCTACTACACACAAATTACCGCTAGGGTTTAACACCAGTCAAGCCGTGTGCGAGCAAGCATTTAGTGCAGGCAGTCATGACAATCTAAGCATGGTCATGCTGAGTATGAACATACGCTCAGCCCATTTTACTTCTATCAATGGCTCTAAGGGTATTGGTCATTTTGATGGCATTGACTTTGAAAATCTGGATACGGTCATACATGATGTGAATCGCTACCAGCTTCCAACTGGTTTACAGATAGGCGACCATATTGATGGCTTTACTGTGATTGGTATTATCGCTCGTACGGCTCGCAGTCACGTGTACTGGGTGCAAGATGAATACAATAATGACTTTGTTCTAAAATCACCCAGTTTAGATTCGGTCGCCGATGGTCACTATCTGCGTGATTTTTTAAAAGAACGTAAAATTGGTTTGAGCCTATCAAAACATCGCCGCGCAGGCGAGTCGGCTTACAATCAAGCTGATCCCAATCGATTGTTTGTCAATCCTGCATCCAACAATATTGGTCATAACGTGGGTTCTGGGCTCAGTGAGTCGGGGCTGCTGCGTTATTATCCGGTACCAGCAAGTACCACATACTTATATCATTTGACTGAATATATCGCCGGTGAGAGTCTACGGGACTTTATGGATCGTCATGCGCCTTGTGATGTGTGGCAAACCTTTGATTTACTCACCAAAATTGGCATGGCGGTTCGAGTCATGCATCGCAACTATCTGTTGCATCAAGACATCAAACCCGAAAACATTCTTTTAACCAAATCAGGCGCCGTCAAACTCATTGATTTTGGTTCCGCCAGTTCCTCTATCTTAAAAGACAGCACCCGACCACCAAATGGTGATTTGCACTATGCTGCACCAGAATATTACACCGATGCACCAAAAGGCGTGCATTCTGACTTGTTCTCGATTGCAGTGATTGGCTATGAATTGCTGACGGGACAATTGCCATTTAATACCCAGACACTAATGATGCCAAACCAAACACTAATGATGCCCGCGCAGCCGCTACGGCAGCAGAATGTGCCTGACGCCAGCCAACAGGCACTCATGCGTGCGCTGCATGTCAATACTAACGCGCGCTATCAAGCCATTGGTGAGTTTTTACAAGATTTTAACCCTGATAATAAAGCGCACAGCCGCGACCCAGAACCTCTTATTAAGCGTAACCCTCTACTGGTATGGCATGGCATTTGCTTCATAGAGTTTGTCGTCATTTTATTGTTGTTGGCATACTTTTCATGACACGCTGTTTTGCATTCAATGCTGCTCCGGGCGGCTAAGGATTTTTCTGTTTATGTCACTATCTATGTCGCAAGCCGCAACTACGGTAGATACTCATACCAACACTCACGCCTTAGCATCAGACCATCAAAAAAACGCTGGCATCGTTATTATCGGGGCGGGCATGGCAGGCAGTCGCTTTGCTATTGAGCTTGCTCGCACGCAATCAAATGATGATAAATCCCGTTTGCCAATTACGTTAATCAGTAAAGAGCCGCACGTGGGCTACAACCGAATTATGCTGTCACCCGTATTGGCTGGCGACACAGCGTTTGAAGATACTTATTTATATGACAACTCAGAGTATGAGCAGCTAGGTATCACCGTGCTGGCTGGGGTTGCAGTAGAGACAATAGATACCAAGTGCCAGTGTATTGAGCTAGATGATGGGCAAACATTCAACTATGCCAAGTTAGTAATGGCCACAGGGTCAACTGCCCGAGTCATTCCGTTCCCCAACCACACGGCTAAAGGCGTGCATGTATTTCGAGACCTTGCTGATGTGACCGTTCTCATGGACTATGCCCGTCAAGGAAAAACAGGTTTGGTGATTGGTGGTGGCGTACTGGGATTGGAGGCTGCCTGCGCGTTAGCGGCACAGGGCGCGAGCATGACGGTCATTCATATGGATGGTTATGTACTCAATCGTCAACTAGACCTGCCAGCCGCCGAGCTTCTGCAAGCTGAGCTCATGCGCCGAGGGGTTGGTCTCGCGGTTTCTGCACACACTGAGGCCATCGAGATGAATGATGCAGGAGAAGTATGCGGATTGTCTTTAAAAGACGGGCGCAAGCTAGCAGCTGATTTTATCGTGATGGCAGTGGGTGTGATACCTAATACAGCGCTTGCTAAACAAAGCGGGCTTGAGGTTAATCGCGGTATTGTGGTTGATGATTTTATGCACACCAGTTGTCCTAATGTTTATGCCATTGGTGAGTGTATAGAGCGAGAGGGCGAGTTGTTTGGAATGGTAGCGCCGGTCAATCAGCAGGTAGATACATTGGTCACAGTTTTAAAAGATGCTTTGATAGAAAACGATATAAATGGGGAAAACGGCAAATCCACCGTACCAACTCACTGGGTTCCTTTTGTCAGTAAGCCGCTGTCATTAAAATTGAAAGTATCTGGCATGTCGGCATTTTCTGCAGGGCAAATTGCTTTTGATGATGACGCTGCCGACTCTATTGAGACTCTCGTATATCGTCAGCCTGAATTAAACCATTATCACTGTCTGTACCTCAAAGAAAACAAACTCATTGGCGCTGTACTTTATGGGGACACCAGCGATGGCAGCTTTTACAGTCAGTTAATTATAGATAACGTTGATATTACGTCCATCAAAGACACACTCATATTTGGCGAAGCATATTGTCATTTGGATGAAATAATGCCAAGCAATTCGCCAACTACGGAAGTAGATATAGAGCTTGATGATACGGACAAGAACATCAATCATCATAAAGCGGCCGAACTGTTAGAGGATGCATTATGAATGACGCTACCGCCAATGAATCTGCTAGCAAAGTAGTGCCAGCTAATAAATCGAACAACCTGCCTAATAGCGTGCAAAAAGCAACAGGCCGAGTCATTGAGACACATGATATAAGTGCTGCCAAAAATATCAAAAAAGCACTGTCGTCCTCTGATGACGATTTGGTTGATAGCTCAATTGATGACTTGATCGATAGTTCGATAACCACCATTCGAACAACGTGCCCTTATTGCGGAGTGGGATGCGGTGTTTTAGCGAGCGTGAATGAGACAGAGGTGCTAAGCGTCAAAGGAGATCCTGAGCATCCGGCTAACTTTGGTAAATTGTGCTCAAAAGGGAGTGCACTGGCACAAACATTGGGCACCGCGCGCCGCTTGACCGAGCCATATTATCAAAATAAGCACGCAGTCATGCAACAGCATCAGCATCAGCATCAGCCTATGCAATTGGGTAATGATTTCAATGCCAAACGTAAATCTGACAAGCCACTTATAGAGCAGACAGACTGGGACACCGTTTTAGATGACGTGGCCAGTCGTTTAAATGACACTATCGCCAAACACGGGCGAGACAGCATTATGTTTTATGTCTCAGGTCAATTGCTGACTGAAGACTATTACGTCGCCAATAAATTTATAAAAGGATTTATTGGTAATAATAACATCGACTCCAACTCTCGGCTGTGTATGTCATCTGCAGTAGCTGGGCACAAACGTGCGTTTGGTGCAGACCTTGTGCCGGGTAATTACGAGGATTTAGAGGCTTGTGATTTATTGGTACTGGTAGGCTCCAATATGGCGTGGTGCCATCCTATTTTGTTTGGTCGATTTTTAGCAGCCAAAAAAGCCAATCCTAATAAAAAACTGATTGTGATAGACCCGCGCCGTACGGACTCTTGTGAATTTGCCGATTTGCATTTACCAATTGCTGCGGGTACGGATACACATTTATATAATGGGTTGCTACATTACCTAGATCAACAAGGTTGCCAAGATGATGAATATGTTAACCAAAGCTTGGGCGTTGCTGATGCGGTGAATGCGGCCAAAGCATGGAGCATTGATGAAGTCGCTAGCGCCTGCCAAGTGTCTGCGGATAGTATCCGCCAGTTCTATGAATGCGTTGCCGCCACTGATAAAACAGTTACTGCCTTTAGTATGGGCGTTAATCAATCACAAAGCGGAACCGATAAGGTCAATGCTATTATCAATACCCATTTGTTCACGGGGCGTGTGGGCAAAGTAGGGGCCAGTCCGTTTTCACTTACTGGACAGCCTAATGCAATGGGTGGACGAGAAGTCGGCGCCCTTGCCAATTTGTTAGCGGCGCATTTAGAACTAGACAATGCCGATCATCGTCAGCTCGTGGCAGATTTTTGGCAGTCGCCTCAAACTATCGCCCCAAACGTGGGTGTCAAAGCCTGTGACGCGGCCGCTGCCATATTAGATGGTCGTATCAAGGCCATTTGGATTATGGCCACCAACCCTGTGGTCAGCTTGCCAGATGCGAATAATTTTCGCCAAGCGCTTGCTGAATGTGATTTAGTTATTGTCTCTGATTGCTCGGTAGACAGTGATACGGTGAAGTGTGCCGATATTGTATTGCCTGCTCAAGGATGGGGTGAAAAATCTGGAACGGTCACCAATTCTGAACGGCGCATATCTCGGCAGCGGACATTAATGCCTGCAGCAGGGCTTGCCAAACCAGATTGGTGGATACTGTCTCAAGTTGCCACACGCATGGGATTAACAGGGTTTGATTACCAACACCCTAGCGAGATATTTAATGAGCATGTGGCATTGACCGCTTATAGCAATACTCACAACCAAAGCCCGTCCAATTCTAATGAGACCTATCCTCGCTACCTGAATCTTAGCAAAGACTTGTCTTCTTTAATGACAGATGAGGTACCAGCCGATAAATGTGCTCAACAATATATTAGCCAGCATATTAACCAGAACGGCAATCAAACATATCAGCCAATCGCACTCAGTCAGCAAGCATACGAAGAGATGTTACCGTTTCAATGGGGTGATACGCGTATTTCCATGATTGATAAGATAAAACCTTTAGAAAATGAAATCAATAATCTCGCGGCTACAGTTACCAAGTCACAGTTAATCGCTATTACGCCCTCTAATGAAGCGAGCATAGCCAATGTGCATCGACGTCAAAGAAGGAATCCCCCTCAACCGATTGGTGAGCATCAATCGCCCTTTAAACAAGAGCTTGAGCATGATGCTCAATCTGAAAGCCAAGCGATTCATTTACGCCTGATTACGGGCAGGCTTCGCGATCAATGGCATACCATGACTCGTACTGGCCTTGCACCGCAGTTGAACCAACATCAGCCAATACCCACACTGACCATACACGCTAACGATGCACAGCAACTGGGCGTTCAAGACAATGACTTTGTGCAACTGCATCGCAGGTATGAAAACTACGAAAAGTATGAAAGCTATGAGAACGGCGTGACTAGTAATGGCACAGTCAGTAATACCGCGATGAGTACGGCTAGGGATGGCAACGAGTCCGCAACTACCGTAATGACGCAAGTTACCATTAGCGATACGTTGCGCGTTGGTGATGCATTTATGCCTATGCATTGGAGCAATGCTTTTGCTAGCTTCGCTCGTGTAGGCCCCCTTATTCCAACAGTCCTCGATCCGCATTCAGGGCAGCCAGAGCTCAAAAATTCGGCGATCAGTGTCACGCCTGTTCCTATGCAATCATTTGGCAAGATTTTGGTGCATCCTGAGTGGCAAGACGCCGTTATAGTGCAATTACGTACTATTTTGGCCAATTTTTCTGCCAAAGTGTCAGAGAAAGTATTATCTGAAACAAAATGCGAAGCACGTTCAAATAATATTGTGCCAGAGGCATTACCTGCACTTACTTGGAGCTTGAGTCATCAAAATAACAGCGTCTTGATCAATCTCGCTAGCCCGATGGTGGAGGCTAGTAGTACCTTAGCTTGCCCCGAGTTTTGGCAGCAGTTTATAGCGTCTATGCAATCATTATCACAGCCAAACTCTCAAGAGGGTGTCATGCATACGGCATTTACGGTCGATAATGTACAGAATCAATTGCGTTTTATTGTGACGCAATCTGCGCCTGAGACAGACTCAAATAACGCTGCTATAAATAGTGGGTCATCTGATGATGAGAGGCCCAGTACACAACTGATTATGGCTATTTACGTTGCCCCAACGCAAAAGCAATTACCGAGTGTCCGCTGGCTCGATAGCTGCTTTACGGATACTAGCCAAATACCTGTCAATCAACGATATAAATGGTTGCTCGCGGGGCGGCCTGCCAGTGGTTATGTTGATCCAGGACCTTTGGTATGCTCATGTATGTCAGTTGGAAAAAATATCATTCTCAACGCTATCACACAGCATGGTTGTACTAGTGCGACGGCAGTGGGTAAGCAGTGCCGAGCAGGTACCAATTGTGGATCTTGCGTGGGGCAAATCAACGCATTAATCGCAGAATGCGGCCCGTTGGCGCAAGCTTAGATAGTCGTGTGGCACGTCGCTTGCAACCTTTTATATGCAATTACTGGTTGAGTGTTGTGTTATGAACAATAAGCCATTTTAGAGTAAGGGTGTATTGACAACTTTGCTTGTGGTTGCCCATTTTGCTGTATTCACTCTGTTATCAGGAGTCACCACCGTGACCAATATATCTGCCGCTACCTCAACGCATGAGACCTATCAGCTAATGGATAAACACTGCGCAGAAAACGTGCAAACTTGCACCAAAAGAGGCACTGTGCATCTGATTGGCGCAGGATCTGGTGACCCTGAGCTATTAACATTAAAAGCGTGGCGAGTAATGCAGCGCGCAGAGGTAGTGTTATACGACAGTCTGGTGTCTGAGGATATTTTGGATATGTGCGCGAGCACGGCTGAAAAAATATTCGTTGGTAAGCGCCGCGCTAATCATGCATTGCCACAAGAAAGTATTAACGAGCTACTGGTCAAACACGCGCTGGCAGGAAAAATAGTGGTTCGCTTAAAAGGTGGCGACCCTTTTATTTTTGGACGCGGCGGCGAAGAGCTACAGGAAGTGGTACGTCATGGCATTCATTTTGAGTCTATTCCAGGTATTACTGCCGCCAGTGCCGCTGCTAGCCGTACAGGAATTCCACTAACGCACCGTGACCATGCTCAATCGGTCAAGTTTGTCACTGCTTGCAAAAAAAATGGCGCGCCTAATAACGATTATAGTGAGCTAATGGACAGCAGCCAGACAGTTGTGTTTTACATGGGTTTGCACCGTTTGCATGAGATGACACAAGGGTTGATAGCAGCGGGGCGCTACAGCGAAACGCCTTTTGCTATCATTAGTCATGCCAGTATGCCAACGCAGCAAGTACTTATCGGCACATTAAGTGATATCGCTGATCAGCAAGCTGAAGCAAAACTACCAACCCCTGCACTATTGATTATGGGTGATGTGGTCACTTTATATCATGAGTTTGCAGACTATAATCTTGGCGCCATGGGTAAAGGTGAGTTTGTTGATGTTGATAAAGTGATAAGCAGTAATGATTTAATACCCGATTTGGAAAGTATTGCGTAGGATAACTATGTTTAATAAACTTGTATTAACGTGATTATGTGAACCTGTCCAGAATTTTGTGTAGGACCATGTTTAGTCTAGATAATACTTACATCAAGTTTAAGAATGTTCGATGTCGTTTCAAAGTTGGCTATAGCTAAGTTACTTATTATAGATTTCGTAATTGCTCGATTAACCAACGATGTATGCCACTGTCAGCAGTACGTGGATGCCATGCTGCGATGACCTTAAAAGTAGGCGGCAATGCTTCAACCTTAAGCTCTTTGACCTTACTGCTCGGCAATAATCGCGAAGGATAAAACGCAATCATGTCAGTCGTGTGCAAAATATCTGGTACAGCCGAAAAGCTAGGAACCGACATCACAATATTTCGTTTTAGACCTTTTTCTGCAAACCATTGATCATGAGAGCCACGTAAATTAGCACGCGAAGGTGACACGACGAGCTGCGCGTGTGCAGCTACTTGCGCCAGCGTTAATGGCTCTGTGGCAAAGGTATTTTCACAACCCGTCACGCATAAATGTTGTTCTTCAAATAAAGTCACATACAATAAGTTATCAGGGATGAACTCTGGAAAGGTAATCAACAGATCAAGCTCGCCTGCTGCAATCAGCTGATTGATATTGTCTGAGGCAAAGTCGCGCACGATCAACTTCAAATCAGGTGCGTCGCGTCGCGTAATATTAAACAATTGCGGTAATAATGCCTGCGTCGCATAGTCAGTCGCACTAATCGTAAAGACGCCTTTGTATGTGTGCGGCATAAAAATCTTTGGCTCTAACAAATCTTCCAACTGCTTTAATATATGGTCAAGGGGTTGCTGCATCGATAGCGCCTTTGGCGTTGCCACCATGCTATTCCCTTGACGAATAAACAAGCGATCATCAAACACCTCGCGTAACTTACGCAGCTGCTCACTGATGGCTTGTTGGGTCAGCCCCATCTTGCGTGCGACTTGTGACAAGTTTTTTAGATCAAGCAGTGCTTGTAATACTCTAAGCTGCTTAATATCGAGCCGATTCATTCCATTCATCATGCATACCATTAATAGTTGTATCTTAAACAATAACTGGTTGTTTCTAATTGTACCCTCAAAACGCTATGCTGACTAACATTGCTTAAGTAGCCACTAAATGAGCTATTAAGCATCAAAACAGGCCGAATACCTTTAATAATAAGCCATCAGCTGCTTTAAAAGAGACACTTATGACACAAACCACTCTAAATACAAATACACTATTTTCCTCTGTAGCACTTGGGCCTTATACACTCAAAAACCGTATCGTCATGCCACCATTGACACGCTCTCGTAGCACGCAACCTGACAATATCCCTAATGACTTAATGGCCAGCTATTATGCACAGCGTGCGTCAGCAGGCTTTATGGTGACGGAAGGTACGCAGATTGAGCCAAGAGGTCAAGGTTATGCTTGGACGCCAGGCATCCATTCATTAGCCCAAGTTGAAGGTTGGAAAAAAGTCACGCAAGCAGTACATGACAAAGGCGGTATTATTTTTGCTCAGCTTTGGCATGTAGGCCGTGTGTCGCACACCAGCTTGCAGCCGCAAGGTGCTCAGCCAGTAGGGCCATCTGATATTATCGCTGATAACGTCAAAGTATTTATTGAAACAGGTCCAGGTGCAGGCGCATTGGATGATCCAAGTGAGCCACGCGCTCTTAGTACTGATGAGGTTGGTGAACTGGTAAGTATGTATGCGGCAGCTGCGCGCAATGCATTGGAAGCGGGTTTTGATGGGGTAGAGCTGCATTGTGCTAACGGTTATTTGGTCAATCAGTTTATCTCTGAGCATAGCAACACCCGTGATGATCAATATGGTGGATCGTTGACCAATCGTCTGCGTTTCTTAAAAGAAATCGTGGCTGCTGTCAGTGAAGTGGTGGGTGCTGATCGTTTGGGCGTGCGTTTTGCGCCTTTGTTTGCGAGTACGGATGAGACGCGCGTGTATTTAGGCTTGGTAGAGTCAGATCCCCATCATACGTATATTGAAGCGATCAAAGTCCTTGAGCAAGCTGGCATTGCTTACTTGTCAATTGCAGAAGCTGATTGGGATAATGCGCCTGATTTACCAGACACTTTTTATCAAGCAGTCAGAGAAGAATTTTCAGGCCGTATTATTTATGCTGGCAAATACACGGTACAAAAAGCCGTAAACATTTTAGAAAAAGGCTACGGTGATTTATTCGCGTTTGGTCGTCCTTTTATCGCCAATCCAGATCTACCTGAGCGTATCGCCAATAACTGGCCACTCAATGAAGTAGATCCTACCACGATGTATGGTGGTACCGATGTTGGCTATAGTGATTATCCTCGCTATCAAGAATAGCGAAGCACTTAAACAATGAATAAGATAAGGCCATTAATGGCCTTATTTCTATTTACAAATTTAAAGCTTTTATATAAGCAGAGGCTTAATTATCAGTCGGTATCATGTCATGAATCAGAATTCCAAAGACAGACTTATACGCATATTAATAGGATATATAGGGCTGTATCCAACGCTCCTAATTGTATTAACGTTATTGAAGCCTATAACTCAGGGTTTAAGCCTACCGGTGGTGGTGTTAATTGAAACCATCATACTCGTTCCATTGACACAGCTAGTTTCCTTCCCACTAGCAGGCTGGGTCATTGAGCGTCTGAGCAGAAAAAAGTAATCGCTTTTCGCAGCGTTCACTGGTACACCATTCTCTTATTCAAGCTCATCAATCAACTGTTTCATTTCATCAATTTCACGTTTTTGAGCTTTTATAATATCATCAGCAAGCTGTTGCACACGCGGATCTTCAATATCAGCACGACTACTGGTGAGGATGGCAATCGAGTGATGCGGTATCATCGCTTGCATCCAATCGACTTGATCGACAGTCGCTTGTGATCTGACGCCCCAGATACCAACAGCAAACATCAATACACTTAGACCATAGATCATCAAGTTGACCTTGGTCTTCTTATACATATTGGTCATAAATGCCAACATGACGACTGCCATGCCTGCGCCCATGTAGAGTGCCATATACGCTCGGGTTTCACTAAAGTAAATGTGATCCCACTGGTAGGTATTGAAGTACATCATGATATACATGATGACAGTCGATGTCAGAATCATTAAGGTAAATTTTACATAAGGGTTCATATTTTTTTGCTTAGCAGCTTCCATGATATGACCTCCATTGTTTTGTTAAATTAAAATAGGTAAACAGTTAAAACCAGAATTTAACCCCCGCAGTCAAACTACTGCTATCAACCGATTCATCTTCTTGACGTCGTTGACCACGAGCCTTGCCAAGCGCTGTCTCATAACTAACACCCACATAAGGGGCTAGCTGGCGACTGAATGTCTCGTAAGTCAGCCTGACCTCAGTTTCCATCTCATTAAAGCCCTTGGTAATACCATTATCATGGTCATCTTTACTAAAGGCTGTCAATCCGACCTCTGGTATGACTACCCAATGCTGATCCAAACGCCATTCGTATTCTGCACCCAAATCAAGACGAAGTTGACCATCGGTATATAAGTAGGCTCTCGCATCCGTTTCGATAAAATAAGGCGCGGTGCCGACAATACCTGCCATTACGGCAGCGTTATCGTTTTCAGTATCGTAAGCGACACCAGCTTCACCATTCCAAAAAATACTTAGTGGTTTCCAATAAGCAAGGGAGCTTAAGCTATCTATTTCTTTATCATCTTTAGTCTGAGCACTACCTTCCGTGCGTAGTCTTATACGATTGCTATCAGTACCGTACCAACCCGTCGCCTCGAAGTTGATTTGGTCTTCATCAAACTGATAGCCCAAGTCGTCTACTGAGACTCCCCATAATGGCATGCTGCCCATCATCATGGGCTTACCATACTGCCCGTAGGGAACCCCATTTGAATAGTCTGGACTGCGAGCATCAGCTGGTGGCTGCCCACCCTGCATCCCTGACATATCCATACTGCCATGATCCATGCCACTGTGATCCATACCAGACATATCCATGCCACTGTGGTCCATATCAGACATATCACCTGACATATCCATGCCACTATGATCCATATTCGACATCTCAGCAGCTGTTGCAAAAGGTGATGTGAGCAAGACTAGCGATGACAAACCAATGAATGACAGATTTTTCTTAGATATTTTCATAATAAGCCTCATATTCGAAGGTTTGTTAAACGACGGCAACTTCTCTGAACATGCCGGCTTCCATGTGATACAGCAGATGACAGTGCCATGCCCATCGTCCAACTTCTCCCGTCACATCAAAGCTAATCTTTTGCGCTGGCTGAACCACAATCGTATGTTTACGTACCTGAAAGTCTCCAGATGGCGTGCGCAAGTCGCTCCACATACCATGCAGATGCATAGGATGGTTCATCATCGTGTCATTAACTAAGGTGATACGCACGCGCTCGTTAGGCTTAATATTGACAGGCGTTGCATCCTTAAACATGACACCATCTAACGCCCAAATATAGCGCTCCATGTTACCCGTTAAATGTAGCTCGATCTCTCTAGTAGGCTTGCGCTGCTCCGCAAATATAGCCTCATCCACGGAATGTAATTGGTCATAAGTCAAAACCTTTCTATCAATATCACGCAGGTTAATACCGGGGTCATCGAGGTTCATACGTGGACTGTCGACACGCATATCAGATTTAAAGTCATACTCGGTCTTGGCGTGTTTTGCTTTGTAGCCTTTATCACCCATCGCACCCATCATATCTGCCATGGTTAGCCATTCGATCTTGTCCATAGCAGGTATGGCAGCTCGCGCGCCTTTTTTGGTCGCAAGCGTGGTCGCGACATAGCCTGAACGATCGATATTTTGGGCAAATATCGTATGTGCATCTTGAGTAGGCGTGACGATGACATCATAGGTCTCAGCCACGCCAATGCGGAAATCATCAATCGCAACGGGTGCGACATCAATACCATCTGTTGCTACCACAGTCATCTTGAGACCCGGTATACGCACATCAAAAATGGTCTGCGCTGAAGCATTGATAAAGCGTAGTTTGACAGGCTGTCCTGCTTTTACTAGTTGTGTCCAATTAGCCGCTGTGGTTTTACCGTTCATTAAATAGGTAAAGGTCTTTTCGCCAGATAAATCAGTAAAATCCGTCGGCATCATGCGCATCTGATTCCACATTTTGCGCTTATCGAACGCGGTTTTCATATCTGTTTCGGCAATATCAGACAATAGTTTTTTGAAGTCTGGCAGATGATAATTATCAAAGTCAGCGCGCTGTTTGAGCAACTTCAAGAGATTGTGTGGATCGCGGTGCGTCCAATCACTCAGCACGATCACATGGTCTTCTGCGACTGGATGACGCTCACGGCCTTTTGGTTCAATGACGATAGCACCGAGCATACCGGTTTGCTCTTGAAAGCCACTGTGTGAGTGATACCAATAGGTGCCTGATTGTTTAAGTTTGAATTTATAAGTAAAGGTGCTGTTCGCGGGAATGCCATCAAAACTGATACCTGGTACGCCATCCATCTCAAAAGGTACGAGCAAGCCATGCCAATGAATAGAGGTTGACTCATTCATCTGGTTATGAACACGGATAGTTACGGTATCGCCTTCACGCATTTTTAGCGTTGGTGCTGGTAGCGAGTCATTAATCAGTGTTGCCATACTCGACTTGCCATTGACAGTGACAGGCTTGTTGCTGACATACAAATCAAACTCATTCCCAGTTAAGATAGGTACGATATGGTCGGCTTTATCACTGTTGACGGCTACATTCTGCTGGCCTTTTCCTAGCGCACTATTGGCAATAGACGGTAGGGTGGACAGCATGGATGCCCCTAACAAGGTAGAAGATCCTGTCAAAAAACGCCTGCGGTTAAGCATAGTTTTGTTCATAATAATTCACCTGATTTATATCCATAAAGTGAGAGTTGAGTCTATATGTTTATCAGCTAAGCCTATGTCTTTGGCCGCTTATTAATAGAGCTGGATAAGCTATTTAAACGACAACCAAGCTAGATTTGCTGCTGCGGTGAGTCAATAGTTGCATAAATAGCTGTTGAGCCATCTTTGTTAAGCTGCATCACTTTATATGGCATAAATTTATCTTGATATTCCATACCAGGGCTACCAACTGGCATGCCAGGTACGGCAAGACCGATCGCATCACTTGGCGGGTTTTTTAGGAACTGCGCCATATACTTAGCAGGGACATGACCTTCAAATACGTAGCCATCAGTAGTGACGGTGGTATGGCAAGAGCGCATTTGCTGCGGTACGCTGTATCGCTCTTTAAACAAGGACACGTCTTCGACATTCTGTGCGGTTGCGTTTAGACCATGATCTTCAGCATAACCGACCCATTCTTTGCAACAGCCACAATTGGCGTCTTTATAGACGGTGGCTGAGATGTTTTTTAGGATAGTTGATTGGGTATCTGAAGGAGCGCTGATAGGTGTCATTTCAGCTGTTGGTTGCTCCGTTTGCGTAGTTTGCACGTTTTGCGTAGCAATAGTTGGCTCAGTCGCTGGTGTTGAGTCAGCAGCGGAATTAGGTTGACTACAAGCGGCAATCGTTAACGATAATGGCAATACCACGATCGCCGAGAGCACACGGCCAGATATCAGATTATGTTCATTAATAAATCTATTAGTATAGCGTTTCATAAAACCACTCCCGAGCATCTGTCTGACGATTAAATATTATAAAAATTAAAGCCACATCACTGGATAAAATAGCACTGGATAAGATAGTGCTAGCAAAGCTTAAAACTCAAATCGCAAAAAGCAGCACTATTGAGCACTGCATTTTGTACAAAAAATCAATGTTGCATCTCGGATCCATCACCTGACATATCCATCTCACCATCAAACGACATATCCAACATACTATCGTCTAACCGAGTCGTTAGCATGGTGTACTGGCTTTCATTTAGGTCAGGTAACGATCTAATAAAAGCGACCATTGCCCATATCCTGTCATCATCGTGAGTAGCGCCCCAAGCGGGCATGCCAGACGCCATAATGCCATGTTTAATCGCCCAAAAGCTTTGTCTGGCACCAGCTTCGGTTTGATAGCGCTTAACGATATCCGCCTGAGTAAAGTTAGGAGGCTTTGGGTACATACCGCTATTTAAATCTGTGCTGTTGACGCCGGGAGACAAATGACAGCCTGCACACATATCTTTGTAATCTGCACCGCCCGAGCTGATCAGTTCCGCCTTCTTTAAATTGGGAACCAAAATATTCTTGCTAGCATGTTCAATTGAGCGTGTGCGAGCAGTTTCTAAAAAATCGTAAACCAGCGGACTATGAGCTCGATCAGCACCGATATTTATCATGCCACTAGTCACCGTAATAAAAATACCCGTAATAGCGACAAAGACAGTAAAAAGTATTCCTAACAAGAACTTCATAGGTTTGTCCTAAAAATCCATTTTCTTTAATATCCCATTACTGCTTGATCAGCTTCTCTGACAATATAGTCAAGTCTATATAAATCCGCTACAGCGTCATCCTCGCTAAGCATACTAATGTATAACTTGCACTCGGTTACCTTGTATCGAAATTATATTGAACTGACAATAGTATTGAACTTATAAATTGATATTTAAGAGTCGCTATCGCTGCTCACACAGTGCTTTTGGTACATCGCTTTCATTTTGCTCATGTTAGCCATCATGGCTTTCATAGCAGGATCATTCATATCCATTTTGCTATGATCCATTTTTTGCATCATCTGCATATGCTTTTCCATTTTCTCACAGTTCATTTGGTCTTTTTCAGCATGCATTTTTGGGTCGTGCGCCAAAGCAGAGGTTGAAACAACTAAGGCTATAGCAGTTGCTACGATTGATTTAGACAGTGGCATTGATTTGAGCAGTGGCATTGATTTGAATAATGACATGGTAAATCCTTATTTGATTTGGTATGTAGTCGAAAAGACTTTAAGATATTAAGTTACTTTAAAGCATACTTTAGTGATTCTGACAGAGAGATGACGGTAAGATTACAATTCTGTCATCTTACTATTTATGGTTTTTAATGTTGTCAGTAATCCTTTAGTATGACATCAGAGCTGATATCACTTATCGCTACCATATTTATTGATAAAGTATTTTTCAGACTGTAGATGTTGATCTTTGTGTTCAATCTCACAAGCCACTCTCGCATCGATATAGCTTTTCATTTGTGAATTTGAGAGCTGAGCATCGTTATGATTCAAGTTTTTTGCAAACTCAGTCACAGCGTCGCAGTTGTTGATGATTGAAGTGCTTAGATCAGTCGTATGCGCATTGGCAGTGGTAGTACCAATAAGTACAGAGACTGATAGCAGTGTTAATTTTTTTAATAAACCATGAATTTTCATATAAAACCTCTTTTGTAAGTTGTTTACATTGATTACCGATAAAAATAATTCATCGTAGCTAAGTATCGAAAACGAGCAGCTATTTATCGTTTATGTAGGTTAGCAAAATAAAACTGACAGTCTGATTACGAGCACATGACATCTTTGTCAGTTACCCATCAATGTTGTCACCTGTGCTGGTTAGAACGTTAAACAATCATGACCGTATTGAGGAATCACAATGAAAGTACTGCTGGTAGAAGATGAATTGAAGCTTGGCGAGTATATAAAAAAAGGCTTAACTGAAGCTGGGTTTATCGTGGATCATCAGCTAACAGGATTAGATGGCTATCATGCATTGATGACGGAAGAATTTAGCGTGATATTGATGGATGTGATGCTGCCTGATGTTAGTGGCTTTGAGCTGGTGCGTAATTACCGAGCGGCTGGCAAGCATACACCTGTGTTATTTCTAACCGCAAAAGATGACTTAAGTGACAAGATAAAAGGGATTGAGATTGGTGGCGATGATTATTTGACCAAACCTTTCGCCTTTGCAGAATTGATCGTCAGGATGAAAAGCTTATTACGTCGTGCCAATCAAGCCGACTATCAAAGTACGATTATGCAAATAGCGGATCTCAAGATGGACATTGCCAAGCGCACGGTGCATAGAGGAGATAAGCCTATTAAGCTCACGGCAAAAGAGTTTTCCTTACTACAGTTTTTATTAGAGCGCCGCGGTGAAGTGCTTCCACGCTCAGTCATCGCTTCCCAAGTATGGGATATGAACTTTGAAAATGATACCAATGTGATTGATGTGGCGATAAGGCGTCTTCGTATAAAAATCGACGATGATCATGACGCAAAGCTGATTCATACGGTGCGCGGGATGGGCTATCGGTTAGAAGCTGTCGATACAGCGCTTGATAGCAAACCATCTCACGAAGCTGGCAATGTCTAATATGAAATATAGATTTGATAATCGGCGCTTGCCACTATTATGGCGTACTGTGTTGTTGCTCACGATATTTGTTGTTATATCGCAGGTTATTATTTATATATGGATACAGCGTTCTGTTAAAGGCCATTTCGAGCAAATGGACGCTGAGATTATGACCCATGCGGCTTTTAACCTACGTAAACGAGTGATAGAACCTAGTAGCCCTATAACTTCCCAAACCCTACCTAGCTCTCAAAATCCATTAAATAGTCAACAGCCGCTAAGAGCGGCACCTGACGTGATGCCTGATGGAAATACTTCTACCGCAGCGATATCAGATGAAGCTGATCATCAGCATTCTTCTTGGCTAGATTACGATCTAAAAACCATTATCGCTAATAAAGAAGGGCAGATACTGTCTAGTACCCCCAATAACTTTGCTCAAGAGCTAGGGGAAGGGTTTAATCTGTCATCACTGAAACAAGATAATGATAAGCAACAGTTTGTGATGAATATCAACAGCCGATACTATCGAGCAATGGTCATTGAAGACGACAAAATGCTTGCGCTTATCGCACTGCCTATAGATGTGCATCATCAGTATTTATTACAGTTCAATCGTCAGCTTAGTATGATTTTGTTCGCGATTACCTTGTTGCTTGTCTCAGTAGCGGCGCTGGGTGTGTACTGGGGTTTTGCCCCTTTGGCGACCATCGTCCAAAAAATGAAAAGAATGAATCCTGACAGATTGGATGATAGAGTCACGGTCAGCGATATGCCGTTAGAGCTGCGACCACTAGCAGAATCTTACAATTCGATGATGGCCAAGCTTGAAAGTAACTTTGAATCATTGTCTCGGTTTTCAGACAATATCGCCCATGAGCTGCGCACTCCAATAGCGACACTCAGCACGCAAACGCAAGTCATGTTAAACAAACCGAGAGCTGGTGATGAATATATTGAGCAGCTACATCATCAACATGACACGTTAGAGCAGCTGTCGGCCATGATAAATAATATGCTGCTGCTGGCAAAAACCCAAAAAGGATTGAGTGACTCGCAAATCAGTCACGTGGATACGGACAGCTTAATCACCAAGCTCGTTGATTACTATGAAATGATTGCAGAAGATCGAAACATCAGTATTGAGACCAAAGGTGAGTTCAGCGCTGTCTTAGGAGATAAAAGTTTATTACAAAGGCTCTTTGCTAACCTGATATCGAACGCGATTTATTATGCTGCTCAAGATAGCGTTATAACTATTAGTGCAGATAGAATGAACTCAGATAAGATAGTGGGCACAACGATAACCAGTCTTCAACAATCAAAACAAGCCGTTCTACGAATGACCATCACTAACCAATTAGATGAGCCATTGACACAAAGTGAGGCAGATAAGTTGTTTGAGCGCTTTTATCGACATCACAAAACAATAGATCGCCATACAGGAACAGGTTTGGGTCTATCCATCGTACAGTCTATCGTTGGGGCGCATAACGGTAACGTCAGTATTACTATAAAGGACGATGATTACTTTCAAGTGAGTGTCGAGTTATTGGTAGACGTTTAATCTTTTAGTAGGGCGTGTCCTCATTTTAAAAATGAGATAAATCGCAGTCAAACAAGGAAAATAGCGCAGATAATATCGAGATATTAGTCAGCTATTTGACACCGTTTGGCAAGATTTAGCCATTTTTAACTCATTTAGATGACTATCGATTGAATTGAGGACACGCCCTAGTCAACGATAGATATTCAATCTGAATAGATAGATTTGGCAAGTGATTGCCTTGAAAACGAGCTGGTAATGACCAAGTAAATGTACGTCTAGTGCCCCATATAAAGCTAGAAATTATTAAAAGGCAATAGGTAAAATAGTAAGTCGATAACGAACATAATACTTAAAACACAATCATAAAAACCAATTAGGGAATGACTATGCATATTACGGCTAATTTTGATGCAGGCAACATTGACATTATTAATGCAGATGACAAAAAAGACATTCAATTAGCGATTCGTCCAGATGTTGGTGGCGAGTTTTTTCAATGGTTTAACTTTCGTCTGTCAGGTCAAATAGGGGAGCAGTATGTTCTCAATATTCTGAATGCAGGAGGGGCCTCTTATCTGGAGGGTTGGGATGATTATCAAGCGGTGGCTTCTTATGATCGTCAGCATTGGTTCCGTTTGCCAACGTCTTACAAAGATGGCAAATTGACCATCGTGGCAGAGTTAGAATGTGAAACCATTCAGATTGCTTATTTTGCGCCTTATAGCTATGAGCGTCATCAAGATTTGTTGTCCGCTGTGCAAGTGCATCCGCTAGTGACGTTAGAGCATCTAGGCGAAACGCTTGATAAACGTGACTTGACCCTAGTCAAAATAGGTGACGGTGCTGCCTACAAGCGCAATATATGGATTACTGCACGTCAGCATCCAGGTGAAACGATGGCTGAATGGCTCATTGAGGGCTTGTTGTATAGCTTGTTAGATAGCGATAATGCGACTGGCAAACAGTTATTGGACAAGGCAAACTTTTATATTGTCCCTAATATGAACCCTGATGGCAGTGTACGTGGTCACTTGCGTACTAACGCTGCCGGAACCAATTTAAACCGTGAGTGGCAAAGTCCAAGCTTAGACAAAAGCCCTGAAGTATTTCATGTGATTCATAAAATGGAAGCGACAGGCGTTGATCTGTTTTATGATGTGCATGGCGATGAAGCATTGCCGTATGTATTCCTCGCTGGGTCACAAGGGACGCCAAGCTACAGTGACCGTCTTGCTGGACTACGTGATAAGTTTTCAGACGTATTAAAGTTAGCTAGTGCTGATTTTCAGACTAAGATTGGTTATGAGATTGATGCGCCGGGTGCTGCCAATATGACCGTTGCCACCAATTGGGTAGCAGAGCGTTTTGATTGCCTCGCTAATACGTTAGAGATGCCATTCAAAGACAATGATAATCTGCCCGATGAAGAGATGGGTTGGTCACCCGAGCGTTCTATCAAGTTAGGGGAAGCATCACTGATAGCAATGCTAGCTGTGGTGGATGATTTACGATAACTATAGAAAAAAAGCTGCAGAAAATAAAAAGCTGCTAATGATAGCCGAGTGTTTTAGTGGTCATCGTTAGCAGCGTATTTTAAATAATTTCAAATGCATTTAAATTTATACTTTTAATGTCACTTTTTAATGTTGATTTTTGATATCGAACTTCAATCAAACATTCTTATAGCTAATTGGTTTTCAAGTGTTTAGTGTGCGGCAACCAGTTTGGCATAAACTTTGCCCAATACTACACCAAATACGAGATGTAGCATAAGAGTAGCGATTGGAATCATAATACCGCTTGGCATAGATAAACCAAATAAGCCATTGCCCATCATAGGCATAATAGCAATCATCATCATAAACCAACCAATTGCACCTACCATTGCGCCAGTCAGAGTAAAGTTCTTACTCCTATCCGTACCTGCTATCAATGCCATGACGATACCATAGCCGATCGATCCGATCATAAAGTGAGCAATCCACGCTATTATGTGACTGCCACCCATCATCGATGCAAGCATCGCAATAATATCTAAATCAGGCATGAGGCCTATTGCACTTTTTAGCATGAGAAGTAGCGACATAACGATGGTCGCGATAAAAGCAGCTATTATTCCAGCCATATATTTGTTCATAGTAGTCATTCCTTTTTCAGGTTTGAATCGTTATTATTTTCTTAACGTTTTTAATTTTGGTTATTATCCAGTCGTAATACATTGGAGATAGACGGCCGCTTATATATACGGTAGAGATATTGAAGAATATGGGTAATCTTCAAGACTATCGTGTACTACCTGCCAAGTATTAAAAACCCCAATATGTATTGTTTCTACGATAAAAGGTCTTGAACAGTCATTCAAGTAATTTTGAGTAATCGTTCAATATTACTTGTAACCACAAGCACGCTATGAATATTCAGTTAGAAGAGAAATGAGATGAATATATCAGGCAGAGATAGAAAAATGCGATAAATATAGGCTGGCATGCTATCAGTCATGATGCTGCTAAGGAATTTTGACAGTCACGCATACTTGGTTATTGGCAAGCACGATGACGGTCATTGGAGGGCATTGCGGAAATTTTGAAACTCTTTAGATTGTTCAAGTAAATCACTGCCCAAATAGCGTAAGTCATCTACTTGTTCAGGTTGTAAATGAAAGGTGGTCGGCATGGCATCGAACTTTGCACGCTCTGTTTTATCTTTGACTTGATCGAAGGTTAATACGGAGAAATGCACTTCTACCTGAGGCGCACTTGCAGGTCGCTGAGCATTTACATGCTCTCCCCATTGTAAAAACTCTTTTTTGGCCAATGAGACAGTTTCGTTATTTAGTGTGCCTAGTGCGACTTCACTCGCCGCTGAAATGGTATCAAGAAAACTCGGGTCTTTATTTTCTACTGACCACTCATGCTCTGAATAGGTCTGAGCATTGGCCACAACGACCAGTACTTGTCTGACTTGGCGTAATTTCGCAGGACTGAAAGCGCCTGCCATGTTGGGCACATCACCATATTGGGTCACAGGACTCATCATTGAGCCGCGCACGCCTAGATTATCGGTCACCCCGCCATCTACCAAGCGCACTACTGGCATCCGCTCTGGCTGAGAATACCGATCTAACGCGCGAGCTATCGCATAACTACGCGGCAAATGACTGTCTTGATTTAGTGCGTTATTGACCCAAGGCTGCGAGCGCTGCGAACAATCAGAAAAGTTGTGTAGGGCAATAGGGGCAAAGATACCAGGGACTGAGGAAGAGGCCATCACCGCATTGGCAACTGGGTAGCTTGATAAATCCGAACACAAAAAGTCGAACTGTTGCTGAGTAAATGAAAAAGTTATGGCGTTGTTTAGATCACTTGCATTTAGGATAACGTAAGGCAATTTTCCACGGCTCATATCAGCAAAGGTCTTTTGTTGAAATAGACTGTTGTCTAAATTGTCAGCCACCAAATCCCCACGATTGTATTCAGAACTGCTCATCGCTATTAGGCTTTGCGGACGTATCGCAAGTCTAATCAGTCGTGATTGCCAGTCTTCATACAAGAATTCTGGAGCAAATTTCTCAAAAATGTCATCGCCAAATAGCCCATAATAAGCTGCCGTGTAGCTCCCGCCAGATACCGAAGAGATGACATCTACCTCATCTAATAATCGGCGCTCTACGCCATTGATAGTTACTGGTGTATCACGGAGCTTTTCTAGTACCCCGTAGCTGAGTGCTGCTGCCCGTGTACCACCGCCAGAAAAGGCAAGTACAACAAAGACTTCGTCTGAGTTTTTTGGGAGGTTGTTATGGAAATCATAACGAGCAGTGCTCTTATCTATAATGGGCTTGTTCCAGACTCGTTTTGCGCAACCAGTGAATAACAGCGAGATAACAATGATGATGAATAGAAAAAACGCAAAGCATAATCGAGGTGAAACCATCAGCTTTGAGAGTTTCTGCAGCAGACGATCATAATAAGTCAATATGTCTATACGCATGCAAATCACCTCAAAGTTTGTAGACTATGGTTCGCTTTGTATTTTTTGCTAATGACAGAGTAAACCACGTCAGTTTTCGACTTCCATGTCGGTTGTGACTTAACACTTAAGAGCAGTAAACTTAAGGGCAGTGGGCACCTTATAAATATGACGTATATAAAACAAAGCTGATATAGATTGATTTTTTGCTAGTATCAGTCACGGTGGGAAATTTAATTACTATGAATAAACCTTAACTGGACGGTAATAGCGAGTCAAGGTAAAACTGAGTAACCATTCAAATAGCCCTTCTTTTCATTTTCACATTCGCCAATAGCAGTCCTGATAAGATCAATATCATGGCTAGCATCTTCCACCAAGTCACCACTTCTCCTGTGAGTAGTACTGAGGTCACCATACCGAATACGGGCACCAATAACGCAAACGGCATCACCTTGGACGCGGTATTTTGACTGAGTAAGTGTGCCCACAGACCAAAGCCAATTAAGGTTGAGATATAGACGATAAACCCAAGTGAGAGCCAAGACTTGAGTGATGCTTCAGTAAACGTCGCCATCTGCCATGCATCAGTCTCAAATATAAGAGAAGATATCGTCAACATCACGCAAGCAATGAGACCGCCCCAGACTACCAGTGCTAACGCAGATAGAGCAGAGGCTTTATTTTTTCCAGTGCTAGATGTGTCAACAGATACCCTTGTTCCTTGCTGCCTCTCTTGTAGGGCAGCTTTTTCTGAGGCCTGTTTTGATGCTTGCTTGGATGCAATATTACCAAAGCTCCAACCGATGGCTGCAATCAAAATACAGACAAACCCTGCCAAAGGCATATCACCGCCAAGGTTTAGCGCAATCACGCTGAGTCCTAGTACACCGACCAACATACCGACGATTTGCATACGGCTGACTGCTTCGCCCAATATAAAGTATGCTAGCAATACCGTGATAAAAATCTGAATTTGTAGCAGTAGTGCCGTCAGCCCCGGGGATGAACCCAGATGCATCGCTGTAAAGACAAAAGCATACTGCATGACAAATGTACCGATGGCATAAATAAACAAGGTACGGTTGAATTTAGGCGGCTTTAGAAATAAAACCAGAGGCACAGCAGTAAAGAAAAAACGCAGGGCGGTAAGCATCAGTGGCGGAAAGCTCTCAAGACCCCACGCAATAAAAGTAAAATTCACGCCCCAGATAAAGGTAACCAGTACAGCCAATGCAGTATATATAGGGGACATATGAGCTATCCTAGAGAAATAGTATCCGTTGTCGGAAGTGATTAGTTTTGATTGTGTTTGGCTGATATTTAGGCTTAGAATTATAGTCGAAAGGTCACTATATAATAAGACGGTACTAGCACTATAGTCGATTCAATTTAAAAGTAGTACAAGGCAACCGAGTGTAGATGTACATGTGATACTTCAAACGAGGTTAACGCTGTAATACTTTTATAGTGGAATGACTATATAAGTCTCTGATTGGTCAGTCTAACGATTTAGCCAATACCTCGAAAACTTTTGAATGACTCATCTGTGCCACATTGAACCGCATAAAGTTCTCAGCATTGTCGGATTGGCTAAAAACATTACCCGGCGCCAATACCACACCCTGTGATAAGCAGCGATTGGCCAATTCGGTCGCATTATTATTCTTAGGTAATTGGCACCATAGGAACATACCTGCTTGTGGGAGCAGCCACGGTACGATGCCTAATTTAGCCAATCGTGGTAGCGTATGAGTACGCGCGCTTGCCAGCCGAGTATGGATATCATTCATATGCTTACGGTAGCCGCTATCAGTCAACGCTGAGAACACAACCGCCGCTGCTAACTGACTGCCACCAAAGCCAGTCGCTATCTTTAAATCTACCAAACTCTCGACCCACTCTGTAGGCGCTGCAATATAACCACAGCGTAGGGATGCGGATAACGTTTTAGAAAAACTGCCGATATAGAATACTCGTGATAAACCATCTAGAGCTGCCAATCTCGCCGCAGGCTTGACTTCAAAATCTGCAAAAATATCGTCTTCGATAATGTACAAACCAGCCGCTTGAGCCAATTGTAATACACGGTATGCCGTAGCAGGTGATAACGTTGCGCCCGTAGGGTTATGAATGGCAGCATTGGTGATGTACAGGCGCGGCTTATGCTCATCTAAAATCGCTGCAAAGGCCTCTACATCTGGCCCATTTGGCGTATAAGGGACGCCAACCACTTTGACCCGATGGGCAAGCAGCTGTGCTCGAAAGTTAAAATAACAAGGATCATCGACGACGACCGTATCACCTGGTGTCAGCAAAAATCGAAAAATCAAATCTATCGCTTGAGTGCCCGAATCCGTCAATATGACCTGTGACGGTTCTGCATTGATACTCAATCCTGCCATACGTCGCGTGAGTAATTGACGCAATGCTAACAGTCCTAGCGGCGTTGCATACTCACTGATAATGGACGCGTCAGCTTTTGCTACATTTCGCAGACCACGGCGTATACCTGCCTCAAATAGCCAGTCCGCTGGTAACCAGCCGCAGCCTGGCTTTAATGCACCATCGGGCGGCTCCAGCGACTGCCGTGATACCCACAATGGATCTACCACTCGATCAATTTTTGGTGCTATATCTGTCAATGATAGCGGCGCTGTCGTCTCTGCCACATAAAACCCTGCACCAGGGCGGGAGTAAATAAAGCCCTCAGTTTGCAGGCGTTCATAGGCTTCAACCACCGTAGAAGGTGAGAACCCATAATCTTTGGCAGCAGCACGGACGGAGGGTAGTCGCGACTCTGGCATGTAGATGACAGTCGCTATTTTCTCTTTTACGTCAGCCATGACAACTTCGATGCGTGTTAGCTTTTTATTCATATTTTTTACAGTTTTTGGTAGGGCGAATTTTGTGAAGGCTTTATCTTAAGGTTATAGCTATGACAGTATATGGGTAGGATATCCGAACTGTATGGGTTTTATAGACCAAACAGTTCTGTCTAATTGTACTGTATTGTATATAGATAACCTACTGTGCTTTTGTTTTAATTATTGAACGTAAACGATGTAGAGGTAGGTGTCATTCTACTGTGAATAACACTAACCTCAGTCAGTTCAACGATTATTATTCAAAAAGCAGCGATATATGACCACGAAAAACTATAATAAATATCTGGCCTTTGCCTTATGTGTGATAACGACAAGCGTCAATATACAAGGCCCGCTTTATGCCGTTTATGCACACAATGATGGCTATGGCGTACTAGCAACCACGATAGCGTTCTCCTTTTATGTATTAGGTGTCATACCTGTATTGTTAGCGTTTGGTGGATTGTCTGATCGTATCGGACGGCGCAAGGTGATTTTAATCTCTCTAGTACTATCGATAGCAGCGACGGCTCTTATGTTGTTTTATCCATACACGCGAGCGCTAGCAGTAGCGCGATTCATACTTGGTGTAGGAACGGCTCTGATGGCTGCTACGGCGACTGCCTATATGATTGAGCTACTTGGTTCATCAGATACGATGCGTGCGACAGCGTGGGTAACGGCCAGTACAACGATAGGTTTTGGTCTTGGCCCTGTATTGACGACAGTTTCTTTGATGCTTTATGAAACCGATCAGCCAGCCAGTTTTTTCTTACTGCTAGCGAGCGGGCTGTTCGCTATGTTTTTGTTATATCAATTACCAGAGACAGCACCTAAACGCACTAATTTGCCCACCTCTATGCTACGGCTACCTTATTTTAACCGTGAAGTCATTTGGTATGGCAGCGGTATTTTGATTTGTTGGGCGACGACAGGATTGGTATTATCAGTTATTCCCTCAGTGCTGGCCACGCATGGACTGGCTAAATATGCAGGGATATCCTCTATGTTAGCCATCAGTTGTGGATTGATCGTTCAGCCAATCGCCCGAAAGCTTGACCCTCAAGTTTCAAGCAAGCTTGGTCTTCTGATCTTACTACCAGCTTATGCTTTATTGGCTTGGGGGACGTTGAATGCCAATCTACCAGTCATTCTTTTGGCGGCATTTTTGGCCAGTACTAGTTGCTATGGCTTTGTCTATTTGGGCGGTATGTTAGGAGTCGCACGCTCTGCTGGAAATGAGCAGGCACGTGCAAGTGCAGGCTATTTTCTGATGGCATATATAGGGTTTAGTGTCCCCGTCATCTTTACTGGTTTGATTGTGGATAGGTATGGTCCTGCCACTGCGTTCTACGCCTTTGGTGTGTTTTCATTAGTTGGTGTGATTGTCTTATTTGCCAGTCAACCTATATTGAGAATTGGACGTCGTTCGAACGCCAATTTGCATAGCGTGTCTTAAAATAAGATTGATAATGCAGTTTTCTATCCATTATCTTTTCATTCAATATTTTTTAATTTAATACCTCTGCATGCAATGTCTATGCTCTAAAATAATGCTCTTTTTTTGCTGAGGCACCACGATAAAGCAAACAATTGTATCAATATAGTGCTTTTGCCACTAAGTTTAATAGAAAACACCGTTTTTCCCATGGCATAGAACTTGCCCTTATACAGGTATGACAATATTGTCATGCTTTAACTAAAGAGGGTATGTTCTATGTTTAAAAAAACCATTCTTTCACTGTTTATTCTAAGCGCGTTTGGTATATCAGTATCCCAAGCAGAAGACTTTACGGTTCTTAAGCAAATAGCAGATAAACCTACTCAGTTGAGTAGTGGTGAATATAAAGGCAATTACTATGTACCTTCTACTTTAGACACCATAACATGGGGATATTTGCCCAACAGAGACGCCAGTCCCGTTATGTCTGTTGCCTCTGGTAGTGTGGTGACTTTTGATACGGTCTCACACGAAGGTTTGCTCGAAGATCAGGGCCGTGATGCAGCAAAATACTTTAAGTCAAAAGGGGTCAAAGACGACTTTATTTTAGATGAAGCAAAAACAATAACAAAATCAAAATTAAAACATGACTTTGATAAAGATGGTCCACATATCGTGACAGGCCCTATCGAAATCAAAGGGGCGCAACCAGGCGATATCCTAAAAGTAGAAGTCATCAACGTTGAACCGCGCGTGCCGTATGGTGTCATCTCTAACCGCCATGGCAAAGGCGCATTGGCAGGCGAGTTTCCCAAAAAAGAAAAACAAGACAACGCGTCTGCCGCTCACCCTGAGCGCTACGGCAATGTCTCCGTATTTACGCCTATCGAAAAAAATGCCAGAGGTGAATACGAAGGTATCCTAAAAACAGATTCTGGTAAGTCTATACGTTTTCCACTCAGTCCATTTATGGGTCTAATGGGTGTCGCAGCAAACACCTCAGAACGAGTACATTCAGTTCCACCTGCTATGTATGGCGGCAATATTGATATCAATGAATTGGGTGCAGGGGCGACGGTTTATTATCCGGTACAAGTGGCAGGTGCACTGTTTTATACAGGTGACAGTCACTTTGCCCAAGGTGATGGCGAGGTTGCATTGACTGCCCTTGAAGCATCTGCTCGGGCCACTTTTAAGTTTACACTGCTAAAAGCAGGTAAAGATAAGATACCAGGTAAAGAGATTGTGCAACCTTTGGCAGAGAATGCTGAATTTTGGATCACGCCAGGGCTAGATGAAGATTTGGATGAGGCGATGAAGAAGTCTACTCGTGAAGCGATTCGTTTCTTAAATCAAGAGTATGGTATTGATGAGGCAATCGCTTATGCTTACCTAAGTGCAGCGACAGATTTTGAAGTATCGCAAGTCGTGGATAAGACCAAAGGTATTCATGCCAAAATTCGTAAAGCAGATTTTAAAGAGTTTGAAAAATAGTAAGAACTAACACTCTCAACTTCAGAAAAAAGTCCTTTATACTGATATAAAGGACTTTTTTACATTCATTATATTGGTTTAAACAAGGTGAGCGTCACTAGAAACACAGTAACGTTCTATTTTTCTACACTCGCAGAGTGGAGATGAATGGAGCAGATAAAAATAGATTCGAGTAAAGCATAAAACAGCAAAAGAAACTCCGTTGCTGAATATATGTGATTTTGTCCACCCTAAAAGCAGTTTTGTGTACTGCGCCAATATTAGCTATGAATATAATAACTTCCTGAATCGCTAGAGGGGCAAACCTCCCTTCTAAAAATAATCACAGCTGCATTGAGGAAGTTATAATGAATAAAGTTATTTTAGTAACAGGTACATCAACGGGCTTAGGTTTAACCCTAGCGGTAAAACTGGCTAAACAAGGCAATACTGTTTATGCCACTATGCGTGATTTAAATAAAGCTAAATCCATTCGCGAAGCTGCTGCAGCTGTTGATGTAACCTTACATATCAAACAACTAGATGTGCAAAAACAGCAAAGTATTCAAACTTGTGTCGATGAAATTATCCAAAAAGAAGGTCGAATTGATGTACTGATCAATAACGCAGGTGCAGGTTATGTGCGAACGACAGAACAATCGACAGAAGAAGAAGTGAATTGGGTTATGGATGTTAACTTTCATGGTGTGGCGCGCTGCACTAAAGTCGTACTGCCACATATGAGAAAAGCAAAAAGTGGTCATATCATCAATATTTCATCTGTCGGCGGTTTAGTTGGCCAGCCCTTTAACGAATATTACTGTGCAGCTAAATTTGCCGTTGAAGGTTATATTGAGTCCCTTGCCACCTATGTTACACCTACTTTTGGTATCCATTTCACTAATGTTGAACCGGGTGGTATTACATCTGAATTTGCCAACAACGTGATGGAAAAGATTAGTGCAACAGGAGGTATTCTAGATGATGAATATCGTCCTATTCTGGAAAAATACATGGCAGGAGCTGCCGCTAGATCAAAAGAAGGACTATATCAAACACCTGCAGCAGTCGCTGACGTAGTAATAAAATGTATGCAAACGGACAAGCCGCCAATTAGACAAAGGACGTCTCCTTGGGCTGAAAACTTCACTCGTTTTAAGACTGAATCGGACCCAACTGGGCATAAACAGAATGAGCAGGTATTTAACCAGTTTTTAGCTTGATTTATTTTATTGAAGTAAATGATCTGTGCTGATTATATCAGGATAAGGACACGTTTAACTGCAACCTTATCTATGCTTAATACCGCTTATTTCAACGATTCAATTACCTAGGGCATTCATGTCCTAGGTTTTCAAATTAGCTTTACACAAAAATTTTGTCATCGAGTAAGTATTTGAATTATAAGAAAAATAAATATAAAAAAGACGATTTTTATTCAGATCTCAGGTTATGCAAGCAGTGTGGGAAAGGCAATGGCATAATGGCAATGTTTAAATTTAGGATAAACGGATGAAAAATATACATTATAAATCGATAGGTGAATATTTAGCGGATGTAGGTAAACCAGCACCAGAACATCCACTATTTACCATTATTTCAGTCAATACAGATACCTCTGGTACTCAACTAGATTGCCCCGATTTTGAGACGACAATTACCACAGACTTTTACGCTATATCCTTAAAAAATGTGATTGAAGGTGAGATTTTATATGGCAAAACACGTTATGACTGCAGTGATGGCACTATGCTATTTCTTGCGCCGAACCAAGCTTTTAGTACTCAAGGAATTAAAATTAAATCTGAGGGTAGACTAATACTTATTCATCCAGATTATTTTGTTGGCCACCCACTGAGCGATTCAATTAGGCATAGCGATTTTTTTGATTACTCAGTGAATGAAGCCCTTCACCTGTCGTCAAAAGAAGAACAACTAGTAGCCGGTGTTTTTGATAGTATTTTACAGGAATACCAGTCGCATTATGATGATTGTAGCCGTGAGATTATTTTATCTTATGTCAAAACATTGTTGAGCTACGGCCAACGTTTTTACAAAAGGCAATTTATCCAACGAAGGGAGTTAAATGATTCATTGTTCACTAAATTTACTCAATTGCTTGAACATCATTTTAATCAGCCTGAATCTAATGGCTTACCAGCATTAAGCGATATAGCAGATTGTATGCGGCTATCTAATCGATATCTAAGTGATGCCCTTAAATCAGAAACAGGCAAGTCGGCTAAGGAATGTATGCAACAGTTTATTATTGACAGAGCAAAAGCAATGCTGATAAATTCAAACACCTCTATCACCAGTGTTGCTTACGACTTAGGTTTTGATTCACCACAATATTTTGTGCGTCTTTTTAAAAAGAAAACGGATATGACACCAACCGAATTTAGAGACAGTTTGTATTAAAAGCAGAGCGACAAAAATCAGAATACAGCAGATAAAAGTAGACTCGAGATTCGAGCAAAAGAATAAAACAGCAAAAGACTACAAGTAATTATTTCCATAGGAAAATATGACAAAATACTAATTTAATTTAACTTTATATGTTCCTTACACTTAATGTATTGGCAATTTTCTAATTTATGGTTTCCAACGAACCTGACTGCACTGGTATAGAGAACAGTCAGGTCTTCCCCCTTTTTATTTTTTTTGACTTTAGCTTTATGGCAAAATCCGTACTCGAATGCAGCCAAATCGGCGCTGTCATTTCATGCAAATACAAGTCTTTTACTAGGTCATTTTTCTATAATCGTGCATCTTTCCAATCACGCCATATATTGGTTTAAAAAAGGTGGACGTCACTAGAGACACAGCAACGTTCTGTTTTCTTCTACTTCAATTAGCCATCGCACTTTGCAGGATGGTGTAAGCCGCTTTGACCCTCTCTGCGTTGGGGTAGTTCTTATTTGCCAAAATGACAATGCCAGATTTTTTTGCGGGAATATAAGCGATATATCCACCGAACCCATTGGTAGCGCCTGTCTTGTTCACCCATACATCGTTTAAAACAGGTGTCGGCTGATTGTTTGCTATGATGGGCTGTGGCTTGAGTACCACATCCGTTGAATTACCTTCAAGTAGTGTGTCTAGCTGAGTGGGGAATGGATACATTTCCCACGCCAATCCCTGTGTAACAGTGCTCGCTTGATAGTATCCCTTTCTAGTGTTTTGCAATGACTGTTGAATATCTTTATCCAAAGGAATTAACCCCATATTAGCAGCCATGTAATGGGTCATATCCGCGCTGGTTGATTTAATACCATAAGCTTCGGCGTCCAAAATCCCAGGGTTAACTCTTATCGGCTCTCCAGCAGCGTTATAACCAAACGCATAATCGTCCATTTTGTCGTTAGGAACATTGACAAAGGTACTAGGCATATTGAGTAAGGGTAGTATTTTATCTTCCATCACCTGTGTGTAATCCGCGCCCATACTCAAGGCTGATATATGGCCGAACAGTCCTATACTGGCGTTAGAGTATAGACGTTTTGAGTTGATAGGGAAGGCAGGTTGCCACGACTTATAGTAGCGGAACAATTCCTTATTGTTTTTGACATCGTTAGGTACTTGAAGTGGTAGACCACCTGCCGAATAGGTGGCTAGGTTGATAAGCTTGGTGTTACCAATGGCGCTGTCTTGTAGGTAAGGAATGTATTTATCAGCGGTATCCTCCAAGTCGAGTGTGCCATTGAGCTCTGAGTAACTGGCCAAAGTCGCGGCAAAGGTCTTACTGATAGAGCCCAACTCAAAGATAGTGTTTTCTGAAACAGCCTTGCCAGATTGTTTGTCAGCCAAACCGTAGTTATAAAAATACGACTTTCCATCGACAATAATACCAAACGCCATACCTGGAATATCATGTGTTTTCATTAGCGACTTGGCTTGTGCATCGACTGTGCTTTTCAGATGATTATCGCTGTCTGCTGCTTGTACTTGTCCAGATATCAATGAGGCGGCAATGACAGCAGTCAGACCAACTCGGCTAAAAAGTGTTTGCGCTGATTTTTTCATGATTATATTACTTGTCCGTTTTGTTAGAAGTAGCGGTGGTCTATTCCTTTAGCGAGTCTGCAAATAGGTTACTGACATTCCAGAATGTCATTTCGTGTTTTCCTATTTTATTTCTACAGAACCTCCGTATTTTCACAGAATACCAATATTCCGGCAAGCTGAAATCGGTTTATTGAATATAGATTAAAGGCTAATGCATACTTCTACTATAAGTATTTAAGTGTATTTATCTCTCATTTATTGGGGAATTGTCGTGTGCACGACAAACTTCTAAGCGCTGTTATGAAATTATAGTCTACAGGCAAGGGATGTCGTCAATGATAAACCTTAACTTATCACTAAATGAATTAATCAGGGATGAATGATGAATAGTAATCAAAATGCTTATGGTACCGATACGCTTGATCCAAAAATCAGATCGCGTTTTGTTGATAACAACAATGGTCTAAATGTTCATATTTTAGAAGCAGGGTTTGAAGAAACAGAGTCTGAGAAAGGAAGCCGACCAGTCGTGCTGCTTTTACATGGTCATCCAGAGCTGGCCTATAGCTGGCGCAAGCAGCTGGTGCCTTTGGCTGACCAAGGGTTTCATGTGATTGCTCCGGACTTACGCGGTAGTGGCAGAACAACAGGGTGGGAGACAGGTTTCGACTGTAATCTTGACCAGTTTAGTTTATACAACAACGTACAAGACATGATTGGGTTGGTATATGCATTAGGCTATAAATCAGTCGCAGCCGTTTCGGGCCATGACTTTGGTTCTCCTGCAGCAGCGTTATGTAGTTTTATCCGTCCTGATATTTTTAAGTCTTTAATCATCATGAGTACACCTTGGCCAGGCACGCCGCAATTTCCATTTAATTCAGCCAATCTACCAAAAGATACTACAAACTACGATCCAACCTTGACCAAAAGTATGGAAGAGCAGCTTGGCTCTTTAGTACCACCCCGCAAACATTATCAAATGTACTTTGCCTCATCGCATGCTAACGATGAGATTATGAATGCACCTCAGGGAATTCATGATTTTATGCGGGCATACAATCATGCCAAAAGCGGTGACTGGCAAGAGAACAACCCACACAGCCTACAAGCCAAAACCCTTGAAGAGTTTTCTAAAATTCCAAAATACTATGTGATGGATCTGGATAAAAGCATGCCTGAGCAAGTCATGGAGTTTATGCCAACCCAAGCGCAAATAGATGCCTGTGAATGGTTACCCGATAACGAGCTAAAAGTGTTCTCTGACGAATTCGCCCGCACGCAATTCCAAGGCACTATGAATTCTTATCGCTGTGCCACTAATCCAAAATATTTCCATGCGATAAAAACCTTCAGCGGTAAATCTATTGATGTGCCCGTGGTATTTATAGCAGGCGAAAAAGACTGGGGGCCGTATCAGAGCTATGGCAACTTTGAAGCAATGAAGGCGAGTATCGCGCAGCTAGAGATTCATTTTGTAAAAGGCGCAGGGCACTGGGTGCAACAAGAGCAGCCAAAAGCGGTGAATGACATCATGATTGAATTTCTCAAAGATAAAAAATAACAGCGCAAATACTTGGCATTGCGGTTCATTATTTGAATCTGCAATGCTCACTACGTGGCTGATTTTAAATATGGCTGGCTTTAAAGGTGGCTGACCTTAGAGGTAGCTTTGGAGAAAAACAATGAGTAAATATGATGTCGTGGCTATTACGACCAATGATTATAAAAGACAGGCCAAACAACGCTTGCCCAATTTTTTGTTCGATTACATAGAGGGCGGCGCAAATGCTGAGCAAACATTGCAAGCGAATACAGCAGATTTTAAAAGATATACGCTAAGACAGCGAGTCATGCGAGACGTGTCAGCTGTCGATACCTCAACGACTCTTTTTGGAGAGTCTCTGTCTATGCCGTTAGCATTAGCACCAGTCGGCATGGCTGGACTGTTTGCAAGGCGCGGAGAAGTGCAAGCGGCGAGGGCAGCAGAAAAAAATGGCATACCATTTACCCTGTCTACCGTAGCGATATGTTCGTCTGAAGAAGTGCAAAGTGCGACCAATCAGCCTTTTTGGTTTCAGCTGTATATGCTGCGTGATAGGGCACTTGTGCTAGATATGTTAAACCGTGCTGCTGCATCAGGTTGTAAAACGCTGGTATTCACGGTCGATTTAGCACTGCCTGGTATGCGTTTAAGAGACTACCGAAATGGTATGTTAGGTGGCTCTACAAAAGGAAAAATGTCTTATCTAACGCAGTTGTTAATGCGGCCAGGATGGTTGCTCGATATTGGCATTTTGGGAAAACCACACAGTTTGGGCAACCTGAAACACAAAGTTGAGAGTGCAAGTGACCTTGATCGATACAAAGCGTTTGTAGAAAGCCAGTTTGATCCAAGCGCCACATGGAAAGATATTGCATGGCTTCGTAATAATTGGAGTGGCAATATTATCATCAAAGGCATCATGGATGCAGATGATGCGAAAGCAGCGGTCGATGCAGGTGCAGATGGCATTATTGTCTCCAATCATGGAGGCCGTCAGCTAGATGGTGTCTCGTCTACCATTGATAAGTTGCCGAGTATAGCGAATAGCGTTGGGCAGCAAACCAAAGTTTTATTAGATGGTGGTATACACAATGGTGTCGATGTCGTGAAGGCCATAGCGCTGGGGGCAGACAGCGTTTTGATAGGGCGCTCTTGGGTATATGCGATGGCAGCGCAAGGAGAGGCTGGCGTGAACAAGCTGTTGGCTCTCTATCAGCAGGAGATAGCTGCGACGATAGGATTGATGGGGGTAAGCCGTATTGAATCGCTCAATAGCGATGTCATTGAGCGATTCAATCAACCACTTAATAACCTGCTCAGTTAAATACCTTCTATTTGGAGAAGCCACATGACTTGCATGACGACTAAGACTAAGACCATGACACATGGCGTATATCCCGTTGTTCATACGCCATTACATGAAGATGAAAGCATTGATTTTGAGGGTTTAAAAGCTTGTTTGGAGTATTACAATCAAACAGATTTACCGGGTGTTACTTTGCTTGGAAGCGGTGGGGAGTTGCCTTATTTTTCAGACAGTGAGCAATATGACATTATTAAGGCAGCTTTTAATTATCTAGACGGTAGCAAGGCGATTATTGCTGGTGTCCATGCGTATAGCAGTGCGCAGGCGATAGAAAAAATAGCCTCATATAGCGCTTACGTTGACTACATATTGCTATTGGTTCCTGATTATTACCAAAGCACTTTTGAAGATTATCTACAAACATTAGAATGTATTGCGCAACACTCTGCAAAACCTATTTTGTTTTACTATTTCCCGCAAATCACTCAAAAGACATTTACGTCAAATCAGTTGATTGCCATTCTTTCAATCGACAATATTATTGGTATCAAAGACAGTTCTGTACATATTCCAACGGCCAAACGCATCTTGTCTGATGTACCAGATACACTCTACTTTAGCGGGCTTAGCTTGTTATTAGAGCCTTTAATAAAGCTGGGTGCAGCAGGGGCGATTTGTCCTATTGCCTCGGTACTGCCACAGCAAGCACATGAGTATTTTTGTGCTATTCAAAACAGCGATAAAAATCTCAAAAAATATAGAGCACCATTAAAGCGTATGTTGCCGATTGTGAATACGTTGACTCTGTCGGAAAAAACCCAGTTTCTGGCGTTAAGTCTACTTAGCACGAGCCCAGTGAAGCTGATAAAAAATGTGACCAGCTCTCACGCTAAAATCAAAGAAGCTCTAAGATTTAAGGGCTTGCCTATTCAAAGAACGGTCAGAGCGCCTTTACCTGGTCTGTCTGATACAGAATCTGAAAAAATCGCGCTAATTATGGATGATTTAGTATCGCTTCAATCGACTGTTTAATTAGCATCGTGATAGGCTTTTGAGAGTGCATCCATACTGTTGATAACGATTTTTCCATATTGAATACAGATAAGCTTGTCTCTCTCCATTTGTTTAAGCTCTTTGCTAACGCTCTGCCGAGAGGCACCTACCATCCTTGCTAAGTCTGCGTGTGAAATAGTAATTTCTAGCTCATTGCTTTGTGCCATTTTTGAGCTTTGATTGACCACTATCCTATATATACATCGTGACAATCTTTGATGTAAGGGAAGCGTCAGATTGTCAGTATTAATCTCGAAGGCAACCCGCATTCGGTGAGAGAACATGATTAGGAGCTGAGCGTTTATCTCAGGGTACTTGTTGTTAAGTCGAAAAAAATGTCTCTTGCTCAATACATTGACAACAGAATCACCTACTGAATAGGTATTGGTGGCTCTGGGTAATTCATCTATCAATCCTTGCTCACCAAATGTCTCTCCTGATAATAGCGTACCGATGACTACCTCTGTACCATCATGGCTATATATATTACATTTTATGTTACCCGATACTACTTGGTACAGCTCATTAGACGGTTCTTGTATACGAAACAAGGCTTCTCCGTCAGATAGCGTTCGTTGAGTCATCGCTGAACGAATGTCCTCCTGAATAACTGTAGGAAGTTTTTCAAACCAGTTATAAAATATTAACGTATTCAGAAGAATGCCCTCATTTGAGTTAAGAATAACAATCTAACATACTTTGATTCAGGCATTCCTATTCGTTTATACAAGAGACGGTGACGTTGATTTCTATGTAAAAGAGGGGTGTGCTTAGGTCTGTCTAGGGCGTGTCTTCAATTCAATCGATAGTTATCTAAATGGGTTAAAAATGGCTAAATCTTGCCAAACGGCGTCAAATAGCTGACTAATATCTCGATATTATCTTCGCCATTTTCCTTGTTTGACGGCAATTTATCTCATTTTTATCACCATTTTTAAAATGAGGACACACCCTAGTAGTTACTCTAGGGAGCAGTCGTTTCAAGTAACAGCAATTCTAAATAACGGTCATTTTAGGTATCAAACAAAAAAATAGAAACTCCTAAGAGTTTCTATTTTAATCAGGTAAAGCAGATTTTATGATGATGCTTTTGTTATATCTTGATCAGTGTTTTAAACGTTCAAGTTGAAAACATTATAAGCCCATCCTATTTGCCTCTTCTTTTAGACTCTTAAATAGAGTAATACACATGATAAAGAGGAAGATTGAGATTGGAAAGCCTGCAATGATAGAGGCTGTCTGCATAGCCTTAAGCCCTCCAGCATAAAGTAAGCTACCTGCAATAATTGCAATCAAAATACCCCAAATGATGCGCATTTTTTTAGGGGAGGTCTGCGCCCCCTCTGCATCTAAAAAGCACAAGACATAAGTCCCACTATCTGCTGAAGTAATCAGAAATGTTCCAAGCAAAATACAGGTAAAAACACTCAAAGTCTGACCTAATAAGTCACCACCTATACTTTCGAACATCGTAAACAAAGAGAAAGTCATATCAACCTGTAATGCTTCAACTACCGGACCGCCAGTAAAAGCTTCTTGAGCAGGTAGACCTGCTTCGACTAGTGCGGCCGCTTGCGTTTCATAGCTGTGACGAGCATCCTGCTCAACTTTTAAAGCAGAGCCACCTACGACTGACATCCAGATTGCTGTAATCAGAGTCGGAACAAGAAGTACACCTGCAATTAACTCACGAATAGTACGTCCTTTTGAAATACGCGAGACGAACATCCCAACGAATGGTGCCCAAGTCATCCACCACGGCCAATAGTAAGCCGTCCACCAGTTTTGCCAGCCCGAGTCTTTTTGGGTATCACTCCAAAAACTCATGCCTATGATATTTTGAGCATAGTTACCCGTGGTTTCAATTAGCGTATGTATTAGATAGCGAGTTGGACCGATGACAAGCAGAATGATAACTAGGGAGAGTGCCAACAACATGTTTAGATTAGATAAATACTTCATACCTTTGTTGACGCCAGTGACTGCCGAATAAGTTGCAATAGTACATAAGAAAGCCAGTAAAGAAAGTTGGTTAAATAGGCTGTTTTCAATACCAAATACTTGGCTCAAGCCAGTATTCATTTGGAGCGCACTCATTCCCAGAGATTGAGCAATACCAAATGCAGTAACGAAGATAGTAAGAATATCTATAGTATGACCAATAGGACCATAAATACGATCACCGATAATTGGGTAAAGTACAGATCTTAAGCTTAAAGGTAGCCCCTTTCTATGGCTAAAGTAGGCTAGAGCTAAGGCAGTCATACAGAATATTGCCCACGGATGTAACCCCCAGTGAAAGAAGGTGAGCTGCATGGCCATACTTGCAGATTCGTCACTTAAGCCTGGAGTAAAAGGATTGCTTATATAATAGTTCATAGGCTCAGCAACCGCCCAAAAAACCAGACCGACACCTATACCGCCTGAGAAAAGCATGGAGATCCAACTGACAAAACTAAAATCAGGCTCTTCATCGTCTTTGCCTAGGCGTATATGTCCAAAACGACTGAACATTATAAAAAGCAATAAAATAACAACGCCAGTCATCAATAAAATATAGAACCATTTAAAATTTTGTAATAAAAAAGTTGCAATGTTTTGGAAGGCCGCTCCAGCTTGTTCTGCTTGGAGCGCACAGAACAATACGAAAGCAATAACCAATACTTTTGAGACAACCGTTATGGTTGGATTTAGTCCTTTAAAAATGCCTGATGTAGCTAGCATGATCACTCCTTGAATACGTTACAACAGCCAGATTTCCATAGCCAGCTGCCTGTTTGGGTCATTCAGGGTAGTGCTATGTGCCAGTACCTTTCAACCTATTTATTATCATAAATACATGAGTTTTATTAATAGAAAACAATTGTAGGTATTTAATACAAAGAATCTTTATAAAATACATGACAAAAACTCATGAATATCTAGCAAAAAAGTCGTTTGTCAAACTCCGCAATGTCTAGCAGAATCTTCATCAAGCAGTACAGATTGCTCATAAATGGCTACAGCCAACGCAAGGAAGTATGCGTCATTTTATTACATGGAGATTCAACATGAACCAAACTAACCACAACCGCATCTCAATCAAACAAGTAGATAGTGTTTTGCACCCCATCACTGAAGCAAGTGGTATGCCTAATACTGCTTATGTCAGCGAAGAGTATTTCAATTTTGAGCGCGATAACATCTTAAGCAAAACTTGGGTATGTGTTGGGTTTGCCTCTGACCTTATTAAAAACGGCTATATCAAACCTGTCGAATTTATGGGATTGCCATTATTGATGATGCGCAATCGTGAAGGTACGGTACAAGTATTCCATAACGTTTGTAGTCACCGCGGTATGAAACTGGTTCATGAAGAGGGCGTGGTACAGGGCGTGATTCGCTGTCAGTACCATTCTTGGAGCTACGATTTAGACGGAAATTTAAAAGGAACGCCGCACGTAGGCGGTATAGGCAAACACAAAGATGAGCGTTTTAAATGCGAAGACCATGGTCTACGGGCATTACGTTCTAGTGTTTGGATGGATATGGTCTTCGTCAACATATCAGGGGATGCCGCACCGTTTGAAGCGCATATCGCTCCTTTGTTAGAGCGTTGGAAGCCGTTTTGGGGAGAGAGTGGTGTCGATCAAATCCACCGTGTGGATATGAGTGAAGGTTTAGAGATTGAGGTAGATAGTAACTGGAAGTTGACGGTCGAAAACTACTGCGAAGCCTACCATTTACCTTGGGTGCATCCAGCATTGAACACGTACTCAAAGCTAGAAGACCATTACAACATTATGTTTGAAGACCGCTTCGCAGGACAAGGTAGCTATAAATACAACTTGTCTGATACTCAAGGCACTCATTTACCTAAGTTCCCAAGCTGGCCAGATGACAAGTTGCGTCACGCTGAATATGTGGCTCTGTTTCCAAACGTACTATTGGGCATTCAAGCAGACCATGTATTTGCGATGATGATTGATCCTATCAGTGCCGAAAAAACGACTGAAAAACTCCGCTTGTACTTTGTCAGTGATGAATCTGCTAAAGACATTTATGCAGCTTGTCGTACAGCGACGCTAGAGTCTTGGCGTGTGGTATTCAGTGAAGACATTACGGCGGTCGAAGGTCTACAAAAAGGTCGTCATTCTCCAGGGTTTGGTGGCGGTGTGTTTTCACCCGAGATGGACTTACCAACACATTTCTTCCAAAAATGGCTAGCCACACAAGCGAAAGCTGCACTAGAAAAGGAGGCATAAGATGCAACATTACCTCAACTATATCAATGGTGAGTGGAAAGACTCACACAGTCAACTGACTGTGATGAACCCTGCTACTGGAGCACCCTATGCCACTGTTGCTCAAGCAAGTATCGAGGATGCTGATCTAGCAATGGCTGGAGCAAGGCATTGTGTGAGCCAAGGGCTGCTTACCGATATACGCCCAGCGCAGCGCCTTACTTGGATGCTCAAGGCCGCTGAGGAAATTCGTAAAATTACGGAAGAGGCCGCTTTAGTACTGTGCTCAGAAAATGGTAAAAACTTGGATACGGCTCGTGATGAGTTCATCGAAGCAGCCCGTTACTTTGAATATTACGCTGGCATCGCAGACAAAATTGAAGGAATATCTGTGCCATTGGGCAAAGACTACATCAATTTTACTCAATACGAGCCAATGGGTATATCAGTACAGATTGTCCCTTGGAATTTCCCTGTATCCATTTGCGCGCGTTCTTTGGCGCCAGCTTTAGCCGCTGGCAATGCGGTGGTTGTAAAATCTCCTGAGATTTCGCCCATCGCTATGACATTGTTATTTAAAGCTATCGAAAAAGCTGGTTTTCCACAAGGCGCGGTGAACTTACTTTGCGGCAAAGGCTCAGAGGTTGGCTCGCACTTAGTCAAGCATTCAGAAACCAATCAAATTGTATTTACAGGCTCAGTACCAACTGGGCAACGCATCTTAAGAGATGCTGCTGAATGCGCAACACCTTCGGTGATGGAGCTGGGAGGAAAGTCTGCTGCCATTGCACTAGCAGATGTGGATCTAGACACGTTATTGAGTAGTGTCAAGGTCGGTATTTTCTATAACTCTGGGCAAGTATGCTCAGCGATGTCACGCTTACTGGTACATCGCAGCCGTTATGACGAAGTAAAAAATGCAGTCGTTGATTTGGCACAGAGCTTAAGTATCGGAGTAGGTGAAGATAACTCTGATTTAACGCCTGTGGTATCTAAGAGTCAACAGCAGCAGATTCTAAAAATGATTGATTCTGCTCGTGAAGAGGGCGCATGTATTTTGACAGGTGGCAGTGCACCTGACTTAGAGGGTTATTTTGTATCGCCAACGATTATCGAAGCTAGCCATGAGATGAGTATCACGCAGCAAGAAGTCTTTGGACCTGTCTTAGTGATAATGCCATTTGATGAAGAAGAGCAAGCGATTGAGATGGCCAATGGTACAGCGTTTGGTTTAGTGGCTGGCGTATTTGGTGAAGGGTTAAGTCAGACGTTACGGGTGGCAAACAAACTGGTTGCTGGGCAGATATTCATTAATGAGTGGTTTGCAGGCGGGGTTGAGACGCCTTTTGGCGGCGTAGGATTGTCAGGTTTTGGTCGAGAAAAAGGGCAGGAAGCCATCTATAGTTATGTTCAGACGCGCAATATTGGTATTCGTTTGAGACACAACAAGTAGTCACAGAGTCAAGGGGAGTAGGCACAATGAAAAAATGGTTATGTATTGTCTGTGGTTGGGTTTATGACGAGGCGAAAGGCTGGCCTGCTGATGGAATCGCACCTGGCACAAGATGGGAAGACATTCCAGAAGATTGGTTGTGCCCTGACTGTCAAGTGACAAAAGCTGATTTTGAGATGCTCGAGATTACCGACGACGAAGAGGAAAGTATTGGCAACGCTATCGTTGATAATACTATTGAACCAGTCGTTATTATCGGAAGTGGTCATGCAGGTTACCAGTTAGCGTCAGCATTGCGTAGCCAGTCTCCAGATTTGTCTATTACCTTATTCACCGCCGATGATGGATCGGTCTACAGTAAACCCGCACTATCTAATGCGCTTGCTCTAGGCAAAAGCGGTGATGATCTAGTAAGAGAGTCTGCGCTGAGCTGGGAGCGACGCTTAGATATTCGTGTATACGCACACACTCGTATCAACAAAATTGATCGTTCACAAAAAAGACTCTACACCACAATAGGTGAATATACCTACGGACGCTTAGTATTAGCGACTGGCGCGACGCCAATTGTCATTCCGGTAGAAGGTGAGCAGTCTGCTCTATTCAGTGTGAACGATCTAGCAGATTACAAACAGTTCCGCTCTCATTTAACCGATAAGAAACATATCACTATTTTAGGTGATGGCTTGATTGGTTGTGAGTTTGCTAATGATCTGGCAGCACATGGTATGGCTGTCACCGTGGTAGGGTTGGGCAAATGGCCTATGGAGCGACTAATTCCGCAACAGTTGGGTAGCGCGTTGCAGCAAGCGTTGAGCGGAATTGGTGTGGAGTGGAAGCTGGAGAATAGTATCCGCTCTGTTCAGTCACTCGGTGGTCGTTATCAGTTAGCGCTACAAGATGGACAATGTATAGAGACAGACTTGGTACTCAGTGCCGTTGGCTTGAGACCAAATATTGCATTGGCTCAAACAGCAGGTTTAATCACAGGACGAGGTATCCAGACTGATTTAAATCACCAGAGTAGTGACCCTGCAATATATGCATTAGGGGATTGCGCTGAGGTGAATGGTGAATGGGCACCTTATATCAATCCTATTAATCAGGCGCTACCTGCTCTGGTCAATAGCTTATTAGGGAAGCCGACGCCGGCATCATTGAAGGCGACGCCGATCATCGTAAAGACGCCTGTTTTACCGCTGAGTATATTGCCCGGGGTTGGCGCTGGGGACTGGAGGGTTGAGCAGTATGGGCAAGAGCTGGCTGCAGGTTTTTATGATAAGACAGGCAATCTAACAGGCTTTGCACTGCTTGGTGCGACATTACAAAGCCAGCGCAATCAATGGCTTGAAAAAATAACGCTCAATAAAACGGCAGCTTGAGGAAATAATAATGGTTAATTTACCGAATGATGACAAAAGCTGTGGTTGGTATTCCGTATTGCCTGCGCCAGAACCTGCCAAAAAGCTGCTTGGAACACAAAAAGCCGACTATGCAATTATTGGTGCAGGCTTTGCTGGCCTAGCGGCCGCAAGACGATTGGCTGAGCTAAAGCCAGAGGCGCGTATTATATTGGTAGATGCGCAGCGTGTGGCAGAAGGGGCCTCAGGGCGTAACTCAGGCTTTGTGATAGATTTACCACATAAGTTTTCATTAGAGCATCCAGATCCTGAGCTTAAGAAAAAGCTATTACACCTAAATAGAACCGCCATATCTCAGTTGCAAGGATTGGTCGAACAGCACAACATCGATTGTCAGTGGTCGGCGGTAGGTAAGTACCAAGGCGCAGTTGGCGAACGTGGTGAGGAGCACCTAAAACATTTTGAGCATTTGATGAAAAATCTAGGGGAGTCTTATCACTGGGTAGATAAAGCAGAGCTCAGTAGCGTTCTTGGAACCAATTATTATAGCCGTGCTATTTTTACGCCTGGCTCTTACCTCATGCAGCCTGCCGCTTTAGTACAAGGAATGGGTAACAATCTACCTGAGAATGTAGAACTGTTTGAAGAATCACCAATTACAGACATACAGAAATTAAATGGTAATTGGGTACTGACCAGTAATAAAGGAACAGTGATTACACCTAAGTTATTGCTGGGCACTAGTATCTTTACACGAGAGTTTGGCTATCTCAAAAATCGTTTATTACCCGTGATGACTTTTGCCAGTTGGACTCGTCCGTTAACTGATGAAGAGATGAAGATATACAAAGGTGACTTAAACTGGGGGTTAACACCAGCTGACCATGCTGGCACGACATTACGCATGACTGCGGATCGCCGCATCCTTATTCGTAATACCTACAAACATGTACCAAAATATGGCAAAAGCATCAGTGATGAGACACGCCAATGGGTTCAGACGGATCATCGAAAAGCATTCTTAGCCCGTTATCCTGAGCTGGCAGGTGTGCCTTTAACCCATACATGGGGAGGTGTTTATGCCATCTCACGTAATTTTACGAACTTCTTTGGAGCGTTAGAAGATGGCGTGTATGCCAGCGCGTGTGACAACGGTGTTGGTGCGGCGTGGGGAACCATTTCTGGAACGCTACTCGCAGATCTGGTGGTAGGAGCAGACTCCCAAGATTTGCGTGATATTCAATATGTGACTGATATGCCAAGCTTAAACCCACCAGAACCGTTTTTAGGACTGGGGGTCAAATTTCGCATCAATCTCGCAAAATGGCAAAGTCGCAGTGAACTATAGCAATCGCTAGGAAATAATAATGAGTGAAGTAAGATTAATAGATAGTAAGAACCTCGAATTTAGTGTACGTGGCGACTCTCCAGGCATGGCTTATGTGGCTAGGGCATTAACGCCTGACGTTTCTCCAAATATGGGAATAGGTTTTGCTCGTTGGGAAGGTGCAGAGGTCTCATGGCAAGTACTCTACGATGAGGTTGTCTTTGTGATAGAAGGCTGCTTTGAGTTAACGGCTAATGGTCGAAAGTACGAAGTGCGTCCAGGACAGATGCTTTGGATTCCTGAAGGAACAGAGCTTATATACGGTGGTCATGCCTTGTTTGGCTATGTTGTGCACCCTGGTAACTGGAAAGAAATCCATGGATTGACATAAATGCGATATTTAAGCACAAAGCTCTTTAAGTCTTAGGATTTAAAGGGCTTTGTTCTTTTATAGCCGTTCTTATAAATATTGGTATTAGAATCAATAACAACGCATTTAAGTGATAATGATTAACATACATATATCTTAATGTCCTTACTTTTGAAGTGTTAAACACCGCGATCAGTTTTTATGACGTCTAGTGATATACTCAAGCTTTCAGGTGTCTCTATTTACGATCTGATTCTATTTACGTTCTAATCTAAGGAATAGATTAGTTATTGCCAAGATGACAAGCTAGGAGTGTCGATGAAAATCAAGCCATTACCACCGATGAACAGCCTTATTATGTTTGAAGTAGCAGCTCGCTACCAGAGCTTTACCTTAGCTGCCGATGAGCTAAACGTCACGCAAGGAGCCGTCAGTCGTCAGATACTCCAATTAGAAGAGTATCTTGGCAAAGAGTTGTTTATTCGAGCCAACCGTAAGATTTCTTTATCGCCCACTGGATTGCAGTATTATCAAAGCATTTATGGTGCGCTGATTAATATTGCCCAAGCGACCGGAGAAATCAAAAAATGGCGCGGTGAAAATCAAGTCACAGTAGCCACCACACATGCAATGGCAGCACTTTGGCTACTGCCTAAGGTTGCACGATTTCAGCAAGAAGAAGGCATAGACCTGAGAATACTAGCAACTGATAATGTTGTAGATTTGCATAGTATGGACTGCGATTTAGCTTTGTTTTATTGCCGAGTACCACCTGCAGGAATGGAGGTAACCCCTCTATTTCCAGAAGAAGTGTTCCCTGTCTGTAGTCCAGATTATTTGGTACAGTTTAATAATGATAGATCGCTAGAGAAAATATTTGGTGGTACTTTATTGAATCTTGATGAGGCACGAATAGACTGGATGACTTGGCCTGAGTGGTTTAGTGAAGTAGGTTATCCTACTATCACGCCTAAAAACAAAGTCCATATCAATAATTACACGATGTTGCTTCAGGCTGCAATCAATGGTCAAGGTATTGCTTTGGCGTGGGGTTCACTTGTAGATGACTATCTGAAAAGTGGCGCTCTAGTGCGCCCAGTGGATACCGTTCTACGTACTGCAGAAAACTTTTATATGTTAGAGCCTTTAGGTCGACATAACACGTCAATGAGTGTGACCAAATTCCGGAAATGGTTATTACAACAGCTTCCTGAACTTGTAGGGGTAAAAAATTGATTGAATCAACGAATTTTTTGATGAGCCATTTCTTCACTCAAGCCTAAATACTGCACATAGTCGATTAAATACGCTTGTACGGCACTAGGCTGTTTAACTTAACTTCCTAAACCGACTTCAATGAGCCGCTTCAACGATCCGCTTCAACGAGCCGCCCTTCTTTTATATCAACGCGACTATCTAGACGGTTTTCAGTGCAATACCATTTAGATAGTACTGCTTAATGTTTTGATTCTATTACTATCACTTGTGAGATCTACAATGAAATAGAGTGGCTTTGTCGATAGTTACATTATCTTCAGTCTAACTAGCAACCGCTTAGGTAACAGTTTAAATAACCCCTTAAATATAACTCACTTTCAAAATTATATTGAAAGTGTTTTAGGTGATGGCTACTGTTTGAAGCACAACACTTTCATTACAATGGACGCTATCACGACGGATAAAATAGAACAGGTATCCAAAACTGAAACAATAATTCAAACAATAAGGGCGGTTTATGACTCTGAATACAACTAAAACAATTTTAATCACTGGCAGCACAGATGGCATTGGCAAATTGGCAGCGCTAAAACTGGCAGAAGCTGGGCACCAAGTGTACCTGCATGGCCGCGATGCTGACAAACTTGCTAACGTCATTGCAGAAGTTCAAGCAGTCGCGACAGGCGCAGCAGTAGATAATATTGATGGGTTTGTGGCTGATTTTTCTGATCTAACGGATGTGCTCAAGATGGCAGCAGACGTCAATGAAAAACTGACCAAGCTTGATGTGCTCATAAATAACGCAGGGATTTATACCACGGCATCAGCAATGACTAAAGACGGTTTGGATGTACGTTTCGTAGTCAATTACCTAGCGCCTTATGAGCTGACCAATGCTTTATTACCTTTGCTAAAGCAGTCTGATAAAGCGCGTATCGTGAACTTAAGCTCAGCTGCGCAAGCGTCCATATCTTATCAAGCACTTGCAGGCCAGACCCGCCTCGATGATAAGGATGCTTATGCCCAAAGTAAGCTGGCACTCACGATGTGGAGTATGGCATTAGCTGACACCGTCGCTAGCAACGATATCAATGTTATTGCCGTCAATCCAGGCTCGCTACTGAACACAAAAATGGCCAACGAAGCGTATGGTCAACATTGGTCATCAGCAGACAAGGGCGCAAATATCCTAACTGCATTGGCCATCTCGGATGAGTTCGCTGATGGTACTGGTAAATACTTTGATAACGATATAACAGATGGCGTACATGGCGATGCAAGAGGGGCGTTTGGTCGACCACATGCTGATGCTCTAAACCAAGCAGCCATTGCAGAGCTTGAGCAGCATACTCAGACAGTATTACAGTCAATTTTTGCATAAGATGCATAAAATTTGCATTTAGCAGCATCAATAAATTTCGAAAAATTAAACCATTACTAACTATATTTTCAAATAACTATATTTTCAAATTTTATTATTAAAAATTTTATTATTAAAAATTTTCTCATTAAAAACAGGACACAATATTATGCAAACTATCAAAGCCATTGGTTATCAAAGCAATCTACCTATCGATAATGAACAGTCGCTACAAGACATTACCCTTGATAAGCCAATTGCTTCAGGCCGCGATATTCTCGTAGAAGTGAAAGCCATATCAGTCAATCCAGTAGATTACAAAATCCGTGAAGGGCGTCCTGCTGCAGAGGGTGAGTATGCTGTTATTGGTTGGGATGCTGCCGGTACTGTGACGGCTGTCGGTGAAGACGTTAGTTTATTCTCGGTAGGCGACAACGTCTATTATGCTGGAGATTTGACCCGTTCAGGCAGCAATGCTGAATATCAGTTGGTCGATGAGCGTATCGTTGGACACATGCCAGCCTCTTTGTCTTTCGCTGAGGCAGCGGCATTACCACTCACGACGATTACAGCTTGGGAGATGTTATTTGACCGTTTACAAGTGCCTGTGTCTGATAGCGCAGCGAATGACAGCGATAGTAGCGAGAATGCTAATAACGTCTCAGTATTGGTCATTGGCGCAGCGGGCGGTGTTGGATCTATCTTAACTCAGTTATTAAAGACAAGAACGTCGGCCACGATTATTGGTACAGCTTCGAGAGATGAGAGCGTGCAGTGGCTCAAAGATTTGGGTGCTGATCATGTTATCAATCATCGTAACCCATTGTCTGATGAACTACAAAAAACAGGTATTGCTGAAGTAGACTATGTGGTGAGTCTCAATAATACTGAAGATCATTATGAAGAAATCATTAAATGCTTAAAGCCGCAGGGTAAGCTTGGACTGATTGATGATCCAAAATCATTAGATGCCAACCCTCTTAAAACCAAAAGCTTAAGTCTGCACTGGGAGTTTATGTTTGCACGCTCAATGTTCAATACGCCAGACATGATTGAACAGCATCATTTATTAAATGCGGTGGCAAAATTGATTGATGCAGGCGAGATCAAAACCACGGTCGCTCACAATCTTGGGGCTATCACCGCTGAACATCTACGTAGTGCGCACCAAATGCTAGAAAAACAGCAAGCGCATGGCAAGATTGTATTAGAAGGCTGGTCTGCATAACGCATAACGCCATTTAGATTAATAGGTCCAATGTGACGCTTTTAGCAGACACGTTGGACCTATTTAAATCAATGATAATAACAAATATAGGATAAATAGATGAGCACGCAAGCAAACAAACCACTTACCATCGTCGCCACTATCAAAGCCAAACCTGAGCACGTTGAACAAGTTAAAACTGAGCTGCTTAAACTGACAGCAGCATCACAAGATGATCAAGGTTGTATTCAATATGACTTACATCAAGAAAATGCAAATAGTAACGGTTTCGTGGTTTATGAGATTTGGGAAAACAACGAGTGTCTTCAGCAACATGTACAAAGCCCGCATTTCCAGAGCTATGTACAAGTAACAGATGGGATGGTCGATGAATTTGTCGTCACTGAAATGACAGTTATCTCATAGATTTGATTTATATTCTGCTACTAACAATAAAATGAATGGTTGAAAGTCATGACTGATAAGGTTGACTTTCATGTTTCAAAACAGCGTTTATTGATTTAGATATGAATGGCTTTGAATAAAATATTCAAAGCCATTTGTACGCTATTTATTTGCTATTGATCGATGATTATTCTTGAGCAACGTTCAAAACGATTTTACCGACATGTTTCTTTTCTAAGAAAACCGCTTGAGCAGTATGTATCTCTTTTAATGGAAAGGTACACGCCACGATTGGATTTATTTTACGTTGTTCGATACAGTTAACAAGGTTTTGGAATACTTCAGGCTGTAGTACAGTACAACCGTAAAAGGTTAAGTCTTTTAAATAAAGTGTTCTGATGTCTAGCTCTAGTTATTCATCAACCGCTACTATATTAAATACTCACTTCATCATTACCGATCCATTTGGGTCCTATCTCAACCTCAATATCACGTGCAGTAATGGGCTCAGCGCACTTGGAGCATATTGTCACCGGATGCATAATGTGACCACATGCCTTGTGTCTATGTAACAGCGGTGCCCCGCGTTCATCAGCCATGTGTTTATCACCCCAACTGACCAATGCCAGTACGATAGAGTGCAAATCTAATCCACATTCTGTCAGTCTATATTCCTCACGTAGCGGCCGCTGCTGATAGGCGACTTTTTTTAAAATATCGTATTCAACCAGTTTGCGAAGACGGTTAGATAGGACATGGCGTGTAATGCCCAAGCGTTGCTCAAATACGTCGAATCGTCTGACTCCCAAAAAACAATCACGCAAAATCATGAGCGTCCAACGATCACCAATGACTGCTAAAGTGCGAGCCACCGAGCAAGACTGTTGGTCCAGTTCATCCCAGCGCATAGGTTATCTCCTTTATCGTTAAGTCATAGGTTAGCTTGACAGGGTCCAAAAATAAAGCTATGTTTTTGTTAGTTCTAAAAAGGAACCTATAAGGAAATAGACATGAACAGAGCACCCGTAGCAGTTGTAATCGGCGCAGGCGATGCCACTGGCAGTGCTGTTGCCAGACGTTTTGCGCGAGAAGGTTTTACTTTGTGCGTGACCAGAAGGACTGTTGAGAGGCTAGAGGCATTAGTCCGTGATATCGAAGCGGCTGGGGGAGTAGTCAAGCCATTTGGTTGTGATGCACGTGTCGAGCAAGAGATGGTTGAGCTGTTTGCTCATATTGAAAAAGACATTGGGCCGATTGAAGTGGTGGTGTTTAATATCGGGGCAAACGTTCATTTCTCCATCTTAGATACGACAGAGAGGGTCTATCGAAAAGTGTGGGAGATGGGTGCCTTGGCTGGATTTTTGACAGGTAGAGAAGCGGCAAAAGTCATGATTCCACGTAAGAGGGGGACAATTATTTTTACGGGTGCAACAGCGTCTTTACGCGGTAGTAAAGGTTTTTCGGCTTTTGCTAGCGCTAAGTTTGCTCTACGGGCACTGGCACAAAGCATGGCGCGAGAGTTGGGACCAAAGGGCATACATGTCGCACATCCTATCATTGACGGTGCTATCGATACTGACTTTATTCGTGATAACTTTCCTGAGCGCTATGAGCTAAAAGACCAAGACGGTATTTTAAATCCAGAACATATCGCTGAGCAGTATTGGCAGTTGCACTGTCAGCCAAGGGATAGCTGGACGCATGAGCTAGATTTACGCCCATGGATGGAAACTTTTTAATCTTATCTGGTTAATAACCATCAAAATTTTAATGGATTTTTAATATATTGCAAGGAATGCAAAGATGAGTAAACAAGTAGAGTTTTTCTTTGATGTGGGTAGCCCAGCCAGTTACTTGGCATGGACACAGTTAGCGAGTAACGCGCAGCGTCACAATGCCGAAATTGTTTGGCGACCTATGTTACTTGGCGCAGTGTTTCAAGCCGTTGGTAACACCTCTCCAGCTGCCATACCTGCTAAAGGCGCTTATATGCTCAAAGACCTTAAGCGTTTTTCAGCCATCTATGACGTACCTTTTCGCTTCAATCCATTTTTCCCAGTCAATACGATGCAGCTTATGCGCGGTGTTACCGCTTATTTGGGGACACCTAAATTTGAGAGTTATTTATCCGCTATCTTCAATGCGCTATGGGCTGAAAAGTTAAATATGGAATCACCAGAAGTTGTGGCTGAAGTTCTGTCGAAAGTAGGCATTGAGGCGACTGATTTTATGGCGCGTATTAGTGAGCCTGAGGTCAAGGCGCGTTTAAAATCTAGTACCGAAGAAGCAGTAGCACGAGGGGTATTTGGGGCACCAAGCTTCTTTGTAAATGGTGAAATGTTCTTTGGTCAAGACCGGTTGAGCTTTGTTGAAGATGCTTTGAGAGACTGAGAATAGTAAGTCATAGGATATATAGACTGCGCTGTACTAGCTCAACGATAATCCATCGGCTCTCAAGCCACCAGACATCAGCCGCGATAAGTAACCGTGATTTTTCTTCACTGTGTTTTCTCCAGAAAATAACCTTGCCACTCAGTTTAATGATTAAGCTCTATGGTTACATTAAGACAAGTCTATATATTGATAGTTTTGCTTAGACTGCTCTAGTTCCTCTAAATCTATATTTACTGTTACTATATCTGGCGACGAACCAAGTTTTTTGATAATTCGTCCTGTAGGAGAGACGATTAGGCTCTCTCCTACAAACTGACCGCCATGACCGACGCCAACACCATTGCAGGTAATCACAAAACATTGGTTCTCTATAGCCCGAGCTTGAGTCAATACATAGTGGGTATTTGCATAAGGAGACATATTGCCGTTTGGCATAAATATGATCTGTGCGCCTTTTTTTGCCAGTGCTCTTGAGCCTTCTGGAAACTCTAGCTCAAAACAAATTTGAGCACCACAAACCACATCATTAATGCTAACCACTGACAAGTCTTCTCCGCTTGTAAATACCCCAACATCATCAAGCCAAAGCTTTGACTTTCGGTGTTTATGAATGATTTTGCCGTTTTTTATAAAAGAACATGCGTTATAGAAAAGTTGATCCTGCTTGTCAATATGTCCAATAATGATGGTTGAATCTGTATTTTTGCTTGCTTCCAATATGCTGTGAAAGTGCTCTGTTGATTGATGATACAACGCTTCAATATTGTCTAGCGTCGGAAAGCCAGTCAAAGCAAGTTCTGGAAAAATCATAAAGCCATCACAAACTTGATGATCATGGATTGATTTTAATATCGCAGCAGCATTTACTGATACTTGATAATCGGTAATATCCATTTGATTGAGGATTATTTGCATAGGTCTTGCTCTTTATCGTAGGGGGTTGATACTTTCACAGTGTTTATGGTCGCAATTATAGGTAATACTCGTTAATGATGGTCGTTAGAAACACTTATTTAAAATGCTATTTAAAACACTTTTAAAGACATTGTGACTCTAACCAACGACTCAATTTAATGATGTCTGGTTGATTTGACTTTAAGTCATTATAAAAGAAATAGAAACTGTCGCCAGTGAGTAATTCATGCATTGGGATTTTGACAAGATTTTGCTGATGTGTTTGTTCTAGCATCATATAGTTGTCGGTAAGCGTAATACCTAAGTTATAACGTGCAGCCTGTGCGGCAAGCAGTACATGGCTAAATTGATTAATCTTTACCTCGCTTGGCAGCTCAAACCCGCCTGCTTTACACCATTTTAGCCAATCATTAGCCGTACCTTCACTTTTGTCAGAATATTTTACGGACAGTATAGGGTGTTGCCATAACGCCTCAGGCAATGGCTGATCCTTTATTTCCGCCCAAAGTTTTTGGCCACAGACAGGAAATAGCTTCTCAGCGAATAAAAGCTTGCTGACTACATTGCGTTTCGGTGGATTGACGGTAATAAAGCAATCCGAACACTGCTCATTATAGTCGTCTTGGTCTGTCACCATATTTAAGGTCAGCTCAATCTCTGGGTGCTGTTCGCGGAAGTTTTCTAACCGAGGAATCAACCAATTGACAGCCACTGAACTATACAGCGCTAGGCGAATATGGCCAGGCTTATCATGGCGAATGGCCTGACTGGTATTGGACAGAGCCGTCAGCGATTGATTTACTTCTGTGAAATAACGCTCGCCTATATCTGTTAAAGAAAGGGTTCGGCCCTGCCTATAAAACAACGCTTCACCAAGATATTCTTCAAGCGTTCGAACCTGATGACTCACGGCACTTTGCGTCACGTTGAGGCTTTCTGCCGCCTTAGAAAAACTATTGAGCCTTGCTACAGATTCAAAGCATTGTATGGCACGTAATGGGGGGAGTTTCATTATGAGTTCAACTAATACTAAACGTTTTTATATCATTATACGTCATGAGTATACGCGAATATACTATTTATCTGACCATTGGATTGAATGGCTTAATTTAAAATTTTATGTATTTTGAGATAAGCATGATAATGCCGAAGATGAGTGTTGGATTTGCAATGATACTGTTGGTTGCAGGAAACATGATTGCAGTCCTTTCAGATGCACTGATAAAAGAGTTGCCAGATGGTGCAGCGGTCTATCAGTTTGTGCTATTGCGTCAGCTAACAGCTGTCTTGATGCTACTACCGTTTTGTTTATTTAACCAAAAAGCCAAGCTACTTAGTAACGTAAAATGGCATTTTGTACGTGGGCATATTTGGTTGTTTGGCGCGGTATTCATGGTGTTGTCTATCCAAGCGCTACCGCTAGCCACGGTCAATGCGATTTTTTATACTGCACCTTTACTGATGTTGCCGTTAGGGTTTCTGTTTTATAAAGACAGACTCACAGCACCAAGCATCATTGTGGCAATACTAGGCTTCATAGGTATTCTTGTCGTGGTAAAACCAACACAAATTAATATGGGTGCTATATTTGCGCTGATCGTGGCCTTAACCATGGCGACAAACAACCTATTAGTGCGAAAATTACCTTCGAATCACACAGTTGCACAAACACTGTTTTTGACCAATTTAGTCGGAATACCGTTGGGGCTTGGTTTGGCTATTTGGGAACATGCTCCTTTGAGTTGGTACGCGCTATGGATAGCAGCAGGCTCAAATTTGTTTATTTTGATCTATGCGGGTATCTGCGTACTGGTCTACCGAGCGGTTGAAGCACATAAAATATCTAGTGCAGAATATACTGGTCTGTTAGGAGCAGTGGTTATCGGCATCGTATGGTTTGATGAAATACCTGATATCAGTCTTTTGATAGGTTCGGCTCTTATTGTCTTACCTTTAATTTGGCTCGCCACGCTTGAGTCCATTAAATATAAAAGAACAGCCTTATAGCGTTTTGAAACATAGAGAGCGGAGAAAGAAAGCGTCATAATATTAGCATGACTTTATGTCATGAATTCGTGTGTTTAAATCGTTTTTTCATACTCATTTTTTGTGGCAAATTATTATAGATACAACCATTCAGGCAAGGCTCTAGTCTTCAATGGAGCCTGTGTTTGTTGGAGTTATTACTATGAGGTAGGCCAAATAATGAGCAATATAACCACATTTTCAGTCACATCTTCAAATCGAAAAATCGACCCTTCACGGCGTTGAGGTGGCGCGTTTAAAGCTGATGGCTCTCTTAACGACAATGACCGTGTCGAGATAGGTCCAACAGATCTTGCATTCAATGAGTGGGCTGAGCTAGGGCTGACACCTCCCAACCTTACACGAATGCGCGAATACCGCCTCCAAAGAATCGTAAAAGAACTACAGAAAAGAGATCTTGGAGGCATCTTATTGTTTGATCCTCTTAATATTCGATATGCGACTGACTCCACAAATATGCAGGTATGGGTAACCCACAATCACTCTAGAGCCTGTTTTGTATCTGTATCAGGACATCTTATTTTATGGGATTTTCATAATTGTGAGCACTTATCAGCACACCTTCCTTTGATCAAAGAAGTCAGAGGAGGCGCTTCTTTCTTCTACTTTGAAACCGGTGATAGAACTGATGAACATGCCTCTAGGTTTGCTTCAGAAATTCAATCTATTTTACGGGAGCATGCTGGAGACAATAAAAGATTGGCTATCGATAAAATTGAAATTGCTGGTTTCAATAAGATAAAACAGTTAGGAATCGATGTTTTTGATGGTCAGGAAGTGATGGAGTTTGCTAGATCTATTAAGAACGAAGATGAAATTAATGCCATGCGATGTTCAATTGCCTCAACAGAGGTTGCGATGAAGTGCATGCAAGAAGCAACAGTACCCGGTATCACTGAGAATGACATATGGTCTATTCTTCATGCGGAAAATATTCGTCGAGGTGGTGAGTGGATAGAATGTCGAATTCTTTCTTCAGGGCCTAGAACCAATCCTTGGTTTCAAGAAAGCGGCCCTAGAATTGTGAAGGAGGGTGAGTTACTTGCATTCGATACAGATCTGATTGGCCCTTATGGAATGTGTGCAGACTTGTCTCGAACTTGGATGATTGGAGAGAGCTTGCCAAGTGCAGAGCAAAAGCATCTCTATCAGGTAGCTTATGAACATATCCAACACAACATGACTATATTAAAACCAGGAATGACATTTGAAGAGGTGACAAAATCTGGTTTATTACTTCCTGAAGAATATAGAGCGCAAAGATATGGTGTGATGATGCATGGCGTTGGTCTTTGTGATGAATACCCGTCTATTCGTTATCCTGAAGACCTTGAATGCCATGGCTATAGTGGTGTGCTGGAACCGGGTATGGCACTCTGCGTTGAAGCGTATGTAGGTCGAGTTGGTGGTAAAAATGGTGTCAAACTTGAAGATCAAATCATTATTACAGACACTGGATTTGAAAACCTTACTAACTATCCTTTCGAAGCCGCTTTATTGGCTAATTAAAGATAGTCTATACAAGCTTGTTGAGATAAAGATTTGGCATAGGTATAGTGCATTATCTGCGAGTTTAGGCGGTTGGGATACTCATCAACACACTGATAGCCATTATTATCGTAGTACTGATAAGTGCACAGGGTGTCTGTATGTAGTGCATACGTGTCTGCACCCTGTGCCACGAGATAAGCCTCAAATGCTTGAATCAACGTCGCTCCAATACGGTGACGACGATAGTTTGGATCTACACAGAAGAACTGTAGCTCGCTATCAAAATTGACTGTCTTTCGTTTCGCACCAGCCGTTTCTTTTTTCTGTAAATCACTTAATACCTGTCGACCTTGATCAGATAGACGCAACTTGTGTTCTATCTGATCAATAATAGGCTTATCATCGAATGGTAATGCCTTGTATGAATCTTCTTTAGTAAAACCTATAACCACACCACAAATAATGTCATCATATTCTGCAACTTGTATAAAAGTAGCACGATGACAGTCTTTCGCAAGAAATAGGGTAGCCAGTTGCTTTAGAACCTGCTTATCTGTAGCAGTAGTAAATACACTCAAATTCATATTGACGACAAAGAGGTCGACAATGGCTGTAAAGTCTTCAGGCATAGCACGACGATACTGTATTGTCATTAGTTACTCTCATTTATCATTAAAAGTGCTAGCGTATGCTGATTGATCAAGCATTCATACGCCAGCATTTTGACACTCGTATTTCGCTAACAGACTTAGCAAAATATAATACTTTTTATCTAATAGTCCGTATTTACCACTTCATTTCACCTGTATTTACTTTACTGCCTATTTGTAAACTAGTATCCCCAGATAACGCGGGATAAGCTGTTTCCATGGTAGAAATTACTTTTTCTGACTGCTTGGAGTCTTGCTTTTTTGCCTCATCCAGTGCTTGCTCAAAGGTTTTTAGATAACTGAGAGTGAAATCAACAGCATAGTCTTTTTTGAGTAGGTTGCCTGAATAGTGACCTGGTATCACAAGGTTTGGCTTTAATTGCTTCATTTGCTCCAATGATTGCATCCACTCGCTACGAGCTTCTTTAGTTTGGGTATCAGCAGTCCACACATGCATACCTGATGTTACCGACACACCGCCGAAAACGGTTTTTGACTCTGGTACCCACATATATGCTTGATGGGTTCCCATCTCTTTGATTTCGATTTTGTGACCTTCTAAGGTCAATGTGGACTGATCAAGTGTTTGCGGTACTGTGATCTTGGTAGGCGCATGTTTACCAAGGATTGGGCCCCAATGCTTTAATTTTGCATCTTTAGTTGCCTCAATGTGTTTAATAATAGAAGGGCTAGACATAACCTTTACATTGGGGAAGGCTTTGACTAAAGGCTGAAGACCGAAGTAGTAATCTGGATCGCCTGCCGTGATATAAATCATTTTTAGGTCTTTATTGCTCTTTTTGATCATATCAACCAATGCTTCACCATCTTTGACACTAAACTGTGCATCAAACAAGATAGCATCTTTCTCGCCACTTGCCAGCACAGAGGTCACTGGGAAAATAGCATTTTGATCTGGTTTATATGCTTGTAGTTGTAGATTGGCTGCGTTTACTTGGGTTGCAAGCAGTAGCACACTGGCCGCCATAGAAGCTGTCATTAATTTTTTCATAATTCACCTATATTTTCGTTTGAGTAAATAGACCGCGTTAATGGCGGTATTCGTTGTTAGGGGCTATTCTATTCGATTGTATTTCGTGTAAATACGCTATAATTCGGCATTTACTGTTTCAGTTTTCGCGCAAATAAGGATGTGGAGATGGATAGGCTGACCGCGTTACAGGTGTTTGTTACGATCGTTGAGCAAGGTAGCTTGAGCCGTGCCGCGGACAATTTAGACATGTCTAGAGCTAAGGTAACGCGCTATCTGACAGAGCTTGAGGGTTGGATGGATATGCGCTTATTACATCGCACGACTCGAAGTCTGAGCCTCACTGCACCTGGTGAGCAGACTCTTGAGGTGGCGTACCAGTTGCTTGGATTGACCGACTCGTTGGATCAGATACGCAATCAGAATACTTTGGAGCTAAAAGGTCAGCTGCGAATCACTGCCAGCTTTTCGCTAATTGATAGCCTTTTGATGGATGTGGTTGGTCGCTTTGTTTCTCACTGGCCGCAAACAGCAATTGATATTCTTACCACTGATGACTCGGTCAATTTAGTTGATGCCCGTATTGACTTGGCGATTCGTATCACCAATGACTTGGAGCCAAATGTCGTTGCCAGACGTATCGGTGAGTGCCACTCTATCGTATGCGCTGCACCTGAGTATTTACAAAGGCGTGGCAGACCTACAGACGTACAGTCGCTTGTACATCACAACTGTCTATCGTTTGCGTATTTTGGACGGTCGGCATGGGTGTTTGACGGGCCAAATGGTCCAGAGTCTGTTCCTATCTCTGGCAATATCAGCGCCAATATTTCTGAAGTCTTGCTCTCTGCCACGTTGCGTGGACATGGGATCAGCTTACAGCCATCTGGCGCAGTCAAATCTTTGATTGCATCTGGACAACTTATTGAGTTATTGCCTGAATGGAAACCCAAAACTTTGGGTGTTTATGTGGTTTATGCCAATCGAAAGCAGGTGACACCACTACAAAGAAAGTTTATTGATTTTCTTGCCGAAGAAATAAAGCGTTCGCCTTATTGGTAGCAAGAAACTCATAAGCCAATAGGTATTTGTTACTACTATGATTAAGGATTAAAGGCGTAGATTATGCATAGTCTGATTACGCATAAAAGGGGGTATCGCTTCTATATATATGAACTAATACATGGTTTGATCATTAGCAGAACCCTTAGGTATTTGTTGGATAGAATCCCAATGCTCAACAATTTTCCCACTATCATCAAATCGAAAGAAATCCATCGTCACGAATTCATCGATGGTTTTATCTTCGTTATGCCAGACTTGATGGGTATGCAATGAGACTAAGTCATCTTCAGCGATACAACGTACAAACTCAATTGACTTGTTCGGATACTGTGCTTGCATCCGTTCAAAGTATTCAATAAATCCTGATTTACCATTGGCTACGGCGGGGTTGTGTTGAATATAATCATCGCCCACATAATCAGCGACGGCTTTTTGTGGATTACCCTCGTAAGCGGTCTGATAGAACGCGATAGCATTCTTTTTATTGTTTGCCAAATTCATCGTCGGCTCCAATTATTATTTATGTTTACTTTGAAAACAATACAGTAGATTAATAAGAAATATTATTAAAAAACGTCAGAAAATCTATAGCATAAACTCAAACGGCCAATAGCAACGTTAAAATTATGCTTATTGACCATTTGATAATTTTTAGACCCTAATGATTGCTTAAGCCTTAATAAAAATAGTCTCTTCACTCAAGCGTGATTTAGGTATTTTGGCATTAAAGTCTTCATCACTGCGGTAGCCAAACGATACCACTGCTACAGCAGAATATCCTTTGCTACGTAAGTCGAACTCCGTATCAAGCGCCTGTAAATCAACGCCTTCCATAGGGACGGTGTCAATACCCAAAAGCGCGCTGCCCAATAGTACCCCGCCCATGTTGAGATATACCTGTTTGGCAAGCCAATGTGGCTCATCTTTGGTATCGAATCGATGCATATCTAAGAACAATTGGCGACCTTGATGCATCTGTGCTTTGAATTCTGGCTGCGCATAGCGACCATCTTGATCTTCTTTTTCTAACACCGCCTGCATGTATTCATCGTCGGCATGGATACGAGTACAGAAAACCACCACGTGTGAGGCATCTAGGACTTTAGGTGTATTAAAATGAAAGGCGCCTTGCGTGCTTTTGGCAATGCGTGCTTTGCCTGCATCATCATCTGCAATGACAAAGCTCCATGGTTGAATATTGGTGCTTGATGGACTCATTTGTAGCATGTCTTTGATCTGCTCAAAATCTTCAGCAGATATCTTTTTATTGGCATCAAATACTTTGGTGCTGTAACGCCAGTTTAGTGCTTCATTAATGGTTTTCATGATTGTCCTTAAGTAAAGTAAGTTTCAGTTTTTTAGTCAGCTGGTAATACAAATGGATTTAACAGACGGTGCCACTCAACCCTTATCGCTCATCGTTAAGTTAACTGATTAGTCCGTCCTAGTGATGACTCATAATAGTAAAGTTCATACATTAGAACCACTAGCTACAAGAGAAAACACTTTCAATATTATTTTGATAATATGGCGTTTTTAATCTATCTAAAGGTTATTTTTTAGCTATATTAGGACGTATAATGAAGGTGCTTTATCAATTGATAAATCCATTAAACGCATAAGCTCATCTTAAAACGGCGCGAAATTATCAGGCTGACTGTGCGTAGCAGTCCAACGTTGATTGGCATCAATATGACTATTAAGCCCAACTCCTCGTGGTACTTGCATATTATCGCCATACAGCCAAAGCACCATATTGGTACGTTTGCCACTGGTGATTGGATGTGCGGCATGAGGCACCGAGCCTCTATGAATAATCGCCATGCCAGGTTTAAAGATGGCACGTTTGGTTTGCCCTAAATGGCGATCGACAAAGTCAACTTCTGATCCAGTAAAGTCTTCGCCTGGCAGATTTAGGTTAATATTCATAGTCACCGCTGAAGCATCAGTATGAAGTTGTAGCGATGTGTCGCCTGTGGGCTGGTATTGAATCGAGAACCCAAAGGTCTGAGTGTCATAGCCATAGATATTGGCAAATAACAACCGAGCGATAGGCCGCATATATTGATTCATGACTTTATGATAAAACGCCTGAAAATTAGGGGTGGCCAGATAGCCTAGCGAACGCGCATCTAGCATGGCCCCATTACTGTTCAATGCGATACCATAAGGAGGACGTATGGGAATGTTAGCGTCTGCGATTGCTTGCAGATAACGGCGCAGCGTTGATAGTTGTGCTGGATCAAAGAGTTGTCCTTGGTATACGTCAGGTAGTATCTCTTGCCATAAATTTTTAACAGCCGTCTCCGTAGAAGGAGTGCGCCACGCTTGCGTCACTGCATCACGTAGAGTTGGATCAAATAATGAGTCATCAAGTACAGGCAAGTCATGCTCAGTGGTTTCCCACTCTGCCCATGCTTGCTCTAGTAGCTGGCTGTTTTGATGCCAGAAATGCTCTACCGATGGTGCACGTCTAAGCATGTCTGATTTTGAAGGTAGTGGTAAGTTGCGTGCTTGCTGTAGTGCACTCTGTTGATTATCTCCATCATGGTGGCTATGGTGTTGAGTATCCTGTGTGCTCGTAGGCCGTATTATAGTATCCATCGTGTCTCTCCAAATGTGTGAGTAAATCTTATAGGTGCATGCTACTATAATTAATGATTTTGATAATCAGCAGGCTTAGAGAAACAGTTTCAATAATTTTTATATAATGATGAGGCTAGCAACAGCAGCAAGCGATGGTGGTTGTTAAGTTAGACGTTAATTGAACGAAGGCATGACGATGAAAAATTTGCAGGATCTACGTATTTTTATTGAGACCGCTCGCTTGGGTAGCCTATCTGCCTGTGCTCGGCACTTAGATCTATCGCCTGCCGTTGTGAGTGCAGCGGTCAAGCGATTAGAAGCGGAAATTGAGACGGTGTTGTTTGTTCGCTCTACTCGTAGGCTGCGTTTAACTAGCAAGGGTGAGCAATATTTAAAGCATTGCCGAGATGCGGTGGCTATTTTGGACAACGCTTATGCAGGACTACATGATAATGATGCCGAGCTGACGGGTACCATTCGGCTGTCGGCATCATCAGATTTGGGACGAAACCTAATTTTGCCTTGGCTGGACGATTTTATAGACATTCACCCAAAAGTGACGGTGCAGCTACATATGTCAGACAGCTATGTGGACTTGTACGGTCAGCAGATTGATTTGGCACTACGTTACGGCGCACCCAAAGATTCATCACTGGTCGCATTACCCATAGTGTTGAATAATCGCCCTATACTGTGTGCGTCAAAGGAGTATTTGAGCAAAATTGATAAGGATATCGGTATCCCAAAAATGCCGGAAGATTTATCGCAGCATAATTGCTTACGTTTGGGGCATGATGAAAAATATTTGAGCGAGTGGACTTTTGAGAAAGCGGGAAAGACTAAACGTGTGGCAGTGGATGGCAATCGCAGAAGTAAAGACGGTGACGTTGTACGCCGCTGGGCAGTGGCGGGTAAAGGCATCGCATTAAAGTCTCAGTTAGATATAGCCGGTGACTTAAAGGCGGGGAGACTGGTCGAGGTAGAGCTGGACGGCTGGCAAGTGGCCAACTATCCACTATATTTGATTTGTCCAGAACGGCGCTTAATCGACCCATTGTTTAATGCGGTCAAAGAATACTTGATTGAACGGGTAGAGCAGGTATTAAGGTAAAACGAAAACTGATGGTTACCCTGTTTGCTCAGACGAGCAAGACAGTAGTCCCTAGACAGTAATTGCTTGATTATTTTATTGCCATACCTTATCAAGCACCGTAAACCAGTTTTTTGACGTTACCTTTTTAATCAGTTGCTCAGAGAAATGGCGTTGTTGCATCCGCTCAATCAGCATAGAGATTTGACTGATATCAGATAACTCATCAGGTAGTAGGCAACCATCGAAATCAGAGCCAAACCCAACGTGATCTTCGCCTAAATGGTCGATCAGATAATCAAGATGGTCGATAATCACATCAAGCGAGGTTTGCGTATTACGTTGCCCATCTGCACGAAGAAACGCCACATCGAAATTTACCCCAACCAAACCATCGCTTTTTTTGATGGCAGTTAGCTGCTGATCGGTCAAGTTCCGTGCTTGCTGACAGAGAGTATGTGCGTTTGAATGTGTCGCAACAATCGGCTGGCAGGCAATCTCTAGCGTATCCCAAAAAGCGCGTTCATTCATATGCGACACATCGATCAGCATATGCTTTTCACTGCACTTAAGAATGAGGTCTTTGCCTTGAGTCGTGAGCCCAGCTCCCGTATCTGGAGAATGCGGAAAAGACGCATTTAAGCCATCACCGAAGAGGCTCTTTCTATTCCATAGTGGGCCAATGCTTTTGAGTCCTGCCTCATAAAAAACATCTAGCAGGTCAGGCTGTATGGCCAAAAACTCAGCACCTTCTAAATGCAATACAATGCCCAGTTGCTTATTCTGCTGACAGGCCTGAATTTGTTCTAACGAGGTGCAAATCTGAATCTGACCGTCAGATCTTGCCTCTAGTTGCTGGGCTAGTTTCAATTGCGCACAGCAGATATCGACGATTTCTTGTGGAGTGAAGTCTGAATGTGAGGGATTGGCTAATTTGTCAGGATGGTTGTTTTTCACATAAGCGAAGGGCGGTAAGAAAATGGAAAACAGTCCGCCCATCCAATTCGCTTCTTTGCAGCGTTGTAAGTCCAAATGTCCCGGTAACGTGCCATAAATAAAGTCATGTACCGGATCGGCAGCTGAACTTAGCCAAAGGCGAGTCAACAGATCATTATGTCCATCAAATATTACAGGTTGAGCGTTCATATTCAATCCGTTACCGTACGAGTAGGTATCAGTTGTTCTTCATTCAGCTGTTTATTGCTTAGCCGCTTAGAGTTTTTAGGATTGCGAAAACGCAATTCCTCAAAAGGTACAGGCGTCTCGCTATTGATACGCGCCTCCTCAATCAGGTAGTGATAAGGCGATTTGCCACAGACAGGATCGGCGTTTTTGGCATCCCCAGTTAGCATAAACGCTTGGCAACGGCAGCCGCCATAATCGCGTTCTTTATCTGGGCAGCTTTGGCATATATCGGGCATCCAGTCATCACCGCGAAACTGATTGAAGCTCGTAGATTCATACCAAATATCCGACAGTGGTGTATGTCGTACATTAGGAAACTGTATTGGCATTTGTCTGGCAGCATGGCAAGGTAGGGCTGTACCGTCTGGTGCCACTGTTAAGAAAATCTTGCCCCAGCCATCCATACAGGGCTTTGGACGTTCTTCATAATAGTCTGGCACCACAAAAATAAGTTTGCATTTGATACCACGTTCTTCAATCTGCTTACGGTATTCATTGGTAATGCGTTCAGCTCGGACCACTTGAGCTTTGGTTGGTAGTAAACCCTCTATATTCTCAAACGCCCAACCATAAAACTGACAAATAGCTAGCTCGACCGTGTCGGCTTCCAGCTCTAAGCAGAGATCAATAATCTGATCAATCTGATCGATGTTTTGCCGATGAATGACAAAATTGAGCACCATCGGATAGTTGTATTGCTTAACCAGACGTGACATCTCATACTTTTGCTCAAAGGCATGTTTTGATCCTGCCAAGGCATTGTTGACCGTAGGATCACTGGCTTGGAAGCTGATTTGAATGTGCTGAAGACCTGCTTCTTTTAAACGCGCAATCCGAGCTTCGGTCAATCCCATACCCGACGTGATCAAGTTAGTATAAAAACCTTGATTATGCGCATAAGCGACCAGTTCTTCTAGGTCTTGACGAACCAGTGGTTCACCGCCAGAAAAGCCAAGCTGCACCGCACCCATTTGCCGCGCCTGATCAAACACATCAAACCATTCCTCTGTCGTTAGCTCCTCTTTATACTGAGCATAGTCAATAGGGTTTGAGCAATAAGGGCATTGTAAGGGGCAGCGATAGGTCAGCTCAGCAAGCAGCCATAGCGGTAGCCCGACTGGCGCAGTCATACTAAATCAATCCAATGTTCACGCTGGGCGACCAGCATATATTCGATGATGTCTTGCTCGATTTCGGGAATATCGCCAAACATAGCTTGCACCTTTTGGATAATATCAGCAATGGACGCTTGACCATCGATATGTTGCCCAATGATGCTGGCACTGTCATTGAGCTTAATCATACCTTCAGGGTAGAGTAGGACATACGCATTTTGCGCTGGCTCAAACTGAAAGCGATAGCCATGACGCCATACCGGTACGATGGATTGATCCAGCTCAGGTAAACTAGCAGGTATACTCATTTGAATAATCCTTTATGCCAAACATTGGCAGTGGTAACGCTTTGATAAGGGGCTTGATTATGAACATAGGCCAAGCTCAAGGCATCTAAGATGGTCCATAAGATATCGAGTTTAAACTGTAATATCTCTAGCATACGCTCTTGTTGCTCGGCTGTTTTGAATGAGTCGAGTGTGATGGTTAGACCATGCTCAACATCGCGTCGCGCTTGACTCAAACGTGAGCGGAAATAGGTGTAGCCTTGCTCCTTTATCCAAGGGTAGTGCTTGGGCCACGACTCTAAACGTGACTGGTGAATCTGCGGGGCAAACAGCTCGGTCAGTGAGCTACTGGCCGCTTCTCGCCATGAGGTACGCCGTGCAAAGTTCACATAAGCATCGACGGCAAAACGCACACCCGGCAGCACTAGCTCTTCAGAAATCACCTGCTCACGGGTCAAACCAACTGCTTCTGCCAGACCTAGCCATGCTTCACGACCACCGCCGTCAGGATATACGCCATCTTGATCAATCATGCGTTGAATCCATTCTTGACGCACGCGCTGATCAGGACAGTTTGCCATAATGGCCGCGTCTTTCAATGGGATATTGATCTGATAATAAAAACGGTTGGCGACCCACGCTTGGATCTGCTGCTGGGTCGCTTTGCCTTCATGCATCATGATATGAAAGGGATGATAAATATGATAATACTGCCCCTTAGCCATAATCGCTTGTTCAAACGCTTCTGGGCTTAGCGCTGTGTTTTTTTCTTGCATTGTTCTCACCTTACGATTGCTATCTTTGCCTGACCGTTTGTCTTAAAGCTCAATCTGCATACCATCAAATGCTACTTCAACACCATGTTGTTTTAATGTCGCGGCCTGTTCAGACTGTTCATTCAATATCGGATTGGTGTTATTGATATGGATCAGCACCTTACGAGCGTTATCGAGCTGATCTAGATAATGCAATGAGCCGTCTTCACCACTAATATGTAAATGCCCCATGTCTTGGCCAGTCTTCGTACCGACGCCGCACTCTTGCATTTCATTGTCAGTCCATAGCGTACCGTCAATCATCACGCAATCAGAGCTTTTCATAATCTGCATCACTTGATCATCAATCTTACCGAGACCTGGCGCATAAAAGAGTTGTTTTTGTGTTTTTAAGTCTTTTACAATCAGGGCAATATTGTCGCCATCATGAGGGTCATTGCGATGCGGAGAGTAGGGCGGTGCAGAGCTTCTAATCACTAAAGGCGTCAATTCTAAATTGTCAAACCCTTCAATCTTAAACGTCTTTTCTGGATCAATTTGATTGTATTGCAAACCGCCATTCCAGTGTTTCAACATGTTAAAGAGAGGAAATCCTGTTGTTAGATCTTGATAGACCATGTCAGTACACCAAACAGGAATTGGACAACCTTCACGCAGGGTCAATAGCCCCGTCGTATGGTCAAGTTGACTGTCCATCAAAACCACATTGGTGATGCCTGTATCTCTCAATTGACGTGCTGGCTGTGCTGCCTTGAACTCAAATAATTGTTGACGGATATCAGGTGACGCGTTGAATAAGATCCAATCCACACCATTTTCTGATATGGCTATCGAAGATTGGGTACGGGTTTTTGCCTGAATCATGCCTTGACGGACACCGTGGCAATTATCGCAGTTACAGTTCCACTGCGGGAAACCGCCACCAGCAGCTGAGCCTAAAACGTGAATATACATAAATCAATATTTCCAAAAAAATAAAAGCCCTAATCATCTAGGGCTTTTAATGGATTGAGTGCTAATGAGTTTTAGCGTGCTTCGAAATACATAGTAACTTCGAAACCGATACGAATGTCTTGAAAAGCTGGTTTGGTCCACTGCATGGGATTACTCCGGAACGATCTTACTATTTAAGAAGTAAGATTAATAAAGTGAATGAGTGATAAAGGGTAGTATAAGCTGCCCCCCGCTGTCAATTTCTTAGATGTTAGTAAAGCGTTAACGAGCATCGATTAAGCAGTCTTTTATAGCACAAATGAAAGCCTATTTATCATACCGAAAAGACAGTATATCGAGCATAAGATTGAAAATTTCTTTGAATAGTTTGAGCATAAATTCTAACTATAAAAAATCTGCTTGAAGTGAGTCAGGCGTATTTCGAGAACTTATGAGTTATACACGTATATTGCAAAAACCGAATTTATCTATAAAGTAATAGATTAACTTGATAGATATTGGAGCCTGAAGATGATTGCTGAATTACAAGGCAGTGAGTTAACCAAAGCCATCTTGGAAAATGTCAGCCACTATGTATGGTGTGCTGTCAGCAACGTTAGCGATGATTATGCTATCGCAACCATAGATAATGGTTACTACGAATTATTGGTTCCTATAGTAGCTTTCAATAACGACCAGTTCGTTTGTGATAAAGGTGATCTATGGGAGTACGCTGTCTCAGTAAAGAGAGTGGCACTTACTCATGATGATGTAGGGCTATAACTCATTATCAATATAATGACTGTTACGTTCTACATACAGATTAGTTTTACAGCCTATGCATGAAAATCTACCATCTGTCTACAACTTCTTGTTCTAGCTGACAATACATCTGTACTATCTATTTATAAGCTCATCTGTCTAACCATCAATATTTTTCAACGATAGATAAAACAGGTTCGAAGATGCTCAAGTGATTGCTGTTACAAAACCGCTTGTTTAGCTTACTAATCATTGTCATTGAATAGGAGTAACAACATGGATACGGTAATTGTTGGAAGCGAACTAACTCGTTCAATGCTTGAGGACGGTCATAAAAATATATGGTGTGCTGTAAGTGATGAGAGTGATGAGAATGCTCTAGAAGATCAGGTAGGTAATGACTTCACATCTCGCATTGTGGCTTTTGAAGATGGCCAGTTCTATTGTACGGGCGGTATGCCTTGGAAGTATGCAGTGCCAATTGAAATAATTGCATTGACGCGATATGACTTTTCTCTTTAGTGAACAACATAACTTAGATAGGTTTGAATAGTTATCGCCGAAAGTAAATCCTAATATTAAGATATTTAGTTAAATAAAATGCGCGACTGACAATGCCATTCAAGCGATGCAATATGCAGCTTGAATGGCCTTTTGTGTTTTAGAGCCAGTTTGAAAGCTATCTATTATTTCAAAAATTCAGGGCGCATAAAGGCTGGATTTGGATACGTATAAAATCCTTCTCCAGTCGCGAATCCTAGTTTATTTTGATCGATTAATTGTTCTTTTAGATATTGAGCAGCCTTGAACCTCACAGGATTTTGAGTTTTTTCAGCAGATAGTTTTGTGATGTTGTATGCAGTGTTGATACCGATAGTGTCCAATATGGCAAAGGGACCTGACGGCGCGCCAGTTACTATCATCCACGTTTTATCTATCGTATGTGGATCGGCAACCTCTTTTGCAACCAATTGCAAAGCTGCATCTATAAAAGGCGCCAACAAACTGTTCATGATATAGCCGGGTTGCTCCTTATCCAGCGGCATTGCCACCATACCGATGGCAGTAGCAAAAGCAACAACCTCATCAAATACTTTAGGATCTGTGCCAGGATGTCCCATGATTTCGGCGACATTATGCATCCAAATTTTATTGGCAAAGTGTAGCGCTAAAAACTGCGCAGGTCGTCCCGTTGACTCTGCAAACTGACTAGGAAGTAAGGTAGAGGTATTGGTTGCAAAGATGGTTTTCTCTGGCGCTAGTTTGGCAAGTTTTTCATAAAATTCGATTTTAATTTCAGGAATCTCAGGAATGGCTTCAATCATCAGGTCAGCATCTTTGACCGCTTCTGCTAAGTCTGAGGTATAGCTCAGATTGTCAAAGGCCATGTCCAACTGCTCTTGAGTTGCCCTCAAATCCTTTCGAAAAGCTTTACACATCAATTGAAATTTTGACTTTGCTTTTTCTAAAACCTCATCATTGATGTCATAGACACTAACATTAAAACCATGAAATGCGGCCTGAAAAGCAATCTGATAGCCTAGGATGCCGCTTCCAGCGACAGTTACATTTTTATACGTCATTGTATTTATTTCCTAATAGTAGTGGATATAAGTTGCTAGATAAATGTCTAGAACTTATAGATCTATTATTAGATGGTTTTACCTTATTATTCAACCTTCATTTTTATAAAAACATTAAAGAAAACCCAAAAATATCGCTATGCAAGTATCAAATAATTTCATACTACTTGACTTATTATATTATTAAATAATTCAATAACTTGCTGACTGTATTGCTAGCTTCATACCTAATGATTTTATGATAACTGAAGGCTAATTTAATATCATAACGACATTTTTAATGACTGCTGATGTCAAAATTCTATCGACGTGAAGAATGACATAAGCAGTGATGTAATAGTACTCAACAGACTCTAGGGCGTTCTAAAAATATCAGTAGACGCGATAACCTGTTCCCTAAACCACTGATGCTTAGGATCTTTTTGATATTTCTTGTGCCACAGCATCCGCATAGTAATCGGTGTGGGTTGATAAGGTAATGCCACGCTGTCTAAATGCTCAAATCCCAACGTATTCAATTTACTAGGGACAATAGCCATTAATTCTGACCCTTTAACGAACGTTGCCATCGTCGCAAAGCTATTGGTGCGTATGACGGTATTGGCATCTATCGCTTGAATAATGTGTTTATCCGTTTGGCTGGCAGACGCGCCTTTGGTAAAGCTCAGTCCCACGTAGCGGGCATTATCAAAATCTTGCTCGGTTACTGGAGGTGAGCGGTACGCAGGATCGTAATAACACCGTGCCACATCGTCAAATAAGCGTACGCTCATAATGTCATTGTGATCAGGGGCAAAGGGGGAAAATGCTACATCAACATTATGTTGCCGAAGTTGCTCAATATTAGGCTTGCGAGAAGGCAATATATTTAAGCGAAATGAGGCCACTTGTGCGCTAATTTGTTGCATTGCCTGTGTTAAAAACACGCCCACCTGATAATCATTTGCCAAAATCGTGTAATCAAAATGAGCCAGCTTTGGCTCAAACTCTTGGGTCTGCGTTAACTCATCTAGTCGAACCAACAACGGTTTAATTTCTTGATATAAATATTCACTTTTTTGGGTCGGCATCACGCTTCTACCCGAACGCACAAACAACTCATCGTCAAATATTAGCCTGAGTTTTTGCAAACTGTGGCTAATGGTCGATTGTGTCAGATCCAGTTGTTCGGCAGTTTTAGTCACTGTGCCGACCTCGTGCAAGGTGGTGAATACCAACAAGTGCTGTCCGCTTAACGCTAAATAATCGAAATCTTTCATAATAAGTATGAACAAAACTCTATTTTTATTCATGAGTTGGTAGCATATGATGGTTGTCATCGGGTTGCAAGAATTTAATATTCCAAAAACCCTAAGTCTTAAATATTGCTTTATTAAATACTGTTTCATTAAATGCTGCTTTATCAAACATTAGGTCTTTAATAAAGCAGTCACTAACCATTGGCTTTGAATATATTCTTAATTAGGAAACACTTATGACATCTTTAACCAATGCAAAAGCATTATCTACCTTTGCTGTTTTAGGCTTATTTGCACTACCTACAGTCGCCATGGCAGATATGACAGAGGGTCTATATGGCACAGCACAACTGGGCTATAGCATTGCGGATACTGATTCAAAAGCCTATGGTAATAACATTGCAACTGACAACGATTTTCCAAGTTCATTTGAAGCTGATAATAGTATGGTCGGCGGTATAGGGTTAGGTTATCAGTTTAACCAAAACCTACGTATAGAAGGTCGATTGGCAAAACGTAGCTTTGATATTGATGACTCACGTTACGGTACAGGCGCTCGTGATGGCGAGCAATACATTTTAGACGGTGAGTTTGAAAGCTTAACGATGACTCTTGAAGGGTTTTATGATTTCCCTATTAGTGCCTCATTTACCCCTTACGCTAAGGCAGGTATTGGACTCTCAAAAAATGACTATTCTGCTCGTTTGGGCGGAACTGGCGTAGCAGGGTTTGACGCATTTGATGGCAAAGCAGATGGCTATTATGACAACTACGCTGATGGCGACTCTAGCGAATTTACGTGGAATATTGGAGCAGGTGCAAGCTATGCATTGACCCCAAGCACCCATTTATATGGAGAGTATCAGTACATCGATTTTGGTGGCGACGTACAAACAGGGCAAGACGGCTTCAGCGATGGCTTTGAGATCAACGACGCCTCTGCTCATGAACTTAACTTAGGCTTACGCTATCAGTTTTAAGGTTTTTTAATTTATTAACTTATCTTAGTCTCGATATTTCATCTGTATCTAAATACTTAAAACAAATTTTAAATCATCAATCTATCCAAAAGGTATCACTATGAAGATTTCAAAAGCTGCTTTATTAACCACTGTTGTTATTAGTACATTTGCATTGACTGCTTGCAACAACTTACAACCTGCTCATCAAGCTCAAAAGCATACACAGCATAACAGCCATCATCAAGGTGCTGACGTAGTATCAAACGCTAAAGTGATTGAGATTGCCTCTTTCAAACTTAAGCCAAGTATCTCTTATGGTGACTTTGCCGTTCTTGATCATAGCGTTGAAGTCAATCATGTGGCAAAACAAAAGGGCTTTGTGTCTCGTGAGTCAGCAATGGGCGAAAACGGCAAATGGGTGGTTGTGGTGCATTGGGAAACGTTAGCGGATGCGGATGCTTCCATGACAAGTTTTACTAAAACACCTATGGCAGCTGAATTTATGGGCAGTATAGATTTAGAGACTATGGCAATGAATCGTTATACCTTAGTAGATTAGTAGGTTGGTTTGAAATAAACAACAATTTCAATCGGTTGCAAACCAGTAGCTCGATTAGGGTCAATAGATAGACCCTAATCGACTTTCATTCTAGTTAAGCGAATCAAAGAGGTGCACTATGAAAATCGCAGTTACAGCCGCTAATGGAAAACTAGGGTCTGCCATTATTGAGAATCTCCTACAGGCGCATGCCGCAACAGACATCGTGGCGCTGGCACGCACTCCTGCCAAAGCTGAGTTTTTGACCAAGCAGTATGGCATAGAGGTCAGAGCAGGTGATTATGATGATGTACAACAGCTTGAGAATTCATTACAAGGTATAGATAGCGTTTTACTGGTGTCTAGTATGGATGAGCCTGCTAAGCGTATTGGTCAGCACCGCAATGTTATCGAGTCTGCGAAAAAAAATGGTGTGACAAAAATCGTGTATACCAGTATTCAGGGTTCTAGTACTCAGACTGCGTTTGCGCCGATTGTGAAGAGTAATCAGCAAACAGAGCAAGATATCAAAGATAGTGGTCTCAATTGGGTGATAGGCCGCAATGGTATCTATATCGAGCCTGATGTGGATTATATCGATAGCTATAAGGCACAGGGTGAGATTGCTAACTGTGCAGGTGAGGGCAAGTGTGGCTATACCACTCATGAGGAGTTGGCGGTCGCTTATAGCCAAATGCTAATCAATGCTAAGCACGATGCCAATACTTATAATTTAAATGGTGAATCCATTACCCAGCAGCAGCTCACTCAGTACTTGAATGACAGGTTTGGTACAACGCTTAGTTATCGCTATATGACCGTGGAGGCGTTCAAACAAGACCGTATTGATGAACTAGGCGAGTTTATCGGGACAGTGATCGCTGGTATTTACGAGCAAATAGCAATAGGTGCTATGCACAACCAAAGCGATTTTGCCAAGGTAGTGGGGCGCGAACATATGAGCTGGACTGAGTACTTTAACAATTAATAAGACCGCGCATACTCAAGCTAAATATTATTTGAACGCTCTTTGATGTAATGCAAAATGTAAGGAAGACTATTATGCCTATGATTACGCCTACGAATAAATCTGTTACCAAATTCGAAGGTTTACACTTGTATCACGCGCCATTTTCCAACTGTGCTATGCGCGTAAGGATTGCATTAGCAGAGAAGCAGCTAGAGTGGACAAGCCGTCTTATTGACCTCTCTAAAGGTGAACAGCGTAGCAAAGAATATCTAGGAATTAACCCTAACGGTGTGGTACCAACCTTAGTAGATGAGGGTGTGGTTATTATTGATTCAACCGATATCATTGATTATTTAGACACCACCTATGAACCCAATTCGTTGCGTCCTGATAGTGAAGCTGAAATGCAGGCCATGTATGATTGGATGCATATGGCAAAAGATAATCATCTGTCCATAAAAACTTATATGTATTATAAATTAGGTGCCACGGGTCTTAGCGAAGAAGAGCTAACAGAATATCGCAAAAACCAAACTTACGACAAAGCACTGTTAGCGTTTCACGAGCATCGTAGTACACATGGTTTTAGTCAAGAGGATATTGATAAGGCTACCGCAGTGCTTGACGACTGTTTTGCAAAAATGGACGCGCGTCTCAAAGATCATGATTGGCTAGTTGGCGACGCCTTTTCATTGGCGGATATTACTTGGATTCCGCAATTGGTTGTTTTAGGTAGAGCAGGCTATCCTTTTGCTCAGTATGCACACTTTGAGCGCTGGAAAAATACAATTGTGGCACGCCCTAGTTTTAAACAAGCAGTGACTGATTGGTTGAAGTAGAGATGAGTGACGACAGCAGTAAGACTATAATAAAATGCACTTTAAAAGAGTATCTCAAACTAAAAAAATCACCCTAACCATTCAAGTTAGGGTGATTTTTTTATGCGCATCGACATAAACTTATAACGTCTGTAAATCCATCGAAGCGAGGTGCATTCATGGTTCTTTGAGCTATTAGTAGTAATCATTGCTAAAATATAAATATGGGTTAAGGTATCTATTTGATGAACATAGACATAAATTTATTAAAGACAACTCCATAAGGAGGTTGTAATAAATTCATAGCATTTACTTTGGGCTGTACCAAAACGGGCTTCATATGACTAAAGCGTTCAAAGCCAATCTTACCGTGGTAAGCTCCTATGCCGGAATGTCCAACCCCGCCAAAAGGCAATTCATGCTGCAGAGCATGTAATACAATCTCATTGATACAGACACCGCCAGATACCGTATGGGAGCGAATACGCTTAATATCCTTTTCTGAATTTCCGAATATATATAACGCTAATGGTCTAGGGCGTTCATTGATAAATGCGATAGCTTCATCTAACTCTTCATAATGTATGAGTGGTAGTACTGGTGCAAATATTTCATTTTGCATTAATGCACTATCTAATGTAGGTTCAGTTACGATAATAGGAGGCATTAAGCGTGAGTTGATATCTGGTTTCACTTCAGTTGTATGGTGAACATTCTCTTTCGGTATTTCGTCTAGATACTTTTGAACTCTAACAAACTGAGCACTATTGATAATATGGGTATAGTCCTTGTTTGTCGTGATTTTTGGGTAATGCTTTTGCATCCATTTCTTGGCTAGACTAGTAAACTGCTCATGATACTTGCGATTTAACAGTACATAGTCAGGTGCTATACAAGTTTGTCCAGCATTTAGCGCTTTACCCGTCATGATTCTATTTACAGCACTTTCTAAGTTGGCATTATCTAGTACAATCACCGGAGATTTACCACCGAGCTCAAGAGTAACTGGCGTTAGATTCGGAGCCGCTGCTGCCATGACTTTTTTGCCTACTTCTGTAGAGCCGGTATAAATCAAATGATCGAAAGGAAGCTCACTAAAAGCTACCGCGATATCAACATCACCTACAACAACATTTACCATCTCTGGTGAGAAATGTTTTTCAATAGCTTCAGCAAATGCCTGAGCAAATTTTGGCGCAGCTTCACTCATTTTGACCATAATACGGTTTCCCGCTGTAATAGCATCTATCATTGGACCAATTGCTAAATATAGTGGATAGTTCCAAGGGACCATGATACCCACTACGCCCAATGGTTGTGGTTCTATTTCATTACGAGCTGGCAAGTAAACAGCTGAAACAGGCGCCTTTCGAGTTTTCATCCAAGACTCACCATGTTTCTTTGCATGACTAATGCTTGTAAAACTTGAAAATAATTCGGCAAACTTAGTTTCACCTTCACTACGTTGACCAAAATCTGCATTGATAGCACTAGTAAGTTTATCCTTATTTTTACTTAATAAGGTTTCAAGAGTTTCAAGTTGAGATTTTCTAGTATCCCAGTCAGTTATAGGTTCTTTGCGACTCAGTTTTTGCAGTCTCAAAAACTGGGCTTGTAGATCTTTCTTGTTGGTAATGATTGCGGAGGAGCTACTTACTGAAGAGCTGTTATCAATTTGAGTGCTATCCATCGTTTTCATCCTTGAAATATTTTATAAAATTATCCTAGGAAGATGGCATATAATCATAATCCTAGGATTTTGCGTAATTGAGATATTAATCTGGTAGTACTATTGCAGTAGTCACTATCAATTCAATACGCAACGCTTACATGGCCTTTAGCCACTACCATGTTGGGCATGTTTTCATTTAATTTAACGGAATCTTCAGTTTCAATACTTGTGCTACCGTGGCTTAGATGAAAACGCTCCATCTTTATTTCCTGAGCGATTTTTTCTGCAATGGCTATCGTTGGAGCGTTAGTATTTGCACTATTAAGGTGAGGCATAATAGAGGCGTCCACAACACGTAGTCCGATTACACCTCTTACTTTGAGATCTAGATCCACCACGGATTCAGCATCTGAGCCCATCCTACACGTGCCTACTGGGTGATATATAGTGTCTGACTTATTGCGGATATAACCTAACAAGCCGTCTTTATCCAGTGCGGAAGCTGCATAGTCTTTAGTAATATATTTGGCAATAGGTTGTTCTTGCATGATTTCGCGCGTACGTTGAGCACCTGCCACCATCATTTCCACATCTTTTGGATGGTCTAAATAGTTGGGATCAATTAGTGGCGCGGCATTTGGGTCAGAGGACGCGAGCTTTACGGTGCCACGGCTTTCAGGTCTGAGATAACAGCTATGAATAGATACCGCATATCCCCACTTAACTTGACGGCCATGATCGATGACTCTAGAAATAACAAAGTGAAGCTGGGTATCTGGCCAGTCTTTAGGTGTGGCATTTGTGGCACTAAAAAAAGCAGCCCCTTCAGCAAAATTGGTTGATAGCAGTCCAGTCCCATCTTTTCTCCAATCACGAGCTCCTTTCATGAGGCTGATGCCGCCAGCAAAACCTACGCCAAATACGTCTTTTGTGTTTACCTCATAGTCAAACACAACATCAAGGTGATCTTGGAGATTTTCACCAACATTAGGAGAGTCATAGACAACACGAATACCGTGTTTTTCTAACTCTTCTTTAGGACCAATGCCTGATAGCATCAAAATCTTTGGAGAGCCAAAAGCACCAGCACACAGAATGACTTCTGCATTGGCCTTAATGGTATTTTCTTGATTATCTTTGAGGTAAACCATTCCTGATGCTACTCCGTTCTCTATGAGGACGTGAGAAGCAATGGCACCTGTAATAATAGTTAGGTTGGGTCTGTCTTCTACAGGGTGTAGGTAGGCGGCAGCAGCTGAACAACGCTGCCCTTGTTTTTCACCATGGAAATGAGTTAATTGGTAAAGGCCAGCTCCATCCTGCTTATCACCATTGAAGTCGTCATTTCTATCTAAGCCATTCGCGATGCATGCATCGACAAAAGCATTAGTAATAGGCCGAGGGCTAAGAGGGTCGGCAACGTTTAACGGTCCACTGTCGCCATGAAAATGATTTGCACCGCGGACATTGTTTTCTGCCTTTTTGAAATATGGTAAGAGTGAATCATAATCCCAACCGTCACAGCCCTCATCAGCCCAACGGTCATAATCTTTTGCACTACCACGGGTATAAACCATCGCATTAATAGCTGATGAGCCACCTAAGCACTTGCCACGAGGCTGATATCCAATACGATTGTTTAGGTGCTTTTGGGGCACAGTACTGAGACACCAGTTGTTTATCTTAATTGGCTTGTCTCTCATTTGGGCAATAACTGCCGCAGGTAAACGTACTACTAGATCTTTGCCATCACCCCCTGACTCTAAAAGGCACACTGTGACTTGAGGATCTTCACTTAATCGACTTGCCAACACGGATCCTGCAGATCCTCCACCAACGATAATATAATCAAATTCCATGATTAGTTAACTCCTTCCTTGGATTATCCTAGCTACTACTAGGCTTTTTTTGCTAAAGTTAGATATATAATCTAACGGGTCAAACAGTCAAAATATTGATAAGACTAATCAATATTTTTCATTCATGTACTTTTGTATAACCTATCATCACTTAAAAGTGTTTTAACCGTGATGCTAAATACACTCCAAAAAGTGAACGGCAGTTTTAAATCAAGTTAAATTCAACACAGAGTAAATCTATGGAACTCAATGAATATACGGTTCATAAGCTGACAGCGCTCTGTTATAGAAAAGCCGTAGCAACGTATCTAATACAGATAAATCGCTCATCTGATATACCCAAAATTATGTCACAATTTAGTGATCTCGATGACTTTGAAGGCGATAGAATGCCACTAGCTGTCGTCACGAATGAGTTCAATTTGGCTACCTATTTCTTCCAAGATGATTATATAGGGCTAAAAGTTTTCAATTATATCGAGATTGAATCTCTTCCTTTTCATAAGGGAATAAGCCAATGTATCACTCCTCTAATAAATGCCAATATTGATATTCCTCTTATTGTTCTCTGCCGTTTGATTTCGCGTTACTTCAAAGTCATGACTGAATCAATCGAGGTTCATTTATTTGAGAGAAAAGATTTAATCCGTCTTGAGTTCAATCCAAGCGTTCCTGAACAGGTTAATAAGCATCAAATTGACGGCATTATTTTTTCCGTTTATAAAATTATCTCGACATTTAGCTCACTCAAACCTGTAGGGCTTACTTTGGCGCATCGGCAGTCTTCCCAAGGGTTTGAACTATATAAACAGTTCTTAGGTGTTCCAGCAGAAATGTCTAAAACAGTCAATAGTTTAACGTATCGAATCGATAGGGCTGATCACAGTTACTACTCATCGGAACACGCAAAAAACACTGTAGGAAGTACATTTTTTATCAACCCTTTGCATCATATGCTTGATAAGAACTTCACCGATACCAGCTATACACAACGTTGTCAGCATATACTCATAACAATCATGGGTCTGCATGAGCCGACTCGTGAGCAAGTTGCTCAGGTGCTCAATATGAGTGTTAGTAGCTTGCAAAGGCGTCTAAGAGAAGAGGGTACTTCTTTTAAAGCGTTGCTATTGGAAGTTCGAAAAAAGTTAGCTTATAAATACTTAATAGAGCAAAAGTTATCAGCTACAGATACGGCATTTTTACTTGGTTATCATTCTAATAGTCAGTTTTTTGGTGCCTTTAAGGGTTGGTTTGGGATGACGCCAAGAGCATATAAAGAATGTTATCTCAGTGACTAACAGCTCGTTATATATATGCTTTGACTATAGCAGCGAGGGCATGATCATCCTTGATTTACTAACTGTATCGTATGATATCTTTTGAAAGTAGGCATATTCAGGTCAAGGAAAGTTAATACTGTCTTAATTCGGGTCAAGGTTTATATAGTGCTAAAAATTCAGCGATGTCAGACTCTATATAAAGACCGACATATAAAACGCTTATAAGCTATTGAGTACTTTTATGATCCAGTGATTAGCCAGTGAGTTCCTCTTTGCTTGAGTTTAATATTAGTGATCAAACATAAAAAAAGCGCCCATTGTAGGCGCTATTTTTTATTCTATTTAATAAGCAATACTCATGATAGCTTTTTGGTAAAAACTATTTTTAGTAGTTGGCTTTGATTTGTGTTTCTAAGAAATTAGCCGCGACGTCATTGTACAGACTACAATAAACTTCTTCGATGTCAGGGTTAGTATTGAAATTTTCTTGGACTCCGCTTTGATTATAGAAAGCATCATATATCAAGCCGTTGTATCTGACAGCTGCCACGATCTCGCCATCTTCATCAGTATACCGAGCAGCTGGTAGCTCGTTGTTGATTCCGATGTTTTCTTTGACAAGTTTGGTGACAGTGTTATACGTTTTCTCGTTAGCAATCCACTCATCTATAGTCATGCTACCTTCATCTTCGTCTTCAGAAAAGGTATAGAAATTTTGATTAGGTGTCTCTAGGAATATATAGCATTGAGAGCCGCTCGGAAAAACAGGGTTAACACTGCTAGGAAAAGAAGATAAATCAGTGTCAATACCTGTTTTAGCGTTGGATGGCTGTTTGCCTACGCCTTCAAGGTTAAGGGTTACAATGTCATAAGTTGAATTGACGGAAGCATTTCCTGAACGAATATTTAGCTTGAACGTATCACTATCAACAAAGCTAATGTTATAAAACTGACTATCAAAATCCTCAGGAACCGCAATGAACAAATTTTGGCCAGCGTAAAACTCTAATTCAGAGACATCACCTACGCTATCCTGATATGCAGTAGGTGAGCTTCCTACAATAGTAGATATTGTCTGCATTAAGCCGCTATTGCTAAGTCTATAAGCGAGCTTACCCCATGCATTTTTGTACTCTCCATCGTTCACATCGGTAAAAGAGTCAAAGACTGTATAGCTTAGTTCATTATTAACGATAGGACCACCATCGTCTCCATTACTTGCGACGTACTGACCGTCACTATCTCCACCACATCCTGTAAGTACTAAGGCACTAGCCAATGCGAGGCCCGTATATAATTTATTAATTTGCATATTGTTACCTATCGTTAGCTTCCCGTAAGAAAGTAATCATAGTTAAAGCTATATTAAATTGCAAAACAAAATTTCAGTCTTAACGTTATCGCTACAATTGTAATATATTTTACTTAGTGAGGTTGTCCTGATTATTTATTAAAAATATACAATTTATAACTTGGGTTGCTTGAGCAGCTAATAGCAATGGTCTGATTTATAGCAAGATAAAAAGGCATTGATACAGGTACTATTGATAGGTAAAAAGTGAATGATTATTAATGGAAAGATTATTGTATCGTTTTTTTAGCTAGCTTTAGGCAGGCTATTTATATTTATCATATGAAATATATTCATAGAAAATGATGAATATTTCTGATATACCTAGTTATACTAATTAATTTGGTTAGTTTATCTAATCAAATTAATTGGCTATATGGATTTTTAATCTCACGTATCGGAGTTAAGCAACCATAAAGGACGATAACTATGAAATTAGCAAAAGCTGTACTCGCCAGCATCTGTATTTTACCGTTAGTCACCATCGCTTATGCTGAAGACGTTAATACTCAAAACTTACGTATCTCTGAAACCTCAATGATGAGCGTCAATGAAGCAGCACCAGCAACCATGAAAATGCACAATGATAATGATCATATGGGCGAAAAATCGAACGCCATTCAAGACGGCAGCGATGTAGAAGTGGACAAAGAAAGAACGTGGCGCTGGCCTTGGCAGAAAAAGGACAAAGAAGTAGCGACGCCTGAGAGAGCAAAGTGCTGTTAGTTCATTAACTGTAGAGGGTTACAATCATGAAACTGTCGAAAGCCATCTTAACTAGCATCTGTATTTTGCCGTTAACCACCATCGCCTATGCTGAGGATAACAATACCCAAAACTTACGTATCTCTGAAACCTCAATGATGAGTGTTAATGAAGCCGCACCCTCAGGTATTCAGCAAAAAGAAGCAATGCAGATCAGTAATCATTCAAGTGCCATTAATAATTCAAATGATGTTGAAGTAGATAAGGAAGAGGGATTTAGATGGCCTTGGCAAGGGTTAAGGGAAGCTCTCAAGTTTAGAAAAGACTTTAAGAATTAATCAAGACCCTAAAGAGACTCGGGCAGATAGTCCGTCATATGGATCATTTGATGGCAAATCTACGTAGATTCTTACAGTGGTTTCAGCTGTTCACAGTGATTTATTGATATTAAATACTTTTACACAAGGATGTATATTATGAATATTTATAAGCAAATAACGATACTGACACTGAGCATGTCTTTAGTAGGGCTCAGCCATGCCGCCGATGATATGGCAGGTGCCAAAAATGGTATTACTTTAACTGAGAATAGTGACGTGAGTATCAGAAACCACAACTGGAGCACAACGAATAGAGAACCTAAGCATAAGCGTAAACGTAGTACCGTTAAAGTGAGTGCACCGATGGAAGAAACCGCCTCGCAAGTAGCTCTTACTAAGTTTGCTGAAGAAAATAACATGATTGAAAAAAGCTATGGCGACGTTTGTGGCGCTTTTATGGAGAGCCAAATGGCAGAGACTAAATCGCAAGGACATCGCTGGGGCAAGTCTGAGTCACATTGGACCAAAAAATCATTTAAGATTTTTAAAGCACGTGAATTTACGAGTGGTCAAGAAGAGCTGGCGCAAAGCGCAGGTCATTTATTTGGGAAGACCATAAAGAAACATAATTGTATTACTACTAAAGTAGGGATCAACGATGAAAACGTTGAACTTGAGTCTATGAAATTAGCAAAATAATTTAGCAATGCTATATATGCTATATATGCTATATATGCTATCTATGAGTAGAACAGGGTGACAGTTAAAAATTTAGCTGTCATTTTTTATGTACTAAGCCACATTTTGGAGAGTATTTATGAAAACCTTTTGTTACCTACTGGTGAGTCTGCTTTTTTTGTACTCTGCTCAAGCCAATGCCCTAAATACTAACGAGAAAATGATCAATGAGCTGTATCAGGATACTGAGCTTGATATTGATAATGTAGATGACGTATTTGCATACGTGCTATCACAGACTGACGATACCCTCACTATTTACCCTTCAGAGGGCTATTATTACTTTAACTTTTACCATCAGGGCAACTTAATAAAAGGCAATATGTTGGTGGGTCATAAGTTAAGACAGCAGAGCAGCTTATCCTTTATATATTTTTATGACATAGCCGGCAAAGAACGAGGTGAATTTAAAACGCATCATAAACTATATAAGTCATCAGACATATTTAGCCTGAAAGAGCATCAACCTAACTTATATCAATTGACCTTCAAAAATATCAAAAAAAACCTTGAGATTAATCAGATAGAGCCAGATGCTGATTTTGTAAAGACGCTTGAGAGTCAAGGTTTTGAAGTGAACCTACCCATGATGGATGATTCGGGGGTTACGTTTTATTTGGCATTTCATCCTACTACCAATAACTTTTATTATATTAATCCTTTATCTAGAGATGATGAGTTTTACTATCCCTTTAGCGAGGTGCTCAAAGTAGGTGCTAGGACTCAATTTGTCTACCTACCTATGGAAAAATTTGCCATATTAGTCGGCGTTAATGCCAATAATGTTTATAAAAATAACTATTACGATGGCCCTTTTGATCAGCTCCCTGACGAGGCGTTAGCCAATATAGATTATAAGTCTTATTTGTATCGAGTAAATCCAAGCTGGAAAGATAAAATATATGATGACGGCTATTTTATAGATGACCCCGATGCTCGTGTTGCACTGACCAATTATTTTGAATATCTATCGCTTGATGAACTCAAAAAAATCCAACCTTGTGCGTCTGATAAAAATCTGTTGCAGTGTTTAGAAGACAGTGGGATGCGTTTTTGATTTTGCACGATGCTTTCTTATATAAGAACACTGCTAGTTATCGCCGTACGTTGCATCACGATTGATGATAATAGAGTAGGCGAAGATATAGTCTACGTGATTTCCATAGTAAAAAGCGTAATAGGGTTTAACACTTCTTAAAGTTTCTCTAAAGTAAAAATTGATATTATCTTTTCAATATAATAGACCTATTATTTTGATCACTATAATTTTTTGTGTGAGTAACGATAAACAGTTATGACATTTAAACAGGTGCGTATACGCATATCCGTCTGACCATTACTAACTTTCAAATATCAATCCGAACGAGAGCGTATTATGACCCTTACAAAAACAGCTAAAGCTTTCAGCTTGCTTGCTATTGTCACTGCCATACAAGTTTCATCATTGACCTCTGCCTACGCCCATGACCTTAGTGAACATACCATGCCTGCCAAAGAATGGCAGATCATAGGCCAGCCTAGTGTCGCTGCTGATTTCATCAAATTAGAAGACGGTACTGTTTATTTAACGGATAGTCACCATCAGTTGCTCTCTTTTAATTTGTCAGACTTTTCAGCCGATGCTCAAACCTATATTCTGGAAAAAAACGCTCATATTCAAGCGATCAATCAGCTAGCAGTGATTGAAAATCTGGTAAGTAGTAATCAATTAACGGCTATCCAAAATCCAAGCGATACTACTGTTATTGCCAATGATAATGGGACTGCACTAAACAAAGCTGATGCGGAAAGTTCTGTTATAACGGATAACAGTGACACGCGCTCTTTTTTATTCTTCTACCTCCTGGGCGGCTTGATCTTAGCGAGTGGTTTGGTTTTCTTCTATGTTTTGAATATACGCCACAAAAAAAACCGAACCTCAAAAGTAGCTTATTCAGTTTTTGGTGTATTGGGTTCAGCTGCGTTACTTGTGGCTTGTAGCAGCACTGAGACGGCCCAAAATATCAGTGCAAAGACTAAAGAGGCGATCGCTCATTTGCCAGTACCAGCCAATGATATTGACTTTATGACGTCAGTATTTGGCTCATTTGATAACGTCAGTACCCATCATGATGATAAATATCTGTATGTCGAATCAAATGGTATACCAAGCCACGAAATGATGACAGGTATCACCAGTTGGCAGCAGCAAGTACCTATCGACCAAGATTATACCAATGAGAACAGTTGGGTCATTCCCTTACAGCCTGAGCTTGCCGATGAGCCGTTAATGGCCAAAGATAATTTTATGAAAGGGGCCATCGCTATCGCAGCTAATGGCATTCCTATATTCAACCCATTAAACAATCGCGGTGAGGACGCCAAAGCATTCGGAGAATTAGATAATTGGGGCGGGCATTCTGGACGTGCTGATGACTACCACTATCATCTTGCACCAACCCACCTACAGACACAAGTTGGTGAAGGTAAGCCCATTGCTTATGCGCTAGACGGCTTTCCTGTCTATGGTGAAACTGATGATGAGCTAGATGAATATTTAGGCAAATTCAATGAAGACGGTAGCTATGAATACCATGCTACTTCAGAGTTTCCGTATTTAATTGCAGGCTTGCGCGGTAAGGTCACTGTGAACCCAGATACGAAAGCGCCAGAAAATGAAATTGCACCGCAAGCACATACTCATGGCGTTCGCCCCGCGCTGACGCCTTTGCGCGGAGCCGAGATCACAGATTACAAGATTATAAGCCCGACTCAATATAGTCTAACGTATACCCATGACGGTCAAGAGCATAAGCTGAATTACGGTTGGGGCGCTACTGAAGCGACTAAAGATACTTATACTTTTGAGTTTATTGATCCAGAGGGTACGACCGTACAGACTTATAAACGCACTGATGATACACAGAAAAAATAATGTGCATCTAACGATAATGATCAGTTATAGAGACAAATAAGCTGAGTTTTAGACCATCTTATATAATGCTAAGGAATCCTAATGAAACCTATTTTAATACCTGCTTTGCTAACCACGACAATATCTGCTATATTGCTAGCGGCGTGTAGCCAAACTCAAATAGACTCAGTAGCTACCGATGCCAATGAGCAAACAACAGCATCAATAAGTAGTGCAGATGCCAGCAGCTATACTGGTACCGCTAGCTTAACTCAAGGTCTTGCCCAGACCGATGTGACAAATGCCTATGAATGTGACCGTGGTCGTCAAACCAACATCGGTAGTATCCAGTCAACTGACGGTAAAACATGGACAGTACCAGCAGCGACCAATTTTCTCAATACAGACTTCCCAGTGGCACCCGACTTAAACAATCCTTGTACGGGCAACGACTATCGCACCGCCAGTGAAGCTTTAGCTCAACTCGATGGCTCAGACATCATTGAAATAGATGCAGATGGTGAGGTGTATACCGCTTATATCTTTGCAGATAATTACTTTGAGATGTACGTAAATGGCGTAGCCGTCGGCCGTGACAATGTACCATTTACTCAGTTCAATTCAAACATAGTGCGTTTCAAAGCAAAAGCACCGTTTACTGTTGCTATGCATCTGGTAGATTGGGAAGAAAACTTAGGTATTGGTTCAGAAAGCAATAACGGCTCAGAATTTCATGCAGGAGATGGTGGTCTAGTCGCTGTGATCAAAGATAAAGATAACAACATCATCGCCAAGACTGATAAAAACTGGAAAGCACAAACTTTTTATACCGCGCCGATTAGAGACTTGTCCTGTGTTAGTGAGTCGGGTAGCGAGCGCCTATCTAGCAATTGTGTTACCACCAGCAATGTGCAAGATAGTTCGGCAGATTATGGCCTGCATTGGGAATTGCCTACCAATTGGCAACAAGTAGACTTTGATGACTCTAGTTGGCCGAATGCCACCACTTATAGTAACCAAACCATTGGGGTAGACAATAAATCAGCTTATACCAATTTCATAGATATTTTTGATAATGAAAAAGCAGATGCTGAATTCATTTGGTCAACCAATGTAGTACTCGATAATGAAGTTATCGTACGCTACACAGTCAATGGATTATAAAACTTTATTTAGATTGTTCAGCCTTTATGAAAGCTACTAAGCAATAAAGTTGCAGCTATTAAACGCCTATATTGATAACATTATCTAGTACAACTGAACTTCATGTCTGAGCACTTTATACTTATAGCTAATAGTGCTCAGGCATTCTTTGCTTTGATTAAAGCGAAGTCGACATATATGACTATTATCGTCAAATACTCTCATCCATCTTTGCTTATTCATATCAAAAACAGGCTTATTACTTAGCAGTAGTAAGCCTGTTTTTGATGTAATGATTCTCGCAGATGCGCTACAAGCAGTTTCAACTTTTGATCCGGTTGCCGTGCCTTGGGGTAAACCGCATACATGCCCATTTTCTTTCGTGTAAAGCGTTGCAAAATCTGAGTGAGCGTATTTTGCTGCATTTCTTCATAAACAAGTGCTTGTGGTAAAAAGGCGATACCTAGGTCGCTGAGAGTCGCTTGTTTAATTGCATTAAGATGATTGCTATGAAACCGACCCTGTACAGGAAGCAGTTGCTCCGTGCCATCTATATATAGCGGCCATATACCATTCGCCGTATGATCAAACTTATAGACCAAACACTCATGACTCCGTAATTGTTCAGGGGTTTGAGGTGTACCGTGTCGCTCTAAATAGTCTGGTGTTGCACATATGACCCACTGGCTATCTATAAGACGTCTTGCAATGAGTGATGAGTCTTCAAGCTCTGCTGTCCTTATCGCCAGATCAAATCCTTCTTCTATCAAATCAACCAATCGATTGGTAATCTGTAAATCTACTGATATTTCTGGGTGTTGTTTACAGAATTCGGCAATGGATTCGCTCAATATTAGATTTGCAGAGACCGCTGGCATGGTTATACGTATGTTGCCTTTCATGTCCTCACCATAGCCTGTAACGGCATTTTCAGCTTCCTGAAAGGCAAATTTAGCGATTTTAGCTTTGTTATAAAGCGTCCTTCCTGCATCGGTTAAGCTTAACTTTCTGGTTGTCCTATAAAGCAGCTGTGCATTTAAGCTTTCTTCTAATCTTGCAATGCGTTTACTTACCACTGAATTCGTTAATGACAGCTTTTCAGCGACCCGAGAAAATGAACCTTCATCAACCACTTGGACGAATAAAACCATATCGTCAGCTTTGCTCATACTTGTTCCCCAATTGGTGTAATACGTTTTGGATTATAGCAAAAAAAGAAAATAACATTGTCCTTTGATGCAATATATCAATGTATTGACAAGGCGTAGAATATTTTAGGGAATTTTGAGCATTTGTTTATTTAACCATTCTATTATCATGTCACTGACAGAGATTGTTTTCGGCTTCGTCTGACAGATAGCATGAAGTTATAAAAACAAATGCTTAGATGAAGTGGTTCAAGGAAGATTACACGATAACAAAAGGATTATGATTTTGAATCAAACAATATATGGACTGTTGGCATTACTGCCAATCGTTCTCTGTGGTATTTTTTTGATAGGATTGCAATGGTCAGCCAAAAGAACCATGCCAATCGTGCTGGCGGTTACTGCCGCGCTTGCCCTCTTTGTATGGGATATGACGCTTAATCGCGTGTCTTCATCGATCATTCAAGGAATGGTCATTACGGTTTCAGTATTGTGGATCGTATTTGGGGCTATTTTTTTACTGAATACGTTGAAGCATACTGGCGCTATCGCCGTTATCCGTGCTGGGTTTACCAATGTATCGCCAGATAGGCGGGTGCAAGCCATTATTATTGCATGGTGCTTTGGTTGCTTTCTTGAGGGAGCGGCTGGTTTTGGTACAGCGGCCGCTATTGCCGCGCCTTTACTCGTCGCGATAGGATTTCCAGCGCTGGGTGCTGTGTTGATGGGAATGATGATACAAAGTACGCCTGTATCGTTTGGGGCAGTCGGTACGCCTATCGTTATTGGAGTAAACAAGGGATTAGATACAGTAGCCATTAGCACCCAATTGGCACAACAAGGACTAGAGTGGGGCGACTTTTTACAACTGATTACCAGCCAAGTGGCCATTATGCACGGTGTTATTGGTACATTTATGCCACTTTTTATGGTGATGATGCTCACGCGCTTTTTTGGTAAAAATAAAAGCTGGAGAGAAGGCTTCGAAATTTGGCCATTTGCTATTTTTGCGGGTTTAGCATTCACAGTCCCTTATACCCTAACAGGTATTTTTTTAGGGCCAGAGTTTCCATCCTTGGTCGGCGGTTTGGTCAGTATCACTATCGTTGTTAATGCGGCAAAACGTGGATTTTTAGTACCAAAAACCACATGGAATTTTGAACCGAAAAAAAGCTGGCCAAGTGAATGGCTTGGTAAGCTAGTAGTCAGCAAAGAAGACATCACTCCTGTGTTGAGTGATAAAAAGATGTCCACGGTCATGGCATGGTTTCCTTATCTATTAGTTGCCCTTTTATTGGTGTGTTCTAGAGTATTAACAGGCTTTCAGTCTTTGCTGAACAGCGCGACAGTAGACCTAACCTCGATTTTAAGTGAGGCAGATATCAGTGCCAGCTTTAGTCCTTTATACTTACCAGGCGGCTTGTTATTAATCAGCGCCTTGGTTGCCGCCGCTTTTCAAACCAAAAGACCTGCCAGTGCACTAAATAGTGCCTTTAAAGAATCAGGCAAAACTGTACTAGGGGCCGGATTTGTCCTTATTTTTACGATTCCAATGGTTAGAATTTTTATTAATTCAGGCGTAAACTTATCAGATGTGGCGAGTATGCCTGTCGCCAGTGCAGAGTTGTTTGCGGGTACTTTTGGCAGTGTTTTCCCCTTAATCAGTGCAACCATTGGTGCGTTAGGTGCCTTTATCGCGGGCTCTAATACCGTATCCAACATGATGTTCAGTCAATTCCAATACGAAGCCGCCATGAGCTTACATATTTCACCTTCTCTAATCATTGCGGCTCAAGCAGTTGGCGCCGCTGCCGGTAATATGATTGCGGTACATAATGTCGTGGCTGCATCGGCAACGGTGGGCCTACTCGATATGGAGGGCGCCACACTTAGACGTACTATTTTACCTACCATCTATTATGTGTTGTTCTGCGGGATTATCGTTATGGCTGCCATTTATATTTTTGGTTTTCAAGGGCCTTTAGCGTCATGAGTGACACACAATCACCAAATAAAGAGCGTCATATGCCGTCATTAAATAGAGCTTCATCAAACCTTTTCTCATCAAATATAGCGCATCAAGACCAAGACACACTTCATCCTGAGCAAGTATTAGACAAGCTAACCCATTTACTGGGAGCCGGCAATGTACAGGCCGATCCAGAAAAAAACGAACACTATAGAATGGGGTGGCGTTCTGGCGGCGGCAATGCTTTGGCTGTTTTGTTTCCGCAAACATTGCTGGAGATTTGGCGTAGTCTAGAAATATGTGTGGAAGGCGACTGCATCATTATCATGCAAGCAGCAAAAACAGGCCTGACGGAAGGCTCAACCCCGAGCGGTAATGACTACGATAGACCTGTGGTTGTGATCAATACCCTTGCAATGAACCAGTTGTATTTGGTGAATGACAATGAGCAAGTGATTAGCTTGCCTGGGGCGACATTACACCAGTTGCAAAGTCAGCTTAAAGCCGTAAATAGAGCGCCTCACTCGGTCATCGGTTCATCGACTTTGGGTGCATCTATCATTGGCGGTGTCTCTAATAATTCTGGTGGGGCTCTGGTTAAAAGAGGTCCTGCTTATACCGAGCTGGCATTGTTTGCCCAAATAGACAAGCACGGTCAGCTAGTGCTGGTTAATCACCTAGATGTAGAGTTAGGAGATACCCCAGAAGAAATACTTACTAATCTGCAAACAGGTAATTTTGATAAAAGAGCATTACCTGACACCGGTAAGATGGCATCTGACAAAGAATATATCGCCAGAGTAAAAGATGTTGATGCAAGTACGCCAAGTCGTTTTAATGCGGATAGGAGAAGACTTTATGAAGTCAGTGGCTGCGCTGGCAAGCTTGCCGTGTTTGCAGTACGTCTTGATACCTATCCAACGGCTGTAAAAGAGAAAACATTTTATATAGGTACCAACAGTGTGAGTGAGCTTGCACAGCTCAGAAGGCAAATATTATCAAGCTTCGATAATATCCCTGAAGTGGGTGAGTACATGCATCGTGATATATTCGATGTATCTGCTAAGTATGGTAAGGACACGTTCCTGAGTATTAAGCATCTTGGTACCAATGCCTTACCTAGACTATTTTCTATCAAAGGTGCTATGGACGCAAAGTTCCATAAATGGTCATGGATGCCAAAGCATTTCACTGACAAAGTCATGCAGTTCATCGCCAATATATTTCCAAAGCATTTACCGAAGCGAATGCTAGAGTACCGCGACCAATATGAGCATCATCTCATCTTAAAAATGAGTGATGATGGCATAGCAGAAGCACAGGATTTTCTAAAGGTGTTTTTTGACGCTTCAAATACGGGTAACTATTTTGAATGTAGTCAAGAAGAATCAGAAAGTGCCTTTTTACATCGCTTTGCCGCTGCAGGTGCTGCATTACGTTATGAAGTCATACATGAAAAAGACGTCGGCGATATATTGGCATTGGATATTGCTATACCACGTAACGAATTAGAATGGCTGGAAACCCTACCTGAAGACATTGAACAGCATTTGGAGAAGAAACTCTATTATGGACACTTCTTTTGTTATGTATTTCATCAAGACTATATTGTGAAAAAGGGTAGTGATGCACATCTTGTTAAAAAAATGATGTTAGAGCTACTGAGCGCACGCGGAGCCAAATATCCTGCTGAGCATAATGTCGGACACCTATACGAAGCGGAACCTGATTTGCAGAACTTTTATCAAAGTCTAGACCCAACCAATACCTTTAATCCGGGTATTGGTAAAATGTCGAAAACCAAACGCAATTGCTCGTGTTGTTTATAACTGAACTCTATAACAGATATTTAAAACTGGCATTGGCCTGATTATTTATCAGTAGCTAAGTAGCTAAGTAGCTGAATAGTTCAGTATTTGTTTATTATAAATGCTCAATACATCCTCAGAAGCACTGCCGATTGGTAGTGCTTTTTTATTATTTCTCGGTAAATGTATCAGCAGCCTCGAGTTCAGAAGCACATTTATTCAAAATGATTTTGTTATCTATTGTTAAATACCAGTCGATGCTATGTATAATGCAGCACTAGCATAGCTTTCACTCAGTATGGCTTTCACTCATATGCCTTTAATAAGAAGATTACATTATGTCAAACAAGCGTCCTTTATATATTCCTGTTGCTGGACCCGCTCTTTTAGAGACACCTTTATTGAATAAAGGTAGTGCTTTTTCATCAGAAGAACGTAGTAGCTTTAATTTAACGGGGCTATTACCTCATAATATTGAAACGATTGAGGAGCAATCATTACGTGCTTATCATCAACTTAGCTCATTCACTGATGCTATGGATAAGCATATTTACTTGCGTAATATACAAGATACCAATGAAACCTTATTTCATCATCTAATTGAGCAGCATATCGAAGAAGTCATGCCGCTCATTTATACCCCAACCGTTGGTCAGGCGTGTGAAAAATTCTCGCAAATTTATCGTCGTAAACGTGGTTTGTTTATCTCATATCCTGAGCGTCACAAAATCGACGATATGCTACAAAATGCCACCAAACAAAACGTCAAAGTGATCGTTGTTACTGACGGTGAACGTATATTGGGCCTAGGGGATCAGGGTATTGGCGGTATGGGCATTCCAATCGGTAAGTTGTCTTTATACACGGCTTGTGGTGGTATTAGCCCAGCCTACTGTCTACCTATTTTGCTGGATGTCGGCACCAATAACCAACAGTTGCTTGACGATCCTATGTATATGGGTTGGAGAAATCCGCGCATCTCTGGCGATGAATATAATGAATTTGTGGACTTATTTATTCAAGCCGTTAAGCGCCGTTGGCCAGAAGTGTTATTGCAATTTGAAGATTTTGCTCAGGAAAACGCGACCCCGTTATTGAATAAATATCGTGATCAGCTATGCTGCTTTAATGATGATATTCAAGGGACTGCTGCGGTATCGGTTGGTACTCTGATTGCAGCGTGTCTAAATAAAGGTCAAAAACTTAGCCAACAGAATATCGCATTTTTAGGCGCAGGATCTGCTGGTTGTGGTATTGCTGAGCATATTATTCGCCAAATGCAGCGTGAAGGATTGACTGAAGAGCAAGCTCGTAGTCAAGTATTCATGGTTGATCGTTATGGCTTGCTAACAGATGGCATGACAGAGCTGCAAAAATTCCAAGAACCATTAGTACAAAAAGAATCAGCTATTGCAAGCTGGGATAAAAGCAAGAAACTCGGCTTAGCGCAGGTGGTTAAACAAGCAAAAATCACCGTATTATTTGGTGTTAGCGGACAAAAAGGTCTGTTCACCCAAGAAGTGATCGAGTCGCTATGTGCTAATACTGAGCACCCGATTGTACTACCACTTTCAAATCCAACGTCTCGTGTGGAAGCAACGCCGCAAGAAGTCATGAATTGGAGTAAAGGTAAGGCAATTGTTGCGACGGGTAGTCCGTTTCCTCATACCACTTATAACGGTCAGTCTTTTGAGGTTTCTCAGTGTAATAACAGCTATATTTTCCCTGGTATTGGTCTGGGTGTTTTAGCAGCACGTGCGACAGGTATCAGCGATAATATGCTAACGGCAGCAAGCCAAGCCCTTGCAGATATATCAATGGAATACGAAAAAGCACCTGGTGCCATCTTACCGCCGATCAAAGTTATCAGAGAGATCAGTGAAAAAATAGCGTATGCAGTGGCATTACAAGCGGCTCAAGATAAGCTAGCACTACCTATCACATCGGAGAACTTACAACGCCGATTAAAAGCGAACTTCTGGTTACCTGAATATCGTAACTATCGCCGTACTTCTTTCTAAGTTAGAAATTAGATATAAAAATTCCTAATATTAGCTACATTATCTAAGTAAAGTACTAAATGAAAAAAGGTTGCTAACGCTATATTACATATAGTGTTGGCAACCTTTTTTGTTTCTATCAAAGTTCATTAGTTTATCAAGTTTACTTCTACCATTCCTTCAGTATAGCTAAGCTTAAGTATTCAAGCATGCATCTGCTTAAAGAAAAAGGTGTTAATTAACCGTTGAAGTTAGAGGCTTACAAGGGTTTAAATGATTACTGATTATATCTTAAATGGTATGCTTACTCAGAGTAAGCTATGAGCTTAACGGTTTTTTATACCAAGCTATATTTTGTGGAATTGTTGAAAGTCCATTTCGTATATACGTCTACGGTTAGTTCTCTGTAATGGCGAACGGTACAATAAAAATGCTGCATTAAACAGTAATATGGCATTTCTGTTCGATGCAGCGCTGTGTTACGTGTCTCTGTACCACTCGTGTTTTAGCTTAGAAACTGATTGATATGCTCACCAATTTCATCAGGTTTCTCATCAATTAACCAATGAGCGACATCTTTAATCCAGATAAGCTCTGCGTTTGGAATCGCTTCTGCCAGCTTTGGTGCATATTCCGGTTTTTGGAAAGGGTCTTTGTCGCCCCACATAATGAACGTCTGATGTGGAAGGTTGCTAAGTTCGTCAGTAATGGCCTGAGTATACTCTTTATTCAACCGTCTGAGATTGCGAAAGAAGGCATGCTTGCCATCTTCAGTTGACCAAGGCTCAAGATACATCTCAATAAGCTCATCAGTCATGACACTCTTATCATATACCCCTTTTGGTAGGAAGCCTCGCATCATGCTTAAAAAGTCCTCTAGACTCATCTCTGACTCAGCACCAGGTTCCTGTAGCGGCTCAAAATCTGAGATAGGCCATGAATCGAAGCAGATGCTATCTATCAAAATAAGCTTTCGAACTTTCTCTGGATAATTGACAGCTATCAACTGAGCAACGCCTCCACCAATATCATGTCCAACAATATCTGCTTGCCGCGCACCTAGGACATCCATGAGTTTTACAATCATGTGGCTTTGCGCATTAATGGACACATCTGCGCTTTTTGGTTTTGCAGATTTCCCATAGTTGAGAAGGTCGGGAGCGATGACCCGATGTGTTTTTGCAAGTTGTGGAATAATATTTCGCCACATGAGGCTATTGGTTGGAATCCCATGCAGCAGGATTATTGGACTGCCCGAGCCCTGTTCCAAAAATGCAATCTTATGCCCATCAATGTAGGTATTGTTTTCTGTTATTTGAGTGCTCATAGCATCCCCCTAAAGATGAATATTAATAATCGTGAAATCGTTCTACGGAAACGGGAGACAGTTTTTGTCGGCTAAGACAAGCCAATAACTGACCCAACGTTACAATAGTAATGTGAAGGAATTCTTCAGTAAGTATGCGGTCTTATTGATCAACGGCAACACGGCTATCAAAAATAGCACCAACTGTGTACGGAGCTTTATTTATAAGAAGCTTAGACTCATCCCGCTACTTCCTCTTCTCACTTATTCAAAAGCCTAATGAAATGGCTTTATTGAAATAATGCGACTGTACCAAAGACTGTTGTACTGAAAGTCGTACTGAGTTTAGATAAACCAATCTGATGAAAGTGTTATTAATCATACATTAATAACAAAAGCATTATGGCTTCAGCCGTTATAGGTTTGTAGCTCAACCGTTATTAATCGTTAACTACCGTGTTTTAGAGGTAATAAAAAACCCCACAGCGTATAGGCTATGGGGTTTTTTATTACTTCTAATATTATTTAATGGTGCGCCCACCAAGACTCGAACTCGGATCGATCGCTTAGGAGGCAACTGCTCTATCCTGTTGAGCTATAGGCGCATTATGGAGTGACATTGTAGAAAAAAGCAGTCATAAAAGCAATCAACAAAAGATAAATAAAGACAATTTATCCTTACTCACCATTGCTAAGCGCGTCAGTGACATCTACAGCATGATCACCTGATGCATTTTTTGCCTGTGAGGTTGGTTTAAATAAGTCATTTACACTATTCTTATAACCACTGATATTTTGATAGTCATATTTTTTTAGTATATCTTGACCTGTGCTCGATAGTAAAAAATTACGAAAGCTAACAGCAGTTGTATCGTCTGTCAGGATGACACCCTCAAGCGCTTGTTCATCTTTTAGAGCATAGTTAAAGGGATTTAGAGTGTGTATCTCTTTATCTTTATTATGCGTAGTACTATTATTACTATTTTTATCAGAAGCGTCATTTATACTAGCACTATCAATGCTTTTTTGACTTTGATCATTTCTATCTTGTGCCTTTTGCAATTCTGACTGTAGGAGTGATACCCGTTCTGTAGATAGGCTATCGTCATTGGTAATAATCATATCTGTATCGAAGACAAAGTCAGAGAGTTTGTCTTTGGTAGAACCACTACTTGGTACTGTGAGAAGGTCGTTAGAGGGGACATAGATCGCTAGCACTTGTACGTGCGGATAACGAGATTCAAAGCTTACAATGATATCGTCCAAAGGTATCTGTAACTTCTCCTCTGCTCGAATGTATAAAACACTGTCAGCAATCTCTCTTGATTCATCACCTTTCGTACTAGGGTCTGCTTCACTTTCACTTGCCATGATTGGTAATGGGTCTGTGTTTTTTCGATTACTGGTCCACAACCAAATGAAGACCGCGATAAAGATTGTGAGCAGTAGCAAGATTAGCCCAGCCAGCAGTAGTTTGTAGTCTTTCATATATTACTGCTCTTTTATTATTAGTTGATTCATAGCAAAGTTTATATACAGGGTGGTATCTAGTTTTTAAAGCTTTTGTTCTAGTACTTCATCGGTTAATTCAGCCAACATGTCTGCAAAGATATCCGTGTCTGCAGAAGGGGTAGGTACTTGTTCTTCATTAACTTCACCACTTTCATCAGTATGATTATTGGTTTGGCGATTTATTAGAGAATCAGGTTGGTCGTTTAATACCTTGGCAGCAGATGTAGTAGTTTGATGCGCTGCTAATGGCGATTCACCGGTTAATAATCTGTCTTTTAACCATCTAAACCCATGTGCCTCCCACCATGCTTCAAAACGCGGCAACGTGCTACCACGTACCGCTACAGGGAGATCTAGCGTTCTCAATTTCTGCGCAAGTACAGGGTCGCTGATAGCTTGATGAATGCTCAAATAAAGTGAGCTGCTATCATCGGTATAGGGTCGTCTGTTTTGCCATGATCTGTCATCGATTTTCATACGTGGCAGTTGCCATAACTCACCGCGATAATACACGACGTACAAGCGTTGTTTTGGATGGACAAAAATAGCATCAATGGGACGCAATGGCATAATATTAAGTAATCCCGTCAATAGAAAGTATTATTTAGATACAGGTTGTAAAGGGCAATTTAAAAACTGCAATGAGATTATTTCATTGTAAATATGAATGATAGTATAAAACGACACTAAATGTCGCAAGCTTATTATAATATCGGCATTTACACTAGTAAACGATAACCATCAATGGCACACTGATAGCAAATTTGGCATGTATGTCAACGTTATCAATGGATATGCAGAGTTTGCTACTATAATTATTTTTGTTTACGGCCCTCATGCTAGCAGAAATGCATCATAGTAACGACCATCAAACATGGATTGATGAGTATCGATTTTTGTTTTGTCTAGATATTTTATGGTGTTTTTGACAGTGGATACAGACATCTCATCTACAAGTGAAGCCTTTTTTATTAATCCTAATATCTCACCTTTATTGCAATCAGATTATTGTCTATGTTCACTATTATTCAGTCGCACCGTACCGAAAACCTCGTTGATCAATTGCTTGTACAATACCAGTCCAAGGATCAGCCTGTTTTTGAGCCTTTTATTGTCATTGTACCTTCAATGGTATTGGGTGATTGGTTGGATAAAACTATTGCTAGCCGTGCTGGTATTAGTACCTTGGTGCGTACTAAATTTTGGGGCCAGTATCAATGGACGCTGATGCAAGATGTACTGACCCGCCATAATGCATACTTACTGGCGCAAAGCCCTGAAGCGACAACTCTAAACGTGCCGGAAGTGGCGGTATTGTCACCAACGGTAATGCAGTGGCGATTGTTTGGTTATTTGACTTATTATCAGGAGTCGATTGTTGCAGATGAAAAGCATCCAGTTCATCCATTGTTAGCGTCTTTGATTGATGACCCACAAGCAATTGCTCAACAAGACAGCTTACAACAGGATAAGGCGCAACAAGATGCCCGTATTTGGCAGCTGGCAAGCGATTTGGCAAGGGTGTTTAACCGCTATTTGACTCACCGTGAGGATTGGTTGGCATTATGGTCGCAAAACAAGCTGTTGAGCGTAAGTGAGTTGATCGCAGATAAAGACGCTTTATCCCTGCGCTTTGATAAGTATGCGCGCGGCACGCCTGAGTGGTTGGTCGACCATTATGTTGAGTTAGAAATTGCCCAACGATTCTTGTGGTTGCATTTGTTTGCCGATGTCCATCTACACCGTGTAGCACTAGAGCGTGCGTTCTGGTCAGCTTTAAAAGGTAACGAGGCGAATGAGCGTGATCAGTTACCCAAAGTATTGCGTATATTTACCATCCAGCAACTGCCACAGACCGAGCTTGATTTTCTACAGCGCTTGTCACAATACATGAATATCACGCTATTGCATTACAATCCATCAAAGCTGTTTTGGGCGGATATCGTTGATAAATCATGGTTACAGCGTCAGCAGATTATCAACCCTGAGAGTGTCTTTTTACGTGATTATGGTCACAGTTTGCTATCGCGTTTAGGCAAGCAGTCGCGCGATGCGTTTGCGATGCTTGCCAATTTATCAGGTAATGAGCAATACGACGATGCGCTGGTAGAGTGGCAAGATAACTTTGATAATGGTGTAGATGATGCACTCGTTCATTATGATTATGAAAGCATAGATGCTGCTGATGACGCTGTCAGTACTCAAGATGCCCAAGGTAACCTGAGCTTATTAAAACGTTTGCAAAATGATGTATTGATGCTTGATGAGCAATCTACCCAGCAAGCAACAGCCGCTACAGTCTCACAAGCGGTAAGTAAGCAGATAGAGTCAAGCTTTGATGACGCTAAGCTAGCAACGGCTTGGTATGAAGATGAAGCGTTAGAGAATAAGCGTTTTGAGAAAGACCGTTTTTGGGCAATCTCTTCCCAAGATAATAGCCTAGGCATTCATTCGTGTCATAGTTTGCAGCGTCAGCTTGAAGTATTGCGTATTATGATTGGTCGTTGGCTAAATGAACCTATCAAACTAGGTGAAAAGAAACGCCATATCTCTGACATTGTGGTACTGCTACCTGATGTTGAACGTCATCATGCATTGATTGGCTCTATCTTCGTCAATGGTAAAGGTCAAGACGGTTTGACCTTGCCTGCTAAAGTGACTGGTGTTGTTGACGCCGATATTCGCCAGTTATGGGAAGCGATTATCGGTTTTTACAAACTATTGGGTAGCCATAGTGCCCGTTTTGAAGCAGCTGAAGTCTTAGACTGGCTCATGTTACCGCCTTTATTTGAAAGCTTTGGACTGACTCATGAGCAAATGAGCCGTGGCTGTGATTTATTGGTAGAGGCGGGCTTTATTCGCGGCTTTGACGAGCTTCATCTTAAGCAAACTTTAGACAGCAATGATTACGACTATCGCTTTAGCTTTGCACAGGCATTAGACAGATTAACTTTAGGTCTGGTCATGCCAGAGGCTGAATTGAGCGACTGCTTATATGATCTAAATGACGATGAATGGCCAAGCACTGCGTTACCAGAAATGACCTTGCCGTTACCACAAGTGAGCCTGAATGATGCGCTGATTGTTGAAGCGCTTTGCCGCATTTATACTGGTTTGGTTGCACGACGTGATGATCATATACAAAAAATGAAAGCGGAAGATTGGCTCGACCAGATTGAGACACAAGTTATCCATCGCTACTTTGGCGATGTGGATCAAACACGTACCATGCGCGCCATTTACAATGCGATGAATGGTTTTAAATCAAGTCTACGAGCCAATCGTCATTATAGGCAGTACGCTAGTGGTTATATCGATAACAGAGAAGTAGAGCAGAGGCTGGCAGGTGTAGAGCAGTTGCCGCTCAAGCTAAGCTTTATGCTAGACAGTATCGAAAACGAGCTTGAAAGTCAGCAGGTCAGTGCCGAGCCAACTGGGGTGATTACTTTTGGTCGATTTGGTGCACTAAGAAACGTGCCGTTTGAGTTGGTGGTGATGCTCAATATGGATCTCTCTGAGTTCCCAGGGCGTGACCGTGATAACCGCTATGATTTGATGAAAGCGACCAATGCACGCCGCGGTGACAGAGTTAGTGAAGATGATGACAATGGTGCATTTTTAGATGCGCTACTGTGCGCGCGCAGTGCTTGCTGGATGTTCTACAATGGTCAAAGCTTGACGGACACTCATGAGCATTTGCCAGCCAACCCAGTGAGCGAGCTATTGCAGTTTTTGCAAGGCGAGGTGCAATGGCAGGTGAACTCGCTTGAGACATTACCCGAGAATATTGATCCCACCACGGAAAGCCTCAAGCGTTATTTGCCTAAATTGATTAAACAGTGGTTGGTGACTGAGCATCCTGCACTACCTTTTCATGAGAGTCTGTTTGAGACAGAAATCGAAGGCACTGATGTTTTTGAGCAAGTGTCTCCTGATATTGATGACAATGCTAATGCCAACGTTAATGCTAATGCTAACGCTCAGGATTCTAGCCCTGTCGATATGATTGATGAGTTGGATACTTTATTAAATACAGCCATGCGCAAAACCAAACTGGCTCAGAAAAAGCAGTTTCCGCCTGCACCGCTTTGGCAAGCGGTGTTCGACACATTAAAAGGTCGAGTATCTAGTGAGCATAAAGAGTTGGTGGGCTTACCCACGAAGGCGGAGTATGAGTCAATCGCTCAGGTGCTTGGCCAAGGCTTGGGTCAGCTAGGTCAAGTAGACAATCAAACCTTGTCTGCATTGGTCGAACTATTGGCGCTAGATACGGTTGTCGATACTAGCAATGTCAATAGCATGACAGAAGCGCTCATCCAAGTGTTATCCGATAGTATATTTAACATCGGAGAGATAGATATTGAAGGGGTGTTGGCTTACCAAGTGCGACATCCTGCCAAAGCGTTCTTACGGTCTCAAAAAGTGCATGTGGTACAAGGTGAAGAAGCACTGTCGCAGCAAGAGCCGCTATTTCTAAACAGTTTAACTACCTATCAAATCAAAGATCATTTGATTAAACAGTTGGTTACTGATGAGGCTAAAAAGAATGATAGTAATGCAGCGGCTGAAACCATCATTCCAATCCTGATGTATCAAAAAATCATGCCCGCTGGTGTCGCTCGCCAAACCACGCTACCCAATCAACAAAAGAAACTGCAACAGCAATGTCTAGAGTTCAAAGAGCAGTTAATTGCTAATGGCTTTGATGAGAGCAGTATTCTCAACGAGAGTAAGGCAGATAGCAGCAGTGTATTACAGCTACTGTCGCCAACTGCCGAGCATCCGGTTCAGATAGAGCTAAAAAATATACTGAGTAGCATGGATAATGAGTCAAGCAATCAGACAAATATAGAGGGTATAGAAACACTGCTCAAGCTGTTGCCAAAATCCATTAAGATCAAAGGCTCAGTACCTATATTAGCACCCATATCAGTTATTCAGGCAGGCGTGCCTTATGCTCAGCAATCGCCTAAACAATGGTTAAATATACTGCCCAATTCTGCTAGCCCTAGGCATTTACTTAAGTTTTGGTTGTCACATTTGTATTGGCAAGTGGCCAGACGTACCACTGCCGAGCAAGTGGTATTAAATGATGGCGTGAGTATTTGGCGCTTTAATAAGCCCAGCTCGCAAGTTAGTAACTATAAAGATGTAATCGCATTTAAACTAAGCCCGATCGTGTATGAAGACGCAGTAATTGAGCTGATAAAATGGGCTATTTTTGGTAAGTTAACGGGTCAAGTGCCTATTACGTTATTACCAGAATATGCACTTAATTACCTTGATAAGTATCTAACAGCTGAAGAAGGTGACAGCAACCGCTACTGGCCAAAACGGGCCGACTTCTCCGACTGGTTAAGACCTAACTATAACTCAGACACGGTATACGATACTTGCTCGCAGCATGCTATTTGGCAGTACGTGCTACGTGACCAAGATGCATTCAAAGCGCTATCGGCAGCTCTGACTACATTAGCCCAGCCATTATACGCGCCGATGTTTAATGCGTTAACTAACTTAGATGGTTAGCCCATTATCTAGAACAGCCTCTAATTAGTTTTTGCTATCTTGTTCTAATAAATAATAATTAAAAGTATCCGCCCATATGACAGACTTTACTTCTCCAACTAATATCATTGACTTGTCTACACAACCGAATTTATTTGATGAATATTCAGATGAGCTGACTTTATCTGCTGTGCCTGAACGTAAAAATGATGTCATACCGGCAGTTGACGTCGATCTAACGGGCAAGCACCTAATCGAAGCTTCAGCGGGCACGGGCAAAACTTGGACGCTGACTGGTATTGTGCTGCGCCTACTGATTGAAGCAAGACGTGCGCCAGAGCAAATCATCGCCACGACTTTTACTCGAGCCGCCGCTGCCGAAATGCGTCAGCGTATCCACGATCGTTTGGTAGATTTTTATCAGCTATTACAATGGGTCAATAGCCTAAGTGCTGATACTAGCAACAAAGAGAGTCTCTATCCCAATATACTACAGGTCATGCCTGAGGGTAATAAAGATACAAAAGCAGGCAATAATTCAGACGTAGACGCAAACGTTGAGACAGGTATTGACGATTTAAATCAAGACCTTGCTGCTGATAAGCAAGTGGCGGCTGAGCAACGTAAACAAGCAAAAAAAGACCGCGAAGATTGGTTGGTTAATCAGGCCAAATATGTGCGCTTAGATGGCATTATGCAAGATCCTATCAACTTGCATCTCGTCGGTTATTTGCTGGATCACGTGTACAGTTACCCAATGGCGGAAGCTATCAGGCGTACAGCATTGGTACTAACTACCTTAGATAAGCTATTCGTAGGTACGCTCGATAGCTTGGCGCAAAAATGGCTGACGGAGTACAGTAGCGAAACGGGTCACCAGCAGGGCATGGGGATTATTGAAGACAGCAGTATTGAACAGGTGACTGACAGCATTATTCATGATGAGCTGCGTCAGTTTCAAAGCCGTTTGTATTATGAGCAGCCTAAACTTTACGCGCTAATGGATCAGCAAGGTAAGCTGACTGCAGTTGGCGATCATAAGAAATACGTAACTCGCTCGCTTAATTTTATCTCTGCGCCGATTGATGAGATAAGGCATGAGAAAAGCTTTGATTTTGATGCATACGAAAAGCTAATCAATGAGTTTTCTCAGTTAGATTTAGCAGATATTCAGCCTTATTTAAATCCTGATTATAGAAAGTCTCAAGGATTCCGTGGTGGTTCTAATTTAACCAAACAGTTTGATGCCATTATCGAGGTGCATCAAAAGATATCGGAATATCAGCTGACATTTAATAGCTATTTAAATGAAAGCGAAAACAAGATTTTGACATCATTGCAGGATTCTAGATATCCAGATGAAGATGGCAAAATCAAGAACTTTAATAAGAATAAAGAAAAAGAGCATCAGACACTTTTTGAGCTAGAGACCATTAGCAAGTTAATGGCTCTCTTAGACATGCTTGATAGTTTAAATCAGCATATATTGTTGGTATTGGCCGATCTTAACCGCCATATTGTGCTGGCTGTGCGTAATAGGCTGCCAGTTATTTTAGAAGAGCGTGGCGAGACGACTTTTAGTTTACAAATGGTACGCTTAAATCAAGCGCTAACTGGTCGCCAAGGAGATAAGCTGGCGCGTTATATTCGTTATCACTATCCTGTGGCATTGATTGACGAGTCGCAAGATATCAATGGCGAGCAAGCCATTATGATTGAAAGTATTTATTTGCCAAAGAATAAGCGTAAACAGTCGGACAGTGATAAGCAGTCAACCACTAAGAAAACCAATCATGAGTTTCTGCTATTGGTTGGTGATCCCAAACAGGCTATTTATGGGTTTCGCGGTGGCGATGTGGCCAACTATAACTATATGAAAGCCCAGTTTGATAAAAGCGCCCTTTGGACGCTTGATATCAACCGCCGTTCTAATGCCGGTGTGATTAACGCATTGAACTGTTGGTTTGGTATGGCGAGTGCAACAACTACTGAGAACAAACTGTCGCAATTGGGTACTGGTATTCATTACCAACATATCAAAGCAGCAAAACCGGAATATGAGCTGTCTTGGTTTAATGCGTCAGATAGTCTGGATGATGTGCTGGTGACAGAGGTGCTTTCTGCTCAGCCAGTGAGCTTATTGCACCTGCCTTATGACAAGGACAAAGAGTTTGATTATGATGAACATGAGATAACAGCTCGCCATATAGCCACTTTGCTTAATAGTGGTCAGACACTTAAAGGTAAGCCGATTCAGCCCAGTGATATTGGGGTGCTGGCACGTGCCAAAAAAGATCTGAAAAGGGTCGAAGATGAGCTGGTAAAACTTAATGTGCCGACCTTGACTACCAGTGATGTCAGCATCTTTGAGACTATTATGGCAGAAGATGTGGCGGCGCTACTAAGTGCCATGCTATACCCGTATCGTCATGACATGATTAATCGGGTGTTGACCAGTCACCTATATGGACTGAGTATCAAAAACATCAAAGCCATGATGACGGACCATGAGTCAGGCATTACCGAGGGTAGCAGTACGCCAAGCGCCCGTTCAAATAATTCTAATTCGAAAGACTTCTCAACTAATGAAGCTACTGATATTAAAAAGAGCTATCAAGACTTTATTACTTATCTAAAAGAAGGTGCACAGCGTTGGCAGCACTTTGGCATATTTTCGGCGCTACATTATCTATTAGATAAAAGCCCTGTACAGCCGCAAGGCGTATGGCAAGCCCTAGCTGCTCATCCAGAAGGTGACCGTCATATCATGGACTTGCGTCATGTGATGGATATCTTGGCGCAGTATGGTCTAGGCATGGGTGAGCATGAGCTACTGGCGTGGTTCAGGCAGCATATAGATGCAGCGCCTAATAGTGATTGGGCTAAGCAATATCCGCTACCGACAGAGTCTGGCGTGCAACTGATGACCATTCATAAGTCAAAAGGGCTCGAGTTCCCTATTGTCTATGTATTGGGAATGGGTGACGCCAGTAGGAAGTCTGGCAATAAGGAGGACTATGGGCTGTACCTATATAACGTGCAACAAGCACCTTCAGCGCTAGTGCGGCAGTCGATAGAAGTACAGCAGTCGACAAATAATCAATCGGGTAATCAGCGCCGCTTCTCACCATTGCAAGGCTCTGCCACGGTTGAGAGTTATTACACCGATATCGAGACACAAGAAGGTTTTGATGAGATAAGACGGCTTGGCTATGTGGCATTTACTCGAGCCAGTGAGCAGCTTTATGTTGTGCTACGAGATCCGAGTAACAAGACAGGATTTGAGCTAAAACCAGTGTTCTATTGGTTTGAATCGCCAGAAGCAAAATTTGAGCTACCAGATAGGCTCAAAGGCATCGTAGGCATGCTCAGAGGGCATAAGGTTAATGAGTTTTATGGCAATAACTACGCAAGCAATGATGTTAATTCAGCTGGTATAAATGACAATGTTCAGATGGCTGCTACCAAGTCAAATGCTCATAAGCCTACAACAGAGGCTATTGAGTACGCGCCCTTTGCTGAGGTGATGAAAACCAATTATTTTTATGGCTGGGCCAAGACCAGTTTTACCGCCTTAGCGCGTCAGCTAGATGAATCTACACAAGCAATGGCGATAGTGGATGAGCGTATTGATGATGCGATAGATATTGATATGACAGAGTCTTCTGTTTCAGACCTTTCTTCACTGAATAGCAAAGAGTCTCTCGAACAAGACAGTGAACTAAGCCTCAAGGTAGAAGATGATATCCGCTTTACCTTTGTAAAAGGTGCCAATGCCGGTACGTTTTTGCACGAGATATTTGAACAAATCGATTTCACTAATAAAGCCCAGTGGCCTCAGGTTATTGATAGAGCGATTAGTAGCTATCAGTTGCCGCTGATATATAGCAGTGCTGAACAGCAGAGCCGCAGATCCCAAGGTAAAAAACAAAGAGATAGCGATGGGTTTGATCTTGAGTCAATAGATACAACGAAGCACGAGGCGTTAGTTAGTTGGATTGAAGAAGTGTTGCATGCGCCACTATTGGCTTCCAATCAACCCTTGATTGCTCTTGATAAAGGTAAGCGATTTGCCGAGTTGGAGTTCAACATGGGGTTGTCAGAGAATTTCAAAGCACAGGATATTAGTAAGCTTTTCCAACAGTATTTACCTGACGAGACAGATAAACACGTCACTCTAGTGCCACAAAACAAAGCACATCTGTATCGTTATTTGCGTGGTGAGATTGACTTGGTGTATGAGCATGCTGGCAAGTATTATGTGGTCGATTATAAGAGTAACTTTCTAGGAAATAGCCTAAGCGATTACAACGAAGATACCCTCAAGAAAGCAATGTCTAAAGCGGGGTACTGGCTACAAGCAGCAATCTATCAGGTAGCATTGCATCGGTTCCTTGCTATGAGAATCAGTGATTATACGGGTAATGAAGATAAGTACTTAGGCGCTGTAGAGTACGTGTTTTTACGCGGTGTGTATGACCCGAATGCTCAAGCAGCTACTATGCCTACATCGCAAGATGTGGTTCAGTCTAACCACGACAGCTTGAGCGATAAAAGTTGTTATGGACTGGTTACTTGGGATATTCCTATCGATTTTATTAAAGGTCTAGATGCATTGTTTGGCCTGCCGGATTAATAAACCTTATATAGCAATTAAATAGATAAAAATTGTTATAGCAGTTAATCAGATTAATAAGAGATAAATATACGATGAGTAATAATAACAATAAAAGTAAGTCAGCCATCAGCTTACAAGAGAGTTGGGCCAGTAACATTAGCGATTATATTTTGCTGCGTCGTCAACAAACACATGTAGCATATGACGCGACAGACGCAAAGACGAATGATGAGAGCAAAAGAATCAATAAGTCGGAAAACAATGACTTATTTACTGCTCTATTCGTTATTTTAGCGGCTCATTTGGAAGAGGGTCATACTGTATTAACCATTAATGCAGCCGATCATGAAGCTCCCATGCAAGGTCAGATTAACGGGGAAGTGGTCACATTATATACATGGCAGCAGAACTTACTAGAGATACTGGCAACACCAATTTTTGCGCTGATTGATACTCAGATAAAAACGCAATTAGACACGCAACTAGACGATGACACTACAACGGAGACATCGCTATTTGTATTACTAGATACTTTGTTTGGTCAGCGAGATTACCTATGGGCGCAGCTAGCATTGAGTAATCATGAAAAAGAGACGTTGATCAAACGTTTTGATGCGATAACTACGTTATATCATCGCTTGAAAAATAGCGACTTAAATACTTTCGTTCATTCAATCCATGAGCATGCTTTATTCGCTAATGTTAATGCGAACACTAATTGTAACAACAATCAAAATAGCCTAAGCAAAGATAATCAACCAATTATTTATAACATCGCTAAGAATAAAGAGACCCGAGGTTCAAAAATCACATTTTGGCTACACCGCACATGGCAAGCAGAATTTAACTTAGCACAGCATATCAATCATATTTTGAATCAGCAGATAGTGCCTTTAGACATTACCATGCCTGAGAACTTAAATGACCAACAGATAGCCGCTATCAATGTGGCGAACAATAATGCATTTAGTATTATTACTGGTGGCCCAGGGACAGGTAAAACCTACACTGTTGCTCAATTGGTTATCGCGTTACAACAGGCGACAGAGAGTAGGGGAGATGATTCTGAACATATTAGGTTTAGCACAGACAGTGCTAGTCTAGCATTAGCAGCACCAACGGGTAAGGCGGCCCAGCGTATGCAGGAGTCTCTGCAGGCGGCTTTAGATGACGCAAATGTAGAGCTGCAGTTGCAAGAGGCAAAAACCATCCATCGTCTACTAGGCATCGGTCGAACGGGTAGACCGCGCTACGATACCAACAACCCACTCGGTGAAGATATTATCATCGTCGATGAAGCATCTATGCTCGGAGTTGAGTTGGCCAATTATCTTGTAAGCGCTGTAAAGCCAGGTGCAAGGCTGATATTATTAGGCGATGCTAATCAGTTAGCAGCCGTCGATGCAGGAGCAGTATTGGCTGATCTCTGTCGCATTCCGCTATTGCAACCTATACATGCAAAGCTAACAGAGAGCCGCCGATTTAGCGCCGAGTCAGGTATCGGTAAACTGGCCACTCAAATCAATAAAGCAGAGACAGATCTTCAAGCTATTTGGCAATTATTAAGGCAAGACGCTGCTTTGATTTTCCAATATGTTAATACGTTACAAGCAGAGTCCCTATCAAATAACAAGATAGAAAATAGCCTAAGCAAAGAAAAAATTGTTTCAGAAATCTCCGATAATTACCAGTCATACGTAAATAAAGTTAGAAATTTACTGGAAAATCCGATTGAAAAATCCGTGCCAGAATCAGTTAAAAATACTACCACTTCGTTAATGGAGGTATTTAATAAATTTAGAATCCTCACTGCTGGCCATAATGGTGAATGGGGTGACCACTATATCAATAACTACCTCACTCAATGGCATCTTGCTGAGTTAAAGTTACCATTGGGTCAAAATACATGGTTCCATGGACGTCCTGTTATGGTGCTACAAAACAACTATGAGCTTGGGCTATTTAATGGGGATATCGGTTTCTGCTTACAAACATCAGATGAAAGGAGCCAATTAGAAGTATTCTTTGAAAATAAGACACAAGGGATAGCTGTTAATTTGCTAAATGAAGAGGTGATAGCCACAGCGTATGCAATGACTATTCATAAGTCACAAGGATCTGAATTTGATCATGTTGCTATTACTTTCGATAATAGTCATGCAAGATTGCTGAGCAAAGAGCTTATCTATACGGCAGTGACTCGTGCTAAGAAGCAGGTAACGATATATAGTACCAAGCACGCTTTAGAAAAAGCAGTTCAAACACCGACTGAACGCCATACTGGTTTGGCATTACAGTTTTAACGATTCATTCAAGTTGTTGTCGGCACAATAAATCAGCACAATAAAAAAGCATCCAATTTGGATGCTTTTTTAGGACTTAACTATTTTAATCAATTAAGTCTAGAATTAAACTTTGTCTTCTTTGATTGCATAGATACCTGGTAGGTGACGCAAGTAACCATGGAAATCCATACCACAACCGTAAACATAGCGATCTGCAACATCAATACCCACAAAATCTACGTCAAAATCTGCAACTTTGCGATCATGTTGCTTGTTAAGCAAGACACAAGACTCAAGTGATAGAGGCTTTTCTTTACTTAATTCTTCAACAACTGCTTTTAGGGTAATACCTTCGTCAAAGATGTCGTCAATTAACAATACGTGCTCACCTTCGATACTAACATCAGGCTTGAATTTCCAATCAAGCTCATTAGTACCTTCGTTATCACGATAACGAGTCGCATGGATATAATGCATGCGATGGTAGAACGTAAGGTGTGTCAGTAGTTGACCAGCTGGGATCAATCCGCCGTTCATCACGACCATAACAATTGGGTTTAGACCAGCATAGTGTAGATTGAGCTGAGCGGCCAAACGCTCATAAGCAGCAGCTACTTCGATACTGCTAATAAGGCACTCTGAGTTGCGTAAGGTTTTTTCAATTTCTTGGTTACTGATTTGGGTCATCGGGTGCGCCTTTGGTAAAAAGTGCCGCTTATTTTAGCAAATTTTAGTGAATTTGCCCAACGTCATATGACTTTTGGGACAAAATTAATCCAAATTTTGGGATTATTCTGGCTTTTCTATAATAAATGGACGGTAATAATTGGCCAATCTATTCAATGAGTCATTTGGTAGGTCAGGTAATAGCTTATTAAGTGCCATACTCATGCCTTTATCAATTGCCGATTTGGCAACTGGAACTGACTTACGTTTGATCATGCCTAGCTTTAATGTCTCGGCATAACGACTGATAAAATGGGTCAACGTCTCTTCATTCATGGTTTCAAGTGCTGTTTTAAATTTGGCTCTATCTACATGTTCAGGCGTGATAGCAGCAAAACCTTCAGTGATGGTATTGGCATCTTTTTCTGACAGTTTAAAGCCGACACGTTTAACACCTTCATTATCAATAAAGGTTGCATGATCCCTTAGAAAATGAAAACTTGGTAATACGTCTTTGTTGTTTTCTTTACCTAGTAAGATATTGAGCAAAGTATCTGTCGCGCGTTCAATCGTTCCAACAATTTTACGCATAGAGGCTTGGCGCTCAGGGTTCGGAATAATCTCTACCAAACCCACCAATAAATTATCAGTAAGATCACGCGCTGTCTGATGCGTAAGAGCATCGCGATAAGGGTAGTACTCTACATTCTCATTTGAAGCAACGACTTGTTCGGCCTCACTGATTAAAGCTTTTAGTTTATCTGAGGGTACGAATCCAAAATAATGTGCCATTGCACTTCCTTTATTTGTTGTTTTTTATGTCTTACTTACGTTACATTTATCACCAAATCGGTTATTATTCAAACAAAGTTTTAGTCTCAGGCTCATCAAACCAAATGCTGATTAGTGACATGCCCTAGTTATAAGATAAATGACTTTGTTGATTGGTAATAATTTTGCAAATTGCTAGAATTTACCTAAACGATAGATGAGCTGAGTCACTCATCGCACACTAATTTAGCATATTTTTCATATTTTAATTCAAAAAGCTTGAACTTATAAGGCTATTGACTACTTGTCTAGGGAGAGATGAGATGAATAGTGCTATCGTACTACTATTCGCCGTTGCCGCTATGCTCTGCGGCTACGTGTTTTATTCAAAATTTATCGCCACCAAAATTTTAGCATTGGACAACAGCCGTCCTACACCCGCACATACGATGAAAGATGGGATCGATTATGTTCCTACCAATAAGTATGTATTGTGGGGGCATCACTTTACGTCAGTAGCAGGGGCTGCACCAATTATCGGTCCTGCGATTGCAGTTATTTGGGGCTGGGTGCCTGCCATTATTTGGGTAGTAGTAGGTACTATCTTTATGGCTGGTGTACATGATATGTCTGCTATTTGGGCAAGTATGCGTAATAGAGGTCAGTCGATTGGCTCTATCGCTGGTACTGTCATGGGCACACGTGTCCGCAGCTTGATGATGGTTGTCATTTTCCTATTACTACTGATGGTTAATGCTGTATTTGGCGTAGCTATTGCCAATATGATGATTAAGACGCCATCTGCGGTATTGCCCGTTTGGGGTGCCTTAGTGGTTGCCTTCATCATCGGGCAGTGTATCTATCGCTACAATATGAATCTGGTCTGGGTGTCCATTATCGGGGTAACTGCCTTGTACGGGCTTATCTATCTTGGCCCTATGTTCCCGATTGTGTTACCTGAGACCGTGATGGGTTTGCCTGATAACGCGGTATGGATCTTGATCTTGTTTGCCTATGCAGCGATTGCGTCGTTGTTGCCCGTATGGATGCTGCTTCAACCTCGTGATTATATTAATGGCTTACAGTTATTTGTCGGTTTGATTTTATTATATGCCGCTATTTTTATTGGCACGCCTAATATTGTCGCGCCAGCGGTTAACACTGCATTACCAGCGGATACACCGTCACTTCTACCATTGTTGTTTGTGACAATTGCTTGTGGTGCCATATCAGGTTTCCATGGTTTGGTCGCAACAGGGACTACTTCTAAGCAGATTGATAAAGAAGAAGACGTTCGTTTCGTTGGTTACTTTGGTGCATTGGGTGAGGGTATGCTAGCGCTTGGGGCAATCCTTGCAGCAACCGCAGGTTTTGCGACTCTTGGTGATTGGCAAGCGGTCTACCAAAAGTTCGGTGATGGCTCTATCGGTGCTTTCATTGACGGCGGTGCGACCATCTTGAATGCCGGCGTTGGCATCGACATGGTGCTATCACAGACCATGCTCACGGTAATGGCTGCATTGTTTGCTGGTACGACGATGGATACCGGCGTACGTTTACAACGTTATATCTTCCAAGAATTTGGTGAATTTTATAATTTACCCGTACTAAATAAGAGTGTCGTTGCAACGTTACTTGCTGTCGGAAGCTGTTTGTTGTTAGCGTTCGGTGCTGGTGGTATCGATGGCGCGGGTGGTATGATTATTTGGCCGCTATTTGGTACAACCAACCAGTTAATGGCTGCCTTAACTTTGATGATCGTTACCATTATCTTATTACGTAAAGGTAAGCCGGTTTGGTACACCTTAGCACCATTGTCATTCTTGTTGGTTATGACTGTCTTTGCATTATTGATTCAGCTCAAAACCTTCTTTACTGATGGTAATTGGCTACTTATTATTATGGATATTATTATCTTAATCGCGACCATTTTGGTGACGTTTGAGAGTTTGTCTGTACTACGCAAAGAGTGGTCACTACATAAAGGTAAAAACGGTGGGGTTTAAACGTTAAACCATATTGAGTGTCTGTTTAATAAAAAACGCTAGCAGCAATTGCTGGCGTTTTTTATATCATATAGGCATGATAGATCATAAGAATTAAGTAGAATACGAGCACATTATGGAAAATGAAAACACATCGAATGATATAGAAAACGTTCAACCATTAGAGAACACTCAACCATGGTGGCAACGGTTTAAGAGTGGATTAAATGAGTTTTATCATGCGCCTTATCGTCAGACGATGGCACGCGCGGCACGTGATGAAGAAGATTTTTTTATGTTGCTCATGTTTGCCGAGAGTTTGGGCATTGATAACCCAGCCAGCTTTTATACACTAGAGCTACAGCCATTGTTTTTAGAAAACTTCCACGAATGGCACACGCGTATGGGAATGGATAGATGCCCCTTTGATCACGTTGGTTGCTGCTAATAATAGCAGTGATAAAAATAAGCTAAACACTGATTGCACAATGAGACAAAATACGAGATAACAACATGGCATTACACCCTTTACATGGCTTGGTAGAGCAGCTGGCGATGCAGCCGATTATATTTATCGGAGGGAAGGGCGGCGTGGGGAAAACCACCACTGCTGCTGCACTAGCGAGCTACTATGCAAGCCAGCAGCAAAAAACCTTGATTGTTTCAACTGATCCAGCACATAGCTTGGGCGATGTACTCAATACGCGTCTAAAAAACGAGAAAACCACGATATCACCTTATCTGGATGCTATTGAACTGAATCCCGATGTCATCGTCGATGAGCATTTTGCCCAAGTTGAACGCACAATTAAATCCTACGCCAATCCAGATATGATGCCAAAAATTCGTGAGCATCTGAGGCTATCTAAGTCGGCACCTGGCGCTCAAGAAGCTGCGATGCTCGAATCTATGTGCCACCATTTAGTCGAAGCGGCAGATGCTGGTTATGAACACATCATCTTTGATACCGCACCGACAGGTCATACTTTGCGATTATTGGTGTTACCAGAAATGATGGGAGCATGGACGGATGGGCTGCTTGCACAGCAGCGACGACAGGCCAAATTACGTTCGGTGGCGACACACTTGGACAGTCACAATCAGAAAAACGGCGCTCAAAAGAACGATGTAGCCAATCCATTTGCAGCAAAGAAATCAGATCGCTGGGAGCAAGCTGTATCTGTATTAGAAAAGCGCAAGCAACTGTTCCGTCAAGCAGGGTTGCTACTACATGACCGTACACAAACAGCGATTGTGTTGGTGATGACCGCTGATGTTTTACCATTGGCTGAGACCAAGCGCGCTATCGAGCAATTAGAAGACAGTAAACTCATGCCAGCAGCAATCGTCATCAATCAATTGATATCAACAACGCAGTCGGATGAGTTTTGGCGCCGCCGCGCTGAGCGTCAGCAGCATTTGCTGCAGGATATCGAACAAAGCTTTACCAAGTACCCGCTGTATCCAATCTATCTGCAACAGACGGATGTACGCGGCACAGACGCATTGAGTGCGTTGTTAAGTGCACAGGGTGCATAGATAGTTAGCTAGTAATTTATGACTCACGCTTGTACAACTGTAGTTTACCTGACAGTGACCATGCCATGTCTGTGCGTAATAACTGAGCTTGTTCGGACTTACCGCTACTAAGCGACGACCATTGCGGTTTACCACGCGCTTTTTTAAGCTCACTTGGTAATTTATGTGCTGGCCATACAGTAATTGGATTATTTTCTTCATCTGCATGGTCACTGTCGTCAGTTAGCGACGTTCCAAGACTGCTGTTTTCGCCTTTATATAATAACTGAGTGGCGTCCGTGGCAGCATGACCACGGTGACGTAAGGCAGTTAGCAGGTCTAATGCTCGCGTGGCTAGCAATGTTAACGTCGCAGGATCAATATACAAGCGTTTTACCCCAGTAATCCTATCGGCAATACTGCTGGTATTCGATAGCAACCCGCCTGCGATACCACCTATTGCGGCGCCCAATCCTAATGTAGTACCTAGGGCTGCTGCATCGATACCTAATCCTAGAAGCGCACCAGCTGCTGCACCAGAAGTGGTGCGAATGCCGTAGCTCTTGAGAAGTTCAGGGTCAAAAGGGTCTTGTTGATAGGCTTGTAGTTCAAGCGGTGTTGCTGCAACCGCGTTGTCATAAAACTTATATAGGTTCAGGAGATTGTGCTGCATCGCACGCTCACTTTGCCTGACCGCTTCTTGCATTTGCTGTAACACAGGTAGTGGATCGTCGTCATCATTGATCTCGCGTACAAAGGCAGCAACATTCAATAAAAAATCAGCGATGATTATATTGGCCTCATCATAGAGCTGCACCCAGTCTTCCGTTCGACGTTGCATCAGCTGCTCAAGCATCTCGGAGTGGGTGAGCATGGTGGCTAGGTTTTTCCATAGGCGCATCTCATCCTCAAACTCAAACGCGACCGAATCAAAACGCGTTGAGATATGCAGATTGCGTCTTGCCAGCATCGTTTGCCAGTCGTCGATATTGGCATTCTGACTGTCCGTGAAATTAAAAACAGGCATCACAGGAATCGCAGCCCAAGACAAAATCGCTAGCTCATCCTTATATTTACCCAATACAGGCTCACGAGCATCTACCACGTAAATGGCCATATCACTTGTCAGTAGCTGACGAATCACTTTGGCTTCTTGGCTATAATCATAGGGCAAGTCATAACTGTCTGGACCTTGAGCAACATCCGCCGCCAAAAACTGTTGCAGACGTTCAATACCATCACGGCGACTGGCGGTATTGTCCTCTAGCCAATCCATAAGCCCTGAAGCATCTTCCAAACCAGGCGTATCGTATAGTGCTACCAGCACCTCACCAGTGCGACTGTCTGTCAGCTGTGCTTGCTCGACGTGACGTGTGGTTGCCGCTTCGTTTTTGACTTCACCAAAATATACGTCACGCAATAACGTGCGCAAAATAGAGGTTTTACCCGTATTGGTATGACCAACGACCGCCAATTTGAGCGGTTCACCACTGGCGATGGTTTTCTTTGTCATTCTTGGTGCTGGTGTTGATGGCTCAGTTAATAAAGGTTGAGTGTCTTGATTGGGGGAATCAAGAGTTTCTTCATAAGCCTTGTCCGCAAAGAGACCCGCAGGCTTGTCATTCTGGTGAATATTTTTATTGTCATTATTCATAGTAACGTCTTATATTTATTGATGGCAAAAACACATAGTAGCCATTTATTGTAAAACAAATCTGACTGGGTATCGGTTATGAATGCGTATAATCCATATCATAAATCGTAGTCCACGCATTTATAATCATGCTCTAGTCGGTTCAATATACTTTGGATACAAGGAAGGCGAGTGAAAGCACTACAAGTAGTAGGCTAAGCGAGACTGACACCGTATCCAATTTATAGAGGATTGACTATATTAGACAGCACTAGGTGGACGCAGCAGTACCTTTAGCTTTTTCTTAAACCCTTTGGCACGAAAGAACCGCTGCCACATACGGTAAAAGACACCAAATATCAGACTAATAATATTGTCGTGACTGGTTTCACCAACAGCACCATATTTAACGGGATTGTTGACCGTATCTTCTTCTACGTAAGTGCCAAACCAGCGATCAAAAATAATGAGTACGCCGCCGTAGTTTTGGTCAATGTATTCATCGTTGGTACCATGATGAGCACGGTGATTGGAGGGTGTATCAAAAATATACTCAACCCATTTGGGAAATTTGCCCACGGTTTCAGTATGAATAAAGAATTGATAAATAAGATCAAGCGCGTAAAAGAAAAACACCCACACTGGATGTACACCAAGCAGCATCAGCGGCACAAAGAACAACCACCAGCCCGTCACCGAGTACAGCAGGCTTTGACGCATGGCGGTGGACAGATTCATATGGTCATCTGAATGATGCACGACATGCGCTGACCAAAACCAATTCATACGGTGTGACGCACGATGGAACCAGTAATAGCTAAACTCAACCGCGACGAATATAGGGATGGCGGTGAGCCATGTCACCTCAATAGTAAATAAGCGATATTGATATAACCATAAGCAGATAGGTATGACGATAAGCGCTTGGACAATCAATTCAAACCCTAAATAAGAGCCACCCAAGCTAAAATTGGTCATTGCACGGCGCCAACTAAAGCTTTTACTATTGCCGCGCTTGGACTGATAGAACCATTCTGCCAAAAATAATAAGAAAAATGGACCTCCAGCCAGCGGTAGCAGCCACTCTTGCCAATACGCGGGCAGAATGCTCGCCAGCATTGGCTGCCACGCCTCTGGCGCAGCCGTTAAGATACTTTGGTTTAACGCCTCTCGGTAACCATCCAATAGTTGACCATACTGACCTAAGGTCATAAGGGAATTGTCTGCTGCCATCTTGGGCTCCTAGCCACTATAAAACATCCTTGTCATCTTGATATGACGTCACAGCTATTAAGACCTATAATATTTATTTATTGTATATCATGCTAGTCATAATGATAAGTTAAGATATGAGTAACAGATTAAAAATTAGAATGTGTTAAGTATCTATATCAACCAAGCCTATCTTTCGTGCAGAGAGCGCCGTTTGCCACTGCTGATAACGAACCGCATGTTTGTCTGATGGCTCATCATCGGTACGAGCATCAGTCAACCCTATAGAAACGCTGTTATCACTAAGCAGTTGTACGATAAGCCCATCTTTGGCGTGAGCAGCGATTTTATCGAGTTTGCGTAGCGTACCGCGGTCGGGTAATGCGTTACTATGAATGCCAAGCAAGACTTGCACAGGATGCGCATCTAAGTAATTTTTGAGCCGTGCCATATCATCACGGTCATCAACGATACCAAAATCTTCAACCTCACTTGATTGTTCAAGACTATGTTTGTCAAAATCATGATGGCTGCTATCTAACCCTGACTGCCACCAGTTGTCCTGATTTGCAGGGTATTCAAGCAGAGCAACTAATTTCTTGCCCGCACTGACCGTCGCTTTTGGAGCGATAGGGGCTGGCGCTTCTGTAAAGTCATCAGCATCCACCACGTGCCGCTGCCAAAAGTTTAGGATTTTTTGATAATACGGCTTTTTGATATCCAAACGCATTTTTTTGCGGCGGAACATCAATGCACAAAACGCCCATGCTATCGCTCTAGGTACAATGCCGTACATCAGCAAGCTACCAATCAGTAATCCTGCCCACTGCCGTGCAACAGACAGCGGCATCGCTTCGGTGACAAGCCTGCTCTGTGCGATCGCTGTACTGTCTGGCACACCAAACCCTACCATACTCGGTAGCCATCCTAATACTTGAGTCAAGCTCACCAGCGCCTGATCAGAGAGTAGGGTTGACTCCCAGCTAAAGCTATACTGGCGTACAACCAACAAAAATATAATCGCAAGCAGCATACCGGTCAATGTCGCGAGCCATAACTGATGACTAAACCGCCCCAGATACCAGCGCATACCACTGTGCTGCAACTGCCGCTCATACAGATCGACGGCCGCTTTGGTCACATCATCCTTACCGCGTATGAGATAACTCGGACTGACAAAGCTCGCAAACCAACTGGGCGATTGCTGGTCTCGATTGACAAGAGTCATAACGAGCCAGCCACCAAGCATAATGGTATGAAAACCAAGCAGACAGACCAACACATAAAAGAAATTCACAACATTAGACTGCAATAGCGTGAACAGTCCCAAAAATCCCGAGATACACCACACCACGCTCATAACGATCATAATACCCTTTATGCGACCATCAATCTTGCCCAGTACACGCGCAAGCGCCCCATTACTGTCTATATGTGACGCCCGTCGATGCAGCTTTTGGATAGGCGTACCGTCCTCACCCTGTAGCTTTTCCGTGATTAATAACGGGTCAGTGGCAAAAACGTGCTGATCGGTCTCTAAAGCACGTACCAGCTCGGTCAGTTGATCTTGGGGTGATAGCATAATGCGATAATATCCGTATGAAGGCGTCAATATAAGAAATAGCAATCCAAAAACAGGCGTTCTAATCGTTATAGATTATTGTAGCGTATATAGAATAAGGATGACTTGTATTATTTTTATCATAGTAAACCCTCATAAAATCAGCCAAAATAAATATATAAAACCAAATCGTGTCAAAAAGCGTATCAAAGAGACATATCAAGAAAAAGGAAGGTGCCATATGAATAATGAAATGAATAATAAAACCTATCTTATCATCGGTGGAACAGGCGGCATTGGTCAGGCCATGGTGCAGCAGCTAATACAAAAAACGACTGTGAATCAGACGGACAGTCAATCTAATCAAAGCCATCATATACAAGTATTTGCTACTTATCATCGCAATGATCCGAATATTGAAGCAGAAAACCTGCACTGGTTACCGATGAACGTCAGTGATGAGGATAGTATTAAAAAAGCTGCCGATACCATTAAGCAGATGGTCGGTCATGTGGATTGGGTAATCAACTGTGTAGGGTTATTGCATACAGAGACCGCACAGCCAGAAAAGGCCTTGCGACAGATGGAATCAGAGTTCTTTTTGCAAAACATGCAAATCAATGCGCTAGCCAGTTTGCTGATAGCCAAACACATCAAACCGTTGCTCGCCAAGGCTAATCGCAGCGCTAGTCATCCTGCTGTTTTTGCGACCGTATCAGCCCGCGTCGGTAGTATCACTGATAACCAGCTAGGCGGCTGGTATAGCTATAGAATGAGTAAGGCCGCTCTCAATATGGGGATGAAAAACCTGAGTATTGAATGGGGCAGATCACTTAAAGATGTGTGCGTGGTGGTCATGCAACCAGGCACCGTCAATACCCAACTATCCGCGCCGTTTCAAGGCAACGTCGCTGAAGAACATTTGTTCTCGCCAGCGTATAGCGCGGAGTGCTTATTGGAAGTGCTATCCGGTATGACTGCTACCCAGTCAGGCAATTTTGTCGATTGGGCTGGAGAGTCGATACCTTGGTAATACAATAAGTGATGCTATGATAACGTCAAAATACTAGACTAGTGAGCCATAAATAGCGCCATAAACTCGTTAACGGGCGTCTGCTCCAGTCTTTCTTGATCGTCGCATAACTCAATGATCTGCTGACAGCGACTTTTGATAAAACGAGTGGCTAGACTGGCGTGGAACTTGGCTTCCAGTACAGGGATGCCCTCAGCGCGGCGGCGTTTGTGGCCGATAGGATATTCAACAGCTACTTTTTCTGTACTGGTGCCATCGTTAAAAAATACTTGAATGGCATTGGCAATAGAGCGCTTGCTTGGGTCATGATAGTCTTTTGAATACTGCGCGTTTTCTTCTACGACCATCTTGCTACGTAGCTCATCGATTGATAAATGCTGTTCGTGATAGTCATCCTCGTAGTTCTCTGCCATCAGATCACCTGTCAACAACGGCACAGCGACCATATACTGTAAGCAATGATCTCTATCTGCTGGATTGGCAAGCGCCCCTTCTTTTGAGATAATTCGAATCGCTGAGTCATGGGTGGTCAGGACGATTTTGTCGATATCGTCAATTCTGTCTTTGATATGCGGGTGCAGAATAACCGCCGCTTCACAAGCAGTTTGCGCATGAAACTCAGCAGGAAAACTTATTTTAAATAAGATATTTTCCATCACGTAACTACCAAAATCTCGCTGGAATTTAAAGCGACGATCGTCTTCAGGCTTTGTCGCTAGATCCTTATTGGTATGGCTAAATAGCACATCATAGAATCCCCACTGCGGTGCGGTTAATGCGCCAGGAATACCCATTTCACCACGTGCCGTTATATCTACCAGACGTACCGCACGACTGGTTGCATCACCTGCTGCCCATGATTTTCGGCTGCCAGCATTGGGTGCATGCCGATAGGTGCGCAGTGCTTGACCATCGACGATGGCTTGTGAGATCGCTGCCATGATGCGCTCACGGGGCAGCTGATAAAGTTTTGCAACGACGGCTGTTGATGCTAACTTGACCAAAAAAACATGATCGAGCCCCACACGGTTGAATGAGTTTTCGAGTGCCAGTACACCTTGAATCTCATGCGCCATGATCATGGCTTCAAGCACGGCTCTCATGGTCAATGGTGCTTGCCCTTGGCTGATATTTTTCTGACTAACATAGTCGGCGACCGCCAAGATACCACCCAAGTTATCAGAAGGATGGCCCCATTCGGCAGCAAGCCACGTATCGTTATAGTCAAGCCAGCGCACCATACAGCCAATATCAAAAGCGGCCTTGATGGGGTCTAGTCTATAGGAGGTGCCAGGGACGCGAGCGCCATGCGGCGTTATTTGATCGGGGCAATCAGGCCCCAAGTGCTTGGTGCACTCAGGGAAGCGCAATGCCAACAACCCACAGCCAAGCGTATCCATCAGACAGTGGCGCGCAGTATTCCACGCATCAGTAGGGTTTGGAGACTGCTCGTCTATTGAATAGTTGAGAACGTAATCGGCAATTTTTTGAATTTCATCGTCATATTCTGGACGGATGTTGCTCTCTACCGTCGCATCATTTTTATTTGAATTGGTATTTGACATGGTTGGTTCCTCATCCTGAGTATGCTACTTCCTTGACTGAGACTGAGCTGATTGGCTCAGCCATCCTTTTAAAGGAATCATTATTTAAAAGTAGCATACTCAAGATAGAACAACCAATTTGAATTATGTTAAGAATTAAGACGTTAGCAGCGATCTAAATCATTAAGTACAACAGACCTAAAACAAACAAAGCGGCCATGATAAACAGCAGGAAACTTAACACTTTGGTCGTGGTTGACGCAGTGTCCGTGCTCTCTTTTTTGATTTTGTTTTTCTTTGCAACGTATAGCACCATTTTTACATGCTCGATATTGTCCTCGAGATAATGCTCGCCTTCAGGCACAAAACCTAACGACTCGTAAAAACTCAGTAAGTAAACCTGTGCCGAGATGATAATCGGGCGCTTTTTACCGTACTTTTTTCGGCACTGTGCAATAGCCTGATTCATCATCTGCCGTGCTAGACCATCACCTCTGTGCTCTGATAGCACAAGTACTCTACCAATGGCAGGCATCGCGGTGTGGTTGGTCTTAATCGCAGGATCGGCTACTGATAAGTTGGATTTTAGCTTATTAAACTCAGGTGGGATAATACGGCAATAGCCCACCAGTGCTGCGTTTTGATGAGCGATTAGGTGCAAGCAATCAAAATCCACTTCATCCATATCTTGATAGGCACAGTTTTGTTCGACGACAAACACTTGCGAGCGCGCCTTTAAAATATGATAAAGATCAACTGAGGTCAGCTCGTCAAAGGTTTTTAGAGAAAATTCACAAGTCATAGTGGGCTAGCTTCTGGCAATAGGCAGTAAAAGATTGGCATTATAACGATTTAGGCAGGCATTAACCATTCCTAACCGTTTAGGGTCTGACTGATTTTATCTAAGTTTAGGCTATCAGACATAGCGCTAAAGATTTCAAAGTATTTGCCGCGTTGGGCATAAAGTACCTCATGTGTACCTGTCTCAACCACTTCGCCATTTTCTATTACCACGAGATCATCGGCATCGATAATTTGAGCGATATTGTGTGAGACCATAATGACGGTACGGTCTTTTTTGATCAGATCTAGGCTTTTTTTGACCTGCTGACTAGCGATAGCGTCTAGACTGGCTGTAGGCTCATCCAAAAATACAATCGGTGGGTCTTTCAAAAACATCCTTGCCAGCGCGATACGTTGCTGTTGACCACCTGATAAGGACTTAGCAGTGCTCTCATAGCCATCAGCTAACCCTATGATCTGCTCGTGGATAGAGGCTTTTTTTGCCGCAATGATGATGTCCTCAATGCTGGCATTCATGTCCCCATAGCGGATGTTTTCACTGATCGTACCTGAAAAAATATGATTGCTCTGTAGTACCAAGCCGATGCGCTGACGCAACTCGTGAGTATCACAGTCTGCCAAATCATGCCCGTCTAGACATATCGTGCCAGCATCTGGCGCATAGAACTTGACCAATAGATTGATAATTGTGCTCTTGCCCGCGCCAGAAAGGCCAACCAACGCGGTGATACGGTTGGGCTTGATAGAAAAGCTGACGTTTTTTAGCGCTTGCGTGCCATTAGGATAGGTAAAATCAACGTTTTTAAGCTCGATATGACCTTTGAGGTTTTCGCTACTGATGCCATCGATGTTTTCGACTTGTTTATCGTCTTCTAAAATATCAAAAAAACCTTCGGCATAGGTCAATGCATTATTTATCTGGTCGTAGATGCGGTGTAATTGACGGATAGGGGCGGCGACGTTCTGAAACAGCATGACATGAAACAAAATCATGCCAATGGTCATCTCGCCTTTTAGCACAAAATAAGCGGTGAGAAGGATGATAACCACCACACCAATCTGCTCGATAAAGGTTTTGATGGCATCATAAATAAAGCCAATACTGCGAATTCGCAGCTGATTGTCGGTCATTTCTTTTTGAATGGCTAGGTGTTTCTCAGCCTCGATAGATTCACGGACAAAGGATTTCACCACACTGATCGAATTAATCAAAGAGATCACCAAACCGCTTTTGGCTTCTCGAAACCCACGCATCTGCCGACGAAAACCTTGCAGACGCCGTGCTTGCTTTTGGCTGATAAAGAAGTAAATGGGTATGATAATAAGACCGACCATACCCACCCAAAAGTTGGTCGAAAACATGATGATAAGTGCCACAATCGCATTGGCAAATAGCGGTAGCATGTCGATAAAGAAGTTTTGCACCAGGCTGGTAAGACTGCTAACCCCGTAATCGATACGGGTTTGCAATTTACCACTGTCGTTTTCACTACTGGTATAAAACGCCATGCGATAGGTCAGGATGCGTTCAATGATTTTTTGAGACAAGTCACGAGACAAGTTGATACGAATCTTTTCACCAAAAAAACGCTGACCAAAAGAGATGAATATCGACAGGATCTCTTTGGTCAGCAAGACCGCGCTAATAATGCCTAACATACGCAGACCTGCCTGCCATGGATCAGCAAGCGTGGCAATTTCGGTCAAGGTATCGACGGTATAACGCAGTACAAACGCATTGACCTGCGCGGTAAAGGAGCCTAAGACGGTCAGCGCTAAGGTGGCGATGATAAGCAAGCGATAAGGTTTAGCAAATACCGCCAGTTTTTTTAGAATATCCCACAGCAGTGCCCGCCGTTCTTTCTTTTCGACGGGCGGTTTTTTGTCTAACTGTACGCGGCGGGGCTGGGGAGATGTTGGCATAAAACTCTATCGCAAATTAAAATAAGCCGTGTCTACGCTTAAAATGCATCCGCTGGCACAAAAACTTCACCAACCATGATACGCCTTGCTGAGCGGCTCATCGACACTTTTTTGGCTTGCCAGCGCCCATCAACCAGTTCGGTTTTTCCGCCGACGAGCAATGTGCCTGATGGATGGCCAAAACGCACCTCTGTTAGCTCATTACCGCCAGCAGCTTCGTTAACAAGCGTACCTTGTGTGGTTGCCGCGGCGGCAATAGCGACTGCGGCTGTACCCATCATGGCATGATGCAGTTGACCCATACTCATAGCACGTACCACTAAATCAATCTCGTCTGCATCGACCGATTTACCACTAGAGGCGGTATAGCTCTGTGCTGCGCCAACCCAAGCGATTTTAGGAATGTGTTGGCTGGTCTGTGCCTCGCTCACGTCTTTAAATAATCCCATCGCTACGCCGCCTATGGCACGGATTTTCTCAAGCTTGGCTAGTAGCTCGCTGTCGCTATTGATATCGCCTTGTAGCTCAGTACCCGTAAAGCCCAAATCTTCCGCTTTCATAAAGATGGTTGGGATACCAGCGCTAATAAAGGTCACTTTGACGCTATCGGTATTTAAACCGCAGCCAGTTACATCGAAGTCATCGACCAAGTTGCCAGTAGGGAACATGTCGCTTGTGGCATCTACAGGGTCGATAAACTCAATTTTGACCTCAGCCGCTGGGAAGGTTACACCGTCTAATTCAAAATCGCCCGTTTCTTGAACCTGTACTTTATCATTCGCGTCTTTATAGACTGGCACATGAGCAATAATGGTTTTACCAATATTTTCTTGCCAGATACGCACTTCACAAATACCGCTTTCAGTACCTTCGTCGATACTATTAGCAATTTTGTCAGCATCGACCAAACCCATATTAATGGCACAGGCACCGACGGCCGCGGTTAAGTTGCCACAGTTACCCGCCCAATCAATCATAGGCTTGGCAATATTAACTTGTCCGAACAGATAATTCACATCATGGTCTGGTCTGTCAGAGGCCGATAAAATAACCGTTTTTGACGTGCTAGAGCTGCCATTGCCTAATCCGTCGATTTGCTTGCCGTAAGGATCTGGGCTACCGATGACACGTAATAGGAAGTTATCACGTGATTCGCCAGCGACTTGGCAACGCTCAGGTAAGTCAGATAATTTAAAGAAAGTGCCTTTTGAAGTACCACCGCGCATATAGGTAGCAGGAACGGATATTTGCGGGGCAAAAGAAGGTTTTGATTTAGAATTGGTTTGGGCCACTGTATTAAGTCCTTTTTATATTGTTATAAGAATGGGTATGCTGCCATTAGCAAGTAAACATAAATGACTAAGAACGCTCGTTAATAATGATAGCGACAGGAGATAATCGTCAGATAATTATCATCGACGGCATATACCAACCGATTGGCGTCATCGATGCGTCTTGACCAAAATCCAGATAGATTTTCTTTTAGGGGTTCAGGTTTGCCAATGCCTTCAAACGGATTTCGCTTACATTCGGTGATGAGTTTGTTAATACGTTTGAGTGTCTTCTTATCTTGCGTTTGCCAGTACAGATAGTCTTTCCACGCAGCATCTGTCCACGCTAGTTGTTCACTCACTGTTAGACCCTTTGGATTGATTAAAGCCTTTGAGTTCAAGCACTTTCAATATCGCCATCCGTATGCTCATTATTATCGCTGCTGCCATCACCTTTATCACTATCTTCTACCGTATCTATTAGCTCACGCGTAACCGTCTTGCCAGCTTTATATTGGGCAATAGAGTCCGCTAAGTGCGCCGCGTTGGCAGGAGATTTTAGTAGATAGACAGTTTCCATTAGGCTGTTGTAATAATCAAGCGACATCACAACCGCATCATCAGCGTCACGGCGGGTTACGATAGTGGCGTTGGCATCATCATTTACCGTATCTAGGACGGATTTTAGGTGCTTTCTGGCTTCTGAAAAACTAACGACTCTCATGGCTTACTCCTTTCATGATATTCTGCATAACTTGTACAATATATAGTACATATTACGCCATTGATTGAGTAAACTCAATATTTAGCTACTATCTAGTACTTAGGAGTAAGTAACAAAACTCAGTGTATAGAACGCAAAAGCAAATAAAAGCCGACGTCATATAAGGTTATACAACATCGGCAACTTTTATACTTTTCTATTTATCATGCTAAAACCTACAGGATAGCCTTAGACAATATCAAGCGTACCTTCGATAAACTCTTTAGCAAAGCGTTGTAGCATACCGCCTGCGTTGTACATTTTTACTTCGTCAGCAGTATCTAAACGGCAGATGATTGGCGTCTCAGTGGTACTACCATCAGCACGATGGATTACCAACGTCATTAACCCGCCAGCAGAGACTTCGCCCGTTACATCAAAGGTCTCCGTACCATCGATATTTAATGTATGGCGAGTAGCGCCTTGTTCGAACTGTAGAGGCAGCGCGCCCATACCGACTAAGTTTTGACGATGAATACGTTCAAAGTCTTCAGCAACGACAGCTTCTACACCAGCGAGACGGACGCCTTTGGCAGCCCAGTCACGGCTCGAGCCTTGACCATAGCCATCACCTGCGATGATGATGAGCGGCTGTTCACGGTTCATGTAGGTTTCAATCGCTTCCCACATACGCATGACTTGACCTTCTGGCTCGACGCGCGCCAGTGATCCTTGGATGACTTCACCGCTGTCGTCGAGTACCATCTCGTTCAATAGTTTAGGATTGGCAAAAGTGGCACGTTGCGCGGTTAAATGGTCGCCGCGATGGGTGGCGTATGAGTTGTAATCCTCGGCAGGCAAGCCCATGGTATCTAAATACTCGCCAGCAGCTGATGCACCCAAAATTGCATTCGATGGTGACATGTGGTCGGTTGTGATGTTATCACCAAGGACTGCAAGCGGGCGTAGGCCTGTCAGTTTATTTTTCTTGGCCATTTTTCCTTCCCAATACGGCGGACGGCGAATATAGGTCGTCATTTCACGCCAGTCATACAATGGGCTTAGTGCCTTACCTGTGTCTTTTTTGGCTTCATCAAACATAGGGATATAAACGGCATTGAACTGCTCAGGCTTAACGGCAGCAGCAACAATGGCATCAACCTCATCATCATCAAACCAAATGTCTTTTAGATAGACGTCATTGCCGTCTTTGTCTTTACCCAATGAGTCTTTTTCGATATCAAAGCGAATGTTACCAGCGATGGCGTAAGCGATAACCAGTGGCGGCGATGCCAAAAATGCTTGCTTGGCATATGGATGAATACGACCGTCAAAGTTACGGTTACCAGATAGCACTGCTGTGGTAAATAAGTCGTTATCAATAATTTCTTTTTCGATATCAGGGTCTAGCGCGCCACTCATACCATTACAAGTGGTACAAGCAAAGCCGACCACGTCAAAGCCGATCTCTTGTAGCTCAGGCATCAACCCAGCTTCTTCTAAGTACATTTTGACGGTTTTTGAGCCGGGTGCTAATGATGACTTCACCCAAGGTTTACGTAATAAGCCTTTGGCATTCGCATTACGAGCGACAAGGCCTGCGGCGACCATGTTGCGTGGGTTTGAAGTATTAGTACAGCTGGTAATAGCAGCGATAATAACCGCGCCATCTGGCATGAGACCGTCTTTAGGTTCAGGCAATTTTTCGTCAGCGCCATGAGCGATACCTTTGGCTACCAAATCCGTAGTTGATACACGGGCATGTGGACGCGACGGACCTGCCATATTACGTACCACTGATGACAAATCAAACTCAAGGACGCGTGCGTATTCGGCTTTTTCCATGCCGTCAGCCCATAGGCCCGTTTGCTTGGCGTATTGCTCAACCAGTTTAATCTGTTCCTCAGAGCGACCAGTCAAACGCAGATAATCAGTGGTTTGCTCATCGATATAGAACATCGCGGCAGTGGCACCATATTCAGGTGTCATGTTGGAGATAGAAGCGCGGTCACCGACACTTAGCTGGCGTGCACCGTCACCGAAGAATTCGATATAGGTAGAGACCACACCTGCGTCGCGTAAGAACTCAGTCATCGCCAGTACGAGATCCGTACCAGTGATGCCTTTTTGCAATTTGCCTGTTAATTTAACACCAACGTAATCAGGTAGGCGCATATACGACGGGTTACCTAGCATGACGCTTTCAGCCTCTAAGCCGCCCACACCGATCGAGATTACACCTAGTGCATCGACCATCGGCGTATGGCTATCAGTACCAACTAAGGTGTCGGCAAACGCGACTTCTTCACCCGCTTTATTGTGCACGACCTGTACGACAGGTGACATTTTCTCTAGGTTAATCTGATGCATGATGCCGTTACCCGGCGGCACGACGTTTACATTGTCAAAGGCATACTGGCACCAGTTAATAAAGTGAAAACGGTCATCGTTGCGGCGCTCTTCAATCGCACGGTTTTTCTCAAATGCGTCATCTTCGAAGCCTGCGTGCTCAACGGCTAGTGAGTGGTCAACGATAAGCTGAGTTGGCACGATAGGGTTTACCTTAGACGGATCACCGCCTTGCTCAGCGATAGCATCACGCAAGCCTGCCAAATCAACAAAAGCAGTCTGACCTAAGATATCATGACAAACCACGCGGGCAGGGTACCAAGGAAAATCAAGGTCTTGCTTGCCTTCGATGTGCTGCTTTAGCGCATCGGTCAACTCTTCTGGTGGGCAACGGCGTACTAGGTTTTCACACAAGACTTTTGAGCAAAATGGTAGCTTGTCATACGCGCCAGCTTCGATACTCTCGACAGCCTCGCGGGTGTCAAAGTAATAAAGATCAGTACCGGGAAGTGGCTTTTTGAATTGTTCGTTCATTGGTTGTACTAGGGTGTTGTCCATAAGTCACCTTTGGCTGTTGGCTAATTATAATAAGTAGTTAAGCGTTGATATTGGGTAAAAATTCATTCCTTTAGCAAAATCATCGTTCGTTCTCATAGGCTTTGCTAAAGAAGCGATATTGGAAGTTAAAAGGGCGTGGTCTATAAAAAAGATAGTGTATGACGATTAAACCTGAAAAACTCATAGCAAGGCTCAATCATCATACCTGTATCAGCTAGCACTGCCGCTAGCTGATAAGATTACTTAGCAAAAATCATCTTAATAATTGCTAAATAACAGCCGTTTAACGCGCGCTCATATCTGGTACTGGGCGTAGATCTTCACCCGTATATTCTGCACTTGGGCGAATGATACGGTTGTTAGCACGTTGCTCAAATACGTGAGCAGCCCAACCAGTCAAGCGTGAACAGACAAAGATAGGGGTGAATAGCTTGGTTGGAATACCCATGAAGTGATAGGCAGAGGCGTGGAAAAAGTCAGCATTACAGAACAGTTTCTTCTCGCGCCACATCACTTCTTCACAGCGTACCGATACTGGGTATAGCACTTCATCACCCACGTCAGCGGCCAGTTTCTCAGCCCAACCTTTAATCACGACGTTACGCGGGTCTGACTCGCTATAGATCGCATGACCAAAGCCCATGATTTTGTCTTTACGAGCCAACATACCCATCATCTCTTCTTCAGCTTCATCAGGTGAGCTGAAACCTTCAATCATATCCATCGCCGCTTCATTCGCTCCACCATGCAATGGACCGCGTAGTGAACCGATGGCACCAGTGATACAAGAATGAATGTCAGATAAGGTAGATGCACACACACGAGCGGTAAAGGTCGACGCGTTAAACTCATGCTCTGCATAAAGGATAAGCGAGACGTTCATCACTTTTTCGTGTAGCTCGTTTGGTTTTTCGCCTTTGAGCAAATGCAAGAAATGACCGCCAATCGTGGCATCATCTGTATCGGTCTCGATACGTACATTGTCGTGGGTAAAACGATACCAATAGTTGATAATCGACGGGAAGGCCGCTAGCATACGGTCAGTTTGATCGTTTTGCTGAGCAAAATCCGTTTCGGTCTCAAGGTTGCCAAGCATAGAGCAGCCAGTACGTAGCACGTCCATTGGATGCGCATCAGCTGGGATACGTTCAAGTACGTCTTTCAACGCTTGTGGTAGGCCGCGTAAGCTTTTTAGTTTGGCTTGATAGGCGTCAAGCTCGCTTTGAGTAGGCAAATTGCCGTATAACAGCAAATATGCCACTTCTTCAAAAATACATTTATCTGCCAGCTCTGATACATCATAACCGCGATAGGTCAGACCAGAGCCTGATTTACCAACGGTAGATAGAGAGGTTTTACCAGCGACTTGTCCACGTAGACCTGCGCCTGAAAGTTCTTTTTGTGCTGCCATGTTTACATTCCTTTTGTTGGTAGCTTTTTTGAGTGAAAACAGTGTTTCTGATAATAAATTTATTGGTTAATGACTATAGCGCTAGTTTAGCGTTATGCAGGCTGTTCAGGCTGTGGACCGTCTAAATCGACGTTACAACGCTCAAATTCAGCTTCAATAGGGCCATTTAATACTTCCATTGCGCTGCCTTCGCCTTCTGCATTGTTGATTTGCATATACTTAGCACCCAGTGGCGACTCCATAAATGTCTGAATCTCAGTCATTTCTTCTGGAGTAGGGTCAGCCATTGGCGTTGCTACTTCTTCGCCATTCATAACACGCAATTGCTCATTGCCAAAAGCAAGCAGTTTTTTACCTACATCCGACGTATAAAAGTCATCTAGCTCTTTTAACTCTGCATCGGTAAACTGACTCTTATAAAAACGATCGACTTCGGCTTTACCCAAGTCTTTGTCGCGAGACTCAAGGCAGCTGACTTGCTCTTCGGTGAGCGCGCCGCTATTGATGATTGGTGCAAACAGTAAGCTGTTGACGGTATCTAATGTAATCGTCGTCATGATCAAATCGTTTTGAGCATCAGTCTCTGATGGCGCAGTTTCGCTTTCGCTAACAACAGTTTCGCTCGTATCACTGGCAGTATCGTCAACGGTTTCTGGTGTTTTATCACAGCCCGTCATGAACAACAGCGCCGCAAGCGTGCTACTAAGTAGTGAGGATTTGACAACCGTATGAGCAGTAAAAAATGGCATAAATAACCTAAAGGTAAATAAAGACGGGTTTTGAAACGATAAAGTCCACAGAGATGGTTTATCGTTTCGGCGTTGCTACTTGGCAATTATTAGTTATTAACTACTTATTATCAGCAAATAGCTTGTCTAGTGTCTGCTCAAACTCGTGATAGTTTAAGAAATCGTAGAGATCCATACGGGTCTGCATGGTATCGACGACTTTGTCTTGCGTGCCATCATCTAATAAATGCTGATAAACGTTCAATGCTGCTTTGTTCATCGCACGGAATGCTGATAGTGGATATAGCACCATCTCGACACCCACACTATACAACTGGTCAGTGGTATATAGATCTGTCTGACCAAACTCTGTCATGTTTGCCAGTACTGGAATATCGAGTACATCAGTGAACTTACGATACATCTCGATATCGGTTAGCGCTTCTGCGAAGATCATATCTGCGCCCGCTTCTTGGAAAGCAACGGCACGTTCAACAGCAGCGTCCAAGCCTTCTACTGATAAGGCGTCTGTACGAGCCATCACTACAAAGTCAGGGTCAGTCTTGGCATCCAATGCCGCTTTTAGACGATCAACCATCTCTGAGATACTAACGATTTCTTTGTTAGGGCGATGACCACAACGTTTTTGTGCCACTTGGTCTTCGATATGTACTGCCGCGACACCTGCTTTTTCCATTTTTCTGATGGTCTGGGCGATGTTAAATGCACCACCAAAGCCAGTATCGATATCAACCAATAGCGGGGTATCGACTGCATCAGTGATACGGCGAGCATCTTCTAGTACGTTATCAAGGCTGGTCATACCTAGATCAGGTAAACCAAATGAGGCATTGGCCACGCCAGCACCAGAGAGATACAACGCTTGATGACCAACTTGGGTCGCCATCATCGCGGTATAGGCATTGATAGCGCCTGCAATCTGTAATGGCTGGTTGTTATCATTTTTTTGAGTGAGAGCACTGCGAAAGCGCGCGCCTGCTGAAGATGAAGTCATGTGATTGTCCTTACATGGAGGGAAAATATTCTACTTGTTGTAGCTGATTATACTCAATTATTCATGCCTGAAAAGTTTGAGTTCTTAATTAATATTTAATTTAAATAATAATTAAATGTATTTTTTTTAATATTATTCATTATTCAAATAGCATTATGCAGTTATTGGTAATTTCTTATGATAAGTATTCATATTGCTTAAAATTACAGCTTTTAGAATTTTCTATTTTTTACATTTAGTTACAATTACTAAAGCTACCTTGCTTTATTGATATAGTTACACCCATTAAAAAGCCCCAACAGCTAGGCTATTAGGGCTTATGTTTCGCTTAAATAAGATTGCTAAGTGCTGAGTATTATATTAAGCAAAAAGCTTAAGCAAATAAACCTGCCATATTGGCCAAGAACAACAACGCGAAGCCTGCCAAGAATATTAGACCCGCGATAGACAGGGCGTTCATGCCTGCTGACAGTTTCTTATGCTTTTTAACCAATGAGTAGTTTAACCAACCAAAAATAGGCGCAGAGACGAACGCCGATATCATGGCAAACTTAAGCATAGCGCCTAGTTGTCCTGTGAAGAAAGTGATAATTACTAGACCACCACCGATGGCATAGGTCGTCCAAAAAGCGATCTGCTTTTTATTGATTTCGCTTTCACCTTTTAGCAGACGCCAGCATTCAGCATTAGCACGTCCATAGCCATCAGCACAGGTGATGGTCGTGCCAAACATACACATAAAGGCGACGAAAGCGACCAGCAATCTTGACCATTCACCAATGGTTGCAGTATACATATTGATTAACTGGTTGATATAAGCACCGCCGACCAACTCAATCTCTTGTCCTGATCCATACTGGACAAACACACCTAAAGATAAGAAGAACAACGCCAATATCGCTGATACTGCATAGCCAACATTAAAATCTAACAAGCCTTGGCTATGCGTGGTGTGATCTGCTTTGACTTTGGCAGAGGTCCACATAGAGGTAATCGCTGCAAACTCTAGCGGTGCTGGCATCCAGCCCATGAGTGCTACGATGAAGCCCAACGTGGCCAAGTTCCAAGGAGAGGCCGCCACAAAATCTACTGCCATAACGGTTGGCTTGCCAGCAGCAATGATAACTGCAGCAACGGTTGCCGTGGTAAGCGCAATCATAATCCACTTAGTCACACCATCGAGCAATTTATAATGCCCTGCAATCAAAAAGAACCAAGAGACCGCGACGATAATGAGAGATAACGCCATTGTCGACAGACCAAGTGAGGCTGGCAACATAAAGCCCAATATCACGGCGGCGATGAGTGAAACCGCACCCGTACTAATAACCGCTGACAAGATAGAAAGAATAAAATATACCCAAAGATATACCTTTGAGCGTTTGGCATAGCCTGCAATCAAACTCTCGCCAGTATCGTAGACGTAGTCAGTTGCAAAGCGAAAAAACGGATACTTAAACACGTTGGCTAATACAATCATAATGGCCAATTGCCAGCCATAGATAGCGCCGGCCTGTGTTGACGAAATCAAATGCGAACCACCAATGGCAGCAGTCGCCATCAAAATACCTGGGCCAAAGATGCGCCAGCTAAAGCCCTCTTGTTGCGAGGCAACGCTATCGTCAGGGGCACTTGGGTTGTTGAGTTGTTGTGTGGACATGAATACCTCGAAATGGTTAAAACAGCAAATTATCACTTACCTGTGTCAGCTTGCCAATGATCAGAAAAGAACGTCCTATAAACCGTCTAAATATAAAACGATTTACATCGTATCGACTTTATCACACCAACACTGTCTAGGAGAATGATTATTCTAGTTATTATTACTATTTGTTTGCATTGCTATTCTTGTTAGTTAGCATACTTATAAAATAATATCAATATTTAAAATGAATTATTTTTGGCGGTTCTTTATAACACAATATTCAACGGATATCTGCCCATTTAGGCCTGTGACACAAAATTTTGCTGCCGATAAGTAATGCCGCGCTGTTCGTAGACGTGATAAATGGCTGTGAGCAAGTCAGGTATTTTTGGGTGTACAAAGTCTTTGAGGGTGTGTAAATAAATAGGGGAGGTGACATTTTCATGAACCAAACGTTGGTAGCTGATCTGTTCCGTACGTACGGTTTGCAAGCTGGCAGGCACCAATGTAATGCCTTCGCCTGCCGCGACCAGTCCCAATGCTACCTGCAAATCACTGACTGTCGTGGTCATAAAAGGTGAGATGCCATACTGGGCAAAAAGATGTAGTAAAGGCTCAGTAATAGGCTCGCTAGCGCTAGATGATGCTTCATGAGTAGCAGCACGGTTGACTCTATTTGTAGATAACTTGTCGCTCGATTGGGTTCCTGTCTCTGTCGTCACCGTGGACGATACTGGCAAATGTGTTTGATGATATAAAATTAAGCGATTGTTCGCTAGATCTATCAAGCGCTGCTTACGTACATTGGCAAGCGGATGTGATTTTGGCAATGCCACCACGTAGCGTTCATGACGTAGCAGAATCTGCTGAATCCATGGGTCTTGATGGGCAAATCGGCCAAAACCAATATCAATCTCACCAGACTTGAGTGCATCTATTTGTTGATATGAGCTAATGTCTTTTAAATTAACGTCGATATCAGGGCTGAACTGTTTAAGCGTGGCAATGATTTCAGGCAACAGGCCATATAGTACTGAGGGCACAAAACCTATATTTAAAACGCTGCTAGGTGCTGATAGACGCTGAGTCATACTAGTCACGGTATCAATCTCGGTAAGGATGGTGCTTATTTTATCGTAGAAGAAACTGCCCGCTTCAGTCAGATGTAGTGGCCTGTGGTAGCGATCAATAAGCACCACGCCCATGTCAGTCTCTAACTGTTTTAGTAATCGACTCAGGCTTGGCTGTGACAGTCCTGTCTTGGTGGCGGCCGCGCTAAAGCTGCGCAAGTCGGCAACCGCAATAAACGCATTAAGCTGTTTTAAATCCATACTATTGAGCCTGTCATAGTCTATGTTGTCTTCATGATGTTTGTTTTTACTTCTTATTTATCCTGCAGTTGAAGACAATTTGCACAAATATTCATGACATTAAAAAAATTGTGCTTGAAGATAATGGTATGAGCAACTATATTGAGTGCTGATAACACTGTTACACTCTAGCAAGAAAAATCAAAACTTCATCTTAGCAGTCATTTAACGCCAGTAGAACAAACTGGTTTGGTATTATTCTATGAGCGACGAAAAAGAAGACATCGGTACTGATTTTGACGAAAAATTGGCTAAAATCGTTCACCAGAAGTCGCGTAAGCGTAACAACAATGATATCTATGAACGTTTTATTAGTCGTGTTCATAGCTCTGAAGATAGTAACAGAAAAAATTCGAAACCATTGGAAGGCGCACAAAAACTTCCTGCTTTTGAACCATTAAGTACAGAAGAGTTACAGCTGTTTGAAGATCAAAATATCGACGAAGGATCAAAAGTAAATGCAACTTTTGATTTTTCAAATCAAAATGTATCACAAACTCATATACCGAGCATAAAGGATGACGACTATAGTAGTGTTAGTGATGTCGGCTCACATACTGCAGATTCAGAATACACAGAAAATAGTAACGATACGGACTTGCCTGCTGCTACCGCCCATTACAGTGAACCTACGACAGGTATCATGTCTAACAATGACTCTATAAATATTGAAGACTTAGTAGAATCAACCTCTGTTGAGGAAGTAGTAACCAAAAGCAATGTAAAGAGTAGCAAAAAACCTATCGTTATTGGTATAGTTGTTGGCTCAATAGTATTGGCTACTATCATAGTGATGCTTATATTTTCAGGAATATTATCAACTTCTGCTGTTGACGATAAAGGTAACAGTGCTGATACTCATGTAGAGAAAGACAGTACACCAGTTATTGACACTGAGACAATAACACCTGTCGAAAGCCAAACAGTTACTGATGACATTGACCTTATAAGTGAGCAACCAGCATCCATCCAGCAGAGTGCTTCAGATAATAGCAGACCAGACATGCCAGCTGCTAATGAACTAGAGTTGAATCCTGAAAACTCTACAACAGGAGACGATGTTGCTGTTTCGGAAACTGAGGAAGCTGCTATTACCTATGATGATTTTAGGCAAGAGTCACAAACCACATTGTATAGAGAAACTAACGATTAGAATGGTGATGTTTCGTTTAGTTTAACCCATTAGACAACACATAGGATACACGGTCATGTACCGTTGATAACGTGAGTTGAACTGGTACGTAGCTATGAGTAATTTAAATAACATTAGTAGCGGTAGTGCTACTAAATCAAAAAACATTAGACCACGCAGGCGTTTTTTCTGTATCGCCAGCATGGTCTTTATTGTTCTACTAGCTATGTATCTATTTGACCGTACTGCTTCTACACTATCTCAAGCATCGTTCACCAATAACGGTTTAACGGCAAGCAATATTGCGACAAAAAGCAGTTTTAATAACATTCCATCACAATCGTATAGCCAAAGCGACTCTGTGATCTCTGATATTTATCAAGAGAATGATGTCATTAGTTATGATGACTTCAAACAAGAAGCACAAAATGTACTATTTCGTGATGAAGGACAGCTTAAACAAGCTACCTATAGCACACATGGTAGTACGCCTACCATTAGCATTGAAGACTTTAGAGTAGAAGCACATAAAACCTTATATCGTGAATCCAGTTATTAGGGCTGCTATTAGCGTTATAGTATTATATTGATAACTATAAATTAGTAAGTGAATAATATTAAGCCTCATTTCTCATCTCTAAACATAAGAGAAGAGGAATGGGGCTTTTTTGTGGGCTCAGTGCTTCATGCTTTAACATGGTTTTATTTGTGAAAGGTCGTAAATCTGCTTGATAGAGCGCTTGTATTTTTCATAAGGGAAGCAGCTTAGAGTCATCAATAGACACTGAGTCAAGTACTGTTGCTCTTGCTCTTTATATTACAATCACAGCATCAGCTAGCTTGTGGGTCGTGTTAAGCCAGTTGCTTTTTAAGCGTTCGTAAACGGCTTTTAAATTCTGAGCGGTCAACATAACAGCCTTTGAGACGACGCTCACCGACGTTTTCATCAAATGCGTTACGCCCGTGCAGGACTCGGCGGTTATCAAAAACCACCATTTGACCAGCCGCTAGTTTTAACTCAATCTTATAGCGAGCGTCTTTTAATCGAGCCATCAGCTCTCGATAAGCAAGGTAGTAGTCGTACATAACGTCACTGGGTAAATCAAAAACATCTGCAAGATGCGCGTTGTATTTGATTTCGACAATATTGCCAAAGTTGTCTAAATTGATGACGGGATGGTGCTCACGGATATCATGGGCAGTGTCATGAAAACGAAAGGGGATGGCATATTCGGCAAGCAAGCGAAAATACTCAGGCTGCTCTTCTCGTAACCCTTCTAACACCTTTAATCCATCCACGAAAGTAGATTCGCCACCTATACTTTCATTACTCAAAAAATGCAAAAATTGATAGCCTGGAGGCAGTTCCTGATTTGGCAAGTCGGTATGCAAAGGTAATGAGAGTGAAGTATAAGCCAAATTGATCGGCGACTTCTCTGATATGACATCGAATGTCATACCAAAATTGGTCTGCCGCAGGTAACCAACTCGCATGGCTGTCTGTATGCCAGCATCAGAGTCATCTGGCATATTATCAATAATGGTAAGCCCATATTTATCCAGGGCACTCATCCATTCATATAAAGCGCTGTCACTGGTCATGATGCTCTGCTGGTCATACATCGGAATGTGGTCAATAAACGTGCCATCCCAACTTTCATAAGGACTGCTATGGTCTTTGGCCAATGCACTAGAATACCCAAACTCACGTAACCAACTCTGATCAAAGTGGCTGATATGCGCTTGTTCTGACCATTCAATCGTTAGCGTTGTCTCATCAAAAGAGACAGAGAGTGGATGGATATCTTTTGAGACACTCAGCAAATCAAAGCTACGCTCGCCAGTGTGCGGGTGAAAAGCAGATGGGCAATTATCACGCAGCCAGATATAGTGGTACGTACTGTCGATACCATCATTCCAGCATATTTGAATGGCGCGATCAATGAGCGCAAAGGATTCTATTTGGTAGTCAGTTGCTACGGCGATGTCTAGAGATGGTGTTGCTTGAGGCGTTTCCATTGGAGCAGACCCTACATATACATGAAGTAAAAATATATTTTACGGTATCTTGTTCGGATCGGTTATTCAAACAATGAATTACGAATCACCTAATAGGCAATATCAATCAACGCAGTACTAAACTGCGATTGATATCTGGCGAGATATTTTTTGAAGGGTTTTGGATAATATTAAGGCTTCGCGAACGAAGCCTTAATATTTGCGACAATTGGTGTAAGCTTTTTATTTATCCGAAAGCTACTTATCGAAAATCTACCCTAACCAGTATTTCGTAACCCTGCAGCCAGCGCATTGATACTACGGATCAATGGATCTTCTACATTAAGGTCGCCATGTGCCGAATCGTTCGGGGTGTCCTGTTGTCTGGCACGCTTTAACAGCTCGATTTGAATATAGTTAATCGGGTCTAGATAAGCGTCGCGCCATTGCAGGGATGAAGCAAGGTTTTGCTGATTGGATAATAAAGAGTCTTGCTCAAGCAGAGAGTTCAATCCTGAATTGGTCAGCGTGTGTTCATCGGTGACCGCTGTCATGATTTTTTCGCGTAACGGCTCATCATCACATAGTTGGCTATAAGCCTCGGCAATATTCATATTGGCTTTGGTAAAGGCCATTTCGATATTACTGATAAACACGCTAAAAAACGGCCAGTGCTTATTCATCTCTTTCATTAATGCTTCGTCTTTTTTGACGCTATCTAATGCACTACCAACGCCATACCAAGCAGGTAGAGTAAAGCGTGCCAGTGACCAACCAAACACCCAAGGAATCGCTCGCAAGGTGGTTTTACTTGGCAGGCCTTTTTTGCGATGAGCAGGACGTGAGCCAATGTTTAACAGAGATATTTCTTGTACTGGGGTGACCTCGGAGTAGAATTTATAAAACCCTTCGGTATGATCGGTCAGCTCGCGATAACGTTGTTCACCCGCGTCTGCTAAGCGTGCAAACAGCGCTTCATACTCTGGCAACTCAGTCGGTTGTACCACAAACCTTGTTGAGCAGGCTTTGAGTGTACCTGTGATCGCCATGGTCAGCTCAAATACAGCGGTATCTGTATTGGCATACTTGGCATAGAGCACTTCGCCTTGCTCAGTTACCTTAATCTGCCCATGCAGCGTGCCTGCTGGCTGTGCCGCAATGGCTTTGTGCGTTGACCCGCCACCACGGCTCACAGATCCGCCGCGACCATGGAACAGTCGTGTTTTGATGCCATATTGCTCAGCGATATGGTTGATGGTTTGCTGTGCACTATAAAGCTGCCAAGCAGAGGTGATAATGCCGCCGTCTTTTGATGAGTCTGAATAACCCAACATGATCTCTTGCGTGTTGTCCGTGTTCTGTAGTAGTCCACGATACAGTGGATTATCTAACACGGCAGGCAGGATTTTATCGATATTTTTGAGATCTTCGATGGTCTCAAACAACGGCGCAACTGGCAAATCAGCAGACAACTGACCTTCGTCATCAATTCTGCATAAGCCTGCAAACCGCATGAGCAGCAATACTTCTAGTAGCTGGCTAGCATTATTGGTCATCGAGATCACATAGCTACCAAAAGTAGCCTGTCCCACCAGTTTGCGTAGAGTAGCGACCGAATTCATCAGTGACAATTGCTCACGCGTTTTGTCTGTCAGGTTATCAGTATAGATAAGCGGCGTGCCTGGTTTTTCTAGCAAGCGCGTCAACCACTCTTGACGTTCGGTTTCGCTTAGCGTCTGATAATCAGGCAGGTTGGAGGCACTAGCAAAGATATCTGCGATCACTTCACCATGGTATGACGACTCTTGACGGATATCGAGCGCTGCCAAATGAAAGCCGCAAGTTTTGACCAAACGAATCATATCTAGCAGTAATCCTTCTGCGTGTGCCGTATCGTGTGTATTGACACTTTGACGGATAATGCGCAGGTCTTCTAGTAATTCTTCTGGATTGGCATAGGCATCTTTTTCAGCTTCGATATCCGTGCCTTTGCTTTGGATGCGGCGATTGGTTGCTTTGACTTTAGTCAGAATGATAGAGAGCAGGCGACGATATGGCTCATTGCCATAGTCATCGAGGTTATAGTCAAACACACGCTGATCGAGCTCATCATAACTTTTGATTTTGGTATAGACGTCAGGTGAAACGGTGACAATAGTGTCACTATGAATCAGCTGTCGGCGCAGTTTTTTGAGTAGCACTTGATAGTGACGCAGCACGGTATCAGCATGCATCAATACGGCAAGCTCTGTGGTCTCAAAAGTCACAAAAGGATTGCCATCTCTATCACCACCAATCCATGAGCCAAAGCTCATAAATGCAGGCAGTGGATAGTCTGTGAGCTCTGGATAGATATCGACAATGGCTTTTTTGATATTACGATACACTTTAGGAATGGCATTGAACAAACTGGCATTAAAGTAATGCAAGCCATTGTTAATCTCGTCATATACCAATGGCTTACGGGTGCGCACTTCGTCAGACGACCATAATAGATCGATCGTTTGCGCAGTTTGTTCTTTAGCTTGCTCGTAGGCGAAGCTGTTTTCAGACACGTTGTTTAAAGCGTCGCTATGCGTGAATAGACTTTGTAAGATATTCATCGTAGTACGGCGACGCGCTTCGGTAGGATGCGCCGTAAATACAGGTGTAAACTTTAGCTGATCAATCAGCTCTTGCATTTGAGCAGGCTCGATATTGCGCTCACGACACTCAAGTAAGGTACGACGAAATGATCCTTCCCAGCTTTGCTCAGATTGCATACGCAGCTCATGACGCTGCTCACGCAAGTAATTCTCTTCGCTTAGATTGGCTAGGAAAAAATAGATAGAAAAGCCGCGTATGACGTTTTTTAAGGTTTGATTGTCCAAAGAAGCAATAAAATCGATAAGCTGCTGTTTATGTGCCTCATTCGGCTCACGACGCTGTTGAATAAAGCCTTTGCGCAGCGTCTCAATCGTATCTAACGTCTGCTCACCAGATTGGCGAGAAATAGCATCACCTAATAATGAACCCAACAAGCTGGTGCGTCTACGTAGTACGTTGTTATCTAGTGTCATCTTCAACCTTCCTATCAAATGAGTGGATACAATACTATGGTTATCTTATACGTAATATCCTTATGGTTTTTTGCAATTTAACATAAATAGGTGAGGCCTGCTTGATGTTGATAGCAACTTTTTTACTAGTAGATATTAGCAGACCTCTAATGCACTATTATTAAAGCGATTTTTTATGACCATGCTCATTGCTATATTCTATCCAAAAGTCCGCATTATCCAATCCAGCCTTTCTAGGGTCAAAGACAGGGTTTATACCTAATTTCATCTGCTCGTCGTAGTCTTTTAGAACTTTTAGAGCAACTTTACTTAGCAGTAAAATGGCAATGAAATTCAGGTAGCACATACTGCCAAACCCTATGTCACCTAACGCCCACATCATACCGATTGACTGAACACTACCAGTGAAACAAACGATTAAAAATACCAGTTTGAGTACATGCTTGAGAATGGGGTAGCGCAGTTTATTGTCCAAATAGACCAACGTAGTTTCGGCGATATAGTAATAAGCAACCAAGCAGGTGAAAGCGAATAAAAAGATAGCAATCGCAACAAAGCCACTTCCATACTGGTTAAAGACAGTAGATACGGCGGCTTGGGTAAATGCCGTACCAGCTTCAATACCAGGCATATTATCAACTAGGGTTACACCTTCAGGGGTCACCACGTTATACATGCCAGTTGATAGAATCATCAACGCTGTTGCAGTACAGACAAGCACCGTATCGATGTAGATAGAGAAGCTTTGCACTAAGCCTTGTTTGGCAGGATGTGATACTTCGGCTGCCGCTGAGCTAAAGGTCGCCTCACCAGCACCCGCAACGTTTGAGAAAACAGCACGGCGTACGCCCCAAGAGATAGCAGTTCCAACCATACCACCAAACACTGCATCCATGCCAAAAGCACTCTTAAATATAAGTGCAAACATTGCAGGGATATTTTGAGCGTTAAATGCCAATACAATCACCATCATGAGAATATAACCAATTGCCATGACAGGTACGACTTTTCCTGCAAAATTAGCAATACGCTTCACACCGCCAAATATAATGATACCTAAGAGTACGACTAGGATAATCCCTGTTATAACAGGCGGTATATTAAATGCTGTATTAAAAGAGTCCGCAATGGTATTAGCCTGAACGCCAGGCACTAACACGCCGTAAGATAGACAGGTCACGATAGCGACGATGATAGCAAAAGGTTTTAGCTTCAATCCTCTTTCAATATAGAACGGGGAGCCGCCACGATATTGATCACCGACCTTATGTTTGTATACCTGCGCTAAGGTAGACTCAATAAAAGCACTAGCACCACCTAACACACCCATGAAAATCATCCAAAATACCGCGCCAGGGCCACCTGCTGCAATGGCTGTTGCCACCCCAGCAATATTACCCACACCAATACGTCCTGATAGTGCCATACAGAAAGCTTGGAAAGAGCTAATCCCTGCTGATGAACTTTGTTTATCGAACAACAGCCTAATCATTTCTTTGAAATAACGGATTTGTACGGCGCGAGTCATAATCGTAAAATATATGCCGACGCCTAACGCAAGATAGACTAGGGCGTCACTCCAAATATACCCGACGATAATATTGATGATATTTTCCATAACTTTACTTCCTTGTAGTGTTTTCGGTTATGCTGACTTGGGCGTGGATAGCGGACAATGTCAGTTTTTAGTTCACCAACCAGATAGTTTTGGTTTGGGTATACTGGGACAACGCCTCTAAGCCATTGTCACGACCGCCAAAGCCAGATTGTTTATAACCACCAAAAGGTGTCGTAATGTCGCCCTCAGAAAAACCATTAATCGAGACGGTACCAGCTTTAATAGCGGATGCCACGCGGAATGCGCGATGGATGTTTTGTGTATAAAAGGAAGCGGCAAGCCCATAATTACTCTGATTGGCGAGCTGAATAGCTTCCTCTTCGGTTTCAAAACTTGTGACAGCTAAAAGTGGGCCAAAAACCTCTTCTTTAAACAGCGTCATGTCTGGGCTGACATTATCAAAGACGGTAGGCTCGATATACCAGCCACTACCGAGTTCATCGTGGATACGTCCACCTGCGATCAAACGAGCACCCTCCGTTTTTGCAGTATTGAGATGTGATATTACTTTCTCAAAATGCGCTTTTTCGATCATTGGGCCAATAGCGACCTCGGGGTCGTAAGGATGACCAACCCTCCAAGACTGAAGACCTTTTTTTAATAGTGTTAATAAGGCTTCTTTTTGGCTAGAATGGACAAGTAGACGCGAACCACAGCTACAGTTTTCGCTCATATTCCAAAACGCAGCGGATAAAATATGCTCGATGGTTTGTTCATTGATAATGGCATCTGCAAAGACGATTTGAGGGCTTTTGCCACCACACTCTAAGACGACTTCCTTGAGGTTGCTTTGTGCAGAGTACTGTAGAAACAGTCGACCGACTTCGGTTGATCCTGTAAAAGAAACCATATCAACATCCATATGCTGACCGAGTGCCGCACCTACTTCTTCACCAAGCCCACAGACTAACTGCAACGCCGCTTTTGGCACGCCAGCCTCGTACGCCAATTGTGTTAATCGATATGCTGAGAGCGAGGTTAATTCAGCAGGTTTAACAATGACTGAGTTGCCAGTTATTAATGCGGGTGCAACTTTCCATGCATACATTTGTGCTGGAAAGTTCCATGGTAGTACTGCACCCACTACACCGATAGGCTCTTGTACCACAAGGCCTAGCGCATCAGCTCCAGTAGGAGCAACCTTGCCAAAAACTTTATCAGCCGTTTCGGCGTACCATTCAAAGGTTTCAATCGTAGCGGGCAGGTCAGTGTTGAGACATTCCGTAATAGGCTTGCCTGCATCGACGCAATCTAAGGCAGCTAACTCATCCATATGCTCATGCATCAATTGACACCAGCGCTGCATGATAGCTTTGCGCTCTGCAGGAGACATCCGTCGCCACTCACCATGTTCAAAAGCGTCTCGGGCTGCCGCGACCGCCGTATTAACATCTTGCCGACTCCCATTAGCAATGCTACCTATGCAGGTATTATCAATAGGGCTGTAGTTAGGGAGTGTTGCCTCAGATACTGGTACTGTAGTATCTATTAAATGGCCTGCCCAAAGCTGTTGGTTGCTGGCGAGTTCGAAGACTTGCGCTGTGGTCATACTCATTAGATTGTCCTTTTCTATACAATGGTAGGAACGATAAGAATGGTGCGATGTATCAAGACAGAAGTGCTAAAAATGACTGAGTCTCTTCTTTTGACATATCAGTCAAAGGTAGTCGTACTGACCCAATATTGATGCTCCCGTTAATGCAGCCTGCTTTGGCTTTTTGGTTATAGTTTCCAGACTCCATAGAGTGGATAGCAGGATACATGGCTATCATCAGCTCTTTAGCACGGTTCCAATCACCTTTTTGTGTGGCTTCAAACAATGCAACTTGTTCTGCTGGAAATACGTTAGCCGCACCAGCGATCCAGCTCTTAGCACCCCAAAAGAAGAAATCTACTGGTTGGTCGTCACAACCACAAACCACCTCAAAGTTTTCAAAATCAGCCTGTAGCATACGTAATGCATGGCTAAAATCGCCGCTGCTTTCTTTGACACCTACAATATTGGGATGTTTGGATAAATGCGCGACGGTTTCAAATTCAATGCTCACACCGACGCGTGCTGGAAAGTTATACATAATGATAGGTAGGTCAGTGGCATCAGCGACGGTTTCAAAATGCGCAATAATACCGTCTTGGTCTGGTAGGCTATACGGATTGGCTGATAACATTAAGCCGTCGTAGCCCAGATTTTTGGCTTGATGAGCAAGTTCGATAGAATGATTGGTCGATAAACTGTTGATACCTGCAATCAGAGTGACTTTGCCTTTGGCAGCATCAGCGATAGTGGTCAAAACCAGTTCACGTTCTGCAGGCGAGAACGTGTAGTATTCCCCCGTTGTACCGCAAGCTACGATTCCGGTAACGCCTTTTTCTATGAATACATTGACCAGTTCGGTTAACTTTTGAGTATCGATATCTCCATTAACATCGAAAGGAGTAACGATAGGGACTAAAACGCCATGAATGTTCATATAAATATCCTTATTTGGAAGTAAAGGCCGTTAGTAAGCCATGAGCTGTTAGCGACGTTGTTGGTTCTATGAGTTGTCATAGAGATAAGATGTTCGATTATTATTTAAAAGACTTAAGTTTGAAGCGATTTAGACGATAGGCAGTAGGATCTACCATGGCAGTATCGCCAAAATACAACGCTGCAATCACCTGTGCGCTTACGACAGCTTGGGTCAGACCTAGATGCTGATGACCAAAGTTTAAAAAGACTGAATTACGTCTATCTATGATGGGTAGTGAGTCTGCTGTAGAAGGTCTAAACCCCATCCATTGCGTATTGCTGTCACTATCTAGTGGGGTCTTTAGCATTGCTTGAGCTTGTTTCAACAGCATATTCGCACGGTTCATATTTGCCGGCGCCTCAAGTCCTGCATACTCAACAGTGCCAGCCAAGCGCAGCCCTTTTTCCATTGGTGTCATAATAAAGCGGCGGTCCATGCTAGAAATAGGGATGTTGAGACGCTGACTTTCGTTAGGAAGCATCAAGTGATAGCCTCGCTCTGTATCCATTGGTACTGAGACACCTGTTAGCTGTTTGGCTAAGGCTTTGGAATGCGCCCCTGCTGCGAGCATAACTTTGCTGGCATGAAGCTGCTTTTGTGTTGTCGTCAGACGAATACCATCAGTTATTACTTCCGCGCTAAGGACACGGCAATTTTCATAAATTTGACCACCAAGCGATCTAAAAATAGTGCTTAATTTATGGGTAATGGCTTCTAGATTGGTGATATGACCTGTCTCTGGAAAAAACAAAGCACCCAGTTGATTGTCTTTTAATGCAGGCTCAAGATCTGTCAGTGCTGACTGTGAGAGTAGGTTGTTAGAGACCCCTAAACTGTTTAAATGTTGACCGTGTTCAGTCAGCACATTTAGGCTGTGGGGTGTCTCTGCGGTTAGGACAGATCCTTGTATTTGTACCCAAGAATGTAACTGCCACTCTTTGGCAAAATCTTGCCAAGCTTGAAGGCTCTGTGCATTTAATGCCAAAAGCGCTTGGTGACTGCGTGCAAATGGTTCGGTACGCATATTAAGTAATAGCTGAAACGCCCATGGTGCTAAGCGTGGAAGGTAGCGCCAATCTATACGCAGAGGCCCTTCAGGGTTGAGTAGCATGGCAGGAACATGTCGTAAGATACTGGCATCAGCAATAGGGAAAACCTGTTCAGTGGCAATGTGACCTGCGTTGCCATAAGTTGCACCGCGAGCAATTTTATCGGCTTCCAAAATTGCAACTTTTACCCCACGAGACTGTAGGGTAACCGCAGCACATAGTCCGATAATGCCACCACCGATGATATGTATATCAAACACTTGTGTGTCCATGAGACTCTCGCTTTTCTGACCTTGCTGAGCAGTGATTGGTTACTTCCTAGAAGCCATACAAACTGGTATTTATAAAGAAATACCCCATTTGAACGGATCGCTGTCTTGAATGATGAGAGAGGTCTCTGCACATACGTAGGCGTACCCTCGGATTGTGGGGATAATAGTATTGATAGGGTGGTTATGAAGAGGGCTATGCTTATTAAGTACATCAATAGGCTGATAGCTGGCACTAAAGACACTGCCAATGATGCTTTGCTGATACCAAGTCTCACCAGGTGCGAGTACATTGTCTGCGGCTAAACAAGCCAATTTGGCACTGGTTCCAGTACCACAAGGAGAGCGATCGTAGGCAGATCCAGGGCATAATACGAAGTTTTTGCTGTTAGTGCCGGCGAGATCGCTCTTGCCAAACAGTTCTATATGATCAATTTCGCCATTGTTAGCACCCATGATTCCAGACTTATGAAGAGCTTTTTTGATCTGTATGCTAAATTGAGTAAGCGCCTCAACATTATTGGCTTCAATAGCTTGCTTATGATCGTTGACTAAGAAAAACCAATTACCACCCCAAGCGATATCTCCATAGATAGGACCGATATCAGGTACTTGAACTTCTACTTGTTTTTGGTAGCGATAAGAAGGGACATTCTGGACGCTACAACTACCATCATCATGTAAGGTTGCTTTAACTAGGCCTACGCTTGTTTCTAGATAGTGATCACCAGCGGTTATTTTTTGTTGATAAGCTAGAGATGCAATAACGCCGATAGTGCCATGGCCACACATACCTAAATAGCCATGATTATTAAAGAAGATCACGCCAGCCGTGGCACGAGGATCGGAAGGCGGGCACAAAAGCGCTCCGACAAGCACGTCATTACCACGGGGTTCTAGGATAATACTTTGACGTAAATGATCGAAATTCTGTTTGAAGTCTTGAAGTTTTTCTTGAATAGATTGCCCACTAAGCTCAGGAAATCCTTCATACACCATACGAGTAGGTTCACCGCCAGTATGCGAATCAATAATCTTAAGAGTGAAAAGCGTATCAAACATGACTGCCTACCTGATTCATCCGTGAGTTAATATACTGTTAGCGTTATTCATAAATGAACAAGGCGTAAATATAGAATGACGTTTTTCAGAAAAGCAGTCTTGATGTTTTTATATGAATAAATGCGCATTTCTGCACAGGTTATAAAGATATTTAGGAGTATAAATATTGTGTAGCACCCTAAAATACCTGAGAAGCTCAACGACAAGCTTGAGATGCTATATGGGAATATACCAATGCAGCCGTTAGTATTAGAAACACCTACAAAACAACTGTCAAAACACCTACAGACTTATCTACCAGCCAATTTTGATGAGTTTGTTGGCAATATATCGTTATTGATGCCTTTGTTTGATACTATGAAAAATGTGGTGTTTTTTGTTAAAGATGACCAAGCATGCTATCGATTAGTCAGCAAAACGCTCATTAAACGTAGCGGGCTTAAAAACAAAAAAGCACTAATAGGACTAACTACAGAGCAAGTATTTTTGAAGTCTCAAGGCAAGGATTATCTCAATCAGGATCTGAGAGTGTTAAGGGAAGGCAGGGAGATTGTTGATAAGTTAGAACTTCATAGCTATGCATCAGGACAGCTAGGATGGTGTATCACGCAAAAAATCCCCGTCTATGATGTAGAAAATCATATTGTAGCAATGGTAGGTATATCAGTAGATATTGATGAAGATAACGAGCGAATATTACGCAAACATGCTCGATTGGCAAGCGTAGATCAATACGTACGAGACAATCTTGATCAAAAAATCAATATTGGTGAATTGGCGAAATTGGCAAATCTTAGTCAATCGCAATTGGAGCGCACCTTCAAAGCAGTGCTCAATATGTCACCCATTCAGTTTGTACAAAAAATGCGCCTAGAGCATGCCATTCGACTACTAGCGAATCATAAGCTAACAGTGACTCAAGTCTCCTTAAACTGTGGATACGGTGATCATAGTGCCTTTAGTCGACAGTTCAAACAATTTACTGGAATGTCTCCTGTGAACTTCCGTAAAGTACATTTTAAAGAACCATAAATAAGTGCAAAAAAATATGGTTTTTGACTCTAAAATAATCTCTAACGACTCCGAAGCTCATCTATATAATCTGCCCAATCTTGCATCATCTGTACCCTAGTATCGATTTCGTCAAGTCTGTTGTAAGCCCCGCCATGTGTGTCTTTTATCCTGTGACCTAGCTGTAACTCTGTGACGATGTCAGAATAGCGTAGCTCAGGCTGTTCCATGAGCAAAGTTTTAGCGGATGCTCGAAATCCATGCGCACATTGCACGTCTTTATATCCAAGCCGGTGGAATATCTGCACCAACGTCGCTTTACTAATATAAGCATTGCTTGAACCGCGCATCGAGGCAAATACAAATTCCTTATGCCCAGTAATTGACTGAATGTTTCGTAATCGCGTAATCACTTGCGTGGCTAAGGGAACAACTAAGTGCGAGACCATATCGTCACGACCTTCGCCTTTGGTCGGGGAGAACGCCCATGTATTATTGTCCCAATCGATGTCATCCCAACGCATCGAGCGCAGATCGATACTACGTACAAACACGTAAGGTAATAAGTTCATAGCCTCTAATGTGATCTTACTTGCACCTCTAAAATTCGACATATCCTTTAAGAGAGTCGCAAATTGATCTGGTTTGGTGATGGCTGGCAAGTGATTGCCTGAATTGGCAGGTGCAAGCTCACCACGGGTATCAATCGCCACATTTCTATCACATAATCCTCGAGCAACAGCGAATGAAAAGACTTTTTCAGTATACAGACGAGTGCTAGCACCAACGAAAGTCGCTTGATTTTCATTGTTTTGAATCGATTCGCACACACTCAGTATCATCTCGCTAGTGATATCGTCCATTCTTAAATCACCAATTTCTTGGCACATATATCCTAGACATAAATCCCAGAACTTGAGGGTTGACTCACTGTATGACGGTTTTTTAGATTTACTTTGATTGCGCCCCGATGTTTTGTGTTCTCGCCATGCTTGAGCAATGTCAGAAAATGGTGCATTTTTTAGGTGAGTATATTTATTGGTTTGTTCTTTTTGCTGAATAGCTTTAGGGTCAGAGCCTTTGGCAACCATATCAAGAATGGTGTCTGCTTTATACTTAACCTCATGGAGACTGACATCCTCAATCTTACCCAGCATCATCCTAGGTCGTTTGCCCTCGATATGCGGATGGGAATAACGTAAGTAGTATTCCTTTTTGCCATTTGGATAAATACGAAGACTTAAGCCAGCCACGCCCGAGACGCTGACAGAATAATCTTTGTCTCGGCATTCGAGCTTGTTGATATCGTTTGCAGTGTCGATAGCCATAATGTATATCCATCATATGATAATTAAGGTTAATAATAGGTTTATGATTAATGACTTACAAAAAGTCTTTTCTGTAGAAAAACATAGAAGTATTGGACACTGTCATGGACACTGGTGTTCGTTAGTATTTTTAGTAAAACCTTATATAATAATGCTTTTAACACTTAATTATCCCCAAGTGAACCTTGGGGATAATTATAGCATAGTGACCAAATATTGAGTAAGCCATACGCTGAAAGGGTTACACGGCATTTTTACCAGTTATTTCGATACATAGTTAAATGCGATTATGGTGTCCATGAGTGATTCGGCAAGGAGTTGAGCATATTTTCCACAAAACACATGCTCCTGTACTCGCACAGAATATAAAAAGTAGGGTCATAGTACTGTTCTGTGCAAATTTGGAATGCACCAATTTTGAGTGGTATATAGAAAATATATAACTACAGGTTAAATATATTAAAAAATATCAATAGGTAGCTCATTCCTCTTAAAAATGGCTTGGTCACAATAAACAGAGGACTGCTGTTTGTGGGTAGATAAAATTTATCGCTACGTAAAAGAAAATAGAGTCAGTTCTAATGATTTAATAATCTGTCTATGATTTAAATTTAAAAGGTTATACGTGATGACTTGGGTATAGCGTTTGAAGGCGATATAAGATTATAAATATTCGAAAGAGTTATAACGTTTGGCTGAGTTCTTGCAATTGAATCTATCTTGGTAAGATTAGAGGATATCCAACCATGCAAATGATGGTTGTTAAAAATAGGCTATTAGCATATCTATATCAAAGACTTCACCAGCGGACATAGGTGCTAAATAAAATATCGCAGATGAATAGCCATGATCATATCGAATAAAAAGCTAATTATGCATTTGGACATAGCCATTAGTATTTTAGCGAAGCATAGAATATTAATGGCCAATCATATAGAGCATTCAAATCTCAATGCCTAATAAAACGTTAAATGATTGACGTAATAATATGCCTGCGAGAGATGCTTAGAAGTAAAACTGATCAAGCGTGAACTATCATCTAAAAGATTCGATTGAATTAACAGGACAGAGTTAGTCGGCGAGAGCTAAACAGTTTGGTAGGATGTTTATATCCAATAGCATTAGAAGTATCTGATAATCCTGATTCTATAACTAGTAAGACCTGAGCCTACTATTTAATAGACTTCATTTAACATAATATACATTATACGAAAACAAACCAATGGTTTTAGTAATTAAGCGCAAAACCATTTATACCATGTCATTCTTATGCCTGATATCAGATTTAATATTAGTTATAGAATTTTACTAACGCAATTTTCAAGTAAATGCTGACGCAAAGTTTTGCCATCCTGATCTAAAACCACGTCTGCGACTTGGCAAGTTTTATCATTGTCATCACATGACAGCTCATAATAAACATCGCTACCTTGTGCCAAGCTAACCTGAACCAATCCTTGACCAGTTATTGAAAACTTTTTGTCTTGCGTATAGTCAGGATCTTGCGAGTTCCAAAGTACATCGTAATCTATATTACAGGATGTCTGAGTTTTATCAAAATATTCTTGCTCAAGTTGCATGGCTGCTTGCAAGTCAGCATCAGCGTATTGCTGCAGCACTACAGGATGACTCATGCCTTGATCATCAATATCTTGTTGGTACATTTTCGTGATAGTCGCAATCTTTATATCAGCCATGGCATTTTGTTTCTGATCTACTTTTGATACATCCGCTATAGCGTGACCGACAGGTATCAGTCCTATGATCAATAGTAATGTCAGCGATTTATATGTTGGCATCTTATTCTCTGCGAGCTTTTGTCCTATAAGTGTTACCGACTATTACATCATACCTATATTCGGACTCTGCTGTATTATCGTATCATTCAGGTTTACTTACCAAAATATCTATTACATAGCATTTTTATGGTATTTTTTACTGGTTCCCATGACAATTTATAGTGAGGTTTCTTTCGCTAATAACTGTGCTAAGGATGATTTTATGATGACATTACCTGCTTTTTTTAAGGAAAAATCTGCGACATTAGCTTCTAGTAGTCTTTTGCTATTTACGCTAGCTGCTACGGGTTGTCAGTCTGCTTCTGAGTCCAGTGAAGCCATTGTATCTCAGCCAACCAGTATCTCATCAACACCTAGTAATGCTGATATCAGCCAGCAAACCCTTAGACAGCAAGCGTTACGTATACAGCGCGCACTGGCAAATAAGGACTTTTCTAGAATCACTAATGATATCCATCCAACACGTGGCGTTCGTTTTTCGATGTACGCTTATGTACGGCCTGAGTCAGATAAAGTCTTTAGTCGCGGGCAATTTGCGCAGTATTTACAGCAGTCTAATATCCAATTTACTTGGGGAGAAAAAGACGGTACTGGCGATTTGTTGATCACGCCGTTGCCTACTTATTTGGATACTTGGGTAGATGGCAAAAAGTTCAATAATGCTAGTATTAATGTCAATGAATTAAAAGATAATGGTAATTCTATCAATAACTTAAAACAGATATACCAAACATCAGACGTTGTAGAGTTTTATTATAAAGGCACGGATGAGTATGATGGTATGGACTGGCGTGTATTGCGCTTGGTATTTGATGAGTATCAAGGCAAGCGATATCTGATGGCCATTATTAATGATCAATGGACGGTTTAAGGCGTAGAGAAAGATTGCCCGACCACTTCTATAAGACTTGTTTAAATTGGCAGCCTACTCTATCTGGTTATAAATATTATATATATTCGATAAAATATATATAACGGCTTGTGCTATATGGTTTTTGTTATCGTTTTTAATGACAAGCTTTGTCAGTTTTAAGCTCGGGACTTTGTGTGGTTTTTTTGATTAATTTTAGAGCTTGTTGTAGCTCGCTTGAGTTTTTATCGAAGCGCTGTTGATGGAGCGTATAGCCTTGTACTAAGTATTCACGTAGTCGCTGCGTTGACCAACGCCTAAATTGCACGCCTTGAGGAGATTTGATGCGATAACCGACTGATATAACTACGTCTAAGTCATAAAAAGTCACCCGACGGTTTGAATTTGCAATATGTATTTTTTGCATATTGTAAATTCAGCGATTTTTTCATCTTTTATGGCATTGGCGATATGACGAGAAATTACTGATTGGTCACGACCAAACAACTCGTTCATTTGTGCTTGTGACAGCCAGACAGAATCTTGCTCAAAACGTACATATACTTGCGCCTTTCCATCAGCACTTTCATAGATTTCTACTTTTGCCACATCATCACTTATAGTGTTAATTGCCTCAGCTTCCTAATTCCAATATGCTTATGCTGTCTTAAATACAGCTTACTATCATCATCCCTATAAATATCACTTACAACGGCGTCTGACGAAAGAATTTTACCATAATCTGATAAATATCCGGATAAGCATCAACCAACTTTTGCGGTGTTTCAAAAAACACTTCACTCAAAACCGCAAAAAACTCAGCAGGATTGGTTGCGCCATAACGATCAAGTCCTGACTTGCGATGTGTTTGAAAATCTTCAAAATCGCGGCTCATAATCTGTGTCCAGTTTGCAGGATCCATATCAGGTTGCATCGGTGGAAAGCCATTGGCGCGGCCATTCATCATATCGAGTTTATGCACAAATTCATGAATGACAACGTTATGCCCGTCACGTTCGCCTGAGTGCTTGGCATCTTTCCATGAAAGAATAACAGGCCCTCGCAACCATGCTTCCCCGCTACGGTGTTGAGTGCCTTCGTGGACGATACCAAACTCATCTACCGTGGTACTGTTACTCTTGTACGAGCCAGGATAAATGATGATGGATGACCAACCAGCATACCAGTCAAGACCTAAGTTCAAGATAGGCAAACAGGCTTGCAGTGCAATAGACTGTCTGACAGCATCGTTAATCTCAAAACCTTGTGCACCAGTGATGGATTTATCAGCTAAAAATAACGTTGCTAGCTCAAATAAATGTGTCATCTCGTCAACACTTAATTTATCGAGTATCACAATACGCTCAGCCGCTTGCATCCAATCGGCATGGGTAAACTCGCTATTATCTAATATACGTTGTTCACGCCAATCTTTTATGATGTCAAACATATACGCCACCCCTATTCTTTTAATATTTCGAACACATTGGTATTACTGAATCTGAGTACTGTAACGGTAATCAGTAATACGCACTTATAATTGATATATTGACATGCATAAGCAAAAAACGCTGCTCATAAATGAATTATTGAGCAGCGCAGTCTGACATTCACATATTAAGATTTAAAATTGATATTGCAAGCCTAGTTGTACTGAGCTGTCTTTATCGTCACGTGCAAAGGTTGTATCGCCATTCAGATAAGCATAAACGTTTTTATGAACCTTGTTACTCACACTCAGCTCAAAACGTCCATAGTCGTCATCTTTATCTACTTGAGTGATACTAACCTCTCTTGTTTGACCGTCAGCTAAAGACGTTGTCGATAAACTATCGGTTAAACCATCGTCGATAACATGCACGTAAGCGATTTTGCTTTGAAGTTTGGCAGGCGTGCCCATCAAATTAAAGCCATACTGTAACTGATAACCAAGCTCTGAATCCCATGCCTCGCTAGAGGTGCTATCAACCTTTAACGCAGTGCGAGAATTAGCATTACCACTGGTATAACCATCTATGTCTGTATCACTGTAATTCAGTCCCAAAAAGGCGCCATGCGCGACGTTTTTCTTGATAAGAAAATTATAGCCAAGCTCATTGTATGCGCTAAACACATCGGCATCCGCATCACCACGTTCACTATTGTTGATAATATTGATGCCGTCATTACCATCCAGTTTTACCGTTCTATTAACGTCCAAGTCATGTTTGGATAAGCTCAGAGATGTGGTGTTCCACCAAGCCGTGTCTTTACCGCCCAATAAAGAATAGGCTTGCACACCATAGCTTGTGTCTTTTTTAATACGGTTTTCTACGCTTTTGTTGTTTTGATTGGCCGCTTGTACACCTGCGCCAACGCGCCAGCTCGGCTGTACCATATATTCACCATATAGACCAATATTGGCGCGAGTGCCCTCTTGCACCTCATCAGCATCCACGTAGCTTTGGGAGCCATCTACCCAAACCTGAGTACGCGACTCGGTATCCAAAGACTCCGCATCATCGAGAGTATGTAATGCCAAAGCATTGGCGCGCTCAAGAACCGCTGAGTGTGAGTCAGTAGCATTAATTTTTAACGCAGCGCCCATCGTGTTTTGAAGATTGAGCGCACTTTTGGTTGATGCGATGATATCAGCATTGGTTTGCTCCACAATCAACTTGCTGATGATACGAGAGTAGTCGCGCATTCTTTGGGCTATGCGTTCTTCACCAAAGGCCGCAGTAAGCACTTCTTCGTTATCTAATGCAGGGTTATGCCACGTATAGCCGCCTGGAATATCTGGGTTTTCAGTTTGTGTGTAACCATCATAATCAGGCCCAAGGCTCCAGTTAGTAGCCTCAAATCCGACAACCTGCATGACGCTATCGAAGGATTCCTGATCGCTACAGCAGCCAACGCCATAAGGCTCGTATGGCTCTGTCTCACCTGGTGCAATAATGGCTGGATTGACTTCTAGTGTAATACCAAGCGCTTTAGCAATACGCAGTGCATTTTCACGCAAACTTACATTGGCAGCCACTTCGTTGCCATCATTATCGTAAGCATTTCGCCCTGCATTGGCATACATTTTGTCGCCTGTAATCAGACTATCTAGGTTAATCATACCCAACGCTGTTGATTTTTCTGCGTCCGTTAGTTGATCAACAAACGCCCTTGAACCATTGAGACCGCCCTCCTCTGCACCAAATGCCACAAACTGAATATCGTATTCTGTCTCAATACCTGTCAGGTTTTTGGTCAACTCAGTTAAGACACCAGACCCAGAAGCATTATCGTCCAGTGCCTCTAGATTTGCATAGTTTGGATAGGCAACGGCAGAATCATAATGTGCACCGACAAATAGCGTTCTGTTGGTGTCAGCACTGCCTTTTTGGGTTGCGACAACGTTATTACTCGTTAACGTCTGACCTCTGAACAAACCACGAGGCGCTACGAAATCAAACGTTTGACGATTGACTTGGTTGTTACTGCCATCGATGGTCATGCGCTGCTGCATATAATCAGCAGCTTGGACTTCTTTATCGGAACCTGTATAACGACCAGCATAGTCACGGGCAAGCGTCAGCGCCGTTTCTGTACCATAATCCCCATACTTGGCCTCTGCAAATACTTGCGAGCCTGTAAGCAGCGTCAGCGCCGCAACCACTGAAATCTTAAGCGGTGATAAGTTAGTATCCAAACTGCTTCTCCTTGGTTAAAGAACTGTAAACGATACTGAAAAATAACCTAAAGTAGTGCAGTTTACAAGATAAAAGACATATGTTTGCTAGTTTGGTTTTTAAGTAAAGCGATGGATTATTTAAACGCTATGTACCTACCTACGACCAATACTTACGAATCGCTGTTTAATATTCATTGTCACCTTCATACTTTGGTTAGGTCAATAGCATCCAACTGTACTCCAACCACACGAAGTGCCATGGTCTTCCAATCCAATTCCAATCCATCGGCGAACACCACATGGTGACTGATACTGACGTACCCATGCACGATGGCCCAAATATCTAGCGCTATTTGCCGACGTTCCGTCACGCTAGCCTCTTCTGATAAATAAGAACCCGCTACCCGAACCAACTTTGAAAATGCGCTATCTCTTGCTGCAATGGCTTCGATTGAGGGCTGATATCCTGCGTCAGATTCCCCAAAAATCAGTCGATAATGCGCCTCATGTTGCTCGCCCACATTGAGATACCCTAGGCACGCCTCTAGCACTTGCTCTTTGTTTGCTCTACCCTCTGGAATGACATCCATGGCTTCACGAACGAGATTAAACCCTTCTATGTACAGCGCATCTAGTATGCCTTGCTTACCTTGGAAGTGACTGTATATACCGATGGTGGACAGTCCTGCCCGCTTGGATATAGCGCGTACACTCAAGGCGTCTCCGCCCCCTTCTAAAAAAAGCTCAGATGCGGCGTTTAGTATTTTGGTTCTGGCATCCATTAGATTCTCACTATGTCTTGACAATTATAACGGTGTTATTCTAGTATATAACACTGTTATATACAAACAGTTATGAATTGATTGTATTGATAGAAACTCAACTTAAGAGTAAGGACGCTATGAGTATTCAACAGCTAGAAACGGATTATCTAATCATTGGTAGTGGCGCGGTGGGCATGGCTTTTGCCGATGTGCTGCTCACAGAAACTGATGCTAATATTATTATCGTCGATAAACATCATAAGCCAGGTGGTCATTGGAACGACGCCTATTCATTTGTCACCTTACATCAGCCGTCATCTTTTTATGGCGTTAGCTCACGTGAGCTTTGCGGCGGTACGATTGATAAAATTGGTTTGAATAAAGGCTTGTCTGAGTTGGCGTCAGGCGCAGAAGTCATGGCGTACTTCGATAAAGTCATGAAGCATACGTTTTTACCAAGTGGCCGCGTGAAATACTTCCCGATGTGTGAGTACAAAGGCGACGGCAAGTTTTCATCGTTGCTGTCTGATACCAACTATGAAGTTAAGGTAAATAAGAAAATCATTGATGGTACTTATTTTAAAACTTCAGTACCAGCAACCCATACCCCAAACTTTGAGATTGCTGAAGGTGTTAAGTTTGGCCCATTAAATGATTTGCCGAGTTTAACCAAACCCCGTGATGGTTACGTGATTATCGGTGGCGGAAAAACGGGTATAGATGCGGTATTATGGCTACTAGAGAACCATATTGATCCAGACGATATAACATGGATTATGCCCAGAGATGCTTGGTTTATCGATCGTAAAAATACCCAGCCTTCTCGTGATTTTTTCGTTCATACCATGGGTGCACAGGCTACTCAGGCAGAAGCGATTGCTGAGGCAGAAAACATCGAAGACCTGTTTGATCGTTTAGAAAAAGGCGGCGTATTAATGCGTATTGATCCAAATGTACGCCCGCAAATGTTCCATGGTGCTACCATTAGCAGTGAAGAGCTGACACAGTTACGCCGTGTTAAAAACATTGTGCGTAAAGGTCGCGTGACTCGCTTAGATACTGACAAGATTTATTTTGGTGAGGACAGCATTTCAACCACCCCTAACACCATGCATATCGACTGCTCTGCACAAGCGGTACCAGTGACAGAGACGTACGATGTATTCAAAGGTGATACTGTGGTGGTGCAAACCGTACGTACCTATCAGCCTGTATTTAGTGCCGCATTTATCGCCCACATTGAAGCCTGTTATGATGATGAAACCATCAAAAACGAGTTGTGCCAAGTGGTGCCAATCCCAAATCATGATACGGACTTTTTGGTTGGCCTCGTTAAACAAATGCAGAATCAAATGCGTTGGTCAAAAGAGCCTGCATTACGTGAGTGGATGATTAACAACCGCTTAGATGGCTTCACCAAACTGGTACGTGCCAACGAAGACACCCCGCCTGAAGAGTTAGCCATCCTTAAACGTCTAAAGGAAGCAGGACCAAAAGCTGCTGCAAACATGCCCAAACTCATGGGCGAAGTCATGCAAATTACGGCAGCGCGTCAAGCCAAAACTGCTAATGCTTAACCTGATGACCATAAAATAAAATAAAAAAGGAAATAACCATGCAAGAATTTCAGACCAACAAAGCAAACCTAACCCAATCTCGCCTACAAGAGACGCCTATACACACTCTCGGTGATGGCGAAGTACGTGTCAAAGTTGATCGCTTTGCCTTTACCGCCAACAACATTACTTATGCAGTTATGGGTGACCAATTACGCTATTGGCAGTTTTTCCCACCAAATGGCGATGAACCCGAAAAATGGGGCATTATTCCAGTCTGGGGCTTTGCCGATGTTGTTGAGTCCAATAGTGATGCACTACCGATTGGTGAACGCTTATTCGGTTATTTCCCGCCCGCCAATGAATTAATCATAACACCCAAGCGAGTCACCCAAACCAGCTTACTAGATGGCAGTGCCCATCGTGCCGAGCTGCCGCCTGGCTACAATATGTATCAGCGCGTTAACCACGAACCAAACTATGACCGCGCCCATGACAATCAGCGCATGCTACTGTTCGTATTGCACTTAACCTCATTCTGCCTGCATGATTTATTAAAGCGCAATGACTGGTTTGGCGCAGAACAAGTGGTGATTATCAGTGCCTCTAGTAAAACCAGTATTGGCCTAGCCTATGGCCTCACTGATGATAAAGACGCACCGCACGTTATCGGCCTCACCTCAAACCGTCATATAGATTTTGTTAATTCCATCGATGCTTATGACAGTGTGCTTAGCTATGACACGCTTGAGCAGATTGATGCAACCAAACCGACAGTCATCGTAGATATGTCAGCCAATACTGACGTGCTTAGCCGTCTACATAGACACTTAGGCGATAACATGCGCTATACCAGCAATGTCGGCCTTACGCACTGGGACGAGCCACGTCATACCGAAGGTATCATTCAAGAACGTAGCCAACAGTTTTTTGCGCCCAGTCATGTACAGCAACGTATGAAAGAATGGGGCTCTGAAGAGTTCAATAAACGCTCTATGCACTACATCATGAATAGCACCGCAAAAACTAGTGCGTGGTTAAAGATTCAAGAGCTTGATGGAGTCAATGGCTTACTAGAGGTTTATAAAGATATCTGCGAAGGTAAGATAGCCGCTGATGAAGGTTTGGTAGTCGTCATGGGTGATAATGAAAAAGACTAGGCTATAAAACTGGCTATAAAATTTATCGACTATTTGTCATTAGCAAAATGCAAATTAAAAAGCAGAGAGCCTAGTCAATCAACTCTCTGCTTTTTTTATACTTTATGCACTGACTACAGACATACGCCCTACTCACAGTTTTTAAGTTTCGGTTTAGCGTACCCACCCTTCATCTTTTAGATAATCATGCAACCCTTCGGCGAACTGTCTGTATCCCGCCGCATTGGCATGAATTCTATCAGATTTTAATGCGTCATCTGACAGAATAGTCGACCAGCCATCAGAGTATAGCGGTATGTCTTCAGCTTCCGCAATATCTTCATATAATGGATTATCACTTGCCTTACCAAACAAAGCACTAGTACTGAGATGCGGCTCAGCGATTAGGACAACATCAATATTGTTGGATTGTAAGGTATCTATAGTCGCGACGATATTAGCCCGAGTCGTATCAGGTGCGATGCGCTGCAATACATCATTACCACCCACACCCAGTAAGACCAAATCAGGGTTTTGCTCAGTGATCTCATTCACTCGAGTAAGCACATCTGCAGAAGTATCACCATTGACACCTGCATTAACGACGTTCCATTTGCTTAGCTCTGCTAGCACCGTAGGATACGCTGTTTTAGGATTTGCGCCATAACCATAGGTTAGAGAGTCGCCAAGTGCGACCACTGTGCTACCAGCAGGCAAGGCCGTCTGTGTCGGTTCGCTACCACAGCCAGTCACACTGATAGTCGCTGACAACCCTATACCTGCCAGCATTAAAAACCTTCCACGTAGCTTCATGTCTTCTCTCCTCCTGTTTTTATTGAGTTAAACTTATTGGAATTAGGTTCAAGTTTTTAAAAATCTATTATTTAACTCTTGTTGTATATTGCTCATTAACCGTTGTATAGTCCATACAGGAGATAGACTACCTGTTGGGCGCAGTACAAGTGCTACTCTACTTAGCATAGACAGTGTATTCATCATAAAGTATAACTTTACCAAGGATACGTGAGGTATTTATGAATAAAACAGCATCTCAAAGTCAGTCTAAGGATGGAAACCCAGACAAAGAAAAATCTTCAAATCAAAGTCAGAGTCAATCCATCAAAGTGCCCAATGACAATACTAAAAGTCCCGCGTTAACACCGACCGAAGATACCTTAACAAAAGAAACTTCAGAAAAACCTAAGCAAAAACCACAAAGTTTCGATGAGCTACAGATAAGTAAAGGTAAGTATCGCCCAGTGGCACAAGCTGTTGGCCATTGGCTTGATAACATCAACATGGATGCCCTCAATTATCTAAACGAACAAGCAGAAAATATCTTTTACCGTAAAGGGGTCACCTTTACCGTCTATAGCGATGCCAAAAACATCGAGCGTATGATTCCGTTTGATATCATTCCACGCATTATTGCCGCGAGCGAATGGAAACAAATAGAAGCAGGTTGTAAACAGCGTATCACCGCTCTCAATGCTTTTTTGCATGATATCTACCATGACCAAGCCATCATGAAGGCGGATATCGTACCTGCCAGCTATGTCTATGCCAGTGGCTGCTATGAACCATGGATGATGGGCATTGAGCTCGACAAACCTATCTATTCGCACATCAGCGGTATTGATTTGATTCGAGACGAGACAGGTAAGTTTTGTGTGTTAGAGGATAATCTGCGTACCCCATCAGGTGTCTCATATATGCTTGAGAGTCGCAATATATCAGAGACACTATTAGCTGATATATTTTCTGACACCCCTATTATGGGCATCAGTGATTATCCTAGCCGTCTCAAAGCCTGTCTTGCCAGCTCAACATCCAAATATGATCCACAAGTCGTCATTTTAACGCCAGGTCGCTTTAATAGTGCCTATTATGAGCATGCTTTCTTAGCACATGAAATGAATGTACCACTCGTCCATGGTTATGATTTGGTCGTTGAGGACAGCAAAGTCTATATGCAAGGCATTCGCGGCAAGGTACAAGTCGATGTGATCTACCGCCGCATTGATGATCCCTATATTGATCCGTTAGCCTTTAAATCTGACTCTATATTGGGTGTGTCAGGGCTAATGAGTGCTTATCGTGCTGGTAACGTGGTGATTGTTAACGCCCCAGGTACGGGCGTGGCCGATGATAAGAGTCTCTATCCTTTTGTACCGGATATGATTAAATTCTACTTAAATGAAGAGCCTATCCTACCTAATATCGAGACATACCAGTGCCGTAAGCCTGACGATCTCAAATATGTGCTCGACAATCTAGACAAGCTGGTAGTAAAAGAAACGCAAGGCTCAGGCGGCTACGGGATGCTTATTGGTCCGACATCAACCAAAAAAGAAATCGAAGAATATCGCCTGCGTCTGCTTGAAAACCCAGCCGGCTTTATTGCTCAACCGACCATCTCATTATCTACCAATCCCACTGCCGTAAGCGACGGTATCGCACCGCGTCATATTGACTTGCGTCCTTTTATCCTCAGTCATGGTGATGGCACAGTAGATATTGTACCCGGTGGTCTGACACGAGTGGCCATGGTTGAAGGCTCTTTGGTCGTCAATTCATCACAAGGCGGCGGTATCAAAGACACTTGGATTATTGATGACAGTGATTTAGACAGCCAGCAAACCGACAAGTGCTCGCCTTTATCATCGGTAGGGGTCAATGCTTCAGGACACGCGAACTACTATGATCGCGTCCAACCCTTAGAAACAGGTTACGAGAGTTTAGATGATGCGCCCATGATACTGCTACTCTCTACCGCTAGCCACTTGATATGGCTAGGCCGATATAGTGAGCGCCTGTATTACTACGACGATGTTATGAAACAACTTATCAAAGGCGATCTCAAAAAATCACAGATCAGACATCTAATTAGTCACTTAGGGTTTGCCGTTGATGGTGAAGTGTCACTGACCACTATGAAAGCACAAATGATGGCTGATTTGGAACAAAACATCATACCCAATATCGTGCAATCGATTGAGGACAATGTCCAAGAGGCCAAAGGTGTCATTGGTAAAGATACCGCTGAGTTATATAACTTGATCAAGCGTCTATCAAGTGCTGGCACATATCGAGCGGCGACCTTGCAGCTCCACGCGTGTAACGCTGCGATGAAACAAGAAAATCCGACAGTGACTTGCTTCTGGCAATTAGGGCGTCACTTTGAGCAGCTTGAGCGTGCCGTCTTGTTGGGAGAGGATTCAACAGAGGTCAGTTTTGAATTCAGACACTGGATTAATGAGTTGCCAGAGAATACGCGCTGGCGTGAGCTTATCCGCTTGACCAACCAGATGATTAGGTCAAAGAAATTTAGCGATTTTGCGCTGATTAGCAAAGAGTTCAATCTCATATTGCGTCAAGGTGTATAGAAGGTGTCTAGCCAAAAACCAATAATAATGGCTCATGAGACATATGGAATAAACAGAAAAAGGAGAAGATATTATGAAACTTCAAATCAGTCACCAAACCAACTATTATTACGATGAGCTGGCGCAGCGCAGTGTACAGTACATACGCATGACCCCCATGCAAATGCCGCACCAAACCATTCATAAATGGGATGTCATGCTACCTAAAGTGGCGACCAACCAAAAGGACGGCTTTGGTAATGCATGGCTCACGCTTAGTCGTAACGAGGCACATAACAACTTACAAATGCAGGCGTCGGGTATCGTTGAGATCAACACCGAAACCGAACGACTAGAGGATATGGATCATGTCCCCTACCTGCTATTTACCGTACAAACCCCGTTGACCAAATGCTCACAAGAAATGCGAGAATTTGCAGCGCCATATCTGAAAACCCCTACTCATGACAGCTTAAAGGCAATGGCGAATGCCCTTATTATGAAGATGCCTTTTGTTAAAGACGTCACGCATGTGGGTACGACCGCTGCTGAGGCGTTTGCGACAAGTGCCGGTGTGTGCCAAGACCATACGCATGTATTTTTAGGTATCTTGCGCGATCAACAGATTCCAGCGCGTTATGTATCCGGTTATCTGTATGACGATACCGAAAATCACATGGCCAGTCACGCATGGGCTGAGGTTTGGCTGGATGGTTACTGGTATACTTTTGATATCTCAAATCAAGCATTTACCCCAAGCTCACATGTGTATGTGGCTATTGGGCGAGACTATCTAGATACAGCGCCTGTTCGCGGCGTGCGTATGGGCGGCGGTTACGAAAATCTTTACAGTTTGGTATTAGTCAAAAAGCTATCATAGCGTTTGCTATTTTTTATTACGTTTATTCATCAAGGGTATTTTATGACTTATTGTGCTGCCATTCGTCTAAAAGAAGGTATGGTCTTTGCCAGTGACACGCGCACGAATGCCGGTGTTGATCACATATCGACATTCAGAAAGTTGTATCAATACGGCGTTGAGGGCGAGCGCTTTATGGTATTACAGACAGCTGGTAGCTTAGCGACATCGCAGGCAGTGTTCAATAAACTACAAATCGACATTGACCAGCGTGCTGAGAGCAATCTCAATACAGTAGCGACGTTGTTTGATGCCGCGCAAATGGTTGGCGAATGTATGCGTGATGTTATGAATCATGCAAAAGCAGTCGCTAATTCTAGTCGCGATGGCGCATTTACCAGCTCGTTTATGCTTGGTGGTCAAATCAAAGGACAGCCACCTGAGCTATACCTAATCTATCCTGAAGGCAATTGCATCAAAGCCACTGAAGATACGCCCTTCTTTCAGTTAGGCGAAAGCAAATATGGCAAACCTATTTTGGATCGTTCTGTCAGCTATAACACGGATGTAAGACACGCGGCACGTGCGCTGATGCTGTCATTTGATTCCACGATTCACTCAAATCTATCAGTCGGTATGCCGATAGATTTTGTACTTTATGACAATGACAGCCTAGCTCTGCCTAATGGCCGACGTATTGATGAGCGTGATGAGTACTTTAATACCATTCGTCATCAATGGTCAGATGCGTTACGTCGCACTTTGGTTGAATTGCCTAAATGTCCTGATGGTTATTGGGGATAAATAGTTCCGTATAAAATCATATTTTCTGTACTAAAAAGCCCTTTGTCTATCACAAAGGGCTTTTTTATTATCAACTAATAATCAGGCAATAAAAAACCGGAATAGCGCTGAATAAACAACCCTAATCCGGTTTTGCTTTAAAAGCCTTGAATGCCATCATAATGATGTCACACTCAATTGTTGTGTAATCTACCTCATGACCTGGTACATGGAAGACTCACTGGACTGCACCTAGATAAAGGCCCTAGTGCATTAGCTCAATCACGATTGCGTGATTGCGCCAGCGAGCTAATGACACTAGGGCCTTTATCTAGGTATTAGCAGGACTGAAACAGTCTTCCTTGGGTAAAATGTAATGGCTTGACTCGTGGACGACGCAACGTCGCCCCTCACCGTAAACGGTGAAACGCTAAATCTCACAACTCGTTAAGTTTGCCTCATAATAGTTATTATTGTCAATATATAATTGCAAATAAAATTATGCGCGACGCTATATGTCGCAGCCCATATATTTCCTTACAAAAGTCCTTGATATTTTCTGTAAAACGCGCTTTTATGGTGCTACAAAATTACGCGCACTGACAAAATAAAAATTAAGGCAAATTTCTATGAGTCTGTCATTTTCACAAATTCAGCAAGCTTGGCAAGCCCAAGATCCAAGTTTGGTCGATAAATTATGTACATTGGCAACTCAAGCTGATGCGATTCCCGAGACGCCCATCCCTGAGCATGAGCTTACTTTTGATCGGTTTTTAGATAAGATATTTAGTCATCAGTTTCGGGAACAACACCCAGAAGTACAGTTTGCAGATCGCGTGGCAATGATTGCCAAATTGGAAGCAAACGAAGGCGTTTACCCCCTCCCAGATCGCTATAAGATCCATATAATACTGACCGCACTGTGGGAAGATGGCAGCGCGTATTCTAGAACTATTCTAAAACAAGCCATTACGGCTTTGCCAATCAGCTATGGTGTGTGGAAAGGTTTAAAGCGTATTTACAAGCAAGCTGAATTTTCTCAAGATTATGAGATATTTGGACAAATAGCTGCCAAAATTGATTTACAGCGTTTCAATCAAACCGCCAACTCTGCGGTCAGCCTAGCTACCAAAACCTATATGAGCCTTAGAGCATGGCGTTATTTGCGCCAGCTAGGACAGCAAATGCCAATTGGCTACATTGATGCCGCCGTTTCTGTACTCGCCAGCTATGACGAAACCATGACGGCAGGCAGCCTTGAACAAACGAACAGCTGGGTACTTAATCACATCTGCTTCCACAACAGCCTTGATTATGGCGTCAATCGATTCAGCAGCCGCTCACCTCGCAAGCTCTTTGATGCAAAAGGTCGCGCGTTCTCTGAGGCGTGGCAACGAGACCCTGAACCACTTATCCAGCTATTGGCTATCGCCAAAAATGAGGCTGTCAGACAGTTCGCAACCGATAGCCTAAAACACGACTTTAAGACCCAATTACGTGATGTGAGTGGTGAAACGCTACAATATCTATCTGCCGGACAAGCGCACAGCAAAGCGCGTGATGAGATGATAGTTTGGCTATTGGAAAACTCACCGCATTTTGAAAAGTCTAAATTTCAAACATTGGGCTTGCATCAAGTGGTGCTACAGCTACTCCATTCACACTATCCTGCCGCCTATCAATATGCGATTGGCTATGCCAAAAGCTACGCTCAAGACTTATCGCTCACTGAGCTGATGTTACTGGCCATGTCAGATTATGAGCCTGTTAGAGCATTTGCCATCAACAACATCCTGAGTCGTGACCCTGTTGCTGATATCGGTGTCAATGGCTGGGGGCAGCTATTAGACACAGAGCATCACTATCAAACGGCGAGCAAACAACTTAGCAAACACTTTACGCGACGTGACTTGACCCCTAAGTGGTTTTTTGAACGATTGACTAGCGGTAGAACACACAGCGTAAAATTTGCGATAAAAAAACTGCCTGAGCTTTATAGCGCCAAAGAGCTAGGGACTGAATACTTTATTCGCGTTGCCCAGCAGTTAGATATACCAGAGCAACAAGACTTCTCTGCTAATAACGACAGCGACTGTATGGACTTTGCGTTGGACCAGCTCAGACGTTTGGATTTGAGCCAAGTAAATGCGGCAGTATGGCAAACACTGTTATTAAATCCACTATCGCAAGCGACTATTACCGACTGGTTTGATGAAGATGTACTGTCAGCCGCGACGCTTGATATGAGCTATTGGCATACGCTTGCCTATGAGCCTGATTGGCAAGTGAGTGAATATATTGAACAATTAAAATCTGCTGACACCCCTATTAAAAACTGGCAAAAGCATTTGGCCTTTGATGAATATCTAGCAGAAAACGTGAGGGATTGGCTGTCTGATGTGCGTCGGTTTGCGCCGATAGATTTAGGTTTTGACTGGTTAATGCAGTTAGCCCATAGCGAACAGGCGGTATACCGCGAATTTGCGATTGAACGCATTAACAAAGGATTCTTGCCTGCCGACTTTATCGCTTATCTCGACAGCAATGAAGGCGACTCTACTGAAAACGTTTCCAGTAATGGCACTGACAATAAAGACTCGAGTAGCGATGCTGCTACTGAAGTAGATTTAACCGGCCAACGGTATTTATTCACAGGCAAGATGCAAAGCATGACTCGTGGCGAGGCCGAAAAAGTTGTGAAAGCAGCCAATGGCGCTATTAGCAGCGCCGTCAATGGCAAGTTGGATTATCTAGTCATCGGTGATGATGGTTCACCGTTATACGGTAATGGCCGTAAAGGTAGCAAGCAAGTTAAAGCCGAGAGCTTAATCGAAGATGGTGCGCCGCTAAAGATTATTTCCGAAACCGCTTTTTTACAGATGCTAAGTGGTCAATCGAGAGAGGTGTCTGAAGACGATACTTTTGCAGGTGCCAATGCACTGTGGTATATGGCAACAGATGATGCTACTGCACCTATTAGTGAGCTTGCGATTAGCTACCTCAGTCATCATCATGAACAGATCTGCATGGCACTGACAGACAGACCAGTCGATCCCGATGCGATTATCCCTTCTTCATTCTTTGATGCAGAGCGTGTCATTCCTTTACTGCAACACCGTAACAGCCAGCTGCGAGAATTTGGCTTGTTACTGAGTGAGTATGAGATGGCGACGTGGCAACCAACGCCAACCCTATGGCTGATGATGACAGAATCTCCCTATACTGAAGTCACGCAACTGCTGAAGCGTGCGCTATTGGATAAGCCATCCGTTGCCAATCGACGTTATCACGTTCAGTCAGCACAATTGAATGCGGGCATGTTGAATGCTTTGATTGAAAGCAAAGCGCGAGTCGCTCGCCAAATTGGTATCACTCTACTACAGCGTCACGCCAAGTTCCAAGATGTGCAGTCTCTATATCGATTAACCCAAAGCACAGACCGCGAAGTACGTTATGCCGCCGTGACCATGCTATGGAAACACTACAAGGCGCGTCACATGTCTCCAAACTGGCAACCAGCCAGTACCGATAGTAAAGATAAAAAAGATGCTGCACGAGATAATGACAGCAGCGCTCAACCACTCATAACAGAGCAGTCAGATAAACGTTTGGCAAGCTTGCCTGCAGAGGTTGATCAATTATTGATGCTGCTACGCCGTGGTCTTTTTGAGCTACCACCTGGTCGTCTAGGCGGTTCGCAACAGCCCAATGCTAGTGACAGCAGTAAGCATAAGCAACAACGTTACTCAGATAAGCACTCATCACCACAGTCATCAGAGGCAGCTGAGTCAAATAGCAATATCACGCTAAAACCTATATCTGCGAGTCGTGCCAAACTGGCGTTGATTGAGACCTTTCGTGATGTGGCATTGGCTGACAGTACCTTTGCGGCGCTCATTATGCCCACATTATTCACCTTTACGCACTCGGCAGGCAAGATGGAGCGTCATGCGTGTTTGGTTGCCGTCACACGGTTATTACATCGCTATCCTGAGCTATCTGAAAATCTGCAGCCAGTGGCATCTGCTTAACGGCTTTGGCAGACAGATATAGATAAAAATACTTAAAAAATATGACGTCACCCCAACTGAGATAACACCATGAAAACAATAACACTCCCCTATTGGGGTCAAATTATTGGCTTAGTCAGTAAGGTCAACAGCACCCAAGCGGCGACTCAAAAGACAACCAAGCAAGATGGGCGCAGTCTTTTTATTACTCGCCAGCAGCACGTATCTGCTACGGTCTTATACGTTCTTGATCAACAAGGTGAGCAATTTAGCTTATCGACAACTGCGCTGCCTTGTGCGATGCAAGCCATCACCAAAATAGATGACAGCACTATTGTTATGATTGGTGATGATGGTCATCTTTATCAAACGGATTGGCAAGCCAAGAAAATCAAGAAGACCAGTGCTAAATCCTTGCTTAATGCACCTGAAAATAATAGCAGTACTATAGGCCGTGCCGTAGCAATGGCACCACTACAAGACGCCTTGGCTATTTTATATCCAAAACACATTGTGGTATGGCCCTATCAGGACAGCCAAGCCAGCAGTACTGTCATCATTGAGCCTTATTCGTCTTCTATAGCAGCATCAAGTAAGGAGTCTGCATTAACCGCGCTAGCAACCTCAAGTGATGGCTCGTGGTTAGTCGTAGCAGATAAAACAGGAGATGTTAGTAGCTATCAATGGAGCTCAGATAAAGCTCAGCTCACTCTAAGTAGCCGAAAACAGCTCCACCAAGGTAGGGTAAACGCGCTGTGTTTTGAGCCAGTTGGGCAGTACTTCTTCTCAGCAGGCGCAGATAAGTGCTTATACCGTACTCATGTCCAAGGCGATCTGCATCCTGTTGATAGAGCCAAGTCTAGCCAACACAGCGAAATGATCACGGCGCTTTGTGTCTCAGACACTCGGCTCTTCACTGCCGCCGATGACAAGAGCGTCAAATCATGGGCATTTGATAAAGGTCAGCCAAACAGCTGTAAAGAGGATCTAACCAAGGCGCGACAGATCGTCTTATCTTCTTACGCTGAACAACCAATGCTCATCGTCGTCAGTGTCGATCAGAGCTTACGTTTCATACCGATAGACCTCACTCAGAGCAATGTACCAAATAGTAAGCTACTGCCAGTCACTTATATCATCAAAGATGGCTATCAGAGAGTCAGCCAGTTACTGACAGATACGTCAAACAATAATGATGTTTCGTTTAAAGAAGGCTTGGCGCTGCTACAGGTGCAAGCAGATAACCAAACGTTAGAACTGGTTAAAAAATTACTTGCTGATAGCGACACGCTCACGGCCAACCAAGCATTGCAATTGGTACAGTGGGTTGCTACTACTAATCTTGATAAAACTGCACAGGTTTTAGAGCAGCAACTAAGCTCGGCGCACAGTGCAAAAGTACGTCTTGCTGCTTTTCATGCCTTGGCCGACCGCGCAAGTACGGCGAAGCGCCCGCTGCATTATTTAGAAGAAGCCTTTAAAAACCGTTACTACGAAGAAGTGGTGGCTTCTGCGTTACAAGGTTACCTAAAGGTTGCAATGAAGGATGCCACCAGCCAGCGCCGCATTTTACCTATTTTAAGAGACGCGTTGTCACACAGTTTTGCGAATATTCGCAAGCAAGCATTGGCCTCCCTTGAGACCTTATTGCCAGAAAACAGTCCTCAAGCAGATTTGATGGCATTAGACTGCAATCAGTCAGACATTGTCCAATCAGGATTAATTCGTCTGTATCAGCGCGGTATGCTAAATCACCTTGAAGTCTCGCGTCAATTGATGCTGCTACAGAATCATCGTAATACAGAGATTAGGCAAACGGCGTTTTACGTCTCATTACTGTCTCAGCCTGAGTTGATAGAGGCGTTGAAACAGCAAGGTGACACGCAAACTTTACGTACCCTGTCTGATTTTGATGACTTTCGCTTACTGCGCGGCACGCTACTAGATAATGCTAGCAGCACAGCGGCAAATGATAAGAGTGTTAAACAATCCGATGAGGCGATCCGTTTAACCTTATCCACGCAAGATTTTATCTCGCAAACAGATAATACCCAAGCATCTAAGAGTAAGGCTAAAACGGTAAAATCCAAGAAGCCTGCTACTGAATCTATAAAGCTAAGCAATGACACGTTAGAGCCATTATTACAAAGCTTAAGCAATAGTCACGAAGATATCAGTTTCCGAGCGGCTTATGCGCTGGCTTGCCTACAAGACAAACGGGCGTTTGGCACCCTGATTAGTCTGATGAGCCATGAAGACAGTGCCATCATCCGTGCTGGTGTCGCCACCGCGCTTGGTCATTTAAATATAGAAGATGCCAAAGCAGTCCTACCGACATTACTAGACGATAAGGACGCTGGCGTGCGCCAAGTGGCTATGCAAGCCTATGGCAAATTGGCAGACAATGCATTGTCTTGGGCAGCGACGGGTTTTGCTTCTAAACATCAAGACATTCATGAGCAGTCTTTAGCACTGTTTTTAAAGCATGTCGCACCAGATAGCTCAAATAGCAGTGACAAAAGCGCTCAGATGTCGTCAGAGATGACAGACATATTGCTACAGGCATTGAACAATCCTTTTACCAGTATTCGGCTAGAAGTGGTTAAAGTTCTATTAAACCGCCAATTTAAACACTCATCTGACAATGTTTCTAAAAATGTTTCTGATAGCGCCATCGTTGACATCATTGAGCTATTGCAGCAAAGCCTCTTTGAAGATGTGCATCAAGTGGCGATAGAAGAATGGCAACGACTGTTGCTAGCGATGAATTCGAAGCATAAAACAAATAAAGTTGAAGAAACTGATATTCAAAAGACCAATCAAGCTGTCCTGACCCTATTCTTTTCAGATACGTTTGCCGATATCCGTAAGCAAGCCTTTGACATCGCATTGAAACAGAGCAAACACTTAGGGTTTGCTGACGTCATGTTGAGCGCGCTTGCCAGCCCTTATGCTGATATCAAGCAACTAGCCCTTACGACAGTGCAAGCCAGAGCGAATACGACTCAGCTGACACAACTGATGCCAGCTCTAGTGGCTATGTTCGCTGATGACAGTATTGAGCTGCGCAAGCAAGCCTTGACGGTCGCTTTGGCGTTGACAGACTTGCAGCCTACTATTTTAGCGGATCACAGTAGCCTAGATGATAGTAGCGCCGATGATCAACCGAATCATCACGAAGCATTGATTACTGCAGCCCTCAACAGCCCTTATCCTGATATTCAGCTAACAGTCGCGCAACTACTAGCCAGTCAATCACGCCTATATGCTGACGAAGAACAGGCACAGCGGAGTGATGAACAAGCGTATCAAGTCTTTAAACACTATCTAGAACTGCCTATGCCTTCTCAAGGCAAGAAAAGTGATAGCTATACCCAGTGGCACAATCATGTAAGCCAAGCACTGTTTGGTTTGTCTAAACTGGCATACCCATCAAAGCATGATGCGTTAGGTTGGTATGCTAAATATCTACACCACTCTGATGCTGATTTTAAACCTCTTGCACCAAAGATTACGCAGATAGTTTCTTTCGAGGACATTGATCTACTGGTGAAATGGCAAAAAGATGAGCGCGACATTATCAATCAATCAGCCAGTTTGTGTTTGGCTATTTTGGGTGATGCTCGCGGGCAGTACTTCCTTACTCATAACATAAGAGACGAAACAGACAATCTAAGTACGCTTGTTGCACCGACGACGCCTACGCATTGGCTACAAGCGCAGCATGGTTTAGGTATTACACATGCCCGTCAACTACAGCCTTTGTTTGAGTCAGAGTCTTATACAGTAGCAGCCAGACTGTTATTGATATTTAATGATTTACAGAATGGCTTGCAAGGTGGCCTGCAAGCTCCTGAAACGACCGCTACTAGCACTATCAGGCCCAATCGACTGATAGAAGCGTTAAGTTTTGCAGATAATGACACGGCAGTAGTCTACGCCAACATACTCGCTCGTTACCCAGATGACGTACAACACCCTAATAACCAGCAAGCACTATCGTCAACGTGGCAGTACCTAAGTGATTATTTGTCACGTCAATTAGGCAGTATTTTATCTTCTCACTCTGAAGTCATCACGATGATGATGGATGCCATGCCAAACACGGCAGATAAAGGTGCTGTTAAAGGACAATCGCATAATACATCCTCTATCCGAGCAAGTATTCTGACAACCGTCAGTACCGAAAACTTACAACAGCTCGCCAACCTCAGTCGACATCAGCAGCCATTGGTACGCGCCCAAACTATTAGTGTTATCTGCCACTTATCTGAATTACTCGCCCATGACTACTATGACGATGAGGACGATGTTTTTGAGACATTACAAAAATGGCAACGCAGTTTGCAGGCATTGTTAAGTGCTCACCCTGTATCAGCCTCTATTCAGGATGTTTCAAACGACGATGCGCAAACAGTAGGTAGCTCTCCTACTGAACAACAAGACAATTTTGAAGTGCATTATCCATACCAGTCTCTTGCCTTTGGTGCTTGGATTGGCGTCATACGCGCAGGCGATGATTATTATGCTAATAGCAGCACCACAGACCAAGCCATTCGAGGGCTGATGTGGCTTGCTACTCAATCATCGGCGTTTGATACTAACAACAATGAGGACTGGCGAGACAGTACCAGTCGTGTGTTGTTGCCACTACTGAACCACAGTAGTTTTGACACTCGTGAGCTGGCTTGGACATGCTTGTATAAGCTGGACATGCCTGCCAAAAAGCTGGCTGACTATGCCATGAGCACGCCCTACCGTGACATGGTAAAACGCGGCTTGGATCTATTGCTAGATACCGCAAATAACAATGCCGTACAGCAGCAAAGCAAACCATCGGATACAGCTACTGTCAGTAGTAGCGCTGATCAACAACTCATTGATTTGTTAAAAACCAATAATCACACCTTAGCAGAAGAAGCCTATCAGCTGTTAAAGAGCCGACTAGGCCATCTGCCAGCCAGCTTGCTTGGGCTACAGACCTATTGTCAGTCGTTACTGCCTCAGATCGTTGCTGAATGGAAACAAGTCATCGTCACGCCCTTTGCAGACAGTCAATCGCCGTCAGTGCAGCGTCAAGACAAACTGACGTTTTTGCTGCACGCTGTGAAGAGTGATGATTGGAATGCAAAATATCAAGCACTGAGTCAACTGGTCGAGTTTCATGACGTACTCTTTGCGGACAGCACGCTATTTGATAGCTTATTTGATTTTGCTGAAGACGCTCAGGCCAGTAATGAGAAATACCGTAGCTGGAACTTACTTACTGAAGCACTCACGTCGTACCAATTCATCAATGAGAACACTGTAGAGGGTCATTTAAATAGCAGCTTTGATAGTGGTTTAGAGAGTAGCTTTAATATTGCGACTGCTGAACAGGTCGCCAATGAAGCGCACTTACGATTATTAGCCTTGCTTGATGACCCACATATCAACAAACCTAAGCAGTTTATTTATAGTGATATTGCTGACCTACGTAACACGAATCTCGTGGCGCCATTACTACAGCGTTTAGAAAGTCTGTTTGAGCACACGCCACAAAAGCATAAAGAAGAGCGTAAATATTTATTTGATACCTTAGTAAAAATCAGTGGTTACGATCAAAAAATTGAGGATTATTTGGACGAGCGTGAAGACACCCGTTGGTTACAACGTCAGCACCCTAGAGACTCGCAAGTCTTGTTGTCACTGTTTACTACGCTTATGAATCATAGTGATTATGCGCTTGCCGCGCAGCTATTACCGTCACTTGCATGGGTGCAATCGGATGACAGTGATTTGTCCTCGCGCATTGATACTGCTTTAGCGCTAGCCTACGAGCAGATGCCAGCTAACCATACCTTTAAGTTGGTTGAAGCACTGGTATATCGTGCCAAAAGACGGCATGGTAATATTGCCTCATTACAAAACGCTCTACGCAATAAAGACGCTGATGTGCAATTTGCTGCGGCTGAAGGACTCGCTAAATGCGGTCACGCTGATGGGGTCAATATCTTGATGGCTACGATAGATTACAACCCTGATGCTGAGTTCCGCAGCTGCAGTGTGTTAGCCATTGGCGAACTACTAGGCAGCAGTGACCATCAAAACCAAAATCAAAATGCTGACTCGCCTAATGCTAGCTCGCCTGCAGACAACGCTGATAACAACTTACAGGTTCATACCTTATACAAAGCCTATGATAAGTTAATCAAACTGGCCGAGGACGACGAGCACTACTTACAAGACGTGGCCAGTGAAGCATTAGGTCGCCTTGCACAAGGTGGTGACTTTGAGCATAGTCCACATATCTTTGAGCTACTAAAATCGCACTTGTCAGACCCCGCAGTCCATTTCACCAATCCCGCCATTGTCCATTGGTTAAATGGACTGCGCTGGCTGAATACCGTGCCGGCTTGGGAACAAATCCGCAACTATATACGCCTTCATCTTGATAAAGCCATATTTTTCCGTCCGCAAAAGCATGCGGTATGGCTACTACAAATGAATGATAACGATGCCAATAAAGCATTAATTTTAGATATCTTAAAGCAAAACAACCTAGATCGTGCTGTGCTCATGGTGGCTTATACTGCGGCACAGAAAACTTGGGGTAGCCTCGCATCGCAGATTTATCCTTATGATTGGGCAGCCATCCAAAGCCATAATGATGACTTTGTAGAAGAGACGGAGCGTTTGAGTCTAAAGCGTATCATTGATAATAGCAGCATCGATGAGCTGGCAGCATTTATCACCCAGCATGGCGCGCACTTGCCAGCTGACACCTTGATGGCACTGCAAAATGCCATTATGGCCAAGCAAGACATGCCAACATCACAGCTTACCGCGTTGATTACCAGTAACAACACACTGACACAGCATATTGGACTGTGCTATCTGACCCAATATCCGACCAACTATCTTGATAAAGAGATGGTTGCGACGTTGCAGCAGCGTTTTGACACTGAAAGCGAGCAATGGCATACGCTTATCGACACCATCAGCCGCAGTCCAACTACTATCAGCAATAGTCAGTGGATTAGCATGGTTGAGCAAGTGGGTGGCACCATCAGACAACTGGTTTGGCTAATCATGCGTCATGTGTCCATTACAACTGCCAAAGGAACTGTCGATAAAGCGGCTACTAAGCAAATCGCGGCAATGCTTGATTGGCTCAATGATGCTCGTCAACCATTGACTATCACCTCTATTCCATTACTCTCTACTACTGTTAGTGATTGGTGGCAGCAAGCGCTGTTGGCACTACTGGCCAGACCAGTCGCTGACGATAAGGTGTTATCAAATATAGTGCCAACATTGAGCAGCGTATCAACTACGGTTCAATCGCCGCTCACTTATGACAACCAAACCTTACTATCAACGCTACTAAGTCGTATTGAACAAAGCGGTACATCTACCCAAAAATCCATAATAACGGTAGTAAAGAATGCGCTGAAACATAAGGGCTTGTCTACCGAGAGACCAATCAATCAACAGCTGCTACAGTGGATCAGAGCAAAAGACGCTGACGCACTTTATCATTGTGCAAATAATGACAACATGGAGCTGACGGTTCGTATCCGCGCTATCGAAGCGCTTGGGCAGCTACATGATCCAAATATTGAACAATGGCTGACAACACTCATGGCACATGAAAATTCAGACATTCAGAAGCTTGCTTACAAAGTACTACGCCGCTGGCAACGTGCCATGATACGAGCACAGCAAAAGCGTCCATTATCATCTGGCAAATTGTCATCTGGCAATATGGAATCGCAATCTAGCTCGACCATCGCAGCACAACGTAGTCAGGACAGCAGTCAAAAAAGCAATCAGGGTGAAGGAGACAGTCAATGACTATAGACAATCAATTAGACCAAGCATCAGAAATAGTGGCAAACACTGATGGCCTGATGATGCAGTTGGACTACGCCGCACCCAGCCAAATCAGTCAAGTTAATGAACCGTCAGACTCACTGTCGGAGGCGCAAACGACCGAACACACTCAGCATGTGGCATTATTTACTCAGCTGAATCGATCGGAGGTTAACTTCCACGGTAAGGTCAAGTCTCCCCTTGTCTTTCGTGACAGTTTGCTAGCGCTGTTTGATGTGGTCAGTAGTGATTACCGCTATGTGCCAAAAGACCGCTCAGCGTATACGGTATTTATGCAGATGCGCCGTGCCAGCAGCAATAAAAACCTATTTACTGCGCAGCGTGATTATTTCACGTGGCTATTTGATAACGACCCACTCGCCTTTTGTATTTTGGACCCGATTATTCAAGTGCATGAGCAAGGTGTTAGCTTTGAGGTATTTAGCCGTGATGAAGGCTGTTACGCCCAACTGACATTGACCAATGAGATTTTTGATCAAAGTGCTAAGCCTACCCTTGGTACCACAAGTATTGATTACAGTGCGGCGTTGTTTAACGGTATTGAGAAAATACGAGATCATCAACAAACGGTATTAGACATTGGTCATGAAGCGGTCGGCTTACAGTTACTCGAAACCATGCCAGAGCCCGCTGAAGCAGATACTGATAGTACAGTGGCCACGCCCACCGTAAAAAAACAGATCATAGAAAAGCGCATTAATGTGCCCAAAAGCTGGATCAGAGCACTGCTGCAAGTACAGTCTGCAGGTCAATTGCCACAAGATACCATCCATCTCGATCCAATCGCACTGTATAACGTGCTGTTTGAGCTGCGTATGCATGCTGACGTCAAAGGCAAACGCCGAGGATTGCTGATTGAGCTTAGACCCCAGCAGCAGCCGGTGATTATATTAGAACCTTTTGATATTACTGTTACCAGCCAAGTCAGCCAACAGCAAAAGCCCTATCAAGGTCAACAAGCAAAGCTCATTCGCTTATGGGGTCGCCGTCGTCTCAGCCTATTAAAACGTCTGTTGCCGCATACTGACAGCGTTTCGGTATCGCTACTGGGTCAAGGCATGCCAAGCTATTGGACACTAAAAGGCAAAGGCTTTCATTTTACCTTTGCTATGACAGGCTTTAGCCAAGCTAATTGGTCACAGTCATTAAACTTTGACTTACTGTTACCCAGGCGCCCATTGCGTAATACATTAGCTGCCAGTGAAGGCTTACCAGACAGTAGTAAAGCAACTTTAAATGACAGCAATAATGATAGTAACGCTGAGCATAATGGTTTGTCTGTATTAATTAAAACACTGGAAAATACCCCCAGCAATCTAGAAGACTTGGTAAAGTCGCTATCAGCAGATGCTTCATTAACGTCTGTGCCTGTTTCTCACTCACAAGTACAGCAGTGGTTACTGTCAGGTACTCAGCAAGGCTTAATTCGCTATGAGATGGCGACGCAGCTGTATCACTACAGACCTTTGAGCCAAGTGCCGCTTGATATGGCACAGTTCGCTTATCACAATGAGGCAGAAAAGCAGGCTTTTGATTTGATGAGCCGTACGGATGCCGTGCAGAAATTCTCCGTTGAGACTGTCGCTGTCAAAGGTATTACCATTCGTGCAGATATTCATGTCGAAGAAGACAGGCGTACTTATCACAGCCAGCTGCAATTAGGCGATGAAGGGCTAGTCACCAAGGCGGAATGTAGCTGTCCGCAGTACTTGCAGCACCGACTCACTCATGGTGTGTGCGCGCATCTTATTGCGCTACGACTTAGATATAATCAATACGACCCAAATAACACGGGCAATGACAGTTGGCATGACACTCGTGTCTTGAGTAAACGCGTACCGAGTAAGCGCTTACATCAACCTAAGAACAAACAAGAAAGCGTACAAGTAGCATTCAATAGCTCGTTGATGACATTACCTTCTGCACCGACGCTTGATTTAACGGCCTTAGCCCAAACAGCTGCTCAGATACACGCGACTACAAGCGATAAGACACAAGCGTTAACCGCACAAGAGACCGCTATTGCTTATGTTTACATCACCATTGCCCATAAGAAGATTACCATCGAACAAACAATAGGTGACAAGGATACGCGCCAGCAGCTGGTGTTCAATCAGCCTGCTCAAGCCAAAGCGGCTTATTTACAACATATTGCCAGATTTGAAGCCAAAGGCTTTATCGAAAACCAAGGGATGTAAGGTATGACCACACAAACAGCCAACAATAACGATTACATCAGCCCTGAGCCAACATCCACTCCTTTTGAGCGTCAGTGGCAGCAACTATGGCAAGATATTGAGCTAGCAGGCGGACGTTACCAATATGTTCAGCAGCAGCTGGTCAGTCAAGGCTTTATGGTCGAGCGTCAACCTGTCGACAATATGAGCCCAAAAGAACGGGAACGCTATAAGAAAGCCTTAAAAAAGGAAGCAGCTGAAGAAAAAAGTCTCAAAAAAGCTGCTTGGCAAGCATACAAAGCGCATCACATGGTTTATCTTGGTCGTCATGTATATTGGACGGACGATACCAGTACCGATAAGTGGGATATCAAAGATGCGGCCAATCGGCTGATTGAAAATAAACTGCCACTGCTGCGTAAACATAATGAGTTAGCAGAAGCGGTTAATCTCACCATCCCGCAGTTAAAAGGATTGTGCTATCAAAGAGAGGTCGCCACCAATCTGTCTTATTCGCATTTTACTATTACCAAGCGCAATGGGACAGCACGTCAAATATGGTCGCCGATACCACGTTTGAAGTTTGTACAACGCTGGATTTTGCACAACATTTTGAATAACTTAACGACGCATGGTGCCGCCCATGGCTTTGTACGCGGCAAATCTATCGTGACCAATGCAGCCGTACATAGCAACAGCGAGCTCCTTATTAAGCTTGATGTCAAAGATTTCTTTCCTAGCGTGAGCTGGCGCCGTGTCAAAGGGGTCTTTCGTCATGCTGGCTACCCAGAGCAAATTGCGACATTACTGGCATTACTCTGTACAGAGTCGCCTAGACAAGTGGTGCAGCAAGATGGCGTTACCTACTATGTGGCACTGGGTGATAGAGCCTTGCCACAAGGTGCGCCTACCAGTCCTGCATTAACGAACATTATTTGCTTAAATCTGGACCGCCGCTTGACAGGGTTGGCAGAAAAGTTAGGCCTACGTTATAGCCGTTACGCCGATGACTTGACGTTCAGTGTTCCCGCTATTGAAGACACCAAACCCAAATCGAAGGCTAAAACAACGATTAAAGCCACGACCAGCATCGCAAAGAAACAAGCCGATACGCAGCACAACAAGCTAATCGGACAACTGCTCGGCTCAGTCCATAAGATATTATGCGAAGAAGGTTTTGCATTGAATAATGATAAAACGCGCGTGATTCGCAAAGGCAATCAGCAACAAGTGACAGGCATGGTGGTCAATGGACAAGGCATACCTAGGGTATCTCGTCAAATCAAAAAAATGTTGCGCGCGGCCGTCCATAACCTAGAGGCAGGCGGGCAATTGCGTGCTGATGAGACTTTAAATACGTTGTCAGGATATGCCGCTTGGATAGCCTCGGCAGAGCCAGAGCTAGGACATGCTTATCTAGATAGAATTGAGCGTTTGCAGGTGCAGCAAGAGACATCTTTATAGATATTTATTTATATTTATAAAAAATGAGTATTAGAAAACCCCATTTCTAATACTCATACTTATTTTAATGACGCGTACTAATATAAATATATTTCTATTACATCAATAAAAACGGTGCAGTACGGCTGTCTTTTGATTGGGCAACGTCATGTGGTGTACCTTGAGCGACGATTACCCCGCCCACATCCCCTGCCCCTGGCCCGATGTCAATGATCCAATCGCTATTGCTAGCCACTTGCATATCATGCTCAACCATAATAACAGTGTTCCCCGCATCGACAAGATCATTTAGTTGCGCCATCAGCATGGACACATCAGCAGGATGTAGACCTGTGGTTGGCTCATCTAAGATATATAGTGTCTCGCCTCGTTGCGTGCGCTGTAGTTCAGTGGCAAGCTTGATTCGCTGTGCTTCACCCCCTGACAGCTCAGTAGCTGGCTGACCCAAACGTAAGTAGCCAAGACCCACTTGCAGCAGTGCATCCAATGCACGCAAGATAGGCGCCTCATCGACAAAGAACTCATGAGCCGCTTCAACCGTTAAATTTAATACCTCAGCGATGTTTTTATCTCGATATGTGACGGCAAGCGTCTCGTCATCATAACGTTGCCCATGACAGACCTGACAAGGCGCATAAACACTTGGTAGGAACAGCAGCTCAACACTAACAAACCCCAATCCCTCACAATTTGGGCAGCGCCCTTTTTTGGTGTTAAATGAGAAACGTCCAGCGTCATAGCCGCATGCCTTTGCTTGTTTGGTTGCAGCAAATAACTTACGCACATCGTCAAACAAACCCGTATAGGTTGCCAAGTTAGAACGCGGCGTCCGCCCAATCGCCTTTTGATTGATATTGATAAGACGACGGATGTGCGACATGCCAGTGACGATTTCGCCACCAGTGACTGTTTCAAGCTCTTGCTCAAGCAAATCTGCCTCACCTACAGGCGCTTCAGGAACCGTTTTTTGCCCCAGTGCTTCATTGACAAGCTCTACCAACGCTTGGCTGATGAGACTCGACTTACCTGACCCTGAGACACCCGTGACACTGGTCATCACCCCAAGCGGAAACTCAACGTCTAATCCTGTTATGTTATTTCGCTCAATGTTGGCAAGCTTGAGCCAGGCTGCTGGCTGCCTTGTGCTAGATTTTGACTGTGCGTTAGACGTAGCATTGGCAAATAGATATTGACCAGTATGCGACTGCGTAACTTCACGAAGTCCATCTATAGGCCCACTATAAACAATCTCGCCGCCATGTGTACCTGCCTTTGGCCCGACATCGACTACCCAATCGGCATGTCTGATGACACTCACATCATGCTCAACGACAAACACCGAATTACCAGCGGCAATCAGCTCATCCAACGCACCTAGCAATGCTTGAGTATCAGCGGGATGCAGACCTGCCGATGGCTCATCAAGGACATATACCACGCCAAACAACTGCGAGCGAATTTGAGTGGCTAATCGTAATCGTTGTAGTTCACCAGGAGAGAGAGTCGGTGTGGTACGCTCAAGCGAGAGATAGCCCAACCCTAACCTTGTCAGCGCTTCAACACGAGAGAGAATGTCACTGGCGATACGCTGGGCGACGATGGCTTTTTCGCGGTTTGGTGTGTCATCGGCTACCTTGGTACGAGCGGTTACTTCTAATTTTTGTGCCATTTCTGTTAGCGTTAGCTGTGATAGCTCGCCTATATCCAATCCTGCAAACTTAACCGATAGCGATTCTTTCTTTAGTTTTTTGCCATGGCATTCTGGACACTCAGATATCTGCATAAACTGCGAGACGCGCTTTTTGGTACGTGGGCTCTGAGTGGTGGCAAAAGAGTGCAAAATGAAGTTTTTGGCACTGGTAAAAGTACCCATATAGTTTGGCTTTTCGCCTTTTTCGATCGCATCACGCGTTTGCTCAATGTTGTATTCAGGATAGACAGGTACTGTTGGCGTATCATCTGTAAACAAAATCCAATCACGCGTCTTTTTCGGCAGTGTGTGCCATGGTTTATCGATATCATAGCCTAATGTGGTCAATATACGGCTGAGGTTTTGACCTTGCCACGCTGGTGGCCATGCCGCAATTGCCCGCTCACGGATGGTCTTGGTATTGTCTGGGACCAGCAACTCTTCAGTGATTTCAAATACGCGGCCAATACCTGAACAAGTTGGGCAAGCACCATCTGGCGTATTGGGAGAGAACGCATCGGCATATAGTATTCCTTGATCTGCCGGATATTCTCCTGCTCGTGAGTACAGCATGCGTAGACCATTGGATATCGTCGTCACGCTACCCACGGACGAGCGCACTGAAGGTGTACCTCGCTTCTGCTGTAAGGCGACGGCTGGTGGCAACCCTTCTATAGAATCGACATCTGGCTCATCGACCTGATCGATCAGCCGTCTCGCATAAGGCGATACAGAGTCAAGATAGCGGCGTTGTGACTCGGCAAACAACGTACCAAATGCCAATGACGATTTACCTGAACCGGAGATACCGGTAAAGACCACTAAGGCATTGCGAGGCAAATCAACATCAACGTTCTTCAAATTGTGTACGCGTGCGCCTCTGACCTGAATGTTGTCTTGGTCAGGGTTATAAAGGGCATTCTTTACTGTGCTTGTTATACTTGTTTTTTCTTCTAATTTTTTTGAGTTCGCCATAGCGTTATTGTTCCTATCGAATCGTTGTTTATTCCTAACGGGCCTATTTTTCTTTACTTAATTAGTTGTCTTTACTTAATTAGCAGAAAGGTTAACACGTACCCATGTGTGGCCATGGCTAGGCTTACGTATCAATAGCATAGATAGACAAAACGATAACTCAAGTCATCCAATTATTAATAATAAAAAACCCACATCAAGGCGGGTTTTGTTTAGCAAGAAACGCTATTAAGTTGCTAAGAAGCTGACAACTTAGGTATTAGGACACAACCAAGCGCATCAATTGGGTGCTGATATAACCACCAAATGTCCCTACTGCGTAGCCTAAAATACCCAAGAACACTCCTACTGGTGCTAGCGACGGATGAAATGCCGTAGCGACAATTGGTGCTGAGGATGCACCGCCTGTATTGGCATTAGAGCCAACTGCCAAAAAGAAAAACGGCGCGCGAATAATCCTAGCGACGGCAAATATGATAACGACATGGATGCTCATCCATAGTAAGCCGATTAACAGTAAACGCCACTGTGAGACGATTCCAGCCAGATTGATTTGCATACCGATCGCGGCGATTAATACAAAGATAAATACCGTGCCGATTTTTGACGCGCCAACATGATCAAGCCTACGTATCTTAGTAAACGAAAATATAACCCCTATTACCGTAATAATCACTACCATCCAAAAGAACGAGCTGGCAAAGCTATACTGAACAGCCCAACTATAAGGCGCAAAGAAATCTGCAATCTGACCGCCGATAAAGTGTGCGACCCCGACCATTGCAAAGCATAAGCCAAACATCACCATCAAATCATTGATGGTTGCTGGGCGAGCATGATCACGCTCATAGCTCTCGACTGCTTTGACCACTTTATCAATACTACTAGTATCAGCGCGCAAAAAGCGGTCTATCTTATCGCTATGTTTTGCCATGACCAAAATAGCTAGCAGCCACAGTGAGGCATTGGTGGTATCGACCAAAATCATCATACCAAATAGATCATCACTGACTCCAAACAGCTCCTTCATCGCTGCTTGGTTGGCCGCGCCGCCTATCCAACTACCTGCTACAGCAGAAAACCCACGCCATAAAGTATCATCGGTAAACATCGCAGGCGATATCCACTTAGCGACTCCCAAACTGATCGGGCCACTGATGACGATAGCGATACTGGCAGCAAAAAACATCGCAATCGCTTTCCAGCCTAAGCCCAATATTTTGGGCACATCCATGGACAAGGTCATTAATAGCAAACTTGCTGGCAGTAAGTAAGTGGCAGTAAAACCATAAATCTGCGAACCAATACCATCGGCAAACACGCCTAAGCTATTTAGAGTGGCTGGTATAAAGCAGCAAAGCACAATACCAGGCAATACGGCATAAAATCGACGCCAAAATTTACCCGGTAAGCCTTGGGTATAAAAAACCAGACCAATAATGGCCATGATGATGCCAAAGGCTAATGGCAAATTATCAATTGCTAAGTTTGAGGTGGCAGGCATCAAAACGCTCCAAGAGTTACAACGGGCAAAAGTAAATCAGTATAGACAAGGCAAAAAACTCCTGCAAGCAGCCATCGACTATTAGCTAGGATTTGCCGAGTAGTATTTGACGGAATAAATAGCAAGGTAACGGTTAGGCAAGTAAGGGCATAAAGTAATCATGGCGCAATATAAAACAGGTAAACACAAAAAAGCCAGATAACAAGTATCTGGCTTTTTCAATGCTATCTTTAGACGATTAATGAATCAATGATTTTAATCGTCAAATATAGCTGTATTACGAGTTGTTACCACGGTTGCCGCCGTTTGGACGACCTTGGCCACGGCTGTCAGAACGACCAGCTGGACGACCTTGGCTGCCGCTTGGACGACCGCGACCAGTTGCAGCACGCTCACCACGTGGAACGCCATTGCTATCACCGCGGCTTGGGCCACCAGTGCGCTTGCCTTGATACGGCTTGCCACCTGAACGCTCATTTGGTTTGCCTGACGTGTCACGTGGCTTACCTTGATAACCGCTGTCGTTGCTAGCGCGTTGACCAGTTGGAGCGCTGTCGCTTGAACGACCACGACCACCACCGCTAGATTTACCAGCATAGCCACCGCCTGAACGACCACGGCCTTGACCGCCACCGCCGTTAGAACGACCACGACCACGGCCACGACCATTACCTTTGTTTTCGCTAGGTACGTAAGTTTTCTTAGGCTCCATACCTTCGATAACACATACTTCCATTTTGCGATCTAAATAACGGTTGATAGCGTTAAGCTGTGGACGATCATCCATGCTACATAGGCTGATAGCAACACCAGTACGACCAGCACGACCACAACGACCGATACGATGGACGTAATCTTCAGTCTGACGCGGCAAGTCATAGTTGATAACGTGCGAGATAGCTGGAATATCTAGACCACGAGCAGCAACGTCAGTCGCTACTAGAATTTTGACTTTACCATTACGCAAGTCTTGAACGATACGGTTACGCTTGCTCTGTGGCAAGTCACCATGTAGGAAGCTTGCTTTATGGCCCGCTTCTTGTAACTGTTTAGCCAGTTTTTCAGTGCTACGTTTGGTAGCAGCAAAGATAATGATTTGTTCCATATCTTGTTGGCAAACGATTTTGTCAAGTAAACGGTTTTTGTGATCAAAATCATCACAGTAGTACACTTTTTCTTCGATGTGTGCAGATTCTACTTTGATTGATACGCGCTCAGGGTTCTTAGTGAAGCTGGCAGCGATTTTACCTACTGGGCCATCCCAAGTTGCTGAACACATGATCGTTTGACGATCGATTGGTGCTGCACGAAGGATGTCACTGATGTCATCAGCAAAACCCATGTCTAGCATACGGTCAGCTTCGTCAAGTACCAATACTTCTAGGTTTGACAAATCAACACGACCTGCATTGATATGGTCAAGTAGACGACCAGGAGTTGCAACGATTACTTGAACGCCCTTTTTCAAAGCAGTGATCTGACCGTTGTATGGTGCGCCGCCAACTAGTGGTACACAAAATAGACCGCGCATGTCTTTAGAATAAGTGCGAACGCTGTCATGTACTTGCTGAGCAAGTTCACGCGTTGGCGTTAGGATAAGTGCTTTGGTTAGTTTGTCAAAGCTAGTAGCACGGCTCAAACGGTCAAGTACAGGGATAACGAAAGCCGCTGTTTTACCACTACCCGTTTGCGCTGACAATAAAAGGTCACGACCAGCTAGAGCAAAAGGAATGGCTTGTTCTTGAATAGGGGTTGGATTGGTATAGCCACTGCGATCAAGCGCAGTAAGAATTGGCTTAGCAATGCCAAGATCTGTAAAGGTGATTTTGTTTTCTTCAGCAGCGTCAGTAGCAGCCGCTTGAGTATTATTATCAGTATTTGGAGTGTCAGTGTTTTCGATGATGCCGTTTTCAGCGGCGATTGCAGATAAGATGTCAGTCATAAGAATCCTTGGTAAGTATAAGTTGCTGTAAATTCAGCAAACTTGATGCATACCACTGATAACCGTTCACCACGCTGCTCTTATTAGCATTACCGAGCAACATAAAATTGTCGATAATTAGAAACCAAGCCAATAGAGCTTAGCGTCTTTATAATAAATGCGTTCGTGCTGTCTGACGTATTTTGGTGGTAGTGCCGAGTGTCTTATCCTTGCTTGATATACGCTCATTATCAATGCTTTGTCCAAAGCAGATAAAGGCAAACAGCAACCAATCTAGACCCTAGTTATAGGCCAGTAGATAAGATATGAGTCAAAAATAACGGATATTTTTAAAAGGTTATTTAAGTACACAAAATCATCGGCAACAATTACTTATGGTCATCCTAGACCCAAAATCGCAGGCGATGTTATCAATCTCATAATTCACGAAAGCCTAAGCTAACGTGGCGACGCAGTATAGCACAATAAAAAAATATATGTACCTATTTCTTCAATTACTGAGTAAATAAGCACTAATAGTGTTGATAATAAACAAATTTAGGTAGTTTATTTAAGAACTTAAATGAACTACTCGCTATTTATCTATCGTACTACTTTGACTTCTGTTACATAAGTAGGTAGCTGCCATGCCCCGCCCGCCTCGATTAAGCGGCAAAGTCCAGTGGTGCTTTCATGGCTTTTTTCAAAGGCACGACCCGTCCATAGCCAATCAGTTTTGCTCATGCAATCACCGATGCCGCGCCCTTTTTGTACAGAGGTAAGCTTGCCTTTATCGTAGCCAGTAGCATTGGTCGTCACCAACGTTGGCTTATAAGGTTTACTATCATTGATCACCCAAACCCCTGCTCCAGCGTTATAAGCGCCCGTCCAGCACTCATGCTGTGCCAACAGTTGCGAGCCATTTAGACGACTGATACGCCAAGGTGATTTGTCTGAAAGATTGGGACAAACGCTGTCTGCATCTTTCATTGTGCCTTTTACCAACGCTGCCAACTGAGAGGACCTCATCACAAACTTTTTGTCATTACCATCGTCTGCTTTGGCACTTGGCACAACAAACCGCAGTACTGGCGCGGCTTTAGGAGGCAATATACCGCCACTAGATTTAACAGCATCGTCATTTTTAATAAAGGCACTGGATGTACCAACGCGACCTTGGAACTCATCGGCTTTTAGCATGGCAGCACTGGCACCTTTGTCAGAGAGCTGCCAACGTGAATTGCGCAAGGCCAACGTAATCTTGCTAGATTTGGTCAACGCCTCTAACAGTGCAGTTACTTGCGCTTGAGTAAGCTCAGCGTTACCTGCAGCGGCTGAATACGGCTTAGTCTCGCCATAATCCTTGTCATTAATAAACAACGAGATACGATGACGATTACCGAGCTGCATTAGGGCTTTAGATGAGCTGTCCTTTGCCCCGCCAAGTTTTACTTTACCATCCACGCCAGCATTCGCACCTGCGCGGCGTACGAGCAATATAGAAACCGGAAACTCGCTGTTATTCTCTGCTTGATAGCCTGCCAGCCGGCACGTACGCGTATTATCACAAGCGACTTGCCAATCTTGACTGGTAAACTCAGTCGATGTACTGGCCATACTGGTGGTACTAAATAAAGCTGTGCTAAGCGCTGCAAGTACAGGCAGTAATATTTTATTTTTTATCATATAGGTGGGTTGTTCTTTTATTTTTTTAGGTATGTTTTCCGAATAATGCTCTACAGTGATGTTTTTGAGATTTTTATTAGACTGGGTACTACTGTCGTGACTGTTGTTATCAGACTTATTATCGTTATAGGTAATGTCTGACCTACTAACACCAGTTAAATCAGCGCCTCTTGATAGCGACATATTGTTTATATAATTATTGTCTTTCATAATCATCACCTTTCAGTAGAAGAAGTATAAACACCTGTCTATTGTAATGGTGCTCGGCTATCTTAACGCACTAGTGTTTCTATCTGTTGTACTAATGTATCATTGTGTAAAGACAAAAGGAAGACCTAGCATGTATTATATTCACTTTTATAAATATAAATAAAAAGGCTGATAAGCTATTTGCTTATCAGCCCTGCTGCTGTGTTTAAAGTTTATTTATGCTTAAACTGTACTGTTAGATCTAAACTGTATTGAGTACTTAGTTTAGTCGATTGGTTTTAGCTCTAGCGCTACTGCACGCTTAACCGCAGGACGTTCAGCAATTTGCTTAGCCCAGCGCTGCAAGTGTTTATAGTCTTCTACTTGTAAAAACTCTGCTGCGTCATAGAGCTTACCTAGTGCCAACTGACCATACCAAGACCAGACAATCATATCCGCAATGTTGTAATCAGATTCATCATTGCCGCATAGGTACTCATGGTCTTTTAGATGCGTATCTAATACATCGAGCTGGCGCTTGGTTTCCATCGTATAGCGGTTGATTGGATACTCTAGAGGTTCAGGCGCATACGCATAAAAGTGCCCAAAGCCGCCACCTAAGAAAGGCGCGCTACCCATTTGCCACATAATCCAAGACAAACAATCTGCTCGCGCTTTGCCAGTAGCCAGTGGCAGAAACTTATCAAACTTCTCTGCTAGATACATTAAGATAGCGCCCGACTCAAAGAGTGCTATCGGCTCCCCCGCTGTATCAGTAGAATGATCGACCAAGGCTGGAATCTTTGAATTGGGGTTTATCTCTACAAACCCTGAGCCAAACTGCTCACCTTTAGAGATGTCGATTTTGTATGCATCATATGCTGCCCCGTCAATACCAAGTTCGGCCAGCTCTTCTAGTAGTATGTTGACCTTGACACCATTTGGTGTATTTAACGAATACAGCTGTAACGGAGCATCACCAATGGGCAACTCTTTATCATAGCGAGCTCCAGACGTTGGACTATTAATACTAGCAAATTTGCCGCCATTATCTTTATCTTGCGTCCAAACTTTTGGTGGTACGTATTTATTATTATCTTGACTCATAATTTATCCTCGGTTTGTATTTATGACTGCCGCGAAGGTTTACTATAACGAGAACTCGTAACGATATTAAAGTCCTCTCTTGTAATCAATGTTGTGTTTCTACTGCCAAAGTAAATAGAGACGAGCTATTAGCACGCATCGAATTTTTTGTCTTATTTCACCTCTTTGCCTTTTTATTAGCTACCTTTCGCATCGTTGCTCTTATATAAGTTATCTTATATCAGTTACTTTGAGTCACTTTTATTATGAGCTAAGCTTTCTTATACTACTCAGCTTGCATAGTGATCTGCTCGCAAATCCGCTATTTTCTTATTCCATAACGAGACGTTCAATGGGACTCACATGGTAACGCTCACCCCAACTCAAGAGAAATACCTACCTTACGTACTAGCGGTAGCGCTATTTATGCAAATTTTAGACGCTACTATTTTGAATACCTCGTTGCCACAAATGGCGCAGGCACTCGGTGAGTCACCACTAAAGATGCAGTGGGCCGTCATCAGCTACGCATTGACCCTAGCGATTTTTATCCCTATCAGTGGTTTTTTAGCGGATAAATATGGCACACGCCGCGTATTTTTATCAGCGGTCATCATTTTTTGTATTGGCTCATTACTGTGCGCGGCGTCACAAACGCTAGATTTTTTGGTTGCCTCACGTGTGGTACAGGGTATCGGCGGTGCCATGATGACGCCTGTCGCTCGTTTAATATTGGTTAAGTCTTATCCGCGCAATAAGCTGCTCACTGTGATGAATTTTGCTGTGATACCAGCGTTGGTTGCACCACTAGTCGGTCCAGTATTGGGTGGCTATATTGTGCAATATGCCAGCTGGCATTGGATATTTTTGATCAATATACCGATGGGTGTGGCAGGTTTTATCATGGGCAAAAAACTGGTACCAGCGCTATATGAAGATACCAAGCGTCTTGACTGGACAGGGTTTGTATTGTTTGCCGCAGCTGCTTGCGGATTCACACTGGCTGTTGAGTTTGGTTCGCAGACAGGTCGCGGGGTTTATGGGTTATTACTCGGGTTAGGCGCAAGTCTATTGATCGGCGCATATGTCTGGCATGCCAAACGGCGAGCGGCACCATTATTTCCACTGAGCTTGTTTGATATTCGCACTTTTCGAATTGGTATTACAGGCAATTTGTTTACGCGGCTTGGTATCAGTGCCGTGCCCTTTTTATTGCCTTTATTACTTCAGGTGGTATTTGAGTACTCACCTTCGCAGGCAGGTTGGTTGCTTGCCCCGATTGCAGTGGGTGCTATAGGCATCAAACCTTGGGTTAGCAAGATTATTCAACGGTTTAGCTATCGCAAAGTACTGGTCTACAATACCTTGTTTATGGGTTCGCTTATCATTGTACTAGCGCAGTTTAACGATGCGTCGCAGTGGCTATGGTTTATACCCATCTTGACCGTCATGGGTGCCTGCAACTCTATGCAGTTTAGCGCGATGAATACGATTACGATTGGCGATTTACAGGGGACACAAACCAGTAGTGGTAATAGCTTAATGGCGGTCAATCAGCAGTTAGCGATTAGCTTTGGTATTGCGTTCGGTGCTGCTGTGTTGAATCTACTACGTGAGCGTCTACAGATGGATACACTAGTGGCGTTCCAAACCACTTATTGGATATTGGGAATTTTGACCATTCTCTCGGGGCTATATTTTTTACGTCTGAAACCTGAGGATGGCCGAGGTTTATACTAGGGCGTGTCTTCAATCGAGATAAGTTTTCTATTGAGTGAGACTTTACGTACGGCACGTCTCTATTCTGTATAGTCGAAATTTTAAAAATATCTTATCTATAAACAGAAAAAAGCCAGTATGCGATTGGATTATCAATCTTATACTGGCTTTTTATTACGACTTACATTAACAAATATTATGCGTCATCATCACTCATTTGCGTTTGGATGTAGCGCTCTACACCAATACTCTCAATCAAGTCCTGCTGCGTCTCTAACCAATCTTCATACTCTTCATTACCATCTTTTAGCGTGACTAATAGCTGGCGAGAGACATAGTCAGACTTTGTCTCACACAAGGTGACGGCATTAGTAATAATATCAAATTTTTGTCTCTCAAGGCGTAGGTTACACTCAATGATTTCTGGTACATCTTCGCCAACCAATACCTTGCCCAGTTCCTGCAAGTTTGGCAAACCGCCTAGCAATAAAATACGAGCGATTAGGTCGTCTGACCACTTCATCTCCGCAATAGATTGCTTATATAATGAGTCATTAAGTGCCTCTAGACCCCAATGACGTGCAATACGTGCATGCAAAAAATACTGGTTGATGGCAATCAATGACTGCCCAAGTACTTTATTTAACGCGCGAATAACTTCTTTATCCCCTGTCATTACCTTTCTCCCTTAATCTCTGTTATTTATGCTAAATACTGTGAATGCTACTTATATGTAGGATGATATCAGACAATATTAGGAGTGACTTCAGCCATTTGGCTTTGTAGGTAATTCGGTAGACCAATCATGTCGATGAGACGGAGCTGCTGCTCAAGCCAATGCGCATGATCTTCTTCGGTATCTTTCAACTGCTCGACCAACATCTCACGCGTGACATAGTCATGCTCTGCTTCGCAAAGTGCGATGCCTTCTTTTAGATGCTTTTGTACTTGGTACTCTAAATCTAGGTCAAACTGCAACATCTCAGAAACAGTCGCACCAATATGGATAGCGTCGACCGACATCTTTGGCGTGCCACTCAACATCAAGATACGGCGAATGATATTCTGTGCGTGTAGCGTTTCGTCTTCCATTTCATGATGGATACGGTCGTATAACTTGCCATAGTGCCACTCAGCGTACATCTCTGAATGAATAAAATATTGGTCACGAGCGGCAAGCTCACCACCTAGTAAGAAATTCAAATAATCAATGACTTTCTGGCTACCTATCATAACGCGTACTCCCCTATTTATTTTTACCGATCACCATACATCCACAATTTATCATATAAGGATAGCATAATTGGCAAACTGATCAGTAAAATCAAAATCAATAAAATGGCTTCTAATCTTAGGTAAATATAGTAGCATACAGGCGCAGTATAGGGTGTAACGTTATGAACTAAGAATAAGATGCTAATTGAGAATCATAATTAGCTACAACTAGTATTGATATGTGTTATGTAACATGTTGGCGTTTGAGTGAGATTATATGGACGCTTGCACCCGACCCTTTAGGTATAATAAAGTTAGATGCAGAATATTGAATATATTTTATCGTATTATATTACAAGGTATATAATTGATAATATTTAAACAGCGTATGCTAGATTGTTGAGTTTTGCATGGTGTTCGTCTAGGTAGTCATTGACCATCGGCTCACAACAGCCACAGCACGTTGCTACATCGAGCGTATCTTTTAGACCATCGAGCGTATCAACACCTGCAGCAATAGCTGCTTTGATTTGCTTTTCTTTTACGTTGTTGCAGATACATACGTACATGGATTGGCTCCTCGGAATACCACTATTCGATAATGACAGCATACGACACTTATATAAAAACCTTTGTGATAAGTGTCATTGATAAACGGATAATTTACTGTTTTTTAGCAATGAAAACTTAGTCGTTGAAATCACGTTTATCGCTTGCAGTATAATAACGATAATTATTATCATTTTCAATCACATTCGATATATTTATTTTTCGAGACAGTATCCTTATATTACAGGCAGTTCATTTATGTAAGTGGATATAAGTGTGCGTGTAACCGAATATTGTCAAAGGTAGTGAATTGACGATGAACTGTAAATTTGATTATTTTTTAATCGATTTTGTAGATAACTGCTGTTATATTGAACCCCTATTAACGAAGCCCATTGGAATTCACCTATGTCTGATAATAATTTTACGATACGACCTATCGATTTATTCAAAGTCCTATCTGATCCGACACGTCTAAAAATATTTCAAATTCTTTTTAAAAAAGAAGCACGTTGCGTGGGTGATTTGGTAGATATGCTGGACCAGCCACAACCAACGATATCACGCCACCTAAACCATTTGAAAAAATTGGGTATTTTGAGCTGTGTACGTGATGGTACTTGGATGTGGTATGAGGTCGCTGATGATTTACCAGATTGGTGTCAAGATATCTTGGACATCACCTACGAGCAAATCACTCCTAGAGGCACTAGTAGAGATGTATCAGATCTTGCTTAGACACTAGTGTCCGCTTAGATTTTTGGTTCTTTGACTGTGCTTTATAAAAAGCGTTAAAGACCATAAATCTGCGGCAATGCTCCAGACCAAAAAAGACCTACTTTCGTAGGTCTTTTTTTTGCTCAACTATTGATAATTTGACTTAAATTGCGCTAGATCAAATGCTTATACAAGATCTAAGAAGTCGCTAATAAAGGCATTGGCTGGCTGGTGTATTAGCTCTTCTGAAGTGCCTACCTGCTCTACTCGGCCCTGATTCATCACGACGATCTCATCTGATACCGCACGTGCCTCTTCTTGATCGTGCGTTACCATGATACTTGTGATACCAAGCTCGTGGTGGATATTCTTTAGCCAAGTGCGCAGCTCTTTACGTACTTTGGCATCTAACGCACCAAATGGCTCATCCAGCAATAGCAGCTTTGGCTTGACCGCAAGTGCCCGTGCTAGCGCAATACGCTGACGCTGACCACCTGATAGTTGGTGCGGATACGCATTGGCAACTTGTGGGAGCTGTACGAGATCTAACAGCTCTGCCACGCGCTTATCGATATCCGCTTTGCTAGGACGCTCATTCTTTGGTAGTAACGTCAATCCAAAGGCAACGTTATCTGCGATGTTCTTATGACGGAACAACGCATAATGCTGAAACATAAAGCCAATATGACGCTTTTGTACTGGCGTATTGGTGACATCCATCTCATCAAACAGTACCTGTCCAGAGTCGGCATATTCCAGACCAGCAATGATACGTAACAATGTGGTCTTACCGCAGCCTGATGGACCTAGCAAGGTCGTCAGCTTGCCAGTTGGCACAGTAATATTGATATTGTCTAAAGCCGTAAAGTCACCAAATTTTTTATTAACGTTGCGAATCTCAATGCTCATAATGGTATCTCTTATAATATCTTTTGTCGTATTGAGACTGATGTCTTAACGACTGTGTCAATATGATTGAACAATCTTGAATACTTACCCAAACAACTTATAGCTTACTAGCACTCTCAGCCGTTGACGTCGTCGCATTGGCACTCACTGGTAGCTCAGGGGCAGCCGCCAAACGTTCAGACTTAGCAAATTTTCGCTCTTGCATTTTGGTCATGACTTGCTGAATCAGTAGCGTCACTAAGGCAAGTGCGGCAAGTAAGCTCGATAAGGCAAATGCAGCGGTAAAGTTATAATCATTATAGGCAATCTCAACCAACAGCGGCATGGTATTGGTCTCACCGCGAATGTGACCAGATACCACACTGACCGCACCAAACTCGCCCATCGCACGTGCATTGGTCAAAATCAAACCATACAGCAGCGCCCATTTAATATTAGGCAATGTCACATGCCAAAAGGTCTGCCAGCCAGTCGCGCCTAAGGTCAACGCTGCTTGCTCTTCAGAGTCGCCTTGGGTCTGCATCAATGGTATCAGCTCACGTGCCACAAACGGAAAGGTCACAAATAGCGTCGCCAGAATAATACCAGGCACCGCATAGATGACTTGAAAACCCATACTTTCAAGCCAGCCACCAATCGTAGAGTTCAGTCCGAATAGCAGCACAAACATCAAACCGGCAACGACAGGTGATACGGAAAATGGTAAATCAAGTAAGGTGGTGACCAGCTGCTTACCTTTAAACTGATAGCGTGTGACCAACCATGCAATCGCAATACCCATGACCATGTTGATCGGTAAAACAATGCCTGCTGTAATGAGCGTCAGCTTGATGGCCTGCAAAGCTTCAGGGTCAACCAATGACGCAAGATATAACTGCCAGCCGTTTTTAAAAGCCTCATAAAACACAGCCAATAATGGCACCACCAGCATTAAGACCATAAACAGCACAGCGATCACAATAAAGGTACGGCGTATCCATGGCGTGTCTTTGGTTGCAGCGTTGCTTTGGTAGTCGTAGCTATTAGATATTTGCATATTAGCGAGCTCCTACGCGGCGCGACAGTTTCCACTGCATGATATTGATGGTCAATAAAATCACAAACGATATAAGTAGCATAAACAGCGCAACCGCAGAAGCACCTTGAACATCGAACTGCTCAAGTTTACTGATAATGATGAGCGGCAAAATCTCAGACTGCATCGGAATATTACCCGCGATAAAAATAACGGAGCCATACTCGCCAGTAGCACGGGCAAACATCATACCTGCACCCATTAGTAGTGCAGGCAGTAGTTCTGGCAAAATCACTTTACGAAAAGTCGTCAGACGATTAGCGCCCAATACCGCAGCCGCTTCTTCAAACTCAACGGACAGCTCAGCGAGTACTGGCTGCACTGCACGGACGATAAAGGGAAAGCTAACCACAACTAGTGCCAGCCAAATACCTATTGGCGTAAAGGCGACTTGAATATCGAACTTGGCAAACCATTGACCAATCAAGCCATTAGGCGCATATAAAGTGGCAAGCGAGATACCTGTAACGGCGGTTGGTAGCGCAAACGGCAAATCGACTAAGGCATTAATCAGTGACTTACCCCAAAACTCATAGCGCACAAGTACCCATGCGACTAGTGTGCCAAATACCATATTGGTCAGCATCGCCAAAAACGACATCCATAAGCTCAGCTTGATAGCGGCAGTGACTTGTGGCTGAGTAATGGTTTCCCAAAAGCCCGTCCAACCCATCTGCGTCGTGGTATAAGCCATCATGGCAAACGGCAGCACCACCAATAACGACAAGCTAAAGACAGTAATACCCATGCTCAGACCGAACCCAGGTAGCACATTGCGCTGACGCAAACGGGTCAGCCAACCTTTTTTGTTGCCGGGCTTACTGGCAGAAGAAGATGTTGCACTCATAGTGATGTCCTATTGCCTAACTGATGGTACTTAGCGAGGGTGCTCACTGTAAGACCATTATTACCATTGTTATCAAAATTATTATTGGTCGGCTTATGATATAAAGGACATAGTGCGTACGACCATGTCCTTTATGGGGTGCTTCATGACTGACTGTACGATTAATCGAGTTAATCTGTTTCAGTGTTTAGCGCAGTAGCTGCTCTAACTACTCAGCAAGCGATTACTGAGGCGCGTTAATTGCCAATTGGTCAAATACACCGCCATCGCTGAAGTAAGTGCTCATGATCTCATCCCATGTGCCAAAGGCATCGTTCGGGCGGAAAGTCTCAACTGGCGGTAATTTGTCACCGTTTTTGTCAAGCACGCTCTTAACGCTAGGACGTAGATATAGATTGGCCGCTAGCTGCTGAGCAGGCTCACTCCATAAGTAATCAAGATACGCTTTGGCAGCGTCTGTAGTGCCTTTTTTATCTGTTACTGTCTTCACAACTGCCACAGGGCTTTCTGACTTGATTGAGTATTTTGGATAAACAATGTCTACTTGACCCGCACCAAAATCAGTCGCTGCAAGGTTGGCTTCGTTTTCAAACGTGACCAACACATCACCGATACCGCGCTGTACGAAAGTTGTCGTCGCGGCACGTCCACCGTTTTCATAGACTTTGACATTTTTTAGCATGTCTTTTACGTAGCCTTTAGCTTTTGTTTCATCTTTATTAAAAGCATGTAGACCATAACCGTATGCACCCAAGAACGCATAACGACCGTTACCCGTCACTTTTGGATTGGCCATGACAATCTCAACACCGTCTTTGGTCAAGTCTTCCCAGTCTTTGATGTTTTTTGGATTGTCTTTACGTACCAAAAATACGATCGTACTGGTAAAAGGAACCGCGTTGTCTGGGAATTTGCTTTCCCAATCTGACTCAACCAAGCCTTTTTTCTCAAGCAGCTCAATATCAGAACCTTGGTTCATGGTGGCAACATCGGCTTGTAGACCGTTGGCAACAGACAGTGCTTGCTTACTTGAGCCGCCATGTGACTGTTTGATTAGAATATTGCTGTCTGGGTTTTCAGCTTTATAGTGCTCAACAAACAATGGGTTATAGTCTTTATAGAAGTCACGTGCCACATCGTATGAGACATTAAGTAGCTCGATATTTTGCCCTTCTGTCGTCGCTGAACCATCAGCTGCGGCCTCAGTAGTCTCACTGTTGCTACAGCCAGCTAGACCAAGAGTCAAAGCAACGCCAGCAATACTCAAGGCACTAAGAGTTTTACTTTTCTGTTGATAACGAGCTACGTCTGTCATAAATACCTCAAAGATGTCTGTTGTGTAATGCAAGTATGCTAACAGCGCCATCTTATTATGTTTAATGATGAATATGCGTATGTTATTGCCAAAAGGGAATAACCAGTAAACAAAGCCAGATATATCAATAAGTTGTTAAAAGAATCTGTATGTATAACTGACTGTTTGTTTATTGATGGTTTTAGTACTGGCATGCGCCCTATCTATCTTGTCCGCGTTTTACTGAAAGCAGTTAAGATAGATAGTTATATAAACTAAGAATGAACGACTAATTCGTAGTTGCCAGCTGATCAAAACGGCCACCATCTACAAAGAAAGCATCCATAATCTCTGCCCATGAGCCAAACACAGCCACAGGTTCAAACGTCTCAATATCAGGCAAAGTATCTTTATGAGCAGCTAAAATTTGCTCATCACTTGGACGCATGTACATTTTTGCCATGAGCTCTTGGGCAGGTTTGTCCCATAAGCCTTTTAGATAAGTACCAGCCGCTTCCGTCTTACCAGATTTTTCAGTCACTGCCGTTACGACCGCCACTGGGTTGGCAATCGTAATCGAATAGCTCGGGTATACGATGTCAACGTTACCCTTTGCAAATTGTTGGGCAGTCAAATGTGCTTCGTTTTCGGTCGTGATCAGCACATCACCTAAACCACGTTGAGTAAAGCTAGTCGTTGCTGCGCGTGCGCCATTGTCATAAGTGACCACGTTTGCCAGCAGCTTTTTGATAAAATCATTGGTTTTTACAGGGTTTTCATTACTGCTTTCTTTGAATTGGTGCAAGCCATAACCGTAGGCACCTAAGAAGGCATAACGTGCTGTACCACTGGTTTTCGGGTTCGGGATGACCACATCGATATCATTACGTGCCAAATCTGACCAATCTTTGATATTTTTTGGATTACCAGCGCGGACCAGTAATACCATGGTGCTAGTATACGGCACAGCATTATTTGGTAGTGCTTGCTGCCAGTCAGCAGCGACCAAGCCTTTTTCCACCAATAGATTCATATCGCTCTCTTGGTTAAAGGTCACCACATCCGCTTGCAGACCATTGGCAACAGAGAGCGCTTGCTTACTAGAGCCGCCATGTGACTGATTGATATTTACTTTGCTATTTGGGTGAGTCTTCTGATAGTCGGTACTGAATAAAGTGTTGTAGTCTTTATAAAAGTCGCGAGACACATCATAGGAAACGTTGAGTAGATTGACATCCTGTGCCCCCCCACTTGCATTATTCGTCGCGTCATCTTGTGTCGCTTCTGTTGGACTGCATCCTGTCATTATCATTGCTGCTGCGAGCATGCCGCTGGTGGCAAGTACACGCGCTTTTACAGGCTTATTATTAGTTGATTGAATGCTAGCAATGCTGATTTGTTGGAATTTTTTTTGCATGATGCTCTCGATAAAAGTATTAGAAGCGTTTTGTCAAAATCTTGACCATCATCACAGGGCCTACAATCTTTTGAGTTCGGTTGTCGGGATGATGCAAGCTATGCTAGCAGCATAAATAGCAAACGCTTAGTGACGAATTAGCTTATCGACTAGTGAAGTTGGCATAAGTGATAGGAGCAATCGTTTTGCAGCATCAAGCATAAAAGGAGGTAAATAACTGCTGGCAGGTTTATTAAGTAGACTATGATTTGGGTAGGCTGTACCATTATTTGTACGTCATGAAGTTTGCTGTATCAATGATACTTTCATCATCCCGCTACTATGCGAACCTTACTTTTCTACTTGACCAAAGGCCCTTATATGACTCTTTTATACCATCAATTTCGTTCTATTGTAGGGCTAATAATAATGACCTCTACCCTAGCGGCTTTAACAGGCTGTAATAACGTGTCGCCCACTGTGAACAGCGCTAACCACATCACGGTCAAATCAGTTGCCAGTACAACATCTGCTTTGCCAGCTATTCAAAGTAATGATTTGGGTGACAATGTCTCAGCAGACAGATTTTCAAGAGATAAAGTTTCAACAAACAAGGTTTCAGCGGATTACGCTTCTGCAGACTATGATAAACGTGCGCAAGGCTATGATTGGGTTGGCGTGATGGTACGAGCAGATGGTGATCGACAGATTGACATTAAAGTTCGCTCACGCAGCGATATCAAAAAACCTACTTGTCACTTCGATGGTAAGGCGACATTGATGGGCCAAGATACTGCTCATGGTACGATTTTTCAGTCAAAGGTAAATGACAGTACTGCTTTTTTTCAATTTAAGGATGACACCCTCATCATCGACAGCCCAGATAAGTATGCACTGAACTATTTTTGCTCAGGTGGCGGCTCACTTGCTGGAGAATATAATAAGCTGGCAGAAGGCTTGGAGATTTAATAGACAGCGCTAACATGCGTTAGGGCGTGTTTTTCATTTTAAAAATAGTGATAAAAACAAAAAGGTGCCAGACCATAAGTCTGACACCTTTTTTACAACTGGCTTAGTACGAGTTATTTATCCTGATGATCTGCCTTTATACTGCAGATGCACCCGTTAATTTCACCTCAGCACGCTCTTCTTTTGCGATACCAGCATAGTAGTCACGCAAAATCTGTAGTACTTCTGGACGGCTAAAGTTTTCTGGTACATCTTCGTCTTCTGATAGCGCTTTACGCAGCTTAGTACCTGACACTTTAACGTGCTCAGAGGCGTCATGCGGGCAAGTCTTGTCAGAGGCCATCGCATTACAAGCGTTACACCAGAACGTCCAGCCAATTTTGAGCGGTTGGGTGATAAGGTCATCTTTACCAACGTGCTCAAAAATCGTTTGCGCATCAAACGCACCATAGTAATCGCCGACACCCGCATGGTCACGACCAACAATCAGATGGCTACAGCCATAGTTTTGACGGAATAGCGCATGTAACAATGCTTCACGTGGGCCAGCATAGCGCATATCCAATGGATAGCCCGCTTGGATAACGGTATCTTGTCTAAAGTAGTTATCAATTAGTGTTTTGATGGCTTCTTGACGAACTTCTGCTGGGATGTCGCCAGGTTTCAATGCGCCTAATAATGAATGAATCAATACACCATCACAGATCTCAATTGCAATCTTAGCCAGATACTCATGTGAGCGGTGCATCGGATTACGCGTTTGGAATGCAGCCACTGTTTTCCAGCCTTTAGCATCCAAAATTTCGCGCGTTTCTGCTGGCGTTTTGTAGATTTCTGGATATAACGTTGGGAACTCGCCTTCACTCAATACTTCAACACTACCGGCAATATTGACGGCTTCTTGGTTCAGTACTTGCTGTACGCCTGGATGCTCTGAATCCGTGGTCGTGAATACTTGCTGACACTCGTGTTCTTTATCGATGGTATAGGTCTCTTCTACCGTCAAGATACCCATGACTTCGCCATCTTGAGCGACCAAGGCTACTTTGTCGCCTTGGCTCAAATTATCTGCAGTTTCTTTTGGCGCAGACAAAGTGATAGGAATTGGCCAAAACAAACCCGCGTTTTCGCCGCTTTGCAGACGCATGTTGTCTACCACGCCCTGCCAGTCCGCTTGATTCATAAAACCATTTAACGGAGTGAAACCGCCGATACCGAACATGATTAAATCACCGCGCTCACGTGAGCTTAGGGTGATGGTCGGCAATGTGCTGGCAAGCTCTAATGCTTGATCGCGTGCTTCACCTTCTAACAACAGTGGTTTAAGCTCGGCACTGCCATGTGGTGGAACCAGCTTTGATTTGAATTGGGATTGGGTTGGGCTTTGAGTCTGAGACATATAGTTATTAAAACCTCTTATAAAAAGAATGGTTGGAAGAAATGAGCAAAAATGCAACAGCGATTAAATGTACAAAACTGAGAAGAAAGCCGTCGATAGATAATAAGTAGCGTGCTATCGATTGGGCATTAAATTTGATACGCATAGGCTACCTAACTTTCGTTATGAAAATTTATGCTGTGTTTGGATATGGATATGTCTGAAAGGAATTTATGTTTCTGGGTACAAGCTTATATGATGTATAGCTGAATTATTTACATTGCGAACGGCAATAAAACCTATTACACACGCAAATCATTTTCGTCGCTGATTTTAAGATTAAAAACAAAACTGAGATTACGTCATGTATCAATATAATTACGCTGACCAGACTTTGGTAGAGGAACGAGTTGCCCAATTTCGCGACCAAACCGAGCGGTTTTTGGCAGGTGAGCTGCCAGAAGAGCAGTTTTTGCCATTGCGGTTGCAAAACGGCCTGTACATCCAGCGTTATGCGCCGATGTTGCGTATCGCCATTCCTTACGGTTTACTTGCCAGCTACCAGTTGCGCAAACTGGCCGAGATTACTCGCAAGTATGATAAAGGCTATGGCCACTTCACCACGCGTACCAATATTCAGCTGAACTGGCCAAAGCTAGAAGATGTGCCAGATATTTTAGCTGAATTAGCCTCGGTACAAATGCATGCTATCCAAACCTCAGGCAACTGTATTCGTAATACCACTACTGATCCATATGCTGGTATCCATAAAGAAGAAATCGCTGACCCACGTCCCTATTGTGAAATTATTCGTCAGTGGTCAACCTTCCACCCTGAGTTTGCTTTTTTACCGCGTAAATTTAAGATTGCTGTGATCGGTACCAATGATGACCGCGCGGCAACCCAAGTACATGATGTCGGTCTACACGTAAAAACCAATGATGAAGGTGAGATTGGTTTTGAGGTATTGGTTGGTGGCGGGCTTGGACGTATCCCTGTCCTTGGTAAAGTCATCAATAAATTCTTGCCACGTCAGCATCTGCTGAGTTATTTAGACGCTATCTTGCGTGTCTATAACTTGCATGGTCGCCGTGACAAAGGCAGTAAATACAGATCACGTATCAAAATTTTGGTCGAAAGCATGGGCGGTCCAGCCTTTGCCAAATTGGTCAATGCCGAGTGGGAAGCCCATACCAAAGATGGTCCGCTTACTTTGACTGATGAGAACTTTGCAACGGCGAGCAGCTTCTTTAGTGAGCCTGACTATGCATCGTTCGACGCATTACAAGTACAGTCTGAGCTACAACAGCAACTGAGCGCTGATAAAGATTTTGCCAATTGGTATAACCAAAATACCGTAGCGCACAAAGTAGCTGGCTATCGTGCCGTGGTTATTTCTCTTAAGGCAGGTTTGGTCGATGGCAAATATGTACCATCTGGTGATGTCAGTGAATCACAAATGGACGCCTTGGCCGATCTTTCTGACAAGTATAGCTTTGGTGAGCTACGTGGTACTTATCAGCAGAATCTAGTATTCGCTGACGTGCAAACCAATAAACTTTATGAGTTATGGCAGCAGCTATCAGAATTGCATTTAGCGCGCGCAAACATCAACACCCTAACAGATATGATTGTCTGCCCAGGTTGGGATTACTGCTCGCTTGCCAATGCGACCACCCACAACATCGCTGAGCAAATCGAAAAACAGTTCGATGACCTAGACTATCTATACGATTTGGGTGAGATTCGCCTGAACATGTCTGGCTGTATCAATGCTTGTGCGCACCATCATACAGGCGATATTGGTATCTTGGGCGTCGATAAAAAAGGCGAACATTGGTATCAGATTAGCCTTGGCGGCAACTCTAGCGACGATGCCAAACTTGGCAAAATCTTAGGCAAATCTGTGCCTGCCCTTGAGGTTGCTAACACCATACAGCAGATCGTTGATGTCTATGTGGACTTACGTGCCAGCACTGATAACGATGTAGAAAGCTTTGGTCAATTGGTTGAGCGCGTTGGTATTGATCCATTTAAGGAGAAGGTCTATGGCTAATCACCATATTTTGGACAGTCATGGCGTCGATATCGGCAGTCAAGATACATGGCATGTACTTACTACTGATGCGCTACCAGAGAGCATTGTATCGACTAACATTACGTTGCTTGAGCTACTACAAAAACAAGAAAAGCCTGACGTGATCGTGCCACTTGTTGATCTGTTAGATACTACGGGCGCACAGGCTGGCGGTCTGATTAAAGAAGTCTATGAGCTGATCGTACAGCACAGTAGCCGACTTGGATTGTGGGTTACTGCCGATACTGACGCTGATGCACTAGAAGGGCTTAGTGAGTTCTTATCAACGCACGCACTTATCGTGATTGATGTGCCGAAGTTCGCTGATGGTCGTCACTTTAGCTTTGCACGTACGCTGCGCCAAATCGGTTATACAGGCGAGATTCGAGTGGCTGGCGCGTTTGGCCGCGATCAAATTGCTTATATGCTACGCACTGGGGTTGATAGCTTTGTATTGAGCGAGCATGACCTAGAAGCCGATTCTAAGTTTGGTATTGAGCAAGCCTTTACTGCCCTTGCTAGCAGCTATGATGGCCGAAGCGCTTCAGATTTACCGATGTTTGCACAACCGTCAGAGACATCAGTCGCATAGCTGTCGCATTGACCATTAATTTTATAGTAATACCCAATATTTTTAATCAACCCTTTTATATTAACAACAATTAAGGAACGTATTATGAGCCAATTACACCCAAATCTAGATCTTGACCAAGCCAACCAAGACCTGCAAGGTAAGTCACCTGAGCAAATCGTTGAGTGGGCACTGACTCAAGCAAAAAACCCAATCATCACGACCAACTTCCGTCCGTATGAGTCGGCTATTTTGCACTTGGTTGCCAAACAGCGCCCTGATATCACGGTATTGTGGGTAGACTCAGGCTACAACACTGATGCTACTTATCAGTTTGCCAACAAGCTTATCCATGACTTGAACCTAAATGTCGTTACTTATATTCCTAAGCAAACGGCGGCACACCGTGACGCGACGATGAATGGTATCCCAGGTATCGATAACCCACAGCATGACGAGTTCACTGAACAAGTGAAACTTGAGCCGTTCCGCCGTGCATTAGATGAGCTAAAGCCAGATGTATGGTTCAATGCTATTCGTAAAGACCAAACTGAGTTCCGCCAAGGTCTTGATGTACTTAGCTTATCAAAAGACGGCGTACTAAAGGTAGCGCCATTGTTTGAAAAAACAGATGCTGATTTGGATGTGTACTTAGAAGAGCACAACTTACCAAATGAGCATGACTACTTTGATCCAACTAAAGTAGAAGAAAGCCGTGAGTGTGGCTTGCATACTCAGCTATAGTAAGGCGCTGACTGTGGCTATTGTTTGTTGAACAATGGCTATAGCTATATCAATAAAAAAATCCCGCTTGGCTCTTATAGAGTCATTAAGCGGGATTTTTTTTATGCTGTTCTATCTATATCGAAAATTTACTGCTATTCCTATTGTTAGCGAAAACAGGAACTAATATCTCAAAAACGAATATACTAATGCCAATTCACTAGGTGAGAGTGTGCTTGTGATACCTCATAATGGCGGCATTCCTGATATCTTTTCTACCTTTTATAATAAACAATTAAATATATGGTGACATTATGAACACCTTCCCGCTATTTTTTAAATTAGAAGACCGTAAAGTGCTCATCGTGGGCGGCGGCGAAGTGGCACTGCGTAAAGCGGATTTGCTCAGCCGTGCAGGTGCCTGTATCACTATACTTGCACCTGATATCAGCCATGAGCTACAAGCTTTGCTAACTGACGATAAGCACCAGTTTATCTATGAGAATTATAATAAAACCTATATGTCAGGCGCACGGGTAATCATTGCCGCGACTGATGATGAGACGCTGAATCACCAAATCTATGCAGACGCAACTGAGCTAAACATTCCAGTCAATGTGGTCGATACCCCGCATTTATGTGACTTTATCTTTCCAGCCATTATCGATCGCAATCCCATTGTGATTGGTATTTCATCAAATGGTAAAGCGCCTGTGCTGGCACGCTTATTACGTGCCCGCCTTGAGACATTAATCCCGCAAGGCTATGGAAAATTAGCCAAGCTGGCAGGTGAATTCCGCAGTGAGGTAAAAGCCAAAATACCCACGCTTACTGGCCGTCGTCAGTTTTGGGAGCGCGCGTTTGAAGGCCAAGTCAGTCAGCTCATGTTCGCCGGTAATGAAACTGAAGCGGCGACACAATTAAAAGCTGATTTAGATAGTACCGCAGCGGCTATCAGTAAGAAAAGCGACGATACAAATTCGGTTAGAGAGTCAGATGCCATCAAGCCCGTCGCATCGGATGAGCCAGAAAAAGAGTTACCAGCCGTTGGTGAAGTCTATATTGTGGGCGCAGGTCCGGGTGATCCAGAGCTGTTGACCTTCAAAGCCTTGCGTCTGATGCAGCAAGCAGACATTGTCTATTATGACGCCTTGGTCTCGCCGCAAGTTTTAGATTTGTGCCGCCGTGATGCGGACAAAGTGTTTGTAGGTAAAAAACGTAGCAACCATGCCGTTGCTCAACTTGGTATCAATGAGCTGTTGGTCAATAGTGCCAAAGAAGGTCGCCGTGTGGTGCGTTTAAAAGGTGGTGATCCGTTTATCTTTGGGCGTGGCGGTGAAGAGATTGAGAGCTTGCGGGCACATAATGTACCTTATCAAGTCGTTCCAGGCATCACCGCTGCCAATGCCGCTGCTAGCTATGCAGGCATTCCTTTAACTCACCGTGATCATTCACAATCAGTGCGTTTTGTGACGGGATTTTTGAAAGCTGGTGCACCTAACAGTAATTTTAAAAGCTTCTTAAATACTGATGAGACGGTCGTATTTTATATGGGTCTGCACTCGCTGGCACGTTTGACTGAAGGCTTGGTTGACGCTGGTCGCAGTAGCGAGACGCCGATTGCTATCGTCTCTAATGCGAGTATGCCCAATCAGCAAGTATTGACCGGTACGCTTGCAACGATTGTTGCCAAACAAGAGCAAGCACAATTGCCAACGCCTGCCCTTCTCATCATGGGCGACGTGGTCAGCTTGCATCATGATTTGGCTTGGTATAATTTGCAAAATCAGCAGCACAGTCAAAACAGCGATGATATAGCTAAAAATTGGTTGCGTGAAGGGTCAAGAGGTGAAGCAGTAAAACAACCAATAGACCAACAAGCTCATGCCCTATCGATGGTCGCAAATCTTGCGACGCAGCAAGGAGATGGTCTGGAGCAACTGATTATTGACTAGCGCTTACTGCTAACCTACAAAACGATGAGTCTTGCATAAGAAGAAAACCCTACCAGTATATTATTGGTAGGGTTTTCTTTTGGTAACAGCGCAAATCTCAGCGATTCTTGCTAGAATGAAGACTTTCTACTGCTCATACTTATAGTCTACTTATGCCCATACCTGATGCTAGCTTGTCTTCCTCTTTAATCACGCAAATGAAACCTTTAACCATATTGCATACCTCAGACTGGCACTTGGGGCGACGTCTGTATGGGCGTCTTCGTTACGAAGAGTTTGAGTCATTCCTGCATTGGCTACAAGACACCATCAGCGCGCAAAAAGTAGATATATTGATCGTCGCAGGTGATATCTTCGATACCATGACCCCAAGCAATAAAGCCCAAGCGCTGTATTATGAGTTCTTGGGTAAGGTCTCACGCTCCTGCTGTCAGCATGTGGTTATTGTCGCAGGCAATCACGACTCACCAACATTTTTAGACGCGCCAAGCAATGTGCTTAAATTTTTGAATGTACATGTGATTGGTACTGCTTGTGATAATTTAAACGACGAAGTATTGGTCTTGGGTGATGACGACAACAACCCTCATTGTATTATCGCCGCTGTGCCCTATCTGCGCGATCGGGATGTGCGTAGCAGTAGCGCTGGCGAGTCCGCAGATAGCAAAGACGCCAACGTTATCGCTGGTATTTGCGAGCATTATGACAATGTTGCAGACATTGCGAAGGCTAAGCAAGCCGACTTAATCAGAATGCATCAGCGATATATTCCTATCATCGCGACAGGACATCTATTCGCGTCTGGTGGTAAAACAACCGAAGATGATGGTGTACGCGAGCTCTATGTCGGCTCACTAGGTAAAATCTCTGCCGATATGTTCAATGATGGCTTTGATTATGTGGCACTTGGGCATTTGCACGTGCCGCAGCGTGTTGGCGGTCGTGAGAGTATTCGCTATTCAGGCTCACCTATCGCGATGGGTTTTGGGGAAGCTAAACAGCAAAAGCAAGTATTGCTGGTACAGTTTGGTGCTGCAGAACATTTTAATAATGGCAACTCAGAGCTGAACGTCGCACCTGATAATATTACTCCTCATGCCATCAATATAGCAGCTGATATTGGAGTCACCAAAGTTAAAAAAACAGTAGATAAGTTAGCAGAAAAAACCGATAAAAAAGTGGCGAGTCAGGCACTACCTTTCATAGATGACTTGTTTGGCTTTGATGAGCCTTCAGATGATGAAGATGTGGCACAATCTACTGCCGTAGAAAATACTCCTGTTAAGCAAGATACAAACAATCAACCAACCTCAGATGATGCCGTGACTATCAATGAAATACTGCATCGCGATGACGCTAATCAAATGCAAGTAGTCTCCCTGCCCATCCCAAAGTTCCAACAGCTGGCGCAAATATCTGGTGACTTAACCACGATTGATCAAACCGTTAGAGCGCTTACGCAATCGGACTCTATTTGGCTAGAAATTGTCTATACAGGGGATGAGATTGTCAGTGATTTGCGTGAGCAAGTGCAAGCAATGGTAGAAGGGTTACCCTGTGAAGTGCTTAAGATAAAAAACACTCGTACTTATAATAAAGTACTGAATCAAGAAGCGATGTCCGAAACTCTACAGGACTTAAATGAGATGGATGTGTTTGAGCGCTGCTTGAACGTTAATGAGGTGACCGATGCGCAAAAGCTGACATTACGGGATGCATATGCTCAAATTATTCACGATATTCATCATAAAGATGCGCAAGCCGAATAATAAAGTGATCTTAATGATTTAAGCTTGATTGCATGATAACGAATTAACCCACTTTCACCTTTGATAGCCATCTAATAACGATAAGACCCTGCCATGCGACTAATTGAACTGCGACTAAAAAACCTAAACTCTTTAAAAGGCGAATGGCACATTGACTTTACCGATGCCGCGTTTGTTAATGAGGGTATTTTTGCTATTACAGGGCAAACAGGCGCTGGCAAGACCACTATTTTGGATGCGATTTGTTTGGCACTATATAGCCGAACTCCTAGATTGGGCGACATTACTGGCTCAACCAATGAGATGATGACCCAAGGCACAGGTGAGTGCTCTGCCGAAGTGGTAATAGAAATTTCTGATAAACACTATCGCTGCTCATGGTATCAGCATCGGGCGCGCAAAAAAGCCAAAGGCAACTTATTACCTATCAAACATGAGATTAGTGATGTCCACACTACCAAAGTATTGGAAGAGAAGAAGTCAAAAACTGCAATTTATATTCAAGACTTAATTGGTATGGATTTCAATCAATTCACTCGGTCTATTATGTTGGCTCAGGGCAGTTTTGCAGCATTTTTAAAGTCTGATGTTGCTGATAGAGCTGCCATTTTGGAAAAAATAACCGGCACAGCAATTTATGCGCAGATATCTAAAAACGTGTTTGAAAAAAAACGATATGAGGAGAACCAGCTCGCCAAACTGCAAGCAGGTATCGACAGCTTACCACTATTAAGTGAGAAAGATGAGGCAACACTGCAAGCAGAGCTGAGCACTCATCAGCAACAACAGACTGTGCAGCGAGCAACTCTTAAAACCGTGAGCGAGCAGCTGCAATGGCTAAATAAAATAACAGATTTACAGGGCGACCTGACTCATTATCAAGGGCTCATGACCGAGGCTGTAAAAGCACAGAAAGACTTTGTGCCAGAGGCCAGCCGTTTAGATGCCGCCAATAAAGCATTGGAGATTGATAGCCCATTTAAAGAGTTACTCTATAGCCGAAAATACGTGCAAAACTTACGTACAGAACAAGCCGAAATCGCACAAAAACTGCCATTGCAACAGCAGCTTTGCAACCAAGTAACTATAGCATTAAACGCTGCCACTACTAATGAGAACCAAGCAGCAACGGTACTTGACGACACTTTTCCAATTATCGCAAAAGTTCGCGGCCTTGATAGCGAAATCAATCAGCAAGTTCAATTGTTAGCAGACGACAACCAACGTAAAAGTGCACTCGTTATTAGCATGCAGAACTTACGTCAACAAATAGAAGCACACCAAAAAACTGAAAACGACGTTAAAAAACAGCTAAGTAAAATAAGTGAATTTTTCGACCATTACCCAGAGCTGGGTGATATTGATACTGATATGGTCAATTTTGATACGCATTGTGGCAGGCTAAAAACGTTATTGGAAAGTAACATTAGCCTATCAGCAGACAGACAGGCCTATAGTCAGAAGGCTGACCAGCTGCAACGCAACACTGATACGTTATCTCAGCAATTAGAGTCAAGTAAATCATCTATTGCCCAGCAGCGTACGCGACTGACCACCTTACAGCAGCAACAATCAGAAATTGTCAATCATCAGTCAATTGCCAGTATGCGAGCTGAGCAAACACAAGCTGGCCAGATAAGCAATCAAGTCGAGCAAGTGGGTTATAAACTACAGCGTTTGGCTGAAATAGCTGATCAAATCGGTAAAGCACAACAAACATTCCCAACATTAAACAAAAAATCAAACGAGTTAGAGGGTTTGATTGCACGTAATCAATCTGATATTCAGGATGCCAAGGAAAAACGACAAGAACAGCAGACGCATCTACAGCTACTACAAAAGGTCGCTAGGCTTGAAGACTATATCATAGAGTTAGAAGATGGCACGCCCTGCCCGCTTTGCGGTGCGCATGAACATCCTTATGCAAAAAACCATCCACTGCTAGACCAGCATACAGATGGTCATAGTCAGACTACTGATAAAGATCAGCTGTCTCAAACCCAGAGAACGCAGCAGCAGATTACGGAGCTGACCACACGCATTGAAGATTTAGAACACACTTTAGCGACCTATAACCTTGAACAAGCCACCACGAAAGCAGCCTTGCGTAGCAATCAGCAGCAAGCAGAGACGCTACAACAGCAAGCCAAAGACGTCGCGAGTGATATTCAATCTGTGTTGGTCTCGTTACTCAGTCCTCAAAATACGTATACCGATACGCTGACCGCCATTACATCTGGGCTTACTACCATTAGTGATTTTTTTAGTAGTGAGACTGCTTTTGATATCGCAAACATTACGCGCTTTATCGCTTTGCTGAATAATACCCAGCAGCAGATTGAGCGACAACAGCGATCGATTCAAGACGTCCTCATGGATTATGATGCCCGAGCCGACAGTATAGCTACGCTGAGCCACACAATTGACACCGATGAAAAACAGCAGCAATCGTTAACTGATAACCTTAATAGTTTGACTACTGACATTAGGCTTATATCACAAGAAATAGCAGGAATAGACAACCAGATTGAAGCCAATTTTTCTGAGATTACGCCCATTATGGCGACAGTGTCGTCATTAGTAGATAAGTATGATACTGATAAATACAAAGAGTCTTTGAATACGACATATAGCGCCGCAGATATTCAAGCAGCACTCACGCAACTGCATCATAGCATTGAGACATCAGCAGTATTATCCAAGACTGATTGTGACAATCATATCAAACTATTGCGCCAACAAAGTGGCGCTCTAAGAGGGTTAAAACAAACTTATAATGAAATAAAAGAACAGAAAAATCAGCTAAGCAACGACTTAAGCCGTGTCAGCGCGCAAATTGATACCAAGCAACAGCATCTAGCAAGTGACGACAACGCGCTGAAAGAGTTAGAAAATAGTATTTCGAAAAAAACAGATGCGCATCAACAATTAAAGGCTGATAGACACTATCTGTTTGCAGATAAAGACCCTGATAGCGAGAGTAAGAGGTTACAAGCTGCGTTAGACGCAGCAAAAACCCATGCGACAAATGCGCAACGACAAACAGACAGCGCAGCACAAGTGCTCGAACAATTACAATTACGCGAGCAGCAACTAGCAAGTGAGCTTCACACGGCCATCGCAACTCTTGATAATCAGCAGACTACTTTTTCTAATTTACTACTACAGTCACAGTTTGCGAGCGAGGCAGATTTTGAGCAGGCACGACTACCAAAAGAGGTTCGTGACGACTTAAAAGCTCGCCAGTTGAGCATTGAGCAAGCACTCAGTCAAACCAAAGTACAGCTGCAGGCTACTCAAAACGTATTGGATGAACAGCTGGCGAGCCCTTTAACTGAGGAGTCTAAAGAGGTGCTGGCAGGTAGGCAGCAACAACTACAAATAGAGATAGACACACGCTTTGGCATACTGGGAGCGATCGAGCAACAGCTCAAAACCAACGAAGCACAGAAAATCGCTCAAAGTGCACAAGGCATTGCTATTGCAGCACAAAAAGAAACCATGCAAGTTTGGCAACAGTTATATGAATTAATCGGCTCTGCGGATGGTAAAAAATATCGTACCTTTGCCCAAGGTTTAACGTTTCAGGTGATGATTGACCATGCCAACAAACAATTAGGGAAAATGAGTGACCGTTATTTACTTATTCATGATACAGACAACGCATTAGAGCTGAATGTCATTGATAATTATCAGGGCGGTGATATTCGCAGTACCAAGAATCTATCGGGCGGTGAAGGCTTTATCATCAGTCTTGCTTTAGCATTAGGACTGTCTCAAATGGCCAGTCAAAACATACGGGTAGATTCGCTATTCTTGGATGAAGGCTTTGGTACGCTTGATGAAGAATCGTTAGATATTGCACTCGACACTTTGACCAGCTTACAACAAGAGGGGAAAATTATCGGTATCATCTCCCATGTTCAGGCACTCAAAGAGCGTATCCTTACCCAAATTAAGGTAGAAAAAATCTCTGGTGGCTTTAGTCAAATCAGTGGCCAAGGCTGTCAGAAAGTCGTCAGTGAAAAAGCATCATAATTTAATCACTTTACTACTTAATACTTTCAATTAAACCATTTCTTTTAGACAATAAAAAACCACCGAACATTAAGAACGGTGGTTTTTTGTGAGACAGTTTCGGGTTGATATTACTTCGTTATTTAGTAACTAAACCACTCAGCTCACTCATCAATACCGACAGCGTTGAAAGACCGATTTGACCTTCTTCCTCGTTGCTATGCAGCTCATCTAACTTGTTCATCTCTGTAGTGACTGCTGCAAGCTGATCGCCGTGTCTTGCTCTCCATTCACTAAATGCTTGCTTAGCATCTGGTTTTGAGAGTACCACATCCATCAATAGACGCAAGCTGCGTGACAGCTCGTTCACTAACGCATGGCGAGCTCGGCGATCCCAATAATCTTGCTGTGGTAGGCTGGCAATATTTTCCATCATCCAGTCTAATTGCAACACTTGATAAGCTTCAAAGTATAAAGTTGCAATTTCATCGACAGGACGTTCGTATTGCTCAGCAAGCAATGCAGCATCAAGCGCATCGACATGGTACGGTAGCATCGCAAATAGCGTAGCGTCATTATCAGACAGCTCTTTCTGCATCAAGCGTTTGGTATCTTCTTGCAGATATTGGGCAAATTGCTGCTCGATAAAACCACTTGGCTTGGTCAGTTTTTCTACACTTTCACTGAAGCGGCTAATCATATCAGCGACTTGCAAGTTTTGACCAAAGGCATTGATGAACCAGACCACACCGCGCTCAAGTGAATCACGTAGACGTAGCTCAAGGTTCAGCAGTAATGTCGCTTCAACTTGATTGTCTAGGGCTTCAAGGGCTTTCCAAGCGCGCGATACATTGAATACATCACGGCTAATCGCATAACCACGCACGATAGTAGCTAGTGATTGATCGGTTTCCTCAAAGAGACGGAACAGCGCTTCGATACCTAAGCGGTTGACCACACTGTTGGTCAAGTAAGTACTGATAATCTCGCGATGCAAACGGTGTTCAGTCATCTCATCAAAGAAGCGTGACGCAAGCTCATCTGGGAAGTACTTACGTAGCTCATTGATAAAGTACGGATCATCTGGCAAATCAGATAGTAGTAGATTGTCATAAACCCACATCTTACCATAAGCCAAGACTACTGCTAGCTCAGGATTGGTCAGACCAGTATCCGCTTTTTGGCGCTTCGCAATCTCTTCGTCTGATGGTAGATACTCAATCGCACGATCAAGACGCCCTTCACTCTCTAACATCTGAATAAAACGCTGATGATCGCTCAGGTTGGCTGCGGCACGGATATGGCTTAGCTCAATGGCTTGTGGTTGCAAGTAGTTCTGACGCAGTACCAATTCTGCTACGGTGTCAGTCATACTCTCAAGCAGCTCATTACGTTGCTTCAGCGTCATATCACCTTGCTCGACCACTTTGCCAAGTAGGATTTTGATATTGACTTCATGATCCGAACAGTTAACACCGCCTGAGTTATCGATTGCATCTGTATAGATACGTCCGCCCGTTTGAGCGTACTCGATACGACCTTGCTGAGTTAGACCTAAGTTACCACCTTCACCAACGACGGCTGCACGTAGCTCATTACCATCGATACGCAGCGAGTCATTCGCACGGTCGCCCACGTCAGCGTGTGTTTCGTTTGCACTTTTGACATAAGTACCGATACCACCATTCCAGATAAGATCGACAGGTGCTCGTAGTAACGCACTGATCAAATCATTTGGTGCAAGGCTGTCTTCACTGATATCGAAGAGCGATTTCATCTCAGGACTGATAGCGATGGTTTTGTCTTGGCGTGAGAAGATACCACCACCTTGACTGATCAATGATGCTTCATAATCTGCCCATGATGAGCGTGGTAACTCAAATAAGCGTGCACGCTCAGCGTACGAGGCTGCCGTATCTGGATTAGGATCAATAAAGATATGCAAATGGTTAAAGGCTGCAACGAGCTTAGTATGCGTTGATAGCAGCATGCCATTACCGAATACATCCCCACTCATGTCACCAATACCGACAACGGTGAAGTCATCACGGTTTTGGATGTCCATACCGCGCATACGGAAGTGACGTTTGACCGACTCCCAACCACCGCGAGCTGTGATACCCATTGCTTTATGGTCGTACCCTACTGAACCACCTGATGCAAAGGCGTCATCTAGCCAGAAGTTGTACTCTGCTGCTAGCGCGTTGGCTATGTCAGAGAAAGTAGCTGTACCTTTGTCTGCTGCGACAACCAAGTACGGATCGTCTTCATCATGGCGTACCGTGTTGGCTGGCGGGACGATGTTGCCATCTACAATATTGTCTGTGACATCAAGCATGCCGCGTAAGAATGTCTGATAACAAGCGATACCTTCTGCTTGGAATGCCTCACGACCATCAGCCATGCTCTTGGTTTTGACAATAAAGCCGCCTTTAGAGCCTACAGGGACGATTACTGCGTTTTTGACCATCTGTGCTTTGACAAGGCCAAGTACTTCAGTACGGAAATCTTCCATACGATCTGACCAGCGCAGACCACCACGAGCGACTTTGCCGCCACGTAAGTGCACAGCTTCGACGCGCGGTGAATACACAAATATCTCAAACATTGGCTTTGGTTTAGGCAAGTTTGGAATGTCTGCTGCCAAGAACTTAAATGACAGACGATCTTTGCGTTGACCATCACTATCGACTTGATAGAAGTTGGTACGTACCATTGCATTGATCAAATCTAAGTACCAGCGCAAGATACGATCTTCATCCAGGCTATCCACATCTGCTAACGCCGCTGTGATTTGCTCTTGAATGGTAGCAGCCTTTTCTTGACGTTCTTCTTCGCTATACTTAGGATTCATACGTGCGTCAAACAAACTACCTAACGCGACACTGATATCACTGTTTTTGACCACAGTTTGCTGAATATAAGCACTAGAGAATGGGGCACGTGCTTGCAGCATATAGCGAGACAATGCACGCAATACGACGACATCATAAGTATCGAGCTTGGTCGTTAGTACCAATTCATTAAATGAGTCGCTCTCCACTCGGCCTGCCCAGATTTGCTTGAGGCTGTCTTCGAACTGACCACGCACTACTTGCATATTGACCGTATCGACATGCTCTAAGGTCAGCTCATACTCTTGCATCCAGATAGGTTGCTCTGGCAAGTCAAACTCATAAGTTTGTGCTGAGATAACTGACACACCAAAGTTTTCAAGTATTGGTAATACTTTTGACAAGATAACCGGCTGCTCGCGACCGTATAGCTTTAGGTGAAGCTGGTTACGTGCATCGCCTGTCGACTGGTATAAGTGCCAAAGCATTGGTTGCTCTGCGGTCAGTCCTGCCAGACGTTTCGTGTCTTCGACTGCGGTACGAGCATCAAAACGCTCTTGGTAGGCAGCAGGAATATAGTTTAAGAAGCGACGATTTAAAGCATTGGCTTGTTGTTCGCCCACATTGTCGAGTAGCATTTTTTGATAATTATCATCCCATGATTGCATGAGTGCTGATAATTTGGCTTCAAGTGTAGCGATATTGACGTCATTTACTTGACCAGGCACGGTACGTACGTGGACGTGCACACGAGCATGCGCAGATTCATTAAATTCAGTGGTAAACCCTGAAGACATACCGTTATAAGCATCTTTTAGGACATTTTGTACTTTAATGCGTAGCTCGGTGTTGAACTTATCACGCGGGATATAGACCAAGCACGAGACAAAACGCTGATAATGGTCGATACGACTAAATAGACGTAAGCTCTTCTTGTCTTGTAGTTGAGTAATGCCCGAAACAATTGGGTATAGCTCTTCGACGCTGGCTTGGAACAAATCATCACGTGGCAAAGTATTAATCACATGCATCATCTTGTGATGAGCGTGACCGTCACGTGGCAAGTCTGCCATTGCCATAATCTTATTGGCTTTTTCGCGCAATAGCGGTATTTGCTGTACAGTCAGCTGATAGGCTTGTGACGTTAGCAAACCGATAAAGCGGTATTCACCAATTAGATTACCGTTATCATCGAACTTATGAATACCCAAAAAGTCCATATATACTGAACGATGCACAGGTGATACACGGCTTGATTTAGACAGCATTAACACGCGTGGCTCAGTCAACAATTGCTTTAAGCCTTTAGGTAATTGGCTAAAGCTTTCAGATAGCTTGTCTTTTTCAGAACCACGTAATAGACCAAGGCCACTGTTACCGATTGCGAATAAATCCAAATCGGTCGGCTCAGAAGTCACTTCGATAGACTGACCACCTTCCAAGCGGTATTCACGATATCCTAAGAATATAAAGTGATCGTCTAAGATCCAATCTAAAAATGCTTGGATTTCTTGTTGTGAATAGAATACTTCTGGTAGCGGCTTAGTAGAAAGCTCAGTTTTGATATCGTTCAACTGCGCACGCATCTGTTTCCAGTCGCCAACGACCGTATCAAGCGTGTCAATTTTTGACATCAGCATTTTTTGCAGTGCTTCCAAGTCTTCGTTGTCTTGGTAAGCAATTTCACAATGAATCAATGACATATGTGAAGTGGCACTTTCATGTGCGCCTTCGATATGGGTAATAGCACCATTGTCATCACGCTCAACACTGATGATGATGTTGTAAGTACGATGAACATCGATACCTTCAGCTTCTAGGCTCATCAAAATCGTATCAACTAAGAATGGTCTATCATAAGCTGCGATTTGAATGACAGTGTGCGAGCTGTGAAAGTGCTGCTCTTCTGCTGCTGGGTTTAGTACTGTCAGCTGCGGCTTGCTGCCGTCGTAAGCTTTGAGTAGTGTAAAGTGATGTAGCGCCATGCCCGCCAAGTCAGCATTACTAATCGCCTCTGCAGTTTCTTGATGCAGCGGCTGATAATAGCTATGAATAAAATGATCAAATAGCGATTTGTCTTTTTGTACATAACTGGTAGCAATATCGCTTATCTGGCTAATGCGCTCTTTTGCGATACTGAGGGAGTTTGGCATTTCCTGCGTCCTTTTTTTATAGATTTGGTTTAACATTTATTTATTTAAGTTTATCGATTTAGATTGACTACTGTTACTGCATATTCATCATTGGTGCAACGGTGCAGTATTTCCATTCACGCGACTTATTTTATTTTTATAACAGTTAGAAATTTTCTCCTTTTTTGCTCTTATTTTTTATTAATATGTAGCCATCAGAATTTAATACTACCAATATAGTGAAGTGTAACGCACATAAGGCGCGAGCTAAAGTGTACAACATCATTTCATGAATCAGCGGTGTGTCGATAACCTTTACTAATGAGACAATGCGGTTTTGGACGTCGATATGAATGATTCGGTGCTTGCAGGCGGATACTCATGGTAATTGAAGGCGTTTTTTTGTTAGAATATGCCAACATATTTACGAGCGTACGACTCGCTCATTATTAACTTTAATGCTAAGGGCAAAAGGTATGATGAATATTTTGGTGGTTGGCTCAGGTGGTCGCGAACACGCATTGGCATGGCAATGTGCAAAAGATGACAATGTAAAAAATGTCTACATCGCTCCTGGCAATGCTGGCACCGCCCTTGAGCCTAAATGCCAAAACGTTACGCTAGAGTCTACCGACGCTGACGCAGGCGAGCATAGTGCTGTTATCGACTTTTGTCAAAATAACGATATCGACATGGTAATTGTTGGTCCAGAAGCGCCTTTGGTTACGGGTATTGTTGATGCTTGTCGTGATGCAGGTATCAAAGCATGGGGCCCAACAGCTTACTGTGCACAGTTAGAAGGCTCAAAAACTTTTGCTAAAGAGTTCATGGAGCAAAACAATATCCCAACCGCTGCTTATCAAGGTTTTACCGACGCAGTCGCTGCAAAAGCCTATGTCGATGAGCAAGGCGCGCCTATCGTTATCAAAGCAGATGGTCTTGCTGCAGGTAAAGGCGTCATCGTTGCTGAAACGATCGAACAAGCACATGAAGCTATCGACGATATGCTAGCGGACAACAAGTTCGGTGATGCTGGCAGCCGCGTGGTCATCGAGCAGTTTTTACAGGGCGAAGAAGCCAGCTTTATTTGTATGATTGATGGTGACAACATTTTGCCAATGGCAACCAGCCAAGATCATAAACGTGCTTTTGAAGGTGATACTGGTCCAAACACTGGCGGCATGGGTGCTTACTCCCCTGCTCCAGTTGTTACCAGCGATGTTCATAACAAAGTCATACAGCAAGTGATTCAACCAGTAGTCGATGCCATGAAAAACGCAGGCCATCCTTATACTGGGTTCTTATATGCTGGTCTCATGATTGATAAGGCAGGCGACCCATATGTCATCGAGTTTAACTGCCGTTTTGGTGATCCTGAAACGCAGCCTATCTTAATGCGTTTGCAGTCATCAATGGTCGATTTGGTCGCACAAGGTCTGGCAGGTCAATTACCTAGTGAAGCCAAATGGGATGCGCGCCCTGCTCTAGGTATCGTTGTCGCATCAAAAGGCTACCCTGAAACTTCGTCTAAAGGTGATGTGATTGCTGGCTTGCCAGAACTAGATCCTAACAACGACAAAGCTGTTAAAGTTTTCCATGCTGGCACGGCATTTGCTAACGATAATGATAAAGAAGTCGTCACAAACGGCGGGCGCGTCTTATGTGTAACTGCGTTAGCAGATAGTATTTCTGATGCTCAGCAAGCCGCATTAGCAGTTACTGCTGCTATTAGCTTCGATGGTGCGCAGTACCGCCGTGATATTGGTCACCATGCCATCACTCGCGAAAATGCTTAGCAGCTAAGGCATCCCAAGAGACATATTGATTAACGTCTTGGGCAATATTTTAGACAACGCGAAGGTTTTGCTCAATACATTTGATTAATAGTATTTCTGTATTTTATAGCTCTAAATCATTATTTGACCTAGCATCATGCTAGGTCTTATTTTTTAGTATCTTTTTAATACTAATCTATTGGCTATAAATAGATTTTTCTAAGTTTTAATAGTCAGTTAACTTGCTAGAAAAATCTAGCTATTTATTAATTATACTCAAACTAGCAAGCACCTGTTTATCAATAGTTACCGTTAGATATTAGCTTACAAAGTAACTATCAATGGCCAGCTCAGGCTCATAAAACCAACGCGCTTTATATGATACAATTTTGTACCTGTGCATCACGTCTCCCTTGTATTGTAGGTTTCGAACCCGCAAATCAATACCAATTGGATGAATGATTATACTTATGGCAAATGATACGTCTAAACCTTTTAGCAACAAGCAATCAATCGATAGCCTAAAAACCTCAGGGTTTGATCGTCGTATGTCGATTGCGAAAACCTCTTTGAATATTGGTCGTCGTTGGGCGGGTAATAGCGTGTCTGGCATGTTCTTAAACAAAGAAGCACGCACTGCACGCAATCAGGCGTTTATGGAAACGCAGGCAAATTATCTGGCATCAGAGCTAGGTAAATTGAAAGGTTCGGTCGTCAAGATTGGTCAAATGCTAGCGATTTATGGTGAGCATATACTGCCGCCAGAGATCACACGTGCTTTGCAAACCCTTAATGATGACACGGCGACATTGACTTGGCCAACGATTGAGCAAACATTACGCCAGTTACTGGGCAATAAACTAAACGAGCTAGACATTGATCCTGTCCCCATCGGAACTGCTTCTCTTGCTCAAGTTCACCGTGCGACCATACTCGCCACTGGCGAACAAGTTGTGTTAAAAATTCAGTACCCAGGTGTGGCAGATGCTATCAACTCTGATCTTGCCTTGTTCAAACGATTGTTAAAAGTAAGTAATATCGTCCCTCAAACACGCGCACTCGATGCTTGGTTTGAGGAAATACGTGACCTACTCCATCACGAAGTTGATTATGAAGCGGAAGCGGCTACGACAGAACGTTTTTACGAGCGTTTAATCGATGATCCTCGCTATATCGTGCCTAAGATTAATCGCACTTATTCTAAAAAACGTTTGCTATGCATGTCATACGAGCCAGGTATCACTGTAGTTTCGGAAGCATTACAATTACTACCTCATGAACGCCGCAATGCCATTGGTCAAGCGGCCATTGAAATCATGATGCAAGAGATTTTTGTATGGGGTGAAATGCAGACAGATCCCAACTTTGGTAATTACTTGGTGCGTGTGAGCGAAAACGAAGAAGATATCGATAGATTGGTTTTGCTAGATTTTGGAGCGATTCGTCAGTTCGATGGCAACTTGTTAACGATTGCCCGTGGTCTACTACGCGCAGGATATCGCCATGATCAGCAAGCAATGAGCCTTGCTATGAAAGGATATGACTTTTTCGATAGCATGAGTAATAAAGTACGTTCAGATATTGCTTCGTTATTTTTGCTTGCTACCGAGCCTTTTAGTGACCCTGAGAAAAACACTAATATCCCTAGCGAATGTTTAGATGAACAGAATCGCTATATTTGGGCCAACAGTAAACTACATTCACGCCTATCCACTACGGCCACACGTGCAATGCAATCTTTTGAATTTAATCTACCACCAAAAGAATTCATGTTTATTAGCCGCAAGTTTATTGGTGCATATACCTTTTTAACTGTTTTAGATGCGCATACCAACTCTAACAGCCTCGTAAAACCTTATTTATAAAATGTGCAAATTTTTAGCCGTCCTTTAGTGACGGCTTCTTATTGTTTTAATTTTATTTGCTTAGGCTATTTTGTATTTAATACTATTACCTTTATTGTATAGCACTGACATAAGCCCTATATTTACTTAGGCTATTATTTTTCGCTTATAGCACTTACCTGCCAATCATCAAATCTTGTTTTATACCATTTTGGCTTACGAATACTTAGCTCCCAACACACTTCTTGTCGTGCAAGATATTTCACTTCGAAATGAGTGCGCTGACTGGTCACTGGTACTCGAGAACGTGTTGATGGTAGACACCATACTTTAGTTGCTTGGTGTTCTGCATTGTCCATATAGGATTCAATATTGGTCACTAATACCACTTCTCCGCCCACCTGCAAGCGTGATAATAGAAACTCAAAAAAAGGCATATTCAGCCATTGCTGATTTGGATTGTGCTGTTCAGGATTGGGATAAAGAATGAAGATTTTAGCCAAGCTGTTTGGTTTAATGGCATGCACTGTCCAGGCAATCGCATCCGCATGAATCGCATCTAGGTTTGATAGATTTTGTAGAGTGGCTAATTTTGAGAACGCTTCAAATTTATTACGCGTGCGTTCAATAGCTATCAAATGCTTATCAGGGTTTTGTGCGGCAAAGCTAAGTGCATGCTTACCCTTCCCTGCCCCAATCTCTAACACCAACAGTTTTTCATTTTTATTGTCATTGATGATATTTGGAATAATAAAGTCACGCGGTGCTGACAGTTTTTGTGGTTGAAAGGCACGCTCTTGCTGATGCGTGAGATCAATATTGTCGGTCATCTACTATCCTTAAAGCATTTGTCTTTTGTCATTATTCGGCCCCATGCTATTATATAGTCAATCCAATTGAATAGTAATACAGCGATAGCGAGTACGCCTCGTTTCGTCGTCATTTAAATGACGGATGCGTTTTATGCTCGTGCCGTATGCAACCAATACTAATAACATTTAGGACATCTCTCTTTTCTTATGACTGACTCTACTGCAAATACGCCCCCAAAGACCTACCCTTGCCCACGTTGCGGCACCCAGACGACCTGGCAAGACAATAAATATAAGCCGTTTTGTAGCAGTCGCTGCAAGCTAATCGACTTAGGTGCTTGGGCAAACGAAGACTACACCTTACCTGCAGAAACCACGCCTTTTTCTGACGAGCTATAACCCACACTTTTACTCAATTATTATACCAAGGATGTTTTACATGTCTGCTACTTACCTGATGCCCACTTATAATCGTCAACCAATCAGCTTTACACGCGGTGCAGGCAGTTGGCTATATACCAAAGATGACACGCCTTACTTAGATGCTTTGACTGGTATTGCGGTATGCGGCTTAGGACACTGTCATCCACAAGTCACTGACGCGATTCAGCAGCAAGCAGGTATGTTAATTCATACAAGCAACTTGTTTGGCATTGATTGGCAAGAGCGTGCTGGAGAGATACTATGTACCGCCGCTCAAATGGACAGTGTGTTTTTTGCCAATAGCGGCGCCGAAGCCAATGAAGCTGCATTAAAACTGGCACGTTTATACGCGTACAAGCAAGGTTTTAAACGTCCAAAAGTTATCGTGATGGAGCAATCGTTCCATGGTCGTACGTTATTATCTTTGTCAGCTACTGCAAATCCAAAAGCGCGAGAAGGGTTTTATACATTAGATGAAGACTTTATTCGTGTGCCATTTGGCGATATCGAAGCTGTCAAACAAGCTGCTCAAGAACATGATGATATCTGCGCTATCTTTGTAGAGCCGATCCAAGGCGAAGGCGGCCTAAATACTGCAGCCAATGGCTTCACTTATCTTGAAGAGCTACAAGCAGAATGTGACGCTCATAACTGGCTATTTATGCTAGATGAAGTACAAACAGGTAATGGTCGTACTGGTAGATACTTTGCTTATCAACACAGTAACGCTCGCCCTGATGTGTTGACGACAGCCAAAGGTCTAGGCAATGGTTTCCCAGTCGGTGCGTGCATGGTACGTGGCCGTGCCAATGGTTTGTTTGGCGCTGGTAGTCATGGCTCTACTTATGGTGGCACGCCATTGGCTAGCCGTGTGGTACATAGCGTGTATGACGTGCTAGCAAATAGTAATATCATGGAAAACGCAGTGACTGAGGGTTTATTTATCAGAGAAAGTATCGTTGATACATTTGGCCAACATGGTGTTAGCAGTCGCGGTGCAGGTATGATGATTGGTATCGCGTTACCTGAAGACATGGATTGTAGTCAACTGGTGGATCGTGCTCGTGATGAGCAAAAGCTAATCATCAATGTGACGGGTGGTCATGTTGTACGTTTGCTACCGCCGCTTAACATGAGCCGTGATGAAAGCACACAAGTCGCTGAGCGTTTAATCAATCTGTTAAAACCATCATTTTAAAGTATGTTTCAACGTTAATAACAGACAATAAAAAAGCCTATAGATGATTCATTATCTATAGGCTTTTTGCTAACTGCTTACTGCTTATTGCTAACTAAAAACGTTTCGTGCGTAGTGAGAACAACACTTAATTTGCATGGAAGTATTTTTTTAGTACTTCTAGGCAACGAGTGATTTTGGCTGGCTGTTGGTCGCGATTTAAAGTGACCGCATATAGCACAAAGCTTGGTAACTGATAGCCAGTCAACACTTCGACCAGCTCACCGCTCTCAAGCTCTTTTTTGACATCCATTTCTAACATTCTAACCAAACCATGACCTTCTTTAGCCAACGTCGTTGCCATGAATACGTTGTTGGTATAGATACGTGAGTTCATTTTAACACGCGTTTTTTTGCCAGTTTCAGTCTGAATCATATCGATCTGATTGGCATCTTTCATGATTTCAATACAGATCAGTTGATGCTCAGCCAAGTCTTTAGGCGTATTTAGCTTACTATGCTGACGCAAATACTGAGGTGAAGCAACCAATAGTTGGCGCACATCAGTCAATGGATGACTGCTCAGACTAGAGTCATTAATCGATGGGCTCATGCGAATAGCAATATCAATACGCTCATCAATCATATCAATATAATGATTGTCAGCTAGATAGGTGACGCTTAAATCATCATGTGCAGCCATCCAAGTAGAGAGTGCTGGCAGTATATGATTAACACCAAGCTCAGGAGTGGTCGATACACGCAAGCTACCTGCTAGCTCATCACGCAATTGATTAACTTTAATACGCCCTTGCTCCGCTGCACTGACGACATCTTTTGCCGCTTCATAAAAGCTCTCACCAGCTTCTGTTAAGCTTAGCTTACGAGTTGAGCGATGTAGCAACACCACGCCAAGCTCGTTCTCTAATGAACGAATTTGCTGACTGACTGCACTGGTTGTAATACCTAGCTCACGTGCTGAGCCACTAAAAGAGCCATGTCCGACCACACTGGCGAACACAGCCATACCGCGTAAATTATCCAACATATTCTCACCTAAACGTCATTTCAGTTTTTAATATAACTTAACCATTATAACGACTTTGGATTCATCTTATCGTTATCAAATGGTTCTCTCTTGTTTGATAAATATATTTTGACCCGTAATAAAAACAAAAATATCAAGGTGATATATTGCTATCACCTTGATATTTAATATAAAACTACGTTCAATATATAAATATACTTTTAGATATTTTGAGCAATCACTGCTCTAAAATCTCAATACAGCTGTACTTTACCCATTTTCCCCTCACCACGTTCAGTTAAATACTGCATTACTGGTGTTTTTAGTAATTTCGTTTCAGCAACGGTTTTCGCTTGCTCTAAACGTTTTTTCTGTCGGCGCTCTGGGGTTTTATCTTCGGTCTGCATGATACTACTATCAATTTTCAAGTCAATGTCAGCTTGTGTAAATTGCTGTTGTAGCTTAGCTGCCAATTGCTGAAAAGTGACCTGCAAATGCTTACTATCAACACTGGTCAAAAACGTGGCTTTGCCATTGCATTGACCAGTCATTGTCCCTTGTCGTGCTAGTGCTAGCTCATCTTGTGCTAATACCTCGCTTTCACGAGCAGTTTGTAACCAGTAGTCCCACTTTTCTGGGTTCCACTCGCCTGTCAGTTCTTGAGGTGGACAACGCAGTAATGTGCGTGGGTCTTCATCAGAGTGTGCTGTTAACTGAGAATCATTTGCGCCAGGCTCAACAACTGGTTCAGGCTCAACAACTGGTTCAGGCTCAACAACTGGTTCAGGCTCAACAACTGGTTCAGGCTCAACAACTGGTTCAGGCTCAACAACTGGTTCAGGCTCAACAACTGGTTCAGGCTCAACAACTGGTTCAGGCTCAACAACTGGTTCAGGCTCAACAACTGGTTCAGGCTCAACAACTGGTTCAGGCTCAACAACTGGTTCAGGCTCAACAACTGGTTCAGGCTCAACAACTGGTTCAGGCTCAACAACTGGTTCAGGCTCAACAACTGGTTCAGGCTCAACAACTGGTTCAGGCTCAACAACTGGTTCAGGCTCAACAACTGGTTCAGGCATAGCACTATTAACTGACTGCGCTAAATTGTCATTATCATCAATACCGCTTTGCAGCTCATCATGACTTGGTGTCTGATAATCAACACTATAAAGCTCTGGCGGCGGTGCTGATGCTTCATGTGTAATATCATCTGGAGCTGATGTAGAAGAAACTGGTTCTATAGCTGGTACTTTGGCAGCAGACCCATGACTATCGTAAATATTACTCAAGACTTCATCGACTGGTAAAGGACGAAACGCTAGTAATCGTAAAATGCACATCTCAAGCGCTTGCATCGGCGTACTTGCAAGCTTGACACCTTCACGTGCCTGTACAACGATCTCATAATACAGCTGCAAGACATCAGGGCTAATATGCTGAGCTAGCGTATAAATATCTTTTGCTTGCGCCTCATTAACATTGAGAGCGACCTCAGGTAACAGCTGAGTTAATGCCAACTGATGTAACAGTTCAGCAAGCCCATCAAACATACTAGTCGCATCGACCATTTGCGCGCGCATTTGCTCAATATGAGCAGCAACAGCAGACTTATCATGATTATAAATATCTGTGATCAAGCGTACTAAGTCAGCAGCATCAATGAGACCAAGCATTGCATTGACAGTCGCATCATCCAGTGCGCCTTGACCAAAAGCAATGGCTTGATCGGTCAATGATAACGCATCACGTACAGAACCTTTGGCTGCACTTGCTAACTGCCAAATCGCTGGCTGAGTATAGCCTACCTGCTCTTTGGTCAAGATATTTGCCAAGTGCTCGCTAAGTAACGTTTGAGGTAATGGGCGTAGAACGAACTGCAAGCAGCGCGAAATAATCGTAATTGGTAGCTTCTGTGGATCAGTAGTCGCTAATAAAAACTTCACATGCTCAGGTGGCTCTTCTAGCGTTTTTAATAGTGCGTTAAAGCTGTGCGTAGACAGCATATGTACTTCATCAATCAGATAGACCTTATAACGTCCTTGGCTTGGCGCATAAGGCACATTGTCTAATAGCTCACGCGTGTCTTCGACCTTGGTACGAGAAGCGGCATCAATCTCAATAAGATCAATGAAACGCCCTTGATCAATAGCAAAACAGTTATCACATACGCCGCAAGGGGTACTGGTAATACCTGTATCACAGTTCAAGCATTTAGATAAAATACGCGCAATCGTCGTCTTACCCACACCGCGTGTACCTGTAAACAGATAAGCGTGATGCAAACGATTATAATCAATCGCATTAATCAGCGCTTGAGACACATGCGTCTGCCCAATCAACTCGTGAAAGTTTTTTGGTCGGTATTTGCGAGCTAAAACTTGATATTGCTGCGTCATAAGAAATGCCAATGTAAATAATACAAATATAAAGGAAGCGTCGGGTTAATGAATCATACTATGTTCAGATTATAACTGAGCTTGAAGTTGGGCCAGTCGGTCATATAAGCGCTGAGTACTTTCATCAATCAATGAGCCTGCTTGATGAAATATATCCAGATAAACCTCAGTGTTTACACTGTCTTCACATGGCCGAAACTCTACGCCCAGTAAAAACAAATCATCCATTACAGGCTCCTGTAACTGGACATTGGTATCTGACAATAAATCTTTATAAGAGAGCCGAACATTCTCTGCGCTCAGCGAACTGCTATCGTCTTGCGCATAAAACACCATGAGATAATGGCGTCCAAATACATGATAAGAATGCTCATGACGGACATAACCATTCCAGCGCGAGTCTTGATCCATGGTTCTATAAGCTAAGATTTTTTCTACTAGACATGCATAGGTATACATTGACTCATCTACCAAAATATCAACCTGATCATTTGGTAAAGGTGTACCTGCTTCATAATAACGCTCAAGCACACTGTTGAACAGCTTGAACCACATTCCAGTATTTTTTTGCATCTCAGCCATTAAGGCATCGGCATACACAGTCTGATTCGGCTCTACTGCTTTAAGTAAGCGTAATTCAACTTGCTCAATTAACTCGTTATCAATTAGCTGCTCTTGCACCCTAATCGCTCGTTGGTGAAAGTCAGGTGATTGTAGAAACTGTTTAAGTAATGTTGATTCGTTTTGAAATGATGCAAAGTTAGATAGTTGACGACGATGAAAATCCAAAAAGGTTGTCAAATCACTTGGAGTAACCAACTGGTTGAGGATATCAACGAAGTTTTGATGACTAAAGACTTGTAGGATACTTTGCTCATCATCTAAGTCTAAAACACAGTCTTCTGCAAAAAACCGACTGCCATATTCGTAGCCAACTGCATAAGATGAATGGCCCGATTGATCGTCTTGATGATTGATAGATAATGATGTTAAACCGATAAAATAAACCGCTTTATCAGTTGTCACGGCACTTCTATCTACAACTAGGCTATCGTTTTTTTGATAAATCTGAGCGTGGCGTTTGATAAGTTGGTTAACAACTTCTTTTCTCCACTCACGAAATTTAGCATTATCCACTTCTTGCTTATTTGCCTGCATCACGACGGTATTGACGAGCAAATAAATAGTAGCGCCGGAAAACTCAAAAACAAAATCATAACCCTGAAAATGATCAGAGTCAGTGATTTTGTCATCAGGCAACTCATACAATGATAAAAAACATTGCTGAATCATTTTTTGCCATGGCGCATGTGATGCTTGCTGAATATCCATAATACCTCTATAAACGATATGTCATAAAAAAGCTTATACCCATTCTGTGAAAATGAGCAAAAGCTTTTTATGCTGAGTTAAGTATCAGTTTGGATTTATAGCAAGCAAACCCATCTTAGCTGTCTTGTTTGCGGCGCATGTGCGGGAACAAGATCACATCACGGATACTAGCAGAGTCGGTAAATAGCATTACTAGACGGTCAATACCAATACCTTCACCGGCTGTCGGTGGCAGACCGTAAGACAATGCTTCGATATACTCTTCATCGAAATGCATAGCTTCATCATCGCCCGCGTCTTTTTCAGCAACCTGACCACGGAAACGCTCGGCTTGGTCTGCTGGATCATTAAGCTCACTAAAGCCATTGGCCAACTCACGACCACCAACGAACAGCTCAAAGCGATCGGTAATCTCAGGATTGTCATCACTACGGCGCGCTAGTGGTGATGTCTCAGCAGGATATTCAGTGATGAACGTTGGCTGACGTAATTGATGCTCAGCCGTTTCTTCAAAGATAATCGTCTGTAGTTTACCCACACCGAACACATCTTTGACTTGTTGCTTAAGTGTCGTAGATGCATATTCTGCTAGGTATTCACGATCATTGATACGCGCCATGTCAAAGTTTTCAGCATATTTTGCAATCGCATCAGACATTGATAGACGAGCAAATGGTGCTTTTAGGCTAATGGCTTCTTCTTGATAAGTAAGCTCTGTTGTGCCCAATACATCTATTGCTAACTGATTAAACAGACGCTCAGTCAAATCCATCAAGTCATGATAATCAGCGTATGCTTGATAGAACTCAATCATGGTAAATTCTGGGTTATGACGGGTTGAAACCCCTTCATTACGGAAACTACGGTTAATCTCAAATACTCTCTCAAACCCACCAACAACCAGACGCTTAAGATAAAGCTCAGGCGCGATACGTAGATATAAAGGCATGTCTAATGCATTATGATGTGTCTCAAACGGACGAGCTACTGCGCCGCCTGGTATCGGATGCATCATTGGCGTTTCAACTTCCATAAAACGCTCATTGAGCATAAATTGACGAATACCACTAACGATCTGACTACGAACCATAAAGGTATTACGAGTCGTCTCATTGGTCATCAAATCAAGATGACGATTACGATAGCGCGCTTCTACATCAGCCAAACCATGGAATTTGTTTGGCATTGGACGTAGTGATTTGGTCAGTAGCGTAATTTCTTCAATATGCACATACAAATCGCCTTTACCTGAGCGACCGATATAGCCTGATACACCAACGATGTCACCCAAATCTAGTGATTTAATGCTCGCACGCGTTTCCTCATCAAGCTCTTTACGTGCTACATATAGCTGAATACGGCCTGTCATGTCTTGAATCACAATGAACGAACCACGGTTGAGCATGACTCGACCTGCCACGTTTACTTGTGTTTTTTCACCATTTGCTGCTTTTTCTTCAATTTCCTGCTTTGAGACACCATCAAAAGCCGTCTGTAAGTCTTGCGCATAATCAGTGCGTTTGAACGTATTAGGATACGGCTGTTTACCTGAAGCACTGATATCATCTAGCTTGGCTTGCAGTTGTGCGATTAGCTCGTTAGCATCTTCTACGACTGGGGTTTGATCTTGGTTCTGATTATTGTGCTTTGACATAACACTCTCAATATTTTTAGGTAATTAAATGGATAAACGAAAACAGAAAAATTAAATCAATACTTATTATTATAAGAACAGACACGGTGATAAAAACGATAAAACTGTTGGTGCTTTTACAGACTAACTACTAGTCATTGCCACCGATACTGGCCATCAAATCAGCCTGATGCTCACGTAATAGTGCATCAAGAATCTCATCCAAGTCGCCTTCCATAATGGAGTCGAGCTTGTATAAGGTAAGGTTGATACGGTGATCGGTCATGCGACCTTGTGGAAAATTATAGGTACGGATACGCTCTGAGCGATCGCCACTACCGACCAAGTCACGACGTATAGAATCCGCCACATCTACCTGTGCTTGTACTTTGGCTTGCTGGATTTTAGAGACCAACATCTTCATAGCATGCGCACGGTTTTTGTGTTGGCTGCGCTCTTGCTGACACTCTACCACGGTACCCGTCGGAATATGCGTCAAACGTACAGCAGAGTCAGTCGTGTTCACGTGCTGACCACCAGCGCCGCTTGAGCGGAAAGTATCCATCTTAATATCAGCAGGATTGATATCGACGGTATCATCAATCTCAACTTCTGGCATGACCGCAACCGTACAAGCTGATGTGTGAACACGACCTTGGCTCTCGGTTTCAGGGACACGCTGTACACGGTGAGCGCCCGATTCAAACTTTAAGCGACCATATACACTATTGCCAGATACGCGAGTGATGATTTCTTTATAACCACCATGCTCACCTTCATTTGCAGAGAGCACTTCTAGCGTCCAGCCCTGGCTTTGCGCGTATTTTTGGTACATGCGGAACAAATCCCCAGAGAAAATCGCTGCTTCATCGCCGCCTGTCCCAGCACGAATCTCCAAAAATGCTGGTACTTTATCGTTAGGATCTTTTGGTAGCATCATCAGATTGAGCGCTTCTTCCATCTCTACGATGGTATCACGCGCACTCTCAATCTCATCGATCATCATCTCTTTCATGTCAGGATCTGTTGCATCGGCTAGCATCGCTTCTGCATCGGCCTGATCCGTTTCTGCACCCACGTAGTTTTGCCACAGCGTCGTAATCTCCATCAAGTCGCTGTGCTCAACAGACAATTCACGGAACTTGTTATTATCACTGATGACACTAGGATCTGATAATAAAGCGGTGACCTCTTCATAACGGTCTACCATCTGGTCTAAACGCAGGCGTAAGGATTCTTTCATAAAAGGACTTTTAATTGGATAAGAGGAATAAGCCCGTGATTATAGCAAATTTTTTGGGGTAAATTAAAACCTCTAATCATTCTTGTTGATATTGTCGGTAATCTTGATGTTATCTTCTCAAACATCTCTGTTTATATTTAGATGTCACGACTTAATTTCAATAGCAAAAACGACAGACAAAAAAATAGCTAAGAATATTCTTAGCTATTTTTATCAAGACAGGTAGTTAAAGCATTAGACCTTTCGAACCAAGACCGAACCAATAGAGTAACCGGCACCAAATGAGCAAATAACGCCCAAATCGCCTGATACTAGGTCATCTTTGTGGCGATGGAATACAATCATAGGACTCGCTGAGCTGGTATTGGCAAATTCAGCAATAACACTTGGGGCAATCGACTTATCGGCATCTTTACCGACTACGGTACGCAGGATCAAATCCAACATATTGGCATTGGCTTGATGCAACCACATCATCTTAACATCAGACGTTGGGATGTCGTTTTCTTGCAAGTGCTCAGTGATAATCTCTGACACTTTTGGACAGACTTCACGGAATACTTTACGACCGTTTTGCAAAAATAGCTTATCAGTAACCGGTGCTTTGATATCTGGATACATTTCAGTCTGTGCTGCTAGATACTCTGAGCGATCCATAAAGCCATATTCGTTTTTGATGTTAGTCGAAAACTGAGTAAATAGCTTAGAGTTTAGAATCTCATAACCTTTTGGCGTATCTAACTCTTCAACGATAGAAGCGGTCGCTACATCACCGAAGATAAAGTGGCTGTCACGGTTACGCCAGTTTAGATGCGCTGAGGTAATCTCAACGTTGACCACAGCAATACGCTTGGCCAAACCAGAGATGATAGAACCATGTGCTTGTGATAGACCAAAAGTCGCCGCACTACACGCAACGTTCATATCATAAGCAAAGCCACCAATCATACCAATTTCGTTCTGGATTTCGATAGCAACCGCAGGATAAGTACGCTGGAAGTTTGAGCAAGCAAGGATGATACCATCTAAGTCGTTGGCCTCAAGTCCAGCATCAGCCAAAGCATCTCTAAGTGCTGCTGCACCCATTTCGGCCATGACTGACAACTCTTCGCCCAAGTTGCGGTAAGGGATAACTGGCGCCATGATTTCAGTATTTAAGATACCTTCTTTTTCCATCACATAACGTGATTTGATACCAGATACTTTTTCGATGAAGGCAGCTGAAGAAGGCTCAAGTGCCGTCACTGTCTCTGCAGCTATCTCTTCAGCATGTTCAGTATTATAGTTTTCAACATACTGGTTAAATGACTCAACTAGCTCTTCGTTACTAATACTGTAAGGTGGGATATAAAGACCAGTGCCTGTGATACAAGTCGTCATGATAAGCTTCCTTGTCTACTACTGTGGTGCTTGGAATAAGCATAAAAGTGGAAAAATAATAGCCATTCAAATTCAGTGAATAACTGTAAACTTAAAATCAGTGTGTTTATTATGCCTGAATATTATAATTTTTCTAATACTTTGTTACAAATAATATGTTTCTTGCCATAAATTAGCAAAGACTGCCGTCCTTTTTCGGTAGCTACGTTATAATTAGCATCATTTTATTCCGTACTATTCATCGAACTCTCTTAATTATTCAGAACATTGATACACGCTCATACTTAGGAATGCTAATGGCAGAACTTCTCAACTGGTTATTTGGTCAATACGCTGACTACTCTACGATATTCATCATTCTTGAACTGATTGCCGTTGTCTTCGGCGTAGCAAGTGTCTTACTCGCCAGCAAAACCAATATTTTAGTCTTCCCTATCGGTCTGGTCAGCACTGCTATATTTGTGTACCTACTGTGGAAGTGGCAGCTGTTTGGCGATATGTTCATCAATGCTTACTATACCGTGATGAGCTTGTATGGCTGGATTAACTGGTCAAAGAACAAGAAAAACCATTCTGTTGAGCACAAGCAGTCAAATGCCAATAATGTCCGTATTGAACATTTACATGCAGGTGACATCCCGATACTTTCTGCTTTGGCAGCGGGAACGATAGCTTTTGTAGGCTTGGTTTATTATTTCCGTCCAGTGATTAATAATGGCTTTAGTTTCGATGGTGCGGTACTTGGAATCCATCTATTTACTTGGGTCGACTATACTGACATGCTCACCACAGCTTTGTTTCTGATGGCTATGTGGCTCATGGCACGGCGCAAGATTGAGCATTGGATACTCTGGATCATCGCTGATGCGATATCGGTACCGCTATACTTCTATAAAGGTTTTACTTTTACCGCGCTACAATATGTAGTCTTCACTCTTATCGCAATCTGGGCATACTATGAATGGCAACGACGCTACCGTGTACAACCTCGAGCAGCATACGCCTAAACCCGTCATCAAAGTCGCGGTCTTAGGGGCAGAAAGTACGGGTAAGACGACCTTATGTCGTGATTTGGCCGCGCATTTCGATAGTCCATGGGTGTCAGAATATATGCGTACCTACTTACAGGAAAAATGGGATGATGAGCGCCTGACTTGTACCTGGGAAGATCTGCTCCCTATCGCACAGGGGCAGATTACACTAGAGAATATCTTAGCCAAACAAGTCGATCAGACGTCTAACACCAGTCATTATTTGTTTTGCGATACCAGTTTGTTTGAGCTGATGGTTTATTCTTATTGGTATTATGGCGACTGCCCTACTGCCCTTGAGCAAGCAGCATTGGCCCATCATTATGATTTGATATTATTGACTGATGTTGATACGCCATGGGTGGCTGATGACCTGCGAGACAGTCCGCATCAACGCGATGAGATAAGCAACTATTTCGCCAGTCAATTAATCAAGCATCAGAAATCATTCCAACGCATTAGTGGCGATAGAAAAGAGCGCGTTCAGCAAGTAGTAGCGCAGCTCGCTAATATAGATAAAATATCGCCTGACTAAAGCTAAATAGCTATACCCAAAAACTTATTCATACTTGTGTCTTTAAGACTTTTTGTATTTGAAACCTAAGAGATACCCATGCTAAAGAAGTTTGAGCTTTACTTAGAAAAAACCATATTTAATAGCCGCTGGATACTGGCACCTTTTTATCTAGGGTTGGTGTTAGGCATTATTTTATTATTTATTAAGTTTGTCCAAAAGCTATGGCACATGTTCGCTGACATTTTGACGGCCTCTGAAGCCAGTGTGATTGTAGATATATTGGTATTGGTTGATATCTCTCTGGTTGCCAGTTTATTGCTTATCATTATATTCAGTGGCTATGAAATTTTTGTCTCAAAAATCGATACTGGCACTCATGATGATCGTCCTAGCTGGATGGGCAAAGTGGACTTTTCTGGTCTAAAGCTCAAAGTCATCGGAGCGATCGTCGCTATCTCGGCAATTGACCTTTTAAAATCCTTTATGGATATCTCTAGCGGAATGAGTGAACTTGATGCCGACAAACTCATGTGGAAGGTTATTATTCATATGACCTTTGTATTGTCTGGCTTGTTATTCGCTATTATGGATAAAGTCGTTGGCGACACGAAAAAGCATTAACACTTGAAAGTAGTTATCCGAAAATATCAACTTTCACCCTTTCACAGTTATTCCATATTTCCTGCACATCTTCTCTTCATGCCCTCTCTATAATGTCTTTTAAAGCCACAGTCTGCTATCTCGGCAGCTGTGGATTAAAGACACTTAGGAGGCGACCACATGCAAAAAACATTATTGACTAAGTTATCCATCATTGTAGGACTTTGTATCGTTTTTTCGATTGGTCTCAGTATGATTAGCGATATCATATACGAGAGACAATACTACGCAGAATCAGTGATAAAAGAAATCAGCGAGCAGCATGTCAATCCACAAGAAGTGATTAATCCATTTATCGCTATTCCCACGACAGTCACACCGGAATGTCAGTCAAATGCATCTGATACACCAAATATAAAGAGCAAATGCGAACCGTCATACTCGAAAATTGAGACGATTTTTGCCTCTCAGACGCAGGCTGCACAAAACCTAAAAGTAAACACAGACACTTATAAACGCGGTATCTATAGCGCTACTAGCTATGATGGTCAGCTGACATTCGATCAGAGTTATACGCTTGATGAGACTTTAAAAAATTTAGATCAGATTGGCACTACAATTGACGATGATGCAGATAAGACACAACTAGCCAAAACCATTACCCACTGGAATAAGGCAAAACTGATCATTCCCGTGTCTGATTTGCGCGGTGTCGCTACCCTGCCTACTGTCACAATCAATCAAAAAACGATTGCAGCAAACTATCCGCAGATACCAATGATAGAGAACTTAAGCTATGTCGAAGCAGATATTCCTAAAGACGTATTGGAGCAATTAAAAAATCCTACTAGCCAAAATAATAAAGACAGCCTTGTTGCCACAAGCTCAGCGGGTATAAATTTAGATAAATCAGAGGTAAATAGCCAGTTATCTAATCCTAAAGACAATCAAGCGCTCAATATTGTGATCGACTTGCCATTAGCTGGCATTAGTAGTGTGACGACTGTACCAACTGGGCAGAACTTTACTCTGTCTATGCACAGTGACTGGCAGACACCAAACTTCATCGGTAAAGCATTACCAAATACTAAGAGCATTACCGCTAAAGGATTCGATGCCAGCTGGCAAAATCAGTATTTAACTGTTGCCAATAACCAATACCTCTCTCAATGTCTCAGCGCGCCTAACCATCGATGTACTGTCATAAGTGAATCAACACTCAATACCGATAGTCATTCGTACAATCCTGATTCGTTTGAGTCATCAAGAGGTCTGACGGCAGACAGTGCGACAGTAGCTAGCAGCAATCAAAGTGTTCTGCTAAACAGCTTTGGCGTTAGTTTTGCAAGCCCCAACGATGTCTATCTACAAACTGAACGAGCCATGAAGTACGCCTTGCTATTAATGTTGGTATCGTTTGGTACTTTCTTTTTATTTGAAGTGCTTAAATCAAGTCGCATCCATCCTATTCAGTATCTACTCGTCGGCTGCGCACTATTTGTCTTTTATGTCTTATTACTGCCGCTTGCAGAACAAATCGCATTTTGGCAAGCCTATATGGTAGCAGCCAGTGCTTGTGTTGGGCTTATCGGTTGGTATAGTTACTATGTATTTGGCGGTTTGAAACGGGCAGTAATCTTTACCGCGACACTTGCTGGACTATATGCTGCATTTTTTGGTATTTTAAGTACAGAAGATCTCAATCTATTACTGGGTGCGATATTCTGCTTTGTGATACTTGCCTGCGTGATGGTGATGACTCGCAAACTTGACTGGTATAAAGTTACCTAAATAAAGTCACGTAAATTATGCATGCCACTTAACCCATATACTTTATGAAACCAGTCAAACAAACTGTCAGTAAATGAAAGGTTTTTATATGACACTTTGAAAAAAGCACTTGGCTGCCTTAGCTTATCAACTGAGCTAAGGCAGCCAGGTAATAATATTATTTGACGATATGATTGTTTAACGCTTTAGCCCAGTTATTGCAATTATCCTCGCAGCGTGGGCAGCATTGGTTAGGGTCAGAGATTTCATTGACGTAACCGCAATACATACAAGCATAATAAACCCCTGCTTCTACTTGCTCGACCGGTCGGTATTGCTTAGGGAAAAGCGGCATCCCGTAGTCTGTTTTTTCAGATGTGTGCAATAAAATACTAAAATTGCCATCAGCTTCGAGCAAACCAGTACGCACTTGACCCAAATGCTCAACCCCTTGTTGGCGCATTTCAGCAAAAAACTCATCGTGTGACATCTCCCCTTTTTTAATCTTATCAAGCACCAGCATGCCATCTTCTACAATATACATTGAGCGCCCCTCTAGTAGGTCCTCAAAAGGCTGGAACTTCATCATCGCCCAAGTACAGAGCCTATAGAGTGAAATGACCGTACCCATGATTAGTACTGCTTGGATAATAGGCAGGTCTTCAGTGAACATAGGGTCACCTGCAATAGAGCCCAACGATAAAATAATGGTCAGCTCGAAAATAGAGAGCTGACGGACGCCGCGCTTACCAGTGAATCGTAAAAATGTGATAATTAATACAAACATGACAGTGACACGTATTAAGATTTCAAAGGCAAATAACCAAGTTGTGTCATAAATAAAAATACTTGCCCAATTCATACTATCTTTTCCTATTTATTTATCTGATTTATTGTGTTTAATGAATGTTGTTCTAATAGTTCGTTTGACGCGAAGCACATCATCCCTATTTTTAGACCTTATCGTCAATACAACTATCGTTATTCTGATTTAAAAGAGACTTTTTGCCATAAGTACGACAAAATATCCTGTCTTGTGAGACAGCTATCGAATAGATTAATAAGTTATAAATCTATTATCTTTGCTAAAAAAAACGACCGTTATAACAGCGTATCTCAAGACCTAAAACTAAAATTCTATGCTTGCCTGTTTTGTGCCATTTATTCATTGTAGGAATTACTTTTGAAAGCCACTATTTATACCATTATTGCGTTAATCGCCTTTGCCGCAAACTCCCTGTTTTGCCGAATGGCATTAGCAGAAGGCTATATCGACGCTTGGAGTTTTACAATCATCAGGCTAGTAAGTGCGACGGCCTGTCTAGGCGTTATCATGACTGTACATGCTTACAGACTGCGACGCCAAACGTCCAATCATGACAACTCTACTGTCCACGCTATATTAAATGATAAAGGCAGTTGGTTAAGTAGTCTCAGCTTGGTGATTTATGCGCTGTGCTTTTCAATTGCGTATGTAGAGCTGGATACTGGCACTGGGGCATTGATTTTGTTTTCAGCGGTTCAGCTGACGATGATTGGCTGGGGTATCTATAAAAAAGAACAGCTCAGCGCGCTACAATGGTTAGCGTTTGTCGTTGCAGTGGCAGGATTCGTGTATTTGATGTTGCCATCGGCTGCCATACCGTCACCATTAGCGGCAGCGTTAATGGCTATGAGCGGCATAGCATGGGGAGTATACAGTATACGTGGCAAATCATGTATCTCACCGCTTCGAGCAACAGGGTTTAACTTTGTGCGTAGCTTAGTCGCTGTGCCTATACTATTACTGGTAGGTATGACGTATCTAGATGACTTAGGTTTGAAAAATATCAATTTGGAGGACATCACCACTGAAGGTGTACTACTCGCCTGTGCATCAGGAGCAATCGCCTCAGGGTTGGGTTATAGTATCTGGTATACAGCGATGCCACTATTGAAAAACACACAAGCCGCTATCGTTCAGCTATGTGTCCCTGTGATTGCTGCATTGCTAGGTGTGGTGTTTTTATCTGAGCAGTTAACTATGCCATTTATAGTTGCAAGCACAGTCATTTTGGGCGCGGTCTTGGTGTTTACCTTAAATAAAAAAGTACCGGTATAAAATAATGCCATTAACAACCTAGCATTAGCCAATTTTCTCAAAAAAGGTTCCAGCTAATTACGTTACTGGACAACATAAAACGCCCCAACTCTTATAAATCGGGGCGTTTGAGTATATGAGTTATTATTTTAATATTGCTAGTCTATGGTCAACAGCTTTTAAACAATAGCCTTTAAACAACAGTCTTAGACAACGGTCACTTCTAGATGAGTATCGACATTACCGCGAGTAGCATTAGAATACGGGCACACCTGATGCGTGGCTTCGATCAACTGCTGCGCCTGCGCTTCATCAATACCTGATACTTCTACAGACAACTCTATCTCTAAGTTGTAGCTACCGTCAGCTTTCATACCGATACCCACTTGCGCAGAGGTTTTTGAAGCGGTAACAGGCAATTTCATGTGCTGTGCTGTCATGCTCAAAGCGCTATCAAAACAAGCTGCGTAACCCATAGCAAAAAGCTGTTCTGGATTCACGCCTTCTTTGTCTTGCTCTTGAAAAGATACCAAGTCAAATCCTAACGAACCATCGTCTAATCCAGTATGGCCAGAACGTCCACCAGTAGCGGTTGCGCGCGTTTTATAAAATATTTTCATGAGTAATTATTCCTTGTTTCATATTATTAGAGGTCGTACTTACGCTTTTGCGATGAAATTATTATAGAATCCTCTGCACTTATACGTTAGAACAAACCTCTATAACTCTTGCCTAATCCTACAAATATTTATACTATCAGGCAATCTTATAAAATAAGCACTCGTGATGAATCAAACGACTATTGACCAACTTTTAGCAGTACTACCTAGAAATAAAACCATCGAATCTGCTGTTTCAGGTTTGTTCTTCTACTGCGCGGACAAACCAAGCAAAGCCGTGAGTTATATTCAAGAGCCAAGTATTTGTATTGTACTGCAAGGTGAACGAGAGATTTATTTGGGTGCTGACTGTCAAAGGTTTGATAATAGTAACTTGATGTTCTGTCCAGTTAACATACCGCTAAGTATGCATATTAAACACGCTTCGATAAAGAACCCTGTCATTGTTTTATCAATGAAATTAGATTTAGCCATGATTAGAGATGTCTTAGCTCAAATCCCGACCACACAACCAGTAGCAGGCAGTCATTTAGGGATAAAGTGGCACTTAGATGACACCATAATGGACGCGTTTGAGCGATTGATACGCTTGCTTGATTATCCAAACGATATTGATTTTCTGGCTTCTTTAACTCAACAAGAAATATACTATCGCCTACTCTTGGCTGAGCAAGGCAACAAACTTAAGCAATTGGTCGTTAGAGGTAGCCATACACACCGTATTGCCCAAGCAACTGACTGGATAAAGGCACATCTAGATGAACCTATCATGGTTGAGAGCTTAGCTAGTAGATGCGGCATGAGTGTCTCAGGGTTCCATCAGCATTTTAAAGAAATAACCCAACTGAGTCCGTTACAGTATCAAAAAAGCTTACGTTTAATGGAAGCTAGACGCTTAATTAAGATGCATGGGGCGCAAATATCACAAATAGCGATGCAAGTTGGCTATGAAAGCCCTAGTCAGTTTAGCCGAGAATATAAGCGATTGTTTGGTGTGAGCCCGAGTAATGAGTTGTAGTTATAATTTTACTTTCTAATAGAATAAATTTGATCCGCTTAGGCTATTTCCTGTTATATCTATGGAATTCTTCCTCAAAAAATATCATTTTTAAGTTGAATTATTTATGGAGTATTTTGAATAAATAGAAAAAATTGGTTGACGTGACTATATATTCGTATTATAACATATTATATATATTTAAAATAATGAATGTATAGGAGCAGCTTTACTCTGCGTACGATCGATGTAAAGCGATCAATAGAAAGCTTAGGGAGGAGATAACATGATTCGTTTAAGCTACACTCTCAAATGTTGGGCACTTGGCATCACGTTTTTTACAGTGTTCTACTTTATGGTGGTCATGAGTGACCCTGGCTTTAGTAAGTACATTTATATGTTAGCTTTCAGCACTTTACTATTCCCTATTGCTAAGCGTGCAGTCGATGTTATGACCGATTTTTTCGCACCAGATATTGAGCTGTTTAATGGATTGTTACCATCACTTTTGATTAATATTGTGATTTGGATGCTTACTCCATTTATCGTCGCATTAACTGTGATTGCCTATGTACTTTATAGCATGGGTGTACTGACAGAAAAGATTAGCCATTAAGTACCAATCATTAAGTATCAATTATCAAGTACCAATCCTTAAATACTAGTCATTAAATACCCGTCACTAATTGTCAGACATTAAGTCTCAATAGCTCATAGAGAAGATAGTTTGCAAACTATCTTCTCTAACTATGTATATAGCTACTAATAGCTTTAACTTACAACGGCTAGTTTCTGGCTTTTTTGCCAACAAACTGTACTACAGCGCTAAGCCCTTGATGCCGTTTTCCTTCTGATACCATACGCAACTTCTCTATACCAACCACTTCGTTCAGACCTACAAGCTCATTTTGAAAGTTCTTTAAAGCGCCAAAACGTTCCCTTTGACTGGCTGGTGGTCCACCGACTGCCTCTGTTCCAAGCTGTCGTTCTGTATAAGCTTCGACGATAAATACTCCCTCTGGCTTGAGAGCAGCGCTAACTTGTGCATGTACATATTGACGTACCGTTTCAGGCACGTGTGCCCAGATAGAAACTATGGCATCCCATTTATCCTGACCAAAGTCGTAATGTGCTAAATCAACTACTTGGGTGGTGATAGCTACGCCTCTATCTTTGGCCAACTTGTTCGCTTTATTTAACCCTACTTCGGACATATCCATCGCAGTCACCTCGAAGCCTTGCTCAGCTAAGAATACTGCATTCCTACCCTCGCCCTCTGCTAGACAAAGTACGTGTCCACCTACAGGTATCTGCTCAAATGTCTCTCTCAAAAAATCATTAGGTTCGGTACCAAATGCGAACTCTGTGCCGCTATAGCGTTCATCCCACATTTTAATCGTCCTTCCATTTGAGATTGATATCTAATTTAGTAGGTAACATATGGCATTTAGAACGCTTAGTTATAGAGCCCATATCTTAAGATCAATGTGTGCTCTATAACATAACGTACCATACAAACCTAAAACTTAGCCTAACTCACCTTATCCCACATCTTGCTTAGACGCTTGGGCGATACTGCCATACGAGTTTTCATAGGCTGGGCAAACAGTTGAATACGGTATTCCTCCACCATCCAGCGATACTCACTGATGGCTTCTTTGTCCGCACGCCCTGCTAGCCGCTCCATATGCAAGTCAAGCGCGTAAACACCATCGAGGTCAGCATCGAGGTTGTGCTCCAGACGCTCTAGTCGAATCTGTAGCGCTTCGAGATAACGTGGGTACTGTTGCCAATGACTGTAATCCATCCGATAAACAAAATCAGCCAAATGTAAATCTTCTAACTGATCTTCGATATCATCGATAGACTCACCAAATATCTCGCGATCTAGCATCAGTAGTCCTTGGCGAATACGCTGCCAACGAGTGTAGACATTCTTAAGCGTTTTGATGACGCTTTGACCAGTTAATAAGAAGTTATTCACTACCACTTCGAGAGTCTGGGCATACTCTTCAGAGGTAAACGGTAGCTCCTCGCTCAATCCAACTGCGATGTCATCGGCGCTTTCTGGTAAATTCTCAGAGTGATCAAATAAGACGTAGTGCTCTTCGAGAGCCGCGTCTAACGCAGCATCTATAACAATCGTTTTGAGTTTATCCATGTCGCCAAGTGGCGCAAATGCCAGTTTAAATATACTGTCGATTTGGCTCGTTAGCTGCTTTTTCTTTGCACCAAGTTTGCCTTTGATTAAAGTCAGCACCCCGATACGATGGGCCTGAAGTGCTGCATTGACATCAGTGTATTGATGAATCGATACAGCTTCTCCCGCTTCATCAGCGACAAGCGCCGCAAACTGCTTCATTACCACGCCTGCGCTATGATGGTTTTTACTAAAAGCAAAATGCTCAGGGAACTCAGTATGCACGCCTTGCTGCTCATTTACCGCTTGACTGGTCTCAGATGCATGACGAATCTGTAGGGTTTGCAAGTCACGGCCTTTTTCGATGATACGGTTTTTCTCATCGACAACGCAGATTTGTGGTTGCAAATAACGATCAATCGTAGATGGATTGAAGTTCTCTGGCGTCACCGACATGATACCGCGACGATGCAACGCCTGACATAGCTGTTTCAGCAATCCTTGTTCACCCTTTGGCTGCAACTCATCAAACAAACTGTCTGCAGTATTGGGAATCGGTACGATTTGACGACGTATCTCCTTTGGCAGTGACTTGAGCAGCTGCAATACCAATTCATAGCGCCAACCGGGCACACCCCACAGTAGCTCAATCGCATCGAGCTGCGGTAATGCGGCAAGCGGCACACGTATGGTTACACCATCATCATCACTAGCTGGATCAAAGATATAACGAAGCGGCAACTTTAGATCGCCCAGCTTCCACACTTCTGGGAAGTCCCCTGTGGTCGGCGCCTGGCTATTAAGTACATCTTCATCGGTAAAGAATAGATGCTTGGTATCATGCTTTTCGACTTCTGCACGCCAATCCTCAAACGCTTTACGACTGGCAACGTGCTCAGGAATTTTCTTATCATAGAACTGATAGAGCGTCTCTTCATCTACCAACAAATCACGGCGGCGCAGCTTGTCTTCGATACGCTCAACATGAGCAATCTTATCCATGTTATGTTGCAAAAATGGTGCATTGCGACCAAAATTACCTGTCACTAAGCCATCACGAATAAATATCTCTCGTGATTCAACTAAGTTAACTTGCTCATAATTGGTCAGCTGCTTACTAATAATAATCAGTCCAAACAGACTAATCTGCGCGTAAGCTTTGACGCGTCCTGTTTTCTTGGACCAGTGTGGTTCGAAGTAATGATATTTCAGCAAGTCACCTGCTGCTGAGATAATCCATTCTGGTTCGATTTTGGCAACAGTACGCATAAAGACTTGTGAAGTCTCCACCATCTCAAACGCCATCACCCAAGGGGGTATTTGTTTAAACACCGTACTGGCTGGGAATATCTTGGCCTTTTGCTGACGCGCAGCTAAATACTCACCGCGGCTTTCAGTCTTGTGCGCGATGATAGACAATAAACCGGTCAACAACGCTCTATGCAGATTGGCATATTTGACTGCTTTTAGCTCTTCGTCTTCGATCGCAGTCGGATCATTGACAGCTACATTTTTATCAGCGGCCTTTGACTCATTGACATCAGTTAATTTCAGCTCAGTGACCATCTGTACCAATTGACGGTGTGTCTGATGCCATTCACGTACACGTGGGAAACTTAAATAGTTTTTCTTAGCAAACTGCTTACGCTGATTACCAGACAGTTTATTACCGTCTTCGTCTTTTTCAAACAGCGCCTTCCATAGACTCAGATAAAACAAAAAGTCAGAGTCGTCTTGACGGAAGACCGCATGCTTTTGATCCGCTTGTGTACGTTTATTGGCAGGACGCTCGCGTGGATCTTGTACCGCAAGCGCTGCCACAACGATCAGCATTTCGCGAATACAATCAAAGTCAGAACCAGCCACCAGCATACGTGCCAGCCTTGGATCGATTGGCATACGTGCCATTTTCTGACCAGTTGCTGTCAAGCGCAGGTGATCAAGCCCTTTTCTCGCTTTTGGCTTGTTGGTTTTGTCCTGAGCAGCGGTATCTTTCTTGGAAGTAATAGCGCCCAATTCATCTAGCAATTTATGACCATCAGTGACCAATCGGCTATCAGGCGGCTCAATGAATTCAAAGTCATCCACACTACCTAGACGTAGATTGGCCATTTGCAGGATTACTGACGCTAAGTTGGTACGTAAAATCTCAGGCTCAGTGAACTCAGGGCGGCCACTAAAATCTTCTTCACTATAAAGACGAATACAAACACCTGGAGCAACACGGCCACAGCGACCTTTACGCTGATTAGCCGCTGCTTGCGAAATTGCTTCAATCGGTAGGCGCTGTACACGAGAGCGATACGAGTAACGCGAAATCCGTGCAAAACCCAAGTCAATCACATAGCGAATACCCGGCACGGTCAATGCAGTCTCAGCAACGTTGGTCGCGATAACAATACGGCGACCTCGACCCGATGGCTGAAAGATACGCTGCTGCTCTTCATAAGTCTGCCGTGCAAACAGTGGCAGTACTTCGGTATGGCGCGGGCCATGACGCTCAAGAACTTCCTGCGTTTCGCGAATCTCCGCTTCAGTCGCAGCAAATATCAAAATATCAGCTTGATCGGCGTGACCTTTACTCTGCGCATCGCTAAAGCACTCTTCGACAGCGGCGACCACAGCACGTGGCAGGTTCTCTTCAAAATCATCGTAGCTGTCATCTTCTGAGCTGTTCACTGGCTCATCTGTCAACGGACGATAACGAACTTCTACTGGAAAGCTACGCCCTTCTACATTAAAAATAGGCGCAGGAACTTGCCGTTTGAGCTTATTGTCATAACGGCTGAAATACTCACTAAAGCGCTTGGTATCAAGGGTCGCCGAGGTAATAATGACTTTTAAATCTGGGCGCTTAGGCAGCATCTTTTTAAGATAACCCATAATAAAATCGATGTTTAAACTACGCTCGTGCGCCTCATCGATAATAATCGTATCGTACTTACTCAAAAACCGATCATGACCCAATTCAGCTAGTAAAATACCGTCCGTCATGAGCTTTACAACAGATTGCGCTGTTCCTTGCTCATTAAAGCGAATCTTAAAACTGACGGTATTACCTAATGGCTCACCCAACTCTTCTGCGATACGGTTTGCCACACTACGAGCAGCCAATCGTCTTGGCTGTGTATGCCCTATTTGCCCTGTAATACCGCGTCCTGCTAGCATCGCCAGCTTAGGCAACTGCGTCGTTTTACCAGAACCCGTCTCACCAGCGACGATAATGACTTGATTATCGATAATCGCTTGTACTAAGTCTTCTGCGCGCTGGCTAACGGGTAGATCTAGATTTAGCTTGGCAGGTAAATCACTTGGAATACTATCAATACGTGCCTGCACAGCTTCTTGAGAACGTGTCTTTATTTTCTCGTACTGAGCACGTTTCTTGGCAAGTACATCATCTGAATTATTCTTTTGCTCAGAATCATGATCAGATTTTTTATTCTTAGACACGGCAGCACGTGCCAGCTCTCGCTCAAGACGGCTTAAGTAATAGCTGTCTTTAGCAAGAACTGGTAGATCAGAGGCAATGCTAGTCTGAAAAGCAGTTCTATCGTCGCTGAACTTGTTATTCAATTGGCTGTCATCTGGATTTGTCGTCTTATTTATTTCTTCAACGCTGCTTTCACTAGGCATTTTTGGTTCATTCTCAGAAGTATTGGGCATATTCACTTAGGCTATTTATTATGTAGAAGTGGTTAGATTATGGGGGTAATTGGGGTATGATTCAAGCTAGTCGAGTCCTGATTGCTCTTGTATCAATAATGCTGAAACTATCACACATTACAGAACGTATCCAAACTTAAGCTGTCTATTAAGTTCATTTAATCAGGCGTGTATTGGGTTACTTTTATAAAATTTAGATAAACCTATTATAGCGCCAATTTCTTTAAATTCTTGATGCTTAGATAGCCGACGTACTCTTTGTCTTCTTTAGCATTCAGCTCATCTATATCACTAATAGGCTCAATCGAAAGCTGAACATTGGAGATAAGATCATTTACGTTATATATGTCATCTATATCTACTGCAAACTTATCATCAATATGAGAAGCTGCATTAAAAGGTGACGTTTCATCTTTCAAAGTAAATTGCTTATAAAAATCACTTTTCTTCGCTTGTTTGATGGCGTCAGCTTGGTTAGGTGCAACGATAAGTAGCTTGTAATGAAATTCTTCAAAACTGCCCTGCTGATAGCCACCTAGATTGATAAAGAATAACCTTAAGTCAGTAGCAGCCTCTACTTGCTCACTTGATTCAATTAACTTGATGGTGTAATTACCCACTTTAGTAATTGCTCGATAAGAATCTATATGCCATTTATTTTTTACCTCAGGCCAATGTTCATTGATATCTGCTATCAAGCCACTCACTTGACTGGCTGCACCAAAAAAAATATCGTGTTGCTCAATCAGACGGCCTTTAGGACGGCCGCCCAGTTGAACCATATATAGTGTTAGCATTTTACGTAATCTCTATTAAACCAAAATCCATAGTTAATCTAAAGGTAATGCTGTCATTGCTAGGATAGAATGTTTTTAAGTACTGTCATACTGGAACTACTCTACCCGTCTTCAATGCAAATGCCCAATCTTCACGTCCATTTTTTAGGGCCATATTTGCTGCTGCTTCATGGTTATAAGCCACCTTGACATGCTCTGTTTGCCAATGTTTACCTTGTTGAGTCTCAATACACTTGATAAGAGCATAATTAGCATGAGGCGAATAAGTTTGCATCTTATGAATAGTAGGCAAATCATCTTCGTAAGCTGGATAGCCAACGCTACCACTATTCACAATAGTTTGTCCTGACGACAGTACTACTGTTCGTGGGATATGTGTGTGACCACATAAGATAACATCATTATCAATACCATCGAGTAACGCCAATATAGTCGCATCATTACGCACTATTGGTTGACCCGTTTCGATATCCTCTAGTAAATATATCATGTCATCGGTCGGTGAACCGTGGCAGAGGTATACATCCTCACTTACATGAAAATCAAATGGCAAAGACCGCATCCATTCAATTGCTTTTTTAGAGAGATCTTTGATAATAAAACCCATGGTTGGATTATTAGCAATTTCTGCCGTAGTGGCTTCATAAATCTGCCTATCCTGATTGCCTCTAATAGTAATAATGTCATCTCGATTTGCCATTAATAGCTCATAGGTAGTATGAGGCGCTATTGGCCCGTATAAAATATCACCAAGATTGACAATCTGATCAACATCTCGATATCTTATATCGGCAAGCACAGCTTCAAGAGCGTAGACATTACTATGAATATCTGAAATCGCAGCGATGGTTGTTATCTGTTTCTTTTCTAAGTTATCCATTTCCTGACTCACTAATCAAAAACTGCTTTACAACGTCAACGGTTGCTAACGGATCTTCTTCATGCGGTACATGACCTAAGTTATCAAATATCTTAAGCTGACTATTACGCATATCTCTATGAAATAACGCGGCGTTTTCTACAGGAATAAGATCATCTTTTGCACCCCATAAGATCAAAGTCGGCATGTCTAGCTGCTTTATTTGCAATTGATCGCTCTCATCATCAGTTTCATTTAGGCGACGACTCAAAGCCTGCCGATTACCTTGGCGCAAGGTCAATTCATAGTATCTGTTAATCAATTCCTCATCGACTTTGCTGTCATCGGCATACACGCTTAAAACGCTTTTTTCGACGACACTTCTGGGTAGGGTACGATTTAAAATTGGTGACATCATTGGATATTTAGCAAGTTTAAAACCAATAGGAATATGTTTTGGCGTTGCTGGATAACCAACTGAGTCTACCAATATTAATCGACTGACACGCTCAGGATGCAAAGCTGCGGTGCGCCACGCTACCTTGCCTCCTAATGAATTACCGGCTAGCGTAACACGATCTAATTTCAAATGATTGAGCACCTGAATGACAAACGCCGCATAATTTTCGCTGCTATATCGCGTGCTCTCGTCCACGTAAGGACCAGTCAAACCGAACCCTGGCAAATCCATGCTCACGACACAGTATTGATCAGACAGCGCCTTGGTCCAGCCCTCCCATGTATGCAAACTTGCCGATGTTCCATGCAATAAAACGATTGTTTTAGGTCGGTTTTCTTCGGCTGTATTGTCACGATTTGCATGACAATTAGCTGACTGTACTACATGCGCCTGCATACCTTGTATGTCTATAAATTCGCTATTAGGTAGTTGCCATTGTTTTAGCTCAGCGACGGTACGATCAGGCGCCCAGTATTTTGCTATAAATACCATTATCACAGCAATTGCGCCTAGTATTATGAGAATAACCGCTTTCAATAAATACTGTGTCATGTGATCAAATCCATTTAATAAGATGACGTTAATGATAAACATTCTATACCGTTAGCTCGTATGATAAGCCATAAAAAACCCCAACGTTCAATTTGTCTTGAACATTGGGGTTTTTAGCATTTGTACATATGACTGTGTCTACATGAGTTATTTAACTACAGTAAGAAAAAGTATGCCCAACACCCAACGATGATAGTAGAGATAATATTAAGGATGACACCTGTACGTATCATCTCTGTTTGCTTGATCAAACCTGTACCAAACACAATAGCATTCGGCGGCGTAGCAACTGGTAGCATAAAGGCACAAGACGCACCGATACCAATAATAAGTACTAAGACCTCACTCGGTATACCCATATGCTCGGCAATTGCCACAAATACAGGTACTAAGAGCGCGGCTGAAGCCGTATTTGATGCAAACTCTGTCAAGAAAATAATAAAGGCTGAGATTGCAAGCATCACCACCAATAGTGGCGCTGTTTGTAAGCCATTAGCAACTGTTTCGCCCAACACTAATGACGCACCTGATACTTTTAGGATATTTGATAGCGCAATACCGCCACCAAATAACATGAGTACGCCCCAATCCGTATTGTCTGATACTTGTTTCCAAGAAACTAGACCCAAACTCACGACCGCCACTGCTGCAAGTAATGCAACAACGGCATCCGTATCTTCAATACCAACTGCAGCACCAAGTTGCTTAGACAACATCCAGCTAGCTGCTGTGACAATGAAAACAGTAATTGTTAATAGGCGGGTTTTGGTCCAAGGAATGATTTCATCTTGCTCTAGCTGCATAGTACGGTTTAGGTTCGGCTTTAGATACAAATACATCGCACCCAACAGTACTGGTAATAGTATCAGCATCATTGGGATACCAAACTTCATCCAATCAACAAATGCGATATCCAATGCTTTTGCGGCAATCGCATTTGGTGGCGAGCCGACAATCGTGCCCAAACCACCCAAACTTGCTGAATAAGCAATACCAAGCAGTACAAACACAAAAGTACCGCGATCTTCTTTACTATCAACTTGCGTCAAAATACCGAGTGCCAATGGGAGCATCATTGCCGTTGTCGCTGTATTTGAAATCCACATGGACAAGAATGCCGTCACACCAAATATCAAAAATACTGCTGTACTGAGCTTGCCGCCCGACAACGATAGAATTTTTAGCGCGATTTTTCTATCGAGCTTTTGTACATGTAACGCGGCAGCCAAGGCAAAACCACCAAAGAAGAGATAAATAATGGGGCTGGCAAAGCTCTGCAGACCTACTTCAGCATTAAAATCAGGAATGCCAACCAAAGTACCAACTACAACCACTAAAATCGCAGTGATAGTGACATGTATCGCCTCAGTGAGCCATAGCACGCCAATAAAGAATAACAACGCTAACCCTTTATTCGCATTGATGTCGAACGGCAACACATTGTAAATAATCAACGCAATAATCGCGGCAATCGCGACAACGATCAGCCCTTTGCCTGTACCTTTTGGGAAAGTATCAGTAAATAAATATTCATTGCCATCATTAGGAAGATGGCTATCTAGCTTTTGCTCTGACATAGAATGTCCTTATTGAATCAAAGACGGTGTAAGAAACCTAAAAATAAAACATAAATTATTGGTTAGTGTATTTTGATAAATACATGAACACTGAGGTAAATCTAATTATCTACAGACATCACTTGAGATATATACGTCGAAACTCGTCTTTCTACAACTTATGTTAGAAATCCGTAAGCTTAGTCGTTAACCACGTGATCAGCTGCATGGTTGATTGCAGCATTAGTTACACATAGTCACTAAACAAGTGTACTCTGTATATGTACAAGACTATAACCACACTGCATACTAGATAAGTTAAATAAAAGCCAAGCGCTACTAAATACGAGCATCAACAAATAAAGATTTAATTAAAACATCTCTATTAAGAAGTAAATAAAAATACTGGAGTACTTTATGACAGACTCAAATAAAACGGACTCAACGACCAAAATGGCACCAAAAGACATCAATCAAGATGGCCTAGCCAAAGAAGATCAACAACGTACTGACGACTCTATGCTCGATATGATGCAAGGGATGCATGAGCACGAAGACCATAAAGAATAAGACCAAAGCATGTTTTAACAGCTCGCTATTCTACACCTAAATAAACATGTAAAAACCAATACGGTTAATAACAGGCATGATAGGCGTTTATCACTATGATAAGCGCCTATCTTTTTTTGGTTGTCTCACTTCTGGCAGATGGTCTGAGACATAGTTATATATAAATGCTGCTGTCGACACAATCGCGATGGGAACAAACAAAGCATCATAGCTGACTTTTGCAAACAAGAAAGCACCTACTGCACTACCACCGCAGAAGCAATACCAGATAATGGCTTGGAACCCCAAGGTTGGCTTACTAATAGAGCGACCAGCAAGCCAGTTACCGATTGCTGCACCCATGTCTGAGGTCAGCCCTGTTAAGTGAGTGGTACGAATGACCGCCCCACTATAAGTTGCCACCATCGCGTTCTGCAATCCACATGCCATTGCTGCTGCTAATTGCCCTAAGTAATCATGCTGCTGATACAACCAATAGCTAACTAACAGTAGCGCTGCTTCTAGATATAGCGCTCGTCCATAACGACGACCGAGTTTCAATGATGTCTGTCCAATGACAAAACCGCTTAGTATAGCCCCTGCCAAAAAGGACAGCAACAAGGTACCAATATATAAAATACTACGCGCGTCTGAATGAGCGATAGCCGCTGCAAACAAGCTTACATTGCCCGTGACATGCGACACTGATAAATTGGCAAACCCCATTAATGCCGTCGTATTCACGCAACCAGCACTAAATGCCAATACTGCCCCGCCCCATAGTATCCACTTTGGTAACTTGGTTATCATATCCCTCGCTCAAAGGCACGTAGCTAAAAAAGCGCAATGCTAAAAAAAACACGTAGCCAAAAAGACTCATAGTATAACTAGAAAAGACAGCCAATTGGCTGTCTTTTCTATTATCAAACGAATCATCTATAACAATCACTGTGCTGGTTCATCAAGCATCATCAACTGCTCACTGATAGCAACTGTATTAAAACCTGCATCAACGAACATAATCTCACCTGTGATACCAGATGCCCAAGGCGACAATAGGAACAATGCGGCGTTGCCTACTTCTGTCTGTGTGATGTTGCGCTGTAGTGGCGCAATTTTTTCGCTGATATCGAGCATTTTACGGAAAGATTTAATGCCACTAGCCGCTAGCGTGCGGATAGGACCTGCAGATATCGCATTAACACGGATACCTTCACCGCCCATAGACGTTGCTAAATAACGAACGCTGGCTTCTAAACTGGCTTTTGCCATACCCATGACATTATAGTTTGGCAATACTGAAATGCTGCCTTCGTAGGTCAATGTCAACATAGAACCATGACGCATCGCTAGTAACTCACGAGCCGCTTTAGCCAATGCAACGAAGCTATAGCTAGAGATATCATGCGCGATATGACTGCCTTCACGAGTCGTGGCATTGACAAAATCGCCATCCAACTGATCCATCGGTGCAAATCCAATGGCATGTACCACACCATCAATACCGTCGCCCCAGTGAGCAGTCACTTGCTCAAAGCATGCAGCAATTGATTCATCAGAGGCTACGTCACATTCTAGAACCAAATCTGCTTCGAATTTTTCAGCGGCCATATCGACGCGTTTTTTGATTTTGTCATTCGGGTAAGTCAGGATTAGTGAGGCCCCTTCGCGGTGCAGCGCTTCTGCGATAGCCCAAGCGATAGAGAGTTTACTTGCGATGCCAGTTACGACAAATCGTTGTCCTTGCAGTAGCATAAGATTTCCTTTTGAATCAATCGAGATGATTTAGAATAAGAATTAATTTAGAGTAATTAGAAGATTGAGACTACTAAATAGTACAAATGAAAAGATGAGTTATTATACACGAATTAATTTAAGTAAACAGTCGTAAACTGTATTTGGTGCTTGTTATTGGATTGACTAATATAAACAACTAATAACGTCAAAATGACTAATAGCAGCTCATCACTTGAAATAGTATCGACAATAAGCATTTTTAGCGAGTTATTACAGTGCATTTTAGCATCAACGCTTCAAGATAAAATACTCAGACTATAGTAGTTTGCTTATTTTATGAGAAAAATTGCACTTAGAATATTAACACTACAACCGTTTCAATTAAGTACCAAGCACTCCTTTATTGATTAAAGACTCAACTGCTAGCCACAGCAGTATGAAGTTCAGCAGATTTCGAGTATAATCACAGCCCTTCCCAGCTTGCACAATTTTTATAAGAATCCTCACATGATAGGATTCAACGTTAAGCTACACCCACATTTTGGATGGCTGCCAAACTTATGAGTAACACCCCCATCATAACCCCAGATTATAAAGAAGGTACCGAATCTTATCGCCAACTGATTGCTTCAACTGGCGAAGACTTAGATCGTCCGGGTTTGCTAGATACGCCTGTACGTGCTGCAAAGGCTTTTGCCCATCTGACCCAAGGCTATCATCAAAGTATAGATGAAGTGGTCAATGATGCTGTGTTTCCATCAGCGAATCGCGAGCTGGTACTGGTACAGAACATTGAGTTTTATTCACTGTGTGAGCATCATATGCTACCGTTCCATGGTGTCGCTCATATCGGCTACTTACCTGACGGCCAAGTACTGGGACTGTCAAAATTTGCCCGTATCGTCGATATGTTTGCCCGTCGTTTGCAGATACAAGAAAACCTAAGTGAGCAGATTGCACAGACAATCATGGATGTTACTGGCTGCCGCGGCGTCGCAGTCGTTATGGATGCATCACATATGTGTATGATGATGCGCGGTGTTAGCAAACAGCATTCAACCACGCGTAGCACCGCGATGCTTGGCGAATATCAACACAATAATCAAGCCCGTAATGAATTTTTAGGCGCTGTACCTAAGCGTCAACCAGCATTTTAAGTCGCTGTTAATTGCTTAAGCTGCTGTGAATAGCAGCCAAATAAAAAGGACGCATCATATGCGTCCTTTTTGTTTGGCCGAGCGATAAAAAAATAGTACTAACCAACTGGTTTTACATCATCTATCCAATCACCATAACCAGCAGCTTCCATATCTGCAAGCGGAATAAAGCGGAGCGCTGCTGAATTCATGCAATAGCGTTTGCCTGTCGGTGCTGGACCGTCGTCAAATACATGGCCCACGTGTGAGTCCGCGTAACGGCTACGAATTTCAGTACGAGTTCCAAATATTCCTCGATCTGGCTTTTCAACCACTAAGCTCGTATCCAATGGGCGAGTAAAGCTCGGCCAGCCCGTACCAGACTTATATTTATCACGCGAAGAATACAGTGGCTCACCAGATACGACGTCTACATACAATCCAGGCGCTTTATTATCCCAATATTCATTATCAAAGGCGCGCTCAGTACCTTCTTTTTGAGTGACTTTGTACTGAATATCATTAAGTGACTTCTTTAGCGCATCTTGTGAAGGTTTTACAAATGTATCTGGGTTAAAACCTTTGCTTACTTTGCTATCTGATGTGTTATTTGACGTCACTTGCTGTGTGCTATCTGCTTCGGGCGTAAACTTACTAAAATCAAGCTCGTAGTTTTTACCATAGACACTCTCGATAAATTGATAGCGACCAGAATTGAAGGTATAAGCTTTATAGCGTATCGGGTTCTTTTTATAGTAATCTTGATGATACTCTTCAGCAGGATAAAAAGTGCTAGCAGGAACAATCTCGATCACTACTGGTTTATCATACACACCAGAGGCTTGTAGTGATTGCTTGGCCGCTTCTGCGATTTGCTTTTCTTGCGCATTATTATAAAAAATTGCTGGACGATACTGTGTGCCACGATCAACATACTGTCCTTTATCATCAGTAGGATCAGCAATTCTCCATAGCGCCTGCACTATGCCATTGTAAGTAATTTTCTTAGGATCATAATACACCTGCGCCGCTTCTGTATGCCCAGTACCACCTGCTGATACCTGCTTGTAGGTTGGGTTTTCAGCGGTGCCACCCGTATAGCCAGACACGACTTCTACCACGCCAGGAATTTTTTCATAACCTGCTTCAACACACCAGAAACATCCACCCGCTACCGTGGCTACTGCCAATCCTGGCGTAGTCGGTGCATATGGGTTAGCGGCAGTTGTATTCTTTACAGTAGAGCTGTTTTCAGTTGATGCGCAGCCTGCGTAAATCGCACTACTCGCTATGATAACTAACCCTATAATTTTAGATGGTAATATGCGATTCATAAAAATCTCCTAAGCGTAATGTCCTTTAAATATCCTAACGCTTTTGTATCACTGAAACATTCCTATACTGTAATATATTTACAGTTTATTAAGATATTTTTTATCAACTGAGTGCAATCACAAGATAAATTAAACGATTATTTCGTAACGATCATATATTTTAGTATGACTTAACTATAGAAATAAGACGAAAACTTTATTATCTCAATGCATTAAAAAAGCCTATCCTCCAAAGAGTAATAGACTTTTTTATTTTAATAACACTAGCTCTATCAAAAATTATGACGCTGTTTCATTATTACTATCAGCACGTTCGTCACTTGCCTGCTTAATCTTCGCTAGAATTTCTTTAATTTCAGCGGCTGATAGATAAGTTGGCACGGCATAAGTATCACTGACTTCTTTTGCAGCGGCCTTTGCAATATCATTAAAGTCACTGTTTTGCATACCATTGACAGTCGGATCAATATTTAGATCTGCAATCAAGTCTCTAACTTGCGTGATAAGGTGATCTGCTATCTCACTATCGCCATTAGCTGCTTGACCATCCTGTACCATACCAGTTCTTTTAGCCAATGCAGCCAGTCTTTTTTTGCTCGCTTTACGATTGACGTCAAGTACATAAGGCAATACGATGGCATTGGCACGACCATGCGGAATACTATAGTAAGCGCCTAACTGATGCGCGATAGCATGCACATAACCCAGACCTGCTTTATTAAAGGCGATCCCGCCGTAATGAGCGGCGATACCCATCTCTTCTCTTGCTTTTAGATTGCTACCATCTTTATAAGCTAGTGGTAAGTAATGCATAACAGATTTTACGGCAGAGGCTGCATAATAATCTGTCTCTACACTGGCATTAGCACTCATCCATGCTTCTAAGGCATGAGTCAATACATCAATACCAGTATCTGCTGTAATATGGGCTGGCATGCCTTTCATGATAACTGGATCAATCGCAGCGGCTAGTGGTACCATTCTTGGATCGATAGACAATGCTTTCTGATGCGTTTTATCATCCGATACTACTGCGCCAAGTGTCGCCTCTGAACCCGTGCCAGCCGTCGTTGGTACGCAGTATAGCGGCGTCGCAGGCTTTCTTGCTTTAAGAATACCGATTAGCTGTTTGGGCTTGCACTTGTTGCCTTGAGACATGGCTATCATTTTGGCCGCATCGATCACTGAACCGCCACCAATAGCTATGATAGAATCACAATTGGCTTCGATAGACTGACGTAGCCCTTCTTCAACTACTTTAAAAGTAGGATCTGGCGTAATACCATCATAGATGTGATAACTGATATTTTTCGCATCTAGATAATCAGTGACTTTCGCAGGTATGCCCAGTTTGTTGAGCACTGTATCCGTGACAATAAACACATTGGTATTGCCTTCATTGATAAGCATATCGCATAGCTCATTACAGGCAGTCTCGCCAACGAATAACATCGGTCTTCTGATAGGTATCACATAAGACACTGCTTTTAATACCTTCGCCCGAGTTTTAGCGACAGCCAAATAACCAGCATGCTGCAAACTGTTGTTCTTTACCAATTTAGTAATACTGTTTTGTGTTTTCATGAGCACAAAAATCCTTTTTAATGATGGTTTTAACTGCAATAAAGACCGTTTTGGGCAACCAGTTAAATATTACTAATTTACGAGCGCCAGAATGTATAAAGATACGCATCACAGCATTATAAAATGGGCAGCTCTCTAAAATTATTGTACCACTGCTTTTTTCGTTATGTCGCTATTATTATGAACTGTGATGTGTCAATTTTATACCAAGCCACTTATTTTAGTCGCTTAGTTTGATTGATCAGTCTCAGTGACTACAGTAAGTCGTTTAAACTAGTCAGTACTTGCCTTTAACAGCTGCTGAGTGTAAGTATGTTGTGGGTGATTGAAAAGATCTTCGGTACGTCCAGATTCTACGCAAGTGCCTTGTTTTAACACCATAATATGCTGACACAGTGCACGTACTACTTTGAGATCATGGCTGATAAAGACATAGCTGACTTGTAGTCTTTCTTGAATTTCACGTAATAAACTAACTACTGTTACCTGTGTGGTACTATCGAGCGCAGAGGTCGGCTCATCCAATATAAGTAAGCTTGGTTTCATAATGAGGGCACGCGCCAGTGCCACGCGTTGACGCTGACCACCCGATAGCTCGTGCGGATAACGCTGTGCAAATGCTAAAGGCAAATGTACCGTAGCAAGACTATCTAGCACCGCTTGCTGACGGGCGACTTTATCCACGCCTTGTACTAACAATCCTTCTTCAACGATTTGCATGACTGTCATACGCGGATTAATACTGGCAAATGGATCTTGAAATACCATCTGAATTTGCGAGCGGAAGTTACGCAGCCCCTTTTTGGATAGTGCTGAGATATCTTGATCATTGACCACTATCTGCCCACTCACACGTGCTTGGTTGCTCAGTAGTTGGCTAAGTGCCAGCGCAATGGTGGTTTTACCAGAGCCAGACTCACCGACGATACCCAATGCCTGACCTTTTTGCAGTGTCATATCGACATCTTTGACCGCGTCAAACCAGCGCTTGGTACCTCCAAGCAGACCTTTTTCAATTGGGAACTGTACATTAAGGCGCTTCACTTCTAATACGCTTGATTGTTTATCTGCGTTATCGTCTTCTATGGTTAATGCTTGCCCAAAGTCTTGCTTGATAAGTGTGCGAGTATAATCGGCCTTAGGATGATCAAATACCGAAGATGTTTTACCCTGTTCAATCGTTTGACCTTGGCGCATAACGATGACCTCATCACTATAGCGCCTGACCAGATTGAGATCATGACTGATTAATATCATCGCCATATTGTGCTTGCGTTTAAGATCATCTAGTAGCGCCAAAATCTCATGCTGCAAAGTAACATCGAGCGCAGTCGTTGGCTCATCAGCAATTAGAATATCAGGCTGCTGAGCCAATGCCATGGCAATCATCACTCGCTGGCGCTGACCACCTGATAACTCATGTGGGTAACGATTCAATTTGTCAGCAGGATCTGCAATATTGACATCATTTAGCAAAGCGATGCTGGTGTCTCGCCATTGCTTCTTAGGTACGCCGCTTAGACGCAACGATTCAGCAATTTGTTTCGCAACTGTATGCAACGGATTTAATGCGGTCATCGGCTCCTGAAATACCATACCGATACGCTGTCCACGAATAGACCGTAGTGCAGCGTTACGCGCCTTATCATTCGCTATGGGCAAGGTAGACATACCTGCTGTATCAGCCAGCTGCACTGCACCTGTGATGGTTAGGCTGTCTGGTAACAGACCTAGTAGCGCAAGACTAGCAATTGATTTGCCAGAGCCTGACTCACCAACAATGGCCAAGGTCTGCCCTTGTCTTAGCTCATAAGACAGCGCATCGACCAACTGGACACCTGTAGTCGTAGTAATAGTTAATCTATCTACGGTTAGCATGAGCTTATCTTGTTCACGATGAAGACTTTCATTTGGCGCATTGCTGTGCTCGGTAGCGATAATATTTTCAGTCATATTAAGAGCGCCTCGGATCAAATGCGTCACGCAGTGCTTCACCAACGAAGATAAGCAATGACAAAATAAAGGTCAAACTAAAGAACCCTGACAAGGCAAGCCACGGTGCATCAAGGTTATTTTTACCTTGTACCATTAGCTCACCAAGAGACGGCGAGCCAGGCGGCAATCCATATCCCAAGAAATCCAGCGCAGTCAAAGCGATAATATTGGCCGTTAGAATAAATGGCAACTGCGACAAACTAGAAGCTAACGCATTGGGTAAGATATGTCTGAGCATGATTTGGCTGTCCGAAACGCCTAAATTGCGTGCAGCTCGCACATAGTCAAAATTACGGGCTCGCAAAAACTCTGCTCGTACCAAACCGACCAAACCCATCCAACCGAACAACAGCATCATGGCGAACAGCATAATAATACTAGGACTAAACAGACTGACCAAAATAATGATCATAAACAGCTGAGGCATACCGCCCCAGACTTCCATAAATCGCTGCCCTGCTAGATCTACCCAGCCACCATAATAACCTTGTACCGCACCGACGATAATTCCAATCAGTGCGCCCGCAAGCGTCAAGGCCAGACCAAACAGTAACGACACTCGCATACCATAAAGTATCCGTGCCAGCACATCACGCCCCATATCATCAGTGCCAAGCCAGTTCTGAGCATTGGGCGCTGCTGGATAAGGTAGACCAAGCTCGACATTCGGTGTCTGGTCGGCAAACGGAATAAGCGGCATTAGATAAAAACCTTGCTCATCAATCAGCGACTGCACTGCAGGATCTTTATAATTGGTTTCGGTCTCAAACACACCGCCAAACGTCGTTTCAGGATAGGCCTTTAATACTGGAAAGTAATAATCGCCTTGATACTGCACTAATAATGGTTTGTCATTGGCAATGACATTAGCTGCCATGCAGATGACAAATATCACTGCGAAAACAAACAGCGATATCACTCCAAGTCGATTTTGGCGAAAGCGATTTAAACGCGCTTGCCAGATAGGATTTAAGCGTTGCTTTTTTGTGGTAGATAGCTGCTCAGGCATTGACGATTTATCTGGTTCGCTATTAATAGGACTGCTCTTTGATAAAGGTTGATTATTTGACATTAGCGCCCCTCAAAATCAATACGAGGATCAATTAAGTGATAACTCAAATCACTGATTAATTGCAGTAGCAGCCCCACTAACGTAAAGATAAATAGCGTACCAAATATCACTGGATAATCGCGTTGTTGAATGGCTTCAAAACCTAACAAGCCCAAGCCATCTAGTTTAAAGATAATTTCAATCAAAAAATTACCCGCAAAGAAGATACCAACGATAGCGGCTGGAATACCTGCAATGATAATCAACATTGCATTGCGAAAAACATGTCCGTATAGCACTTGACGCTCACCTAAGCCTTTAGCACGAGCGGTCAGTACGTACTGCTTGCCCAGTTCCTCTAAAAAGCTGAATTTAGTCAGATAGGTCAAACCTGCAAAACCGCCTACAGTACTTGCCAGCAGCGGTAACGCTAAATGCCAAAAGTAATCTTTCACTTTACCAAGCGTGCTTAGCTGATCAAAGTTTTCGGACGTCAATCCTTGCAGTGGAAAAATATTCCAATAGCTGCCGCCCGCAAAGAACACCAGTAAAATCACTGCAAAGACAAACACAGGTATCGCATGTCCGATCGCTAGCAGCATAGCCGTGGCTTTATCAATGCCTGAGCCATGATGCATCGCTTTATAGACGCCTAGTGGAATAGCTATCATATAGATGAGCAGCGTACTCCATAGTCCAAGCGATATCGAGACTGGTAACTTCTCTACGATAAGATCGGTCACCGACTGCCCTTTAAAAAACGACTCACCAAAATCTAGCTGAGCGTAGTTCTTTAACATGAGCCAAAACCGCTCTGGAGCGGATTTATCAAAGCCATATTGAGCGTTGATTGCGGCGACCATCTCCTCAGAGAGACCACGCGTGCCTTGATAAGTGCTGTCGTTGCCACCTGCACTGCCCGCGCCGATATTACCGCCAAGCGCATTGTCTTTTGCGCCCTGTTCAATCAGTGCCAGCTGCTGCTCAACAGGCCCACCAGGTGCCGCCTGTACGATCACAAAATTGGCAAGCAAGATCAAAAATAGTGTCGGCAATATCAGTAGTAGTCTTTTTAAGATATAACGACCCATAATGGCGACTTCCTAAATAAAGAGAGAGGACAATGACGTTCAGCAGTGAGTTGCTTGTGCTAAAAAGGTGCTAGAAAGCAAACTATTTGTTAAAAACTTACTTTAAAAGTTATTTTTCAGCTCACGTAACGCTGCAAATACCGTCAATGACTTCTCATCATCGATAGGCATTTTTGATTTAACTCCTGCGATTACACTCGGCTCTTGTGTACGTAAAAACACGTTTACCGTGCGTTCATGCTCTAGTGTTACTGGCAGTGTTGCCATGCCTTGCTCAGTTTGCGCCTCTGCTCGTGCTAATGCTTGCTGCATCGCTTCGTTGTCAGGTTCAATAGACAGGCCAAAACGCAGATTACTCGCTGTATATTCATGCGCAGGATACAGTAGCGCCTCATGAGGTAAGCCGTTCAAACGCTTAAAGCTCTCATGCAATTGCTCAATCGTACCAGTAAACACACGTCCACAACCTGCACTAAACAACGTATCACCGCAGAAGCAGTGCTTTTGCCCATCGATATCTAAGATATAAGCCATATGGCTAGCGGTATGCCCTGACACATCCCAGACTTGCGCAGAGCAACCCCATGCGCTCACCGTGCTACCATCTTTAATAGTTTGATCTTCATCGACGTCATGCTCACTATGCGCAACCAGATGAGTCATCGGATACGATTCCTGTAACTCTGCGACGCCGCCGATATGATCATGATGATGGTGAGTCGTCCAAATCGAGGTTAGCTCAAGCTCATGCGTCTCTAGATAATCAATGACTGGTTGAGCTTGACCTGGATCGATAACAATCGCCTGCTTATTATTTTCATTGATCAATGTCCAGATATAGTTATCGCTAAATGCTTTGATTGGGTGAATACGGATACTCATGTTAAATCCTTACCGGTAGTTATTTTTGTTACGTGTTATTTTAAATTATTTAATCTAACTGTTATCTGATAGCAATAGCATATATTCGATAAAAACAGCATATATGCTCAGCTGTCCGTTGTTATCGGGTCAAACCATATAGTAAATACTGTTTACTGTTTTAAATATTTATTGATACGCCCTTCTGCCTCTTTATCCACCCACCAGTAATCAATACCAACAGCATTGGTCGGTAGTTTTTCGGTATGGCGATACTGATCCCAGTAGGCGACATTGGTGCCAGGCTTACCGTATAGCGGTACGACATAATGCCCTGCGCGCAACAACCGATCTAGCACCTGCGTATACAGTATAATCTCGTCACGATTTTTAGCATTACCAAGGGCAGCAGCGACTTTATCGACAGCTGCATTCTTGATACCAGCACTGTTATGATTACCCGGCTCGTCAGCAGCAGCACTTCCCCAGAATGCCGCTTGCTCAGCACCAGGAGATAGACTTTGGGCAAATACATCCACGACCATATCATAATCGAAACGGCGCATACGCTCATAATATTGCGGCCCATCGACTTGGCGCAATGTTGCATCAAATCCCAAGCGTTTTAGATTACGAATATAAGGCAACAAGACACGGCCCATGGTCTCGCCTGTCATCAAAATCTCAATCTGAGCAAGCGACCCATCAGGCTGATATAGCTTCATATCCTCATAATAAAACCCAGCCTCTAACAATAGCTTACGCGCCTCTAATAACCCTTGACGATTAAAGCCATTACCGTCGCTGGTGGGTAGCTGCCATTCTGCTAATGTTGCTTGGCGCTGTGTCGGTTCAAGCTCAGACAATAACGGTGTTAATACCTGCATTTCTGCATCAGATGGCGTACCCGTAGCGGCAAGCTCTGAACCATGAAAGAAGCTCTGCAAACGCTCATATTGCCCATGAAATAGGGTTTTATTCATCCATTCAAAATCATAAGCAGCTGTCAGTGCTTGGCGAACTTTGATGTCTTGAAAGATTGGGCGACGCAAATTCATCACCAATGCTTGCATCGGTACTGGGTTTTGACTGGTTATCGTCTCTTTTTGGATAAGCCCTGCTTCTACGGCAGGGAAATTATACCCAGTTACCCAGTTAGATGCTTTGTTTTCGGGGCGAAAACGGTATTGACCAGATTTAAAACCCTCAAAGGCAATCTCATCACTTTGATAATAAACAAACTTAATCATATCAAAGTTATAGCGGCCACGATTGACCATCAAATCACGACCCCAATAATTGGGATCACGTATATAACTTACAGAACGCCCTGCATCAACTCGACCCAATTTATAAGGACCGCTACCCATCAATGGTGACAGACTGATTTTCTCAAAATCGGTATCAATGGAAGACTTGGCAAATATAGGGAACTGGCCAACAGTCAGTAAAATCTCTTTGTTTTCAGCAGAGGCAAAGACAAACTTTACTTGTTGATCATTAATGATTTGAATGTCTTTGATATCGCTAAGATAACTGCGAATATACATGGGGCCTTTGTTCAATATCGCCTCAAAAGTTGCTTTTACATCACGACTGGTCACACCCGACCCATCCCAAAAACGAGCATTAGGATTGAGATGATAGATAATCCAGCTCGTATCATCTGGATCATATGTCACTTTACTTGCCAGCTGTGGATACATGGTAAAAGCTTCATTCAATGAGCCGGTCATCAAAGTATCATACAGATAGTCTGTTCCAATCATCGCGACACCCGTGGTCATCCATTTATTGGCGCTATTAAACGTACCGCGAGCATCTAGAGAAAGCATGCCCCCTGATGGCGCTTTTGGATTGGCATAAGGTAAGTAAGGTGCATTGATGTGCTCAGTAGGGCTATTGTGACCAAGCGCGGTCGTCGTGATAGGTGCAGCGATACTGCTCGGTATCCAACTGACAGTGATGGTTAGCAACGTGGCTTTTAACAGGGCGTTTTTTATTATCATGACGTTATAACAAACCTCTATGCTAACCAATATAAATATCAAAACGTAAAGCCTGACAGCAAAACAGCGTTATAGCAAAATTTTATCATAACAAACTTAGGTTTTTTAACCTAATGGTTTGCCGTGGATATGACTTAATGGTGATAGCATTAAGTCATATCCACGGCAAACCATTATTACTACGCGCTAGCATGACCAAACTGTCTGTTTATAAATATAAAAAAGGCGCAACCATGATTAGTTACGCCTTTCTTGATATGAGTTTATATATGAAGACTCTATACGTTAGCGGTTACTCTTTTGCTTATGCATGCTTTTTTTCAAAAGCAATCATAAAGTCAACCAGCTGCTGTGCCCACTCAAGTGGTACGGCATTGTAGATACTGGCTCGCATACCGCCTACATCACGATGACCTTTTAGATTTAACAAGCCAGCTTTTTCTGACTCTTCTAAGAATACTTTATCAAGGCTGCTGTCTGCTAAAGTAAACGGTACGTTCATGATAGAACGATACTTAGAATCTACTGGATTATTATAAAAACTGCTCTCATCGATTGTCTTATAAAGTAAATCGGCTTTTTGCTGATTGATTTTACCGATAGCAGCCACACCGCCCTGCTCTTCCAACCAATCAAACACTAACCCAGCCAAGTACCAAGAATACGTCGCTGGCGTGTTAGACATAGACTCTTTGTCAGCTTGATGCTCATAGTTCAGCAGCATAGGACACCATTCGCTGGCCTGCCCCATCAAATCATCACGGATAATGACAATGACTAGGCCTGCAGGACCGATGTTTTTCTGCGCACCCGCGTAGATCATGCCAAATTTAGACACATCTATCGGCTGTGACAAGATACAAGATGACATATCAGCAATGATTGGCGCATCTACTTGTGGTGGCTCAAATATCTGTAGGCCATGAATCGTTTCATTGGCACAGTAATGAAAATAAGCCGCGTCTTCACTGATGCTCCAATCGCTTTGCGCTGGTACGTCAGTAAAGTTATTCTCTTTGCCAGTTGCAACTAGGTTAATTTCGCCCAGACCCAACGCTTCATAGCGCTTGGCTTCTTTGATCGCTTTACTTGACCATGCGCCTGTCGTCAAATAGTCACCGCGTCCACCATTTAACAGGTTCAATGGAATCGCAGAAAACTGTAAGCTAGCGCCACCTTGCAAAAACAGCACTTTATAATTATCTGGTATTTCCATAAGCGTGCGTAGCTTAGCTTCCGCTTTGTCAGTAATGGCCATATACTCTTTACTACGATGGCTGACTTCCATGACCGACAGGCCGCGACCTTGCCAATCAAGCAGTTCGCTCTGCGCGCGTTCTAATACGGCTGTTGGCATGGTAGCAGGTCCAGCACAAAAATTTGGCAGACGATGCGGTGTGGCAGTTGCTGTAGACGTTGGGGTTGTAGGCATAATCACAGTCCTAGGTATGATGAAATAAAAGGATGTTTTTTATTTCAGTTTGTTGATAAAGGCATTGGTATCGACGTTAGTTTTCATACAACTCAATGAGATATCTGCTCCCACAGCTGACGTTTAGCATCACTGTCTGCGAGCATTTCTTCTAATGTCGGCACAGTGGTCAGATTGGGATGTTGGAGGCCGTCAGGCAGCGCGGTCAGTGCAACAACTTGTATCTCTTCGCTTCGGCCAATTCGAAAAATATATCCTGCAAGACTGGCATTGGCAAGCTCAGCAGTATCCATACCGTCGCAAATCGGGAATGATGTTGTCTCACAAGTGATTGATAGCGCTTGAGTGATGTTTTGCCATAGTTTTTGACTGTCACTATTTAGCGCTTTGATATCAACCAATATTACCCAGTCACCATAGCGGCCACCTTGCAGGTCAAATGGTGCTACTTTTTTTAAGCTATCATCATTTATGCTGTCATCACTAGTACTCTGTGGAAAACTACTTTGCGGAAAATTACTCTGCGCAAATTGAGGTTGCTCAATATGTGCATTCGTAGAGGTTACAGCAGTTTGGTTCGATGCAGTACTTGGGATGTCATGATAGATAGACCCAGCACTTGAACTAACAGCATCTGAACTGACCGTATTTGAATCAACGGAATCAAAACTATAGGTAACAGGGCTTTGCTCACTAGCCGTCTGTTCAGTGGTAGCTTGCAAATCAGTACCATACTCATCGGCAACATAGTCGCTAGCGTTATAATCACTGATATCATAGCCATCAGTCGGTTGATCAACTGTGTCTACAATTCCAGCGCTCGCTACCTCATTGTTGTTAGACTCAATATCAATGGAATCAATATGTGATTGCTCAACCGAAGCTGTCGCAATATCAGCTATATTGATGGTTTCTGACTCAGGCTGTACCCACTGATTGATACCCATCATCGCTAGAATTTGTCGTTGCTGCACACGGCGCTGTAATACAGTTAGCGGGTCTTGGGTATCACTCATTTGACTCTACTATCCCTACTCATTTTGTTTATATCATTTATAAATGTTTTTATTATTTTGGCAGCTCTCACTGAGTATGCATCACACTATTAATCAAATACTAAATACATACCAATCAAAACAACTGTCGAATACCGAGCCAACGCTCTGATATTACCAACAAACAATCGTATTCATCTTGGCTGATTATCGTATCGTGTAACATCACCGTATGCAACGTACTTAGCCATTGGCGATACTCATTATGCGTCGGCTGGCTCATCTCACTTTCATTATAATCTATTTGGCTACCATCCTGTTGCTTCTCTCGATAATTATCAGCATTCTGAGCACCTACCACGCGCTTGAGAGAGTGATTGGCAGAGACAGGAACCGCAGAAATAATCGCCAATAACTGAATGCCATTCAAATGCTGTGCTGTCAATAATAGCCACTGCAAATTAACATCGCTTACTGTCACAAGATCAATATCAATCAAGCGCGCATGTCGTCTCAAATCTACAATATAATGCGCTACACTGTCGTTACCTTCACTCAATAACGATCGGTCATGCATTGAGATCATCTGACCTTTTGCATCTTTTGATAGTCGATAAGCCAATAAGACAACAACTGATACTTCTGATTTATTAAGACCTGTAAATACTTGACCCGAAGGATCTAGTTGCGATCTTACGTCTTCCATACCAGTATTCAGTATTTGCGGCCATAGAGACTGCGCGTCTGTATCTTGTAAAACTTCAGATAATATTGGTAGCAACTGCTGCAAATGTAACGCTTGCCATAATGATAATATTGGCGATTTTTGATGTGCTAAAGCTAACGAATTATTCAGAGCCATAGCATGAGCGTTATCACTAGGTATATTTTGATCTGACAAATCATAAGCTAAGCTTTTGGTTAAGTCAGATGTCAGCTGTTGGCTAAATAACTCAAATATGCCCTGCTGATAACGCCACAACATCGTACGGCATTTTTCTTGTTTTTTATAGTACTGATGACTGTCGTGACTATGATCGTCTTTACTTTTGAGCTTCAGATCTTCGATACATAGTTCAGATAAATTCTGTTGACGTAACTGGTTTAAAGCAAGCTCAATCAAAGCGCTGTCTAAACGCCTGTCCAAACTGGCTACTACTGTCATCAGCTTAGTATCTATCTTATGTAGCAATACTTGCTCATGGGAAGTCGAGTCAGTCGCAACATAGAAGCCATCACTCCAAATATCATTCAAACTATAAGTGACAGTCGTTGATAAGGGTTGATGCTGATGGCAAAGCAAGACAGCTTCGACTAATGCTAGCGCACCTAAAGGATGATAACTATGGTTTAGTATGTACTGAGGTAGCGATACCTTTTGAATATCATTAAATCCAATTAATGTGTTTTCTGGTAGGTCAGCGTCAGGTTTGGACTGCCACGGTTTTAATAGCTGGTGAACGCCAAAGTCTTCGGCCTGTACTTGAAGCCGCCCATCGACCACCACATCAGCTTCTACGGCAAACTCTAAACCGTCATCAATCTCTGATTCGCCATTATCTTTATTACGATTTTCGCTTATAGATTCAGCAAGGACTTTTGTGTCATTTGTCTGTTTAGCGTCACCTATATTAATCGTTGCAGCTGTTTGAGTCTCAAATACTGACGAATGCCGCGTCTTTTTTTCTGGGAAATCTTCACTTAGGCTATTTTCTTTTGTTGCTCCCCAATCACCTAAGCGGCGTTGCCTATATATTTCTTTGACCTTTTGCTGATTTATTCGCTTTTCTTTGGCGACTTGTACCGCGAACTGATGATAAGCATCCGCATTAATAGCGCTCATACGCTCAGTCAAGCTTGGGTGTGTGGCAAACCATGACACATCCCCTAAGTCTGCCCCACTACTAGCAAAGAAAAAATGACTGAGTCCATTGATATCAGCAATGCCAGACAAACGCGAGCCGAGCGAGTCTTGATGAATGGCTTTTAAGGTTTCGATAATCGCAGGCGTACGTGTCAATTGAACACTAGTGGCATCAGCAAGTAGCTCGCGCTCACGATTAAAACTGTGCTTAATCAACTGCGCGCTTGCCATACTGGAGAAGCTTAAACCATGCAGTAGCAATGTCCATACACTACGCGGGGCTTGACGATCTATTATAGGCGGCGTTTGCACCCATTTAGACTGACGCTTGGCTGAGGACTGCTGTTGTTGTGATTGCGGCTGCCAGTAAGCGACCCATTCACTATGCGTGGTGAAATTGGCGGTTTGCGCTTCTGTATTGCGTGCTAGCATATCAACCTGTCTCTGTGATAGAGACTTTTGGGAAATACTATCGCTATCAAAGTGACTATAATTAGAGAGGCGATTAGATATTGGGTCACTCCAGTCGTATAGTATCTGCAAGCCTGCCAATACCACCATCAGCCGTAAGCTGAACGTAGCATCACCGTGCAATATATGACCATATTCATGACCAATGAGTCCGTATAGCGCCTCATCAGACAGTTTATTTAACGCACCTTGGGTAATGACGAGTACCATATCTGAGCTATGGCGACCAGCGACGAAACCATTGATACCCTGCTCGTCAGGTAGCACGTACAAAATAGGAGTTTGCAAACCTGAAGCAATAGCCAGTTGCTGAGCAATTTCATAATAGCGGCGATAGACGGGCGGAAAATCGCGCTCATCACGTACTGCTATATGACGCGAACGATAGCGAACCTTTTCTTCAGCTTCGTGTTGATGAGCGACTCCTTGACTGTGCTCCCATGCTTCTTGACTGTTATCAATGAATAGCCTAACTGCTCCTACTCGCTGAGCAATAGCGCGGCCACCTGCTCGCAGGCGTCGATACTCTAAAAAACTACCACCAACGAAACTACCTAACGTCAAGACAATGACCAGAACCAATACCCAGTGGTATATACCGCCTGTAAATACTGTCAGTAGTATAGACATGACAGCCAGTCCTACAGCCATATGAGCAAGTACAATCAGGAAAAACAGTCCATAAAGTAATAGACTGCGACGCGTACGTATCCGCTGTTCACCAAAAAAATCCATCAGATTAGGCTGCCTAGAGTTCGCCAAAATTGTTTAAACCTTAGCTCATGTTGACAATCGGTGCCTGAGCAATCGCTTCTCTATCTTCGAATACCAACGGACTGAGTGGACGAAAGCCAAAAGTCGTACTAACGAGGTTATTAGGAAAGACTTCGCGATCGTTATTATAAAACATCACGCTGTCATTATAATGCTGACGCGCAAATCCAATGCGATTTTCCGTATTGGTTAGTTCGTCCATGAGTTCCTTGATCATACTATCGGCTTTTAGCTCTGGGTAGGCTTCGACGACAGCGGAGAATTGACTCAACGCTTTGGACAACATACCTTCTGCTTTTGCAAATAGTGCCATATGCTCTAGCGAGTCTGGCTGATGCTTATTAGAGTCTTGTAGATCTTGGGCATGATTGCGCGCGCTAATGACGCGAGTAAGTGTTTCTTCTTCATGACTCAAATAACGCTTGGCAGTTTCGACCAAGTTTGGAATCAGATCATGACGACGCTTTAATTGCACATCTATTTGAGCAAAGCCGTTCTTTGCTTGGTTACGTGCGCGTACCAATCTATTAAAAACGGATACCCCAAACACAACTACCAACACCACAAATGCAATGAATAGCCAAACAAACATCTTCATAATCAAACTCCAAGGTGTCTAGAATGTTAATAAAAAGTTAATACATTGTATTTTAACTCATATTAATCAATAAAACCTTAGAACTAGAACGGAACTACAAAGGAAATCGAACAGGAAGTTAGATTGAAAACTACATAAGCAATTAGCTAATCATCAGACAAAATTTTGACCCAAAAAAAGCCCTTTACAATTAAGGGCTTAATACATCACAAATATGTCTTTTATACTTTATAAATATAATTATCAAATTTTAGGCAAAAAAAAGCGACTCCATCAGCACATCCTCGGCACACATTATAACTATTACCGTTGCTACCTTCCGGTCCTGGCGGGATTCATAGAACAATGTTGCGAGGCTACCAATGGAGCCACCAGTCGCAAATTATACAAGAAATTTTTAATTTTGCAACCCCTACGATAAAACTGCGTTCAATAAATTGTTTAGAACGCCCAGGTGAATGATGTTTTGTCTTCAGATACTGACCACAGCTTGGTGGCTAGCGTCTCATCCAACACAACCTCATCTAATGGACATTCACCAACAGGGCCAACCGTTTGTGCTCGTTTTGTGGGTCCGTAGATTCTTTGAGGTTCAAGACCTGCTTGCGTAGCACACATCACCTCAGGCCATGCGCCTTTTTCAGCGGACTGGGCAATGAAACGAGACAACACAGCCCATAGCGCCTTATTAAAAGTACTCGCTGTATCCTTCAACAAGTTCGTACGCGATGCACCTGGGTGACAAACATAAACTTTTACGGCTTTTTCTGCCTTTTCAATGCGCTTTTGTAATTCAAAAGCAAACATCATTTGTGCCAGCTTGCTTTGAGCATATGCGTCCCAAGCGGTATATTTATGGTCGAAGTTTAGATCATCGAACTGAATGGTCTTTTTACCCATCTTGTAGGCGTTGCTACCCACCACCACAATACGCCCTTGGGATGACTCGATGCGCTCAAACAGCAAGCCACATAATAAAAAATGACCAAAATGATTGACGCCCAACTGACTCTCAAAGCCATCGACCGTATGTTCTTGTTTGGCCACTTGTGCGATTGCGCCATTACAGATCAATGCATCAATATTTGATACGGTGGCTAGCAACGTAGTCGCAGCGTTGCGTACACTGTCGAGCGCTGCCAAATCCATGTGTACAAACTTGACTTTAGCCTCAGCGCCAAACTCTTGTTGTAAGGTATTGATTGCGGCAACTGACTTTTGCTGGTTACGGTTTAGCATGACCACACTAGCACCTTTACCCAGTAGTATGCGTGTGGCCTCAAAGCCAGCGCCAGAGTTGGCACCTGTAATCACGTAAGTTTTGTTATGAAGAGAACCCAATAACTCAGGCGTCCATCCCTTTGGTCCAAATTGATTGCTTGTGATCATGGTATAGTATCCTATGCATTGTCTTGAAGCATACTATAACTCTCACACCCATCGATAAATAGGCGATATAATCTCTAAAACATGCCTATTTGTATCAATCTATTGAGCGCTGCACTAGCAGGTGATAAATTAATACGGTATTTTCAATCACTAAGTTTCTAATCACTAGTTTTTAATGACTGGGTTTTCAATTGGCTTACAACTCATGAGTAAAGAGCAAATCAAACAGATTATCGATAACTATATCGTGGAAGACGGCATGGTAGAAACGGGTGTGAGAGGTGTCAAGCTCTTTCGGATGACCTCCTCCGTGCGCTGTGCACCAGCGGTGTATGAACCGTCTATAATAGCTATCGTGAGCGGTGCCAAAGAAGCCATTTTGGATGGTTATCGCTATATGTATGACAGTAGCCAATATCTCTGCTGCTCAATGTCGATGCCAGTAGAAGCAGGTACGCCTACTGCCTCCCCTGACAACCCTCTGATAGGGGTCTATGTTTCTTTAGATACTAAGGTGATGACTGAGCTCTCAATTGAGATGCACAGTCGGGCGACAGGCATCCTACGTCAGTCTCAGAGTACTTCCCTGCCTTTAGGATTGGCGCTTTCACACTGGGACGATGCTTTCACTGAGGCATTGCTACGCTTATTGTTCTTGATAGACAATCCAGTCGATACATCGATATTGGGAGAGAACCGTTTACGTGAGCTTTACTATGCACTATTAAAGGGGGAATCAGGAGCGTCAGCGCAGCGCGCATTTGGTGTGGGCAATGAAATCGCGCAATCTATCGAATATTTATCGACGCGTTTGGATGAGGTGATTACCATTGAGGACATGGCCAAACATGTAGGAATGAGCCGCGCGGTATTGCACCGTAAATTCAAGCAAGCTACATCGATGTCGCCTATTCAATTTGTAAAATCCATGCGCTTAAACACAGCGGCCATGAAAATAGCCACAGGTATGAATGTAAATACAGCAGCCATGCAAGTGGGTTACGCCAGCTCATCACAATTTAGTAGAGAGTTTAAACGTCTATATGGCAGCTCTCCTAAACAATGGACCAGTGAACATCGACACTTAGACAACCCTGCTTATTCCTAATAGCGACAAACTGCCCTTACGGTCGTAAAAAGAACCATCTTTGGCTATGTTTATCACTGTAACGTAGCTCACAAAATTCTCACAGCAACTTATATGAATTTTGCTATGTTAGTGGATGAAGTTGCACCCATGTCGATTTCTAGAGAACAATAGGGACAACTTTTCATGTATAAATGAGCGTTGATAATTGTCATTTATATATTATTAGAATCAACTTAGGAGATAATAATGAAAAATACTTTATTGAATAAAGCAGCACTAGCTTCTGGTACGGTTTGTCTTATGACAGCGATGATGGGTAGCGCCCATGCAGAGCCAACAGGCTATGATCAACTGACGTTTCAAACAGAAATAAAAGAAGAAATTCAGAACGATGAAGTACGCGCCAGCTTGTACAAAAAAGCACAAGCAGCTGACTCTAAGACTTTAGCCACAATGCTTAACACCTCAATCAATAATGCCATGAAAATCGCCAAGCGCTACCCTAGCGTGACCGTGAGCACAGGGCAACAGCGCACCTATCCACGCTACGACAAAAACGATAAAATCATTGGCTGGACAGGTCAAGCAAACATAGACTTAAAAAGTACAGACTTTTCAGCAACTAGCCAACTAATTGCTGACTTGCAAGAAACATTAGTGATGGACAATCTTAATTTTGGTGTATCAGATACCAAAAAGGATGCGCTAGAGCAAAAATTAATGACCGAAGCCTCTCGCGCTTTTCAGCAGCAAGCTAAGAGCCTTACCCGCGCTTGGGATGCTCGTGGCTACCGCGTCGTCAATGTTAACCTAAACACAGGTAGCAACTATCCACGTCCAATGTATAGCGCTATGAGCATGAAATCAGGAATGGCAGACGAGTCAGTACCAAGCCAAAGCTTTGAGTCTGGTAACAGCACTATTTCGGTGACTGCTAACGGTACTATCGAGTTAACTAAATAAGACAGCTTATAGTTAAAATAAGTGATTTACATCAAAAAAGGGCAAGCATCGTTAACGATGCTTGCCCTTTTATTTTGCTAGCGATATCTATTTATTATATTCAATCATTATTGAGACTATCATTGAGACCATTATTGTGACTGAGCAACTTCCTGTTGACGCAGTTTTAGCATCAATTTTTGATACCAAGCTAGCTTTTGATAAGCCAACAGCTGCGCAGCCTTTCTTTTGTTGTCTTGCAATGTGGTCGTGTTTTGAATCACATATACAGTACGTGTAATTTGCTCAAGTGTTTGGCCAGTTTCGCTTTGTACAACCGCCTTGATTGTATGAGCACCTGGCAAAACATCAACAGTAGCAATAGATGCACTTAAACCTTGTGCAACCTCTTTATCATCAAAATAAATACGGGCGCTATCACCTGCCTGTAACGCAGGCTTAATCTGCACATTGACATCGATATTCTGTACTGGACGACGATAGGCTCTCTCTTCGCTAGGTTCAGTAATGGCTAACTGATAGTTTACTGGCGTGGTAACCTTAGTATTTATCGCAGCCGACTCAGTAGTAGTCGCCTGCGACGCATTTGATGATTGGCGACTTGTACTAGAATTGGTTGTCGTATTCAGACTAGTTGACCTGCTCGTCTCATTACCTGTCGTAATAGCCATTTGACTGACTTGTTTGCCAGCTTGCTGCTCATAATCCTGTGGACGGTCAGTAAAGGTGACTTGACCGGTTTGCTCATCGACCACTTTGTAAATAGGCGCAGCATTCGTGAGAGATGCACAAAGACTGGCTGTAAAGACGAGTAAACCTGTAAATAACATCTTATTTTTGGTATGACTGCGTATGGTCATGGCGGTCTGAATCAAACGGGAATGTTTTGAGAGTGAGTGCATAGTCAGTCAACCTAATAAGTGCGCGTATTTAACAAATATGATAGTACCATTATGGGGTATTTTTCAGCGAATAACACTAGGGCGTGTCCACAATCTGAGTATTAAACATTGAACGCTTCATGGCAGTGCCTGTTGTTATAATTATGATGGCTGATTTAAGTAATAAGTATTTACTCTATTGGCGATATATTCCACGTTTCTATCAAATCCCATATTGCAGTATCAATCGCTTGTGCTTGGTCAAGGTTTTTACGATCTGTATACCAGTTGATTTCTATACCGCTATAGATAGGTTCTCTTGACTCTACAGTTACAGGATAATTCTTAAATGTTGGGATATAGTAAGAGAAGCCTGAAACAAGAGGGTTGGTAGATTCACCAAAGCACCTTCTTTGATTATCATGCTTTCCCTTAAAACGATAACAAGTCACCCCATTATTAGTCTCTGCAGAATCAGCATCCAACTCTAGTATTGAGTAATTATCAAAAGACTGCTTGGTATTTCCCCCTAGAGAATAATTATTTACAACAACTTTCACCTGATCAGGATGATCTAACGTGTCGTTAGAGTAGACACTCCTATCCGACGCTTGTACCCATGAGCCATTGAGCATCAGATTAAACTCATATCTTCTGCCTGAGTGCTTAGAGATAGGCATGTCTCTTGCCTCTGACTCGCTTATCTTGTCAAATCTTGTAGGTTGATAATCAATAGGAAACTGCCCAAGATAACGCTCATACTGTGGTCGATAGAACTCGGCTTCCCCTCTTTTAGAGTGGTTTTCAAGAGAGTGCTCTCGCCTTTGTCCGACTTCAGCTTTTAAAATAAGATGATTATTAATCTTCCAAGTAACGATATCGCCCTCTTTATAAGGATCTTGCTTTTTATCTTGTTGCATACAACTTATTTGAAACAGTGACAAGGTTATTATTACTAAAGAGCTTAACGTTGAAAGCTTCATGGTAGTGCCTGTTGTTATAATTATGATGGCTGATTTTGAAACATTGAGCGTTACGACCAGTATTTACTATCGAGCATTCATTCTTATGCCATTCACAAAAATTAGAGTGGCAAGGAAAACAAGTGCAAGTACTACGCATTGTAGACTAAACGAGTTTGACACAGCTAATCGTATTTTTTGGGTTTGGTATTAATCTCTTATTTTAAGATAATTATTAGGGCGTGTCTTCATTTCAAAAATGGTGATAAAAATGAGATAAATTGCCGTTAAACAAAGAAAATAGCGCAAATAATATCGGGATATTAACCAGCTATTTGATGATGTTTGGCAAGATTTAGCAATTTTTAGCCCATTTAGATGACTATCGAGTGAATTGAAGACACGCCCTAGTTTAAATTCCATAAAAAAACCAGCTAAGAATAACTTAGCTGGTTTTTTTGACTCAAAACAACTGAGTGTTTTAGCGACTAATTAGCAGCTGTAGTACATGTCAAATTCGACAGGGTGTACAGTTACATTCAGACGTTGTACTTCTTCTTCTTTCAAAGCGATAAACGCTTCTAGCATGTCTTCAGTGAAGACATCGCCTTTTAATAAGAAGTCATGATCGTCACGCAGTGCTTGTAGTGCAACATCTAAGCTCTCTGCAACCGTTGGGATTTGTGCTTCTTCTTCTGGTGGCAAGTCATACAAGTTTTTGTCAGCAGCTTCACCTGGATGTATTTTGTTTTGGATACCGTCAAGGCCAGCCATCAATAGTGCAGCAAACGCTAAATATGGGTTAGCCGTTGGATCAGGGAAACGTGCTTCTACACGTACCGCTTTCGGGCTGCTCACGTGTGGAATACGGATAGATGCTGAACGGTTAGATGCTGAATAAGCAAGTTTAATAGGCGCTTCATAATGAGGAACTAGGCGCTTATAGCTGTTCGTTGATGGGTTAGTAATCGCATTCAACGCACGAGCATGCTTGATAATACCGCCAATGAAGTACAATGCTGTTTCAGACAGACCAGCATACTCATCACCAGAGAATGTGTTTACGCCGTCTTTTGAGATTGACATATGTACGTGCATACCTGAACCGTTATCACCAACGATTGGCTTAGGCATAAAGGTCGCTGTTTTACCAAACTGATGCGCAACGTTATGAACAACATATTTCAATTGCTGAACTTCATCCGCTTTACGTACCATTGTGTTGAATGCAACACCGATCTCAGACTGGCAAGAAGCAACTTCATGGTGGTGAACTTCAACTGAACCTTCACCAACGATTTCTTCGATGCGTTCACACATAACAGCACGCATATCATGTGAGCTATCGATCGGTGGTACTGGGAAATAACCGCCTTTCACACGTGGGCGATGCGCCATGTTGCCCCACTCGTAAGTCTCGTTAGTCGACCATGCTGCTTCTTCAGCCGTGATTTTATGACTAACGCCAGACATATCAACTGACCATTTAACATCGTCAAATACAAAGAACTCAGGCTCTGGACCGAAGTAAGCAGTATCACCGATACCAGTAGACTTTAAGTACTCTTCAGCGCGACGTGCGATAGAACGTGGGTCACGGTCATAACCTTGTAGCGTTGATGGCTCGATGATATCGCAAGTCACTACCACAGTCACCGCGTCAAAGAACGGGTCAACAAAAGCAGTTTCTGGATCAGGACGCAAGATCATATCTGACGCTTCGATACCTTTCCAACCAGCGATTGATGAGCCATCAAACATTTTGCCATCTTCCATGACATCTTCATCAACGGTATGCGCTGGGAAGCTGATGTGCTGCTCTTTGCCGCGTGTATCAGTAAAGCGAAAATCAACCCATTTAGCATTAGAGGATTGGATAAGATCTAATAGTTTATTCGACATGAATAGTCTCCGTTGTGTTGATCACGTAATTGCGATTTAAAATTATTAATATGATGTTCTTGTCCAAGAATGTCAGATGTGCTCTCAATACTAAAATAGCGCATTCGATATTATGCTTATTATCAGCACTATTTTGCGTATTAGTCAAGATGCTCATCTAAAGCGTTTACTCAATCAGACCAATATTTGTGCACATGGTCTAACATACGCCAATTCAATCCTAACGACATTCTAGCAATATACAACTCATAATGCTGAACTCTTCGGGCTCTTGTTAATAATTATTTTTAGACCAGCTTTTTGGCTTTAAAAATAATCATAACAGCAATAATGCAAAGGCTATGCCAATGTATTGACGCTCTGATAACAGATATAGTTATAGATAGATTTAATTATCAATATTTACAGTGATTTATACGATTAATATCGTTATATATTAATTAATTCTCATCTAGTTCGGTTTTAGAATACCACTTAATTAGAGCACCAATTGAGAACCAAAGGCACTTAATTGGTGCAAATTAAAATATATTTATCGTTATAATGCTATTTATTGGTGCGCCGTTAACAGCTGAATTTATAACATTATCTCTAACTACATTAGTTTATTCGTCGACAAAATAATAAAAAATATGTTTTTACTTGGTGCTTACTTAGATAGCCTATACCCTACATTTGATAGAAAACAAAATAGTGGTAAGATAACCGCGCGCAATAACCCCCTCTGTTATAGTCATAGCTGCTTGTGTCCGGCAATCAAGTGACTCTATAACAGTGAAAACAAATTTTATGTTTAAAATATAATAAAACTGATAAGTTGAAGCCTTAATGATTTTGATGATCGATAATTACGATAGCTTTACGTACAATATCGTACAGTACTTCGGTGAGCTAAAGCAGGACATTATTGTCTGGCGTAATGATCAGGTCAGCATTGAGCAGATTAAAACCCTCGCACCTGATGTCATTGTGATTGGCCCAGGTCCGTGCGACCCTGACCGTGCGGGTATTTCGCTGCAAGCCATTGAGACATTTAAAGGAATTATTCCTATACTGGGTATTTGCTTGGGTCATCAAGCTATCGGTCAAGCCTTTGGCGGTCAAGTGGTCAAAGCTGGCGAAGTCATGCATGGCCGCTTATCCGCTATCTATCACAACGAGCAAGGTGTGTTTGCTGGATTACCCAACCCGTCACAGGTTACGCGCTATCATTCACTCGTCATTGATAAGACAAGCCTACCAGACTGCCTTGAGCTCACTGCATGGACACAGAATGCTGATGGTAGTATTGAGGAAATCATGGGTATTCGCCATAAGGATTTTGCTGTAGAAGGTGTCCAGTTCCATCCTGAGTCAATATTGAGCGAAGCAGGTTATCAATTGCTCAATAACTTTTTACAGACTCATGGCTTGGCTACTCTGACATCCGATGAGCTACCGCAAGTTGGCTAGATTTGACTAAAAGCACGTCGGTAAAAAATACTGCTTTCATAAGCCCATGCCAAATTCCACACAGATTCATATAAAAAATAATAGTAAGTGAGACTACAATGAGTACGACAACAATAGAAGAAACGCACACACCAGAGAGTATTGCAGAATTGTCTGATGAGCAAACGCATCAATTGCTAACCACAGCTTTGGGTAGAATATTTCAACACATTGACTTAACCTTTGATGAGATGTATCAAGTGATGCTCATCATCATGCAAGGTAGATGTAGCGACGCTATGATGGGCGCTATCTTGACAGGCCTACGCATGAAAGGCGAATCCATCGACGAGATTACTGCATCAGCCAGCGCCATGCGTGCACTAGCCGCCAACATTAAACCAAAGAACTGCGACTACTTGGTAGATATCGTTGGTACTGGCGGCGATGGTGCTAATCTGTTCAATGTCTCGACTGCGTCGGCATTGGTTGTTGCGGCAGCTGGTGCACAAGTTGCTAAGCACGGCAATCGCGGCGTCTCAACCAAATCTGGTAGCTCAGACTTACTTGAGCAAGCAGGCATCAGTCTAGCGCTCACGCCAGAGCAGGCAAAAGACTGTATCGAAAACCAAGGTATTGGATTTTTATTTGCACCCAATCATCATAGTGCCATGCGTTATGCCAACCCTGTACGCCGTGAGCTAAAGGCACGTACCATCTTTAATATTTTAGGCCCATTGACCAACCCTGCTGGCACGCCAAACTTAGTCATTGGTGTATTTACTGCGCAGCTATGTGAGCCAATTGCCAAAGTGATGAAAAACTTAGGCGCACGTCATGTCATGGTAGTAGGCGCGAAAGATGGTCTTGATGAAATCAGTCTTGCGACTTCGACCACAGTCGCTGAGCTAAAAGATGGCGAGATATCAGTCTATGACATGATGCCAGAAGATGCGGGTATCGAGTCACAAACTCTTATTGGCCTCGATGTCGACTCTCCAGCACAAAGTCTTGAGTTGATTCGTGCTGCGCTATCTGGAGCCGACACTCATGACCGTGCCGTACTTAAAGCACGTGATATGATTGCGCTAAATGCAGGTGCCGCGATATACACCGCAGGACTTGCCAGCAACTACCCTAACGGTGTTAGCCGAGCACAAAAAATTATTCAAAATGGCGATGCTTTACTAAAACTTGAGTCTTTGGCCAACTATACCCAACAGTTAGTCGCTCAAGGTTAACTTATAAGCACTTATATACTGTCTATAGTCAAAGAAATCTAAAACGGATACAAGGCAGCCAACCATAGATTGTACAAATCGTACATCTAAGGAGGATAACGCCGTAGCCATTTAGTAGTTACTAATAGTTCTCTGACTATATTTACATTTAACGATATTCGGATACCAGTATGACCACAACCCATTCAGATATACCGTCAGTGCTACAGCGCATTGTCGCCACCAAAGTAGAAGAAGTAAAAGTCGCTCGCGAAGCATTGTCTCTAGAGGACTTGCAAACACAGGTCGCAGCTGATGATAAACCGCGTCGAGGTTTTGCCGCAGCATTACGTGCTGCTGGCACTAAAGAAAATGGTATCGGTATCATTGCTGAGATTAAAAAAGCCTCACCGTCTAAAGGCATTATCAATCATAACTTTACCCCTGCTCTATTTGCGCAGCAGTATGAGCAAGCGGGCGCTAGTTGTCTGTCTGTATTGACCGATCGTGATTACTTTCAGGGTGATGACAGCTACCTTATTCAGGCGGCTAATACCTCAAGCTTACCGATATTACGTAAAGACTTTATGATTGATGTCTATCAAATCTATCAATCTTACCTAATGGGCGCTGACTGCATCCTACTCATTATGGCTTGCCTAGATGATGCGCAAGTACGAGAGTTACATGCACTCAGTATTGAGCTTGGTATGGACGTATTGATAGAAGTGCATACCCAATCTGAGCTTGAGCGTGCGCTACAGTTGCCACGCTCAGCACACAATATCTACGGTATTAATAACCGTGATTTGAATACCTTCGATGTTGACCTGCAAACCACGCTTGATCTTAAGAATATTTTAAACGACGCACTTGCTACTGATAGTGCTGAGCAAAAACCACTTATCGTGACCGAGAGCGGCATTCATAGCAGTGATGATATCCGTCTCATGTTAAACAATAAGATTCAGCACTTTCTAATCGGTGAACAATTTATGAAAACCGACCATCCAGGGCAAGCGTTACAATCCTTACTTGCGGGCGTCGCAGCAGACGGGTAAAGTAACTCAATAATTTATGCTTAAATATATGCTAATAGCTTGAACAATGTCTGCGCTATAGACATAGTTCAATCAACCATTCATCAATCAACGATACGTTAACTTTTATGTCAAACTCTCTGTTTTCAAAAGAAATGCAAGACCAGCTCAAAGAACTCAAAGGCCAACTGAGCAAAGGCCGTGATACCAATTCACCTGAAGGTGAGAACCAAAAGCCAACTGAGCCGGTATCGCTACCGACTCAAAAGCAAGTAAAAAAGACAGTCAAGCAGCTAGACAGTGAACATATCGATGACGATAAAGTGCTGTTTATGCAAGCCATGCATGGTGTCAATCAGCTAGAAGATAAAAATGTTCGTTCACCTGCCAGCGCAACTAGAGCAGGCAAACCTGATGCAGCGACACTATCAAAACGAGCGGCGGCTCAAGGTAGTGAAGCCAGTGATTTAGGTGCAGGTTTATCAGATATGCAAGCACTACTAAACCCTGTCGCTGCTGAAGCTTATTTGTCTTATAAGCAACCAACACTGCAAAATAAAATCTTTGATCAGCTCAAAAAAGGCAAGCTGCGTTGGTATGACGCGGTAGATATCCATGGCTGTACGATAGAAGAAGCACGCGAAGCGATGACTCAACTATTGAGCCAAGCCAAGCAGAAAAACGAAACCATGGTAAAAATTGTCCATGGTAAAGGTAGCGAAGCGATTCTAAAAACCTGTATCAATGGCTGGTTACGTCAATTGCCAGAAGTACTGGCGTTTTGCTCTGCGCCACCAAAAGACGGTGGTAACGGTGCTGTATTGGTACTACTTAAAAAACCTAAAGCAGATAGCGAATAGGTCTATTGTTAGTGATACGGTACTACATAAAAAGGACTGCTTATTTGCAGTCCTTTTTTTATCACTCATCCATGGCTCAGACATGGATTGTAACGATGTTTCCTTTAATGAATGCCTTCTTTCATGTACATTCCATTTAATGTTAGCTTCTTACTCTCTATCAGTATATTGACTGGAGCACCTTCTTATTAGCAAAGCGAAATCACTATGAGCATACAGACTATTGAAAACACCAACGAACTAGAACAGCAAATTGCTGCGCTGATTGCCATTGAACCAAGGTTTGCTCCTGTCCATAAGCAGGTCGGGACACCTAATCTTAGGCATAATGCAGGTGGGTTTGAGCAGTTGATGAGAGCGATGGTTGGTCAGCAGTTATCAGTTGCCGCCGCTGCCAGTATTTGGAAACGGTTGGTTGATGCAGAATTGTTCACCCCGCAAGCGATACGCAAAGCGACAGATGATACTTTGAAGACACAAGGATTGTCTAAGCAAAAAACTCGTTACGTGCGTTCATTAGTAGATCATGATATAGACTTTGCAGCCTTAGAAACCTTGTCAAATGAAGAAGCCATAACAACTTTGACAGCTGTGACAGGCATTGGGCGTTGGACAGCTGAGATGTATTTATTATTTTCATTAAAACGTGCAGACATACTCGCTGTCGATGATTTGGCCATTAAAGTTGCAGCCATGGAGTTGTTAGGTTTAGCAGAGCGCCCAACACCCAAGCAGCTTAAAGATCTAACTCAGCACTGGTCACCTTATCGCAGCGCTGCCAGTCTATTGCTTTGGTCGTACTACGGCTCATTACGTGATAAAACCGCAGTACCTTTATAACTAATTGAGCAAAAACTGAGCTAGTGTTATTCACTACCATTCGTGAGCAAAGAGTCTCTTTTAAGGCTGGTTCCATATAGAAAAACCAATCTTTCTTTTGGTATGCTTAAATTTGCTTTTTCTTAGCATACGACTTTTATGTTTTAGTGCTTTGAGCGCCCCACTTCGGCTTACGGTTGCCAGAGATGGATTATGCTGGTTTGATGCATTGGCAGCATTATTATTGTCTTCGTCTTTAGTGGCATCAACGTTTTTAGTGATATCAACACCGTCACCATTATCTATGCCAACGTTTGTTTCATGATTATTTGTATCGCTATTATTCTCTGAGCTACCTTCCTCTGTTTCAACAGTGCTACTTCCCACATGATCTTCAAGCTCCGTTTGATTAACAATCAACTGCTGAGTCGGCAATGCATGTTCTACTTTATATTTCGCGACTTTCTTTAATATATCGACAAACAAAGCGTTTTGTTTATCATAGAACTCAATGATACCAATAGCATTCACATAAGCTTGCAACTGAATAACATAGCAATCTTGGCGCAACTCCAAAATATTGACCTGATTCCATTCTTGATTGGTCAAATCATGCTCTTTTATAAATTCATCCAAGTCATTAACCATTTTGAATATTACGTCAAGATCAGCGGTACGCTTAATATATAAGTAATGGAAAAAACGAAACATATCGCGAGAGGTAAAGTTTTCGATCTGCATCGATGAAAAATCACCGTTTGGTACCGTGACAATCGTCCGCGACAAGGTCCGTACGCGCGATGAGCGAATACCAATATCAATAACTGTGCCTTCATAAGTACCAAATTTACAATAGTCACCGATACGCACAGGTGAATCGGCGACGACGACGACACTACCAACTAAGTTTTCAATCGTCTTTTGCGCACCAAGAGCTAACGCCAAACCACCCACACCCAGTGCCGCAATACCAGTGGTCAAATCAAAACCCAAATTGCCAAAAATAACAATCACTGCAAATATCAGTAATAGCGCTTTGACAACCTTGCGCAGCAGTCCCAAAATTGAGACACGCTCAGTATAGTTTTTCTTGTAGCTTAGATTTACCGCTCGGGTGAATATCGCATCGATCACTCGCAATAGTAGCCAAGTCAGCGCCAACCAGGAAGCAATATCTGTAAAGCGATTGACCGGCTCACGCAGGGTCACCGAAACCCCTGCATAAACCATAACTTCAGATAGTATCAGGGCCATGATCACAACAGATAATGGCAAAATAACTTTGTCGGGCAATGGCAACGACGTCCCGCGCACACGCGGATATACAATCCTTAATAAGTGGTATAGCAACCATACCGCGACATAAGTAAGTACAAAGCTAGTCACAATCATGGTGAGCGCGGCGACCAAATCAGCTAGTTGATAGCCAAAAAGCTTTTTACCATCTAAAGAATCAACCGTATAGCGAGAGACCAAAGTCGGCTCAGTATTTTCTATCACTTCTGGTACTGAGGTCAGTGTATCGCTAGAGAATTGCCAATATTGTTCGTTTTGTTTTGAGACCACCCTTTCTAGCAATAGCGGAACACTTCGCTCCCCGATATTAATCACACCGACATTTTCTTGGCTAGGTGGCAGTTGGTCAGTTAGATTACCCTCAGGTGAATTGCTAATCTGTAGATCCGGCTGAAAACGCCCTCCTGCATCCAGTGCCTGTTTGAACTGTCGCACAACGGTCGTTGGGTTATCGGACTTTGATAAGTTGAGATAATTACTTGCCAGCAAATAATCATTTTCGCCCAACGCACTGATAAACCCTTGTACCGTATGACGCGGCGTATCTCGTCCGAATGAATCAGGCAATGGCGTACTTACTGTCTCTCCACTACTGTCATTACCCACTCCAAGCGCACCAGCCTCAACAGCATAGGCATTATTTGGCAAGGCAATACTCAACAGCATAGTCAGTAATAGCATTGCGACTATAAATGGCATCTTAGTAATAACAGGGAATAAATTAGGCGAAGGACTGGGAGTCAGATTGTGCTTGATAGACAAAACAAACCTCTTAGTTTAAATGGCATGATAAATGACAGGTGGCGTCCATACTATAGTAACAATTATTTATAACAGCAGTGCTTTTGATTACGCAATTTTGTAGCTAACTGTATTGGTATTTGGTTTCTTACTCTAGGTGTGCTTCTAATAATAGGTGTTTTTAAGGATAGGCTTCTCTTATAAAGTTGAATTATTTCTCCTAGAATTTCTAAGTAAAGTAATTTTTAACTGACTATTTAGCAAGCCAACCTGAATAACATTCAGCCTAACCTGAGTAAACATTAGGTTAAAGTAGTTTATAAAGCAGGACAATTTGTAGATAATGAGCACAGTTTTGCTTATATACTGTTTTTTGTAACTTTTGACCCCTTTTACGTCATAATAGTTACCTCTCATTTCTGCATTTTTAACTTGATTACTTTGGAATCGACTATGTCTGTATCACGTGCATCTTCACGTACCTATCTTCGTTTAAGTATTTTGAGCGCGCTTGGCTTACTAGCAGTAAATACTGCAATGGCAGCCACTTCTGAAAACACTTCCATTGACGATAGTAACTTACCACAAGTTGAGCTTGACGAAATCGTAGTAACAGCGACTCGCACACCTACTAAAGTCAGTAATGTGATTGCTCAGACACGGGTAATCGATAAAGAAGAATTGCAACGTTATAAAGGTCAAACCGTAACAGATGTATTAAAGAATCAACCGGGCATCAACATTACTCAAAGTGGTAGTATGGGAAGTGTTAGTAACTTTTATATGCGCGGTTACGACAGCAAGCAAGTTCTTGTAATCATTGATGGTATCCGCTACAGCTCTATTTCTACAGGCGCGCCAGCACTAAATCTATTATCTGCCGATCAAATCGACCGTATCGAAATTTTATATGGCGCATCAGGTTCTAGTATTTATGGTTCTGACGCGATGGGCGGTGTCATTCAAATATTTACTAAAGGCAATAACGTAGAACAATCTAACGTTTCAACGACCGTGGGTTATGGTAGCAACAACCATTACCAAGTAGGCCTGACAGGCCAGCTTAAAAATGAGACTTCCTCACTGAGTTTGGGTGTCAGCCGCAACGAAACAGACGGTTTTAACGCAATTGCTAACCCTAGTTCTTATGATTACAATGCTGATGATGATGGTTTTAAATCTACCAATGCCAGTCTAGCGTTACAACATAAGATTTCAGACTCTTTAAGTGCTGGACTCAGCGCATTATATTCTGACTCTACAACGAATATCGACTCTGCAGGCAACGTTTTTCCAAATGCTTATTCAGATCAAAAAAATGGCAGCGCCAATGTTTTTATTCAGCATCAAACACCATTAGCTGTCACTAAATTTAGCTACGGCCAAAGTATCGATAAATCCACTACTCATGATGCTAACTCTATTGATTATCAAGATGGCAGTCAATTTGATACCATTCAACAGCAGGCACGTTCAGAAACAAGTATTAATGCACAACCTGGTACCGTTATCATTGGCGCAGAATGGTTATCACAGAAATTAGAAGCATCTGATGTTTTGGATTTTTCAGGTTATCCTGCCCCTGCCGCTCAAACTGCTTACGATCCTGAAGATAGAACTGTCAAAAGTGGTTTTGTAGGCTATCAATTATCAGAAGATAGTTATGACCTACAAGCCAATTATCGCGTCGATGACAATTCACAATATGGCAATGAGAACACATACAACATAGGTGCCGCTATACGTCCATTAGATGGCTTGCGTATCGGTGCAAGCTATGCGACAGGGTTTCGCGCGCCAACCTTCAACGATTTATACTACCCTGGTTACAGCGACCCTGACTTAAAGCCTGAGACTAGTAAAAATACGGAAGTGTTTGTAGAGTACAATAAAGGCAATCAAATCTCCCGTCTAACTGGCTATCATACTGACGTTGATGATTTCATTAGCAATGCCACTAATACGAGTAAGGCTCAAATCAAAGGATTAAGTTTGACTTCAGACTGGCGCGTTAGCTCGTTTGTATTTGGCTTAGGATATGACTATTTAGACGCGAAGAACAAAACCAAAAATGATGTCAACTTTGATCAACAACTGCCCTACCGTCCTAAAAATAGTGGTTTAGTTTATATCGGATATCAGCAGCCTACGTTCGATATGCGTCTCGAGGCAAAATATAGTGATGATAGACTTACAACCGAAAATAATGAACTTGATAGCTATACGCTGCTTAGCTTAAGTGGAAGCACCTATATCACATCCAATCTGCGCGCTAACTTACGCGTTGATAATATTACTGATGAAGATTATACCCTTGCCAGCCAATTCGGTAATGAGTACGCTACCGAAGGCACTAGCTATTTTGGCTCTTTAACCTATGATTGGTACTAAACCAGTCATAAATTAATATAGTATCTATTGCAAACAATATAAAAGGTCATCTACAGGTGGCCTTTTTTTATACCTATGAAAAATATACAGGTACTTATGCCATGACTGCCTATCATTTATCTCAGTCAATAGGTGACAATTAACCACTCATCTATTACAATAACGACCTCCGAGAGGTGTTGCGCCATAACAGTGATTTACTGCATTAACATTCTATAGTTATGCAATCACAGGTTATGTTAGGCTCGGTTAACTGTCGAAAGACCATATTTTTGGTCGCTCACAGCGCAAACAACGGCACCTGCGTTTTTATTCTTTTTATCATTCGTTAACCACTGATAGGAGCATATTATGGACGCAGTGTCTACTACACCATCTGCCCATACGATCGATCCCTCTTTCACTGACTACAAAGTCGCTGACATCAGCCTTGCTGATTACGGCCGCCGTGAGATTACCCTTGCTGAAGCCGAAATGCCTGCCCTAATGGGCTTGCGTCGTCGCTACGAAGCAGACCAGCCGCTTAAAGGCGCGAAAATCGCTGGCTGTATCCACATGACTATTCAGACTGCCGTACTTATCGAGACACTAGTCGCGCTAGGTGCTGAAGTACGCTGGACATCATGTAACATCTTCTCAACTCAAGACCATGCTGCTGCTGCAATTGCTGCTGCTGGTATCTCTGTTTATGCTTGGAAAGGCGAAACAGAAGAAGAGTATGAATGGTGCCTACGTCAGCAAGTCCATGTTGGCGGCGAAGCATCAGGCCAACTTTGGGATGCTAACTTGATCTTGGATGATGGCGGTGATTTGACTGCTTTGATTCACAGCGATTATGCAGAGCTTCTTGATAATATCCATGGTATCTCAGAAGAGACCACTACTGGTGTTCATCGCTTGGTTGAGATGCTTGGTAAAGGTACGCTTAAAGTACCAGCCATCAACGTCAACGATGCGGTTACCAAGTCTAAAAATGATAACAAATACGGCTGCCGTCATAGCTTAAACGATGCTATCAAACGCGCTACCGATATGTTCCTTGCTGGTCGCCGCGCTTTGGTTATCGGTTACGGCGATGTAGGTAAAGGTTCTACGCAAAGCTTACGTCAAGAAGGCATGATCGTACGTGTTTCAGAAGTTGACCCTATCTGTGCTATGCAGGCATGTATGGACGGTTTTGAAGTCTTATCACCATACATCGACGGTGACAATACTGGCGGCGCAGCCAGCATCAACAAGCGCTTGCTTGAAGACACTGACATGATCGTCACGACTACTGGTAACTACCATGTTTGTGATAGACATATGCTAGCAGCCCTTAAGCCTGGAGCTGTGGTATGTAACATCGGTCACTTCGATACCGAAATCGACACACAATTCATGCGTGACAACTGGCGCTGGGTTGAGATCAAGCCACAAGTTCATCAAATCTTCCGTTCAGACGATGAGAACGATTATTTGATCTTGCTTGCTGAAGGTCGCCTAGTAAACCTAGGTAACGCTACTGGTCACCCATCACGCGTGATGGACGGCTCATTTGCCAACCAAGTATTGGCTCAAATGTATCTGTTCGAAGAAAAATTCGCTGACTTGCCAGCTGACCAACGTACTGACAACCTATACGTAAAAGTATTGCCTAAAAAGTTAGACGAAGAAGTGGCCGCTGCGATGGTTGCAGGCTTTAACGGTACGCTAACCAAGCTGACCCAAAAGCAAGCTGAGTATTTGGGTGTGCCAGTTGAAGGTCCATTCAAGCCTGACGCTTATAAATACTAAAAGGAGCCTGACTGTGAGTAAGCCTGCTTTCTCCTTTGAGTTCTTTCCTGCAAAGACTGAGCAAGGTCACGAGAAGCTTCTCAGCACTTATGATGAGCTTAATAAGTTGTCACCAGCTTATTTTTCGGTAACTTATGGTGCGGGCGGTTCAACCCGTAGCCGCACCTTAGATATCGTACAGGCACTAAGTGCGCGTGGTACCACTGAAATCGCACCGCATATGTCTTGTATTGGTGATGACAAAAGTGAAATCGCTGAATTGCTCGAGTATTATAAGACTTTAGGTATTAGACGCTTAGTAGCGCTACGCGGCGACTTGCCATCAGGTCAGGTGGGCATGGGTGAACTACCATTTGCGGTAGATTTGGTAAAGTACATTCGTGAGCATTCAGGTGATCACTTCCATATCGAAGTGGCCTCCTACCCTGAAATGCACCCACAAGCGCGTAGCTTTGAGTTTGATATCGATAATCTGGTAAATAAATACCAAGCTGGTGCCAATGCGTCGATTACCCAGTTTTTCTACAACGCTGACAGCTATCTGTACTTGCGTGATAAGTTAGAGAAACGCGGTATTGACACGGTAGCTCAGTCTTTGGTCGCTGGTATCATGCCAATTACCAATTCAAGCAATCTCTTGCGTTTTGCTGATAGCTGTGGTGCCGATATTCCGCGCTATGTACGTAAGCAGTTGACGGATTTTGGTGATGATCGTAAGGCTATTCGTGAGTTTGGCTTTGATGTGGTTTATCGCTTGTGTGAACGCTTGATTGCCGAGGGCGTACCTGCTATGCATTTTTATAGCATGAACAAAATTGAGCCAAACAAACGCTTAGTAGAAGCTTTGGGATTGACCGCTTAAACTTGTAAGCATTCTAGAATATCCTTTAATCATTCCTGAATACATTATCAATGACTGGCGCTTCTAGGAGCGCCAGTTTTTTATTGTCAAAATTCTGACCAATAACCCTTAACCGTTTTATTCATACACTTTATCTTATTTGATTTTTAAAAATTTCTTCACTGTGTAATAATGCTGCTCTAAAAATAATTTTCTTTATTAAGAAAAATTCTCATAAAACAAATGTCATTAATTGTCTCAAGTGATATTCTATAGATCTAATAATAACTATACTCAATCAAATAATAGGAATAAGACCACGTGCGACGTTTTTTTTATGCCATTAACAACGACAACGCTGATGCCTCACCACTACCTAAATTGGGTGAATTACCGCTAGGTAGCAATGTCGAATTACCAGATAGCGTTGTCCATCACTGGTGCCGTGTACTACGAGCCAATATTGGTGATCAAGGGATTTTGTTCGATGGATTTGGCGGCGAATATACAGTAGAGCTACAGGCAATCAGTAAAAAAAATGCCACGGCTACTTTGCTTGCTCACATAGACGACGATCGTACGCCGCCTACTATCACTCAGATTGGTTTGGTAATGAGCCGTGGTGAGCGTATGGATTATGCTATTCAAAAAGCAACTGAGCTTGGGGTAACTGCTATTCAGTTGCTCAGCAGCCATCATGGCGAAGTCACATTGAAACCTGCTCAAGTTGAAAAGAAACTGGCGCACTGGCAACAAGTAGCGATCGCCGCTTGTGAACAATGCGGCCTTAATCGTCCACCTCTTATTCTTGCGCCACAATCTATCAATGAATGGCTAAGCAATACCAATTCTGAGGCTATGGCTACTGGCGTTACGAAGGCGCAAATGGCCGTCAGTTCTATCGTTTCTGTGCTTAGTCATGATCCTTACTACCAAGTATTAGCAAACGCTGCAGATCTATGTATGCAAATGAGTGTACCAGCAGCAGGACAGCCTGCCATGCCTAACGCTCTATCTGATATTCTTAAACAACAGACCCCTTATATCAAACTGTTGATCGGGCCTGAGGGAGGTCTGAGTCAAGATGAATGTCAGCAGGCACAGAGTGTTGGATTTGAGCCTTGGCAGATCGGCACAAGAGTCTTGCGTACCGAGACTGCACCAGTGGTAGCGTTAGCTACTTTACATGCCTTAAGCACCTAGCAAAGACTGATAAGTACTAGTATGACTATCGTAGTTTTTATCTTTTATGCTTATAGTCAAAAATAACGTCTGTTCTGTATCGTACATAGTAAAACGCGATGCCAACTCAATGTTAATAAATTGATAATGCAGTTCTTATTTTTATAAGCCCTTATCTTTTGTGAGCCACTATTATGAGCAATTTTGACACTATTCCAGTATCAATCAAGCAGCAGTTGATGAGTACGCTATGTGAACAGCTTGAAGACGCCATATTTGTATTAGATGATAATTTACGTTATTTAGCGGTCAATGCCAGTTATGAGCTTATGATTGGCTACAAAGAAGAGTTCTTGGTTGGTCGGCCACTTGGTATTTATGCTGCTGAGTTTTTATCAGAAGCAGAGCAGCTGATCTTAAAAGATATCAGTAAAAACCTAGACAGTCATGGATTTTACGAACTTGATTTTTCGATGATCAATCGTTATGGCGAGCCTATTGATTGCCATGTCACTTATCGCAAGATTTATATTGAGCAGACGGCTTACCATGTGGGTATGTTGCGTGACATGTCATCCGTTATCAAAGATCAAAAGCAGGTCGCGCATTTACTCAACTATGATCAGCTCACGGGTCTCCCTAATCGCAAGGTATTTTTGAGTCAGACAAGTGACATGCTATTGGATAGTTACCAAGAGATTGTCCTTGTACGCTTAAACATTGACCGCTATCGCAATCTTGCCAGCTTACTAGGGCCTGATGGTGCCAATGATTTAATAAAAAACTTTGTAGAAGAAGTCGAGAAGCTCAAGCTGCATAATTTACGCTCTTTTTCTCACTTTGGTGGTGATGATTTTGCGCTACTGTTTGAAGTTAAAGATGCCAATATGGTACGTCATCAACTAGACACACTTATGCAAATGTGTGAACGCCCCTTCTCTACTGATAAGAGCCATGCGACAGATGCAAATATCTATTACCATATCTCTGTGGGTGTCAGCTGTTTTCCAAAAGACGATAATGAAGTAACCGGTTTATTGACCAAAGCAGAAAAAGCATTGGACTATGTCAAGCAGCATGGTGGCGATGATATACGTTGGTACGATGAGGCTATTGAAAGCGCCACCGCTGGTAGTTTAGAGCTAGAGTCTGAGCTTAGAGCTGCTACCACTGAAGGCCAATTCGTTCCTTATTATCAGCCAAAGTTCTCATTAGAGACTGGAGCTATCACAGGCTTTGAAGCATTGGTACGTTGGCAACACCCTACTCGCGGATTGCTCAAGCCCGTTCATTTTATCAATGCCATTATCGCGCACAAGCTCTCCTTTGATTTGTTTTCGCAACTGGCCATTAAAATCGTCAAACAACTAGCCGTTTGGCAACAGCAAGGGTTTCATCAACACGTCTGTATCAACGCTGATGCCGCGGAATTTAGCCACCCTGACTTCTTTGATATGGTGAGCACACTACTGACAGAGAATGGCGTTGCTGCCCATCAATTGCATATCGAAGTGACCGAATCGTCTTTGATTCAGCGTCATGATAATGTAAAAAAACAGCTTAACTCGCTTAGAGAGCTTGGCGTACGTCTAGCGCTCGATGATTTCGGTACTGGTTATGCATCATTGAGCTACTTGCAAGAATATCCATTTGATTTTATCAAGATTGATAAGAGCTTTATCTCCAATATTGAAACCGATCGTACCCAGCACGCAATTGTAAAAGCCATTTTAGACTTAGCAGTCGCTTTAGACATGCAGGTCGTGGCTGAAGGTATCGAAACTGAGCAGCAGCGTGATGTGTTGTTAGATATGGGTTGCAAAATTGGTCAGGGCTATTGGTTTAGCAAACCCGTGGCTGCTGATGTCGCCACTGCTATGCTGATTAAACAAAACGGTTCTGAGTAAACGCTAAGCTATTCGTTATAAGTTATAACTTATTAATCATAAGTTATTAATCATAAGTTATTAATCATAAACTACCATGTTCAGACTCCTAGCATACGAGCATGTTTAATGTTTATCACGTTTATATCTGTGAAATAACTTACATGCTCGATTCTACCAAATAGTGTTGTAATTTATACCGATGCGTTTGTCTTTATGGCGAACGCTATTTTTTTGGCTGTCGTTTTTTCATGTTAATACTAATCATATAAAGGACTATCTGTCTTAGTAACGTTAGAGTTTTCATATGCTTAATGCTACTGTTTCCTAGTGCCTAACGTCGATTGCATAACCGATGCAAGATAGGTTCATGACTTATCAGTCCTGTCACCAAACTTGTATAATCACCTATGAAAGCCTATCTTTTATAGTGAATTTGTTAGAGCACATTTAATCTCTCATTGACTCTGACAATCACCACTCTTTTTAATACTATTTTATGTAATCGATAGCATAGTTGACCTGCTTTACTGTTTATCCTTTATTTAGATTTTCAGATTGGCTAGGTAAGAATAACGCACTAGAGGATAGTGCGACCATATACTCATTATTGGCTATGATCGGTTACATTCCAAAAAGGACAGGAAGTTATGCAATACAAAGCGCCCTTACGTGATATCCAATTCGTTATGCATGAACTACTCGATAGTGAAAGCCACTACAAAACTTTGCCTGCGTTCCAAGAAGCTGACCGTGAGCTAATGGACAGCCTATTTGAAATGGCTGCAAGCTTTGCTGAAAACGAACTGTCACCATTGAACCAAAGCGGTGATGCTGAAGGCTGTAAGTTTGATAATGGTAAAGTCACCACGCCAAAAGGCTTTAAAGAAGCTTATGACGCGTATTGTGAGCTTGGCTTCCCTGCTTTATCTGCTGAAGAAGATTTCGGTGGTCAAAACATGCCTTTCTCATTGTCTACTGTCATCAATGAAATGGTTGGTACGGCTAACTGGTCATTCTCTATGTACCCTGGCCTCTCACATGGTGCTATTCAAACCATCGAGCATCATGGTACTGACGAGCAAAAACAAACTTATTTAGAAAAAATGGTTACTGGCGAATGGTCAGGCACCATGTGTCTTACTGAAGCGCATGCGGGTTCTGACTTGGGTATTATCCGTACCAAAGCTGAGCCTAAAGAAGATGGTAGCTATAGCATCACTGGTCAAAAGATTTTCATCTCTGCCGGTGAGCATGACCTAACCAGCAACATTATCCACATTGTATTGGCTCGTCTACCAGGCGCGCCTGCTGGCACCAAAGGTATCTCATTGTTTATCGTTCCTAAAATGACGGTAAATGCAGATGGTAGCGTTGGCGAAAGCAACAATGTCGTTTGTGGCTCTATCGAACACAAAATGGGTATCAAAGCTTCTGCAACTTGTGTCATGAACTTCGATGGCGCAACGGGTTATTTGATTGGACCTGAAAACCGCGGCCTACAGTGCATGTTCACTTTCATGAACGTGGCACGTATCGGTACTGCTGTGCAAGGTTTGACTGCAGCAGAGTATGCATTCCAAGGTTCATTGACTTATGCAAAAGACCGCTTAGCGATGCGTTCACTATCAGGTACAAAAGCACCAGAAAAAGCGGCTGACCCTATCATCGTACATCCAGCTGTTCGTAACATGCTATTGACTGAAAAAGCCTTTGCTGAAGGTGGTCGTGCGCTAGTGTATTATCTCTCACACTTTGCAGATACCGTTGCAAAAGGTGAAGGCGAAGAGTTGAAGTTTGCTGATCAAATGTTGTCACTACTGACACCAATTGCTAAAGCGTTCTTGACTGAAACAGGTCTGGAAGCTGCTAACCATGGTATTCAGGTTTATGGTGGTCATGGTTTCGTTAGCGAATGGGGTATGGAGCAGAACGTACGTGATACGCGCATTTCTTGCTTATACGAAGGTACCACAGAGATTCAAGCACTTGACTTGTTAGGCCGTAAAGTCCTAGGTTCACAAGGTAAGCTACTTGCGAACTTTGTAAACGTTATCCAAGAATTCTGTGAAGAAAACAAAGAAAATGACGAGATGGGTCAGTTCATCCGCCCACTTGCCAAACATCTTAAAGAATGGGGCGATTTGACTGCACGCATCGGTATGCAAGCAACTGAAACGCCAGATGCTGTCGGCGGCGCTGCAGTAGACTATATGTATTTCAGTGGTTATGTGACTCTAGCCTACTTATGGGCGCGCATGGCACTGGTTGCTCAGACTGCTATCGCAAACGGTACTGGCGAAAAAGCATTCTATGATGCTAAAGTTAAAACAGCTCAGTTCTACTTTGCTAAGCTATTGCCACGTACGACTACGCACGTACAGCGTATCAGCACTGGTGTAGAGCCATACATGAGCATGGACGTTGATCAGTTTGCCTTTTAATTAAAGCGCTAAATTTCGCAATAGTATAATCTGAGCGGCAACATACTTCGGTGTGTTGCCGCTTTGTTTTGCGGATACTTATGACGACTATCAACATAGTTTTAACAGTAGCAACTGTCTATAAGTACCGACCTGTCTACCTTCTCACATTATAGTTGCCAGTGAGGTGTCTGTAAGCACTTCAATAGCCGCTGCTAACTTTTGGTGTACGCACAATTCACGAAGAAATACACTCGCTCACAAGCTTATTTGTTAAACTTTGATTATTAATCGCTAAGGTTATACCAAGAAAACAGTTGATAATCTTAACAACTTCAATTTTAATTATTTGAACCAAAGGAATGTTTATGGCTGTTTACAATGCCCCTCTTAATGACATGCGCTTTATCTTAAATGACGTATTCAAGGCGCCAGAGTTTTGGCAAAACAACGAAAACTTGGCTCATGTCGACATGGAAACTGTCGATATGATTTTAGAAGAAATGGGAAAACTGTCAAAAAACATTCTACTTCCTATTAACCGTAGCGGTGATGAAGAAGGCGCAACTTTCGAAGGTGATGGCGTCGTCACTACGCCGACAGGATTTAAAGAAGCCTATAAGCAATATGCTGAGTCTGGCTGGGTTGGCTTAAGCGGTAATGCTGAATACGGCGGTCAGGGCTTCCCTAAAATGGTTACCATGCTCACTGAAGAGATGGTTTTTACTGCTAACCAATCATTTGCTCTGTATCCAAACCTAACGGTTGGTGCGACGCTTTGTTTAAATGCAGCTGGCTCTGAAGAGCAAAAGCAAACTTATCTAGAAAAAATGTACAACGGCGAATGGGCGGGCACCATGTGCTTGACAGAGCCGCATGCTGGTACTGATTTGGGTATTATCAAAACCAAAGCCGTACCTAATGATGATGGTAGCTATGATATCTCTGGTACCAAAATCTTTATCACTGGTGGTGAGCATGACCTTACTGACAATATCATTCATTTGGTATTGGCAAAAACACCTAATGCACCAGAAGGCTCAAAAGGCATCTCACTATTTGTCGTACCAAAATTCTTGGTCAATGCAGATGGTAGCTTAGGTGAGCGCAATACGTTAGCAGTAGGCTCTATCGAACACAAAATGGGTATCAAAGCCTCTGCGACTTGTGTCATGAACTTTGATAATGCCAAAGGCTGGATGGTTGGCGCGGAAAACACTGGTCTATCATCTATGTTCATCATGATGAACTATGAGCGTGTCACTATGGGCTTGCAAGGCCTTGGTGGGTCTGAGCTTGCCTATCAAAACGCAGCGTTATATGCCAATGACCGCGGTCAAGGCCGTAGCGATACACAGCTACAAAGCCCAGAAAAACCTGCTGATGCTATTATCCATCATGCTGACGTCCGTCGTATGCTATTGAACGCCAAAGTAAACACTGAAGCGTCACGCTGTTTTGCGATGTACGTTGCCAAAAACCTTGATGAAGAGAAATTTAGTACCGATCCTGAGTCAGCCAAAGCGGCTGCAGCTCGTGTTGCTCTATTAACACCAGTTGCTAAAGCGTTCCTGACTGATAAGGCACTGGAAGCCACTGTTGATTGTCAGCAAGTCTTTGGTGGTCATGGCTATATCCGCGAATGGGGTATGGAGCAGATCGTGCGTGATACCCGTATTGCCCAGATTTATGAAGGTACCAACGGTATTCAAGCGCTTGATTTGTTAGGTCGTAAAGTTGCTCGTAACAACGGCAAATACGTCACTCATTTCTTGGGTGAAATTCGTGACTTTGTTAACAACATGCAAGCAGACCATGCTATCAAACAAGCTACTCTAGATGCTGCGGATACCATCGAAGAGCTAACCACAACTGTGCTTAACAACATCGGCGAACGCAAAAACGAAATCAATGGCTGTGCGGTTGACTACATGCATGCGTTTGGCTACCTCGCCTACTCGTACATGTTTGCGTTGATGGTAGAAGCCGCTAATGGCAAAGAAGGCGAGTTTTATACCAATAAAGCCAAGCTTGCTGACTATTTCGTTGGCCGTGTCCTACCGCGTATCGATGCTCATGCACAAATGGTCAAAGCTGGTAGTGACCCAATGATGAACTTTGATCTTGCTTATTTCGACGTTCCTGCAAGCTAAGCTAGCTTTAAAACTAACTTAAAATACCTTGATTAAAAGGACAGTCGTGTTACTGTCCTTTTTTTTGTCAAAATAACTGCTAACAAAATAATTCAATATCAATTGGCAGTTCCGATTAAAATAACGCAAGACAAGATGTCGCTCGACTACAATTGAACGATTGGCAAACATTACTCAACCACCTATACCGACTTAAATAATAAAAACGATTGAAACAACCATGATAAAGGGTGCGACGTGTCAGAATTAAAACGCATTTTACAACAGATTACCGCCTTGAGCGACGTGCCAGATCCTGCAGTACTCAAACGCTTGATTGATGAGCTCCGAGTCAGTGATAAAGAACCTGCATTGGCCAATGAGAAAATTCAATCCCTTATTGATATCATACATCAGCATCCAGAATATGGTGATGGTCTGTCTAGTTTTGTACTAAAACTGATTATCCAATATCGGCAAATTGCGCTGTATACCGATACTGGTATCATGTCCGATCAAGGATTTTTCAACAGTTTACGCCGGTTGATTGGCCATCGGTTTTTACCATTATTACCACAAGATGACTCTGTCGTTGAACTGGTGGGCTACTTATTTAATAAACGCTCTGATGAACGCTGGCTTGCCAATATTGAAAAGGAAAAATGGGACAAACTGGTTGAGCTGGTTCGTGTAGAAGAGAAACATTTAAATCTAGTCGCTACTGCAAAAAACAGTATTCTAAACGCCATTATTATTTTGTCTTATCGCATCAGTGGTATCGGCTTGCATCCTGATTTGATGGAGTCCTATCCGCAGATACTGAACTATTCCGCGTCTTTTGTTGCACAAAATCAAGAAGCCGTACTATTTGTCAATCAATATCGTCAAGCACATGAACTTGATACCTTGACAGATATCACACCCGAGCAAGCAGTCGATCCTGCACCCCTATTGGTTATGCTCGAACAGTGTGAAGATATCGTCGCTACCGTACGTAAGCGGATTTATAAGACAGGTATCTCTATCCGTTTGACCAATATGATGCTGCGTCTAGATCAAAGCTTGCAGCGTATGCGGATTTTAACTGAACTGGTCACAGACGATAATCAAAAGCGAGATCGTGCTGTTATCGAACTGATACAGGCACTCATCACTACGGCCAATCAGCGCTATAGTATTGGCTATTTGATTGATAACAATACCAAACTGCTCTCTCGCAAAGTCACAGAAAATGCCAGTCGCGTCGGTGAGCATTATATTAGTACCGATAAAGCTGGCTATCAAAAGATGCTCAAAAAAGCCTCTATCGGTGGCTTTATCATCGCATTTATGGCAACCATAAAAATACTGGCGTATCACTTAGCGCTCGCACCTATGGGTCGTGCGTTCATCAACAGTATGATCTATGGTTTGGGCTTCGTATTTATTCATGTTATTCGTGGCACAGTCGCTACCAAGCAGCCAGCCATGACCGCAGCTGCGATTGCCTCTACCATATCTGAAGGCTCTGGCAAAAAATCACATCAATTGACCAAGCTATCAGAATTGGTCGTCGATATCTTGCGTACCCAGTTTATCGCTATCATGGGTAACGTCATGCTAGCTGTACCCGTCGCTTTGATTATCTCTTTTGCTTGGTTGCAATATACTGGCGCGCCAATGATCGATACCGAAAAAGCAGGACACCTGCTACATGATCTCGACCCCTTTCACTCATTAGCACTTCCCCATGCTGCCATTGCTGGGGTTTATCTGTTCTTATCTGGTTTGATTGCCGGCTACTACGATAACTTGGCAGTTTATAACAACGTAGGCGCACGCATACAACGTCACAAATTACTGAAATACATACTACCTAGCTCATGGCTTCAGCGTTTAGGCGGCTTTATAGAAGCCAACTTGGGCGCTATCATGGGTAATTTCTTATTCGGGGTGTTCTTAGGTAGTACCGCGACTATCGGCTATATCTTCGGCTTACCAATTGATATTCGTCACATTGCCTTTGCTTCAGCAAACTTGGCACACGGACTATTTAATATATCTGCTGATGACATCAGCTGGAGCCTCATTCTAATTTCTATACTTGGTGTGGCACTTATTGGTTTGGTCAACTTAATCGTTAGCTTTTCACTGGCACTGTTTGTCGCCCTACGTTCTAAAGAAGTTCGCTTTTTTGAATGGAGTCGCCTCACAAAACTGGTGTTTGGCCATATTATTAGCCATCCGTCTGACTTTTTCTGGCCACGTGATAAGCCAATGAAATATGCGCGTATCGATAGTCAGGGTCACATGATATTTGATGATACCTCCGCCCAAAAAAATGGCAAATCTATACCAAGTAATTATGTGGTAAGGCGTTTGTCTGATGTCAGAATCCTGCCTGAATCTAAACATGCTGATGCTCAACATTTCCAGACCAACACCGACATCAACTATGAAAAGCAGCCGTCAGATGAGCATACGCAGCCGTATAGCTCTCCTGAAAAGGTAATGGATCTGGACGATGGTTTAATCGATGACGAACTAAACAGTGTTCCTTATACCGATGATATTCAATACGATAAGGCCACTAAAACGATAAGTGCGATTGATAACGATGTCGTTAGTGATGAGCCACACCATCCTGACTCTGATGATAAGCAGACTGGTGACGCAAAAACCCCTTTACCAAAACCTAAAAAACCACCAAAGCTACCTAGTTAAATAGGTAGTTGCGGTGGCTTTATGCTCGATCGACTGTTGATAATAAATTAATTTTTCATAAGACCTGTTATGAGGGTATGTTCGGTGCGCTATACAGGCATCGAACTGCTTTGGGAAATTCTTTTATTCCAACCTCCTTTATATCTAGGAGATTTCCACAACTCAGGCATATGAGGGAAATTTACAAACTCTTCATCTATTCTCTCAATACACGTTAATCCATTTATAGCAACATAGTCTTCATCGAATAAATAGCTCCATAAATTAAGTAGAACATTTCATTACATTATTTACGCTAGTATTTGACTAGTTTACAACCAATACAATCAGCTTGAGATGCGTTAAGCGACATTTAATACACGTAAAGTAATGGATTAGATATGACCGCAAGAGTAACCAATAAAGCAATTTTCAGTAGTAGAATTTTTTCAATTAATTATGTTACCTACCCTACTAACCACAGCGTTATGAGACACTGTGACTCCGTGCAAAAAGGCTGTTATTACAAATTAAACTTTGTTTTAATTCAGCCTAAAGTTGGTGGTGTGTTCGAGTGTTCAAACTGCATTATAAACCTGTTCGACAGAGTTTATTTATTTCGTCCCGATAAATATGAGCACAGTGTTTCACGAATTCAATCTGGTAAACGCGTGTTATTGAGTTTTGCTTTGAATATTTAGCCAAAGCTTATTAAAGCTGGGCAAGCTGTCGAGTTATTTTTCTTTGATTGGTTTGCCATAGGCATACCCCCAAGGGAACCAGCTAATTCACCCATCAAACCTATTAACAGACCACTTAAAACAGACTGGTATAATGGAACTACTTATAACAGACTATTTATTTAGCCTTGTATATTAAGACGCTTATAACCCTCTTTATAGACTCGGGCACTGTGCGCTTGAGGTCATTACTTTGCCATCACCCAATCTATAAGCCAATAGATAATTACCCCACACGCAGCCACCATCGAGTGCGCGCGCATGTGGCAAATCAATCTCGCCTTTTAGCGCAGCCCAATGTCCAAATAGTATCTTACGAGTGCGCGGTACTTGCCACTCAAACCAAGGCAAAAAATCGGTTGGCATAGCCTCATCTAAACCTGCTGAAAAGCTAAACTCAAGCGACCCGTCCTGCTTACACAAGCGCATACGCGTAAAGTAATTAGCAATCGCCCGCATCTTAGTAAATCCTTCGATACCTGCATGCCATTCATCCGCTTCTTTGCTATATAGATTCGGCAGCAATTGATCGAGCTGATTCAAATTACTTTGCAGCTGAGCTTCTAATTGCTGTGCGTATCCTGCGGCCGCTTCAATACTCCAATGCGGTGGAATACCCGCATGTACCAGCACCGTATGCTCATCAGGATAGGCTAATATCGGCTGCCTGCGTAACCATTCGAGCAACTCATCACAATCATCCGCAGCAAAGATAGGTGCCGTTTTGTCTTTATTTTTAAGCTTGGCTGCCCCACGCCAGACTGCTATCAAATTAAGATCATGATTGCCCAATACCGTTGCCGCAGCGCCTTGCTCACACAACGCTTTGACATGACGCAGCGTGTTCAATGAATCTTCACCGCGTGCTACCAAATCACCAGCAAACCATAATTTGTCTTGGGCAGGATCAAAATCCAGTGTTTTTAGCAATTGTAGATACGCAGCATAGCAACCTTGTAAGTCACCGATAACATACTGATGGCGAAAACTCATAACACCTCAACGATTTAAACACGATAGTTAAAGACAGCTCGATAAGAAATAAATACCTAAGCACTAATCACAAAAATAAAGCATAAAAAACCGCCATTATAATTGACGGTTAGTAGCATGCTTTTATGTATCAAAAATACATTATACGTCTAGCTGTTGTGAATGATTGCTTAGGTTCACAAAATCTGTGACGCTTAATGTCTCAGGTCGTGCCTGCGGATCGATACCACAAGCCGCAAAATCGTCTTCGCTCAATGTCGGCAGCAACGTTGATTTTTTGAAGATAGCACGTAGTGTCTTGCGACGATGGTTAAAGGTCTCACGTACGACAATAGCAAAGTGCTCTTCATCATTTGCGACTACTGGTTTGTTGATATGCGGTGTCAGACGGAAGACGGCACTGGTCACCTTTGGTGGTGGATTAAACGCACCGCGAGGAACGGTTAGCAAATAATCTGTATCACAGTGATACTGCATGATGACCGATAAGCGGCCATAAGTCTTGCTACCCACATCGGCCGTGATACGTTCAACCACTTCTTTTTGCAACATAAAATGCATGTCTTGAATCACATCGGCATAGCTAAGCAGATGAAATAAGATAGGCGTAGAGATGTTATATGGCAGGTTACCTACCACGCGCAGCTTACCGCGCTCTTCACTATATAGCTCACGGTAGTCCACATGCATCGCGTTGTCTTTGATAATCTCAAAGTTTGGATGGCTATTGGCACCGATACGAATACGCAAGCTATCTGCCAAATCGCGATCCAGCTCCACCACGGTCATCGCATCCACTTCTGCCAATAACGGCTCGGTCAATGCGCCCATACCAGGCCCAATCTCGATTAAATTGTCATCGCGCTCTAGACGAATACTTTCGACGATTTCGCGAATGACGCTAGTATCATGCAGGAAGTTTTGGCCAAAGCGCTTACGCGGCTGATGTTTGGCAGCACGTAAGCTGTTAGAAATAGTTTGAGCATCAAATGAAGTTTTGGACATAAAAGAGTCTTAATGTATAAAAGATAAATGGGCGATAATAATGTAATGGCAGCGATACGCTGACTTTATAATGACAAATTATACCACAGCTCATAATTAGGCTGTGTTTTTGAATAATTATTATCGATAGACGAGCCATGCTTTCGAGCAACTGACTCGGTAACTTTTCACCTCTACATCCATATAATATAACTCTGAATATGCTAAATGGCAGCGTCAAACCAAGTGCTAGCAGACACAAACAAGTCCAAAGATGGAGTCATCATAATAATCGCGGCGTAAAACTAAATCGATAATTAATCGATTTTTAACACTTCTCAGGTTCATTACAGCCCGACTGCATAACGCAATTGGTTATGTCTCACCTTTTGATTCTGAAAAGCGGTATTATGATAATTTAACCCTGTCAGGCATTGCTGTCTGACTCCAGTAAAGTAAGCCAGTCTCTGATATAGTCGAGGCGGTTCAGCCCTACCCGATCGTCAGCCCGCCAGATAAATACCCTTAGGGAATTCACATATGATCCTGAAACTTAACGTCACACTCCATTATAGACTCTCAGAGCCCATGGATCTTTTGCTTCAGATTGAAGCTGCCGATCTTGCGGATCAACGGGTGCGTTCGACCGAGATTTGGACATCAGACGTTGCGCATTTTTCACGGGTTACCGCCGATGATGGCATAGGAGAGCGGATTTGGATTCACGCTGAAGGGGATTTTAGCTGCACTTATCTCGCAGAAATCGCCGTTGACCGTCCTGCCTTAGACATATCGGCACTGTCCCAAACGCCCCTGCATCTTTTGCCCGGAGAGACGATCAGGCATTTAATGCCGTCTCACTATTGCCCGTCAGAACAGTTCCATGCCTTCGTGGACGCCGAGTTTGGCAATCTCGCTGGCGGCGCACGGATTGCCGCGATGCGCGACTGGATCGAGTCGGCATTTAGCTATGTACCCGGATCGAGCCATGCACAAACCACCGCGCTCAACAGCTTTGCTCAACGTCAGGGCGTATGCCGCGACTTTGCACATGTTCTCGTAACACTAGCGCGCGCGTCGTCGATACCAGCTAGGTTTGTGAGCGTTTATGCGCCCGATGTGACACCACAAGACTTTCATGCCGTGGCCGAGGTCTATCTTGAAGGGAGCTGGCACCTCATTGATCCGACTGGCATGGCAGGTGCCGACACGATGGCCCGCATCGGTGTTGGGTCCGATGCGTCCAGCGTCGCGTTCTTAACTTCGTTCGGATCCATGGAGCTGATCAACCAATCGGTATCCGTCACTGGACAAGCCTAGGGTCCTGATCCTAGGTATGCAGGCCTGCGTTTAAGACAGATGCTGTTCCTCATGCACGATAAAAATTTTACTGAATAGTCTTAGGCGGCTGCCTTTTTAGATAGGCATTACTGATAATAAAATTATTAAGTACTATGTGAAAAATATCTATAAGCACTGACTTATACAGCAGGTACATCGATAAGTGATTTATCAGCCATCTCATTAGCCATACTTAGTGCTTGATATAAGCTAGTCGCACTCGCACCGCCGCTTCCTGCCAAATCTAGCGCCGTACCATGATCGACAGAGGTACGAATATAAGGCAAGCCCAAGGTTAGATTGACCGTATCGCCAAAACCGTGCGATTTTAATACTGGTAAACCTTGGTCGTGATACATGGCAATGACCGCATCACAGTTTGTTAAATGTCTGGTGGTAAATAACGTATCCGCTGGCATTGCCTCTGAAATATTGACGCCCATATTGATAAACTCGTTGAGTACTGGATTAATAATTTCAATTTCTTCCATACCCAAATGCCCGCCCTCGCCTGCATGTGGATTGAGACCGCAAGCCAAGATACGAGGCTGCGTGAGACCAAACTTCTCTCTCATGTCATCGATGACAATTTGTACCGTTTGGCGTACATTGTCGGCAGTAATCGCAGCTGGGATGTCCTTTAATGGCAAATGCGTAGTGACAAGCGCGACTTTCATCGCTTGATTGGCAAGCATCATGACGACTTTCTCACAGCCACTTTGCTGCATAAAAAACTCAGTATGACCACTAAACATGGTGCCATCTAATAGCTTGATACCAGCATCTATCAACGCTGATTTTTGCAATGGCCCAGTGACGATGGCAGCGACTGTGTTATTTGTTGCCAGTTTATGAGCAATATCTAACTGCTGAGCCACCATCGCCGAGTTAGCGATATTGATTTGCCCGCAGACAACTGGTGCGGCACAAGGAATATTCAGTAGGATAAAAGCACTATCAGCGTCTATATCTTGCTGCGATATCTGCTCTACCAAGTTAACATCGAAATTATCGGTATTTATATCTTTATTGATAGTATGCCAGCTAGGTGTGCTTTTGAGCACGCCAGCTGCAATCAATTCCTCCGCACGAGTTTGCATGGCTTTAGCATCAGCAGTCACCCAAATTGGTCGAGCAAAGTCTTGTAACTTACCCTCTGCTGCTAGTCCTAGTACTACGTCCATGCCAATACCTGCAGGCTCACCTGTAGTGATTAATAGCGGGCGCTTTTCTTCTGTCATAACAATAGCCTTATATTATTCAAATTATTGATTTTATTGTATTTATAATTATTATTCTAAGCTTTTATACTTAGACATTGTATGGTATCTCTTACTTCATAAAAAACAATCACTTCAGATTTAGTGCTTTATCAAGTCTAAAAAACCACATTATGTGTTAAACTTTCGCATCTGATTGTAGCATTTACAGACAAACCTGAGACCGCGTTTTGGTACTTCTATCGTAGAGGCGCTCTATGTTTGTATTGCTCTATCATCGACATCCTTTTTTATACCCATTTTGACTCATTAGGCACTCATGGCAGAAAACGACAAAACCGACGACTTACTCAATCAGACACCGCCGCACAATATTGATATTGAAAAGGCATTGCTCGCGTCTTTGATGAGTATCGAAGAGGCGTACGACAAGATTGCCGATATTGTCACCAAAGATGACTTTTATGCTGGGCGACATCAATATATTTTTGATGCCATTGCCCATTTGGCGGCAGTGAATGAGCCTTATGATACCGTCATGGTACACGACTGGTTAGAAGCGCAAAAATTACTCAAAGGTGCAGGTGGTGACAGTTATTTGGCTGATATCTTGAGCCAAAGTCCTGCGACTTTGTTTAACCTGACTGCCTATGCCCAGCGTGTGCGTGAACTATCAACCCTACGCCAGCTGATTACTACTGGTAATGACATGCTGACGCTTGCCTATAACCCAAAAGACCAAAGCGTTAGCGACATTCTAGACAATGTCGAGGGTAAGATATTTAGTATCAATGAGCAGCATAACAAGCGCGCGGAACAGCGCGGCCCTGTCGGTATTACCTCTGTCTTGACCAATGTTATCGATAAGATTCAAGAACTCAAATCAAACCCCGATGGCATGATTGGTTTGCAGACACCATTTGCCGAGCTGAATAACAAAACTCAAGGCCTACAAGCAGGTGACTTGATTATTGTCGCTGCGCGTCCTTCGATGGGTAAAACCACTTTTGCGATGAACTTGGCAGAAGGGATTTTGTTTAATGAAGATTTGCCTGTCGTGGTGTTTTCGATGGAGATGCCTGCGGAATCTATCGTCATGCGTCTGCTATCCTCATGGGGCGCGATTAACCAGACACACCTGCGCTCTGGGCAAATGAACGAAGATGAATGGGCAAAAATGATGAACGCCATTCAACATTTGCAATCAAAGCATTTATATATTGATGATAGTACTGCCCTACCGCCGTCTGAGATGCGTTCCCGCTGCCGCCGTATCGCCAAAAACCATGATGGGCGCTTGGGTGCAATCGTGGTCGATTATCTTCAGCTGATGAAAGTGCCCAGCCTAGATGGTAACCGTGTTGGCGAGATTTCTGAGATTTCTCGTAGTTTAAAGGCGCTCGCACGTGAGCTTGAATGTCCCGTGATTGCCTTATCACAGCTTAACCGTAGTCTGGAAAACCGTCCAAATAAACGTCCTATCATGTCGGATCTACGTGAATCTGGTGCGATTGAGCAGGATGCCGATTTGATTATGTTCATCTATCGTGATGAGGTTTATAATGAAAACTCAGACCACAAAGGCGTGGCGGAAATCATTATTGGTAAACAGCGTAACGGTCCTATCGGTACTATTCGTCTAGGCTTTGAAGGTCAATTTACCCGCTTTATCAATCTAACGCCAGAGTACTATCAAGGCGTGAGTTTTGAGAATGATGAGTAACTAACCTTATAAAACTTGATTCTGAGAAGAACTAAGCCTCATATAAACTCAGTTTCAATTATAGGTTAATGAATAATTTTATATAATCAGTTTTTAATACAATAGCCAGTACCGCATCAACTCAATCGATGCAGTACTGGCTTTATAACTTCATAATTCTACTCATATAGAAGGCGATTATGCGCACTATTACTATAAAACCAAAAGCCCTTACCCATAACCTAAATCAAGTCAAACAACGAGCACCGCAGTCTAAAGTGTTGGCTATGGTCAAATCCAATGCTTACGGACATGGCGTGGCGGCGGTCTTGCCAGCCCTGCAGCAAGCAGAAGGTATTGGGGTCGCAACGTTGACTGAAGCGCTAGAAGCCAGACAGCTAGGTTGGGAGAAAACCATCGGTCTGGTAGAAGGTGCGTTTACCGCTGATGAATGGCAACAAGCGATTGATCATGATATTAGCTGCGTGATTCACCACGGACCACAGCTAGAGTGGGCACTACAAAATATCCCGCCAGCTGGTAGTGCAACTAGAGTCGCTTGGCTCAAATACAATACTGGCATGAACCGTTTGGGTTTCAATGCTGAGGGTGTGCTATCAGCAGCAAAACGCCTACATGAAGCAGGTTATCAACTGATACTGGCCACGCATTTTGCCAACGCTGATGACCACGATCACCCATTAAATGCCATGCAGATTGAGCGTTTCTCGAGCGTGCTAGCGACTTTGAAAGACACTATTAGCCCAGATATCCAAGGCTCATTATGCAACTCTGCTGGCATCGTCAACTTCCCAGAACACCATTATGATTGGGTACGTCCAGGCATTATCTTATACGGTAGCTCGCCTGTGGTTGATAAAAGCGCACAAGAATTAGGCTTGCAGCCTGCGATGGAATTTAGTGCTCAAATCATCGCTCTACAAACCGTTAGCGCAAATGATGCGATCGGCTATGGTAGCCGTTGGCGTGCGCAGCAAGACACCAGAACCGCTTTGGTCAGCGTTGGATATGGCGATGGCTACCCACGTGTGGTCACGGATGATGCGTATGTCACTGTCATGGATGCTAATGACAGCCAAAGCTACCGCTGCCCAGTGATTGGGCGCGTGGCTATGGATATGATTGTTATTGATATCAGTAGCGCACCTGAGAGTCTTGCTATAGATAGCAAGGTCATGCTCTGGGGCGATGCGCCGCGTGTCGACGAAGTAGCAGGTCATGCTGGTACGATTAGCTATGAGCTGTTATGTCGCCTTAGCATACGTCCAAACCGTACACAGGCATAATCATTAGCGGCACAGTCATTAGCGTACAAGGTATGGTGGCTTGCTAAGGTGATTTCGATCTATTTGGCAAGCCATTTGATCTTGATAAAAATGAACGTTTACATTGAAAGTAAATACGCTATACTAAAAGTTTGTTGTCAACCCAGTATACGCACTGACGCGATGCTATTGAAGACTGATGACGTTTCACTGACTGCGATCGACTGCTAGGATTACTATGAGTTTGCGCCATTTTTTAACCTTATCTGATTTAACCAAACAAGAACTAGAAAACTTAATCAAACGCGCAAGCGAATTGCGTAAGATGCAGCACGCAGGCGAGATATACCAGCCTTTTGTTGGTCGTACGCTTGGCATGATATTTGAAAAATCTTCAACGCGTACCCGTATCTCATTTGAGACGGGTATGGGTCAATTTGGTGGTAACGCCATATTTTTATCACCAAACGATACACAGCTCGGTCGCGGCGAGCCATTAGAAGACTCAGCACGCGTGATTTCTAGCATGGTTGATATCATCATGATTCGTACCTTTGGGCACGAAAAAGTTGAAACCTTTGCTGAATATTCCAGTGTACCGATTATCAATGCGTTGACCGATGATTATCATCCTTGCCAGTTGCTTGCTGATATGCAAACCTATTACGAGCATCGCGGTAGTATCGAAAATAAGATTGTGACTTGGGTCGGTGATGGCAACAATATGTGCTCATCATTTATGCAAGCTGCCAATCAGTTTGGTTTTGAACTACGTGTGGCAGCGCCTTATGGGTTTGAGCCTGATCCGAAACTTATGGAGCGCTTTTCACACTGCGTCAGTCTGGTAGAAAACGTACAAGACGCGGCAAAAGATTCTAACTTAATTGTCACTGATGTGTGGGCAAGTATGGGTCAAGAATCAGAGCAAAACACACGTGCACGTCGTTTTGCCCCTTATCAAGTGACGCCGTCTCTATTAGACAAGGCTGACCCTGAAGTGGTGTTTATGCATTGCTTGCCAGCCCATCGCGGCGAGGAAATCTCTCATGACATGCTTAATGACCCGCGCTCTGTCGTATGGGACGAAGCTGAAAACCGCTTACATGCACAGAAAGCATTGATGGAGTTTTTACTTAAAGACAAAATCAAGTTACCTGCATAACTTAGGTTATTCTATAAAAAGCTAGTGAATTCAATAGTAAGATAACTTGATAACAAACTCCTAAATAAGTTCCCAAATAAAAAAGCCGCCCAGATCTGGACGGCTTTTTTTATACAAATGATTTGATCATAAATTAACGCGTGAGCGTTGTCACACCATTAGCACCTGCTTTTAGCAGAACGTCTGCTTGGTTTGCTGCAAAGATACCATTACAGACCACACCGACGATATTATTCAGCTCTTTTTCTAGCGCGATTGGATTACTCACATCCAAATCATAGGTGTCTAAGATAACGTTACCATAATCAGTGACAAAGTCTTCACGATATACTGGCTCACCGCCCAATTTGGCCAATTGGCGAGCCACATAAGAGCGTGCTTGTGGTAATACTTCAATCGGTACTGGAAACGCGCGACCTAGTATATCAACGCTTTTACTATCATCGACCATACAGACAAACTTGTTTGAAGCTGCGGCCACAATTTTTTCGCGAGTCAATGCACCACCGCCACCCTTGATAAGTTGCAAGTGCTCATTGACTTCATCCGCACCATCGATATACACATCTAATGTGCCAGCAAAGTTTAAATCGACTATTTCGATACCAAGCGCACGAAGTTTATCTTCTGTCACCTGTGAGCTAGCGACGGCACCAGCAAGCTTCAGTTGTGGCAACAACTCAATCAAACAGTTGACCGTACTACCTGTCCCTACCCCAAGTATCATATCGTCTTCGATATAGCTTAGAGCAGCTTTGGCCGCGGCTTGCTTTTGTGCTTGCTGATCACTCATCATAAATCCTTGGAAAATAAACGTATGGTCTTAAAAAAAGTAAAAGGCTAAAACAGATAAAATGCGCGGCTATTATAACCGATGATATTAACGGATGTTAGCGCATCATAACGCTAATTTGTGAGTCCTATCGTGCCTACCTAAGACTTAACGTATGCAAATACCTGCACTTCATGTAAATTCAAGCACGAAATCCCAAGAAAACTGCAATTGAGTCTTGCAAGATACTAAAAATCGGCATAGGCTAATCTATTTCGTTTTTATATTCATCTACACTTTTTATATTCACTCTGTTTAGGGATTACTATGCTGTCACACTGGGTACGAGCCATCTTACAAGCCACCGTCTATGACGTTGCTATTCAAACACCACTTGAAACGGCGCCCAAGCTGACCCAACGTTTTGCCAATGATATTCGATTTAAGCGTGAAGACTTACAACCAGTCAAATCATTTAAATTGCGCGGTGCCTATAACCGCATCAGTCAGTTGAGCGATGAGCAAAAAGCGCGTGGCGTCATTTGCGCTTCAGCAGGTAATCATGCACAAGGCGTGGCGTACTCTGCACGCAAATTATCATTAAACAACATCATCGTCATGCCAACCACGACTCCTGACATCAAAGTAGATGCGGTAAGAGCACTTGGTGGCAATGTAGATCTACACGGAGATAGTTTTGATCAAGCAAACCGTTATGCGATTGACCGCGCTGAACGTGAAGGCCTTACTTTTATTCCGCCTTATGACGATGAGCTAGTCATCGCAGGACAAGGTACCATCGGTCTTGAGCTGACCCAACAGTGGCGCAACATGGACTATGTATTCGTTGCCGTTGGTGGTGGTGGCCTAATATCTGGTGTGGCCGCATTCTTAGGCGAAGTGGCACCGCATGTAAAAGTGATCGCGGTAGAGGCTGAGCAGTCAGCTTGTCTAAAAGCAGCACTTGAAACAGGTGAACGTGTCAAGCTTGAGCAAGTAGGATTGTTCGTAGATGGGGTGGCAGTGGCGCAGATTGGTGAATTGCCTTTTGACGTCATCCGTACGCAAAAAAGCGATAACTCAGGTCCTATCGTTGAACCTGAAGTGATTACTTGTACCAATGATGAAGTGTGTGCAGCTGTCAAAGATATTTTTGAAGAAAATCGTAGCATCGTTGAACCTGCTGGCGCGTTATCAGTCGCTGGTATGAAAAAATATATCGAAGCCAATAATATTCAAGATAAAAACTGCGTCGGTATCATTTGCGGTGCCAATATGAATTTTGACCGCCTGCGTTATATCGCTGAGCGTACCGAAATCGGTGAGAAAAAAGAAGCCATCTTTGGGGTCACTATCCCTGAACAAACAGGCGCTTTCTTGAACTTCTGTCGCAGTCTACACGGTCGTAATATTACTGAGTTTAACTATCGTGCTGATAGCAAAAAGTCACCAGACTCAATGGAACCTGCCTCAATATTCGTTGGCATTGCTTTAAAAGAAGGCGAAAAAGAGCGTCAAACCATCAGTAACCAATTGTCAGACGATGGCTATACCGCTCACGACCTGACTGATGATGATATCGCCAAATCACATATCCGTCATTTGATTGGTGGTCATGCTCATGTCGAAAACGAGCAATTGCTACAAGTGGTATTCCCAGAACGCCCAGGCGCATTGCTAACGTTCTTAGAGAAATTGGGTGATGACTTCAATATTACCTTATTCCATTACCGCAACCATGGTGCTGCTGAAGGTCGTGTACTGGTTGGCCTGCAAGCCTCTGAAAGCAATTCTCGTCAGTTACAAGACGCACTTTTAGATATTGGTTATGACTGTGCCACGGTCAATGACAATATTGGCTATCAGTTGTTTTTGAGATAGTAAAAATAGACGAATATTTTTTATTTAATGGCAGTTTTTAAGTCGATTAAAAACTGCCATTTTTATATTAATAATGATTATGAGCTGGCAGGTATGGCACAGTGATAAACAAAGTATTAGTGATATTGACCTGTCTGATTTTCGTGCTTATAGGTTATAGAGTCCTTCAACCTAAAAACACGGTACGTCAGCCTGCAACCAATGCAGCAGCAGATATCGTAATGCAACCTACTCTTACCTCTACTGACGTTGATAATATTGATAATATTGATGATATAGCGCCAACATACGTTGATTTAGGTACCACTTCAACATCAGCGCCAACTGCAACTCCAGTCTTATCAACACAACCGACTTCAAGCTTTTCATGTGACGGCAGAACACATTGCTCACAAATGACATCCTGTGCAGAAGCCACTTATTTCACAAACTACTGTCCTAATACCAAAATGGATGGTAACCACGATGGTGTACCTTGTGAACAACAATGGTGCAACTAACCCACAGTCATCAAATCTATTTGCAAATATTAAAGTTGCCCTAATATTGTTTATATAAAACTATGATTTAATATAAAAACGAATGCAGAGTGATTCTTATGAAAAAAAATACTGATGATAATAACCAAGGTTTGGTGAAAATCCGTCTCGATAAATGGCTTTGGGCAGCTAGGTTTTATCGTACACGCACCCTAGCCAAACAAGCGATTGAAAGTGGACGCGTACACTATGCTGGTAGCCGGGTAAAAACCAGTAAAGAGATTTCAGTCGGAGATGAGCTAACCATTCGCCAAGGCTCAGCGACCACTATGACCGAAAAGACGGTCGTTGTTGAGGCGCTATCTGCCCAGCGTGGCAATGCGACTGCCGCTGAGGTACTATATTCAGAGACCAAAGAAAGCGAAACCCGCCGTGCTTACTATGCCGAACAGCGCAAACTGGCCAATCTTGCTCGTCCTGACAACAAGCCCAACAAAAAAGAGCGACGCGATCTACAGCGTTTTAAAAGTAATCAAGATTAAAACCGTTTCACTATCTCACCTTTTGGCCATGCATCATATGGCCAAATTTTCATTGTTAAATGACGCTATTGTTTAGTCTCTATCCTTGCCATTCCAAGCATTAAGCGTTACGCTAGCAGCTGATTCAATCGATTGCATGCTAATAAAAGCCGCATTAACAATGCTGGTCTCTTATAGCATGTTTTTTTTGTTATAGAAGGTCATATTATGCTGATGAAAGCCTGTACTCCCTCGTCTGTATTATTGGTATGTTTGGGAAATATCTGCCGCTCCCCTACTGCTGAAGAAGTTTTCCGTCAGCAAGCAGCGATTGCTGGACTATCCATAAAAGTAGACTCAGCAGGCACTAGTGATTGGCACGTTGGCAGTGCGCCTGATGCTCGCTCACAACGTCATGCTAAGTCACACGGCTACAAAATTAATAAGCTGGTCGCTCGTCAAGTCAGTGCCAATGACTTTCGTGATTTTGATTTAATCTTAGCCATGGATTCACAGAATTTAGCTGATCTACAAGCTATCAAAGACAGCATTGCAGAGTCAGAAGATAGTTTGGCAACACTAGCCCTATTCAGTGAAGAAGACCCTACCTATTGCGGCAGTGATGTGCCAGATCCCTATAAGGGCGATAACGATGATTTTGAAGAGGTGATCGAGCGTATCGAGTCAAGCGCCCAAGCTTGGATAGAAAGCTGGAAAGCCTGCTAGCCATACCGTCTATATTTCTGCTACTCTTGCATCCGGTATCCTCTATAATATGGTTAAGCTTCTACAAAAGAGCTACAGCGTTAACCTCGCTTGAAGTATCACAGTTACATCTGCACTCAGTTGCCTTGTATCTCTTTTAAATTGAAACAACTATAACTACCTTATTACTTATTATCCTTTTGCCACATAGGCTATGTTATGACCCAAGCTGCACGCCTTGACCACAGTACTCAGTCTATCATCAGCTCTGATGTTTCGAATGTTTCATCGACTGCCGTAGTCAATGATTCAATCGACTTGTCATATGACAATACTATGGCATTGGCCTGTGTTGCTGACTCTGTCGTGACGTTAGAAAATGAGGCGCAGCTTGATGACTTTATGGCAGCTTATATAGAGGATACAGCAGACAAGCTACCACTGTTTGTACTGTCTGGCGGTAGTAATGTCTTATTGCCTGCCGCTTTGAAAGCCATAGTATTACAGCCAAAGATGCGTGGTATTAGTCTGACCGAACAAACTGACGATTATGTTAATATCGAGGTAATGGCTGGCGAGAACTGGCATGATTTGGTCGTTCATACGGTCAATCAAGGTTGGTATGGGTTAGAAAATCTTGCACTAATACCAGGTCTAACTGGCGCGGCACCCATACAAAATATCGGTGCATACGGCGTACAATTAGAAGACCGCTTACAGTATGTACGCGCCTATCATTTGCCGACACAAACTTGGCACCATTTATCAGCTGCTGATTGCCAATTTGGCTATCGTGACAGTATCTTTAAACGTACGCCAAACACATGGCTTATTAGTCGTGTAGGTTTCAGATTACATACTGATTCTGCCAATATTTTAGCCAGTTACGGCGATGTACAGACTGTGGCGCAGCGCTATGCGGAGCAACAAGGGCGCGAGCAAGCAATGCCTGCTGACGTTATGCAAGCTATTATAGATATTAGACAACAAAAGCTGCCAGACCCTAAGCAGCTACCTAATTGTGGCAGTTTTTTTCAAAATCCTATTATCGCTCAGGAGCAATTCACGGCGCTGCAAGTAACTTATCCAGCTATCGTTGGTTATGCGATGCCTGATGCAATGGTAAAGGTGGCTGCAGGGTGGCTCATTGAACAAGCGGGATTAAAAGGCGGCGGTATTGCACCTATTTTTACTCATAAGCAGCAAGCACTAGTACTGACCAACCATACGCCTCAACAAGCCACACAAGAGGATGTAGCTATAGCGCAAAAACATATCGCTGCTACTGTCTATGAAAAATTTGCCATTCAATTGTCACGTGAGCCAGTCTGGGTAAATGCCGATGGCTCAATTGGATATGCTGAGCATGTGGCCTAAAAAATCATGGTCTAAGCGGCTATTATCTAAACGATTATGGCGATATTACTTGCGGTTTTCTGAACGCATGGCGACGCTTTTTCGCATTATCAATATTACTTTTATACTAGGCTCCACGTCTGTTATTTTAGTGATTATTAGCCTATTTACCCCGCTGTTTTCGCAAGCAATCGTTTATATCTTTTCTCTACTGCCGCTACCTGATATGCCTTCTGCTGCCATGAGCTCACCGCCTACCGTCTATGTAGTCCTAGGCGGCGGTCTGACCAATGACCACAACAACCAGATTATCTTGAATCGCTATAGTCTCAATCGCGCCCGTACCGCTGCAGGCGCTTACCATGACTTACCTCTACCGATCGTACTGAGTGGTGCTGAAGCTCCATGGCTCGGTCAATGGTTGATGGAACACGGTATCGACGGACTGATAAGTGAAAATGCCAGCATGAATACATGTGAAAACGCCCGTTTTACTGCCAAACGCATTCCGCTACGCCATGTATATCTGGTTACTGATAGCTATCATATGGCGCGTGCACGCAGACAGTTTGCCTTAAATGGTATTAACAGCACACCACTTCCTGCGCCACTGCCAGTAAGACGCGACTGGATGAAACCTGCCCACAACTTAAGTCACTCACGGCGCGCTGTCTATGAGGTCGCAGCCTACCTGCGCGATGTGATACGTCCACAGATGGACTGTCGCCATGCCAATGACGTGACTTCACAGCAACTATTGACTCCAAGAGGCAATGCCGCAAAAAACTCTGACGAATAAACGTTAGAAATGTATACGGTACCATTGAGAGATCCATTCTAAATGCTACCAGTCATCCACTACATTTGTGATGGGTGTATAATAATAAGAGACACTGCTATTTAAGAGATTTGCCATGCTCAGTATATTTTTATTAATTCCATTAAGTCTCATGCTGTTTGTGGTTGCTATTTGGGCGGTGCGTTATGCGGTCAAGTCAAATCAATTTGAAGATCTGGACAATGCATCACAGCGTATTATATTGGATGACCGTCAAGAACGACGCCAAACTATGCAGGCTCATGAACGCTCAGCACCTACCCAGCAAAAAGATAAAACAGCGGCAACTGATGGAAATAACGATAATTCTGAGATAAATAAAGATTCAAACATCTAATTTATCTACCTTATAAATGCGTAATTTATTGGTGCCGTTTTATTAACCAGTTCAGCACTAGCAAGTTCGCCCTTTACCATTCTTAGGAGACGCATTCATGACCATCGCTTTACTTGTGGCGGCATTACTAATGGGATTCTTTGGTTCACCGCATTGCTTAGGCATGTGTGGTGGTCTTGTGACCGCGTTTGGTCTGTCTATGAAAGATGTCAGCCCTGCCAAGCGTCGTGCTTTGGTGGCCACTTACCATCTTGGCCGTTTAACAAGTTACGCATTATTGGGTTTAATTGCAGGGCTTATCGGTATTACCGTATTAAAGCCATTGATGATGGGTAATAGTACACCGCGTATCTTATTGGGATTGGTACTGGTATTCGTCGGTGTGACGATGCTTGGTGCGCCGTTTTTGACTAAGCTCGAACGTTTTGGTATGCGATTTTGGCAGTATCTTAGCCCATTGCGCCAAAAGGTATTTCCACTTAATACTTTTCCGCGCGCACTAACAGCAGGTTTGCTTTGGGGCTTTTTGCCTTGTGGTTTGGTATATGGCGCTCTACTGATTGCCGTCGTTGCTCATAATCCATTAAGCGGTGCTGCATTGATGTTTGTCTTTGGTCTAGGAACCATACCGATGTTGGTTGCGACGCATGAAACGGTCGGTTGGCTACGTGATAAGATCGGACGTTTTCGCTTAAGGCAGTTAAATGGTGCGGTTATGGTCATATCAGGTTTGGCAGTAGCAGTCGTGCCGATGGTCATGGCAAATATGCATGGCGGCCATGGTGAGATGAATCATGGTAGCCACGCTGCTATGATGTCTGATATGGACTCTCACGACATGAGCCAAATGAATCACGATATGGATATGGCAGAAGACATGGATCATAACATGCAGGATATGGACAGCCATATGGATCATAGTATGCATGACATGAGTGATGAATCGATGGACATGAATCATCATGAGCATATTGAAATGATGGAACACGCTCAATAAAGTTATCTAAACAGATACTATTAACACTTAGCATATAAAAAAGCCCTCAATACCATTTTTGATATTGAGGGCTTTTGCTTGTTGAATAATGCTCAGTTTATAGCAATTATTCCTGCCATTGCTCAAGCGTAAACTTGGTTTCTAAATGCTTCTCTAATGCTGGTATATTAAAGGCATCATCCTCACTCACAAAGCTGATACTAATACCTGTCTGACCCGCACGGCCCGTACGACCGATACGGTGTACATAGTCATCTGGCTGATCAGGCAAAGTAAAATTAACCACATGGCTGATATCATCGACATGGATACCGCGCCCTGCTACATCTGTCGCCACCAAAATAGATGCGTGACCATCTTTAAATCGCTGTAAGTACTTCTCACGTTTTTGCTGAATGACATCACCTGAGAGCATCACAATATTATGCGCTTGACGCAGTTTGTGATATAGACGCTTTACTTGGTCTTTACGATTGGCAAAGACGATGACCTTCTCTACTGCTTCATCACTGATAATACGCTGCAAGGCGTCCAGCTTTTGATCTTCTGTCAGCAAATAAAAATGCTGATCTACTAACTCGCTGGTCTTGTGTTCAGGCTCAATTTCAACAAATTGAGGCTCATGTAACCAACGATAGGCCAAATTCATAACATCTTGGTTAAAGGTTGCAGAAAACAACAAGCTTTGGCGATCGGTATTGGCAGGCATTCGACCAACTAGGCGTTTGATATCAGGAATGAACCCCATATCTAACATACGATCGGCTTCATCAAGTACCAGTACCTCTACTCTATCTAGATACACCATGCCTTTATTAGCAAGGTCAATTAGACGGCCAGGCGTCGCTACCAAGATATCAACGTATTGACGTTCAAGCTCATGCTGCTGAGTTTCATAGTTAGTACCGCCCATAATACAGACGCTATGTAGCGAGGTATATTTGGTTAATGCAATACAGTCATCAAATATTTGCTGAGCCAGTTCGCGAGTTGGCGCCATGATCACAGCGCGCGGCTCACCAAGATAACGCTCTTCGTCGTTGGTAAATGGACGCTTAAGCAAGGCTTCCATAATAGTCAGTAGAAAAGTCGCTGTTTTCCCTGTGCCCGTTTGTGCTTGTCCGATAGCATCTTGATGTGCCAATGTATGCGGTAGTATCTTTGCTTGAATGGGTGTCAATTCAGTAAAGCCTAGATCACTTACTGCACGCAGGGTCGCTGTTGAAAGTGGCAAATCAGTAAACGTTGTAAAATTGCTCAAAAAAATATCCTTTTAAATGAATTGCTTGTATTTTATTAGTTATAAATAGGCTCACAATGAACCTTTATAGTGTCAAATGTAGCGTTTAAACCGTAATCAGTAAGAGTAGCTTTATCAAGTCTAGGGAAAGCCATCAGACATATAGGCATAAAAAAAGCCAAGCCCAAATCCAATCCTACCAAATATGCTGCAGTTCACTCAACATAGGTAAGATAAGATGGGCTTGACTCAGTAGTATATCAGTAGTTTGTACAGACATTATAACTAAACCGCTTTAATGTCTGAGTAAATTACTCTTCTATCTTTCTGACTTCTTCAGCTTGAAGACCTTTATCACCTTCTACTACGCTGAACTCAACTTTTTCGCCATCTTTTAGAGAACGATAGCCATCACCCTGAATCGCGCGGAAATGGACAAAAATATCTTCTCCGCTGTCACGTTGAATGAAACCAAAGCCTTTTGAGTCATTAAACCACTTAACGATACCTTGCTCACGAGCTGACATAATATTACTTCCTAAAAAAGTCCGCTTAGCCCTAGCTTCCTTTGCGACATTGCATATAAACAGGGTCTAAGATTATGAAATCAAAAATTAAGAGTATTACTACTCTACTTATCATCGTCTATGCAGTACTTTAATTACCTACATAATACTTCTATAACGAATTTGCTAAACGCCCTTATCGTCACGAAACTTGATGATAGCAACAAACTTGCAATATTTATTGCATAAAAAATATCATAGCACGGGTTTTTAGCAACATAAAGACTTTTAATATGCTTTTTGATATCTAAATAATCTTTTTAGACAAATTTTTATAACCTAGCTGGCAAGCTGTTATGATAAAGAGCAAAATGCGTTGAAGCCATTTTAGCTTAACGCCGCGCACCTTAGATTATTCTTATATTATAATAAATTATTAACACCGCCCAATAGTTACCGAGACCATTATGACCGCCTCCACTCCCTCAAAAACAGCCGAACAATCGACTAACGTAAATTCAAATCAAATACTGACTCATAAATTACTACTGGTAAATGGCGTAAATCTAAATTTACTAGGCAAGCGAGAACCGCACATTTATGGTCATACGACACTTGCCGATATAGAAAAGCAATTAGTTGAGCACGCCGCTCGTCACGATGTAGAGTTAATATGCATACAGTCCAACCATGAAGGTAAGTTAGTAGATGACATTCAGCATCATGGGTTATTGGCGGATAAATCTGCTCAAGTCGATGCTATCATCATTAATCCAGCTGCCTTTACGCATACTTCAGTGGCTCTGCGCGATGCGCTATTGGCCACCCAAAAGCCATTTATAGAAGTACATTTATCCAATGTTCATGCCCGTGAGCCTTTCCGCCATCATTCATATTTAAGTGACGTTGCGGTCGGAGTTATTTGCGGGTTGGGACAATTGGGTTATCAAATGGCGCTTGATTACTGGTTGATCAATATGTATGCAGTTGACACAAACAAATGATATGACGGCGCTTACTTTTTTATAAATGATTACTCGCGTCTTCACACATTAGTCAAACAGTAATCTTGCAATTAAAATAATAGAATTACGACTGAGCAAACAACCCATTATACGGTGACATGAATGGCAAAATCGTCCGGAAAACGCTTTATGAAACTCGCTGGCATGACAGCGAGTATTGCTGGCAAAGCCGCCAAAAACTCATTTAAGCATCTCTCAAGTGACGAAGAAAAACGTCTGCAAGCTCGCTCAGATCTGATGCAAGACGTGGGCGTTCAAATTGCCGAGACGTTAGGTGAGATGAAAGGCGCGGTAATGAAGGTAGGACAGATTGCTTCACAATATAAGGATGTTTTCCCGCCTGAGGTTGCGTCAGCACTCGAAAAACTACAGAAAGATGCGCCGCCAATGCCGTATGCGCAGATACAAGCCCAAGTTGAACGCGAACTGAAAGCGCCGATCTTAGAATTATTCAGCGAGTTTGAAGAGACACCCTTTGCCGCAGCATCCATTGGACAAGTGCACAAAGCGACGTTGCCATCGGGTCAAAAAGTGGTGGTCAAAGTCCAGTATCCTGATGTTGATGAAAACTGTGATAGCGATCTCAAACAAGTACGTATGGCACTAAAAATCGCTGGCGTGCTCAATATGAGTAAGCAACTACAAGAGCAGCTTTTTAATGAGATTCGCCAGAGTCTGCACGATGAGTTGGACTATGTTAAAGAAGCTCATAACTTACGCGTATTCGGCGCTTTTCATGCAGAAGATGAAGGCCTTATTGTTCCCAAAGTAATTAGCAGCCATTCGTCTAGACGGATTTTAACGCTGACTGAAGAGATGGGAGAAACGTTGACTGTCGCTGCGACATGGGACAATGACATCAAACAAAAAATAGCAGAGCGTCTGTTTCATTTTACCGCAGGCCAGCTGTTTGGGCTGTACCGTATGCACTGCGATCCTCATCCAGGTAACTTTGCGTTCCGTCATGACGGCAGTGTCGTGGCATATGATTTTGGCGGTATCCGCAGTTATAGCGATAGTGAAGTGCAGCTATTCAAACGCTTTGTCAAACATGCACTAAGAGGTGACGTCACTGCACTTGAACAAGATTTGATTGCCCTAGATATTCGCCGCGAAGATGATAAGAACATCCCTGGTGAGTTTTATGAAAAGTGGCTATCGATTGGTCTAAAACCTTTATCCATTAGCCCCTATCAAGAAGGCAAATTTGATTTTGGGAGTAGCCAAGTACATCACGAGGCCATTGCACAGATGCGTACGTCTTTGAAGTACTTTGGTCAGTTTCAACCCTCAGCTACCACTATGATGCTAGACCGTACTGTATCAGGACAATACTGGAACCTGGTCAATCTAGGCGTCGAGATCGACCTGTCACCACTGGTTGATGAATATATCGATGCGTAGTAAGTATACTGACTGTCACGATTAAATCTATCTCTAGATATGTAGCGCGTGTCCGCAACGATCGCAAAAGTCTGCCCCTACTGCATGGCCGAATTTACCACAGTTTGGACAAGTCACTGGGTTCAACTGTGGACGCATGTTACGTGCTAACTCTGACGTAAAAATACCTGTTGGTACAGCAATAATCGAATAACCCGTGATCATGACCATGGTTGCAATTGCTTGGCCGAGCGGTGTTTTAGGTGACATATCACCATAGCCAACCGTTGTCATCGTGACAACTGCCCAGTAGATAGACAATGGAATACTGGTAAATCCGTTTTCCGGCCCTTCTACCACATAAATAATTGAACCAAAGATGGTTACTAACAATACAAGCGATAAGAAAAAGACCGTAATTTTCTGTTGACTGGTTTTTAATGCAGACGCCAAAAACCCAGCCTGTTGCATATAGGCCTTGAGCTTAAGAACGCGGAACACACGTAAAATACGTAATACCCGTATCACGAGTAGATACTGCACGCCTACAAACATTAAGCTCAAATAACTTGGCAATACAGACAGTAAGTCTACTATCCCAAAGAAACTAAAAGCATAGCGTAAGCGGTTGGGTGCTGAAAACAGCCTTAACGCATACTCAATAGTAAACAAAATGGTAAAAAACCACTCTGCATAAAAGAACAACGTGCCATACTGCAAACGCATATATAGCACACTATCAAGCATGACGACGGCCACACTGGCTAAAATTGCAATCAGCAATACAATATCAAAGAGCTTACCCAGACGAGTATCTGTGCCTTCAATAATGATATGCGTACGGTTACGCAAGTGTGTAAGAGCTTCGGCGGTTGGTTGCTTCATAGAATCAGTACTTTATAAAATCAATGGCTTGATAGCACACAATGACTTAAAATGTGATGGATAAGGGCAAGTTGGTCAAAATAGCTAAAACTGGTTTATAATATCGCTCACCTATCACAGTGAATACAATCTATAAGTTGCCACAGTGTAGCAAAAAAGCACTCTCAACAACATACAAATCGTTAACGTGCCAGTAGCGCTACTACCTCAAATAGACAAAGTAATGATAGTATAAAATCAGGCAATCAGATATCGAAGGTTGTTGTTGATCACTCTTTTTACCCATAAAAATAGTACGTAGAACTTAAGGATGTTATATGGCAGGCCATTCAAAATGGGCAAATATTAAACACCGTAAAGCCCGTCAGGATGCAGTAAGGGGTAAGATATTTACCAAGATTATTCGTGAAATCGTTTCAGCTGCCAAACAAGGCGATCCCGATCCTGACAAAAACCCACGCTTACGTGCCGTTATCGAAAAAGCCCTATCCGTCAATATGACGCGCGACACGATTAATCGTGCTGTCGACCGTGGTACAGGTGGCGGCGATAATGAGAATATGGAAGAAGTCAGTTACGAAGGCTACGGTGTTGGTGGTGTGGCTGTACTGGTCGAAACCATGACAGATAACCTTAACCGTACGGTCAGCGAAGTACGTCATGCTTTTACCAAGAATGATGGTAATCTTGGCACATCAGGCTCAGTGGCGTATCTATTTACTAAACGTGGTGAGATCACTTTTAACGATGTCAGCTTAGAAGATGAAGTGATGCTCGTTGCACTAGATGCGGGCGCCGTTGATATCGAAAATGATGGCGAAAGCTTACTCGTTATCACTGAATGGGAAAGCTTCGGTCAAGTTCAAGATGCCCTTAATGCGGCTGGTCTTGTTTCTGACAACGCCGAGGTCACTATGTCACCATCTACCACGGCTGAGATCGACAATGTCGATGATGCTGAAAAGATCATAAAGATGATTGATATGTTAGAAGATGCTGATGATGTGCAAGAGGTTTATACTAACGTGAACTTCTCTGCTGACGTCATGGCTCAGCTTGAAGCATAAACTTGTTAATTGTTCAGTAAAAAGGGCCAGATACTAAAAGTATTTGGCCCTTTTTTATTAAGATAGATTTAGTTTTACGTCCAACTTCCTTCTAATGCTAGTAAATACTCTTTTTTATCTAGCCCGCCTGTATAGCCACCGAGCTTACCGTCGCTTGCAATCACTCGATGACAAGGAACAATAATGCTAAAAGGATTTTTGCCATTGGCCTGCGCAACCGCACGGAATCCCTTTGGACTGTTGACACGCTGCGCGAGTGTGGCATAGCTGATGGTTTCGCCATACTCAATACCTTGTAGTGCCTGCCATACTCTTTGCTGGAACTCGGTACCCATAGAGAAATCTAAAGGCAAATCCAATGTCTTGCGTTTACCATCAGCATAGTCTTTAAGTTGAAAAATCGTTTCTATTAATAACGCTTGAGCAGGTTCATTCATGCTTAGGCTATTTTTATCTATAAAGGTAAAGTCTTCATCTGTCAGGCCATAGTACTTTTTAAGTTTGGGTACAGATTTTGAGCTATGCCATGAGTTACCTGACAGCAGCCAGTTGGCTTCAACGAGCATAGGCTGACCATGCTCATTGTCACGAGCAATCAGTGTTAATCGATGTGACCCAAAGGATGCTGTGGTAACTATCATAGCGTCTACTTCCCTATTATCTTAAAAACGATTTACCAGATAAAACTGGCTATTTTATTCTTTATCGTCGGTCTCGAATAAGGCGGCGACAAATTGCTTCGGACTAAAAGAACGCAAGTCATCAATCGACTCACCCACACCAATATAGCGGATAGGCACATCTGTCGTTTCGGCAATATTAAATACCACGCCACCTTTAGCAGTACCATCTAACTTAGTAATAGTGATGCCCGTCAGCGGCACAACTTTATTAAACAGTTCGACTTGGTTGATAGCATTTTGACCCGTGCCAGCATCTAGCACAATCATACCTTCATGCGGGGCGCTTGGATCCGCTTTACGCATGACACGTACGACCTTCTCCAACTCTGCCATCAAATGTGTCTTGTTTTGCAGACGTCCCGCAGTATCGGCAATGAGCACATCGATATTTTTTGCCTTGGCTGACTGCATCGCATCAAAAATGACAGAAGCGCTGTCAGAACCATGACCTTGAGCTACCACTGGAATATGATTGCGCTCGCCCCAAATCTGTAGCTGCTCAGTAGCTGCCGCACGGAACGTATCACCCGCTGCCAGCATGACTGATTTGCCTTCACCTTGTAGGCGCTTGGCAAGCTTACCAATCGTTGTAGTTTTCCCTACGCCATTGACACCTACTACCAATATAACAAACGGCTTTTTGCTAGTATCAATCACCAATGGCTCAACTTTTGGTGTGAGGATATCAACCAATTCACTTTGCAATGCTTTATATAAAGAATGAGCATAGATCAAGTCACCACGATCTGTCTGCTCGGTAAGGCTCTTGATGATACGGTTCGTCGCGTTGACGCCAATATCAGCTACCAATAGCTGATCTTCGACTTCTTCTAATAGCTCGTCATCAATCTCTTTACCACCGATTAAGATACTGACCATGCCTTCGGCTAAGTTTTTGCGTGACTTACTGAGGCCTGTTTTCATACGGTTAAACCAGCTGCCCTTTTTCTTATTCTCTTGTGACTCTGTGGCAGGCTCTTTGCTAGTAGCTACCTGTGTGTCGCTGTCAGCCACTGGGTTTACACTTGGCGTATCACCCAACTGCTCTTGCAACGGCATAGCAGGAATGGTTGACGCAGTATTAGTTTGACTTGTGGCAGCGGCTGTCTCTTTAGCGCTCGAAAAGCTTTCAGAATTACCTTTAGGGACATTATGCTCTTCTGTCATAACAATTGGCGTCGCCAAAGCAATATTGTCCGCAGCATCATTACTAGAGACGTCTTGGTTTACCGTACTGTCCTTTTGTGGAGCAACACTCTCTGTTTCATCAATAATGGGCACAGATTGCACCGGTAGACTGGGTAAGGTAATATCATCGTCATCTAAGTCGTCAAAACCAGCATCAAGGTTAATGACTACGCGGTTACTGTTGTTTGGGTTGTTCATAAATTTGCCCTAAAAGTTATCACAATCAATTATTTGTTTATTGTTAATGGATTTATAGGTTGTCATCTGGCTACGAGCGACATGACATCTGATTTTGACCTATTTTAGCATAATTCAAGTCATGCTCAGCCTTTACCCTATTAGACTACCGTCAAAATTTATTTGTTTAAAAAATCACTCGATGATTTGAGAAAGTTTTGCTTAAGGTTTAGACACAAAATTCTGACCTGTTACTTGTCAGACTTCGCCTACTCTACCAAGACTTATTCGATAAATACTTATTAGGAATCCGTTATGTCATTACTCTCTAAGCACTACAAAAAAACCAGCAGCATCAGTGTGGCTGTTTTATTAACGACGACAATATTAGTGACAGGTTGCACCACGACGCAAGAGTTTAGACCAACTGCTAGTGTTATGGTTGGTGCTCAGACCTCTTTGTAATGCCATTTATTACTATGATTAGCATTTAATTCTTCTATTATTATTTTATATAAGTAGACCATACCATGCCATTGTCTTTACCTCTAGCAGCTGCGCCATTACGCATTGCTTGTGCCTTAGCAGTAACAGCCTCACTTGCTGCGTGTCAAACCAATACGATGCCTACTAATTCTGCAACCGCGACAAGATCAATCGCAACTGATAGCTTGGCTCAAAACATATCAGATGAAAATAAAACGAGCAAAGACACACAGCCATCTGAGTTGACAATGGACATGTCAGGTCGACATGAATATCAGCTAGAAAATGGACTAAAAGTCGTCATAAAAGAAGACCACCGTGCCCCAGTTGCTATGACACAAATCTGGTACCGAGTGGGCTCGGCAGATGAGCCTCTTGATAAAGGTGGTATCTCTCACTTGCTCGAGCACATGATGTTTAAGGGCACGACCAATGTCTCTAGTGATGACTATGAGCGGCTAATTGCTAAGTTTGGCGGCGTCAACAATGCCTTTACCAGCTATGACTATACCGGATACTACGAGCTGTTCCCTGCCAATCATATGCCGTTAGCGCTAGAGCTTGAAGCAGATCGCATGAAAAACCTTATATTCGATGAAAAAGAATTTGCCAAAGAGCATCAAGTGGTCATGGAGGAGCGCCGCCAACGTACTGATGACAATCCGCTTGCCAAAGCGTATGAATCATTTCGTCTGCTAGCCTTACCTGATAGCCCAAAGGGTGAGTCTGTTATTGGGCCTATGAACGAGCTAGAATCGATTAAACTTTCAGATTTAAAAGACTGGTATAAGACATGGTATGCACCAAATAATGCAACGTTAGTCATCGTCGGCGACGTGCAACCACAAGAAGTACTTACTCAGGTCAAACGTTACTTTGGTGGTTTAGAAAAAAGCAACCTACCCAAACGTACCTCTGTAACTCAAAAAGGCTTCCGTGGTTATCAAAAGGTAGACTCTGAGCAAGCCGTACAAGTGCCCGTTCTACTGATGGGTTACAACGTGCCAAGCCTTGCAACGGCAGGCACCAACAATGAAAAACAAGCTTATGCCTTGTCACTTGCGCAAGATGTGCTCGATGGCGGCTTATCTGCACGCTTAGAGAGTCGACTGATACGTGAGCAAGGTCTTCTTACCACGGTTGGTACTTCTTACGACTTGCTAGATAGCGGTGATGGGCTGTTTTTGATTCAAGCAACACCTCGTGAAGGCGTCAGCTTAGAGCAAGCACAACAAGCAATAACCTCAGAAATAGAAAAGCTGAAAACCGATCCTATTGCCGATGATGAGATCAGTCGCGCCAAGACCAATACAGTTACTGGTTTGATTTATGCGCAAGATAGCATGGAAGGACAAGCGCGTATGATTGGCTCGTTACAATCTATCGGTCTAGATGACAGGCTACTTGCTAAGTTACCAACTAAGCTCGATGGTATCAGTGTGGCTGATATTCAGGCGGCCAGTAAAAAATATTTGGTCAAGGACAACTTAACGGTGATGCATGTCGTGCCACCTAAAGACAATAAAACCTCAGCGAAGTAGTCGCTGTCTATTATCAAACGTCTCATAAAAATGGCCATAACACCGTATTCTTAATAAGAAGAAACTCATGATTCAGAATAAATACGACTATCAAGCAAAACAAGAATCTTTTAAGGCTGCTTCACTTTCTGTAAGAAGCACTATCACAACTAAAAAGCGATCTTACCTCAGTGCTAGCGTAATTTTTGCTTTTAGTATCTTGGCTACTACCGCGCAGGCAGATGCAACAGCTGCTGAAGATTACCGCTCACCTGCTGCAGTCGATGCAAGTGCACCAATTGCTGCTCTATCTAAACTGACTAGCTTAGACGATGACAAACCTTTAAACGTCACCGTACCAACCATTCAACAGTTTGAGACCAAGTCTGGCATACCTGTAATGTTTGTACAAACGACCACCTTGCCAATCGTCGATGTGGATTTGCGTTTTAATGCGGGTAGCGCGCGCGATGGTAGTATCAAAAAGGATGGTTTTGGTATTGCTAATATGACAGCGACGATGCTCGAACAGGGCTCCAAAAGTCTAGATGAAAATGCATTTACACGTGCAGTGGAAACGTTGGGCATCAATCTAAGCAGTAGCGCCTATAAAGATATGTTTATCGTTTCACTACGTAGCCTATCTGATGATAAGCATCTTCTGCCAGCCATTGACTTAATGACACAGATGGTAAGTGAGCCTACGTTTGACGAGCAAGTTTTAGCTCGCAATAAAGCAAGACTGTTGGTAGGCCTGCAGCAACAAAAACAAGATCCCAATAGTCTAGCCAGTATCGCTTTCAACGATGCTTTGTACGGTACTCACCCTTACGCGCATCCATCAGTCGGCACGCTAGAAAGCGTTCCTACGATTGAGAAGCAACAACTGATAGACTTTAAAAACAAATATCTGGTAGCAGCAAACGCATCTGTTGCTATGACAGGTAACCTAACATTAGACCAAGCAAAAAAACTGGCAGAAGACATCACTGCTAAATTGCCTACTGGCCAAGCTGCCACTGATTTACCTGAGCCGAAACAGCTTACCAAAGCGCAGCACGTTCATATTCCATTTCCAAGCACTCAAACCACTGTCCTTATGGGACAATTGGGTAGCAAACGGGCAACCGACCCAATAGCTCAGCAGCAGCAGACCAACTTTGCTGTTGGAAACGAAGTTATGGCAGGCAGTGATTTTAATGCGCGGCTAATGACTGAGGTAAGACAAAACCTTGGCTATACTTACGGAATCTCAGGATCGATGAATCCAATGCTCTCTCGAGGCCCTTACCAGATTGGTTTTTCGACACGTAATGACAAGGCGCGTGCGGCTATTGATGCAAGTTTAGCGGTTATCAACGAAACGCTTGACAAAGGTATCAGTAATGAGGAGATGCGCTTAACTACAGATAATCTGAAAAATAGCTTTCCGATGGGATTTGCAAGCAATGCAGGTATTAATGGCTTACTTGGAATGATGAATTTTTACCAATTACCGAATAATTACTTAGCTGACTATACCAATCGCATTGATCAAGTCACTCTTTCAGAGGTCAATCAGACCATGCGAGATACGCTAAAGCCTGATAACTTTTTGATAGTTACAGTTGGGCAGGAAGATCCGTGGAAAGAAACGAAAGCGGCAAAAAAAACCAGTAAGAAATAAATCGCTAGGAAGTAGTTTAGAAAAGATAAGGCTTATTAATTTTGTGGACGTATTATAAGTGGTAAAGAATACTGCTTATAGTATGTCCATTAATATTTGAACGGCTATAATCTTTAAATAAGAAGTAAAATATTAGGAGTGCTTGGCATCAGAAATTTTTAGCGCAACATCATAGACAAAATGCTCAGGCTTATGGGTAGCCCCGTTATAGCTTAAACGGATAACATGCTTATCATAAGACGTCACTTTATAATTCCCATTGGCAAAGTTATGTAGCGTCGGCACAATTAATAGTGCTTCTATTTGACGATTATCTACTTTAACATTGAGGCGCTGACCCTCTCGCGGATATAAAAAATAATCACAGTAGTCATTTACCATGACCTCTGATATACGTTCAATAACCTGATTACCTGTTTCTTCTTGAATTAATTTTGGACAGACATCAGAGCGCTTAGAGGCCAAACGAGCATAAGAGTTCTTGATACTATCTTCTATCTCTTTAGAGCTTTGTATATGTCTATCAGCCTTATCCGTCATTATCATATTGTTTTCAGAGGACATCTCTGTACTACACGCACTAATCAGTAATGCCGACATAAGTGCAGCAGTAAACAAAGCGCCATACTTATAGTTCGAGTGCAAAAAACTTTGCTTTTCGTTATTTGATTTATGATAGTTTTTCATTGTCGAGCGCTGATTTTTCATAGTTTTCGCTTAAAGTAAATTTGGTGGTTTTCTTTATAAGCCATGAAAATATAAAGGCGATTGATAACACATATTATTAAAGCATAGTTTTTAAAGACCAAACAAATTTTTAATGAACTCATGCGTCTAGCCTATCAATCCTACCAAATAATTACAAAATTATTATTTTTAGTAAACACCGGAATAGTATATATAAAAATGAATATATATCTAGCGTTATCTCGGCTAACTTTATATTCATTTGAATTCTCGATTCTTGACAAGTCAGTTAATAGCGGCAAGAAGAAGAACTACTAGCGTGATTAAAACCCCATTTGCGATAACCATCAGTATCTAAATGAATAGCCCCTGTCGCATATAATCCTAAGCCAAAGTTATAAGGCTGTCCTTGATACTGCCAAAACTGGCATAAGCCATCATGCATGGTACTCAAGCGCCATAAATTGTCTTCGTACTCAGGCACCCAGATATCCATAGCACTTGCATTCATATGCTTACTACCGTCTGCCCCGCCTGCACAGTCATTCAAACCTGGGTTACGATATACCGAACGTATCTCACTGCTGAGTGGTAAAATACCTTGGTTTTTCAACTCACTATAAAGTCGCAATGTTGGTACAATGTTAGACCATAACTCCTGAGGCGGCAATTGATACGGCTCATACCCGCATTTACTCCAACTACGGGCAGTCGTCAGCAGTTGAGACAATGGCGGTACATTCTGCGACCCGACTCTTGCGCTGAGATAGCGTTCGTACTCTGCTACTTGTCTAGCACGATAGCTATTGCTATTTAACCACGCGTTAAAGTCCATACTCATAGAATCGTTATAAGCACCATTATAGGTGTTGTTTGCTGTACTATAAGTAGTACCACGTCTCACTACATTCACACGTTTATTTTCTTCAATGGACAACCTAGCATCAATCTCAAAATCACGCTGTTTTTGTACAATCAAGTTTTGCATACTGTCGCTATTTGATGCATTCGCACCACTCAACATGGTGACACCAGGACGCTGATTTGAGCTGTTAGTAGATGGCGTTATATAAGCATTACTGTTATTGCTTGTACTGCTACTTTGACGTATTTGTATACGGCGTTCACTATCATCACTGATGATAACGGCATGAGCACTGACACTGCCAGCACATAGGATAAGGGTGATGATAGGTTGGCAAATTTGCCTATACGCATGGGTTTTTGATTTTATCATTGCAAGAAACTACCGCTAAAAACGTTTTATCGATACTATCAAATTTTCAACAAGCAGGCTAAACTATCGCTTCTAATTTGAAGTCCAATATTGATAATTAACACTTATCCTTACAACTTTTATAATTGAGTGACTTTATTATTATTTGTGAATTATATAGCCATTGCGTGCTCGCATACTTTTATTAAAGTCGGTACTTTTAAGTACGCTTCTCATCATTATTTATAATGAGATAATTTAGTTAGTACTTCCCTCCTACACCAATTGTTAGCCAAATTCTGCCTATGTCTTCTAACCCGCAATATCGTTTTTCACGTCAGAGCCATCATTTGGGTCAAGGTCATGCACCGACACTATGGCAACGCATTCATATCGACCCATGGTTAACTTTACTGTTATTGACGGTTTGTTGTATTGGTCTGACGATTCTATACAGCGCCGCCAGCCAAGATATTGGTATGGTTATTCGCCAAATGGTCAGTTATGGGGTGGCATTCGCTGTGATGTTTACTATGGCGCAGATACCGCCTAGTCTCTATCGTACTTTTACGCCTATATTTTATGTCTTAGGGCTTATATTATTGGTGCTGGTAGATATCATCGGTGAAGTACGTATGGGTGCTCAGCGCTGGATCAATTTGCCTGGGTTCGGTAGTGTGCAGCCTTCAGAGTTTATGAAGCTCGGCATGCCAATGATGTGTGCTTGGTTTTTGTCTAAGCGTGATTTGCCGCCATCAGCGTCTAGCATTGCTATTACCTTGGCATTGATCATTGTACCGGTGCTATTAATTGCTAAAGAGCCCGATCTTGGTACATCACTACTGGTCGCTGCTAGTGGTATATTTGTGCTTTTCTTAGCAGGCCTTTCATGGCGATTGATTTCTGCTGCTGTAATTTTGGCTGTGCCGTTTATTGCTTTTGCTTGGAACTTTTTACTCCACGACTATCAGCGTACGCGAGTATTGACACTCCTTAATCCTGAAGCAGATGTACAAGGTGCTGGGTGGAACATCATTCAATCGAAGACAGCCATTGGTTCTGGTGGCCTCACTGGAAAAGGCTATCTAGAAGGCACACAATCACACCTACATTTCCTACCAGAAGGCCATACTGACTTTATTATTGCCGCCTTCTCTGAAGAGTTTGGTTTACTCGGCGTGATGCTACTGATGTTCATTTACTTTTGCCTTTTATCACGCGCCTTATATATCGCTTTCACCCATCCTGATGTTTATAGCAGATTGTTGGCTGGTGCTATCGCCATGTCTTTCTTTGTTTATATATTCGTCAATGTCGGTATGGTTGGCGGCATTTTGCCTGTCGTAGGTGTTCCACTACCATTCATTAGTTATGGTGGTACGGCTATCGTGACTTTGATGGCAGGATTTGGCCTACTCATGTCTATCCATACACATAAATCCGGCTAAATGGGATAAGGTACTTTCTATATAAATTGTCTTTCGAGTAAGTCTTTGTAATAATTATGGTAATAACATTAAAATAAATTATTTTGTACTACTAAAGATTTGATAAAAGACAATGAGCCATAGCGCGAAGAAGAGTTTCATTCTTAGCGCTGTGGCTTTTTTATTTTAATGGTTTTCATATAATGTATGTTCGTATAGATAACAATAATAGTTACAAATCCGAAATAATTGTTCGTTTTAATGCCTCTTATTTTTAATAGTAAATAGGCATAATTTGCAATATGAGTTAACCACCCATAAGTCTAGAAAGATTTTATTCCTTGTTTTTTACAAAAAATTGCGTTAACCTCGTTTTACTGTATTCTGATACATAACCCGTACATAGATGCTAATAAACTTTGCATTTAAATATATTTAGGTTGTAGCGTAGCCGTATAGTTAGCATCTTGTAGATTCCAGACTTTCAAATACACTACTTAATTAACGGTTTGATAACATAGCGATACGCGATGTCCTCTGAACCTTTTATTAATGTAGCATTCTAAAGAAGTTTGTATATCGCACATCATGTAAATACGACATATAGTGACATTATCACTCAGTCCTGATTTTGGACTTTGTATTCAATGCTTATCGCTAACTATCATTTGAGCGTATCGTCAGTCACTTTAGTTTTATTTCTGCTGAATACTGATGATAATGAAATGAAAAATTACCATATATTAATATCTATAAGAGCCATTCATTAATCAATATGAAAACAATAGATTAATGCCATGCTCAATCTAAAATATTTAGAGTTAGATTTTGATGTATAAGTTATAGAGGTATTTATGAACAAGCGTTTATCTGGTTTACTTACAATGTCAGCAATGTTATTTGCTGGCTCTGCAGTCGCTACCAATGCAAATGCTGTAGAAGCAAAGACCACACTTGCTATGATTTCGCAAGATAACGCCTCCCACATTGACCGTGTACTTGGTGAATTAAGCCGTCAACATGATGGTGCATCAAGTTTGGTAAAGTCAGCCCGTCAGCCGACTTCATTCGCACTTAGCAGCTCATTGTTAGCCAATGATACGACACAAGTTACCAATGATGAAGATGTATTAGAGCGCCTAACAGCTGTTGCCTCTAATTCTGTCAGCAAATTTAAGCAAACTGGCCTCGCGTCTTGGTATGGTCGTAAGTTTCATGGTCGCAAGACTGCCAGTGGCGAAACTTTTGACATGAACGGTTTAACTGCAGCGCATCGCTCATTGCCATTGAACTGCTATGTCAAAGTCACTAACAAGACCAATGGTAAAAGTGTCGTGGTAAAAGTGAACGATCGCGGCCCATTCCATGGTAACCGTGTGTTAGATTTGTCTTATGGTGCTGCCAAAAAACTCGGTATTACGAGCAAAGGCGTAGGTAACGTTGCTATTGAGCGTGTTGCAGGACCTTAATTTTAGATATCGGTTTTAAAGACCTATAATATTGCTAGCCTATAAACCATAAAAAAAGCCTAACTAATGATTAGTTAGGCTTTCTTTGTGGTTTATATTTATCGCTCTAGGCTAATAGTAGCGACTAAGCGACTCAAAACGAAGTACTATTAGTCCTATATACCTTATAACTCAAATGCGCTTTCGATAGCATCATCAAGTCGTTCAACAGCAATCACATTGATACCCTTAAACTGAGGCGCATCTTTAGCAGGCGCATTGGCCTTTGGAATGATGGCATGCTTAAACCCATGCTTCATCGCTTCCTTCAGGCGCTCTTGTCCATTGGGTACTGGGCGTATCTCTCCCGATAGACCAACTTCGCCGAATACTGCTAATGAAGATGGTAACGCCTTCTCTTTGATGCTTGAAGCACAAGCCAACAGTACGGCCAAATCAGACCCTGTTTCTATGACTTTAACGCCACCAACGACGTTGACATAGACATCTTGTCCACTGGTATGTATCCCGCCGTGACGATGCATCACTGCTAGTAGCATGGATAAGCGTTGGAAGTCTAAACCTAGCGCCATTCTTCTAGGCGAGCCTTGTGAATCATCGACCAAAGCTTGCACTTCTACTAGTAGCGGCCTTGTTCCTTCACGACTGACCATCACCACAGAACCCGCAACAGGTTTGTCATAACGACTTAAAAATATCGCTGATGGATTGGCGACTTCTTTGAGCCCCATATCAGTCATACCAAAGATGCCCAGTTCATTAACCGCACCAAAACGATTCTTGACCGCACGAATCATACGAAAACGCGAGTCAGACTGGCCTTCAAAATAAAGTACGGTATCAACCATATGCTCCAATACTCGCGGACCCGCTAACGTACCTTCTTTGGTTACATGTCCTACTAAAAATAGCGCTGTCCCTGTTTGCTTAGCATAGCGAGTCAAAATTGCAGCAGACTCTCTAATCTGACTGACACCACCTGGTGCAGAATTGATAGCGTCCGTATAGATAGTTTGAATAGAATCAATAATAGCGATGGCTGGCTGCTCTTGCGTTAATGCAGCACAGATAGTTTCTACGTTAGTTTCGGCCAATACACGTAGTCTATCAGCAGGCAAGTCTAAACGTTTGGCTCGCATGGCCACCTGTGCAAGTGACTCTTCACCCGTCACATATAGTGCACTACCTGCCAATGAATCCGCCCGTGCCATATTGGTCGCAGTTTGCAGCAATAACGTTGATTTGCCAATACCCGGATCACCGCCGATTAACACTACGGAACCCGCCACTAACCCACCACCCAGTACGCGATCGAACTCACTGATACCGGTTGGTAGGCGTGTGTCGAGCGTCACACTTACTGCGTTAAGCGGCATGACAGCACTGTGAGTACCAGAGTAGTTACCAGCTGGCGCACTGGTACCACGAGTAGCAGCTCGTGCGTTATTAGGCTTCGCGGTGCTCTTGTTATGATGTGGCATGCTGACATTTGGGGCTTCGACTAAACTGTTCCATTCCCCGCAATCCGTACACTGCCCGGCCCACTTACCAAAATGTGCACCGCAATGCTGACAGACATAGCTGCTTTTATTTTTTGCCATAGCTTATAAGCCTTATTCAGAGGATCAATCGAGAATAATGAAGAAAGTATTATCACGCTTTATAAGCGCTGATTCAAAAATATTTATTATGATAAGTCAGCCATTGGTTTTGGAAGCTGTACTTGAAAGAGGATGGTGTTAATTGTAGAGATATTAATTGTAGATATAAGTAGTAACTGGCTTACAGGCTCTATATAGAATAGTGTTAACCAGTTCTATTAGTTAATTAGAAAACACAGAATTGTTGGTATAATTTTACGCAGCGTTTGGAAAGCAAAATGCATAGGAAGTAAGGAAAATCCATACCAGCATAACTCTACTTTAGTAGCTCTGTTTTACTCTGAACCGATTTTATAAAATAGAGTATGAGATAAGGAATTTAACGCTCTCACTTATACTTGGAAGTCTTTACCTAGATAAACAGATTTTACTAAATCATTTTCTAACACTTCAGCCGAAGTGCCTTCTGCAATGATAGCGCCTTCTGATACGATATAAGCCTTTTCGCAAATAGCTAATGTATCTCGAACATTATGATCAGTGATTAAAACGCCAATGCCGCGATTTTTAAGCGTCAAAATAACGTCTTTGATATCACCAACAGAGATAGGATCTACCCCTGCAAAAGGTTCATCCAATAAGATAAACTTAGGATCAGCAGCCAATGCTCGCGCAATCTCACAGCGACGACGCTCACCGCCTGACACGCTCATACCCTGAGACTTGCGCACATGTTCTAAATGGAACTCGCCAATCAACTTTTCAAGTTCTTGCTGCTGTTCAGCTTTACTTAATTCTGTGCGAGTCTGCAGGATAGCTAAGATATTATCTTCGATAGACAGTTTACGAAAGATTGATGCTTCTTGTGGTAGATAGCCGATACCCGCACGCGCTCGCTCGTGCATTGCATATTTAGATAAATCCATTTTACCTAGCGTAACACGGCCCTTATCCATATTGACCAGTCCCACCACCATATAGAAGCTAGTTGTTTTACCAGCACCATTAGGCCCCAACAATCCTACAACTTGACCCTGTTCGACAGAAAATGAAACGTCTTTGACTACCCAACGCTTTCCATAGCGCTTGCCTAAATTTTGCATAGTCAATCGAGCGACAGGCGCCGTATTGGTGTTTGATGCCGATAGGTCTAAATTTTTATCATCGCTCATAACTTACTCTTACTTTCACAAAATTTAAGCATTACTAAAGGCAGACTTATTTACTCATAGCCTGTTTATTTAGATTAACGTACGCCACTTTGGTTTGTACCATTGTTAGGCGGGAATACCAGTTCAACGCGCTGATTGCCGCCAGCAGTCGCTTCAACATCACCTGCTTTTAGGCTATAACGAATGACGTTACCAGCGAAGCTTGCACCATTCTGAACCAGTTTCGCATTGCCAGTTAGCGTAATAATCCCAGACACTGCGTTGTAGTCAATCTTATTAGCCTGCCCTTTTGCCAAGCCCTTTTCTTGCGTGACTACTTGCTGCATAGTCGCTGGACGGCCAGTTGCTACCGCTGAATTAATGCTACGCTGCTGAGATAGATTGACCGTGATGTTGTCGGCCGTCATCTTAAACGTACCTTGAGTAATAATGACATTACCTGCATAACTGGTCACGCCGGTACGCTCACTATAAGTAGCTTTGTCCGCTAGCAATTTAATCTGCTGATTAGAATCTGATGGCAACGCGTGACTATATAGCGGTAGCGCCAATAACATTACCATTGGTAGTGCGCGCAATTTGTGCAAGCAGAGTGACGATGCGCGTAAAGTAGGCAAAAATTTAAGTTTCATATAAATAACTCATTTCATAATAGGTGGTAGGATTTGCAAACTTTATGCTAGCTGCTATTTTTTGACACAGTAAATAAGAAAGACTTTGATTAAAATAATGCTTTGTCTTGGCGTTCAGATGGAGAAAAGGCAACAGCAACTTGGCCAAATTCATACTCACCTGTCTCAAGATTGGCAGTCATACTAGAGGCTTCAAATCGATTCATGCCTTGTTCGATTTTCACAGGCGCGTCACTGTATACTTTGCCTGATTTCGTATTGCCCTTTAGCGTACTACCAGTTACTTTTATTGGTTCGATATCAGGGGTACTCTTATTGCCTTCGCTCACCAGTGTAAATCCACCTGATAAACTAAGCTCCCCTGTCTGTTGACTAATAGCTGCACTGCCCGCCTGAATACGATAGCGCTGCTCTGCAGATGGCTCCCAATTCATGGTAATGCCTGACATTTCATCCTGATTGGTCTCAGGATTGTGCGTCAAAGACTCAGCGGTAAGCTCGTATTCGGTTTCACCCTGATCATTAGTCTGTACGGCTTTGATATCAGTGGCTTCATAATCGACATCTGTCGTTTCAATGTTGACTGGCGGCGTTACGTCGCCTTGCTGCTGAAAAAACCAACCCGCGATACCAGCAATAATTAAGGCTAATACAATTAAGACACGTGTATTCACGACTGTTTATCCTGAGTTTGCGCCTCATCAAGCGTGTAATGCGCGATAAAGTCTTGATAATGTCCATGACCTTTTAAGATAAGATCACATATCTCGCGCACTGCACCAGTACCGCCAGCACGAGTCGTTACCATGTCACTGCGCTTGATAACTTCAGCATGCGCATTAGGTACGGTTGCTGCAAATCCTACTGTTTGCATCGCATTAATGTCTGGTAAATCATCGCCCATATAGGCACAGTCGGCAGCAGTGATATTCAGGGTAGGATCTAGAGACGATAGTAGCTCGTTTAGTGCAATGAGCTTATCATCACGGCCTTGCACCACATGGTTGACGCCCATTTCTGCTGCGCGCTTGTTTACCATCGCACTACTACGGCCCGTAATGATGGCTGTCAAAATACCGTAGCGCGCTAGAGACTTAACACCCACACCATCCTGTACGGAGAACGCTTTGGTCTCAACACCATTGGCATCATATATAATTTGACCATTGGATAAAATACCATCAACATCCATGACCAATAGTTTTACTTGTCCGGCTTTCTGTATCAAGTCCTGCATTATTTGTCTCTTTTTAATATTTATTTTCGAAGCGTTATTCTGTATAGCTTAACTATTTCAACGGCAACTCACAAACCTTATTTGACACCAGCTTGCAGCAAATCATGCACGGTAATAATAGCTTCTAAACGATCTTCATCATCAATAATCAATAATTGGCTAATACCACTCTCATTCATGACACTTAGCGCATCTGACGCACGCATCGTTTTACTGATATGGCGTGGATTGCTAACCATCACTTCATTCATTGGCGTTTGTAGGTCGATGCCTTTTTCTAACCCTCGGCGCAAGTCACCATCTGTGAACACACCGACGACCTTACTGTCATTATCAGTCACCACTGTCATACCCAAGCGACCAGCAGACATGGTAAATAAAGCTTGTTGCAATGGGGCCTGCTGATGAATCAATGGTAAGTCTTCTGAGTTGGTATGCATCAAATCTTCAACACGCGTCAATAGCTGACGACCCAAGGCACCAGCAGGATGGGATAATGCAAAATCTTCAGAAGTAAAATTACGGGCATGTACTAAAGCCACCGCTAACGCATCTCCGAGCGCTAAAGTAGCCGTCGTACTAGAGGTTGGCGCTAGATTAAGTGGACAAGCCTCTTGCGATTGACCGAGTGTCAATACAATATCAGCTGCTCGCGGTAGCATACCGCGCTTATCACGACTGATACTGATGAGAGGGATATTTAGATGCTTAACAACTGGCAGTAGCATCTTGATTTCATCTGACTCACCTGAGTTTGAAATAGCAAGCAGCACATCACCTTTTACAAGCATCCCCAAATCACCATGCCCTGCTTCACCAGGATGCATAAAAAAAGCAGGCGTACCAGTTGAGGCAAAGGTCGCTGCAATTTTGCGTCCAATTAGCCCTGACTTACCCATGCCCGTAACCACTACTCGACCCTTACAAGTCAGAATGATGTCACATGCTTGTGCAAATCTGTCGTCAATCTGCTCTGTTAGTAGTGCTAACGCAGATATCTCTGTGTTAATGGCCTCGATAGCAGTGGTAATAAATTGCTCATGGGTTAAGTTGTTTTTGGTATCACTCATGAATCCGCTCTATTTTTATAATGAATCAATACGCTATTTTACTACACTATGTTTCATATTAGTAATGGTCTACAAAATCTACACTAATATAGTGCTTCTTACTGAGCAAAGAGCATGCTGCTATCTATACAAAAAAAACCCACTATTATCAGCAGGTTTTAAACGAATAAATCATGTCTTAATATTTTTTTAGACAACATGCTTGGTTAATGCAATACGTTAGCTGTTGCTATCATTAGAACCATCGTTTGGCTTATCTTCGAAACCTGAATTATCTGCCGTGGCATCAAACCCACGATCTTGACCGAAGCCACCACGCTCAAACCCGCGCTCTTGACCTTGTCCAAAGCTACCTCGTTCAAAGCCACGATCCTGACCTTGGCTAAAACCACCACGATTGAATCCACTACGACTCGATGCAAAACCACGTTCTTCAAAGCCGCCAGCAGCAGGGTTGCTACCACGTTCAAAACCACCGCCTTGATATCCAGTCGGTGCTGCGCTCTGAGGCTGAGCACTTGTACCTGTCGTCGTACTACTACGCGGGTTACGCGCTGGCACGACTGTTGAAATAGCATGCTTATATACCATTTGACTCACTGTATTTTTCAGGAGAACGACATATTGATCAAATGATTCAATTTGGCCTTGTAATTTAATACCATTTACCAAAAAAATAGATACAGGAATGCGATCTTTGCGCAGCGAGTTCAAGAACGGATCTTGTAAAGTTTGTCCTTTTGACATGAAATCTCTCCTAAATATTATATAGTTATGTTTTGAGTGCCAATTATTTTAAGTGTTAATTTAATTATAATGGCTAAAAGGTAGATACAATAAGGTGTTTTCTTTATAAAACGTATCTAAATAAATATTCGTTGCTCTTAAGTGATTCCACTTTATCGCGAATACGTTATTATTGTAAATAATTAAGTAACTAGTTGTTTCGTTAATGATTTCTGCCTACAAAAGTTCATAAACCAGACATCATAACAATGTTCAATGCACTGAGCCAAATTATAACAGCTATTTATGCCAATTTTTGAAACTAATTGTGTTAGCTATCATTGCACCTTAAGATAAGTACTCTCGTGCTTCGGCCATGGTTTCAAACGTTTGTAATATCATACGACTGCTAGCATCAGCCTTGCTCTCAGATTCTGCTATCCCACTTGATGATGCGCTAGGTAATTGCATTACCTTTCTCAGCCATGTGTACTGACGTTTTGCTAGCTGCCTTGTAGCATATAATGCCTTATTTTGCATTTCCTGACAAGCAAGCGCCTCGGTCTCTTGGTTAGCCATGTTTGGTTGAGCAGCTGACTGAGCAACATTATCTGAGATTTCTTTTCTTTCGTTGGCAGCTGCATGCTTTCCAAAAGCTTCATAGAATTGAGCTTTATCCAGATGAGTCTCATCAAATATCGGATGCTCAATATGTACCAAGTATTCTAGTACTTGCCTGTAACCCACACAGCGCATCGAAGGCATATTAGGCGTGAGCGGATACTTTTTTAGTAATTCTATGACTTCAGTCACTAGCCCTTCATTCCACATGATATCTAGACGTTGTTCGATACGATCATGTAGCCATGGGCGATCTGGCATTACCGATAGCGCATGCCATTGCTGCTTTGGATTATGTGCCAATGCTTGCTTTGGCTTGCGCTGCCAGTCACTTATTGGAATATGTGTTTGTAGATAGACTTCCACTGCTCGCGTGATACGCTGAGTATCAGTAGCATTCAAACGCTCATGGCTTATAGGATCTATACTCCCTAAATAATCATATAGAGCACTAATACCTTCCTCTTGACGCCACTGCTCTACGCGCGCCCGTACGCTGTCATCGCTATCGGGCACAGGAGACAACCCATCGAGTAGCGCCATGTAATACATCATGGTGCCGCCTACTAATAATGGTATCTTGCCATTTCTATGACATTCGTCAATAAGACGGGCAACATCACTGACAAACTCAGCCACACTATAGCTTTGCATAGGATCAATGATATCGACCAAATGATGTGGATAACGCGCCAGCTCAGCCGCTGTTGGCTTGGCTGTGCCAATATTCATGTCACGATATATCAGCGCTGAGTCCACAGAAATTAATTCAAAACGGCCAGTATCGTATAGCTCATACGCTAGTGACGTCTTGCCGCTAGCGGTTGGTGCCATAAGACAAACCACGCTATTATCCGTCAGTTTGTGAGGTAGGCTATCAGACGAATGTTGCATAAAGTGGCCTTTCATAATATATGGATAACTCAGATATCAATTGGTTTAATTACTTTAAGATGTTGTAATTATTTTCAGATATTCAGGATAGCATTAGCTTTACTAAGCGATGACTATCTATCGCTTTAATAGCATTGTTCATGATTATTCCAGTAAGATCATTCACGAAAACCATTGAATCCTGTACAGACATTTTCGTATTGACACTAATAAGTTGCTGATTAATCTCAGTAGCACTGTTTGGTAATGTATCCTTTTTAAATACTTTATGACTAGATGTAAGTAATTCAAACAACTGGTTTATTTTAGACTGCCAATCTTTAGCACTTATCAGTACACACTGCCCTTGGTGATAAAACAACAGCCAAGGTAGACTTCTATCCTCTGTGCTTGAGTCAATACCAATAGTCTCTACGTTTTCAATAATATCTAAGCAAATTGGTAAAGATGCAGAGGTAGCTCCTACAGCGGAATAATGTGACGTGCTGTTGTTACTTTGGTCTGATCGTTCATTGATATGAGATTGCACTGACTCTTGCAATGAAGGATTATTTGAAAGTGATTGGTTTGCAGTAGACTGATAAGACTGTCTAGTAGACTCTACTTGATTATTCTGCCTTAGGTTATTAGTAGGCTGACTACTCGAGATGGGCATTTCAGAAGAACGACTTAAAGCAGCATCATTACTTGCCCGTTCCGCAGATTTGTTTTGTCTATCAGTTTCTAGCTTCGGTACAGATTTAGATGCAGTCTCAGACCTAAACTTAGCTACATCGTTCGTTTTCAACTGCGCACGAACTGTATGGCCTAAGTGCGCCATAATATTATTCAATGGACTGATTTTGATACGTTGTTTAGATGGATGCACATTGATATTTAACCATTGAGTTGGTAAGTCAAAATACAATGCATACCCCATACCTGCTAGCTGCGCACCTTGTGCCAGTTGACGTATTTGATTGCTAATCAACGCTTCTTTTACCAGTCTGCCATTTACATAAATCAGCTTTGGTAAGTCAGATTTTTCATGATGCAATGGCCATAACCAACCACTAATCGCTGCCTGATTAACATTGCTATCATCGTACGCTACAGACGACTGTACCAGACTCGACAAATCTATCGATATTGCTAATGCATTATCTGTCAATGCCATACCAGTCGCTTGTTCTAGACGCGGCAGTGGCAAGCGGCTGTCATTGCTGTCATTGTTACCACTAATACTCATAGCACTTGCAGATAATGATAGCCGCTGTTTATTGTCATGAAAAAGTGTCAAAGCAACATCGGCACGCGCCAGTGCAACCTCTCGGACGATGGTTTCAATATGCCCGAACTCAGTAGCAATAGATTTTAAATTGCCACGGCGGGCAGGCACATTGAAATACAAATCTTTTACGACAATCGTAGTACCGCGGTTATGAACAACTGGCAACAGTTTCGGTGTGTCATCTAATACACCAGCGACCTGTAATTGACGACCGATACCGCTCTCATCATGACTACTGATTAAGGTCAAACGAGAAACAGCAGCCATCGCCGCTAATGCTTCACCGCGAAAACCCAACGTCGTAATACCATGCAAATTAGCAACGTCAGCAACCTTACTGGTCGCATGACGAGTAATAGCCATGACCATGTCATCAGGATGAATACCGACCCCATTATCTACTACCTCAATCAAGCCCATACCGCCTTGAGTGATGCGCACCTCAATATTGGTCGCACCAGCATCGATGGCATTTTCAAGCAGTTCTTTGACCACTGCTGCTGGACGCGTCACCACCTCACCTGCTGCTAATTGATTGATCAGCAACGGCGATAGTTTTTTGATACGGGTATTAGGATGATTATCTGGCATAGATAGATGTCATATTTTTGGAAAGTAGCGATTGGTGTAATTTAGATATTCGTTTAGATGATAAGTTGTGATAGATCCAAGCCCTGCGCTTGGCCTGCCTTTGACAACCTCAACTGCACTTGGCGAGCTTCAGTGCCGTTATCATCGCTTACACTTTGAGTCATATCGATGAATAACGTGGGCGGCGGAAGATAGCTATCAGCACGGCTAGCCCATTCGATGATGACTAATGCTTCAGGCTCATCGAGATACTCATCAAATCCAATAAAAGACAGTTCTTCTGGATCTTGGAGACGATATAAATCTGCATGATAAACTGGCTTGATCGAACCATCTTTTCGCTGAATACTATAAGGCTCAACCAAGGTATAGGTTGGGCTTTTCACCGCACCTGTATGACCAAGCGCTTGTAACCAATAACGCGTCAATGTCGTTTTACCAGCGCCCAAGTCCCCTGCCAGCCACACGCTACCTGTCAGCGGCAACGTCGCTAATTGCTCAGCCAATGATTGAGTATCTTGCTCAGAGTTTAGTATCAGAGTCTTTAAGTATTTGCTATTTTCTATAGATTGACCATCACACATCAGACTGAACCTGCATGGTCACAGTTGGATTGGTAAAGCTTTCACCGCGAATCAGCTTGGTATACAGCTCAGAGTCAGTCCACTCAGCACGAACCTGCTCACTGAATTCAAAATCTTCTAAGACCAGTTTACCCATTTGATCGTTTGCAACATCATCAGCAAAGCACTGCGCATACCCTGTCGCCGTCTCGTGGGCAATCACTGAGTATACGCTGACATCCGCTTCACCATTTTGCATTTGTGTCTGACGCAGTATTTCTTGTGCCCAAAAGAATATTACTCTTGAAAACTGCTCTGCCGATGGTGAAACTGGCAAGCTTATCCAACGTGCGCTAAATTTCTTACACGCTGCGACATACTCAGGATCATCTTTGTTCCAAAAACAAATAGCATGATCAAAGCTATCAATAATATCTTTGATCGAAGACTTTAGTAGACCAAAGTCATAAACCATTTGCCCATGGTCTAAACGAGTGGCCTCAAGGATTAGCTCAATCTGATAGCTGTGGCCATGAATCGAATGCTTACAACGCTCAGAACTACAATTACGAACGATGTGAGCATTTTCAAATTTGAACAGTTTACGAATACGCATAATAATTTGACCAAAACAGTAAGCACTATGGTGCTAAATGTTAATAAATAAGAGTTTGCCGCGTTTATGAATCGGTTTATGGTTCATTATAGCAAATCGCCATGTATCCGTAAGTAAGCACTTATTAATATAATGATTGATTGAACGAATCAATTGATAAACTAGGACTAACCGTAAACATAAAGAATTTGAACGATAATTGAATCGTAGAGGAATTGTGCGAGCGCTATCTATTACTAAAGCTTAAGCCTATACTCTATTAAGTAAACAGCTATGTTAGCTGTATTCACACTGTCTTGAATTCGCTTAACTTTGCGTAATGAGTAGTGTGCTGTAAAAAAGGAAACGATTATGAGCAAAGGTCAAGATAGCAAGAAGAACGTTAAGAAAAAGCCCCTTTTGACTGCTAAAGAGAAGAAAGCTGCCAAACAAGCCAAGAAAGACGACAATGGTAGTATTTTAGGCAAACATTAATAATAAATAGATCAATATGCCAATCTGACCTAACCGTTCGATTGGTATTTTTTGATTCGTCATTGGCTTTTAGCTAAGCACTGTCTTTAATTAAGCTTAGGTTTTTATTAAGCTCCGCGCGGTGCAAACATAATAATCGCCATTCCTAATAGCGCAACTACCGAACCCACTATGTCCCACATAGTTGGTCGTATACCATTGACCGTCCACAACCATAAAATCGCCATACATATATAAACACCACCATATGCAGCATAGACCCTGCCCGCAGCAGTCGGATGTAATGACAGCAGCCAAACAAACGCAACCAAGCTCAGCGTACCAGGTATCAGCAGCCAGATTGATTTGCCTTCTCGCAGCCAAAGATAAGGCAGATAACATCCTGCAATCTCAGCCAATGCAGTAAGCGCAAATAACCCAACCGTCTTTAATTCTGTCAAAACTTACCACTCCTCATCTACTACTTTTCTAATCTGCTAAAACCAGCCAGGTATTGTACGGCATTCCCCAAAATAATCATCCCATCTCTGTCACCATTTATAAAAAGCTATTTTTTCTAACATTACAGTCAAAATCACAGTAAAATCTATCATAACAAACAAACCTCTTAGATAACCGTCTATCGAGGCCATACCGACATTGTAAATAGGAAGTTAGCATCATGATGCGTATTGGATTATTTTTATTAACTAACTTAGCAGTGATTGTGGTATTTAGCATTGTGTTTGGTATTTTATCGAGGTTTTTTGGGATTGGCGGCGTGCACAGCGCAGGTGGTCTTAACTACATTAGCCTTGCCGTTATGTGTGGTATCTACGGTATGGTCGGCTCGATGGTGTCGCTATTTATATCAAAATGGATGGCTAAAAGATCTACTGGTACGGTAGTTATAGAATCTCCACGCACCGCTACTGAGCAATGGCTAGTCGATACCGTAGCCAAACAAGCACGAGCCGTAAATATCGGTATGCCTGAGGTTGGTATTTTTAATAACTCGCAGCCAAATGCCTTTGCGACTGGTTGGAATAAGAATAAAGCGCTAGTGGCGGTTTCGTCTGGTCTACTACAGAATATGAATCAAGATGAAGTCGAAGCGGTATTGGCGCATGAGATTGGTCATGTGGCTAACGGTGATATGGTAACCCTTGCCCTTATCCAAGGCGTGGTAAATGCGTTTGTAATGTTCTTTGCACGTATTGTCGGTAGTTTCGTTGACCGTACTGTGTTTAAAAACACTAGTGATCGCCCAGGTATTGGGTACTTCATCACTAGTATTGTGATGGATATTCTACTTGGTTTCTTGGCGTCTGCTATCGTGATGTGGTTTTCACGCTTACGTGAATTCCGTGCGGATCAAATGGGCGCAAAGCTTGCCAGCCGCGAAAAAATGATCAGTGCGCTTGATGCGTTGCGTCCCTCTGCACAGCGACCGGATCAAATGCCTGAGAGTATGAAAGCATTTGCGATTTCGTCTGGACAAACGCAAGGCTTTAGTATTGCCAATCTATTCCGCTCACACCCCACGCTTGATGACCGTATTGCGGCGTTGAGAGAATATAGTCCTAATGAGGGATGATAATTATATTTCTTTTTCTGGGAACGGCTAAAGGTATAGTTTTAGATCATGCCTTAATCTTAGTATAATGCTTATCAAATTCTTTCTGAATATTGGGGTTGAAAAGCTTCTTTATTCCACCTGCTGGATTTAAAGGATTTAAAACCCTTAAATACGCATACCGTTTGTCCTCTTCTAATTCTTTACGAATTCTATGGTACTTAGCATTCATTTTGAAATCAGAATATCTTTTTGTTAATCGTGTACTTAAAATATCATAATCCCAAGGATATTTATCTGCTATATCTTCTTCAGATAACATGATTGTCGTAGCAGTTGGGTCATTAGTAAGCTGAACAGGTAATCCAGAAGTGCTTTTGACTTTTTGAAATTTCACTTCAATTCTCAGCGTAAGGTTGTAGTCACTTATATCGCTATCATCATACTGAGCTTCCGAGTTCTTTATGTAATCTAATACTTTCTTTTCACTTGAATTCAATGCCACTCCAGGAGCGTCATCAAAATTTCTAAAAAAGGATAAAGGCATTAAGTAAAAATTATATTGCGCTAAAATATCACCGAACCATGTAGATACTAAATGAAGATAGTTTTGAAGTGAGGCACTTCCTAACTCCTGAACCTTCATCGATAAAAGAAGGTCATTGTTAACAAAATGAATTGAATTATCTCTAATTTCAGTGAGTGCTATAAGATTGTCACTTACTGCCCTATCAATCTTTACACCGTAATCTTCAGTGATAACCCTATATGCTTCAAATAGATTAATAGACATTTCATTACCTGACCTATTCCGCTTGGGTCGAAGTACTTTAGATTTTTTTCCATTAGTTAGTGTTCTAAACTCCATCATATAAAGTGAGGTCATTTTGTTACTAGCTAGATTAAGTACTTTAGCTTTTAGTAGAAGCTCCCATGAATTAATACATAAAACAGAAAATGTCTCCTCACGATATTTAAAATCAGGTTTATTGTATATTTCTATGGCTGAAAGCATAGCCGCAACAGACTTCTCTAGCATTAATCTAGACCTAGATTTCATACGTTAATCTATTCTTAGAGTATTAATAGTTAAAAAACACATCGCAAGCTTAGCATGTATAGAAAAAGACAGAACATATATCGATATAAAAACATAGCTACGATAGTAGCAAGAACGTAATAACACCACTAGCCTCTATTTTTCATATGATCAGACATAAAAAAAGCCTATCTTTTATAGATAGGCTTTTCTAAATACAATTTGCTAATTAAATATCAAACTCAAGCGCTCTATCACCTTCGCTATCTTTGATACGCGTTGGCAGACCAATCTTATTTAGTAGATTGATAAATGGCTTAGCATCTAGCTCTTCGACGTTGACCATTTTGCCTGCATCCCATTCGCCAGTAGCGACCAGTATCGCAGCAGCAACAGGTGGCACGCCTGCGGTATAAGAGATACCTTGGCTACCAACTTCATTGTAAGCATCTTTATGATCTGAGACGTTATAGATAAACACTTCAGTCTCAACACCATTGATCTTGCCTTTGACTTTATCACCGATACAGGTCTTGCCTGTATAGTTCGGTGCAAGGGAGCTTGGATCTGGTAGTACCGCTTTAACGACTTTTAGTGGTACAACTTCTTGACCTTCAGCAGTCATCACTGGCTGCTCAGACAATAATCCTAAGCTCTGTAGGACAGTGAAGACATTGATATAATGCTCACCAAAGCCCATCCAAAAGCGAATGTTTGGTACATCTAGATTGGCTGACAATGAATGCACTTCATCATGACCGCTTAGATAGCTGTTTTGCACACCCACAACTGGCAAATGGTCCGTACGTTTGACTTCAAACATTTTGTTAGACTGCCACTTGCTGTCTTGCCAAGAGTAAACCGTACCGGTGAACTCACGGAAGTTAATCTCTGGATCAAAGTTGGTCGCAAAGTATTTGCCATGGCTGCCCGCATTGATATCAATAATATCGATATCCGTCACAGATCCTGCATCCATCATGTCATAGCCAAGACGCGCATAAGCGTTGACCATACCAGGATCGAACCCTGCACCTAAAATGGCAGTGACATTGTTGTCTGCACAGCGCTCTTTACGTTGCCACTCATAGTTGTTGTACCACGGCGGGGTCTCACAAATTTTACGTGGGTCTTCATGAATAGCCGTATCTATGTAGGCAGTACCTGTCTCAATGCAGGCTTCTAATACGGTCATATTGATAAATGCCGAACCAACATTGATGACTATTTGTATTCCAGTGTCTTGTATCAGCTGCACAAGTGCTTGGCTGTCCATCGCATCGACTTGATGCGTATGCAAGACCGCAGCCTGCTTAAAGCTGTCTTTTTCTTTTACACTTTGGGCGATGGCATCGCATTTGTCTTTTGTACGTGAGGCGATATGAATCTCACCAAGTACATCATTGTGCATCGCACATTTATGCGCGACCACTTGAGCGACACCGCCTGCTCCGATGATCAGTACGTCTTTTTTGTTGGGCTTAGCTTGTTGGTTTGTGTTCAATGAACAATCCTCCTTTGTGTCCCTGTCGATACCATTGATAGCGGCTATGCAAAACAGAAACGAGTGAATGATATGCGTGAATTAAAAAGGAAGACCGAGGAAAACCCACGCACCCGTCGGGCAAATAATACTCCATTATTTGCCCGACGCGATTATAACAATTTTTATTCCCTTATCGGTAAAAAATAATGTATCAATAGCAGATACCTTAAAATCACCCATTATTAAGACTAAGCCTTTGTTTTCTAATGTAGAAAAGTCTTGAAAGTATCCCGTTAAGACAAGCTGGCTTTATAATCTTGATAATCAAACTCACGCTGGATATCGATACTGCCATCCAATCGGCGGATAACTATCGCTGGCATGTTGACACCGTTGAACCAGTTTTTCTTAACCATTGTATAACCAGCAGCATTACCAAAGGCAATCTTATCGCCTATCTGAAGATTACTCGGTAATGCATACTCACCAAAGATATCACCTGCCAAGCAAGAACGACCATAGATAATGGTATGGTCTGCCGACTCAGCATCAGCTTCAGACGGTGCAGCTTCTGCAGGATTGCCAATAGGTGCAATATCGGCAGCTGTATGGTTAATCGCAGCAATCGGTGCTGACTCACGATAAATCAGTAAATCAAGCATATGCGCTTCGATAGAAGCATCAACGACTGCTAGGTTCTTTTCATTATGCATGGTATCTAATACGGTGGTCACCAACGTGCCTGCACCATGAATACTGGCTTCACCTGGCTCAAGATACACTTGCACGCCATAGGTTTCGCTAAACGCTTTCAAACGTGCAGCCAATTTTTCTAATGGATAGTCAGGCGCGATAAAGTGGATACCACCGCCCAAGCTCACCCACTCAAGTTGGGCTAAGATACCACCAAATCTAGCTTCGATATCAGCCAAGCTTTCACTAAAGGCTTCAAAGCTGTCATTCTCACAATTGTTGTGAATCATGACGCCAGTGATATCGCCAAGTACTGCTGCAATTTTATCTTTATCGTGCTCACCAAGACGGCTAAATGGACGCGCAGGATCGGCAATCAAAAACGATGAGTTACTGGTCTTAGGGTTGAGTCGTAGACCTACAGGTATATTTTGCGCGGCGGCTTGCGCTTTAAAAGCGTTAAGCTGTGAGATTGAGTTAAAAATGATTTTATCCGCATAGTTCAATACTTCAGGGATTTCGTCTGCACTATAGGCGACGCTATAAGCGTGCGTTTCTTTTTTGTCGCTGCTACTGGCATCATCGTTATTACCAAAGGTCTCATAGCCCAATCTGACTTCGTTAAGCGAAGATGAAGTCGTGCCATGCAGATAAGGCTGCATCACATCAAACACGCCCCATGTGGCAAAACATTTTAGTGCCAATAATGCCTTTGCACCAGACAGCTCACATAGCCTAGCGATGATTTTCATATTGGCAACGATGGCCGCTTCATCAAGCACGTAGTAAGGCGTTGGTGGCAATGTCGCGTTGATAGAATTCTCTAGATTTTTTGCATTCATAATAGATTACCTAATAGACACTCTGCTGTTGGTATCTTGACAGACAGATATAAATATTTGCGCTATAGTAGACTAAATTCATCATAATTAGAATATCTTATGGCACTCTCAACCGATTATTCCACCTCAGCCAGTCGATCCCATTCATCACAATTGGATCCGAAAAACATAGATTTGACTTATTTAGATCCTGATGCGCGTGCCGTGTTGGATTTTTGGTTTGATAAAAACAATGAAGCTTACTGGTTTGAACAAAACGATCGTTTTGATAAGCAGATACAGGATAAGTTTGGCGGCATTTGGTATGCAGCGAAACAAGGCGAATGTGTCACTTGGCGTATCGCAGAGTCTTCATTGGATGGTAATAGTTCAATAACGGCATTGGCAGGACGCTTGGCAGAAATTATTGTGCTAGATCAGTTTTCACGCAATTTATGTCGCAGACAAGCAAGTGCATTTGCGCAAGACGGTATGGCATTAGCACTCGCTCAAGAAGCCATTCAACAACCTTATTTTGATACTCTACCGATGCAATGGCGTAGATTTATTATCATACCATTTATGCACTCTGAGTCGGCCATGATTCATAAGCGTTATCTACCGCTATTTGAACAATTAGATGATGCAAACACATTAGACTTTGAACATCGTCACAAACAAATTATCGATCAATTCGGGCGATATCCACATCGCAACGAGGTACTAAATCGCGACTCTACCGAAGATGAAAAGAACTTTTTAAAACAGCCTAATTCATCGTTTTAGGCAAGATTCCTAGTACTGTTTAAAGATACTCAAAGTTATTACACAAAACTTATCGTATAAAAAGAAGGTCTGAATCATATCACTGGTTCAGACCTTCTTTTTTACAATAAATATTTAGAGAGTATTAAATACTTATTAGTAATTTACCTTACCAGTAGTAAACGTAAATGACTGCTGCTCTAATGTTTTATCGTCAACCAAAATATCAAAGCTGACCTTATATTCGCTATTACCATAAAGTCCACAATTACCACCTTTATTACTACCTGATTCACAGCTTTTGAGCGCATCAGTTAATGGCAAAATAAATGCTTCATTCGTTGGTAGCGCATAATTCGTACCTTTGTACGGATCATTGTCAGAATCAAGCAATTGAATCGGTACATCTATATTGCGCTGCACATCTCTGAATTTAACGTTACTCACTTTAACTTTATCAGCGGATGGCATGTTGATATAAACCGGCTGTCCGATAGGATCAGTACGCAAATTGCGCCCAGAGCCTCTGACTGGATTTGGGGTTTCGTTATAAAGTGCAGTGACTGTCCCCGTCACATCTTGACATGGGTACGTAAAAACACCTTCAAGCGTTTTATTTGTCGTGGTTTTTGTTCCTGCAGCATTGCTTACCAAAACATAGCCTTTGTTGTTAGCAGCATTTTTACCACTAGGCGTATAGGTAACCACTCCTGTGCCTACTACGCCTGAGGTTGGCAACATTAAAGAGCGTAGATGATAAGGCGCTGACAACAACGACTTTGCCATAGAGCTTGCCACGGCTTCTGTACTCAAAAAATTGCCTGCCGAACTGTAATAGACAGACTGGGCAATGTTTTCAGTGACACCATATTGCGAGTTGCCATAGTCTGCATTGATCAATCGATCTGCCAGATCTAATCCACTGAAAAAAGGATTGTTAGAACCTGTCACACTAGCAATATCGCTGATTTCATTTTCAAAATGCGCGTTAAAGCTGGTTGGTGAGCTATTAGCAAACACATATTTAATATAATTTGCATGTTGAATAGCAATATCGTCTAATTCTGTAACAACAGATAGACCATTTAGACCACAGCTGGTTCTTGCTAGACTGAACTGATTATTTGCACTTAGTGCTGCTTGTACATTATTGTCAGCTGATCCATTACCACCAGCGTTAGGAATACCACCACTTTGTTCAGTTGGTGTCGCTATAATCGGAGCAGAAATAATTGGTTCCGACGTGGTTGGCTGGGCTGTTTCATCATTTTGTGAACTGTCTGGTGTATTAGCAGATGTAGAACTACTATCAGAATCTCCGCCTCCGCCGCAAGCGCTGAGAAATATAGTTAAAAATAGCACTGCAGCAAGATTTTTCTGAGAAGTATAAGAAGTCATCGCTCATCCTATAAAATAATAACCTGTTTGTTAAAAGCAATGAGAATCAAAATCAGTTACAGGGTAGTTAGTGATTGATTTAACAGTGTTTTATTTCAATATAATGTCTATTGTATTACAAGTTATGAACTTTTGCTCATTATTTTGTAAAAAACCTGCTACTCGCTGATTGCAAGTAACAGGTTTCTTTTTAGGTCTATAAATCAACACTATGCTTAAGCTATTTTCGAGGCAAAGATATCATCTATAAAGTACGATTCCTTTGTCTCCGCTATACAGTCACTTTTTCATGAACACGTTTCTATAGTCACTTTTCTATAGTCACTTGTTTATAGCTACTGTATTTCTAGCGCTTTTCTTACTGGTGCAAAACTACGTCTATGCGTTGGCAAGACACCATATTTTTCGATTGCTACCATGTGCGCGCGCGTCGGATAGCCTTTGTGTTTGGCAATACCATATTCCGGATATTGAGCATCCAGTGTATACATCGATTCATCACGACTTACTTTTGCTAATATACTGGCCGCCGCAATACTAGTATGACGCGCATCGCCTTTTACCCATGCTTGAGAATCAATTGCAAATGGCGCTACCTCTAAATTTTTAAAGCTATCATAGTTCAAGTCAGGACAACGATTTCCATCAAATAGCGCTTCGATCTTTAATTGATTGAGCGACGTACTTTTAGCATTTTCCGCGGTCGAAAAGCTTTTAAAAATCACTTCTAGCAACGATTCAGTACATAAGCGCATGCCAAGCATCGTTGCCTGCAAGATATTCACCTGATCGATCACTGCTGCTGGTATATCAGCGATGATATAACCGATAGCATGCTGCTGAACCAATGGATAAAGGATATCGCGCTTTTTTTCACTCAGTTGTTTGGAGTCTGTCAGTATCGACAACGGCGTGTCTTTAAGCGGTTGTTCCTCAATCAATCCTGACCAGGTCGCAGGTAATATTGCCGCCGCCACATTGACGCTACCTAGTAACGGCCCGCGCCCTGCTTCATCAACGCCGATTTGTAGTATTGACTGCTCCGTCTCTTGGTTATCATTAGACAGATATTGAGTAAGCAACTCAGCGGCATTCATTTGCCCATATAGACGTATGGGCGCTGCTAACTGAATATATTGTCCTTTGACATCGATGTGCTCAATATTGATGTCAATTACTTGAGCTGAGCTTTCTGTACTGTGTTGAATATGCATAATATTAGAAGGTCTTTCTTGTTTAATTAGGATTGACGGTATCGGTATTTTGGATAAACCACTGTTCAATCACGCTGTTTGCAGGCTCATGGTTACTTTGCTGTTGTAGCGACTGCTTTGTCACTAGTAAGTCATGTAATTGCTCGGCATAAGCGCGTGGTTGCAGCAATCGCATTACGGTACGGCAGATATTGTCACCGCTCGCCTGCTCTTGAATCAGCTCAGGCACAATCGGTGCATTAGCCAATATATTAGGCAATGCCACATATGGCACTTTTACCAGACGCTTGGCTATTTGGTAAGTCAACTGATTTAATTGATAGACCACTACCATCGGCCGTTCAAGCAGCATTGCCTCCAGCGTTGCTGTCCCAGATGCCAGCATCACGATATCTGATGCCGCCATGGCATGTTGGCTAAATTCTGGCTGGGTATCATCATAGACCACCACAATTGCTTCACGTAGCTGTTCTGAGCGTTGGTCGATCACTTCTTGCACGATATATTGATGGTTCTGATCAACCGTTGGAATGATGAAGCACAGCTTAGGATCTAACAGGATTAACTTTTGGATACCATCAAGCATCAATGGCAGAATAGCCGTAATTTCACCGCGCCTAGAGCCTGGCATCACACAAATAAGCTGACTCACATCATCAAAGCGTTCAATAAAAAACTGCTGCAACCCATCATTGTCCCAAACGAGCTCACTGCGACGTTGATTGATTGGTGTATTGATCAGGTTCTGATCAATGGTTCGCAGCAATGGATGGCCCACACAAATCGCCGGATGGTTATGTCGCTCATAAACTGGCAACTCAAACGGGAATAAGCATAGCACCAAATTGGTCGCCGCTTTAATATTATGGATACGCGACTCGCGCCACGCCCAAATAGAAGGACTGACGTACTGCACACAGAACACGCCTTGGGGCTTTAGCTTTTTGGATACTCGCAAATTAAAGTCAGGCGCATCAATACCGACGAACCAATCAATATTGGCAGCCTTAAATGCGCTCAGTAGCTCGCGACGCGCTTTAAGCAAATCGGGTAGCTGCGACATGACTTCAACCAGACCCATCACTGCCAAACGCTCTAATGGGAAAATACTCTGTAGCCCTTGCGCTTGCATTTTCGTACCGCCTACGCCTACCCAGACAATATCATCACGTAGATTATTCATTTGCCGCATAAAATCCGCGCCTAAGCTGTCGCCAGATACCTCACCTGCGACGATGCCTATCACTAGCGGCGTAGCATTTATCTTTGCTACTTGAGAATTCGTCTCGGCTTGATGAATGAGGTCAGTATGGTGATGAGACGTAGCAGAATCTGTCATGACAAGCTCTCGATATTAGAAATACACAAAATAAAATAAACCGTTATTATAAAATATAACGTAATAAATCAGCGATACGACCTCACGGATAATGTGCGCACTCATCCGTACTGTTTTAATGCCACAGTTTGGGCCACCCATCGCTGATGTTGCTATCATACTTGACGATGATACAAATAGCGAAATTCACGCATAAAATCTGAGCGTTATGCACCAAAAACTCAATCAACTCTTATTAATAGATAGAAAAACCAAATGCTAAACGTGCATTTAGAACGTCAAATATCATGCTAAGTCTCTATAAGTATAACTAAGTTTTAGTTTTCTCATTCCAGTTATCAGTCAATTAACTGCTCGACTACCCTTGTCAACCAACACTTTTGTCCGCATAATGAATGTTCCTATAAATCAGCTAGACGATATATAACCATGACAACATCAGTTACCCATAATGCAGATATTGACGACGTGAATATTGAAAAATTTATTCCTTTGATTACCCCCGCCGAGCTAAAAGCCGAGCTGCCTCTGTCAGACGACGCGTATAACACCGTACTAAAAGGTCGTAACACTATCCAAGATATCTTGGACGGTAAAGACAAGCGTTTGTTTGTGGTCATTGGCCCTTGCTCTATTCACGATATCAAAGCCGCTCACGAATATGCCGATCGTTTAGCCGTATTGGCAAAAGAAATCGAAGACAGTGTATTTGTGGTCATGCGTGTTTATTTCGAAAAACCTCGTACAACGGTTGGCTGGAAAGGCATGATCAACGACCCTGACATGAATGACAGCTTTGATATAGAAAAAGGCTTGCGCACGGCTCGTAAATTGCTACTTGATTTGAATGAAAAAGGTCTACCTTGCGCGACCGAAGCACTTGATCCAAATACGCCGCAGTACATACAAGATCTAATCAGCTGGTCAGCCATTGGTGCACGTACCACTGAGAGCCAAACGCATCGCGAAATGAGCTCTGGTTTATCATGCCCAGTTGGCTTTAAGAACGGTACTGATGGTGGTATGACAGTTGCTGTAAATGCCATGCAAGCGGTTAAAGAAGGTCATAGTTTCTTAGGTCTATCGTCAGATGGTAAAGTCTCTATCATCAAATCTAAAGGTAATCCTTACGCGCACGTGGTACTTCGCGGTGGTAACGGTAAACCTAACTATGATGAAACTGCGGTAGCTCAAGTTGAAAACGAGCTGGCAAAAGGCAAAACCAATAGCAAGATTATGATTGACTCAAGTCATGCCAACTCAGGTAAAGACCCTTACCTACAACCGATGGTTATCAAAAACGTCGCCGAACAAATTCAAAATGGCAATAAATCAATTATCGGTATGATGATTGAGAGTCACTTAAAAGGCGGCAATCAAAAACTGACTGCTGATTTGAGCCAGCTTGAGTACGGCAAATCAATCACCGATGGCTGCCTAGATTGGGATAGCACCGTCACAGCATTACGTGACTTACGTGATATGGTAAAAGATGTACTACCAAATCGCTAATAGCTATCCGCGATAAATTATCGTCGAGCAAACCATAAAAAGCCCCTTTCGCATCAATGCGAAAGGGGCTTTTTATTTATGAACGTTTTATAAGAAATACTGTATTCTAAAACTTGGTTAGCAATGATCATCAATGATACATGTTTCATTAATTGGTCAGAGCTAACCTTATTCTGGAAATGGTATTTTCATAACATTGATACTACATTTCGATGCATATTGCACTGCTCTCAATTAACTATTTGCAGCACCTAACACGCTCTCTAAGCTTTCGAGCACATGCTTAGATGAGACATTATTCTGTAAATCTACCAGCTGCTCGTGCGCCATTTGACGGCGCGGCTCAGCCAATGTGTTCCAGCGGGCTAGTACTTGCAGTAAGCGTGACGCTAACACAGGATTGGCATCATCTAATTTTTGAATCACGCCTGTATACATCTCTAGACCTTCCGCCGTCCAAAGTACCGTCGGTTGCGAGCTAAAAGCACTGATAACCGAGCGGACACGGTTAGGCGTATTCCAATCAAAGTCTGCGTGTGTCAGTAGCGACTTGACCATATCAGGCGTTACATCGTCAGCGGCAGCTTGTACACTGAACCACAAATCGATAACCAGATCATTTGCTTGGAAACGCTCATAGAAGTCCGCTAAATACTTATCTGCACCTACCAATTGATGATTGACCATTGCCTTCAATGCACCAAAGCGCTCAGTCATACAGCTCGCATTATCATACTGCTGCTGTGCCCAGTCGGCCGCATCATCTACATTGGCAGTCAACGCCATATCGAGCACGACATTACGCAACGCACGAATGCCTCGTGCTTCAGCGCTGTCTTCATAAGACTGCATTGGCAGATTGTTGTACAGCTCAGCCCATTGGTCTTTTAACTTATCAGCCACTTGCTTATATAGCCCATCGCGCTGCTCTTTAACCAACACTGGATCGTAGTCTTTAGAAATAGCAGAAGCCAACTCTTGCGCTGATGGAATATCAAGCAATCGTGCCGCTAGCATCGCATCGTCAGCCGCTAAGACAGGCAGTGTCTGCGCCAATGCTTCTAGGTATACATCAGGGCTGCTCTTCGTACCTTGGCCTTGCAGTAAAATACGATTTACCAGCATTTGAGTAACTTGCCAGCGGTTAAACCCATTGGTTTCATGCTTAAGCAAAAACGCTAAGTCTGCATCTTGATAGTCATAATTAAGCTGTACTGGCGCGCTAAAGTCACGTAGTAATGAAACGACAGGCTCGCTTGCGACATTTTCAAAGACAAAGGTTTGCGTCGCCTCGTCAAGCAACAACATACGCTCAGCAACGATAGCGCCTGAGTCTTTATCAAACAATGCCGTTGCTACAGGTATCGGCAATGGTTTTGGTGCATCAAAGCCTTTGACATGGCGTGTCTGCTGATTCAAAGTAATAGTCAGTGTCTGTGCGGTGCTATCGTAAGTTTGAGAGCCTGATACCACTGGCGTACCAGGCTGACGATACCAATCAATAAAATTCTCGATTTTGTCATCAGTGATACTCAGCGCTGATAAAAAGTCCTCAACCGTTACCGCTTGTCCATCATAGCGACGGAAGTACTCATCTGTTCCTTTTCGGAAATCATCTGGCCCTAACGTATTGGCAATCATGCGTACAATTTCAGCGCCTTTCTCATAGACAGTCGTCGTATAAAAATTATTAATCTCAACAAAACTCTCTGGACGTACTGGATGTGCTAATGGGCCTGCATCTTCGCTAAATTGATGGGCTCGCAGTGTCGCTACGTCATCAATACGCTGCACTGCACTTGACTGTTGATCTGCTGAGAATGACTGATCACGGTAAACGGTAAAGCCTTCTTTCAAGCACAGCTGAAACCAATCGCGGCAGGTAATACGGTTACCAGTCCAGTTATGAAAATACTCATGAGCAATAATAGCTTTTACGCTAAAACTGCGTGCATCGGTGGTTGTTTCAGGGCTAGATAACACACAAGCGGTGTTAAAAATATTCAAACCTTTATTTTCCATTGCACCCATATTGAATTGGCTGACCGCCACAATCATGTAACGATCTAGATCGTAGGCTCGTCCATAATTGACCTCATCCCACTTCATCGCATCTTTCAAAGCTTGCATACCGACATCGCATTTATCGATATCAGCAGACTTGGCATACAACTCAAGCAACACTTCTCGACCTTCGCTGGTCGTATAAGAATCTGTCAATACATCTAAATCAGCTACCACACAGGCAAATAGATAGCTTGGCTTATTGGTTGGATCGTGCCAGATCGCATAATGACGGTCGGGCGCATCGGCCACTTCGCCTGCTTCGACTAAGTTACCATTGGCCAATAACGTCGGATAACGCTTATCTGCTTCAAGTCGCGTAGTAAATATCGCTAGCACATCAGGGCGATCCGGATAAAAAGTAATCTTACGGAAACCTTCTGGCTCGCACTGAGTCACAAACATCGTATCGTCACCACTACCGGCCATATATAGGCCTTCAAGCGCCGTATTGGTCTGCGGGCAGATACGCACTTGAATATCTAAAGTAGCTCGCTCAGGGGCATTATAAATCGTCAGCTTACCCGCTTCCTGCTGATAATCCTCAGTAGTCAACGCCTTACTGTTCATCGTAATCGTTAGCAGCTCTAATGCCTCACCAAATAAGACAATATCCCCTGCCGTTTGACGTACCATCTCAAGCGTACTGTCTACCTGCGCGTAGTCTTCGAACAGCTTAATATCTAAATGTACTGTCTCGACATCAAAACTTGGTTTGGTATAGTCTTTTAGATTAATCTTGCTTGGCGCATGAGGCGGCACATCTGGCATTTCAGGATTGATGATTTGTGCATCAGTTTCAGCAGTAGACATATGGTGTCCTATTATTATCGGTGATTTGGTTATAAGGTAGTTTTACTAGGGATGAGCAATATAATAATGAGTAATATCATTTCGCTATTTGCAGAAGGCTCTAGTGCAAATAAAGACTTAGTCTTTAGGCTAACTAATCAGCTAAGCACTTAGTAAACTAAGCACATAGACAAAGCTTTGCAATGATTAAGCTAATTTTTATTACTAATTTGGTTTTCTCATCAAGCTTATAGCTAGATTGACCTAAATCGCCAAATTTCAAGTATGCAAAGTAAGATATCGTCGGTTCAAGATGATTTAAATATGAAACATACGTTATCAATTGGATAATGTCGTTGAAAATGATTTAATAGTCATACTGATGACCAATCATTTAACTAACGGCTTATTATATGACAAAAAATACGGTGAAACGCGCAGACATTACCCTACCTTTGCTTATAGAGTATGTTGACGCGCTACTACCCTCACTGACGACTCAGACAGAACTATCACCTGAACATAGCAAAGATAATAGTGAAGCATTATGGGTAACACATAACCATGCGGACTTATTAGCACTACAAGCCCAACTTGACGATACTACATCTACTAATGAGAACACTGAAGCGAGGCTGAACGCACGACACTTATCAACGTTATCAGATCTTGCTAAACAACACGTACCCGATCGTTATGAGCTTGCTTGCTTTTGGCTGCCTACCTTGCCAGAAGAGCTGACTCAACACTATGTGCCGCTACTGATGCGCTACCGTGACCTGTATGCCGCGCACTTGCTTATTGCATTGGACAGCTCTGTAGACTTAAAACCTTATGGCTTTACACCATTTGATATATTGAATGAGCCATCTCTAAATATTGATGATATTCAATCTATTACCTCATCAGCCGTTACTGCGACGCTTTGGCAATTTAATCTATATGACTACAAACAACTACCAAATTGGCTCAATGCTGATTACTGGGCTAACCCTGAAAACTGGGGCAAGCACCGCTGGTAATACACTTAATTTTATCTATCGTAATTTACAGTAAAAATACTTACATAAATTAACATTTAGTATATTATAGATAGAGATTGCCTAAGTTTTATCGGAAGCAGTTTAAAAAACAAATTTAATTAAAATTTTAGGAGCTCGTCATGTCAATCAGTTTTTCTAAGATCGCTGTTCTTGCTGTGCTATCAAGCGCCGTTGCACTAACCACTGGTTGTGCTACCAAGCGTTCTACCTCAGAAGTTGTCGTTGCCCCGCTAGGTATTCCAGGTGGACAAGTTGGCTACAATGGTGCGGTTATCGTTGATAACTCAAACTCTGTCATTACTGGCGCTGAGAATATTCAAGCAGTGGTCTACTTTGCCTTTGATAGCAGCGAAATTACTGCTCAATCAGCGAGCGTCCTTAACCAACACGTAAGCCTGCTAAATTCAAACCCAGCAGCGACTGTCGTTATCGCAGGTCACACTGATGAGCGCGGTAGCCGTGAATATAATATGGCACTAGGTGAGCGACGTGCACAAGCTGCACGTAACTACCTCGCTGCTCAAGGTGTCACTGCAAACAACATCCGAGTTATTAGCTATGGTGAAGAACGCCCTGCAGCAGCTGGTAACACAGAAGACGCGTATGCACAAAACCGTCGTGCTGAGCTGTCTTACTAAATTGTGATTTAGCGTTATTTATAACGTTCGACGATTAAATAAAGCCCAGTAATAATATATTGCTGGGCTTTTGATATTTTTGACCCGATAATTAAATATAGATTATTTAGATATAGCTATTGAGATATAACTATCTATGTATCAAATACATAGCGTTCAGACTTACGTAATTTTATATACTCGATTCTATAATAATCGTTTTTGACGACTAGTGATATATGCCGACTTCTAACCTTACCCAGATACAGTACACTCAACTCAACACCACGACATGGTGTGTGACTGCTCAAGTGAGTGAGTCAATCAGTCATTTAGTCACTGGAAGCTTATGGAACAAGTCATTATGGTTTTCATCATGTAATACGTCGTATGAAAACATCATCAAGTTTAATAGCCTAAATTGGTACTATCAGGTGGCGACAGCAGTGCCTAGACACTTAGTACCTGCTCTAGCACGTAAACAGCGTCAGCAGCAGAGGCAAGGCGTCAGGCAACTATTGCAAGAGCTGCTTAAAAAATTAGAAATAGATGACACCTTGGATGAGTCAAGCTTTCCCTATCGGCTCGTTAATAGTCAGCATTACGTATGCTTTAGTCATACAGGATCTGGTAGCTCAAAGCAAACTACAGAATCGAATCAGACAAATTTTACGCGTTTACACAGTAAAATAGCGGTCGTTATCAGTCATCAGCGCCCTGCTGGTATCGATATAGAGACCAATAACATTGCATGGCATGTAGTCAAGCGTTTCTATTCAAAGAGCGAGTTGGCTATTTTACAGGAGCTATCTACAGATCAGCGTGAACGCACTGCCAAACTGTTATGGCAAATAAAAGAAAGCTTTATCAAAGTCAGCCAATATACATTAGCTCAAGGCTTGGGTATGGATTACTCCTACCTTATTCCTAGGTTAATTGAGAATGGTAAAGAGATTAACTCTGCCTTTGTACCCAATGATAGTGAGGATACGGATTACCAATCTGTTTATCGCATTGCCACGTTACAATCGCAGCAGACTGTCATCGTTTTTTGAGCAAGGTTTTCTAAGTAAAGTTCAAACCTGATTTTTAGCACATCTTTCAGTATTTTATTTTAAGCATAAAAAAACGACCCTAAAAAGGGTCGTTTTTTTTACTTTCTACTAATGACAGTATTTAAACTGTGATTAGATTAGAAACGGTAAGTTGCACCAACTTTAACGATTGGCAACCACTCTAACCAGTCTTTATCTTCTAACTCTTGCTCAGCAAGTTTAGCAACATCACCAGCAGTCAAACCAGAAGGTACATCAGAAACACCATTAGAAATACTTACAAGGCTATCTGGGTCAGTTGCATTTACTGTAGCATCTGTTTTGCCCATGTAAGCTGCGCCGATTTCACCAAATAGACCAAAGTTGTTTGTGATGTTTGGACGGAAGCCGATAGTAGCATAAGGAGCTAGCTTGTTACGATGCTCCATAGTACCTTGTAGAGTACCTACTTCATCTGCGTTGTATGACACATCATTGATTTTGTAAGTACCGCCTTCAGAGTTAGCAGTTACATCAAAATCGTTGTCAGGAACGATGATACCGGCGCCAACTGTAAACCAGTTACCAGTAGGACGTAGTTGTACGCCTAGGTACGGGTTGCTAAAATCAGAGTCTACATCGTAGTTTACGTCGTCTGCGTCAAAATCACCGCCGAAAAGGTCAGCTACATCGCCACCTGCCCAACCAGCTTGCAATTCAGTTTTTTCGTTAAGTGACCAACCGATGTTAGCACCATAACCTAAAGTACCAACTTCAGCGCTAACTGATGCTGGGTTCACTACTTTATTGAAAAAGCCTTTAGTGCCACCAACAACAGCGCCAGTAGTGTTGCTTACTACACCAGCGTCAGCATCGTATGCATAAGAAGCAGGTTCTGCTTGATAAGCAACTGCAACTGGCTCAGCTTCATATGCAACTGCAGCATTGTCATCAACAACGATAACTGGATCAGCAGCTAATGCAGCAGTTGATGCTAGAACAGCAGCAGAGATTGCCGTCAATTTAATCAATTTCATAATTATTCTCCTAAAGTGTGAAATAAACCCGCCCATAAAAAACGATGATTGTGCTTTTGTTAAACCATCATTTTGTTGAGGTGATTAAAACAATTCTGAATTAAAAAGTCACCCCTACTGATGCTGTTTTTATTTGCCATTATGTAAAGATTGCATAGGTACTGTAATAATTGCTACACCAATCTGCAAAAATTCGCCTTTATGTTACATAACGTCCTTAAAGTAACCAAACAGCGTAAACATGAGACTTCGCTTGCTTAATGTTTATGTAAGGGTATTGCAAAACATGTCCACATAATTATCTAGAACGCACTTTGAATCAATGACAGTTATATGGCTTAACCTTACCGAATAGTGTTCCTTGTTAGTTGACGTATCTATTGTTACTTACACGAGAAAATCTACGCTAACAAATAAAACGATATAAATGATCTCACATAACGTGACTAACGCTTGCCTCAAGCGAATATTATGCTAAATTAGTTGTTATAATAGATTTGTTATAGAACGTTAGTATTGTCACTATTTGTCTTATTTATGAAAACCTTGTGATGCTGCCTGCTCTATTTCTTTACTCCTAACGAGCCATATATATGCCTAAAGTATCGTCGATTACCCGTGTACTAGAAATCATCGAAGCAGTGTCCTATGCTTCAAAACCGCTTTCTCCACTTGAGCTCTCACAGGAGCTAGATATCCCTAAACCGACCATTCATAGATTGATTCAAAACTTGGTTGATGATGGTTTTTTGACTGTTGATATTGGTGGCGGTATTATTCCTGGTAAGCGCGTGCGCAATTTGAGCGTTGAGTTATGGCAGCAACGACTGTTCTTTAACGAACGACAGATGATTTTGCAAAAACTGGTTGATGAGCTTAAAGAAACTTGCGGTATTGGCATTCCCTATCATATGGATATGATCTATACCAACCGAGCTCAGACAACCTTGCCACTACAGATTTATCTTCCTGTCGGAGCAAAGTCACCTATGTGGTGTACCGCGACTGGCAAGCTCTATTTAAGCCAATTATCTACGACTAGCCGTATGAAAATCCTACAAGGGTTGCCATTAGATAAGTTCACTAAGAATACGATTACTGATATCGATGCATTAAATGCCGAGCTTGATCACATTGCTGATACTGGTATCGGTATCGATAATGAGGAGTTTATCTCCGAGATGGTTGCAGTGGCTGTACCTATCTTGGATAAAAAGCAACGCTATCTGGCCTCACTCTACTTACATGCGCCCACCATACGCGTCTCATTAGATGATTTGCTGACGCACGTACCAAGACTGCAAGAAGCAGCACAAGACGTTCAGAGTCTCGTATATGATCTGCAAAGCTAATACTATCTATTAGCCATCAAAAAAGGTCTACGCTATGATTTTAGCGTAGACCTTTTCTTTTTAGCAAATGCATTCTCTTAATTAATGCCACCTACTAGTGATACGAAAAATTCGTAATACTGGTATGTTTAATAATCGGTATGTCTAAGAAGGTTACAATCAAAAGAGAAGCAGTCAAGAGAGACACATTTAAGAGAGTCATGTTTAAGACAATAATGAGACATCATGACGTCCAATAATACTAGAAAAGTCTTTATCACCATTCTCTACAGTATGTGAGGCGTATAACTCTGTCGCTTTGGCACCCATCGGTGTTTCTACTTCAGTGTCTTGAGCAGTCTGCATCGCAAGGTTCAAATCTTTTCGCATCAATTTGCTCATAAAGCCGCCTTGATAGCCATTGCTAGAGGGTACGTTTTCCATAACTTTCGGATAAGGATTATAAACTTCTAGCGTCCAGTTACGCCCTGAGCTCTGTAGCATGATGTCTGATAGCACTTTGGGGTCTAAGCCGTTCTTGACGCCTAGATTAATCGCTTCTGCCGTGCCTGCCATTAAGATACCTAACAGCATATTATTACAGATTTTTGCGACTTGTCCTGCGCCGTGCTCGCCAGCATGAAAGATATTTTTCCCCATCACGGCAAGTATTGGCTCAGCCTTAGCAAAAGCGGCATCGTCGCCGCCGACGATAAAGGTCAAACTACCAGCAACTGCCCCGCCTGTGCCACCAGAGACTGGCGCATCTAAAAATTCTATACCAAGCTTACTTGCCGCCTCTGCTACTTTCCTTGCATCAGCTGCCGCAATCGTACTACTGTCAATAACAAGCGTGCCTTTTGGTAACTCTGCGAGCAATCCATCAGAGCCACTATCACCTAAATATACAGAATGTACATGCTGACCTGCAGGTAACATACTAATCACGACTTGAGCATTACTTGCAGCGTCTTTAGGACTTTTTGCGACACTAGCCCCTGCTTGCTTCAAGCGCTTAGTAGCTGTCTCAGACAAATCAAAGACAGATAACGCGTAACCTGCCTTTAATAAGTTCTCTGCCATTGGCGCACCCATATTACCAAGCCCAATAAAGGCAATATTTGGTTTAGAGTTATTATTATCCATCGTACTTATATTCTTTGTATCCATCTCATCACTCCTTGATGATTTATGATGTAGCCATGACTACATTCTGTCTTACATTGTTTATTAGTGAATATTACTTATTATAAATGTCGTTCTTTCACGCCCTAGTATACTTCTTTAAAATTTTATAAAACGGCTAACCGTCCTACTTAATAGAGTGCTTTTAGGCAGTTAGCGGACACTGTGACTGCCTAGTGCATTATCACCCAGCCAATCGCCCAAAGGGTGCTCACCTGTCGCATAAGGATTGACAAAGTGCTGATCGATATACGCCTGCCCTTCTACACTCAGACAGTCTGCTAATGAACGCGACCATTTGGGATTTCTATCTTTATCAATCAATAGCGCCCGCACACCTTCTTTGAAATCAGGGTTGGCCGCACAATGTACTGCTACATTGGTTTCTAAATACAGGACTTGTTCGATCGATAGGTCAGCGACTTTGTGATACAGCGCATAGGTTAATGCTGCCGTTACCGGGCAGCCATGGCGATAAGTGGCGATTGCGCGCTGCGTCCAGCTGTCTTCTGCAAAGTCTTGGTTTAGCTGTGCGAGCGCAGTATCGCTTTGTAGCAACGCATCGATATCAGCCAGACCGCCACTATTCATCAGTTGCTGAATAGGCTGCCAGTATGTTGCAAGCTTACTATCAGGTAGTTCGGCAATAGGTAGTTCAGCAAGTGCCCCGCTGACAATACTATGTGCGCTATTGCTATGGCACTTATCTGCACCGCTCGTGTTATCGACTGCCTGCCAGTCGCTCTGTTTGAGACGCTGTATGACAGTATCATAGTCATGGCTGGCAACAGCATACTCTGCTAGATTGGCCAATAGCGCATCGTTGCCATTGCACATCGCGCCAGTTAGACCTAAAAACAAACCCGTCTTAGCAGGCATACGCTGCAAAAACCAACTGCCAGAAGCATCAGGGAACAGTCCAATGGTGACCTCAGGCATGGCAAAACGTGTGCGCTCAGTGACTAGACGATGACTGCATCCTGCCATCAGCCCCATTCCGCCGCCCATGATAATACCGTCACCCCAAAGTATCAGTGGTTTCGGATAAAAGTGCATTTGACGATAGAGACGATATTCGTGACTGAAAAACTCAGTAGCATAAGGATTTGGCATTGGTGCACTGGTAGACATGCTGTCATAGAGCTTACGAATATCGCCGCCCGCACAGAACGCTTTGTCGCCCGCACCTTTTAACACAAGCGCTACCACTTGCTCGTCCGCTTGCCACTGCTCTAGCTGTGCTGACAATAATTGACACATATCAACGCTAAGTGCATTAAGCGATTTGGGTGTATTAAGTGTCATGATCCCAATCAAGTTCCCGCAATCTGTTGGTTCAGTATGGAACAATACAGACGCTTCTTGTGCTGCATTATTGACTGCTGTTTGGGCATTAGTCTCATTCGTCGCTGCTGTCATAAAAGTGACCTACAAAATTAAAAAATAAAAATGGCTCAAGCGTTTTGACTGCTGTTTATTTGTTTTGCCAATTGGGTTTACGCTTACCTAAAAAGGCTTGTACCCCTTCGCGCTGATCCATCGTGTCAAACAATTTCACAAAAGCTTCACGCTCATAGATGAGGTTTTGCGCAGTCGGGGTGTCTCTAGCCGCTTGAATAAGTTGCTTGGAATAACTGACAGCAACGGGTGATTGCTTTGCGACTTTTTTTGCTAAGTCTTGAGCGATTTGCAAACCCTCCCCTTTGGCCGCGACCTCTTCAACCAAACCAATACGCAATGCCGTATCTGCATCAACCCGCTCACCGCACAGTATCATGCGTTTTGCCCAACCTTCCCCTACTAACATAGGTAGATTTTGCGTGCCGCCAGCACATGGCAATAATCCTACGCCTGTCTCTGGCAGTGCCATCTGGGCATGCGCTTCTGCGATACGAATATCACATGCGAGCGCACACTCAAGGCCGCCACCCATCGCATAGCCATTGATAACAGCGATGCTGACACCGCGATAGGCAGACAATGCTTCGAACGCCTCACCAAATGCAATTGCCATGCTGATGGCACGGCCTTTATCGCCGTCTGAGAAGTTGTTTAAATCCGCACCTGCTGAGAAGAACTTTTCACCATCGCCATGCACGATTAATGCGTAAACATCATCGTTGGCATTGAGGTCGGTAATGAGCTGCTTAAGTGCATGTAGACTGTCCATCGTCCACGTATGTGCCGGTGGGTTATTCAACGTCAATGTCGCGGTATGGCCATCAATTGATAGCTGTAGATTTGTATAATCTGTCATAAAACATCCTTGTTTCAGTAAAACGAGATAAATTAGCGTAGCTGGTTTAACCCTTCATCCTGTAGAACTTGACGTGAAATAATCACTCGCATGATTTCATTGGTGCCTTCCAATATCTGATGCACACGCAGATCTCGTACATGGCGCTCAAGCGGATACTCATTTAGATAACCATAGCCGCCGTGCAATTGCAGGGCTTCATTGGCAACATCGAAACAAAGATCCGTAGATAGACGTTTTGCCATTGCGCAGTAGGTAGACGCTTGCCCATCATTATTGTCGACTTTATCAGCTGCTAGATACAGCATTTGGCGCGCGGCAATGGTCTGAGTCAACATATCAGCAAGCTTAAACTGTACTGACTGTAAGCTAGCAATTGGGCTACCAAACTGGCTACGCTCTTGTACGTAACTGGTTGCCGTCTCTAACGCCGCTTGTGCCGTACCTACCGCACAAATACCGATATTAATACGACCACCATCTAGTCCTTTCATAGCAATACGAAAACCTTGGCCTTCCTCACCTATCAAGTTCTCTACTGGGACTTTTACATCTTTAAAACTAATGGTTCGTGTTGGCTGTGCTTTCCAGCCCATCTTATGCTCGTTTTTGCCATATTCGATACCAGCACTGTTGGCGTCTACGACGAACGCTGACACGCCTTTTGGCCCTGCCGCGCCCGTACGTGCCATTACTACCAATACATCGGTTGAGCCTGCGCCAGAAATGAAGGTTTTTTCACCGTTCAGTACGTAATGCTCGCCTTGCTTCTCCGCTTTGGTACGTAAGGAGGCTGCATCAGAGCCTGCATTTGGTTCTGTTAAGCAATAGCTACCAAGCCATTCACCACTGACCATATTGGGTAGATATTTTTTGCATAGCGTATCGCTGCCATATTCACCAATCATCCATGCGGCCATGTTATGAATACTCATATACGCTGCTACAGCCGTGTCGCCCCATGCAAGCTCTTCGAATACCATCGCTGAGTCCAGTCTTGGGAGGCCCAAGCCATCATATTCTGGATTGGTGTACAGTCCCAAAAAGCCAAGCTCACCAGATTTTTTGATTATATCTATTGGGAAATGCGAGTTACGATCCCATTCAGCAGCATTTGGCTTTAGCTCTTTTTGCGCAAACTGACGGGCCGTTTGGCGAAAGGCGACTTGGTCATCGGTCAATGAAAAATCCATAGGGTCATCCTTGTTCTTATAGATCAAATAGAGGGCTTAAATCTCGGATAAACGTTGATAAACGCTCTAATAAAAAGGTTGGTCAGAGATTTTATAAGACATTAGCGCGACATGATAGCGGTATAACGATAATAAAATTGCGTTCAATATTACCGCAAGTCGCATTATCGTCATACCTAAAACATAAAATGTCATAATGAAACAACAATGAGCTGACGACTAAATTGAAATCGTTGTATTGACACCGCGGCTCGCTTCATCATCAAACCAACGTGCTGTCACAGTCTTCGTCTGAGTATAGAACTGCACCGCTTGCTTGCCATAAGGACCTAGGTCGCCAAGCTTACTACCACGTGACCCTGAGAATGAGAACATAGGTAGTGGCACTGGAATCGGCAAGTTAATACCAATTTGACCGACTTGAATGTCTTGCTGGAATTTATGTGCAGCTGCCCCTGACTGAGTAAATATCGCCGTACCATTGCCATGTGGATTGGCGTTCAGTAGGGCAATCGCTTCATCTAAACTGTTAGCACGCATAATACACAGTACTGGGCCAAAGATTTCTTCTTTATAAATTTGCATATCACTTGTGACATTATCAAAGATAGTCGGGCCAACAAAGTTACCCTTTTCGAACCCTTCAACGGTAATTCCGCGACCGTCAAGTATCAAGCTTGCGCCCTCTTCTACCCCAGTTCCAATCAAGTGCTCGACACGAGCCTTTGCAGCAGGAGAAATCAGTGGCCCCAAATCCTTGTCATTTTTGCCAGCTGAGACGACCAAGCTTTCTGCTTTGGCTTTAATCTCATCAATCCATTCGCCAGCTGCGCCTACTAGTACGACGACCGACAGTGCCATACAGCGCTGACCAGCTGCGCCAAATGCCGCCCCTGCTAGCTGATTGAGCGTTTGCTCTTTATTGGCATCAGGCAGGATAACGCCATGGTTTTTCGCGCCCATCATACACTGGGCACGCTTACCTGATTGACTTGCACGCTCATAGACGTGTTTGCCTACATGAGTAGAACCGACGAAAGAAACCGCTTTGATATCTGGATGGTCACAGATAGCATCGACGGTTGCTTTACCACCATGCACCACGTTCAGCACGCCTTCTGGTACGCCCGCTTCAATCGCTAGCTCTACCAAACGCATAGTCACCATTGGATCTTGTTCAGACGGTTTTAGGATGAATGTGTTGCCCGTGGCAATTGCCATTGGGAACATCCATAGCGGAATCATCGCTGGGAAGTTAAATGGTGTGATACCAGCGCAAACGCCGAGTGGCTGCCAAATACTATAAGTATCGACACCTGACGCAACGTTTTCTACAAAGTCACCGATTTGCAGGTTAGCAATACCAGCGGCATGTTCGACCACTTCTAGACCGCGGAACACATCACCGCGTGCATCAGCAATCGTTTTGCCTTGCTCTGCGGTTAAGATTTCTGCCAACTCATCCATATGATCGCGAATAAGAGATTGATACTTTAGGAAAATACGAGCACGCGTGGTGATTGGCGTTTTGCGCCATGTCTCAAACGCAGTCTGTGCGGCTGCGACAGCTTGGTTAATCTCATCATTAGTAGTTTGTGGCACTTTGGCGATGACTTCTTGCGTCGCTGGATCAGTGATATCAATCCATTCGTCGGTGTTTGATTGTACGAACTGACCATTGATGAGCTGTTGAACGTGGTGCATAAGATATCCTTATCTTTTTTGCGAGACTACCGTGTGACGGCACCTATATATTTATTAGAAAAATAAAAGCGATGAGTATTTGACTATAAAACATTATTAAAAACTAAATTTTAAAATGATTTATTTTGTATCGTTATTGACTATAACAATAAACCATTTTTACGGTCAAGCGCTTTATCGAAATTTTATCTAAGTTTATTTAGATAGCACGTGTTCCTATAAAAATTGTTTAAATAACAAAAATAAAAAAGCCCATGATGACTCATGGGCTTTTTAAAGTTAACCTGACTTTGATACGCGATGAACAACATCACTATTTTTGTATGAGGCTAATTTATACCAATCAGTAATCCTTCATCGCTTGCTTGATAGCATCGATAGCGGTTGGGTTATCAAGCGTTGACATATCTCCTGTCGGTTGGTTTTCTGCCAGAGCACGAATTGAGCGACGTAAGATTTTACCAGAGCGGGTTTTTGGCAGTGCCTGCGGGAAATAGATAGCGGCTGGTCGCGCAATACCGCCCAAAGATTTGACGACAGCACCTATCACTTGCTGCTCGATGCGGAAACGGTTTTCAGTGGTTTCAATTTGCGTCTGATCTTTTAGGACGCAGAAGGCAATAGGTAGCTCGCCTTTTAGCTCGTCTTGAATACCCACCACAGCGCACTCTGCCATCTCTGGATGTGTACTGATAGCCTCCTCAATCTCTTGCGTGCCTATGCGATGTCCTGCGACGTTAATCACATCATCGGTACGCCCTAAGATGTAGAAATAACCCTCTTCATCTGTCACTGCATAGTCCGAGGTTGAGTACTGCTGACCATCAAACAGACCAAAGTAGCTGCTAATAAAACGCTCGTCGTTACGCCATACCGTGGTGAGACAACCAGGCGGTAGTGGTGCTTTAATTGCAAGTAATCCTTTTTCGCCAGCCTGACAAGGATCGCCTGTTTCCTCGTTGATGACATGCGCTTCATAGCCATACATTGGGTAACCAGGTGACCCTTGCTTGTGCGGCTTATGATTGAACTTTGGCGTATGGCTCAAGATTGGCCAACCAGACTCTGTTTGCCAATAGTGATCTAAAATTGGTACGCCTAGATGCTGAGTCAACCAACTAGCCGTTGATTCATCAAGCGGTTCACCTGCCAAAAAGAACGACTTCACACTGGAGACATCGTAACGCGTCATCCAGCTTTCGTCTTGTTTTTTGAGCATGCGTACGCCTGTGGGAGCGGTGAATAAAATATTGACTTTATTGGCTTCAACGATACGCCACCAGATACCAGGGTTTGGCATATGCGGCAAGCCCTCATACATAATACTGGTCATACCCGCCAGTAACGGCGCATAGATCGTATAAGAGTGCCCTACAGCCCAGCCAATATCAGATATCGCCCAGAACGTCTCGCCTGCCTTGCCATCATAGACATAGTCTATCGACGTCGTCAGCGCGACGGCATGACCACCTGTATCGCGCTGCACCCCTTTTGGTGTCCCGGTCGTACCAGAAGTATAAAGCAAATAGGACGGGGTATTTGACTCGAGCCAAACTGGCTCTACGACTGCATTGGCCTCACAGCTATGACGACGCTCGGTTGCATAATCGACATCGATCGCTTTGGTTGCAAATGGCAATATACCGCGATTGACCACCAGTACATGCTCTGGCTTGACAGTCGCTTGCTCGACGCCTTGATTGACCAGATTTTTATAATTGACGACCTTACCGCCGCGTAGCCCTGCATCTACTGTAATGACCATTTTGGCCTCGGCATCGTCCATACGGATAGCCAAGTTATGGGCGGCAAACCCACCAAACACGACTGAATGGACGGCACCAATACGCGCACACGCCAGCATGGCATAAGCGGCTTCTAATATCATTGGCATATAGATAATGACACGGTCACCCTTGCCAATACCGTGACGCTGTAGCACATCAGCGAAATAATTAACTTCTTTATGCAAGTCATTATAAGTCAGGCGGCGCTTGGTATAGTCTGTATAAAACTCGACGTTATTGCCCAAATCTTTAAACGAATCAACGACCGCTGGAAAGGTTTCTATCAATTCTTGATTAATCTCTGATGACACCCACACAAAGGCATCTTGCTCTGCACGGTCTGCCAGATGACGATCGACACAGTTATAACAAAGATTGGTCTCACCGCCGACAAACCATTTGGCAAAAGGCAGATTACTGTCATCTAGAATTTGCTCAGGCTCTTTATGCCAATAGATACGCTTCGCCTGCTCAGCCCAAAACTGCTCTCGATCTGTAATAGACTCATGATAAATATCAGCGAAGTTTGGCGTGTCTGTCGCTTGGGTGGAAACTGGGGATTGGGAATGGTCGCTCATAGTAGCTGTCCTTAGCATAAACGAGAAATGAGGCAATAGTATTTTATAGTTAAGGCACTCAATAAGTTGTAAAGGTATTCACCTCGCGCGACGCTCTGTCTGCGTGCAACTGGCTGATACCAACTCTAAAATGCTTCAACTATAAAAAACCATGTCTTAATAAATACTGGTCATCCTTGCCAGAATTAAAAAACCGATACATATCGTATCGGTTTAAAATGTAGCAGAGCCTATCGGAAAGGTCAACTATTAAGCGTGTAATACGCGCTACATTTTGACGAATACAAATATCTAAATTTTTAACTAATACTAAATCTCAGTCTGATTGGCATACATCTCGCGCATGACTTTTTTGTCATGTTTGCCAACGGAAGTTTTTGGTAGCTCATCAACGAATTTAAACTGGCTTGGTACGCCATACTTAGGAATAATACCGCGCTCTACCGCTTTTTCTGCAATCGCTTTGATATCATCAGCACTGGTCTCCTTAGCATCAGGCTTTAATACCACTAAAGCCAATGGACGCTCACCCCATTGCTTATCACGCACCCCAATCACTGACACATCAGCCACTGAAGGATGTAGTGATAAAATAGTCTCAATCTCTAGTGATGAAATCCACTCACCACCTGATTTGATTACGTCTTTTAAGCGATCGGTGATTTTGATATAGCCATCAGGACGTATGTAGGCGATATCTTGGGTATGCATATAGCCATTTTCCCACAGCTCTTTGCCAGCGTCGTCATTTTTAAGATAGCTTTGGGTCAACCAAGGCGCGCGTAGTACCAGCTCGCCTGTATTGTCTGGTCCAGTTCCCACTGATTTGTTGCCTTCACCCCATACCTGAGCATCGACCATGAGTACAGGCTTACCTGTCATACAACGACGTTCAATATCCTCTTCTTCAGTCATTTCAGGCTCATTGAGACTAAAGCCCGTTAAACTAATAAGCGGCGCTGTCTCCGACATCCCATAGCCTGTGTAAACCTCAATGCCTTGGGCCATGGCCGTTTTTGCTAGACCTTCGGTCAATCTTGAACCACCAATAATCATTTTTAAACCATTAAAGCTGGCATCGCGATCCTGTGCTTCTTTGAGTACCATTTGCAAAATTGTTGGTACACAATGGGTGATACTGACCTTTTCATTGACAATTAAATCCATCAACGTATCAGGCGCATAACGACCTGGATAGACTTGCTTTAGACCAACCATCGTTGCTGTAAACGGAAAACCCCATGCATGCACATGGAACATTGGCGTCATCGGCATATAAACATCACCATAGCTTACGCCTTGCTTATCAGGCAGCATACCCAAGGTTGCCGCTTCTGCTAGTGTATGTAGGACTAGCTGACGATGGCTAAAGAAAACCCCTTTTGGATCACCTGTCGTGCCTGACGTATAAAAAGTCGTCGCGATGGTATTTTCATCAAAATCCGGGAAATCAAATTCGCTATTGGCAGCTTCTAATAGCGCTTCATATTCGCCTGTGACACGGCTTTGGTTGCTACCAAAGATACCTTCAGCAGTGACACCGTTGTCATCAAGCCAGATAATATGCTCAATACTTGAGTTCTCGAACTGATAGTCTTTCACCAATGGCGCAAACTCAGAGTTGAGCATGAGCACTTTGGGCTTGGCATGGTTGATGGTGTAGAGGATTTTTTCAGGTGATAAACGGATATTGACTGTCTGTAAAACATACTCTGACATTGGCACGGCAAAATAAGACTCAAGATAGCGATGACTGTCCCAATCCATCACGGCAACCACATCACCTGCATAGAGCTTTAGGTCTGCTAATACATTGGCCAAGCGATTGATACGCTCAAACAATTCTTTATACGTCAGGCGCTTTTTGTCTGCATACACAATCTCTTGATCTTGCGATACCGTTTTTGCACGGCTTAATAATTGCTTGACCAGTAATGGATAATCGTAGGCAGATGGTGCACTGTGGTAAATGTTTGACATAGATCTGACTTCCTTGTTTGTCGTACTTATAAGGGATAAATAATAACAATAATCAAGTTAATAGCAGCATAAAATCTACTGCGCTAACCATTTTTATTTTTATAATAATAGGGTCTGTTAAACATTCAAATGTGGTGCTGGCAGTCACTATTTTTTAGACAATATGCAGTGCGATTTTTGACGCCTAGTCATTCTAGGTTAGACAATTTCGCCATATATTGGCAAAAAATAGTACTGCCCTGAAAGGCTGATGCTAAAATCACCCCAAACGTTGTTACAAGCCTAGCTAAGGTCTCGACATTATCGTCGGCTTGCGCCTCGTTTGGTGCACCTTTAGCAATCAGCAGCCCTAATATTTGAATATTTAACAGACCCTAACATCGTTATTGATAGTAAGAAAAAAGCGGCGCTGTGTAAAGCGGTCTTACATTAAGTATCATAAGATGGCAGACCAAACATACATTAAATCAGACAGCCAATCACTTTGCCCGTACTGTGGTTTTAATCATTCCAAAGCTGGCTATCAATAACGCCAATACCTGTACAAACAATAACAACCATACGGTAAGAGACCACTGCCCTCGCGCATAAGCTATGCCACCCAGCCATGCCCCTAGCGTACCGCCTGTGTAATAGCCCATATAATATAGACCCGAAGCTAATGAACGACCCTTTTTCACATTGACCGCTATATAACTAATAGTCGCTGACTGCGTAATAAACACACCAGATGACATAATAGCCAGTCCTATAATCACCCCCCATAATGGCGTGACCAGAGTCAATAACACCCCAACCATAGATACGACGATAGCCACCCGTACTGTACGCGCCGATCCAAATCGGCGTAGCAATGTCGTAGATAATGGCGTGATAATAACACCAAGCAAATATACCGCAAAAATATTGGCGAGCGCACCAGTACCAAGCTCATAAGGCTTATCTGCCAAATGTAAATTGATAAAAGTGAAGCAGCCTACCAGAGAGAACAATACGCAAGCGCCAAGCAGACATGCTGTTACCACATAGCGATTGGTGACATGCTCACCCAGCGTCTGGATCGCTGAGCGAAAATTAGGGTTAGCCACAAAGTGACTAGAAGATGGTAGCATCTTGCCAACCCATATTGCCCCCAATAGCGTCATCGCCGTCATCACATAGTAGCCATGACGCCAGCCAATCAACTCATGTAAATGCCCTAACAAGAACCGACCCATAAAGCCGCCAAGCACGCATCCTGACACATAAAAGGACATCAGCTCAGTCATCGCCCGGCCCTCGAACTCCTCACCGATATAGGCAATTGTCACCACCGTAATACCCGGTACAGACAATCCTTGCATGAAGCGCCAAATGCCGACCCATTCAATGCTCGAGCTTTGGGCAATAAGCGCTGTTGGTATCGCTAAAAATAATAAAGCGCCAACGATAAACGACTTGCGCCCAACTGCATCTGAGAGCATGCCTAGAAATGGTGACATAATCGCAATGGCTAACACAGTGGCACCAACGATCATGCCAGCCTGTACTTCGGTCGCAGCAAAGTCCACCATCATGACCGGTAGTACTGCCTGAATAGAATACACTTGCAAAAAAGCAAACATACCTATCAGGCCAATTGTGAGCTTCAATATCCACGACGTTGAATGATTGGAGGTGACGGGTGGCACAGCTGTTATATCTTGAATCTGATCTTTAGAATTATTCACAGGGGATCTGACTATATTGATTATACCATGACTGCAAATAATAACCGTCACTGGCGTGGATGATAGAGAGAAATAACGGTGATTTATGCTAAATGTATAAGCAAAAGCACCGTTATTAAACGATAAATGCTCATCATAATGACAAGCAAATTATGGTAGCACATTCATCAATATACTCAGGTTTAAAAGTGTTATTGCCACTTGATAGATTCTTTATTCGGGTACGAGATTATCGTAGAAAAACTTGACTAGGAATTATATTTCGACTTGAGACGGTGAAGACAGTTTTCGACTCGCAAGGTCAAGATCAACGTTACGTTTATCGCATATACAGGATAGTATGGTTAGATGCTATTGACACATTTGCTACGCATTTAACTGCTTTAACGATTGATAACAATGACAGTTAACAATCACTACCTACGTCTATCTTTTCTAACCTGGAGACGTGCACGACCACACAACCTTTTAAAATACAATTTACTATGACAAAAAATATGATGCTTTCAAAACTGATTATTGCGATGAGTACATTGGTTTTCTCTACGATGGCTGTAGCAGAAATAACTGTGACCGAAACTAGCGTTAAAAGCCTCAACCCAGTTGGATCAACACTTAACGCTACAAACTCACTAGCAGCATTAGACTGTATAAAGGATGATACTATCACTGCTACTGAGCTCACAAAAACACGTGATAACGGTCCGTTTTCTGTAAAGTCCAAGCACGTGAATCGCCAATCTGCCAATGGTTTTGGTGGCGGTACCATACATTATCCAACGGATGCTGCTAGCTGTGGTCTGCTAGGTGGCATCGCGGTGGTGCCAGGTTACGTGTCGTATGAGTCTTCTATCAAATGGTGGGGACCGCGTTTGGCCTCTTGGGGATTTGTCGTTATTACTATTAATACTAGCTCCATTTACGATAACCCAGATAGCCGTGCTGAACAATTGAGCGCGGCTCTCGATCATCTCATCGCTGATGAAACAGTGGGGCATATGATAGATCCAAATCGTTTGGGTGCGATTGGCTGGTCAATGGGCGGCGGCGGTACGCTACGATTGGCAACTGAACGCAGTACGGTGCAAGCCATCATTGCACAAACACCCTATCACGATACGAGCTATGGCGCGATGGATACGCCTGCTCTATTCATCGCTTGTGAAAATGACCGTATCGCTCCGAATAAAAAATATACCAATACTTTCTATCAAAAAGCTAACGGTCCAAAAATGAAGGTCGAGATTAACAACGGCAGTCATTTCTGTGCCAGTCATCGTTTTAACGAGAAACTATTAAGTAAGCCTGCTATCGCATGGATGCAACGTTATATTAATGGTGATACCCGTTTCGATAAATTCTTATGCGGCAATGAAAGCTACATAGATGATCCTCGTATCTCAGCCTATGATTACGAAGACTGTTTATAAGCTATTTTTTAATCTACTTATAAAAGGAAGGACATACAGCTTTCACTGTTAATAATGACATTTGAATAACAACTCTTTTTTATTTTTACACATTTACATTGCTTCTATCTTTTTTCTTACAGACATTACTGCCATAAAAATTAATAATCATATAGTCAATCCTCTATAAATTGGATACGGTGTCAGGCTCGCTTAGTCTACAACTTGTAATACTTTCACTCGCCTTCCTTTTATCCAAATTATATTGAACCGACTATAGGGTGCTACAAACAAGTAAAGCGATTGAATAAATGAACGATTAAGGAGCCATGTTGATGACTGATGAGATGTATGATTTGGGTGCAGGGTTTTGGAGTATTCGAGGCTCATTTATTAAAAATGGCATACTTGATATTGGGGTTCAATGTGCACTCATAAGACTATCATCAGGACGGTTTATCTTTTTGGATAGCTATACACTGACTGGCGATGTGCGTCAGCAAGTTATGGCATTGACCAATGATGGTCAAAATGTCGAAGCTGTCCTCAATGTTCATCCGTTTCATACAGTACACTGTGCTCAAATGGCCAAAGACTTTCCGCGAGCCACCTTTTATGGCAGTAGCCGACATCCAGAGCAATTACCTGAAGTCAATTGGGCAGATGACTTAGTCGAAAGCGATGCCGTTGCTGCGCGCTACCCTGAACTTAAATTCTCCTTGCCTCAAGGCATTCATTACATCTCACTTGACGAAACAGTTCATGCCAGCTCATTACTGGTCTATCATCCTGCTAGCCAGAGCATTTATGTCGATGATACCTTTGAGATACCCCCTTCCAAGTTAATAAATGCCGTGCAGCCTAACCTAGGCTTACACCCTACTACCAAAAAAGCGCTCAAAGATGAGCCAAACGCAGCTAAGCACTATTGTGATTGGGCAGTAGAGCTGGCACACAAATGGCGTGATGGCCGTCATTTTTGCGGTGCGCACTCAGGATTGGTTATATTTGATGAAGGTCAATTTGAGTCAGCACTTATATCAGCGATTGATCTGGCTCGCCCTGAGCTTGAGAAGGCATAAAAACAAACATAAAGGCGTAAAGAGTTAGAACACATACCATTAAAACAACTTGAAAGATGAAGCTTACAGTTTAAAAGTAACTTTATTTTATTTACATATTCTATTCAATTTACTAGACGAGGAAAACTATAAATGACTGATCGCATTCATGATTTAGGCGCAGGATTTTGGAACATACGCGGAACATTCCGTATTGGTGGCGTGTTAAACATCGGCACACAATGCTCGCTGGTCAAGCTACCATCAGGAAAATTTATCTTTCTGGACAGTTACGCCCTAACGGGTGATATTCGAGATGAGGTCATGGCACTTACCAATAATGGTCAAGATGTCGAAGCGGTGCTGAACGTACATCCGTTTCATACAGTCAGCTGTGCTCAAATGGCCAAAGACTTTCCGCAAGCGACGTTTTATGGCAGTAGCCGTCATCATAAAAAAGTACCAGAAATCAATTGGGCAGATGATTTAGTTGAAAGTGACGCAGTCGCTGCACGCTATCCTGAACTTAAGTTTTCAATGTCAGAGGGCATTTACTATATATCGCCCAATGAGATGATTCATGCAGGTTCTTTATTGGCTTATCATCCTGCCAGCCAAAGCTTGCACGTAGATGATACTTTTATGAGTCCACCAACGAAGCTATTAGAAGCTGTATTGCCTGAGCTAATACTGCATCCTACGACCAAAAAAGCACTGAAAAACGAGCCAAACGCTGGCGCGCAATATTGCGACTGGGCGACCAATTTAGCTCATGAGTGGCGTGATGTTCGTAACTTCTGTGCAGCACACTCTTATCTTGTTCAGTTTAAAGAAGGTGGGTTTGAGAAAGCACTGGTGAAAGCCATCAAGAAAGCTCGTCCAAAACTAGAAAACGCCTAACTTCTCACACCTTAAACATATATTTTTAATAAATATAAAAACGGGTCGCTATTACTGTATTTATGTAGCGACCCATTTTTGTGAGCCGGTTATAATCATATCGCCACTATTATCAAAGCTGTTACCGAAATAGCAAAGTAGCCAGCTCATCCTCATTATTAAGAATATCTGCTAATGTATAACGCTCAAGCACATTGATAAATGCGGTAAGCGCTTCAAAAAACACGCTTTTTAGCTGACAGGCTGGACTAATTACACAGCCTAGTGATTTATTGTGTTTTTCTTCAATAAAAGTCACTGGCAAATCCGCCTGATGAGCGCCCTGCTCACTATCATTATGAGACGCTGGTACGGCAAAGCACTCTACCAGATTAAAATCAGGCTCTATCTGTTTGATCAATATGCCCAAATTTATATCTTTAGGTGCACGTGCCAATCGTATACCACCGTTTTTGCCGCGCACACTTTCTATATACCCCAGTTGGCCCAACTGATGAATAATCTTTGTCAAATGACTTTTAGAAATACCATAGCTGTCAGCGATATCGCTAATATTAGCCAATAATGATGGATCTGGTCTCACGGCTAAATAAATCAATGAGCGTAGCGCGTAGTCACTATAATTGGTCAGTCGCATGTACTTGCGCTCCTATTTTTATAAATTTTATATATTAAGCTAGGGTGTGTCCTCATTTTAAAAATGGTGATAAAAATGAGATAAATTGCCGTCAAACGAGGAAAATAGTGCAGATAATATTGAGATATTAACCAACTATTTGACGATGTTTGGCAAAATTTAGCTGTTTTTAGCCCATTTAAAGGACACTCGTTTGAATTGAGTACACGCCCTAGACAAAGTAAGTCACGTTTTTGGTAATAACATTTGGACATAGCATTTGTGGACAGTGTCGTTAGCCGACTTTAACCAAACAAACCATCAGGCCGAGGACGTGCTAGCATTGGCAGATAACTGATGCAAAATAGCACAAAACACGCAATCCAAGCACTTTGTGCCATCATAATCCACATTAGGTAATGACTTATATCTATTAGCGGTAGTAGTACGCGACTGATAAATACCAATACCATCAAGCCATACATAACCTTTACCATTTTTGGCGGTTGATGAATGCTGCGACCCGTATGTCCCAGAGATACTCTAGTCATCATGGCTAACGTCATCATACCAACACCAGAAATCGCTAGTCCATGCATAGCGATGCTGTGCGGATAACCGAGCCAAGGCTGTAATGCGTATAGTAAAAAACTCAAACACATGCCTAGAAACGCAATATACAACGACCAAAGTAATGGTTTTTGCCAAATACCGTGATGATACCACCCTATCAGACGAACGATATTGATCACTGCCACACCAAGTGCAGTAACCGTCAGCAGATATTTATTTGGATAAAACACATCACTAATAAAAAAGGCGAAGAAAAATACTAAGCTTGCGATATCTTGTGTCTTACTATTACGTAGTTTAATAGGTTTTGAATTTTCTATACCCATACTAAGACCACGTTCGATAAAAAATGGCACTACGCGTCGACCAATCGTTAGCACTAACCCGATGATCAAATAGAACCCAAAATAAATGCCTATCTTGGTTGTGTTCATATCAGCATTGATAATGCCCCAATAGCAGAGTCCGTTGCCAAAGGTCAGCAGTGCCAGTTTTGCTAATATACCCATTTGCTTGTATTGCTTAACTTGCCATACCGCTCGACCTATCACATATGCCATCGAAGCGACAAATAACACATCAAAAATGGCTGCTATATATAGCCACGAGATACTATCACCTGTAAGCGTTATGCCAAACCCAAAACCCAACCAGCTCAGACGTGCTAGCAACCAACAGACAAAGATACCTAGCAATTTATAACCATGCGGCATCATAACCCCTGTCCATGTTTTGACCGCGGTTAGCAAGAACCCGGCTACCACTGCCAGGGCATAACCATACACCATTTCATGGCCGTGCCAGTATAACGGGTTCAAAACCTGTGCATCGATATCGGTGTGACCAGTAAAAACAAACGCCCATAGCAGCATCGTTACTACGGCAAATAGTGCAGCAGTACTAAAAAATATGCGAAAGCTCAAATTAAGGATAGAGTGTGGAGAGCTTGGTGGTTTGCTAGGTAACTTGATGGATTGCATAGCTATCTTCTTAGAGGAATATAGATGGTTTTGATTATAACATTCATTTTAAATGAACTTTATAAGTTTTTAGTCTAACTATCAAACACTTTACTCACTGAAGTGCGGCGCCTACGGAAATCTCTCAAATCAACGTTCCAAGTATAAAAGTAGAGAAATCAGGCTGGCTGTTCTTTAGCTGTTATTTGGCTATGACTTAGTTAATACCCCTTACAACTGTAGTGCCGCAATGACTAACGATATGACCACTATCTCCGTGACATGCTGCCTAACTTTAAAATATGTGTGATTGATAATCTGCGCTCGATGCAGATTATAATCAATAACCAACAGACTTATAAAACCAATCACTAATAGCCAAATAAAACTACTGGCTGATAAGATTAAAAACCCAAGCCAAAGGCCAAGCGCAATGACATTGCTATACAGTGGAAGTCTAATAGCCCACTTATTGTTGTCAGCTAAATCTAAATGATTACCCCAATGCGCGCCTGCCATAAATGATGCAATCACTAGCCCATAAGCACTTAATATATCGACTACTGAACCAAGCATAGGCACGGTAACAACGTCTATCATCAATAAAAACGCACAGGCGACAAACGGAATAGCACCTACAAAAGTGAGATAAGGACTGGGCTTTTTCATTGTTTAAACCTATCTTATAATTAGTCTAATAATAGCTATCACCTGTTGAGTGGGAGCTTTCAACATACATTAATCGCTCTTTTGAGTGTTGCCTTGCCACTGACGGATAAACTCACCGTTTGGATCGTATTGCTGGGTTTGCTTATCGATATTGAACTGCCTGCACTCTCTTGGGTCAGCACCCACGCCTGCCAGATATTGCCAATTGCCCCAATTACTGCCGACATCGTAGTCGATAAGTTGTTGCTCAAAGTAAGCTGCCCCGTAACGCCAATCAAGCCCTAGCTCATGGATAAAGCAGCTAGCAACCAGTTGTCGTCCGCGATTCGACATATAACCTGTCGTACGCAATTGGTTCATGCATGCGTTGATGATAGGATATTGTGTTGTACCATTTTTCCATTGTGCTAACAGATTTTCGTCCAATTGAGTTGAAGGCGCGTGCTGAGCGATGCCTTTGAACCAAAATAACTTTTTCTGGTGGGTGACAGCATACCAATAGAAATACTCACGCCACAGCAGCTCGAACCATATCCAATAGGTAGAATCATTTGCGACGACGTCGCGCTCATAGCGACGCAGACGATCTAATACTGTGTTTACAGACAGTGAGCCGTTTGCCAGCCAAGCGGAAAACTTTGTAGAATGTGTCCAGTCATCAAGCGCGTTTCGGGTTGTTTTATAAGTGCTCGGCGCATCGGAATAGAAATAAGCATCTAAGTGCTTGAGGCCATTTGACTCTCCACCTATAAAACTGGATGGCGGCTGCGATGGCTTATCAAGCTCTGCCTGATTAGACAACTGCAATTCAAAAAAGTATTCGTTCCTACTCTGCATATTTTCAGGCAATGGAGCAAGTATTTCTGGCGTTGGATAAATGGCTATATCTTTTTCTGCATGCAGCAAGTTATAGTCACTTTCGATTTTTTTACGAAACTGCGTAAAGCTTTTGGGCAACTGCTCTAATGGTAACCCATCAAACAAAGTTGCTGTTGTATGTATATGCCACTGTATCTCTGGATATTTCGCCTGTAGAAGGTCATATACTTTGTTTTGATTATAATCTGCCGTTTGACTGATGCAGATATCTGTCACTCGTTGCTGCGCTATTAGATTACTCAACTGAGTAAAGACATCCAATGCTTTATCGCCTTTCTGTAAATACAGCAATCTATTACCACGCTGTATCAGTGACGCATTTAAATCAGCTAGGCTCTCATGCAAAAACTGCTGACGAGCTTGCCCCATAGCCTCATAACGATAGGCGTCGTAATGGTCTTTATCATCTAATATGTCTGCCAATGATGAGGCATAAACCAATAGCAGCTTTCCATCAGTGGAGATTTTAGATGCTTTTAATAGAGTGGCATTGTCGGCTACCCGCAAGTCATTATGGAATAGCACCAATGTGACATTTCTGTTCGCTGAGTTATTCTCTGAGTTGTTCGCTGCCTGATTTGACATACCTTATCCTTCTGACTGTTTAACGCTTATCTATTATTTTAATATTTAGTCTTTGATCTTGAAATATCATATACAGTGTAAAACATACTTAGCATTCAACTATGATGCGAGTCTAACACTTGTAAGGCACTGCGCTCAGCCCCAGAAACCACTTATAAGCACTGACTCTCATGTGTCTGACTGCTTAAATGGCTTACCTCTAGGAGAACACCATGACTCAAAATAATACTACGACTGAAGAAAATAAATCAGATGAAAAGCGTAAACTTATCAATCGATTTTTGATGAGACTGACAAAAGAGCAGCCTCAAATGTATTACGCGACCACCTCTGAGATATCGCGGAGTATTCATACGATGATAAAAGAACACACCAATCGCCTGTCGGTAGAAGAACAAGCACTGGTAAGACGAATGACTATGGAAGAGATTGAAGGGTTACTTGGCTTTCATGCCAGATAAGAAATTGACCAATTTCAAATACGTCATTATCAGTAAGTTGTCAAATAACACACACAAAAAAGACCGCTATCGAAGCGGTCTTTTTTATTAGCTATTAGCATTCTATTTTAAGACATTTAGAATGGATATTCACGTGGTTCATTTTGCATTGAGATCCAATGTGTTCTAGTGAACTCTTCTAGTACCCACTCACCGTTAAAACGACCGATGCCTGAATTTTTCTCACCACCGAATGGCGTATTGCTTTCATCATTGACTGAGATGTCATTGATATGGGTCATGCCAGCTCTGATACCGCGAGCGAAGCGCAGACCTTTTTGCATATCAGCAGTGAACACCGCGCTAGACAGACCATACATAGAGTCATTGGCAATCGATAGCGCGTCGTCTTCGTCTTTAGCACGAATGATACCAACCAATGGTCCAAACACTTCATTTCGTGATAGATCCATTTCGCGAGTGACTTCGGTAAAGATGTGTGGCGGTACGACTTGGCCTTGAATCTCGCCACTGAGTATCATTTTTGCGCCTTCTTCCTGCGCTTTAGCGATTTTTTCTTTGAGCGATTTAACTTGTTTTTCGTTGATGATTGGGCCAACAGCAGTATCTTGCTTATTAGGATCACCGACATTTAATGTTTTGACGTGTGCTAAGAAACGCTCTACAAAGTCATCATATATCTCGTCTTCTACGATGACTCTGTTAATCGCGATACAGATTTGACCTTGATGTAAGAATTTACCAAAAGCGGCCGCTTTTACCGCTTGTTCGATATCAGCATCTTTTAGTACCACAAATGGACTGTTACCACCTAGCTCAAGCGCCACTTGTTTGATGTATTCACCACCATTGGCCAGCTCACCGATATGTTTGCCCACTGAGGTCGAACCTGTGAACGACACAAGGCTTGGCGCTTTGTGCTCAACGATTGCATCGCCTATCTCACTACCTGAGCCGACCACGACGTTTAATAGACCTTTTGGTAGACCCGCTTCTTCAAACACTTTGGCCAATAGCAAGCCACCTGTCACTGGCGTATCGCTAGCAGGCTTGAGCACGACAGCATTACCAAGTGCTAAGGCAGGCGCGATAGAGCGCTGGGTTAAATGTAGCGGAAAGTTCCATGGGCTAATGACAGCGACAACGCCGATTGGCTCGCGATAAATGAAGTTTTCTTTACCAGGGGTATTCGATGGACGAATCTCACCATGTACACGATTAGGGAATGTCGCTGCTTCAAGGGTAATCGCGCGCGTCGCACCGAACTCGACCATGGCTTTGATACGGGTACTGCCCGACTCTTTGATTAGCCAATCGACGATTTCTTCTTGGCGCTGATCAAGTATGTTTACGACTTTATACAACACTGCAGAACGCTCTGCTGGCGTCTGCTTGGCCCACGCTTCTTGAGCTTGGGTCGCAGCATCATAGGCTTCGTTCAACTGATCTTTGGTCGCTTGCTGGATCTCTACAAGCGTATCACCGTTATATGGGTTGGTATTGGTGTTGGTGCTATCGTCTTTACCGGTTTGCCATTCACCAGCGATGAACTGTAAATGGAAATCACTATATGTACTAGTCGTATTGGTTGACATAATCATCCTTATTTTTAATTTGTTATGTTAAGTATTGGTTTGCGATTATTAAAATAAAATTATTAAGTCGGCGATATCTTAATGAGAAAATATCTGGCAAGAAGTAAGTCTGAAATCGTTACCAAGCTATCAATCAATAGTCCTCAATTAAAAAGAGCTCTAATGAAAAATGCTCTTTAGCAATAAATACTAACGGTAACGGATAACAACAAAACCTACCTTGCTAGACGACTGGTCTAATGCTACCATAGCTATTAATAAAACAAGACTATTTTGTCAGTAAATATTGTTGATAAAACGTAACACATATAAATATATCCTATTACAATACGCCATCAACGTGACGTTCAAATGAACGCTAACTGTTTTAACTGACTATCTAATACATACGCTAATATAAGCAACTACCAAGGGAGACAATCCTGTTTATGTCTAATACAGACGCAACTACCCCAGATACCAAAGCTCATTTACTTGCTACTGGCTACCAATTAATTGCTAAAAAAGGTTTTACCGCTGTTGGTCTAAAACAAATTTTAGATACAGCAGGCGTGCCAAAAGGTTCTTTTTACCATTATTTTGCTTCTAAAGAAGCCTTTGGTGAAGCCATTATTAATCATTATTTTAGCTTATATAAGACTCGGTTAGATGTTATCGATGCACAAGATGTCAGTGCGCAGCAAAAGCTATATGATTATTTTCAAAACTGGTATGACACGCAGCAGAACGGCTGTGACCATGAGAAGTGCTTGGTGGTTAAGCTCAGCGCAGAGGTAGCTGATATGTCAGAAACCATGCGTAAGGCACTCGATACTGGCTATCAGCAGACGACCATGTGGCTCGCCAAGCAGATCAAAGCTGGCTGGCTCGATGAGTCTGTCCCTCGTCACGATAACATCTCGGCTGAGAGTATGGCCAAGCGTTGGTATTTTGCATGGCTTGGCGCAAGCTTGATTGCAAAGATTAGCCAAACCAATACCCCTTTAGCAGAAATTTGGCAGATGACCACGACCCAAATGGGACGCTAATAGTTAACTGTTCGAATTTCTAGCGACTGCACCTTTAGCACAAGCATCATAAACATTAAGGCACATTGAATATTCATAACGCTTCTAGATAGTAGCTGTCAGTACTATGCTTGAGTATTCAGTGTGCTTTATTGTCTTCTCTTTTCCAAAAAAATTTCTTAAAGACATTTGCAGACGGCTTAAACAGTTATACGAGAGTTTTGTAAATATCACTAGACGACTGGTCTAATTGGTGTACAATGCGCACAAATATTAAGAATGAATGTCTATACGAGCATTGCTTATCATTCATTGATTGATATCAGACAATATCTCATGTCAAAACAATTTAATTGAACCGTTTTTATTAAACACTTTTTATTATTAATTAGGAATCTTATGAATAACTTCCAATACTACAACCCAGTCCGTATCGTTTTTGGTGAAGGTCAAATCGAGCAATTATCAGATCTAGTTCCTACTGATGCACGTGTTCTTATCACTTATGGTGGTGGTTCAGCACAGCGTACTGGTACTTTAGATGAAGTAAAAACTGCATTAGCGGCAAGCGGTAACCGTACTGTATTTGAATTTGGTGGCATTGAAGCTAACCCAGAGTTCACCACATTACTTAAAGCCGCTGATATGGTTAATGAGCACAACATCGACTTCTTATTAGCAGTTGGCGGTGGTTCTGTGATTGACGGCAGCAAATTTGTCGCACTCGTTTCTTCATTGACTGAAGAGGACGGCACTGTCTCACGTGACCAAGCTTGGGATGCCTTAACTGGTTATTGCAAAAACATCGATTCTGCTGTCGACTTGGGTGCTGTATTGACTATCCCAGCCACAGGTTCTGAGATGAACTCAGGCGGCGTGATCAACTATAGCGAACGTCAAGCAAAACTACCGTTTGGTAACCCATTTGCCTTCCCTAAATTCTCAATTCTAGATCCAATCAAAACACTTACCCTGCCTGAACGTCAGGTTATGAATGGTGTGGCTGATGCATTTGTTCATGTAATGGAACAATATCTGACTTACCCAGTAAACGCTAAAGTACAAGATGCCTTTGCTGAAAGCTTGCTTAAAATCCTTATCGATGAAGGTCTAGTTGTTAAGCAAGATCCAGAAAACCTAGAAACACGTAAAAACATTATGTGGACAGCAACCATGGCATTGAACGGTCTGATCGGTACTGGTGTACCACAAGACTGGACAACTCACATGGTTGGTCATGAGCTGACATCATTACACGCTATCGATCATGCACGTACGCTAACCATCGTATTACCATCAGTTATGCGTGAACTAAAAGAAAGCAAAAAAGAAAAACTGCTTCAGTATGCACGTAACGTATGGAACATTACCGATACTGACCTAGATGACGATGCTATCATCGAAACGGCCATTGTTTACACTGAAAACTTCTTCCGCGAGCTTGGCTTGCCAGTTAGCCTAGAAGACGTTGACTTGACTGAATCAGCGATTGATCCAATTATCAAGCAACTTGAAGTGCATAACATGGTCAAGCTTGGTGAACATGGTACCAACGACTTAGAAGTATCACGTCGTATCTTGCAGCGCGCTGTAACTAGCAAAGCGTCTTAATAAGCGCTTTAGCAAGAACTGTCAGAAGAATTATAAGAAAAATCTCGGCAGTAACAATAAGTACATATCGTTATGCTATTTATAGTAGTAGCTATTCCATGCTGAGTAGCTACTACATTTAACACCACTATAATAATGACAATTAATAAATATAAAGGAGTCCTACAATGAGCTTCGACAAACAACAGAATCAACAAACAAACCGTCAAATCAAATTGGCTAGCCGTCCTAATGGCGTACCTACTGCTGACAACTTTGACATGGCGACTAGCGACATTCCTACGCCAAAAGATAACGAGATGCTACTACGCACTGTATATCTATCACTAGATCCATATATGCGTGGACGTATGAGTGATGCAAAAAGCTATGCAGACCCGTTAGAAGTTGGTGACGTCATTATGGGTGGTACCGTAGCGCAAGTGGTTGAGTCGAATATCGACAACTTCTCGGTAGGCGACTTAGTCGTATCAAACTCAGGCTGGCAGGACTACAGTGTTAGTGATGGCGAAGGCGTCCTCAAACTAGACAAAAACATGTCAAACCCTTCTTATGGTTTAGGTGTGTTAGGTATGCCAGGGTTCACCGGTTACATGGGTCTGACTGATATCGGTAAACCACAAAAAGGCGAAACTTTAGTCGTAGCAGCAGCAACTGGACCGGTCGGTGCCACTGTCGGTCAAGTGGGTAATCAATATGGTCTGCGCACTGTCGGTGTGGCAGGCGGTAAAGAGAAATGCGACTTTGCAGTCAATGAGCTTGGCTTTGATATCTGTATCGATCACAAAGCTGACGACTTCGCTGAGCAATTAAAAGCAGCATGTCCAGATGGTATCGACATCTACTATGAAAACGTTGGCGGTAAAGTATTTGATGCGGTAATGCCATTGCTTAACGACCACGCACGTATTCCAGTATGTGGTCTGGTATCGCAGTACAACGCAACTGATTTACCTGATGGCAAAGATCGCCTAGGTATGTTGATGGGTCTTATCTTAAGCCAACGCCTAACTGTCAGAGGCTTCATTATCTTTGAAGAGTATGGCGACCACTTCCCAGAGTTCTTAGAAACCATGAGCAAATGGGTGGAGTCAGGCGAAGTAAAAACCAAAGAGCACATTACTGACGGTTTAGATAATGCCCCAGATGCATTTGTCAGTATGTTAAACGGTGATAACTTTGGTAAAACCGTAATCAAAGTATCTGACGTTAAATAGTTATTGGTTAAACATTCACTAGTTAAGTAGCTACTGACAGTTAGCAATCGTTGTGAATAACTACTTAACAACATAAATTGCTAATATCACTACTGAAAGTTGCTTACAAAGCAGGAATAATGCTAACAGTCATTATTTGCATTTAGGCTAATTAAGTAAAAACGGCTAATGATGTAACGTAAAACTTATGACTGTTGGCTATATAGTTACTAACACATAAATAATAAACAAGGATAATTATGAACATTTTAATGGTACTAACGTCTCATGACCGTTTAGGCGATACTGGTAAGAAAACTGGCTTTTGGCTAGAAGAATTTGCTGCTCCTTACTACGCATTTCTTGACGCTGGCGTAAATGTAACTCTAGCTTCTCCAGCTGGCGGTCAGCCACCACTAGATCCTAGTAGTGACACAGAAGACACGCAAACCAAAGATACCACTCGTTTTAAAGACGATAAAGACGCGCAAGAGCATTTGGCTAATACCAAAAAACTTGCTGATATGAACGCTGAAGATTTCGATTCAGTATTCTACCCAGGTGGCCATGGCCCATTGTGGGATTTGGCAGTAGATAAAAACTCTATCAATCTGATCGAGACTTTTGTTAAGCAAGACAAGCCTGTTGCTTTTGTTTGTCATTCTCCTGCAGCGCTTAAAAACGTTAAAGTCGATGGCGAGTACTTAGTAAAAGGCAAAACAGTGACTGGTTTCACGAACTCTGAAGAAGACGCAGTTGGCCTAACAGACGTAGTACCGTTCCTAGTAGAAGACGCATTGAAAGCCAATGGCGGTAACTACGAAAAAGCGGCTGATTGGGAATCGTTTGTCGTTGAAGATGGTTTACTAATCACAGGTCAAAACCCTGCATCATCAGAAGAAGCTGCTAAGCGTCTAATGGCGAAGCTGAAAGGTTAGTCAAATCCACTACGTAATAAGGTCGATACCATGATTCGCTTACATCATCTCAATCAATCACGTTCATTACGGACGCTATGGCTCTTAGAAGAGCTAGGCGTACCTTATGAAGTCGTCAGTCATCAGCGCGATGCCAAGACTCATTTAGCACCAGACTCTCTAAAGGCTGTACATCCACTCGGTAAGTCTCCGGTTATCGAAATGGATGGACAGATTTATGCTGAGTCAGGTGCCATCACTGAGCTGTTGATTGAACGGTTTGCGCCCGAGCGTCTGCGCCCTGCTACAGGAAGCTCAGACTATGGCTACTATCTACAGTGGATTGATTTTGCAGAAAGCTCGCTCATGTTGCCATTAATGCTTGAATTATTTACTAACAAAGCAGGCATCAATGACAATGAGTTTTTAAACGGCTATATCGAGACAGAAAAAACCAGATTGTTTAAGTATCTGGATACCTCAGTTGAAGGTAAGTCGTTTATTGTAGGTGATAAGCTAAGCGGTGCCGACTTTATGCTGTCATTTGATTTGATTATTCTTGCTAAGCGTCAGAAACTTGATGCCTATCCGCATATCAAACAGTATGCTGAAAAGCTGGCCGGTCTTGATAGCTATCAGCGTGCGATGCAGCTAGAAGCGAAATACGATGAATCAATTTAGTATTTGACATTCATTGATACCTTGGTATTAGCCAAAATATTATGTATTAACTGACCAATTTTTCGATACACAAAGACAGCTCTGTATAGAGCTGTTTTTTATGCGTATAGTATTTTTTGCTTGTTGCATCGTTTGTTTTAATGTTCGTTAAATTGCATGAGACACTGCTATATCTTTATTCAGCAGCGCCGATGAGTTACGCGGTGATGACAAAAGCACTGTAAAAGTTATGATAAAATATGCCCTGCATTTCTTAGGTTATCTTTCCAGTTTGACCAGCATTTATATCAGCTACCCCGCTGTTTTTTAAGCTATGAACATTCATCGTACTGACCTGATTTTGCGTCTGGAATCTGTTCTATGCCATTCTATTTCCTTATACAGATGATGGTACGTCCATGAGTAACGAATATCAGTTTAAGCCCCACGAACAACCGATAATGGTGGGCTCTCCTGCCAATCCTGATCATCCTGCACGTCGCAAATTATTTTACTTACTGATCGGAATTTTCGTTGGTCTCACTGCTAGCTTCCAAAACGGTCTACTCGTCGCAAACCTTACTCAAATTCAGGGTCAACTGGGCTTAACGCCAGCTGAAGGTGGCTGGATATCTGTTAGCTATAATATGACCAATGCCTGTATCACCGTTCTGCTGTACAAAATTCGCCAACAATTTGGTATGTCACTTTTTAGCAAAATCACTCTGTTCTTTTTGTTGGCCGCCACGAGTTTACAGTGGCTAATCAGTAGTCACTTATTAGATACGCCTAATATAGGAATTGAGCCTTATTACCTAGAGATTGTCGCAAGGGGACTTAGCGGTATGGTCGCAAGTGGCATGACCATTTTAGGTTTATTCTATTGTTTGCAAGGTATGCCAACCGTCAAGCGTACTAGTGGCTTGATATTGGGTTTTGGCTTGGTGCAGTTTGGTATTCCATTATCACGAATCATCTCGCCCTATCTCGCCATCGACGGTCAGCTTGAAAACTTATTTTTATTTCAATTTGGTTTGGCATTGATTTGTTTTGGACTGATTAATATATTGGAGCTACCACCAGGCAATACAGAAAAAGTATTTGAGAAACTCGATTTTTTAAGCTTTGCTTTTTTTGCGAGCGGTCTAGCTGCACTGGCTGTTATTTTAGTGCAAGGTAGGATTTTATGGTGGACGACGCCTTGGCTCGTCTATCCACTGATGATTGCTATCGTTGGGATTGGCGTCGCTTTATGGATTGAAACGCATCGCAAAAACCCGATGTTACAAGTCCGCTGGATGCGTAGCCGCAATATTATTGCTTTTATGATTACCGGCGCAGTCATGCGAATTTTGCTATCTGAGCAAAATGTCGGTGCTGCAGGCCTACTTGCCAATTTGGGCTATGGTAACGATCAGTTGGTTACTTTTTATGCTGTCATAATGGCTGCCAGTGTGTTGGCTTTGGTAATTAGTATTTTTAGTACCAATCCGATGGACTTGCGCCGTCCCGTTATTTTTGCAGTGGCATTGATTGCCTTGGGCTCTTGGATGGACGTTGGGGTCTCTATTAATTCTGCACCCTATATGTTTTATATTAGCCAGTTTTTGATTGCATTTGCCGCGGTATATTTCATGGGACCTTTGGTTTTCGAAGGATTTCTGCGAGCTATTGCGAGTGGGCCTGCTTATATCATTAGTTTTTCGGTTATCTTTGGTATTTCCCAAACGGTTGGTGGATTGGCAGGTGCAGCGGCTATTCAGGCATTTACGACCATTCGTACACAAGTGCATTATGCAGATATGGTCAGCTCACTGAACTTAGGTGATCCTACGTTCAGCGCTCAAATTGCTGGTACTCGTAGTGTATTGTCAAACCAAACGACGCACACAGCGCAAGCGAATGTGGCTGCGATGAGCCAAGTTTTGCAAGGGATTCAGCGCCAAGCAACTGTCTCAGCTTATAGCGATCTGTTCTTTTTAATGGCCAGTTTTGCTACTTTCGTTACAGCCATTTTATTGATCAACTATTTTTATAACCGTTACCACAAGCGCAATCCATTGGCTAAAGAGCTTGCCGTTATTGCAAAAATGCGTGAGTCAAAATAACTCAGTTTATTATATTAATAATGTTTCACCCCATTCATTTATAGCCAGTCCATTTCAATATTTATTAAAAATTTAGGAGCACGTCATGAGCCAAGAAAAACCAAATGAGCTTAATCAAACACCTCAGACGGCCACTGGCGCTCCAGCAACAGACACACCTATAGCGTCCGACATAAGTAAAGAAGAGCCTGCTACAACCTCTTCGCCATCAGTAACTGAGACAGCAGAAGGTGATGTAGAAAACAGTTCAGATAGCAATGAACCACCAATGCCGCCAAAAGAGCCAATACCCGATACTACTGGTTGGTCGCCCAAGAAAAAATCCTATCTAAACTTAGGCTTATTAATTTTATTGATTGTCATTGGCGTGGCATTGATTTTGTATGCATGGAAGCTCCCACCGTTCACCCCAACGGTACAGCAAACCAATAATGCCTTTGTCAAAGGTCAGACGACTATTATTAGCCCGCAAGTTTCTGGCTATGTCACCAAGGTAGCCGTGCAAGACTTCGCCAACGTAAAAGCGGGCGACTTACTCATAAAGATTGACGATCGAACCTTTCAGCAGCAGCTCGATCAGGCACAAGCGAATACCGAAGTAGCTCTTACCAGTCGCTCTACCAATGATCAAGACACGAAAACCAGCCAAGCACAAATAGAAGCACGTAGAGCTGATTTGTATAGTGCCAAAATCAATGTAGAAAGCGCGCGTGAAGATGTTAACCGTTATCAAGGTTTAGATGCTATTGGTGCGGTATCAAAAGCAGAAGTTGCTCACATCAAGGCGCAATTGGCTCAAGCACAAGCAGGTGTACAGCAAGCAGAGGCTAATTTGCAAGCCGCCCAAGAAAACCGTGAAAAGACTAGCGGCAGTCGCTCATCGCTGGACGCAAATATCAAAAATGCTGAAGCAGGTGTCAAGCAAGCACAAATCAATCTAGACAATACTATCATCACTGCGCCTGAATCTGGCCAGCTAAGCCAAGTCAGTGTCAAAGAGGGTCAATACGTCAGCGCTGGTACGCAGCTCATGTATATCGTGCCAAAAGGCATTTGGATTATTGCAAACTTTAAGGAAACTCAAATAGCCAATATGGCAATCGGCGAGCCTGCAACCATTCATGTCGATGCGCTTGGCGGCGCCAAATTTACGGGGCACGTGAGTAATATCTCGCCAGCGACTGGTAGCGAGTTTAGTGCTGCTGCTGCCAACCCTGCAACAGGTAACTACATAAAAATTGCTCAACGTATTCCTGTACGCATCGACCTAGACCAAAACCAGCCTGAACTTGCACGCTTACGCCCTGGTATGTCAGTCTCAGTGGATGTCGATACCGAAGTTGAATAAAAAGTTAGATAAAAAATAATGCCAACTAAGGTCAATAGCTAACGTAAAAAAGCCACTCTAGATACCAAAGAAATTGGATTTAAAGTGGCTTTTTTAGTTTTGTATAATCTATAGCTTCAAACTACAGCAACTATGGTAATAAACGCTTGGTTGTCCAGCCTGTATTGCCTTCACTGACTTCACTGTTGTCGCCGCTACTCTGCGTATACACAATTCGGTCATGCATCCGATTGGCGCGACCTTGCCAAAACTCAATACTTTCAACCGTAATTTCATACCCACCCCAAAACTCTGGCGTTGGTACAGTAGTATTGTCAGGGTGCTCTGCTTGAAGCTGCTCAAACGTTTGCTCCATGACTTCACGATTGGCCACTTCACCACTTTGTGGTTGACTGACCCAAGCGCCTACTTGACTATCATGGGGACGCTTTTGGAAGTAAACAGCCGATTTATTAGCATCAATTTTAGCGATACTACCGCTGATACGGACTTGACGCTCCAGCTCATGCCAAAAGAATAACGCTTCGGCATTAGGGTTTTCTTCTATATCCTGCCCCTTCGCGCTTTCATAATTGGTATAGAAAACAATACCTGTCTCAGTAATTTCGCGTAGTAACACAATACGGACGCTAGGCTTATTGTCTGCGCCACATGTTGCCAAACTCATTGCATAAGGCTCTTGCACCTTTTGCGCTAGCGCCTCATTCATCCAAGCTTTAAAAAGCTCGAATGGTGACGTCGGTACTGACTGTTGGTCAAGCTCACCTTTCTCGTATGAGAGGCGTTGGTCGGTAAAGTCCATGCTCATGGCAACTCCTTATTTGAAAACTATAATATTATTATCTTAAATACCAGTCATTTAGATATCAGTCATTATCTTGAATGCCACTTATTGCCTCAAATACTATTAGCCTAGTACCGATTTTATAAGATCAGCTAAGTGATTAGCCATTACATCACATTCTATTTCATCATCTGATTCTACCATCACGCGAATCATAGGCTCTGTACCTGACTGACGTATCAACAGACGACCACGACCCTCTAGCGTTGCCTGTGCTTTATCAAAAGCAGCAACCAACTCCTCATGTTTAAATGGATCTTGCATTTGAGACAAGCGTACATTGACTAGCTTTTGCGGCAACACTTCAAAACCTTCAACAAGCTCACTTAACGCACGCTCTCTGGCTTGCATGACTGCCAGTACTTGCAAGCCAGCAATGATAGCATCCCCTGTGCGACTTTTGTCTAAGCAAAGAATATGACCCGATGGCTCACCGCCCAATATCCAGCCATTAGCTTCTAAATCCTGCATCACATAGCGATCACCCACTTTTGCGCGAGTAAATTGAATGTCTGCATCTTTTAGCGCCAGCTCTAATCCCATATTACTCATGAGTGTGCCGACAACACCTTCAGCTTTGGTTTTACCTTGAGTAGCAAGCACATATAAGATACCGTCGCCATCGACTAGCTTACCCGTCTCATCAACCATTACGATACGATCGCCATCACCATCTAGTGCAATACCGACATCTGCTTCATGCTCAAGCACAGCCTTTTGTAAGCTTTCAGGATGAGTAGAACCACATTCAGCATTGATATTGATACCGTCTGGCGTATTATTGATGGCAATCACGTTGGCACCCAATTCGCGCATTACTCTAGGCGCTACACTATAGCCCGCACCATTGGCACAATCCACTACTACCGTCAAATGACTGAGGTCGTATTGATAAGGAAAGCTGCCTTTGCAAAATTCAATATAGCGACCTTTTGCATCATTAATACGATTGTTCTTACCTAAATTTGCAGGATCAAGAATAGGCATCATAGCAACGTCATTACTAACGTCGTTCATAATTGCCGTCAATTTATCATTAATTGCAGTTTGCATCTCATCAGTAAGTTTTTTGCCGTCACCTGAGAAAAACTTGATACCATTATCATAATAAGGGTTGTGCGAGGCTGAGATAACCACGCCAGCATCTGCATTGAAACTACGAGTCAAATGCGCAATCGCTGGAGTCGGCAATGGACCAAGCATATAAACATCAACACCAGCAGCATTAAAACCTGCTTGTAATGCTCCCTCTATCACATAGCCTGACAGACGCGTATCTTTACCAATCACCACACTTGGCTTACGCGTAGGATTTTCATTTTTTTCTATGAGGACAAGCCCAGTGACGTAGCCTAGTTTTAAGATAAAGTCCGGTGTAATTGGTAATTCACCAAATTTTCCGCGAATTCCATCAGTACCAAAATAGCTCATTATGTGTTCCTCAAGTCAAAAAAAATAAAAGGCCAAACGTATATGCAGGCAATACTATTGTTGTAATAATCTGTTTCTGTATTTTACAAAAAAAACAGCCAACAATAACAGAGCATTGTTGGCTGTTTGTATCTTAAGCTCGCTGCAGCCTTACGTCTCAGCTAACATCAATACGTTTGAAATTTACAAAAGAGAAGTATTTCACGGAACGATCTAGTTTACTCGATAGTTCGGTGCTTCTTTAGTGATTTGCACATCATGCACATGCGACTCTTTCATACCCGCTGAGGTTACTTTGATAAACTGGGGATTGGTACGCATATCTTCAATCGTGGCAGAACCAGTATAACCCATTGATGAACGTAAACCACCAACCAACTGATTAACAATACCCGCAACTGGTCCTTTATAAGGAACACGGCCTTCGATACCTTCTGGTACTAGCTTCTCTACGCCGTCTTTTGCATCTTGGAAGTAGCGATCTGAAGAACCGTTTGATCCTGACATCGCACCCAAGCTACCCATACCACGGTAAGCTTTATAGTAGCGACCTTGGAACAGCTCAACTTCACCTGGTGCTTCTTCAGTACCAGCCATGAGTGAACCAACCATGATGCATGATGCACCAGCAGCGATTGCTTTTGCCATATCACCTGAATAACGAATACCACCGTCAGCAATCAATGGAATGCTGTCTTTTAAAGCACTAGCGACATTATCAATGGCTGAGATTTGTGGTACACCGATACCTGCGATAATACGCGTGGTACAGATAGAACCAGGGCCGATACCTACTTTTACTGCATCAGCACCTGCGTCACGTAAAGCGATTGCAGCTTCGCCTGTTGCGATGTTGCCACCAATTACTTGTACGTGCGGGTAGTTTTTCTTGATCCAAGATACTTTATCGATCACGCCTTTTGAGTGACCATGCGCAGTATCAACGACGATAACGTCGACATCAGCAGCGATTAATGCTTCAACGCGTGCTTGCGTGTCGGCACCAGTACCAACAGCTGCGCCAACACGTAGGCGACCTTGCTCGTCTTTACACGCATTTGGATTGTTTTCAGCTTTGGCAAAATCATTAACAGTAATCAAACCACGCAGACGGAAGTTATCGTCAATAACGATGACTTTTTCGATGCGGTGCTCATGCAATAATCTTTTGATATTTTCGTTGCTTTCACCTTCGTGCACAGTTACTAGCTGCTCTTTAGGCGTCATGATCTGGCTAACTGGCAACGATAAGTTGGTCTCAAAACGCCAATCTCTATGGGTAACAATACCCACAACGTTATCTGTGCCTTTCTCAACCACAGGCACACCTGAGATATTGTTATCTTGAGTCAAACGCAGCAATTCACCGATCGTCATCTCTGGATGTACAGTGATAGGATCAACGACGGTACCCGCTTCAAATTTTTTGACACGGCGTACTTGTGTGGCCTGCTTCTCGATGTCCATGCTCTTGTGCAAAATACCCATACCACCAAGCTGTGCCATAGTGATAGCCATTTCAGACTCAGTCACAGTATCCATCGCCGCAGAGATTAGCGGAAGATTAAGTGTGATGTTTTTGGTCAAACGAGTAGACAGATCAGCAGTTTTTGGAAGAACTTCAGAATAGGCTGGTAATAATAAAACGTCATCAAAGGTTAAGGCTTCATCGACAATTCGCAACATACAGACCCCTAGTGGTGGTTATTTTGATGGGTAGGAGCTCAGGGTTAAGCGTATCAATCATTGCAGCTGCAAGCACAGTGCCGATTCATCGCCAACCACTCAGTTATCCTATAAAAATAACGCCACATTATAACAAATAAGCGCCTCGCTGACACACTATATTTGTCAGATTATTTTACACAAGTGCGTCTTTATCGATGACAATCATGTCTCAAACCATTAATAGCTCTCTTTTGAAAACAATCCGGCTCGAAAGGCTCATCGCTATTCCCAATTTCTAGTCGTCTTTTGTTAACGTAAAGCGCTCTGTAGGTAGATATTTGTTTTGCTGCGCATGCAAATAACCAAGCATTTGCTCCCGTATCTCACAGGCCAGCGTCCATGCTTCTATAGGCCCTACTGATGAAACAGCGCCGCGCAGTTGAATGGTATTTTCGGTCACATCAACCACATACATTTCGGGTTCCGTTTTATTATCCCAAAGCTTATTGTCCTTGACCATCGATATAAATGCCTCTCGGATAGCGTCGATATCTGCGCCATAATCGATATATAAAAACACAGGACAGGTCTGATGAACTTCTGTATGCGACCAGTTTTCCACTCGTTCAGTGATTAGCTCACGCATCGGCACGATCAAGCGACGCTCATCCCATGTTTTTAACACGGCATACGTGTAACGCAGGTCTTCAACCGTACTAAAATTACCATCCATGATCACACTATCACCAATCCGCACTGGCTGCGTCACTGCCACCTGTACACCAGCGATGATATTCCCCAATATCGGCTGTGCTGCAATACCGATAACCACACCTGCGATACCCGCTGAAGTCAGTAACGTCTTGCCAAGGCCTTCCATATTGGCAAATTCACTAAGACCTATCCAGAAACTTCCCAAAATCATCGCGAAAATAAACACACGACGGAATATCGATACATAAGTACGGCGACGACGTTCTTTATCAAAATGCTCTGCAGCCAGATTCTCAATCTGCATGTCTTGATAGCGATTGGCAAAAAAGTTAATGATACGAATACCCAACCACATGGTACTAAATACCAGACCAATCCAAATAAGTGGACGAGTAGATGAGGCGACTGCATCTAAATAAGGAAAACCACCAGAAACCAAGGTAAAAACCAGTGAAAAACTGATGGCAAATGTTAATGGTACTGTCAGCTTGCTAACCAAATCTGCGACGCCGTTGGTACTGCCAACATACATGCTGTATTTTTCTTCATCGATATAATGATTGATGATTTTTGCAGTACCTTTACTCAGTAGCCAACCCATCCCCATGGTTAATAAAAAGAACAATATCAGCGCTGAAAACTCCCATAGCGCAATTCCAAAAAACTTTAGCTTTAACCAAGTGGGCAAATAACGCTCAAACTCGGCTGGATGATACTGCTCATAGAGATTATCAATATTACCTACTGTCTGCGCCGAAAACACCCAGACAGGGGCTTCATCCCCTACTCGTACTCGTTGCAAATAAATAGGAACACGGCGCTCGCGATAATCAACATAGCCAAGCTGAATAGAACGTCTGGCAATACCCATGACACTGCTATTATTACCAAGAGGTGGTTCAATTAAGCCATCGGGACGATCTGGCATATCATCGAATACATATAGCTCCTTTTCGGACAATAAAAAATCCAGTCGTTTTGTGAGATCAAGCGCACGACTACGTTGGCTTTTCTCATCAATCAAGTTCATATTTAGTGCGTAAGCGGCCAAATCATACTGCTGTTTCATTAATGCTGATTGAAAAAACTCTAAGGCTGCAAGCGGTGTTTCTAAATTAGCTGGCTCAGATAACGGTGGCAACCCTGCATTTAGTTTATCGAGAATATAGTAGCTCTCACTATATTCTCCGGTCAGTGCCGTATCCCCTTGTAGCCTGCCTGCCTGCTCTACTGCGTTACGTTCAGTAGGATCAAAGATCTCTTCAGTAATACCAGAAATACTAACACTTTCATCTTTAAGCGCATTGACTTGCTGAGCCGCATATTCAGAAAAACTATCAGGCTTACTAGGCGTTTGTTTTTCCGGCTCGCTCGCACTCTGTGCATTTTCACTATTTGCTGCATAAACGGGTGAATAGATGACATTTATAGCGACAATCAAAAAGCCCAACAGTACTTGCAGCACATGGCTTTGAAAACGATGTTTCTCTACATCTACTTGATGATTATCATCTGAGCGCAAAACGGCACAATGATGGTTCATAGGATTGTCTTTAAGTGTATTCATGTTTTCAAAGCCATCAGTCTACAAAAGGAAAGTATAAAAAATATATCGCTGCTGCTTTAACCTAATTCAGTAAGCAAAAAAAGCCAGCCTAAAGCTGACTTAATTTATTACGAGATTTGTAGCTATTTACCATATAGACGGCAAACATTATTTTAAGCGCGGCGCCATGTCGTGCCAGCACGGCTATCTTCGAGCTCAATACCCGCCTCTTTTAATTGCTCACGTATCTCATCAGCACGGGCAAAGTTTTTGTTGGCTTTAGACTCTGCACGTTCGATAATTAAACCATCAATAACCGCATCCGTTAGACCATCTTCTTCCTGATCACCAGTCACTGCTTGCAAAAACTGCTGCACTGGCTGCTGTAAAATATTTAACACCTGCGCCAACGCTTTTAGTTGCTGGGCTAATTGCCATGCGGTATCGACGTCTTCCGCCTTGATAGCTTTATTGATATCACGTGCCAATCCGAATAAGACGCTAATGGCCGTCGAGCTATTGAAATCGTCATTCATCGCCTTGATGAAGTCTTGACCAACCGCGCTATTATAAACTTCAGCCACTGAGTCTTCATTGATTACGATTGACTGTCCTTTTTGCTGCTCAGCCAATTTTAGTGCATTGTACAACCTACTTAAGCTATTATGCGCTTCATCCAATGCGCTATCAGAAAAGTTCACTTGGCTGCGATAATGGCTCGATAATAAGAAAAAACGCACCGTCTCAGGTAAGTACTTTGCCATGACATCGCGAATGGTAAAAAAGTTGCCCAATGATTTAGACATTTTTTCGCCATCGACATTGATAAAACCAACATGCATCCAGTTGCGTGCATACTCACAACCAGTCGCTGCCTCAGACTGGGCGATTTCGTTTTCGTGATGCGGGAACTGTAAGTCATGACCACCGCCATGAATATCAAAGGTGCTACCTAAGCACTTAGTCGACATCGCTGAGCATTCAATATGCCAACCTGGACGCCCTTGACCCCATGGTGATGCCCATTGCGGCTCGTCAGGTTTTGCCGCTTTCCATAGTACAAAGTCAAATGGATTACGTTTATCATTTTCAACTTCGACTCTCGAACCTGCCTGCATATCGTCCAGATTGCGCTTAGATAATTTACCATAACCATCAAAGCTATCGACGGCATAGTAGACATCACCGTTGTCGCCTGCATACGCGTAGTTGCCAGTGACTAACGTCTCGATCATGTCCTGCATATCATCGATATGATCGGTCGCACGTGGCTCAGCATTTGGCATCTCACAACCAAGCGCAGTCGCGTCTTCATGCATCGCTTCAATAAAACGCTGCGTCAACGTACCAATCTCTTCACCGTTTTCAGCAGCACGGGCAATGATTTTATCATCGATATCAGTGATATTACGTACGTAGTTCACGTCGTAACCCAAGCGTGCCAACCAACGAACGGCCATATCAAAACCGACCATCACTCGCGCATGACCAATATGACAATAGTCATAAACAGTCATGCCGCACACATACATACCAACCTGCCCTGCTTTGAGTGGTACAAACTGACGTTTGCTGCCAGTCAATGAATCGTAAATGGCAAGTTGGGACATCGCATCTGCAAGTGGTGTGGTCATAGTAAAAAAGCCTTGTAACGTAAATAAAATAGAGAAATGGGAAATCTCAGCCGCCGTGTATGAATAAGCCATACCAACGACTGTGACTATAAATCAGGAAAATAAAAATTCAGACCAAAAAACGTCGTGATATAAAACGTAACCCATTATCTTAGCGAAAATAGGCGTAAAATACTACAATGAGCGTGCAACTAACGCTATTCAATCATAAAAACCGTTAAGGATGTAAAGATGGGCAATCGCTTAAGCAAAATATACACACGTACTGGAGATGACGGCAGCACTGGTATGGCTGATGGCAGCCGCCTTAGTAAAGCGGACGATCTATTTAGCGTCATGGGTGACATCGACGAGCTCAACTCGCATATCGGCTTGGTACGTGCGCAACTAAAGCATAATAAAGGTCAATCTATAGAGAAAGAGTTCTCTGAAGCCCTGGTCATCATTCAGCACTTGTTATTCAATATAGGCGGCGAGCTTGCCATGCCAGAATATGAAGGAGTTAATGCCACTCATATTGAATGGTTAGAGCAGCAAATAGATATGATGAATGCCACATTGCCACCGTTAAAAGACTTTATTTTGCCAACAGGTTCTATATTGGTGAGTCAATTACACGTGGCGCGTAGTGTGTGTCGCCGCGCTGAACGTCAAGCTGTGATATTGCAACAGCAGCGTCCACAAGCGATTCGCAGTACTGCTGTCAGTTTTATCAATCGCTTATCTGATTGGTTGTTTGTCGCTGCACGCTTTTGTACAGACCCAGAAAAAGTCTCTGAGGTATTGTGGGACAGTCAAGCATTGAAAACGTTCACTGACAGTCAATAATACAAACTAAGTATTTAACAATAAATAGCTTAAACACAAAAAACCCCGCGACATGATTGTTGCGGGGTTTTTATTATTCAGCGACAGCAATTCGGTTTACTGGATATCGCTATCTCTTACTACAATGATAAATTAATAAGTCGCGCTGTTGTCTTCAATGATGACCATATCGATGGTTTCATCTTTAGGTACGGCTTTTGGTGTGGCGGGCTTGCTAGGCTCGGCAGCTGCTGCTTGGGTGTTTGCAGTCGAACTGCTCTGATTTTCAGCAGGTTTATTAATGGTTGGTGGCGGCGTAGGTTCAGTTGGGCGAATTGGCTCAACTGGCGTTACGGTTCTTGGCTGACGGATTGGCGCTGTTTGAGTCGTATCATTGTTCTGCGTTGCACGACGCTCAGCAGCGCGTTGGGCACGTTGCTCATCCATTGCAGTTTTAAATACAGAACCTGCCATTACATCTGCAACAACAGTAATCAAAGCAGGTTGACCTGCAATACGCGTACGCACTTGACCGCCTTGAGTACCGACGATGTAAGTGAAAGCGTCATCAACGAGCATATTGTTATTGATACGGATATTGTCTTGCGCTAAACGTGATTGTAAGCTTGGCTGATTATTGGCTGCTTGTACCTGACTGGCTTGATACAAGTCTTCACTTGGTAGCGTCATGCTGACACTTGCTTGACAAGTGGTCATGCCGTTCTCATTGGCTTGTTGCAAGATGGCAGCGTTTTGGACATCAATGACAACGCCATTGGTTTTTTCGCTAACCACACCATTGGCTAAACTGATTTCAGCATCATTTGCATAGTTGGCAGCCAATGACTGTGCTTGTTGATTGAGCGTATTTTTTAGAGCTGACTTAAGGCGATCTTGCACCATAGGATCATCACAGCTGATCGCAGGTGCAACGCTATTTTCAGCATCGACCGTCTCTTGTTCTGTTAGCTCTGCTTGCTCAGTAGTGTCTTCTTTATCTGAGCGATCACAGCCTGCAAGCGCCAAACCACATACCAATCCAATCCCAGCAACTTTATGCCACTTGCTCAAACTTATATTTGCTACGCTCATACTAACTCTACTCCCAATTTACAGGTTCGTACCGCCACTGACTGACAGTGTTCAACATTCAAATCGCAACGCTAGCTGCTACAGATATGAAAACCACATCATTATACGGTGTTTAAATCAAATGGTCATTAGTGTAGCCCATGGATATACAAATAGTGCCTCTCATTGTGGAAAAAACCTGGGTTTGGTTGCAAAAACATAACAAACATTCGCAGATTTGGTCCCTAAGAAGTCATATTTAAAAAAGTACGGATTGCATCGCAGTTTTTGTTAGACGTCATTGATATGACGCTATATGATTGGGCATAAAAATCATCAATAATTGGTGCATATGATAAATTTTAGAGATACGTTGTTATTAGGTCATCGAGGCGCACGCGGTGAGGTGTTAGAAAATACCTTTTCAGGCTTTCAATACTCTCAAAATCTCAAGTCAAGAGGCTTAGCAGGCGTAGAGTTTGATATACAACTAAACGCTGACGGTCACTTAATCGTATTCCATGATGACGATCTAGAGCGTATGTGCGGGCGACAATCACGTATTGATCAGTTAAAGCTCACAGAGATTCAATGCCAGTTGCAGTTTGGTCAACCCATTATGACGCTCGCAAGCATAGCGCCTGCGCTTAGTGGATTTAACGTTATTGAGCTTGAGATTAAAACACATAGCCGTACCAATTATGCGGTGTTGATTGCAGCGCTTCGGCAGGCATTTATTGATACACCTCTTGCCAACTTACCAGTTGTATTGACGAGTTTCGATGTTGAGTTACATAACCGTTTGCAACGTCACAGACTATTATCTCATATGCCTCGCGGCTTACTCATTCGTACGCCAGAAGCGTTGGCAAGCGCGACCAATACCGCATTGCAACTCGGCTGTATTCAACTGGGCATTCATTATCCGCTTTTGACCCAAGCTGTCATCAAGCATAGCCACCGTTATGGATTACCTGTAAGTGCTTGGACGGTCAATGATATTCCCACCATTGAACAGCTCATCAAATGGCAGACCGATGTCATCATTACGGATTTTCCAAGTCATTTGCTATTGCCTTAACCGATTTATCCGTACTTTTTTGATATTTAATCATTTTTTCGATAAACGCATTCTTTCCTACATATCTACCCTTCTTGTTACACTTCTCCTTCATGTCTGATAAGTCACTCGTATTTTTGATCAGTACATTCTATAATCCATACAAGTTATTGTTATTTAGCAATATTTTTATAGTGTATAAGTGTTCACTTTACACGCTTTTTAAGGTACTATGGTGGCTTAAATTAATACCGTTAGGGATATTATATGATTGCAAAAAAAGCACTTGGCTTACCGCTTAAAGGCTTACGTTTCGCTATCAAATCTGGTGACACGCTTGTAAAGACCGCCAGCACTCAAGTAACGCGTTTTAAAACTCGTTTTGATGAGAAAAAAGCGCAAATGGCGCTTGATGAGCAGCCTGTTGCCAAACGCAATTATGCTAAAGCTTCTGAGCAAGCGGATCTTTCTGCGCAAGAGCAAAGCATTGATATGCGCGAGTTTGAATTTACCAAAGCACCGATCAACTGGATTCCGGCGACTATCTTGGTAGCGACGCCTATTGCTGCTGCTATCATTACGCCATGGTACTTGTTCACTCATCAAGTGAGCGCACCTGTTTGGGGTGTATTTGGCGCCTTTATGGTATGGACTGGTATCAGTATTACTGCAGGTTACCATCGTCTAATGGCGCATCGTGCTTATAAAGCGCATCCAATTGTCAGAAACTTTTTACTGCTTGGTTCTACCCTAGCGGTACAGGGTTCTGCGTTTGATTGGGTTTCTGGTCACCGTACTCACCATCGTCATGTAGATGATCGTTTGGATGATCCGTATTCAGCACAGCGTGGATTCTGGTTCAGTCATATTGGCTGGATGCTACGTAACTACCCTAGCGGTAAGTTCGACTACAAAAACATTCCTGATTTGACTAAAGATAGAGTCTTACAGATTCAGCATAAATACTACGGTCTATGGGTAGTTGCCATGAACGTTGGTATGGTTGCCGCTGTCGGTTGGTTGCTTGGTGATGTTTGGGGTACGTTGGTTATCGCAGGCCTATTACGTTTGGTATTGACGCATCACTTTACGTTCTTTATTAACTCGTTCTGCCATATGTTTGGCACACGTCCTTATACGGATACCAACAGTGCTCGTGATAACTTCTTCTTGGCTATCTTTACATGGGGTGAGGGTTATCATAACTACCATCACTTCTTCCAATACGACTATCGTAATGGCGTGAAATGGTGGCAATATGACCCAACCAAATGGTTAATCGCTGGTTTATCAAAGCTTGGTTTGACTTCTGAGCTGCGTACTGTTGATGATACAACCATCAAGCATGCAGAAGTGCAAATGCAGTTTAAAAAAGCTCAGCAGCAAATCGATACAGCAGCAGTAAGCGGCATTGATCTTCCTCATGCGATGAAGAGCTTCCAAGACCGTATTAAGTTTGAATATGATGCCTTTACGCAGACTGTTGAAGAATGGCAAGCGCTAAAAGCAAAAACTATCGAGCTTAAGAAAACAGAGTTTGCTGATCGTTTGCATGAAGTTGATGATAAGTTAAAGCATGATTATGCCAAAATTGAACAAAAAATCCTTGAGCATAATAGCAATCTAAAAACCGCTTTCCGCTCTATTGGCGCGAACGAAAAAGCGGCTTAATTAACCTCTGATTTCATTATAATTTTGAAGCTTCTCCATCCCCCTATCCGTCCTAGATAGGGGGATTTTTTTGCTTATAGTTTATCGCTTATGTCATTTTAGCTACTTCTAATGATTTTATTATCATAATAAATGGTCAAATACATCGGCTAAACTGTGACGACCTCTAATCTAAAAACAATAACAATCTCGTCCATTAGAGTCAGTCAATTAAAGACAGAGGAATTTATTTTTTGGTTAGATATTACAAGAGACGGACAGAGTGCAACGATGCCATATGAGAGCTATGCTATAGTGACATTCTCACTTTTATATTTTAATGGAAACGGCCTGTATGCGTTATCAAAACACTTACGTCAACCTAGACACGCGCCTTTATCATGAGCAGCCACCGACGCCACTAGACAATCCTCGTGCCGGTCACTTCAATACTCAAGTTGCACAGCAGTTAGGCTGGGCCGACGACGAGGACCTGATGACCAATTGGGTTGAGATATTGGGCGGTCAATACGTGCCAGCTGACTTTAAACCATTATCGATGGCCTATGCCGGTCACCAATTTGGACAATGGGCTGGGCAATTGGGCGACGGACGCGGCTTGCTAATGGCGCAGGTACTCGATAATGATGAACAGCCACAAGACTTGCATCTTAAAGGTGCTGGTTTGACGCCCTACTCACGCATGGGTGATGGACGCGCAGTATTACGTAGTACTATTCGCGAGTACCTGTGCGGTCATGCATTGACCCAGCTTGGCATCCCTTCGTCTAACGCTTTGGGGTTTGTGGTATCTGATACGAGAGTGCGCCGTGAGCGTATCGAAGCAGGTGCAGCGTTGATGCGTGTGGCAGATAGTCATATTCGTCTCGGTCATGTCGAATGGATTGCCAGCTTTGCCCCTGATGTACTGGGTGAGTTCACCGACTATATGATTGACACTTATTATCCAGAATGCCGCGATAGCGAAACGCCTGTCTTGGCTTTCTTGACCGCAGTGGTCGAGCGTACGGCGCGTATGATTGCTGATTGGCAATTGATTGGCTTTGCTCACGGTGTCATGAATACAGATAACTTATCTATAACAGGCAGTACTTTGGACTTCGGGCCGTTTGGCTTTATGGAGCGCTTCAATCCTGCATGGATTAATAATCACTCAGACCATACGGGTCGCTATGCTTATCAGAATCAGCCTGCTATCGGGCACTGGAATCTAAATGTTTGGCTGCCACACTTTATGCGCCTAGAAGGTGTCACTCGTGAGACGCTCGCTGATTGCTTAGCACCTTATGAAGCAACCTTTATGCAGCACTATCAGCAAGGTCTGTGCCGTAAGCTTGGCTTACCGCATCAAAGAGAGAGTCTCAGCTTAGCCTTTGAATGGTTGACACTATTAGAAGACAATTTGCTCGACTATACTAATAGCTTTCGCGCCCTACTCGGTTTGGTCGCACCAGCAGATCATCCTTATGAGCAAAAGCTACTGGCTACTATGACCACTGAATTAAGCGGTGATGCGCAGCAAGTATGGCAAGACTGGTCAACACGTTATCTGGCACAGATCGAGAAGCTGCCACTTGAGCAGGCAGTTAACGACATGCAGACCAACAATCCTGTCTACGTCCTTCGTAATAGCATGGCGCAGCGTGCAATTACTGCCGCAGAGCAAGGCCAGTTTGAAGAAGTTGATCGGGTTTTTCGCTTATTAGCCAACCCTTATAGCGTGCAAGATATTGCTAGTGACTTAGATAGCAGTGCGCCTGCGCCTGATACACCGCAGATGTCCATTAGCTGCTCATCTTAGTAGTTAATCGCTTTAACACTTTTCAATTCTGTAATATTTTGAAACATTATGAAATTAAGGTTGATATCTAACCGCATTTTTTGGCATTATCAACGAGATAAATAACGAATATCATTTTATTATATTATTCGCACAATTCACCGTTGTTGACTAGGCAGTGAATTGGCAATAATGCTAGAATGAATATTTTAGCTAGTTTGCTTTTTTGACCTGATCTTTGATCGTCGACCATGATTCTGATGGTCGTGAGTCGTTTAACGTCTTTGTACCTTTCAGTTATTATCATTCAATGATCTTTGGAGGGTTAGACGTTGTTTTTTATCACCATTTAATTTATTCCAATTTATTCCAACCATGGCAATTATTATGAATGACGATACCACTTCGAATACGGATAACCTCAGTACAGAAAAAGAGCAGTTTGAACAAGCTGCCTTACATTACCATGAGTTTCCACGCCCAGGTAAAATTTCGGTAACCCCTACTAAGCAGCTAGCCAACCAACGTGATTTAGCACTCGCCTACTCTCCAGGCGTTGCTGTACCTTGTCTTGAGATCCAAAGAGATCCAAAACTTGCGTCTAAATACACGGCACGTAACAACCTAGTTGGTGTTATCACTAACGGTACTGCTGTATTGGGTCTGGGTAATATCGGTCCATTGGCATCGAAGCCAGTTATGGAAGGTAAAGGCGTTCTATTTAAGAAGTTCGCAGGTATTGACGTTTTTGATATTGAAATTGCTCAAAATGATCCAGATAAGTTCATCGAAGCGGTTGCCTCACTTGAGCCTACCTTTGGTGGTATCAACCTAGAAGACATCAAAGCACCAGAATGTTTCAAAATCGAGCGCGTACTACGTGAGCGCATGAACATTCCTGTGTTCCATGATGATCAACATGGTACGTCAATCATCGTTGCCGCAGCCATGCTAAATGCCTTGTTGATTACTGGCAAAAAAATCGAAGAGATTAAAATTGTTTGTTCAGGCGCAGGCGCAGCAGCCATTTCTTGCCTAGATATCATTTGCGCGCTTGGCGTTAATAAGAACAACATCATTGTTTCAGACTCACGCGGTATCATCAGTACTAGCCGCGAAAACCTAGACGAAACCAAACAGCGTTATGCTCGTGATATCACGGCTACTTCTATCGAAGAAGTCATGGACGATGTCGATATGTTCCTAGGCTTATCAATGCCAGGTACACTATCAGAAGATATGGTTCGCCGTATGGCAAAAGACCCTATCGTCTTTGCACTTGCCAATCCAACACCTGAAATCATGCCAGAATTGGCACATGCGGTACGTCCAGACGTCATCATGGCAACTGGTCGTTCAGACTATCCAAACCAAGTAAACAACGCGCTATGCTTCCCATATATCTTCCGCGGTGCATTAGATGTTGGTGCGACCACTGTTAACGAAGAGATGAAAGTCGCTTGCGTAAAAGCAATCGCTGCGATGGCACACGTTGAAGCTACTCCCACTACCAGCGCTAGAAACATCGAAAAGATGCAGAGCTTTGGTCGTGACTACTTAATCCCAGGCCCTCTAGAGCCAAACCTAATCATTGAAATCGCGTCAGCTGTTGCCAAAGCAGCGATGGATTCGGGCGTTGCCACGCTACCGATCGATGACATGCAAGCCTATCGTCAGCGTCTGTCTGAGTTTGTTTATAACTCAGCGTTTGTGATGAAGCCAATCTTTGCTCGTGCTAAAGCCGATCCAAAACGTATTGTGTACTGTGAAGGTGAAGACAACAACATCTTGCTTGCTGTACAAGTCGTCGTTGATGAGAAGTTAGCACAACCTATTTTGGTTGGTCGCCCTTCAGTTATCGAAGCCAATATTAAGAAACTGGGCCTACGTCTAAAAGCTGGCGAAAATATTACCATCGTCAACGTTGATGACGATCCTCGCTACAAAGACTACTGGCAGGGCTATTACGAGAAAAATAAACGCCGCGGTGTAAGCATTGAGCTTGCTCGTCGTGATGTTCGCCGTAAGACGACTTTGATTGGTTCTTTGCTGGTCGAAAATGGTGCAGCAGATGGCATGGTATGTGGCACATTTGGCCATTACCAATTGCATCTAAAGTACGTTGAAAGCGTCATTGGCAAAAAACAAGGTATGAACGACTTCTATGCGATGAATGCAGTACTCATGCAAGATCGTAATATCTTTATCGCTGATACTTACGTCCATGAAGACCCAACAGCTGAGCAATTGGCTGAAATGACTGTCTTGGCAACGGATCAGCTACGTCGCTTTGGTATCACGCCACGCGTCGCGCTAGTGTCTCATTCTAACTTTGGTGCTTCAGATCGTGCCAGCGCTGTCAAGATGCGTAAGGTTCATGAGCTATTGACCAATATGAACGTCGACTTTGAATTTGAAGGCGAAATGCAAGGTGACGCCGCGCTTAACGAAAATATTCGTCTAAACGATATGCCATCAAGCCCGTTAAAAGGTGCAGCGAACTTGCTTATCTTGCCAACCCTTGATGCCTCAAACATCGCTTTCAACCTGCTTAAAACAGCGACTGGCAGTGCTTCTATTGGCCCTATCTTATTGGGTACTAATAAGCCGGTACACATTTTGACGCCATCAGCGACAGCACGTGGTATCGTCAACATGACTGCATTGACCGTTACTGAAGCGCAAGACCTAGAAAACGAAAAATAGTCACACACCATACCCAGTATGAATGCACTGTATCGGTTCAATATAATTTGGATGCAAGGAAGCCGAGTGAAAGTACTACAAATAGTAGACTGAACGAGGCTGACACCGTACTCAATTTATAGAGGATTGACTATATTAAGAAGGGCTCTGTCATCCATTGACAGAGCCCTTCTGCTATACTAAAACCAGTCAATGCGACTTATAGAGCATTGGCTGTTTTTTTGATTCATAAAAATTGAGCTAGTGATATAAAGCTCAATAATAAGAAGAGGCTTCTATGCAAATTTACCTCGTAGGCGGTGCTGTACGCGATCGACTGCTCAAACGTCCTATCAAGGACAAGGACTTTGTCGTCGTTGGCGCTACTGTGGCAGAAATGATTGATGCAGGGTTTCAACAAGTGGGCGCTGACTTTCCTGTGTTTTTGCATCCGACCAGTCATGAAGAGTATGCATTGGCACGCACAGAGCGCAAGCAAGGCTCAGGCTACAAAGGTTTTAGCGTACATGCCAGTCCCGATGTCAGTCTAGAGGATGATTTGCGCCGTCGTGATTTAACCATCAACGCGATGGCAATCGAAGTTACCAGCTTAACTGACGACACCCCTATTGACGGACAAGTCATCGACTACTATGGCGGCCTACAAGACTTAAAAAGTAAGACATTGCGTCATGTATCCAGTGCTTTTAGTGAAGACCCATTACGTGTGCTTCGCACCGTGCGCTTCTATAGCCGTTACTACGATTTGGGGTTCACCATCGCGGATGACACTTTAACGCTGATGCGTCAATTGGTTGATACAGGAGAGCTAGCTCATTTGAGTGCCGAGCGTATCTGGCAAGAGTCAAGCCATGCGACTATGCAACTATCACCGCAAGTCTACTGGCAAAAAATGTTTGAAATTGGTGCACTCACAGAGTATTTCGCGCCTTTGCATCATGCTTGGAACAATGTCCAAATAAGAGAAACAGTGCAGACTGCATTATACTTTGCAGGACAGATGCATTTAAATTTATCGCAGCGCTGGGCACTGCTAATGACTAGCTTGACCTCATCATTATTTACTAGCGAAAACTCTGATTCTACGTCTAACGTATCGACCGCTATAAAAAATATTAACGCTATCGGTAATAAAGCCAAAGTTCCAAAAATACATACTCAGTTCGCGACTTTATTCGCTCAGCAAGCTGAAAAACTAAGCACAATAAACAGTCTAAATGCGGCTGAAAAAATCGATCTAATTCAAGCCTGCGGTGCACATAAGGAGCCTGATAAACTCTCTCAACTGCTAGTGTGCAGTCATGTGTTACAGCTAGCAAAACAGCATCGCCAAATGATGTTAGCACTAAACAGCTTTCACGCCATCGGTATGACCGACATTGCGCCAGACCTTAAAGGCCCCGCTATTGGTTCAGCCTTACGCCAAAGCAGGATTGAACACTTGAAAGCGCAACAATAATATAAACAAGCGCACTAGAGAAAAAAGTAGTATTGCTATGAACCAAGAACTTAATGCCTACCAAGCAGAAAATATGAATAACCAAGCGCCAGTGATGCTTGTCACAGGTAGTGCTAGGCGTATTGGGGCGGCTATTGTTAAAGCGGCTCATAGGCAAGGTTACCGCGTCATCATTCATTGTCACCGTAGTGAACAAGACGCTAATGACTTGGCTGACCATCTGAACGACATCCGTGCTAATAGTGCAAAAGTTATCGTTGCTGATTTAATGATAGTCAACGATGGTATGGCTTTAGACAGCTTTGTTAAAAATATCGTAGAGGCGTTTGGTCAGCTTGATGTATTGGTGCATAATGCTTCGCGGTTTTATCCTAGCCCACTCGGTAGTATCAATCATGCACAGTGGGATGAGTTGCTTTTAACCAATGCCAAGGCCCCTTTATTACTAAGCCAAGCCTTACTACCTTATCTAAAGCAACAACAAGGCTGTATTATCAGTTTGTTGGACATACACGCGCATGATAGACCGTTTAACAACTATACTGTTTATAATATGGCAAAGGCTGCGCATCGAATGATGGTACAGTCGCTAGCGTTAGAGATGGCGCCAGAAGTGCGGGTCAATGGGGTGGCACCTGGGGTCAATATTTTACCTGACCCTACTAGCGACCAAGCTATTGATAACGAGCAGCAACAAAGTATTATCAATGCTATCCCCATGCGGCGCATAGGCCAACCTGATGAGGTTGCTCATAGCGTACTATATCTTGTTCAGGCAAATTATGTCACAGGAGAGATCATCACCGTGGATGGAGGTCGTAGTCTAACCATAGCTGGCGGTCACCTGTAATACAAAAATATGGCTCAATAAAAAATATCTTGATTACTACCTATCTTTTACTTGAAAAATTAAAAAAATCAGGTATCATTGTGCGTCTAACGTTAGGGCCCATAGCTCAGTTGGTTAGAGCAGAGGACTCATAATCCTTTGGTCGTAGGTTCAAGTCCTACTGGGCCCACCAAATTCAAACCCTTACATTCATTGACTTGTAAGGGTTTTTTATTGTCTAAATTTCATGCAAGTGCACTGATATAATTAATTTTTTGATACTATCTTGATACTTTGACCCTTGTAGTAATTAAAGTATGATGACTACTAACACTGTGGTTATATACTGCTGCATGGGTGATATATGAAAGTTAAACTTACGAAAAAATTTATTGATTCAATAGACTATACCGCTAAAGGTACTGATATCTATATGGATGATGTATTAACTGGATTTGCGCTACGTGTAGGTAAGCAGTCTAAACGCTATACATTGCATAAGCGCATTAACGGAAATCTGTATAGAGACGAAGTAGAAGAAACGCATCTAATTACGCTAACCGAAGCACGTGAAAAAGCAAGCATAATGATGGCTAACATCAAAAAAGGCATGCATGTTTATGACGGGCTTCATGAAAACCTAGAAGACCCGAAAGATAAGACCAATAATGTGCCAACACTGCAAGAAGCTTATGACTACTTCAAATCAACAAAGACGAGCTTAGCTGAAGGCACTATTACCACTTATGACCGTCAAATACTACATAAGCTGAAAGACTGGCTAAATATCCCTCTAAATAATATTACCAAGTCAATGATAAGTGATAAACATAAGGAGATAAGCAAGCATAGCGAAGCTCAGGCTAATGCAACTATGAGAGCTCTGAGATCAGTTTGGAATTATTGCCGTGATAGCTTTTTAGATGATGACGAAGACTTTTTAATAAAAGAGCAACCTATACGTATACTCAATGCTAAGAAAGACTGGAATAGAGTTAAGCCACGTACCAAACATATTGAAGAAGAATATATAGGTATTTACCTTAAAACGCTTTTAAATTATGTTGATAGAAGCTCACACATGCAAGCGCCCCATAGCAATAATGCACGAGATATCATGCTATTTTTTATGTTTACTGGTGTGCGTTTAAACGAAGCGCAGTCTTTAAAGTGGTCTGACATCGACCTTAAAGCTGGCAGGATAGTATTCAAAGATACCAAAAACGGTTCTGATTATCATATGCCTACTAGTAATATTTTACAGGCCCTACTCGAAGAAAGGTGGAGAATGAGTTCTGGTAAGCAATGGGTATTTCCAAGTGACTTGCAAGCCAGCGATGATCATATTAAAGACTTAAGTGGTAGTTATAAGGCCATAGGTAATCAAGCAAACCTATATATTACACCTCATGACTTGCGTCGTACTTTTGGAACAGTAGCCAATAGCTTGAACATCAGCTATCCCGTCCTTAAACGATTGCTCAATCATCGTGAGGCTAAATCAAGCGATGATGTTACCCTACAGTATGTTCAAGTGTCACAGCGGCAACTACGAGACGCTTTAAACTCAATAGAGTCTTTCTATTGTCAGCATGCTGGCATGACACAAAGCAGCTTCACAAAAATACTTATATAGAGCAATGCTACAATTCTCATTATATTTATATATAGACCAAACCTATTTCATAGCTTTGAAAACCTCACTATAGTCAGTTCAATATAAAAGAGGGACGTTCAAAATAGCGTTCTGCTGGGATAAATTTTCCTCGCTTGCTTGCTGTGCGCTTCGCACTCCAGAAGCTTCGTAAAACTTATCCCAGAAGCACTGTATTCTTTTTAAATTGAATCGACTATAACACCATTAACAAATACCCCAGATATTTCAGTACACCTGATGAAGCGTAATAATTATCTGTCATCGCTAAATTCTTATCAGAACATTTACGCTTTTTCTGCACTACCCTTACCTCATAGCCATGAAAATTTTCACGACTTCCAATTCTTACTTTCCTATCAATGCCTAGTTTCTTTTTTAGGTCAACTACAGCTTGTTCGCTAGATGCTCTAATCTGCCAATGTGATGAGTCGATAAGCTGACACCCGAACTCCATAAACTCCTTAAGAATCTCTAACTGATCAGACTTGATGCCAAACTGCATTGATGACGTTTTAAAGTTATGTTTATGTGCAAATATCTCAATAAACATTCTCAACTGCTCAGGATTCTTTATGGACATCTGATAAGCTCTATCCAAAGCTCTAATCGTTACCTCCTGATTTTTACTACCTTTAGGTGCACCCAGTAATAGCCTGTCATCGTCGAACAACTCACTAGCGCGCAGATATAAATATTTAGATTCATTTAAACTTATACCATGTCTAATAGCAATCTCAGGTAACATCTTATCTCGAGAGTTTATGCTTAACTCCTGCAACTCCTCTAAAAAACCTATGACGTCCGCATATTTAGGGTGAATGAAAATTGACTTTTGAATAGATTCTTTCGATCCATTCAAATTACCGTTTAACAGCTGCTGGTTAGCATTCTTATCAGTTCCATCTATATTCTTAAATAATGGTGTTTTATTAACAGCTATTTTTTTAAGCAAATATGGTCTTATCTTATTTAACTGCACAGTCTTTGTCGTTGCATCATAAGCAGTTTTGTCTTGTCTATGGATAGCAGAGTAACCAAGTCCTGTTGTTAGCTCTAAAACTGTTATAGGTAGTTCTAAGCAAGCGTTACTGAGCTGCTCCCCTGCCAGCAGATGCGCAATGTGGATGTAGTGCTCAAATGTTGTGTCGCATGTTAAATGCCCTGCAAGGCTAGCCAGCCCAACCCAAGAACCTTGATTCTTGTGATAACCAAGAATGCCTTTGATTATTCTCTCACACTGCTCATTATCATAATCAGTCATTACCTGTGCCAATGGCGATTTACTTAGTACTAACGCCAGCTGACTAATAGCAGTATGCCTAAAGCTATGAAATGTGAGGTCATGCTTTCCTAGCAATCTATCCCAAATTAACTTCATGAGATTGCTAAAAAAAACACTGGGTAACGGCTCATCACCTGAACCTTGAGAAAATAAGTAACGACGCTTCAATCTTTTCTGCTGACGATATAACTGAGTAAATTGTTCTAGCTCGTCTTTCTTAAGTAGGCTGTTAATCGGTATAAGGCGGCTTGCGCTGCTACTTTTCAATCTCCGATAGCGATTTGGTCTTAACCATATTTGCGGCTGCTCTATTCGTTGTCCATGCTCATCAATATAGATGTCAGCTATATCACGAACTTTAACACCGATAAGTTCTTTGATTCGCATTCCTGTCCGGTACGCAAGACTCAAAACTACTAAGCACAGGTTTTTCTGCTCATCGTCTAAATCTGAGGTGACCAAATACTCTTTCATCGTATGATATATTCGAAGTGATATCATGTTCGCTTTCACAACCTGACGTTTATTACCCCACGGAAAATATACATATGGGGCATCACAAAACTCTTTTTGATAATCATGAAACGCTTTCAACCGACCGTAGGTAAACTTCTGAGTATCTTTAAGTTTATCTAAATATGAAACTTTGTTTTTCTCTACAATCTCACTAGTTGAGACGTTGATAATACTTTGACTTAACTCATCATCTAAAAGACTAACTAATTTGTCATCTGTATTTAGATCATCTTCATGAAAACCTGAGTCTTTGTGCAAAATAGATCGCTTTCTTCCATCCTTAATCTTACTTTGAATAATCTCTTCATATACAGCTTCAAAGTCCTCGTTAGACCCTTCGTCGAGATTTTCATCCATCGTTAGCATAAGCCAATCCCGACCAATACATCCCACGTATTTACTGATGGTATCCAACCTATTACTACTATCACTCAACAAGCTCTTTACCCACCCTAAAAGACGCATGGCATTAGGTTGAGTAAACTCCTGCTGCAACAGCTCTAGTTGCACAATAGCTGAGGCTTTACTGCCCTTAAGGGCATCTTGAACTTCTTTAATCAGATTTTTACTAAAGCTTGGATATTCCCTACTGTTGGTACTTTTTTTGTCTGATCCTGAAAAGCTTGCTACAAATAACTCTGACCAAGTGAGCGGCTGTGGATTTGATTTAATCACCTCTTGATTATAATTAATAAGCTTATTTGTAGTTAAGCCAGTCGTTTTAATTTTTCCCTGTCTAACAATAGACAGCGCACTATCTATATCGGCACCCTTCATCTGCCGCCAATGATATTCAGCATATTTAATTAACTGCGATAAATGAGGTTTACTTTTGTCTTTATTCTGTAATTTTAGCCTCTTACAAATATCACTGATAATGGTTTCAAACGATTTTACACCTTCTCTGTTCAGCTTTTTATCTTTCAGCGCATATAAAAAGCAAAGTGTCATATCGTCAGGTATGTACTCTACATAGCGCTGTAAGCTTGTAGTAGATACATTCTTTAAAATATGACCTTGCGTATGAGAACAACCATAATTGTCATCATCAATACTTAGCAAGATTAGCGCTAAATGTTTACTGCTGGCATTAGAGCTTGATGATTTATCGGTTTTTGGTAGGTGAACGTGATATATATCACGTTCACCTAGCATCCACTGATAGAGTGTCTTTAATGCGTCTACGTCATTCAATCCCCCATACATCACGCTACAGTAGAGCGCTGACTCAATCAAATCATTGTTTGAGAACCTTCTTTTTCGTTGCCACATTTCAATCATTTTCTGGCTAGCAAGGCTTACTTGAGCACCATTTACCATCCAATCATAGGATATTGTCAAATGATCACGCTCTGCTATGACTGGCACAACTGGTTCATCCAAACTCAGTTCATGAGCTTTGTTGTAACTCCGTATGTATTCTAAAAACCCTTGTCTGGCTAAATAATAGCTATGTGCCGTATCAAAATGCACCTCAAGTATGCTACCAATGGTTTGATAGTATTCAGTTAGGTCTTTTCCTGTGGGTATCTGATTATCATCAACATACGCAGCTATCAAAGCTTTCGCCTCATTTTTGATACTTTCATGACTCTTGCTTTTATTTTCTTCTCTTAACTGATGGGCAACGGCATTATCCATATATATTTACCTCAACTTGTCGTAGGTTAAGCTCAACTGCAACTTTATCTAAGTCAGCGGATAATTCTTTTAGCTCATTAATGGATAATGACGACATTGGATGCATAGCCTCCTGATCTGGATGTTCATGGCCATATAAGGCGCAGATCAAATGCTCAGGAGACCTATTCGTGAGTAGTGAGCGTAATTGATGTCTTAGCCAGTTATCTTGATGACTAAAAAAATGTTTTATCTGGTAGCGGACCTTACTAGGCGTAATACCGGTAAACCCTTTTGGATTTTGGCTAAATAGCTGAATGAGTGGCTGACTAGAGTTCAAAATTTTATTTATAGGAAATTGATCATTGGGATATATAGAATTATGCATAACCGCAAATTGCTTGATATATTCAATATAATTTTGAATCGCTGTGATTAAGAAATCACTCAGAGGAATAAGCCTTCCCTGTCCTTGTCCCTGGCGTTCTTCTTTATCCGACACCCATAACAGCCTTTGCCTAACATCAAATTGATTTAAAAGCCCGGGCGCGTGCTTTACGGGTCTAATTCCAGTCTGAATAAAGATGATGTGCCATAGCCAGACACCATAAGCATTAAACTGCTCAATATAACGGTCCTGCCTTATGCTTAAGTTACGCTTTAATCGATCGTTATAACTCTCAGCTGCCTCAGCAAGCTCATCAAAAAACTTTTGACAGATATCAGCATTCAAAGTCATGTCACTACCGATATATTTTTTATACCGATTGCTTTTTGTGCTAGAAATACTAAGCTGTCGCAGCTCACCTTGGCTGGCCACAGTACAGTATTTGGTCAATAGCTGTATAGCGCTGTAGTAGGTCTTCTCTAAGCTTATCGTCTCAATACTGGTGTAATACAAGGGCGAGCTGTGCTTCACATCAACCCCAGTAATCATGTCGGCATGTAAAGGCTCTTGCAGCTTATTCTTTATAACTGTATATAAACAAGCGTCAATATGCTGATTCGATAATGCTGGTAAGTCCAGTTGCATTTTTAAACTTGCCAGCACTTCAGAGACTTCATTGCTATCCACAAAAAATCTATTTTCAATAACTGCTTGCAGTCTAGCTGGCAGAGGTAATTTAAATTCATTATCGTGACTCTGACGATGCGGCAATAAGTGGCTTCTACGATTTGAAGTTACGTTAATAGTATTACTCATAGCATAACTATCAGCAGCCGAACCGCTCTCATGACTCAACCACTTGCGCTGACTTTTATCTAATGCCAGCTCATAAATCACGTCTTGGATCTTCCGGCCACTTAGCATTGATAGCAATATAACGGCATAAATCTGACACTGTTTATAGCTAACAACGACAAAAAGCTGCCATAACCGAGCAAATAGCATTTGATAGCTCAGTAGACTTAGTTGACGTAGATTGGTAGGGAAATGAAACTGATTACGGCGGGCATGTCGATAGTTGTTTTTTAGCTTCCATTGCTGCAACTCTGAGGATTTAGCGGTTGTCCTGGAAGGCTTAAAGTCATTGTCTAGAAGCGCAGGCGGGTCATCATCAGCAATGTTTTCAGCGTCCGCCACGTTATCATTTTTATGAGGTTTACCAAATATTGTGACTTGTATTGGCTCATCAGCGCTATCAAGGTATCGCTTATTAGAATGTGCTTTACTAAGCTCATTGTTTTATGAGTTGGTATAGGTTTTACCTACAAACGCTTTGTTCTCTGCAACCACTTCATAGGCAAGTCTTATTTGACCAATTTTTCCAGCCAACTTTTGATTAACCACTTTGCCTGACTCTTCATCACTCCTTATCTTAGCTTCATATTGACGTAACAGCGCTAGCGCCTTCGTCAGTGAAACATGTTGAGCATGGATATTAATCAGTTTTTTAACAATCTCAGATTGTGGGTTATTATCCTTCAATCCCATCCTTAGACGCACACTTAGCTTACTGACTTTGGCAGAGTGCTCATCCTTACGTATAGCAATCATAATAATTATTTGCAGATATGCACTCATAAACTGCCATGCTTCATTATCAGGATGTACTTGGCCATACCTCTGGTAAAACAAGGCCAGCATATAAGTCACCGCCCAATCCTCAATTTTTTTCTCTTTGACGACTGTCCTGGTAATAGCTTCACATTCAAATGAGGCAAATATGGGCTTATCTATGTTGGCATGTTCACCAATATGTAGACCAAAGCCTGAATTAATATAAAGAGTATTAATAATCAGGTTTTGTACTTTCATATAGTAAGGCGAATCCAGTGGCACTAAATGATCTAAAACCCTCTGTAATTCGCTATTATCAAACTGCTTTATATTCATTAGGGCGCACCACCCAACCAGCTCATACTTTGGGGTATACCTAGAACTCGCTCTTCTATCGCAAACTTACATTGGCGATATTCATAACTACTCTGGCTGATACCTGCAAAATAGCAATACTCCCTTACCGTCAGTTGCCTAACCCCCATTAGCTGACATATAACACTTTGAGGTGCAGTACTTTTAAGCGCTTTAAACAGATCAGGATGGTGAATACCTTTCAAGCACATCAAGCCTATAACCTCCATCCATGCGAGCTGCTGAACGTCTTTAATACTTTCAGGGATTATCAAGCATGGATAATCACTATCATTCTCGAACCTTAAGACCTGATCGTCTCTTTGGAAATCATTAAAGAAATAAAAACTGTTATCTCCTCCATCAACTAACCGAAGTGGTGGACGGTAGAAGTTATCCAAAAACTTCATATTGATATAAGTAGTTTTAGGTTTCAATCTCTGCCAAACACATAAAGCGGATCTAGCATACGGATGTACATACAAATCATCCTTACTAGGATTAGCAAGTTTTTGCCCAACCTTAGGTTTATTATTTTTCATTATAGTTATAATAATAGTGAATATAATTCATGTTATCCAATAATCACTTAGGTGTCAAACGCTTTAGTGTTGTGGTGCTTAATATCGTAAAAAAATTAATTTTATTAAATAGTTAACATGATTTTAGACACAAAAAAACCTCTTAAAGCCATAATTAATATAGCTGTAAGAGGTTGTTATTTTTTTGGGCCCTACTAGGTGATGAGCTTAAATTTGGGGTTTGATGCCTAACTTAAGTAAACTAGCTTCTGATATACTTGGGATTATTTACTAGACAAGAATTTAGTTATTGTTCGAATCTTTATTTATGATATTATTCATGAGCCTATTATGAATAGATAATAGGGATGTACGTAGAGTGTCTAATTTATTAAGACGTTCATTACATTGATTCGAATTCGAATCACTCCAATGAACTAATCCAATTAGGAAGATAATTAGCATGATGGTCACGAGGTTTATATCTCCAATGGTCATTACTATTGTACCACATAAGGTATGTAGCGCCGCGGTTCGCCTATTGTTGATCTAATTCAACATAAGCCTGATGGCATAGAAAAATGCTTCACAGTATTTTTCTTGTCAGTTTAATATTCCGAGGAAGTGGTAAGTTTGAGATCACCGTACTCTTGCTTCCTCGGTTCTGCTTTTGGTGCTCTCCGATATGAATAGAAATTCTTCGCATCCCTGGTTCAGGGATAAAACCTATATTCACTTTGACACCCCTCTAGGAGTCAAAAAGGCTGAACAATACGCCGCCTACTTCCAAAAAAAACCAACTCACGACTTTTATCCTTTTATAACCTACGATTTAGTTATAAGAAAGGTAATCAGAGTGCCTAAATCAGAAAGAAAACACGCTAAGCACTCCCTAAAATTCAAACCTAAAAATAGGCCTCTAGCATATGCTGCGCATAGAGATAGAGTCATATTCAGCTATTACTCTCACATATTGGGTATTTCATACGAAGACTACCTTAATAACTGCGATTTTTCGGATTCCATTACTGCATTTAGAAAATTAGGTAAAAATAACACTCATTTTTCTAAGGCTGTCTTTGATGAGGTTAAACTTCATAATGACTGCTTCGTAATAGCCATGGATGTTAAGAGTTTTTTTGATAACCTAGACCATAAAATAATTAAAAATAAATGGAAAGAAGTATTAGGTTCAGATGATTTACCTGATGACCATTATCAAGTTTTTAAGGCTATAACTAAATTCTCAGTGGTAGAAAAAAAAACGGTATACAAAGCTTTAGGTATTTCAATGCATAATACCCCTGAAGACTTATATAAACTCTGTGACAATAAGGTGTTTCGTACGAAGATAAGACCTTTAATCAATATGCGTGGAGATGCACGAAAACGTATAAAAGGTATCCCTCAGGGATCTCCAATAAGTGCGCTTTTATCCAATATCTATATGCTGGATTTTGACTCAAGAGCCTATAAACTAGTAAAAGCCTTGAATGGGAAATATTATAGATACTGTGACGATATACTACTCATTCTTCCTAACATCACTGCTGATGAAGCCAAAAGTTATGAAGAAAAGATAAAAGGTTATATTACCGATATTAAACTAGAGCTCAATCCTGATAAAACAGAGGTATTTCACTTCAACAAAGGCGCGATAGTTAATCAAAATAAGCCTTTGCAGTACCTAGGGTTCACATTTGATGGTAGAGATATTCTGCTAAGATCATCTGGAATTCAAAATTGCTATATTAAAATAAGAAAAAGTGCAAAGTTAGCTTATAAAACTAGAAAAAAGAGGGTTAAGCTTGGACTAGCACATAAAAACCTGTATAAGAAAAAGCTTTATAACCAGTATTCATATAATGGCAATAGAAACTATATAAGTTACGCACTTAGGTCTGCTGATATCATGGAATCCTCTAAAATAAAAAAACAGATTAAGCCTATCTGGACCTTCCTAAATAATGAAATAAAAAGTATAGATAAAGTAAATAATATGGTTTTTCACAAAACTAGTTACTCTATCCATTCAGTATATATAAAACCTATTCCCCCAATGCAATGTAGATACTTTCGGCTCTGCCAATCCAGAAACCCATATTGATCTAACACTTGAGCATGCATAGGTCATTATCTATTACCACCGATAGCGTTATACTGTACTTTTATTGGTTTTGGTATTAATTAAAAGGGGTTATATTATGGAAAGAAAAGAATTTGTTAGCGGTCAAACGAGTAGAGCTGGGCTTTCACCTACTATTTTTAAGATCATCATGTTTTTTATCACTGGAACAATGACCTATAGCCTTGTTAATCCTGAGAGTTTTTTCGGGGTTTTATGGTTTTTGGTGGTGTTCTTCTTTGTTTATCATATCGTGAGTTTATTAGTCGCCTTTTTGCTTGGCGCTGTCGGTATCAAGTTTGCAAGACGTTAGGTTTTATAGAGCTTAACGATTTTATCTGCTCAGCTATATATTATTGGCTTGCCCATCTTTTCCTTGTTATCAATGATGTCGTCCTTGCTCTCAATGATAATACCCATGACTGCAATGAGTAACTATGATGCCTATGACAGGCTGGCAAGTACGGCGTTCTCTCATAGGCCGGTAAAAGTTGACTTATTATTCATGCCAGCAATAAAAAAGGCAACGTATTTAGGCTGTCTTAGTTTTGTGCTGCTAGGCTGGCTAGTTAGTGCTTTTGCCTAATAAAGTCTTACTTGCTTGAATGGCATACTCATTAACACTCGAACCTTCTGCTGTGGTAATTCGATTTAATTTATCATTATTCATCCCATTCGATACTGGGAAAGCATAGACACACCGTATTATAAAGCTAGATTCGTCATCCATAGTGCTAACTTTTACGTCATGAATATTGTTTTGCTCATAATGGATAGAATACAACTTAATTTGATTCACCATAATCTCTGTCGCAACACTATTAAGGTCTTTACCAAAACGGCACTCCTCCATGCGCTTCTTTATCAATATGAACGCATTAAACACATCACACTCTGACATATAGATAACACCAACCCCTCTAATAGCTGACTAAGGGGCTTGACGTTTGCTGCATGTGATACATCGGCATTGCCCAACCTTCAACCTTAGCCCATATATATATTTGCAAATTCCTCTTTAGGAGAACTAATCGGCTTTATGCTAAATTAGTAATAAGCAATAGTCTGTTAATGCCAGTTCCATTATGTATGCCCCAAGAAAACTAGTCATTGTGCTCTTCAAACCTATTAATAGACCACTTAAAATAGACTACTATAATGGAACCACTTAAAACAGACTGCTAAGCTTCTCTTATCTATTAAGGCCAATTACGACCACATACATACTCGACACTGAAACCACAGGGCTTATTGAACCGCACATGACTGAGGCCGCCTATTCTATTGTTGATATCATTAATGGCAAGGTGACAGTATTACAGGCGCCAAGAGCGAAGCGCTTTAATCCTCTGAAAGACATTAGCTTGGGTTCTATGGCGATATCACATATCTGTGATGAGGATCTGACGAATGAGCCACCTCACACAGATTTTAGACTGCCTAACAGTGTTGAGTACTTGATCGGTCACAATATTGACTTTGATATGGCAGCTCTTAAAAATGCTGGCGTGACTCATATACCTAAATTAATATGTACCAACGCCATGGCTAATTTTCTTCTTCTTACATTGGAAAGCCATAAGCTAGTATCCTGAGCTATGCTGAAAAAACCGTACACCTAAACTTGGTAAACTAAGCGTATTAATCGGAGTTTATCATGACCAAGAAAATAAGAAGCTACAGTGACGAATTTAAAGCCGAGGCCGTCAAGAAGATATCAGACAATAATGGCAATATCTCAGCGACCGCAAAGCACCTTGGCATCGCCATGCAGACCTTATCTAATTGGCATAATAAAGCCAATCAAGGCAAGCTTATCGGCACAGAACAATATGATCCTGATCTTATGACGGCTCTTCAGGAAATAAAGCAGCTCAAACGACAGCTTAAAGTAGCCGAAGAGGAACGAGAGATATTAAAAAAGGCGACGGCGTACTTTGCCAAGCACAGTTAGTGAAGTACGCCTTTATCAAAAACAACGATCTCTTCTTTAGTATCACTACTATGTGTCGTGTACTAAAGGTTAAGCATTCTAGCTACTATGACTGGCTGAGTCGTGATATTAGTGAGCAACAGATACACCGTAACCAATCTGAGCTACTTGTCAGAGCGGCACATAGTAAAACAAAAGCACGTTATGGTGCTGATCGACTGCACGCAAAGCTGATAGAGCAAGGGCACGATATTAGCCTATATATGGTCAGAAGCATTAAAGAAGAACATGACATCAAATGCCGTCGTCACAAACGCTTTAAAATCACCACTGATTCCAACCATAACAAGCTTGTCTATCCAAACATACTAAATCAGCAATTTGATGCTAAGCATCCTAATGAATCGTGGGTCAGTGATATTACTTATATCTGGACCAATGAGGGTTGGTTATATTTAGCTGGAGTCAAAGATTTATACACCAAAGAGCTGGTCGGGTATGCTATCAATAAGCGAATGACCGCAGATTTAGTATGTCGTGCACTCAATATGGCAATCAAGAATAAACGTCCAAGCCAAGGATTGATTGTGCACTCTGACAGAGGCAGCCAGTATTGTAGTCATGCCTATCACAAAATCATCAAGCAGCATAATTTCAAAGGCTCGATGAGTGGTAAAGGCAATTGTTTCGACAACGCACCCATAGAAAGCTTCTGGGGCACATTAAAGAATGAGCTAGTGTATTACCAAGACTATAAAACAAGGTTTATAGCAATCAATGATATCATCGGCTATATCGAGCTGTACTACAACCAAACGAGGATTCAAAAGAGTTTAGGCTATAAGTCGCCAAGACAGGTATGGTTTGACTATTATCGTCAAGCTGCTTGATTCAAATCTCCCAAGTTTAACTGTACGGATTTGACGGCAGGGGTCATCCCTTCTCTATCACTTTCATCGAGATATAGCCCGCGCTCAAGCAAAGGATGCGCATGCTTCCATTGCTGATATTTACTTCACTCAGCTTGTACTTGGTAGTCTGATTGATTTGACGAATAGCCAAGGTCATGAAATAAACGATGTAGAAAGCTTATATGAGTTTAGCCAAATGGCGCGTGTACCCGCGCATTTAAGTTTTGGTAAACATAAAGGTGAAGCGATTGCAGATTTGGCAACACATTCAGATGGTGCTGGATATCTGAAATGGCTGCTGAAACAGGATACGGTTGATCCTTATTTAGCTGAGGCTTGTAAGCATGCGTTAGAATCTGCTTGAATATACTTATACAGCGAGTTCAAAGCTCTGTTCAAAAAAAATAGCGGTGATTTTACAGAGCTAGATTTTAATTTGATCAACTTCAATAACTTTTAACAGCTGCGCACGAACATCTACTGCAGATGCTGCTAGATCCACAGTAGAAAACTGAATTTTGTGGTTCTGAATAATAACGTGTTCATTAATATTTTCGCCCACTGAAGGGTGAATAAATAGACCATAAGCATGATTATTAAGAGAGTCACCGCTACATTCCTGAGACCTCAAATAACTATACATCTGATAAAGATAGCCACTTCTTAATGTTTCATCTCGATACCAACCATTTGTTACGACAGAATTAAACTTGGTATCGATAACTATGCGGTGCTCTAAGTCTATATTATCAATGATAATATCCGTCTTCATATTTGGGAGGATTTTATCGATACCTAAACTTTTACTCTCAATCTGCCACTTAAGTATTTTGCCAGCGCTTATTCGATAACACTGCTTTGAAAGAACCGTATCATAGAACCCAGCAATCCCTTTCTCAAATAACTTACGAAGCCACGGCAGATTATCTCGCTCTGGTAAAGACAGTTGCCTTGTGCCGGTAGACTCCGTTGGTAATGCCAGATTAAACGCTAGGTGTGCAGCCGTTACCATTGGTTTATCTTCAGCATCATGTCTTCCAAACCTATCCACTGAGACTTCACTACGACTAGGGCGTATTTGGCTGACACCCATACGTCTTAAGCGTGTATCTAATGATCGACATCTATGAGCCAGATCTTTACGTTTAACGACTTTAGAAATATTCTCAAGAGCAGCTCTCACATATCTGTTGCGTGAGGTATCAACAGTCAATTCATCAAAGCGACAGGCTACCTTACCACGCTCAAGCAGCCTACCTCTTTCAGTACCTAAAAGGTCTATTCTACCTCGGACACGACTAAGCACAGCATCACGAGATTGATAGCTATAGCTCAAATTCCGCTGAATACGGTGTTCAACACGTCGACAAAGCATTTCCGCAACTAAATCAGGGATGTCATCAGGATTTTCTTCGACAGCAATGTTAGCAGAATCAAATTCTCTATAGATATCTGACGCATATAGCATGAGCAACCAAAGATTACGAATAGGTATCTTGCCTATATGTTTAATATCGTCAAAGGATTCGCTGAGTAAATCTTCTTCAACAGACATTAGTTACAAGCCTTCAGTCAAGCGTTTTTGGACTTTTCGTGACTTTTCAAGGTCATCGAACCAATATTCATCCAGTAAAGGGCCTACCTCTGTTTCTATCACCTCAAAGAACCACTCTTTAGCATCCGTAATCTTCATACCACCGGCTGGCGTGACATAACTGTGACCTACTTGAAATTGAGCACCAAGACTTGCATCTGTAGATATCTCATCATTCAAAGCGCTAATACGCCTCTCGATGTCATATAGAAACTCTGCGTCAATGCCATTTTTATCTTGTACCCAGTCATGCCAAGGCTTACCTAAGGTAGGTTCAAGGTCAATGAAAGCGAAGCGACGGCGCAGCGCAAGATCAACCAATGCGAGTGAGCGATCGGCAATATTCATCGTGCCTATAACATATAGGTTATCTGGTATAAAAACACGCTCACCATCTTCCCTTTTATAAGACAGCTCTAATGCTTCATCTGGTGTTCTCTTGTCCGTCTCTAAAAGCGTAAGCATCTCACCAAATACTTGAGCAGGGTTACCTCGGTTGATCTCCTCAATGACGATAACGTGCTTCGAATCAGGGTCTTTGAGAGCGTTGTCGATCATTTCCATAAAAGGGCCATCTACTAATGTTAGCTTACCTTCACCTGATGGTCTCCAACCACGTATAAAGTCTTCATATGAAAGGTTTGGATGAAACTGTACCGCTTTAATTTTACTATCGTCTCGATGTCCGATCAAAGCAAAGGCCAGTCTTTTAGCGAGCCAAGTCTTACCCGTTCCTGGAGGACCTTGAAGTATGATATTTTTCTTAGCCTGAAGACGCTTAAGTATCATCTTAATCTTAGATTGAGGTAAAAAGCACCCGTCAGCCGTAATATCATCAATAGAGTAAGTATCAGGAGCTACTTGGGTATCAAGCTCAGAATATGTTTCAATATCAAGATCACTGATCAGATCCTCACTTAGCAAGCGATATACCCCTTTGCTAAGTAACTCCATTCTTCCATCTTTAACCATTTCTTTTAATAGATATTTAGCACCTCCTCCAACATCTTTCCTATCGGGATACCTTTCTTCAAGGTCATTAGTAAATCTTTCTAAAAATTCATCTACCGTAAATTCATAAGACTGCTTTTCATAACAAAGCTGTTTTACTTGAGATGGAATAATATCGTTCCAATTTCTCTTAGGCGATTTTTCCGAATTATTTGGCCGATACTTGTATGCTGCAAGTGATAGTTCTGGAAACGAGTGTACAGGGTAGCTGTCTTCTTGAAATCGTGTATCAAGATTATCTAGCAATTCTAAATAATCATTTGCAGTACAACGCCCCTTTAGACCGTTCATACTAATCTCAATATTAAGTTTCTTATTAATATATTCTTGAGACTGCCCATCTAGTGTTAAGAAGCTCCAAGGCCTAATCCAATATAGACCCATAGTGAGGTTCCAACCCACGCCATAGCATTGCGTCGCTTTATCATATGCAGCAATAAATTCGGATCTAGTATCTTCACTCTCACCTTCATTGTCTAAATCAGTAAGTGAGATCGCTCGAGCAAAAACATCCCACAGATTATCTATATCATCTGGTTGACGTTTATAACTATAGCCAAAAAACCATGTTTTTTGATTGTTGACAATAGGAATGCCATCGAACGATTCTGGCACTGGCTGCGATACACCAAGTAAATCAGCCAATTCCTTAGCGATTATTTTTCGATTGTCATCTGTAATACCCCGATTGAACATAGCCATAACTGTGAACGGACATATATCTTTTAATAGCCCTCCTTCAACACCTTCTTCATACTGATCGTTAAGAATAGACATAACATCACTTTTTTCAGAAATTTTATGAATGCCAGCAATAAGCTCATCACGGCGATCTCTAAAAGAGAGAAGCTTGGATGCGATTTCCTCATAGAAACTCGTCCACTTAAATGATGAATTTTCCTTAGTATTATCACCAAACCTTTCTCGCCAATATGGATCGTTGCGAAACATGTCAATATCCTGAGCTTTGCCATGAAATGCAAAATCTATCAAACCAGCTCTTATCGCAGTCTCAGGAATAACCTTCCAAACCGTATTACGATTTGTGAAAAAATACCACTCTCTAAGAGTAGGATTTACTTCCCAGTCTACTTTTAAATTTTTACCATCCCCTAAGTTCTCTATCACTGTACCAATGGCTTTGATAGCCATCACAGACACAGCGTGTCCTCGATTGTCAAAAGGTAGTCCATTTTTTCTTATGTAGCTTGATTTAATGGCAATTCTCTCGCCAGCCTTGATAGACTTTATTGAATCAATCGGTTTAGCTTCAGGGTTAAACTCCCAAACACCATCTTCAATAAATCGTTCCGTATGATCTTTATCATCATATATAGAGCCAACGAACCAGTAAGGCTGTGTATTGGTTAAATTGAAATTATTACTCATCTATCTATCCTTGTTTAATACTGAGTATAGTTTTATGGAAACTCAAACTGTCTGTATATTTTTTATCTTGAAAACATTCTTATTGATACCAGTGTTTAAGCACCTTTTTTGTTAAAGAGCTTACTCAATAAATCGACTGAATCAGTTCTTGAGTGAGCTCTACGTTTGGTTTCAACATATCATCGGCAAGGCTACGCTTACTAGATAATAGCTTATCCAGTTTAATTTCAAACGTCTCAAAATCAGTTGCTGCAATAGATGGATAGTACACGTAAACTTCTTTATCCTGCCCAATTCGGTAGGCTCTATCAGTTGCCTGATCTTCCTTGGCTGGGTTCCAACTACGTGTATAGTGGATCACATGATTCGCTTTTTGGATATTCACACCAAAGCCAACTGCCACCGTGGATAAGATAATCACATTAAAACCGTTCACTTCTTGGAACTGATCAATAATGCCTTGCCGGGTTAAGCCTCTTCTACTATTAGTATTTGAATCTCCATTCACTGTAGTAACGCTTAATCCATATCGCTCAAGGAGAAGTCGTTTTAAAAACACTTGAATATCTCTGAACTCAGTAAAGATGATAACCTTTTCATCTCTTTGTTTTATGGTTTCTAACGTGTCTATTAACCATTCAGCTTTAGGTGAATCTTTAATAGTTGCTTGCTTTTGAAAATTTAGAGGGTGCGCACAGATCATTCGCATGTCATGTAACGCTTTTAACATAACACCCTTATATCCTTGTTCAGACAAACTCTTACAGTCATTTGATACTTGTTTATAGAGTGTGCGTTGCAGCGTTGATATTTCAATATTTTTACAATCATTAACTTCGTGTTTTGCTGGTAGCTCAGCGACATCATGCTTCATACGTCTTAATACTTGTGGCTCAATCAATTGACGAAGCTCATCTATTATCGCGCTATCTTCATCATCCTTCTTTTCAATAGGACGACGATACTCTTTATTAAACTCACTAAGCGAACCCAGTAGATTTTCTTGTATAAAATCAAATAAACACCATAGGTCAACCAGTGAGTTTTCTACAGGCGTACCTGTACAAGCAATCTTAAAATCTGCTTTTTGGGCTTTAGCGGCTTTAGTCACCATGGCAGTGGGCACTTTTATTTTTTGTGCTTCATCACATATCATGACACTCCAATCTACCCTTCCTAAAGAGAACTCAAGGTCTCGCATGGTTTCATAAGTAGTCAGTACGATATCTGCTCCACCTAACCAACCCTCTTCAAGCAAGTTCGTTATTCCGTAATCATTTCTTAATTGAGAGGATATTAAGTGCTTCGGTATTTTTCGCTGCTTTAAGTTATCGCCATATAAACTTAAGACCTTGCCGAATTTTGCACTAAAAAACCTATTTATCTCAGATTCCCAGTTTTCGAGTAAAGAAACTGGCGCTACGACTAATGCAGGTTTTTTAGATTCTGCAGTTTCTAAATATTCACCAATAAAACAAAGTAACTGCAGCGTTTTTCCTAATCCCATATCATCCGCTAACAAGCAACCGCTGACTTGGATGGGTGCATACTGATATAGGTTTTGTAGCCAAGCGATACCGTATTCTTGATGCTTTTTTAGACTAAATTCTTGGCTTCTAAAACTTGATGGCAATCTGGCCGGAGGGCGATTACTTTCATCAAAAGTCAGAATTTCAGCTCGCTTCTTAGTAAAGTCAGCCTCATCGATATTATTGGCAATCAATAAGGTAGATTTTTTCTTTTTTTCATCAGTATCTGGTTGCTCTTGTTCAACATCGTTTTCAGCTGGGCCCTCACCTTTTGACTCACGAAGCTCATCAAGTAAGTTTTTTGCATCTTCTAATGCAATAGTTACATTGCTGTCTGGGTGTAGAACAAAACTTTCTCCTTCGGCCTCTGCATGCTGGATGCGTTGCTCAAGTAGTTCAGTACTGGCATCAGTATTTTCGGAAGTGAATTGGGATAAGTTAGTTGATTCATCAATAAGGTTCTGTGGTAACCATTCGGATTCACCACTATCTTTTTGAATGGCTTCAGAGCTCAGTTTTTCAGCTTCACCAATACCAATCACTCGATCGCTGTAATTGCTTAAATCTAGTACAGTCCTAGCTTGTAATTCGTCATCATACTGTTGAATTTTTTCTAGATCGCTTTTCAGCGCTTCTATTTGGTTATCTAAGTAGTTGGTTTTATCTATACTGTAACCGGCCCATAGGAAGACAGGTGATGATCGCTCATAAGTTGCGATAAAATGCTGAGCTTGCTCTAGATTTGAGAGTTCCAAAAGAATAGGATCTTTTTCTCGACTCGAGTTTTCATGCAATATTAATTGAGCGGAACTAAAATGTGATAATTCATCATAAGTTTTATCTATTAGCAAACGGTAGCTATAGATTTCTGCCTCTTTTTTGGACTGCTCAAAACCCTCTGAAGAGATAACCTCGACGGCATCTTCTCCTAACTGAGCAAAAGGATTATGTAAAAAGGTTTGTGCACGCTCACCAGCTATCCGACGATTTGGCATCTTCTTAATTTCATTAAGCACATTTTTAACTTGCGGATCTATGATGACGTGTGCCAGGCCACCTTCTGGTAAGCTAATCGTATATTCGTTTTGAACGTCATTATATTTATCAAAAGTTTGTAGCCAATTTGAGGGCGAGTCTTTAAAGTCAGGCTGTACCTCTACCACTGACTCTGTACTCACTAAGTTTTTACGGAGATTAAGTTGAAGCTGCTCTGGGGCAAGTACGATGGTTTTACGCAGAAACTCATCTAAGTTCGCCTCACTTTTATTCGCTAAACTGCGTATTTGTGCCCAATACTTTTGGTTTAATGATTTGTCTTTATCGGTGACACGAGAGAATTCTTTGATTTTCTCTAGTAGCTTCCAAGTCGCCTCACTCAACAGATGCTCTTTACCGGCAAGACTAATGATTGCCCCTGTACGCTTGACTGAGCCTTTGAACTTAATCTTATTGTTATCGCACCAGCCATCTAAAATAATTTGGAAATCCGAATCACTGAGGCCATTTTCACTACGAATGACTGGGTATAAATCATTTGATAATGGTAGGTTGAGCAGATCAATAACACCCTTATGCTCAGAGTCTTGTTGGATCTGAAAAAGCTCTTCCCATGGTAAGATATAGTTATCATCTGACTGATAGGCAACTTCCTCATCAGCCAAGCTCTCCCAATAGAAATCTGCATCCGTTTTAGCCACAGATGTATAGCAGTGCTTTAAGCCAATATCATCGTATTGCAGCTGTAAAGGCACGATACTTTCTACTAAATTTTCAGTAACCGTAGGTGTAGTACTGTTACTTCTCTTCCAAAATGCTAGTTTCATTAAAGACACTCTATAATTTTAATCTGGAAATATTCCTAAACTTTTCAACCTTCGGTCGAAAGAATTTTCCCAGGCACTCTGATGGGATAAGTAAAACTCCGCTCGGGAAGTTGATTTCAAGCTGGTAATATCAACTTTATGTGTTTTTTCCTGAAATGAAGAGTAAGGTATTTGGCGATAAAAATAAGTTGCATTATTCATTTCAGAAAACTCTACTATATAAAATCCACCTATTTTGATCATAAAGGCATTTGCAGCATTACTTTTACCAGAAATCTTTTTAAATCTTCCCAAGTTATTTTTTTTAAACTCTGCCTGTTGTGCTGTTGGATAAAGCATTACCTGATTATTTAAGAATATTTCTGAGAGCGTTACTTGCTTAAGGAATCTCATCCAATAATTAAATCTTCGAGTGTCTGCACCACCACTAAAAACAGTAAAAAAGGTTTCTAAGTCGGCTCTGACAAACCACTGAACCACCATTTTTCTAGTATCTGAACCGACATTTCGCCAGCCTGCTGATGAGTCGTATTGTGGGTTACCCCATTGCTTCAAACAGACATTCTTTAAGTTTTCGTGTACTACCGCGCGCTTTGAGGTAGAAGCATAACGTTCAAGTAGAGCTGTTAAAATAGTGGTGGTATAAATTGGATTTCTTTCTAATAGCAGTAGAAAACGTGGAATTACTTTAAAGTAATCCTCTTCTTTCATGGTCTTAACAGACTTAATAGATGAATTGATCAAACTGTCCCAAAACCAGCTATTTGGTGCAATGCTTAAACTTTCTAACTGATTGCTGACTCTGCTGTCATCGCTATTCTGTAAAAAATCACGAATGAATCGTTTTGAGGGATCTAGTGAGAGTACTTCAGGATGATCGGTTAACGTAGTAAGCCATTTTTTAGGCTTAAGAGTGGCTTGAAATAATGTAGAGCGATTGCTACTTAAGATATTTCTAAGCTGGATCCAGTTGTTAGGCCGTTTGTTTATCTCATCTTGCTCTACTGCAAAGTAACCATACAGCAGCGGAAAATAAACAAACTTTAATGACTCAGGCTCCATTTTGCTAAACTGCTCAATAAGCTGTCCACCTATAAAGGTGAAAAGTATCTTGTCCTCATAACTTAAAAGTTTTTTACTGAGTGACCAAGCTAGGTTCTTCCAGTCACGTTTTGTTAAATAGTCTTTGCCATGCTCTTCTAACTTTAAAATTGAGTTGACAATCTTTTCTTCGATAGGCTGAGCGTTTTCCATATCATCAAACTTACGTTCAATGAGCGCTAATGTTTTCATTAATTTGGTCGGTTTGGCAAATTTATTATGTACTTGGTCGGATTTAGAAAAATTATCGACACTCTGACTCAGCCCCTGCTTTAATATAGCTATACTCATCACATTCACCTTGCTAGCTGACAAGTTTCAATAGGAGCAGAAACAAAAATCGGCTGCGCCTCAGCACTGTCTTTTTCTTTTAAACCATAGAACTGCATTCGTAGCTCTACACGGCGCGAGGCTTCTTTACTGTCTTTTGCGGCATTAAATGACACACCGCCCGCTAGAAACAGCTGTTTGATTTGATTTTTTTGCGTATCAGTTAAATCCAAATCTTGATTAAATGTGGGATCCAATAAACTACACATTACCCACTCCGAACGACGCAAGCTTAAATTTAGGTTATATAAATACGATCCATCTGTATCTGTAAAACCTTCAATCACAATCTGCTTAAACCATTTTTTACCATTCTCACTATTGGCAGCTTCTAAGACAACAGGCACCAAAGCACTTAGAGCCTTTACACCCTCTGCATTCAATCGGTAGTCGTTGTACCCAAACCGACCCGCCTCACCAAAATTTATACGGTTCTCTTTACAATCTACGGTAATCAACTGATTCTTCAAAATGGGGTCATCTTTGATGCTAGTACAGATATCTAAGATCTCTGAACTACGTTCTTTCTCCGCTTGTGTTGCTTCATTAATTTTCTTAGTGACGACCATTAATGATACTGCCATCACTACCAAAAACAGCGTCATTAGCGCTGTCATCAAGTCAGCAAATGAAATCCAAAAAGGTTTTTCACCTTCATCTTTTGAACGATGCTTCTTAGCGTACCTATTACCAATCATTAGCGATACACTCCCGAATTAGCGTCTGGTTCTTTGCGTAAGGTCTTCAAGGTTTTCTACCACATCACCTAGGCCTTCAATGCCGGTTGCCAGACGTTTAATGGATTGGTCAAGCGTGTTATCAAAAGACTTTAGCGAGTGATTTAGACTGCTTTCAACGGAAGTGCCAAAGCTATCAAAGCTCTTCACCAGAACATCGCTCACTTCTGATAGATACTCTTGCATTTCCATCTTCACTTTATCTAAAGCTGTGGTCATATTCTGCATATCATTAAGCATTTTACTACTCATGCCAGCTTCAGACTTTGACTGCTGAATAAGATTCTCTAGTGTTTCAATGGCAATATTAACGCTGTTTTGAGAGTTCTTATAATCTCGTATCAACTCGATAAGATTGCTGCTAGCACTGGTCATGTTGGTTGAAGTGGTATTAACCTCTGCAATAAGTTCTGAGGTTTTACCAGTCACTGTGATTAGTGAGCTACCAGCCGTCGTAAACTGCTCAGAGGCTAAGCGCATCTTTTCTGCGCCAGTATTCATACCAGTAATGCTCTCGGTGGTCACTTGAGAGAGTTTTTGGATGTTTTCTTTATGACTTTGAACTGCGTTTTGACTATGAATAATTAACTCTTTAATTTCACTACCTAAGTTATCAATCAATACAGATGACTGCTCATGCAGTTTTTGTTGATTGTCTAATATTTGGCGATCCTGATCGATACGTTGCTCTGCCACATTTGATAGCAGACCTGACATTGAAGTACCTAAATCCGACACCATTTCTGACACTTTACTATTCAGCTGCTCAACAGCATGCAGCCCTTGATCTCCAATTTTGGCCGAACCTGCAGATAGATTTTCTACCATTTCGTTCATTTGGGTAGACATCTCATTTTGCTTTTGATGAATATCATCCATCATTTTTGCCATTTGGGTCTCTAACGTTTTGGTCGAAACTTCACTGTTAGTTTGCATATCTGTGATTAGCTGAGAAAATCCTGACTGCATCTCACGCATGGCTGTCACAGATTGAGTCATCATTTCGCTCATACCTGTCATTTGACCACCAAACGTCGTTTCCAGCTTACTCATGAAAGCGGCTAATATATCAGTCATAAGTTCTTGCACAGCTGAACCCTGATCGCCGCTGACCTGCTGCACGCTTGAGGCGATTTTATCTAAAGGCTCTTGAAGGCTATCTTTAATCGAATCGCCAATTTGGGTTGCCATCGACTGGCTTGTTTGAGCATAAGAGTCACTTAACTGAGAGGCGAAGACCGTCTGATTTCTTTTATTCTCTTCAACCAAGTTAGTCATCATGGCTTTTAAGTCATTAACTAAGCTGTCTTTAAGCTGTCGGGCATTGACCTCGTTTGCTTGAGATGACTTCAGTAGCTTGGCTAGGTATTCCTCACCACTTTCATCAGCAGTAAAAGCGTTATCAATGGCTGTATTCAACCGTTGTAATTGTGCGTAGCACTGTCTAAGCCATGATTTTTCACGCCAAGTAATAACCATGGCAGCTGCGATAGCTAAGCCAGAGGCCATAAACGCTTCTGCGACACCTGTTAGCAATAACGCTAAACTGTCTTGAACCTTGTCAGGATTGCCAGCAGGGTCGAATGCTAACAGTCCAATTAGCAAACCAAGAAATGTCACGATAATACCGACACCAGTAATAATGCCTGGTAGATGCTTATAAAAATCTACCTTCAACGGTATATCGACAACAATGGACTCCGTGAAAAATACCTCGCTTGGTACCGTTGCCCGTGAATAAGCTACCTTAGCTTCGCCATCCACTGTTTCATAAGTATCATGAAAGGTTTTTTTATAACTTATCCAAGCTTGCTTCAAAGAAGGGTTGCCATCAAACTTTACATCTAATGAATCTTTATCAAGATTAGAGTTGTCATTAAGCTTGTCTAACTCATCAGCTAGTTGTGATATTTTATGGTTTAGTTCCTTAGCAGGACTTAAATAATTTAAGAAAAATCGCAAACTGATGTAAGCAATAAAGATGAAAATTATTGCAGGAAAAACATAATAGCCTTGCGAAAACTGCGCTACTTTTAACCAATCCATCAATATCACCTATCCCATCAAATAAAAGATTGAAAGCTTTGTTATTTAACTTATCAAGTCTAAATATTACTAAATTAATGTCAGCTTAAATTCATAGGAAAGAGGTACGTCAATAAATATATCCGACGGCATTACATACCCTTAATTACAAGCTGTAACTTAAAAGATAGAATAGTAACATAAATCAATTATTGTTTATAAAATTTAATCAGACTGAAGGTGACAAACAAATGATTAGAAAATAGTTGACAGAATATATTCATAAAAAACATATAGCTTATCGTTAGATTGGAGGAAATGGGGTAAAAGCCTATTTGAGCATATATGGAGAATTTGCTTATGCTTATGCTTAGAAAAATTGAGTAACTAAACCCTAGGACTGTGGATTTTATTAATCACCTTTTAGATGGATAGATGAAGTTTTCGGTTTGATTTAGAATTGAAACGCTCATCTGAATGAGAATGTTGACCTATAATGGCAGATTCATAGGATAGCTAACAATTTATTATGCCACTAAAAACTCTGTTAATGATGGGTTAAAAACTGTCAGTATATTGGGCTGCTGTCATTATCTTAGGCTTTCAGGCTCTAGCATGAGATGTTCCTTCTCTGCTGTTTCTCTTGCGTCTGTTGGTGACATTCCACTGGCTCGGTAATCATCGTTTGCTTGCCACATTCTTTCCTGACATACAAATGCCATCTCGTCCAACACTTGCAAACTTCTAAGTCGTTTTGTCATCTGTGGGCTGTCTCGTTTCCAAGTGGCTAATATTTGATGATGCATTTCCCTATTATGTATTACGTCTTCATTCTCGTATTTTTTCCGCTCTTTTTTTATACTAGCTCCCATCTGTAGACTCAGCCCTTTCTCTATTACTGAGGTATCATTTCTACGCCGCTGCTCTAATAATAATTCCTCATGTAGTTTTTTACTATCCTCTACACTAGTCATGTCTTGAGTATCAAGACCCGGATAGCGTCGTATACTCTCCCAAAAAGAAAGCAAATATGGCGTTATACTAGAACCTAAGCAGTCAATCATCGCTGTGGCGTAGTCATTAAAGTCACGAACACCACTTTCAAAATACCCGCCGGCAAGAGTTATACCATCAAGAAATAGCTCATGATCGAACTGAGAGTTTGGTTGGGTAATTTCGGGCTTTGCGCGGTCGTACTCTACTGACCTGCTTTGATGTGGATCGACTGTACTTTTCTCGTTCTCAGTATGATTCATTAGTTTCTCTATGTATGCCAAACAAAGCTCAAGCTTCAGTATATTGTGTTAATGATTATCCAAGTTGAAAGCGTTTCAATTCAGGATATAGCAGTCTAGTTAATTTATAGATCTTATCTTCTGCATCTTTATCTTTTTGATCAGGGTTTGGGTAGAGAGCTGCAGTAAGAATTAATCGAGGAAGCTGCAAGTACTCAGCAAACACTCTTTCAAGCTCTTTTCTAAGAAATTCAAGCCAAAATGTCACAGTCTCTTCGGGTGTATGAGGGTCTGATATCTTATAAGTGAAAAAATCTGCGTTAAGACAATACTCCATACGGAACGCAGCTGCCATACAATCATGCAACCACTGTAAGGTTCTATGGTCAAAGCCTCTTATTTCGTCACGCAAATCACTAAATTCGGTGCGAACATCAACTATCCTTTCAGCGTGGCGATGTTTATCATCAGCAAAATCAATAATAATTCGTAACGCTTCTCTATAGCTGTCATGCTGTATCCATCTAATACGAATTGAATCACCGTGAAAATAGTCACTAACTATCATCGATAAGCCCTATTAATAAACTTTTGTTTTAAACAAAACAAGTAATAATGCATTGTATCAATCCATTTAGAGCAACTAAGCCTTTAAATATTATAAGATAGCGCTATAATTGCACATTAGCCTACTTTTTTATATTAGTAAATCATCTATAGAGACAACCATGGCATTTAACCAAACCCAGTTTTTTGAAGATTTAGAAAAATTAACCACTAAAGTCATTAATAAGAATAAGAAAGAAGACTTTATCTTTGATTTCCTAACGCTGCTAGATGTCTCAAAGTCTACTATTACATCACTTAAAAAAAACGACGGGCGTTTCAATGTCGCAGCCAATCCTGAAGCTGGCGAGGTTGCTAATAAGCATCGTATCTACTTCAAGCCTGTAGATGAAGGCCAAGACCTTGCTAAAGCCCTAAGTGAAGTGATAAGCAGCCCAATCATCAATCAGCATAAAATCCGTATGGTAATGGTGACAGACTTCAACACCGTACTGATTAACGATACTAAGTATGATGAGACGCTTGACTGCGATTTTGCTGATCTTTATAAAAACTACCATTTCCTATTGCCACTTGCCGGCCTAGAGCGTGCTCGCGAATACTCAGAGCACCCTGCAGATGTGCAAGCCTCAGAGAAAATGGGTCGTTTGTTTGACCACATCCGCAAGCTCAATGAGTTTAATACTGCTGATGACTTACATGCTCTCAATATATTTTTGACGAGGCTACTGTTCTGCTTTTATGCCGAAGATACGGGTATTTTTAAAGCAGACCAGTTCTATGACGTTATTGACAGAACCACCAATATAGATGGCAGTGACGTCGATAGCGTCTTGTATGAGCTATTTGAAGTTCTAGACTTGCCTGAGTCTAGCGCAGAGCGTCATGCAAAGCCCACTTACCTAAGCGCATTCCCCTACGTAAACGGCAGCTTATTTGAATATCAGTTCGCCATTCCGGAGTTTGATGCGCGGACACGCCGTATCTTGCTAGAGTGCGCACGTTTGAGCTGGGCCGAGATTAACCCCGATATTTTCGGTTCCATGTTTCAAGCAGTGATTGACCCTGAGCAGCGTGGCAGCTTAGGACAGCATTACACCAGTGTTAGCAATATCATGAAGGTCATACAGCCGCTATTCTTAGATGAGCTACGTGCAGAGCTAGACACGGTCATAGCGCTGAGTCATGACAATCGTCACAAGAATAATAAAGCCGAACGCTTAGATACTCTGCTTACCCGTATCAGCAAAATCAAAGTATTTGACCCGGCGTGTGGATCAGGCAACTTTTTGATTATTGCTTATAAAGAGCTTCGCAAGGTAGAAATTGATGTATTAAAGGCACAACGCGATTTACTAGGATCGAAAGACAATCTGTTAGGTTTAGGCTTCGATAGTGTGGTCAGCTTGGATAATTTATACGGTATCGAGTATGACGACTTTGCCAGTCAAATTGCGCGTTTGTCGCTTTGGCTCGCTGAACACCAAATGAATGTGCTATTCGAGCAGGAGTTCGGTGCATCTCAGCCAATGCTGCCACTCAAAGACAGTGGACATATTGTTTATGGTAATAGCTTGCGTATCGATTGGAATGAGGTCTGTCCAAACAATGGCAGTGATGAGATTTATATTATTGGTAATCCACCATTTGGGGGTACTGGGAATCGTAGTGATGAGCAAGTTGATGATGTGCGACTGGTGTTCAAAGGTTTTAAATCCTACAAGAAGCTAGATTATATCTCTTGTTGGTTCTGGAAGGGTGCTCAATATATTACTGAAACGAAATCTAAAATAGCTCTAGTGTCAACAAATTCTATAGCTCAAGGAATGCAAGTAGCTATGCTGTTCCCAGCTTTGTTCGACCTAGGTATTGAAATTGAGTTTGCTTATCAATCATTCCCTTGGAAAAACAATGCTAGAAACAATGCAGCAGTCCATGTTGTAATTTTGGGGTTATCCCATAAAGATAATTGCAATAAAAAGACTATTTTTAGTTTTTCAGATAAACAATGGCTCTCTAAGGCAGTAAGTAATATTAGCCCTTATTTAGTTGAAGGCTCGAGCGTAGCTGTAGAAAAGGAATCAAAGCCACTTCATGGTGGTTCGACTATGGTTTTCGGTAGCATGCCAAATGAAGGTGGTTTTTTGCTTTTTACCAATGAGGAAAAAGATGAAATATTAGAAAAAGAACCTAGGTTAAGTAGATTCATAAAAAAAATATTGGGCTCACAGGAGTTCCTGAATGGAAAGGATCGTTGGTGTTTATGGCTTATCGACGCTACAAGTGAGGATATTGAAAATTCCGAAGTTTTAATGCAAGTATGTAATTTAGTGAGAGAACATCGTCTTAAGAGTAGCAACAAAGATACTCGAGAAATGGCCGAAACACCTCATTTATTTTGGTATATAAGCCAACCAACATCAGGTAATTACATTCTTATTCCTAGTGTTTCTTCTGAACGTCGTAAGTATGTACCAATAGGTTTTTATAGCCATGAAGTCATTGCAACTAATTTAGTCAACATAATTCCTGAGGGGTCAATATACGAGTTTGGAATACTAACTTCGATTATCCATAACGACTGGATGCGCCTAGTTGCTGGAAGATTAAAAAGTGATTATAGATATTCAGGCACTATTGTCTACAACACCTTCCCTTTCCCTGATACCACTGATGAGCAAAAACAGAATATCGAAAATCTCGCAGAAGAAATCCTACTCGCTCGCGCCAGCAATGCTGGCATGACTTTAGCAGAGCTATACGATCCCGATAAGATGCCAGAAGATTTAAAACAAGCGCATAGCAACATCGATGATGCAGTGGACAAGCTGTACCGCCCGCAAGGATTTGCCAATACGGAAGAGCGCTTGGCACATTTGCTGGCACGTTATGAGCAGCTTATCGAGGCAGAGCAGCAGAATAAGGGTAACAAGAAAGCCCAAAAGAAAAGTAAGTAGCGTCCTTTAGTATTTATGACAAACAACATCAAACACATTATAAAGAGCGTTTTATTATGATTTTCAAAATCTTATCAAGTGCAGCAATTGCTGCCCTACTCATGTTTTCTGCAGGTCAAGCATCAGCTGCATCACAAAGTGATCTTATATCGCTAAAAGGCAAAAATGCTCAAGACCTTCCTGAAGGCGATATGTTTATATTGTTTGCGTGGATGGAAGATGGCTGTATCGGTGATGGTCCTATTTATAGCTCTATCAATGAACATCATAATAAATTCATTGATAGAACGATGAAAATGAAGACCCTTGCAAAACCGAATGCAAATGACGACATTTATGAGTTTTCTATAACGCCTAGATCTCAATGGACCCCTGGTTATAGCCCACTCATGAAGGACATCAGCATTCATACTAATTATGAATATACCGAATACCATATTAAATTTGCAGATGGTGTCAAATACCGCGAACAACCTATAACAGAGTATCAGTATAAGTTTAGACCAGAATCAGAAGGTGGTGCACACGTCCTGAAGTTTGCTAAAAATGCAGACATGCAAAGTGTGTGGAAGCACTTCAAAACACGTCAAACATCAGACTATATGAGTGACGGTTTGTATGATTCAAAAGCTAGGTTTGACCGTAATGATAATACGATAACTTGTGTCTATTGATTTCACACTATTGCTATGACAAATGAGCTTTATTTTTACGACGCTACAGCCTTACAAGCATCTCTACCTATGATGAATCTACTATGACTGCCACTGTTAATATACTAAATCAAAATTACGCCCGCACGGGTCAAAGTAAAAAGAACAACGAGCTTGGCATGCGTGAAATGCAGGCGCGTGCATTTGAGAAGCGTAATAGCCAGTATTTGCTTATTAAGTCGCCGCCTGCCTCTGGTAAGTCACGTGCAATGATGTTTTTGGCATGGGATAAGCTTATCAACCAAGGTATCAAGAAAGTCATCATTACTGTACCAGAGATGAGTATTGGCAAGTCTTTTAAGTCAACAGCGCTCAGTAACTATGGTTTCTTTGCAGATTGGCAAGTAGCAGATCGCTATAACTTATGCTTAAATATTGCTCAAAGTGACACTAGCAAGAGTGCTATATTTTCAGAGTTTCTCACTTCAAACGTAGATGACAATTCCCTACCTCAGGTTTTAGTTTGTACTCATCACAGTTTTAGATATGGCTTTGATAAGATAATCGAGGACGGCGGTAGTATTGAGCTATTTAACGATATTCTAATTGGTATTGATGAATTCCATCACGTATCAGCAGGTGAATCAAACCGCTTAGGTGCCATACTAGATGGCATTATGACGCGGACTAGCGCACATATTGTGGCAATGACGGGCTCATATTTCCGTGGTGATTCAGTGCCCATCTTGTCAGATAACGACGAAGAAAAGTTCGATAAGGTAACTTACACCTACTACGAACAGCTTAATGGTTATGAACACTTAAAATCATTGGGACTTGGCTATCATTTTTATAAAAAATCATTTTTCGATGCCTTAGATGAATGCTTAGATACCAGTAAAAAAACCATCATCCACATTCCTAACGTCAACAGTCTCACTGCTGAGACAGACAAATATGAGACCGTTGGCCGTATCATAGATGTCATTGGTGAAGTTGAGTCTCGTGATGATATTACTGGTGTTATGACAGTACGCGCACATGACGGTAAGCAATTGCTACTCGCAGACCTAGTGACTGATGACGCTATGCGGGCTAATACTCAGGCTTATTTAGCTGATATTATCTCTCGCGATCAGATGGATATCATCATCGCCCTTGGCATGGCAAAAGAAGGCTTTGACTGGGAGTATTGTGAACATGTATTAACCATTGGCTATCGAGGCTCTCTGACCGAGGTGGTGCAGATTATTGGACGCTCAACACGCGATAGTTATGGTAAACACCATGCTCAATTTACTAACTTGATTGCTGAGCCAGAAGCTGATAAGTCTGAAGTGACAAGCTCTGTTAATGATTTATTAAAAGCCATTACTTTATCGCTACTGATGGAGCAAGTGCTCAAACCTAACATTAACTTTAAATGTCGTAGTGAGCTGGATATATTAGGTAAGGCAGATTTGCCGGCAGGTACCATTATCATTGACGATACAGTGAACCCTCCTTCTGATCGAGTCATGAAGATACTCAACCAAGACCGTGATGAGATATTGGCACAGTTAGCCCAAAATACAGAGAACATCAAAAAGTACATCGCTGCTGAAACCAATAACGTAGAAACCGAAGCCGTATCAGACACCGTCATCCCAAGTATTATCCGTAGTAAGTACCCTGCACTAGATGCTAATGAAATACGGCAGGTACAAGAAGGTGTCATGCAGTATATGGCCATCAACCGTCAAGGCGGTGTGGTTGAAGGTAAGGATATTCCTGATGATGCGGTCATCGAAAATGAACGATTTTTCGTTAAGCAAGGTCATGAGTATCTAGACATTAATACACTAAATACAGAGCGCAAAAACCAGCTCAATGAAAGTGACATTATTAAAGAGCGCCACCTGCCAGCTGATGCAAAAATCTATGACCCTAAAACCCAATCAAGCAGTAGCAACGACTCGAACCCTAGCAACGGCTTTGTGAAGGTGGGCAGTAAGTTTGTCAATGTGAACAACCTTCCCATTGACCTTGTGAAATCGGTCAACCCGTTTCATGATGCTTATGAAGTCCTCTCTAGAACCGTCGATAAAGAAGTGCTGCAAACAATCAATGACGTCGTACATGCCAGCCGTTCGACCGTCACTGAGGCGGAAGCCGTACTGATGTGGCCAAAAATAGTTGCATTCATGAAAAACAAAGGCCGTCAGCCAAATAGAAACTCAGAAGACGCTATCGAGCGGCGCATGACTGAAGTTGTCTCCTATGTCAGAAACCAAAAAGCCAAACGAGAAGCCAATAGTCATGATTAAACTCGATGAGATCTATCAAAGTCGTGAGTACAAAACACTAGACGATATTTTTTTAAATGACAGTACTGGTCTACTAGACGATATAAAGCCTATTACTAAAAGCTCGGCGAGTAACAGCGTTTTAGCACAGCAGTTTGACACTATCAACCTCTTTATTGATCAACATGGACGCGTGCCTAGTAGCAGTGCGGGCGATATCAATGAAAAAATAAGTGCTCGCCTCTTAGCTACTATACAAACCAACCACGCAAACTCGCAAGAACTGCTAGCTTTAGATAAACATGGTTTACTAACTGCTCAAAGTACTACGCCTACCCTATCTGACGACAAACCGACACTCTCAAGCAAGAGCATGAGTAATAATGGTAATGGATCTGAAAAGGCGATCAGCGATAGCAGTAAAGAAGCTGAGCCGGCCATCGAGGCTGTTATCGAGCCACCTGTTATTAATAGTCTAGATGATATTTTCAACAGCGATGACCTAGGACTTTTTGATAACATCCACTCTGAAATCTTAGTCAGTGATAGTCAGCTCAATTCTCGCAATACTTATGACCAGTACGATGATGAAGAAATAGCAACTCGCTTTGAATGTAAGGACTTTTATAAGTTTGAGCCAACCTTTGAGCGCATATCTAAAGCCATTCAAACGGGGGCTTTTACTAAAACCAACTTTTCATCAGTGAAAGACATCAGCATTGGCAGCGTCTTCGTCTTAAACGGGATTTTGTGTTATGTAGCAGATATATACCAAGCAGAGAATCGAAAGAATGAGCGTAACCAGCAGCGACTTCGCCTGGTGTTTGCTAACGGTACTGAGTCCAATATGCTCATCCGCTCATTGGCTACCGCTCAATATAAATATGAAAACAGCTATCAATTATTAATTACTGATCCTGGCTGGATGGACGATGAATTAGCAAAAAACTTCGGAGATGATCGACAGCTTACTGGTGTAATTTATGTCGCCAAGCTAACTGATACGCCAAACAACTTAACGCACTATAAACACCTGCATAAAGTTGGCTTCTCAACCCTTACAGGAGAGGCGCGCACTAAACATTCGATTAGGGATACCGCTTTCTTGCAACAGCCCGTAGATATCATTGCTGAGTGGCAGGTCTATGATGCCAATGCTCGGAGCGTGGAGGGTGTACTGCATGCCTTCTTCTATGATCAAAGAGTCAAAATATCCTTAAAAGCAGCAAACGATAACCTCTACAAGGCGACAGAGTGGTTCAACGTTCCCCTTGATGAGATTGAGAAAGCCATTAATCTGGTTATCGCCGGGGACATTAGAGACTATCGAATGGATGGTGCAGCTGGCAAGGTGGTTTTGAAGTAATAATCTTCTACAGAATTAATTTATATCTATAAGTTAAGTATTACTAGATGCCATTACCTACAGTATTACGGGTCTACAGATAGCATATAGATTATCAACCAAAACATGAAAACACTATATTGATAAAACCTCTAAGTCAGTACTCACAATGCTTCCACTAAAAATTGATAATAATAAGATTTGCCAGGTGGCTTTGTGAAAGTCGGGGTTTGTCGTAAGAGTGTTTAAAGGATAATTAAATGATTGAGCTTAAACCAATAGCTATTAAAGATATTTCAGAGCATAAATTTTTTATTCGATATTATCAACGTGGCTATCGATGGACAGAACAACAAGTTCGCCAGTTATTAGATGATATCAATAATTTTACACCAAGAGAAATCAAAGATACGACACCAGTTAAAAAAACTTTTTACTGTTTACAACCTGTTGTCTTGAAGAAACTATCATCTAATGCGATTCCAGATAGAGTGCTTGAAGGCAGTTGGTATGAGATCATCGATGGACAGCAACGACTTACTACTATTTATCTGATATTAAAATATATTAATGAGTTCTGGCCAAATATACAAAAGAAGCCAATGTTCAGCATCAATTACGAAACTCGCGAAAATTGTGCAAGTTTTTTATTAGATCTAAAATTTAATGAAGATGATTTAACGGTTGCTATCGATAAAACTAATATCGATTACTATCATATTTCTAAAGCTTATCAAACTATCAGAGACTGGGAATTATCCTATAGAGAAAATTATAAAAAATCTTTTTCCTCAGAAAAGTTTTTAGATAATTTTCTAAACTATTCAAAAATAATTTGGTACGAGGTTGAGCAAGAAGAAAACAGTATTCAACTTTTTGAAAGACTAAATCTTGGTAAAATTCCTTTAACTAATGCCGAGCTTACCAAGGCATTGTTTTTATCAACAGATAGTTTTAATGAGTTAGCGACTGAAACACAAAGAATTAAGCACTACGAAATCGCCTCGTTATGGGACGATATAGAGCACAAGCTTAATGAGCAGGATAGAAAGTTTTGGTCATTTATAACAAACAAGAAGCTAGAGGACTTCGATACTAAAATTGACTTAATTTTAGATCTAATTGCAGGCAAATCAGCGAATGATATTGATACCTTGCATACATTCATTTGGTTTTTAGATGAAAGCAAAAGAACTGTTACGAATAATTCTAGTTCCAGCTTGTCAATGGCTTGGGAGCGAATTGAGAGCTTTTATCACATACTTATAGAATGGAATAATGATAGAGAACTTTATCATCTTATAGGCTATCTTGTCTCAAGTAGACATGTAAAAGGCTACGACAAACCTTCACTAAACCAGTTGATTAAGTATGCAATGAGTCATACCAAAGATGAGTTTACAGCTCACATCAACAAGCACATTCAAAACTCAATAAGTCTTGGTTTTACAGATGATAATGTCACAGATCTTAGTTACGATAAAAATAAGGCAGTACTTTTCAACTTATTACTATTATTTAATGTAGAGGTTTATCGTACTTCAAAGACTATAGACGACTTTTATCCGTTTAAACAGCATAAGTCTAATCAATGGAGCTTAGAACACATTCATGCCCAAAACTCCGAAGGGTTAGATCAAACTAAAAAAGAGCAATGGATCCAATGGCTAGAAATGCATTTACCTGTACTTAAGGATCTAAAAAATCAACCTGAACTTGAAGTCGATCCTGCTATTAATACAATAATATCAGAATCTCAAGATTACATTAACAATAATATTACTCTGAGTTGGGAGCGATTTAATACCGTATTTGAAAAGATAAATAAGTTACTTTCTTCTAACCGTGATCAAAATAATACGCAAGTGCATGGTCTAGGAAATATGGCATTGCTTAGCCAACCAAATAACTCAGCGCTAAATAACTCAGCATTTGAAGTTAAGCGACGCCAAATTATTAAATTGGATAAAGAAGGCAGTTTTATCCCTATTTGTACCAAAAGAGTATTCCAAGGTTATTATTCTGATGCTAGTTCTTTAGATCCTAAGTACGTCTGGAGTCCACAAGATCAAGAAACCTACCTTAAAGAGATGCTAAATACCTTGTCTAACTACATTCCTTATGACCTTGATAGCTCTAATAACATCGCACTACTATTCGAATTAGATAACACTGTTCCCTTGTCACAGGATGACCTATGAGTATTACAGAAACAAAATTTATTGATCTACTTGAACAATACAAAGTCGTTATCCCACCTATCCAACGAGATTATGCGCAAGGCAGAGATAACGATGCGGTGAGAAGGATTCGTCATAGGTTTTTAAATGATATATCTGATGTATTAGCTGAAGATTATAACGATGCGCCTTTGAAACTTGATTTTATTTATGGCTATTTGGTTGAAGATGAAGATAACGAAAATAAAAAAAACAGTATACCTATTTTTAAACCATTGGATGGGCAGCAGCGGTTAACTACGCTATTTTTATTGCATTGGTATGCGTCAGTGCTAGAAAACAATGTAACCGATGATAATAAAGCTTTATTAGCCAACTTTTCATACGCTACTCGTGATAAATGTAGAAAATTTTGTGAAAAGCTGATCCACTTTTCACCCAACCAAGAGGTAGATAGTAAATCAATAAAGTTGCAAATTGAAAATCAACCATGGTTTTTTATCTCATGGCAAAGTGATCCTACTATTGCCTCCATGTTAGTCATGCTTGATGCAATTGAAACTGTTTTTAGCGCCAATAACTTAAAAAATGTTTGGGAAAAACTAACAGGGGATAGCCCAAGAATTGTTTTTTATTTGCTTGAAATGAAAGGTTTAGGACTGCCAGAGGATTTATATATAAAAATGAACTCTAGGGGCAAATCCTTGACCAACTTTGAACATTTTAAATCTCAATTTTCTGAAATAATCCCAGATAGCATGGTACTTATTTTTAATCAAAAAATTGACAATCAGTGGTCGGATTTATTCTGGAATATTCATAAGACCAACGAGAGTACTAATATCGATATTGCTGCTGAGGTCGATCAATCTTTTTTAAACTTTTATCAGTACATCACAGACTTGTTGATTATAACTAAAGATATAACAATCGAAGACAGCTATTGGTTAGAGATAGCAAATAAAGTTTATAAAAATAATTTAGATAACGTATATTTTCTATTTAAATGCTTAGATATGTTTGTTGAACAACAAAAAAATAATATAAATTATTTCTCTAAATTTTTGTACATTGAAAAGCATGATTTCTCTAAGTATAAAACAAGGATATTTTTTAACCACTCATCTATTGATTTTTTTAAAAAATGCTCTCAGTTTTATGACAATACAGTCAGAATAAATCCTTTCTCTATTGGTGAGCAATTGATGCTTTATGCATTTACCCTCAACCTCCAACAAAAATTTAACGATTTTCCCCTAAAGATAAGAAAAATTCGTAATCTAATCGCATCTTCTGAAGATCAGTTGAGGAAGGAGAATTTAAAGTCGCTATACAAAGAGATTGAAAATATTATTAATGATATCTTAATTGATGATAAAAGTGTTTTTTCAAAGCACCAAATATTTGAAGAAGCGAGTAAAGCACAACTTATTGTAGATTTCAAATATCTAGAAGAAGATATATATAAACTAGAAGATCATAAAATATTAAGAGGCTCAATCTCTATACTAGGTTTAAGTCATGATATTAAAGAATACGCTAAAATGTTTAATATAGCTTTTGCTGAAAATTTGGAAAGTGAGTATATATTAATAAGTCGTGCAATGACTACTATAGGAGATTATTCTCAGGGATATGGAAGTGGAAAGAGAAGGTTTGGTAATAGTAATGACAATAGCTGGCGTGAATTATTTACCAAAAGTGACAGAAGGAAAGATTATAACAATACAAGTGAAGTTTTGAGAAAGTATCTTAAAATTTCATTTGTTAACCAAAACTTCGATAACAAGCTAATTGTCGAAAGCTACTCACCTGAATCCTACCCATGGAGATTCTACTTTTCTAAGTATGATGGTTTTCATAACTATTCAAAAGGCTTCTTTCATTGGAATGATCGTATGAACAAACCTTATGAGTGCTATATGATTAATCAAGAAACTTTCAGAGGACAGTACTGGGATCCTTTTCTTTTAGATTTAAGAAAAAAGCATAAAAGCACATGTAGACTAGAAGATTATGGACATGACCTTCAATTTAGCTATGCAAACTGTATTTTTAATATCAAAATGCTAAACGATCATTTTAAATTTGATGCTCCCGAAGAGGATTCATTTAGTAATATTGCACTATCAAGAATTATAGAATATGGCATATTAGATGAGAACCGATGCATCGTAGTTCCACAAGATAATGAAGGTCATGATCTAATTGATCGTATAAAACTATGCTCAAATGCTTTATCAGATATAGAAAGCTTTTTGATTCATTCTTAAAGCTTGACCCCTGCCGTCAAATCCGTACAGTTAAACTTGGGAGATTTGAATCAAGCAGCTTGACGATAATAGTCAAACCATACCTGTCTTGGCGACTTATAGCCTAAACTCTTTTGAATCCTCGTTTGGTTGTAGTACAGCTCGATATAGCCGATGATATCATTGATTGCTATAAACCTTGTTTTATAGTCTTGGTAATACACTAGCTCATTCTTTAATGTGCCCCAGAAGCTTTCTATGGGTGCGTTGTCGAAACAATTGCCTTTACCACTCATCGAGCCTTTGAAATTATGCTGCTTGATGATTTTGTGATAGGCATGACTACAATACTGGCTGCCTCTGTCAGAGTGCACAATCAATCCTTGGCTTGGACGTTTATTCTTGATTGCCATATTGAGTGCACGACATACTAAATCTGCGGTCATTCGCTTATTGATAGCATACCCGACCAGCTCTTTGGTGTATAAATCTTTGACTCCAGCTAAATATAACCAACCCTCATTGGTCCAGATATAAGTAATATCACTGACCCACGATTCATTAGGATGCTTAGCATCAAATTGCTGATTTAGTATGTTTGGATAGACAAGCTTGTTATGGTTGGAATCAGTGGTGATTTTAAAGCGTTTGTGACGACGGCATTTGATGTCATGTTCTTCTTTAATGCTTCTGACCATATATAGGCTAATATCGTGCCCTTGCTCTATCAGCTTTGCGTGCAGTCGATCAGCACCATAACGTGCTTTTGTTTTACTATGTGCCGCTCTGACAAGTAGCTCAGATTGGTTACGGTGTATCTGTTGCTCACTAATATCACGACTCAGCCAGTCATAGTAGCTAGAATGCTTAACCTTTAGTACACGACACATAGTAGTGATACTAAAGAAGAGATCGTTGTTTTTGATAAAGGCGTACTTCACTAACTGTGCTTGGCAAAGTACGCCGTCGCCTTTTTTAATATCTCTCGTTCCTCTTCGGCTACTTTAAGCTGTCGTTTGAGCTGCTTTATTTCCTGAAGAGCCGTCATAAGATCAGGATCATATTGTTCTGTGCCGATAAGCTTGCCTTGATTGGCTTTATTATGCCAATTAGATAAGGTCTGCATGGCGATGCCAAGGTGCTTTGCGGTCGCTGAGATATTGCCATTATTGTCTGATATCTTCTTGACGGCCTCGGCTTTAAATTCGTCACTGTAGCTTCTTATTTTCTTGGTCATGATAAACTCCGATTAATACGCTTAGTTTACCAAGTTTAGGTGTACGGTTTTTTCAGCATAGCTCATAGCAGACTTAGGGTAACGATCCATAATTCGTTGATATAGGAATGCTTTAGGTGTGTCATCTATATATGATTCGTCTATATGGTATTTCATCGTTATACTCACTGATAATTAATGTTTTTTGATGTGGTTAGAAGTATCAAATTTTGGCACTAGTTAAATCACACTCGGTTTTATTTACTTATATTGCTGGTCATTGATTTGCTTTAGCATTTTTATCGTGTTTATATCGTAACTGCCTTCAAAATACTGATCCAAAAGCTCGTTAAAAACACATTTTTTATTAGGGGATGCTAAAGTAAATAACGTAAGTGAAGAGTGCAGCTTTAGATTGTCCGGTGAACCAAAGATATTTAAAGCGCTTTTATCAGGATGCAACAGCAGTAGTTCAGTACACTCTATTAGCCGTGCTCCAAGCACCTCATGCTGCAAATACGCTTGTGCTTGCTCCAGACTATCTATCGCAAAACGTCGAGACATTTTACTGTGCCCTAACCCTTTCACCTGTGGAAAAACAAACCACATCCAATGCGTGCGCTTACGACCTTGGGTCAGCTCTTCAATCACTTGTGAATAGATAGCATCTTGAGCTTGGATAAAATCATCAAATAGATCCTTGTTTATCATTGTCATTTTTCACACTCCTTGCTATTTAAGTAATGAGCGTTTGCCTACCTGCCACGCTCACAACGTGAGTAAAACTATATATAGTCAATGCTAGGCTAACCAGTCACATATATCGCTCCCATCCAGCAATGGTCAGGTCTATCAATCATCCTATTGCCGTAAAACACTTCTGCATCGTCAGCAATCCGACTTTCAACAGCAGTTGTAACGATAAAAAACTCATCAAGAGATAGCTTATGATCACTTTCAATATCAAGCATCATATACTCGATACTAAGACCTTTAGGAATTTGATTAAGTAGCTGATTAACGGCACTCTTTATTTGTTCTGAATCAGTCCTACCCGTTACCCTAGCCTGTATAAATTGGGCAGACTTCTCAGCCCCGCAGGATCTTTTGATATCATTAACATCTATACCAACTTTATCCCGATCAGATAGTATCGATTCAAACACGGTTTTTACCTGCTCAACTTCATCCGCCTTGCAAATGACGATCCCATCTATTACCTCGAATCTATCAGTACACTTATCCGTGGTTTGTAGCGCAAACAATGTGCCCAAACCTGTTTGTCTTTTTAACGCTAGCAATGATTGTTCATTCCAGCAGTCTTCGATAACAATAAACCCAACCTCAGACAAGAGGTAGTTGTCCGCCTGCGGCGTATATAAAGCAGTTAAAGGTATGGGCTTTATCTGAAGCTCATCGCTACGTTCTACGTTAATGTCGTTTTTTAGAGTCTGTTTATCTTTAACACTACTACCTACTGTCATACTCGGCTCCTCTTTAAAGTGAAATCATCAATCATTGTTATAAAGCTGCATCCCACTTTCTAGTCGCTCAAGAATAACTGTCTTTAACTCTAATGGTTCAATGACGACGTACAATTGCGACATACTTACCAGCCAATCTTGCAGACGAGTCGTATTAGCAACCGTAGCGCTGACCTGATTCCAAGTGTCATCAATAATAGTAATTTGCTGATCTATCGATAATGGGCGCTCATAAAGATGCTGACAGGCATATTTCTGTACTTTTAGAACTAGTTTGATCCGGATATTGTCTGTCGGCTCTAATCTACCCAGTTTATGCAAATGCTCTAATGCAAAAGTGTCTCGCCCTACCCAGTCAGGTATTGGCTCATTTATTACGCTAGCTCGGGTAATACGATTGACCGCAAAGTTGCGATGCTCCTCTAGCAGTTTATTATCATCGATATGATCATTTACTGGATTGAAGCCTGTGAGATAGATCATATTGTCAATAAAGATCAGTCCTTTGGGATAAACCACTCTTTGAACTGGTTTTTCTTCCCATTTATTTTGATAGCTTATTCGTAATTGACGATTCTGTAGCAGAGCCTGATGAATACTTCCAATCACCTCACTATCAAGCTTTGGCGCTTGCACGATACTAGGTAAGGTGATGAGATGATCTTGCCATTGTCCTAGCGGACTTTGGTGAAATTTATCTTTATCCTGTCGACGTAATTGAGTGAGCTTGTCTGTGATTCCTTGTTTAAAAGATACTGGTAAGTAGTTTGCGGTATATTTATCCAGTATCTCCCAAAAGAACACAGTTTGCTCGTTGATAACATCGATGCTAAAGCTGGGTTCAATATAAAACCGTGCTGTCTGGCCACTGATATTCTTGCCCCATGCTGGCACTCGGTTTAAGGCGTCACCATAGAAGACATCGTTAAATATTTGATTTAAGCCAATCAGATCGTTCTCTAAGTTTTTACGTTCATTAGCGAAATTATCTGGATCATCACCATAACTAACCATGAGCTCTGTTAATGACACAGCATCAGCCTCACTACGAGGCAAACATTGATATAAAGCAAATAGACGTGTTGACTTTGTATAGCTAGCGATTGGATGTGCAGGCATGGTAGCTTCTCTATTAGACTGATGAAGTAATCAACTTATTATTAAAATATATATTCAATCAAAACGAACCAAAATCGCAGTGCCATTATCATAAGCATTGCCATCTGAATCGTACACTTGATGTCAAAGCGTCTGTAGCCAATCATTGCTCGGTACTAAATCATGAATGCCGTCACTACAAATTTCGAGACTAAAGGAAATACCACAGACTTGGGCTATTGTTCCAGTAAGAGGTTCATATTAATCACTTAAAGTAGCTGTCATATTCATTCGCTTATTATTTATTATCATTAAGACAAGTATAGTAGACTACCTAGTAATCTATTTTCTAGGTTATATACTATTATAAATCTCATAGATTATCCCAAAATAATAGTTAGCTTTGATTGTTGTTAGGTCTAAGGGTATATCGCTAGTAAAGATAAATGAATTTATATACTATAGTCTAATCTTTCACTCCTACTTATAAGCCATCAACACATTAAACCTGCCATAAAAATAATAAAATACTTACTCTTGCTGATTATTGTAGATTTATCAAACCCTACTACTCAGGTGAAAATACCAAAGTTTTCTAGGGTACGTCGTTATCAACTTTAATAGGACAAAGAGTCGATTTTTTAATACACCCTAGTACTAAAAATTGATAATAAGCACCGTCTGATATAGCTTAGCGAATTTTTTAGTTTTCAAAGAAATACTTAGGTGGCTTGGGCAATATTGGGGTTTGACGGAAAACCAGAGTATGATAAAGACCATTAAACCACTACCTTCATTTATATTTGTTTTACTAAGAGAATCTATTAATGAGTGACGTTTTATCACTGTCCCAGTTAGAGCAATACCTTTCAAAAGCGGCTTGGATCCTAAAAGGTCCCGTCGATGCTTCAGACTTCAAAGTCTATATATTCCCCCTTCTATTTTTCAAGCGTATCTCTGACGTTTATGATGAAGAATACCAGCAGGCCTTAGCAGAGTCTGACGGCGATATTGAATACGCCTCTATGCCAGAGATGCACCGCTTTGAAATCCCGCAAGGCTGCCACTGGAATGATGTGCGTGAGACAACCATTAACGTAGGTCAAGCTATAGAACAGGCGCTACGTGGTATTGAGCAAGCTAACCAAGACTTTTTATACGGTATCTTTGGTGATGCTCAGTGGAGTAATAAAAATAAGCTGCCAGATAAGCTACTGATTGATCTAATTGAGCATTTCTCACAGTATCGACTCGGTCATGAAAATGCCAATCCAGATATGCTAGGCAATGCCTATGAATACCTGATCAAGCACTTTGCTGATTTAACCAATAAAAAAGCAGGTGAATTTTATACCCCGCGATCAGTAGTACATTTGCTAGGACTTATTCTCGACCCACACGAAGGTGAGTCTGTCTATGATCCTGCCTGTGGGACTGGAGGTATGCTTGTAGTGGTCAACTAATTTAGGACACCTGATAAGAGGTTTTGATTAAAGTAACGTCTTTCTTTTTCAGCCGGCGGCAAATAATGATTGAAGCTGTGCGGTCTTACCGTTTGGTAGTAGCCCCAGATATAATCGCTAATAGCACTTGATGCTTCAGCTATATCCTCGTAGCCACCCTTTGGCATCCATTCTGTCTTAAAGCTTCTAAAGAAGCGCTCAGTGGGTGCGTTGTCCCAGCAATTACCACGACGGCTCATACTTTGTGTCATACCCTCACAATCAGCTATCTCGTCAGCGAATTTCTCACTGGTGTAGTGCGACCCTTGGTCAGAATGAAACAGCACACCGCTTGGTTTAAGTCTAGTGTGATACGCCATCTGTAGCGCTGAGCTAGTTAAGAGACTGTTGGGAGAGTCAGAGACACTAAAGCCAACCACACGTCGAGCAAACAGGTCTAGAACAACCGATAAGTAACACCAGCCACCTTTGATACGAACATAAGTCACATCACCTGTCCAAACTTGATTAGGCGCATTTGGGCTAAACCTGCGGTCTAATATATTGTCATGGGTTCTATGCGCTTGATCAGCGTGCTTGTACTTGTGAGACTTAAGCTGACAACTGACCAAACCCATTTGCTTCATAAGCTTAGCGGCTAAGTAGCGCGTCAACCTAATGCGATGCTCATTCCACAGCATGGCGATAATGGTGCGAGTGCCTGCTGACTGCTTTGATTCGTTGAATACCTGACGTATCAAAGCTTTGAGTTTGACACGCTCAATATCAATGGGCTTAGCCTGTTTGCAGTAGTAGTAGGTGCTTCTCACTATACTAAATAGACGACACAACTGGCTTTTATTTAGGCGTTTGTCTTGCTCTACAAGCTTACTTATCAGTAGTAGCTTTTGAGACTGTCTGATGCCAGTAGAGCTGAAGCCTTTTTTAAGATGTCGCGCTCCATGGTCAATTGCTTAACTTGTTTGCGAAGCGCCTGTAGCTCTCGTTGTTCATCGGTGAGTGCCAAACCTTGAGTTGGCGTAACCCCTTGCTGCTCTTTTTTATACTTGCGTACCCAGTTATCTAGAGTAGAAGCTCCAATCCCTAACGATTCTGCCACTTCTGCAATCTTACGCTTATGATCAACCACTAAGCTGACGGCTTCTAACTTGAATTCTCGGGTATATTCTCTGCGTTTGGTAGTCATACTGGTTATCCTCTTTGGGGTAGTATAACCGCTTATGCGCTGTCCAATTTTATTATGCCACTACACCTATACCTTTAATAATCTAACTACTTCTTATTAAGATGTCTCTAGTCATAAGAAGACGCTCTATTAACAATAGATAACAATAATATTTTAGGTCAAATTCTTTATTCTATTGATTGATCACTGGTAATATGTCCTAGCTCATTTGTTGGTATAACCGTTGGTATAAGTAGAAATATTTTAAAATAAAATTATTTAAATCAATATCTTATTATTTACATATGGTTGATACTGGGCCCACCAAATTTAAGTACTAATAAAAAAGACCTTCAAGAGATTGGAGGTCTTTTTTATTGTCTGCTGTTTTCTTAGTAAATAACAACCATGTGTATAAGCATAGATATAGGCACTTTATTCAAGCCTCTTCGCTGACAGCGGATAATTATTGATGGTTTTGTAGTACTGATTTTTTTCAGACCTCTTGCGAGCCGCTATAGCGTAATGTGCTAGTTTTAGACCCGAAAAGCCTAACTATTAATATAGATAGGCTTTTCTTAGGTAAACAAGTGCTTTGCCTTTACAAATCAGTAATAAATTTATACACGTAATGACTATCTGTTCGTAGTAGACAGTTTTTATATAATCATTGAAGATGGCTTAATAAAATCCATGCACCGATGGCAATTAGCATCACACCACCAAATATTTCAGCTCTATGACCGATTAGGGAGCCCAATACCTTTCCTAACATCACCCCTAGCGTGACCATTACTGTAGTGGCCAAGCCAATAAGACCTGCCGCCAGTAAAATATTGACCTTTACAAATGCTAGGCTCACACCGACCGCCATGGCATCGATGCTGGTACCAAATGCAGTCAAAGCAAGTTTGAAAAAAGAATGTCTCGACGGTGCTTCTGCCGTTTCATCACTTGGCTTCATTCCCTCATATAGCATGTGCAGACCAAGCGCAAAAAGTATGACAAACGCGACCCAATGATCCCATGCCTCAATAAAAGACGCATCTATAAAGGATGTGGCAGAGTGACCAATTAACCAACCAATAATAGGCGTGATCGCTTCAATGGTGCCAAAAATAACACCCATTCTGAAAGCTTCGGTAAAACGAGGGTTTTTAAGACTTGCTCCTTTACTGATTGCCACAGAAAAGGCATCCGTAGACATAGAAAGCGCAAGTAATAGAAGTGCGATAGGGTTCATATGATTTTCTCTGGTCGAGTATAGAGTCCACGACATAGCCACACCCTCGACCTGCAGTGTAGATATATCGATGGTCTCGCCAACCGAGAGGTGTTCGCACCATGGCATGTGGCCAAGTATGTTGATACAAACGCTTTCGCAGTACGAAAGCAGGCTACTCCCCAAAGAGAGGTTAGATTAGCATTGATAAACTATAAGTCAATCATAAAATGCCGAAAAATAATTTTTGAACCTGATAAAGCATAAAGTTGGAAGCATTAACAAATACTCTTGGAGCAGATGAATGATTTAGAGAGTTATGAACATTAAAAAACCCTTCATGCTAACTTTTCATAGCCTGAAGGGTTTTTAATGCGTGGCGCTTTTTAGTAATCGACGGTATAGCTTAAGCCATAAGTCGTACCCGAGGCAGGTAGACGGTTTAAATCACCAAATGTTGTTTGATGATAGACTGTTAGATAGTCTTTATTAAGTAAGTTATAAACGCCATAATCTACTCGGCCGACTGGCATGTTTACTTGGCCCAATACATCAAGGGTCATATAACCGGTAACTGGTAAGGCACTAGAGTCAGGGTCTTGTTGTTGGTCTTTAAAGGCTTTATCATCACCGCCGATTGCCAGTGCTTGCAGACGAATATTGCTACCTTCATCGAAGTTATACTGAGCAAATGCCGTACCTTTTAGCGGTGTTAGACGTACTGCATCTAGCTCTAGCCAATCACCATCTTTGTCATACTGACCACGAGTGTACGCCACACTACCGCCTACTTGCCATTTATCACTAATGTCATGACTAAGTGACCCTTCCACGCCATAAACGCGCTCATCGGTATCGACAACTTCTACGGTATAACTGTCAGTAAAACGTACTACTTTGTCTGATTCGTTATAAAAACCACTCAAGCGTGCTGCTGTATCGCCATGTTTGCCTTGCCAGCCAAACTCGTAGTTGTTGGTTGTAATCGGTTGTACGTTGTCTGAATTAACCACGAAACCGGCACGTACGTCACGCAGCGCACGCTGGATATCCGCTGTGGTGAACCCTTGTGAAAAATTAGCAAATACTTGATCATTTGGGGTTAATTGATAGCTAGTACCGAGATTGAACAAGGTTTTGTCGTGATCTGTGCTGCCTTTTTCTACGTCGCCTGCTTGATAGTCAATGCCATAAGCTGCACTTGTCCCACTGATAGCAGGGCTATTAAAATACTCTTCAAGCAGCTGCTCATAGATGGGCGTAAAGGTATCAGTCTCAGATTTTAGCTTTTGATAACGCACACCAGCGCTAGTATGCCACTTGTCGGTTAGATCTACATCTGCATTGACAAAAGCGCCCCATTTATCGATGGTGGTATCTGGTCCACCATTGTAGGTAAGCCCATTGGTTTGGGCGGTCAAGCCATTACTAGCAAGGAACGTATTTAGGTCTTGACCATAGTAAGTTTGCTCACTGTTTTCGCGTTCGAAATCAGCGCCATAGCTAAACAGTGTCTTTTTGCCTGCGATTTCGGTTTCGGTTTGCATGGCTGCCCGTAAACCCATTACTTCGATATCAGCTTCTGACTGGGTTACAAATACTGCAGCACTGGTAAGCTTGTTCACGGTTGTTTCATCAGTCAAACCGTTGGCCTGCCATACTTCAGCTGCTTGGGTTGCTGCACTCTTGGCAGAAGGATAAAAACGGCCTTTTTCATCTCTATAATAACCCGTCACACTTAGGCTTGACCCTGCAATATCGTCATTATTATAGTTCAAGTTCATTGAGGTCTTAGTGGTATAAGGCTCGTTCTCTACGTTGGCACCATCGATAGCTTTTAAGGAAGGTTTTGCGCCAAATAACACTGCCAAACCATCACCATAATCTGGGCCGTAGTCGGTGTCTTGTTCATCTCTGTAGTAAGTCACTGCAAGATCAAGACGTTGGCTGTCAGTGAGCTCTACACCCAAGCTACCATTCACACTAAGCGATTCGGTATCTTGTTGGTCTGTTTGGTTGACATCTGGGCTGATTCGATTGCCTTTGCTATCAAACTTGCCGCCTTTATTATCATAATCAACATCTAGGCGACCATACACTCGCTCGCCGCCATATCCTAATGTTTGCCCTACATGATAACCCAATGAGTCTGACTCAAAATTACGACTGCTACTGACACCGACTCTAGTCTGTCTGATAGGGCCATACCCTACCAAAGATTTGGTCACAAGGTTAATCAGGCCACCTGCTGCACCAGCACCGTAGATACTGGTAGCACCTGAGAGTACCTCTACTCGCTCAAGCTGCGCAGGATCGATACTATTTAGCTCGCGTGAAAGACTACGTGAACTGCTCAAAGGCACACCATTCAACAAGAACTGTACAGGGCGACCGTGCATAGTCGTGCCATAGTTACTGGTTGAGCCACTACTAGCACCCAAACTCGGTATCAACTGTGCCAAGATATCACCAGTGGTACGGTCACCCGTTGCCTGCATCTGAATCTCGTTTTCAGTAATTACTTGGGTGACTGCTGGCATCTCACTAATTTTCTGTGCCAGCGCCGTGCCCGTTCTGGCTTTAGCAGTGACATTGATAGTGTCTAAAGTCACATTGGGAGTCTCATCAGACACAGTACTTGAAGCCAGTTCCGCTGAGGTCTGTGCATCTAATACGGCATCCGCTTCATTGACATTGTTTTGTGCATATAATTGCTGACTAATACAAAGGGTAAGAACAGATAGAGCAACTTGATGATGGCTTTTCATAATTATTTCACTTAGGTTATTTCACTTAGTTGAATAAATAAACAGTGATATGAGTAATATTTAGATAATAATACTGTGTGTACTAACTTTGTGAATCGTATTGTAAATGATAATCGTTTTTATTTCTATATGTATTTAAACTTTGGTAGTAGCGTTTATTTGTACTGCTTTCAGATATGGTTGACTATTTAACCTCTGATAATTTCATTAGTCATTGAATAACTTATCTAGCTCATTGTTACGATAAGCCTCAAAAAACATCTGAAACTTTACCTCATCTTCTTTATGCTTTTTTTGGCAATCTGATAATAGCTGCTGTGCGACATCAACAGACAATATAAATACGCCGTCATTATCCATAATGGCGATGTCGCCTGAACGAATCGTCGTCGTCTGCTCACCGAAGCGATAGGCAATATCGGACGCCAGCGTGCCTTGTGCTTGGTTGCTCTTGGACGTAGTCACAGCGCTGATACCCTGCGCAAATACGGGAAAGCCCAGCTGCTGAATTTGGAACGAATCAGTCGCCTGCCCAATGACAATGACCGCGGACAGCTTTTCATAAATAGCCGCGCAAGTTCGCAGTGATCCCCAACATGCTTTGACACCCAATACCTGAGCATCAATACATAACACATCATTGGGCGCTGCTTGAATCAATGCTTGGTTGATCACATCCGTGTTGTCAGAGGTTAGTTGCACCGTCAACACTCGGCCGACTATAGTAGCCGGGCATGGATTCAGTGCTTTGATATCTGGTAAATACCCCTCTTCCGTCAGATGACCTATGGTTGAGGTACCTATCTCTTTATAACTGTCTATAAGGTCGTGAATATCGATGTCATTCATTATGTTCTCATTATGGTATTTCATAATTTTAACCACTGTTCTTGACACGCTTGAACGGATTGATCGTTTTACTTTCTCCAGCGGGCATACTGCCATGAGGGTCAGAACCACGGGCAATCACCGGCAATAGCAATGTTTTATGCGGATAATGTGAAGTGTTCAATAGCTCATCACGAAGTACCTGACGTTGATCATCATCAAAATTGATAGTTACTAAGGATTCCTCGATACTTATCATTGCCTTGTGCCACAGCGTATCTTCATTAATATGATAGTGCTCAACCAATGACTCGATAATCGCTCGAAGATTAACCAGTAACCCTAGCGACTGTAGATAAAATATCAGCGCTTGCGGCGCCTCTCGATATAGACGGTTTTTAAAATCTGGCGGGCTCAGATATTCAGGATCTAATATGTGATGACGTGCCAGCCATGGTAGATAAATACGTACGGAATCATGGTCACGTAATAACAGACTGGTAAAATGATTGTCTTTTAATACGATAACAATATTTTGCCCGTGCATCTCAGGCGCAAACCCTAGGCGTAAGCATCGCAGCATCGTACCCAAAAACACATCACAAAGATTTTTAAAACACGCTATGACAGCGGGTTTTTTATTCTGTGGCGAGCCTTCTTGAAAGCTGTCTTGAGCACTGTTTTGGCTACTATGCTGTGTGCTATTCTGAACAATCCCGTCAAAAATGTGATGGCTAACACCTTGTTTGTAGACCAACATACCCAAGCTTGCCATCGGTAATAGTCGAATCGTATCGTCACACAGATCTGCTGGTAGTTGGCGTAGCATCGCGCCTAGATGCGTGGGTTTTTCTTGATAGAAATAAGGGTTAATAGCGCTTTTATCATGCAAATGAGACGGAGACATATAACCCCACCATAGGCGCTCATCCCACAACCGTAGCTGTGCTAATAGTACCGGGTCTAACGTTCTTGCCTGCATCAATATGGCTTGGTTTTTTTCACCATTGATCAACTTGAGAGCTGGTAAGTAGCGCTTTGAGTTCAATGCGTATACACCTATAGGCAGCTTAATGCTATTGGGCGTATCCGTATCAATCAACATACTGCGCATGGATGAGCTGGCATAAGTGATAAGCGCATCAAATTTGAGGGCGATAACTGTGCCACTGGCAAGATCGTCGGCATATATGTCATCAACTACATGAATCATTTGCCAAGGATGTACGGGCATCGCAATATGGGTATCTGCAATACCTTTATCGTCTAGCTCTCGCATCAAACTCTGCTGCTGCGTAGTGTCCAAAAGATAAGTCGCTGGATTTTGCGTTGCTGTGTTTTTAACATGCTCTGCCACCATGATATGGCTATTGGCAATGGCGACCCATACCAGCTTGATAGGCTGATTAAACTCTGCCATATAACGTTTGTATTCTATTTCCGTAAATCCTAACTTACCTTTTGCCAGTGGATGAAACGGACGATCCATGAGTGATGCCCACTGCTCCGCCGCAATCAAGGTTTGATGCCAATGCGCATACTGACAAACTGCCGTTGTGATGTTTGCCAGCGATGACTGTTGCTGAGCTATAAAAGAAGCCTCTAAGCTCTCTTTTAGCTTTAAGACACCGATATCAGATAAGCTGGCACCATCCATCATTGATAAAAAGATGTCTAACAATTGCTGTGCTGAGCTTACTGGCTCTAGCAAAACGTTATCTACATGACGCTTGCTATTAAGGTTATGTATGACAGGCAGACAGGATTTAGACAATCGCCACGGTGACGCATAAGCAGGCTCTACCAATAGTAATAACTGCCTCTCTTGGTCAACCTGCATCACCATTAACGTGTTGTCTTGGTCAAAAAAATCTTGATACTGCTGTGGCAGTGACTCTAAAAGTAGTGATTCTAAAAACTGATGCGCGTCTTGAGCTTGAGTCGTCTGATAGTTTTCTAAATACTCAGCGATGGTTGTCACTTGAATAAGGTGCTCATCCACCCACTGCTCTAATAAGAAACACTCTACTAAATGACTAATCAGCGACCATTGAATAGCCTCGACATCTGGCTCAGGGTTTGCATCAAGGTGGTTTTTTGGTACATAAATTTGCACAGGAAATAAGGTATGCATCGTCTTACCCCTGACTTTTAAACAGTGGGTTATTGATGTATTTAATCGGGAATGCTTTATCTCCGAATAATCGGCGCTTAGCCAGTGACTCAATGCGAGTTTGTTCAGCGAATACATCAAACAAGTCGAACCGTACTTGATGCTCTGGATGAGAGGTTTGATAGTCGGTCACGCAGTCAGCAACCTGTTGCCAAAACGCCATTTCAGAATAGTGATAATGCGTCTGCATAAAAATCGCAATATCTGACAACGCCACAAAGAATAAGCAAGCAACCGTCATGTCCCGAATGCCATCGGTATCTTCGGTCTCGATGAATGAGCCTCTATTTAAGGCAGCATGAGCAGGCGGCAAGCTATAAAAGTCTGGACGTAAGTGTTGTTGAGTCAAATGCGCGGGTGAATAACGAACCCCGTCATGCAAGTCTTTTAATAATATCTTGATGGGATAGCCATCTTCATGTACCAAGACGATGTTTTGCGCATGGCACTCTAGTGCCACACCATAACCAAATAAGATATGTAGTAAAGGGGTGACAGTAACCTTAATCAACTGCGCAATCCATGTCTCTACGCCATATTTATCAAGCCAAGGTGTTATCAGATGCGAGCCATCAGCATTGATATAACTGACACCATTGAGCGGGAATGCTGTTTGCCCTTTTGATAGATGCTGACTGACGTTTTCTCGCCAAATCGCAGCCAGCCCGCCATACATATTTGGATGCTGATAGCCACGTGTGCGTAACGCCTCATGGTCTAAACTAACGCCAACGGTCTCACCTAAAAATGCAATGGGTAATGCTTGGGCCGTCTTGTCGTCTGCAATCAGTTGATTCAACCAAGTGGTGACAACTGCCGCATTCATCACAGTATGCTTTGCTAGTATTCGCGTGCTTGAGGTATTAATCAAATGCATACTCAGCTTTAAGTAGGCTTTATCATTAATAGTGTCATTGTTACCATTGTCATCGCTATTACCAAGCATCGTCAATGAGCGAATAGACTGCTGAGCGCGGTACTGATGACCTGCACTACCTAAGTAGATAACTTCTTGCGTGGCAAGCAATGGCTGTAACGCTTGAATCAAGGTGTTTTGCCATTGCCAAGGATGCGCAGGTATAAGGCAATAATTATTAGCCGTCTCGTCTACTTCATGACTAGCTGTACCTTCGTCTTGCTTATTTGTGATTGTAAGTACTTCTGTGAGTTTGGCATTGAGTGCAGAAAACTCATCCGCACCTACATAATCTTTCACCCATTCATTGATATCGATGTCAGTAGTGGTATTGCTCACTAGTAGCTGTTTTTTGACCGCTAACCACACCACACCGATGTTTTGATCAAACTCTGGGCCATAGTCATAGTTATCTTGCAAATCAAAACCAATACGAGACTTAAAACACGGATGATAAGGATGACCTGCCGTCAAATAGCCTTCGAGTTGCTCATAAGTGAGCATATCAATAGGCATAGGTATATTAGAAGCCAGTATCTGAGATTGTGTTTCGTTCACTAAGGTGTGACGCAGCTCTTTGATAAAGCTGTCTTTTAGCTCCGCACCCTCAATATTAAGCAAGATATCACTGATTACATGCTCAAGAATGGCATCTTGGGCAACACCGTTAACCACTCGCTGTACATTCAGCTCATTCAAACGAATGATGTCAAAACTGTAATGAATATAGCCTTGCGCGGTATAACTAACATCATCACTTGCTTGTATGACAAAATTCAGCAGAGTCTCACTATCAGCACTATTAGCGGTGTTCGCACTTTCAGATTCAAAATCAATAATATTTTCATATAGTAATGCTTGTAGCAATTGCTTGATCACCCGTTGCTCAGCGCGTGCCATGATTTTAGAATCAATAGGTGCTTGCCACGGTTTGGTCGCATAAGTGACGTCAGTACTATGATTGCCATTACTGTTTTTGGTAGGGTTTACTAGATGATTGGGCATAGATATAAGCTTCCTGTCTGAAAATTGAATCAAATAAAATTATGAATTTAGATACATTTAAAGCGAATGATAATTATTTACGTTAGCAAGTTAAAGTAAACCCCGATACGGGGTATTTTTTATGAGGATCGTGGTAATTTGCACGCTGAAGGGATTGTGAATAATAAAATCACCGCGATGACCACCAGTATTTCTTGGATCGCGCTTGCCATGCCGTCACTACTACCTGCTGCCAATAACTGCGCACTTCGACTGCCTATATAAAGGGTAGACAGCGTGATAAATATAGTAGAGATGATGCGGCGACTGATATTATTAAGGGCGGCTCCCTCAGTGACCGCGTCTTTGGGTAAGCTGCTAAATCCTACTGTTGTGGTTGGCAGATACGCCAAACCTACCCCAATACCTCGTACACTCATAATTAGCATTAATAGCCAAAGCGTAGGCTGATACAAGCACCATGCCAGCATCAAGGTAGACAGTGCACTAATCGCAATTCCTACGATGCCAATACCTCTGGCACCTTGCTTATCTACCATCTTGCCAGCGTAATGGGTGGTGACACTGGCTACAAGCGTCGCGACCATCAGGACAATGCCTGTCCATAAAGCACTCTCGCCCATCACATCTTGGATCAACACGGGTAATAGTAAGAGACACAGCATCAAACCGACTGTTTGAGTAATGCTAATGATATTACTGTGCAAATAGGTTTTATTGTTAAATAAGCGCACGTTTAATAATGGATATTTCTGCCGCCGCTCATATGCCCACCAAGCCATCGCGGACAGTAAAAATCCGACAGACAATAAACCTAAAGTGGCTATCTTTAATAAGCCATCACTGCTTAGTAGCCGGCCAGTGAAGTCTATCTTCAGCGTGCTCAGCCAAACCATCATCGCAAGCAGCCAAATAAGCAAACTGACAAACCCGATGGTATCGAAAGGGCTTTTTTTATCATGTGAGCGTATGTCAGGTATCAATCGCCACACCAACGCCATGACCGCTGCACTGAGTGGCAAGGTAATGGCAAACAGTGTCCACCACGCAAACTGCTCAACCAAGTAAGCACCGACCAAAGGGCCAAACGCCAACGACATCATAATAACAATGCCCCATAGTGCCATTACTCTACCGTGCTGCTGCTGCGGATAAATCTGATATAGCATACCAATAGACAGCGGGATAATCAGACCGCCACTCAGTCCTTGTATGGCTCTGGCAAAGATGACAAAGCTCATGCTAGACGCCAGCATGCCAATGACTGAGCCCAGCATAAATCCAAAAATTGCCGCCAAATAAACATGCTTAAACGGAAACTTTTTGTTTAAGTAGCCGCTTAGCATCAACCCCACACTCATGGCCAATACATAAGCATTTAGCACCCAGCCGCCCATCACGATATCGACATCAAACACCGACATAAAGACAGGAATCGCTGGATTAAGTGCACTATTACTAAAGCTGACCACTGTACCGCCGAGTAATAGTGTCAGTAATACCTGCTGTACTTGCTTATCGGTCAAGCTATTACTACTACTATTCGAGGCTTCGTTTATAGGAGACTCATTTGTAGATGCCTTATTTATAGGGGCTTTATTTATAGGGGCGTTGCTCATTAAGCAGTGGCACCATAGAAATTGAGATAACCTCTAGATTCTAGAAACTCATCGCGATTGCAAAAATATAATGAGGCGGTTTTTTCTGGCATCTCAATCAGACGTTGTACTCTATAAGCGAAGCTATCAGCAATCCATTGATACACCTCAACCTTACTATCCGGCTCGACCACGATTTTTTTGGCCTCAGTATGCTCAAATATAAACTTGCTGATCATCATACCTGTTGGCTTTAGATAGCCTTTGCCAACCACCGCTGGATCACCAAGCAAAATATGCCAGCCCATGTCCGTCTCTTTGGCTTTGTAATAATGAGATAACCGGTCACGAGCCGTCTCATAAATCTCTGTATAACCAATCGGCTTATCATCACAAATTATAAGGTAGAGACGCTGATGGTCATCGGCCAGCATTTTTTCAAAATGGGTTTTTAGCTGCGGCATCGGGAGATGTAGCTGCCACTGATCGACCACATGCTCAGCATGCATCCATTTATACAGCAATGGCATATCATCTGGGTAGCTGACAGGTCTCAACGCAAACGTCTTTTGATAAGCTTCAATGCTAAAGGTATCGGGTAGGTTTTGGGTGATAGTCGGCATGACTTGCTCCTAGTTATTATTTTGCTATGTGGTTAATATGGTTTTGATGAAATACGATGCTTATAAAAACTACGCGCCAAAATTTTGAAACACTTTTAAGGCATCGGTGTCGTAAGTCTGCTCACCTGTTAACTGATTGACGATACACCCTGCTCGATAAGCACCCAACCCCAAGTCTGGTGCGCCAACGCCATGGGTATGCACTTCCTGGTTTTGTACAAAAATTTTGCCATTAGTCGCGATATCTTTTTGATGCGTCAGCACATATTTCAGTGCATAGTCTCTATCAATGACTGGCTGCTCAAACGCATCATGCGCGATGGCAGGCAGTATCGTGTTTAAACACTCAGGCAGACCGTAACGATAGCCTGTACCAGCAATCACACAGTCATACTCAGCAGTAAAATCTTGATTCTGCTCACGCTGTTTAACTACCAGTTTTATGGTGTCTGTCGGCTCTGGCACTTCTAGCATTGTTGTCAGCGTTGCCTCAACCACTTCACAGTTAGACAGCAACGTCGAATACAAATCTTGATTGGTAATACTGCGCTCATAGAGACGATGATAAATATCGCGTATGGTCTCAAAGCCCATGCCTTTATAGAGCAGGTCTTGCTTGGCAGTGACTTGGGGTTTGGTTGCTGAGTCTAACTCATAAAAGTAGTCTGTATAAGCCGGGCTGAAATGCTCCAAACCTAATGGGGAATACTCCATGGGGAAAAATCCTGCCGAGCGCGTCATCCAATCTAACTGAAACTTAGGGTTGTCATTAGTACTATCATCGCCATCAAACTGCTGATCAAACAGCGTTCGATACACCTCTGCTGAGGACTGCCCAGACCCCAGTACCAATATTTTGGTCAGCTTGCCCTCAGTCTTGGTGCTAGTCAGATCAAGGCTACTAGCATTGAGGCTGTCCAAGTCAAAATTGTCTGCAAAATGGGCAGTGTGCATACAGCGGTTAGGCGCTTGTTTGGCAATATCTTGCAACGATGGTGGTAGCGTGGCCTGTGTGCCCGTTCCTATGACCAGATTTTTAGCATGATAGGTGTTTTGTGTGCCTTGTTCAGAGACTGTCACTACAAACCCATCATTATTGTCATCAAATTCCACGTCGATCACTGGCGCATCAAAATTCAGACTATCCAGCTGCTCAGCTACCCATTGGCAATAGTGGTTATACTCTTTACGATAAATTTTAAATTCTTCTAAAAAATAAAACTTAAGCAATCGCTGCTGAGCATGCAAATAATTCAAAAAAGAATACGGACTGGTTGGGTCTATCAATGTCACTAAATCTGCCATAAAAGGCACTTGCAGCGTGGTGTTTGGCAATATCATGCCTTTATGCCAATTAAACTCAGCCTTTTGCTCAAAAAACTTTGCGGTTACGTCGGTCTTTGTCAGTAATGCCGCCAAACTTAAATTAAACGGCCCTACGCCAATCCCAATAATATCTAACACGGTCGCCCCTTAGTGATTTGGTAGTTACGTTAATTCTGGTGTTCGTTTCTATCGAACTCTAATTTCTATTGTGTGCTTATCTTTGCCGTCACAATATGACGTGCTACGTCACCATGGGGTTTGGGATATCGACATAAATAGACTGGGTCTCAACAGGTGCGGTCAGCTCATCGAGCGCATAAAGTCTGGTGAGTAGATTGCCCTTGAACGGCAATGTAGGGCTACGTAACAACAAGTCAAATAACGAACGATGTGGGTATTGTTGCTCTAACGCCATTAGACATTCTTTAAACGTCGTGATTAATGCATCCTCACTCACAAGTTGAGTACGAGCAATGGCAGTGATTAAGCCAAATATACTGTTACCAACTAAATAATAGGCAAAGCGTGAGTCAGCAAAGTCTTCTGGAATAACGCACTCTCCTTCGCTAATAAGCTCTGGATAAGCATCAATGAGCGGCGTGGCATACTCTGCAATATAACCAAAGCCTTGATTGTCTCTGGCCCAAAATTTAGTAGGATAGCCGTCTGTTAGCTCGATGAGACTGTTTTGCTGATGTACTTCAAAACCAATACCATGCTGATAGTACATATGAACCAGCGGTATAAAACCAACTTGTAAATAAGTGTCAAACCACTGGACAGCCACCTGTTCTAAAGGCTCATCTGTCTGTTTATGAATAGACTTAAACAGTGTCTCTAAACGGTTAGTGAGACGAGTAGGATGATCTTGGCTTAAGCTGGCAAGATTGGTGACTTGCGTATCCTCTGTAAAAGGGTTGTCACGTAAGATACAAATGGTCTCATCAATGATTTTGCCGTCGATACGTAAGGCTATCCAAGCAGGATCATTCAATACGGCAATCGTAGGGTACTCGGTTTTGAGCTGAGTACCATAGTCGCTACGCCAGATTCGGCAGGCATGCATGCCGCGTTTGCATTCTTTGGGCAGGTTAATCCGCACTGAGTTGGTGATTGCTACAGACAACGACAACTTGAACATCCAAGGCGCATCAAAGGCAGCCAGTGTGCGTACCGATGTAGTCGGATGCAGATACCAACCAAGCTCACCCAAGTCAAACAATTGGCCTTGTTCTAGCAGCTTTTGATACCACGGCTGCTGCTGCAAAAACCTTGCTTGCCAAGGATGTAATGGCAACAGCTTATAGTCTGGATGCTCATCGACAAGTTGCTGCTGATAGCCACTCATATCAGCTTTTAGCTTTGATTTGAGTGCTGTGGTAATGCTGTCGCCATCTACGAATTCTTCTGTAATGCAGCTGAGGTGCACTAGCCAATAGTGCAGCTGGGTTTTGCTACTGGTCTCGGGCGCATACTTTGCCCACTCGGCACCATAAAAACCAGCACGGCCTTTGGGTGTAGGATGCATGGCATGACCGTAAATAAGGTTTTGTTCGGTCTGAATAAAGTCTTGCTGATAGTCAACGATGTCATCAATCTCATCATTGCGATGCTCTAAGATAATCTGTAGCCCCTCATAACTCTCAATCCAGCGTTTTAATACGCCATTGGCATCTAGCGTCGCTTTGTCTTTATAACGATGCACGATATCTTCAATAATCAAAGATGCTAGGCTCATAGCAGAGGATTTTATCCATCGGCTGTTTTGCAAAGGGTCGTCTAATTGCGTGTCTAGTTTCGAGTCTGATCGTATGCTGACCTGCTTATTCAATATAAGCGGCGTGCCCGCCAAACGGTGCTGACCCAATTGGCTCACTCTGTCGACCGGTACAACCATTACCGTGTTCGAAGGCAATAGCATTAGCACTAATAGAGGCTTATTTTGTGAGGCATGCTTCTGTATATCATCTTGCTGCTCTACGGCAATAATATCGCCGCGCCCAGTCTCAAAACAGTAAGCATTGATTAGATTTTGTAGTGTGAGACGATCAAGCGTTTTATGCTGCATCATGTTATTTTTTCCCATCAACGTTCAGGTTGTCAGAATTGAGTTGGTTAAAACCAGCAATAGCCATCTGCTCAATGATGTCGGCAATATCATTAATTTGGGTATTGGGATTTAGAATGGTGAATTTAAGGCAAAGGCGCTGCTCAAACTGGGTAGTGGCCACATTGGCAATGTTATTGACCAATAATTCTTGTGCAATGTGACGATTAAGCTGAGCGAGTTGCTCATCAGATAACGCGGTATCTTTGGGTGTAAAGTAAAACAAAACACTGCTAATAATGGGCTCATGTACCAGTACAAAATTTTCATTTGTATCAATCAGCTGTGCTGCTTGCTTGGCAGTATCTAGACAGCTATCAATCAAGGCTGCATAGCCATTTGTCCCTAGTAAGTCCAGCGCCATCCACAGCTTTAAGGCATCGAAACGGCGTGTGGTCTGTAAAGAGTACGTGACTAAATTTAAGATATTGTCCTGTTCGTCATCAGCAGAGTTTAGATACTCACTATGATGGCGAATACTCTCGAAATTTTGGTTATCTCGTAAGAGAAAAGCACCACAGCTAATCGGCAAGAAGAAATGTTTGTGAAAGTCCAAGGTGATAGAGTCAGCTTGATTCAGCCCCTCAATCAAGTGTCGATAGCGCTGTGATAGTAGCAATGCCCCGCCCCATGCTGCATCAACATGTAGCCATATCTGTGCATCACGGCAAATTTTGCCTATAGCCATTAGAGGGTCAATCGCACCCAAATCAGTAGTGCCAGCCGTTGCGATGATGGCCATCACATTGTCAGCGCCTAGCTGATTTATCTGATGTTGTAAGTCAGACATCAGCATGGCACCTGATGCATCGGTCGCTACCTTGATGACGGAACGTTGGCCTAGACCTAGTAGCGCCGCGTTTTTTTCAATAGAAAAGTGCGCTTGGTCTGAGCACAGGATTTTGCCAACAGGCTGACCCATAAGGCCATCCTGTTGCACATCAACGCCCTTAGACTTATAGAATCGATTGCGTGCAAGCAGTAAACCCATCAGGTTACTTTGCGTACCACCACTGGTAAAGACGCCACCAGCGTTACTGCTTTTTTGATTGTTAGCGCTATTAAAATGGCAACGTTGACACAGCCAATGGATTAAGTCTTTTTCGATATAGGTGGCTGCTGGGCTTTGGTTCCACGAGTCCATACTTTGGTTCGTGGCCGCGATAATCATCTCAGCAATCTGACCAATAACCAGTGTGGGCGGATGTAAGTGGGCTAAGCAATTCGCATTGGCCGTCGACACACAACTGGGCAAAAACTTACTTTGAATATCCGCGAGTATCGTGTCGATGTCTCGGCCTTGCTCACGGATGCTAAAGATATTGGTCGCTTGCACTTGTTGCGGTGTGCCGCCCAAATACACATTATTGTCGTCTAGCCACTGTTTGATAACAGCGCTGGTTTTTTGCATATGCGTGACATATTGCTCACTGGTTTGCTGATTTAATAAATGCAAAATATCCTCACTTGTTTATTCCACGATTGTATAAATCGCAAATAAGTGACTTATTATTAGAGTCGTTATTAGAGTTGTTATCAGAGTTGTTATCAGAGTTTTTTATAAAAGTGTGAATCATGCTAAAACGCTGGCAAGACTATTTATTGTCTTCTAGCGCCATATCAAGCCTTTGCAAGACTTGCTGCAGCTCATCTTTGGTTATATTGAGTGGCGGCAATAATCGCAATACTGTGCCACCGCGCCCGCCTTTTTCAATCACCAATCCATGCTTAAAACATGATTGTTGGATTTTGGCAGCCACATCGCTGTCTGCTGGATAGCTACCGTCATTTTGCTTAGGTAGGCTGGGATTGATAATCTCTATACCAATCATGAGACCACGTCCTCTGACTTGACCCATTTTTGGATAGCGCTGTTGGCGTATTTTTAGCTGCGCCATAAACCATGCGCCTATTTCTAAAACATAATCAGCAACGTTGTTGTCTTTTAAGTAATTAAGGGTGGCAAGGCCAGTCGCCATCGCCAACTGATTACCTCTAAACGTGCCAGAATGGTTGCCTGCTTGCCATACATCGTATTGTTTTTTGATACCCAATACCGCAAGTGGCAGACCACCACCGATTGCTTTTGACATCACAATCATATCAGGATCGATATCCGCATATTGATAGGCGAACCAGCGTCCTGTACGGCAAAAACCCGTTTGTACTTCATCGATGATCAGCATAATGCCCAGCTCTTTTGTCACTCGGCGCACATGCTTCAGCCATTCTATGGGCGCAGGGTTGACGCCGCCTTCCCCTTGTATAACTTCTAAAATGACCGCGGCTGGTTTCACCACGCCACTCTCTACATCTTTTAGGAAGTTTTCAAAGTAGCGCATATGGGCATGGATGCTTTGCTCAAAAGGCAAACCAAACGCGCAGCGATACATATTGGGATAAGGCAAGAATTGCACCGAGCCCATCAGGCCTTCGATACCTTGTTTAGGTGCCAAGTTTCCTGTCACCGCCAGAGCACCATGTGTCATGCCATGATAGCCACCGCTGAAGCTAACAACACCTGAACGACCCATGACTTGTTTGGCCAGTTTAATCGCAGCCTCTACCGCATCAGCGCCCGTCGGCCCACAAAACTGCAAGCAATACTCATCGCTATTGGTGGCGAGTAGTTTGTACATGAACTCGCTAAATTTGTCTTTTAACGGTGTGGTGATATCCAATGTATGCATCGGTAGGTTGCTATCCAATAGCGCTTTGATGCTTTCTATGACTACGGGATGATTATGTCCAAGTGCCAGCGTGCCAGCACCTGATAGGCAGTCGATATACTCGTTACCTTCAACATCAGTAATCCACGCGCCTTTGGCGGATTGAATCGCAAAAGGTAGCTTACGTGGATAACTGCGAACCTTCGATTCAAATTGTTCTTGACGGTGTAAGTAGCATTCGTTATCAAGTGATTCGTCTAATAAGATCGTGTCCATAGCTTCAGCCTTGTTATTGTCAGTAGTCTTGGATAAACATTCGAAAGTAAGGTTTGACGCTTACTTCTTAAAATATCGCTCATTTATATTGAATGATAATGTAAATGATAATCATTATTATTAATGAAGCGTAGTATCTACTACCAATAACTGACTGTCAACCCAGTTTGCGAATTTTCTATTGATGAAAATGACAAAGATAGCAGCTAGCGTGAATTTAAGAACGACGAATCAAGAGCGATTAATTAGGAACAATGCAGACTACTTCAAACTATTAACTAATCAGTGACACACAGCTACCCAGTACAGATAGTTTTAGACTATCTGTGCTCACTTATATCGTTGATTAATAGCTATCTAAAGACAGCAACTACCTATTTGCCGAGGCTGGTACCTTACGAATGAGCCATAAGAAGTAGCCACCACCGATAATGGCCGCAATCGTGCCAGCAGGCAGCTCATAAGGGAAAATAACATAACGGCCAATCCAATCTGCTATCACCATCACGCCTGCCCCTAAAAGTGCAGCTAATGGCAATTGCCGTTCAAGCTTTACAGCGCCTAGCGAAGTAGCTAAGTGAGGCACCATCAAACCAATAAAACTCAACGGGCCAACGGCAAGCGTGCTGGCCGTACTAAGCGCTGCCACCAATACCAACAACGACAAAGTCACTGGCGTAACTGCCACACCTAGATTACGCGCCACACCTGTACCTAGTCCAAGAACGCGCAAAGGCTTAATCAGTAGTAGACTGAGTATAAATAAGATAGCTGCAATGCCAATGAGATACCATACTGTACTGGGCTGGGCGCTATAGGTTGTCCCTGACAGCCAGCTGAGCATTGCTTCTAGACGCGGATCTCCTGAAAGCTTGACCATATGCATCACCCCGTCCATCATGGCGGCAATGCCTATACCTACTAACAATAAATAACCTGAGCTGACCCTGCGTGCTAGCCAAATAATCAATAGCAGCACGGCCATCGCCCCTGACAGTCCTGAAACCAGCAACGTTCCTGCTCCCGCAGATAGCCCTAAACTTGGTAATAATAAAAACCCCAAAATAACCCCAAGTGCCGCGCCTGAACTGACACCCAATACCTCAGGACTGGCCATAGGGTTACGCGTTAAGGTTTGCAGTAGCACACCGGCGACTGCCAACATCAAGCCTGTGGCCGCAGCGCTCAAACTGCGAGGTAAGCGGTACTGCTGCGTAAGCGCCCAGTCCGTACTTAGCCCCCAACCATTGATATCTTGTACAAATAAACAGGCAAACATGATAATAGCGAGCACGCCAACGCCCCATCGCCAAAAGGCAATGGATGTATGCTTACCTGCAAGCATCGGTGTCACTGTCTCTATCCGCTCACGACGCTGACGCAAAATCAGCCAAATAATCAGCGGTGCACCCAAGATACCTGTCATGGCACCAGCTGGAATCTGCATATCCAGTATCGGTTCAAGCAGTAACGCGACATTGCTAGTCAATAGTAAAAGCAGCGCCCCTAACCCAAAGGCAGTGGCCAAACGCTTACCAATAGCAGAGATGCCCAGCGCATTGACCAAACTTGCTGCACCAAGACCAATAAAACCAATTAAACCAACTTCACTAATCACTAAAGCGGTCACGACTGCGACCACCAGTACAACAAGTGCCCGAATCCCATTAATAGGCACACCCAAACGTCTGGCCTGCGTGTCATCTAGACTCATCAGCGTTAATGGTTTCAGTAATGGCAGACATACGACCGCCATCAAAATAGCAGTGATGACTAGCGCTATACTGGTATGCCAGCTGTTTTGTGCCAAAAACCCAGCCGCCCACGACAGCATTCCATTACTACGCTCAGCAAAAAATAGCACTAGTACATTGGCTACTGCGGCCAGCAAAATATTGACAACCAAACCGGCCAATATCAAAATCAATGGATTAAATCGACTGGGTGCTGATAAGGCAAAAACCAGACCCATACTAATGATAGCCCCTACAAAGGCCACGTAAATTCCGCCATAAATAGCTAAGCTTGGCAAAAATAACGTGACGATGAGCATGGCCAACTGTGCACCCACGCCCACCCCTAGCGTCGTATCTGATGCTAATGGGTTTTTTACCAATTGCTGTAATAAAATACTGACCACGCCTAATAGCCCGCCAGCCAACAACGCCACCACGCTGGTCGCCACTAGATGCAGCTGTATCGCCATACTGGCAATATCCAATTGCGAGCTTGGTATAAGCAAGTCACTGACTGGGCGCGTCCACTGTTGATCTAACAGAGCCCAACTACTCCATAACGACAATGCCGCTAATCCGATGAGCATGGTCCATAGTCGCCAAGACAAATTGGCAAATAAAGAAGTCTGTGGTTTGTGTTGGTTCGGTGGCTGATTCAGTGGTGATGACTGTTTCAATGATTGCGACGATGATAACGTTGATGAGGGTTTTGGAACTGTTGCTGCTTGAGAAGCTAATGTCATCGTATGAGCACTGTCGTTATGAGAACTGTCGGTGTGGTTATTGATATGATTGTTTTGGTTGTTGTGAGTATCTGCATTGGCGCTCATAGTACTTCCCCGCCTTTTAATGAAACTTCTGACAAGTTGTTTGCTAGGCTAACCAATGATGACATCCCACCATAAATCCATACTGGTGGTAGCTCGCCCACACAGCGGGTATTGCCATAACCTAGACGCTGCCAAATCAAGCTGTCATCAATTTCAGCTCGAGTAATTGGGCTCAGCGGGTCGATAATTAATAAACAAGTCTCATCATCTAATTGCGCCAAATCTCCCATTCGTATCGGCACAAACCCCCACTGATTGCCCTTGCCCAATACCACAAGCTCTCTATTCATCTGCTCTAACGCAGGCTGAAATAAGCTATTTGCCACATACATACGCATGTTATTAGCATCCGCAAACTGTACCACTGCAAATTTCTTGGCTTTTGGATAACGCTGTTGGAATTGCTGACTGGCCAGCTGTATGTCTTTCTGACTTTGTACAATATAGTCTTCAGCCATCTTCGGGTTATCGATCAGCATGCCAAGCTCCCGCGTCGGTTCCGTATAGTCAGCCCAGGTTGCCGTCTCTCCTTTTGCCGCAGACATCACAGATTCTGCAGGGACATCGCCGTATAAATTGCGTGCATGCTCATAGAAATAATTATCTATGACCATATCGACAGGCAGTTGGGCGATTAGCTCAGCGTTGGGCTGATAGCGTATGCCCAAGTCTGTTATCGATGTTGGTAGTTTGGGGCTTCCCACCCATCTGTCCCAAACCCTGACATCACCTGTCGCAATTGGTGCATGCCCCATCGCTGTCAAAGTCGCTGCATTACCCCAGTCAGGAGACACGATATTCATCCTATCGCTATGACTGTTTTCTGCTTCTGAGGTAGCGGTTGTCCGACTATTACAAGCGGTCAATACCAAACACAATGCGAGGGCGAACCATTTCAATGTTGTCATTACTGATACTGGCGTAACTAGTAGATATTTCGATAATTTATCTGTATAAAAAACGGGAGGCATAAAAGCGTATCTTTGTAGGCAAATTAGAAAGAAGGAGCAGAAACCAGACGTTAAGCGACTGCGACAGGCTGTCCAGTAATAGGATGACTGAGCAGCTGCATATCGACATTAAAGATATCGTGTAGCACGGTAGGTTGCATGGTACTGGCGATATCGCCGTTGTGACATATTTGGCCATTTTTCAGTGCGATGACTCGATCGGCATATTGCGCTGCCAAATTAATATCATGGATAATAATTACCACGCTTAAGCCTTGCTCATCCACCAAACGACGAATGAGCTGAATGACCTCGATTTGATAATGCATATCAAGCGCAGCAAGTGGTTCATCGAGTAATAAGTAACGGGTATCCTGTGCCAAACACATCGCGAGCCACGCACGAGCGCGCTCACCACCAGATAGCGTGGCAGTAATTCGATCAGCAAACGCTTCGGTTTTAGTCACTTTTAATGCTTGCGCGACTTTGTCTTTATCTATTTGAGTTGGCTTTTGCAGCCATTTTTGATGAGGATAGCGCCCTAGCATGACCAGCTCACGCACCGTGAATCCAGCAGCTTCTGGCAATTGCTGCGGCAGATATGCCATTTGCCGCGCTAACTCCTTACTGCCGTAGTCATTGATACTGTGCTCATCTAATGTGACATTGCCGCTACTACTTGCCATCTCACCCGCTAGCGCTTTGATCAAGGTCGACTTGCCAGACCCATTATGCCCAACCAAAGCCACCAGTTGATTGGTATCAATTTCACAAGTCACGTTGTCTAATAGAGTATTTCCTTGACGGCTGATAGTCAGCTGGTTTGCACGTAGCATATAAGCACTCATTGTTGATAAAAATAATATGTCATAAAAATGATGGTTCATCGGTCATCAGCTATAGACCAATTTTTGACGATCAAACCACAATAAAAATTGATTTTACTCGTAAATGATAACAAAAACAATTATCATTAACTATAAACTCATTCACTTTAATTTCAACGCTCTGTTGATTGCGAGTATTTATATGACTAATCTTCTTTTAGCTACTACAGAAAACACCGATAACCAAAACAGCCAATACACTCCCCTAAACGACCCTGAAATAGCAGGTGTGGTCGCTCATATTAATGAGGAGCACCTCGACGAACTGCTTGGATTTTTGAGTGTGTTTACTTCATTATCTACCGCCGAATTGGATCTGGTCGATGCCCAAATAACTGATATTTATGCTGAAGGTATTGCTATACAGACTTGTCCAAAAGGCGTAGAGAATCAATCAACTGCCGCTCAAAATAGTTCACTCTATAACCAGACTTTCTTTATTGCTTTTGCTGCACCTATCTCTCAGCTTGATGACTTGCAAGCCCAATATATCTTGCTAAAACAAAGAGCAGATAAAAAGCTAGGCAAAAAAACAATCAAACTGACCAAGCAAGTATTTGAGGTACAAAATAGCTATAGAATCAGCAAAAATATGCTGCGCCTTGAATTGAGCATGCCTTCATTAAGCGATGTTGAAGGCGCAAAAAGCTCGAACGTCAGTACCTACCAACGAAGCGGGTTACGCGTACTTGTTTGATTTAGAACACAATGCAATGACCAACGCATTGATTACTGACAGCACTGATGGCAATAAAGCTGGTGACTATAAAACTAATGGCAACAAAGCTGATGACAGTGCAAAGGAAAACGTACGCCCTGCTCGTCCTCACTGCTATTACACTTTAAGAAAAGCATGGCAAGCTGATGATGAGATACGAGCATGGGTCGATGTTTTTTTGCATGGGGATACGCCGGGCGGCAACTGGGCAACAGCACTACAAGCAGGCGAGACCGTTGTCACAAAACGAGAGTTTCCAGAAAAGGTAGAGCACTTACGAGACGGTCAAGCGGTACTGATTGTCGATGAGACATCAATGCCAACGGCAGCACGACTGCTAGAGCTATGGAATAACCCTACACCACCATTAGTCGTTTGTGTGACGCAAGATGCAGGCGATCAAAGTTATTTTGATACTGTAAAAATGCGCAGTGGCCTTGATTGCGATACTGAAAGCCGCGAGGATAACCACTTTACCGTACTGCCTATAGTAACCAATCAACCAAACTCGGGAGCAGAGTTAGCCACGCTAATTGACGGTAAATTAGGCGATTATTTGACTGACAATCCTCTACAGATTGATAAAGTCTGGGGAGCGCTAGAAGCGAATACTGTCAAAGCATTGCGTCCATTGCTGAAAGATCGACTTGGGCTAAGTCGTATTGATGTTGTGGTAAAAGTCTACTGGCGTCACGATTAGTTTGCACAAAAAACGCTCCCTTTTGGGAGCGTTTTTTTACGATTCAACTATTACTTTTAGATAATATTGTCATCTATAGCGGTTTGAATGTATAGGCTCGCCGTATTACCACTATCTTGGTACAAATCATAACCTGCCTGATCAGAAGTAGCTGCCTTAGTCATATCAGATACATTAACAGTATCAACGCTATCGCCCTTGATGAACAGCTGATTATTGCCATCAGTTATGTCAACAACATCACTGAGACTTATACTGAGCGTTTGAGCAGTGTCGTTAGTCAAATCAATAGTTTCAAAATTAACAACTTCACTCATGTCAGTATTAGCAACAACATTTATGTCGTTAATTACTAATGTATCATTGTCTAAACTGCCATCCGAGTTTTCACCACCATCGATTGAGACATCATTTCTATCAAATATCAAAATATCATTGCCATCACTGCCTGATAAGATATCCGCGCCGCTCAGGCCAACTAAAGTATCATCTCCTGCGCCACCACTTAGGGTTTCGGCTTGATTAGTCCCTACTAAGTAGTCATTATCTGCCGTACCACGCGGGGCAATGTCATCCATTGAGTCGGGGCTTTGCGGTGTCGCATACTCATTGTAGTTCAACGTAACCGTTGAGCTGGCTGTATCACCATCTGAATCTGTATATTCAAATTTAAAGACATCAATATCATCTACACCAGCTATAACAATATCTGCTATATTTTTAACTGGATTGAATTTGTAACTACCATCAGCATAACCAACGAACACACCATAGTCAGTTTGGAATTCATAGTTAGTCGCGTCACCATCTGTATCAATAGTTTCAATTGTTGTGTCACTATCAGTGGTTGATACGCCTGACCAAATAATACCAGTACCAGTCGAATTGAGATAATCAACAGCATCGCCACCAACAGCTACTTTACCTTCAACAACGATATTATTATCCAATTCAGGTAATGGGTTTAAAGGTGTTAACTTACCAATGACATCATAAATGTTTTCTTGACCTTCTTCACTATTAACGACAAAGGTACTTTCATCATCTAAAGCAGGATCATAATCAGAACCATCTAAAACAAGATCGGTATCCACTATCCCATCGCCATTAGTATCGACTCTATCTATAACCCCATCACCATCAGTATCTTCAGCTCGCTGACCAGTTGTACTATAGACAATATAGTCAAGCCTACCGTCACCATTACTATCAATAGCATCGTTGATGTTATCACCATCGAAATCAATACCGTCAGATCCACCATTCTTATTAGAGTCAATATAAGCAATATCACCGTTTCCAAGAATAGTGTATCTGAAGCCTGTTGTTAGATTAGCTACAAACTGTGCATCTCCTTTATCTCCTAAGATACCGTTACCATTTAAATCATAAATATTCCCAGTTTGATTAGTAAACGCATTAGTTGAAAATAATTTTCCTACAGCAGAATATAGAGACTCATCAATTTTTCCATCACCATCGTTATCAATACCATCATAGCCTTGATATACCTTCAAGAAGTCTTTATTTTTGTCCGAGTCAATGGTAGAGCTCGCATCCTGATTGACGAGTGTCACATCAAGCATGTACTGCTGACCGGCAATATCTACAATTTGAGAGGCATTCGGTATCACAATAAAGTCACTTTGAACAAAAGTATCCGAGTAAGTAGCAGAATCTATACCATAAGTAGCACTCGTAAAATTATTAGGAGTTTCATTATGCTGTAACAAATAATCCACATTGACTGATTCAGAGTTGCCATTAACATCAACTATGAAGTCGATGTTTAAGTTTGTCTCAAGTAACGTACCACCGTCTCCGAAGATGCCAAAGTTAATATGTGAAAAATCACCTAAATCAAGGTTAGTCTCAAACTCAATCTCTTCACCATTACCTTGATAAGCAGTATTTTCATAAGTCGTGTATCCTGCAGGAGAGCTATCAGCATCTCCTGGTCTACCCCAATAAATACCTTCATCCAGGGCGTCTATATAAGTGTTTCCATCTGGTGCTGTATAAGTCGCATCTTGTTCCGCAGACAGCGTACCTGTAGCCCCATAATCACGACTAGGTACCGTAGTGCCAGGGTTACTAGCTGCAGGATTGTTTGCTACCAGATAGTTTTGACCATCTGTATTGGTCGGTTGGGTAAATAATGTCTCAGTAAAACCCGTTTGTAAGCCACTAATAGTAATAGTCTCTTGCTGTACATCAATGTTCCAAACCACTGGCTGAGGCGCAGGAGAATCATCTTCGATGATGGCCAACAACTCGTCAGATGTGGCTAATGGATTTGTAGCAGAAGAATCTTCGTATACTTCAATACCAAAATCAACCGACAGAATACCTTCAATATCATCACCTTGAGTATGATCTACAGGTGCGCCCAACGTGACATTGTATCCAAATTGATAGCCATCAGTAATTGCTTCTTTATTACCGTTTAGACTTATGCTTAGTACATTCTGAGTTTGAGAGGCACCCAAGCTATCAATATATTCATACTCACCAACAATATCACCTGTACTTGAATCAATTCTGAAAACAACAGGATTGCCTTGACTAGTAATACCATTATCAACAGTTGGTAATACAAATTTCACAACCGCATTTGAAAGGTCAGTGTCTGTATCAGTTACTCGAATCCAGTTACCATCTGTATCAGTTACTGAATCAGTGGTATCAAGCGCTGAGTCTGGATTGCTATCTGGATTTCCTCCTTCTAACCCTTCTTCAGAAACACGGCCTGGCGGCTCAACTTCAATTCTAGTTAACTGGTCGTAGTCAATAGTAACAGTTGCTTCATTAGACAATAGACCAGTTGTATCTTCAATTGTGTAACTGATTGGCGTTGGGTTATCGGTAAAGCCGGCTTCTGGGGTGAAGGTGATGTCGCCTGTGGCAGTATCAACACTCCATTCGCCTTCGCCTGCCACAACAACCGATTTGCCGTCAGCGGCGATGGTGCCACCTGCTGGCGAGGCGGTGATGATGACCGTCGTTGGGTCTAGATCGCCTTCTACATCTGTATCGTTACCGACCACAGCAACAGTAATAGCATCGCCAAGCACTTGGTCTAACTTTTCATCATCCACTGCTACTGGCGCTGTTTGTGGATAGTCAATGGTAATAGTAGATTCATTAGAAGTTAAACCAGTACTATCGCTAACCGTATAGCTGATTGGCGTTGGATCACCAGTAAAACCTGCTTCTGGGGTAAAGGTGATATCACCTGTTACTAAGTCAACACTCCAGGATCCTTCACCTGGTACGCCAACCGATTTACCGTCAGCTGCAATAGTACCACCCGCTGGTGATTGGGTGATGATGACAGTCGATGGAAGAATATCTCCATCAAAATCAAAATCATTACTCAATACCTCAATGTTAACTAATTGACCAGAAACACCGATTTCGCTGTCATCGATAGTGACTGGTGCTGTTGGTGGATAGTCCACAATAACGGTTGCCTCATTAGAGATCAGGCCCGTGCTATCGCTAACCGTGTAGCTGATTGGCGTTGGGTCCGCGGTAAAACCTGCGACTGGGGTAAAGGTGATGGCCCCTGTTACAGGGTCAACAACCCATGTGCCTTCGCCTGGTACGTCCACCGATTTACCATCAGCGGCAATAGTACTGCTAGCTGGCGCTTGGGTGATGATGACGGTCGTTGGGTCTAAATCGTTTTCAGGATCAGTATCATTGGCTAATATGTCAACTAATACAGGCGTATTTAAAGGACCTGCTTTTAAGTCGTTACTTGCCACTGGCGCCGTTTGCGGATAGTCAATGGTGACGGTCGCTTCGTTTGAGGTGTCACCCGTCAGGTTGTCTACGGTGTAGCTGATTGGCGTTGGGTCCGCGGTGAAGCCTGCGACTGGGGTAAAGGTGATGGCCCCTGTTACAGGGTCAACAACCCATGTGCCTTCGCCTGGTACGTCCACCGATTTGCCATCAGCGGCAATAGTGCTGCCAGCTGGCGCTTGGGTGATGATGACGGTTGCTGGGTCTAAATTGGCGTCAGCTTGGCTGTCGTTAGCAAACACATCGACCACAACTGGACTGCCTGAGGTACCCGTTTGTAGGTCATTCACTGCTTGCGGATAGTCAATGGTGACGGTCGCTTCGTTTGAGGTGTCACCCGTCAGGTTGTCTACGGTGTAGCTGATTGGCGTTGGGTCCGCGGTAAAACCTGCGACTGGGGTAAAGGTGATGGCCCCTGTTACAGGGTCAACAACCCATGTGCCTTCGCCTGGTACGTCCACCGATTTGCCGTCAGCGGCAATAGTGCTGCCAACTGGCGCTTGGGTGATGATGACGGTTGCTGGGTCTAAATTGGCGTCAGCTTGGCTGTCGTTAGCAAACACATCGACCACAACTGGACTGCCTGAGGTACCCGTTTGTAGGTCATTCACTGCTTGCGGATAGTCAATGGTGACGGTCGCTTCGTTTGAGGTGTCACCCGTCAGGTTGTCTACGGTGTAGCTGATTGGCGTTGGGTCCGCGGTAAAACCTGCGACTGGGGTAAAGGTGATGGCCCCTGTTACAGGGTCAACAACCCATGTGCCTTCGCCTGGTACGTCCACCGATTTGCCATCAGCGGCAATAGTGCTGCCAGCTGGCGCTTGGGTGATGATGACGGTTGCTGGGTCTAAATTGGCGTCAGCTTGGCTGTCGTTAGCAAACACATCGACCACAACTGGACTGCCTGAGGTACCCGTTTGTAGGTCATTCACTGCTTGCGGATAGTCAATGGTGACGGTCGCTTCGTTTGAGGTGTCACCCGTCAGGTTGTCTACGGTGTAGCTGATTGGCGTTGGGTCCGCGGTAAAACCTGCGACTGGGGTAAAGGTGATGGCCCCTGTTACAGGGTCAACAACCCATGTGCCTTCGCCTGGTACGTCCACCGATTTGCCGTCAGCGGCAATAGTGCTGCCAGCTGGCGCTTGGGTGATGATGACGGTTGCTGGGTCTAAATTGGCGTCAGCTTGGCTGTCGTTAGCAAACACATCGACCACAACTGGACTGCCTGAGGTACCCGTTTGTAGGTCATTCACTGCTTGCGGATAGTCAATGGTGACGGTCGCTTCGTTTGAGGTTAAGCCTGTTGCGTCGTCTACAGTGTAGCTGATTGGTGTCGGATCAGCGGTAAAACCAGCTGCTGGGGCAAAGCTGATGGCACCTGTAGTCGGATTGACCGTCCATGTGCCTTCGCCTGGTACGTCCACCGATTTGCCGTCAGCGGCAATAGTGCTGCCAACTGGCGCTTGGGTGATGATGACGGTCGTTGGGTCAAGATCATTTTCAGCGTCGCTATCGTTACCAACGACGTCAACTTCAACGGTGGCACCTGAAGCACCCGATTCGCTGTCATCCACTGCCACTGGTGCGGTTTGCGGATAGTCAATGGTGACGGTCGCTTCGTTTGAGGTGTCACCCGTCAGGTTGTCTACGGTGTAGCTGATTGGCGTTGGGTCCGCGGTGAAGCCTGCTGCTGGGGTAAAGGTGATGGCCCCTGTTACAGGGTCAACAACCCATGTGCCTTCGCCTGGTACGTCCACCGATTTGCCGTCAGCGGCAATAGTGCTGCCAACTGGCGCTTGGGTGATGATGACGGTCGTTGGGTCTAAATTGGCGTCAGCTTGGCTGTCGTTAGCAAACACATCGACCACAACTGGACTGCCCGAGGTACCCGTTTGTAGGTCATTCACTGCTTGCGGATAGTCAATGGTGACGGTCGCTTCGTTTGAGGTGTCACCCGTCAGGTTGTCTACGGTGTAGCTGATTGGCGTTGGGTCCGCGGTAAAACCTGCGACTGGGGTAAAGGTGATGGCCCCTGTTACAGGGTCAACAACCCATGTGCCTTCGCCTGGTACGTCCACCGATTTGCCGTCAGCGGCAATAGTGCTGCCAGCTGGCGCTTGGGTGATGATGACGGTTGCTGGGTCTAAATTGGCGTCAGCTTGGCTGTCGTTAGCAAACACATCGACCACAACTGGACTGCCCGAGGTACCCGTTTGTAGGTCATTCACTGCTTGCGGATAGTCAATGGTGACGGTCGCTTCGTTTGAGGTGTCACCCGTCAGGTTGTCTACGGTGTAGCTGATTGGCGTTGGGTCCGCGGTGAAGCCTGCGACTGGGGTAAAGGTGATGGCCCCTGTTACAGGGTCAACAACCCATGTGCCTTCGCCTGGTACGTCCACCGATTTGCCGTCAGCGGCAATAGTGCTGCCAGCTGGCGCTTGGGTGATGATGACGGTTGCTGGGTCTAAATTGGCGTCAGCTTGGCTGTCGTTAGCAAACACATCGACCACAACTGGACTGCCCGAGGTACCCGTTTGTAGGTCATTCACTGCTTGCGGATAGTCAATGGTGACGGTCGCTTCGTTTGAGGTTAAGCCTGTTGCGTCGTCTACGGTGTAGCTGATTGGTGTCGGATCAGCGGTAAAACCAGCTGCTGGGGCAAAGCTGATGGCACCTGTAGTCGGATTGACCGTCCATGTGCCTTCGCCTGGTACGTCCACCGATTTGCCGTCAGCGGCAATAGTGCTGCCAACTGGCGCTTGGGTGATGATGACGGTCGTTGGGTCAAGATCATTTTCAGCGTCGCTATCGTTACCAACGACGTCAACTTCAACGGTGGCACCTGAAGCACCCGATTCGCTGTCATCCACTGCCACTGGTGCGGTTTGCGGATAGTCAATGGTGACGGTCGCTTCGTTTGAGGTGTCACCCGTCAGGTTGTCTACGGTGTAGCTGATTGGCGTTGGGTCCGCGGTAAAACCTGCGACTGGGGTAAAGGTGATGGCCCCTGTTACAGGGTCAACAACCCATGTGCCTTCGCCTGGTACGTCCACCGATTTGCCGTCAGCGGCAATAGTGCTGCCAGCTGGCGCTTGGGTGATGATGACGGTCGTTGGGTCTAAATTGGCGTCAGCTTGGCTGTCGTTAGCAAACACATCGACCACAACTGGACTGCCCGAGGTACCCGTTTGTAGGTCATTCACTGCTTGCGGATAGTCAATGGTGACGGTCGCTTCGTTTGAGGTGTCACCCGTCAGGTTGTCTACGGTGTAGCTGATTGGCGTTGGGTCCGCGGTAAAACCTGCGACTGGGGTAAAGGTGATGGCCCCTGTTACAGGGTCAACAACCCATGTGCCTTCGCCTGGTACGTCCACCGATTTGCCGTCAGCGGCAATAGTGCTGCCAGCTGGCGCTTGGGTGATGATGACGGTTGCTGGGTCTAAATTGGCGTCAGCTTGGCTGTCGTTAGCAAACACATCGACCACAACTGGACTGCCTGAGGTACCCGTTTGTAGGTCATTCACTGCTTGCGGATAGTCAATGGTGACGGTCGCTTCGTTTGAGGTGTCACCCGTCAGGTTGTCTACGGTGTAGCTGATTGGCGTTGGGTCCGCGGTAAAACCTGCGACTGGGGTAAAGGTGATGGCCCCTGTTACAGGGTCAACAACCCATGTGCCTTCGCCTGGTACGTCCACCGATTTGCCGTCAGCGGCAATAGTGCTGCCAGCTGGCGCTTGGGTGATGATGACGGTTGCTGGGTCTAAATTGGCGTCAGCTTGGCTGTCGTTAGCAAACACATCGACCACAACTGGACTGCCCGAGGTACCCGTTTGCAGGTCATTCACTGCTTGCGGATAGTCAATGGTGACGGTCGCTTCGTTTGAGGTGTCACCCGTCAGGTTGTCTACGGTGTAGCTGATTGGCGTTGGGTCCGCGGTAAAACCTGCGACTGGGGTAAAGGTGATGGCCCCTGTTACAGGGTCAACAACCCATGTGCCTTCGCCTGGTACGTCCACCGATTTGCCATCAGCGGCAATAGTGCTGCCAGCTGGCGCTTGGGTGATGATGACGGTTGCTGGGTCTAAATTGGCGTCAGCTTGGCTGTCGTTAGCAAACACATCGACCACAACTGGACTGCCCGAGGTACCCGTTTGTAGGTCATTCACTGCTTGCGGATAGTCAATGGTGACGGTCGCTTCGTTTGAGGTTAAGCCTGTTGCGTCGTCTACAGTGTAGCTGATTGGTGTCGGATCAGCGGTAAAACCAGCTGCTGGGGCAAAGCTGATGGCACCTGTAGTCGGATTGACCGTCCATGTGCCTTCGCCTGGTACGTCCACCGATTTGCCGTCAGCGGCAATAGTGCTGCCAACTGGCGCTTGGGTGATGATGACGGTCGTTGGGTCAAGATCATTTTCAGCGTCGCTATCGTTACCAACGACGTCAACTTCAACGGTGGCACCTGAAGCACCCGATTCGCTGTCATCCACTGCCACTGGTGCGGTTTGCGGATAGTCAATGGTGACGGTCGCTTCGTTTGAGGTGTCACCCGTCAGGTTGTCTACGGTGTAGCTGATTGGCGTTGGGTCCGCGGTAAAACCTGCGACTGGGGTAAAGGTGATGGCCCCTGTTACAGGGTCAACAACCCATGTGCCTTCGCCTGGTACGTCCACCGATTTGCCGTCAGCGGCAATAGTGCTGCCAACTGGCGCTTGGGTGATGATGACGGTCGTTGGGTCTAAATTGGCGTCAGCTTGGCTGTCGTTAGCAAACACATCGACCACAACTGGACTGCCCGAGGTACCCGTTTGTAGGTCATTCACTGCTTGCGGATAGTCAATGGTGACGGTCGCTTCGTTTGAGGTGTCACCCGTCAGGTTGTCTACGGTGTAGCTGATTGGCGTTGGGTCCGCGGTGAAGCCTGCGACTGGGGTAAAGGTGATGGCCCCTGTTACAGGGTCAACAACCCATGTGCCTTCGCCTGGTACGTCCACCGATTTGCCATCAGCGGCAATAGTGCTGCCAACTGGCGCTTGGGTGATGATGACGGTTGCTGGGTCTAAATTGGCGTCAGCTTGGCTGTCGTTAGCAAACACATCGACCACAACTGGACTGCCTGAGGTACCCGTTTGTAGGTCATTCACTGCTTGCGGATAGTCAATGGTGACGGTCGCTTCGTTTGAGGTGTCACCCGTCAGGTTGTCTACGGTGTAGCTGATTGGCGTTGGGTCCGCGGTAAAACCTGCGACTGGGGTAAAGGTGATGGCCCCTGTTACAGGGTCAACAACCCATGTGCCTTCGCCTGGTACGTCCACCGATTTGCCATCAGCGGCAATAGTGCTGCCAACTGGCGCTTGGGTGATGATGACGGTTGCTGGGTCTAAATTGGCGTCAGCTTGGCTGTCGTTAGCAAACACATCGACCACAACTGGACTGCCTGAGGTACCCGTTTGTAGGTCATTCACTGCTTGCGGATAGTCAATGGTGACGGTCGCTTCGTTTGAGGTGTCACCCGTCAGGTTGTCTACGGTGTAGCTGATTGGCGTTGGGTCCGCGGTAAAACCTGCGACTGGGGTAAAGGTGATGGCCCCTGTTACAGGGTCAACAACCCATGTGCCTTCGCCTGGTACGTCCACCGATTTGCCGTCAGCGGCAATAGTGCTGCCAGCTGGCGCTTGGGTGATGATGACGGTTGCTGGGTCTAAATTGGCGTCAGCTTGGCTGTCGTTAGCAAACACATCGACCACAACTGGACTGCCTGAGGTACCCGTTTGTAGGTCATTCACTGCTTGCGGATAGTCAATGGTGACGGTCGCTTCGTTTGAGGTTAAGCCTGTTGCGTCGTCTACAGTGTAGCTGATTGGTGTCGGATCAGCGGTAAAACCAGCTGCTGGGGCAAAGCTGATGGCACCTGTAGTCGGATTGACCGTCCATGTGCCTTCGCCTGGTACGTCCACCGATTTGCCGTCAGCGGCAATAGTGCTGCCAACTGGCGCTTGGGTGATGATGACGGTCGTTGGGTCAAGATCATTTTCAGCGTCGCTATCGTTACCAACGACGTCAACTTCAACGGTGGCACCTGAAGCACCCGATTCGCTGTCATCCACTGCCACTGGTGCGGTTTGCGGATAGTCAATGGTGACGGTCGCTTCGTTTGAGGTGTCACCCGTCAGGTTGTCTACGGTGTAGCTGATTGGCGTTGGGTCCGCGGTGAAGCCTGCTGCTGGGGTAAAGGTGATGGCCCCTGTTACAGGGTCAACAACCCATGTGCCTTCGCCTGGTACGTCCACCGATTTGCCGTCAGCGGCAATAGTGCTGCCAGCTGGCGCTTGGGTGATGATGACGGTTGCTGGGTCTAAATTGGCGTCAGCTTGGCTGTCGTTAGCAAACACATCGACCACAACTGGACTGCCTGAGGTACCCGTTTGTAGGTCATTCACTGCTTGCGGATAGTCAATGGTGACGGTCGCTTCGTTTGAGGTTAAGCCTGTTGCGTCGTCTACAGTGTAGCTGATTGGTGTCGGATCAGCGGTAAAACCAGCTGCTGGGGCAAAGCTGATGGCACCTGTAGTCGGATTGACCGTCCATGTGCCTTCGCCTGGTACGTCCACCGATTTGCCGTCAGCGGCAATAGTGCTGCCAACTGGCGCTTGGGTGATGATGACGGTCGTTGGGTCAAGATCATTTTCAGCGTCGCTATCGTTACCAACGACGTCAACTTCAACGGTGGCACCTGAAGCACCCGATTCGCTGTCATCCACTGCCACTGGTGCGGTTGGTGGGTAGTCTACGGTGATGGTCGCTTGGTTTGACTTGTTGCCAGTGACATCAGAGACGACATAGTTGACAGGCGTCGGATCAGCGGTGAAACCTGCTTCTGGGGTGAAGGTGACAGTGCCGGTTGTTGGATCAACACTCCATTCGCCTTCGCCAGCAACCGTTAATGTGGTGACTTCAAGACCTGTGTCTGGGTTGATCAGTTTTACGCTAGTTGGGTCAATGTCGCCTTCAAGGTCGGTGTCATTGCTGAGCACGTCGATGACCACTGGTTGACCAAGTGTGCCGGTTTGGATTTCGTCTTCGGCATTCGGTGCGGTTGGTGGGTAGTCTACGGTGATGGTCGCTTGGTTTGACTTGCTGCCAGTGACATCAGAGACGACATAGTTCACCGGCGTTGGATCAGCGGTAAAACCTGCTTCTGGGGTGAAGGTGACAGTACCTGTTGTTGGATCAACACTCCATTCGCCTTCGCCAGCAACCGTTAATGTGGTGACTTCAAGACCTGTGTCTGGGTTGATCAGTTTTACGCTAGTTGGGTCAATGTCGCCTTCAAGGTCGGTGTCATTGCTGAGCACGTCGATGACCACTGGTTGACCAAGTGTGCCGGTTTGGATTTCGTCTTCGGCATTCGGTGCGGTTGGTGGGTAGTCTACGGTGATGGTCGCTTGGTTTGACTTGCTGCCAGTGACATCAGAGACGACATAGTTCACCGGCGTTGGATCAGCGGTAAAACCTGCTTCTGGGGTGAAGGTGACAGTACCTGTTGTTGGATCAACACTCCATTCGCCTTCGCCAGCAACCGTTAATGTGGTGACTTCAAGACCTGTGTCTGGGTTGATCAGTTTTACGCTAGTTGGGTCAATGTCGCCTTCAAGGTCGGTGTCATTGCTGAGCACGTCGATGACCACTGGTTGACCAAGTGTGCCGGTTTGGATTTCGTCTTCGGCATTCGGTGCGGTTGGTGGGTAGTCTACGGTGATGGTCGCTTGGTTTGACTTGCTGCCAGTGACATCAGAGACGACATAGTTCACCGGCGTTGGATCAGCGGTAAAACCTGCTTCTGGGGTGAAGGTGACAGTACCTGTTGTTGGATCAACACTCCATTCGCCTTCGCCAGCAACCGTTAATGTGGTGACTTCAAGACCTGTGTCTGGGTTGATCAGTTTTACGCTAGTTGGGTCAATGTCGCCTTCAAGGTCGGTGTCATTGCTGAGCACGTCGATGACCACTGGTTGACCAAGTGTGCCGGTTTGGATTTCGTCTTCGGCATTCGGTGCGGTTGGTGGGTAGTCTACGGTGATGGTCGCTTGGTTTGACTTGCTGCCAGTGACATCAGAGACGACATAGTTCACCGGCGTTGGATCAGCGGTAAAACCTGCTTCTGGGGTGAAGGTGACAGTACCTGTTGTTGGATCAACACTCCATTCGCCTTCGCCAGCAACCGTTAATGTGGTGACTTCAAGACCTGTGTCTGGGTTGATCAGTTTTACGCTAGTTGGGTCAATGTCGCCTTCAAGATCGGTGTCGTTGCTGAGCACGTCGATGACCACTAGTTGACCAAGTGTGCCGGTTTGGCGATCATCTGTTACGAGGGGCGCAGTACCCTCTTCCGTATTGCTGTCATCGTCTCTGCTGTTACTACTTCCACTCGCCAGTAATCCAACCAGTCCAATACCAGCAGCAGCAGGTATCCACCACGGTATCGCAGCTGCTACATATTCTTGACCACCTAAAGCTTGACCTTCTACATCGCCTATATTTAACTGAGTCACGTAATCATAGGTTTCACCAGTATCTGGGATATAGTAGTAATACTCACCATCTTCGGCAATACCAACCAATGCACTATCTGCGCTATCGTAAAAACCTTCTATAATAAGGTCACTATCTTTACCTTCCTTTTCAAACGATACGTGAAGGTCGTTTTTTATCCGTTTAGTAACAATATGATTAGGAGCCCGGTTAATAGATTTGTCATGAAACTCATAGTTTACTTTGTCTACGGCTTTAATGACGGTAGGTGTACCATCTTTAGTTATGATCTCTATTTGGCTTATAGTCTGAGTGGCATCATTCGTTTTTACGACAATAGCATTCATTTTTTACCTTTTATTTTTTTAGTTGCAACAATACTGTTTGAATTTTTTATGGCCTAATTTACTTATGACAAATTCGTTTTTCTATCAGTTATTTGAGCGCTCTTCCACAACAGCAATAACACGGCGGTTAAGCTGACGACCTTCTACTGTATCGTTACTAGCTCTTGGCTGTGACTCACCATAACCAACAGCACTGAGACGTTCAGAATCTACACCGAATTGAGTGATTAACACTTCTTTTACAGCGTTCACTCGACGTTGTGATAGAGCTTGGTTATATTGCTCACTTGCCCGACTATCGGTATGACCTTCAATAGTAACAATGGTGTTTGGATATTGAGTCATGAACTCTGCGACTTCAGAAATTTTAGAGTAGTATTCAGGCTGAACAATAGCTTTGTCAGTTTCAAACAATACTTCAAGCTCGATTGTCACTTTCTCTGCCAAGACAGGTACTACTGGTGCTGTTTCTAGTGGCTCAGATACTACAGGAGCTGCACAATTAGGCACTACTCGGCTAATTTGATGATTTTGATAGCGTTTGGTTTCTAATAATTGTAATGCACTGTCAGCAGTTATTTCTTCGAGTGTACTTTTTCCTGTATCATCCATATCAACGTAGAAGAAGTATGTTTGACCACCATCAAGCTGATAGTCTTTTTTATCTGCTAATAAGTTATTATCTTTAAAACCAGTAGCGTGAGCACTTAACTGGTTTGTACCAACGCAAGAGTTAACAGCTGTATAATTACCAGGGTGTAGGCTTACTTGATATCTATTATTAACAGAAATATTTGCACTAGTTTGCTCTAAATCATCGTCATTTTTACGAATAAATATCAATCTTGTTTGATCGGTATTAACTTCTGTTGATAGTAGCTTGCGAACGTCTGTGTCGACTTGATTGTTCCACGTGACATTGCCCACTCTACGACTGTCGCCCTCGTTATCAATTCCACTATTGCCTATAGCAGCGCATCCAGATATACCGAGCAAAATAGTGGGTAAAATAATAGCTGCAATAGTGTTCTTAAATACTCTTTCCATTATAGATTCCTAATTGATAATTTCTTTGAGACAACGTGTTTGTTCTTGCTCGGATACCGCCTAAATATAGTTTATCTTTTAACAAAATAGTCGATAATTTGGACTTGATTTTTACTTACTAGAGAACTTTTGTCTTTTTATAACGCGGTAGAGTTCATTCGGATAAAAAATGACCTGTTTTTATTAATTGATAGTAATTTAAGTATTTTGTAAAGTCAACTTCATAGAATTCAGTTTAAAACCCTCTAATGCAGCGTTTTAAACTGTTACTCCACATGAGAAATCTAGATTTCAATTTATATTAATCGTTGATTACTATAGGAATAATACTACATCATCCATCTGACGCTGCAAAAAATTAGTCAACCGTTTTTCACAGAAATAATTTGTGTTTTGTAATCTATCAACTATATCCAATTCTTTAAAAAACAATTGTTATTATTGGATATATATAATAAAAGTTATTCTTTTTGTAAGAGAGTCAATAGATGGAAAGTGATCAAACTTACAAATAGATTAAGTGTATATCTGTCATATTTTTCTGAATACTTAATATGTTCCAAAATCAGTCATCATGGTATTTAGTTTCTAATTTTACTAGCATTAATGTTTGCAGCAACGAATGCATGTAGGGTATAGTTTTCATTTTGAACGTTTAATCAATATAGACTATCGGCAGATAGCCTTATCACTAAAATTACCAGTGATAGTCGAGTAGCATCCAGAGACTCACCTTTAATAGACTGTCTAACCCCTGTGCCAGAATGCACTGTTATTTTTCTAACCCAAGGATGATATATGAAAAAACTTAGGACGCCTGATTCGTGTTTTGCTAACTTGCAAGACTACGATTTTGAACCGAACTATTTGATAGTCGATGATACAGAAGGTGGTGAGCTACGCGTACATTACCTTGATGAAGGTCCAAGCGACGCCGACCCTATCTTGTTATTACATGGTGAGCCTTCTTGGTCTTATCTGTACCGCAAAGTCATTCCCATACTGACAGCAGCAGGACACCGCGTTATCGCGCCAGACCTTCCTGGGTTTGGGCGTTCAGACAAACCTGCATCGCGTACTGACTACACTTATCAGCGCCATGTCGATTGGATGCAATCGGTGCTTGATCAGTTGGACTTAAAAAATATCACACTGTTTTGTCAAGATTGGGGCGGCTTAATCGGTCTACGTTTAGTAGCAGCGCATCCTGATAAATTCGATCGCGTCGCAGCAGGAAATACGATGCTACCGACTGGGGATCATGATCCGGGCGAAGGCTTTCGCAAGTGGCAGAAGTTCTCTCAGGAAACGCCTCAGTTCAATGTAGCAGGCACCATCAAAAGCGGTACCACAACGACGTTATCACAAGCCGTACTGGATGCTTACGATGCACCCTTCCCTGATGAGTCTTATAAAGAAGGCGCCAGACAGTTTCCTATCCTAGTGCCCACGACATCCGATGATCCTGCTTCAGAAAACAACCGTGCAGCTTGGGGCGTGCTAAGCAAATGGAACAAGCCATTTATCACATTGTTTAGTGATTCTGACCCCGTAACTGGTGGCGGTGATCGCATCATGCAAAAGCTAATTCCTGGTACCAAAGGCCAAAATCATACGACTATCACTAACGGTGGTCATTTTCTACAAGAAGACCAAGGCGAAACGTTGGCTGAGCTTCTATTGAAGTTCATCAATGACAATCCGAAAGCACAGTAATAGATAACAGAAAACCCTGATTACTAATGTACTAGCAATCAGGGTTTTTAGTAATACTATGATGATTGGTCAACGACAAAATGCGAAAGCTGTCATAACTAAAAAATCTGCTTTTTATCCAGCCCTGCTATACGATATTTTTAAAAATATCATCGATATATTTCTCTACCGCATCATTGTCATTAGTAACCTGTGCATACGTCCTGAGACCTATGATTTGAATTTGGAAATAACGCGCCAGCTCAACTGGATCTTTCTCTGCGCTAATCTCACCGCTATCAATGGCTTGTCCAAAGAGCACGGCAAATGATGCCTCTATACCTTCTAAGATATTCGTTGCATGTGCGAGTAGATCTGGACTATCGTTTTGAGTAAGCTCAGCGACTGTCTTGACGATCATGCACATACCACTAGGCGCAGTAGCACTATTACAGACAATCACCGTATGGATAAAATGTTTTAAGCCATCCAGCACTGTGTCTTTTTGCTCAATACAGTCGGCCAATCTCTTTGCACCATCTGCAGCATAGCGATTCAGTGACTCTGTAAATAGCTTATCTTTACTACCAAAAGCTGCGTAAATACTACCTGGGTGCATATTCACCACATCTTGCAAATTGCGCATTGATGTCGCGTGATAGCCTTTTTCCCAATAGAGATTTTTTGCTTTTTCGATCACATCTTCACGATTGAACTTTATCGGAGCACTCATAATTTTCACCTTAATATCTTTGCCTTAAAATCTATTTTAAGGCAAAGTTTGTAGAATCAACCTTAGTTACTGGTTTTAATCACTTTTTATATTATAAAACTTATTAAGTCTCTTTGCTTCGATTAACTATTTTTATCAAAGTTTTGCGGATAAAGCGCGCGTGCAGCAACGTCATCAAACTCAGTTTTGAAATCAATACCTTTAGGAATGTCACGGGCTTTTTGTACCGCTGGACGAGCATTAATGCTATCAAACCAGCGCTTTAGATTTGGATAATTATCCAAGCCGCCTTCGCCTAGTACAACTGTCGCTTTATCAATCCAGCCCCAAGTAGAAATATCAGCGATTGAGTAGCTATCACCAACCATATATTCACGGCCTTCTAGGTGTGTATCTAGCACTTCATAATGACGCTCGGCCTCACGAAGGTAGCGATTAATCGCATATGGGATTTTCTCTGGCGCTTTATGTCTAAAGTGAACAGATTGACCAGAAAAAGGGCCTAATCCAGATGCCACAAACATTAGCCACGACAGCATCTCGCTACGATCTTCTGGCTGTCCTGCCAGCTTGCCTGTTTTTTCAGAAAGGTACATCAAGATAGCTGTAGAATCAAACACGCGTTTGCCATCATCTTCTAGCGCAGGCGTTTTGCCGTTTGGGTTGATAGCACGGTATTCAGGTGTATGCTGCTCACCTTTTAGCGTATCTACTGCTACAAGTTCATAAGGTAGTCCAGTTTCTTCAAGAAACAATGCTACTTTCATTGGGTTTGGCGTTTGGTGAAAATAAAATTTAAGCATAACTTTATCCTATTATATGAAGACAGTCGTCTGATGACTATTAAATCTAGTGACTATACTAATGACTATACTAATGACTATAAAAGCTGTAATGAGATAACAAAAATAGACGTCGAAATTTGAAGCACATTTTTATTGTCTGATATACACTATAACCACAAATGAACGGTCGTTCAAGTAATGTTATATATTGATATAATAAACACAGTGCCGATACTACCCTGTTCGCATATCGTCTCTTTTACCAACAGACATTCTCAAAACTCATCTAACCATTCCACCAATTCAAAGGATTAGAAATGGCTACATTAACTGTTATCGCCCACATCACAACGAAAGACGATAGCATCGCTCTCGTAAAAGCTGAGCTCGAAAAACTCATACCAGCTACCCGCAGCGAAGAAGGCTGTAGTCGTTATGATTTGTTCCAAGATAATGAAAAACCCTCTCACTTTATGTTTCATGAAAGCTGGGCCACTCGCGAGCTATGGCAAATACATATGGAAAGCCAACATCTAAAAGACTTCTCTGCCGCAACAGAAGGCGCGGTTGAATCATTTGTGCTACATGAGATGACAGAAGTTAATTAATTCTGATTCACTCAATCATTTCAATAAGCTTTGCCCGCAATACTAAAGAAAATAATTTTATCAAAGCTAACAATCGTTTTTTTTACCATTATTTTTTCTTACGACTTACACAGTGTTACCTTATTAAGGTGCTGATATTAATAGAATAATGTTAATTATGCAGAGGAATGTAATTGAGCCATTACAATTTACTTGAACGATTACTCAAATAATTATTGAGCGATTGCTCAATATCATTTATAGTAGTCTCTATTGACTCGCTTACTAAGCAAAGTTACTAATTTTGAGTAACTACTCAAGCCAATAATTAAATGTAAATCAGCGACTACTTTGAAGCGGGCATGAAAACTCTAAAACACACCAAATCTCAAACCTATTATTAGGAATTATGTTATGACCGAATTTACTCTACACGATAAAGACACAGCCCCAGCAGAAAGCAAAGACTTACTTGATTCTTCAATCAAAGCATTTGGCATGGTACCTAACCTACACGCCGTGATGGCTGAAGCACCTGGCTTGCTAGAAGGCTACCAACAGCTACATCAACTGTTTTTAGACAGTAGCTTTGATGATGAAGAAACGACTGTGGTATGGCAGACTATCAACGTTGAGCATGCTTGCCATTACTGTGTGCCTGCGCATACTGGTATCGCTAAAAGCATGAAAGTAGATGACGCTATCACTAATGCATTACGTGATGAAACGCCACTACCAACTGAAAAATTGGAAGCATTGCGTACCTTCACACTATCTGTAGTCCGTAATCGTGGTAACGTTGATGACAGCGCGGTTCAAGCATTTTTAGATGCAGGCTACACTAAGCGCCAAATTCTTGAAGTTATTCTTGGTGCTGCTCAAAAAGTAATGAGCAACTACACGAATCACCTAGCTAATACCCCAGTCGACAAACCATTCCAGAAATTTGAGTGGCACAAAGCTGACTAATATATTTTTTAGCTAATGCTGACACAGTCCATTTGATGTTTTCATACTGTTGTTCGAAACATCTTCGGGCAGCAGTTTTTCATTTTAATTTATCGCTAATGAGAGATCCTATGGAACAGGCAAAAAAAACCTTACAAATAGACATCGTGTCAGACGTTGTGTGCCCTTGGTGCGCTATCGGTTATAGTCAACTGGCCGAGGCACTAAAACAAACCAACACGCCGCACGAGATTCATTGGCACCCATTTGAGTTAAATCCTAATACGCCGCACGAAGGACGAAACTATCGTGAGCATATTATGGAGAAGTACGGTACAACTGCTGAGGACGTTAAAGAGAACCGAGCTAGAATGACAGCAGCAGGTGCAGAAGCTGGATTTAATTTTCAGTTTACCGACGAGTTTCGTACCTACAATACTTTTAACGCGCATCAGTTGCTGCATTGGGCTGATCAGCAAGGACGTATGCACGACCTAAAACAAGCATTGTTCGTTGCACATTTCGTTGATAATAAAAACGTGGCTGACAGTACCGTACTGGCAGACGTCGCAGCAGATATTGGGCTCGATCGTGTTGAGGCGCTTGCCGTTATCGCAGATCAACGCTTTGCCAATGTGATACGTGAAGCCGTACAGCACTCAAAGCAGCAAGGTGTTCAAAGCGTACCATCCGTTATCTTTAACGGTCAGCATCTAGTGAGCGGCGCGCAAGGTGTAGAAAACTACAAAAACATCTTAAAGCAACTAGCAGACATGCCAGAATAAAAACAATAAACTGGATCTGATTTACCAATTACACCCTACTGAACACAGTATATAAAAAGGTATCATCATTATGTCAAACTCTAATCATTACGAGCCACCTAGCGTCTGGACATGGGATGCAGAAAGCGGCGGTAAGTGGGCAAGTGTCAACCGCCCTATCGCTGGTCCAACGCATGAAGCAGAACTACCTCGCGGCAAGCATCCGTTGCAGATCTACTCAATGGGCACCCCTAACGGCCAAAAAGTCACCATTATGGTCGAAGAGTTATTGGCGTTGGGTGTGACAGAAGCTGAGTACGACGCGCACCTGATTCAAATTGGTGAAGGCGGACAGTTCTCATCAGGTTTCGTTGAGCTAAATCCAAACTCAAAAATCCCTGTGCTTTTGGATACAGAGACTGGTAGTCGTGTGTTTGAGAGTGGCGCTATTTTGTTTTATCTGGCCGAAAAATTCGGAAAACTACTGCCTAAAGATGCAGCAGCACGTACTGAAGTGATGAATTGGCTTTTTTGGTTACAAGGTTCTGCCCCTTACTTAGGTGGCGGTTTTGGACACTTCTACTTTTATGCACCAGAAAAGTTTGAGTACCCTATCAATCGATTCACGATGGAAGTAAAACGCCAGTTAGATGTACTAGAACGTGAGCTTGTAGAAAATCGCTATTTAGGTGGCGATGAGTATACGATTGCAGATATCGCCACTTGGCCTTGGTATGGCAATCTAATACTAGGCGAAGCATATAATGCAGGAGAGTTTCTACAAGTTGAGAGCTATCCAAATGTGCGTCGCTGGGCAGCTGAGATTTTAGAACGTCCTGCTGTACAACGTGGTCGCAAGGTAAACCGCACTTGGGGTGAACCTGCTGAGCAACTACACGAGCGTCATGACGCCTCTGATTTTGAGCTAAAAACTCAAGATAAACTAGATGCTCAAACAACTGAAGAAGCGAAAAAATAGACGCTTTGTCTATGACTTACTAGCTTACTTAAGTAGTCTTATTAATCGATTTTAAAGGTAATGTTAACTTTTCCTGTTACTACTTGGGACTACTGTAAACATCCAATACTTTTGCACTTAAGACTGCTAATGTAAGGCTGTTAAATACCAACCAACCATAAAAATACTATTAAAAAGGATAAGAACTATGTCAACAGATTATGCTCAAAAAATTCAAGCCGGTACTACGTTTCCTGAAATGGAAGTACAAGTATTAAACGGTGAAATGACTTCATTAGGCAAACCTGAAAACGGTCATGACTGGAAATTGGTAGTTGTCTACCGTGGTAAGCATTGCCCAATTTGCACAAAGTATCTAAATACCTTAGAGACAGTAAAACAGTCTTTCTATGACGTCGGTGTCGATATCATCGCAGTATCTGCAGACAGCAAAGAGCAGTTAGAAGGTCATCTAGATCAGATAGATGTTAGTTTCCCTATGGCTTATGGTCTGACCATCGAGCAGATGAATACGCTAGGTCTATACATCTCTGATCCACGTTCAGAAAAAGAAACCGACCATCCTTTCGCTGAGCCTGCTGTGTTCGTTATCAATGCTGAAGGAAAAGTGCATATCGTTGATATCTCAAACGCACCATTCTCTAGACCAGATCTTGAAGCCTTGGCAAATGGTTTGGCTTTTGTTAGAAATCCAGAGAACAACTACCCTATCCGTGGTATGCACGGCTAATTGATATAGTAGATATAGAGTGTTGATTCACTCGATTATTTGGCTGACCTATATCTAACGGGTTAAACTATATGGGGCGTATCGAGATAATTCTTGATACGCCCTTTTTTTGTTTATTGATAACTTAACTGCTATCAAACGCAGTCGCTTCATCTCTAAGTTCATTAATACTTGCTCAGTACTAATGTGTGAGTAGCACTGTGAATCTATAAAAAGAGGTTCTAGACGAAACTCATAGACTAGCCAGCATATAAGGGCTATATTTGAGCTCGAAATATCATCATAAATATTTTCCCTTTTAAGTAATCTGTATTTCTTTTTTATCGGTTTATTTTTATAAATAAGACAGACTGTGCTTATGGTTTGATTTGTCTCTCGTTTCGGCTAAATCTTGATACGATTGTACGTTCTGATTTATCAATGCTGTTTATTATTTGTTGTTAACACTCGTACACTGAGATTGATTTCTGCTAAAATCATGCAGCAACATTATCAATATCTCATCATAGGCATGAGTAAAAGGATTCGATATGCGATTGAAATCAATCGTTCAAAAACTACATGAACGCGCTCCAAAATTAGGCAAAGCTGCCTCACTGACGACAGCAACCAGCGTTATCACTTTTAATAGTATGTTAGCTGGTCTACCTGTCTGGGTAATGGGTGCTACCAAGGCTATCACTGGTGCTGCCATCGCTGACAAAGCCGTTATCGATGTGACGAACTATTGGATCAATAGTAACAATGCATTGATCGATAACGTATTACCGCGCAAAGATTGGCGTATTAATTTGCCTGATGATGTGCATACCAACGGTAAGTATCTACTGGTGAGCAATCATCAGTCATGGGTTGATACCAGTATCGTGCAATATATCAGCGAAAAACGTTTGCCATTGACGCGTTTTTTTACCAAGTTTGAGCTCATATACATCCCTGTCATTGGTCAGGCTTTCTACTTTCTCGACTTTCCTATGATGCGTCGACATTCAAAAGAAGCCATCGCTAAAAACCCTGCACTAAAGGGTAAGGATATCGAAGAAGCGAAACGAGCGTGTGCGTTGCTCAAGGACAAGCCTTTTACGCTATTGAACTATCTAGAAGGAACTCGCTTCACTCCTAGTAAACATGATAAACAAGAATCCCCGTATACGCATTTACTTAAGCCACGCGCTGGCGGGTTGTCACTGGCTATGAGTGCCTTGGGGGAAGAGATCGATGGGATTTTGGACATGACGATTGTCTACCCTGACGGTGTGCCCACTTATAGCGATCTATGGAAAGGTAATATCAAGCGTTTAGGCGTCGATGTGCGACATATTGAGATACCCGAAGATCTGTTTACTGCGATCAAAAACGGCGGCTATGAAACAGATGAAGCGATAAAAGCGCAGATGTTTGATTGGGTAGAGCAAATATGGCATCAAAAGGATCAACTAATCACAGAAATGTTGGCTGACTTTGAGAGCAGTGACTTTGAAACCAAAGATAATATTGAACAGGCTTAGCCTATTCTCTCTACCAACAATCCCAATTATTTGATAACCTCAAGGTGTGTCGCACGTGTACTAATATGATAAAGGTAAAGCCATATAATGATGAAGTTCCGCGAAAAATGGTTTTGGGCATTGTGCCTTGCAGTATTAGTACATGTTGTGGTTTTCTTTATTTTCTATCTCAACACTCATCAGACAGATTCAGTAGAAGTAGCTGATAGCCAAACAAACACGACTGAACCTACCGTTATCAACAGTATAAATCTACCTGAAAAGGTCTATACCACTAGTGTCACCAGCACCAAGACACCTAATGACAATAACGATAATATAGAAGGCACGGTCAATAAAAAATCTGAGATTGGTGATAAGTCTGAGGTATATCAGCTAGCAAGTAATAATGGGCAAACAGCTAGCGTGGAAAGCAGAAAAGCGCCCCCTTCTTCAGCTGCCAATAACGTCGATAATAAACCCAAAAAACCAGCTTCTACATCGATAGAATCAGCTCAAGCGAACAGTACTGCTCCGCAAAAGGAAAAAGCGCTAAATGTTCAAACAGATAGCAATACTCAATCTATAGTTGCGAACACTGATGATAAATTGGAAGAGATTAAGAACAATGCAAGCTTGTTGGATATAGACGTTCCTGCCCAAAAAATTAACGTCAAAATAGATAAAAACTATCTTTCAGCAAAATCTGAAGTGGAAGCAATAAACGATCAATTGAGTGCCGCTATCAACGAAGTCAAAAAGCGTAACCAGCAGAAAATTGATGAGCAACAACAGTTAAGAAATGAGGCGAATAGCCACAGACTTCCTGAAAATCCTAACTAAGAATATAAGAGTTATAAGTAGTAGCACGAGACCAAATACATTTATATAAAAAAACCCCAGTGATTAACTGGGGGTGGGTCCAATCTCTTCAATAAATATCCAATATTAAACTGTTAGCGCTCTCCCAAACCTTCCGATAAGGTTTTGGTAATTGGCTTAGTCAAATAAGACAATACCGTACGCTCCATCGCTTTAATATCGACAGAAGCTGTCATACCAGGTTTGATGACAATCTCATCACCGCGCCCCTTAAACTCAGCACCATTAATCACAATTAATACACGGTAGTAAGGCTCTTCGCCTTTAGGTGTTTGCTCCATTAGCGTGTCTGGACTGATATAGTTGACCGTCCCTTTCATGGCTCCAAAAATAGAGTAATCATAAGCATCGAGCTTAACCGTCGCTTCTTGACCTTCTTTGACATAAGCAATATCAGCAGGACTGACCTTGGCATCTATAACCAAGTCACTACTAGTCGGTAGGATCTGCATGATGACCTCGCCTGGCTTAACAACACCGCCAATAGTGGTCACGTTGATGTTCTTAATTTTACCTTCTGTGGGCGCCATCAAGCGTTTCTCCTCAAGTACTTGTGCCCGATCTCGCAATTGCTCAAGCTCTGTATCTAACTCTTCTTGAGCTTTTGTCATTTCAGCCTGTGCTTCTTCAAAGTACTTATTGCGCTTGTTATTAATCTGCGCTTCGATATCAGCAACTTGGCGACTGAGTTTGATGACATCGGCTTGACTGACATCGCCATACTTTAATAAAGGCTCATTCATACGCAATTCTTGACGTGCCAGCACTAGCATTTTCTCAAGAGAAGAGACTTCCTCGTTGATAGCTTGACGACGTCTGTTATATAGTGCCCTTTGGTTTTGCACGTACTCAGGATAGTCCTGTACCCCTTTAGGAAATACCAATGGTTTTTCAAAAATCTCAGCATTTAGTCTTGCTAGCTTAGCAGTCAATGCAGCTGTCTTAGAAGCAGAATTATCAACAGCTGCTTTAGCACGCTCTTCCTCCAACACTACCAATAACTGACCTGCCTTAACTTCTTCACCTTCTGTGACAGCCAGCTGAGTCAATACGCCGCCTTCTGACGCTTGGATTTCTTGCGTTCGAGCACTGGCGATTACCGTTGCTTGCGCACGGGTCACTTGGTCAATCTTGGCAAATGACGCCCAGACAATTAAAGTGACGATCCCGATTAATGCTATCCAAATACTCAATCTTGAACGATTAACTTGGGGTTTAGTGGGTGTGTACTTATACTCTGACATGCCTACTTCCCTTGATCGTCTGTTGAATGTTTAGCATTGATGGGTTTTACGCTGATATTTCTTACTCTAGAGGTAGCAGGCTTATTTTCGTCGGCACCTTCTTTCGACGGTTGATTGGTTTTGTTAACGATTCTATCTTTTTGCTGTACGGTGGTTTTATTTTTTGCTTGATCGTTTTTTCTGAGCTCATCAAGTACAGCTTGTTTTGGACCATCGATAATAATACGCTGGTTATCCATAATGATCAGCCGATCTACCAAGTCTAGCAATGCTGTCTTGTGGGTCGAAACAATAAACGTCTGCCCTTTCGTCAACTCCTGACGTAGCACTTGTAGACAGCGCTGCTCTTGTCGATTATCCATGGAAGCCGTTGGCTCGTCTAGCAAAAACACATCAGGTTTGGTCAATAATAAACGGGTAAATGCCACCAGTTGCTTTTGGCCACCTGATAGGCCTTTACCGCCTTCACTGATCGGTAGATCAAGACCACTTGAATGACTGGATACTAAGTTGATTAGCCCTGTCCTGTTTAAAGTCTCTTGAAGGACATCATCATTGGGCGCTGCCATACCGATTAATAGGTTCTCACGCAGGGTCCCTTGGAACAATCGATGATCTTGCTGCAGATAACCCAAGCGCTCACTAAGTGTCTCACGACTGATTTGATGTATATCAAGTCCGTCTAACAAAACGCGTCCTTCCGTGGGTGCATACAGTCCTGCTAGCACCTTAAGCAAGGTAGATTTACCTGAACCAATAGGCCCAAGTATCGCTATACGCTCTCCTGGTTTAATCGACAGTTGCGGAACCGTAATGGCTGGTCGATCGTTGCCTTGGTAATTGAACGACAATCCGTCGCACTGATACGCACCTTTTATATGCGTAGGCGATAATGGATAGGCAACGCCTTGGTTGTCTTGCTCAAGGGCAAATAGGCTCTCAATGTTTAATTTGGCGGCTTTGGCATGAGCGTATTGCACCAGTAGATTGGGTATCGCCATAACAGGCGCCAACACTCTACCACCCAATATCGAGCAGGCAATCAGTCCACCCATTGTCATGTCACCTTGCATGACGACAAACGACCCGACTATCACGATACCAACGTAGCTTACTTGCTGTAGCATCTGCGTAAAATACGTTAAGTTGTCATTAGCATGCTTCATATCCAAATCGTTTTTGATGGTGACATCCATCACATCTAGCCAACGCGAGAGAAACTTCCAGCTGCCTGCCCCGGCTTTTATTGTCTCGACGCCTTCCACAGCTTCTACTAACAGACCTGTCTTATAATAAGAAGCAGTCGCGCCCTCTGATGCAATGGCATCAATTCGTTTGCGTGCAATCAGTCCCATCGTAATTGCAATTACCGCCGCTATTACTGGTACAACAGCGACTAATGGCGAGCCAATAAAAGCTATTAAGCTGATAAAAATAATGGTCATGGGCAAATCGACTAAACCAAAAAGCGTGCTCGCCGTAAAAAAGCTACGTACTTGCTCATAACCACGTAGCTGTGCTGCCATAGAGCCAACTGACCCCGGCATTTGGTCGATACGTACCTTGAGTAAACGTTGAAACACTTCTCGAGATAGGTACTGGTCTAGACCGACGACGACCTTATCCATGATTCTTGAGCGCGAAAACTTCATAAACGCTTCAAACATGATCACCAAGAAGACGCCACTGGCTAAAATGATCAGCGTGTATTCACTACGCGTTGGTATGACACGGTCATAAACCTGCATAGAAAACAGAGAAACGGCTAATGCCAACATGTTAATCAGAAAAGTAGCAATTACGGCTTCAGCTAAAATACCTTTATAATTACCCAAATCAGACTTTAATAGATCAGAAAATGAGGCCTTTCGCTGCTTAATATGATCTTCTTTTAGACGAATACGCATGACCAAAGTCAATTCTTCGGCACGCGTATGTACCTGTTGGTTCGCTTGTCTAAAGTTCCAGCTTTTTTGCGGCGTTTGGCTATCAATCACGCCCCAACCTAAATCCGTTCGATACGCTAGTAAGGGCAAAAAAGCGGCATCAGGCTGCTCTAGTATTTCTGGTGTATCTGTTATGCCAATGCCTTGTAATACTGCAATGACACCGCCTAACTCATGAATGCTTTGACCTTGCCTGTCCGATTGCTCACTATGACGTTTGACGACATCATGGAGCCGTATGTTATCTACTGGATAGCCTTGCTGTCCGAGTAAATGCTTAATCGCATCAGTCAACGTTTCGGTCAGATCGACCTGCTCTGAGTATTGTAGCTCATGATGGTCAACAGACTGAGACGGTGTCTTTTGTAATTGTGCACTCATATTAATCGCTTATTTAATATTTTAGATGGTTGCGTATGTAGGATAATTTACGCCTGTTTATATGACTTTTTGATTTAATTATTTGTCATATTCTCTTGATCAGTTATCGGCGTAATACTGTAATCATCATTTAACATGAGATACTCACCATTGTTCAAGCTTTGCTCTGCCGTCGCGGGCAACTTAATATCGATATATTCTTCTGCTGCGTTGTCTCCATAACCGAAATGACTACTAGCGCGGTTTTTGTCTTGTTTATTGAGCCATTGCTTGACAGAATTGGCTGGACTAAACAAAGTCACTGGGTCACGATTATGAGAAAACTGCTGCCACTGCATGATGCCAAAATCTACTTGTAGTCTATAAAATGCACCTAGCATTTCTGCGCGAGTTTGTACCAGTTGGACTTGATAATCGTTATGCTCACGGACAGCGTTTAGGACTTCAAGCCAAGACTTGCGTCCTGCAATGAATTGCCGGCGATAAGAGCTGACCACAATCTGTGCACCTGCCACAGCAGCAACCAACGAGGTTTCTCTATCTTTGGCACTGACAAACTGCTGATACTGTACTTGAATGTTTTCGATAATATTACGGCGTGCAGCTTCTTGGTTTTGCACTAGGCTGTTGACCTTTGCCTGTGAGGCTCGTGCTAGCGCAAAATTGGAAAATCCAGCACCTGGTGCATAGCTCAATCCCACTGAGAACTTACCATCGTTTTCGTTATCCTCATGATAGTAAGCATGCTCATATTGGGCATAAATGGTTGGGTAACGAGCCGCTTGCTGTGCTTCGACACCTTGCTTAGCGGATTCAATCTGGAAGTGTTCTTTGACGACGGTAGGATTATAAAATCCAGCTCTATCAAACGCCATTCTTTCGAAGTCAACGGATTGCTGCTTGGCTTGATTTACCAATACTTTAAGGTTCGGTATGCTCGTGACACTCATCTGAGACAGTGGTTGACCAATGATTTGTTCTAGCCTAGCAGCGGCGATACGTTGCTGCTCAACTGCCGCTTGATAAGATGTTTGCTCTTGCAATATACGGTTAGTCACCAGATCAAGCTCAATACGAGCCGATACACCTTGACCAACGCGACGCTGCATCATGGCTTCAAAATCATTCAGCTCTTTTAAATTCTCTACATGGACACTTTGTGTAGCGACGGCTTGGATATAGCTCTGCCAAGCATCAATCGTTGTTTTGGCCACTAGGTTTTGCTGCTCATAAATATACTCTACCGCAGCTTTATCATCGAATATGGCTTGATTGACATCTGCGGTGAGCTTACCCCCTGTCCATAGGGGCTGGCGAATGGTCACCTCTGAGACAAAATCATTGTCTCTATCGTAACCTGAGCTTACGCTTGGTGTTGGTAAAAGATTTAATTTGGCCGCATTAATTCCTTCAGTTGTTGCTTGCTGACTCGCTCGAGCCGACCCTACTAAAGGATGCGTTTGAATTGCCTGCGCCACTAAGCTATTGATTTGGAAATCTGCTACTGCTGCGTGTGAAGTCACTGTAAAACATATACCAGTCGCCAAAGTCGTCATAAAATGGCGCACTGAAATGCTACGAAGTAACTGCTTACGATTTGACGAATTTTTCATATTATTTTTCAGTGATCAGCTCTATGAATGTTTTTTGAATAAATGTTGATCTTTTATGCACTAAACCTTACTAAAACTTACCTTATAAGGCAATAAGATAATAATTTAAATAAAGTCTAACCTGTTATATAAGATAGTCTTAGAGCTGCTGTGTCATTGGCCTCAATTCGCCAGTATAGCTCCACACTTAATAAATCATCAGTAAAACCATAACGCTACGTCGAAAAATCAATAGATATTAATTAAATATTTCGTAAAATTAATTTAAGTCTATTACTACTAATAGACTTGGATAATTGAACATAAAAACGTGCGTCTTACTCGCATAAAAATATTGTTTAGCATATAGCATAAAATAAGAGTATAGCTACAATATAAGTTTAAGATAGTTCGTAAATAATGGCATACATTAATTGCTATTTGAATGAAGCCTCCCAAGCCGCTCTTTACGGAGTAAACCTACCATAGCTATTCATAATTGCTTTGGAAATGCTATAACATATGTCTCGACTTTCAGCTCCTAAAGTAATACTAAGATAATGCGTGTCATCATCAGTCCAGTAGTTTATAAGATTCGAACCTATACCAACCAAATTACCTGTCTTTAATCCTAGAATATTAGAATAAGAACGCATAAGCTTATTAGTATTGAGCACTCTTTTGCCATTAAATTCAAAATATTTCAACGAACAAAAAGAAGCTATTGCCCCATACTGGCTGATAAATACTTTGGCAAGCTTACTCATGTCTTGGGCTGTTGTATAAGCACTTTTCTCAAGACCTGAGCAACTGGTCCAATGACTGCCTCTTAAACCAAGAAAGTATGACTGACGAACCATTTGAGTGACGAAAGTCTGTTCAGTACCAGAGTGCCAAGAGGCTAAAGTGAATGCTGCTTCATTAGAGCTAGCGATTAAAGCAGACTCAATAAGTACTATTAACGGTACTTGTTCGCCTTTTTGATAGAACTGATAGTACTCACTACTACCCTTTAATAAACTAACCGGCATCTCTACCGTAGTTGTAACAGGGTCGATTTTATCCTGTATCACTTTATCCCAGACCAACATAACGGTCATCAATTTAGCCAATGATGCCATCATTTTTGGTATTGCTGACTTGTTTTCTATGATAAGACGCTGATCAGTTATCTCATTATTTCTTAATTTAAAACTCTCAACCAATATGGCGGCGTCCGTATCAAATTTTTCCATGGCAGTGCCTCCTATATTGTTAGCTCTGACTTCTAATTACATTCAGAATATTTTAACCTTCTATAAATAGCTTATTGAGTCCAATACCATTAGAGGCTTTAATAAAAACATGGTCATAATCTTCAATAAACTCATGTAGTTTCAAGCTTAAGGCTTGTACATTTTCAAAGTGATAAAGTGTTATATCTAGACTTTTAAGCTTATCAAGCAATACTTTGCTTTGACTACCAACTAAAACCAAAGCTCTGAAATTCATCCTCTCAATGATAGGAGCCAACTGTAAATGGTACTTACTACTGTCACCCCCTAGCTCTAACATATCACCCAAAATCAATACTTTTTGATGGGTAGGTGCCTGTAGCTGTTCAAATGTTTCGAGCGCCGCCTGCATAGATAATGGATTTGCATTATAAGCTTCATCATAAAGTGTAATTGGTCGGTTTTGATAAGTCGTTTCGAGTACTTGCCCTCGCCCAGTCACTGCTTTAAAAGTTTCTAATCGAGTAATGGCGTCATGGATAGGTAAATTATTATGGTTGACCACGGCCAAAATAGCCATCGCATTTAATACCATGTGCTGACCACGGGCCTGTAAATTCAGCAGATAAGTCTGACCATCAACTGCTATCTGTGCTTGTGCCTCTTTTTGATTATAACTAAGTAGCTTAATTGTCGCATCATCATGTTCACCATAGCTGACAACGTGAATACCCCATGTGGTTGCTAAACGCTCAATCAAACTATACTGCTCGATATCTCGGCAAACAATGGCGAGAGAACCTGGCGCCATACCCTCAAAAATACGTGATTTTTTGAGAGCAATAGTCTCAACATTATGATGATACTCAAGATGTGCGGGTGCAATATTAGTAATGAGCGCTATATCAGGGCGGACTAAATTGGTATTGGCAGACATAGAGCCAATCGCCATCTCTAATACCCAATAGTTTATAGAATGAGGCATAGAAGCCAAATTCCATGCAATGCCTACCGGTAGATTTGCACTAGATTGAGTGTAGCTCGCACCGCCGAAACCATTCAGTACATGTGCCAGCATATGCACTGTTGTGGTCTTCCCAGCACTACCAGTAATACCAATCACTTGACCATCAAAGACTTGCCAAGCATATCGTCCAATCGCAATAGTCGCTTCACGTATATCGCGCACGTACAGCACGGGAATACTTGAGTTTTTGTATGCTATAACATCATCAGTGATAATGGCAGAAGCACCTTTTTTCACTAAAGACTCAATCGACTTTTCAGACAAATAGCCCACCGCCATGTTTTTTCCTCGAGCCACGATAATCTGCCCTGACTCAAAACTGGGTGGCCAAATGCATAATCCTGTTGCAGACCAATCTACTGGCGGTGTGACTAGCCACCTACCCTTAGTGGCAAGGACCAGCGAATTGGCCGTTAACACAGGTTGTTTCAAATCCTGACTATCGGATTTTACTGGCTGATTTTTGTCTTCGTTATCTGTATGGACTACATTATGAGTTGATTGATATTTTTTAGCAGCGAGCTTTGGGTAATTAGCCGTTTTTAAAAAATCAAAGTAACCAATAAGCCCTGATAGATAGTGCTCTACATCATCAATTCGCACTCTGAACGAGTGATGGCGGATAAAAAATCCATGTAAAATCGTTTGCGGGGATTTATAAAACATGGCCATTTCTGGAAAGAAAAAACCATTTATAAGATGATTAGCACGCGCATGCAATGCCTGATAAAACCCTTGAACATCAAAACCTGCTAACACATCATGAAACTCCGGATGCTCATCTAGCTTTAATAGCATTTTATGGAACGCCATGGATAGCTCAAGCAATGTCGGAAAAGTAGTGATACGGTTTTTGATAAAATCGGTATAGCCTGCAATATTGTTGACTGCAAACTGAAAATACTTTTTTTCGGGCTTATAAATGATCAGCTCGTTTGAACAGTAAGACAACCAATGGTCATGTGCTTGATGATGCTTGGCTTCAATGAAATAGTCAAAAGCACGAGTGACACAGTCAAGCCAACGTGCATCTTTGGTCAAGCCATATAAACGCATCATTGCAAATGCTGCCTCACCATCATAATAAATGATTCGATTCTTGGCCTTTAGCGTTAAATCTTTACTATGTAAGACATGTATGAAGCTACCATCATCTTGTTGCATCGCGATGATGCCTAGCGCTAATTGCTCTGCCAACGCATGATAATCATCTGCTTTTGGTGTGCCTTTAAACACTTGCAAATATTTAACGATTGCTAATATCGCAACAGCATTTGCGCCTAACTTAATCTCTCCGCCAGTATCAATCACATACGCTTTGTCATCATAGGTTTGAATAAGTTCCTCAATTAGGTAGCTCATGGCATTATCAATACTAACTTTCATATTAGCCAAAGCAAGCTTAGCCTCATCGTTACGATAGGCGTCAAAACTATGACAAGCTTCATAGCCTTCTATCAGTGCATAAGTGCTACTGGCATGGCGCAGGCTATTATAAGTATCTATCGTGCGGCCAAAACAAGGAAAATATCCATACACATACTGGCCAGAAGGCTGCACCTGTCTGGCTAAGTAATTTGTAGACATCTCAATAATAGGCTGAGTCGTCTCTGCCGATAGTGGCAACAACTTACGGTGACCCTTAAAGCGTGGCTGAGTATCAAGGTGATGACATTCACCTGTGTGATCATCTATAAACACACCAGCCGTGTTAAAGCTAATAACGGGTAAATCATCGCTAAATTTTGGAATTTGGCTACTGCCATGGCGCGCTTTTAGATACACGTTCAGATTATTAGCATTAACCCCTGCATGAGAGATCGTGTTACCCTTATAGAGGCAGGCATTGGCATTTAACTCCATTTCGGTGAGCAATAACCATGGCTCGCGCACACCTTCAAATGCAATGCCTGAGCGGTAATAATTGCGTTTGAAGCCCTTTAGACTTTGCTGAAAATTTGACCAAGTAGTGAATGAGACTTGATTGATCCACTCAAGCCTTAGCCAAGCAATAGGATCATCAAACTTCTCTGTTAACTTATCAAGCTTTGCCATTATCACCGGCAATATTTTTTCAAAATCAGAAAAATTATTGGTACTACCTACTTCATCTGTATTTACTAAATGTTCAATAATAAAGGTAATTGTTTTGGCTCTTTTTTGACTATCAGAGACCGACAATATGAAAGTATTGGCCAAATTATCTAACACTATGCCATCTGAGCTGCTTTCTGTTTCGTTATTTAGCTTCGTGAGATGTGACTGCGTCCAGTTATCATAAATAGATGGTAAAAATACTTCTAAATATTTTACTAGAAGATTCGAGTTTATATGTTCATCCATGTCTTTATTGCCCTGTAGCACCTTATGCTTTGTTGTATTTGCATATAAATATACAGCCATTATATTAAGGCTATTTTTTATACTTATTCACTATAGCTCAAAAAAATTAGACAAATATTGTAAAAAACGCCTCCATTTTGGAAGCGTTTTCAAGATAAAAGTTCAACTATTGAATGTTAGATAATGTTGGTAATATCAGTATCGATATAAATCTGTGTAGATGTATCAGCACCTACTTGCCATACATTATATAGCTCATTTTCTGAGGTAATCTGTGCAACATTGGACCAACTATCGCCTTCTAGATCGACTGTATCATCGCTATCACCTCTGATATAGATAGTAGACTCAACATCGCTAACTGCCACATTTAAAGTATTAGCCCCGATGCCACCAATATCAATGATATCAGGCTGCATCATGTCAGCTAAACTAATGACTTGACCTGCGCCCTCAAAGCTTAAAACATCAAGCCCTTCGCTTGAGACAGTCAATGACGTATCAGGAATATCGATAGAAGTTGCATCATCAGCAAGTGTGAAGCTACTGGCACTTACGCGACCTGCAGATGCCCGGCTCTCAGAATCATAGTCGATCGTAATCTCTAGATTTGCAGAAGATGACTCACCATTTGGTGCAGTAATCGTATACTCAAAGATATCTTTATCACCATAAGTACCTGTAAATGTGGCGTTGGCCACATAGTTGTAGCTACCATCCGAATTAATGGTCAATGTGCCATAGCTACCTACTATTTCTGTGCCGTCAATCACAGTTGAGCCATTAACTGTTGATACCACTGTGCCAGTAGCTACCGTATCAGCACCATCAACACCTAAGTCAGTGATAACGTTACCCCCTACCGAGCCGTCAATACTGCCAGCTGGGCTATAGTTAGTAACCACATCGGACACTGTGCTGATGGATAAGCCGCCTAATAAGTCAACGTCTAAAAGCCCCCCGTTGTTACCCAAGGTCACATAATAGGTACCACCACCTTCAAACTCTGGTAATACTAAATTATCGGCGTTCCATCTAGCAGCCAAGACACCATTGCCAACTAACCAGTCTTCTGTTTTGTGTACCAATACAGCATCGTTGCTACCATCTTCAACTCTGTATACCAAAAGATCAAAGTCAATATCTCCAAGACCTAAGAGAGCAGTAAGACCTCCTACGCTTAAGGTAGCAAAGCCAGTGCCATCTACGGTTACTTGCTCAGTCGCATTATTGGGTACCACAAAAGTAAGCCCACTGTTACTACTAAGCAAACTTACCTCTATCGTATCCGAAAGCACGCCAAGATTTAAAAGCCCTCCTACCGTTTTTGTTTGTGTTTCTTGCGTGGTGATGGTGGGCGTGACATTCACATTTAGGGTGGACTCATTGTCTACAGCGGCTGGTGAGGTCGTATCTACTGTAACTGTCACAGCAGGTGCGTTCCCGCTCACATTGTTCACCGCATCTTTGATGTTGTTGACCCCTGCCGTCAAATCCGTACAGTTAAACTTGGGAGATTTGAATCAAGCAGCTTGACGATAATAGTCAAACCATACCTGTCTTGGCGACTTATAGCCTAAACTCTTTTGAATCCTCGTTTGGTTGTAGTACAGCTCGATATAGCCGATGATATCATTGATTGCTATAAACCTTGTTTTATAGTCTTGGTAATACACTAGCTCATTCTTTAATGTGCCCCAGAAGCTTTCTATGGGTGCGTTGTCGAAACAATTGCCTTTACCACTCATCGAGCCTTTGAAATTATGCTGCTTGATGATTTTGTGATAGGCATGACTACAATACTGGCTGCCTCTGTCAGAGTGCACAATCAATCCTTGGCTTGGACGTTTATTCTTGATTGCCATATTGAGTGCACGACATACTAAATCTGCGGTCATTCGCTTATTGATAGCATACCCGACCAGCTCTTTGGTGTATAAATCTTTGACTCCAGCTAAATATAACCAACCCTCATTGGTCCAGATATAAGTAATATCACTGACCCACGATTCATTAGGATGCTTAGCATCAAATTGCTGATTTAGTATGTTTGGATAGACAAGCTTGTTATGGTTGGAATCAGTGGTGATTTTAAAGCGTTTGTGACGACGGCATTTGATGTCATGTTCTTCTTTAATGCTTCTGACCATATATAGGCTAATATCGTGCCCTTGCTCTATCAGCTTTGCGTGCAGTCGATCAGCACCATAACGTGCTTTTGTTTTACTATGTGCCGCTCTGACAAGTAGCTCAGATTGGTTACGGTGTATCTGTTGCTCACTAATATCACGACTCAGCCAGTCATAGTAGCTAGAATGCTTAACCTTTAGTACACGACACATAGTAGTGATACTAAAGAAGAGATCGTTGTTTTTGATAAAGGCGTACTTCACTAACTGTGCTTGGCAAAGTACGCCGTCGCCTTTTTTAATATCTCTCGTTCCTCTTCGGCTACTTTAAGCTGTCGTTTGAGCTGCTTTATTTCCTGAAGAGCCGTCATAAGATCAGGATCATATTGTTCTGTGCCGATAAGCTTGCCTTGATTGGCTTTATTATGCCAATTAGATAAGGTCTGCATGGCGATGCCAAGGTGCTTTGCGGTCGCTGAGATATTGCCATTATTGTCTGATATCTTCTTGACGGCCTCGGCTTTAAATTCGTCACTGTAGCTTCTTATTTTCTTGGTCATGATAAACTCCGATTAATACGCTTAGTTTACCAAGTTTAGGTGTACGGTTTTTTCAGCATAGCTCATGTAGCTTAGCTCATACTTAGCATCATCTAAAGGTGTTTGCGGCGTCAAAATATAGCTACCATCGGCGTTTTCAGTGATCACTGCATCAACTACGTTACCATTTACCACTAACTGCAGTGTTTCACCATCACTAAGTACACCAGCAGCAACCTCAAGGCTTGGTGTATTGTCATTTGTGGTGCCATCATCTGCAATGAATTCTGAAGGTATTAGCACATCACCACTGCCGTCATTAGCTACATTGTCTGTAATAGTTGCCGCTGTAACTGGTGCATCAGGGGCCGTAGAGCTGATATCGATCACCAGTTTTGCGGTATCGCTGTTACCTGCTGCACCGTTAGAGATGGTGTACTCAAACACGTCTGTTTCACCTGACGAAGCATAATCACCATTGACCGTGTAAGTATAATCACCATTTTCATCAATCACTAGTACACCGTATTGTCCCTGTATGGTAAATACATTGACACCGTCGACAAGCTGAGACGTTGGCTCTGAAACTATATTATCACTGCTTATGTCCGTCAGCTTAGTGTTGACAGTAACCGTATCCTCACCTGACTCATTCGTTATCGATGCCTCAGGGTCAATCACATTGCCTGTGATAGCTGTACTTGAATCGAAATCATACTCAGTTAGGGTGGCTGTGACATCAGTGGTTTCAAGCAGCGTTAAAGTATTGCTAAGCAATGCTACTGCAACCGCATCCAATACTGGGTCAATCACACCACCAAGCAAAGTGTTCAATACGGTATTGTCTTGAAGCAACGTTACCAACTCATCGACACCCAGCTCATTCGTTACTAGCAATGCAGCTGACAGAATACCTTTGACAGTAGTGCCCAATTGCAAGATAGGGTAATCAGTATTGAGTGAGGTTTCCACTGCATTTAAGACAGCCTCTTGGTTATTTGGACCTAAAACAATGCCTGAGTCACCCAACTCTGCCAACTCCACATCTTGTACTAAAGTGGTTAATGCACTCTCACTTTTGCGCACTACCACAGTGTAATCTCCTGGCTCTAAACCAGATACGACTGCTGTTAACGTGTCATTGCCAGTCAATCCTAATAATTCTAGACCTATTACATCACCTACCAGTGGGTCACCACCAGTCGTACCGACATAAACACGGTCGCCATTACTATTGTAGACTTCGATGTTGACCGCATCCGCTACTGCGACTAGTGCTGTCTGACTAACTTCAATACTGACCGTACCATTAGCGCCTTCACTTACCGTAAAGTCAAGCGTACCATCTGTACCGCTATCGCTTTCGGCGACACCGAGTACGGTGACGCTATCGTTATTTACTGAAGGATAAGTGGTTACTTGTAACTTACCTAAATCGATATTATCTGAGTCATCTTGAGCGATAATGACGGTGGTATCAACCGTCACGTTAGTGACTGGCGAATCCTCACTCACGTTACCTGCCTCATCAATAAGGTTGTAGCTGAGTGTATAATCACCATCAGTCAATGCCGTGGTTGGCGTTAAGGTCACGCTGCCATCATCATTAGGCGTAGAGGTTGAAGGTACGACGCTGCCATCAACCACCAGTTGCGGGGTACCATTAGCCACTTGCTCGGGAGGTACAACAACGCCTGGGGTGCTGTCGTTAGTCAAGCCGCCATTAGTGATGGGTTCTGCTGGAGTAAGTTCATTACCACTGCCGTCATTGGCAACGTTGTCAGTGACCACAGGGGCGTCAGTTGGTGCCGTTGGTACATCCGTGTCCACACTGATGTCTTTGATCGCAGGGGCGCTGAGATTACCAGCGGCGTCTGTGGCAGTGGCGGTTAGGGTTTCATCCCCTTCGCCCATGGCCGCCACGTCATCGGCATCAACTGCCACACTCCAGTTGCCATCACCATCAACGGTCACAGGATTGCCAATCTGAGTACCTGCTTCATTGGTTAAGGTGATGATGTCACCTGCAGTACCAGTACCGGTCACATTAAACCCGGCACCTGCTTCAGCCGCATTGATAATGTCATCGCCTGTGACTGCATTGATGACGGGCGCTGTTGGTGCAATGGTGTCTACGACAATATCAACCGTGCTGCTGGCGCTTGGTAGATTACCAGCGGCGTCTGTGGCAGTGGCGGTTAGGGTTTCATCCCCTTCGCCCATGGCCGCCACGTCATCGGCATCAACCGCCACACTCCAGTTGCCATCACCATCAACGGTCACAGGATTGCCAATCTGAGTACCTGCTTCATTGGTTAAGGTGATGATGTCACCTGCAGTACCAGTACCGGTCACATTAAACCCAGCACCTGCTTCAATCGCATTGATAATGTCATCGCCTGTGACTGCATTGATGACGGGCGCTGTTGGTGCAATGGTGTCTACGACAATATCAACCGTGCTGCTGGCGCTTGGTAGATTACCAGCGGCGTCTGTGGCAGTGGCGGTTAGGGTTTCATCCCCTTCGCCCATGGCCGCCACGTCATCGGCATCAACCGCCACACTCCAGTTGCCATCACCATCAACGGTCACAGGATTGCCAATCTGAGTACCTGCTTCATTGGTTAAGGTGATGATGTCACCTGCAGTACCAGTACCGGTCACATTAAACCCGGCACCTGCTTCAATCGCATTGATAATGTCATCGCCTGTGACTGCATTGATGACGGGCGCTGTTGGTGCAATGGTGTCTACGACAATATCAACCGTGCTGCTGGCGCTTGGTAGATTACCAGCGGCGTCCGTGGCAGTGGCGGTTAGGGTTTCATCCCCTTCGCCCATGGCCGCCACGTCATCGGCATCAACTGCCACACTCCAGTTGCCATCACCATCAACGGTCACAGGATTGCCAATCTGAGTACCTGCTTCATTGGTTAAGGTGATGATGTCACCTGCAGTACCAGTACCGGTCACATTAAACCCGGCACCTGCTTCAATCGCATTGATAATGTCATCGCCTGTGACTGCATTGATGACGGGCGCTGTTGGTGCAATGGTGTCTACGACAATATCAACCGTGCTGCTGGCGCTTGGTAGATTACCAGCGGCGTCTGTGGCAGTGGCGGTTAGGGTTTCATCCCCTTCGCCCATGGCCGCCACGTCATCGGCATCAACCGCCACACTCCAGTTGCCATCACCATCAACGGTCACAGGATTGCCAATCTGAGTACCTGCTTCATTGGTTAAGGTGATGATGTCACCTGCAGTACCAGTACCGGTCACATTAAACCCAGCACCTGCTTCAATCGCATTGATAATGTCATCGCCTGTGACTGCATTGATGACGGGCGCTGTTGGTGCAATGGTGTCTACGACAATATCAACCGTGCTGCTGGCGCTTGGTAGATTACCAGCGGCGTCCGTGGCAGTGGCGGTTAGGGTTTCATCCCCTTCGCCCATGGCCGCCACGTCATCGGCATCAACCGCCACACTCCAGTTGCCATCACCATCAACGGTCACAGGATTGCCAATCTGAGTACCTGCTTCATTGGTTAAGGTGATGATGTCACCTGCAGTACCAGTACCGGTCACATTAAACCCGGCACCTGCTTCAATCGCATTGATAATGTCATCGCCTGTGACTGCATTGATGACGGGCGCTGTTGGTGCAATGGTGTCTACGACAATATCAACCGTGCTGCTGGCGCTTGGTAGATTACCAGCGGCGTCTGTGGCAGTGGCGGTTAGGGTTTCATCCCCTTCGCCCATGGCCGCCACGTCATCGGCATCAACCGCCACACTCCAGTTGCCATCACCATCAACGGTCACAGGATTGCCAATCTGAGTACCTGCTTCATTGGTTAAGGTGATGATGTCACCTGCAGTACCAGTACCGGTCACATTAAACCCGGCACCTGCTTCAATCGCATTGATAATGTCATCGCCTGTGACTGCATTGATGACGGGCGCTGTTGGTGCAATGGTGTCTACGACAATATCAACCGTGCTGCTGGCGCTTGGTAGATTACCAGCGGCGTCCGTGGCAGTGGCGGTTAGGGTTTCATCCCCTTCGCCCATGGCCGCCACGTCATCGGCATCAACTGCCACACTCCAGTTGCCATCACCATCAACGGTCACAGGATTGCCAATCTGAGTACCTGCTTCATTGGTTAAGGTGATGATGTCACCTGCAGTACCAGTACCGGTCACATTAAACCCGGCACCTGCTTCAATCGCATTGATAATGTCATCGCCTGTGACTGCATTGATGACGGGCGCATCAGCATCGGCATCAGCGTCTGCATCAGCATCAGCATCAGCATCGGCATCGGCATCGGCGTCAGCATCGGCGTCAGCATCGGCGTCAGCATCGGCGTCAGCATCGGCGTCAGCATCGGCATCAGCATCGGCATCAGCATCAGCATCGGCATCAGCATCGGCATCAGCATCGGCATCGGCGTCGGCGTCAGCATCGGCATCAGCATCGGCATCAGCATCGGCATCGGCATCGGCATCGGCGTCAGCATCGGCGTCAGCATCGGCATCGGCATCGGCGTCAGCATCGGCGTCAGCATCGGCGTCAGCATCGGCGTCAGCATCGGCATCGGCATCAGCATCGGCATCGGCGTCGGCGTCAGCATCGGCGTCAGCATCGGCGTCAGCATCGGCGTCAGCATCGGCATCGGCATCGGCATCGGCGTCAGCATCGGCATCAGCATCAGCATCGGCATCGGCGTCAGCATCGGCGTCAGCATCGGCGTCAGCATCGGCGTCAGCATCGGCGTCAGCATCGGCGTCAGCATCGGCATCAGCATCGGCATCGGCATCAGCATCGGCATCGGCGTCAGCATCGGCATCGGCATCGGCATCAGCATCGGCATCGGCATCGGCATCGGCATCGGCATCGGCATCAGCATCGGCATCGGCGTCGGCGTCAGCATCGGCATCGGCATCAGCATCAGCATCAGCATCAGCATCGGCGTCAGCATCGGCATCGGCATCGGCATCGGCATCAGCATCGGCATCGGCGTCGGCATCGGCGTCAGCATCGGCGTCAGCATCGGCGTCAGCATCGGCGTCAGCATCGGCGTCAGCATCGGCGTCAGCATCGGCATCAGCATCGGCGTCAGCATCGGCGTCAGCATCGGCGTCAGCATCGGCGTCAGCATCGGCGTCATCACCATTGCTAGAGAAAGCAGCAGATGCTAAACCTAGTCCTGCTAGACCCAATAACCATGGTGCAAGATTATTTTCTCCACTATTTGTGAAACTTTGCCACCAAGTATTCGTTTGTACGTTCTCGCTAACTAATTGATCCTGAACATCACTTCCTTGTAACTCATTTGCATAATCTACAATTTGACCAGTTTCAGTCGAATAATAGTGATAACTGCCGTCTTCAGCAATACCTACAATTGCACTATCAATAGTATCGTAAAATTCTTTAATAATTAGATCAGGATTTACGCTTTCTCCTTCAAATGAAACATGAAGATCTTTGTCTACTCTTTTAGTAGCGATGCTTTTTGGCGCGCGGCCTGCTGTTTCATCAAAAAACTCGTAGTTTGTTTTGTCGATAGCTTGAATGATTGTGGGTTGGTTACTCTGAGTAAATACTTTGTGCTCAGTAATTGTTTGAATTTTATCATTTACTTTAACTGTGATAGTGCTCATAGGATCATCCTTGATTAATTAATTCTAAATACATATCAATCTAGAATAATGTTTTCGTTTATTAGTATTGTTTACATAATCTTTTATTAAAAAAACTACAGTATCATTCGTATAAAAAGTCGCTCTAAAATATCAATATATTCAATAAAAAACATATTTACATAAAATATTAGTTAAACCTTAATATCAATGTATAAGAAATAACAACCTCACATAATGATGCATTCTATCAACAAAAATCTAATTCACAAACTGTTTAGAGAACTTTTGTTACTTATTATTAGACTTTGTAAATATTCATTTTTTGTTAGAAAATACTTGTATGCTTTTCATAGAAAGCTTCGGATATATTTTGTGCTATTATTTTTATAATAATACGCTAGGTTTATAGGTCAACACAGTTTCTTTGTTTAATTGTAAACAATATTCGATTTTGCAAATATAATTTGATTTTAAAAGGTATATTATCTTTAGATTAACCTGTATAAATACGTTTCAGTAGTTAACCTTATAGATAACAAGTAGGTTTGATAAGTGAATAGAACTATAATGAATATTTTTTATAAACTAAGATTCTTTAATAAATAGATAATATAAATAATATTCATTCTCATTTATTATAGAAATAAATAGAATTTTTTATGGTAAAAGATAAGACTAGCCAAAAGTGCTATTTAAAATCACTCTATTTAATCGCTTAGGCTAATTTTTTAGAAGACGCTATTTGGAAGGTTAGAATTTTTCGAAGATAGATAAGAAAAGATCATACTTGGTATCTTTTTTTATGAAGTTCACACAAAACGAATATTGCTTATAATGTATTATTTTTATGAAGTGATAATTTGGTACGTCATAATTAAGAACTAGAGGTACCAAATTATTTTTATATTTTGTCTATACAATTAATAAGTGCTATTTAAGTTTCTTCAATGTCTAAACCGATGACATAATTAAGATGGCCAGTTTTTAAGTATATGGTTGCACCCTCCGCCCCTACTTTTATTTGTACATTTGCATCTATCGGTAGGCGTATCCAACTATTCTGCTGATATATCTGTCCACCCTCTATTAGCTCACCTGCTACCACTAATATTTCTGCACCGCCATGAACTGTTTCAGTGAATAGCAACTCGCCTGCATCGATACGCTGCAGACTAACGTGCTCTACCCCATCGGAAAAAAGCGGGCAGACAGTACGGTTGCCTTGTTGCTGCCAATTAGCATCATTATAAGTGTCGATAGCCACGTGCTGCGTTTCGTCAGACGACATTTGCCGTAACTTGACGAAAATAACAGCACCTTCATCACTATAAGGCCGATGACCTGAAGTCGGTGGATTACGTAAATACCAACCTGCTGGATAATGAGTGTCATCTGCAGAAAAAGTGCCTGATAATACCAAAATCTCTTCGCCACCTGGATGTAAATGATGCGGAAAGTAAGAGTTTGGCGCGTAACGCACAAGACTGGTAGCACGAGCCTTCTCCGCGCCCACACGATCAAGCATGACACGCTCTACACCGTTTTGTGGTGATTTAATCCATTGATGTGCTTCAGGAGTCAGTGAAGCACGTTGTGAAAAATCTGCATTGATAAGCATAAAGTATTCCAAAGATATTAAATGATTAGGGCGTACCCACAATATAAAACTGAGGACACGCCCTAGACGATAAACATAAATATATGACGTTATTACCGCACTAGAATGACCGGCGATAACGTGCTAGCGATAATTTCTGTCGTTGTACTTCCGAGAAACAGTTGCTGCCATTTCGAATGTCCGTACGCACCCACCACCATAATGTCGACATTGTTCTCTACCTGAAATTTTAACAATCCGTCCACCGCATCAGAAGCGGATAAGTGATGTGCTTCAACGACAAACCCAGCATCTTCTAACTGTGCGGCGGCGGCGCTCATACTTTGCTTGGCGGCGTCGTTATGATTGCCTACCATCACGATATGGCCTTTTAGACCTTTTAATAGTGGACTTTTTGACACCATTCGTGCTGCTTTAATAGAGGTTTTACTACCATCAAAGGCAATCATATACGAGCTTGGCTCTTCAAATTTCTCTGAGCAAATCAATATAGGAATATCTGACCCACGAGCGACTGTCTCGATTTGACTACCAATATTAATCCGACTGTTCTTATGATCTTCTCCACGGCGTCCCATCACAATCGCACGATTTTCTTCTTTGAAATGCTCAATGCTAGGAAGCAGTTTGCCGTGGCGTTGATAAACGCGAACATTGACATCAGCGAAACTGCTTTGAATGTGGCTTTTGGCATCTTGTACCAACGCATTACTATAGCTGTTGACGACTTTTGCTCTTTGCTCATCCAACTGGGACAACTCTTCTAATAAAAACTGACGGCTGTTTATGCCTATAGCACCTGATAAATCTCGTCTGGTCGATGCTGGTATGTCACTGACATGCAATAATCCAACAGGTACGTTTAGTTTACTGGCATACCATGCTGCATAGTCACAAACCGATTCAGTCACTGCCGAGCCGTCAATACAGGCCAAAATGTGCTGTGATGTTGTCATAATCTGTCCTTAAATTAATTATTTAATCCTATACAGCTTGTTAGATCTAACCAAGCTATGCTCTTCGACTAGGGTATGTTTCATTTACCTTATAATAGTTATCTTTTAAAAATTATCTTATCAAGTAAATTTACCTCTTCATTTGATAATAACCAATTTACACGGCTTCATCCAGCGATGTGTGCGACCCTTTTGCAATAATTGCAAATTGTTACTGACAGCATTGTGCATGGCTCACCGCAGTCTGAAACTTAGCTATATATAAAGTCTTACCATCGTCTAACCACATGCGCTAGCAAAGTTTGCTACAATGTATTTTTTAGCATTTATGATTTCGGTAACGTTATTTAGGTGATTGGATTATGGCAAAAAATGCCCTACAGGCTCAATTATTAAAGGCTGGCTTGGTTGATAGCAAAAAGGCCAAGAAGATCAGCAAGCAAACGCAACATGCCAAGCGTACTGGTGACTCAGAAAGCGTCGAAGCAAAAAAAGCGTTGGCAGAGGCGCAAGCTCAAAAGCTAGAAAAGGATCAAAAGCTTAATCAAGAAAAACAGCGCGTATTGGAAGAGAAAGCATTAAAGGCCAATATCGTCCAAATGATTAAGCAGCATCAGATTACTGAGACAGAAGGTGAGGTCAGCTATCAGTTTGTCGATGAGTCCAAAGTAAAGAAAATCGCTATCACTCAGAAACTCTACGATCAAATCGTGGCCGGTCACGTAGTCATCGCACGTTTGGAAGAGAGCTACGCACTATTGCCTCGTCCGTTGGCTGACCGTATCGATTCAAAAATGGAAGGCTTTATGGTTGTGTCCAACGACACTGCTGAAGAAGCATTGGCAGAAGATGATCCGTATGCCGCTTATGTGATTCCAGATGACTTGATGTGGTAAGGCATTATTTTACTGCTGTTGGCTTTACTATAGTGTTGTAAGCATCTCCTCAAAAGCCCTTTATAGAATTTACGTTCTATAAAGGGCTTTTTGCGTTTATACGGGTTAGGCAAATCTTTATAGCGCAAGATAAACGTTAAATGTGTCGATAGACTCAATCAAACGTACACAAATCGAGCTTCTTTAACCTAACATTGCTGGTTTGGTTAAAGAAAGTAACCCAACCCTATAATTGCTAGAATATGGATATATTCAACTTGAACAGTTATTCAATAACCACTACAATGCGTTTTTAGTACATTTTGTGGTAATACTTTGTTTATTTTTGAGTAATCACTCAACATTGTTCATATTTTACCTGTGTTTGTTACCTGATAGTTCGGTGCCATCGTGCCCGTTTTATTTGCTTAATTTGTTCCAATTCACTTTTACTTTTTCTCAAAAAGAGATAATCCATGCCAAAACATTTGCCACTCTCACTATTGTTTCTTCGCCTTGGTGTTTTCATCGTATTTTTCTTCTGGACACTCGACAAATTTGTAAATCCTGAGCATGCCGCCAATGTGTTTGCTAAATTCTACGCTTTAGAAAACTTAGGCATCACCATTGTTTATTTGATTGGTAGCTTACAAATTATTCTTATCTTCTCGTTCGTCATGGGTTTATTCAAAAAATGGACCTACGGCATCATTTTATTACTACATGCCGCTTCTACATTTGCCTCCTTTGGTCTTTATCTAACGCCTTTTGATAACTTGCTGTTCTTTGCTGCATGGCCGATGCTGGCAGCCTGTTTGGCTCTCTTCCTAATGAGAGACTATGACACCCTAACATTGGGTAAAAATACGTCTCCAGTATAAATGTCAGCGGCAGTGCTTATTGCTTAAGTAGTATAAATATCAGACAGCAAGACATAATTTATATACTATTAAGACTGCCGACTTAATTTTTTTATCGTAGTTAGGCGATTTAGATGATTCGATTTGATCGCCACATTACTTAAGTTTAGTTATTCAGATGATGAGTATTCTACAGTTTGAGTAATAACTACGATTTTAGCCTTTGCTCCCTTATTTGGCCGGATTTTCCATGATTAAAAGAATATTTTTAATACTATTAATATTGATATTAGCGGCAAGCTTTTTTTATTTTGACCTAAATCAATTATTGACGCTTGATGGCTTAAAAGGGTCGATGGCGCAATTTAATGAATACAAAGCGCAGTCACCGCTGTTGATTATCGGTGGGTTTTTCTTACTATATGTTGTCGTTACTGCCCTCTCCTTACCAGGCGCTGCGATTTTGACGCTAGCCGCGGGTGCGCTATTTGGTTTGGTTCAGGGCTTACTCGTTGCCTCATTTGCATCGAGTATTGGTGCGACCATTGCCTTCTTGGCATCGCGGTATTTACTGCGTGATACCATCAAACAGCGCTTTCCTGAGCGGTTGGCAGCTATTGATGCAGGTGTCGAAAAAGAAGGTGGATTTTATTTATTTACCTTACGTCTGGTACCCATATTTCCATTCTTTTTGATTAACCTATTGATGGGTGTAACGTCTATTAAAACATGGACTTACTACTGGGTCAGTCAAATCGGCATGCTGGCTGGAACGTTTGTCTTCGTCAATGCAGGGACACAGCTGGCACAGATAGACAGCTTATCGGGTATTTTATCTTTCAACTTAATTGTCTCGTTTGCGTTATTAGGTTTCTTCCCATTAATAGCAAAAGGAGTGTTGAACATGTTTAAAAAACGCCGTGTTTATAAAGGCCATACCAAACCTAAAAAGTTCGATCGCAATATGATTGTGATTGGCGCAGGCGCTGGTGGATTGGTCACAAGCTACATTGCCGCAGCAGTAAAGGCAAAAGTCACACTGATTGAAGCAGGTGAGATGGGCGGCGATTGTCTTAATTATGGCTGTGTACCTAGTAAAGCCATCATTAAGAGCGCAAAAATCGCTGACCAAATTCGTCATGGGGAAAACTACGGTCTAGAGAACACCGTACCGCAGTTTTCGTTCAAAAAAGTGATGGCACGCGTACACAAAGTAATTGCAGATATCGCACCGCATGACAGCGTCGAGCGTTATACCAATCTGGGCGTCGATGTGGTCAAAGGCTATGCTAAATTGATTGACCCATGGACAGTAGAAATTCAACTAAATGACGGCGGTATGCAAACCCTAACAGCACGTACTATCGTTATCGCCACTGGCGCTCGCCCATTTGTACCACCTCTGCCAGGTATAGAAGAAACAGGTTACGTAACCAGCGACACGCTATGGACTAAGTTTGCTGAACTAGAAGAAGCTCCGAAAAAGCTAGTAGTACTGGGCGGTGGTCCAATCGGTAGCGAGCTTGCTCAAAGCTTTGCTCGATTGGGTTCTAATGTGACGCAAATTGAGATGAGCGATCGCATTATGGGCAAAGAAGACCTTGAAGTGTCTACCTTTGCTCACCAGTCGCTCACTGAAAGCGGTGTCAATATTTTGACCTCACATCAAGCGATGCGCTGCGAGATGCGTGATGGTAAAAAATACATTATCGTCAAACACAATGAAACAGAAATCGATATCGAGTATGATGAGCTACTTTGTGCCGTTGGTCGTAGCGCACGCCTTGAAGGTTATGGTTTAGAGGCATTAGGTATCGAAACCAATCGTACTATCGTAACCAACGAATATCTCGAGACGTTATATCCTAATATTTTTGCTGCAGGTGATATCGTTGGCCCATACCAGTTTACTCATGTCGCTGCCCATCAGGGTTGGTACGCCGCAGTCAATGGCTTATTTGGCAATTTGAAAAAGTTTAAAGTAGATTATCGTGTGATTCCTTGGGTTACGTTTATCGACCCAGAAGTTGCTCGTGTCGGTATCAACGAGCAAGAAGCCATCGATAAAGGCATCGATTACGAGATTACTCGTTTTGAGTTTGAAGAGCTGGATCGCGCCATTACGGATAGCGCGGCTAAAGGTTTTATCAAAGTCATTACGCCAAAAGGTAAAGACAAAATATTGGGCGTTACGGTGGTGTCTGAACATGCAGGCGACCTAATCGCTGAGTTTGTACTGGCCATGAAACATGGTCTGGGTCTCAATAAAATATTGGGCACCATTCATAGCTACCCTACTTGGGCAGAAGGCAACAAATATGCCGCTGGTGAGTGGAAACGTGCTCATGCGCCTGAGACCGTATTGAGTTGGCTAGAGAAATACCATACTTGGCGTCGCGGTTAGTTAATGGCGGTTAGTTAATTAAGGGCAGTTTGCTGATCAACGTCATTAAATGATGCAATTAGCAGCAAAGTTCTAAAAGACTCCAATAAAGCTGGTTTAAATTTCGTAGTATCTGTTTGGTTTGACATGGCAGACTATGAAATCTTTACCAGCTTTACTAACATTTAAATCATAACGGAAACTTGAATGCGCGTTATTACCACTTTACCGATGCTCAAACGTCTTACGCGATATAGCACCTACGCTATGGTGATGAGCATTTGTATTGGTATATCAGCAAGCACAGCATCGCCAACTACTGCTAATATTAACCAAGACTTATCACCTTGGCAGCAGATAGAAGCCCAAGGCAGCAATCAAGACGTTTACTTTTATGCATGGGGCGGTGATCCGCAAATTAACGCCTATCTACAATGGGTCGCCGATCAAGTCGATGATAAATATAATATCAACTTAGTCCATGTTAAATTGAGCGACACCAGTGAAGCAGTCAGTCGTGTACTCGCAGAAAAATCCGCTCACAATGACGATCAAGGCAGTGTTGATTTGGTCTGGATTAATGGTGCTAACTTTGCCACCATGAGTGAGAACTCATTATTACTTAAACAATGGGCAAACAAGCTGCCCAATTTTGCGTTGACTGATCCGGAAAATAATCTAACCGTAAATTTCGACTTTGGTGTGCCGACCAACGGCATGGAAGCACCATGGGGACAAGCCTCTCTGACGTTCTATTACGACAGCTTATCGACCAGTAAACCGCCAACAACGCTAACTGAGCTAACTACTTGGACAGCACAAAACCCTGGCCGCTTTAGCTATCCCAAACCGCCTGATTTTTTGGGTATGAGTTTCTTAAAATACGTTTTAGTCATGCTACATGAGCAACAAGATGCTCAAACGGGTAAAGACATTAGCGCGCAGCTCAACTTGTCCGCCACTGAAGAAAACACCGCGCTCGTATTAGATCCGCTATGGGCGTTTTTGGATAACTTTCATCCAACCTTATGGCGTAATGGCGAGCAGTTCGTGCAGACAGGTGCGCAGATGCGGCGCTTGGTCGATGATACTGAGCTGAGTCTGGCCTTTACCTTTTCAGCACCAGAAGTTCCTGCAGCCGTACAGCGTTATGACTTACCCCAGAGCATTCGCAGCTATGCGATGAGTGACGGCAGCTTAAGCAATACTCATTTTGTCGCTATCCCTTATAATGCTAGCCACTCTCAAGCGGCGCAATTAGTAGCCAACTTCTTAATGAGTCCAGAAGCCCAAGCAAAAAAACAAACCCCTTCGGTATGGGGTGACAAAAGCGTACTGGTTCAATCTACGCTTAGCCCTGCACAACAAGCATTATTCAAAACCAAGCAGCCCCATCCAAGCGCCCTAGCCTTTGACAGTGTCAAACGCACGGTAAGCGAGCCGCATCCAAGTTGGGTAGAGGCCATCCAGCAAGGCTGGCAAGCACGTTATGGGGTGAGTCCATGAGCCAAGGTTTTGATAAAATAACGAAAAAAGGTGATAGCCCTAGACCTATTATGCTTGAGAAAAAAGATCTGTTTACGCGTATCGTGTCTTTTAGTCCCAAACTCTTAATTCTTATACTAATACTACCGGTACTCTGTGGCCTCATCTGTGTACTGTTGCCTGCCCTGAGCTGGCTTCCTGCCCTAGAAAAAACAACCTTGAATCTGCAAGGGTTTATAGACCTGTGGCAAACGCCTGGCATCACGCAGATGGCTGCATTAAGCCTGGCTACAGGACTTATCAGCACCCTACTTGCTTTTGTCATTGCCCTGATGATATTAGCCGCGTTCTTTAACAGTGTTTGGTTGCAGCGTATTGAGCATTTATTAAGCCCTATCTTGGTCATTCCTCATGCAGCTTCAGCCATTGCCGTTGGGTTTTTGATTGCGCCGTCTGGCATGTTTGCACGGCTCATCTCCCCGTGGCTAACTGGTTGGGAGATGGCACCCGATGGTATGTTTCCACATGATCCATACGGTATCAGTATCATCTTGGGTTTAACCTTAAAAGAACTGCCGTTTTTATTATTAATGGCACTGGGCGCGCTTGCTCAGCCTGAACTTGGCAAAAAACTACGTCAACAATATACTGTTGCGCTCAATTTAGGTTATTACCCAATTACTGCTTTTTTTAAGGCGGTCTTGCCCCTGTTATATCCTTTTCTGCGTTTACCGATTTTGGCCGTGTTGGCCTATGCCAGTGCGAGCGTTGAGATGCCGTTGATACTGGGCCCTAACACACCGCCAACACTTGCTGTCTCTATCATACAATGGTTCAACGATGTTGACCTGACATTGCGTATCAAAGCATCAGCAGGCGCATTATTACAACTCGTACTGACAGCAGGTTTAGTCGTCTTCTGGCTGGGCGGCGAAAAAACTATCAAGGCAATCTTTAATGTTTCATCAGTCAATGGCAAGCGTCATTATGCAGATGCTATCTGGCAAAAAGTTACCGCTATACTTACCGTAGGCGTGATTAGTTTTATGCTACTGTCGCTCTCTGGTCTTGTGTTATGGGCATTTGCAGGATTTTGGCGGTTTCCGGCGATGCTACCAGAGCAATTCGTACTATTACACTTTCAAAGTGCCTTTACTCAAATGAGCACACCATTGGTCAATACGCTTAGCATTGGGGCCGTCAGTACTGCCTTTGCTGTTTTTCTGACTTTGCTATGCTTGGAAGCTGAGCAACTGAGTGCTAAACCACTGTCACACTTCACCAGTTTTATTATTTACTTACCGCTCTTGGTGCCAAGTATCGCGTTTTTATTTGGCTTGGTATGGTTACAGCAGTTGGCCAATCATCAATCAGAATTTTTTAACGTGGCATTCGCCCATCTTTTATTCGTGCTACCGTACGTGTTTTTGTCATTGGCCAGTAGCTACCGACGCTTAGACTCACGTTTCGCTCATGTGGCCGCTAGCCTTGGCGCTGCACCCATCAAGGTGTTCTTTCAGATAAAACTGCCGCAGTTATTTGCCCCTATTTTGATTGCCATCGCTCTCGGTCTAGCGATTAGCTTTGGTCAATATTTACCAACTCTATTGGCGGGTGGCGGACGTATTGCTACTATCACGACAGAAGCAGTGACACTGGCGAATGGAGCCAGTAGACGTACCAGTGCTGTCTACGCAATTATGCAAATGGCGCTACCGCTCATAGGTTTTATATTGGCTTGGATGCTACCCAAATACTTTTTTAGAAGTGGCGCGCGGTAGCAGGTTGACCACGAATAAGAACAGTTTTGAGAAGCATCAGCTATCGAAAACAGCCGTTATGAAAAAAATAGCTGCTAAAAATACTAAATATTCAAATAATTAGTCATGAAAAACGCAAACAAAGGGTTCCTGATGCCATCATCTCTACAGATAAAAGACTTACAGCTGTTTCGTCAAAACGAGCAGTTATTGAGTATCAATGAGCACATCGCTGGTGGTGACATCCTAACCGTGATGGGGCGTTCTGGTAGTGGCAAGTCTAGCTTACTAAACTGGCTAACAGGCACTTTGGCGAGCGACTTTACCGCGACGGGTACTGTCTGGTTAAACGATGAAAACGTGACTCAACTGCCTGCGCATTTGCGCCGTATTGGTGTACTGTATCAAGACGCACTGCTGTTTTCGCATCTATCCGTTGCGGGTAATATTGCTTTTGCCATGCCAAAAGGAAACAAAAAACAGCGAGTTGAAAAAATAGCGCAATCTTTAGTGCAAGTGGGCTTAGAAGGGATGGGAGATCGTCATCCTGATAACCTATCAGGTGGTCAACAAGCGCGTGTCGCCCTACTACGAACGCTACTGAGTGAGCCCAAAGCGATACTACTTGATGAGCCCTTTAGCAAGCTCGATACCCAGCTAAGAATGGATACGCGGCAATTGGTGTTTGAGCAAATTCGTACTCATAAGCTGCCTGCTATTATGGTCACGCACGACCAAAGCGATGCCGAAGCAGCTAATGGTAAGGTTATTTATGTAGGACGATAATTTTAGATATCAGAGTCAAACACTCAGCCAAAATGACAAAGAAAGCAAAATATAAAAGGCAGCTCGCATGTTAGACAAGTTTATTACGCCCGTTATCAAGCCGCTGCTGACCCCGATAGTAGCGACATTGCATAAGCTCGGCATCACGGCTGATCAGCTTACAGTAGCTGGGTTCTTGGTCGGTATGTTGGCATTACCACTACTCGCGTTTGAGCTATGGTATGGCGCGCTAGCAGCGATTATATTGAATCGTATCTTTGATGGGCTGGATGGCGCAATGGCACGCTACGCACAGCAAAGCTCAAGCGCTGGCGGCTACTTAGATATCACCCTCGATTTTTTGTTTTATGCCGCTGTGCCACTCGGGTTTATTTTGGCCAATCCTGCGCAAAATGCTATTGCAGGTGCGTTGTTATTAGCGGCATTTATTGGGACAGGTTCGAGCTTTTTGGCCTTTGCGATTTCTGCAGAAAAGTTTCAATTAGACAAGCCGCAGTTTAAATATAAGAGCTTTTATTATCTTAATGGTCTTACTGAAGGCACTGAAACTATTGCTCTTTTTATTGCTCTTTGCATTTGGCCGCAGCATTTTGTGCTACTGGCTGGTATCTTTGCTACTGCCTGCGCTGTTACTATTTTTACTCGTATACATGGTGGGTATCATACCCTCAAGCAGCTCGAATCTACCAAGTAAGCATCTAAAGATATACACCATATTGAAACCCAGCAATGAACTTCTAAGCATTTACCGAATCATCGAGTCGCAGCGCCTCTATAGATAAGGCCATATCTTCAGCAAGGGCGTGTACCGTTGAGCTCTCTATGTCACGCTGTGCAAAGGCACGCAGCCCCATAACTTCTGCTTGTAAGCGGCGACCAAGCCTAACCGGATCAAGCTCACTATCCATCTCACCGACATTCTGCGCTTCCTTAAAGCATTCTATAAAACGCGTCTCCATACCTGCCAGCAGCATCTCCACCTTGGTTAACGCTGTCTGCTCACGCGCACCCAGCTCTAGTAAGCTCTTGACCAACATACAGGCTCGGCTCGGTAACGCTTTATCACGAATCCCGCCAAGCTGACGTATATAAGCGGCCAGTCCTAATAAAGGCGTTTCATGATGGCTCAACACTCGCTCAAGCTCAGTCAATCCTAGACGCGCATAGTATTCTAGCGCTTCTTGAAACAGGCCCTCTTTATTACCGAAAGCAGCATAGATACTGCCTGGGCGCATATCGAGTGCTTGCTCAATATCTTTTAGAGACGTGGCATGAAAACCCTTTTGCCAAAAAAGCTGTAGCGCACGCTCCAAGGCGTCATGACGGTTGTAAAGTGCGGTGCGTGACATAATGTGCCCCATTTAAAAAGCCGTGACCTCATATAAAAATGGGCACGGCTATAAAACTTGAATGATTGCTCAATTTTATCCTGAATGGGTGCGACAGTAAAGTTAATATAAGAAACGGTCTGGTAAACAAACGTAATGCTAGGGCGCGACTTAGCTATCAACAATCATTTCACAATAATTCAACAGTCATGTTGATAGCTCGTAAATGGCCTCTACAGTGGCTAGTGATAATCTAGTTAAAAATCCAATTAATCGGTCAGTAATACGTGTTTGCTCTTCTGATAAGCGGACAAACCATCACCGCCCAACTCACGGCCGATACCGCTGTGTTTGAACCCGCCCCACCCTGCTTCTGGCAGTACGATTTGTTGCTCGTTAATCCAAATATGCCCGGCTTTTATTTGTAGCGCCATCTCAAGTGCGGCAGTCTCATCGGCGCAAACGATGGTTGCTGCTAGAGCAAATTTGCTATCGTTGGCTAAGGCGACCGCCTCTGCGTTGTCGATAAAGGTTGTACTGACTAATACAGGCCCAAACACTTCCTCCATCCATAATTGGCTGGTCGTTGGTACGTCTGTATAAATCGTTGGGGTTGCAAAATATCCTGAACCAGTAACTATCTCGCCACCAGTCAGACAAGCAAGATGTTCGTCAGCGGCAATATCAAAGTATTTCTGAACTTGGTTCAATTGCTGCTCACTCACCAATGGACCCATTTGCGTATCTGTCGCAAAACCATCACCAATCTGCAAACTTTCTGTTTTTGCTTTTAATGTGTCAAACAGCTGCTCAGCGATATTTTGATGTACAACCAATCGCGACGTGGCCGAGCATATCTGACCTGCATTGGTAAATATACCACCAATGATTAAATCACAAGCGTAATCAATATCAGCATCTGCGCAGACCGCAATAGCAGACTTGCCACCCAACTCTAGGCTAATGTCTTTAATGCCTTTTGCTGCTTGAACCATCACCTTTTCGCCTACTATATTACTACCAGTAAACGATACTTTGTCAATCAATGGATGACTGGTCATAGCAGTACCCACTTCAGCAGCACCCGGTAAAATATTAACCACCCCTTTTGGCAAGCCTATCTCAGATAGGATATTACCTAGCATAAGCTCTGGTAATAGTGTCACCTCAGACGGTTTTAATAGCACGGTACAACCTGCCGCTAGCGCAGGTGCCAGCTTCCAAGAAGTCGTCACCATTGGGAAATTCCAAGGGGTAATCAGCGCACAAATACCTACTGGCGAGTATGTTTTTAACAATCGAATACCCGACTCAAGCGTTGAGACCTTAGACCACGTTGCCTGCTCTGTGATGAGATTGGCATAGTAGCGATAGCAGGCAATGGCGTCCCCTACGTCTATCTTTGCTTCTTCAATTGGCTTGCCGTTGTTTAATACAGACAGTCCAACCAACTTATCGAATTGCTGTTCCATAGAGTCTGCAATCGCATTTAAATAGCGGGCACGCTCACTTACACTAGCCTGTGACCAGCTAGCAAGGGCTTCATCAGCTGCTTCGACTGCCTGCTCTACATGAGCACTGGTACATAAGCGAGTCGTTGCGATCACCTCGCCTGAATTTGGATCATACAATGCTTGGATATTTGAATGATTAGAATCAGTCACAGATGCTGCAATCGTAACCCAGTCACCATTGATATAAGCGGCATTTAATACAACTTCGTTTTGAGCCGTTTGTATGGCCGTTTCTCTGGTTAAGTCTGTAGAGTTCAGCATTTCCATAATGGTCAATCGCCTTATATTTTTGATCAAATTGTCTTTATGTGCGTAACGTCCGTAACGTAATTGGCTAAATGGTCGGTTTAACTGACTACAGAAAAACCGACCATTTTCATATTATCGTCAGGCTAGATGCCTTGTGAATACTAGACACGCCACTAATACAGTAGATGAGCCACTGATGTAATCACTACCAAGCTGATAAGCGTACGAAGTATAAAGATTAAAAATAGCTCTAATACATTTAGCTTAATATTTGACTTCAAAATCAGCGCACCTACTTCAGACATGTAGATAATCTGAGTAATTGAAGCAGCACCAACGATGAATCGTGTCATCTCACTTTCAATGCTTTTACCGACCAATGCTGGCAAGTACATATCTGCAAAGCCCATAATCATGGCCGGGCCAGCTTTGGCCGCTTCTGGAATCTGTAACCATTCAAGTACTGGCACTAACGGTGTCGCAATCCAATTAAAGACAGGCGTGTACTCTGCTAAACCAAGACCAATCGTACCGATAGCGAACGTTACTGGAATCAATCCCAAATAGATATCAAACAGATTATGTACACTGCGTTTGAACACTTTACCTAAGCTAGGCATAGAATGCGCGCGAGTGACGGCACGATTGACCGCCCATTGGTACGTTGTATATTCAGCAGGGATGCCTTCATCTAGCATACTTTTGCCAGAATGATACGTATCAGGCTTGAGTGACAATGGCGGTATACGTGGCATGATAATCGCAGCGATAAAACCAGTTAGCGCAATGGTCAGATAAAAGAAGACGAAGTTATTGTCTACGCCGATGGTTTTGGCAACCACATAGGTAAAGGCGATAGAAGTGACTGAAAATGTGGTCGCGATAATGGCGGCTTCACGCTGGCTGTAGAAGCTTTTGTCATACTCTTGCATAGTAACTAGCAGGCCGATAGACGCTGCGCCAAACCAAGAAGACATCGCATCGACAGCAGAACGACCAGGTAGTTTAAAGAGCTTGATAAATACTTTACTGGCTAAAGTACCCAAAAACTCCATCAAACCGAAATCAGTCAAAAATGGTAGCGATAAAATGGCAAAGAAGAACAACGGAATCAAGACAGGAATCAAATCTTCAAAAATGACACCGCCCGTATTCCGATTGATAATAAACTCAGGGCCAACTTGTAGAAAAATCATCCAAACAAATGCCATTCCTAAAAACCGGATAGCAAGCCAAAACCACTCAACATCAAAGAGTTTTTTAGCAAGCGAACCTTCATTCAGATTGGGCTTCAATACTTTGACTACTAGCGCACCGATAAAGGATATCGTCACGAGTGCCATCGTAATATAGGTCACCAAACCACCTAAGGCAGATTGTAGCGTATCGGTCAATACACCCAATAAAATCGTGACTTTACCATCCCACTCAAACGGTATGATAAATAGCGCAATACCCAATGCTGAAAACAATAGGAACTTCCACATTGCTGCACGCCACTGTCCTGCTTTTGGCGTTTCTGGATCAACCGTATTATTCCCTAAAATCGGCTGCTGTGACTTATCCATGTAACTCGTCATTTAATTTCTCCTTAATGGGCGATGATTGCCAGTTTTTCCATTTCTCTGTCTGACCAATACCTGGGTTAAGCGAATTGGTTGGATCCAGTTTTTTATAAAAATAATGTAGCTCAGTTTTAGCAGGATACGCATGCCCCACATTATGCTCAGCAGGATACTCAATATGACGCTTATCATAAAATGCCAGCAGTTCATCCTTGAACTGCTTGGCATTGGTCTTAGGTTTCAATAAATAGTCTTGGTGCATGACATGACAGAAAAAATGCCCCAAATAAAAGGTTTTTCTGACTTGTTCTTGCAAGTGTTCAGGTAGAGTCTCATCCCAATCTACGGCATTTCTAGGTAAGGCAATATCGGTCGATAGCAGCTCGCCAAACTTGTCTTGATTTAAATTATGATAACGGAACATAGCAGCGGTCGCAGCACTGCGAAATACCAATAACGATTGCGATTCAAGCTCTGTGCATACATGCAGCGCACCTTGATACTGCTGTAGATGATTTTGCAGAAAATCCTGCGCAGCGGCGATATTGTTGCCGTCGTTTTTATAAGAATCTGGATCAAAACCATCTGCGACTTTTATAATCAAATGGTACTTATATGAGAGCGCCTGCGTGGTCAAAGTGGCTGGTAATGACGGCGGCATAAACTTAGATGTTAGTTGCAGTATTCGATCTGGCAGCGTCTGTGGGAGGTGCCATTTATTCAGATAGTAGCCAATTTTTGCTTGCAGTCGATACAGCGACCCTATCTTGCTGGCGGGTAATGAGCGCATACTCAGACAAGTATCGCGACCATAGTGCATGGTAATGTCGTTATAATCTTTGTGCATATACTCTGTCAACACAGGCAATTTCAAATCGCTTTTTAGCCATTGTTGCCTGAGTGTGGTCAAGGTATCAGCGTCGTTGGTCGAAATATAAAACGTTTGCTCTTGCTTGGGCTTGGCAAAGGTCGCTACCCTCACCGCAAATACAATGACCTTGCCAGCTGAGCCAGACGCTTCATACAGACCATTGGGATCATTGTTAAATCTCGCAGGTGTATCCGCTTCGCAATCACGGACTTTGTGTTGATAATGGCGGTTAGTGCAGGCTTTACTGTTACTCGTACTATTTGAGACCTTATTAAACGTGCCAGCTTGCAGGTTCTCAAGCACTTCCTCTGGATGCGACCCCAAATCCAGTCCGAGATGATTGATTAACTCAAACTGACCTGATGCATTGCGTCTGGCAAATAACGCCATCTCAGTATAAGCAGGTCCACGCTGCACTAGCATCCCGCCTGAGCTGTTACAGATGCCGCCTATTACCGATGCGCCAACACAACTAGAGCCTAGTACTGAATGTGGCTCACGCCCTAATGGCGCAAGAGTGGACTCTAATTGCTGCAAAGTAGCGGCTGGCAAAGCAACCAGCTCTGCTGCATCATTAAGTAAATGCACGCCGCCCAATAACTGCATAGAGATTACGACTAGTGGACGATCATAATCTCCATTCGGAGTTGAGCCACCTGTCAGGCCTGTATTGGCCGCTTGAGCAATGATAATCACATCGGCAGCGGCACAGATATTAATGACGCGCCATAGTGCCACAAGAGAGTGCGGTATCACAACTGCTACGGTAGCGTCTGTGACAGCCTCAAGCGCACCTTGCACATAAGACTGCTGTTGGCTAGGTTTTGTCAATACATTGGTCGTACCAACGACAGCAGCAAGCTCCGTCAACAAACGCGGTATTTGCTCATGTCTACTTTCTGACATTTCTCTAGCATTGGGCGTCATGAACGTCTTTCCTTGCGTAACCAGAGTTTGTCATTTTTTTGTCGTTTTTTAGACCTGTGACTATCAGTCTCGTTATTATCCGCGGCATTAGCGCCAGTATTACTGTTAATTAAAATAAGTCACTGTCTTAGCCATTTCTTTTAGAAAGTCATCTGCTTCATCAATCTCATAAATGATTGGCTGTTTACCCTTCGTGTCTGTCTTTAATGCGTCTAGCAATTGCTGCTTATCGGTGATTCTACGATAGCCAGCGCCAAACCCTGCTGCTAGTGGCTCAAAGTTTGGCGTTTTGATATTGACGCCAATTAGTGGTAAACCGCCCTCTTCCATGTAACGACGAATCTCACCGTAACCTTGGTTGTTCCATAGCAAAACAATCAATGGTAGCTCAAGCTCAGCGGCGCAGATGAGCTCGGCAATCGTAAATTGAATACCGCCGTCACCCATTAGACTGACGACAGGTAGATTTGAGCCAACCATGGCCCCAATAGCAGCAGGCAACCCATAACCTAATGTGCCAAAACCTGTCGATGAGTTAAACCATTTACGCGTCGCCAAGGCTTCAAGACCAAGGTTACCGCTATAGACAGGCTGCGTTGAATCACCAACGAAAATGACGTCTTCTACCTCATCTCTAATCAGCTTCAGTAATGCATTTTGACCCGCAAAGTCTGTCGTTACGTCCTTCAAGATGGCATGCTTTGCCTCATTGACACGTGATAATGCTTGATGATCGAATGTCTGACCTTCTAAGCGACTATATAAACCACTAATCGCCATCTGCGCGTCGGACAGTACCGCGATATCTGCTCTAAATGGACGCTGCAATTGCTGGGCATCACAGTCGATACGTACCAGCGTGCCATTTATCTTAAACTCACCATTAAAGAACACATCATAGTCAGTCTCCCCAAGCTCAGTCCCAATCGCTAATACCCAGTCCGCCTCGGTAATCACGGCTCGGCCTGCGTCTAATGACTGGTTGCTACCTAAACTTAATGGATGACCAGGTGGCAGCAAGCCTTTGGCATTAATCGTCAAAAACGTTGGCGCATCTATCAACTCTGCCAATCGCTGTGCATCGTGATCGACATCGACGCAGCCGCCCCCATAAAGTATTACGGGGTTTTTTGCGGTTTGTAGTGACTGTACGATTAGGTCTAATTGTGTAGGATTCGGCAATGGTCTTGTGACCTGCGGTAGGCTCAAACTATTTATATCGGTTTGGCTATTTGCTACAGCATTTAAACTAGGCGGCTTAGCAACATGGCTGGCATCAGCAGTGATGATATCGATAGGCAGCTGAATATGTACAGGGCCAGGACGCGCACCATTAAATAAGGCAAAAGCTTCTGCAATGACTTTTGGTAGCGATTCAGGTTGCCAAATAGTCTTACTCGTCAATGCTACTTTACTAATCATGCCTTGCTGATCATGCAACTCATGCAAATGCCCTTCCTCACTACCCGTGTCTTTGACTTTATTGACACTAGAAATCACTAGCATCGGTATCGAATCAGCCAGTGCTTGCGCCATCGCCGTCATAATGTTGGTCATACCAGGGCCAGTGATGATGAAACATACGCCAATCTTGCCAGAGGCACGGTAGTAACCATCTGCCATAAACCCAGCACCTTGTTCATGACGCGGTGTCACATGACGGATATTGGTACTAGGCAAGCCGCGATACAGCTCTACCGTGTGTACACCAGGGATACCAAAAACTGTCTCTACACCATAATACTCTAGCCACTGCACCAATAGCTCACCACAGGTCAATGATGATGTGTCAGACAAAGAAGAAGGCGTTTGCGTTAATTGGGTCATGGGTCAGTCATCCTAAAAAATTTCGCTGAATATTCAGATAATTATCAATACCTCAAAACAACCTTTGTATTTTTTCTTTCATACCGATTATTAGTCACTAATTACTGGCTGCAAAGGCTGCTCATTATAGAGGTAATAAATGATGGCTATTAATAAACTGCTTTAACCTTGTCGTCATAGCGTACGCCCGGCAGGATGCATAGCATCTCGAACAATAAGTTCGCTGCCAATACCGAGGTATTACCAAATGGATCATACGGTGGTGATACTTCAACCAAATCTCCACCCACTACATCTAGGCCGCGCATACCGCGTATGATTTCGATACCTTGAGTAGAGGTCAGACCACCGATTTCAGCAGTACCCGTACCTGGGGCAAACGCAGGATCAATACCGTCGATATCGAAGCTCAAATAGACAGGACCATCTCCTAGCTTTTCGCGTACTTCAGCCATGAGCGGTGTTAGCGACTTATACCAGCACTCTTCAGCAGGTACCACACGGAATCCTTGCTCAGTTGACCAGTCAAACTCTTCAGCGCTGTAGCCTGTACCACGTAGACCAATCTGTACCACACGATTGCCATCGATGAGGTTTTCTTCAACAGCGCGGCGGAACGGCGTACCATGCGCGATTTTTTCGCCAAACATATCATCATTGATATCAGCATGAGCATCGATATGCACCATACCGACAGGGCCATGTTTTTTAGCAAGTGCGCGCAGAATAGGCAACGCGATAGTATGATCGCCACCTAGCGTTAAAGGAATCGCGCCGTGTCTGACGATTTTATCGGTATAGAATTTTTCGATGATATCAACGCTTTTTAGCAGGTTGAATGTATTGATAGGCACATCGCCGATGTCAGCGACTTGTAGTGATTCAAAAGGCGCAGCGCGAGTGGCCACATTGTAGGGACGAATCATTCTTGACTCATCACGAATCTGTCTAGGACCCAATCTTGCACCGCTACGGTTGGATGCACCAATGTCTAAAGGTACGCCAACGAACGCCACATCTAACCCTTCAGCATCGGCTTGAGTTGGCAGACGCATCATAGAAGCGAAACCACCAAATCTTGGCATATCATTGCCGCTTAATGGTTGATTGAATGTCATAAGTTACTTCCTTGTTCTATTTGGTTTAAGTACACAATTTGCTACATGCCATTGACAATACATAAATATAAGAGCATGAACCATGGTAAAATTCAGAAGCAAACTTCTATTTTTTCGTAGTAAACGAAATTTACATATTATTATCAGAAGTTTTGACAAGCAGAATGTTTTGTTAGGTAATCTTAAAACCTTGATAAAATTAGCTTTTATTTTTTATTTCTTAGTAGATGGTACGAATACATATAGAAAAGTAAGGTTGATGAAAATTACTCAATTCTTATCCATTACTATTTAATTAATTTGATATAGGGTGGCGATCGATGCTAGATGAGCTAATAAAAATAGATATAAAAACGCTGCGTAGCTTTATGGCTATCGTAGAGTGCCAAGGCGTGACAGCTGCTCAGTCACGCTTGAATGTCACGACTTCTGTCATCAGTGGACATTTGACGCATTTAGAAGACCGCTTAGGAATGACGCTGTGTCATCGTGGTCGAGCAGGATTTAAGCTCACAGAGGACGGTGCGGCAGTGTATGAGGCTTGTTTGAGCTTTACCGAGGCCGTTGCCAGCTTTCAACATCAGTTGCACTACATCCGTCAGTTAGACTCTGTGCGTGGTGGTCATATCAGACTGTGTTTAATCGATCAGATGCCGACGCTTTTTTATGATGCGCTGCGTCAATGTTTGGCTGCAAGCTACCGTGACAATCCATTGATACACTTTTCGATTGACGTGCAAAGTCCTGAGAGCATGATAGAAAAGCTCCTCGGTAACGAGAGTGATATTGGTGTGGGGTATTTTGGTAGCTTTCCGCCGCTATTGACCTTTCAACCTGCTTTTATCGAAACACAAGTCGTCTGCTGCGGGCGTGAGCATCGTTCATTTCATGAGCCTGACAAGCTAACATTTGAGGAATTAGAGCAAGACCATCATTGGGTGAAACGAGGCTATATTACTGATGTCAGTATCAATCATATTCGCCCAAAAATACTGAGCGCAACTACCTATCAGATGGAAGCCACCGCGCAGCTTATCCTAGCAGGTCACCATGTTGGTTACTTGCCACGCGATCTAGCAATGCGCTATGAAGAGATGGGGCTGATGAAAATACTGCTGCCTGATGAGGCAAGCTATGAAGTGAAGCATCACTGGGCATACAGAGAAAACCTACACAAACATGTGGCAGATTTTTTGAACAAAATGATAAATTTGTTGTCAGAGAATTATTCTAAAGCCTAATTTATCAGCAAAACTGGCTCCTTTTATTTTAACTGCTTTCTATTTTCAAGCTATTAGTAGCTAGTGAGTCGTTTCTAACTGAATACTTTTAATAGCTAATTGCCTTACTATTTTGATCATTAGCCATTACAAAGTTACGATAAACATTTAAGCGGTCGCTGCTTGATCTTGGTGCTTTAGACCAATGGTTCTCAGCTTCCCTTTGTCATCGACTTCCTTAATGACCAATGACCATTCATCACTTATCACGACGGTGTCGCCTGACACTGGCGCAGTACCTAAATGCGATTTTACGTACTCAGCTACCGTCTGCTCCCACATATTTTTTGCGCTGTCTTCATCGGACGTTTTGAGTGTTTTTACCAGAGTCTCAGATGCCATAATTCCTGTAAAAAACGGCAAATCTCCAAGCTTAACACTCGGTGATAACAACCAATCGCCATAGAAGTCATCGATAGCTTTGCGATCTAATGTTGTGTCATTAAAAATCTTGGCGATTTTGCTCGCGTGATTACCTCTCATGGCATACCAGACACTGTCGCCGAATTTTAGCTTTGTGTTATCATCGACTACTACGATTTGCTGATTACGGACTAGCGCAAAGACACTGATTTCATCTGGATTGATACCTTTGGAGATACCCATAGGATGACGCCCAATGGCAAATGCACCCGACTTTGCCTCAAACTCATACAGCGTGATACTGGCCTTATCGGACACCCAGACTTCATGTTCTTCTTTCGGGTCTTTATTGGTTGGAATACGTACTTTAAATAGATTTGCCATCGTCGGGATGGTCGTACCTTGCAAAATCAACGACAGAACCACGACACCAAAGGCAATATCAAACAGCATAAAGGCGTTATCTATACCAGCCATGACGGGTAAAATTGCCAAAGTAATAGGCACTGCACCGCGTAAACCAACCCAAGAGATAAACCCGATCTCTCTGTCTTTAAATTTGAAAGGTTTGACACTGGTATAGACGGCAATAGGACGCGCTACAAAGATCATAAAGAGCGCGATTGCAACCGAATAATGCCAGACATTGAGGACGTTTGACGGAGTGACCAGCAGTCCTAATACCACAAACAGCACCGCCTGAGACAGCCAAGCAAAGCTGTCCATCACTCGCATGACATGCTCTGTCGAGCGCACCTTGTGGTTGCCGATTAACACACCAGTGAGGTATACCGCCAAAAATCCACTGCCGCCAATGAGATTGGTCGCGGCGAACACAGCCAAACCAGCAGAGAGAATCAAAATAGCGTACATGCCTTCTGCCAAATGTACCTTGGGCAATAATCGGGATAAGAAATAACCGAACAATAAGCCCATACCTAGCCCAAAGCTCAGCTGCTGTAGCAATAAAACTAAAAAGCCAAATACTGTCTGACCATCAGGATCAACATTTAAGGCAATCAAACCAGTGACTAATAAAATAGCCAAGGGATCGTTGGCACCAGACTCAAGTTCAAGCGTAGCCTGCACACGGTCATTTAGCTTGACGCCGCCATTACGTAATAGAGAAAATACGGCGGCGGCATCGGTCGAGCCGACAATCGCTGCCATCAGTAAACCAAAGCGCCAATCGACATCGAGCAGCCAAGTGACAAATACACCTAGCACCATGACCGTGACCAACACGCCCCACGTGGCCAGCGTAATTGCAGGCTTTAGACCCACTCGAAATGATTTAAAGGAAGTGCGTAAACCACCATCTAGCAAGATACAGGCTAAGGCTGCCTGCCCAACGAAATTGGCTAGCGCATATTGAGAGAACTCAATACCCAAGATACCCTGCTCGCCTGCCAACATACCCACTATCAAAAACAGCAACAATAATGGTACGCCTAAGCGCGCCGATAATGTACTCGCCATGATACTGGCGAAAATTAATACTGCGCCTACGAGATACAGGATATTTAAGGTATCCATTTTTTTTGAGCCCTATTTTTTATTATTAAGAATAGTAATTGATTGCGATGGGGTTTTCGTTATCTTGCTGTTAGTAGATATTACACCAGTGAGCCTATCATAAGCGGCCGTTATTCAAAATATGAATGACAATTATTTATGATGATATTAGCATTACCATCAGAACTAGCAGCCAATACTAGGGCGTGTCTTCATTTCAAAAATGGTGATAAAAATGAGATAAATTGCCGTCAAACAAGAAAAATAGCGCAGCTAATATCGGGATATTAACCAGCTATTTGACGCTGTTTGGCAAGATTTAGCCATTTTTAGCCCATTTAGATGACTATCGGGTGAATTGAAGACACGCCCTAGATCAATAAAAAAGACTTCAATAAAAAACGCTCTAATATTAAAGTTAAGTTTATAAAATATCATTGCTGTGCTAAAAGAGTTTACGTCTTAATATTACTTAACCCTGAATGTATTGCCATGTCAGTACCAGAATAGCCGCCGCTATTGTCCAAGCGACCACCCCTAATAGCAGTGCCTTGTATAAACTCATATAACTGATGCTAAAAAATACCACAAAGGTATAAATCAAATGCGGTATGACACCAAGCATACTAAATATCAGCGCGACCTTTAAATCAGCAGGACTGCGCTCAGTACCAACGATAAAGTGACTGATTAACGTAAAAGTGGGGAATAGCGGCGCAAGTGCCGCCAAATAGAAAAACCGGGTTTGGGCGAACATTTGAATCGCCAGTACCATCAAGGCGCCGATAAGCATTTTTAACCAAATCACGACGGGTCTGTCTCCTGTTGACTATCAAGGCTGAACGTAGCCCAATCCGCCATGATACTAAAGTCTGCAAACTGACATAAGAGCAATCGCTGATTAATTAATCTGTATGATAAAAAAATGCAAAAACCCCATCTAGCTAAGTTGCTAAATGGGGCTGTTACTTTTATTCATTAAGCTTTTACGAATGACTTAGTCCTTTTTTGGCTTTAATGCCGCGCTGATGTCTGCTAGCAATGGCGGAATATCATGCTTGTCTGCGATCACCTCAATCATTATAAGCTTATCGGTAGTCGCAGCAGCTTTGTCGAAAGCAGATTTTAGCTCGCCTGCTGTCTCTGCTTTGAGTAATAGGCTATTTTCTTCTGTCGCGCCAAACGCTCGCGGCATGATTTGCCAATCGCATTTAGGAATATCATTATAGTATTGGTTTTCGCCATGAATCGCGCGCTCTACCGTATAGCCGTCGTTATTGATTAAGACTATCACAGGATTGATGCGTTCTTGAATCATGACCGCTAGCTCTTGGATCGTTAGCAATGCTGAGCCGTCACCAATTAATAACACACTGCGCTTATCTGGCGATGCGATTGCCGCGCCCAAGCTAGCTGGCAACGTGTAACCAATTGACCCCCACATCGGCTGCCCATATGATGTTACCCCTTCTGGTAGGCGCACATCACTGATACCAAAATAGGCCGTGCCTTGTTCAGAAAACACCAAATTATTGTGATCTAAGCGATCAGCGATAATGTGCCATAGGTCATCTTGGCGGATAGCCTCACTGTCTTTGCCTTTTTGTTCGTGCGGCTTAACTTCTTCACAGAAAGGTTTTGGCACGATATTAATGCCAGATGTCATCACTTCATGCAGGGCTTGCAACGCATCTTTTAGCGCAATCGGTGCAAAGTTCTTACCACTGATAGAAGCACGCTCATAATGCAAGTCTACGACCACATCTTCATTGATATCTTGGCTAAACCCTGCGGTAGTAGTGTCAGTATATTGCACCCCTACTTTGATGAGACATTCGCAGTTTTCTACCGCATCTTTCACAATTGGACGCGAAGCAACACCCGCATAAGTACCTGCCCAACGATCGCTATTTTCATCAAGCAGCGTCTTGCCCCAAGATAGCGTGGTATAAGGAATATCGGTATCAGCGATCAATGCTTTGAGCTGTGACTGCAATCCCAAACGATGCACCATCAAATCTGCCATCAGTGTGGTGGTCTTATTTGGCAAAAATTCTGTTAAGGCTTGCTTAAAGTCTGATAATGCCGCTTGGCTGGTAATATCTTCTTGGCTATCGATCAGCTTGGTCGTTGGTGGATAGATAGGCTGACGCGCAACGTCTGGTGATAGCAATAGGTAACCTGGACGATGCTTTTTGAGAATTAAGCGAATCACTCTATCAATTTCTGAAGCAGCATTTTCAGGAGTAAGCTGCGCTCGTGCTACCGTCACAGGCTCGACCATCTTAATAAAATGATTGAATACACCATCACCAAGCGAATGATGAATACGGCGCTTTGAATCTTGTAGAGCCGTGCTTGGTGCACCTACGATATGCAATACCGGTGCGTACTCAGCAAAAGAACCTGCGGTCGCGTTAATCGCTGACAGCTCGCCTACGCCAAAAGTCGTCACCATGGCGGCAAACCCACGCTCACGTGCGTATCCATCCGCAGCATAGCCAGCATTTAGCTCATTTGTGTTGCCTACCCAGCGTAGCTTGTCAGAAGCAAGAACGTTATCCAAAAAAGTTAAGTTAAAATCACCAGGTACGCCAAATATCTCAGAGGCGCCCGCTTCTGCGACACGATCAAACAAATAATCAGCGATGGTATATTGTTGACTCATTTTTTATCCTTATGACTTATCTTTGTAAGTATTGATAATTGTGAATGTGATTGAGATTAAATTATAAAGTGCGTCCCAGCTTATTTATGTACTACAAAGCTTTTGGAATACATATTATAATAAACCGTTATAACATATATCCATGGCCAGAAGACACGCCTATTTTAATAACTTTAATTTTTTTCGTCATAGGTGTTGACACCTAAAAAAAACTGCGTATAATACGCCTTCATCAACTGACGATAGTTAATTGATAATTAGCGGGAATAGCTCAGTGGTAGAGCATAACCTTGCCAAGGTTGGGGTCGAGAGTTCGAATCTCTTTTCCCGCTCCAAATACTTAAAAAGCCTCACTTAACAGTGAGGCTTTTTTTTGTCCAATTTTCGAGGGTTTGTAGAAGATTTATCGAAATATCTTTTTGAATATAGTTAAGTCTAACTACTCAATCAAAAAGCTCATTTTCGGTGCGGTGCCCATTTGGTGCCCAAACCGTGCCCTGCCCTAAAACTGCATATACGTATCTGACCACAACCTAGCTATTTTTGGTTCAAAAAACATCATGACACCTAACCTAGTAAATTTGGCACTATGATGATTTTTGAACCCAACCTTAATTCAGCAAAAAATGTGTTTTTTAGATGCTTCATTTATTGGAAATGTATCTAAGATCCATAGTATTCAAAGCTAATCGTCACTTAAAAAATGATGACTCCAACCTAACAATAGAAATTATTAAGCCCTACAAGTATGCTTTAGCCCTAATAAGTCTTTAGCTAGAAATTCCCTATCAGCGGTTATCGCGATAGTTAAGTCACTCTTTTCCTGAAGAGTCGTCCTCACCAAGTTCATCTGGAACATACTTCAAAATATCCCCTGGCGTTACTTCTAATACATTACATAGCTTGCTCAAAGTATCGAACTCAATTCTAGTCGTATCATCATTATAGATCCTATGTAGCGTCGATTTACTGATGTCCGTCATTCTCACTAAATCTGCCACACGCAACCTTCTTTCTGCCAAAAGAACAGGTAAGTTACATGAAATCACAATAAATTCCTTATTGGTAAGTAAAAAGTACTTGCCAATGACTACTTTTCTGATAATATAGTACTCGTTGGCAACAACAAAGTGTCTATTAAAAACTATTTAATACTGACTGGAGAACTATTATGTCACAGACCTATCTCACCACTCAAGAACTAGCCGAACGTATCAAATACGATGCGCGTACTATCCGTAACCAACTAAAGGATACCGTCTTAATCGAGAACATCCACTATATACGCCCTTTCGGTGGTCGCAAGATTTTATATGTATGGGAGCGTATCGAAGAAGATATGTGTAAGCCTGTCATGAGTGCGATCAACGGAATGGCCTTACAGTAAATTTTACATAAGCAAGGAGCTAAACAATGGCCTCAATAAGAGCGAGACGTGGCAAGCTATTCGTAGATTTTCGATATATGAATATGCGTTGCCGTGAGACAACCAATCTCACAGACACTCCAGCTAATCGAAAGAAGCTGGCTAAAATTATCGAAAAAATGGAAGCAGAAATCACTCTAGGTATTTTCGACTATGCCGCTTACTTTCCCAAGAGTGAACGAGCACAGGAGATGACGGCATTGGCTGATAGAGCAGAAGCTTGTATCAGTCGTAATCCAACCTTTGGGCAGTTTGCAGAGATTTTTTACGAGGAAAAGAAAATTGAATGGCGGCCGAGCTATCGGCAAAAGACAAAGATTATTCTAAATAAGTACTTATTACCTGCGTTTGGTGGCAAAGCGGTACATGCCATAAAAAAATCAGACCTGCTGACCTTCCGTAGCTCTCTCGCCAAAGTTCGTTACGGTAAAGATGGTCAGTCAAGTCTGTCAGTAGCACGAATCAATCAGATTATGATACTTCTTCGTATGATACTAGAAGAAGCGTCAGATCGCCATGAGTTTGAGATGCCTTATAAAAATATTAAGAATCTCAAGCAAGCTCGTCCTGATGTAAATCCGTTTACATTGAGCGAGGTATGGCTGATTTTAAAGCATGTTCGTGCTGATTATAGACCCTACTACACTATCCGCTTTTTTACAGGGATGCGTACCAGTGAGATTGATGGGCTTAAGTGGGACTGTATTAACTTTGATCGGCGTGAAATCAGTATCAGAGGGGCATTGGTAAACGGGGAGATGGGTCCGACTAAGACATTAGGCTCACAGCGCGATATTGCGATGTCACAACTGGTCTATGACGCCCTCCAAGAGCAGAAGGCAAGCACCTTTGGTAAGTCTGAGTTTGTGTTTTGCAATTCACAAGGCAATCCGATGGAGTACCGTAATGTGAATAGGCGGATATGGAAGCCCACCCTTGCCCTCCTCGGTCTGAAACATAGGCGTGCTTATCAAACTCGGCACACGGCAGCGACGCTTTGGTTAGCTGCTGGTGAAAATCCTGAGTGGATTGCTAGGCAGATGGGTCATAGCAGTACGGAGATGTTGTTTCGGGTCTACAGCCGCTATGTCCCTGATATTACCCGTCAAGATGGCTCAGCGATGGATAACTTACTACTTGCGAGTAAGGAGAAGTTAACAGGCGCATCGAATAGCTCTGGAGCTGAAACACTAATCACGAATGCACAAACTGACAAGGAGACGTCACAATGAAAATCATCAATTATGAGGAGCTGTTTGGTGAGTTTAAACCTGATGGTGCAATCAGTACAGATGCAAACCTTATTGCTAATGCATTGATGCGTGAGTTATATATTTCATCTGGTCATAACCTAGCACGCTTCCTAGGGGTAAAGCGGTGCTTTAATAATGATATGGCGATGCGTGTGTGGGTGCAGAAGCGCTTGGATGCAAGTTTTGGTTATGTGGTTGAGGATATGCGTTGTCAGCTTCAGATCGAGCTTTATGAGCTATTACCGTACTCTGACTATGGAAGCTACTGAGGAGAATATGATGAGTATAAAACTTCAGCCTAATATGACGCAGAGCCCATATGATATCAAAATATGTGAGGATTACTGGGCATACGATAATAAAAGCGGCTTTATTAAACATGTGAAGACGCTTTGTGAGAAGTATGAGGTAAGTCCTCAAGTATTTTTTGAGACAGTTGCTCAGTGTTATGCCTACTTGGACGATGTTGTATGTGAGTATTGCGGTTATGCTTGTTCAATTGAAGTACCTGCTGATATTTGTTATATGCGCGCAAAAGATAGTTGGTTATGCGTGATATGTGAACATGCTTTATGGCGGACAGATAAAGAAAATAAATGAGTGTTAACCGTCAAAAAAGCCAGACAGCTCAAAGCTGTTTGGCTTTTTATTTATAGTCCTTGCTTAAGTAAAGCCGAAGGCTTAGCAATCCTCAACATATATCGCTTTTAACTGAAACGAGTTAGGCTCATCAGTCATACTTGATCGATAATATATAGACTCACCAGTATTAGATAATAATCCTTCGACAGCATCTCCTATGTAAGCAAAAGCTTCTATTGGTAAGCTTTGCTCGCTCTCCATGCCAATCAACACCCCTTTGGTATCACAAGCTTTTTCAAGTTGGCCAATTAGCTGGTATGTAGCTGTTTTTACCATATCTAACTCAGCCTCACCTGTAGCACTTGAGTGCACAAACTGAAAGGAATTACCACACTCAAGCAAGTCTATAACATCTGCCATATCTATGCCGATGATAGTACTTGCAGAAGCTACATCAAGCAGTTCGACGACATCATTTATTTCATTAGGCTGACACTTAATGACTGCTTCTACAATATCTAAGCTTTCATAGTTATGATCATCTGTTTGTAAACCTACTAAAATATCAGCCTTTACTTTCTGTTTTAGCTCAAACAGTGCCTGCTCACTCCATTCATCGTTCATAACAAAACAACCAATGATAGCTGGTGGAAAACACTCTGTGTTTGATCGATATAAAGCAGCACAAGGGGTATCGTCTATTTGCGAGTTATCGAGCTGATATTTCATGGGTATACTCATTTATAATTATAACTTTTCATTCAATAGATGGTTATCATTTAAAACCTGAAACACTGTGTCCATTTCTTCCAAGATTTTATCGGCCATCGTGCCTTCATTTATCATTAACCATGCCTCACTCGAACCTTTCCAGTCTTGCGGATCAAAGTAGTAGTAAGCAGGCCACTGAGCAGAAGAGCTCACTTTTTTATCAGTTAGCATCGTATTCATTACCGTTTTCATACTTTCTGCATGTGGACACGCTTTCGCGGCTTCTACAGAAGTGAACTTAATTCCTAGGATTGGACGATCAAACTCTGCATTATCAAACTCGAAGCAGACCCATGCCTTATTATAGCCAGGAATTATGAATCTAATCTGTTCGTATCTTCTGCCATCACCGATATAACTAATATTGACCCCTGCCGTCAAATCCGTACAGTTAAACTTGGGAGATTTGAATCAAGCAGCTTGACGATAATAGTCAAACCATACCTGTCTTGGCGACTTATAGCCTAAACTCTTTTGAATCCTCGTTTGGTTGTAGTACAGCTCGATATAGCCGATGATATCATTGATTGCTATAAACCTTGTTTTATAGTCTTGGTAATACACTAGCTCATTCTTTAATGTGCCCCAGAAGCTTTCTATGGGTGCGTTGTCGAAACAATTGCCTTTACCACTCATCGAGCCTTTGAAATTATGCTGCTTGATGATTTTGTGATAGGCATGACTACAATACTGGCTGCCTCTGTCAGAGTGCACAATCAATCCTTGGCTTGGACGTTTATTCTTGATTGCCATATTGAGTGCACGACATACTAAATCTGCGGTCATTCGCTTATTGATAGCATACCCGACCAGCTCTTTGGTGTATAAATCTTTGACTCCAGCTAAATATAACCAACCCTCATTGGTCCAGATATAAGTAATATCACTGACCCACGATTCATTAGGATGCTTAGCATCAAATTGCTGATTTAGTATGTTTGGATAGACAAGCTTGTTATGGTTGGAATCAGTGGTGATTTTAAAGCGTTTGTGACGACGGCATTTGATGTCATGTTCTTCTTTAATGCTTCTGACCATATATAGGCTAATATCGTGCCCTTGCTCTATCAGCTTTGCGTGCAGTCGATCAGCACCATAACGTGCTTTTGTTTTACTATGTGCCGCTCTGACAAGTAGCTCAGATTGGTTACGGTGTATCTGTTGCTCACTAATATCACGACTCAGCCAGTCATAGTAGCTAGAATGCTTAACCTTTAGTACACGACACATAGTAGTGATACTAAAGAAGAGATCGTTGTTTTTGATAAAGGCGTACTTCACTAACTGTGCTTGGCAAAGTACGCCGTCGCCTTTTTTAATATCTCTCGTTCCTCTTCGGCTACTTTAAGCTGTCGTTTGAGCTGCTTTATTTCCTGAAGAGCCGTCATAAGATCAGGATCATATTGTTCTGTGCCGATAAGCTTGCCTTGATTGGCTTTATTATGCCAATTAGATAAGGTCTGCATGGCGATGCCAAGGTGCTTTGCGGTCGCTGAGATATTGCCATTATTGTCTGATATCTTCTTGACGGCCTCGGCTTTAAATTCGTCACTGTAGCTTCTTATTTTCTTGGTCATGATAAACTCCGATTAATACGCTTAGTTTACCAAGTTTAGGTGTACGGTTTTTTCAGCATAGCTCACTCATGTGATATTGCTCACAGAGACAACGCTTTGGATATAACTATTGCAAGAGACTATTTTTCATATTGATTCTAGCTAAATGTGGTGCAGAGACGATAGCTACGCTGGCTTTTAAATCTCGTTACCCACTTTGACAGCCTTTTAATTAAACAATTTTTGAGTAAAACGAGTAAAGTAGTAACCTTTCTAAGCATAACGATGTGCTAAATTCAAGATAATAAGGTTCAATTATGGAAACACTAGGGATAATTACCATTCTCTTAATTATATATATTTGGTTTCGATACAAATTCAACAATTTTCGCAAAAAGAAATATAAATTTTTCAATGTCATTGTCTATACAGCAAACTTCTTAGCTAAAAACCCACAAGAACTAGCTATAACTATTGACGATGTTTATTATACAGAGCTATTAAAATTTGTTAACGAAAACCCTTCTATAATCATGGAACTCAAGCAGATCGATAATTCAGCTATATCTTTTGATATCGTTATAGAAGGTAGAAGATATGGAGTTATTGGCCGAAGTTACATTATGAATGGGCTGTCAATTACGGCAAGAGCATTATAAAAGTTAGTGCTTTAGGGAGCGAGTATGCCTACTTGGCTTACTATCGGCATAATAATATTCTTTATAATAGCCTACAAATATCGTAAAAACTCTAGGTACAGTGACTCTGATGAGGCTTATGAAAAAACTTTGTTATCGATAGCTGAGTGGTGGAATATTGCAGGTAATTCTACTATAAGACAAAAAGAGCATATATCTTAACTCTTCAAGCCGCAACTATCGTAGAGAGCTAAGGTCTTGCAGCCCCTGGCTCTCTAAAAACAATAATGAATTCAAACTCAAAAATATCTAGATCGAATTTTGTTCTATTTATAATGGAAACTGTCTCTGATAGTAATCCAGATAAATTTAAGTTTTTGAAAAAATCCTTCAAAACAGACCAAGCAAGAGTTCATTTTGCAAAAAATATTGAGATTCTTTTAAGAAGCCAAGGTGGCCTAGATACTTTCTCGCTAATCGCTCTTAATGCTTGTTACGAACCAGTACATTAAAGTGTGCTTATTTCTCAATAACATGCGTGAGTTTCTTCGAAGGATAAATGTATGAATATATGTAGTTGGGACTGGGGAGCTATAGCCAGCATAGCATCGAGTCAAAAATGTTGATACATATTTTCGTCATCATTCCACAAAGATTCTTATAATATCGAATGTTGATTAGTTCTAATTGTGAGAGGTTAAATACCTTTAAAAAGTAACGTATACTTTACTTTGGTTCCAAAATTAGACTTTCCAAGTAACTCAAAGTACTTATTTGAAGGGTCCTTGGGATCCATCGTTATGACACCGAAAGGCATATTTACCTCGAGCTCAATATCTTTATATAAAGCTCTGTCATGTTCAACCACAAAAGATTTACCTGCTTTAAGTTCATCGCTGTCGATCTGTACCGTTTTACCATCCACATCTAGAATTTTTCGACGTTGTACTGTCAATGTCCATGTACTAGGTCTCGACCAAACGTCAAAAGCGCCATAAGCAGTGTTTTTTGTATGACCAACACCTCTGACTTGGTTATAGCTGCAAGAAGCCCCTGCATCGCAAGATAGTTTTGCATCTGTAATTTCATATTCATTAACCTCAACTGCATAATTAATTCTATAGGCGGTCCTAGTAGGCTCTCCTTCACAGTTACGTGGACAATGATGGTCACCTGTCTGAATTGATTCTGTATCTACCTCAATAGGACCTAATGCTGTTGCTTTTGTTATTGCATTAACTGAATAAGTCACTTCAGCGCTAGCTTGGTAAGAAACGCATAGGGCGAAAAAAACGATAGGTATCATTTTCATTTTCATTCTCCTAGGTTTTTGGTCGACTATATTCTTGAAGTTCAAAACGGAAAATATACTATGCTTTTTATTGCTAATAATTAATCTTTAACAAAAAAATATGTTCTAAAAATAAAGAATATAATGAAAAAAATCTCATATTAAAGCTTTATTAAATTCAGTGATTAGTTCGGTAGTGCTGCGAAGATGGATGATTGCAAACACTACATGCATTAAACCTAGTTTTCGCGCAACGATTAATATCCCCATCCGCAGTACATCGGGAACAACACACTCGCCCACATACTCCACACTTTACGTCATACCAACCAGACTTATTAGATGTTTGCTCTGCAAGATGGTTTAACTCATCCTCAGCCGTAATTGCGTCAAGTTCGTCCGCAGGTTTGGCTCCTAGGTCGTTCTCTGAATGATGTTGCATTTCCTGTTTCATAGTATTAGCTCCATTATTTACAACCTGGATAAACAACATAAGAAGGTTAACGGAACCCTCTCTTATTTTAATAGCCAACTTTAAATATTTAATATAACGAATATATATAATATCACAAATAGATAGTATGCATATGCATATGAAAAGCATAATTTTTAAGTATACCCCAAGGGAACCAGCTATTTTACCCTCTAAACCTATTAACAGACCACTTAAAACAGACTGCTATAATGGAACCACTTATAACAGACTATTTTAGGTGTTTATGTTTATCAGAGCGTATCTTAGAGCGTCTACCAAAGAACAAGACGCTAAGCGTGCCAAAAGCGAACTCATAGCATTTGCCAACGATCATGGCCACAAAATTGCTGCCTTCTATATCGAAAACGAATCAGGAGCTATCTTGGTGCGACCCAAGCTTATGCAACTGATTGAAGACGCTCATAAGGGCGATGTTATCTTAGTTGAGCAGATTGATCGCTTGGCACGTTTGAACCAAGCTGATTGGGATACGCTTAAAAGAATGCTATCAGAAAAAAAACTCTCTATCGTATCAAAAGAGCTGCCGACCTCATATATGGCGCTTCAACCTGAAAGCAGCACTGAATTTATGAGCAGTGTATTGCAGGCCATTAATTCAATGATGCTGGATATGCTCGCAGCCATTGCTCGAAAAGATTATGAGGATCGCCGTAACCGTCAGATGCAAGGTATAGCTCGTGCTAAAGCAGAAGGTAAGTATGCCGGTCGTAGAAAGGATACGGAAAAGCGTAAGATCATCACTAGTCTGCTCAAATCAGGTCATAGCTATTCTGATATTCAAAAAATGACCAAGTGCTCACGGCATCTGATCGCTGATGTAGCCAAGGAAAGACCGAAGATGCTCAGTACTCATTAAGTGGTTCCACTACAGCAGTCTACTATGAGTAGTCTATTAATTGATTAATGAGCCTTTTCAGATGGTTCCGCTGGGATATACATTGGCTACCGCTTGGGCTTATCTGCTATGTGGGCGCAATTTCTATTGCACCGGCAACAGCACAACCCTGATATGCTTTGCCTGCGTAAGTTAATATTGCAGTAAATTCATTTTGATAGCCATTGTCATCGATACAAAGGTTATTTTTTATATTCACAACAATAGGCTGTCCATTGACAGTACTCGCGTATTCGACACCTTCAGTATTGACAGAACCAGAACCCACCACGGTAACTGTTGCTGTCGTTGGCTTTAAGAAATTTGCCTCTATACTTAGCTCATTTCCTTCAATCACTATTCGCCAAATTTTCCCTTTGTTTCCAAAAGCAGTAAATGCCCCTGACGCTACCGGCGCTTCTATTGTAGGCTGCTTACTCAGATCCGTGGTGTCGGCACGATGGTTACTACAAGCCACTAGAGCTAAGCTGCCCGTTAAGCACATTGTCGTTAGAAGCAAAGAACGCATAATTTTTCCTTTAAATATAATAAGAGAAGAGGGCGTTCAAAACTCTGTGTCAACTAAATTAAAGACGCTAGCCAATTTAATAAACGCCCCGTGCGTGATTATTTGGATTCTTGATTGGATAATATTTGAATATTTGCCGTATTTTACTAGCTTGAACATATCATTCACTGGGGTGGAGTGTTAATCTGTTATGTTTTTTCATTGGATTTGCTTTGGTCTATTGTGTACTAGCTAAAATCTACTCGAAGATATGGATGTAATATATAGTTTTTCCGACACCAATAAACTCAACTATTTTGGATGTTAAAATAATCAATTATTTTTTAATACGAAAGGTTTTAAGATGAAATCAAAGAAAATACTCGCCCTTGCATTTGTGATGTCGTGTATAGCTGCTTTAGCAGGCTGTAACACAACACCTGATAACAGTAGTCAGTATACTAATGCAGTAGAGACTTCTCATAAAAATAGTCACAGTAATATTGCTAACCCCCAAGTTTTGGATATCAAGGGCAGTATTACTGGCTATGATACAAAGGAATATATATTCCATGCACAAGCTAATCAAGTATTAAGAGTAGTAAGACAAAACACATCAGACGATGTGGTATTAAAGTTACTGTATCTTGGAAATAACAATAAAACTAGTGAACTCTCTGGTGATTTCCAAGTCCTGCCTTATACAGGGGATTATAAGCTTATCGTAAGCCAAACACGCAATGATGCCCGTAAGCATGCAAACACCGCAAAAAACTTTAATTTGAAAGGCTTTATCACTGACCAGCAGCAACCATCTAACCAGCAAAATTATGTCGTCAACTACAAGTGTGATAGCAACGAAAATCTAAGCGTAACCTACCACTTTAATAACCAAAAAACTAGTGCGACAGTGACTTACGATAATATTTCACAACAGCTAAACTTTGATGATCAATATAGTAAAAAAAATAATCCAGTATTCTCCAATAATAACTACTTACTGAGCGTAGGAACTATTAATGATGGCGTGTTTGGAGACTCAATGGTCTACTCTTTGTTAGATTTAAAAAAATCTAAAGGTGGCTACGCGTTATTGCAAAACTGTCAAAAATTATAAACGCCTTCAGAAAAATAAAAAAGGGAAAATAGCCATAATCAGATAATGGGAGTTTCCCAAACTTTGTGTAACTGCTTATAATCCACTAACTGGAGAATAAGCAATGACTACTCAATCTGACCTTAAAAAACTGGCCGAGCAAATGGCAGTTACACAGAATCTGGGATGGGCTCGATAAAAGAGAGCTAGACCGCCCCAGGATTGACCTATACTTTAACTTCCGTACTATAGCTTTGCTTTTTCTTAGTCATGGCAAACTCCTCATCGAGTCGTTAGTTTACTAAGTTTATTTATACGGTTTCCTCAGCATAGCTCAGTGATTACTCAATATGGCATTAAAAAACCGAACGTCTGCTTTAAGGCGCGTTCGAATTACATTGATGACCATGTATGTCAGCAACCATTCAATCTAAATGACCGTTATACCGTTTCTTCAGCATAATTTACTTGTCGAATGACCCTTTTAAAAAATGCAAAGGCATCTTCAGCTCCTTTTAATGCTTGTTGGCGTTGTGTTAGTGTCAATTCTAAGCCATCTAATTGCTCTTTAAATTTACGCCAATGCACCATTCTGCCATCTTTATGTGCAGATAGGTGTTTTGCACCATGAGTACTTGTAAGTTCAATTTTTTGAGCTTCTTTATATAAAATTGCGGCGCCTAAATTTGAACCTTCAGAGCAATAAAGCCAACCAATAGATTCAAACTCACTTGGACTAGGTATAGCCTCATCGACTAACATAGTCTTAACGTGAAGGTCTTGCATGTCCATGGCTACTTGTTCTAAGCGTGATAGACTATTAAGTCCCTTAATCTTAAGGTTTAAGCTGGGATTCTCATAGATAGGTTGCAAAACTTCGTGAAAAGCATTTTGTGCTTGTAAAAATTTACTGTAATTTTCTATAGAGGCAAATGGTTCCATAGATAAAACGAGCATGTCAACACTATCATGTGTTTGGCGGGAGTGCTTTTTTAATGCTTCACTAAGAGGTAAGTTCATCACTGTTTCCTATATTTATTAATTTAAGGGGCGCTCTCCCATTTCATCCTATTTAGTTAGCTTTTTTTAGATTGAGCGCACGCCAAAATATTTTTGGGTTTTTATTGATAGTTTTTTATGTATTTTATCCAAGACATATGGGCTAAAATTCGTAGGTTAACCCTACTTTGTAATTTCTTCCTGGTGCCGTAAATCTTTCAATGCCAACTCCTTGGTCATCTACCATAGAGTTGACGTTTAATTCTGCTAACGAACGCAAGTTATCCCACGGAACATATTTAGCATCAAATAAATTAAACACCCCTGCTGATAGTTTTAAATTAGAACCTAATTTTTTACTCCCATAAACATCATATACATAAGCCGATTTAGACTTATCAATGTGCTTATAAGGAGCAATGACATTTTCATAAGGCATGTTATAACCATTTGATTCTAAGGTAGCTACTTTTGCGTCTTCAGCATGTTTTCTGCCTAAATACCTTAGATTCGCAGACAGTTGCCAATCCTTTTTAGGGGCTTCATAACCTAACCCGAATGTGACATTCAAAGGCTGAGTCGCAAGTAAGTTGGTTCCTTTATCAGTTTTATCTTTGGCATAACTTAAATTAGCAATTACTCGAATATCTCCTTCTAGGTCAGCAAGCTGTCCAACATCCCATACGCCTCCTAAACGCAATCCATAAGTCTCTGCGTCACCAATATTTTGGGCGCTGAGTATATTTATAGAAAGGGGTGAACAAACCGATTGGCCGGTCGAAAAATCTTCATAGCATCGTTGTTGTTCCTCTTGAGAATTCAACAAACTGATAAAGTCACTATATTTAGTATAGAAACCTATAGCTGTAAAACTTAAATCTTGAAACTGGCCAGACAAGCTAAGTTCATGATTGATAGATTTCTCAGGCTTAAGATGAACATTGGGCGTCAAACTGTTTCCCATCATCTCAAATGCTGAATACATTTGGCTGGTAGCGGGTGCCATGAATCCTGTAGATAGCTGATACTGGGTCTGTAAATATGGGCTAAGTTTGTAGTTTATGGAAAACATCCCTCCTATATTGTCCATTTTATTATTGTGATCAAACTCGCCATTCTCATAATCAATACGTACCGGATAATATTTGCTCGCCTTCTCGATGCCTTTTTTATTGATTTCATCCATATAGGGTTTGTAGTTATAATTGTCATACCGAAGTCCAATCGTCGTATCGAGCTTTTCCGTTAAATTTATTTTGTCTTGAATGGCCACATTGAAGATATCTTGCTTCACTGAGGGCCCAATAAAATCGTACCAAGAACTGGGGTTGCCTGAAGAAGGAATATAAGTTTCTTCTAAGGTCAATCTATGGTCCGTCTTTGCATATTTTGTATTAACTGACAAAGTATGAGAGCCTAGCTTCTCAGTTTCTAACGGTAAGCTTGTTGCCTCTATACTTAGTTGTATGGTTTTGTCCTCTTGAGGCCGATGCATCACTCCATCTACCCTATAAGAGTCAGATCCCCATACTTGGCTATAAGTTTCTGTATTAGCCACTCCTGTAATTTTTTGCTGAGTTAAAGTGGTATTGACCTCATCTATGAACTCACTAGTAATAGGTAGGTATCTATGACTGATGCCATAACTTTCTAATTCTGCAGTATCCTTACCAATTCTTGAAGCAAAAGTCTTTCTGGTAAAGTTATTGGATACTCTATCCGTTTTTTGTTTAGTGGCATGAAAACCTAATCGGTTTTCTTCGTTCAAATGGAGGTATAACTTTGCTAACGTTGCCTCTGTTGTATAACTTAATGGGTCAGGTAATATTGCTGCTGTATTAGATCTGTATCCTGTAGAGGGATATTTATAGTCTGGATCATTGATAAAATCATAGGCAGGATCTAGTTTGTTTTTATCGAAATCTAACATTCGGTGATTTTTTGTTTCATGTCCTTCACGATGCACATAATTAATTATTGCCTCAACCTTATCGTTTTTCCCTGCTAAACCAAAAGCGTTACTAAATTCTTCATTGCTATTGCTATAACCTGTTTTGATATAACCACCAAGTTGACGATCAGGTCTTATTAAATCTTCTGGGTCTTTGGTCTTGAAACTAACAGACCCTCCCATTGCACCACTACCAGAATTAAAAGAGTCCGCCCCGACTTCAAACTCCACCTCTGACAGAAGCTCTACATCGGGTGAAAATCGACCCTCAAACATATATCCATAAGCTGAAAATATTTCATTGACTTGCTTATCTGGCAAGCTAACGCCATCTAAGTTTAAAGCTACCCTATTGCCATCTACCCCTCTGATGGCGTAGCCATTGCTACCATATCTTCCTGCATCTGCCACACTTATATCAGGGTTATAACGGACTAAATCTTTATCACTGTCAATTAGGTTGTCTGATATCGTCTTGGCCGTTTTAAGGTCGTCCCCTACATTTATAGGGGGCTGCTTATTAGCATAAACAGTTATCGTGTCCATATGTAACATCGGTAAGTTTTCTTCTTGGTGCTGAGTATCCGCAATGGCTGATTGATACATCAAAGTTCCAACAAGAATACTTAATAGGGTTTTAGACTTACCTTTAAGACTAGGTATATATATCGACTTCTTATAAGTTGAATCCTCGTGCATTCCAAATTTCCTATAGTAAAAATAAGCACAATTTTCTTCACATCAGCCTCGTCGTCAAAGGAAATAATATTAATTGTTAATAACATTGCTGATAGTTTCTTCATATAATAAAACAATATAGTTACATTGTAAACGATAATCATTAACAAATAGGAAAATATATTATCTTAGAGTATTTTACTTTTTGCAAAGGCTTAGCAAGGAGTCAGGAAAACGTCTTGTAATAGTAGGAAAAATTAAGCGTCCGGCAGTCGAGACATCCACACAGTAACAGTGATGCATATTGCGCATGTAACCCAAGCAAGCCACTGCAAACTATCAGAAAATCGGTAAAACAACATACCGCATGACATAGCCATCATTGACCAAGCCAAATATTTTGCCTTACGAGGAATAGCTCGATGCTGCTGCCAGTTCTTTACCATTTCACCGAACACTTTATGTTTGAGAAGCCACTGATTGAATTTATCAGACCCTTTAGCCCAGCATGCTGCCGTTAGTAAAATGAAAGGGGTGGTAGGTAATACTGGAAGAATAATACCGACTAAGCCTATGAAGAAGAAAAAACCGCCTAGCGCCATAAATAATATTCGTATTATGCGGTTATGATGAATTTGGTTGAGCATTACTTTTTTTTGTAAATTCGATGAATTTGTTGAAGGTTGCACATTGTTCATAAGAAAGTAGCTCGATAGTTAAAGAGTAGCAGCCAGTTATTTAGCGAACTGCGAATATTTTTATTAGAGAATAAACTGTATTTGCAGGTAGTTTTTTACAGATTATTGTAAATGATAATCATTCAATTATCAAAATTATGATGTGTTACTACCCCAATCATTCCAATGAATGAGTGTTTTACGATTTATATTGAATATTTTTGATAAAAGTAGGGCAGTATTTTTTTATGTGAACTAATAGATACTTATATTACAGACCTATACTATCAATCCTGTAGAACTTGACTTAGGGGGTTTTATTTACGCAGTCTGATAATGAAAGTCAAACCACATTTTTCTTGGCGTTCTATAGCTTAAACGCTATTGAATTCTACTGCTAGCATAGCCACTATCTTGCCTCGGGGCGTAATACTGCTTCGCTTCCTCCTTCCTCATTTAAGAAGTCTCATTCATCCTGAGCTGCCTAGCTACTTTGCCGTTGTCGTTGTCATCTGCTAGTTTTTGACGGTTTCAGTCATAAAAGCGGCACTATGAGTCCTGGTTATCTTAGTCATGATAAACGCTCTATTAAGTCTTTAATTTACCAAAACGGGTTCTACAGTTTTTTCAGCATAGCTTATAGATGCCATATTGTAGTTATGAAGCTATTTCTGAACCGAGGATTTTAATTGTTATTTAGAGGCTATTTATTTTTAGACCGTGAGATATCACTCTCTCGATAACTATTTGCCACTAGAAGAAAAGAGAATCAGTATTTGAATAAAATCCCCTTGTTAATCATCCTAAATTAGTTGACTACTACACTCGCTACAAAAGCAATGTAAGATTCAAGCTTGTAAAGACCATAGTCATTGTCTTAAAATGGCATTGTTAACGATAATATCTGTTTTGTTAAGAATTCTTTCTGAAATTCTTTGAAATGATGTTCTAAGTTAGTGCGCCCCCTTACTTATAAATGTTACCTATGCATCATCAGCATGCTGGTAATACGATGACCCTATCATGTCTACTAAGCGCTACAAGCTTGTTTTACGATATTCATCACCGGTAACGATGTGGTTCGGCATGTTGGTCGCATGTTTTGCTTGGATCATGCACATCACGCTGTTGCTCACACCTCTATGGGATGATAATGCCCACTTAGGTCATGGTATCTGTGCAGAGCTTGCACCGATTGTATCGGCAGCCAAACAGTATGAGCAAATACAGACTGATATTGCGCAAACGAATCACAACATACCCATTGATAGTGCCGCTCGTCATTTCCTTCATCATAATGCATCCTTATCTTTAGCATCGCCTGCGACCGTTAAGCCAGTCATAACGGTTGATGCTGCACCTTCACAGGAAGCCTTATATAGCAAAGATAAGATTGAAAGCGCTGAATCTAACCCTGATGCCGTAAAATACAGTGGCTGCGACCTTTGCACTGCCATGTCTGCGGCACTATTGCCAGTCGCTTTTACACATACTGACTCGGCTTTGATTGAGCTATCTACTGTCTCAGTCACGTTTTTGTATCGCTCACATACCTACTCTCCTAGTAATTTTTTACGACCCCTCGCACGCGCTCCACCATCAGACACACCCATATAATTATCCATATTTATAGTCAAATATTTTTAGAGCATTAATGACAATGCTCTCAATCAACGCGCTCATTTGACGCTCTGATTGAGGCACTTGTACCTATTTGCCTAAAATACTGTACTCAAAATACTATCTATTTATATCGGAAAATATTCGGCAAGTGCTTAGTCTAAGTCCATAAATGGCTTGGCTTACCTTGGCTTACATTGCCTCTTGGTAAAAACTGAATAACCGATTTCATAAAATATTTTTGCGAATTTCTGGGAAAATAAGATGTTATCTTCATCAATGAACGCTGTACCTATTTTAAAACTAAGTGTTTTAGCTTTGTCTTTATTGCATATCAGTAGCGCTTATGCGGATTCCACAACCGTAAAAGCGCACATGCCTACTACGGATGATGAGCCACATATCCGATTGCCAGAAATCGTCGTTTATGCGACAGCAGCGGATAAGCCATATAGTACCGATGCACTTGGAACAACAGCCAGCCTTAATCAAAAATTTATTAGCAGCAAACAAGTGGCAAGCAGTGATACGGCCACTATACTGACAAAAATACCCGGTCTGAATGTACAAAGTGCCGGTGGCATCTCAAACTTGCCCGTGATGAGAGGCTTGGCGGACAACCGTCTGCGTATCTTAGTGGATGGCGTTGACTCAATCGCCTCTTGTCCGAACAGTATGAACTCACCCTTGTCTTATATTGCGCCAAGCGCTATAGACAAGACCACCGTTTATGCAGGTGTGACGCCTGTGAGTGTCGGTGGTAATAGTATTGGCGGTACTATCGTTGTCGAAACAGCAGAGCCTATCTTTTCAACGGATAGCGACATACTAACTTCAGGTGAAATTGGCACATTTTATCGTAGTAATGGTGACGCCTATGGGGCTAACTTGTCGACCACAGCGGCAAACGATCAGCTTAGCCTCACCTATAAAGGCAGCTTTGCGCAGGCGGATAATTATAAAGCTGGTGGTGATTTTAAATCTTATACCCAAACAGGTAACCCTAATAAAACATTAGCGAAAGACGAAGTTGGTTCAACCGCTTATGAAAGCAAAAACCAGTCAGTAGATGTGGCTTATAAGAGTGGCAATCATCTGCTACAAGGAACTTATCTGTGGCAAAACGTCCCAAAAGAGCTATATCCAAATCAGCGGATGGACATGCTCGACAATCAGCTTGACCGCATTAATTTGCGTTACAAAAGCGAGTTAAATTGGGGGCAGTTAGAAGCACAGGCCTATCATGAAAAAGTCGATCACTATATGAACTTTGGAGACGACAAACAGTTCTTATATGGCGCCGCCACAGGCATGCCTATGAATACTAATAGCAAGACTATTGGAGCCAATATTAAAGGTATTATCGATTTAACCAACCAAGGCACGATCAATATAGGTGCTGAATATCAAGACTACACGCTCGATGACACGTGGGCGGCATCTGGCGACGGTATGATGTCGCCAAACGACTTTCAAAATATCAACAATGGTCAGCGTCAGCGCATCGGTATCTATGGCGAATGGGAAAAAGACATCTCGCCTGACTGGAGCACCCAGCTTGGCGCTCGCTATGAAAACGTACGTACCAGTGCTGATGAAGTACATGGCTATCAAATCGGTGGTCAAAACAATATGACCAATCAGCTGCGAGATAGCGCTAACTTTAATGTCAGTGACCGTAGCAGCACTGACCACAACATCGACGTTACCGCGATTGGCCGCTACAACATTGATGCACAAAAAACCTTAGAATTGGGGCTTTCTCATAAAGAACGCACACCCAGTCTCTATGAGCGTTATACGTGGTCGACATGGCCCATGGCGGCTGTCATGAATAACACTGTTGGTGATGGCAATGGCTATTTTGGTGATCCTAATCTGCGTTCTGAAAAATCCAATACCCTATCTGCCACCTTAGACTGGCGCGGTGCTGATGATAGCTGGGGCGTTAAAGCCACTCCTTACTATTCAAAAATAGATGACTATGTCGATGCCGTACAGTCGGATCGTATGACGAACACAGCGGCTGACACTCACACCGCCGACCAATACAACGTACTGCGTTATACCAACCAAGATGCTGAGATATACGGCATCGACCTGACAGCCGATCGAGAATTGACATCCAATGCTTGGGGAAACTGGGGGATATCCGGATCACTTAACTACACCAAAGGAAAAAATAAAGACAGCGGATCAGACTTATATAACATCATGCCATTCAATGGCAGTGTTGCCCTAAATCGGGAAAACAACGGTTGGAAAAACCAAATTGAAGTGGTTGGTGTTTCAGCTAAAAAGGATGTATCCACCCCTCGCAACGAAATTAAAACAGCAGGCTATGGCTTATTAAATCTCAATACAGGCTATCAGTTCAAACAGGTAGCGATTGAGGCTGGTATCGACAATGTCTTTGACAAAAACCATGCCCTACCTTTAGGCGGTGCCTACATGGGGCAAGGTAGAACTATGTCTATGAATAAGGAGATAGATGGCAGCTCTAACTGGGGCACGGCTATACCTGGCGCGGGTCGCTCATTCTATGTAGGTGTTAACTATAAGTTTTAGGTGTCATTAAGATAGATTGTTAACTGACTTTATTTCTCTTATACCATTTCCAAAAATTAGAATAATAAGGATAACTTTTTTGACTATGACCGCTAACAGGCTTAGCAAGTCTAATAAAGTTAATCGTATTTTTGGATTTGGTATTATATTATAGGAAGCACTTTCATGACTATGGCACTATTAATTGCAGCATTCTTAATGGGATTTTTTGGTTCGCCGCATTGCTTAGGTATGTGTGGTGGTATCGTGACTGCATTCGGACTATCGATGAAAGAAGCTAGTCCAGCAAAAAAACGCGGCCTCATTGCAACTGAACCGCCCCGACTTTATCGGAGGCTGATTTACTTTAGTCAGGCAGCAATGCCTGACAGGATTAAATTATCATAATACCGCTTTTCAAATTCAAAAGGTGACACATATCCAATCGTGCTATGCAGTCGTGTTTTGTTAAACCAATCGACCCATTCAAGGGTTGCTAGTTCAACATCGTTCACACCAGACCAGCTCTCTTTCAAATAATGAATGACCTCAGACTTATAAAGCCCAGTGCATTGTCGTATGAATCACCTGTAGTGCCAACAGAGGCAATCACACCGCAGTCAGCCATTTTATCAGTATAGCGAATGGATAAATACTGAACCCCTCGATCACTGTGATGAATCACATCTTTGGGATAGTTTCTATCTGCTATTGCTTGATTTAACGCCGCCATCACCATATCTGTGTTCATACGATTAGATACTTTCCAGCCCACAATAGCGCGAGCAAACACATCAATAATAAAAGCGGTATACACCCAGCCGCTTATCGTCTTGATATAAGTAAAGTCTGCCACCCAGAGCTGGTTAGGGCGATGAGCGCTAAAGTTACGATTAACTAGGTCATCAGCACGCTTTTGATCATCACGGCTGTGAGTTGTTATTTTACCCTTACCGCGCCAGACACCTTGTAGGCCATGCTGTCTCATTAAACGCTCTATGGTACAACGAGCAACCTTTAACCCGTCAGCTTTCATCTGCTGCCATACTTTACGCGCACCGTAACGGCATTTGCTGTCCTGCCAGATACGTTTAATCTCGCTGATGTAAAAGTCGTCATGTTGACTGCGCAGTGAGCGCTTGTCAGGGCACTCTTCTAAGTCTTTAGCACGGTGATAGGTTGATGGGGCAATCGGTAATACTCTACAGATCAGCTCGACCCCATAATTATTCTTATGATCGTCGATGAATTGAATCATGATTTTAGTCAGCGGTCGAGCTCCGCCTGGGCGAAAAAAGCAGCAGCCTTACGTATAATCTCATTGGCTTGCTTGAGCTCTTTATTCTCGCGTTCAAGCTCTTTAATACGTTGCTCTTGGCTTTGGGCTTGCACTGAGGCAGGAATAGTTTGATCTATGTGCTTTTTATGCCATGACCGCAGGGTTTCAGGCGTACAGCCAATCTTAGGTGCAATTGCTTGAATAGCTGACCAGGTGGAGGGATAGTCGCTTAATGCTTCAATCAGCATGCGAACGGCGCGGTCTTTAATCTCGGGGGTGTAGTGTCGTGTTTTCATCGTTGTATTCTCTCAGAATGTTGAGTCTCCGACAATCCCGGGGCGGTTCAGTATAGGTATTAACACTTTTAGACCTTGGCGCGACTGGTTAAACAAGAACTGCTGTAAATCAATATCATCGCTAAAATGTATTTGGTTACGACTGTTCTTGCGTACGAACTCTGTCCAGTATTGCTGACATAGCTTATTAATTATTTTACTAAAGCGTGTAAAACAGTATGCAATGCCAGGCTTTAAAGTTACTACCTTTGATTTTGAGTCATAAACATATAAGAACTCACGACTAACTTTGTCTTCCGCACTTTGCAGATACCTTGCAGGGTACTTTTTGATAGTCGAGGAAATATCTTTGATAGTGGATTGCCATAGTTTGATATTTTGTGTGTGAGCTATAGCCAGACTGGTTGTCTTAGTTTTATGCTGCAAACCTAGAATGCTATTAATAACACTAGCCTGACCTGTTGTACTGCTTTGTCTGAGTACAGAATCACTACTTTGATCTGAGTATGGTAATGCTTGTGTCCAGTAAAGCTGTATAAATTGCTCTGCTAACTGCTCATAAGAAATACTGTGTTCACTGTCATTATTAATTCCAGACTCTATAGACAGATTAACCATTGCCATTAATAAGGCAAATTTATAGGTTGATGTGTAGGAGCTAGATTCAAGTAGCCATTGAATGCGTCTTAAAAAGTTGAGCTGGAATTCTGCCATAGGCACTATAATAATCCTTTAAAAATACAGTAGCTCATCATAATAAAATTAGTACTTATGCTATCAAAAATTTCTATATCAAGTTGGTAGAGCCTCATCAAATACGAGTTCTTGGGACTGTCTATCCTAGATTATTCTTCTTATGTACAACAGCACTTACAGTAATACTTAATTAGCTCAGTTGTTATAGACTCTGCCCTACACGCAGAATGTCGGCAGTTCTAAGTCATCATTTACCATTCTTTTAGCATAATGGGAAAAGATGCTAAAAACGACCTAAGCAGATTTATGAAGGAAATCAGTATGAACTACAATTTCAAACTTGAGATAAAGACGGGAACCTTTCTATCCATTTACCCGTGATTACTTTATCAGTTTCAATACAAAATGGTATGGCCCATATTCTCAACTCTTCTGCTAAATAAAAGCATTCCAAAGGTGTTTCGAACTGATGATACTTAGGATAAATAAGCATCATGTCCCCATACCCGTTCAAATATTTATGACCATAAGCAAATAACTGATAAATATCCGACTGACTGATATTGAAATTGTTATCACTGTCATTGAAGCTTATTAACTTCCATTTGGTATCGAGTACATGGTAATTTTTCCTTTCTTTACTGATTACTAGATCAGGCCTTAATTGAAATCGCGATTTTAAATTTTCTTGGTCATTCACCATATGCTTATCAGAAGCTTGTGTTGTTAGTTGCCAAGGTGCTTCGATATCTCTTCGTAGACAGCTTGCTACATACTTTTCGAACAAAATTTCCATTGGGAATAACAGTGCAATACCTCGGTGCTCTCCCTTTTGAAAGTTTGGATTAAGCTTTTCAAGTATTAGTTGGCACCATGGCTTTATAGAACGGTAAGATTGTAATATTTTAATATCTGACCACTTGTGCATTGAGTTTAGAGGCTCTCTAAGACTCGTTATAGGTTCTAAGATGTGTGATAGCTCATTAGCCAGTCGCCAGTTCTCAGAACTCCTACAGTGCTGCTTTACGTAATCCAATGCCGTTTTAATTAATTGGTTCTCAAGCCGATTGGGATGATAGACATCGTGACGAATATGAAAAAGATGAGCTCTACCAACCGTTTGTCTTTGTTGAACTGCAATATCAAGCTGGCCACGAATAAACCTACTTTCTTCTTCGATTCTTTGATAGTCAAATCTGAGCCCAGAAGCTACCAACTCCTTTAACAGATATAAAAATTGGTAGTATATCCACTCATGAATAGGTAGATTCATTCGATTGAGGCTAGCAGATTGAGCCTCTTTATAGGATAGATTTAAGACGGAGCTTAGCATTTTACATAAAACCGATCTGCTCTTGTCTGGCTCTTGAGCACCTAATCCTGTCTTTGGCAGTATCTCAATACCTTCACCACAAGGACTTTCTAAATAACCTACGTAAGAATGTAACTGTAAGTATTGTGGGCGCTTATAAGTAATAAACCGCCCATAATTCTCTTTTTCACTTAATTCCACTAACCAATCAAATGTTTCTTGCTTGATAATAGCTAAATCTAAGCTAGGACATGCTGTTTTATCTGTAGTCAGTTGAGCATACTCTCTAACTTGAATCATGCTTCGCCATCCGAAGATTTAGGCTGAGTTTGATTTAGAATTTTCCTATAGGATTCAGGGTTGTTAAAAGCAGTCTCATTGATAAGATAACGACGATCGTTTAGACCTTTAATACTACTATGGAATAACTCGCTAACGGTCGGAGTTATCGCCCCAGTTTGAACAAACTGTTCTGATGTATATTTACTAGGATCATTCAACACCCAGCCAATACGCTCCCAATCTGAAAAGAAATACTCCTGCAGTAACGGGACAATCCGTCTCTTGAAAATGTTACCTAATTCAATTTCTTTTTCGTCATCTGAACCCAAGTCTTTCAAAGACCAAAAATATGAGTGTCCTATGGTGTGTTCACGATCTAGCAGGACTTCAATACGCTGATTCATTACTGTCAATATTTCAGATATAGCGATGCCATGAACTTCTATATCATCTAAAAGTTCAGGCTTAGGTAGTAGCTCAATAAAATCAAAACGGCGACGTAATGCCAAATCTAGCTGTGCAAGAGATTTATCAGCGGTGTTCATAGTACCTAGTACGTAAAGATTTGAGGGCACTGAGAACGGTAATTTCGAATAAGGCAGTATAACTTCGCGTACATCGGAGCCACCTTTACGCTTATCAGGCTCAAGTAATGTAATAAGCTCACCGAAGATACGAGATATATTGCCACGGTTGATCTCATCAATGATAATCAAATGCGGTAACTCTCTAGAATTAGTAGTAGGCTCTGGAGTAAGCAATTGCTTTAACTTTTCTCGATTAATGGTTGTATTACGTAACTGATAAATAGTCATTTGAGACAATGATTTATCAAATAAACGCTCTTTTGGTAGACTCGGGCTATAAATACGCAGCCACTTAACCTTTCTTAATTGCTGAAAACCAGAGCGTTCTTTTGTATCTAAAAATTCATAGTCGTCTGTAACCTCGGCAATAGCACGGAACTTATGGTTACCATCAGATATGATTACTAGATCACCAATACTAACTGCATTTTTGAAAGTATTAACAGCTGTAGCTTTATAATTATTAGGATCATCAGCTAAAGAAATGTTATGCGATTGCTCTATCTTTGCAACTATTTCTTTACGACTACTACAGTTCGAAAAGTCGATGTCATCACCCCAACCTAGAAGCACATAATTGTTATCAATGCATTCATTAAATATCTCATTTTCATCGGAAATATTAGTATTTCCTAAGGAAAGCTTCCATATGTTTTTACCTTCAATATTGACTGCTTGTGTATAGCCTGTCTGCTCTGTTGTTCTAGCATTAGTACATAATTGCTTGAAAATACCATCAACCACTTCGTAGCTAATATTTGAACTCCCATCTATTCCTTCTACAACTATAGGTCTAATACCTTCAACGAAATCTTCATAAGAAAAGCTTTGATGAAAGGTAGTAAATGCAATACGACCTTTATCCGTTAATTCGTCATACTTAGCTTTTAAACGCTCTCTTCTCTCTGATTCATCTAGATGATCATTATTAAAATCACAATACCAATCGGGAGCAGCGCACTGTACAGCGAGTTCTGTAGTACAGTAGGTCTTACCTGTTCCAGGTGGACCGTAGACGATACGATTAAGCGCTTCATTATCAAACATGCTTATCGTTAGTTCGTCTAATTCTTCGTTGGTATCGTTGTAGATAGATATTCTGCTTGGCTTAATACCTAATTTTTCACTGTAAAGCACAGACATAAACTCATGGGGAGTGATGTCTAAATCATGTTCCCTGTTAATAGTTTGGTATATATCGGTAAGCATCAATAAGCGTCGGATGACTTGATTATAAGGTGGTATTCTTGGCTCTGGAACATCAAATGCTTTCAGGAAGTGCTCGATATGGTCAGTAGAAGAAATTGGCAAGATAGTATCTGGATTGTATATAGATATTAAACGCGCACGACGTCCTGCTCCCATAACACATCTAGGCTTTACACCTGCGCGATCATATACCTCGTTATCTTGGTCAATCCAAGTGATATCAGCGTTAACGTCAGCATCGATTATCACTTGATGTACCTTAAGCACATAATTTAAAGCATCATCGTCATTTAGGTCACTCAAGCTTTGATGCTTATATAGTGTTCCGTCTTTCTTCAAATAAAGTAGATGCCCTTTCGCCGTGCCCGGTATATAACGACCAAATATAGGCTGTAGCCCACGCTCTATCCATCGACAGTAATTATCTGTGATAGATCCATGACCTAAGCAGTATTGCTCCCGAGTTAATTCAGTTATTTTATTTTTTGGAAACTTACTTAAAAACTCTTTATAAAGCTCTTCAACGCCTTCTGGCCTACTTGTAATCGCATCGTCTTGGCTTAACTCAATAATCTTCGATACTAAATCACTATCTATTTTTGTTGTATCCATACTGTTGTTTCCTCTAAAAAACTCAAAAAATATAACTAAAAAACAGCTTATAAAGCATTTAATCGAAAATAAAAATTTTCTCGGCACTAACCCAGTGGAGATTGAAGCTACTATTTGTCAATATTATTAAGCCACTAATGGCATACACATAATAGGAGCGACACGATGAGTAATTCTAATAAAGCAAAGCCAACTTCGAACCAAGGCAACGGCGGAAACTGGCCAACTAAAAATGGTTCAAGCAATTCGTCAGGATCAAATCGCGGAAATGCTAAACCCAAATAAAATTAATCATATCAATATGAGGAAGGTAGGTGTAGGTTTTCCTACATCTACTTGGAATAATATGAGATATTCAAGTAATAAGGATTTTAACAAACGAGTTCGAAATTTAATTAAGCAAGGATGGGAGTTTCAGCGCCGTCGTAAACATTGTCAATTGGTAGCGCCTAATAAAAAAAGCATGACTTTTTCGCACTCTCCAAGTGATTATCGAGCTTATCAGAATTTCTTAAATGACATTAAAAATATACAAAGAGGATATTTCGAATGACTAATGAATATTACCCTTCGACTCCTTACTTTCTACCTGCAGAGATAGTAAGAGCGATTGCTAGAGCGATTGACAGTAAAAATGATAACGCCTCATTAGACAGTAAATGTAAAGATTTATATTTAAGTAGAAGTGAGCTTGATGCACTTATCGAGGAACATATTTATAAACCAATTGCGAAACTCAAACTTAAAAAGTCAATTGAAAATGAAATAAAAGCTTTAGTAGCTCAAGTGTTCGATAACTACTTGCAAGTTGTTGCAAACTATAGCTTAGGAGAATGGACTAGAGATGATACAGGAGCTTGGATTATTGAGGTATTCTTCTGCCCGTATATGATGAAAGCCATTCATTTGTTGGGTAAGAGAACAAAGCCGTTTCAAAAATCAGATTATCTGGAGCTAATAGTAGCTGAGTCGTCATGTATAGACATTGCTTTAAATATTATAGAGAAAAGAGTCGAAGGCTGGCAGGAATTCTATAGAAAACTGGCTAAAACTGAAAAAGATAAAATAACCTCGTGGCGTCGTGGTGAAAGCCTACCTAGTTTCTATAGTCTTTATAACCTTTGTAATTCTTATAATAAAGATACTTCCAAAAACATACTTTTATTCCTAATAGCGGCCAGAGCGATTGACTACTTTAAGATAACGTATGGATCTAACGCATTAATGCAATATGTCGATGAACCTGAGTTATTAGAAGATTTCATTGACTACTTCAAATATAAAGTTTGCGACCTGCTGGATAGAAATTTGCAATATGCCGCTTATGCAAATCAAACTGAAAAACCAGTAACTCAAATGTCTAGTATAATCTCAATGTATCTAGTAAAAATCTTGAGAGAGTTTGCAGATGGTAATTTAAAGCAATCTAAAGAAACTTTCGTTAAAGCATTTGATTTAAGCTTATACCGGTCTGGTCCTATGTGTGAAAAGGTTATCGAGGTTGGTCTCGTTATCGCTAGCTGGCAAGAGACACCTGATATGAACTTAATATCAAAGCTAAAAAGTATTCAAAACTTGTATGGCTATACTTTACCTACGATAGTGACTGAGGATACCAAACGCAAGAAGGAAAACCTAGTCGAGGACTGGGAGATCAATATGTGGCGGAGCAATGCGCAAAGGGTATTCAGTCACTTTAAAGTTGAACTACCCGAAAAATATACTGTGTACTCATCGGTTCTACCTGTATATTTAGATGCAAAAGAACTAAAGCTTGATCTTAAAAAACCTAATAAGAAAGTAAAGCTAAATGACAGTAGCAAGGTCCATAGAGATAAGAATAAGAAGAAGCAAGTAACGACACAGCTCATCTGGAATACGTTGCTTGAAGACCTAGGTGCTGTTAATAAACTCTTGCAAGCTGGTGCTGACATCAATATCCTCTCTGATAACAATGAATCAGCTTTATTGATTGCTTTGCAGTATATGAATTTAACTGAGCTTCATGAACCAGACGATAGCTTTTATCGAGCGCTTAAAGATTTGAGCTACACACCAAAAACGATTAATGCAATGACCTCCAAAAAGCATCTTTTACCATTATTAAGTGCAGTGCAGACAGGACGACTTGAGATCGTTGAACATATTGTAAACTTAGGGGCAGATGTCAATCAAAAAGGTGGTGGCAGCCATCTAGACGCCCTAACCATGTGTATATCTCTAATCGGAACAATTAAGAACTCAAAACTACAACTTAATCAGTTTGACATGATGGCTAAGATGGCTAAAGACCCAAAAGTCTTAATAGAAAAAATGAGCGACTTTGAGTTTTCTACCTTCATCAGAGATACACAAGGTAGTTTTGGTATTAATAGACAGCAAGTGAAACGCTATCTTGCCCAAAGTAGGGGAAGTTCGGATGCAATGGCTATTCTTAAAGATGTATCTAAATTTTTCCAAGAGAAAATTCAGGCAAACTACGAGTTATTCGATTTGAGCGAAATGCGAAAAATAGCAAAGCTACTAATTGATCGAGGTGCAAATCCTAGCGCTAGATATGACTGGCATGGCATCGACGGGTACACTCCATTCTTATTAGCTTGTGAGATTAATGAAGCTGAACTGGTCTCTTATATGTTGGATAACGCTAATGAGTACTCAAAATATGACATTATTAATACGGCATATAGAGATCGTAGAGATGGTCAAGCAGTTGGCTATGAGAGAGTTTGTAAGTATTTTAAAGCTGACGATGTATTGGAGGTTATAGATAGACATTTTACTTTAGAGAGTAGTGATAAAGTGAATTAACTTCATTAGTGTAACCTTTTAATATAACCTGATAGCTATAGGAAAGTATTCTCGCTTTCAGGTTATATTAGCTCAAATCTACGTATATGAATCTATGGTACACATTCAATGACTGTAGTCTTTCCGTCATTGTATATTCTAAGTTTAGGCTCCATCATCCCGGTTCCATAGTCGTAGACTATAAACTCAGGCTGAAATCTATCTACAGCTTGGCCAATATATACACAGGCCGCATTTGAGGCACAAACTAATAGATGTACTTTTTTGATACCATGCATTTGATTCAAGTTAGTAAAAATCTCCTTAAGTCTATTAGCTAGTTTCTCACCCTCAAGTGGATGCGCTATTGCGCCATTACCGTATCCGTAACTCTGAGGAGGATATATATTTATTACTGGAAGCTTGTTTTGGGCTTGCTGATAAAGATGGTCAATTGTTGCATCAATCATTTCAGCATCTGCAGTTAGTTTGACGCTAACAATAACCTCTGATTGCTCTGGGTCAATCTTCGGCTCATCTATAATGAATGCATCTTCTCTAGGCTGCACACCTGGCCACATCCAACTACTAGCATCTCTATAGCGCAACATAGGCATTAATTTGGATTTATTACCAAACTTCGCGCCAAAACCTATTAAAGCAAAAGTTGGTCCCAAAGCAAATACAGCTGCGCTACTACCATTAGCCCATGACTTTATTTGGCTAACGGAGTTTCCTATATGCTCTGAGCATCTTCTATGGAACTCTTGGGTGCTATTTCTTGAATCAGGAACACCAAAATCTAGTGTTGTTAAATCTTGTTTAGCTCTATGACGCACTACACTTAATGAATTAGCAATGGAAATATCGTTTGGCTTTTCTATATCCTGACCATTTACACCCCAAGGAATAAAATATATTGGAACGGGTGCATAACTTAAAGATTCAAGTAGTTTGTTAGATAAAATAATGTGATTTTCACGCATTTTTTCTAAGATTTGAGCTGGATAATCTAAATTGGCGACTCGATCTACGAGACGATGATGTACATCACATAGTAAAAGAACATTGCTTGGATCGTCTGATAAATTAGCTGACAAATAAAACACTCCTCTAGGGCCACTCTCAGAAGCTGCAATATTATGAGCCATGTAACCGAAGTTACCTCTATGCCCAGTCAGAGAATCAAAATCTAATCTTGTACCACAACCAGAAAACATACAGCGACCATGACTATCTTCCATTACTAGACGCTTAGTATTCTGAGTAAACTTATTTCCTCTTCCTGTAACTTTTTCCCAACCTAAATTCCAACGCTCAAATAACTTAGTAATTTCATTAAATTTCATTTTTTTTGAGCTAATAGTTTCATCTTTCCATAGCAAGCTCATACGTTCCAAAGATTGAATTTCCTCCAAATTAAAATCTTCTTTTATAGAAGCTTTGAATATAATCTTAAGTGTATAGCTCTCACTTAAATAACTAATCAGTTGCTCGTTTCGATTTCCTTGAAATGAAAATCTAAATACATTGATTAAGGCATTATCATTGAAGAGTAGAGCCAAAAGGTTATGACCCATTGCATCTGAAAATAAACCAATATAATCCCACTGCAATCCTTCACTTTTAATATGAACCAGATATTGTTTGGCTGAGTCAAGATCAGTAAATATAGTCTTGTTTACGGCTTGATCATGTGGGATCTGAGTTCCTGCAGATGGATTATTTGTAGTCATTATTTAATTGTCCAATTCAGTAGAAAAAGGTAAATAGCCTAGAAATATTTTAGAGTTTTGAGAGTAGGCAATCCAAAAGCCAATATGACTAGTACCAACGATGACATACAAAATGCGTTCTGATAGGTATTTAGAGCTAGTGAATTGACTAGCTAAATCATTTAAGTCGGTATTAGATGGATTAGGTTTTGGCTCAGGGTGTGTATGCCATAACCCTACCAGACCGCCATAACCTTTGGTGTCTTTCCAATATTTTTTGAGAGCTTTATTGTGAGATTTGGAACGAAAGAAAGTGGTGCGAGTACGCTTGTCTCTGAACATGGGCATCGTTAAGTTGTCTACCAGTATCGTATGACTATCTGGATAATAGCTACCTAATAATATACCGCCTGCTTCCTTGGATTTGGCTCGTGATTGTCTAAAATCAAACCATGTGGCTATGACAGACTCTGCTATTGCGCCATCGTATGCTTTATCATTTTCCTTCCATACGATGCGGTTATTTAGGTACTGCAACATGAGCAACCTGCCACTTTAATAGTATTTAAAGGCTGTGAGTAGTAGCCACCATTTTGTAGAGCCAATGTATGATGTTTAGTGGCCTTCAAGTTATAGTTGGTCGGTAACTTATTGGTAGCGCACCACGACTGTAATCCTACTTTATTCTCGATTACATATTCAGCCATTATTACTGCTGTTTTCATAGCATGGACTGAACCATATGCTGTGAACGCTCCAGCGCATCCAGTAATATTTTTTGATAAAACTATGCCAGAAGGATTACTAAACAAACTGGTCTTTATATAATTTGAAGGATTGCCATCGTCATCATAGTAGAGGCATTTTAAACAGCCATCCTCATTGCTTTTGAATCCTAGAATATGACCACCCAACCCGTAAGCCTCTAGCCAACCAGATACAACTTGGACATTCGCCTCGTAAGTATATAAGCGCCGGCATACCTCTAGTTCTGTTGGAGGATGACCAGTAGCTAACACTATGGAATGTATTTCAGATAGCTGTTCATTATTTTGACGAATGAGCCAGTTTAAAATATTAGCCTTGTATGCTACTACTTCTAGCTCAGGGATGTTTTGCTGAAGACGATTTTTGAGGGCACTAACCTTAGACTGGTTGACATCTTGTACTCCAAGGTAATGCCGCATAATGTTGTCGGTTTTCATATCATCATAATCAACCAGTATTAATTTATCGACGTCTGACTCAGCCAGTATCTCTGCAACTCTTGACCCAACTGAACCGCATCCGGCTATCACAACAGTTTTCTTACTTGAAAATTGAGACTCCATGCCAGTACGATTAAGTAAATACTCGCGCCAACCGCGCTGTAAGGTTTGAATCTTAAAATTGCGATATTTATTCGAAGCCATATCCTGATAATAGGAGATGACCAAGTAAGTATGCATTTTAGGCGTAGGTATCTCTAAGAGAACGATTTTAAACTTACTTTTCTTATTTAAGCTGTCTAACTGTTGGGTACTGAAGTTTAAGGTTTGTTGTTCCCACCAGTGTTCATCAAAGGATGTGAAAAGATTAGGAATAACAAAATCCTCGATACGAGGCAGGATTATTTTAGTTACTTTTATAGCAGTGTAAGGGTTGGATCTAGGTGGATGTTGACTAGCTCCGTCAACTAAGTATTTGATATGATGACACTGAGGTGTATTACGTTGTTTCGTAAGATTAATACACCATGCATATAAGCTGTCAGACTGATTTGGATTATGCGTCGCAATAACAATAGGGTCATCCAATACGACTGTTTGATTGTAACCATCGATCTCTTCGTATAAAGCCTCTCTGTTTCCAGCACTGTACGATTCAAGGGCATTCGTCAGAATGCTTATAGCCGTATCTACAGCATATTTGAAGAGGCCAAATAAGTCAGCGCTATCAAACATCTCACCTTGATGATCTGTGACACATATCAAGCCGTTATTACTCACATGATCTAACGCTGGCAAGTTGCACTGAGCAACTGATACTGTCGGCAAAGATAACCAACGCTTTTGATCAACATATTTGACTGATAAAGGAACTGACTGACCATGAATATTTAAATCAAAGCCGATGGCTATAAAACCATCCTTTTTATCATAGCTCTCAATGCTTTTACCACCAAGAGATTGAATATAATTTTTGAAGCTTTGCTGTATGCCATCGCTGATTTTCATAACATTACCTATGCTGATGAGCCAGTACTCACATACGGTGCTTCACTACTTCTTTTGGCTTTATCAGTTTTGGCTACTACTGGAAAGTCATCACCAAAAAATTTTCTTAATGTCTTACTGGCCTCATGCGCATCTGGCTCATCGACAGCTGACTGTAAATTATCCCTTAGTGTCTCAAAACGTTCCTTGATAGTAGCCATGTCTTCATCACTGACAGACTTCAGTAAATCGCCACCAGGTGTTATAGGCAGATTAATGCTGAGACGACCAAAGTAATCAAAATTATTCAAGATAGTTTTGACCAAGCTTAATAGAACTTCTCCATCATTTTTAACTTCTACTTCGGGCTCTAACCAATGATATGCTGCCATGGTCAGCCCAATGCTATGAATCCCAACAGATTTATGATGACGCCATCTCTTTAAGTAGCGTACGCATCTACGAAACTGTTTACGTTGATCAGAACCGTTATTTTCATAGGTATCATTACCTTTGTATAAGCCATTAATTATTGAATTGATACCTTCAGGATCCGCTGCCTGCCAAACTCGCTTATCTTCAGCTAACCCTTTTCTACCTTTAGCTAGATAGTATGTATCATCGTATGCGTTGCTAGACTTAGCATAGATTGGCAAATCAACATGATAATCTGGTTTGCCATTTTTCATGTATGTCACTGTCACACATGAACGACTCACTTCTACAGTCCGGTTATTGTGTTTTATACAGTCTGCGACTAACTCTTTTAATTCGACCGGTTTATAGTCTTCTTTATGGCAGTCAAGAAGCACGCCAACATCAATATCATAATCACCGTCTCTTATAGGTTGGATACCTGTATTTAAAGCATAGCTTCCTTGATTAAAGCTTCTTTCATACTGAGGATAACCATCGTCTTTTCTTTCCGCCAGTTTACTCTTAAGCTTATCGATGATTAGGTCGCGTTTTTCACGTAAAAAGCCGTTCTCTTCGTAAGTGCCTAATTTAATAGCATCATGAAACTCTAAGAACTGCTTCTGCAAATTTGCCATATTACACCTCTCAACAATTATTAAGTTTTAATAGTTATAGAATATATCAAGTCTCTATAGCCATTGATAGATATAAACCATAACAAACGACATTGTGTGTCGTAAGGAGTAGGACTAATTGCAATGCCAACCTAAGCACTCATAACGAGCTACTAATATTATCTAAAAAATTACAAGTATTTTTATCTAATACTCTTGAACCGCTTTCATGATAGATAGTTATAGTTCTGAATAGTTTATTTCTCATACCTACTTAAAACGCATCTAACCTCCTTAGGTTACATGCGACAGCTAACCCGTCTCCAATCAAATCAAGCCTGAAAAATATCCAATAACTCCTTCTCAAAAGTCCTATTTGGAGGCGCGGCTAATGTGCAGACTCTCTAATTAAGCACTGACAGTAACTATATCCTCATAACTAAAAAATATGATGCTAACCCTACATAGTACTCGGCATTAACACTATATTTAGGGCTTTGGTTTTTACTTAGATGCTGTTATTAATGTTAGGGCTTATTAAGAAGGTGGCAGTACTTGCAAGTACTCGCCCATTGTAACTCTGGCTAAGATAAAGAAAATTATATACTATAGTTCGTTTATTTACCTACTACTTAGAAGCTAAAAGCATGTCAGACCTACCCGATTTTATCCAGCCTACTTCTTTTTCACCTTCCAGAATATCCGGGCAGATAGGCCCTCAAAACAACCATAACGATATACCTGATCCCATTAATAGCGCACTTCCACCTACATCAGATATCCAAAAATCAAGACCGAGTAGCTTACCGGAGTTTCTACGTCTCAATGCAACGAAGTATATAGATGAGTTAACAGCGGTTCAGAGTGCTTTTGAACTACTCTCAAAGTTGAACCCACAACAAACTCTATGGCTTGATTTGGAAATCAACCCCGAAAACGAGACATTGATAGATGGTGCTTTCTTAATCAACGACTACTATTGGCACTTTAGTGCTCAGCAATTTCGACAGCAGTCGGATGTCGTTTATGAGCTATTGAATAAAGCTGATTTTTTAGGTGGCCACCATTTAATTGAGTTTGATCTACCTCACCTATATTCGCTATTAAACGATACATTATCAACCACTAGCTATAAACACACGCTATTAACAAGCCAGCTTGACGGTTCTGACAAACTGCGTCGATGGCAAGCGAAAGCTTGGGATACACTGATACTGAGCTGCCTATTTATTCCGCACCAGCCTAGCCACGCCTTAGCTAAGCTCTACAAAGCCAATGTCGATTATAATAACCCAGTCCTTGACTGCTTAGAAAGTCGCTGTGTATTTGGGCTTTGCACACAGGCGTGGCAAATCCTACCTACCAATATGCAAATATTACTGCACAAGCTATTACCACAGCTTTTGCATTTACATACGCTCAGCCGTCAAAGCTACTTTGCTATAGATGAAGATAATATCTTTGATATAGAAACTATCTTTGATGACTTACCAGCAGGAAATCGAACTGATCTTATCAACCTATTAGAAAGTTGTATGGGCAATACTCATATAAGCAATGATGATAAAGAGCACTCAACATTATGGCAACATCTTGGTTTAGCCACCTTTATTAACTGGCTAAGATATTTTGATAAGCCACAAGCACGCCGTCCAGTTTGGCTTACCAAGCACCCTTTCCACAGACATAGTTTTAGCCAAGCTGAAAATACTTTTTGGCATTTGCATGAGCCGAGTGAAGATTGGATTAATCAACAGTCTCATCACTTTTTTGGATTTGAGCATTTGCGTGAAGGACAGATGTCTATTGTCAAAGCAGTGCTGGTGAATAAAGACATTCCTCTTGGCATATTACCAACAGGTGGCGGTAAAAGCTTGACCTTCCAGCTACCTGCACTGATATTAAGTAGGTACCAACGTCAGCTGACCGTAGTGATATCGCCTTTAAAGGCATTAATCGAAGACCAAGTTGTCAACTTGCATACTGATTTGCCAGACTACGCCAATCGTATTGCTTATCTGACTTCAGGGCAGTCCATAGAAACCCAAAAAGACATCTTAGACGGTATTTGGCAAGGCGATATCGATATTATTTATATGAGTCCAGAACGACTACGTACACATAGTATTCGTCAACTACTCAAAAATCGCCCACCAGCATTTTGGGTGTTAGATGAGGCCCATACTCTTAGCCAATGGGGCACTGATTTTCGGCCAGACTTTTTGCGTATCGCCGATCACATGATGGCGTGTTATAGCGACGAGCTTCGAGAACACTTTACAAAGCAGCTTGAGCGCCAAAGCGATATTAAAGAGGGTAAGCTTCAGCTTGATATGTTAGAAGTGATATCTGATCAGGACGATACTAACGCATCTAGAACAAATATTAGCAGTAACACGTCGGAATTCTTACCACCTACCATAAGCTTAGTGACTGCTACAGCCTCTACACGTGTCAAAGATGATTTAGAAAGTGAGCTGGTAGATAAGCTTACTGCCTTAACTGACAATAAAACTTTGGTGCAATATGGCACCCCTATCGAAAGCCTTAAGATTTGGCGTGACGATATTACTGCGCATTTTATAGAAGCAGCCAAGGACGAGCGTGAAGCTCATATCTATAAAATTATAAATGAGCGCAAAGTTTGGTACGAAAACCAATATCCAGAACATCCTGAAAAAGGCGTGTCAATAGTTTATCTGCGTAACCGTAAAGGCTGTGATCAATATGCTGACGATTTCGCCAAAAAAGGCTTAGTGTCCGCCGCCTATCATTCTAAATTAAATGAGGGGCAAAAAAAGAATGTACTTGAAAAATTCAAAAATGATGAACTAGACGTGGTGGTCTGTACCAATGCTTTTGGCATGGGCATCGATAAAGAAGGCATCCATACCGTTATTCATAGTGGGCCGCCGAATAATCTTGAGTCGTATATTCAAGAGATTGGCCGTGCAGCACGTAAGTCCTACGAGGTCGGCGCAGCATATATGCTATGGGGTCAAAGAGATATTGAAGCTTTGTTTTTCCAAGAGCGTGAGTCACGCATACCAAATACAAATACCTTAAGAGACTGTTGGACAGCCATACGTCCAGCTCTCAGTAAACCCACGCAAGATCAATGGTTCCCTAGCAGTGTACTAGCGCCCATACTTGCACCAGATGACGAGACTGAACAACTTAATACCCAAGTAAGAGTGGCTTTATTGGCGCTCGAGCGTTACGGATTGCTGACTGAAAAAGACCAGCAACCGGCTTGGATCAGTATCAAACTCTCAAGCCAACCGCCTGCCAGCCAACATACTAATATGTCTAAGCTCTATGCTCAATTACAGCAGCTTGCGGATGATACCTTAAACACGGCGACAACAAACATAGTTAGTGCTAGTGCTCAGAATAGCAGTGACGAAGGCTCTAACAACGATAACAATACTGGTCTGACTCGCTATCATTTGCCTGAATTGGCACTGGCACTTGGCTATTCTGTTAAGTCACTATTAAAAGGGCTACGTGAGTTGGTCAATCAAGGTCATGCTCAGTGGCAAGTTGTAGTGCGTGTACGACTAAAATATACACACCGTTATTTAAAAGGTGAACTTAATCGCTTAAGCCGTATTATTACTGCTTTAGAGGAATGTCTAAATAGCAGTTATGGCGCGCTAAATGGCACTGAAGCGATAGAAATGCAAGGCACCACCCAGCTCAATACCAAGGCACTCGACAACTGGCTGATTCAGCAGCGCCATAATTTATCTAGTAAACGTCATATTTTACCTATGTTTCGAGCACTAGGTATCTTAAAAACGCGCAATCATGGTACGACCCAAGTGTTTGTCTCCTCCACAAATAGGACTAAGTTATGGCAAATTGATGAGGATCTGCTAGACAATTGGGAGAGCTGGGTTCGCTATGCAAAATTGCTCGTAGCAAATTTGACACCTTTATATGAAGAGCATCTGCTACCTGCCCTACCTGATAAAAAAGATGGTGATGGTAAAGAATTTAATCTAGATACTTTAGCCCAGAAGCTACAGCGTGATCCTGATACTATCTTGACCCAACTTGAGCAGTTACAGCGCTTAGAGCTGATTGAGCTTAGCCGCTTAGACGATACGCAAGATGCTATTTTCTTTATTGGTAAACACCGAAAATCCACTTCAAAGTATCATGAAAACGCCTATCAGTATTTACAAAGCCATTATCAGGACCGCTGCGCTCGTATTCATATGCTGAGCTTTTGGCTACAGGCAGATACTGATGTCCAAAAAGCGTTGATTGAGGACTACTTTACTAAGCCGCTATCTGAGGTCATTGAAACCTATATTAACGACGCTATTGATGTGCATAAACCTTATATCAAAGATTATGAAAAAGAGATTTTGCCTAAATATTTTAGTGACACTCAAGTACAAATTATCAAAGAAACAAGCCGTGCGGCCATGGTACTGGCTGGTCCAGGATCTGGAAAAACCACCGTGGTGGTACATAGAGTCGCTTATCTATTAATGATAGAAGAAATCAAACCTGAGAAAATTTTGATATTGGCTTATAACCGTTTGGCAGTAGCCGAACTAAGATCGCGCTTACTGGCTTTGATTGGTTATCATGCGATCAATGTTACCATTCAGACATTCCATGGGCTGGCACGGCAAATCACAGGACTGAGTGAAAAAGACGCACCCGATGCCGCGCTTGATGAGATTGCCACGCGCATTGAGCATTTAAACCAAGAGAAAAACTTACAAAAGCGCCGTGATAATGCTCGCTATCAGTGGATGATTGAGCAGGCCATCAGTCAACTACAAGAGCGGCCACAACACTTTCAGTACATCATGGTCGATGAGTTTCAAGATATCGATGAATATCAATATCAAATGATTGGGCTATTAGCAGATCTACAAACACAAGATGACAATAATAGCGACACCAATGATAGCTATATTGCTATAGATGCTGATAGTGATGCTACTGATGATAACTTTGAGCAGCGCGGCTATTTGATGGTGGTTGGTGACGACGACCAAAACCTATACGCCTTTCGTGGCGCTAGCATTCAATATATCCAGCAGTTTGCAGACAACTACCATGTTAATACTGAGCAAAAATACTATCTGCTCAATAACTATCGTAGTGCTAATAATATAGTCGAGCTTGCCAATGAATTTATAGCTACTACATTGCCAAGTAGTGAGCGTCTAAAGCAGGCTGAGCATAGCATCAAGGCAACTAAACCCTATCCTAGTAGTCCTATTCGCTATAGCTACTACCAGCAGACCAAAGGCGTTGACATGGCAGCATGGATCGCGTCTGATATTGAGCAGCGCTTAGCAAGTAATGAACAAAAAAATGCAGCGCCAGAAACCATAGCCGTACTAGCCCCTAAATGGTCATATTTTGATGCCATACAGCATTACTTGGAAGCTCTAAATATTAGTAGTCAGCGCTATAATGAAAATGAGCAAGTTACTCCCATAAATAGCTTTATAGGACAAGCGCTATTTAAAGATTTGAGCGCGAAACGTTTAGACTTTATTGAGGGTAATGTTGCTAAATTTTTGGAATGCTGGCGGGTCAAGCAAGGCTTAAACCATTTAGATAAAGCTTGGGAGGCAATTATTAGTTGCACTCAAGATATGGAAAACGTGACTTATGAGCAGGTATTACAAACGATAGAGTCTATTCTATACGATGATAAAACACAGGTTATATTAATCACTTATCATAGTGCGAAAGGGATGGAGTTTGATCATGTTTATGTCATTGATGATCAACTCTTAAACTCATCTTCAAACGTTCAGGCAGATCATAGTCATGATAGACCGTTATATGTAGCACTGACGCGGGCAAAGCAAACTTTGAGCTTACTACTCCATCATAAAACGCATCACCCAACTTTAGCTAAAACATTACTTACTCATGCTGAGCAAATTGATTTGCCTGCTGTTAGTCCACCTTCAATGCTAACTTTTCATCGATTTATGCGTTTGGATGAGCTGGTCTTGACGTCGCGCGCACTAGTTAATGATGCAGGCCGCAAGTTTGTAGAACAGACTTTTTGCCGTGATAGTTGGACGAAAGCGAGAGATGATATTTTAGGATTGTTTGATGTCGCTTGCTATAGACAAGATAGGAAAAGCGATGGCTTTTACTCAGCTAAAGGCCAACAAATTGCTCAGTTCTCAACAGCTTTTTCTAAAGAATATTCTTCTCAAGGGCAAGGTAATCAACATCTATTGATGGCTGGCTTTACGACTACCCTATTTTATCAGCAGGATATCTCTTGGTATGAAAGAGCTGGTTATTATGGCAATGAGAGTAGTCATTATCTGATTGTGCCTTATGTTCAATTTAATGTGCAGTGTAGGTAATGAGCTATTCTGAAGAAACCGTACAAGTAAACTTGGTAAACTAAGCGTATTAATCGGAGTTTATCATAACCGAGAAAATAAGAAGCTACAGTGACGAATTTAAAGCCGAGGCCGTCAAGAAGATAGCGGATAATAACGGCAATATCTCAGCGACTGCAGAGCAGCTTGGCATCGCCATGCAAACCTTATCGAACTGGAACAACAAAGCCAATCAAGGCAAGCTTGTCGGCACAGAACAATATGATCCTGATCTTATGACGGCTCTTCAGGAAATAAAGCAGCTCAAACGACAGCTTAAAGTAGCCGAAGAGAAACGAGAGATATTAAAAAAGGCGACGGCGTACTTTGCAAAGCACAGTTAGTCAGGTACGCCTTTATCAAAGATAACCAGTACTTCTTTAGCATCACCACTATGTGCCGCATGCTAAGTGTTAAACCATCAAGTTATTACGACTGGCTGAGTCGTGATATCAGTGACCAACAGATACATCGTAATCATTCTGAGCTACTGGTTAGGGCCGCTCACAGTGAAACTCGTGAGTGCTATGGTGTTGAGCGACTGCATGCAAAGCTCATAGAGCAAGGCCATGACATTAGCTTGTACATGGTCAGACGTATCAAAGAAGAACATGGCATCAAATGCCCTCGCCACAAACGCTTTAAAATCACTACGGACTCAAACCATAATAAAATGGTTCCAAACGTGTTGGATCAGCAGTTCGATGCTAAGCGTCCTAATGAGTCTTGGTCAGTGACATCACCTATATCTGGACAAGCGAGGGTTAGCTATACTTAGTAGAAGTAAAAGATTTATACACCAAAGAGCTAGTCGGGTATGCCATCAACAAACGCATGACGGCAGATCTAGTTTGCAATGCATTAAACATGGCGATCAAAAACAAACGACCAGGCCAAGGGCTGATTGTACATTCTGATAGAGGCAGCCAGTACTGCAGCCATGCCTACCATAAGATTATCAAACAGCATCATTTTAAAAGTTCAATGAGTGGTAAGGGCAATTGCTATGATAATGCGCCAATAGAAAGCCGCTGGGGCATGTTGAGGAACGAATTAGTGTATCAGCAAGACTATAAGACCAGATTTGCTGCTATTACCGATATCATCAAATATATCGAGCTGTACTACAATCAGACTAGAATCCAAAAGGGTTTGCGCTATAAACCGCCAAGACAAATGTAGTTTGATTATTATCGTCAGGCTGCGTAATTAAAATTTCCCAAGTTTAGTTCTACGGGATTGACAACAGGGTTCAGGTCTCTTACATTATAGTCGAAGGGCGTTACGCATATAAACAATATTAGGTACTAAAACTTGAATTTTTTACCACATTGAGAGATTGTCCCTTGATGCTTCAATTAAAATTTGAACGAACTCAACTTCTAGTTATCATCTAAAAAAGCTCCTTGTCATGCATGTTATTACGTTAAATAAGCTCTTAACTTAACCGGATAGGTATTATGAAACCATCAGAAGCTATTAACTATATCTTATCAAACTTTGAAAATGAATTTTTTAAAGAATATCGTAAAGTTGAGGCCGTATTTATGGATTTGTGTATAGATGCTAAATACACTCAAGAGGTTAACACATTATTAGTAGCAGCAAAGATGAGAGTTCCTAGTAGAATGCTAGAAATCGGTAGAGTTGATAGTTTTTTTGAGCAAAACTCAATAGCAAAAATGATTGAAGACTATGGTGTTAGGAGAGATCTAGCATTTCAGGCAATTTACACGTGGTCAAATATTATACATAGTACTAAATCACATGAAAAGAAGCGTAGTACCTTAAAAGAACTGGAGAATGCTGCAGCTAAAGGAAATAAAGAAAGACAATTTGAGTTAGGAAAAGCTTATTTAAAAGGTTTTATAGTACAAGAAGATTCTAAAGAGGTTATAGAAAAAGACTTAAGAAAAGCCTTTGATTATTTTATGATGTCTGCAAAATCCAATCATGCGGAGGCAAAAAACTACGTCGGGCTTTGTTATGATCAAGGGATAGGAGTTAGCAGAAATTATAAGGAAGCAAAGAATTTCTATGAGCAGTCTTCAAAACAAGGTAATCTAAATGCATTATACAACCTGGCTAATTGTTATGAATATGGACTTGGTATAGAACAAAATGAATCAAAGGCTTTTGAAAACTATAAAAAACTATACAAACAGGATTTTGTTGAAGCAATATACAAAATGGCCTGGTTTTACGAAAATGGTATTTCCGTAAGTGTAGATAAAAGACGTGCTTTAGCACTATATAAGGAAGCAGCAGAGAAAGGTTCAAGCCAAGCACAATACTATTTAGCTCAAAGCTACCAATATCCTACCAATGGCAATCCTAATATAGATGAAGCTAAAAAGTGGTATTATTTAGCAGCTAAAAACAAACATCCTGAAGCAAACTTTCATTTATCTCAACTGTAAGATTGTGAAAATAATGATACATTAATCATCTATATTAACAAATCGAATTTCAACTCTTCGATTTTTATGTGACTCAGGATTTTCAGGATCAATTAGTCTGTCAGAACCATAGCCTACTACTGACACTCTACTCATCCAATCAGCTTTGGTACCTTCAACGTCAGAGAATAAAGCATTCCTTGCTTCTCGTGCACGACCAGCAGAGAGAGTATAATTATCATCAAATGGGGCACAAGTACGCGCATTACTTGTTCTAGATGTGCTAACGGGCACAATATCTGTATGACCTTCAATTTGAACGCCAAGCTGACTATCCTTAGACAGTTCATCGATGATAATTTCTGACATTTGCTGTCGTAGGAAATCTTTACCGCTTTGGTTAATACATGCACTGCCCTGAGAAAAACTGCTATCTGCTAATCTAATAAGGCCATTGTTTGAAAAAAATTCTATTCCTTGATACGTATCTTTATCTTTACTTTGTTCGCTAAGCTTTTGTACAACTTCTCGTGCGCCTCTTTTCTTTTCTTCTTGAGCAGCTACTTGTGCTCCCACAATAGTTAAGATAGTTATGACAAAAAATAAAACCAAAACCCCTACTACACCGGACATTAAATCACTTATAGATACCCAATAATCATTTTGCTTCATTATTACGACACCTATTAATTATCTAGTTTAATTTGCCGATCTATAGTAGATCTTAATAAGTTTCTATTAACCTTTTCCATTAGTATTGAACTCTTATTGAGCGAGAATAATATTTCTTCATTAGTTTTCAAATTAGCATTCAAACCTTCTGTAGCTACTAGATTAATATCTAGAAATTCATTAATTTTATTCATACTTTCAAAAATAGGTATTAATTCTGACGAAAATATCGATCGTATTTCTGATATAGATACCGTTAGAAAGTGCAGATTTTCATTAGTAATATTTAAATCACTTATTAAGGAAGTGAAATTATCTGCATGAAGAAAACTTTCAAGATTCTTTATGAGTTCTATCGCTTGATTATTAGTTTCAGTTAAATTTTTCATACTGTCTGTAACAATGGATTTTGTTAAAGAGTTTAAATCTGTAAAACTTTCATTAGCCTTTATATCTATAGATTTAACAGATTTATCAATATCAAGAAGTAGTTTATCTAACCCTACTTTCAAATCATTAACTATATTGACAAAATTATGAGCTGACTCAATAGAGTTTTTATTATAGTCTTCAATAGACTTTGTAAAAGCCATTAAACTAGAATCAATATTAGCAGGGATATTAGCTACCCTATTCAATTGTTCTAATATATCAAGATTAATATCTTTATTTTCTCTAAAAAACTTTACGGTTTCTTTATAAAAGTTATCTTTTTGTTGCTTTCTATCAAAATTTATTTTTTTCAATTGATCGGCAGTAAATTTCTGGCGTATTGTCTCAATGCCAAAAAAAGGGACTATCAAACGAATTAATATATGAGATCCAATTCCCCATGCACTAATTTTAAATTTAGTACCAATATCAGAAAGAACAGGAGCTAGTTTTCCAACAGTGTCCATAGCATTAGATGTAGCAGCACCATTAGAAAAGCTATTTAAACTAACTATAACCTTACTCGCGTCTTGAATAGCAAGCCCTATACCTAAAAATGTACCTAGTAAACCAAGTATTAGAACAAAACCCGCACCATTTTCAAAAACCTTATCCCACTTATCATTTGCAAGGTAATTACTTATATTAGCTTCATCTGTAAAAGACTCGGAAGCACTAGAAGTATCTAGTGCCTTATCAATTGACCTTCGTACTATGAAAGTGGAGATGATTGTAATGACAAAGCAAAATGCTATAGCTAAGAAAAATATCCAATCTAGTTCAGTTTTTGGTAGTAAAAAATTAATTAGTTCCACTATAACCCTTGTGTAATAATATATTAGTTTTAATAACTATTAATAGAAAATTTAATTAATTACGAAAGAATAAAGTTAAATAATTTCTGCTTCAACTTTACCAAAATCAATTGTAGTACCTAGTTTGATAACTATACTTTTCTGGGGATCAATAGCACGCATATCATTAGCTGTAGAATGCGCTTTCCATGGGTGTTCCCCTAGGTTCTTTAATCCTAATATACTAGGGTCGTTCGGATGAGTTGCAATAGATGCTTGCGGTTCACCAAGATCGTAAGGTGTGCTATGGCTTAGGTGATGGCCATATAATTTAGTGTTTGGGTTAATACTTACAAAGCTACGCTTAAACTGTAACCTAGTGTCTTGGATAATTTTACTGCAGTTCCAGCAGCTCAAAGGTTTCTGCTCCTTATTTGCAAAATTCTCAGCTCCGCAGTTACAATTGAAGATACTATCCTTTAATTGAATTAAAGCGTTCATCCATTCAGTTTCTGTTACTCTCTTGTTTGCTTCAAGACCTTCAGTAAAAGCTTTAACAAAAATATCTTTTAGAAAGTCTGGGTAAATTCCCCAGTATAAAATTGCATTGTCGTGATAACCATGCACTGGCCGATTAGTAGTATTAATAGGATCGAAAATGAATATTGGCTTTACTCCGTATATTTGATCCATAGCAGGTTGGTCAAAACACCTAATGTTAGCCTCATTTTCTCCTTCTAAAGGATGGCTAGTAAACAACATATAAAAAAGAAGAGTCGCAAGAGAAAAACGGTCTGAATTTGCATTAGGAGAAGCTTCCGCTCTCACTATTTCAGGCGCCATGAATCGAGGTGTACCTACAACTCCTGATGTCTTTGATTCATCTTCTCTGTTATCTACACTAACATTATCATTGTCACATATGAGAATTTCACCAGTTTCAGGATGAAAAAATATATTGCCATGAGAGATATCACGATAGCATAGGCCCTTACTATGTAGTTGTCTGAAGCTATCTGCTAAATTATAAGTGGCTTTGGCTAGCGTATGGAAAGTAGGGCTTATTCGATTTTTCATTAAATCAAACAAACTTTTGAACTCCGGTTGACGTAACTCCATAATATAGCCAAAGCTTTTAGAACTCTCAGACGTTGCTATGTTAATAGGCCATAAAAAACTATCGTTAGGTTTCCCAATTTTAATAAGGGCGCGGATACCTTCTTCCTGATATTTGGTTGCCTGATCATTAAAATACCATTTTAGAGCGTAGCTTTCATTGTCTACTATTACTTCGTAAACTTCTCCTTGTCCACCACTTCCTATGAACTGATTCACTACACATTTGCTACCACTTTCTAGTGTTAGCTGCTGATTTATTTTTAATAAAAAACTCATAATACACCTATGAAGTATAAGAAAAGTAGACTTATATAAATTGTGTCAAAACAAAAAATTATTAGTTAAGTTATTAGAAGTCCAGTTATTAATCGTTTTTAATGAAAATATTTCTGAAATTCTTCAGGAAAGGTGTCCTCACCTTTCTTGAAGAATTATCAGCACTTTCTAACGTTTCTGAACTGATCTCTTGTGCTGTTTCTTGGCTTATCTCTTGTGCTACTTCTTGGCTTGTCTCTTGTGCTACTTCTTGGCTTGTCTCTTGTGCTACTTCTTGGCTTGTCTCTTGTGCTACTTCTTGGCTTGTCTCTTGTGCTACTTCTTGGCTTATCTCTTGTGCTACTTCTTGGCTTATCTCTTGTGCTACTTCTTGGCTTGTCTCTTGTGCTACTTCTTGGCTTGTCTCTTGTGCTACTTCTTGGCTTATCTCTTGTGCTACTTCTTGGCTTGTCTCTTGTGCTACTTCTTGGCTTATCTCTTGTGCTACTTCTTGGCTTGTCTCTTGTGCTACTTCTTGGCTTGTCTCTTGTGCTACTTCTTGGCTTATCTCTTGTGCTACTTCCTGGCTTATCTCTTGTGCTACTTCTTGGCTTGTCTCTTGTGCTACTTCTTGACATACCTCTTGTACTACTTCGAGAGTATTATTATTTTTAAGTCTATTTCTATAGTAGAAAGCAATAGTAATATCGTCTCCTGAACCTTGCTCTGTATACTCTTGTAGCCAGCGCGGGATTTCTTCACAAACAGTTTCTAATCCATACTCACAAATTGTCTTATATATGCCTTCAACAGCCGAAGAAAACTCATCATCTGTAGCAAAACTATTGGGAAGACCATCAGTCGTTAAAAAAACAAAATTAGGCAGATCATCATGAGGTACTATTTTTATCTGAATGTATTTTCTAACATCTTTTTCACAAAGAGAGTGTGTATCGTTACCTATGATTGTTGAATCAGGTTGAAAAGGAATGTTAGATTTACCTGATGCTTCAATAGCATAGATATTACCGTCACCAATTTGTAAATATAATACATAATTTGGTGTAATAACTGCGAGAAGCAAAGTAGCGCCATAAGCTCTTTCAATATTCTCAGTCACCTGCTCTTCAGTATGATTTTGTTCGTCAAACAGAGTGGCTTCTGACTCTGTCAAAGTATTCTTATAAAAGTGTTGCTTTACTTCCTGCTTCCAGTAATGGATTATTCTTCCGATAATGAAGTCGCTTTGTGTTTTTAGCTCACTGACTGAAAGGTTCTTAAAAAATATTTCTTTTAATACCTTTATCGTAGATTCAACTGCAATTCTAGAGCCTTGATCACTCCTGAAGCTACGCTCACTGCCATGTCCATCAGATACAGATAGAATATGTAATATCTCATCACCAAATATTAGAAAATCACACTTACCATGATCTTGATTAGGTTTGTTTTGACGTACATGAGATGCGCCTATTTGAGACAAGGTATGAATAGGGATTTTGAGTTCGGAAGTGGACAAAGCTTGCTCCTTACTAGAAAACATCTAATGGTGAGTCAATATCGGTAACGGGTGGCGGTGGTAGTGGAACGTTTGTTTTTGAGGCTTTTTGACCTGGCGTTCTACTATCAGGAGATGAAGCAGCTTTTAATACGACAGTAGAAGCCCATCTGATGAAATCTACCAATTGTGCTGCATTTTTAGCAATTAAAGGTTTCATTTCATCATGCCCGATAAACTGTTGCAAAACGTCTGTATCGGCATCAGCACCTATAGCAATAGATAACTTAACTGCTTTTTTACCCCAAGGTAGAGCCATTATTGCATTAAGACCACTATTAAAGTCGTCAGTAGGTGATCCGTCAGATAATAAAACTAGAACTGGCGGAAGAGCTCTATCACCCATTTTCTCTGTTGCTAATTCTTCAGCTACCAACTTTAACGCTGCGCCCATTGAAGTTAGTCCCCCAACTGGTAAGTCTATCCAATCAAACTTATCAATAGATGTCGGCTGTTTAATATGCCATTTAGCGTTAGTATCAAAGCTTATAGCTCTACACAAGATTTCAGCGTTTGGATTTTCATCTGCTACGGATCGCATAGCAGGCAATGCTTCTCGAATAGCAAAATTTAATGAGCTTATTTTCTCTCCATGCATCGAACCTGAGCAGTCTGCTATCCATATAAAATGTAATGGACGAGTAGCTAGAGCTCCTCCTGGTCTTTTAATGATATCAATCATATTTTTTCCAAATCTTAATTAAATGAATTTCAAGATGATAATATTGAGAAGGCAAGGATATTTCATCGCTTTACAATATATTACAAACAGTTATTTTAGCAACATACTATGTTGCAACAAATCAACACATATAACAAGAAAAATTTGATTAATGTTCAGTTTTCAAAGTAATCTATGCTGAAGGAACTTTATAAGTAAACTTGGTAAACTAACTATTTGATGAGGAATTTGCCATGACTAAGAAAAAGCAACAATACAGTGCGAAATTTAAAGCAGAAGCTGTAAATCCTGTAGAAACTTACTTAAAAATATTTAATCAAGTAACCTGACTCCTGCTGTCAAATCCATACAACTAAACTTAAGAGCTATCAATCAGTCAAACCATCTACGATGAGCAAAAAATGCAAAACATAACTCATCAAAGCAGAAGATAATTTTGCCTTACCCTTTTTCTGTAGCGGACTAATAAGTGTTAATGAATAGCCGTTGTAAGTGTCTAAATAAATTAGGTCACCTTCGAATTCAGGCATGTCCTTTTCAAACTCTTCTATTTTTTTGAGCTTAGCTGATTTATCAACAACAGAGCGATATACATTTTTATTCTTCTCATTGAGATAAGGCTCTGACTTAAGGCAGCTGATATTAACGCGCCAATGCTTACTTGGTAGTATCTGACACATAGTACTTAAGTACTTATAGAAATTCTTTTTTTGCTTAAAAGTAAAACGAATCTCACTTTTAGAGCTATTAACCTTTTCATTAAAGACTTGAAGCATCTCTTTCACCTTACGCCGGCCTTCCTTAGCCTCATATAACTTTTCAAGATTATTAAAGCATAAGCTCACTAAGGCTTGCTCTTCATGGTAATGCAGCGGTGTTGGCGCTAGTAAAATATGGTCAGAGCGTTGTTTACGTTTTTTAGAGACCAGTTTATGGTTTAGATTGCCCTCAGTATCTTTAACTAAGTTCAATGCTCGCTCATAAATCATCAACGCATCATCGTACCTAAAGTTTAAACTACTGGCCTCACCTAGCGTTTGACCATCCTCAATGTCCCATAAAAGCTTTTCTATCATTTCACGACTATATCTACCAAACACTGCTGAATACTGCTTTTTATCAGTATCAATAGAACTATTACTTAATAGTGGTACTTTCACCTTATTAGCAAGCACTAACTTTTCACAATTAACCTTACGATTCACGTATTGTCTGATTCGATTAAGATCAACAGCGTTGTCCCTGCTCTCCAAAGCATTTTTGTTATGCTGCTTTAAGTCCATACGACTGGTGCCAATCAACTTATTAACAACGTCCAAAGGCAGGGACAATTTAGCCTGCTGCAATTGATGACTTGCGATGATATCAGCAGTATGAATATATGAGCTAAAAGTCGTGATGAGATCGGCATGACCGGCAAACTCCATTAGTGCATCCCAGTAATTTGTCGAGACGCTGCGTACCCTACCTAAAAAATGAGTTTTAATATCATAGATTTTTATCTCATCATAATCTGTGAACTGCATGACTAGCATTGGGTTACATCTAAGTATAAGCGCCATATTTGATATCGCATTATGACGAAAGCTGTGCAGAGTAATGTCGTGATAAGCAGTATTTTCTAGTATGCGTTTTAGTGGCTGCTCAATACTATAACGAGACATAACAGAGGACTGATACGCTAAAGTAAATAAGTAACGAGAAGACTGTCGCTTTTTTAAGTGAAAGAATCTTTTAAAATCTTCTAGCTCTTCTGACAAAAGTAATATTGATAAATATATTCGCCGTGTGCCGTCATCTGATTTCAAGTCTCTATGCGCGTTAGGGCGAACAATAACGTTGTATTCAGTAAAGCTTTGATTGTCATATTCGATATCTGTAACTTGTAGTCCCAAAATCTCACTGATACGCATGCCAGTACGGTATAACAGTATTGTCACAATACTAAGCGCTTGTTTATAGTACTCACTCAGCACTTGTTGCTCAGCGATACAATCAAGAATAGTATGATAAACTTTCTGAGGAATCAGGTAGCTCGACACTATTTGCGCATCACCGCCTCCTCTAATGTCGATTTCAGGCGCTTTGTTATGCTTCTTTAAAGAATCATGCAGCGAGCAAATAACTGTTTTTGTATACCCTAATTTATTTGGGTTCTTTTCTGCAATAATTTCGTTATATATATAGTGATAGTCATGTTTTGACCATTGCAAAAAGTCAGCAGTGCGTGTCCCCGCAATAAATCCATTCCCGATCTCGGACAAATACCGCTTTAAAGTATTAATTTTCCTTCCATTAATACACAGATCCAACATCCATCTAACCAATCGTTGTTGATTGGGATATAGGTTTTGGGTTAGTAGACTTACTAGCTGTGGTTGAACCTGTTTTTTATCGTTATTAAGTATCGTGCGTATCTCTTTAACTGCATCAGACCTAAACCGTTCGACTTTGACAGCATCAAGTGCGTTATCACTATTGTTACTAGTACTAGGCCCGATCATTAATTTACTAACATGCTCATCAGACAGAACCACCTTGGATGTTTTAATGCTCTGAAAATACCTAAGTAGTTGCGATGTTGATATTGATGTTTGCTTTTGCTGACCTGTTAGCACTTGGACCAGTTGAATATCCAAATACACGTCTGGCAGAGTTTGCCAGTAGATTGCAATGTGCTGTAAATAGTTAGATTTATGGATTGATTTAACTGTGAAGTTCTCTCCAACAAACTCACCTAGCCTTTTAATAATTTGACGGTATTTAGGAAAGTCGCTTTGCGCTTGACGCTGGCGTTGTAGCTTGAGCAGCCACAAACGGCTAATATCATCTATAATTATCAGGCGTGTGTGATACACCTCATCTAAATCATTTTCTGTAGTAACAAGCTCATTGCCATAGTCGGATGATAGTAGTCTGATCGGCATGACCAGCATGTCATCAGACATCTGATAAATAGGCTTTTTTTGTTCTAGATAGTCATAAACCTCTTGGAGTATCTGCTCATCGTTATATCCTGCAAAACTAATGAGTGAGAATAAAAACCAGCTGACGCTCTCAAGTAATGAAAAGGTATTTCTCTGCTGCCACTTATCAAATGCTTGTGCAACAACATTCTGGGCTTTAGTCAGATATAAAAACTCATCAAAATCATTGATGTTTTTTGGGCGCTGTGGACGTACAGCAATGATGGGCTTTGGTAATAATGGCAGGTGTCTTTTTTTACGCGATTCATTAATGTTATCGAAAAAACGCTTGCGCTCAAATAGTGCAAATGGGATAAGATGTGATGAAACGGTCTTTTTAATGTCGTTATGAAGCGTTTCATATAAATCATAAATCTGCTCGTCTATTATCACCTCTGACGACTGATGCTTTTTAATAAAATCATTCCAAGCATGTTGGCATATCTCTTTTGTATACTGTAATACCTGCTTACGCTTATCCTGCGCTTTTTCTGAGCGCCTCAAATGACCATGTAAAGTCTTTAACTGTGTCATAAAATTACCTGCTGTAACTCCAGTTCTACTGCCAGCTGCTGATAAGGTTTTTTAGCGGCTACTATATACCCTATAGCCAGTGCTGAATTTTTTCTCCACGCTTCTTGGCCCATCATTTCATGACCAAAAATCGCCAAAATGACTGCTTCAGCTACTCCCTGCTCATGTAAAAACTTTTGTCCCACATGGCGTGTCCAATCTGGCTTAAAGCGAAAACGACTATCTAGTTCTTTAATAATAATAGCCGGCCTGAGCGCATGAAACTCGCCTTTTTTATCTATAAAATTTAGTAGCGGCCGCTGGTAATCAAAGATTTTATTCACTTCAGTGCTAATATTAGAATCTAAGCGTCCATAGCGCTTAGCAAAGCTTTCTAGATAACGTAAGAAATTTTGCATAGCTTCTGTCAAAAATGAACAAATAGGCACTAAGCGCTGACTGTTAGCGGTCGCTCGCTCCTCCTTATCAGAAATCCAAGCGATGCCTGCTTGCAAGTTTATTTGGTTTAGATAACCCGGTGCGCCTTCTACCGCTCTTATTGAAGTTAGTAAAAGAGAAATATGCCAAAGCCATAAATTGTAAAAATTGAATTTCTCTTTATAATTTGTGGTGGTTACTACCTTTTGATACAGATAGTTAATGAATAAACTGACGATCGGATAGTCAGGGCTGTTTTGACTGCCAATAGCATCATCGCTGAGTGCTACTTTGGATAAATATTCAACGACGCTGGATTTCTCTTTGTGACAGCGATCTGTAAGAATTTTAATCGCATTGTGATAGACCTCTTTCACTTTCTTAATATCGTGCGAGCTATACCAAGTATCAGCTCTTTTTCTACTGTTACGTGAGGTAATGATAGTGGCTAGTTGAGTACTACCAACTTCATAAATGATAATGGTGTACAGCGACTTTTCAATTCTACCCAAACTAATAACTGGCAGCTGTAAAGTTGCTCGTAGATCAGCAATGACCTCATTAATCAATACTGAATCCGGATAACCTTTATAGGTTAAAAAGACGCCCAATGCCTCAGGTATTGGTAGCTTGAACTGTGTCAATCGGTTAGCAATAACTGACTCTATTCCTGTCGTTCTAATGCGTAGTGGCGTGATATCTAGATTAATGATAAATTCGTACTTTGCTTTACGAGCACTAATATCAATTATTTCTTTATAATTATTATTAATATCATTAGCCAATCTAGCGACTGAATGACCCGTGTATAGAGAAAACAGCAAATAAGCTATAGCTCGTTTTTTGTCCCTATCAGCTTCACTGTCATTATAGTCAACGAACCACTGCCACAATTTAAATGCTATATTTTGAATAGCCGTTAATGGTAACTGACGGATATTGCTACTTACAAACCTTTCATTTTTATTTGCATGCGCAAATTTCGCCCGCGTCCTTCGATAAATCTGATTTGTTGAGAATTTCTCAGTTTCTTTTAGCGTTTTTTGCTCGATATAATTGAAATCAGGCCTTGGGTTATCTAATCGTTCACGATTAATATCATTACCACTCTCTGTTTTCTCAAAACTTGTGACTGATACTAGCTCATCAGTATCATCGTCCACATCCATTTGCGTCACATACTCAGTTTTTGGCTCATCAACTTTGCTCTGTTTAGTCTGTTTTCTGCCTAAGGAAGTGCGCGTTATGCTATCCCTATTGTTGAATGCAAAATCGATGGTTCTATAAATTTTGATAAATGACTTGAGAGTAAGAGCATTATTGCTTTCTAGTTTGACTCGATAACCTTCAAACCTTTCATAAGTAGTCTTTAACGTATCAGCTTGTAATGTTGTATAGCAATGCTGCCAAATACCGTGATTGCTACTTGCTTGATTCATCCATTTTCTAGCTTCAACCGTGGTCTCACCAATACGTCTAGGTAAGTCATTTTGAGCAAAATAGATTAGTAAATGGCTCAATTTAGCGACCCACAACCATTCTTTACTGGGGTTACTAGCATTAAGTTCTGGTAAGTGATAAGTACTAGCAATAAAAGCTCGAGTCAAATTTTCGGGCTTAGTTAGCTTGCCTTTGTAGGAGTTATATATTTTTTTTAAACATACTGAAGTCAAAAACTCTAATTGTTCAACCTCAATGGTGATGTCCATAAAGTCCTTTGAGACTAAGCTGGCGACAGTTAAAAAGAAGTTACTAATTTCATCGGTATAAACATCATCAGTGGGTGGTATTAACTTTTCCACATTACTTACTATCAGCATAGCGCACCTCATCAATTAACTCAGAGAACGAGGGTATTTCACTAGTACACTGATTACGCATATGTCTCACTTGATAATCATAATGATGACGCTTTAAGTTTTTTTCATTTAACACGTACTGAATAGTCAGTGCCCTCCCTAGTAAAGTACGTTGTATTGAGATGGGCATATTGTTTTTTATAGCTTCGAAAATTCTAGGATTGATAGGGTTCAAATTTCTCAACTCTTCTATCAAGTAAGACCAAGCACGTCTTTCTATTTCAGCATTAAATAGATTAACTCGTTTAATAGAAACCTTATTAGAATAAGTCAGCATACTAACTTCTCTAAACCCATCAAAAAACCAATACTGGTCATTGATATCAACAACTTCAAGAAACAATGTTTTGTTTGCAGAAAACTCACTAAACTCAGTCTCGATTAATTCGCAAAATATTTGATAAGGTTTAATAGCGCATTCATGCACTACTAACTTATCAGTTACTTTATTATTTTTAGCCATAATCGTTAATCCATATGTCAAACGCATATACAGTACAAAACCAATTATAGTCGATAGGGCAGGCACGCTATAGTATTTTGGTTGGTGTCATATTACCATACTATAGCAGTGTCCATAAATATATCTATATCATTATTATTCATAAAATTCATAAATATTTATATACATAAAAAAACCTGAAACCCTTTAAAGTAATAGACTTCAGGTTTATTAACATCAATGTTACTTTGGTCGGCGTCCTTGCCAAGGTTGGGGTTGAGAGTTCGAATCTCTTTTCCCGCTCCAAATATGGCTTGAAAAAGCACTAAAAGCCTCACTCCTTAAATAGGAAGTGAGGCTTTTTTTTGTTTGTTTTTTGAGGGCTACTCCACTTAAGCTTATGTGTTACGACACTTACTCACAGACTCATTCGCTTATCTTTCAACTCTTCACAAAACCCGGTGTAAAGCTTATAAGTAATTAAATAACTTCTTCCTTTTGACAAACAGTAAAACATATCTTTTTTTAAGTAATATGCCATATCAGAATCATTCACATCTAAAAGATATAATTTATTAGACTGCTTAAAGTCAGTAATCCAGCTATTTGCAACTTTACTGTAATGAGACAGTTTTATCGAAATTTTTTCTAAACAATACAACGATGCCATGAATAAAAAGTTTTTAATATCACACCAAATGAGCTCGTTTAAAACTGGATTGCCTATTTCGTCAACTTCCTCACGGTAAATGATACCTGTGGACTGTTAGATACATAAAAGGCCTGATTTATTTTTACTGTCAGGGTTGCTGTTACCTTTATCAAATATTCCCGCTGCGATAGCAGGTACAGCAAGCCCTGCCGTACCTGTAATAGCTGCAATAGCTTTCAAATTCTTAGGTAAGTTCCTTTTGCTCATCAATAATCTCAGTCCGACCCGCCTGAGTCAACACACGCGTATCAATACCCGTATCGACAGCCAGTCCACCTGTTTGCACATCTTTAATAGTTGTTTCAGTATTCAAGGCGTCACGGTTGACGCCTGCTAAGCTGTCCTTACCTGTGAGTGCGTCCCCTGTGACAATAGCGCCTTGGCCAACAGTGGCTTTGGTGAGAAACATAAAAAAAGCTACGATGCATGAAGTATCGTAGCTTTCTGATCTAATTGCGCTTAACTTTTATGTGTACGGCTCATCCCACACTACAATCAGTAATGTTAATGAGCAATTATCCAGCCATTTTTTAAAGCAACGCTTTGTGTATCTTGACGTAAGCTTTCAATGCCTGCTTCGTTTAGTCCCTTTTCAATTAATAAATCTAGACTTCGCATCAGCATCTCGTAGATAAACTGTTGCTGACGCTTGGCATCTCCATTTACAAATTCAGGGTAATCAATTTGTAATTTAAAATCCATTTTCTTAGTCTTTGGTGAGTATTTTATGACTTCACAATATCGCTCTTGATCTACTTTGTCTTTCATTAAAATTGCTATGCAGCGCCATTTATCTAAGTCAATATCATAGTCTTTATCGTTGATTTTTACGTTTATTTCATCTTCTACGAAGTTTCTTGCGGTTCTCATCTCATGACCAATATCACCACTATATTCCGAACTTATCCATAATTTCATGTTACCTACCTTTAAGCTCAGGGAGTGACAAAGTCATAAACTGCGTCATGCCATACTCAAAATCACGCTCTAACTTATCTTCATCTATGACTTCACCAAGTTCTATAGCTTTTTGTTTTAATAAATCAAAACAGGATCTGACCCCTTCGGCAATGTATGAGCGTAACTCTACATCGGTTTTATTCTGCCAGCGCTCTTGTGGAATGGTGAAATCAATAGTGTAAACATTCCTACTTGCTGACTTTTGTAGAAATTCTGCTCCTTCAGACTCAAAGTTTTGATGTTTACCACTAACTCTAAAAACAATGGATAGGAAGAGCAATGTTTTAAAATAATCACTTTCGTCCTGTTTCTGATAAAATATTTTGTTTAACAAAAGATGATAAGAACCTATTATTTTGTCAGCTTGAGTACTGCCACTTTGAGCACCAAATTGAATCATATACATTGTTATACTCCTTAATCGTCAGTATTGTTTTTTATATGTGGTGGTATATAGTTGGGGTCGTATTTAGGGTGAGAGGGATCGCGTTTGCCCGCCCATGACTCCTTATTATCTGGTCCTGGATGGCGTTCGGTTATATTACGCTCTATCTGGACAGCTTTATTTCGCGGACGCTCGCCGATTACTCTAATTCTTCCACCGTCAATTTCAGCATCTGTGTATCTAGTATTGGCATTTTGTGAAATGCCTGTTTTTAGGTAATTTCCCTCGGCATCATACTTTTGGTAAATTTCGGTAGGCTGGTTTCCTAAAGTATTACCATGCTCATTAGGCGAGTTGGTTGTCCGTTGAACCCCATTATCATCAATCACATAGTAACCACCACTGTCTCTTTTATAGATTTCATTACCACTATCGTCACGCTTACCCGTACTGGTTAATCTTCCACCACTTGGGCCTGTGATACTACCATCAGGATTGTAAGTGTATGCTCCTTCTTTCGCATCACCAATAGCGCCTCTTTGACCATTACCCATTCTTGGAGTCGAGAGTTCGAATCTTTTTTCCCACTACAAATACTTACAAAGCCTAAAAGTCAGCACCATGACCAAAACGTGACCATTTCGTGCCCAATCTTCAAAACTGAAGTCTCTTTTCAACTGTGAGAGTTATAGTACTATTAGAATTGACTATCACTACAGTGCACTCTGATTAACGACTGACTGAGCCATTCATAAACTTTATAGATGTTGAGCCCATACAGGTTGCGCAATATTTATATCGTTAGTATCATTTCAGTTTTGAAATGACTCAATTACAATTAGGAAAATATTATGGCAAAATTAGAATCAAACATCGAATTAGAAGCCGCGGCATTTCGTCGCTTACTAGCTCATTTAGACGAGCGTAAAGATGTACAAAACATCGAGCTGATGAACCTTGCCGATTTTTGTCGTAACTGCTTATCCAAATGGTATAAGGCGGCTGGTGAAGAACGTGGTATTGACATCGACTACGAGGATGCGCGCGAACTTGTTTATGGTATGCCTTATGTTGAGTGGAAAGAGAAATATCAACAGAAAGCAACGCCAGAGCAGTTAGCGCGTTTTAACGAGATTGAAGCTGCTAAGAATAAAACGGATTAAGACTGATAGTGATGGCTCAAACAAAATAAGCCATCACTAGGGCGTGTCCTAAATAACTATATCAAAAAATCCAACATTGCCGCTAGATTAGCGGCTTTCTATAGATTTGAGTATGCTACTAAACCCTATGGTTCCTTGTTTCTGCATTTGACGGTCAAACAGGCGACCGACTAATGGCAATGGTACCGTCAATCGACCCTCAGACACCCAAGTCACGCGTGTGGTGCCATCGCCCAAGTCTTTTAAGTCAATGATACCTTTATCATGCTGCATTTCGATGGGTTTAGATTTTTCGATTTGGTATTGCATATGAGTAGGACGCTCAAACGCTGTAATCCGCTCCCAGAACTTAACGGGTCCCGTTTGAATGCTACGTAAAGCCCCGACGCCATTGCGCTCCTCGTCACCTTCATTCACCAACTTAGCCACTCCCACCGCTTTAAATGAGCCATAACTGGCATGGTCACTCAGTGCTTCAAACACCTCATCAATCGGTTTTTTGACAATGCGCTCTACTTTTATTTTAAACATAATATGATCTCATTAAGACTAAAGTTATTTAGCTTACGGCTATTTCAGAAATAAATATAGCCGTCACATTGTGAAAAATTATTACCGTGAAGAGCCGCGTCCCTTTGAAGGACGCCGGCCATTGGTAGCAGGTTTGCCACTGCCTCCGGACTTACCATTACTGCCTGACGGCTTACCACGACCAGTAGGACGTCCATCCCTACCTTTAGAACCTGCTGGTTTTCTAGCATCATCCTTGGCATATTTGTTACGCCCCTTTGCTGCCCCTGCCGATTTTGTAGATGGTTTTGACTTTGACGAAGCATCCGTACGAGGTTTCTTTCGTGGCGCATTGCGAGATTTCTTGTTTGAGTGGTTGTCTTGTGAAGAAGAGTCTTCTACAGATTTAAGCAACACAGACAGCTCTTTTGGGGTTAAGTCTCGCCAGTCACCAACAGGAAGACCTTTGAGACTTACATTCATAATCCGCGTACGTTCAAGCTTGACGACTTCGTAGCCAAAGTGCTCACACATACGGCGAATTTGACGGTTTAGACCTTGAACGAGCGTGATGTTAAAGACATTAGGCGCTACTTTAGTCACTGGGCATTTTTTGGTCATCTTGCCAAGCATCGGCACACCGCCCGCCAAACCTTCGATAACACTATCCGTTAACGGCTTATTTACTGTAACTAGATATTCTTTCTCGTGATTATTGCCAGCACGCAATACCTTATTGACCAAATCACCGTTATTAGTCAAAAAGATCAAACCTTGAGAATCTTTGTCCAAACGACCAATCGGAAAAATACGCAAACTATGTCGTACAAAATCGACAATATTATTTTTCTCAGAGCTTTCCGTGGTGCTCACAATGCCCACTGGCTTATTTAACGCAATAAAAATAAAATCATCGGGCTCTCTTGGCTCAATAAGCTGCCCGTTGACTTTTACCGCATCTCCAGCAACCACTTGATCACCGACCGACGCACGTTTGCCATTGATGTATACATTACCTTGTTCAATAAAGCGGTCAGCGTCTCGCCTAGAGCAAATACCACTTTCGCTGATGTATTTATTTAAACGAGTCGAGGAAGCGTTGAACATAAAGCACCGTTTTACCTGATAAGAAGCTTTTTTTACTAAGAAAAAAGCCTAAATTGAATGGATCAACAATAATGAAATAGCTTACATTATATAGGAAATCGACTGACCCTTTGAAGAGAGATGGGTAAAAACCTAGAAATGTATGGCGTCATGTAATTTTGGATGATGTTGAAAGAACTTATTTATGAGGTTGTGAGTTTAAAAAGCCTCACCATTCATCATACGAGCAGTGAGGCTTTTTTCTAGTTTTTTATTTTTAAATCTATTCTTTTGACGTTAGATCACTCTACTAACTTATCTTACTCACTACTCAGCATCATCCAACAGTTTATTAAGCTCGTCCACCATTGGATCGTCAATGATACTGCCTTCCACATAGCTGATTATCTCATCTACAGTCGTCAGATCCATTTCACGAATACCTAAACTGGCTAGTTGCGCATTAATAGATTCTAAGCTGTCGTTATCTTCAGCATCATCTAATAAATCCTCTTCAAATCTACCTCTGACAAACCAGTACATTTTTTCTAGTACGGTTTCTTTTTTGGTTAAAGTAGAATAACCGTCGCCATAAATGAATAGGTTGAAATGATAAGGTATTTCTACATCATTGATAAAAAATGTACGTTGGCACTCTAATGTATAGGCTTGAATCTCTTCACTCTCAGCGCTTTCATCACTTTTGTTGTCTTCATCATATTCAATCGCTTCTTCTATCAACTCACCTAATATTTGATAGTCGCCGACTTTGATTTTATGATTGTAAATGATAGCAGAGTCTGCGATTGCATCGAAAATAATGGCACTGACATCTAAGGTATGGTTGTCGATATCATAGAATGCTTTTAACGCTGGCAAAAACTCGGTCAGCTCTTCTTCTGGCACTTGAATGAGAAACTGCTGCTCGTATATTTTAATCATATCTTCAGGAGCATAAGTATTAGCAGTATTGGTCTCGTTTCTACCTATTGGCTGCAAAGGTAAAAAATTATACGGGTTATGTTTGGTCATTCAGAACTGCCTTTTTGCTTAAGTTAAATTTATTAAATGTCTGTGTTGCTCAATCTCTAAGAGCCTTTGAACGTGCTACTATTTTTCAGTACCGTAAGACTTTAGGATTTATAGGCGTATTGTCTCTTATTCAGGCAATTTTAGATAGACAGTTGTAAATATACAAGTTCAATCACTCTGGTTTAAACAGGCAGTTAGAATAATACAGACTAAAAAGACGATACTAGCCAGCAGTATCTTGATATCGCCTTCAAGAATTAGTCCAGTTTTCACTTTTCTCTAAGACTACTTACATACTAATTATTAATTCACCTGTTGCCACCCTGACGTCGCATGATGTTCATCTTGATGTGCAAATAAAGGGTGAACTTTGGCTTCATGTAAACTCAACACAGGGGTCACACAGACATCCGTTACTGAAAATACAAGTTGCCAATACTCAAGCGTTTGACTGGCAAATTTTTCCGCGATTGTGTTGGTCGCGGCTTCACTCTCGGGTCTATTGGGCATGATACCAAGTTGCCAGTGTATTTCTTTAAGCGACGGCAGCTCCAATACCTCACATAGACCTTGCCAAAATTTCAGCTCCAAGGAACCAACCGCCATATGACGCTGATCAGCGGTTTGGTACAATCGATAGCATGGTAATGCACCGCCTAAAAAATCATGCTGCGGCAGTAGAGTGTCGTTTAAGCCATCTCCTGAAAGGCTATTAATCAGTTTGCCTGTGACCTTTGGCATGACCATATGATTGTACAAACTGTGCGTCATACTAATAGCAATGTGTCGTCCCCTGCCCGTACGCTGGGCGGCAAATACAGCAGCCAACAATGCTATCACGGCTGTGTCACTACCACCTGCCAAATCCGCAAACTGGATATTGGGCATAGCCTGCTCACCCTGCGCTGTTCTTAGCTGATCTAGTACACCGCTCATAGCCATAAAATTGATATCATGACCTGCCTTATTGGCCCAGTCATGATTCACTTGAGAGCCATTTTTTGAGTCAGCATCTTCTAAGTAAATACCTTCTTTTACGTAATTGCCTTCTTTTACGTAATTGCCTGCTACACCATAGCCAGTGATTGACACTATTACTAGCTTTGGATTGATGGCATGCAAGGTCTTAGCATCTAGCCCCATTTCCGCCAAGACACCTGGGCGAAAGCTATCTAGCATCACATCAGCTTCTTTGAGATGTGCTTTTATAGCTTCAATGGCTTTGGGATCATGAAAGTCATATTTTTCGGTCGTCTTACCGTGGTTTAGAGCTACGAATAACTCACCAAATACCCGAGCAGGATCACCTTGTTTGGGTTCGATTTTAAGGACGTCCGCGCCCAAATCTGCTAGCAAACGCGTAGCAAAAGGCCCCGGCAAGTTACGAGTTAGATCGATCACTCGTAACCCTTGTAGACAGTCTCCCATTTGATCATGATTTGATACATGCATGTCAGTCATCGGAGAAGGCCTCGCCTTTGGCTGCCATATCTAACAAGATTTGAGCTGGCTCAAAACGTTCGCCGTATTTTGCCGCGAGCTCACGACTACGTTTGATGAACTCGTCCAAACCAATTGCATTGATAAACTGTAGCGTACCGCCATGCTGCGGTGCAAACCCCCAGCCAAAGATAGACCCTATATTGGTGTCGGCAACTGAGCGCACAACATTTTCCTCATAGCATTTAGCAGATTCATTGGCTTGAATAAACATCAAACGGTCAACCAAATCTTGCTGCGAGGGTTGCTCTGATTTTGGCGGATATAAATTTACCAGCTCAGGCCATAGATGCTTATCACCCTCTATTGGATAGTCATAGAATCCTTTGCCATTTTTCTTACCTTCGCGCCCATGCTCATTAACCAGCGTTTTTAGTATGTCATAAGAAGGCCGCACTACGATTGGCTTACCTTCGACTGCCATATCAAGCTGCTGCTGTTCGCTGACATGCAATGCGAGGCTCAACGACACTTCATCTTGCAATGCTAGCGGCGGCATCGGCATACCTGTTTTTAGTCCGGCGACTTCGATGCTACGCGGATGCATACCCTCTCCTAGCATCGCAATACCCTCTGAAACATAGGTGCCAAATACCCGCGAGGTATAAAATCCGTGGCTGTCATTGACGACGATAGGCGTTTTACCTATTTGCACAACATAGTCGAAAGCTTTGGCCAATGTCGCATCGTCGGTTTGCTCGCCCATGATAATCTCAACGAGCGGCATCTTGTCTACTGGCGAGAAAAAATGCAGACCGATAAACTGGTTTGGTCGCGTACTGGCTTTTGCCAGTCCAGTAATCGGTAGCGTTGAGGTATTAGACGCATAGACGGCCTTACTTGAAATCACTGCTTCACTTTGCTGGGTACACTTTGCTTTGATTTCTCGGTTTTCAAACACCGCTTCGATAATAAGATCACAATCTGCCAAATCATCATAAGAAACGGTTGGCGTGATGCGTTCTAAGAGAGCTTGTTTTTTCTCTTCGGTAGCGCGCTTTCGGCTGATGGCTTTATCCAAAATATTAGCAGAATACGCTTTGCCTTTTTCAGCATTGGCAATATCCGTGTCCAATAGCACGACGTCTATCCCTGCCTTGGCAGTGACATAAGCAATGCCAGCGCCCATCATGCCAGCGCCCAAGATACCGACCTTTTTAATTTGGGTTCGCTCAAATCCTTGAGGACGAGACTGACCTTTTTTGATGCTATTCAGCTGAGTCCATAAGGTGTTAATCATATTCTTTGATTCAGTAGACATCACGCAAGCTGCGAAATAACGTGACTCAATCTCAAGCCCTGTATCGATGTCTACTAAGCACCCTTCAAACACACAAGACATAATATGAGTGATCGCAGGATAGTTGCCATGTGACTTTTGATTAGCCATGGCTGGGGCGATAGAAAATATAGGAACCACCTTTGGATGCTTACTATCGCCGCCGGGAATTTTAAAACCTTTCTTATCCCATGGCTGCTGAGCGTTTGGATTATTTTGAATCCAGTCTTTTGCTTGCTTCAGCATATCTGCTCGATCAGTAGCGGTCGCATCAATAAGTCCAATGTCTTTTGCTGCTGATGGTCGTAATTCTTTACCTTGCGTCATCAGCTCCATTGCTGCTTGAATGCCGACCAACCTTGGTAAGCGCTGAGTACCACCGCCGCCAGGTAGCAAGCCCAGTTTCACCTCAGGCAAACCAAGCTTGGTCTTGGATGTGTCAATGGCAATACGATAATGACATGCTAGCGCAAGCTCTAAACCGCCGCCTAATGCAGTTCCTGTCATAGCAGCGACCACAGGTTTGCCTGAGGTCTCAAGCTTACGCAAACTACCTTTTAATTCTTCAGTCAGTGCAAATGCTTGCTCGGCTGTCTTTATCTGGTTCAATTGATCGATATCTGCGCCAACCACAAAGGTTTCTTTGGCCGATGTAAGAATTAAGCCTGTGGCTGCGTCATCATTGATGAAATTATCAACTATCGTGGCGAACGACTCTGTAAAACCATCACCGATGACATTCATTTTGCGTTTGCTTTGGTCAATTGTGACAGTGACGATACCGTCGTCATCACGCTGAGCTGAGAAGTTTTCTAATTCATTAATGGCTGTTACGCTATCTGCTGTCTGGTTATTTGTCATCATTTTTATCCCTTAAATGATTCTTTATCTATTATTTCTTAATCTAATTGGTTTTCAGTCTATTTTAGAGAAAAGTTAAACACGCTCGATAATAGTGGCAATTCCCATACCACCGCCCACACATAGCGTAATCATAGCGGTCTGTAAGTCGCGGCGTTCTAACTCATCAAGGACAGTCGTCATGAGCATCGCGCCTGTTGCGCCAAGCGGATGACCCATAGCGATTGCGCCACCATTGACATTGACGATATCAAGCGAGAGTCCAAAGTCATCAGCGGTATTCATCGGCACAGCAGCAAATGCTTCATTAATTTCCCAAAGGTCTATGTCAGAGGCTTGCATGCCCGCTTTATCAAGGGCCTTTTGGCAAGCTGGCGTTGGACCTGTCAGCATAATGGCAGGCTCTGAGCCAATGACTGAGGCCATTGTGATCTTGGCGCGTGGTTTTAACCCTGCTTTTTGACCAGCCGCCGCGCTGCCAACCAAACAGATAGCTGCCCCATCAACGATGCCTGAAGAGTTACCCGCATGGTGTACGTGGTTTACGGTTTCAATCGTGGTATATCTGTCCAAGATAACGCTATCAAAGCCCATTTTTCCCGGCATAATAAAGGAAGGTTTTAGCCCAGCTAAGGTCTCGACCTTGGTATTAGGACGGATAGTTTCATCTTTATCTAACAGCATCATGCCATTGATATCGGTGACAGGGACGACCGATTTATCATAATAGCCGTTCTCCCACGCCTGTGCAGCGCGGCGATGCGACTCGGTGGCAAAGGCATCGACATCACTACGACTAAAGCCTTTGAGCGTCGCGATGGTATCCGCACCTACTCCTTGCGGTACGAAATGCGTCGCTTCATTGACGCGCGGATCCATGTACCAAGCACCGCCATCAGAGCCCATCGGCACGCGGCTCATAGACTCCACACCGCCTGCCACTACCATGTCTTCCATACCTGACATAACTTTTGCAGCAGCTAAATTGATAGACTCTAAACCAGAGGCACAAAATCGAGACAAAGTTAACCCTGCTACACTTTGTGCCCAACCAGCATCAATAGCAGCAATGCGGGCAATATCAGAGCCTTGCTCGCCCACTGGGGTCACGCAGCCAAGTACCACATCATCTACCAAACTGGTATCCAAGTTGTGGCGCTGCTGCATCTCTTTTAATAAAGTTCGTGTCAGCCAAATTGGTGACGCTTGATATAAGGAGCCGTCCTTTTTTCCTTTGCCACGTGGCGTGCGGATAGCATCATAAATATATGCAGTCTCAGTCATAAAAAATCCTTTTTTTATTTTTTAAATAAACAGTAATTATCGTAGTCTTATAATATAAGCGTCTACATAAAGCGTGAAGCCAGCTCTTTCATAATTTCATTGGTACCGCCATAGATTTTTTGCACGCGCGCATCGGCATATAAACGTGCGATAGGATACTCTGTCATATAGCCATAGCCACCAAATAGCTGCACGCATTCGTCGATGACTTCGCACTGTTTTTCGGTAACCCAGTATTTGATTAATGAGGCATGCGGTACTGATAATTTACCCTCAAGCATCGCATCTACTGCCGCATCACACATGGTACTGGCAGCGAGATAATCGGCATAGCATTCCGCCATCTTAAAGCGCGTATTTTGAAACTTCCAAATAGGTTTGCCAAAGGCTTCGCGCCCTTTTACATAATCTAGCGTTAAGTTGATCGCTAACTTCATCGAACCGACCCCTGATAGCGCAATGATTAAACGCTCACGCGGCAACTCCTGCATCATTTGGATAAAGCCCATACCTTCTACTGTACCCAACAGGTTAGTTTGTGGCACACGTACATTGCTAAAGAACAACTCTGAGGTATCCTGCGACGTCAAACCAATTTTATCGAGATTGCGTCCACGTTCGAATCCTTCTACTTTGTCTATTTCTACGATGATCAGTGAGACGCCTTGTGCGCCTTTTTCACGGTCTGTTTTGCATGCTAATAGGATAAGATTGGCGTGCTGACCATTGGTGATAAAAGTCTTAGAACCATTGATAATGTAGTCATCACCATCTTTTACCGCATAGGTTTTGATGTTTTGTAGGTCGGAGCCAGTACCAGGCTCGGTCATGGCGATAGCGCCGATATATTCGCCCGTTGCCATTTTGGGTAGCCACGCTTGTTTTTGTTCTTCAGTACCGTGGTCTAAAATATAAGGCGCGACAATACCTGAGTGCACCATACCGCCAAATCCCGATTGATTGGCCTCAGTCTGTGCGTAGATAAGCGCGGCTTCATGACCGAAATCCCCGCCGCCGCCGCCATACTCGCTTGGTATCGCCGCACACAAAAACCCCATCTCGCCCGCCTCTTCCCATGCAGCACGATCAATCATGCCATTTTTGCGCCACTGCTCATCTTTGTGATCCCAAGATTGAAACATTTTTAAGGCGCTGTCGTGCACCATCTGATGCTCTTCGGTCATCCAGTTTGGGGTAAATTTTTCGATACTCATGATGTCTATCCTTGACAAGGTGGAGTGAATAACAACTATATAGTCAAGTCTATATAAATCCGCTACATCGTCATCCTCGCTAAGCATACTAATGTATAACTTGCACTCGGTTTCCTTGTATCGAAATCATATTAAACTGACTATAACTAAGTCATTTTGTAAATTATGGTAATTTATATTACCGTTATAAATATACTATAAATTCTTTGTATTTATTAATACATGAGTCTTATACTAGGCTACGAAAAACCACTTCGCAATCAATTAAATAAAAATGGTAATTTATATTACTTATTAATTTAATCACGTTAAATTATGGAACAAATCATTTAACTGGTAGGACGTATCAAATAGCCAATACTTTAAGAAGCGATAAATATGAAAACCTTTAATCAGTCAGATAGCCTCACGCAAACTCGATCTCTAGCGCCCCTATCCGATATGCGGCCCGCAACTTTGGATAAAATTGAGCAAGCTGTTCGTAAAGTCTTTGCAGGATTTGACGCTAATGAGGTGACGATGGCGCAGATTGCAAAGTCTGCAAACGTCTCTTTGCAAACACTCTACAAGTATTTTGGAGATAAGCAGACGCTGTTTTATACCATTATGGATATTGTGCTCGGCAGATTAGCGGCTCGGATTATGGATCATCTGCAAGGGATTGATAGCGTACAAGATCGTCTACGTAAGACACTGTGGGTCTGCTTTGATTTTGTAGACTCGCACCCAGATGCGGTGATGGTGCTGTCTTCGGTCTCTGCCTCACGGATACGTAATATCGCAATCTATGAAAACAAAGAGTTAATTGGCGCGTTTTTGGCGGTATTAGAAGATGGACAAAATCGTGGGGTGCTCAATGACACTGTCCCACTACACATACTCTTCGATGTGTTTATGGGGTTTATCAGTCGCCTTGGCTTAATGCATACCATTCGCCAAACAGAAACACCGTTAAATGCAGAATTCGATGCGCTATTTGTGATTTTATGGCGGGCCATCTCTAAACCTGAAGCTTAAAGCTTAAAATGAATTTTATAAAACTGATATTTAGCAGTGTTTGATTCTTAAAAGATAACCTAACGTAAAAAACCCCACGATAAAGTGAGGCTTTTTTATATTTTTTTTCGGTCAATGTGATTATTCAATCAGTGTAATTAACAGCTCGTACTACTTATACATTCAAAGTTTTTTAGATACTGCTAGATTTTGGCAATCCATACTCTGCATGGTCGACCACATGGTTGTTTTGTTCAATAGTCAGTCGATAGCCTTTGATGATACCGTCGTATGGCAAACTGCCCTCATACTGCTGATAATGCTCGCAGATGCTATCCTGAATCACTGATTTACGTGCAGCATCGTCTAATTTGGCAAAACCGCTAGGCAGATGTACTTGCGCAAAACGTGAAGCCGCGCCACGAGACATCCAGTTATCAGCACTCGTAAATGTAAAATCTACTTCCACCCGTAAGCTATATCTGGGTAGCGTATTAGAGTAATTTGCCAAGTCGTATTTAATTTGAGCAATATCTTCTGCGAATGGCTGATACGGTATCTCAAGTACAGCAAACAGTTTTGCCAAAAACTCATCAGCGGTAAAGTGTTTGTCCATATAGCTACCATCAAGCCCAAGGAATTTGCTCGACAATACATGGCGCAGGCGGTCATAGGCAGGTATGGTATGTTTAAGAGGATAGCCCATTTGCTTGACGATATCTTGCGGGCGCAGCTCAAGCGACTCTATTTGATTGATAATATATTGCGCTAGAGAATGGCGTGGGTGATAACGACGGGTATATTTAGATGGGTTAGCAATGTGGCTCATGATATTGAACACCTTAGACTCCTGTTACTCCGACGAAAAAGTATGATATACGCCCAAATAGGCAAAAAATCAGGCACAAATGAGGTTGTCGGAGTACAGGCTCATGCGCTTTACCAGAGTTGTTTTATATCGTGCTGGAAGTTGCAAGGTTTGTCACGCCGCCATGAGACTATTGTCATGGTCGGCGATAACAAAACTGTTAAACCCACGATAGATCGTTCAACGATGATAGCACATCAGATGACAAAAAATAAATACCGATATTTGTGACCGTTTGTGAATAATTCTTTTTCATGTTGAGCACTCAATCTCAGACGTTTCGATGCACCACTCACTTATTCATGTATTAAAAAGAGGCACAACATCGAAACTTTAACGTCGAAGTATTAAAAATTAACGCTTAACGATTGACATCAACAACTATTCGACCACGAACCTTGCCATCCAATAACTCGTTTGCTGTCGGAATGACTTCGCTTAGACCAATCTCTCTGGTGATTGCATCCAATTGCGTCATATCCAAACCTGTACTCAAACGCTGCCATGCTTCTATACGCTCATCATAAGGTCGCGTCACACTATTGATACCAAGCAAACTAACACCGCGTAAAATAAATGGCGCAACAGTAGCAGGGAAATCCATGCCTTGAGCCAATCCACAAGTAGCGACTAAACCGTCTTCACACGTGCTAGCACAAACGTTGACCAGCGTATAACTACCAACAGAATCAATTGCAGCTGCCCATTTCTCTTTACCAAGCGCGCGTCCTGGGCTACTCAATTCAGTACGGTCAATGATCGTCGTTGCACCAAGGCTCTTTAGGTATTCGGCTTCTTCTAGACGTCCCGTAGAAGCCGTGACAGAGTAGCCTTGGTTTGCTAAAAGTGCGATGGCAAAGCTACCAACGCCTCCATTAGCACCAGTCACCAATACTTCGCCACGCTCTGGTGTAAGCCCATGACGTTCTAACGCAATCAAGCAAAGCATCGCAGTATATCCTGCCGTACCTATTGCCATTGCTTGACGTTCAGTCATCGATTCAGGGAGCGGGATAAGCCAGTCACCGTTTAATCGTGCTTTTTGTGATAGACCGCCCCAATACTTCTCACCCACACTCCACCCATTTAACAACACCTTGTCACCAGCTGTATAGCGGGGATGGCTGCTTGTTTCGACGGTACCCGCTAAATCAATACCTGGAACCATGGGAAATGTGCGTACCACAGGGCTACGACCCGTGATGGCTAATCCGTCTTTGTAATTAAGCGTGCTAAATGCCACACGAACCGTGACATTTCCTTCTGGCAATTGCGTGTCCTGTATCTCAGTCAGATTGGACTGATAAACATAATCATTTTTTTCAATTAATATTGCATTAAACATAGTAGCTCCTATTTAGACCAATCGTCTATAAATGAGTAAAAAATAATTTAGACCGGTCGTCTAAAAATATAAATAAAAAAATTACTTCTGTATCCCTGCTACAAATCCTCGGAAAAAAGTAACTAATGGACTGACATCTTGCGTCAACTTAGCACGCAAAACCGCACCTTCCCAACCAATCCAAAAGAAAGCAGCAAGCTCATCACAATCACTACTAGGATGTATTTGTCCTTGTTGTACTGCAAGCCGTAAGCAAGCCGCTAAACGTTTTTGCCAATCAACTAATATACCTTCTAGCTCGCAACGAAAACTCTCAGGCAACACGACTATCTCTTGGCCCAAGTTCCCTACTAAGCAGCCGCGTCGAAATTCATGCTTGATCATTCCTGACTTTGCATCTTCAACAAAGTCACTAATACGCTGCATAGGAGACACTTGCTCATTCAAAAAACAATGATCTAGCTTGCGAGCAAAATACATCGCGTACTGCCGCAACACTTCCTGTCCAAATGCTTCTTTGTTTTTGAAATAATTGTAGAAAGAACCTTTAGGCACATTGATGCGTTTGAGTATGGCATCGATACCAGTGGTCGCAAAGCCTTGCTCTGTCAGCATCTCCATCCCAGATCTCAAAAGAGCTTCACGGGTATCCGTAAACTCTCGTTCGACATTGGGTGGACGCCCTCGACGGGCTTTTGGTTTAGTAATCGTCATGCATGAATATTATGACCGATCGTCTTTAATGTCAATCAATTATTTTTAGCGGTCTATTTATCCATAAGTCGCAACAGTTTTTTGATTGTCCTCGCTATCAATCTTCACCATGATACGTCGCCTCATCCATCCAAACGATGGGGTCTTCGCACAGATGAGTTACGTGATACCAGATATCACTACTACGAGCGATACGGTGATGACCGCCTACAAAATAATCGATGTTCCAGCTATCAGGCAGATTTACCAAGGTTCGTCTAGCGACCGCCACATCTCAGCTTTCATCATCGACTTCTACCATAACTCGTACCATCTGAGTGTTAGAGGTAGGGAACGACAGCTTCATATCAGCCACGTCAGGGATACAATCCGCCAATACCTCATTTGGATAGATACAAGGTGCAATCAATAGCGCGCGCAAGTTATATTTATGGGCAAAATGATTGGCAAACCAACCACCAAGCGAATGCCCTGCCAACACCACTCGCGGGTACTGTGCGATTTTCTCGCGAATCAATGCATCATAAATCTCAAATATTTCTACAAAACTCTCGCGGTAATTGACCGTTTGACAGTATTTTGGCTCACGCGTGATACAGGTATATTTACTGGTCTCATTGCTGGAATCAAGACCATGAAAAAACAGTAAAAACGTATCGTTGTTTTCAATAGGAAACATCATAAGGTTCTCCTTTTTTAATTGTAATTTAGTTTACAAATCAAACTGGTTTTTGGCTAGCAGCCTGCGCTTGATACAAACTCAAAATCTCCTCACAAGCCTGCATTGAGATATTTTTTGCAAAACCTTCGTTAAACCAAAAGTCATAAACCGCTTGGACAATAGCTCTCACCGCTTCCGAATTTTTTGGCTTTTGTTCTGTTAGTTTTATCGCAATGTCTTGTGCTTGTATATCCGACTCATTATAGGGCGCGCTCCAACCCACGCCATAACGATAAAGCACATCATTGATTGCCAATATGAATATGGCATTGGACACCCCAAATGAACCGATAAGCCTGTCAAGCATTGCACAGCGCTCTTCGTAAATACTGACCTCTATCGGCATATCAGCTTGATCAAACAAACAGTCACAACTCACCATGTGCGAGGGCTTACTAAAATCATCCCATAGCAATGGGTAAGTTCCGCGAATCCCGCCCTTTTCCACTACATTAAATTGCCAAATCGCATAATGAGTATCTGGCCCCTTATAAGGCACATGTATAAACCACTGCATCATCGCATCACTGTCATACATAATATGAGTGCTACCAATCCGCACGCCCTGCTTAGGCAGTACATCCTGATACACGCTATCCATATCATCACTATAAAGCTTCACCTTGTGCAAGTTTTCATCACTGATATCGCCTAGCTTTGCTCTTGCTTCTTCCATGCTTTGATAAGGTTTAAAGGGTGCTACCCAACTAAGCGTCTCATCGGTATTATTCACGAAATAAATATCATCTTCATAACTGTCTACAGAAACTGTCTCTAGGTAAAACAATGGCTGTTTTCGTACTCGGCCTTTTTCATCATTTGCCAGTGCCGTTATACCAGATAGCTTTGAGCCATCCGACCACTGCATATTGTCTAACCGTTTTTGCTCAAACTGATACGTTAATGTCGTCATCGTTATATCCTTATTGTTTTGATTTTGGTTGTTTAGCTGCAGTTTTTCGTTGTTGTTATATTCTGAATGCTGATTTCAAGCCAGCCGAGTCTATTCGCCATTGTTTAAATGACGTCATTATCTATAAATTTACGTAAATTAATCGACTTGGTAAGGTAGTATTTTTTTAATTCCGATAGGCTTTTTAACCACAGTTTTTCGCTGTTGCATTGCTTATATTTTTGCAACGCAAACGAGTTTTTTCTACTAAGTTTCTTGTTTATTAATAAATATAGTTTTTGAGTTTGTACAGGCGCAGAAGTTTAGGATAAAACGTAAATAACACTACTAGAAAGACTTCGCTAAGATAGCGTTTAAAAACTCAGTTAAGAAGTGAAGCATTGCGCTCCGAAGGTTAACTGGTTTTTATCTCATGTCATTTTGCCTGACCTAATAACTATAATATAAGTTCACATAAAAATAAAGCCGATTAAAACCTTCTACGACAACTGGTGTCGCTTTTCTTTCAATGAGTTGTAGTTTAGTCGTTAGCAAGTACCCCAAGGCAATAAGTATCATTAGCGACAGTTTCATATTACTCAAGCATCCTCAATAAACGTCCAATTAACAATCCTTATCAAAAAACACCTTTCACGATTGACGTGGGCTTGCTATCTTGCCGCGCAAACCTTGTATTCTAATTAAGCCTACCCCACTTTGACCTATCATACGTAGTATTTACATCTGTATTGGATTTTATGACACATAACAATGAGGCCAGCTCAAAAGCTCGCCGAACTCAGTATTTTCAAGTATTTTTGATGGGCGTTAGTGCCTTTATTATGAACACCACAGAATTTGTCCCGGTGGCGCTGTTGAGCGACATTGCCCAAGACTTCTCTATTACGACGGCAGAGACCGGCTGGATGTTGACACTCTATGCTTGGATTGTCGCTGCGATGTCATTGCCACTAATGCTATTGACCAGTCGATTTGAGCGCAAGCGCTTGCTCTTGGGTCTTTTTGCCGTATTCATTGCCAGTCACGTACTGTCCGTATTTGCATGGAGCTTTGACGTGCTGCTCATTAGTCGAGTTGGAATTGCGTTATCTCATGCGATATTTTGGTCGATCACAGCTGCAATCGCGATACGCGTCGCACCTGAAGGCAAAAAAGCCATGGCGCTTAGCGTACTAGCAACAGGTACATCGTTAGCAATGGTATTGGGTGTGCCGCTAGGACGTTTAGTCGGACAATGGTTTGGTTGGCGTGCGACCTTTGGCGGTATTGGTGTCATCGCCTCAATTGTATTTATTCTACAAGCAAGGCTATTGCCAACGCTACCTAGTATGTTTGAAGGGTCTTTTAGAAAGATTCCAGAACTCCTTAAAAACCCCCTATTAGTGTGTTTGTACTTGCTTATCTTATTGGTCTTTACAGCGCACTATACGGCTTATTCTTATATAGAACCATTTATGCGCCAAGTCGGCAACATCAGTGAAAATGCTGCGACTTTTGTGCTGTTGCTATTCGGTGCAGCAGGAATTGTAGGTAGTGTTATTTTCAGTCGGTGGGGTGATCGGTTCAATACTAGATTGATGCTAATATCGACCATACTGATGCTCGTGTCTATGCTTGCGCTGTTGCTAGCAGTGACCTCTGTATGGGCGCTCAGCTTTATTGCCTTACTGTGGGGCGCGGCGCTCATGCTACTAATTATCTCAATGCAGGCCAAAGTCATCATGGTCGATGTCAATGCGCAAGACATGCTGATGTCGATGTTCTCAGGTATTATCAACTTAGGGATTGGTACGGGTGCACTATTCGGCGGTTATGCCGTGACGCACATTTCACTATCTAGCGTAGGATATACAGGTGCGGCTATCGCAGTTGTGGCGTTACTATTAATGCTATTTATGATTAAACGCTTTCCTGAATTGAGTAAACGACTTGGCTAGCTAATAAGTCGATATTAAAGGATAGCCAAAAATAGCAGTCAGTAAGTAACCGTTAGAGAACAATAAGCAGAATGCCAGCCATATAAATGGGCTGGCATTTTTTTGTTTGTGAATACAACACTGTAGCCTATGAATTATAACGAGGATTGCTTATATACTCATTGAACGAACGTTCAGGTGCAGTTATACTAATTTTATTGGCCATAAGTATATTTAATAAAGGACTGATAGAGATTAAGCACAAAAGGATGAGTGTGAAATGGATACTATTCAAAACAAGGAAGTCATTACCTACGATCTAAATTTAGTGACGATATATATTGCGCATTTTCAAGTTGTTGGAGATTCGTGATGCCCGATGGAATACTTCGAAAAAGCAACACCGCTCCTCTTAAGCTAGGTAGGTTACATTATGCTTGGATCGTTGCTGCGACAGGCTCTGTAGCAATGTTCTGCGGACTTGGGTTAGGACGATTCGCATTTGGCATGTTACTGCCGTCCATGTCGGCTTCTTTAGGGTTAAATTATACTCAAAGTGGAATCTTGGGATTTACCAACCTGATAGGATATCTGGTTGCGGTGCTTCTAAGCCCTTTTATTCTACCTCGATTAGGTACTCGAACGACTGCGACGGCAAGCCTCCTCCTCATTGCTGTCTCTATGCTCGGTATGGCTTTTACCACCAGTTTTCCGATACTCTGCGCACTCTATGTGCTGACAGGTATCGGTAGCGGCGGCGTGGTGTTACCGATGATGAGTGTCATGTCGCATTGGTTTTTTCCTTCGCACCGTGGGCTTGCTTTAGGATTGGTCATGGCGGGGCCTGGATTTGGCATCATTCTATCGGGCTTTGTCGTACCCAAACTCTTACCCATCTCTCATCTACTGTCTTGGCAGACAGGTTGGTTAATTTTTGCCGTGATTAATATTGCGGTAGCTTGGCTGACTTTCGCTTTGATTCGCAATCATCCAGACGATGTCAGCCAAAGCCCTTTTGGGCGCGCACCTACCTTACCTGTTAAAAATAAGAAAAAGCTAGAACGTAGCAATATTAAGCTGCTTGTACATTTAGGTGTCATCTTTGCCATTTATGGCGCTACTTATATGGTTTACGTTACCTTCATCGTGACCAGTATGGTTGGCTCGTATCAGTTAAGTGAAGCGACTGCTGGTGGTGTTTGGGCATGGATTGGACTGCTTAGCATCTTCTCAGGCATGTTGTTTGGCTGGATTTCTGACCATATTGGTAGACGCCTTGGTCTGGCGCTGGCTTTTTTCTTCCTTGCCGTCGCTTATCTGTTGGTCGGACTGACTGATTGGAGTTTAGGGCTTTACTTGTCAATTATTCTGTTTGGCTTAGTGGTGTGGAGTGTGCCTGTCATTATGGCTGCCTCGGCGGGCGACTATTTCGGTCCTGCAGCGGCGGCAAGTGCACTTGCAGCACTGACTTTTGCCTTTTCAGGTGGACAGGCTCTCGGGCCAGTGGCAGCAGGCTATCTCGCAGAAATCACTGGAGATTTTAGTATCAGTTATATGATATCTGGTATCGCCGCTTTTGTAGCGCTTGGACTTGCCTTATTATTGCGTCCACAAAAACAAGCTTAATTCCAGTCTCTATAGTATTGATACTCCTAACTATACTTTGCTCTTGCTGCCAGTGACATCTGTATGCGCATTTGGCCTGATTATCTTATTATGGAGTGCTGAGTTTATATTATATATAATTGGGCAGTTACTTGGGTTAAACAAGCAATATCAATAGATAAGCCTTGTATTTTTTAATAAAAATAACTGAATAAAAATCAGGTGCTTACAGCATAATTACATATAAAGAAACGAAATATTATGTGAGCGAGACAGTATGATTTTTTAATACTTGCTCCCCCTTTTTTATGCTCTAAAAACTTACTCAAATAAGGCAATATTCTTGCAATTTTGCAATCAAAACGATTGCTAGCTTTCTAAAAAGTGGTTACACTCGGTTGACAAACTATTACATTGATGACAAGGAAGTCGCTATGCCTCGTAATACCTCACGTTCTAAAATTGGCCATACCACTCTCAAAACTTTTACCAAAAGCATGCTTGCTATCAGCCTATCTATCGCTGGTATTTCTCACGCAAATGCTTATGACAGTGTCACCTTTTTCGGTGATAGCCTGACCGATGGTGGCTATTTTAGTCCTCTAACTCAAAATAACTTTGGGCTTGCAGAGTCAGGTCAGTTTACTACCAATCCTGATAACACATGGGCGACATCATTTGCTGAGCAACTGGGTACAACCTCTGTCGCCAATACTTATGACGGTAGTCAAACTGGGAATAATTATGCTATTGGCGGTGCAAGAGCTGGTGTAGATGTTACTGCTTTCAGTATTCCAGTAGCTTCTGCCAATAGCCAAGTCGATAGCTATCTCGCCAATAACAAAGTAGATCCTAATGGGTTATATGTGGTGTGGGCAGGTGCAAATGACTTGCTTGCAGCGGCTGAAGATCCTGCTAATGCCCAAGCGATCATACTTGGAGCAGTAGCTAGCCAAACCGAAACGATTAATGCATTAAAAGACAATGGTGCCAAATATATCTTAGTACCTAATATTCCTGATGTCGGTCTAACCCCTAGAGTTATTGATCAAGGGCCTGTAGCACAGGCGCAAAGTACTGGTGCTACTAGTCTATACAATCAATTTATGCTTAGTGGTGCAGCAAATACTGGCGCTAATATCATACCGCTCGATATGTTTAGCTTAACTCAGGAGATCATTGCGTTGCCTGCTCAGTATGGTTTCACTAATGTCACCGATGAAGCTTGCGGTGACAACAATAGCTCTCTAACTTGTGGACCTGATACGCTTGTAGAAGCAAATGCCAACGAAACCTACTTCTTCGCTGATGGCATACACCCAACAGGTGCTACTCATCAACTGATTGCCGACTATGCAAACGCTGTAGTCATAGCGCCTAGCTTAATCGGTGTGCTGCCACATATTGCAACGACCACCGGACTTGCAACCAACGAGCGCTTACAGTCACACGTCAACCAAATCCAAAGCAGTGAGCAAAAACCTGCCCGTACACTATGGGCCGTCGGTGAAGTCGCTAATCAAGAAATTGCAGGGTTTGATGGTGATAATAATACTCAAGTATTGCTTGGTGTAGATTTTGCTCATCCTAACTCAGCCAACGCCGTGACAGGCTTGTATGGCAATATCACCCAAAAAGACTTTGAAAACTCAGACGTCGGCACAGGTTTGAGTGATATTGATCTAGGAGAGGTCGGTTTTGGTGTCTATCACAGCAACAAGTTTGGTGGTTTACAGATCAATGGTGCTGCAGGATTTGGCAACATGGATGTCGATGTCACACGTGCTGTGACACTAGGCAGTAACCAACAGCAGTTTAAGTCAAATGCTGATGGCAAGCGCTTTTATGCCAACCTGCAGGCAGGCTACCCAATGCAAGTGAGCAATATTGCCGTTACGCCTTATATCGGTGCCACAGCGAGCCGCGTAAAAATTGACGGACTCAAAGAAAAAGAGATGTCTGGCATTGCTATGCAGTTCGATGAGCAGAAATACTCTACGACATATGGCAAGCTTGGTCTCAAAGCCAATCATAGCTTGATGGAAAACCTCAACTTATTTGGTGATATTCATTACCAAAAGCAGCTGAGTGACAATCGTGAAGCAGTAACCGCACGTTTGAATACGCTACCAAATATCAGCTTTGAAACGCCTATGGTCGAAACTGATGATGATAACGTTGCTATGACACTTGGCCTATCTAGAAGCTTTGGTCTATTGAATGCCAATGCTGGTGTCACACATTCACAAGGTAATGACGACGACTCAACCAGCTTATTCGTTGGACTTAATGGTGCATTCTAAATAAGTCGTTAATCTAGAAGAATGGTATAGGTGATAATTAATCGCCTATACCATTCTAAATTCAAAAAACCTCATAGCCTACTACAGCTTTTGTTCTATAAGTTTTCTGCCGAACAACTTCTCAATGACAAAACCTAATATCATAAATTCTCTAAAAATCCACCTTACCGCGTAAAGCCTTTGTCTTACCACGTTGGGTCTTTTTATCCACCCGTTTACGTTTGGCATTTCTGCTTGGCTTGGTAGGCCTTCTGGTTTTATTAACGTAAGTGGCTTTGGTGATAAAGCTTTGCAAACGCTCAAGCGCATCTATTTTATTTCGCTCTTGCGTTCGAAACTGCTGCGCCTTGATAATCAGTACGCCTTCCTTGGTTATTCGGCTATCTTTGCTATTTAGCAGTCGCTGCTTGTACTCATCGCTCAGACTTGAGTTGTTAATATCAAAACGCAAGTGAATGGCAGAAGATACTTTGTTGACATTCTGCCCACCTGCGCCTTGCGCTCGTATGGCGCTGATCTCTATCTCATTATCGTTGAGGCTAATATTACTATTAATGAAAATCATAGTATGCTTTTATCAAATGTGAATGGATATGGTTCATGACAAAGCATTATATAGTCAATCCTCTATAAATTAGGTACGGTGTCAGTCTCGCTTAGTATACTGCTTGTAATACTCTCACTCGGCTTTCTAGGGCGTGTCCTCATTTTAAGAATGGGGATAAAAATGAGATAAATCGCAGTCAAACAAGGAAAATAGCGCAGATAATATCGAGATATTAGTCAGCTATTTGACGCCATTTGGCAAGATTTAGCCATTTTTAACCCATTTAGATAACTATCGATTAAATTGAGGACACGCCCTAGTAACCAAATTATATTGAACCGACTGCTTATATTTAACTAAATATGGATTGCTCTGCTACTTTGCCAACAGTTGACGGCTGCGCTCAATTACTGGCGCATCAACCATCTCTCCATCTATCTCAAACACTGCCTGCTCGCTGCTCTCATACTCCTCGACCACACGCCGAGCAAACGACAGTGCTTTGTCAGTCGGCTTTAATGCCTGCTGGACGACAGCCACTTGCTTGGGGTGAATACACAGCATCCCTGACATGCCTATCTGCGACCATAAATTTACTCGCGCGCTTAGCCCTATCTCATCATTGAAATCAGGATAAACCGTATCAATCGGCGGTGCTAGCTCATGTACTTTGGATATCAAAACCAGCTGATAGCGAATTTGATTGGCAACGATATCGGCGGCAGGTGTGCCTACTTGTACTTGCAAATCGTTACACAGATCTAGAAACCCATAACTAAACGCGGCCAACCCGACTGCTTTTGCCATACTATCGAGTTGATACAATCCTATCGCACTCTCAATCAGTGCAATCACGGGTAAATTGGTAAGCTGATGTACGTTATTAATATCTTCTGCTTGCTCAGTTTTGGCCAGTAACAAGCCAGTCAAATTAGGCGTTTTCTGACAGAGTACTATGTCTTTAAAGAACTCTTTGCTACCTGCCTTATTAATACGCACCCAAACCGGCTGATAACCTGCACTGTCGTGATATTGCTGTAATGCTTCGCGTGCGGATGCTTTATCTTCTGGCGCAACGGCATCCTCTAAATCGACAATAACCGCATCTGCACCACTAGCAAAGGCTTTCACCACTCTATCGATGCGAGTCGCTGGCACAAACAGCCATGTTTTATTTTGAGAAATCGTATTTATTTTATTGTGGATAATTGAATCCATGCGTGACTCCATCATGTTGTCCAAGTAGCTATTAGCATATTTATTATGCCACTATACAGCTGATGCTCATTTAAAATTAGCAATTTATTAGATAGTGCAAAACCAAGATTACTTAGACATTTTATTAAAAAATAAATCAAAAAAACCGCATGAAAATTTATCTCATGCGGTTCTTGAGTCTAATGCAGTTTTAAACAATTACTTTCTTATCTAACCTATGTCTTATAGATTATCTAATTAAGCCAGCATGCCACCATCGACAACGATAGTCGCGCCTGTGGTATAGCTTGAGGCATCCGACACTAGATACAATACGGTACCAGCCATTTCATCAGGCTCAGCCACACGTCCTAACGGAATCGAGTGTAGTGCCATTTTTAAGACTTTATCGTTAGTAGTCAATGCCGAGGCAAACTTGGTATCGGTTAAACCTGGCAATAGCGCATTGACACGGATATTAAGTGGACCACATTCTTTAGCAAATGCTTTGGTCATGCTAATGACTGCCGCTTTAGTAATTGAGTAGATACCTTGCTTATCGCCTGCTACTAAACCATTGACTGATGCGGTATTCAAGATGACGCCGCCACCCTGCTCTTTCATCATTTTGCCAGCAGCCGTCGACATAAAGAAGTAACCACGAATATTAACTTCAACCGTCTTATCAAAAGCGGCTAAATCCGTATCTAAGATATGACCATAGTAAGGGTTGGCTGCAGCGTTATTAACTAAGATATTAATTTGACCAAATTCACTTTTAATATGCTCAAAAGTTGCTTCAATTTGCTCCATGTCTCCTACGTGACAAGCAAAAGCACTGGCCTTATGACCGTCAGCTTTAATGCTATCTGCGACTGCTTGGCAAGCATCGATTTTGCGGCTAGAGACAATCACATGTGCGCCTCTTGATGCCAATAGACGAGCAATAGACTCACCAATACCACGGCTAGCACCAGTTACTAGAGCAACCTTACCGGTTAAATCAAATAAATCTTTCATCATTATTCCTTATATTTTTATAAACTTTATATTTTCAATAATTCTTGACCGCTGAACTCATATATCTAAAATCAGACAACTGAACGCAGATAATCGCTGTCATAACTAACAGCGATTATCGAGCACTAATGAACTGACCAAATAGCGCTCAACGATCACGGTTACGCTAGCATACCACCATCTAAGGTGAAGGCATGACCATTCATAAAGCTGCTTTCATCGCTGGCAAGCCATGCAATTGCACTAGAGATTTCACTGACATTTCCTAGGCGGCGCAGTGGACTGGCCTTAATCGTTGCTTGCTGTGTACGCTCATCCATCGTTGCCATGGTGTTGCGTACCATTGGCGTATCAATGAAGCTTGGGCATACCGCGTTAAAACGGATATTGGCACGAGCATACTCATGAGCAGCAGATTTGGTCAGACCCATAACGCCATGTTTAGCTGCACTGTAGGCTGAAATCATAGGCGCTGAACGAAGACCAGCAATAGATGCGACGTTGATCACATGACCACCACCATTAGGTATCATGCAATTGACGGCAGCACGCATACAGTGCCAAACACCTTTTAAATTTACGGCAATATTACGATCAAAATCATCATCACTTAGCTCATGCATTGGTGAAGGCTTGTGGTCGATACCAGCGTTGTTTACCACAACATCTAAGCCACCAAGCGTTTCTACTGCGAAGTCGAACAACGCACGTACCTCATCACCACTGGTCACGTCTACTTTTTTAAAGACGATACTGTTGCCAGCGTCTTGACCTTGTTTGGCAACTGCTTCGCCCATTTCTTCTGCCATATCACCAATGACGACTTTTGCGCCGCGACTGGCTAGCAACAATGCGCTTGCTGCACCGATACCTGACGCACCGCCCGTGATCAAAATTCGTTTGCCAGCTACATCTGATGCAATTCCATTTGTATTCAGTGTCATGATCTATCCCTCTACCTTAAGTACTAGTTTACCGAAATTTTCACCGTTAAAGAGCATCATCAAAGTATCAGGGAACGTCTCAATACCTTCAACGATATGGTCTTTCACTTTCATATCACCTGACTGAATCCAGCCAGCAATCTCTTTCATGGCTATTGGATATTCTTTGATATTATCGAACACCACGATGCCTTCCATGCGAGCACGATTGACCAATAATGATAAATAGTTCGATGGGCCTTTTACTGCCGTGGTGTTGTTATATTGGCTGATAGCCCCGCAAATAACGATACGCGCATGCAGATTAATCTGAGTAAGCACGTCATTTAAGATATCACCGCCTACGTTGTCAAAGTACACATCGACACCGTCTGGGCAGGTTTTCTTTAGTGCTTTTTTCACATCTTCATTTTTGTAATCAATCGTCGCATCAAACCCAAGCTCATCGACCAAGAACTTGCATTTCTCAGCACCGCCCGCGATACCAACGACACGGCAGCCTTTAATTTTGGCAATCTGACCAACCAAGCTACCAACCGCACCAGCAGCTCCTGATACCACTACCGTCTCACCAGCTTTTGGCTGACCCGTTTTTAGGAGACCGAAATACCCTGTCATCCCCGGCATACCGAGTACACCCAAGTAGTAAGACAGCGGCGCTAGGCTCGGATCAACTTTATGCAGACCAGTACCATCGCTGACCGCATATGACTGTACGCCGTCGTGACCTGCGACATAGTCACCTACTGCAAATTTCTCATGCTTACTTTCAATCACTTCACCCACAGTACCGGCGCGCATCACTTCACCAATTTGTACTGGCGCGATATAAGATTTGGCATCGTTCAGCCAACCACGCATCGCCGGATCGATAGAGATGTATTCAACCTTAATCAGCAACTGACCATCGGTAATAGTCGGTATTTCTGTCTCGGTATAATCCCAAGTTTCAGCGCTTGGCTCGCCTACTGGTCTTGCTTTTAGGCGCCATTGTTTGTTTATCGTTGTCATGTCTCTTTCCTTAGAGTTGTCCTTAGAACCAGTCCGCTTGCATATCAGTGCAAACTGAGTTGGTGTTGGTTAATAATTCGATGTCGCGTTTAACTAATGGTAGTTCCCAATCGATGAAGTATTTGGCCGCTTGTATCTTTCCTTTGTAGAAGTTTTGCTGTTCGACATCTTGCGTCGTACTTAGCAGCTGCTCGGCTTTACTGGCTTGACGAATCCAAATCCAACTCAATACAATTGAGGCAAAAATATTCATTAGTGCTTGAGCATTACCAGTAAGCGTCAGGGCTTCTTCTGTCTGCAACACTTTGCCCAAATGCACGAGCACTTCATGCAACTGACCCATATAAGGCATCAGCTTACCTGCAAGTTGCGCGCTCTCAGGCGTAGTGATACTTTCTAAATCTTGTGTAACCTCACGTTTTAGGATTTGAATACCTAACCCACCTTTTTGCCATAACTTACGGAATGACAAATCTAGCGCCTGCACACCGTTTGTGCCTTCATGAATAGGATTTAGACGATTGTCACGCCAAAATTGCTCAGCTTGATATTCACGCGTATAGCCTGCGCCGCCCAATACTTGAATACCCAAATCATTGGCTTTTGGACCATACTCAGATGGCCATGCTTTTAGCACTGGGGTTAGCAAATCTAATAGTTCGGTTAGCTCGTTTTTTAATGTTTCGTCTTCACAGGTATTGATACGGTCAATTAGGTTTGAGCCATATAAGCATAATGAGATACCACCTTCAGAATAAGCTTTTTGTGCCAATAGCATGCGCTTTACGTCACCATGCTGAATAATGGCCGTTGCATCATCTTCAGGCTTGTTGTTTGGCGCAATGCGACCTTGTGTACGGTCTTTGGCATAATCTAGCGAATACTGATAGCCGCGATAACCAATCATAGAAGCGCCAAAACCAACTGCGATACGTGCTTCATTCATCATTTTGAACATATAACGCAGGCCAAAGTGCTCTTCGCCGATTAAATAACCATGACAATCGCCTTCATCGCCGAAGCTCAATGCCGTAGAAGTCGCACCTCTATAACCAAGCTTATGAATCAGTCCGGTCAGATGTACATCGTTACGCTCGCCAATAGACAAATCATCGTTCAAGCGATACTTAGGCACGGCAAATAAAGAGATACCTTTAACACCGCCTGGACCACCTGGCACTTTGGCCAATACCAAATGCACGATATTGTCAGACAGCTCATGATCACCTGCTGAGATATAAATCTTGCTGCCTTTGACACGGTACGAGCCATCATCCTGTTTTACAGCGATGGTTTTGATATCGGCAAGCGATGAGCCTGCATGTGGCTCGGTCAGTGCCATGGTGCCGGTGAACTCACCTGTCAGCATGCGCGGCATAAAGGCCGCTTTGATATCATCACTAGCAAAATGCGAGATGACGTTGATTGCCGCAGTGGTCAGAAATGGATAGGCAGTCGTTGATGGATTGGCTGCCATAAAGTAGCCTGCCACAGCAGTCATAACCGTCTCAGGTAACTGCATGCCACCGTCTTCAAAACTATAACGACCAGCGATAAAGCCAGACTCGCGGAACGCATCAAAAGCGACTTTTACATCGTTTATCATGCTGACTTTTTTACCATCGAACTGCGGCTCGTTCTTATCTGCGATATGGTTGTGCGGTAGAAATAAATCTGTCGCAATCTTATTTGCCGTCTCTAATACAGCATCAAATGTCTCACGGCTATGTTCTGAGAACTTTGCGTGCTCCGTGAGTGATTCTGTGCCTAGTACATCATACAATTGGAAAGGTAATTCAAAATCGTTTAGGAGGGTATCTGCGGCCATAGTATTCTCGTTAACTGATTAAATGTGGTTATCAATTGATATTAGTCTAATTTGATACCTGTCCGTATTGTCATTTATGACATAATTATGGTCAAATAAGACACAAACAGAGTATCTAACCAGTTAAAATCAACTAAATAATGGCTATTTTGGTAAGTACAGCAAAGGAAACGAGTGACTTATGCCCTATTTCAAACCTTTTAAAATGATTATTCTTGGCTTCGATGGTGTGCTCGGTAGTGTGCTCTCTGGCGCATTGGACTTGTTTTCATTCACGGGGGTCAGTTGGCAGCGCTTTTCAAATGAGTCTGTAGAGCCACGATTTAATGTACAGATTGCAAGCTTAGGTGGTGGTGATATTAGGTGCAGTAATCGATTAATCATGCAAGCCCACTGCGATATTCAAGACGTGACAGAGTGTGATTTATTGCTCGTACCCACCATTGGCGATTCTATTGATAAGGTGTTGAAGCAAAACAGTGAGCTACTACCGCACCTAGTACGGCTTGCGAATACCAAGGCCGATATAGCAAGCAACTGTAGCGGTGCATTTTTTTTGGCAAAGGCAGGATTGTTAGATCATAAGATAGCCACCACACACTGGGGCTATGCCAATAAGTTTAAGGCAGACTTTCCACTCGTGGACTTACAAGAGAATCAGTTTGTGACCCATTCAAGAAGCTTGTCAACAAACCAGTCAGGCAATATATTTTGTGCAGCTGGTGGCAGCGCCTTTTATGATTTGGGGCTATTATTGATTGAGCGCTACTGCGGACGTGAGATTTCTACGCAGGTAGCAAAAACCCAAATCATCGATAGCAAAAGAGGCAGTCAAAATAGCTATACCAATGTAACCTTGCACAAGCCGCATTCCGACCATTTAATTAAACAAGTTCAAGAATATATCGAAGAAAACTTTCAGCATTCTTTGCAGGTCAGCAGTTTAGCCGCTATGGTAAATATCACCCCGCGCACTTTAAACAGGCGCTTCCAGTCCTGCGTGGCAATGCGACCGATTGAGTATATTCAGGCCGTCAGAATTGAACAAGCCAAACGCTTACTTGAATTAGGCGATGTATCGATAAAGTCGCTTGCCGATCAAGTAGGTTATGATGATATCTCTTCATTCACGCGCTTGTTCAAACGCGCGACAGAGCTAACGCCTAAAGAATATCAAGATAAATTTTCACGGTTGGCTATTTAAAAAGGACAGTGCTTAACGTTTAAGCAGTCTGCCACAAGCCTTCTACTTGGATAGCATCAGCCTTGATGGTTGGATAATCGGTAAATGCCAACTGATAGCCGCCATTTACATTAGGACTCAGCTGGCAAGTCGCTCCCAGCGGAAAGCTGTATTTTTTGCCGATATGACCAAAAGGCATACCACTATATACCGGCAATCCTGTTAATTCATGCAACTGACGAATGACTGTGGCGACATCATAACGTTTGTCATAGCTGTCCTCGCCCGTACCAGACAATGCCCCAAATACAATCGCTTGCTGACCTTTGAACACACCTGCGAGATATAAGTCATATAACATGCGCTCAATACGATACGCCTGCTCGCCGACATCTTCTAAAAACACAATGCCGCCATCGATACGCGGTAAATACTCACTACCTACCAGCGCCGATACGACACTTAGGTTGCCACCCCAAATCGTACCAGTTAATGGTTTTGGCTCACCTTTTGTTAGTATGGCAGGTAGCTGCTGACTGGTTAATGAAGCATCTTGTATGCTGATAGTTAGATTGGGATTGGTTAACACTTCAACAAACTGCTGACAGCTGACTTTATCGGGCGCGGTTTTACCAAACTCGCTATAGAGCATTGGCGCGGCAAGTGAGCTCATTGACCCTTTTGACAATAGCGCACACTGAATAGCCGTCACATCACTAAAGCCTGCGAGTATCGTGCCGCGCTCCTTCATAATCCGTCCTAGTGTCGACCAGTCCACCATAGGCAATATGCGCATGGCACCGTAACCGCCGCGCACACCTAGCAGTAACTTGGGCGCGGCTATTGCCCCAGTGGCAAGGTTTTGAAAATCGCTAGCACGCTGTGAGTCCGTTCCTGCAAAGCGTAAGTACTGACGATTGGTAATAGCAGGATTCTCTACTTTAAACCCAGCACAAGCCACGCGATCCAATGCCAACTGATTACGCTCGTCACTACCACCCACATTGGAGCTAGCAAAAAGTCGCGTCTCAATCGTGGGCGTGATACAACCTGCCTGCGTCAGTGGTTCCTGTGACGTTTGTGCTAATGAGCGATTATCCAATAACGAAGTTGGTAGATCATCCTTGGTCAGCTGCGTACTATGACCAGACTCGATAGGACTGGCTGCAAGCGCTTGAGAAATACCTTGGCTCGCTAGTACTGCTGTGCCTGCACTCACACCGATTCGACGTAGAAACTGCCGACGGTTTAGCCCAGATGCTGTTTCAGGTGCATGACTATTGTTATCATCTTTCCATGCCTGAGTTTTAATCACCATATCTTACTGCTACCTTATCGCTTTTATTTTTATGACTTGTGTTTTTAGACCTTGTGTCAGCATATTGTAGACGCTTTTCTGACACTGATGGTTGCCTAATCTTTACCGATATTTACTTTTTCGCTACTGAGACACACAATATAGATCGACTAGATTTGTTACTGTAAATACAAATTCATCGCAAAAAACAAAAGGTAATAATTATGTTTAATAAAAAAACCGATAAAAACAAGTCACTTGACTCTAATTTAGAATACTTGCTGGGCAAAGAAGATAAGCTGAAAGAAAAGTTAGAAGACAGCGGCTATCTTGAGCCGTTTAGTGATGATTTAATGTTATTTATGAGTCTTGTCAAAGACTATTACAAAGGTGACTACCGTAAGATTCCTTTTAAGACAATCTCAGCTGGCGTTATTGGTGCGCTCTATGTGCTAAATCCAATTGACCTCATTCCTGACTCTATTCCGTTTATAGGCCATATCGATGATGCGCTAGTACTTAAATTTTGTTTAAAGCAGGCCAGAAAAGATCTGCAAAAATATAAAGAATGGAAGCAAGAACAATCAGCTACTAAGGATAAGTTAGAAGCTAAGAGCGACACGGATAAGACTGATAACGATAAAACTAGTAGTGATAAGAAAGATAGCGACGAGACTGGTACTAATCTGAAGAAAGCCTCATAAATATTAGTACTTTCAGCTATTAAAAAAAGTGATTCATAATCACGGTATTAAAAAAGCCACGACCGCGAATTAATATTTCGGTCGTGGCTTTTGTTATTTTTAACTCATTCAATACTATATTTTAATCAGGCACTTCATAATTAGCTTTTTCTGGATTAAGACCAAACGAGTAGACGAATGTCGCAACGAGGCTATTGACAATAATGAAAGGTAAGTCAATCGCAGCATGACCAAGCGCATAGCGACCAAGCAGCCACGAGACAATCAACATGATAATAAAAAATGCACCCAGATATGCCAAAATTGTAGGGTGTTTCAAATTATAAGGCTGCTCAGGCGTCGGTTGTTTGTCTAATACATACGTCCTTACCGCCCAACCAGCTGCATAAGAGAATCCGCCTAGTACCACGTAACTGAAAAAATTCATATTGCTTAACTCTAATGGTATGACTATTTATAACAAAATACTATCTATGAAAATATCATCGACCAACAATGATATTTATCTAAAGACTATTATCAACGCTTATTTAAATACTATCATCAACATTATCGATAACAAGATTGGCATGTGGATTGGCCAAAATATCATTATTCATCTCATCACACTCCACACGGTAGATCGTATTCGCACCTCGGTAGATATACGACAAGTACTCACTGTCTAAGAGCGGATCAATATTTGCGTAAGCTGGTTTGACATGAGCCAGTACAAGCACTCGATCAGGACGACCAATAACCGCATCGACATTGTCTGGATCGATAGAGAAGAACTGCGGTATGTCGCTATTTTCAATCACTTCTAACGGCTCTGGAGTATCCCAGACGCGCTTAGCAGTGACGGGTTCTTTCATCTGCATTACCCAAGTGTCATTTTGCTGGCTGACTTTTATCTGAGCAGGCTCATCTTGACTCACCGTATAACAACCCTCAAAGACAGACAGGTCGGACGCGACTTCGGTATCTGCTTGAGGGCTAGTATCATTACAAGCGCTCAGAAAAATCGCGCTGCTGGTAATCACACTGAGCATCAAATAGGTCAGTCTCTTATTAAATAAATTCGAGCGTAAGGACATAATGGGGTTATCCTGCAATCATGCATTAAAAACTTTAATTAAGTGTACTATTGTCAAAAAACCATCAAATAGCAGATACGAAAAATGCGCTTGGGCATCTTTGTAGCAAAGACAGCTCTGTCATTAAAAAATCAGTGGCTTTCAGCGAGCTTCGCTATTTTAACAGAAAACCAAGACGTTACTATTATGTTATAAGTTACCGTAAGGGTTTTCTGACTTTGTGCGTCACGACTGCCCATATTTATGATAGATTTGCTATACTCACAACGTCATCATCATCGTTCGAATAACGTAAACGAGATGCTCTAGTACTACCCTATGCTTACCACTTATCAGGTCAATACTCTTTTATGTCAGACAACCGTAATTCAATGCCAAACACTCATAAAGACAACGCGATTGATCCATTGGCTGCTAAAACCAATACCACTGTGGCCTATACTGATGGTGCTTGCAAAGGCAATCCTGGCGCTGGCGGCTGGGGCGCACATCTTATATTTAGTGATGGCAGCACGCAAGATTTGTACGGTGGCGACAAAGAAACCACCAATAACCGTATGGAGCTAATGGGCGCGATACAAGCCCTGACCCATAGCCCGAATGAGCATACTCTTGAGATTTGGACTGACTCCAGTTATGTCCAAAAAGGCATCACTGAATGGATCGAGGGTTGGAAGAAAAAGGGCTGGAAAACTGCCAGTAAAAAGCCAGTCGCTAATCAAGACCTATGGCAACAATTGGATAAGCTCTGCCAACAGCGTGATGTCAGCTGGCATTGGGTCAAGGGTCACGCTGGACATGCTGGTAATGAAAAAGCAGACGAGCTGGCAAACTTAGGTGTCACATCCAACAGCGGGCATTCAGCTATAGTCAGTGAAGCAGATACGACTAAAAAAAAAGACCAAATAGTGACTGACATTAATACTGATACTGATACCTTGCAAAACACGTCTAGCGCTGATTGGCTAAGTTTTGACCCATTGGGTCTAGATATGATGGACGATGAGTTTTATGAAGAGCTCTTAGAAACTGAACCGCTAATAGAAGATAGTCAGAGTACTGCTGACAACCTTCAAACAAATGAAGACATTGCTGTAGAATCTAACAGCCATCAAGACAATACATACAACCCGACGAGTACCAAAGCTATGCCAGATATTCAAACGCACCTAGATGATACCGTCGACAATGATATGTTGCCAAGTGTAGAATCTGACGCCCCTAAGTTCGATGGGGATACTAGCCGTGCCAACCCACATTTTAAGCCGCTACTACCAAAGCCGATACACCGCCATGAAGCAGATCGTCAGCTTATCATGGATACAGAAACCACAGGGCTTGATGCACTAAAAGGCGACCGTATTATCGAGGTCGGTATTGTGGAGCTGGTTGGACGTAAGTTTACTGGTGAAAAGCTGCACGTTTATATCAATCCGCAGCGTGGTATGGATGATGAAGTCATTCGTATTCATGGTATCTCTGAAGCATTTTTGACTGACAAGCCGACCTTTGACCAAGTGGCTCAGTCTTTGTATGACTTTATGGACGGCGCTGAGATTATCGCTCACAACGCTACTTTTGATATGAACTTCTTAAATATGGAGTTTGCAAAAGTTGGTCTGAATGACTTTGCTAATCGAGTGCAAGTAACCGATTCACTGGCGATGGCCAAGCAACAATACCCTGGGCAAAAAAACACGCTAGATGCCCTCGTGCGTCGCCTAGATGTTGGTAAGCAAGACCGTACTTTTCACGGGGCATTACTTGACTCAGAGATTTTAGCCGAAGTTTATCTGGCGATGACTGGTGGACAGGTCACGCTAGCCATTGAAGAGGATACAGATACCGATGGCGGACAAACCGCTCATGCAAGTTTCGCCAATTTAGCGAATTTATTGCTGGCATCAAAGGCGGATGAAACTGCGGACCAAAGCTGGTATGCCGCTTTGGCAGAAGATTATCCTGCCCTAAAAGCTAGCATGTAATTGTTGTTCGAATTTTTATTGAACCGACATTTGTATAATTTAGTCTTGATTATTATGATAGAAAGCGTTAAAACATCACTAACCAATATTTTCTAAATCAAATTTACAATATTGCTATCCTCATCAGTACATTATGGAAAAATACTTATGGACCAGTCTGCGCAAATGAAGTTAACCGCCCCAACACTTAGTGTTACTGATTTTAACCTACCATCACTTCATTTATTGCATGATGAGGTTATAGCAACGCTTAAAGATACCGAGATTCATTTGAGTGAGTTCAACGATGATAGTAGTCAGGCTCCTTTGTTGTCAGACTCTATCGAAGTGCTAAAGCAGCTGTCTTGTATTTTCAAACTAATTTCTTTGGTCGGTGCAGAGGCTCTGAATAATGCCATTGTTGGTGGTTTACAGAGACTGTATGACAATGGTGATAATAACGATACTGATTTGATCATGGATCTATCAGAAGCCATCATGACCTTGGATCGTTATGTCGAGTTTGTCCTCTTGACTGAATCGGTAGAGCCTACTCTACTCATACCTGTAATCAACAAGCTTAATGCGCATAGTCAAGAAGCTCCTATTACGGCAGACTATTTTTCTGCATTTGGTAGCAGTAGTGTCATCATCGCCAACCCTGAACAAAACTTTGAATCTCTAAGCACGCTTAATCTAGACACAGAGCTGCTGACCAACGCGTATCGTAGTGGCCTTGCGGTTGCATTACTCAATCAAGATGGCAACATTGACTCCGCGAATCAACAAAAACTTGATGCTATGAGTGCAGCCTGTGCATTAATCGCTGCAAATACTGATAGCTTATTTTGGCAAGCGGCGACTGCTGCCGTGACTGATATCGCAGCAGTATTACCATTAAACCTAAGTCAAAAGCACACACTTATCTATTTAGAGCAGCAATTTCAAAGCTATTTACCAGTAATGGATACCCGCTTTGCAGATTTAGTAAGCTTTGCCTGTCAACGTGATAACGAGCAAGCTCAGCAATTACGTGAACAGTATGCAAATAACCATTTAGAAGGTGCTCAGCTAGAACAAATGAAGCGCTTTTTATTCGGTCCTAACCGCGAACTTACCGATACGTTAAACACAATTATTCAAAATCAGATCAACAATATTAAAGAACACGTCGATAGCTATGCACGTGGCGATTCAATCAATCCTATTGATATGCAGACAGCACAGATTATTAAAGAGCTGACCGAACTGAGTTCGGCATTACGTTTGTTAGGTCTGTCCAACGCAGCCAATAGTCTTAGCGAAGCAGCAGAAGCTGTTGGTCATTGGCAAGCGCCTTCTCCTGAAGACTTCGATCATTTGTTATTAGCGTTAATGCACGCAGAGAACGCCACCATTGCTATGGCAGAGATGCATACACCAGGGGCAATCTATCTACCACTGAATAATCCGCATATCTCATTGCATCAGCTTAATACCGCCAATGATACCTTGATACAAGAAAGCCGAACTGCTATTGCTAGTGCCGAGCAAGCCATCAATGATTATTTGGCGGAGCCTGAGCGCGACATGCTCAATATCCAAAATATTCCTGGGATGATGCGTCAAGTAGCAGGCGCAGTACGTTTCTTACAGTTGGCCACACCTGCCAGCATGCTGAGTCAGCTAGCCAACTACATTGAAAAGCGTATCGAAGGCGGACGACGTATCGAAGACAGTACATTAGCCTGCATCGCTGATGTTATCATGGCGGTCGATCATCACTTAGATGGTTTTGAGAATAATCGCCCTGTTAGCAAGCAAGCACTTGATGTGGGGCAGCAAAGCTTAAGCCACCTACTTGCTGCTTAACTTTTCTCATTGTTATGTCATGATCATCACCTCTTAACCATGGCATCTCATTTACGTATAGATAGTTCAAGATAATGTATGTACAAGTCAGGCATGTGAAAGCACTACAGTCATTAAGTGAACTAGCCTGGTCATTCGGCTGAACCAGCCTGACAATATATATGGATATCTGGGTATCCGGTTACATAGAATTATTGATATTTTACTCTAAGACAGTCTGTGTCTACGTCGATGCGGACTTACTTTATAATGTTTGGAATTTTATATGGCCCATGCTTTTGTATTAAGTGATGACAGTATCTTATGCCGTCAAATGCCAGATGGTTGGTGGCCTTTGCAAGTTCAGCTATCGCCCGATAGTAATGACTTAAGCGAGCAAGCTTATCAGGTTGGTCACGTAACGCTGCACGAGAGCCTAGCACCAAATCATTGGTTATCAGACGATAGCACTGGCAACGATGCAGATGATATGGTTGACGCCAATATGGCTCATAGCTTTACCGCTCAAGCGACGAGCGCCATGACTTATGACTATGCGGTTGCTCATAACGTGACGCTACCAATTATCGCTGAAAGTAGTGGTAACACTTTTGTTCCTTATCGAAAACTGATGACTCATTTGCCAGTCGCCTTGTCAGATCAGATTAGCCAAGCAATACAACTATTAAGCTGGCAAACAGATACGCAGTTTTGTAGTCGCTGTGCTAGCCCTACTGTACATGCTGACCAAGGCGAACGTGCCATGGTTTGTCCAGTATGTCGGTTGCGCCAGTATCCCCGCGTACAACCATGCGTCATTACTGCTATTACTCGGCCAAATCCAGTGACGGATGAGATGCAAATCTTATTGGCTCACCATCATCGTCATGGACAGCAAAACCTACCGCCAATGTATGGTTTGATCGCAGGGTTTGTAGAAGTTGGAGAGAGTCTGGAGCATGCCGTAGTACGTGAAGTCGCAGAAGAGGTCAATATCAGCGTATCAGATATCCGCTACGTGAGTAGTCAGCCATGGCCATTTCCCTCTAACTTAATGCTTGGCTTTCGTGCTTCGTATGCCAGTGGCGATATTATCTTGCAAGAAGATGAGCTAGCACATGCTGACTTCTTTGATCTCTCAAACCTGCCCAGAATTCCGCCAAAGGGTAGTATCGCTCGCGATTTGATTGACCAAGTGGCTAAAGAACAAAATGTAGATTTATAATCAGTCCTTATCTATAAACACCACTTTACGCTATAGTATTGTATTTTCAATCTCATCTCTTTAAAATCGCTGCTCCTGTGATAAGCGTTTTACTTTAAATCTTATTTTTTAATAAGTAACACGCTAACATGAGTAGTAAAACGCTGAAAGAGCAAATGCTCTTATAGATACTGTTTTACAAAGACCGCTTTCTCAACACTTTATCTCTATTTATACTAATACCTATTCTAACGACTGGTATTAAGGTCCTTAATTAAATGCAAAGTAGCACCAATATACGCTTAGTCAATCTACCTATCTTATTCGATGCATTACACATTGATACCTTGCCAGCTGATATACAGGCAAAAATTGCACGTGTGGATGCTTGTTTGCCACAGACGCAATGTGGACTATGTGAGCATCCAGATGGTTGCCTACCATATGCCGCTGCGATTGTATTAGATGGCGAGCCGTATAACAAATGTGTGCCTGGTGGTCAGCCTGTCACCAATGCGATTGCTCAGACTCTCGATATAGACACTCCTAACACTACGCTGACGGCAGTGCCTTCACAGTGGCCAATAGATGCCACTTCTGAACGTCCGACCGAGGTTCGTGCGGTTATCCGTGAAGATGACTGTATCGGCTGCACCAAATGCATCCCTGCTTGCCCAGTCGATGCTATCGTTGGCACTGGCAAGCATATGCATACGATTTTTACAGATTTGTGTACTGGTTGCGAGCTATGTATCGCGCCCTGCCCTGTTGATTGCATCGACTTAGTTACGATTGAGCGAGAAATATCTGAACCTGAGCGAATAGCAGAGCAAGAGGATTTAAGACAACGCTATCACACTCATTTGAAACGTGTCACAGAACAGCTTGCCGATACAAGCAATAGTAGACCTGTCGTTAGTATGGTAGAGGCTAAGCTCAATAACGCAGCAAGTCAGTCTCTAAATATCAGTGAGTCGCAAGCGAAAAACACCATTGCAGCTGCCAAGCTCCGTACCAAAATCAAAAAACTGGAAAAGCAATTGAGTGTGCATGCAAATGATAAGAAACAAGCAGAGCTCGAATCCTTACAAGCAGAGCTTGAGTCATTGCAAGTATCGCTATAACGGTAATAGCTGATTACGCAACTAATGCGTTAATAAATTGATACTTTAATCATTAACATGAATGCTAGCGCTAGCATATAATTTGGCACCATCATTCATCAAAATAATAGTCAAAATGCCATGAGTAAAACGGTCAAACATAAAACAGCTGACACGCCGCCCTCTAGACGAATGCCCAATCGTGACGTGCGTCCCTTCTTTGAAAAACTGGCAGCGACTATTGATGAGCCTGTCACCGAACTTAATTATGACAGTAATTTTGAGTTACTTATCGCGGTAATTCTGTCCGCACAAGCGACTGATGTCAGTGTCAATATTGCTACCAAGCAATTGTACCTAGTAGCTAACACACCTGAGGCAATACTGGCACTAGGCGAAGACGGTCTCAAATCCTATATCAAAAACATTGGTCTATATAATGCCAAAGCAAAAAACGTCATCAAAACCTGCCATGATTTGATTGAGAAATTTGATAGCACCGTTCCTGATAACCGCAAAGATTTAGAGTCACTGGCAGGTGTCGGTCGAAAAACTGCCAATGTAGTGTTGAATACGGCCTTTGGCCAGCCGACCATGGCCGTTGACACGCATATCTTTCGGGTGGGCAATCGTACTGGGCTTGCCACTGGCAAAACCGTGCTTATCGTCGAAAAAAAGCTGGTCGAGCGAATTCCAGAAGACTTCATCGTAGACGCCCATCATTATCTTATCTTACACGGCCGCTATACCTGTCAGGCTCGTACACCCAAATGCGGCGCTTGCCCTGTCTATGAAGAATGTATGTTCAAAGATAAAGCTGCATTTTTAGAGTTGTAACGTATTGTTTATTTCAAGCAGACGCTATTGCTAGCTAGCGACCTAGCTAGATAAACCGCTATCCAGTAACCACCTTTGATTGCAATGAATTGCTTGTTGAGCATTTCTTATAGTAGAGCAAGTGTTGCTCACTAGAGTTTTATAACGTTTCAAGGTAGAATAACCCTATTTTGCGTTAAGAGATTTTGGCCATTACCCTGCTTCTGATAAGGCAATCTGCACATTAGCGTTGTCTATTAGGGCAAGTACTGACCCAACTCGTTATCGCCAAGACCATATCAGAGCGAGGCAGTATCATTTTATATATTGATTGAATGATAGTCCGATCACCCTTTGGTCATATTTATTAGTAAAGATTTTAGTCAAAACCGATTTTAAATTAAGAAATACCGATTATCTGCCGCGTAAATGCGTGGTCAAAATTAATTAGAGCAGCACCCAGATGTGCTGCTTTTCCTACCCTTATTGATTCAATTAAGCGATCTCATTATGCGTGAATACAACTTATTTACCTCAGAATCTGTGAGCGAAGGCCATCCTGACAAAATGGCTGACCAAATATCAGACGCTATCCTTGACGCTATCTTACGTGAAGATTTGCACGCACGTGTGGCATGCGAAACCTTAGTAAAAACAGGCGCAGTCATACTTGCAGGTGAAATCACCACAACCGCAAATATCGATTTAGAGCGTCTGGTTCGTGACACCGTAAATGGCATCGGCTATCACCATTCAGACCTAGGCTTTGATGGCGAGACTTGTGCAGTCATCAACATGCTAGGCAAGCAATCTCCTGAAATCGCACAAGGTGTCGATCGTAGCGATCCTGAAGAGCAAGGTGCAGGCGACCAAGGCTTGATGTTTGGTTATGCCAGTAATGAGACCGAAGTACTGATGCCAGCGCCTATCGAGTATGCCCATCGTTTGATGGAGCGTCAGTCGGAGCTGCGCCGTGCAGGCGAGCTGCCATGGTTGCGTCCAGACGCTAAAGCGCAGGTAACCTTGAAGTATGACGGCAATCGTCCTGTTGCCATCGATGCTGTTGTATTATCAACACAGCATGATCCAAGCATCTCGCAGTCAGACCTACAAGAAGCCGTGATGGAATCTATCATCAAGCAAGTGCTCCCAGCTGACTTATTACACGCTGGCACACGCTATCATATAAATCCAACTGGTAAATTTGTGATTGGTGGTCCTGTCGGTGATGCTGGTTTGACTGGTCGTAAAATTATTGTTGATACTTACGGCGGCATGGCACGTCATGGTGGCGGTGCGTTCAGTGGTAAAGATCCTTCAAAAGTAGATCGCAGTGCTGCTTACGCGGTACGTTATGTTGCCAAAAACATCGTAGCAGCAGGTCTTGCTGAGCGCTGTGAAGTACAGGTCAGCTACGCGATTGGTGTCGCTGAGCCTACCTCTATCTCTGTTAATACCTTTGGTACTAGCAAAATCAGCAACGATGAAATTATCCGCTTGATTCGTACTCATTTTGACCTACGTCCTTACGGTATTACCCGTATGTTGAACTTACTACAGCCAATGTATCAGCAGACTGCTACCTTTGGACACTTTGGTCGTCCAGGTTCAGAGACTGCCTTTACGTGGGAAAAAACAGACAAAGCTGATATCTTAAAAGCAGACGCTGGTTTATAAGAGTCACTACTTTAAAACGTTTACCAACCATTTTTATATACTAAAAACTACTGACACTTATTATTAGGAGTTGCTTATGTCTCAAGACAATATTCAAGACCAAAACGCTGATGCTAACATCGAAATCACCCCTGAAATGCAGGCATTTTATCAACGTGCTGACGCTATCATCGGTATCGCAAACAGTCAGCTAGGCCCTGAAGCGCATTCAGGTCAAGTAGGTGCTTCTTTATTGTATGCTGCAGCACGTTATAGCGCGTCAGTTGCCTCTATCGGCTTCGTCAAAGGCGATGATTTCGCCAAAGAAAAAGACGATATCGTTGAGTTTTATGTCAAACAGTATCGCCAAATGCTAAGCGATAATTTAACTGATTATGCTCAAAACTTTGACAAGTATGTGCAGCTAAATCAAGACGACAAACCAGCTGAATAAGCAAATCTCGTCAGTCTAGATGTCTTTGATTTAGACATACTGTTGTACAGTCAGTATTTGATAGCAGAAAATAAACCCCCAAGCTTAACTGAGCTTGGGGGTTTTTGTATGGTGTTTAAGTAGATAGCTACTGACAAATAAGCTACCATAAATACTTAAACGTTTAGCCTCAATAGGTAAATCAATCAACGATAACAGGACACTATCGAATATTATTAATAAGGACATTTCTTATGAAACAAACTTTATCTACTCGTCGATTTTCCACAATTAATCAATTTTCGTTCAAACCATCATCACTTATATTGATATTAGTTCTAGCCTTAACTGGCTGTAGCTCTATGTCTGATGTAGGCACGTCTGGTCAAACGCCTACCCCATCCAGTCCTGATATCAGTCAGCAATTTGAAGGTGCTCTTACTCAATGCCCGCCTGCTAACCCTGCCAACAATATCTGTACGGCACAATATGAACCAGTCTGTGTAAAGACGAAAGTTGGATCAGTGATCAGCTACCGAACGGCTAGTAATGCCTGCTCAGCCTGTAATATTCCTGAAGCTATCGGTTATACAAAAGGCGAATGTAGCTAATCTATAAAGTGGTTGTATCGAGATCTGCTGTACTGAAAGCTGCTGTATTGAAAGGTTTTTTATTAAAAATATTGAAAATTTATAAAAATACCCAGCCTATGACAAGCTGGGTATTTTTGTAGCCAGAAAATAAACTCTAAAGCTTAAGCATCTTTCTCAAGTGCTGGTGGGCCTTTTAGTAACTCTTCATCACGGAATTCATTAGCTGAGTTATGCTCTGCTGACTCTTCTGTGGTGAACCATTGCTGATTACGATAGAGTATCAAACGATCTCGACTGAGACCACGCAATAGAGAGTACATCATCACGACGATCACAATAGCAAAAGGAAAGCCTGAGACAATCGATGCCGCTTGTAATGCACTCAAGCCGCCTGCTGCCAATAATACAGCGGCGATAACGCCTTCAGAACCTGCCCAAAATAAGCGCTGAATCTTTGGCGGATTGGTATCACCACCTGATGTCAGCATATCGATGACAAAACTGGCTGAATCTGATGAGGTAACAAACCATAATACAATCATCACCACGATGAGTAAGTTGACCGCACCTGTTAATGGATAAGACTCCATCAATTTAAAGATAGCGCTACCCGTATCGGCTTTGACTGCTTCGATCAGACCTGGGCTAACTATGTTAGGGTCTGCTGCTGCTACCAACTCCATATTTACCGCAGAACCACCAAAAGCGGTAAACCACAAGAAAAGTATCGTGATAGGAATTAATAGCACCCCTAATATAAACTCACGGATGGTACGACCTCGCGAAATACGTGCAACGAATACCCCAACGAATGGTGACCAACTAATCCACCATGCCCAGTAGAAAATCGTCCAAGAGGCTTGCCAGTTTTCTTCGCCTCTATAAGACTCTGTCCATAGACCTAACGGCACTATTTGATGCAAATAGTTGCCGATGTTTTCTACGAAGCTGTTAAAGATAAACTGCGTAGGCCCAAAGATAATCACAAAACTTAGCAATATCACAGTGAACAATATATTGGTATCACTTAGACGCTTGATGCCTTTATCCAATCCCATAAACAGAGATAACCCTGCTAGCATGGTGATAAGGCCAATCAAAATAATCTGCACCGTAATATTATTGGGTATACCAAATAACGTCTCAAGGCCTGAGTTAATCTGCAAGACGCCAAGACCTAACGTGGTCACTACCCCAAACATCGTACCAAATACGGCGAGCGTATCTACCGTATGTCCCCAACCACCGTAGATCTTTTTACCCAATATTGGATAAAGTGTCGAACGGATAGCCAGTGGTAAACCTACTCGATAATGAAAATAAGCAAGCGATAGCGCAACCATGCCATATAGCGCCCATACATGTAGACCATAATGTAGGAACGAGATATTCATCGCTTGTTTGGCAGCGGCAACTGTCTCCGCCTCGCCTAATGGTGGTGCCATGAAATGATACAGCGGCTCAGCGGTGCCCCAATAAAGCAGCCCGATACCGATACCTGCTGAAAACAGCATACCAATCCAAGAAACCATATTGTACTCTGGCCTCTCATTCTGATGACCGAGTCTGATATCGCCGTAGCGGCTAAATATCATATAAATACTCATGACCAATGTTAAATTGACCACGACAATAAAGAACCAGCCAAAGCGTAAAGAGACAAATGCTTTTGCTTGGTTAAATACTACTTCTGCTTGTTCGTTGAATAAAGCGCCAAAAATAATGAACGCCAGTATCAAGATTGCTGAAGTCAAAAATACAGGTTTACTTACCCGCGGAAAAGGGCCTAATCGGCCAACTTTTACATGATCCATAGGTATATCCCCAAAAAAGTGCGTAACCATACCAAGGTATGAACGAATTATCAAATATAACACCTTGTAAATACTACCGAATGTATAGAAATGGTAGTAACATTTCGGTAATAAGTTTCAACAATACGAATCTGTCCTGAATAAATTTAAGTATCTTCACCCAACAAAGAAGCCCCAATTTGAAAATAAATTGGGGCTTCTTCTGTTAAAAGCTTAAGTATCTGTCTTACTTTTACCTACTTTTTAGTCACCTTTTACAATCTTAGGTGGCCCTTTTAGCAGATGCTCATCAGCAAATTCGTCTGCCGAGTTGTGATCTGCTGATTCTTCGGTAATATAATGCTGCTGCGCTCTATATAATATCAATCGATCGCGACTCAAACCACGCAGTAGCGCATACATCATGGCAAATATAACCAAAGCAAATGGCAATCCTGCTACGATAGCGGCTGCTTGTAACGCGCTCAATCCACCAGCAGCTAACAAAACAGCAGCAATGACGCCTTCAGTGCTTGCCCAAAATAAACGTTGAATCTTTGGCGGATTGGTATCACCACCTGCGGTCAGCATATCAATGACAAAACTTGCTGAATCTGATGAGGTCACAAACCACAATACAATCATAATCACAATCATAAATGTGATGGGTTGCGCCAACGGATAGTACTCAACCAATTTAAAAATGGCACTACCAAAATCTGTTTGTACCGCCTCGACCAGTCCAGGACTAACCAACGCCGGATCAATAGCAGCGAGCAGCTCCATATGAATAGCAACGCCGCCGAAAGTTGAAAACCAAAAGAACAATATGGTCATTGGGATAAGTAATACCCCAAGTACAAACTCTCTAATCGTACGACCACGGCTGATACGAGCAATAAACACGCCGACAAATGGCGCCCAACTTACCCACCATGCCCAATAAAATATCGTCCATGCTGACTGCCAGTTTGCTTCACCTTCATAAGACTCTCCCCACAGACCTAATGGCACAACCACTGAAAGATAGTTGCCGATATTTTCTAGGAAGCTATCAAAGATAAACAGCGTCGGCCCTAAGACGACCATAAAACCAAGCAGAATAGCCGTTAGACCGATGTTCACATCGCTTAGACGCTTGATACCCTTATCCAAGCCCATCATGACAGAACAGGCGGCTAAAGCAGTAACAAAAGCAATCAGAGCGATTTGTATTGTGAGATTATTAGGAATACCAAATAATTTCTCAAGCCCTGAGTTAATTTGCATAACGCCAAGACCGAGTGACGTCACCACACCAAACATCGTACCGAATACGGCTAAGATATCAACGGCATGACCCCACGAGCCATATATTTTTTTACCCAATATAGGATAAAGGGTTGAGCGAATCGATAGTGGTAAGCCACGGCGGAAATGGAAATAGGCCAAAGATAACGCTACAATTGCGTACAATGCCCAAGCATGTAAGCCCCAGTGTAAAAAGGTAATATTCATCGCCTGCTTGGCGGCTTCTATCGTTTCCTTTTCACCGAGTGGCGGTGCCATAAAGTGATATAAGGGCTCTGCTGTACCCCAGTAGACAAGTCCAATACCGATACCAGCAGAGAACAACATACCAATCCACGAGAATAGACTGTACTGTGGTGTTTCAGTTTGAGCACCAAGGCGAATATCGCCATAACGGCTCATAGATAAATAAACACAAAGTCCTAAGGCCACATTAACGAGAATAATGAAAAACCAACCAAATTTATCGGTAATAAAGCCTTGTAAGAAACTGAACAATGTACCGGCAGATTCAGTAAAAAAAACGCCAAGAACAATAAATATAATAATAAGTAATGCTGAAGTTAAAAAAACAGGTTTACTTACCCGCGGGAAAGGGCCTAACCTGCCAACTTTTACATGATCCATAGGTATATCCCCAAAAAAGAACGTAACCATACCAAGGTATGAACGAATCACTAAATATAACACCATGTAAATACTGCCGAATGTATAGAAATCGTAGTAACATTGCAGCAATAAACTTTCAACAATCCGAATTTTTTCTGAATAAATTTAAATATCTTTACCCAATAAAGAAGCCCCAATTTAAAAATAAATTGGGGCTTCTTTTATGAAAAGCTTAAGTAGCTGTCTTGATGCTATCTACTTCTTAGTCACCTTTAACGATCTTAGGTGGCCCTTTTAGCAGATGCTCATCAACGAATTCATTCGCTGAGTTATGGTCTGCTGATTCATCCGTAATAAAGCCTTGCTGCGCTCTGTATAGAATCAGACGATCACGACTCAAACCACGCAGTAGCGCATACATCATGACAAAGACCACTAAGGCAAACGGTAGTCCTGCTACGATCGCTGCCGCCTGTAGAGCAGACAGTCCACCAGCCGCTAGCAAGATAGCAGCGATAACGCCTTCTGTCGTTGCCCAAAACAAGCGCTGGATTTTCGGTGGGTTGGTATCGCCACCAGCAGTCAACATATCGATGACAAAGCTAGCAGAATCTGACGAGGTCACAAACCATAGCATAATCATGACGACAATCAGTAGCGTAATTGGTTTTGCCAATGGGTAGTATTCAACCAACTTAAAGATGGCACTACCAGAATCCGCTTGTACTGCTTCAACCAATCCTGGGCTAACACCTGACACAGCAGAAGCAAGCTCCATATGAACAGCAACGCCGCCAAAGGTAGTAAACCAGAAGAACAAAATCAGCATGGGAATCAGTAGTACACCAAGCGTAAACTCACGAATAGTACGGCCACGAGAGATACGAGCGATAAAGATACCAACAAATGGTGCCCAGCTAACCCACCATGCCCAATAAAATATCGTCCAACTACTTTGCCAATCTGTACCGCTATAAGACTCACCCCATGTACCTAGAGGTACAATCACAGTCAGATAGTTTCCGATGTTTTCGATAAAGCTATCAAAGATAAATAGCGTTGGTCCTAAGATGACCATAAACGCTAATAAGACGATAGTGAAACCAATATTGATATCACTTAAACGCTTAATACCTTTATCCAAACCCATCAAGACTGAAGCTGCCGCTAGCGCTGTAATGAAAGCGATCAGGCCAAACTGTACGGTAAGACTATTAGGCGTACCAAACAGCTTTTCGAGTCCAGAGTTGATCTGCATAACCCCAAGCCCAAGCGAGGTAACCACACCAAACATCGTACCAAACACAGCCAAGATATCGACCGTGTGTCCCCAACGACCATAGATCTTTTTACCAAGTAAAGGATACAAAGTAGATCGAATCGATAATGGTAGGCCGCGACGGAAATGGAAGTACGCTAAAGACAGCGCTACAATCGTATAAATCGCCCAAGCGTGTAGACCCCAATGCATAAATGAGATATTCATCGCTTGCTTGGCGGCTTCTACTGTCTCGGCATCGCCCATTGGTGGTGCCATAAAGTGATACAGCGGCTCGGCTGTACCCCAATAAACCAGACCAATACCAATACCTGCAGAAAATAGCATGCCAATCCAAGAGAACAGATTGTACTGCGGTCGTTCTGTTTGGTTACCTAGTCGAATGTCACCATAGCGACTCATTGCCAAGTAAATACAAAGCGCAAGCGCGGTATTGACTAGAATAATGAATAGCCAACCAAACTTATCGGTAATAAAATTTTGTAAAAAACTAAAAACAGCCCCTGCTGTTTCGGTGAAAAACGCACCGAAAATAATAAAGCCAACAATCAGCAGTGACGATGTAATAAACACAGGTTTACTTACCCGCGGAAAAGGTCCTAATCTGCCTACTTTTACTTCTTCCATGTGCAAGTCTCAAATTTCAAGGAACGTTACCTTAACAAAATAGGTCTTAACTATCAATCTATTACAAAATAAAACTTGATAAAACTATTAATTTACTCTAAAAGAATTTGATAGTTTTATTAAAATAATTAAATATACAAGCAGGTAAATACGTCGTTAATTCGATGTTATTTCAATATTGTTTCGATGTTATTTGGGCAATAATCTGAGTAATTGTGCATCATTACCGTCTTCAAGTGTCCACACTTGCCCGTCTACTGCTAACACACTGCGTACACGCTCACCCATGTCATAGCGATAACGCTCAGCGGCGGTATTGTCTTCGCTTATACCCACTACGATAAGCGCTTTAGACGATAAGCCACTGATAAGCGCGTTGCCCTGCCAGCTAGGAAAGTCATTATGAGTACCAGCCGCATAGATACTCATAGCAGATGGTGATATGACAGGTGTCCAAGTAATTTTGGGTGCCGCAAACTCTGGCTTTGTATCATGGTCAGGAATATCTAGACCTGAATAGTTGCGGCCATTGGATACCACTGGCCAGCCATAATTGTTACCCTTCTCAATAATATTAAATTCATCCCCGCCCTTTGGTCCCATCTCGTGCGCCCAAAGCTGTCCACTATCGTCAAATGCCATACCAAGCACATTGCGATGTCCGATGGTCCAAAACTGTTTGGCCAACTCGTTATCAGTAAACGGATTGTCTGTCGGGGTGTTACCATCAGGACTTAACCGTATTATCTTACCCAGATTGCCATTCATGTCTTGTGCTGGGTCTTTGTCTTGACGCTCGCCTGAGCTGATATATAGATAGCGTCCATCAGGCGAAAACAGCAAACGATGACTATAATGTCCCTGCCCTGTGACTTTCGGAAACTGTTGCCAGATAGGCGTGATATCTTGCAACGTAGGTGTGGCTGTCTCTAATCCTGAGAGTGTCGCCTTGATGACTTTAGCACCGAATTTATTGCTATCACTTCCTGTTCCTGCTTCTGCGTAGCTAAGATACACGGTATTGGACGTCGCAAAATCTGGAGCCGCGATGATGTCTCCTAAGCCGCCTTGACCACCGTAAGCGACTGTAGGAACGCCTTCGATTTTGGTCTTATTACCCGTCGCGGTATCTACGATAAGTAGCTCACCTGTTTTTTGTGTTACTAGCAATTTTGGCGCTTTGCTATCTGCAATGGGTAACGCTGTCATAGCCCAAGGCTCATCAAAGGTAGCGATTGCTTTGGTAGTAAAGTCAGGCTTGCTAGTATTTGTTTGTGTAGTGGTTTGTGTGGCGGTTTGAACCTCGCTATCTGAAGTTGAAACTTCTTTAGACTCTGTTGCGGTACTTTTGTTGTTGCTGGGACTTACTGTAGAAGGGTTGGAGCACGCGGCAGTGCTAAACAGCAATGCTGCAATAATTAGCGGCGAAGTTAAAGGTATATTTATACGTTCAATATGGGCTGTCATCGTTCTGTTTCTCCATTCAATTAATACTTATATTATTAGTCTGTGATTTAGTTATAGCATAGTCCTGAGACTTAAGAGATATCGAAATGGTAAAAAAACAGTAACGTAAAACGTGCCTTATAAATAAAACCCCCTTACCTACGATTGTAGATAAGGGGGTTATTTTAAGCGTACAGTTGGGTTATAAAGACGTCAAAGCCAATATGATTAGCTCATTCTAAGCTTATCAAAAGTTAGCTTGTCATCGGCACCCACATCGACTTTGATAATATCACCAGCGACAAAATCACCTGCTAATAGTTTCAATGACAATGGGTTTTCAATCTCTTGTTGAATGGCACGCTTCAAAGGACGAGCGCCATAAACAGGGTCATAACCCACGGCAACCAATTTATTCATCGCATCTGCTGACAGCTCAATATCCATCTCACGCTCTTGGATACGCTGACGTAATCGATCCAATTGAATATCCGCAATACCTGCCATCTGCGACATACCAAGCGGATGGAAGACCACGATTTCGTCAATACGGTTGACGAACTCTGGACGGAAATGCTGCCCAACAGAATCCATTACTTCCGCTTTGATATCCTCGTAGCTCTCACCAACCATCTCTTGAATTTTATGCGAACCCAAGTTACTGGTCATGATAATCACGGTGTTTTTGAAATCTACCACCCGACCTTGCGAATCGGTTAAGCGACCATCGTCCAATACTTGCAGTAAGATGTTAAACACATCAGGGTGCGCCTTCTCTACTTCATCGAACAATATGACGCTGTACGGTTTACGGCGTACCGCTTCTGTCAACGTACCGCCTTCTTCATAGCCGACATAACCTGGAGGCGCGCCTACCAAACGGCTGACACTGTGTTTTTCCATATACTCACTCATGTCGATACGTACAATCGCATCTTCAGAGTCAAACAAGAAGTTTGCTAGTGACTTAGTCAGCTCAGTTTTACCAACACCAGTAGGTCCCAAGAATAAAAACGAACCAGATGGACGGTTGGGATCAGACAGACCTGCACGACTGCGACGTACCGCATTGGCCACCGATTCGACCGCTTCGTTTTGACCAATGACACGCTCATGGAGCTTTTCTTCCATTGCGATCATCTTATCACGCTCACCTTGCATCATTTTGCTGACTGGAATACCAGTTGCGGCTGCAACGACTTCGGCGATTTCGTTGTCTGTCACCTTATTACGCAGCAATTTCACACCGCTACCTTCACCTGTCTGCTCTTTTTGCTCAGCCAAGTCAGACTCATGAATACGTCGTTCTAACTGCGGAATGGTTTCGTATTGCAGCTTACTCATGGTCTCATAGTCGCCTTCGCGGCTAGCTTTGTCATACGCAATACGGGCTTTATCCAACTCGTCTTTTAGCTGTTGACTGCCTTTGACCAGTGCTTTTTCTGCCTGCCAAACCTCGTTGAGATCAGCATACTCCTTTTCCAATTCCGCTATTTGCGCATCGAGCACTTTACGCTCGGCTTGCGCGCCAGCATCTTCTTCATTTTTGAGTACTTCGCGCTGCATTTTTAGTTGAATCAAGCGACTATCGAGCTTACCTAATGATTCAGGCTTGCTATCCATCTCCATTCGCAAACGACTGGCCGCTTCATCAATTAAATCAATCGCTTTATCTGGTAACTTACGATCAGTGATATAGCGATGGCTCATGCGCGCAGCAGCGATAATAGCACTGTCTTGAATATCGACGCCGTGATGCAGCTCGTAACGCTCTTTTAGACCCCGTAATATCGCAATGGTATCTTCGACCGTTGGCTCATCGACCAGCACTTTTTGGAAACGACGCTCAAGCGCTGCATCTTTTTCGATGTACTTGCGGTATTCATCAAGCGTCGTCGCTCCGACACAATGCAACTCACCGCGTGCCAATGCAGGTTTTAGCATATTACCAGCATCCATCGCACCTTCAGACTTACCCGCACCAACCATTGTATGCAGCTCATCGATGAACAAGATAACGTTGCCTTCTTGTTTGGCCAAATCGCTCAATACGCTTTTGAGGCGCTCTTCGAACTCACCGCGAAATTTTGCCCCGGCGATTAGCGCACCTAAATCCAACGACAGTACTTCTTTACGGCGTAGCCCTTCTGGCACGTCACCATTGATGATTTTTTGTGCCAAGCCTTCGACGATAGCTGTTTTACCAACGCCCGGCTCACCGATGAGCACAGGGTTATTTTTGGTACGGCGTGATAGCACCTGAATAGTACGGCGAATCTCTTCGTCACGGCCAATGACTGGGTCTAACTTGCCAAGCTCTGCTTGTTCAGTCAGGTTAATCGTGTACTTGTTGAGCGCATCGCGCTGATCTTCTGCGTTTTGGTTATTCACTGTATCATCACCGCGCAATTGCTCAATTACCGCTTTTAGTTTGCTTGCCGTCACGCCAGCACTTTCAAATATCTTTTTGGTTTCGCCCTGCTCAGCGAGTGCTAACATCACCCATTCCGTCGCGATAAAATCATCGCCTTCTTTTTGCGCCTGACGATCTGCCAAGTTCAAGATTTTGACTGAGTTTGGGTTTAGATTGACGTCACCTGTCGGCTCCGAAATGGTCGCCTGGTTATCTAGAGCTTTAGCAACGCCATTTTTTAGCGCTGGAATAGAAGCACCTGCTTGTTGGCATATCGATAAATTAGACTCATCTTGTAACAACACGGCAAGCAAATGCACAGGATCAATGCCTGTATGATCGCGACCTAATGCTAGGCTCTGTGCTTCTTGAATGGCGGACTGCAGTTTTTGAGTAAACTTCTCAAATCTCATGTCTATATCCTTTTATAATTGGTATTCTCAGTAGCACCTCTAAGGATTATCTTAGTTTACTGCCTACTGGTATCTGTCACTTATATAAGGTATATATACACCTATTTCAAGACGATTACCAAATAAAACCTTACTTAAAACAATGATATTTATTATTAATAATAATTAAATGGGTTATTAACATCATTTAAAAGCCATGAAAAGATAAAGACGCCATTTTATCAATGCAAGTAAAAGATAAATCTCCATTAAATACGGTAATGAATAATGCATCTATTTAGTATAGATTAGATAATAATCCGACTATTCTACTCCACGATTTCGATAGGAGTACCAAGTGTCACTGCATCCATAATTTCATCCATCTCATCATTGGCAACAGCGATACAACCATCTGTCCAATCACGTCTTTGATTAAACAATGCCAAATACCCAAAGCCATTCATTTGCCCATGAATCATGATATCGCCACCTGGATTGACCTCTATTGACTTTGCTCGCGCCTTGTCTTCATCATTGGGATAGTTAATATGGATAGAGCGATGGGCAATAGAGTTCTCGTTTTTATAGTCTAATGTATAAATCCCAATGGGCGTACGCTGGTCGCCTTCTTGTTGCTTGTGACCTGATGGACTGCCCCCTAGCGCAATACGATACGACCTAATGGCTTTACCATCGCTCATCAGTTTTAAGATTCGATCTGATTTGTCGACGAAGACTCTATCAATGATTATAGAAGGAGGAATGGGGTTTTCGGGTTTTGAGGTACTTTTGACATAAGCAATAGCGCTGGTGCTTACAATAACAGTCAGACTAAGACCAATGATAACGGGCAACCAAGGTGTGCGCTGCTCATTTGATGGATAAGATTTTTTATAAAAAAATGGCATAGACTCTGATTCCCACAATTAATTTTTTGTCATTAATCATATGTATCAAAGCACTATGCCAGACTCTGTAGATACGTTTTGTGCAAAAGTGATGAATCACTCACTAGACTGCTATACCATGCGAATCGCACCATCTAAGCGGATGACTTCACCATTTAGGTAAGCATTATCGATGATGTGAGTGACCAATTTGGCAAACTCACTGGGAGCGCCTAAACGTTTAGGATATGGCACACCTGCTTCTAGCTGCTCGCGAGCTTTGTCAGGAATACTGTCCATCATCGGCGTAGCAAAGACGCCTGGTGCGATAGTCATCACGCGAATACCATGACGTGCCAGCTCGCGAGCAAGTGGCAAGGTCAGACCGACCACGCCTGCCTTGGACGAAGAATAGCTGGCTTGACCTACTTGACCGTCAAAGGCTGCGATAGACGCTGTATTAATAATAATGCCTTGATCTGCATTCTTTTCTACATGGTCGCCTGCATCGCTCTCATTAGCTATGCGCTTGGCAATGCTAGCAGCAACCAAACGAGCAACGTTAAATGAGCCGACCAGATTGATATTGACCCCGCGGCTAAATGCCTCAAGGTCTGCTGGATTGTTATCGCGATCTAGCAGCTTTTGTACCACTACGATACCAGCACAGTTGATTGAACCTTGCAAACCACCGAAAGCTGACTCTGCCATTTCGACCGCTGATTGTACTTCATCACCGTTAGTGATATCACAGCGCACAAAGCGCGCACTATCACCCAATTCAGCGACCAATGCTTGCCCAGCTGACTCATTTAAATCAGCGATAACGACGTTACCGCCTTGACCGACAATCGCCCGAGCCACTGACTCTCCCAAACCTGATGCACCGCCAGTGACCAAAAAGCTGTTTTCTTTAACTTGCATGATTATTCCTTTAAATTCTTGCTTCTTATTAGGTACTTTTCTATTAGATTTATAGACACTTTACCAACTCATTTATGCAGCAGACAGACTACGCAGCAAAAAGCGTTGTATCTTGCCACTTGGCGTTTTCGGCAGTTCGGTCACAAACTCAACCTCACGCGGATAAGCATGAGTGGATAGCCGTTTGCGTACTAGCTCTTGGATTTCTTTGGCAATTTGCTCACTGCCTTCGATGCCCTCTTTTAACACCACATAAGACTTAATAGTGTGACCACGCACTTCATCTGGCACGCCTACCGCCGCAGACTCTGCTACTGCTTCATGCTCTAAGACGGTATTTTCGACATCAGTAGGCCCTACGCGGTAACCTGCAGTAATAATGATGTCATCATCACGGCCTGAGAACCAGTAACTTCCGTCACTATGACGCTCGACCACGTCGCCTGTCAGATAGTAATCATCTACAAAGGCTTGTTTTTCATTCCAGCTATAACCGCGGAAATAAAACGCAGGTGACTGATTGACCACAACTGCTAGCTGCCCTTGCTCACCATCCGGTAATACATTCATATCATCATCTAGTACGACTAGCGTATGACCTGGGAGCGCCATACCCATCGAACCAACAGGACAGTCATGCGCCAGTGCATGATGTGCACAGCAAGTCATGCCCGTTTCTGTTTGCCCATACTGGTCTTTGACTTGGCATTCTAGATAGGTTTCGACCCAGTTGACCACTTCGGTATTCAATGTCTCCCCTGCCGAGTTGGCACAGCGTAAAGCGAGTTTGGTGCTGTTGTCTTCAAGATCATCGTCATTGTCGTCTTTATTATCAAATACGCCGCTAGATTTCATCATTCGAAATGCAGTTGGCGAAGAGGCCAAATTGGTAATCTTGTGACGCACCATAAAGTCACGGGTATTGGTCGCATCGAATCCTGCTTCATTAAAATAAGTGGTGATGCCCAATAGCAGCGGCCCTGTAATGGCATAGTACAAGCCATATGCCCAGCCTGGATCGGCCATGTTCCAATATTGATCATCTTCGCGTAGATCGATGGCATAACGCATATATAGGTAAAAAGCAGGTAATGCAGCCAATGGAACGCTGACCCCTTTTGATTTACCAACCGTACCAGAGGTAAACATTTGCAAAAACGGCGCATCTGTATCGAGCGTTACTGGTTCAATCGTTTGCGACTGTGCTTCCATAGACTGGATATAGTGATCGTCACCCCATGTCTGAGCATCCTCAGTACTACCGACCAACACCATTTTGGTTTGCTCAGCCAAGTCTTCAAACTTGCCGCGATTCTCCGAATTAGTAAAAATGACTTTGGTATCGGCTTTATCCATCCGATATTTGATTGAGTCATAACCAAAAGCAGTAAATAGCGGCTGATATACGGCTCCGATACGCCATGTTGCCAATACAACGGTTAGCAGCTCGGGCGTGCGCGGTAGCATAGTCGCTACTTTGTCGCCCGCTTTTACCCCATACGACTGTAGTAAGTTAGCGATTTGAGCACTTGCTTTGTCAAGCTCACCAAAACTCATGCGCGTTACATTGCCTGCCGTGTCTTCGTGTACTAGCGCAGCATTGTCAGCGCGGCCATCACGTACATGTCGACCACAGCAAGCCATATAAGCATTTAGTCGATCGTCCACCTGCTCGTCAAAGATTTCTGACAGCAGTGTATCCATATCAAAATTATTATAGTAATCGGTATAGTTTTTTGATGTAACGGTAGTATCTGTATCAATATTCGTCGGAGTTTGAGAGGTGGTGTTCATAAGCTAATCCTTTAGCAATAGCAGGTAATTGGTAAAATGGTATTTATGATTGAAAAAACGGTCACATCCTATAGACCGTTTCATAGGTTCGTACTTATCATGCTCTATTAGTAACGCATTTCTACGTTTATTTCAATACATAACGTATCATTTTTATTTCATAGAAATAGAGATAATCTATAACTAATTATCATTAATTCGCTATAAGTCCGCGAAGACACCTACAGTCAATAGCCAAAGTACTGCCACATACTATCGATTTCCTATTAAAGACTTAACACCTCAATATTATTATCTAAAACCTCACACTTAAACATCAGCTCTTAAAAACCCTAACAACGCTTTCTCTTCACAGCTTTGGTATTTTTTGGTTCGACCACGGCGTGCTTGTTTGTAAGCCTCAAAGAATTGCCCTGCCAAAAAGCGCTCAATGACAATGGGATGAATATAAGAAGCACGGCAAACGGTTGGTGTGTTGCCCAGCTCTGCTGCCACGCTTTTTACCATATCAGTAATTAGTTGCTGTCGCTCAGCGCTTTCTGGTGCGCTGGCTAGTATGCTAGCGCCTGCCGTCGTTTGTAGCTCATCATATAGATAGCTTGCCGCGAGTACACTGGCCATCCATGTGCGAAAATCCTTTGCGCTGTACAGCTTGCTTTCACAGTCCATGCCGCACGTATGCATCCGTAAGTAATCATTGATATCGCTACTGTCGACGACTTGCTTATGTCCGTTGTCATCTAGATATTTGAATATCTGATAGCCTGGCAGCTCAGAACAGGCTTGCACGATATCAATCAATCGCTCGTCTTGCAGTTCAATGTGATGCTCTTTCGCGCTTTTCCCGACAAAATCAAACGCCAGTCCATTGTCGGTTTCACTAACATGCTTGCTGCGTAGCGTACTCAGACCATAGCTTTTATTTTGCTTGGCGTAGCGGCTGTTACCGATACGAATCAAAGTGGTCTCTAGCAATTTAATGACGGCAGCGAGTACGTTGATGCGTGATAAGGACTTTGCTTTCAAATCTATCTCCACCTGCGCGCGTAGATTGGGCAGCGCCTCTGCAAATCCTATCATCGCATCAAATTTTGCTTGGTCACGGATATTGTTCCATGACGGATGATACAGGTACTGTTTGCGCGATTTTTCGTCTCGCCCCGTTGATTGCAGATGGCCTCTTTCATCTTGGCATATCCAGACCTCTGACCACATGGGCGGTATCACCAATGCATCAAAACGCTGACGCAATGCTTTGTCTTTGACCGTGTTGCCCGTTGCATCACGATAAGTAAAGCCGCGACCCCAACGTCTACGCTCGTAGCCTGGTTCATCGTCACTCACATAACGTAAATTGGCACGGCGTGCGAGATGCTCGTAATCATGACGCACGTCTTTGGTAATTGTTTGCTCGCTTGCCTTTACTGTTACCTTTGCCATAAAGTCATACACCTTTGAGAATTCATGGTTTCAGCATAATTAATGACAATAATTTTTGCTGTTTATTTGGCACAGACAAAGTGTAATGCTGTGTAAAACATAGTTTTCAGGATAATAGCTTACAATTCATTTGAAATATGACGCACAAAAAAAGCCAAGCATAAAATACTTGGCTTTTTTCGTTTTTATACTACTTCAATTTAAAAGTAATTATTTACCGTACAGACATAAATAAGCCGTTTCGACATCAACTTTTACTTGAAATTTTTGATTGGCTTCAACCGTGAATTGCTCGCTAGCGTTAAACGTTTGCCACTCATCACTCTCTGGCAGCTTAACAGTCAATGCACCGCTCACCACACTCATGGTTTCAAATTCACTAGTGCCAAACTCATACTCACCAATTTCCATGACGCCGACAGTCGCAGGCTTGGTAGCCGTTTGAAAAGCAATAGAAGTCACTTTATCATCAAAATAATTATTAACGCTTGGCATAATTTTCCTTAATTAAATATTGGTTACTATTTTAAAACGGCTGCTTATTTAAAACGGCCTTTTACAGTCCTGCTTTTAGACTCGCCTCGATAAACTGATCGAGGTCACCATCTAGTACGGCACCAGTGTTAAAGGTTTCAACACCCGTACGCAAGTCCTTGATACGTGAGTCATCGAGCACGTAAGAGCGAATTTGACTGCCCCAACCGACGTCAGACTTGCCATCTTCGACTGCTTGCTGTGATTCCATACGTTTTTGCATTTCAAGCTCATAGAGCTTAGCACGTAGCATCTTCATCGCAGTGGCTTTGTTACCATGTTGACTACGCTCATTCTGACAGGTCACTACCACGCCCGACGGCTCATGGGTAATACGTACCGCAGAATCTGTCGTGTTTACGTGCTGACCACCCGCCCCAGATGAACGGTAGGTATCGATACGCAAATCCGCTGGATTGATATCAATCTCGACGTTGTCGTCAATCTCAGGCGAGACAAACACCGCAGCAAACGACGTATGACGACCATTATTACTATCAAATGGTGACTTACGTACCAAACGGTGAACGCCAATTTCGGTACGCAACCAACCAAACGCATAATCGCCTTTAATCTCAATGGTTGCCGACTTAATGCCAGCCACGCTGCCTGATGACACTTCAATCACATCTACTTTGAAACCATGTGCTTCTGCCCAGCGCGTATACATGCGTAGTAGCATTTCAGCCCAATCTTGCGCTTCAGTACCGCCACTGCCTGACTGAATATCCAAGTAGCAGTTATTTGGATCCATCTCACCGCTAAACATTCGGCGGAATTCTAAATCAGCAACACGTTTCTCAGCGCTATCTAGCTCGCTCTGTACATCAGCTAGCAATGACTCATCTTCTGCTTCGACTGCCAGCTCTAGCATGGCAGACGCGTCTTCTAGTGTGGTTTCAAGAGAAACCACCACATCGATGACACCATCAAGGTGACTTTTTTCTTTATTAATTTTGGTCGCGCGCTCTGGATCGTTCCATAGCTCGGGGTTTTCTAACTCTAAATTGACTTCTTCTAAGCGCTCTTGCTTACCATCGAAGTCAAAGATACCTCCGCAAGTCCTGCCCACGCTCTGATAAGTCTTTAATTTGCTCTTGATACGGATTGATTTCCATAAATATTCCTGTTTTTCTAATAAAAATAAATAACGAATGTGACGCTATTTTAAATGAGATTGATGCTAAATGGTTCGCTAATTATCACTATTGCTAATGTTGCTACTATTACTAGATTAAATAATCTAGATTGACCAATCTTCTACTGCCCAGCGATGTGCCAAGGCATGGGCATGTAACGCATCATCAGGTGATACACAAACGGCCACGTCAGCCCATTCGAGCAATGGAATATCATTTTTGGAATCTGAATACGCGTACGTCTTTTCAAACGTGATACCAGAGGCTTGCTGTTTATTTAGCCATTTATCCAAATGGTATATTTTGCCCGCTTGGAAGTTTGGTCTGTCAGTTAGCTTACCTGTATAGCGATTGTCTTTGATCTCGAGCGGCGTCGCCAATACATTGGCAGCTTCAATACCAAACCGCTTGGCAATGGCCGATACCACAAAATCATTGGTCGCAGAAATAATCACTACATCGTGCCCTTGCTCAATATGCTGGCACAACGCTTCCATTGCTTTTGGGCGAATATGTGGCTCAATTTCGCTTTTGATATAGTCTTCTCTTAGCTCATCAAGTCTGTCAAGCGGCAGACTTCTTAAAAACTGCGCGACGAATTCATTGTACTCTGTCGCGTCTAGCGTGCCTTCGATATAATCATTATAAAATTTCTGATTGGCAGTGCGGTACTGCGCCTCATCGACAAGGTCATGCTTTACGATATACTCACCCCAGAGATAATCGCTATCGACATCAAGTAATGTATGATCTAAATCAAATAATGCCAGTTGTTTTTGTTGTGTTTGTGCTTGATTTGCCTGCATGGTGAGACCTTATCATTGGTTGCGAAAAAATATGAATTATTTAATAAAATTGGGTACGTTATGCTTTAAGGCTGACCGTATTAATTGAACAGTCTATCAATGAAATAAGTATGCGCCCTATCGTCTATCTATTTAAACTTAGCTCGTTTATTTACCTTTAGTCAGGCATCGCGATTTCTGTTAAGCCTGTTTTAAATTTCTGGCAACGCTCAGCATAATGTAGCGCTGACATTTTTAGCATCGCTGCTTGCTCATCGGTCAGTGTCTTGACTACTTTTGCAGGCGCGCCCATCACTAGCGAGTTATCAGGAATAACCTGACCTTCAGTAATCAAGGCTTTCGCCCCTATCAGACAGTTTTTACCAATTTTGACATTGTTAAGCACCACAGCGCCAATGCCTATTAGGCTGTTATCACCGACTTCACAGCCATGTAGCATAGCCAGATGACCGATAGTCACGTAATTACCGATTTTCACCTCAATACCTGCATCGGTGTGAATCACACTGTTTTCTTGCACATTACTATAGTCACCGATATGGATACGATCGTTGTCACCGCGTATCACTGCACCGAACCACACATTGGCCTGATGGCCTAAATACACATCGCCCATCACTTGCGCTGAGTCTGCTACCCAGCCGTTGAACGGTGCAGCAAACTCAGGGGTTTTGTCTAAATACTGATAAATCATAACGACTCCTTGTCATCTTCATTATTGTTATAACAAACGATTATAAAAATTGGGTCTAGCGCTGCGCTGTCCATTGTGGCAAAGCCAACTGCGAAAATCCAGCGCTATTAATACACGCTTGATGTCGAATTCGATAAAAGAGAAAGTAGTCAATATCTGCTTAGGCTATTTTATAAAGTCAATATCTTTATAAAGTCCTCATTATTAGCCATGAAATGACTATTAATCCAGTAAATCGGCTAGCTATAACCTTCTATTTTGTATATAATACGCAAAATCTGTGCCTAAGCGAGCGGACATGATGCAAGTTACCTATTCACTATCTAGTGGGTTTTGTAGTTTTCATCAATAATGTCTTCTCGCTTTTTTGTGGAAAATTTTTGTGTATCGCCCTTTTTTTACTTTTATATGACAACAGTCAAATGCCGTAAATAAAAGGATACGGAGCAGTTTTAGTCCAACAAAACATGATGGCACTCACCAATAACAGCGGAGGCAATCCTTGAATTCATCGGCAGAAATACAAGCAATTTTGGCACTAGCAGACGGTACAATTTTTCGCGGTGTCAGTATCGGCAGCCTAGGTCATCGTATTGGTGAAGTGGTATTTAACACAGCCATGACAGGGTATCAAGAAATCCTAACCGATCCAAGTTATGCCCGCCAACTGGTGACTTTGACTTACCCTCATATCGGTAATACAGGCACCAATAGCGAGGACACAGAATCTGGCAACGGTCACAAAGTATGGGCAGACGGTCTTATCATCCGTGATGCCACCATGGCAACTTCTAACTTCCGTAACTCAGAGTCACTTAGCGACTATTTACAGCGTAATGAGACAGTGGCTATCGCTGAAATTGATACGCGTCAGCTAACACGTCTATTACGTGATAAAGGTGCACAGAACGGCTGTATCATGACTGCCTCAAACGGCGAGACTATCAGCAGTGACGATGAGCAAAAAGCGATTGAATTAGCAAAAGGTTTTGCAGGTCTAAAGGGCATGGACTTGGCAAAAGAATGCTGCACTAAAGAGAACTTCGAGTGGACAGCGGGCACTTGGGATTTATCAGACACCCTACTCAACCGTGATATCCCTGGTAGTCATGATAGCGGTACTGGCGGCTTCTTTAAGCAACTCGGCACTCACATCGATTCTAAATACAACGTCGTCGCTTATGACTTCGGTAGCAAAACAAACATCCTACGCATGCTCGTTGACCGCGGTTGTCACGTAACGGTTGTACCAGCACAGACCCCTATCGCAGATGTGCTAGCAATGAACCCAGATGGCATCTTCTTATCAAACGGCCCTGGCGATCCTGCAGCTTGTGATTACGCAATCGATGCGGTACGTCACATCATTGAACAAACTGACGTCCCAACGTTTGGCATCTGCTTAGGTCATCAGCTGATTGGTTTGGCTAGCGGTGCAAATACTATCAAAATGAAAACTGGCCATCATGGTGCCAACCATCCAGTACAAGATTTGGCGACTGGCACGGTTATGATCACCAGTCAGAACCATGGTTTTGCGGTTGATGAAGACACGCTACCTGACAACGTTAAATCTACCCATCGCTCACTGTTTGATGGTACCAACCAAGGTATCGAGCTGACCGATAAGCCTGTATTTAGCTTCCAAGGTCACCCAGAAGCCAGCCCTGGTCCACATGACTGCGCGCCATTGTTTGATAAGTTTGCGGATATGATGGAGCAGTCTAAAACTGCCCAAGCGTAAACGGTTGATTATAATTAAATAATAAGTAAACGTTTGAATCGTCCATAGCGGTTCAAGCGGCACTAAATAAAGCACTGCAAGCATAAAACGCCATGAGCGTTATCAAAAATAAAGATTACTCAAATTATCACCCAAACGAAGGTAGCTCTAACTATGCCAAAACGTACCGACATAAAAAGCATTCTTATCATTGGCGCAGGCCCTATCGTCATCGGCCAAGCATGTGAGTTTGACTATTCAGGCGCACAGGCGTGTAAAGCACTAAAAGAAGAAGGCTACCGCGTCATCTTGGTCAACTCAAACCCTGCGACCATCATGACCGACCCTGTCATGGCTGACGCGACCTATATCGAGCCGATTACTTGGCAAACCGTTGAGCAAATCATTGCCAAAGAACGTCCAGATGCAATCTTGCCAACGATGGGCGGACAGACAGCACTAAACTGTGCGCTAGAGCTAGATAAGCACGGCGTATTGACCAAGTATAACTGTGAGTTGATTGGTGCGACCAAAGACTCAATCGAGATGGCAGAAGACCGCAACTTGTTTGATAAAGCCATGAAGCGTATTGGCCTTGAGTGCCCTCGCGCTGAAACGGCTGAAACCATGGAAGAAGCCTTTGCGACTCAAGAAAAAATGGGCTATCCGTGTATCATTCGTCCATCATTTACAATGGGCGGTTCAGGCGGTGGTATCGCTTATAACCGTGATGAGTTCATTGAAATCTGTGAGCGCGGTTTTGACTTGTCTCCAAACCATCAACTGCTTATCGATGAGTCATTGATCGGTTGGAAAGAGTATGAGATGGAAGTGGTTCGTGACAAAAACGACAACTGCATCATCATCTGTGCCATCGAAAACTTTGACCCAATGGGCGTGCATACCGGTGACTCAATCACCGTCGCGCCAGCACAGACCTTGACCGACAAAGAATATCAAATCATGCGTAATGCGTCATTAGCAGTACTGCGTGAGATCGGTGTAGAAACGGGCGGCTCAAACGTACAGTTCGGTATCAATCCTGATACTGGTCGTATGGTCGTCATTGAGATGAACCCACGTGTATCACGCTCATCTGCCCTAGCCTCAAAAGCCACTGGCTTCCCGATTGCCAAAATCGCAGCGAAACTGGCCATTGGTTACACGCTAGATGAATTGCAAAATGACATCACTGGTGGCAAAACGCCAGCCAGCTTTGAGCCTGCGCTTGATTATGTCGTGACCAAGATACCTCGTTTCAACTTCGAAAAATTCCCACAAGCAGACAATATCCTATCGACTCAGATGAAATCGGTCGGTGAAGTGATGGCGATCGGTCGTAATTTCCAAGAGTCAATGCAAAAAGCATTGCGCGGCATGGAAACAGGTGCGGATGGCTTTGACGAGCAAATTGATTTATCAAAAGTAAGCGCCGAAAAAGCGCGTAGCGAAATTATCAACCGCCTAACCATTCCAACACCTGAGCGTATCTACTACGTTGCTGATGCATTCCGCGTCGGTATGAGTGTCGATGAAGTGTTTAATTTTACCAAGATTGACCCATGGTTCTTAGTACAGATAGAAGACATCGTTAAAACAGAAGCCACTGTAAAATCACTTGGTTTTGGCGGCTTGAACGAGAAAAATCTACGTAGCTTTAAACGTAAAGGCTTGTCAGATTTGCGTTTGGCTAAATTGCTTGGTATCTCACAAAAGCAACTTCGCAAGAAGCGTTGGGATCTAAACGTCTATCCAGTCTATAAGCGTGTCGATACCTGTGCCGCAGAGTTTGCTACTAGCACGGCTTATATGTACTCAACGTACGATAGCGAATGTGAAGCAAACCCAACAGACAAAAAGAAAATCATGGTTATCGGTGGCGGCCCTAACCGGATCGGCCAAGGTATTGAGTTTGATTACTGCTGTGTGCATGCAGCGCTTGCTATGCGTGAAGATGGTTACGAGACCATCATGGTCAACTGTAACCCTGAAACGGTTTCAACCGATTATGACACTTCTGACCGTCTATACTTTGAGCCAATCACATTAGAGGACGTGCTAGAGATCGTTCGTATCGAAAATCCTGATGGTGTGATTGTCCAGTTCGGTGGTCAAACACCATTGAAACTTGCACGCGCACTAGAGTCAGCAGGCGTTAAAATCATCGGTACTAGCCCAGATGCAATCGACCGTGCCGAAGATCGTGAACGCTTCCAGCACATGATTCAGCAGCTGAATTTAGTACAGCCATCAAACGCTCTAGCGACCAGCTTAGAAGACGGCTTGGTTAAAGCAAAAGATGTAGGCTATCCATTGGTTGTACGTCCATCTTATGTACTAGGTGGCCGCGCGATGGAAATCGTCTATAACGAAGACGAGCTAAGACATTACCTACGTACTGCGGTACAAGCATCGAACGAAGCGCCTGTCCTACTAGATCGTTTCTTAGATGATGCTATCGAAGTCGACGTAGACTGTGTATGTGATGGTACTGATGTCGTTATCGGCGGTATTATGCAACATATCGAACAGGCTGGCGTTCACTCAGGTGACTCAGCATGCTCACTACCACCATACTCACTGTCTAAAGAGCTATGTGACGTGATGCGTGCACAGACGGTCGCTATGGCAAAAGAGCTAGGCGTTATCGGTCTAATGAACGTACAGTTCGCGGTAAAAGGCGAAACGGTATATATCCTAGAAGTGAACCCACGTGCTGCACGTACAGTACCGTTCGTCTCTAAGTGTATCGGTACTTCGTTAGCACAGGTTGCAGCGCGCTGTATGGCTGGTACTTCGCTTAAAGACCAAGGCTTTACCACTGAGATTGTCCCAGCATTCTATGCGGTCAAAGAAGCGGTGTTCCCATTTGCTAAGTTCCCGGGCGTTGACCCAATCTTGAGTCCTGAGATGAAATCAACGGGCGAAGTTATGGGCGTAGGCAAAACCTTTGGCGAAGCATTCTACAAGGCCATTATCGGTAGTAACGAGCGTCTGCCAGGTCTACCGACTGAAGGCGAAACAAAAACGGTCTTTATCTCAGTTCGTGACAGTGACAAAGCCCAAATCGCTCCGATTGCTCGTCAGCTTGCAGACTTTGGCTTTAAGATTGTCTCGACCACTGGCACGCAAAAAGTACTGAGCGACGCTGGTATCGAAAGTCAGCAAATCAACAAAGTTACTGAAGGTCGCCCGCATATCGTTGATGCCTTGAAAAACGGCAAAATCGACCTTATCATCAATACTACTGAAGGTAAGCAAGCTCAAGAGGATTCGTTCTCTATTCGCCGCAGTGCGCTACAGGGCAAAGTATTCTACGTCACCACGTTAGGTGCCGCTGATGCCGTCTGCAAATCTTATGCGATTGACTTACCGTTTGATGTCTATAAGTTACAAGATTTGCATGAGCAAGCAAAGTCTATTGACGTGGCTGAATAATTTCAGTAGATTAAGCATAACCGTTAGGCTTGCCTAAAAGCTCACTCAAGTATCGTTGTTTGCTTTAAATATAGCCAACCATGCTTGAGGAACGATACCTTTACCGTGATAGACCTAAAAAGCATAGTGGCTAAATTGCGACTATGCTTTTTATTACGTAAGCTTAAGTGCGCCTATGCTTGAATTGAGGTGAGATACACTCATAAATGATAGCCAACTTGTTCATTACATCGTCTTAATTATCACTCTTTTATATTTTATATCCATTGCAACAACACTGACACCATCTCATTATGAGGTGGTGTGGTGTTATTGGTTTAAGGAAAAAACATGCAACGTTACCCAATGACTCCGCAAGGACACGCGGCTTTAGAAGCCGAATTAAAACAGCTAAAAAGTGTCGACCGTCCACGCATCACAGCATCGATTGCTGAAGCACGCGAACACGGCGATTTGAAAGAAAATGCTGAATACCATGCTGCCCGTGAGCAACAAGGTTTTTGTGAAGCACGTATTCGTGATATCGAAGCCAAACTTGGTGGCGCTCAAGTCATCGATCCTTCGACACTGCCAAAAGAAGGCCGTATCGTGTTTGGCGTCAGCGTCGTGATTGAAAACATGGACACCGAAGAAGAGAAACAATACAAAATCGTTGGCGATGATGAGGCTGACTTTAAAGCTGGTAAAATCTCAGTCAATTCACCAATCGCTCGTGGTCTGATTGGTAAATTCGAAGGCGACGAAGTGCGCATCGAAACGCCAAAGGGCGTCGTTGAATATGAAGTTATGAAAGTCATTTACGACTAATAGCTACACTGCGTTCTAATCTAGAATTTTGATACTCTCAATTGTAGACAGTTTGAAAAATGACTTTTAGATAGCAGCTTCGATGACAATGATTGCGCCTAGCTACTTAGTTATGCGACTCCATAGATGAAAGCTGTACTACACATAGATAGCATTTATACCGTTTCGGTTACACAATGCTGCTTTTATCCATGATTTGTTTTGGCGCATAATTATTTGAGTTTGAGCGCACAACAGCTTCAATATTCAGTTTATTCAATAAGAAATAGTTAAGATTGAATAGCTTTTATACAAGTTAGCACTGCTGCGCTCTTACTAAAAATAATGATGGTCTGATCGCATACATAGGCTAATATCAGCACTACTACCCTCGTTATTTGGCATATTTTTCGGTGTCATTTAGCGGGGGTTTTGTTTATCTAAGCATTATCTATTGTTGTATTACTTACTATTATTTTTGAGGAGTCTTTTATGATTACGAACAATAGTTTTCAAGCATTAACTACTAAAACGACTATGGCAAAAAATGCAGCTATGTCTGCAATGCTAGCAGGTATCATGTTGGCCGCATCATCTGCCAATGCTGCCCCTGAGATTGCTATTAGCTCATCTGCGAGCGGTAGCACCACGGTGGTCGAGCAATACTCTGATGGCAAAACTGCTACTATTACGGCGACGCCAAACGGTATCACCATGCAAGATGGTATGCCGTACGCGATAACTCAGGTGACCACTGTGCCACGCTATGTCGTGCGTCAGTCTCCTATTGTCCAAGGTACGACGACCGTTACTAGCGTACCAGTGACTAACTCTATTACCAATAAGGTCACTAAAGTAGATGTGATTACCACGCCTGCCAGCAGCGTGACGCAAGTACTACCTGTCGCAACCAACGTCACCCCGCCAGTGATTATGCAGCAGCCAGTGACCAATCAAGTAACGACAACGACGACAACTTTGGATACGTTGCAACTGACCCCGACTTTTAGCACGCCTGGCGTAGTCAATGCCAACACCAAAGTCATGAAAATTCTAAAAAATGCTGATGGACGTGAAGTTGCCGTCCCTGCCAATCATATTGCCCCTGGTGATGTGATCGAGTATCACACCACGTACACCAATACCACGGCACAGCCAGTCAATGACATCAACGCCATGATCTCATTACCAAGTGGCGTCCAGTTAGTCTCGTTGAATAGTCCTCTGCCGACGCTTGCGACAACGGGTGGCGATAGCTATCAAACCATTCAGCAGGTTGGCAATACTGTGGTTGTCCAAGAAAACTACTCTGGTCTGAAATGGAACTTGGTGAACTTTGATGCCAATGCAGCCAAAACCGTGGTAATACGTGCGAAGGTTCAGTAAATACAGTAATAGAACTTAATAAATTCTAAATTTTATAAAAGGTCTTGTGGACTAGTCATCTAGTCTACAAGACCTTTATTTTGGGAAATAGCCAACTTATTGTGATATAAATAAACGTTTGTTAATCCGAAAAATGAGCCTTGTACTTGTATCGGCTATACCACGTTATTATTAAGCTCTTTATCACTAAGGCAGATGAAGAATGAGCATCCTGTCCATTAGAATACTTCTATTCATCCTTATTCTTATTGGCATATTTATTGTCTTTAAAGCGATAAAACTGTTTAGCAATGCATTCAATGTCGTCATATTATTGACACTACCATATAACGATAATGCAGGTAGTTTTACTGTCTCAAAACCTGGCGTTTATGCAATCTGGCACAAGGGCCCTCTCTTCAAAAAAACGCCGCTGTATCAGTTTAGACCACATATTCTCAATACCGCTACTAACAAAGAAATCAAGATTAACCGCTCGATACTGTCTCCGCGCTCAAACAATTTTGATACTGGAAGAATGGAGCTTTTTACTTTTAAGGCGGAAGCGGGTCACTACGAATTAAAGCTAGGACCAGGTTCAAGTACCTCAAGATTTCAAGCAATGATAGGAGGCGCCATACCGTTGGCCAATATTGATTCAAACCACTACTCTATTGAGATTCAAAAAAGCCAAGCACAGATATTCACGATACTAGCCATTCCTCTCCTACTACTCGGTATTGCAGGTATTGTTAGCGGATTGGTGGTTGGATTATTAGCTGAAAAAATCTTTATGTAAATTCAAACCATATCCAAAAGTCCAGATTTTTGTGACGACAACCGTTGTCGCATATCATTCTAACTTCACCTATAAATACAATGACTTAGCGATAATTTTGGTAAAATAGTCTTTCATCAATTAATTGGTAAAACGCGACTTATGGCAAACATCAATTATGAAAGATTACAGGGAAAACTCAATATTTTGGCTGATGCTGCCAAGTATGATGTCTCCTGCTCATCCTCCGCTGGTACTCGCAAAAACCAAGGCGGCGGACTAGGTGATGCCTCAGCAACAGGTATCTGTCACAGCTATACCGAAGATGGTCGCTGCGTCAGTCTGCTAAAGATTCTTTTGACCAATCACTGCATTTACGACTGTGCTTATTGCACCTCACGTAAAAGCAATGATACGCCGCGCGCCGCGTTCAGTGTCGAAGAAGTCGTTGACTTAACCATGCAGTTTTATCGCCGTAACTATATTGAAGGGTTATTTCTTAGCTCTGGTATCTTTAAAAGTGGCGACTATACAATGGAGCGACTGGTCGAAGTCGCCAAACTCTTGCGTACTCGCGAACGCTTTAATGGTTACATCCATCTAAAGACCATTCCAGGTGCGTCAAAGGAACTGCTATTAGAAGCAGGATTATATGCGGATCGTTTGAGCGTCAATATCGAGATTCCAACCAAATCAGGGTTGGCTTTGCTTGCGCCAGAGAAATCACATGACCAATTAAAAGCACCGATGGAGACGGTAAAAGAAGAAATCATCACCATTCGTGAAAGCCGTAAGACTCATAAGAAAGCGCCTAAGTTCACGCCAGCAGGTCAGACCAGCCAAATGATCGTTGGTGCGAGTAACGAGACTGACTTGCAGGTGATTCAGCTGTCGAGTCACTTTTACAAAACGTATGATCTCAAGCGTGTCTATTACTCAGGCTATGTACCTATGCTCTCTGATAATCGCTTGCCTGCGATTGGAACGCCCGTGCCCATGGTACGAGAGAATCGTCTGTATCAGGCAGATTGGTTAATGCGCTTTTATGGTTTTGGTGCGCATGAGATTGTGGAGCCGGAGTCGCCATTTTTAGATTTGGACTGCGATCCAAAACTGGCTTGGGCAATACGCCATCGTGAGCATTTCCCAGTCAATATCCAGACAGCGACTTATGAGATGATTGTACGCATCCCAGGTATCGGTACAAAGACTGCTAAGAAAATCGTCAAAGCACGTAAGTTCAATCAATTAACGCTATACCATCTAAAAAAGATGGGCGCTGCGGTCAACCGTGCTAAATACTTCATCGCGACTACTGGCAAAAACGAACACCTTGCTCATTTAACGCGCGATAATTTCCGTCAGTATGTGTTGGCTCAAACACAAACCAAGTTTAACGATCAGCGTACTGGGCAGTTGGCTTTATTCTAGAATGGCTCTAGATAGTGTGCGCTAGAGAAAGTCGCTATCTCGCTACTGTATTTATGATAGAAATGTAGGATAAAACATGTCAGCACTTATGCAAAACGACTCTTACGCTGTTGGTCAATTGACGCCTAGCATTGTACTGTATGAGCCTAGCTTTGAAGGTTGGCTGAGTGCGGTGTTTTATGTCTATGCCAATCGTCTACAAAACGATATGTCACTGAAGCTAACCGCTCAAGATTGCTATGTGCCATCACTCATCGCTCAGGCGACTAACGTGGCAACCGATGAGGATAAAGCCGAGCGCGTGTTGGTTAAATTAAATACATTACTGGGTCGCTCAGGCATGCGAAATATCTTGTGGGGTTTTTTATCAGAGAAAGACGATATCGGTACGACATTGTTCCGCGTGGTCAAATACGCCATCGACTATCCCAATCGTCAAATCATGCAGGATTTGGGTAATTTAAATGTTCTCGAATTAGTCCAAACAGTCAAATCTGTTGGGCGCGAAAAACACCGTATGGAGGCGTTTGTACGTTTTGAGCATACGACTGATGATATTTATTTTGCACGTGTAGAGCCTGATTTTAATGTACTGCCACTCATCGGAGAGCATTTTCGGCAACGTTATCAGGATCAGCACTGGGCGATCTATGATCTAACGCGAGGCTATGGCATCTATTATGATAAAAGTAATAGCACGCCATCACGTCCAGCAAAGCTGCAAACCATCACCGACCTCGATGATGCGGTACTACGCAACCCTGCTAGCATCCATAGTCCTGATGAGCAGCGCTATCAAAAATTCTGGCAAGGCTACTTTACCAACGTCAATATCAAAGAGCGCAAAAATCCCAAGCTACATAAACAATATTTCCCGCAGCGCTACTGGAAATACTTGAGTGAAAAACAAGTACTGCCCAATGCTGAGCATTTACAAAAACGACGCTAATGGCTTTTGGTGTTTATTAATCCACGTCTTACGCTTATATAGTCTAAAAACTACCTATCTGACCTTATCTTTTTATCTTGATGGTTGAGTTTTAATCGCTTTTAACTGACAATAGCAAATTGATATTACTAACCGGTGACCAACGCTATTATGAAAGTTATGCGCTTACTGTCGTCTCTAAAGCATGATGAGTCCGAGCGCGGCATTTTTCATCTTGGGCGGGCATTGGTCAAAAATGAGCATACCTCTATCATTGTCTCGAGTGCCGATGAAGACAATGACTTGGTTAGACGTCTCAAGCGCGATGGCAATATTTACCATCAGCTGCACGTAAATAAAAAGTCTTGGCTATCGCTATTGCAAGTCTCTGCACTACGGCATTTGATAGAAAAGTACGAACCCGATGTCATTCATGTACATTCGCGTACCCCTGCATGGATATTGCATTTGGCACTGCGCCGCGCACGTGTCAGACGTTTTCCCAAACTGGTCTCGACCATGTATGGTTTTTATCCAATCAATAAATACTCTCAGGCTCTACTCAATGTTGATACGATAATCACCGTATCTGATAGTGTCACTCAATACTTAAAAAAAGGACTGCGCATCGAAGACGTAGATCCTAAGGTCATCACGCGTATCTATCGTGGTATCGATACTCGGCGCTACCCTTATCGTCATAATCCGTCGGTCTATTGGTTACGTCATACCTTTGCTGAATACCCTGAGCTTGAGCACAAAAAATGGCTCGTATTCCCAACCGTAATCGGTAACGAGTATGGGCAAGAATGGCTCATCGATATCTTGGGTAACCTGCAAGAGCAGTTCCCCAATATTCATGTCATTATTATGGATGAAGACTATAAAGACGGCGATGTCGCTCATGAAGATTTTCGCCAACGCACCAACAGCTTAGGATTGGCGGAGCGCATTACCTATGTGGGCAGCAAACGTAATGATATGCGAGAATGGCTATCAGCGGCCAATATTGTCATGGCACTTGCCAATGAGCCCGAGTCAATCGGTATCAATGCCCTACAAGCCATACATCTAGGTACGCCAGTTATTGGTTGGGATCAAGCAGCCTTTAGCGAGATTTTACAACCACTCTACCCGCAAGGACTGGTAAAAAAATATAATGCCAACGCGCTTTGTAAAGCGGTTAGAAATCAGCTGGAGAGTGTGACGCGTCCTGAAATGACCAACAAATTTACCATGCGTGAAATGATTGAAAAAACGCTTGAAGTCTATCAAGGCTTACATGATACGGCGCTTGCCGAAGAACAAGCAGAAGCAGATGCTATCGCAGTTCGACGCATCAAACGCAGTCTAAAAAAAGCATCTAAACCCGCCCTAAATGTCGCTGTAAAAAACATCGAACCTGTTGCTAAAAATCCAAAAATAAAGCTGACTAAAGAAAAATCGAAGACAACGGATAATGTCGATACGGTAGAAACAACTGAAGATAATCATCAACCATAAACTAAGCGTTTTATTCGTTACGTAATTTTTTAATTAAAAAAAGGCTACTTCTAAAATGGAAGTAGCCTTTTTTGTTCAATCATCACTGGGCAATATCAAACCTAACGAAATTTAGCTTAGGTTTAATAAGTCGTCGGTGTATGGGCACTTACAATACGGGTGATGCTATCGGTAGGATTAATAAAAGTATGCGGCTGAATGGTATCAATCACATAGCTATCGCCTTGATTTAGTAAATAGGTACTGTCTTCGATACGGATAATAATCTTACCCTCGATGACCGTACCAATCTCTTCACCTTCGTGAGCGATTTTTTCCTCTGTTGAACTATTTGGCTGATAGGTCTCGATTAAGAACCCCAAGTTTCTTGTCCTGCTACAGTTATAGACCTGCTTTAGCGACACTTTGCTATTGGGTTCATTGAGCTCTAATAGATCCTTTGGCGTTACAATCACTCTAGCCTTTGGCTCTTTCCACTCGTCACTAAAAAACGTAGTCAGATCAGAACCCAACACTGTCAAAATCGCCTTTAACGTATTGACCGCTGGACTGACCTTATTGCGCTCAATCGAGCTGATAGACGTGTTTGTCAACCCTGACAGTTTTGCCAATTTACGTTGCGAGTAACCTTTTGCTAGACGCAACTGGTTAATCTTTTTACCAATGTCTTCTTTCAACGACTCATCTGCTTCAGAAGTCGACGCTGCTTCAGAATCATTCAGTTCATCATCGTCGATATCATCTATTTCAATATTAATATCAGCTACATCTTTGTCATCGACACTATCAACATCGTTTTCAATGTTATCACTATCAGTGACAGCAGTTTCTGCCTTACTTTTAGTCGTGCTACTCGGTTTGTGGTTCTCTGGCATGGTGAATAAATTCCGTGAATAGAAATTTGGACAAGCTATCTTGCGCATAATTTAACTCAGGATGCCATTGTACACCAATCATAAATGGATGTTGTAACAAGCTGATAGCCTCTACCAGACCATCAGGCGCTAACGCTTCGACGAATAAACGCTCGCCTACTTTATTGATGGCTTGCTTGTGCAATGAGTTGACGTGCCACTTTTCACCAAATGCTGCCAGCCTTCCTTGAGGTTGAATGATGACGTCATGTATGGGCTGATACTGCACCTCAAGCGGCTGGGTATTGTCTTCTAAATGCTGCTCATAAAACTCACCAATATCACGCCAATCAGGATATAGCGTGCCCCCAAAATGAACATTCATCTCTTGCAAGCCTCGGCAAACTGCAAACAGCGGAATGTTTTTTTCGTCTGCATAAGCCAATAATTTGAAGCTCAGCTCATCACGGCCTAGATCTTGTTTGGCTTCGGTATGTGTCGCGCCATAACGAGTTGGGGCGACATTGCTATAACTACCGGTCAATAAGATTCCATCTGCTATTTCGAGCAGCGCATCGAAGTTTTCGCTGTCAGCAGCTGTGTTTGGCAGCAGTATAGGATTCCCACCATAAAAATTTACTGCATCGATATATTTTTGATATACCGCCTGTGCTGGCTGTCCGTCAACCATCTTATGACAAGACACAATAGCAATAATAGGTCTGGAATTTTTCATCTCATTTTCCCTCGTTATAACAACTAGACCTAAGCTGTCTATGTTGTCTAATCTCTTATTTAGCTAAAATTTAACACAACGCCTCGTAAAATGTAAACTATAAACTTCATTAATGTCGGTATTTTTACTAAAAATCCGCATTTGAGTTATTTTAAGATAATTTTAAATAAAAATTGACAATTATAGTTTTCATCCATATATTAAAAGTCAGCAGTAATGATAACCAACATAGTTTAGCTTTTAGCCTGAATAAAAACGCCTAAGAGATAGTTTAGCTTTTAGCCTGAATAAAAACGCCTAAGAGCACAGTCTATGAGTCACTAATATCATTGATAAAAAATTTAGCTTTAATAAAAACAATCCAGATTCAACCCGTCATTTATCAAATACTTATCTATTAAGTGTTCGTTATAAATGCCACTAGCAGAGAATTTAGACACCGCAGCCAAAACGTAGTAGCAGTAACAAACCCAGTAATTCTACAAATTCATAGGAAGAACAGACATGATGACAACCAATGGAATGGTCAAATCTGCAAACAGCACAGAGTACGTCTATGTTGCCGCAGGAGATATCAATGGCTTACTTCGTGGTAAGCGCATCCCTTTTGATCAAATGGAAAAAGCAGAAAACGGCGCAATCCGATTACCTCTGTCAATCTTAGGTGTCGATATATGGGGCGCTGATGTCATCGAGTCTTCGCAGTGCAATGGTGATATCGATGCCATTGCCCGTCCAACTGGTCGCGCTGCTTATCCGCTTCTCAATACCAGTGCCCCTTCATCGCTACTACCTATATGGTTATATACCGAAGACAATGAGCCTTATTACGGTGATGCCCGCCATGTTTTGGACTACATCAGTAAAAAGTTCAAAGCACTGGGGCTGACGCCAGTGATGGCAACCGAACTAGAGTTTTATTTGGTTGACTATACCGAGGGTGAGACACCCAAGCCGCCTATCCGCCCCAAGAGCGGCCTAAGACTAAATAAGACATCCATTTTAAGTATCAATGACCTATTACAATTTGATGAATTTTTAGATGAAGTCTACGAGCAGTGTGAAAAGCTCGACATTCCTGTCGATGCAGCATTGGCAGAAAATGGTTGTGGTCAGTTTGAGATCAATTTATTACACGTCGATGACCCATTAAAAGCCGCTGACGACGCGATTTTGTTTAAACAAGTGGTTAAGGCCGTGGCAGCTCGTCGTAAGCTTACCGCGACCTTTATGGCAAAGCCTTTTGGCCTACAGTCTGGCAATGGCTTTCATGTGCATTGCAGCTTATTAGATAAAGATGGCAACAACGTCTTCGATGATGGGTCAGATGAAGGCTCAGATATGTTGCGTCATGCCGTTGCTGGTCTACTAAAGACCATGTCAGATTGCACCTTATTGTTTGCACCGCATGTCAACTCTTACCGCCGCTTTACCCCCGGTACATTGGCCCCAAACAACGTATCGTGGGGTTATGAGAACCGCACCGCAGCTGTACGTATCCCTGGCGGTGACACCAGATCACGCCGTATCGAGCACCGTGTATCTGGTGCAGATGCCAACCCTTATCTAGTTTGTAGCGCAGTATTGGCGGGTATGCTGTATGGTATCGAAAACAAGCTTGAAGCACCTGAGCCGATTAATAGCATTACTTATGATGCAGCAGAACTAAAAACCTTACCGTTGGACTGGCTCTCAGCCATTCGTCAATTTGAGAGCAGCGATGTGGTTGACTCACTATTTCCAAGCGAGATGATTGAGCTATTGATTGCGGTCAAAAAGCAAGAGGCCAAACGCTTTGCTCAGCAAGTGACCAACCTTGAATACCTCACCTATTTACAGGATGTTTGATATGTCAAATAGCAACCCAAATAGCAATCAAAGTAGCAATATGGCAACGAACCAAAACCCACCTTCTAACAACACGCGCAATATCCCGCATTACTCGGATAAGGGTCAATACCCTGATAGCTATTATGCAGCCAGTCGTAACCCTAAGCCTGACAGACCAACGCTTAAAAACGATATTCAAGTAGAAATCTGCGTGGTCGGTGGCGGTTACAGCGGCCTATCAACTGCCTTGCACCTTATCGAAACAGATCATGAGGTCGTCGTGCTTGAAGGCGCACAGATTGGGTGGGGCGCATCAGGTCGTAACGGCGGTCAAATCGTCAATGGTCTAAATGCTAGCCTGCAAAAAATCAAAAAATCTTATGGTCAGCAAAGCGCAGACTTCGTCGGGCAGCTCGTGACTCGCGGTGGCAAAATCATTCGCCGCTTTGTCAGTGACTACGATATCAGCTGCGATTTGAAAGAAAAAAACATCTTTGCAGCATTGAATAACGGACAGCTAAAAGATTTGCAAGAAACGCATGCACTGTGGGAAAGCCACGGTATGCACGACCGAGAGATGCTAGACAAAAATGGCATTCAAGAACATATCAAGTCAGATGCTTATGTGGGCGGTGTCATCGACCATTCAGGTGGACACTTCCATCCATTGAACCTTGCATTGGGTGAAGCGGCAGCTATCGAAAAAAATGGCGGCACGATTTATGAAAACACCTTAGTCGTAGATATTGAGTACGCTGACGACTCTATCAAAGTCATTACTGAGTTTGGTACGGTGACTTGTAAGCAAGCCGTTCTATGCGGTAACGCTTATCTCAATAAAGTCATTCCTAAGCTGACTGATCGCGTAATGCCAGTATCGACACAGATTATCGCGACCGAGCCATTGGGTGATTTGGCCGATCAACTACTCCCTACTGACGTCTGTGTCGAAGATGTGCGCTACATTCTTGACTACTATCGCCTCTCAGCAGACAAACGCATGTTGTTTGGCGGCGGTACGGTTTACGGCGGTCAAGATCCTGCTGATATCACCGCCAAAATCAGACCCAATATGAATAAGATTTTCCCAGAGCTGCGCGATGTAAAAATCGACTACGCGTGGAGTGGTAACTTTGCCCTGTCCTTCTCTCGCGTCCCGCAAATGGGCAAACTACATGAGCGCGTATATTTCGCCCACGGCTATAGTGGACACGGCGTAACAGGCTCTCATCTGTTCGGGCAAATCTTGGCTGATGCCATCAATGGCAAAACCAAAGAGTTTGACACCTTTGCACAGATACCTTGGATTCCATTCCCAGGTGGCAGGGCTCTACGAGTTCCTTACTCGGTCATGGGTTCGTGGTGGTATGCACTAAAAGACACCACCGGCATGTAAATATATGACCAACCGTGCATAAAAGCGGTCGACATAGACAACGCTTTTATCATAAAAACTACTGTTGCCTTGACCTATCACAGTAATGGATTGCTGTGATAGGAAGCTCGATAGAAAGTTGATTCGCTACTGTCTGTCGAGCATCAACCACCGAATAGAGTTTGTTTTAAAAAATGAGGTTCTACAGGGAGCGTAAGTATGAACATGAAACTCAATGATGCTGTCGAAGGGCACTATCATAACAAGCGAGTCTTTCTCACCGTAATAGTAGCCGTCGTCATCTATCTGGCCTTTGCTTGGCTATCCATGAGCCGTGGACCAGATGAATCTTGGGGTGCTTTATCTTTATTACCCACATTATTAGTATTAGTCACCGCCATTGTCTCTAGGCGACCGTTTGAGTCTATGATCGCAGGCTGCGTCGCTGGACTTGTGATGCTCAACCCCTTTGATCTGGTTTCCCCCTTTGCAGACAATATGTCGATGGTCTTGGGCAACGAGACCATTATCTGGATTGTCCTCGTCTGTGGTCTAATGGGCGGGTTAATTCAGCTCCTTGAAATTAGTGGCTGCCTAGATGGTTTTAGTGAATGGCTACAAAAAATTATCAAGTCGCGTCGTCAGTCATTGTTGGCCACTTTTGCTTTGGGCGTTGTGGTTTTTATCGATGATTATTTGAACTGCTTAGCTGTATCAACTTCCGTCAAAAAGCTCACTGACGTCTATAACGTCTCTCGTGAAAAGCTCGCCTATATCGTCGATTCGACCGCTGCCCCTATGTGTATTATCGTGCCTATCTCGACTTGGGCCGTTTACTTTGCAGGTCTGCTAGAAGAAAACGGCGTAGCAGCAGATGGCGAAGGCATTGGACTTTATATCAGCGCTATTCCTTATATGGCCTATGCTTGGTTTGCCTTACTTATTGTATTCTTGGTCGCTTATGGCATATTGGGCGATTGGGGACCGATGAAAAAAGCAGAGAAACGCGCCAAGGCTGGCAACCCTGTTCCTGAAGCGTTTGTCGAAGAGCAACTGATCTCAAACGTCAAAGCCAAGCGCAAGCTGTCATTCAAAGCCAACATCGCTAACTTTGCTTTTCCAATGATTCTATTGATTGTCTCAACCGTTTACTTTGAAATCGACCTGTTACGCGGGGCATTACTAACCTGTTTTGTGACTGTCGTTGTCTACTGGATGCAAGGGATCTTGAGCTTTGAGACACAAGTTGAAGCCATTTTTAAAGGCTTTAAAGTCATGCTCTATCCCCTCTCAACCGTTATTGGTGGTTTTTTCTTAAAAGCAATCAACGATGAGCTTGGTATGACCATGTATGTGATTGAGGCTATCACGCCTTATATGACCATTATTATCTTTCCTGCGGTTATCTTTGCGGTCATGGCCTTCTTAACCTTTGCTACTTCATCAAGCTGGGGTCTGTACGTGTTGGCAATGCCTATCGTGTTCCCAATATCGCTCGCCCTTGGCGTAAGCACACCACTTATGATTGGCGCATTGTTATCAGCCTCATCATTCGGTAGTCATGCGTGTTTCTTTAGTGATTCCTCATTACTTGCCGCGCAAGGTGCTGGCTGCTCACCCATGCAGCATGCCTTTACCCAGTTCCCGTATGCGATGTTAGGTGCAGGACTGTCCGTCGTGACCTTCTTAGGATTGGGCTATATGATGGCTTAAGCCGATAAAACTTGACCAATATGAGCTTAACTATTGTCGCTATACACTAACGAATGATGAGAAATTGTTCGTTAGCAAATACGAATCATCATCTACCTATAGTATTACTTATCTATCAATAAAAGGATTGAGATCATGCGAAACGTTACTGTGGCGACCACGCAAATGACATGCGGCTGGGACATCCAGCAAAACATTGCGACCGCGACTGACTTGGTCAAAAAAGCGGCCAACGAGGGTGCCAATATTATCTTGCTACAAGAATTGTTTGAGACGCCCTACTTTTGCCAAGTTCATGACTTTGATTATTTTAAACTGGCAACTTCAGTCGAAGACAATGCAGCTATCAATCACTTCAAAAATCTGGCAAAAGAGTTAGAAGTGGTATTGCCAATTAGCTTTTATGAAAAATCAGGCAATACTTTCTTTAATAGCATCACTGTGATCGATGCCGATGGCGAGATACTGGGCACTTATCGCAAAACGCACATACCAGATGGTATTCCTTATGCGGAAAAGTTCTATTTTACCCCTGGTGATACAGGATTTAAGGTTTGGCAAACCAAATACGCTAAGATTGGTGTCGGTATCTGCTGGGATCAGTGGTTCCCTGAATGCGCCCGTAGCATGGCATTGATGGGTGCCGAGTTGCTGTTTTACCCGACTGCCATCGGTGATGAGCCAACACTCGGTATCGACTCAAAAGGCCATTGGCAGCGCTGTATGCAAGGCCATTCCGCCGCCAACTTAATGCCAGTTATTGCAGCCAATCGCATTGGCACAGAAACCATCAGCCAAAATGGCAATGACAGCACGATGCAGTTTTATGGTAGCTCGTTCATTACCGACGGCCGCGGCGACATCATAAAAGAAGCCTCAGCAAATACTAGCGAAGTGATTAGTACCACCTTTGACTTAGATCAACTGGCTATCGATCGTCAGCAATGGGGTGTGTTCCGTGACCGTCGTCCATCGATGTATGGCACGCTGCTCACTCACGGTTAATTTGATTTCCGTCTCTTTAGTTTACTCTCACTATTTTTATAGTCGCTCGTGTACGATAAGGTGATTTTATGTCTATATTACTGACAGACTCAACCCCGCAGCAAGATGGCTTTTATATGCCAGCAGAGTTTGAGCCAATACAAAAGGTATGGATGGTCTGGCCATACCGTGCTGATAACTGGCGACAACAAGCAATCCCTGCCAAGAAGGCTTATGCTGATGTTGCATTGGCAATTAACAAGTTTTGTGAAGTCGGCGTACTGGTTAATCCTGAGGATTATCAACAGTGCCGCGATAGCTTACCTGATGATATCGATGTTATCTCTATGCCTAGCAACGATGCGTGGGCGCGTGATACTGTGCCGACATTTTTAATCAATGACGCAGGCGAGCTACGCGCTTGTGATTGGACATTCAATGCGTGGGGCGGAGACTATGATGGGCTCTACTCGCCATGGGATGACGATGATAAACTCGCAGAACGCTTATGTGAGCATCTAGATATTCCGCGTTATCGAACGGATGACTTTGTCATGGAAGGCGGCGCGTTTCATGTCGATGGTGAAGGCACGGTTCTGACCACGCGTATGTGTCTGCTAAGCCCGGGGCGCAATCCACATCTGAGCGAGCAGCAAATCGAGGACAAGCTAAAAGCCTATCTCAATGTCCAAAAAGTGCTCTGGATTGATGATGGTATCGACCCTGATGAGACTACAGGTCACATCGATGATATCGCTTGCTTTGCACGACCTGGTGAAGTGGTTTGCTTATTCACTGATGATCCTGAGAATCCGTTTTATGAAGCAACGCAAAAAGCCTACGAGCAGCTCTCAAATATGACCGATGCAAAAGGCAGACGACTAACAGTCCATAAGCTGTGCTGTACCCAACAGCCAGTGACCTTGCCTGATGATTATGACATTGTGCAGTCTGATGATGCCAAACCTCGCCTAACGGGTGATGTTTGTATCGCCTCATATGCCAATTTTTTGATTTGTAATGACGCGGTCATCGTACCGCAATATGATGATATAAATGATGCACTCGCCATCGAGCAGCTTGAAAAAGTCTTTCCTCAGCATCAGGTAGTGGGAGTACGAACAAGAGAGATTGTTTTTGGTGGCGGTAATATTCACTGTATTACGCAGCAGCAACCAGAACCATCAATCAGAGGCAATAACTAAAAGCATTAATCAAAAGCTTTAATTAAAAGTAGCAGCATAAAAATATAGACCCAAATGGATTTTGAACCCAATAATATTTTAAAATAAAGGACATAATATGAGCGATTATCAAGTTAATAACCCAGCCACTGGTGAAGTAGAAGCCACTTACCCTACCGCCACTGAACAAGACATCCAACAAGTCATTGAGCAAGCAGACACTGCTTATCAAGATTGGCGTAAAGTGCCATTAAATGAGCGCAGTGCATTACTGCATAAAATCGCTGATATCTATCTTGAGCGCCAAGACGAGCTATCACGTATCGTTGCAAATGAGATGGGCAAACCTGTTGCCCAAGCAAAAGGCGAGATCGGTCTGGTTGCTGATATCTATCGCTACTATGCAGACAACGCTGAGCAGCTACTAGCGCCAAGCACCATTGATGTAGACTCAGGATCAGCATCGGTAGAAAAACACCCTGTAGGCGCGCTGCTAGGTATCATGCCGTGGAACTATCCACATTACCAAGTAGCCCGTTTTGTCGCGCCAAACTTTATGGCGGGTAATACAATTATTCTAAAACACGCACCACAGTGTCCAAATACAGCAGAAGTTATCGTTGATATCTTTAAAGATGCAGGCGTACCGGAAGGCGTTTATAACAATATTTTTGCGACCAATGAGCAATCAGCGACCATTATCAATGACACACGCGTACAAGGTGTCTCGCTAACAGGTTCTGAACGCGCAGGACAAGCCGTGGCAAAAGAAGCTGGCGGCGCACTCAAAAAAGTCGTTTTAGAATTGGGCGGTTCAGATGCCTTTATCGTCGCAGCCGATGCCGATATCGAGCAAGCGATACAAGGCGCTATCTCTGGTCGTTTTGGTAATACTGGACAAGCCTGTAATGCAGCCAAGCGTTTGATCGTCATTGAATCAGTCTATGATAAATTCGTCGAAGGCTTTACCAATGCGGTCAGTAATATGACCTTGGCTGACCCGCTTAAGGAAGATACGTTTATTGGCCCAATGTCATCAAAAGCCGCTGCGGTCAACTTGCAAGCGCAGCTAGACAGCGCTATCCAAGCAGGTGCAACTGTATTGGTAGAAGGCGGCATGGACAAAGACAAGCCTGGCGCTTGGTTTAAGCCTGCGGTACTGACTGATGTGACTGAATCCATGGACGTATATCGTGAAGAGCTGTTTGGTCCTGTAGCAGTCGTCTATAAAGCAAATGATATCGACCATGCTATCAAGATTGCCAACGATGTGCCTTTCGGTTTGGGTGCGTCTATCCAAACGAAAGATGCGGCACTGGCTGCTGAAATCGCTGACAAATTAGAAGTGGGTATGGTCACTATCAATGCACCTTCTGGCTCTGAGGCCAATACGCCATTTGGCGGTGTTAAACGTTCAGGCTTTGGCCGTGAGCTTGGCACCCTTGGTATCACTGAGTTCTTAAATTATAAGCTGATTCGTGATAAGTCTTAATAGATTAAAACCTTAGTGAAATAAAAAAGCCTAACGTTTGACGTTAGGCTTTTTTATGGTGAAGGTAATTAAAGTAAGTCTACTTTTTATATGGATTTTCTTTTAACCATTGCTGGTTAGCCGTTTTTAGCTCACGCAGCTCATGATCCATAATGTCTTTACTCTTACCAGGATTCTTCATCGTAGCATAACCGTACAATACCCCACCAAGTACGATCCAGCCAAGGAAAATCCACCACTCAATAGCGACAAGTGCTGATGGCATACCTGGTAGATATAGTGCCAACATACCAAGACTCAAGATAATAGTGATAATACCAACCAATTTACCTGCTGGTACTCTAAACGGACGTACCATATCAGGCTCACGGTAGCGCAGCACTAAGAATGAAAGAGCCACACAAGTATAGGCAATAACAATACCGAACCCGCCAGCATCTACAATCCACACCAGCATTTTACGACCAAATAATGGCGCAAGTGTCGCGAGACCACCGATTAATAAAATCGCATTGACGGGCGTATTATATTTCGGATGCAGTTTGCATAAAAACTGTGGCAACATGTGCGTTTTGCCCATAGCATATAGCAGACGACTACCACCGATAAGAAACGCATTCCAGCTCGATAAAATACCTAGCACGCCGCCAATAACCAGTAACGTACCAGCCCATTTACCATTCCAAGCATTGGTCATCGCATCAGCCGTTGCCAATGTTGAGTCTTGCGCTTGTAATAGCGGTAAAGTCTTGCCCACACTCCAAGCGACTGCTACATACCACAGCACGGCAATAATAATAGAGACAATCAAAAACTTACCGATGTTCGGACGAGATAGATTGATTTCTTCTGCAGCTTGGGGAATAACATCGAAGCCAACGAATAAGAACGGTACCATTACCATCACCGTCATGATGCCACCCATACCGCCAATAAAGTTAGGCGCTTGTACGGTATTAGAGGTTTCAGGGCTGAACAGTAACGCCCCTACGAACAGTAATATACCTACTAGAAAGATACCGACGACTGCTGTTTTTTGGAACCACGCACTGACTTCCATACCGCGTATGTTCAGCCAAGTAACAATCACTGAGCCTAGCATCCCGACGCCTACCCAAGTGGCGTAAACATCCCAGCCAGCAACATTCCAAAGATACCCTTGGCTATAATTGGGAATAATGTATTCGACGACGGTGGGCAGCGCTACTGCCTCAAAAGCGACGACTGAGAAGTAACCGAACAAAATACTCCATGAGCAAATAAATGAGACATTGACCCCTAGTGCTCGGTGGGTATAGGTATGCTCACCGCCAGTAATTGGCATAGAAGCCGCAAGTTCAGCATACGTCACGCCAATCAAAACGACTACCAGACCGCCTATTAAAAAGGCGCTAATTGCGCCCCATATACCTGCCGAGATGATCCAACTACCTGCCAGTACAACCCAGCCCCAACCGACCATTGCACCGAATGCCAGTGCAATGATATCGAATACCCCTAGCGACTTTTTTAATTCAGACATAACCTACTCCTTGTCTGTGTTTCATCCGTGTGAGCCTGTTACAGCTACACTATTTTTGTTTCATGGGATCATACCCATCCTGTTTGTTGTGTCTGTCGCGTCGCCGCAAAGTTTGGCTTTGCTATCGGTATAGTATTCAAACAGCAAAAACAAAAACGGCGTCTTGACTTGCAAGGCGCCGTTAAAAAACTCACTCAAAGCGAGCGTCATAAGGGCAACCTTGCCGTTATCTTTCATACAATCTTTTAACCAATATCGGTACTTAAACTAGCTGTACTTGGTTAAAAGCGATCCATCGCTAAAGTAAATAACACTCAGTATTGCTTATGCCGTTAGAATACCTTTGATGATATCAAGGCCTTCTTGTAGCACTTCATCTTCAACCGTCAATGGCACCATCACACGAATGGCATTGCCATACATACCACAAGACGCTAGTAACAAGCCTTGCTCAAATGATTTTGCTTTTAGATTGGCTGCAGCTGCTGCATCAGGTTTGCCTTCGCTATCAATCAATTCAAACGCTAGCATCGCGCCTTTATAACGGATATGACCGATACTGCTTAGGTTTAAGCCTTTTAAGAACGCGGCGATGGTGTCACCAATCACCACACTACGCTCAAGTAAGTTTTCTTCTTCAATAACTTCCATGACAGCAAGTGCGGCCACACAAGCCAGTGGGTTACCAGAGTAAGTACCGCCCAGGCCACCGACTTGCGGTGCATCCATAATGTCAGCACGGCCGATAACTGCAGAGATAGGATAACCACCCGCCAAACTCTTCGCAGCAGTCATTAGATCAGGCTCAACACCTAGCTGTTCAGTGGCGAACAACGTACCTGTACGAGCAAAACCACACTGTACTTCGTCAAAAATAAGCACGATGCCATGCTCATCACAGATTTCGCGTAGTGCTTTAGCAAATGATGGCGTGACCTGATGGAAACCACCCTCGCCTTGGACTGGCTCGATAATCATTGCAGCCACTTCACTAGGATCGATATCTGCTTGGAAGATCATGTCAAGGCTATGTAGCGCTTGCGCTTCTGTTACGTTCAACTCTTCTGCAGGGAACAACGCATGGAACACAGGTCCTGGCATCGGGCCAAAGTTCTTTTTGTATGGCAATACTTTGCCTGTCAGGCTCATACACATCATGGTACGACCATGCCAGCCACCAACAAAAGAAATCACGCCTGGACGACGGGTTTTAGCACGAGCAATCTTGATGCAGTTTTCAACCGCTTCTGCGCCAGTGGTCAAAAAGAATGCTTTGGTATCGCCGCTGATTGGCGCTTTTTCGCATAGCTTTTCAGCCAAGTCCACATAGCATTCGTAGTTAATCATTTGCGCCGCAGTGTGCGTAAATTTGTCTAGCTGCTCATGGACACGTTGAGTGATTTTTGGATGGCTGTGACCCGTGTTCAATACTGAGATACCACCGACAAAGTCGATATAGCGCTTGCCTTCGATGTCCCAGATTTCTGAGTTCTTTGCTTTTTCTGCAAAGATAGGAAAGGCAACCCCAAGTCCTGTTGGTAAAACAGCTTTGCGGCGCTCAAGTAATGATTGATTGGTAGTCGTCATGGGAATGTCCTTTTCTTTGTTCGTAACATAAGTGCCATCTAGAGATTGGCGGTTTATTTGATGTCTGTCTTTGTACTCAGTAGATATCAAATGGTGCTTGTTTGACTCAAAACACCATAGATATCCAAAAATTCTTGCTAATTGATACTTTGTTAATTGTTACTTTGCTAACCATTAAGCCAACTCATTACGTTATGGCTATTAGGTGATATCAGAACACCAGTATTTGGTCGTGATATAGTCTTCGATACCGTATTTTGAACCTTCACGGCCAAAGCCAGACTGCTTCACACCGCCAAATGGGGCAACTTCTGTAGAAATTAGACCAGTATTATGACCGATGATGCCGTACTCAAGACCTTCGGTAACGCGCCATGAACGTGCATAGTCGCTACTATAAAAGTAAGCGGCCAAGCCATAAATCGTATCGTTAGCAGCACGGATAACTTCCGCTTCGTCTTTGAAGGTAAAGATGGTCGCAATCGGTCCGAAGATTTCTTCAGAAGCGATGTCCATATCACTACTAATATCTGTAATAACCGTCGGGTTATAAGTCAGTTCTGAGGCGTCATTAACACTACCACCAGTGACCAGTTTTGCGCCTTTATCTAGCGCATCTTTTAGCAAGGCTTGTACTTTATCTAACGCTTTTTTGTTGATAAGAGGACCGATATCCACGCCTTCTTCTAAGCCGTTACCTACTTTTAACTCAGCGACTTTTTTGACAAAGACGTCTAAAAATTTATCTTTGATGCTATCTTGTACATATACACGGTTGGCGCAGACACAGGTCTGACCAGCGTTACGATATTTAGAAGCGATTAAACCTGTAGCGGCTTTTTCTAAGTCAGCATCATCAAAGACGATAAATGGCGCATTGCCACCCAACTCTAGCGATAGCTTCTTAATAGTTGGCGCGCATTGTGCCATCAGCGTACGGCCTACTTCTGTAGAGCCTGTGAATGACAGTTTATGAATGCGTGCGTCACCCGTTAGAATGTCGCCGATGACAGAAGACTTACCAGTGACGACTTGAATAACACCAGCTGGAATACCCGCTTGCTCTGCCAATACGCCAAGTGCCAATGCAGAGTACGGTGTCTCGGTAGCAGGTTTGACGATAATCGTACAGCCTGCAGCGAGCGCAGGAGCAACTTTGCGCGTGATCATCGCAGCTGGGAAGTTCCAAGGCGTGATAGCGGCACAAACACCAACCGGCTGCTTGAGTACAACATGACGTAGCTGTGTGCTATTGGCAGGAATCACATCACCATAGACGCGCTTGCCTTCTTCGGCAAACCAGCGGATAAAGCTATTGGCATAACCTACTTCACCACGTGACTCAGTTAGTGGCTTGCCTTGCTCAGCGGTCATAATGATGGCCAAATCTTCTTTATTGGCATCAATTAGATCCGCCCACTTTTGCAATAACTCTGCACGCTCTTTGGCTGTTTTTGCTGCCCAGTCTGTTTGGACGTCATGAGCATAAGCAACGGCTTCGTTGACATCTTCTGTGGTCAGACTTGGTACAGTACCAATGAGCTCGCCATTAAAAGGGTTGTTGACATCGAGCGAAGCTTCATCACTAGCAGCATGCCAGCCGTCTTTAATGAAGCAAGATTGTTTGAGTAAATCTGGATTTGATAACTGCAGCGCGTGTGACATGTTGACGCTCCTTGTCATATAGGATGTATTTATAAGAATGGATAAAATAGTAAGTCGTAAATAATTATTGATAATTCATTATTTGTTCAATATACTGAACACGTATTCTATATACGAAACGTCATTATAAGAACGATATGACGCGATTTGCAACCCTTAATCTCATTATTTTAAAAATTATCTTGTACTTCTTTCTTTTATTTCACTTTATAGGTTATTTATGAGCTCGACTGCCGTGCCTGCGCTAGACAAAACGTTTCAGATTTTGGACTTGATTACTGATAGCTCACAGCCTTTAACAGCGGCTCATATCGCAAAAGAGCTTGGGCTACCGCGTAGCTCCACTCACAATATTTTGCAGAGTCTATTAACCAAGCACGTCATTTACAAAGACCCTGAAAGCCGTTTTTATTTGGGTTCATATTTGATGTATTGGGCAGGCAAGTATGAGCAGCAGCAAGGCGTAGTGCAGTTGTTTAAAGATTTGATTGTGCAGTATCCGGTACTTCTTCAGCATACGGTTACCTTGTCAAAACTTGATTTGGGCGAAGTGGTATTTTTGGCTTGTCATGAGTCACCTGCACCGCTTGGCTTTACTTTTCGAGCAGGCGTTCGTGTACCTGCCGTATTTTCTGCGACAGGCAAAGCCATGCTATCGACGTTGTCGCTGGACAGTATCAAATCATTGTATAAAGATACTTTTCCGACGCCGATGACCCAACATGGGGTCAAGAATTTTACCGATTTGGCCACTGAGCTTGCAGCGATACAAGAAAGCCGAGTGTCTCTCGATGATGGACAGTTGCGCGATGGGATGTACTGCTTGGGCACTTATATTCGTAACGCATCAGGCAATGCGGTCGCTGGTATGGCCGTGAGTTTTTTGCAAGGAGAGTATGAGTCTAAACGGGCTGAGGTCAGTGCGGTATTGATTGAATTGGCCGAACAAATCGAGCAGCATTTAGGTTTTACGGCAAATTGATAATTGGTAAGAATCTATAGAAAATAGGTCGCAGTGTTTACTCCTATACTCTACGACCTATTTTATTACTTTTAATTTAATTTAAATATTACTGCTGCTCTTGCTGTTCTCTTCCATCAGTCCTAATAGGAATGCTTGCAGATTGTCATTGAGCTTTTGAAGGTAGTAACCACCTTCCACTAAGACAATCAATGGATTGTTTAAGGCTACCATCTTTTGTGCCAATATTTTAAATCCTTCGGTACTGACGGCACATCTCGCTTCTGGGTCGTTTTCATAAACATCAAAGCCCAATACATGAACTATCACATCAGGATCAAATAATGTCACCGCCTCAATAGATTTATCAATATATTCAAAGAAACCCGCTTCATCAGTACCATGTGGCATTGGGAAATTGATATTGTAGCCCTCACCTTCGCCTATGCCTTTTTCAAACGCATGCCCTGTCACTGCTGGATAAAAATTAACGGGGTCACCATGTACTGAAGTATAAAGCACGTCTTTGCGGTCGTAGAATATTTCTTGGATACCCTGTCCGTGATGCATGTCCGTATCTATAATGGCGATTTTTGCGTATTTCTGCCGTAGATGTTCAGCGATGATGGCGGCATTATTCAAATAACAAAACCCACCCGCGGCGCTTTTGCGAGCATGATGACCAGGCGGCCGTGAAAAGCAAAGCTGTATCTTGCTTTCGGCACGCTCGGTATCTGACTTTTCATCATTTAACAGTGCTTCGGCAGCGTTGAGCGCGGTCTGTGCCGACCAATAGATAGAGGTCCAAGAATGCTCGCTGATGGGCGCACTGTCATCTGCTTGATACTTAGCTGCTTTTGCCATGATGCCAATACCAGGATTATCATACGGTACAAAAATCCCTGTCTGCACCTGCGCACCCAAGTCTTCCCCTACTGCCATCCATTCATCATAGCCATGCTTAAGAAACTCAACATAACCAAAATCATGAACTGCCAATATTGGCGTGATGCCGATATCGGTGGCAGTAGTGACCTCTAGACCCAAAGCCACTGGCGCTTTCAAAAATTCGACCATACGTTCTGGTATTTCTAACGGCTCATGCATTTTCCCATAAGAAAAATAAGGTAACGGTCTATGCAGACTTAGGTTTTCATGGCTGTATATTTTCATGCATCACATTCCTTGTTTGACACTACTTGGTTTTACATTATTTTATTAAAGAAATTCCATTTCCTAGCTTTTGTGTTTAGTTTCTATCACTGTAAATATAAGGCTGTTGACGCTACTTTAAACAATCCCATCGGCTTTTAGCTTTGCGATCATCTCACTGTCATAACCCAAATCAGCAAGCGTACTATCAGTATGTTCGCTCAACTGCGGTGGCGGCGTACGATAAGTGACTGGTGATGCGGACAATTTAATAGGGTTACCAAGTGCGCGTACTGGACTGCCTTGCTCGGTGAAATTAACAATCATATTCCTTGCTTGCGCTTGCGGCATAGCCAAGGCTTCAGCCACGTTATGAATCGCACCGCATGGAATACCTGCTTGATCTAAAACCTCTAGCCAATAAATTCGTGGCTGCTTAGAAAATTGCTTAGTCAGCTCACCGCACAGCAGTTCGCGATTGGCAACGCGTTGTGGATTGGTCGTAAAACGCTCGTCGGTATGCCAATCAACTGCTAGCACGTCACACAGTTTGGCAAACTGACTGTCATTACCACAGGCTAAAATAAAGTGCTGCTCGCCCTCGCCCGCAAATACTTGATACGGCACGATATTAGGATGCTGATTGCCTAGCCTTGGCGGTATCTTATCGGATGCCAGATGATTCATACCGACATTGGCCAGCATGGCAAGCGCGCTATCGAGCAACGCCACATCGACATGTTGACCAACACCCGTATTTTGACGCGCCAATAGTGCCGCCTGAATACCAATCGTCAGCTGTAACCCTGCAAACAAATCAACCACTGCGACGCCAACTTTATGCGGTTCGCCATCGCTTGGACCCGTGATACTCATCAGCCCTGACAACCCTTGGATAATATAATCATAACCGGGGCGTTTGGCGTCAGGACCAGTTTGCCCAAACCCTGTCAATGACGCATAAACTAGCCGCGGATTGTCTTGCTTGAGACTGTCATAATCCAAGCCGTATTTTTTCAGACCACCGACTTTAAAGTTTTCGACCAAAATATCACTCTCAGCAATTAGCTGCTTAATGATGGTTTGCCCTGTCGGCGTAGTGATATCAACCGTCAGCGATTTTTTATTGCGGTTAATCGTAGCGTAATAAGCGGAGGTGTCATCACTGAATGTTGGCGGCGCCCAATGACGCGTCTCATCACCGATATGAGGACGCTCAACCTTGATGACTTCGGCACCAAGATCAGCAAGTACTTGTGTGCAAGAAGGGCCAGCCAGCACTCTCGATAAATCGAGCACCTTGATGCCATGCAATGCGCCCTTTGGCATATTAGCCATATCAATCATATCTGTCATGAGATTCCCTTACTCTGTCGCATATTTTTTAATCATAAAATTGTTCTTCATAATTTAGCGTTTAAATAGCTAAATCATGAAGAACAACTGAAAAACGTACGCTACTGTTAATGCTCTTTTGATAAAAAGCCAAGCAGTAACGTACGTCATAAAATACAGTTTTACCAAAAATTATTAGCTAAAAACGCTTAGAAGAACGCTTGAATGCCTGTTTGTGCACGGCCTAGGATAAGCGCATGAATATCATGTGTACCCTCGTAAGTATTGACGGCTTCCAAGTTCATCACGTGACGGATGATATGGAACTCATCAGAGATACCGTTGCCGCCATGCATATCACGAGCGATGCGAGCGATATCAAGCGCTTTGCCGCAGTTATTACGCTTGATAAGTGAGATCATTTCAGGCGCTGCATTGTCTTCATCCATCAGACGACCGACACGTAGCGCTGCTTGTAAGCCCAAGGTAATTTCTGTCTGCATATTGGCAAGCTTCAACTGCACCAGCTGTGTCGCGGCAAGCGGACGACCAAACTGCTTACGATCGAGCGTGTACTGACGGGCGGCTTTCCAGCAGAATTCAGCCGCTCCCATCGAACCCCAAGCGATACCATAACGGGCTTTATTCAAGCAGCCAAATGGTCCTTTTAGGCCACGGATATCTGGGAAAGCATTGGCTTCAGGAACGAATACTTTGTCCATGACTATCTCACCCGTAACTGACGCACGTAGTGAAAACTTGCCTTCGATTTTCGGCGCAGATAATCCTTTCATACCTTTATCTAAAACAAAACCACGAATCTCGCCAGCATCATCTTTTGCCCAGACGACAAATACGTCTGCGATAGGACTGTTGGTGATCCACATTTTATTACCAGTCAGCTCATAACCGCCATCCACAGCGCGTGCACGAGTCGACATCGACGAAGGATCTGACCCAGAGTCTGGCTCAGTTAAACCAAAGCATCCTACGTACTCACCCGAAGCAAGCTTTGGCAAATACTTTTCTCTTTGCTCTTCTGTGCCATACGCCCAAATAGGATGCATAACCAAGCTTGACTGTACGCTCATCGCTGAACGGTAGCCCGAATCAACCGCTTCTACTTCCTTAGCAATCAGACCATAGGCAACACTCGATAAACCAGCACAGCCATAGCCTTCTATCGTGACACCAAGCAGACCCATTTCACCCATTTGACGCATGATATTACGGTCAAAATTCTCGTTACGATTGGCCTCGATAATGCCAGGCATCAACTCTTTTTGAAAAAACTGACGCGCGCTGTCGGTGACCATGCGCTCTTCTTCAGTGAGCTGGTCACGTAGTAAAAAAGGATCTTCCCAATCAAAGCGTGGGCTAGTAGATGTTGCCATGTGGATCTCCTTGGTATCAGTCATCCTGACTGACGAATAGTGATTGATACATCATTTGGTCTAACAAGTCATTGACTTCGTTATTCCGCTGTGCGAAACTTAGTTTCATAATTTAAAACCATTTAACCAAACTTTCGCTGCGCTGTAAACCTTTATCAAAAAAAGATGAGTATAAAATGACGAAACCCTTATCAACAGCTACTCCACTACTCGAACGCATGCATGCAACAATGAGTCAAAATAAGGAAGAGAATGACCGACAGTTTGTGACGGCATTGGGTCGCGGACTGATCATACTGGCGGCTTTTGAACATAATGAGCGGCTCACCCATCAACAGCTATGTCAAATGACCGAACTACCGAAAGCAACCATTACTCGCCTTATCCACACTTTGACTACGCTTGGTTTTTTACGAACGAATGATTATGGCCAGTATCAATTGGGCAGTAGTGCTGTACGTCTCAGTGCGACCGCGTGGAGTCGCCACGATATGGTGGCAGCAGCTGAGCCACTATTACGGCAGTTCGCTAGTGAAAACGAAGTATCGGTAAATTTGGCAACCGAAGTTGAAGGAGAAATGCGCTATCACGCCTGTTGCCGTAGTCCTGCTCGTCTATCGGTCAACTTGCAGGTTGGCTCCGCTGTACCTGTTGCACGCACTGCTATCGGACGTGCTTTTTATGCGGTAAGTACGCAAGCGAGACAGGCGGTCATCATTAGCAATCTACAAGAGAATTTATCTATTGAAGAATATAACGATGTACAAACTGCCCTAGCTAGCGCGGCAGAGCATTATGAAAAGTATGGCTATACCGTGTCTGATGGGGAGTTTTCTACTGACATATTGGCAGTCGCGGTTGGCGTATATGATGTCGCAACAGGGCAATACGCGTATTCGCTGAATGCCAGTGTACCAAGTGCTAACTGGGAAGCGGATGACTATGCGGCGATGATAGTGCCAAAATTGCAGGCGTTGGCTGAGCGGATTGGTAGTGGGGTTTAAAACAGTAATATGGTGAAGATATAAGCCTTCCAGCCAGTCATAATTTTTCTATTGATATAAACTAAAGAGCTGGTTAATTGGCTGGCTCTTTAGCATCCAACACCCACACCGCGTCATGCCCGACGAAATACGTATGATGATCCGCGACTTCTATGTTATAGACATGGTCCTCATAAGGGTTAGGGCATATATCGTTATAGCGTCGCATCTGCTTATGAATACTTTCATCTGTTAATCCCATTGAATCGCCATACTTTTTGATACTGGCTAAAGCTTTTTTGAATAAACCTTCATCACCAATTCTATTTTCTTTGATTATTTTTCCCTCAAAGATTAGAGGTGAGTGCATCTCTCTTACAAACCTTTCTGCACTATGTGTCTTAGGCGCTATGTCTTGACGTAATCTTACATTCAATGTTTTATAAAGATCAGGGTCTATAATAAAGGGTGCCTTTTCATTGATGAGCAACTTGGCATCAGAAGTTTGCAGATTGACAGTTTTGATTTCTTCTCTGAACGCTTCTTCTGTATTAGCAAAACTGACAAACTGGTAGCCATCATCCGTAAATTTCACAAACTGAACCAGACCGTTTGTCTTCCATAAGTCATGTTCCTCAATACTTTGAGTATACGCTGTACCTTCAGGGAAGTTCGGTAAGGTGCGTACAGGGATAAACGAGTAATCATCAAGTGCAATCGTATCACCATGAGCAGACGTTAGATATCCAGCTGGTAAACGCTCCGCCGACAGCCATTCACCTTCCGTATCGTCAGGCTGACGAGTTACCCAAAATGTGTGGTTGCTGGTACAAAAGATATAATTGCTACCCTTTTCTCCTCGCGCATCAGCGGTCTCATTAAAATACTCAACTTTAAAGATACTTTTCTTATTGGGTGATTTAAAGGTGCTGAGTACGGGTTTGTAATCTATATCACCACTACCATCTTCAGACTTAGAGAGTACAGGCTTTGATAAAATTAAGTCACCTACTTTGATATCTTGGATTGGCACTAGACCCTTATCCGTATGTACCAATGTACCTGCGACAAATCCTGGAACGTTTTTATTCATATTATCAACTCACTGAGATTATTTATTATAAAATTCACCGTCATACACCCAAATGCCTTTTTTTCCTACAAAATAAGTATGAGTATCGGCGACTTCAATGTTATAGACATAATCAGTGAAGGCATTGGATGTAGCTCTGGAGTCATTCTCCCAATCTGGCACTCTGTAGGCTGCAACTAACTTACTATAGTACTCTATCTCAACACGATTCTCAGGATTGTCTTTGTCTAAAAACTTATGAAACTTCGCATAAGGTTCAGAACCATCCTCCGAATGTAAGTCCCTACCTAAAAGACTATTGTCATCATTAGTAAACACCTCTACAGCTTCACCATTCCTAAAGTCAATCACCCCTATATCAATTTCACCTGGATCTGCATGCTTATCTTGACAGCTGTGCATATACAACCCAACCTTTGGATCGCTAGTTGCTATGACATACTTTCCTCCAATTTGATAAGGATCATACACCTCTTCGTGATATCTACCAGATATGTCAAGTATTTCACCTTGATGGCCTCTTTCTGGAAAAATATAATTAACAATATCGTTAGATGTAATGAACTTTGCAGCTACCCATCTTGGTTTTTCCTCATCACTGACATGCGTCCAGAATGGATGATTATCAGTACAGTAAATACCCTCAACAGGCGTTATAATCTTTTGTTTAGTAGCAGACTTGATGGTTCTTATCACAGGCTTATAGACCAGTTCTCCTTCACCACTTTCATCCTTAGACAGTACTTTATCACCGATTTTTAACTCCTGAATAGGTACTAATCCTTTATCTGTATGAATCAATGTGCCTGCCACAAATCCTTTGTTATTCATTAGCTTTCCTTTTACTGTTTTTATTATTGATGCAATTAGTTATTTGAACTGGCATCATGCACCCATAGTCCTGCTTGATCAATAAAATAGGTATGATTGTCTGCCACCTCAAAGTTATAGACGGTTGTGTTATAAGGGATAGGCGCGCCTTGATCATTCGTTAGATGATTTAGTATTCGTGGATTACCTTCTTTATCTAGGATGCCAATATCAAAGTAACCATGTCGCTGATAATAGCTAATATCATTAACATAGCCCGTACCCTTATATTCTGCCTCACTGTAGTCGAGCATATGTGCTTCGGCATCTTGCACATAATCATCGTAATAGTCTTCGTGATAATGCTTTTGATACCAAAAATAGTTTGGATTACTCTCCAAATCTTTATGAGCGACTTGATAGGTAGGTTGCACACGCTCAACGGTATACATTACGCCATCAGTATTCACAGCAATTTCATACTGCTGTAGTTCATACACACGTTTAAAGTGAAGCTGGTCATAGAACTCAATGTCCGCCTGTGGATTCTCCATGGCACCAACGACCCAAACAGGGTGATTGGGCGTCGCTAGAAAATCACTGAAGCGACTAGCTGACTTGTATGTTTGATAATCAACCATCTCGCGATCTTTATTAAACTTCTCAATATTTTTTTCTAAACGCACGATCCACATCTCTTCGTCTTCATGCACAAAGGTCTTGACCACAAGCTTATACTCTATGTCACCACTACCATGTTTAGGCTTGGAGAGCACAGGCTTTGATAAAATTAAGTCGCCCACTTTGATATCTTGGATTGGCACTAACCCTTTATCCGTATGAATCAATGTGCCTGCCACAAATCCTGTGTTGTTCATTAATCTTCCTTTCATTTTTTATTATTGATGTGGTTAGTTATTTAAACTCGCATCATGTACCCATAGTCCAGCTCGACCAATGAAGTAGGTATGGTTGTCTGCCACCTCAAAGTTATAGACGGTTGCCTGATATAAAATGTGTTCACCTTGCGCGTTGGTCAATTGATTGAACATCCGCATGGTGCCTCCATTATCTTCAATATGTTGGCCCAAATAGCCTTTCTCCTGATAAAAGCTAATGTCATCAACATATCCCATACCCTTATATTCTACTTCGCTGTAGTCGAGCATATGCGCTTCGGCATCTTGTACATAATCATCGTAGTAGTCTTCATGATAATGTTTTTGATACCAGTAATAATTTGGATTGAATTCTAAATTATCATTAGCGACTTGATAGGTAGGTTGCACACGCTCAACGGTATACATTACGCCATCGGTATTCACAGCAATTTCATACTGCTGTAGTTCATCCACACGTTTAAAGTGAGGCTGGTCATAGAACTCAATATCTTCCTGTGGGTTTTCCATGGCACCGACTACCCAAACAGGGTGATTGGGCGTCGCTAGAAAACTACTAAAGCGACTAGCTGACTTGTATGTTTGATAATCAACCATCTCTCGATCTTTATTAAACTTCTCAAGATTTTTCTCTAAACGCACGATCCACATCTCTTTGTCTTCATGCACAAAGGTCTTAACCACAGGCTTATACTCTATGTCACCGCTACCATCTTCAGGCTTGGAGAGTACCCTATCGCCCACTTTAATACCCTGAATCGGTACTAAACCTTGATCCGTATGGATAAGTGTCCCTGCTGCAAATCCTGCATTATTCATGTCCTATCCTTTTTTATATTATCGTTTTAACTCATCAAACCTCAGCCCAAATTTCATTAGATACTTACGCAATCTATCGCTATCGTTCGGGCTTTTTAATTTATCGCGCGAATTCGCGTATAGATAGCGCCCCGCCGCCGCTTGGTTTTTATAGCTGATACATACCTCAATCACATACGCCAGTTGCACCGCATCAAACGGATCAATAGTCGCAAGAGTTTCCTCATCGAGGTATTGGCGTAAAACGTTATGGCTACCCTGTTCGATGGTTTCGCTATCTAAAGTAGCACTTTTCTTACTTAAACTATTCGAACCATTCAAACTATCAGGCAATTCCCAAAGATGCGTTAAGCGTTCAATCTCCGCTTGTACATCATCATTGCGAATCACCTTACTTTCAGCCAGTGTGGTCAGACGAATCATACTGGCAGTCAAATCACGAAAGTTCCCCTGCCATGTCGCATCCGCACTCATCGCAAAAGCTTCGTACAACTGCCTTGCTTCTGGGGTAAAGCGATATTGCTGCTGTTGCTCGCTACCCAAGCGCGCCAGCTCGTAATCGATATTGGCAGGTAGATCCTCTAGCCTATCTTTCAGCGATGGCAAAAAAAACGTCCATGTATTAAGACGCGCAAATAAATCTGCCCGAAACTCGCCATTAGCGACCGCTTGCCGCAAGTCTTTATTGGTGCCTGCCATTAGCTGAAACGACACGCTAATCGGCGTATCACTACCGAGCGGATAAAAGCGCTGCTCCTCCAGTGCGGTTAATAGCATCGCTTGCTCATCAAGCCCAAGCTCACCGATTTCATCTAAGAATAATAAACCACCATCGGCTGATTTTAGCAGCCCATCCCGACTCGTCGCAGCGCCCGTAAATGCCCCTTTGACATGACCAAATAACACACTCATGGCAGTGTCACCACGCAGCGTAGCGCAGTTGACCTCGATGAATTGTTCAAGCGTGTTTTTGCCTTGCGTACTGCTGGCTTTGGCTTTTTTGAGCGCGTAAATTTGGCCTGCCAGTTGCGACTTGCCCGCCCCTGTTGCGCCCATCAATAGTATGGGTGCGGTTGATCGTGTGGCGACCTTTTCGATATCGGATATGAGCTTTTGGTAAGCGGCATTTTGTGTGACTAGGTTGGCTTGCAAGGTTTGCCAATGTTGCTGTTTTTCTGCTTCAAAGCGTTCACGTAAACCATCATAGCGCGAGACGTCCAAGTCAATCACTTGATAGCGCCCTTGTGGATCAGCTTGGTCGGGTCTTGGGCAAGGAGAAGTCTGAATCAAATCAGCGGGAATAAAGCCCGCTTCTACCAATAAAAACCAGCAAATCTGTGCCACGTGCGTACCTGTGGTCAGATGCAGTAAGTAATCGGTATTGTCCTGAAAATCAAACCCTGCGGCAAAGTCATACAACTCAGCATAAACGTCGGCAAAATCCCACGGACTGCTCAACGCCACATGATGACCAATAACGGTAGTGTTCGGACTAACTTGTGCCACGTCATCGACAATTATTTTAAACAGCCGTTTATCACGCTTGCTATATAAGATATGCAGCTCATCGACCAGTAGCTCATCATGCAGACCCAAACTGACGGTTGGTCGCCAACGTTGCCAACGCTTGTCATTAAAGCCATTGTCTAAGGTAGTGCCGAGGAAGCCGATGACGGCTGTTTTATTCATCATTAGTTAGGTCACTCTCATATCTTTTAAAAGCCAATGACCTGACTATTTTTTTTCGCGCACTAGGCATAATCTCCCAGAATATATCCATCGGATCGCCTAATAATCTTATATATTCAAGAGCTAATAATTGAATTTTAATATTCTCAAAGTCTATTGTATCTATTGAAACAATATCAAAATCATCCGGATATTTAGAAGCTATATAATTTGTGAAATTTGCATGAATAGCTCTTTCAGGATAAGGCTGTAAAACTTTAGGAACAATAAACTTTAGTATTTCATTCCACGAAATATAGTATTCTAACTTTACTTTTTCTCTTTTACCTCCTCTGTTAACGTTATGTCTAATACTAATAGTCAAAATATCCTCACCTTGAGCTAAGTCTAATATTTCAGTATTATTTGCTTGTAAAACCTGAATCTGTTTTTCAAGCTTACTATTTTCTTGTCTAAGATCATTCAACTGTTTTAATAGTTCAGTATTGTCCGTTGCTTCATTTCCTCTTACCCACCCCGCAGCTGGATAAGTTTTAATTGTTTTGGGCAAACTAAGCGCAACTAAACCAGATAACTCTTTTGCATCATCCCAAAATTTCACCAAACGATTAGTAGTCACTTTTTGCTTAAATGCTTGTAGTTTTTGTTGAGCCTCGGAGTCCATTTCCACTTTTTCAACAGCTAGTTTTTCAGGGCTGCCGTGGACTAATGCGATAACCTTAATGCCTTTACTGATAGCGTAATCGTATTCCATTTCTGTGTAGCTAACACCCTCATCGGACAGACTACCGTATCTACCACCTACAATAAGTAGGTAGTAGTCACTGTCATCAATCACTTTTTTAATGAATTCAAATTGCTCTTCATCTAGGGCAGGAAACAATTCCATCCCAGCGGGTATACAGTCCATTTCCATAAGTGTTTGAATAACATTACTTCGCTCATCTTTTAAATCTGCAAATGTAGAACTCACAAATACTTGATATCTCTTATCCATATACGCTGACCTTTTATAGTTAATTTTCTATATTTTTATAAAATATCATATTTTCAGAAATTGGTTTAATTATATCTCATATTAATAGTTACTTTTATTTTTTAATTTATTTAAATATATCAATTACTTACTATTAGGTTTTGAGTATTTTAAAAACTTGGCACACCCTTAGCATTATATAAAGTAAGAATCATCTTTCATAATAAACAAACTTTGCACTGCTAAGGAATACGACATGCAACCAACTACTCATAATATTATTCAAGACGGTGGAACGCCTATTAGACTTTGGACCAAGGGCGTGCCCGTTGATCCAAAAGCACACGAGCAATTGATCAAAGCATCAAAAATGCCGTTTGTATATAAATGGCTTGCAGTAATGCCCGATGTGCATGTCGGTATTGGTGCAACTATTGGTACGGTACTGCCAACCAAAGAAGCGATTATTCCAGCAGCCGTTGGCGTCGATATCGGCTGCGGAATGATGGCCGTACAAACCACCCTAACCGCAAACGATTTGCCAGATAGCTTGCTTGGCCTGCGTACCGAATTAGAAAAAGTCATTCCACATGGTCGTAGTAAAACGCGTGGTCGCGGATCACGCCGTGATGTCGGTGCGTGGGCAAATCCTGACGACACCGTCATGAATGGTTGGGGAACGCTGGTTGATGATTTTAACTATATAACCCAAAAGCACCCTCGCCTAAAAAACACCAATAACCTTAATCATTTGGGTACGCTGGGTACGGGGAATCATTTCGTTGAGGTGTGCCTTGATGAGACCAACCAAGTTTGGATCATGCTGCACTCAGGCTCACGCGGTGTGGGTAATGCCATCGGTCGCTACTTTATTGAGCTGGCACGTGAGGACATGCGCAAGTGGTTTATTAATTTGCCAGATAAAGATTTGGCCTACTTTGCCGAAGGTACAGAACATTTTGATGATTATTGGTTTGCGGTTGGTTGGGCGCAGCGTTTTGCCTTTAAAAACCGTGAAATCATGATGGAAAAAGCCATCAAAGCGCTACGCCAAATCATACCTAAGCCTTTTGATGCAGCCGTAAAAGCGGTGAACTGTCATCATAACTATGTAGAAAAAGAGCAACATTACGGCGAAGAAGTATTTGTGACCCGTAAAGGCGCAGTACGGGCTCGCGTTGGTGAATACGGAATCATTCCGGGATCAATGGGTGCCAAGTCATTCATCGTACGCGGTAAAGGTAATGAAGAATCGTTTTGCTCTTGCTCGCATGGTGCAGGTCGTATCATGTCACGTACTGAGGCGAAAAAGGTATTTACGGTCGCCGATCAAATTGCACAGACTGCTGGCGTAGAATGCCGAAAGGACGCGGATGTGATTGATGAGATTCCAGCGGCTTATAAAAATATTGATGACGTGATGCAAGCGCAAAGCGATTTGGTAGAAGTGGTACATACTTTGCGTCAGGTGGTTTGTGTTAAAGGCTAAATTTTTAAAAGGAGATTGTTATGAAACAAACTATTAATCTATATGATTTGATCCACCAAATTCATGTTGAAAAAAAAGAGATTGTTTGGCACGGGCATCCTTTCAATACAGGAGAAGAGTCTACGATAGAAGGTTATTATAGAAGCCTCTGTGAAGAGATAAAAAGTCATACTCAAACTCTATTTCAACTAGAAGTAGATCATTATGGTTCAGGTTATGCCTCTTACTGTGATGCATGGTTTTACCAGCAGACTTCTGACTTTACTAGTAATCCTCTCGAAAGTCTTGAGAGCTATGAAGGGCTTATAATTCTATTTCATCGAATGCTACCTTACTATGTCTTTATGCAAGGTTCAAAGTCATGGCCTATTCATGACCCTTCAATGTGTTCTCATTATCTACCAAGCCGTAAAATGCTAGATAACTTGACCAATAGTGCGGTGAAGAATCTTGCTCAGAAAGTAGAAAAAATTTTGACTCGCAAAGGCTTAATTCGTTTGAATACACTTGCACTGACTACACCATTGGAAATAGCTGAAAAAATACCTTCTGTACTGGTTGATAATTATCTCTCTTATTACGATGGGCTTTTTTATTGGGAAGATTAAAATATTGGTAATAAGTGCCTCATTTAATTATTTTGAAATCAGCTTTTAAAATTAGAAGAAAACATCATGAAACATGCTCAAACTATAGAAATCATACGAAAAATCAAAGCAAAAAAAGTCAAATTTGAACATGGGCTATCTGATGAAGAAGTTCAACAAATTGAAAATAAATTCAATTTAAGGTTTCCACCTGATTTACAATATTTTTTACAAAAAGAGCTGCCCATATCTAATGGTTTTGTTAACTGGCGACTAGGTTTACAGTCAAAAATTGAGGCCATGGATATTCGTAAAAGAATAGATTGGCCATTTAGTGGCATAGTGTTTGATATAGAGCATAATGCATTCTGGATGGAAGAATGGGGTGAAAAGTCTAATGATCTTAATAAAAATATTATGGTCGCTGAAATTTATTATGAGACTTATCCTAAAATGATACCCATTTACTCGCACCGATACATTCCTAGTGAACCACATAAAACTGGCAACCCTGTCTTTTCTATTTATCAGACAGACATCATTTACTATGGATACGATTTAGCACACTATTTTGCTCATGAATTTCGTTTTGAATTGTCAGATAAATTTCCAATAATCGATGCACCAAATCATATTGATTTTTGGGGCGATATTGAATCCTGATTATAATAAGAGAGAACCAAAATGAAACTCGCAGAGACTCTACTTATCCGTAGCGATATGCAAAAGAAGTTGGCGCAAATCATTTGCATGAGCGACTTTAATACCCCTAAACGAATATAGATGCGGTAAACTAAAGTGTGTGTGGTATGTGACCACAGCGCAGATTTATAAGCACTTTCACATTGAAAAACTTGATAATGACTTTTATACGAGGAAATAACCATGATGAACATGAACGATATGTTAGGCGCCGTAACTGGTGGTGATAACGATGAAAATGGCCTATCAGGCTTGATCGACAGCGCAAAAAACATCAGCAGCGAAGATATCCAAAGATACCAAAGCATGTCAAAAACTGAGCTATTAGATGAGATCAAAAACTCTGAGCACAGCGCTGCTGTTGTGGTATTTATCAAAGATCTAATAGCGAAGAAATTCAACGGCTAAACGTTGATATCTAAAGCTAAACCTTGATAAATTGATAGATGAACAGGGCCTAAAAAATATGCGTCATACCGTATTTTTTAGGCTCTTTATTTTATGGCGCGTTAAGCACGACCAAATACAACAAAAGTGTGACACTACAACAAATTAAACCTGAGAGTGTACCGATGAGCTTTATACCTAACCATAGCGCCAGTACTGCCAGTAGCCATACTGCGAGCACTAAGCGCGCGACCTTAAAAATAGATGGCAGCACAGGCGAAGGTGGCGGACAAATCATTCGTACCGCTCTCTCATTATCGATGCTCACAGGTATACCGATTGAAATCACCAATATTCGCGCTGGGCGAGCCAAGCCTGGGCTAATGCGTCAGCACTTGATGTGCGTACAAGCGTCACAACAGATATCGAACGCTAGCGTGACAGGCGCAGCGTTGGGCAGTTCATCGTTTCGCTTTGCGCCTAATGCGATTCAATCTGGTGAGTACCATTTTGATATTGGCTCGGCTGGCAGTACCAGTCTCGTGCTACAAACGCTACTCCCTGCCCTACTTTTTGCCAATACAGAACAAAGATCTCATTCAACAGTGAGTATAAAAGGCGGTACGCATAATCCATTAGCGCCCACCACGGACTTTTTGCAGCACGCATTTGTGCCTGCACTGGCGAAATTAGGCATGCAAGTAGATATTGGATGTGTGCAAGCAGGCTTTGCGCCCATCGGTGGCGGCCTGATTAAGACGACCATTACACCGTTCATGCGCCGTGCTGACTCCAAGCCATTAATGCTAACCGAACGTGGAGTGCTGACAAATATCGCATTAGTAGCCAGCGTCCTAAATTTAGAATATGACATTGGCAAACGTGAACTTGCCAGCGCTAAATCCGTACTGCTTGAAAGCGGAGTGGATGACTCACTTATTACCAGCAAAGCAAATAAGCTGGACGGTATCGGTGAAGGCAATACTTGCTATGCACAGGTTACTCATGAATGTGGCGATCATCTGCATCACGAAATATTTACCCTACTGGGTGAAAAACGCAGCTCAGCTGAGAAAATGGGTAATAGACTGGCAGGCTTGGTTAAACGTTATCTCTTTAAAACTGATGCGCTAGTCGATGAGTACTTAACAGACCAGTTGCTATTGCCATTAGCCTTATCTGGTGGTGGCGAGTTTACCGCAAGAACCATCAGCCAACATACCGAAACCCAAGCATGGCTGATTGAGCAGTTTTTGCCCGTTGACTTTAAGTTTGAAGCGGTTGATGAGCAAAAAATTTTGGTGCGAGTGGTTTGTTGAGAAAGTCATGGCACAATCATACCTTACTCAATTATCTCTAAGCCGTGATATCATAACCGTACAATATGCGCGTTAATTATAAGTTAAGATAAATATTATTTGCTCTCAACATCATACGTATTGATGCTTGAGGCAAATTATTTTTATCTGTTATATATAATTATCGCGTTTTTTAATTTCCATATTTTATTACCGAGCCTCGCTATGCCCCAATCTCGTACCAATCTAAATCCTGAACCAAAAAGTAATTCGCCCTATTTAATCGGTGTACTGTTGCGCTATAGCACCTTTGCCGCCGCCGTTTTTCTGTTTTTAGCAGGGTTATTATTATTGAACTGGTGGCTGATTCTCATTGGTGGATTTGGGGTAGCTTTGGGCATTTACGATGTCATTCAATCCAAGCATGCCATCTTGAATAATTACCCTATCGCAGGTCATGTCCGCTATGTATTAGAGGACTTTCGCCCAGAGATTCGTCAATATTTGCTCGAGGATGATAAAGAACAAGTACCGTTTTCGCGCCAGCAGCGTGCTTTGGTCTATCAACGTGCTAAGAACGTTAGTGATACCAATGCCTTTGGTACGCTAGATAATTTATATACTCATGGTAAAGAGTGGTTTTTGCAATCCACCATCAGTGCACCACTAGAGAACAAAGACTTCCGTATCATGGTCGGCGGTGAGCGTTGTCAGCAGCCGCACGATATGTCGGTATTTAATATCTCTGCGATGAGCTTTGGCAGTCTGTCAGCCAACGCCATCATGGCACTCAATCAAGGCGCAAAACTCGGCGGTTTCACCCATGACACGGGCGAAGGTGCGATCAGCCCTTACCATCGCAAATTCGGTGGCGATTTGATTTGGGAATTGGGTACGGGTTATTTTGGTTGCCGTGATAATGATGGTAACTTTGATCCACAGTCTTTTGCTGAAAAAGCCGTCGATCCCCAAGTTAAAATGATTGAAATCAAGCTTTCACAAGGTGCCAAGCCTGGTAAAGGTGGTGTCCTACCCTCTAGCAAGATCACCCAAGAGATTGCCGACACGCGCCAAGTGCCGACGGGTCAAGACTGCATTTCGCCCTCTTCGCATACTGCATTTAGCACCCCGCGCGAGTTAGTCGCCTTTTGGCAGCAGCTACGTGATTTATCAGGCGGCAAGCCAGTTGGCTTTAAGCTATGTATTGGTCAGCCATGGCAGTTTATGGCGATTGTAAAAGCGATGATAGAGACGGATAACTATCCTGATTTTATCGTTATCGATGGTGCAGAAGGCGGCACAGGTGCAGCGCCCGTTGAGTTTATGGACAATGTCGGCATGCCCATGGTTGAAGGGTTTTTATTGGTTCATAACACTTTAGTCGGTGCAGGTATTCGTGACAAAATTAAGCTTGGTGTTAGTGGAAAAATCGTATCAGGCTTTGATATTGCTCGCATGATTGCGCTAGGTGCCGATTGGTGTAACTCAGCACGTGGCTTTATGTTTGCAGTCGGCTGCATTCAGTCGCGCTCTTGTCATACCAACACTTGTCCGACAGGTGTGGCAACTCAAGACCCTTACCGTCAAAAGGCGCTCGACGTCCCTAGTAAGGCTGAGCGTGTTGCAAGTTTCCACAAAAACACGCTAAAATCGCTTGCCAGTATCGTAGGCGCGGTCGGTTTACAGCATCCTAGCCAATTACAGCCGTATCATATCGCACGCCGCTTAGACGATGGGCAGATTAAGCTGTTATCCAAGTTTTTCTATTTTGCTGATAAAGGTGCGCTGCTAGATCATAGTGCCCGTGCTGACGTATTTAACCAGATGTGGGTCATGGCAAACCCTGATAGCTTCTTAGCTAATAATGATGCGCTCATTGCTTATAACAAAGACTCGCGCGATAAGGGCAAAGAAACTGGCGCGCCAACAGAACACAGCGCTGGATATAATTCTGAGCATTTAACCAACATCACCGATGGTGGACGATTAATTGGTAATGTGAATAATACAATCCGTGACTTTCCGCCTACTAGCGACTGAATCAGCGCCTAAATCGTTGTCCTTAAAAAGTAGTAATGAAGGTGTAATTAAGCAGTAGATAGTGACCAAATTTAAATAATTTATACATTAAAAAGATGCGTGATTGATGCCAAGTTCTATTTTTACCTTATCCCTATCAACGATAGTGCTTGCGCTCGGTCTGAGCGCCTGCCAGCAGACGAATACTAATGCGGCTAGTAGCAATACCGATAGCTGGTCATGTCAGACTGAAGACACGCCTTTTGCTTACAGTGTCTGCCGTGTGGATGCTACCGCGTTAGCGAGCGAGCGTTATTCATTACAACTGTTTTGGCAATCCTCTGATAACAATAAGCCTTTGCTAACCTTTGATGCGTTATTGGCCACATTACCAAACAATGAGAGTCTCAGCTTTGCGATGAATGCAGGCATGTATAATGAAAACTATGCGCCGATTGGCTATACAGTCATCGAAGGCAAAGAACTCAAATCGCTAAATACAAAAGAAGGTGGCGGTAATTTTCATCTATTACCTAATGGGGTTATGTGGTGGGACAAAGCTGGCACAGTGCAAATCACCGAAAGTAATGCGTTAAATGAGCAGCTAAACAATGGTGATGTGCAGCCTTGGTATGCGACGCAATCGGGTCCTATGCTGGTCATCAATGACGAGATACATCCACAGTTCAACCCTGACAGCAGCTCAATCAAACTGCGTAATGGTGCAGGCGTTTGCCGTGATGGCAGTATACAGCTCGTTAATAGCGATGAGCCTGTGACCTTTTATCAGTTTGCAGAACTATTTAAAGATGAGCTAGGTTGTTCAAACGCGCTGTTTTTGGATGGTGGTATTGCCTCAGCTTTATATGCGCCCAGTATCGATAAGCAGGATAAAAAAGAGATGGGTGTGATGATTGGATTGGTTGAAAATAAAGAGTAATGTGCCCTGATACTCTTTATTTTCAACTAAGATTAAAAAAGCACTTAGCGTGATTATTTCATGCTAAGTGCTTTTTTATAAACGTTTATTTTGAATATTGTAGTTAAAGAACTCTAAAATGGGTACAAGGCAGCCGACTGCAGATTGTACAAACAGTACATCTAAGGAGGATAACGCCGTAGCGGTTTAGTAGTTCACCGACTATATGTTAAAAACTAGCCACCCAAACTCATTTTGGGGCCAAACGGTTCGTAGTGAACGCTATCGACACCATGATCTAATGCTACCAAACCATCAATCATGCTCTCCATAAACGGCATCGAGCCGCACACATAGATATCAGCAGGCTTAGGCAAGCTAGCAAGCCACGTCTCATCTAATATTTGCCCAGACTCAAAGTAAAATATATGCTTTTCTACGTTCTCAGCCTTAGCAAGTAATGCCTCTACCTGATCAGAAAAAGCATGATGAGCGACATTTTGACAGGCGTAAACCCAGATAATAGGACGTTTAGGATTGGCTAATACTTGCGCCTCTAGCATAGACAGTACAGGCGTCACCCCGACTCCTGCACTCATCAATACTAACGGAATATCATTTTGCTGTACCAAATCTTGATTGAGCGCAAAGTCACCAGCTGGAGCCGATAATAAAACCGTGTCACCTACTTCTAATTGATCATGCATATAGTTAGAGACCAACCCATGATGCTCATTACGGTTGTCACGTCGAACAGCAAACTGAATGCCCGTATCGGTACTTGCAGAGTATAGAGAATAATGACGTAAGGCTATATGATCGCTGTCTTTTGGGTCTGTTTTCACCGTGATATATTGACCAGCGGTCAAGGTCAACTTGCTTAAATCAATCTCTTGAGCGTTTGCTAAATCATTGCCTTTATTGTTCTCACTCTTATCGACTGGTACCACGGTAAAGGCTACGATATCTGTAGCGACCGCTTCCTTTTTAATTACCTTAAACGGTGCAAACCCCTGCCACATCGCCTCTTTATACATACCATGTTCAATCTGGATAAATACTGAGGCAATTTCATCATAAGCTTCCGTCCAAGCAATAATGATGTCGTCAGTGGCTGCCTCTCCTAGCACTTCTTTTATCGCCACAATTAGATGTTTGCCGACGATAGGATAATGCTCAGGCAATATCTGTAACGCTCTATGCTTATGGCTAATCTGGGTAACCTGTGGCAATAGCGTAGCCAACTTGTCCAAGTGCTTGGCAGCGGCTAATACTGTCGTCGCTAGCGCCGTCTGCTGTCTTCCCAATTTTTGATTGGTTTCATTAAAAATATCTAACAGCTCAGGGTGCTCGTTAAACATGTTTCTATAAAATACGGTGGTAATCGCAACGCCATGCTCTTCGAGTACAGGAACAGTTGCGGTGACGATTTCTAACGTTTTTGGTGAGGCCATGTTGTTTCTCTTAGTCATTAACTTCATTGATAAATTGAGATGTTAAAAATAATCCGTCTAAACTGACAATAATGAGCAGACCTTTTTACAGTAGTCATCAAAATTGTTAGCCGACCAATTCAGAATATTTATAACATTCATTTAAAATGAATGTTAACACACTTTACTAGGCATACCAATATACAATCAATATCGAGCTTATTCGCATCGACAAAAAAACAGCCGCTATGTTGTCATAACGGCTGTTTTTACAAGGATTTAAGCTGCGTCAACAGGTCTTACTTATTCATCAATCGGGCTGAATATCAAAATCACCGTGCCATATACTGAGTCATTTCTTCAACACCATGTAGCGTCATCGGATACATTTTATTTTCAAACAGTTTTTTAATCTCAACGATGGTTTGTGTATATTGCCAATATGACGGGTTTTCAGGATTGAGCCAAGTTACTTTGTCAAAATGCTCAAGTACTCGCTTCAGCCATACGATGCCCGCTTCATTATTCATATACTCTACGCTACCACCGACTGTCATCAGCTCATAAGGTGACATCGATGCATCACCGACGAAGATAACACGATACTCTCGGCCATATTTATTGAGTAGCTCAAACGTTGGCATCGGTGCACTATGGCGACGATTGTTGTCCTTCCACACATAGTCATACAAGCAGTTATGAAAATAAAAGAACTCTAATGTTTTAAATTCATTTTTTGCCGCAGAAAACAGTTTTTCGAGCGCTTCGACATGGATGTCCATACTGCCACCCACATCAAACAGCATTAGCACTTTGACTCGGTTACGGCGCTCTGCTTGCATATGAATATCGAGCATACCCTTTTTAGCAGTACGCTTAATGGTCTCATGAATATCGAGCTCATCAGCACTACCGGTCCGTGCAAACTGACGCAGATTGCGTAGCGCCATTTGAATTTGGCGTGTACCGAGCTGATTATCATCATCGAGATTGCGATATTTGCGTTGCTCCCAGACTTTTGCCGCACTACGTTTGCGAGACTCGCCGCCGACACGCACGCCTTCTGGATGGTCACCATAGGCTCCAAACGGCGAAGTCCCGCCCGTTCCTACCCATTTACTACCACCTTGATGACGCTCTTTTTGCTCTTTTAACCGTTCCTCTAACGCCTTCATCAGTTCTTCAAGCGAGCCGTACTTTTTCAGTAATCGTCTTTGCTCTTCGGTCAGATTCTTTGGATCGAGCTTTAAATCTAGCCACTCTTTGGGCACGTCCGTTAGCTTGGCTAATAGCTCATCCATATCGAGACTATCGACACCTTCAAAATAATCCGCCATGGCTCGATCGAACTTATCAAAATGGCGCTCGTCTTTGACCATGCACAGTCGAATCAGCCGATACATATCTTCGCGGCTAGCAAAAGTAGTCAGTGCTGGATCTTCAGGATGCGACTGCATCATCAGCCCTTTATCTAACGCGGCATTGAGATCGAGCAGCTCGCGCGTACTGACTGGCACGCCGTAAGTACGCAAGGTATAGAATAATTTTATGAACATAATTATGCCTTTAGTGGAGAAGCATTATTTGACTCTTGAATTGAACTTATAAGCGATAAATTAGTAGTCCAAAAAGTATTACCCTCAACACTTTCAATCAGTGCCTCTAAATTCTCTTCATAACCGCTAAGAGGATTTTTATTAGTGTTATCGTTATCCATCATATTTGAAAGATACTGTTTATGTCCGTTTAGAATAATCACCAACTCCTCAAAAGATACTTTTAAGAAACCATCAATATATTCATGGTCAAACTCTAAAGTAGTGTCTACAATCCACGAATGAATACTAAATTGAGAACTATCGAGTCCTAAGCTAGGCAAAAAAACATCTCTAACATATTCAGACTTGCGTGATAATTGGTACGCAGCTTTTTTCAATACAAAATTTCTATACTCATATATCTCTTTAACGCTAATTTTTACATAAGTAGATTTAAGCTCAATAACTAAAATCTTATCTTCCGATACTACGATCGCATCTATTTCACCTACTCCAGACTCTGAAGGCTCATACTGACTGTAGACTCTGCCTTTACATTTAGCTAATAACCCAGCTAAATTTTGCTCCATTAAGTCTGTTTCAGATTTCAAACTGGCTCTGTTTTTATATAATTTTCTAAAAGTATTTATGGTGGCTGTATTGAAGTTCTTTTGAAAAGTCACCCATGGCAGTGAAAACATATAACCATCAAGCTTATAAAAAGATTTTTCCCCATAAGAAGAGCTTTTGCCTTCTCGCAAATCTTGCGACCAAAAATCCAAAATACGGCTCATCTCTCTCTTTTTTGAATTTCCGCTACCTTCTAATATCCAATCTGACATGCTAATAGCTTTATCTTTCATTTTTGCATGATTTAAAGGTATTCTATCTTTACCTTCAGAGAATCCTTTTATAGCTAACCTTTCCAATGCTATGAAAGGATGCATTTCGGCATTACGAGCCATATCTTTAAATGGTTGAACAAAATTATATTCAAAATGAGCCTGAATCATTAGCATAGTGAATATCAAAGTAGATAAATCATATACTTCGCCAAAGTCAGCTTTCTTAATTCCATACACTTCTTCTAACTGTAAAATAATACCTTGCGTTTTTGCTAAAGCTTCTAGATTTGCTTTGAAATTAACTCCTTTATCTAACTGAATAAGATAAGGGCTTTTTTCTAAAGAATTAAAACCTCTGTATAACCAATAAATAGATAAAATAGTTAGCTTATCTGAAAATAAATCAGGTTCTTTACTACTAGATTTAAGCTTTAGTTGATTATTATCTAAATGGTAATTTTTCTCTAAATCAAAACAATAAGAGTCTATAACTTGATCTCGATACAAATTAATCTCAATCTGACAAGCTACCATTCTTTTAAAACTATCATAACTATTTATAAGCTTATCATTTAAATTTTGACCTAATACAAAAGGCATCATAGTACCTTTAAAAATTAACGCTAATGTTTTTTCTGTGAATTCCTTTTTTTGAATGTTAGCACTAGTAATAATGTGATTGAACGCTTTCCATACATTTTCAACTGGTATATATTCTTCAACACCATATTGATAAGGGATTTTGGTATAAAGACTATCTATACTTTTTGGACTTAGTATCAAATACTCACAAGCATATAAACTGCTAAATATCATAGCAGTTACTTGGTCAAACTGTGTTTGATTCTTAAGCTCTTTATAAGCGTTACAACGTTCTTGATACTGTAGTTGTATGTATTCCACTGTAAGTAGAAAATCCTTGAACTCTAAAAAATCAACTTGATTGTTTATCTCTCTCAAAACTACCCAAGAACAATGGTCAGCGTTCGCAATGATGCCTGACTGACGTATTGCTTTGACTACACTGTTTCGATTGCGTTCTAATAACTTGATCACTATATCTTTATTAATTGATTTTGAACGAATATATTGACTTAGAGCAAGAATGAAATTCTCACTATTCATCTGCTCCGTTGTCACGTTTTCTATAAAGTTAGATGTCCAAAAGTCATTTAGCTTATCAGATACGCTATTAAACTTACCTGAAGTACTGCTTTTAAAAAGTGATACTTCAAGCGTCTTTAATAATGCTTCATCATTATTACTTCCTAAAAAGAAAGTGCTAAACTGTTTATCGAAATACAATGTACTCTTCCTTTTAACGACGCATCATATTGGCAAAACGCTGTAATAGACTCACATCGGCCTCGTTTTTGAGCAACGCACCGTATAGAGGTGGGATAGATTTCTCACCGCGCAGATTTTCTTCTAATTCGTCCTGAGCCATATCATCAGCAAGTAACAAGGTTAACCAATCGACCAACTCAGACGTTGATGGCGGCTTTTTAAGACCTTGAATACCACGCAGCTTATAGAAAATATCCAATGCATCATTGACCAGTTTTTCTTGAATATCTGGAAAATGCACTTCGATAATTTGGCGCATGGTTTCTTCTTCTGGGAAGTCAATATAATGGAAAAAGCAACGACGCAAAAACGCATCTGGCAGCTCTTTTTCATTGTTTGAGGTAATAATAACTACTGGACGCTGCGCCGCTGTTATAGTCTCGCCCGTCTCATAAACATAAAAAGACATCTTATCAAGCTCATGTAGCAAATCATTTGGGAACTCGATATCGGCTTTATCAATCTCATCAATCAGTAGTACGCTACGCTCTGTACTGGTAAAAGCGTCCCACAGCTTACCCGGCTTGATATAGTTGGCAATGTCATAGACCTTATCATCACCCAACTGTGAATCGCGCAGGCGCGATACTGCATCATACTCATACAGTCCTTGCTCCGCCTTAGTCGTCGATTTGACGTGCCAAGTAATCAGTGGCATGCCCAAACTCTCAGCAACTTCTTCGGCAAGCAACGTTTTACCTGTGCCAGGCTCACCTTTGATCAGTAATGGCTTTTGTAAGGTCATGGCGGCATTTACGGCCAGTTGCAAATCATCGGTAGCAATATAACTACTGGTACCAGTAAAGTTTTGCTTAGTATTGTCAGCTGTGGTCATAATCAGATCTCGATTGTTGTTATAGATGGATAGGTCTAAAACATAAATGAATAATAACGAATAAATTAGTAAAGAATAAATTAGTAAAGAATAAATTAGATTAGCACAGCCTGATGCATTGCCAAAATACTCATGCGTTCGCATTTATTAACAATTGTTATGTGCAATGTATAGTGAGCTATTATTTATATTCCTAATAAACAGTCGAGCACAAAAAAAAGACACGCAGCGGTGTCTTTTTATTCGGGTATCAAATAAATTCTAAAACAATAGTACTATCTTAATGCCTAGCCTATTTTTATTACTTGTCAGATGTATCGTTAGCCGTTTTCTTAGCCGATGTACTGTCTTTTTTTGAGCTCACGTTAGTCTCAGGCTGTTCGGTTACGGTAACGCCTTCTGGCAAATAGCTGCCTGTGGTCATTTGCAATGTGGCCTGTGTATCTTCTGCGCTGCGGCTACGGGCTTTGTCCAAACTTGATGCAAATGCGCTGCGTATCAACTGCCATACAAAACCAACAAACAACCCTGCGACCAGTATCACCAATATCGGCAGCATATTGGCAACCGCGCCTGCGTAATCTTTCATCATCACAGCATAGACGACGCTGATACTGGCTGGTGCAAGCTCGCTCGGATCGCCAAGCGCTGTACCTGGTGCTAGTAATACCGCAAACAGAACCATCCAGCTCATACCGCCCAATGGTTTTGGCAATACACGAGCAACGAGTATCCATAGCACTAGTACCAAAACAGCACCGCCCAGATAAGCATACATCGGCAAATCAGCGGGCGGGACATCCTTTACCATTTGGCCCCACCAAATGGCAATCTCACCGAGAATGTCACTGATAGACTCTAGCGGTAAGCTATGTAAGATATTTTTTAACCAGTCCATGCGTGTTTATTTACCTGCGTTTATCGCCGGTGACACAATCTGTGTCTAGCGGTATATGTGCGTTCTGTAGAACCAGAATGAGGCCAACTACATAATAAACTTATGCATTATGTAGGCTTATATGTACGTTGCGTAGGGTGTCAGTTTATCACGACTCTCTACTCAAATGCATGTGAGCAAATGTGTCGTAGGTTTTTATCAACGCTGTTTTCAAGGTAGCACACTGATATGTCCTACCACACTTACTTGCTGACAAATTTATTAATTGTAGATGCTGTCCTGCGATTCACGAGCACGCAGCTCTGCTTGGCGGCGCATCACGTCTTGCGGCGGCAACTGCACAAAGTAGCCTTGAGACTGCAGTTTTGCCAGTACTTCTTCTTTATCGACACGGGCGAGCTTATCCTTAGTCGCCAAATCCAAATGCATGACGAACTTACTACGGCCTAAACCTGCACGGAAATCTTTTGGTAATACACCAAGCCAGTCTTTGATTTCATCAGTATCATCAGGATAATCAGGACGCGCAATGTAGATATACATGTCGTCGTGTTTGGGAAATTTATAAATATCGCAATGCATAAAAACCACCTATCAGAAACTATGGGCGTAGGTTAGCATATTTCAGGCAAATACCAGTAGTCGCTTTGCGTTTTGCTATCGTAATTTTTGTCAAAACACACAGATAAAACGCTGATATGAGCGATAAAAATATCGTTGTAAAACATAACCTATTTAACAGACTGCCCTATTAAAACATCATTTTTGCCAAATTTATTTATTTTAATGGCTTTGATGACTTGTAAAAGCGCTTTGAACCTTTCATAATAAAAGCGTTTTTCAGGAGAGAGTTTATCAGCATCGTTTTTGTATTGAACCCTATTGGTTATACAACTATCGCAATTGCTAGATAACCACCGAAGGCGCATCCACCCTGCCAATCGCTCAGGTAAAAGGACTGAAAAACGCATGTCACTGTTGTTTGATAGTGTTTAGTAATATGACGCTCATAGCGCACTACCTTATCAAACCTAAGGCATAACAAATCTGGAGAGTGGTAAGCACGGACGACGTCTTACCCACCGAAGGGGAGAAAATACGCTATCATCGATGATAGGGCTCATATCACTGCCCAAAAATGATGATTCGTGTTGAAAATCTCAGGTCACAGGACAGATAGGGCTTTAGCTTAAACTGACGTATAGCGTCTGTTTGGCTTACGTCTTCATCTTTGCTTTCTGTATCACCCTTTGATGTGATATTTGCGCCTTGCAATATTGCTTCTCGCTACTTTTACGTTGCGCATCACTCCTTACTCTGCCGAGTACGACTGATGTACACATAAGGATTTGTTATGACTGATACCCATTCTCAAGACTCTAGCAGCAACCAAGCTCCTCAGCGCACCCCTTTTTACCAGTCTCATATTGATAGTGAGGGCAAACTGGTCGATTTTTCTGGTTGGGAATTGCCAATTCATTACGGTTCACAAATCGAAGAGCACGAAGCGGTACGTACAGATGCAGGTATGTTTGATGTCTCACATATGGTTGTGACTGATATCAAAGGCGCTGATACCAAAGCATGGCTACAAAAACTGCTCGCAAACGATGTCAATAAACTCACTACCGCTGGTAAAGCGCTGTACTCTGGCATGCTCAATGAGCAAGGCAGCGTCATTGATGATTTGATCGTCTACCTCATGAACGCAGAAGAAACTGAGTACCGTATCGTTTCTAACGCAGCCACTCGTGACAAGGATTTAGCACAATTTAATAAGGTCGCTGAAGGTTTCAATATTGAGATTACCGAGCGTCCTGAGCTTGCCATGCTCGCCGTCCAAGGTCCAAATGCTATTGCAAAACTGGCTCAAGCCAAACCAAGTTGGGCAGATACCTTAGCAGCACTAAAACCTTTCGTTGGTGCTGATTTGACCGATATCGAAGGCACCGATTGGTTTGTAGCTCGTACTGGCTATACTGGTGAAGATGGCGTTGAAGTCATTATGCATGCCGATGATGCCCATGCTTTCTTTGAGCAATTAAAAGCAAATGGCATCAAACCTGCCGGTCTTGGCGCACGCGATACCTTACGTATGGAAGCAGGCATGAACCTTTATGGCCATGACATGGACGAAACCATCAGCCCTTACGAGTGCAACATGGGCTGGACGCTTGCACTAAAAGACGACCGCGCCTTTGTCGGCCGTGAAGCATTGGTCAGCAAACGTAAGCAGTCAAAAGAAGACAACACTGCCATGAAACAAGTGGGTCTGCTATTGACCACGCGTGGCGTATTGCGTGAAGGCATGACAGTGACTATCAATCAAGGCACTGATAACGAGCAAACTGGCATTATCACCAGTGGTACATTCTCCCCTAGCCTAAAAAATTCAATCGCGATTGCTCGTGTGCCTGCCAGCTTATCAGACGATGACAGTGTACAAGTCGATCTACGCGGCAAAGGTAAGTTCGTCGATGTACGCGTATTAAAGCTACCTTTTGTCCGTAACGGCAAGCAACAGTTTGACTCTTAGGTCTTATAAATTCTATCATTAGAGCGCGTTGTCATTTTGCACGCGAGTATAAAAATGACGACACGCCTAGCCTCCATTATTTTTGTTAATTAACCTCTATCACTTAGGAGAGATACCATGAGCAACATCCCAGCAGAGCTAAAATATATTGCGAGTCACGAGTGGCTACGCCTAGAAGACGACGGTACGATCACTGTTGGTATCACTGACCATGCTCAAGATCTATTGGGTGATGTGGTATTCGTTGAGCTACCAGATGTGGGCGATATCATCGCTGTTGATGATGAAATCTCAGTTGTTGAATCAGTAAAAGCGGCTTCTGACGTTTATGCACCTATTTCAGGTGAAGTTATCGCTATCAACGAAGCACTAGAAGATGACCCTGAAATCATCAACTCTGACCCATACGGTGAAGGTTGGTTCTTCAGAATGAAGCCTGACAACATCGCTGATTACGAAGCACTAATGACTGCTGACGAGTACGAAAGCGACTTATAAGCTAAGCACGTAAGCTAAGCATGCTCTCGCAAGACATTAGCACTTGTAAGACTTTAGCTCGTACAAAGCACTAGCCCCGACTAAACATCATAGATACTGGCAACAGCTGGTATCTATACTCTCTATTTAAACTGTTTGAACAACCTTTCTCATTGAAAGTATTGGCTCATTGACCATGCTTGTTATTTGAAAGTAGCTTTATATATAGATCTCCAACAATCATTATCGTCCGATGTTATTGCTACCAAGCGTTATCTCATTGACTCGTATTGATCACCTATTCGAATCCCAATGAATACGTGCTATCAATAACGACGCAAACTGATAACCCAATTCTCAGCATGGATCCTAATATGAATGCCAACACCGATAATAAAGACCCCATCGCCACGCCAAACCATACGCCGCAGCTACAAGCCTTTCGCGATATCGTAGAGTCACGCCGTTCCGTGCGCCGTTTTACTGACACGCCCATCCCTGACGACGTATTGGCAGACTGTCTGCGTTTGGCCATGCTAGCGCCAAACTCTAGCAACCTACAGCCGTGGGAATTTTATGTTATCGATGATGCTGACAATCGCAAACGCGCTGTCAAAAACTGCATGAATCAAAACGCCGCAAAAACATCAGCCCGTTTGATTGCCATCGTTGCTCGTACTGATGTTTGGCATGATCACGCTCAGCAAGTATTGCGCGAATACCCTGATCAGCCAGTGCCAAAGAAAGTGAAAGACTACTACAACAAAGTCGTCACGATGGACTTCTTGCGCGGCCCAGCCAACGTGGTTTCGGCTGCGAAATGGGGTGCTACGCAAGTGGTCAGACGCGTAAAGGGCCCGATCAAATCGCCTTATTATACGTTTGAAGACACCAAAAACTGGGCAACCAATAACACCGCACTTGCCGCCGAAAACCTCATGCTAGCATTACGTGCTCATGGATTTGATAGCTGTGCTATGGGCGGCTTCGATGAGCCTGCTATGAAGCGATTACTAGGCCTAGGCGACGATCAGCATATCATTATGATGATTGGCGCAGGTGAACGTGCTGACAATGGCGTTTACAACACCCAGTTCCGTTTTGATCAAAAACAGTTTGTGCATTACGTATAACGTATCGCTCACACTATTCCCTTAATTGCTATTTTGTTTATTACTCCCTTAACCAAGGATTGTCATGACTATCTCTCAAAACCCATCATTTGATACCTTTCAAGGATTGTTCAACGAAGCTGAATTTGTCTATCGCCACTTAGGTTCAAATGAGACCAAGCAAGCTGACCTACTCAGCGCTGTTGGTTATAAAGATATGCAAAGCTTTATCAATGACACTGTGCCTGAGCCAGTACGTTTGCACAAAGAATTGGATTTGCCAGTAGCAATGAGTGAGCACGCTGCACTTGCCAAACTACGCACAATGGCAGACGACATCACTGTTAATAAGAGCTATATCGGTCAAGGCTACTCTCCAGTTCGTATGCCAGCTGTCATTCAGCGCAATGTGCTCGAAAATCCAGGTTGGTATACCGCTTATACGCCTTACCAAGCGGAAATCGCTCAAGGTCGTCTAGAAGCATTGCTGAACTTCCAACAAGTATGTATCGATTTAACTGGTCTTGAGCTGGCTGGTGCGTCATTGCTTGATGAAGCGACCGCAGCGGCAGAAGCGATGGCGATGTCAAAGCGCGTAAGCAAAAGTAAATCAACACAGTATTTCGTCGATGAGCGCGTCTATCCACAAACGCTAGATGTTATTAATACTCGCGCTAAATACTTCGGTTGGGAAGTCGTTGTTGGTGATTTTGAAACCGCTAAATTTGGCGACTATTTTGGTGCACTATTCCAGTATGTTGGTGCTGAAGGTGACGTTAAAGACTTAACAGACGTCATCAGTGCAGTAAAAGAAAACAAGACTTACGTCAGTGTCGTCAGTGACATCATGAGCTTGGTACTATTGAAATCACCAGCTGACATGGGTGCTGACGTAGCGCTAGGTAGCACGCAGCGTTTTGGTATTCCAATGGGCTTTGGTGGCCCACATGCCGCTTATTTTGCATTCTCTGACAAAGCCAAACGTTCAGCACCTGGTCGTATCATCGGCGTATCAAAAGACGCTCAAGGCAATACTGCATTACGTATGGCTCTACAAACGCGTGAACAGCATATCCGCCGCGAAAAAGCCAACTCAAACATCTGTACCTCACAAGTATTGCTGGCCAACCTCGCTGGTATGTACGCTGTGTATCATGGCCCAGGCGGCGTGAACCGTATTGCTACTCGTATTCATGCGTTTGCCACTGCGTTTGCTGATGCTATCACAGAATCTAACGACAGCAGCTTGAGCGTGGTACATGATCAATTCTTCGATACAGTCGTGGTTGATTGTGGTTCAGAGAAGCTTGCTACTCAAATTTTCAAAAATGCAGACAACGTTGGCTATAACTTATGGCGTCTAAACGACACCAAATTGAGCGTTGCCTTTAGTGAAACCAGCGATCAGCAAGACTTCAACACCTTGACTCAGCTATTCGTCAACAAGTCACACGATCTACCTGAAACAGCTCGCGTCTCTCTAGATAGCGCACACCTGCGTACCGATGATATCTTGACTCATCCAGTATTCAACTCGCATCATACCGAGCATGAAATGCTACGCTACCTAAAGTCGCTTGAAGACAAAGATTTGGCGATGAACCGCAGCATGATTTCACTGGGTAGCTGTACCATGAAGCTAAACGCCACCAGTGAAATGCTACCGATTACTTGGCCTGAGTTTGCCAACGTGCATCCCTTTGCACCGCGTGACCAAGTCACTGGCTATATCGCAATGATCGATAGCTTGCAAGATCAATTAAAAGCCATTACTGGTTTTGATGATGTCTCTATGCAGCCAAACTCTGGTGCTTCTGGTGAATATGCTGGTCTGTTAGCGATTCGCCGTTATCATGAGTCACTAGGCGAAACCAATCGCGATGTTTGCCTGATTCCTATGTCGGCGCACGGTACCAACCCTGCTACTGCCATGATGATGGGTATGCAAGTGGTCGTGGTCAAAACTGATGAAAACGGCAACGTTGATATCGACGACTTAACCGCCAAATGTGAAGAATACAGCGATCGCCTAGGTGCGCTAATGATCACTTATCCATCGACGCACGGTGTATTCGAAGAAGGCATCCGTCATATCTGTGATTTGACCCATAAACATGGCGGTCAGGTCTATATGGACGGCGCGAACATGAATGCTCAGGTAGGCATGATGCAGCCTGCAGACGTTGGTGCTGATGTACTACACATGAACCTGCACAAAACCTTCTGTATCCCGCATGGCGGCGGTGGTCCAGGCATGGGCCCTATCGGTATGAAAGCGCATTTGGCAACATTTATGGCCAACCATACCTTGAGCCCTGTACACAATGCACAAAAAGACTGCTCAGCAGTATCAGCAGCACCTTACGGTTCAGCGAGCATCTTGCCTATTTCGTGGATGTATATTGCTATGATGGGCCGTGATGGTCTATTAAAAGCAACGGAGCTGGCATTACTGAACGCCAACTACGTCGCTGCTGAATTAAAAGGTCACTACCCTGTCCTATATGCTGGCAAAAACGGCCGCGTAGCTCACGAATGTATCATCGATATTCGTCCGTTAAAAGAAGAAACTGGCATCACGGAAAGCGATATCGCTAAGCGCTTGATGGATTATGGTTTCCATTCACCGACGATGAGCTTCCCAGTCGCTGGCACTCTTATGATTGAGCCAACAGAGTCTGAGTCAAAAGAAGAGTTGGATCGCTTTATCAGTGCGCTAAAATCTATCAAAGCTGAAGCCATGAAAGCCAAAGCTGGTGAAGATAACTGGACGCTAGAAGACAACCCATTAGTCAATGCACCGCATACGGCTGCTATGATTACTGGCGAAGAGTGGACGCATCCTTACAGCCGTGAGACTGCTGCATTCCCACTGCCGTACATTCGTGCAAACAAGTTCTGGCCAAGTGTCGCGCGTGTCGATGATGCATATGGTGATAAGAACCTAATGTGCTCTTGCCCAAGTATCGAAAACTATATGTAATTATTATTTTTGATAACAGCTCGTTTATTGTCAAAAAACCTCCAAGTCAGCAGCTGACTTGGAGGTTTTTATTTTGCTAACTTTTTATCTACTACGTTAGCAGGTAATATTATAAATAAAATAAACGATAAAAACTCAATGCAGTAAAAGCTTATATTGATAATAAGCTATTTATCTTAAATTTCTGAAGCAATCATTTGGATACTGTTATGCAACATAAAGCGCCTAAACAAAAAACTCGCGTCATTCTAATTCATGGGTTGCATCAAACCCCATGGATCATGCGGCCATTAGCCAGGCGCCTGCAAGCAGCAGGATTTGATACCCATCAGTATGGCTACCGTAGTATGCGTGATGGTATCAAAACCAATAGCGCTCGCCTAAATAGCTGGCTAGAAACAAATCATCACCCAGATCAACCTATAGATTTGGTCGGGCATAGTTTAGGTGGCTTAATCATTCGTGATTTTGTCGCTCAGTATCCAAAATGGAAAATTGGACGTTGCGTGACTCTAGGGACACCGCATATAGGCAGTGTTTGTGCAGATTATATCTGGCGACTGACTCCTGCTGTCGTAGGTCTTTCATATGTCGACGCCCTCGACGGCACAGTCGCGCCATTGCCCAAACACGTAACGTTAGGCGTTATCGCTGGCAACCGTCCTTATGGTCTAGGTCAGTTATTTTTGCAATATCATAATCGCAAACTGCGTAAATCTGACAAGCCACCCCTTAACGAGCAGCTTGCACATGACGGGACAGTATATATAGAAGAGACGAAAATAGAGTCTGCAGCTGATCATATCGTCATGCCAGTCTCACATACTGGCATGCTAGTGAACCCAGAGGTCGCCGAGCAGACTCAATACTTTTTAGAGCATGGACGATTTAAACGCTAAGAACTGTATGAATAAGAGCTGTATGAATACTTGAGTGTCAGTTTGCAGTCTTGTCGAACGCTGCCTTATCGAACGATTCCTTATTGAACACGGATACCCATGCCCTGCTGTAGTTCTGTTTTATGCTTTTTAATGACTGGAATTAAGGTTTTAATGACCCAGTCGTTACGCCAACCTTTTAGCCCTTGCGGTAGTTCGCTCACATCTTTAGCAAGAGCAACCACTTCATATAATTGTCCTAGCCATTTTTTACGCATCAATACACTGGCAGGTATACCGATATCGCGCGCATGCTCATCAATTGCTTGCTGCACTGCTTTTGATAATACTTTATTTTTTGAGCGATATGGTGGCACTAGACAGTCTGGATGCTCTGTAGGCGGTAGACTTTTGGCATCTCTGATTACTTTCAGCAGCTCTTCGCCATATAGTCGCAGCATACTACGGTGCATGGTCGTTTTGTGTGCCAGCTCGCGCATACTGTTTGGTTTTTCAGTGACAATTTCACGTACTGCTTGTTTTTTTATCACAAAGGTGCGGGGTTGATTGGTCGCACGAGCCAGCTCTTCTCTCCACGTAGCCACCCCTTTGAGTATCGCCATTTGCTGCGAGTTATAGCGATAATCTGCCATCGTGAGATACATCGCTTCATCTTCGACGTGCTGCGTGTCATACAAATCACTGGCATAGAGCTGACAGTCGGCCCAAACATAATCATATAACCCTTGCGCCTTAAGCGCATGCTCGATACTGAGATACAGTGCTGGCAAATAACGCACATCGTCGATGGCATATTGCTCTTGCTCATCTGTCAACGGGCGCTGGAGCCAATCAGACTGACTATGTTCTTTATCAATATGCATATCTAGCTGATCAGCCAGTGCCTGCTGATACCCCATTTGCAATTGACCCGTCAGATAAGACAATGCAATTTGCGTATCAAAAATATTGGTCAACGGTGGACAGCCAGACAATAGATAAAAAATACCCAAATCTTCGCCGCAGGCATGCCAGATAGCCACATCTACTTTGCGTAGCGCTTCCCAAAGATCAGCCAGTTGCAACTGTGGTGCATCCAGCAAATAAACATGATCGCCAGTATTCAGCTGCACGAGTGCCAAGCGCGGATAATAAGTATCACGCTTAATAAACTCAGTGTCTAAGGCCACGCGTCCACAAGTTGCTAAGGCATCAATAACTTCATCTAAATCGCCTTGCTTACGTACCCAAGTAATAGCAACGTCATCGGCAATATCCAACAGTGCATCAATATCTAGCACCTCAGCATCTGGAGTGTTAGACACTGACTCAGATGAAGCGGCTGCTGACATTGGCTCAGTATTAGCGGCTTCTTGTAATGAGCCATCATTGATATCAGCAGCATTTGATTGAGCTGAGACGTTTGAAACGTTATTGGACACGGGCAGATACCTGCATTAATAGGAGAAAATAAAACGCTAAACCGCGCCTTAATAAAATTAAAAGATAAACGATAATAAAGTAATTATAGCAATTCCAAGAAATGAATTGGGTAAGACTTTGAAGCAATCAAAACATTATAAAAAAGAACGATTTTGCATGGCTTGACCAAGCGTCATACTATCCAAATACTCAAGCTCGCCGCCCATCGGGACACCTTGTGCTAAACGCGTCACTTTATTGACATGACGACTGACAGCCTCACTGATAAAGTGCGCCGTAGTCTGACCTTCGACAGTCGTACCTGTTGCCAGTATTAGCTCTTCGACAGGTTCTTGCTTCACTCGCCATACTAGCTGATCAATATTTAAATCATCGGCGCTGACACCATCAATTGGCGATAGATGCCCGCCCAACACAAAATAACGACCACGGTAACCAGCTGTCTGTTCAATCGCCATCACATCTGCTGCTGTCTCGACCACGCATAGCAGACTGTCATCACGTCTAACATCTTGGCAAAGCGGACATACAGCCTCATCACTAAAACTATGGCAACGCTGACATTCAACAATATCACGCATGGCTTCATCTAGTGCTTGGGCGAGCGCCATGCCTTGTGGGCGTTTTTTACTGAGCAGATGTAAGGCCATTCGTTGGGCACTTTTTTGACCGACGCCTGGCAATATACGCAGCTGTTTGACCAGCTGATCAAATTTGGCTGTAAGCAAAGTAGCTTCCTTTAGTTGACTTTATCTAACTGAATTTATAAATCGTAGCTATAAAAATGGGGTCGTATCGTATCGATAACAACCCCATTTTTATCTTTAGTATGAAGTATTTAATGCTTAAAACATGCCTTGCATACCTGGTGGCAGACCCATGCCTGAAGTCGCGCCAGCCATCGTTTCTTCATACAGTGCATCTGCTTGACGAACCGCATCATTGATAGCAGCAGCGATAAGATCTTCAATCATATCTGGCTCATCTTCTAACAGACTTGGATCAATAGTCAAACGCTTAACCACATGACGACCAGTCATCGTTACTTTAACTAGGCCACTGCCCGCTTCTGCTTGCACTTCTTTGTTAGCAAGTTCTTTCTTAGCGTTTTCAACGTTCGCTTCTACTTTCTTTTGCATCGTTTGTGCTTGTTGCATCAATGCTTGAATGTTCATAGTTGCCTCTTTTGTTATTTATGGTTTGTATTTTATGCTAGTGCGTATAGTAATGAATAATTAATAACGTAAAGTTAATGCAATGCGTTAGTGCAGATTATACCGTTATCTTTACAAACTGTCTAAACCACGTGCCAAGTCTTTGATAATATCTTCCACATCTTCCAAACCTACTGACAGACGAATCAGACCGTCTTTAACGCCAGCTTCGGCACGAGCCTCAGCAGTTAAGCGGAAATGCGTCGTGGTTGCAGGATGAGTAATCGTGGTTTTGGCATCGCCCAAGTTATTGGTGATAGAGACCATTTGGGTTGAATCAATCACATGCCACGCCGCTTCTTTGGTATCACGGCTATCAGATGCCTTGACTTCAAAACCCATAATAGCACCGTAACCGTCCTTCATATGATGCTGACGTGTGACAAGTTCGTGCGCAGAATGGTCACTCAAGCCTGAGAAATGCACAGTACTGACATTAGGATGATTGACCAAAAATTCTGCCACTTGATTGGCATTTTGGCAATGCGCTTGCATACGCAATTTGAGCGTCTCAAGCCCCTTAGTAAATACCCAAGCATTGAACGGACTCATGCTGATACCGCCTGAGCGCACTACGGTAAACGCTTCTTGCATCAGTTTATCACTGCCGACCAACGCACCGCCTAACACGCGACCCTGACCATCTAAATATTTGGTCGCAGAGTGAATGACCACATCCGCACCCAAATCTAACGGGCGCTGCAATGCTGGCGTTGCAAAGCAGTTATCAACGACGAGTAATATGTCGTTGGCTTTACATAGCTGACTCAAATAACCGATATCGCAAATCTGTGCCAATGGATTACTTGGGCTTTCGCAATAAATCACCTTGGTATTTGGTTGAACCGCATTGGCCCATGCCTCATTGTCGAAGCAATCAACGTAGCTGACTTCAACACCAAACTTGGCCATATAATTATTAAATAGGCCGATAGATGAGCCAAATAACTGGTTGGCCGCTAGCAAATGGTCGCCCGCTTTTAGATATGCCAAGCACATGGTCAAAATAGCGCCCATACCAGAGGCCGTTGCAACCGCGCGTTCACCGTTTTCTAGTGCAGCCAAGCGACGCTCAAAAGTACGTACACTTGGATTGGTATGACGAGAGTAGACATTGCCTGTTTTTGTACCGTCAAAATGAGCAGCAGCATCAGCGGCTGAACGATAAACATAAGAGCTGGTGGTAAAAATAGGTTCTGAATGCTCGCCTTCGTCCGTACGGTGTTGACCTGCCCGCACTGCGATGGTCTGCATGCCATAATCAAGCCCTAAATCTAAGGCATCGTTGCGCCAGTTTGGATCTAACTTGTTCAAACTGCTCTCATCATGGTTTTGCGACTGACTCATAAACGTTCCGTTACTTTGGTTGGTATTTTATTGGTTAATACTTTATTGGTTGGTCTTTTAATTGAAATAAAATGACTGCTTATTCTTCTGATTATCGACCGAATTCATCAGCGTTATCATATCATGTCGACTTATTCCGCACAGCTGGTTTCAAATGGCCACTAAATATTATTTTCGAATACTAAAGACGTATCAATTTTAATGCTTAAAATCTACCACATATATAATTAAACACTACTTAAAAAACAATGATTTTGTGCGCTAAATCTAACAAAAATAACGTATTTATAATAGGCAGATATCACAACAGCTGCTAAGCTTAGCGACGATTTAGATTTTGCCACGCATAATACAACAACAGTTTGGTAATTCATCTAACAAGAGTGTTTCAAGCACTCAGAATCATTATTTATCAGTACACTTAGGCTCATTAAGGTAAATTCGTTATGTCGATGTTCAGTATAGAACCAAGCAGCTTATCGTTGAGCCTAACCCTAGGACTGACTTTAGGGCTTAGTGCTTGCCAGAGTTTGCCAAAGCAGCCACATTTACCGGAAAGCCAAGCACTATCAGCACGTGTAGAGGCGCTATATTCAGATAAGCAAACGACGCAAGGTGAGACGATTAAGACCAGCAGCACTGATTTGGTCTCTGCTATTAGTGCGCAGAACGATATTCATCCTGACTTATCTGGTTATCATCCGATCGTGACCGGAGCGAATGCTTTTGCTGCTCGTAGCATCTTGACAGATATGGCCACGCGCAATATTGATGCGCAGTACTATATTTGGCATAACGATCAGGCTGGGCAGCTTCTGTTAAAAGACTTATGGGACGCAGCTGAACGCGGCGTAATCGTGCGCTTACTGCTAGATGATTTTAATAATAGTGCCAAGTTCGACCAGCATTTATTACGTTTTGCCAGTCATCCCAATATCGCGGTGCGTATTATCAATCCTTTGATGCATCGTAAGTTTCCGACGTTGAACTATGTGACTGGTTTGCCACGTATCAATCGCCGCATGCACAATAAGAGCATGACCTTTGATAAGCAGATTACTATCATCGGTGGGCGTAATATCGGCAACGAATACCTTAGTAATGATCAAAGCAGCCAATTTGCAGATTTGGATGTCTTACTTATTGGTAAAGTCGTCGCAGATATTGATAACAGTTTTTATGACTATTGGTCATCGCCTTTATCATTTGATATCGAGACCTTAGCAAAATTTGATGATGACGTTACGCCTGATTTTTTAAAGGCCTTAGATAAGCTCGGTCTGGATGAAGAAAACAACGAAGGCAGCAGCTTGACGGTTTATAAGGCTGCGATCAAAGACTCTACGATTGATAGTGACTTGATTAATAAGCGTGTGCCTTTCCGTTGGACCGACATGCAGTTCTTAAGTGATGATGTGGGCAAACTAAGTAAAACAGTTCCTGCCGATACCAACCTGGTTCATCAGCTGCGTAACTTGCTTGGTAGCCCAACCAAGAAATTGACGATTATTTCTTCTTATTTTGTACCGACCAAAGATGGCGTCGATACGTTGGTTAAACTGGCTGAAGCTGGTGTCGATATTAAGATATTAACCAACTCATTTGATGCGACCGATGTGACTGCCGTTCATTCTGGTTATAGCCAGTGGCGACCTCGCCTGCTTCGTTCAGGCGTCAAAATATATGAGCTTAAATCGACCGCTGCTGAAGAAAAACGTGATAACAAACTGTGGCGAGCACGTAGTCAATCTTCAACCAGTTTGCACGCAAAAACATTCGCAGTAGATGATTATCAAGTCTTTATCGGTTCATACAACGTTGACCCACGCTCTGCCAATATCAATACCGAAATGGGTGTAATCATTAATGATGATGAACTAGCAAGGCAGCTGCATGGTGCTTTGAGCGACGACCTATTAAATCAAGCGTATGAAGTCAAGCTACTAGAAAATGGCAACCTGCAATGGCACACCATGGAGAAAGGCGAAAAAGTAGTCTATGACTCCGAGCCACGAGTAGACATGGGTGACCATGTTTGGCTAACCATTATGTCTTGGTTGCCCATTGACTGGCTGTTGTAAATACATAACTTATTAATTTCGACAGTTCTAGACCACTAGAATATTTAGTTTTGCGACTCAGTTGTATTAAGTAAACAAAGTACCATTCAAACACTTTTATTTTAAACACCCAACTTATTGTTTCGGCAAATCATCTTTTATATATCTTGATTTGCCGTTTTTACCATGGCCGGTTATCCAAACGATGATCGTCTTAATGACCACTTTACTCTGTGGATATGTGATCTATTATGCCGTCTCGTTCTCAATACGCCCTAATGTCTACTAAAGACAAAAACATAGTGATGTTCATTAGCTTCATCAGCGCTGTGATATTTTTTGATTTTTTGATTTACTTGTATATCTCAGATATTGTTTCAGCGGCGATTTTTCCTGCTAATGCTGACCCTAGAGTTGCTAAACTGCAAGGAATGGGGCTTTTTGTTATCGGTTATTTAGCACGTCCAATCGGAGGTGTTCTCATCGGTCGTTATGGTGATATAAAAGGTAGAAAACCCGTTTTATTGCTAAGTATAATAGTTACCGCATGTAGTCTCCTAGCAATGGCATTTTTGCCCACTTATGCACAATGGGGCATCTTTGCACCTGCTTTATTCATTTTGTTAAGAATCATACAGGGTATGGCATACGGACTTTATGTTCCCTTATCTTGGGTATTTGTGGCAGAGCATGTGCCCAGACAGTATTTATCTGTGGCTTGTAGCTACGTGACTGCCAGCTTCTTTGTAGGTGTGCTATTTTCAAATGCATTTTTTATGTGGCTCTCTAGCTTTATGACCACAGCCGAGTTAACCGAGTATGGATGGCGCTTGCCATTTTTAGTGGCCGCTGTACTAAGTGCTTTGCCGTTATTGGTGTGGCGATTGGTTGGAGAGACGCCTTTCTTCTTGGCACTCGTAAAACCGACGAAGACAGGTAAAAATGCAGGCAAGCCGCTTACGTTGCTTTTTAAACACTGCAAACATTCTCTTTTTATCGGTATGGTGCTGACGTTAGTAATCTCTAGTATTTCTACTGTCATCATTTTGCTCTTACCAGACTTGATAGAGATAAACTTTTCGTTGGACAGTGATTTGTTCGGATTTTCCCATAGCTTGGGCATCATATTTATAATTTTTGGCTGTATATTCTATGGGATGATTTCTAATCACGAGAATTTTGGTAAAGTGTTGGCAATCGGTTCAATTTTACTAATTGCCCAAATGCTGGCGTTCTTTTACCATTTACAGGCGGGCGGTGATTATATATTAATTATGTATGCGATTTTGGGCTTCTGTGCTGGCGTGATTGGTATGGTCCCTGCTATCCTTGTAGAGCTGTTTCCGACCAATGTACGTCTGACTGGCGTTGCCTTTTGCAACAATGTCACACAGGGTATCGTGGGTGTACTGATACCTTTTGGTCTTGGATACGCCACGACTCTAATCAGCTTTTCACCAGCACTGTACATTGCCTTTATTGGCTTTATCGGTATTATCATGGGGCTTTATTTTTATAATTTGCCCGAGTTGAAAAAGATTGACCACGTTATTGTATAAGTAAATAGTTAATCGCCGCTTAGCATAACGCTTGAAGCTCTGGAAACGCTTGAAATTAAGGTGCAATGGGTTGTCTCATCCATTGCACCTTCTCCATTTATTTAAGACACAAATATTAAGGCTTAATCATCATGGTTGATATGACCAACAAACGCCTCTCAGTTGCGCCAATGATCGACTGGACTACGACAGATTATCGTTATTTTGCGCGATTATTTAATCCACATACTTATCTTTATACCGAGATGATCAGTACTGGTGCATTGATTCATGGCAATCGAGCACGGCATTTGCGCTTCGATACACTTGAACACCCTCTTGTATTGCAGCTCGGCGGAGCAGACATCAGTGAGATGACACAATGCGCAGAGTTTGCTCAGCAGTATGGCTATGATGAAGTCAATATCAACGTCGGTTGTCCCTCAGATCGCGTACAGCACAATAAGATAGGTGCCTGTTTGATGGCAGAACCTCAGACCGTTGCTGATTTGGTCAAGCACATGCAAGCTGCAGTCGATATCCCAGTGACGGTCAAACATCGTATTGGTATCGATGACTTTGATAGTTATGAGTTTATGGTGGACTTTGTGCAGACAGTGGCAGCAGCAGGTTGTACCCGCTTTATCGTACATGCGCGTACGGCATGGTTGCAGGGTCTCAGCCCTAAGCAAAACCGCGAGATACCACCGCTGCGTTACGATGATGTGTACCGTCTAAAGCAGGACTTTCCTGAGCTAGATATTGAAATCAATGGTGGTATCGATACAATTGAGGACATCCGAACGCACCTACAGCATATCGATGGCGTGATGATTGGTCGGGCGTTTTATCACAACCCGTATCTATTAGCAGAGGCCAATAGCTTATGGGATGAGGCAACTCCTGAGACAATACCTAAGCGCTCAGAGATTTTAGCGCAGCTATATCCCTATCTCGAAGAACAAATTGCAAAAGGCGAAGCGTTGCCAACGATGACACGGCATTATTTGGGACTCTTCCAAGGTCTGATGGGCGCGCGTAAATGGCGTCAAGCATTGAGCGGCAAACCTCAGCTTACGATTGATGATATTAAGCGAGCGGCCGATGAAGTGCTATCGTTAAATCCTGATGCATAATCCTAACGCGTAGCCAAATTTTCATATCTAACTGTCTCGATAGAATTCGCATGCCAGCCATCGTGGTGGTCAGCATTTTATCTATGCCGCTTGCGCAATATACTGCCACATCGCTGCACCATTATTGACAATGTGCAGTACGATTGGCAGTAATAGCGAGCCTGACTTAATCCGTGCATAGCAAAATATCAATGCCAACACTACGATGGTACTAATCTCATAGATACCATACTGCACATGGATAACAGCGAATATCAAACTTGTCACAATGCTGGCGACAATCGCCCCATGATTCGCTGAATATGAAGGTGCTGTGAACTGTTCTACGATGGCTGACCACAATATACCACGAAAGATAACCTCTTCATAAATTGGTGCGATGACGACCATAGCAAAGACCAATAGCCAAACCGAACTGACTGACTGATAAAGAGGGTCAACAAACACCAGTGGCGCCATATCAAGTACATACGTCAATGCCTGACTGGCAATCATAAATATCAGTAGTAGCCCAAGCATCCCTATACCCACCGACTGTGAGAACGGCTTTAGTGCTAAATATTGACGCAGACTGCCACCTTTCAAACGAATGATAAGCACGCTAATTGCCACTAGCAATACACAGCCGATAAGTATAGACAGGCTCACGACTGTTCCATCATTACTACCAAAATAGAATATCCGCCCTATCGATGTCCTTTCATCGGCAGGTAATACCAGCTTGCCAGCGACATAAACACCTACCAACTGACTGATAAAAAATGCAAGCACCATTCCTACTGTTAGCACGAATGTACCCACGCGCGAAAATAGCGGCAGAGACTTAGGTGAGACAGTCGTACTAGATGGCACAGTTAGGTTTTTTGGCATAAAGATATCACTTAAAAATACTCTGGCAGCTCATATCCATTACAAACATGACTAATGATATGTCGCGTTTATGTGGACAGTTGCTGCTTAATCAATCCTAGCACCTGCATTGAGACAGACTCTGGATGCTCAAGTGGGAACATATGCCCTCCTTCATGAGTTTCATAAGGAATACCCAAGCGCGATTTTATCTGCTGCGGAAAGCGACGTTTCAAAAAAATACTGTCTTGACCAATGATTAAAGTTACAGGTACTTTGGGGCCACGATTCGGTGCCAGCCAATACCAAGATGGATTGGTACGGAACACAGCGACTTCGCTGGCTTTAGGGATAGCCAATGTCACTTTGCCATCAGCACGCTCATGCAAGCCATGATCGATATACCCTTGAAAGCTACGCTCATCAAAATTCTTAAAAAACCCTTTATGTCGCATTTTCTCATATGCTTCATCCCGGCTATCCCACACATCACGGCGATGCTTGGACACGCCAGCCGGTGATAGTTTGTCCATCAGACGATTATTCATAAGCGGCAACCTGTCTGCTGTCTTTGCCAAATGCCATAACAAGCTGACTTTGCCATAAATCCAAGGCGGATCCATAAGTACTGCTTGTGCAAATAATTCAGGCTGACGATACGTGGCCTGCAACGTACACATAGCCCCAAGCGAATGCCCCACTCCTACTACCTGTGCAACGTCATGCTTTTCGCAGGTACTGTTTACGCTATCAATGATTTGCTGCGTCAGACTGCGCCAATGATCATCTACTGGATAATCAGGCGTATCGCCCAACATCGCAATATATTCAATCGTAAAAAACTCTGATAAACCTTCAAAAAACGGCTCATATACCGCGCTTGGCATTCCATTAGCATGAGCAAAATGCAGCACAGGTTTATTGGTTATTTTAGAGATAGGTAGTTTAGCAAAGGACTGCAAATTTATTTCATCACTCATGACAGACTCTCGTGGGATCGTTTATGTTATATATTATTTTAATGATAGAACCTTGTACCATTATCAAAACCAACAGCATCAAAACTACCCTAATCAAAACCAATCATGTTTATATGACAAGTTTGACGACTGTGTTTGATGTTTATAGCTAATTTAATCAGGCTATCACTCAGACCAAGGTTTTTATTTGGTATTGCATACAATTAAGGCTGAGCACAATTATATGCTCAGCCTTAACAATCATACACATTATATCTAAAACATAAAACGCTTAACGCATCTGCCCAGTGTTGCTTTCTTGTGGCAATACATCAAGACTAACGCTAGAGCCAATACCTGCACCTAACTTCACTGCAAAACGATCCATAAACATTTGGAACGGATCGGTTGGGCTATAGCTAATGATCGTATCAAGATCTAGTTGCTTACTTAGACTTGTGATACTACCTGTTTTGTCTGCCAAACCTAGCTCAATAGACTGCTCACCTGTCCAGAATAATCCTGAGAACAGTTTGTTTTGCTCAGGATTCTTCAGACGGTCACCGCGACCTTCTTTGACAGCGTTGATGAAATGCTTGTGCGTGTTTGCCAGTACTTTTTCGACATGATTTTCTTCATAATCAGTCAACGGACGAGATAAACTTAAGATATCTTTATACTCACCAGCCGTAATCGTACGATCTTCGACGCCAACTTTATCCATCAAACCTTTAACGTTGTAGCTTGGCATAATGACACCGATAGAGCCGACCAAACTTGACGGATTGACATAAATCTCATCTGCGGCAGATGCAATATAGTAAGCACCTGACGCACCGATATCACCAATCACCGCATAAAGCTTTTTGTCTGGGTACTCTTGGCGTAAGTCCATCATGGTCTGCCAAATCTCATCAGACTGTACCGGTGAGCCGCCAGGTGAATTGATATCTAAGGCCACTGCTTTTGAGTTACTGTTTGCAAAAGCGTCTCTCAATGCTTCATTAACATCATACGCATTAGCCACATCGTCATTACTGATGACACCTTGTAGCTCAACCACTGCCAAATGTGGATCGCTAGTATCGACTGCGTCCATACCTGTTGGCGCACTGCTGCAACCACGACCAAGAGTCAAAAATATCAATAAGATATAACCAAAGGTCAGTAGTTTAAAAAAGATACTCCAGCGACGAGCGCGGCGCTGCTCAACCACACTCGCTAATAACGTGTTTTCCAGCACCTTCCATTCTTGTCCACTTGGCGGGCTTGGTTGCTGCAGTTGCGTTGGCTGATTTGCCGAATTATCAGGACGTTTGTTAGGGTCTGGTGGCCAGTTGGGCATATAACTTCCTAAGTTAGAAACAATCTAAAACAATAAAATGAGGTTGTCGAGAAATACAGTTAAAGCGGTAGTGTATACCTGACTGATACTGTCTCACAGTATCTGTGACCTGTATTAATAGTCAGTGACCTGTATTGATAGGCTGCTAAGTATGGTGGTATTTCGATAATGGTTCAATAGTATAACTGTGAAATATCACTATATTGTAACGCTGATAATATAAGCCTTATTTTTCAGAGTTAGTAGTTTCGGCATTGGGAATACTATCAATGTTATTTAGCGATTTAGTTGTTTAGCAATAATGCCGTGTCTAACGGCTTATTATCATAGGTTATAACTTCATCAACTCTCTGACGACTTATGATATCGCCTGTAATTTGCGAGGCACTATGACCAAGCCAACGTGTATTTTCGAATAGCATGTCATCATTATTCGATTCAACTGAACATAGTAATGACCACATTTGCCAAACGCGTTGATGAGTATCAGCATTTAAAATCAAACGCGACTGGGACTCTGATTGTTTGCCAGTTAACTGGTTAGATGCTATTTGTACTTGAGGGCTAACAGGTGAATTGGCAGGTAACGAATTGAGTGGATCTGCCGCATTGTATCTCAGAACGCGTATAGACAAGTTAGTATCAAGAGCAATCGTACAATCCCAAACGCTGGTGTCACCTATCTTGGTCCAACCAGTGATGGCTTGTACTGACAACTCATCGTTAGTCGACTGCCATATTTTGCCTTGCTCACAACGTCGGGCACTGATAGTAGGCGTATCTACAGATTGCCTAATTGTTTTATAGGCTTGCTGAAATGTAGACCAACGATCAGAGCGCCCTGCTTGCCAATATTGGCTAATGGCTAAGCGGCCATTTAATTGAGCAACGGTCATCGGTAGTAATTCAGAAATTTTGGTATTAGCAATATTCTTATTGTCAGGAATTAACGTATCAGTCAGGCTAACACTGCTACTCTGTATGACAATGCTCTCTAACTTATCGACAGATAAACTGCCCAATTGCTGCTTTAAATTTTCAGATAATTTGTCTGCTGTCAGGCTGCTTGGCATCGTTCGTGTAGAGGCTGGTCTATGATCAGCTAAGAACAACCAATTGGTATTTTCTTCGTTGACGGTAGGATATTGTAGCAATGCCGCCGTTATATACGAATCACCCGTTGGCAAAATATATAGGGTCGGTACAGTTACCAGTGACTGCTGATTGGCATACACCGTCATCATCAGTAACGTTAATGGTGGTAACATCAACCAACGACTGAGTAAACCTCGTGGCAACAGCCAAGGCAATGCACTTAGCAAAGCCATCGATAGTATCGCTATATTAACTGGTGTATAGAGCCACGCATCCGATAGCGCTGGCAATGACGTCAGCCAACTCATCAAATCGTGTAGATGACCAACTATCGTACTAATAATTACCCAAAGAATATCAGCGATACTTGGCACCAAAAGATAACACAACCCGGCTAATAAATTGAGCGGTACAATCACCCAACCAGATAGTCCAATAGCAAATAAATTGATAAAAAGCCCCCATAACGACGCCTTACCGAATAAAAGCAACGTAACGGGTAATAAAGTAAGAAACAGCCAAAACTGTAATTTAAATACACGCTTGACCATTCGCCAAACACGGCCAGATAGCGCGTTACTGATATGAGTATGCTGCTTACTATCGTATAAATTCGTTACAGCAGTAGTCTGGTGCTGATACGACGTATCGTCATACTTGAGTAATAACGCCACTGCGATAAAAGACAGCCAATACCCTGCCTGCCATAATACGTAAGGGTCACCCCAAGCCATCAATACAGCTAGCGCCAATAGCACGCGCATCGTACTGATAGGAAGCAATATCAATCTGACGAATCCAATCGCTAATAACATCCAAGCCGTACGAGCAGCAGGCACGTCAAAACCAGTAAATAGCGCATAAATAAAAGCGGCACCAATCATTACCCACCAGCGCACTTGCCAACGCGGAATACGCCGATAAATCGCTGAATAATTACGATCAAACAGCAGTAAAACTATGCCTGCCAATACAATAGCTAAAAACAGTACGTGCGTGCCTGAAATAGCGAGCAGATGTGAGATACCCGCCAGTTGATATAAATCCTTAGTATCACGATTAATCAAGCTACGATCACCCGTAAGCAGACTTAATGTCACGGCTTTTGCTTGTTGCTCTGCTGTCGTTTGTGCTGACCAGTCTTGATAGAAATGCTGTCGTAATCGCCAACGCCCCTGATCGATACGAGTACGAAAGCGCTGAAGATATGAGTCAGAATCTAGCGACTGCTTCGAATATTTTTCATCGCTGATTTTATTGCTGATTTCGTTACTGTTTACCAATGTAGGACTAATGGCCAAAATATTCGCAACGCCATCAATATGCCGACCTCTCAACCAGCGATAATTGTCAAAACCAGTAGGGTTATTGACTGCTTGCTCAGAAGTAGCCAACGGCGCCAGTGCTAGGCTCATGAATATCTCATCACCGGGCTGCAATTCATTTAAGGATGCAAACTGGCTCTTATTCGCAGACTTTCTTGGATAAGCGTTAAGTAAGATTCGGTGTTCGCTGACTGCGATACTAACTTCATTGGAATTAGTATTGTAATTGTTGCTTAGGCTATTTCTATTCACATCTAAGTAGTCGGATGTTTTAGTTGCTAACTCTTGGGGCGTTAGCTCAGCGACTAACGGAGCGATATTCTTTATCACCGCTACTTGTCTATAACCGCTATCTGTAGCAGCATCATAAACACTGTCGCTCAACCCTTCGATACGCACGAATGCATGTACTCGTATCGGTGCAGTTATTTCAGTGGTTTCTGCTTGTTGATGAGTAACCAAAGCTTGCAATGCGCTGCCTATCACTAACGCAGTCGCTAACAAAGCTAAGACCAAGTGTCTAATAATTCGGAAAGGAAGTTTAGTATGACGAGATGCGTTGTTAGAGGTGTTGTTATCAGCGCTGTGGCTGTCTATCGAGGGTATGTTGAATTGAGCAGAAGCCAACAGAAATATAGCAAATACAATCAGCGCCAAAAACAGATTGGACGGATCAATCATATCTAGCAAAGATAAGTCGGTTGGCATTATCACATTATCTGCGACTGCCAATACGCCCATCATAACTATAATTATGAGGCTACCAATCAACCAGTACACCAGCACTCCTTGCTTGATGACTTAAATATTATTCGGCCAAATATGGTTACTTACTATAGCAAATGGCACGCGATGCAATAGCATTTATATTTATATTACCCTATACTGAGGCAACGTATTAGGTGGTAACTATCTGACACCACCATTCTGTGTGTTCTAACCTTTATCCTACTCACCATATATTACTTTATACCAGCTTCTCAATATCATTGAGTAGACTGTAGTTAATGATTAAAGGCGATCCTGTGCCCCAAAAACGTCTAAAAGACCTACTTCCTACACCAGAGAAAATATTAGAAAGTCGCACTTTAAAGCTGTTTGCACCGCACTTGGCTGATCCAAGGTTATGGCATTTCAATCGACATAGCCTAAATAAGGCTGTCTATATCGGTGTACTGAGTGCATTTTTTCCGCTGCCAGGACAGATGTTACTGGCGCTCATTGGCTCGCTTATTTTTCGTGCCAATGTTCCTATGGCGCTTGGTTTGACATGGATTACCAACCCAGTCACTAGCTTGCCAATATTTTATGCTGGATACTATATCGGCGCAAAGATCATTGATGCACCTGTGATTAGCTTGCGATTCATCGGTAGAATGATTGCTGATTTTAGCTTATGGGCATTATCAAACGGTGCCAATCCGTTCATTACTTATCGCGGTACCGTATCACTTGCTGCATTTTGTATCGGGCTAACGATTTTAGCCGTAGTCACCAGTCTTATTTGCGGTTTGGCATTTAAGGCCATTTGGCGTTATAAAACCGTGGCGAGCTGGCAGAAACGTCAGCAAAAACCTTCTGACGAATCTGACAAGTTATAAGGCAATTTATCTTTGTTATATGGCTATAACGCTTACGCCCTAGCTAAGCAAGCACAGTTTATTCTTCTTTACTGTTCTCTATAGCATTCAAAACTTTATCAGTGAAATCCCTATCCATCGGTACAACCTCAATGACTTCATCATTTTTACAGAGCGTATAACGCTTACCTGTCGCGCTGTCTTGAACTTTTAGGTCGTAATCAACCCCAGCCAAAGTGATGGCATCAAACACAGGTGTCAGTAGCTCAGTTTGTGCCTGTCTATCGAGCGTTTCAAACAACGTTGGATCGATGTAAGGCTTTAACGGCTCATCACCCTCTTCCGCACTACCAAAAGCCGCAATTGGATTATCATCTTCACGCATTTTACGCATCCTTATAAAATAGATAAGGCGGCTGGCTCACAACCGCTTAATCGCTAGTTTCTATGATATATTTTCTTAATAATACAACAATAAACCTTTAACGTAACAGCCCTGAAAAACGCAAACAGATGGCGTTTCGGTCAGTTTTTCGACCTAATATAAAAAATTATTAATACTGTTCCCAATGCCCATTGCGTAGCAACAACTGACGGTCAGCAAGCGCCGCTAAATTGCGATCATGCGTCACCATAAGTAGCGCCGTTTGCATGGTGCTTTGTAATTCTGACAACAGGCCAAATACGCTCTGTGCATTGTCGTAGTCCAAGTTACCTGTTGGCTCATCTGCCAAAATAAGCGATGGCTTAGTCACTAGCGCGCGTGCAATTGCTACACGTTGACGCTCGCCACCTGATAGCTCACCTGGTCTATGCATCAAACGATGCTCAAGACCGACATTTTCCAAAATCTCAACCGCTTGCTTACGAGCATCAGTTGTTGATACTTCTGGACGCATCAGCAATGGCATAGCTACGTTTTCGATTGCTGTAAACTCTGCCAATAGATGGTGAAACTGATAAATAAAGCCCAAATGCTTGTTGCGCATAGCTCCGCGCTCAGTTTCATTCATGCTATTTAATAACTGACCGTGTAACCAAACTTCACCACTGGTTGGCGTATCTAGACCACCAAGCAAATGTAGCAACGTACTTTTACCTGAACCGCTAGTTCCAACGATAGCGATGCGCTCACCCGCATGAACAGTCAGATCAAGACCAGTCAATACTTGCGTACTGACCGCGCCTTCATCATATATCTTATTGATATTGGTCGCCTCTAAAATGGCAGACATAGCGCTTCCTTTATTTTATTTATTTCGGTATTTATTTCGATGTTTAGGCGTTTGCGATTACTCATAACGTAGCGTTTGAGCAGGCTGAATCTTAGCCGCTCGGCGCGCTGGATAAATCGTTGCCAAAAAGCTCAATACAAACGATGCACCTGTGATTAATACCACATCTAACAAACGCAACTGCGATGGCAAGTAATTGACAAAATACGCATCAAACAGGTTCAGACCAAAAGCTTGGTTAATAAAGCCTAAAATATCACTAACTGTAAGCGCAAATATCACACCCAGTATCGTACCAGCGATAGTACCGATGACCCCGATAACCACACCTTGGACCATAAAGACTTGCGTAATCAAACGAGGAGACGCACCAAAGGTTTTTAAGATTGCGATATCTGCTTTTTTATCGGTTACTAGCATGACTAGACTTGAGACAATATTAAAAGCGGCAACTAGGATAATCAAAAATAGTAATAGGCCGACCATGGCTTTTTCCATTTGAATTGCCCCAAACAGATTCCCATGAGTCTGTGTCCAATCATTTGGATACAGCTTTTCAGGTGCGATAGCAGCCGCTTTTTCCGCAGCTATCGGCGCAGTAAAGATATCGTTAAGCTTCATGCGTACGCCCTGCGCGCCTTCTGGCAGACGCAGTAACTTTGCCGCATCTCCCATCGGGATAAACGCCATGAGACTGTCTACTTCTGGGCTGATCGTAAAAATGCCTGTCAGAGTAAAACGCTTAAATCGCGGTATCACGCCTGCTGGTGATGGCGACGCTTCTGGCAATACCAGCGTCACTTTATCCCCTATTTGCAGACCCAAGGACTGCACCATCTCCTCGCCCAACACGATACTGAAATCACCACTCTTCAGGGTGTCAATACTGCCTTCAATCATGTGCTCATTGATAATGGAGACGTTTTTCTCGTATTCAGGCTCAACGCCTGTCACCATGATACCTGCGACCTGACCATTTGATGTCAGCATCCCTTGCAGTTGAATGAATGGTGCCACAGCGGCCACTTCTGGGTCTTCTTTGATCTGATCAGCGAGCTGTTCCCAGTCGCCAATAATTTCTGATGAGACCACAGTAGCCTGCGGTACCATTCCCAAAATACGGGTTTTCAGTTCACGGTCAAAGCCGTTCATAACTGATAGCACCGTAATCAATACGGCAACCCCAAGCGTCAGACCAATCATCGAGATGAGTGATATAAAGGAGATAAAGCCATTACTACGTTCTGCTCGGGTATATCGTAAGCCGATAAATAACGCTAAAGGACGAAACATATTCAAACTCTTTATCTTATCTACGTGCGACTTTATATAGGTTGCATAACGAGCAGTAGTAAATGCATCATACAGTTGCTACTACTCACATATAAATCAAACACAAAAACAGGGTGTCAGACGAGCCAATAACAGCTGTCAAAAGGGAGCTAGTTTGACACAAACTAGCTGATATGTGCCAGTCATTAGCAACAACTGAGAGTATTTTTTACCAAAAAACTGGGTTTTGTTATTATTTTTTATAGGGGGCTTGCTATTAGCTGTACCAATACCTATATATTATATGCTAAAGACAATTGTCATTAACCCCTCATTGAGGTTTCTGATCTTTTACTGGCTAGGCTGCTGACCATCATAAACCAATCATTTAAAATGTTGGATGGTACACAAGCAAACACAGTATTAGATATAAACCTCACGCTGACTTAATTTTGAGTATTTTCATGACCATAAATTATCAATACAAAAACATTCAATCTCCTACCAAGATCACGTTGACCGATGAGCAGTCTGCAGGTCACGCCGATCACTGGCGTATTCTGACCGATGATATGAGTCATGATGTGCCTGAGTGGCTACAAAAAATGATTGAAGTCGCAGCGATGCCTAAAGGCTTGAACAACAACGTCAGTGCAAAAGACAGCTGCCTGCTTTTATCAGAAGATCAGCCTTGCCATATTAATCAAGTGCTCGCGATGAAGGATGGTAAGCCAGAATGCTTTATCAATGCCTACCCTTGTGTCGATAGTCCTTACGGATTGAACTGTAAAATTGAGCGTGTCATCGCCAATGACAACTCGCACGATGCCGTGTTGCGTTTACGTACTGCTGATGGCAGCATTATTTATGCGTTTGATCAACTCTATACGACCAACCGCCATCTCTATCAACGCGACACCTCTTACTATGTGAACTTTAGTGCTTGGGCGCACGAAATTAAGCTAAGCGAGCAAAACGAAGTCATCATGGTCGAAGACCAAGAGTCTATCCGTTATCATCGTGCCTTTAACGATATTGTGGCGGCAAATGACGGAAAAATCCCTGATGACCTACAAGAGCAAATCAGCGAATGGAAGCCTGAAACTAAAGAGCAAATGGCACCTGTCGAGATCAACTTAGGCCATATGTGCGCTTACTTGTTTGGCGATACGCTAGGACAAGAAGATGAAGCTTGGTGTCAGGGTCAAGTGCTTGGCAAGCAAGAAACCGTCTTCAATGGTAAATCTATCATTTTGTTCGATGTGGTGACACTACGTGAACAAGATGCGGATCCTTTTGTAGTGCGTATCGGTGCGCTCAATACTACTGAAACCAATAGTATTAAAGTACATGACTACGTCCAAGCAAACGTATGGCTGCAAGCAGCAATATATAAAGAAAACCAATCAAATGCGACGCAGCAATCAAAAGCTAGCTAGTCTTTTTGAAAGGCTTTCCATAGCTTTTTATGCTATTACTTATTTCGTTACGCAATAAAAAAGCCCCTAATATGAATTAGGGGCTTTTTTGTGTCTTATGGATTCTTACAACCCAAAAACGTAACGTAAAAAACGTATAAATATACGATTAAGCCATCGTCGTCATTGATTTGATGCGAGTGTATAGCTCTTTTTGCTCTGCGCTTGGACGTGCAGTCTGTACTGCCATCAACTGTGACATATCGCCTTCGACACGGATTTTACCACTCATAAACGCACCCATGATTTGATTGGTATCAAAATCAGTGATGATAGACTGTAGGATATCGCGATCTAATAGCAGCGTCGTCGTTGCATTATCGTTTAAGCCACGATGCAGTAGACCATTTGCAAAATTGGCTTCGATAGTTTTATCAGCTTCAGCCACTTTTAAGTTGACGACCATATTGGCAAGTACTGGCGGTAAATTTAACTCACCTGCTTCGTTGCCCATTTTTTCTACTTGCTCAAACCATTCATCTGTCAAAAAAACTGCCATATTATATTATCCTTAATTGATATTCTGTCAGACCAATATCTCTTGAGGCACTATTGGCCTAACTATTAGAATTATTAAAATGATTGCTATCAATAGACCTATGCAATACATAGCCATTAATGACGTTCAGCCTCATTATAAAGGGCGACTTGATAAGAAGTAAAACCTATTTATCGGCTCAGCAATGTTATTGTTACAAAACTTCTTTGCAAGCTACGCTTATGTCTAGCGAGCGCTTCCCCTATTCAATCAAAATGAGCATCTAGAATAGTGACAAAATTGTGTATAAAATAGAGGAGTAGCACAGCAATAATAAGTTGCTCGCTAACATTTATACCAAAGAGTTTGTATTTTGGCGCATAGTTCTGATGATATTTAATTAGGATTGCGTTACAATACCCTTAAACAGAGTCGGGAGTTTTAACCAAACATTACATAATCGTGTTTTTTGTCAGCCGCCGCTAGCATACATCTATGGTCAATGCGTTTTAATAGCCCTATAGATATGGGTATCTATCTTCATTAGTACAGATTTTTTCGTAATAATTAAGATACATATTTAGCCTTATGAGATGTTTGATGCTCAAAACGGCGCGTCTTCTTATTTACCTTGATGATCTATTAACAATCCTATTATCGATTGACCTTGAGTAAGGTGCATGAAGTGCCTATTTCTATTTATTAGTATTAACTGATAGACAGCAAGGGCCTGAATCGATATTTAATGATGTCATTGCGCTAAGTAAGTCAAAAAACAACATGTGTTGGCACCAGTATAAATATGAATTTGAGAGTATTTATAGTGCAGACAGCATAGATTGTTGGTTAATTCTGTTGATAATTCGGGCTGTAAAGGAATCATCCAATGAGTTTACAAAACACAGCAGTCGCCCCAGTTGACCGTGAGTATGAAATTACTGTCGTAAGATTTTTTACGATCATGGCTGTCGTTTGGGGCATCGTCGGCATGAGTCTTGGTGTGTTCATTGCTTCACAGTTAGCATGGCCAGCACTCAACTTTGACATTCCATGGCTGACCTTTAGTCATTTAAGACCACTGCATACCAATGCGGTGATTTTTGCGTTCGGTGGTTCTGCCCTGTTCGCAACGTCTTACTACATCGTTCAGCGTACCTGTAAAACGCGCTTATTTGCGCCGTACTTGGCTTGGTTCACCTTTTGGGGTTGGCAGGCAGTCATTGTTGCTGCCGTCATCACGCTTCCACTAGGTTTGACTTCAAGTAAAGAATACGCTGAGCTTGAGTGGCCCATCGATATCTTAATTGCCTTGGTATGGATTTCTTATGCCATCGTATTTTTCGGTACACTCATCAAACGTAAAACCTCACATATTTATGTGGCTAACTGGTTCTTTGCCGCCTTCATCATTACGATTGCACTACTACACATCGTAAACAGCATGGCGATTCCTGTTAGTGCGTTCAAATCTTACTCGCTATTTGGCGGTGCAACTGATGCGATGGTGCAGTGGTGGTACGGGCATAACGCGGTAGGTTTTTACTTAACGGCAGCCTTCCTTGGAATGATGTATTATTTCGTTCCTGTACAGATTGGCCGTCCTATCTATTCTTATCGTTTGTCTATCGTTCACTTTTGGGCATTGATTGCTTCATATATGTGGGCTGGTGGTCACCATTTGCATTATTCAGCGCTTCCTGATTGGACGCAGTCTCTTGCTATGGTCTTCTCAATCATCCTATTCGCACCATCTTGGGGTGGTATGATTAACGGTGTACTAACGCTATCAGGTAGTTGGGATAAGCTGCGTACCGATCCGATCATTCGCTTTATGATTGTTGCATTGTCGTTCTACGCGATGTCGACGTTCGAAGGCCCAATGATGTCTATCAAAACAGTGAATGCGCTATCGCATAACACTGACTGGACAGTTGGTCACGTACACTCAGGCGCACTTGGCTGGGTTGGTATGATTACTATTGGTTCGCTATACGTACTGCTACCACGTATTTATAACAAACCGAAGATGTACTCTATCAGCTTAATCACCACGCATTTCTGGCTAGCGACTGCAGGAACGATCTTCTATATCGTGTCTATGTGGATCTCAGGTATTGGCCAAGGCATGATGTGGCTTGCTACTAACCCAGACGGTACTTTGGTATATAGCTTCGTTGATACTGTTGAATTCTCGCATTTCCCATATATTGGCCGTGCATTTGGTGGCTTCTTATATGTATCGGGTATGTTTGTAATGGCTTATAACTGCTATAAAACACTCAAAATGCCAGAAGGTAAGCCTGTAGATGTCGCTGATCCAACGGATCATGAACCTAGTGTCGAAAAACCTTCGACAGCTAACGTATAAGGAGCGATCATGGCTGGTACACCGCATGAAATTATTGAAAAAAATACAGGCTTGTTAGTCATTGGTATCGTGATTGCTATTAGTTTTGCAACGCTAGTTGAAATCGTGCCATTGATCTATGACAACAAGGGTCCTGAAGAAGGTGGGGTGAACGCTCCCCTTCCCGCTATGGAGCCTTGGACAGCGCTTGAATTTGAAGGTCGTGATATTTATATCCGTGAAGGATGTCACGTTTGTCATACTCAAATGGTTCGCCCATTACGTGCAGAAGTTGAACGTTATGGACCATATTCACGTGCCGCTGAGTCGACGTGGGATCATCCATTCTTATGGGGATCGAAACGTACTGGACCAGATTTAGCACGTGTTGGTGGCCGTTATTCTGAAGATTGGCAAAAGCAACATTTGATCAATCCACGTTCGCTAGTGCCTGAGTCAGTTATGCCAGGTTTCCCTTGGTTGGCGACTAACGAAGTAGATGGCGAAAACATTCAAGCTAAAATGCGTCTATTCCGCGATCGCTTCGGTGTTCCTTATACTGAAGAAGACATTGAAGGCGCTCCAGATGCAGTGCTTGGCGCTACTGAGCTTGACGCTTTGGTCGCCTATCTACAGCAGTTAGGTACCGCAATGGAAGGACAGCGCTAATGGGTATTGGTGAATTACAAACAATTGCGACCGTTTCTGCCTTTATTGCCTTCGTAGGCGTTGCATGGTGGGCGTATTCGCCAAAAAACAAAAAACGCTTCGAAGAAGATGCACAACTTGCGCTTGATGACGAGGATATAAAATCTCTGTCTGAAGAGCAGCGCAATAAGGATAAATGATGACATTTTTTTGGAGTTCTTGGATCACGCTAATCAGTTTCGGTTGCTGGCTTTTTATTCTTGGCGTTCTGCTGTTTGTACTAAAATACAAACCAGACGTTGAGGAAGACGGTACCACTGGTCATGAATACGATGGTATCCGAGAATACGACAAAGCACTTCCTAAATGGTGGTTGGTGATATTTTTTGGTTCAATCGTTTGGGGTGTGGCGTACTGGGTATTCTTCCCAGCTATGTTCCCAGCACATTGGAAAGGCATCGCCACCGTAGAAGTTGACGGTGAGACTGTACCGTGGACCTCTAAAAACGAGTTGTTCAGTGAGCTTGAAAGTAACAACAAAGTATTTACTGATAACTTTGAAAAAAGCATTTTGGTAAAAGCAGATGCTGCAGGCGCGACTGCGACATTAGGGTCGTTGAATGAGTTACAAGCGACCATGCGTCGTAGCGAAAACCCACCAGCAGATCTACAGACTAAAATTGACGAAAAAGTTGCAGAACTTGCTCCTTATGTCGAAAAACTGTCTGAAAATCCAAATGCTTTAAAAGTTGGTAGCCGCTTGTTCTTACAGAACTGTTCTGTATGTCATGGCTCTAACGCTAAAGGTGCGACAGGCTACCCTAACCTAACGGATAATGATTGGTTATATGGCGGCGAAGCTAGCAATATTCTGACCACGCTACACAATGGTCGTATCGGCGGTATGCCTGCTTGGCGCGATCAGATCGGCGAAGACGGTGTACGTGCAGCTTCTGAGTATGTATTATCACTATCTCCGAACAACGGTAGTAAGAGTAACGGTGAACTTGATCAAACCTTGGTTAATCAAGGCGAAGCTATCTTTAAGCAGCAGTGTGCACTATGTCACTCTGAAAGTGGTAAAGGTATGATTTCAGCAGGTGCACCGAACTTGACTGACAATATCTGGTTATATGGCGGTGAGCGTGAGACTGTACGTAATACATTACGTTATGGCCGTGCTGGCGTTATGCCTCAGTGGGAAACTAAGCTAGGTAACGAGCGTATCATGCTACTTGCTGCTTATATCTACTCACTATCAGATAAAACAGGCAAATCACCTGAAGCAGCACCAGTTACTGCTGCTACTCAGCCTGTAGCAACTGAAGAAGCAACTGCTAACTAAGACGTTGCTACTGTACTGAATATGGATGAGATTTAATGAAGGGAGAACTGTTAGTGCAGTTCTCCCTTTTGCGTATAGCAGTATTGATTTTCATTTAGAAATGACAATGATGAACGGCTATAAACACTAGAAAACGTTCTCATATATTCGTTGCTTTTTACGATTATCACCCCATTATTAGTAGGGAGAATGTTAGAATAGCTATTTTTTGAAATAGTCCATTGGTCATGGCTTGATATCGCTCTGACTCAATCACATAACACGATAGTCAACTTCACATAATTAGATACAGGCTCGTTTAGCCTACTACTTGTAGTACTTTTACTCCCCTTTGCTTGTATCAAGATTATGTTGAACCGACTATATTTACAATCGATCATTTGGTAAGCAGATTAGAAGGTTTTTATTGAATTTTCTATCCGCTATTTACTGACATTGATAACATCATACACTCATATACCTCGACGCTAGAGGTGTTTGTTCATCATGCCAGCAGACTGATTCTTTTTTTAAAGAGGCACGTTTATGTCAGCACAACAATCCAATAAAATTCCTGTACAACAAGTCGATCTTGATGCAACCAAGCATCGTGTGCATCCGAGGTTTGTCACAGGTTTTTATCAAAATATTCGTGTCATCACGATGTATGCTCTTTTGGCGGCTTTTTTACTTTTGCCATGGCTGCGCTATAATGATAGACAAGCAATATGGTTTGATGTGCCATCACAGCATTACTATATTTTTGGCATGACATTTTTGACGCAAGATTTTTATTTTATTGCTGCATTTGCCATTATTGCCGCGTTTACGCTGTTTATGGTGACGGTATATGCTGGGCGCGTTTGGTGCGGTTATGCTTGTCCTCAAACAATATGGACGCATCTATACCAATATGTTGAAAAATGGGTGATTGGCGATCGTAATAAGCGTATCAAGTTTGATAAAGCACCGTTAAGTGCGAGCAAAGTGTTCAAGCGCACAGTGGTATATTCAATTTGGTTTTTGCTTTCTGTGATTACCGCAGCGACCTTTGTTAGTTATGTAGCAGGTACAGATTCTCTATATCACAGCTGGCAGTCAATAGGAGTAATTCCATTCCCTGACTGGCCAACGTGGGTATGGGTCTCAATGTTTATCTTTACCTTTGCTACTTATGCCAACGCAGGCTACATGCGTGAGCAAATGTGTGTACAGATTTGCCCCTATGGCCGCTTTCAAAGTGTGATGTTTGATAAAGACACATTAATCGTATCTTATGATTATGAACGCGGTGAGCCGCGCGGTGCCCGTAAAAAAGGCACAAACCCAGAGCACTTAGGCGACTGCATTGAATGCACCATGTGTGTGCAGGTCTGCCCTACTGGTATCGATATTCGTGATGGTCTGCAAGTTGCCTGTATTCAGTGTGCGGCTTGTATCGATGCCTGTAACGAAGTGATGGACAAGGTCGGCTATCCGCGTGGCCTGATTCGTTATACGACCGAACGTCAGCTAGCAGAAAAAGAGCCAAGCCGCGTACTGCGCCCACGACTATTTGCTTATTTGACATTATTAGCCGTACTATGTGGCGGCGTTATATATGCGTTAACCGATCGCGTGCCCTTGGAAATTGATATCCGCCGTGACCGCAATCAGTTATCGTCTATCAACAGTCAAGGCATGATCGAAAACAGCTATATCGTCAAGCTAACCAATAAGACACAGGATGCTCATACCTATACGATAACGCTTGCACCGCAAAAAGGGCTGAGCTTAGAGCTACGCTTTAATGATGTACCATTAGAAGCGGGCGAAAGCTTTGATATGCCAGTTAGTATTTATGGTGATCCTGATGTGATAGAGTTTGGCCAAACGCCTGTCACGCTAAATGTGAGCAGCGAAAATGGTAAGTACAAGGTAAGTAAGCAAAATATCTTTACAACCCAAGGTCAGTAAATGATTAGCAGACCTATTGTTTAATTTCATGTATATCATTCGGTCGTCTGTAGTTAGTGCAAGTAGTTAAATAACTATTCTAGCTAAAGACTATCGAATAAATGTTTTACCATTAAACTGGTAGCGCTTAGCCGCCAAATTATCCGTTGATACCATTTGTAGATGTCTAACGAACAGCTATCTATTGATTGCGTATCTGATGCATAGGTATTTTATGTCTACTCCAGCACCGAACTTTAAACATCAAGATAAACAGCCATGGTATAAAAATTACATGGTCGTTATCTTTGTGATTGGCATGCCTGCTGCGGTCGTGATCGCTTGTATTTGGTTTGTTTATTACTCTTACCAGATCCGTGATAGCGTGGTACGTGACGACTGGTATATGGATGGCAAAACGCTCTATCATGATGTCTCTCGTGACAAGCTCACGTATGATTTAGACTTGCATGGACAAATGCAGTTTGCAGAAAATGGCGATATTGTGTTTTATCTTAACTACCCTGAACAAAGCGTCCAGTCAGGCAAGCTGTTAAATGGTACGCCACTTACCTATCCCAATACGTTAGAACTTTCTATTTCTCATGCAACGGATATCAAAAAAGACCGCGATGTTGTCCTTAAGCATGTTGAGGGCAATAAATACAGCGCACAAGTCGATATTGATCCTGTAAAAGCCAAGTACTACCTACAGGTTAGCAACGACGGTAAAGATGATTGGCGTATGCAAGATGTCGCAAAACTGCCTCGTTCAAAGGTCAGCTTTGACCCACTACCAGTTTTTGCTAAAAGTTAATGCTGTTAATAGCATCCAGACATAAAAAAACCAGCCACTCGTCAGAGATCGGCTGGTTTTTTTGAGCTATTTAGTATTCTACTAATTAATAGGTACTATTTAATATCGTATTAATTTTTCAATTACTAAATCACAGGATTAATCGTTGGAATTTTCTGTGCTTTACGCTCGTTTTGCGCGGCTTTATCCGTCTCTGTCGAATAAGGCTTGTCACTAGCGAACTTAGGATTGAACGTTTGCGTCCTTGGCGATACAGGTAAACCAATCTCAGCCAAACTATCCGTCTGCCCAGCTTGAATATTATCACCCTCAAATAAACGCTCATCATTATCACGGTCAAGACTAAGTGTTTCAAAATCAAAAAGCTCACGATCAGCTAACTGTGATGGTGCAACGTTTTGCATTGCCTTAAAGATAGAAGCCAAACGCTGCGGGTGAGCATCATCCCATTCACGTAACATATCGTTGATAATAGCGCGTTGTAGATTGGTCTGGCTGCCACATAGATTACAAGGAATAATTGGAAATTCCTTTAATTTGGCATATTCAATAATATCTTTCTCTTCGACATAGGCCAATGGGCGAATCAGCATATTTTGCTTGTCATCACTCAGTAGCTTGGGCGGCATTGATTTGAGCGCACCACCATGGAATAAGTTCAAAAAGAAGGTCGCCAGCATATCATCACGATGATGACCAAGGGCAATCTTAGTCGCGCCAATTTGTTTGGCAAAGCCATATAGTGAACCGCGGCGCAGACGAGAGCACGCAGAGCAGTAAGTCTTGCCTTCTGGCACTACGCTTTTGACGATGCTATATGTGTCTTTTTCTAAAATATAGTGAGCAATACCCTGCTCGTTTAGATACGCAGGTAAGATATCTTCTGGATAGCCTGGCTGCTTCTGATCAAGATTGACTGCGACGATATCAAAATGAATTGGTGCAATGCGTTTTAACAGCAATAAAATATCAAGTAAGGTATAGCTGTCTTTACCACCCGAAACACAGACCATCACCACATCGCCATCTTCAATCATGTTGAAATCGCGGATTGCCCAAGAGACTTGGCGACGCAGCTTCTTTTGTAATTTACGAAAGTACGCTGATTCAGTAGGTGCTTGCGCATCGGCAAACTGCGCGTCAATCATGTCCTCATCATTGCCATCTTCAGAGACGTCATCGTACTCTCTACTATCAGTACCGGTCTCCAAAGCCTGACTATCAAAGCTCGTTGCATCAGATACATCATCAGCTTGAGAAGGAATATTTGGCGTAAATAAGGTTGCTGCGGTCATAAGTTACTCAATATCTTTATAAGGGTGATTTTACTATAAAGCGATTTGCGATAAGGCTTTTAAAGCATTAGCACCGGCGTCAGGTGACTGATACTTTAAAAGCTGCGATTATAACAAATATTGCTAACAGATTGAAAAGATGACAGTAATACCGACTTTATTTTATTACGATGCTGTTTAAATTTGCTTTGGTAGCTTAGTGACGGGTGATTGGTCGCTTCGTGGTTCTGTAGTAGACGTATTTTTGCTAAAATAGCTGTTTTCGTAAACCAATAATAGATATCACTATGACTAACGTTACTTTGCAAAACACTTCCAATCAAGCATCCGATGCTGACTTAGCTGCTCTTACCAAAAGCCAAAATGCGGTTGTCCTTTTATCAGGCGGTCTCGATTCGGTGACTTGCTTATATTGGGCAAAAGCGCGCTATGCATCAGTGACAGCAGTCAGCTTTAACTATGGTCAGCGTCATAATAGTGAACTTGTGGCCGCAAAGACCATCGCTGAGACAGCAGGTGTCAATCATAGAATCATCGATATTGATATCGCACAACTGGGTGGTTCATCACTAACAGATCACAGCATGATTGTGCCAGACGGTGATTCGGATAAATTCCCTAGCAAAAAGCGCGACGAAATCGATAACGACGCTATCCCAAATACCTATGTGCCTGCGCGTAATACTATCTTCTTATCATACGCGTTAGCAGTCGCCGAAGTCGCTGATGCCAACCATATCGTCATTGGTGTCAGCTCAGTTGACTATTCTGGCTACCCTGACTGTCGCCCAGAGTATATAGCTGCCTTTGAACATATGGCCAACCTTGCGACAAAAGCAGGCGTTACTGGTCATCGCTTATCGATTCAAACGCCATTGCAGCAATTATCAAAAGCCCAAACCATTGAGCTTGGTCTGTCATTAGGTGTCGATTATGGACAGACGATTTCTTGTTATCGCGCAGATGCCAATGGTCTTGCTTGCGGTGTTTGTGATAGCTGCGCATTACGTCGTCAAGGCTTTGCCCAAGCTGGCGTAACCGACCCTACTCATTATCAGTCTTAATTAATTTTAGTCAGTCCTATATAAGTTGGGTACGGTATCAGGTGCGCTTAGTCTACTACTTGTATTACGTTTACTCGCCTATCTTGTACCCAAATCATATAAAGCTAACTATGTATTAGCGCTAAATGTTGCATGGAATGGTGACACCCATCAACATTCGCGCAACATTCGCTTGCATTAACACAGCACGTCGTTCTTGTATTCTAATCGACATACTTGCTATCGTATGAACGATTATATTTATCGAAAGATGTACATGACGATATCGGTCACTCATATATTGATGAGTTGACTTTGCATTGAGCAAAAGATAAAAATTGACGCTACCCGTAAGAGGAAATTTATGAAGTTGTTGCCAGTACTACCCCTAGCCTTAGCGGCCCTGTTTGCCATGCCACAAGCCAACGCTGCTGACATTAAGCAAGACAATATCAATTCATGTGTCAATGGCGCAGTCAAATACAAAGTCGCTGACAAAAGCAACGCAACCAAACTATGTAACTGTACTATTGGTGTGCGCAGCAACATGACTATCGGTCAAATGTGGGAAATCGAAAGCTACGCACAAGATAAGAAAGACCCTTCTAATCTGCCATATGTGAAGGCAATGCAAAAAGATTTGCAGCAGTGCACGGTTGGCTTGGATTTGAAGAAGCCACAAAAACCTGCGTAACCTCTAATCGTTTGATATACAAAAGACTGGCTATTGCCAGTCTTTTTTGTTGCCAATGAATGGGCAAAGTGTAAAACTGATTATTTATTTCTACTAATCTGCCTATAATAAGAACACTATAATATAGAACCATCATTAAGCCAGTACACATAACTAAAATTAATAAGGATTTTATAATGGCCAAGCCAACAACAGAAACCATTCACCTACCTGATTTTCCAGTAACCATAGTACGCAAGCTTGCTGGTAACTTTATCCATGATGAAATCAATTTAAAAGAAATGGTCGCCAATACCGATAAAGGCCTTATTCTCTATTTCTATCCCAAAGATAACACGCCAGGCTGCACCACACAGGCAACAGAGTTTACTTCGCACCTTCATGACTTCGATGAATTGGGCTACGACATTATCGGTGTCTCTCGTGATAGCGTTGAATCTCATGAAAAATTTATCGACAAATATGACTTGCAGATTCCACTCATCAGTGACGCTGATGAAAAGCTATGCCAGTATTTTGGTGTTATCAAAGAAAAAAATATGTACGGCAAAGTTACGCTAGGCCTTGTACGTTCGGCATTTGTATTCAATAAAAACAGTGAGCTGACTCATGCACAGCGTAACCTACGTGCCAAAGACTATACCAGTCGTTTACTGACTATATTGGCGCCGTAATCACTGGTTCTGTAATCAAATCAATATTCATCATAAAAACGATAAAAACCGAATAAAAAATATAAGCCAAGCATTCAGTCTATCACTGAATATAACCTTGCCCCTATTAGAGAATAATATGAATAAACAATCTGACACGACCACCGACGATACGCCGAAAGAAGTCACGCGCAAAGTATCTGTCGCTATTATTGGCGCGGGTACCGCAGGTCAAAACGCTTTTCGCCAAGCGAGTAAAATCAAAGATGACGTGGTCATTATTAATGAAGGATTTTGGACCACGACCTGTATTGCGGTCGGCTGTATGCCTAGTAAGCTGCTAATTGCAGCTGCTGATCGCACACATGATGCCAATCATTCTGCTGAATTTGGTATCCATGCGACCGCGCAAATCGATGGCAAACGAGTCATGGAGCGTGTACGTGACGAACGCAGTCATTTTGCCAGCTACATTAAAAAGCAAGTAGACAGCTGGCCTGATCATAAGAAAATCGACGGTCGTGCTCGTATCAATGAGCAAGGGCTAATCGAGGTCAATGGTGAGCTGATTGCTGCCGAGCAAATCATTGTCGCTACAGGTAGCTCGCCGTTTATTCCTGATGGATGGGCGGATAAGCTTGGTGATACCATGCTAACGTCTGATAGTGTCTTTGAGCTTGAAGATTTGCCAAAGACTATGGCTGTCGTTGGTGCTGGTGCCATCGGTCTAGAGCTTGCACAAGCATTTACACGTTTAGGTGTAGAAGTTACTCTGCTAAACCGTGCCAAACAAGTGGCTGGTCTAAAAGATGATGATATCAATAATAAGGCCATGGATTGCTTAAGTCATGAACTAACCATGCATCTAGGCAGCGAAATTACCGATGTAGGCACAACAGCAGAGGAAGGTAATAAAAGTGCGTTTATCAAATATAAAGACAGCGCTGGTGAGTCTCAGCAATGGCAAGGTGAGTATGTCTTAGTTGCTACTGGTCGTCGCAACAATATTAAGCAGCTAGGTGTCGAAAACTTAGGTGTTGAGCTAGACGATAAGAACCGTCCAAAAGATTTAAGTAAAAAAACAGGCCAAATTGGTTACTTAAACGTCTATATCGTTGGTGATGCCAATGCTAATATTCCGTTACTGCATGTGGCCAGCGATGAAGGCTATAGTGCGGGCAGTATGGTCTGCGAGAACACAGAAGCGGCCTATATTCGCCCACCTGCGACGCCGTTTTCTATCGTATTTTGCTCACCGCAAATCGTCAATGTTGGTATGTCGCTACCAGAGATTCAAAAAGATACAGAACTCGAATTTGTTATCGGTAGTGTGAGCTTTGATAATCAAGGACGTAGCCGTGTGATGGGTGTCAACTGCGGCTTACTACATATCTATGGCTGCAAAAAGACAGACAGAATTTTAGGCGCCAGTATGGTCGGTCCTGATGCTGAATATATCGGTCATATACTTGCTACAGCGATTACCAATGATTTGAGCATTAAAGACATGCTCGACACTCCTTTTTATCATCCAACGATACTAGAGGGGCTACGTACGGCGCTACGTGATGTGCAGTACAAAATGGAGATACCTTTCCAATCTCTAGATACCCAAAAGGATAATTCTTAATCGACCATTTAGCTAAGCCCTCAAGTCAGCAATGCTTTCAAACTGGCAGTAATTGATCTTAAGCGCTGCTCCTATTTGATTGCTTTGACGACTTGAGGTAATTTATAAATAGATATTCTTTTATAACTTTTTGTACAAACACACCCTGCATGGACGAAAAAATGCCAATCGCTAGTGTTACTGACTTTTTTGAAGAGATCATTCGCGACTTACATACTAGCCTATATCTTGCTCTCGGCGGCTCTATAGATGAAGAGTCACTTAATTGGTCCTCTCAAGCAGTAGAATTGGCGAGCACTGGCATCAAAATCCTAATACTGCTTGCGGTATTGGGATTTTTTTATTGGTTGGCCAATTATATCCTTAGACAAAGCCGAGCCAAAATTCGGTTAAATGAGCGCCGCACCAAGATTGTCCGTTCAGTTTTGCGCTATGTCTGGATTGTAGCCAGTCTGATAGCAATCATGAGTCAGATAAACTTTGAGCCAGAAACCATCAAAGCCACCGCGAAGGCAAGTACTTGGGCAGGCATCTATTACGTACTTTGGGCATCATCAGGACAAATCATTCACAGAGTCCTACAGCACTATGGTCTCAATGCTTCCATAGAGCAGCTACTCAAAAATATTTTATCTGTACTACTATTGGTACTTGGGCTTGCCAGCGTCATGGCGCAATTTGGCTTTGACATCGTATCGTTAGTGGCGGGTTTAGGTATTGTTGGTTTGGCGGTTGGTTTCGCCGCTCAGTCTACCCTTGCTAATTTTATCGCTGGTATCACCATTCTGCTTGAGCAGTCTTTTCAAGTCGGTGACTGGATTCATATCAATGATAATGAAGGGCGGGTGGTACTTATCGCGTTACGCACCACTCACATCCTCACTCGAGACAACATCACTGTCATTATCCCAAACTCTAATGTTGCCTCGTCTGAGGTGATCAACCTGACTTCCAAGAACTTTATCCGTTTTGATATTCGTGTACGTATCGCGTTTGAAGATGATATAGAAACGGCTCGTAAGGAAATTTTGCAAGTACTTAGTGATACCGATGCGGTGCTTAATCGTCCTGAGACGTCAGCGACTGTGGCAGAAATTGGAGAGTACGGGGTGTTCTTTATCGTACGCTTTTGGGTCAAACCAGCAGCCGTTGCCCGCATACCCAAAATCAAAGAAGTGCTACAAGAAGAGATTAAAATCGCGTTTGACGCGGCCAATATCTCTACGCCCTATCCGCATATGCGACTGCTAATGCCAAAGGATGTTGACTACCCTATTGCGACTAAACCCTTTGCAACCACCACTCAAATCGTCCCAGAGGAATTACCACTGACTAAGGGTGAGTAGAGAATTTTTTCCCGTATTTAACTATCACATCTTAAAATCTTAAACACGGCTACTTTGAACCATCCTACTGTGAATTATGGTAAAATTGCCGGTTACACCGATTATCTTATAATTTGCTTTTTTGTCAATTTAGCCCACAGGTACCCGTATGACCGAACAAACCGCGCCCGCATCTCTAACAGCAGCTTCACCAGAGTTGTCGCTTGATCTTATTATTACCTGTGCCGATGGGCTTGAGGCACCACTGCAGACTGAGCTAACCAGTTTTGGCATTGACAGCGAAATCAAAAGTACCGGCCGTCTAGCCGTAACTGGTGGCTTACGTGAGCTATATACTATCTGCCTATGGTCACGCGTGGCCTCGCGGGTATTGATGCTGATTAAACGTAAAAACATCAATGCAGAATACGACGTTGCAGAGCAGCTATACGGCTTGGCAAAATCGGTCAATTGGACTGAGCAGTTTAGCCTAGAGCAAACCTTTGCTATTCGTCTGTCTGTCGATAAGCGTGTCGCCGTCAGTCAGCAGTTTGCCATGCTACGTATCAAAGATGCTATTGCCGATACGTTTAACGAAGTTTACGACAGCCGTCCTAACGTCGATAGCAAAAATCCAGACTTCTCGGTTTTTGCCACTATCAATGATAAGCAAGCCGAGCTATATCTAGATTTATCTGGTACCAGTTTGCATCGCCGCGGTTACCGTGTGGCCATGACAGAAGCACCACTAAAAGAAAACTTGGCAGCCGCCCTGCTCTATAGCGCTGGTTGGCACAAGAAAAACGAAGCTGGCGACGCACCTTTCTATAATGCGTTAATCGATCCAATGTGTGGCTCTGGAACGTTCCTTATTGAAGCGCTATTGATGCATTGCGACTATGCCGTGGGTATCGACAAAGCTGCCAATCAATTTGGCTTTTATCAGTGGCAGCATCATGATGAGACGCTATGGCAAGAGATGATCGATGATGCTCAAACGCGTTTCCGCGAAGCATTAGAGATTGCCAATGAGCAGCCTGATACATTGCCGCTTATGCTGGGCTTTGATGCTGATAGTGGTGCGATTCTTGCCACAGAAAAGAACTTAATTGCCGCAGGTTTACAAGACCTTTTACCGTTACTCGATATCGAGCATCGTGCGCTTGACCAACTTAGTAACGTGCTCAAGCCATTAGTCAATGATGGTCAATTGAGCAATCCTTTGGTCATTACCAACCCACCATATGGTGAGCGTTTGGGTGATGAAGAAATGATTAAGCCGTTGTATCAAGCGATTGGGCTGATATTGCAAGACAGCTTTGCCGGTAGTGGCATTGACCCGATGCTTGGCATATTGGCCTCTCATGTCGAACAAGTAGATATTCTACCGATTAAAGAACCAAAAACCTTACGCTGTCATAATGGTGCTATTACCGTCTATTTCCGCTACGGAACGCTTATCGCTGGACAAACGGGTAATCTTGTTAGTCGTTTTGAGAAACGCGAGATTGAAGTAGAAGATGGTCAAGACTTTATTAATCGTCTGCAAAAAAACCTTGCTAAGCTTAAGAAACTGGCCAAAAAAGACAATGTAAGCAATATTCGTGTATACGATGCTGATTTACCTGATTTTAAAGTCGCGATTGATTTATATGGTGATTATGCGCATGTGCAAGAATATGCACCACCAAAGACCATCCCACCTGAAACTGCGAAGAAACGTTTTAATTTGGCATTGATGGGTATCCGTGAAGTCTTTGATATTAACCGTGAACAGATCTTTATCAAAACGCGTGCCCGTCAGTCTGGCAACGATCAGTACAGCAAGCAGAACACCACAGAAAAACGTGGTAAGTTTCATGTTGCGCGCGAAGATGGTGCCTATCTGTATGTCAACTTTACAGATTATTTAGATACTGGTCTGTTTATCGATCACCGTAATATGCGTGCTCGTATCAAGGACAACAGCCGCGGTAAAGCAGTACTTAACCTGTTTGCTTATACTTGTACTGCAAGTGTGCATGCAGCGCTTGCTGGTGCGAAAAAAGTCACTAGCGTCGATTTGTCACAGAACTATCTAGATTGGGGCAAACAAAACTTTGTCTTGAACGGTTTGGACGTTAGCCGCAATAAATACCAATTCGTTGCTGCCGATATCTTTGAGTGGATTAAAGACAATACCGAACAGTTCGATGTTATCTTTATTGATCCACCGACCTTCTCAAACTCTAAGAAGTTTCAAGGTACTTTTGATGTACAACGTGACCATACTGCACTGATTAATCGTGCCATGAACCGCCTCACCTCTGATGGCGTCTTATACTTCTCTAACAACTTTACGCGTTTTGAGTTAGATGAGCAGTTGACTCAGCGTTATGACATCATTGATATCACGCAAAAAACCATTGGCTTTGATTTCAATATCAAAAAGCCGATTCATCAAAGCTTTGAGATTCGTCATCGTCAAAGTCTATAATTCGAAGTTTTAAATTTGAAGCTTAGAATCTAAAGTCCGTAAACAGGATTTTGATAAATAAAGTTGTAGATTTATAAGGGCAATATAAGTACCTGAAACTCCTGTTTTTTGCCGAATGTATATGAAATATAACAATGGCCCAATCAGCTTTGATTGGGCCATTTTTTGTTGCTATGATAGAGCGTTACTAGGCGATGGATTTGCGCAGTTATTGCGTAAGCATCGCCTTTTTTCGATGACCTTATAAAACCACTAACGTCTAATAAAAAGGATAACACCATGGCTTTATCACTTAATAAAGGCGGTAATTTATCGCTAACGAAAACCGACCCAAATTTAACCAAGCTACTTATCGGTCTTGGCTGGGATGAGCGTGCCACTTCTGGTGCTGAGTTCGACCTTGATGCTAGCGTGTTTTTGCTAAATGGCGCAGGTAAAGTGCGCGGCGATCACGACTTTATCTTTTATAATCAGCTGAAGTCTGACAATGGTGCTGTCGAGCATACTGGCGACAACCGTACTGGCGAAGGCGACGGTGATGATGAGGTTATTAAAGTAAATCTCACTCAAGTACCTGCTGATGTAGATAAAGTAGTCGTGACAGTGACTATCCATGACGCTGCTGCTCGCAGCCAGAACTTTGGTCAGGTCGCCAATGCCTTTATCCGTGTCGTTAATGAAGAAACAGGTACTGAAGTGGTACGTTTTGATTTAGCAGAAGACTATTCTGTTGAGACAGCAATGGTGTTTGGCGAAGTATATCGTCACAACGGCGAATGGAAATTCCGTGCTGTTGGTCAAGGCTATTCAGGCGGCTTGCAAGCGATGTGTCAGCAATACGGTGTCGATATCTAAAACCATTATTTACTGGTATTTAGTCAGTTATTAGTCACTGTCATCACGTCCAAAATAGCAAACCGCCATCGTTGCAAATAGTCACAATTTTTAATGGCCAAATGACTAGTAATGCTTTACGTTTCGTTTAAAATTATGCATAAAAAGTGGTTAGTAATAACCGCTTTTTTGCGGTTCATGCCTATACTAGGTAGACCTTAGCTTTACGCAACCATACAGGATGTGTCATGAGACATTTTTATTTAGACTTTATCTTTACCGCAATTGCTTTGGCAATAGCAGCATGGTGGGGATATTCACATGGCGGTATGGGTGGCATGATAACCACTCTTTCTATTACCGCTATTTTGGCCGTCATGGAGATTTCATTATCTTTTGATAATGCGGTGGTCAATGCTTCAGTCCTTAAGGGCTGGGACGAATTTTGGAAAAAGATATTTTTAACCGTTGGTATCCTAATCGCTGTATTCGGTATGCGATTGGTCTTCCCTATTGTCATCGTCGCGGTTACTGCCGACCTTGGTATGATGGAAGTTATCAACTTGGCTTTATATAGCCCTGAAGAGTACTCAGCAAGACTGATGGCACACCATGCAGAAATCTCAGCATTTGGTGGTATTTTCTTACTATTGGTATTCTTGAACTTTATTTTTGATGACAAAGAAGTACATTGGTTTGACTGGCTTGAGAGCCGTTTAGCCAAGCTAGGCAAAGTCGATGCCATGAGCGTATTTGTAGCGCTTATCGTCTTGATGATTGCGGTATCGTGGGCCAATGCAGAGCAGTCAAGCGCTGTCCTAATCGCAGGTGTTTGGGGTATCTTGGTTTATCTTGGCGTACAGGTTGTATCAGGTATGCTCGAGGGCGATCTGGAAGAAGACCTAGAAAACGAAGAAAATGGTTCGGGCGCTGCGGCGACCAGTGCCATTATGAAGGGCGGTATCATTGGTTTCTTATACTTAGAAGTCCTAGATGCTTCATTCAGTTTCGATGGTGTGATTGGCGCATTTGCAATTACCAATGACGTGATTGTTATCATGTTAGGTCTTGCAATTGGTGCGATGTTCGTACGTTCTATGACTATCTTCTTGGTAGACAAAGGCACGCTTGACGAGTTCATCTATCTTGAGCATGGTGCACATTATGCCATCGGTGCATTGGCACTGATTATGCTATTGTCAGTAAAATTCCATGTGCCAGAGATTATCACTGGTCTGATTGGTATTGCCTTTATTGGTTGGGCGCTGCTAGCGTCACTTCAGCATCGTAAAGCTGAGAAAGCCAGCTTAAACTAAGCCATGTTCTCAATGTAGTCTGTATTCAGTGTAGTCTGTATCTAGTTATACATCTAAGCAGGTCATATCATCAGGTATGGCCTGTTTTTTTGTCATACTGTTTTTGTCATACTATTTTTGCCACCCTATCAGGTCATATCGAAGTCCCAAAAATATCGAAGTCCCAAAAATATCGAAATAACCAATAATTGAGACAATCAATGGTTAAAATTACGTTTGCCCTGTTACTATTACCCTATCTTCAGTTAAAATCTTCATCCTTAAATAACTTGTCGAAATAAGACCCTATAAACGATATGCAAAAAATTCTTGATGATATTGCCGCAGAGATGGCAAGAGAAACTGACCGCGGTAAAGTCGCAGATTATATCCCTCAATTGGCTCATATTGATCCTAATCAGTTCGGTATAGCCGTAGCGACTCCTGATGGGCATATGTATGCAGCAGGTGATGCAAGCACTCTGTTTTCCATCCAAAGTATCTCCAAGGTATTTACCTTAACCATTGGTCTTGGCAAACTAGGCGATACACTTTGGACACACGTCGGACGCGAACCATCTGGCGATCCTTTTAATTCAATTGTGATGCTCGAGCATGAATCTGGCCGACCGCGCAACCCATTTATCAATGCTGGTGCCATTGCCGTGGTGGATGCTATTATGATGGGACATAAACCCAAAGAAACACTGGGTGAAATCCTACAGTTTGTTCACCTCATTGCAGATGATGAGTCAATTCGCTTTGATCATAAAGTAGCGGCTTCTGAGATGGCGCACAAGGACCGAAATGCCTCTCTGGCGCACTTTATGAAATCCTTTGGTCGTTTACGACACGATGTGGATAATGTATTAGGTACGTATTTTCATCAGTGCTCAATTGCAATGAACTGCCAACAGCTGGCCAGTGCCGGTCTTTATTTAGTGTCTAACGGAGTTGATAAGCACTCAGGAGTACGTGTAATCAATGAAAAAAGAGCACGCCGTATTAACTCATTGATGATGATGTGTGGTCATTATGATGGTTCTGGCGAATTTGCTTACCGTGTGGGCTTACCAGGCAAAAGTGGTGTTGGTGGCGGTATTTTGACGATAGCACCCGGTAAAGGTTCTATCGCGGTCTGGTCACCAGGGCTTGACCATGTAGGTAACTCTAAGCTTGGACTAAAAGCACTAGAGCGCTTCGTACAAAAAACTGGCTGGTCGGTTTTTGCAGAATAAGAGATACATGTATATTTATCTAAATAGGTTTTTTATATAATGCCATGCTCTCATACTAGTTGCGAAGCATACCTAAGCCATGAGTTGGTTTATTCTAAGCCCATATAGTCAGTCGGTGCTTTTTAAAGCGATTGTTTTATCTAAGCTACCTTTGTGCTAAATCCCTTTTGTATGAAACATTACTTTTCATAACAATATCTTAACGACTATTGCTAAGTTGATTAGAAATTATCAAAGATACAGAAGTATTATGTCCCTTAGTAAGCATATAGTAAGCGCACAAAATACGCCTTGCTTAGTGAGCAAACGCTTAGTATAGTAAAACCTAATGATATGCAGGGCATAGCGTACAGGTAAGTTTTTATTATTTGCTCTGAGATATCAGTCACTGCACAACTTTTAGTTTATTTTTTATCACTCAATCCACTTAACTATTAATCCAAAGGATATTTGTATGGCTATTAGCTTAACAAAAGGCGGCAACGTAAACTTATCAAAAGAAGCGCCAGGTTTAACTAACATTACAGTCGGTCTAGGCTGGGATCCACGTGCCACTGACGGCCAAGAGTTTGATTTAGATGCAATCGGCTTCTTGATTAACGAAGCAGGCAAAGTCCGTAACGACCAAGATTTTATCTTTTTCAATAACCTAAAATCAGACAACGGCGCTGTTGAGCATACTGGTGATAACCGTACTGGCGAAGGCGATGGCGATGATGAGAAAATCAAAATCAATCTTGCGAGCATTCCAGCTGATGTCAACAAAGTAGCTATCTGCGCTATCATCTATGAAGGCCAAGCACGTAACCAAAACTTCGGTCAAGTTGGTGATGCTTATATCCGCGTTGTAAACGACAATGGCGAATCTGAAATCGCTCGTTACGACTTATCAGAAGATGGTAGCACTGAAACAGCGATGATTTTCGGTGAATTGTATCGTCACAGCGGTGATTGGAAATTCCGTGCGGTCGGTCAAGGCTTCAGCGGTGGTCTTGGACCATTAGCAGCCTCTTATGGCGTAAATGTTTAACGTTAAAACCAACGTAAACCTTTAGCAAGCCAATTATCATAATCAGACGTCTGGTTATGATCCAATGAGCCATCAAGTGTGCCCCTTTAACGCATTTGATGGCTTTAAATTTAATTGGCTTATCATTAAAAGCTATAAAGCATCTAAAAGCACACGCATACATTAAGAGCATTTAACAAAGATATTAGAATAAGGATTTGCAAGCCATGGCCGCAACATTCAGTTTAATCGGTACTATTGAACCTTTTTTGCATTGTAATCTTAAAAAAGGCGATTCAATTTATTGTGAAGCCAATGCAATGGTGATGATGGAGTCCAATCTTGAGCTAAAAGGTAAGCTACAAGGTGGCCTAATGCAGTCACTGATGCGCCGCTTTGCAAACGATGAATCGTTGTTTCAACAGCAGATTGAGGCGGTTAATGGTGAAGGCGACTGTCTGCTTGCGCCCACGCTCGATGGTGATATGCAAATCATAGAAGTTGGCAAGCAGCAGTATACATTGAGTGATGGTGCGTTTGTCGCGGCCCAAACTGGCGTCGATATCAGAGCCAATATTCAGCGCAATTTAGGCGGTGCAGTGTTTGGTGATACAGGCGGCTTTATGGTGATGCAGACTCAAGGCCAAGGCCAAGTCGTGGTATCTGGTTTTGGCTCGTTGTTTGAGATTGATGTCACACCAGATAAAGACGTCATTATTGATAACGGTCATGTGGTCTGCTGGGACTCAAATCTTGAATACAAACTGTCCGTTTCGACCAGCAAGAAAAAAGGCATCATGAGCAATATTATCAACTCTGTCACTAGTGGCGAAGGGATGGTCCTAAATTTCTCAGGAAGTGGCAAAGTCATTATTTGCTCGCGCAATCGTGACAGTTATCAAGGTTGGATACAAAGCGTCCTAGGTAGTAGCTCAGGCGGACGTGGCGGCAGTGGCGGCTTTTTAGACAATATCTTATAGCACCTTTCGCAATTTATAACACTCTTTAGCGTTATTTTTCAACGGTTTTACTCACAATTATTATAAGGATACTCACATGGCAGTTAGTCTTCAAAAAGGTCAAAAAATCTCCCTAAGCAAAGAAGCGGGTGGCGAGCTGACACAAGTTAAATTGGGTCTAGGTTGGGATGTCGCTCAAGGGCCACAGGATAAAAAAGGTGGTTTCTTAGGAAAATTATTCGGCGGCGGTTCTGGCGGCGACTCTATCGATTTAGATGCTTCATGCATTATGTTTGATGCCAATAAGCAAGCGGTCGATGCCATTTGGTTCAGTCAGCTAAAATCGAAAGATGGCAGTATCGTGCATACTGGCGATAACCGTACTGGCGACGGTGATGGTGATGATGAAGTCATCAACGTCGATCTCTCAAGAGTACCTGCTAATGTGGTTTCATTGGTATTTACGGTCAATAGCTTTACTGGTCAAACGTTTGAAACCGTAGAAAATGCGTTTTGCCGTATCGTTAATGCCAATAATAATAGCGAAGTAGCACGTTATAACTTGTCTGCGCAAGGTGGACACACAGCGATGGTAATGGCAAAGGTCTATCGTCATAATAATGAGTGGAAAATGCATGCGATTGGCGAGACAGCTTCTGGCCGCACCTTCCACGATTTAATGCCTGCCATCACACCGCATGCATAATGGACTTGAGACTTTAACTGGATTATTACCAATCTAGTTAAATAGTTTATTTAAAAAAAGAGCAGCCCATCTATCAATAGCTGGGCTGCTCTTTTATGCTTATTATCTATACTTAAGAATACTATTTACGTCCACGTTTCCAGCTAAAGCCCCAATTAAACGCTTTGTCCATCTCTTGATGACCTTTGAAGTATTGGTTGATACGCTCAACATTGATACTGCCTTGCTGATTGACCAAACGCGCAATGGCACACATTGGTAGATTACCTGCCCCTTCGGTCAAACGTGTCTCAATCGGTGATTGCTCTGGCACATGGATAGTCACAACCCCATCGGTTTTTTCCCAGTTAGGTGCGCCTTCGTAAATAAACGCAAAGATAAATACTTCTTCAATCTGTGACCATTGTTGACCATTAATATCCAGCCATTCACCGCCACTTACTTGCCCCGTTCTATCATCCGCACGTAGGCAAACATAAGGCGCTGATTGCAAGCTACCAAAGCGATTACCTAGCGCTTGAATAAGGGTTTTTTCACCATTTTTTAGATGAATCATAGCGCCGACATCTAGATCGATGCCACTTGATTGATGCTGCTTAAACAGATCTCCCAGTATGCCTTTCTTGGGCGCTGCTTTATCACTTTGCGGGCGTTGGTTCCAATCTAAATTGACCGAAATTTTGCCAAAGTCATCACGTTTTTTAAGATTAATGCTAGATTGGTTTTTAGTTAAGGTTATTTTACTTAAGTTAATCGAAGGATTGGCAGGAATTGGTGGCGGATTATTAGTTTGAGAGTTGCTGCCTACTTTTTGCGTATTGATTGGTCGCTGAGTGTTGATAGGTTGAGACTGGCTTTGTGCAGGGTTATGATTTTGGGCAGGTGTGTCATCAGCGATTTCCACACCAAAATGCTCAGATAAAGGTTTTAACCCTCCCTCAAATCCTTGGGCGATAAAACGAAATTTCCAGTTTCCTTGTCTGCGATAGCATTCAGCCAATATAATGGCTTTTTCATTACGACCTGCGCTACTCAGCTGACAGGTCATCAGCACCTGGCTACCCTGTAAGACTTGAATGTCCACATCGCCAACTTGTGACAATGTTTGCGCACTAGAGAACGCTAGGGCAATTTTCTCAATACTTGCAGGCTGTGCAGACAAATTGACATCAAAAAACCCATCACTGTCATGACCGCGAAAGCTAACGCTACCATCATCGCTACGTGTTTGACCATAAAATATCATGTCTCCATCACCGCGTACTTTGCCGTCAGTAGTCAGGCGATAAGCGGCACAATCAATGGCGTTTTGGCTTAAAATACGAATGCTAATATTGTCAGTTGGTAGTGGCGCATTGGCACCTGCAATTAGTTTTTGAGGTTGGTTTTGACTCATCATACGTCCTTTAGATTATTTATTATGCTGTTGTCATTGTCATGCCGACTATCATCATATAGTAGCATGGATATTATGGAAGTTTTGAACCAGACAATCGAGATATAAGCGATAAAGTCATCCTTACAAATCCCTATGACTATTTTATCAGAGGCGTTTATAACGCATATCATTTGTATATAATACGTCCTATTGAACCGTATACCTTTGCTAATACTACTACTAGATTTACAGTAGCAATATTGACTTGCCCATTCCCCGATACCTAACGATAACGCTGAGAGAATTATGAATAATCTTGCTGACAATAGTAACCCTTCAATACCAGTAGCGGCATGGTTAGCTGAAGGCCAATCTAGCCAGCGTGATATGTTAGAGAGCTTACAAAATCTAAAGAGCAAATCAAGCATTCCTTCAAACAACCCTTTTCAAGTTATTGCCTCACACCGTCATGATAGACCTGAGATTTTCGAATTTGCCGATATGGTTTATCGCGAGCCATCTGACTCGATTGTAGATACTGATATCCAAATGACTGATGAAACTGCTATACCACGCTGGCAATTCGTATTGGAACAAGCTCAAAAGCATAACGTAAAAGTACTGCTGACTGGACGCAATGGTATTGATTATGAATTGCATCGTGAGAAATTTGACGCTGCGGGTATTCGCTTATTGACGGGCGCAACCAGCGTAGCGGCACTAGAATCAATCGATGATAAATTTGCTTTTATGCAGCATTGTCACACTCATAATATCCCAGTGGCAGACGCATGGCGTTTTGACAATACGGCGGAGCTTGAGGCTTTACTCACCGAGCATGGTGACCAACCCCTATGCGTCAAACCTGTTGTCGGTATTTTTGCCCAAGGGTTTTGGCGACTAGACACGGGTAAAGCAGATAGTACTGCGTACGATAGCTTTGAGCACTTATACTTCACTGAAGAGAAAAAGATAAATACAGCTCAGTTTGTGAATGCCTATACTAACAGTCAAATGGTACACGAGCGCCCTATTCCAATGTTGCTTATGCCTTATCTATCAGGGCAAGAGTACTCTATCGATGTAGTCTGTGAATATGGCGAAGTTCTAGCTGCTGTCACTCGTCATAAAACAGGGAAGATACAACACGTTGGTTATGAGCAGTCTGTCATGGATGTCGTAATCCCATTGATTAGGGCTTTTGGCTGTGATGGTATCGTCAGTGTACAGACCAAAGCTGACGATAGTGGTCAGCACCGAGTTCTTGAGATTAATAGCCGCCCATCAGGTGGTATTGGTTATACTTCTCATAGTGGAATTGATTTGACGCAAGTTGGATTTTCTTATTGGCTGGGATTATCAGAGAGACCTAACTTAGAGACCAATATTCAGCATATTGAACCATGCCAAGTACGCTCTATTATGATGAGTGTCAAAATTGAAAAGGATAATGAATAAATAGTCCGCTAAGCATGCACGTGGTTAGCAAATGATTTGAATAGGCACAAAAAAAGGTTTTTAGATTAATATCTAAAAACCTTTTTTATTATCTTCATTCTTGAAAAGTATTAAAAACGAACGCTTTGAATTATTCACCAAACGCTAGTGTTGTTTGCTTAGGTGCATTTTTAGAAGCAATGAACCATAACAAGCTCAATACAACGGCTGAACCGATGAAAATCATAATAGATGAAGAAATGGCACCTGCATGTGTATAGTCCATCGGCATCACATGATCAGTCATTGTCATTTCCATCGCGGCTATACCAGTGTAATGCATACCACAAACGGCAAGACCCATGATAAACGCACTACCAAAACGCTGTAATGAACCACGCAAATTAAATGCCAACCATAGTGCAGCGATAGCGGCTGCAATAGCAATCACAATTGATACCATTAATAACGGTATATTGTATGACATGGTAGCGTCCATTTGCATAGAGGCCATACCCGTATAATGCATAGCTGCGACACCAAGTCCAGTAAGCACGCCACCGCCGATCAGTTTACCAATGCTTGAATCACCGCGACCTACGATAAGGACACCGACAGCAACGAAACAAATTGCAAGTAGCATTGAGACAATCGTTAACCCTAGATCATAGGTAACAGGCATTTTCATATCAACTGCCATCATACCGATATAGTGCATAGACCAAATCGCACCCCCGATTGCAATCGAAGATAGCGCAACCCAAAAATATAAATCTGTTCCTGGCTTGGCAGAAGGAACTCGAATGGCTAGGTTTAGGCCGACATAAGAACCAAACACTGCAATGGCGTATGAGACCAACACCAAAAGTAAGTTATATTCAACTTCAATCATTTTTTTGCCTTTTATCTATCATAAAAACTGAGCCAAATAACGTTACTTCAATCACAACACAGTGCGTCATTCGCTCATTAGTATTTGTTTTACACAGACATTAGATTATCTATGCATAATATTTTTACCCAATGGTAAATTCGCAAATGTTGGTACTGCCCGCACCACAATTAGTTTCTTTAACCTGAACCATATCGACAGCAGGATTGCTTGCTAAAAAGCCTTCTATATAACCTACAATAAAATGGCATCCTGAGTGATTATGGTCTGACGATTTACAAAATGGACATTTGATTAAATAAATTACATTGTTCTTTGCTTTAACTTTAGAAAGTCCCTTTAGTGCTGGCACAAGTTCGCGAGTAATCGTAGTAGGCATCTTTAACGGACTACCAAGTGAATAATCACGTTGGTAAATTCCGCCACCAACCTTACGGCCCAACTCGTGCAATGCAGTCATGCGTTGATCACTAGGCAAACTATCTTCATACTGACCGACAATATCTGCTATTTTAGGGTAGTACGCGCCGATGGCTGATAGAACGCTCTTCTCATCCAATGTCTTTTTTGCGGGGGCAGCTGACGAGCCACCCTCATCATCTATTTCTAGATTAAAAAGCGTACATCCTTCGATCGAAGATAAGTCATCGATTAAATCTTCCTGCGTTTTAGACCCCAGACTTCTTGCGATCACGTGAATGATGTTACCACCATTCTCTGAAGCCTCCTGTCTTTGGGAGACTAGCTGATAACCTGCTTTGATAAGCGGCGAAATAACATTGACCAAACGAATACGTTCAGAAGACGTTTCTAATGCACAAGAGAATTTCATAGAGCACTCCTTTTCTTAAAATACTGCTACGCTTTCTTCTATCAAGCTCTCTACATAAAGTAATTAACAAATATGAATAACGTTTTAAAGATCCGGCCAACTGACTTTCTCACAATATAAAAAATATTCAGACATCAACCACACAATAGTTTTTGTATATCTTTTATATTATAAGAAATGAAATATATTCAGTAGATGAAACTTCAATTTTATAGTTATTAAGCATATAAACGATTTAACAACTAGAAATTCATTAATCTTAAAGCAGTAATGAGCTTGAAAACAAGATTGAGATAAATATGTTTAAATAAACTACTATTCTTAAATTCTTATGATAACACTTACCCACAGTGAAGTTACTAAATAGCAATAGATTTTGATTGTATTATTACTGGAATTTTGTTTTGTAGCAATACACTATAAGGTATTGTCCGATAAATGGCTACATTAGCCGACAAATGGCTAGAATATAGTGCCACATCGTTGTTCTATAAAAATAATGTATTATTTAAAAAATCTTGACACCTATTTATATCTATCTATCTTAATATTTCTATTATGCAATTAACCTTAACTATTTATTAAAACACCTATTACTGTTTTCTCTTTGTAGAATAATAGGTCCAAAATAAAAATCCTCTGTGTAGTCAGACTTTAGTCTCAAGGATAGAATCATTAAATAATAACAATAAACATAATCGCGCAAATAAACTAAGGAAATGTGATGTCGAAGCAAGTCGAATTAGTGCTAGGAGCCAATACGGTTATCGAAAACACCAAATGTTCGATCGCATTTTCTACTACTAAACCATTAGAGTTCGGACAGCAGCTTGGGCTATTGTGGTTGCCATTAGATGCCAATCGTAAAGCAGTTTGTAGTCCTGCTTATTTACATGAGTCTAAAGACTGGGCTCAGCTCAAGACCAAAGACAATCCAAGCACATGGCAGTTAGATTTACCCCAGTTATTTGATAAAAATAATGTTAGTTTCTTACAACTGATTGCTTATGTTTATCATGAGCCAAGCCTAAACTTGCCAGCGGTAGAGTTAAATGACGTAAGCCTCACGCTCAATAATGGAGATATTCTCTATAACTTCACAACAAACGAGCGGCATGTCAAAGCGGCGATTATATTAGAAATATATCAGCGTAATGGACAGTTTAAATGTCGAGCGCTTGGTGAGGCATCAACGCAAGGCTTGGCGAGCCTTGAACATCATGTACAGGTTAGTCTGGATGTTCGTCCACCTAGCACACATACGCTTATTCAAGAAGCGCAACAGCAGCAGCGTACTCAACCAAACAACGAAGCTCGCCCTCCTCGTCATGTACGAGCAGGCGAAACTTGGACAGGAACAGCGTTTGCTATTGATCCCTATCATTTGCTCACCTGCTATCATGTGATTGAGTCAGCAGCGATGGTTGGCGTACGTCAGCAAGGTCAGCCTGATCGCGAGGCACAAGTCGTACTCAGCGATATCGGAAGCGACTCAGCTATTATTAGAGTTAGTGATCCTTTGCCTAGCTACCTTCCATTGGCGCAGCAGTGTGTTGATATATTGGGTGAGACCATTACCACACTGGGGTTTCCGTTGTCAGGACTGAGTAGCCAACTGCAAGTCACTCAAGGCTGTATATCAGGATTGACAGGTTTAAATAACGATATCCGTCATATGCAATTCACCGCACCCATTCAGCCTGGATCTAGTGGTAGTCCTTTATTATTGCCGACTGGAGAGGTAGTCGGTATGGTCACATCAAGTCTGGTTCATGAACATGCACAAAATATGAACTATGCAGTGAAATTTCAGTTATTATCTGCCCTACTGGCGAGCGCTGGCATCAGTTTGGAGCACACGACTGATTTGACCAGTACTACGCCTCTTACAACACCTCAGCTAAGCAAGCAAAGTCGCAGTGCCTTATGGCTGGTTGGCTGTCAGGGTTAAAAATCTACGACGACATATAATTAAAAGCGCCAAGGAATATGAATGTTAAATGAGCAACACAGTACGACCATCACCCTACCCCGTGGTACGCTAGATCTAACTTATCAAACCAACTCAGCCACCAATAAAAATGGCGTAGAACAACGCGACCGTTATCAATTAGAAGATTTGCTAGGATTTGCACAGCGTATTAATCCAAAACGGGCGTTTTTGTTTGTCTCAAAAGTGCTAGGTCGTCATATTCCCGTTGCGCCAAGCACTATGCGAAACGCATTTACTGATTTGGCTGACTTAGTGCCTAATGACTTGCCTGAGCCAGTACTAGTCATCGGTATGGCAGAGACCGCTGTTGGTCTATCTGCTGGCGTCCATCAGGCACTACAAACGCGCTATCCTCAAGCTCTGCTATTAAACTCTACGCGTCATGCACAGCACGATGAAAGTAGTGATGCAAATGGTACTGACTCCTTGCTGACGACATTTTGTGAAGACCACAGTCATGCTAGCCAGCATTTGATTTATCAGAGCAAAGATAGCGTTACTCAAGCGCAGCTACTGGTTAGTAAAACACTGATTATGGTCGATGATGAAGCCTCAACGGGTAATACCTGCGTTAATGTCGTCACTGCGCTGCGTGAATCAGGGTTGAACCAGTTAGAGCAAGTGCATCTAACAACATTGGTCGACTGGTCATTAGATCAAGAAAAACCTAATCCACAGTCAGATGCTAAGCCTGCACGTATGGCGGATCGTCTCGCTGGTATTGAGTTTCATCGCCATCATTTACTGTCTGGTGCATGGCAATGGACAGATGCTCCTAATCCTGAACCCATTATAATGCCATCAGTTGATACTACTGCTGCTGGTAGTCAAGCGCTCGATGATACGGGTAATTGGGGTAGGTTTCCAACACTAGACAGCACAGAAGGGTTTGCTAACTATCTTTCGAGGTTTCAGGCTACATTCACATGCTTCAATGATCAAGAAAACTTTGATGTTGCTCAGCTACCAAAAAGAATCTTAGTCTTGGGTAGCAATGAGTTTGTGTGGTTACCATTTCTATTGGCTGAATGGCTTGAAGTAGAGTCTAAAAAACTGAGCGGAAATACAGCTACCATGGTTAATTTTAGCGCATTAACACGTTCACCAATTGCGCTTGGTGGAGCGATTAACACGATGCTGAGCTTTAGCGATAATTACGGGCTTGGTATGACCAATTTTGCTTATAACGTTGAGCCTAGTGATTGGGATTTGATTGTGTTGTGTATAGAAACATCAGCTGATAGTGTGGATGCTATGTGGCGAGGTTTGGATAATGTGCTGGTGGTGAGCCCTAGTCATTAAACTGCTCTCTAATTTTCAAACCTATTATTTACGGACGACGCCATGACTACCTCATTCTTTAAAGCTAGCCCAGACATCATTCAGCCTTATGCCTTGATGGATTTGGATGACACGTTATTCCAAACCCAGCGTAAAATTGACGCATGGGACTTACCCACTACTGAACCTGAATCTTTGGTATGTGCGACGGTCAATAAACAAGACGAGCCTTTGAGTTTTATGAGCCAGCGCCAAGCAAACTTTTTTAATTGGTTGTTAGCTAGCACCGAATTAATCGTAGTAACGGCGCGGGATCGTAGTGAAATCAAACGCGTTAAGCTGCCATTTGACAGTTGGCAAGTATTAACCCATGGAGCGATTATTTTAACGTCTGACGGAGCACTGCTGAACAGTTGGCAGCAGCATATGTATAGTAAGCTTGCGCCATTGCAAGATAAGCTTAACCAGTTAAGTCAATTGTTTACCAGTCATAGTCAAAGCGAGCAAAGTCATTTATTATTTACACCGCATATCGATAGCTTTAATAATGGTTCTGATGATGAAGAGCTAACCATTTATCTGGCTATCAAACATGCGCAGAAAGACCATCAAGCGCTCGTAGATTTAGCTGAGAAACTACCCACTCTGATACGTGATTTTGATCAAGATTTCTATGTACATGTGAATGCTAATAACCTAGCGATATTGCCCCATGCGGTTCACAAGCGTCATGCGGTACAGTTTTTATTAGAGCATCATTTAGACCATCAGCGTCCCAGTTTTGGCTTTGGTGATAGCTTAGCTGACCTGCCTTTCTTGCAGTTATTGGACTGGTACGGTATGCCCAATCATGGCCAACTGCATGAGCAATACCAGTCTAAATTGTCAGGCTAAACCATCAGTTTAAACTGCAGCCACGCAAATCCACTGTTATCATTAAGAGTGCTATTATTCATACTATGACTTTACCTAATATACAGACAAAAAGAGCTGCTCTGCAAAACTATGGCTCAGGCAGCTATCTTGCAAGCGATGTCACTGTCCTACTCGATATGGTGGATAAGGACGCGGTTGCCGATGTGCCCGTCAGTCAAAAAGAAGCCCTTATCCAAAGCGGCCAACGCCATTACTCTGACATGCTGACTTTAGAGCAAGCACCTACTGCAATGCATGAGCAGCTATACAAGCAGGCATTAGAGCAAGGGTCAACAAGAACCGCGACCGATATCGCTCATTTATCTCATACGCTATATCATGTTTTTCAGCAAAATGTGAGTGATGAACATCCACTGATTTTGGTCAGCTTGGTGCGAGCTGGTCTGCCAATTGGGGTGTTATTGCAGCGTGCGCTATCGGATACAGACAGTAGCTATCACCTGCCAAGTGTACATTATGGCATCAGTATCATTCGCGATCGTGGTCTTGATCCAGTGGTTCTGCAAATGCTACTGGAGGCTTATCCAAATAGTCCGATTGTATTCGTCGATGGTTGGACAGGTAAAGGCGCTATTTATCAAGAGTTGGCTCGCAGTCTAGAGACGTTTAGTGATTCTACTCATGTTAATTTTGCCAACATTTTTCATCAAGGAGCTGACGTCATTCCGTTACTGACCCTTGCTGATCCGGCTGGCGTTGCTTGGCTCGCGGCAAGTGAAGAAGACTGGTTAATACCATCTGGTTTGTTGAATAGCACCGTATCGGGATTAATTTCACGTAGCTTATATACAGAGCCGTCATCAGGCCTGCATCGCAGTGTCTTTTATGATGATTTAATTGAGGTAGATCACAGCTTGGCATTTATCGATCATATCGATGCCGTGAGACGATCATTGGCTACTACTCCAGCCCGTTTACCGACTTACCAGCAGCCACGCTACCAGACTGCGGCGCTGATAGAGACGCTGGCAGCAGATTATCATATCGTCAATCGCAACCGTATTAAGCCGACTATTGCCGAGGCAACACGTGCCATATTACGCCGTGATCCCGAGCGTATATTGCTCGCCACTGCTGAGCACCCTGATACCATACTGCTACGCCATTTATGTGCGCAACGAAACATCACTATCAGTGTATTAGGTGATAAAATACTGCCTTATCAAGCCATCACGCTTATCAAGCAGCGCTCCCAAGACACTTAATACATTTAACGGTATTAAGTACTTTCTTTTTCGTTCTCTTATACTCTCTACTTATGATGCCAATTATGTCAGATATGCTAAAAACCGAGTCAGACCTTTACAATGATACCCAATCTTATGCGCATCTGATCACTGAGCGTCATGCGATGGTCAAACCGCACACGCACCATCCATATCAGCTCGGTGCTAGCTTGTACATGCCTGCGACTCGCCAAGATATTTGGCAAGTTATCAAGCGAGATAAACTACCGACGATCAATAGTATTATTATCTGTCTAGAGGATGCGGTCAGTCAGCAGGATGTAGAGTTGGCGCTTGAGCGTTTGCACACTCTACTGGATACTTGGGCTGAGCATGTGAATAGCATCAATGCGCCATCTAAATCGGCAAAGATTCATGCTCAGCATCCGACACGTCCACTAGTCTTTATACGTCCACGTAGCCCGATGATGCTACAGCAACTGGCTGACTATACCCATATTGACCTCATCGATGGTTTTGTTATGCCGAAAGTTGATATGTATAGCTTATCTAACTGGCGCATGGCTTGTCAGAACCTAAAAGTAGATCAACTACTTATGCCGACGCTCGAAACCGCCGCGCTGTTTAATCCGCATCACAATCAGGAGCTTGCCATCGCTTTTAAAGAAGCGTTTAGCCAGCCAGTTTTTGCATTGCGTATCGGTGGCAATGACTTATTCGCAGCATTGCGCTTACGTCGCCCAAAAAACAGTATTGTTTACGATTCACCTATCGGTACGTTGGCTTATCAAATGCTGGGCTGTTTTGTGCCGCATGGTTTTTATCTTACCGCGCCAGTATTTGAGTATTTAGATCAGCCGACGCTGTTTATGCAAGAGCTGAACCGAGATGTCAGCTTAGGGATGGTGGGCAAAACTGTCATTCATCCAAGCCAAATCGCCCTAGTACAGCAAGCTTACTGTGTGCCACTGAGTACACTGGATGAAGCACAAGCGATCCTTCACACTGAGGCCAAAGCAGTATTTAAGTACAATAATACGATGCTAGAGCCTGCGACGCACCGTGCTTGGGCGACTGAAATTGTCAATCGTGCAGAAGCCTTTGGAACCATTGATGACGGACATAGCCAGTATAGCTCACGAATGTAACTGTTATCGCTGACATAGCTAGCTATCTGCCGTTTAACAACTTGCACCATACAAAAAGCCGCTATCAAATAATAGGTAGCGGCTTTTTTATATAGATATTTGCTTAGGGTTCTGTATAGATATGAGGCTTCAAAGCTTTCGAACAGTACATATATTAAGCACAACTTTCCAAAAACTGACGAAGTACTTGGTTCACCTGATCTGGCTCTTCTACTGTCGATGTATGACCCGCACCTTTAATAATAGCAAGCTTGGACCCAGCGATAGCAAAATGCATGCGTTCAGATTTGGCATAAGGCGTGGCGGCATCTTCATCACCAACCATAATAAGTGTCGGCGTTGTAATCTCACCCAACTGCTCATAAGTACCGGTACGCTCAATCACGCCCATTGTTGCTTTGACCACGCCGCCTTTGCGATTGCTTTGTAGCATCGTTAGCCACTGCTTACGGTCAGATTTGCGCAGTTTGTCTGCCAAAAACGTACTGCCAAACATAATCGGCATCACCTTATTACTCACACGCTTCATACCTAGCCAGCGAATCGCTTTGACCAGCTTGCGATACTGAGGTATGTTTTTTGGATCTTCAGGGTCAGCAGAGGTTTCTAACAGCGTTAATGACAACAATAACTCAGGACGTTTGAGCGCGATACGTTGAGCCACGAACCCGCCCATAGATAGCCCAACAAAATGACATTTATCAATACCAAGCGCTGCAAGTAAGCTCAGCGTATCTTCTGTCAACGTCTCCATATCATAGCCAGACTTAGTAACCTGCGACTGACCTTGCCCGCGAAAATCAAAAGCAATACAACGGTAGTCTGTTTGAAAGTGCTCTACTTGCTTATCATACATCTGTGAGCTCCACAGTAGACCATGAGCAAATACGATAACAGGCTTTTGTGTGTCATTCGGTGCGCTGTCTTCGTAATAAATATCAGCGTTATTTACAGTGATAGTTGGCATAACCACGTCCTTGTTTGATCAATGAAAAGTTCGAGCGTACCCTTGTGTCTTTTACGACTCTTTTACGCTCAACCTGGCATATTAGCATAATCCATTAGCCCCTTAGGTCATAGCCTTTTTACGAGCCAGTCGTTTTGTCCCATTAGCTAGCATCAGCTTTTACGATAGAATAGTAAAGTTTACCAGTATATAGATGTGTCTTAAGCGCCCAAAAAACACGCTTTTATAATCATAGCAAGCTGCTATAGTAATCAGTATTGAACCATTTTTACCTTTATCTCAAAGTATTGTCATTGATACAGAATATTAAAACAGTCATTTAATATAAGGAAATCTCAAATGTCACAGTCTCTCGTCGATTATCAAGTTGAAGAGCACATTGCTACTATTACCTTTAACGATCCAAAAAGCTTAAATGCCTTTGGCACACCCTTAAAAAACCAAGTCTTGATAGCGCTAGATAAAGCGGCCGCAGATGATCAAGTACGGGTGATTATTTTACAAGGGGCTGGTGGTAACTTCTCAAGCGGCGGCGATATAAAAGAGATGTTGTCTGAAGGATTAGACAAGGATATTGTTTCAAACAAATTAAGAGGCATGGTAGAAGGTGCAGGCGAAGTCAGCTTAAAATTACGTCATATCCATAAGCCGATTATTGCCAAATTAGAAGGTGCTGTGGCAGGTGCTGGCATGAACTTGGCGCTTACTTGTGACTTCCGAATTGCCGCAGACAATGCGAAGTTTGTACAAGCGTTCGTTAATATCGGCCTAGTTCCAGATGCAGGTGGTATTTACTTATTAAACCAATTGGTTGGTGCAGCAAAAGCCACTGAGCTTGTGATGCTAGGAGATAAACTAAAAGCCGAAGATATGGCGCGCTTAAATCTAGTGAACAACGTGGTTAGTGCTGAAGAACTAGACGCCACCGTCCAAGCATTGGCGCTACGATTGAGCCAACTGCCAGGCAAAGCATTGGCCGCTATGAAAGAGAGCTTCAACGTACACGCCTTCGCTGGTTTGAGCGCGGCGTTAGATACGGAAGTAGAACAGCAGACCGTAATGGCAAAAACCGATGACTTTATCGAAGGGGTTAGCGCCTTTATAGCAAAGCGTAAGCCTGTATATCAAGGTAAATAATTGGGTAGTAGGCTGGTTGATTTGACGGCTAAATGTATTCCTAACCAGATAATTCGCTATTTATAGTATCAAAAAAAGGGCTGCCAATGAGGTAGCCCTCTTTTCGTTTATGTCTACGGTTAAGAAGCAGACGCTGACTTATAGTGATACGGTAAGGTAAATATCTTGTCAAAAATAAAGGTAAATACGAAATTATAAATTAAGAAAAACACCAGTAAGGCGGCTTCCATCATAAACGCTTGCAGCAAGCCAACGTGATACCAGACCATGTATAACGGTAAGCAAATCAAAACCAAACCAACTTCAAATATCAACGCATGGACACTACGAATAAGCAGCGTACGCTCTGCTATTTGCCTGCGCTCCTCCCACGTCTCAAAAGCGGTGTTATATACAAAGTTCCAAATGATGGCAGCCAGCGATACCATCATCGCAACGGGCAATGATTCTGACGCATCGCTATTGCTGAGCTTCATCAATACAAAGGTAGAGGAAATAATTGCAACAATCTCAAAAACAATTACGTAGACAATACGACGTTTAAACGGTGATAATGTAATCATCAACCAAGACTCCAAAGCACCTGTATTTAAACAGCAAAGTGCATATCAAAGTATCGGTCCGTCCCGAGATAAAAAAGAGAGATGAAATGCAGAGCCACGGTTTCCGCCTGCAATTATATTATACAGAAGATAACTGAGAAAATCAGCTAGTGCTTATATTGAGAAGCATAAACTGGTTTCTCAGAGGGAGTAGTTAATAAGATTTATGTTTATTTTATTTTCAAATAGCTATTTCACCACTCACTTTTATAAACGTAAAATAGTTTGAAATTAATAAAAGGAAAAATGCTCATCTGTTATTTCTGGATTCAACTTTTTCTGCAATATCTATCACAACCTTAACTTCACTTTCATTCTCTATTTTTTCTTGTTCCTTCTTGCTCTCTAGAACTGGCACATAACGTATTCTAGGTTTTTTTATGATAACTGTTTGGTGTCTAGCTAGCATATCTCTAAAAATTTCATATCGCCATATAACTAACATTTTATTCTTAGTGCTATTCTCAATAGACCATACAAAAGTCATAAACAAAGTTTTTGTGCCAAGAATTATCAGTATAACTGTAAGCCAAATTAAAAATAGTGTTGCACCAACCGAATTTACATTAGTAACTAATTTCTCTGTAGAAGACGTAATAACTTTAGAAAATAAAGTCACAAATGCAACTAAAATCCCCGCTGTAAAACTTATGAGGATAGGATTTTTGACGATCGAAAATATTATCGAATCTATATCTCTAGTAGAAGGCTTTCTATTGTTAATATTAGACTCTACTTTTTCAATTAGACCTTCAATATCATTATCAGTTAAAACAATTTCAAGCCAAATTTTCTCAAGCTCAAACCTAGCTACGAAAAAATTTTTACTTTTTAGGTTAGCAAGGTGACTGGTATCTATATTTAGCTCAGCCTTCATTCTATTTTGTATAGTTTCAATTTTTTTTGGTGATAGTAATAAGAAACCGATAAATAGAGCAACTATCTGAAAAAGCCAGCTAATTACTGCTGATATTAGAAGAAATAGAGTGACATCAAAATCAATAAAAATTTTAGTCGCGTTATTGAGCATGAATAACAAGAAATACATTAAAGTTGAACAGAATAATAATTTTATTAGCTCAAATATGAATTTACCTTTAATATCTTTATCACCGGGCAACCATGAATGAAATATGCAAAAATAATGATGCACTATACCAATAATATGAGTATTGGTGACTTTATAATCTTCTAGACTATCGTTTATATTTTTGTCACTAATTTCTGACTTTTCATTTTCTTTGTCACTACCATTCGAATCCGCCATATCACTTCCCCCAAAATTAATTTTGTTAATTATCAATTAATATAAGAAGGGTTACAATCCAACATCCGTCGGTAAACGACACTAAATGTCGTGAAGAAAATTTAAACAAAAACCCCGCATCATCACGATACGGGGTTTTTATTTATTCAAAAACGTTTGGCTTAAGCATCAACCAAGACTAGCTCAATTGAGCAACATTGATCTTGTCTGCTTCTTCAGTATAGTCTTCCATACGATCGAAGTTCATGTATTGATAGACTTCATCGCCCATGCTGTTTAGCATGCCAGCATACTGCTGATACTCATCGTTAGTCGGCAACTTACCAAGTACCGCTGCGACTGCTGCAAGCTCTGCAGAAGCTAGGTATACGTTAGCGCCTTGACCTAGACGGTTCGGGAAGTTACGAGTTGAGGTCGATACCGCAGTAGATTTCGGTGCGATACGTGCTTGGTTACCCATACATAGTGAACAACCTGGCATTTCAGTACGAGCGCCGGCTTGTGCATAGATGTTGTAGTAACCTTCTTCCATCAACTGACGTGCATCCATCTTAGTAGGTGGCGCAATCCATAGACGAGTCTTCAGGCTACCTGCTGGTACGTCTTGTAGCAATTTACCAGCGGCACGGAAGTGACCGATGTTGGTCATACATGAGCCAATGAATACTTCATCAATCGTATCACCAGCCACGTCTGCTAGCGTTTTTGCATCATCTGGATCGTTCGGGCAGCAAAGGATAGGCTCTTTGATTTCGCTCATATCGATAGTGATGTCGATCGCGTATTCAGCATCGTCGTCAGCACGCATGAGGCTTGGGTTAGCCAACCACTCTTGCATTTGCTCAACACGGCGGCTGATCGTACGTGCATCGCCATAGCCTTCTGAGATCATCCACTTAAGCAGCGTGATGTTTGAGTTTAGGTACTCAGTCACTGACGCTTCAGACAAAGTGATGGTACAACCAGCAGCACTACGCTCAGCTGAGGCATCAGACAATTCAAACGCTTGCTCAGCGGTCAAATCTTCTAGACCTTCGATTTCAAGAATACGGCCGTTGAACTCGTTGATTTTACCTTTCTTATCAACCGTCAAATAACCTTCTTTGATCGCTTGATAAGGGATAGCATGTACTAGGTCACGTAGGGTGATACCAGGCTGACGCTCACCAACAAAACGAACACGGACAGATTCAGGCATATCAAGTGGCATTACACCAGTTGCAGCTGCGAAAGCAACTAGACCAGAACCCGCTGGGAACGAGATACCCATTGGGAAACGAGTATGCGAGTCACCACCAGTACCAACGGTATCTGGAAGTAGCATACGGTTCAACCATGAGTGAATGATACCATCACCTGGACGTAAGCTTACGCCGCCACGATTCATAATAAAGTCAGGTAGTGTGTGCTGAGTCTCAACGTCAACTGGCTTTGGATAAGCAGCAGTATGACAGAATGACTGCATCACGAGATCCGCTTGGAAGCCCAAACATGCCAAGTCTTTTAGCTCATCACGCGTCATCGGACCAGTCGTATCCTGAGAGCCGACCGTAGTCATTTTAGGCTCACAGTACATACCTGGACGTACGCCTGTCAGGCCACAAGCTTTACCAACCATTTTCTGGGCAAGCGTAAAGCCTTTACCAGTATCAGCTGGCTCTTCTGGCTTAGCAAAGATGTCTGAATGACCAAGACCCATGTATTCACGAGCACGGTTAGTCAAACCACGACCAACGATTAATGGAATACGGCCGCCAGCACGAACTTCATCAAGCAATGTTGGTGAGTTTAGTGAGAACGTTGATAGTACTTCATCAGAGTCATGCTTAGTGATTTTGCCTTCGTACGGATAGATGTCAAACACATCACCCATGTTTAGGTTATCAACTGCCACTTTTTCGATTGGCAATGCGCCAGAATCTTCCATCGTGTTGAAGAAGATAGGAGCGATATTGTTACCAAGTACTAAACCGCCGCCACGTTTGTTTGGCACGTTAGGGATATCTTCACCCATCAACCACAATACTGAGTTGGTTGCAGACTTACGGCTAGAACCAGTACCAACAACATCACCAACATAGGCTAGCGGATGGCCTTTTTCTTTCAGTGCTTCGATTTGCTTCATTGGGCCAACAACGCCCTCTTCGTCAGCATTGATACCGTCGCGAGAGTTTTTGTGCATGGCTAGTGAATGCAATGGGATATCAGGACGGCTCCATGCGTCTTGCGCAGGTGACAAGTCATCCGTGTTGGTTTCGCCAGTTACTTTGAACGTCGTGTAAGTGGTTTTCTTTGGTACTTCAGCACGGTTCAAGAACCATTCTGCGTCAGCCCAAGACTGAATCACTTCTTTAGCAATAGTGTTGCCAGCTTCTGCTTTTTCAGTCACGTCATTGAACGCGTCAAATACTAGCAAAGTTTTCTTTAATGCTTCAGCAGCGTCTTGTGCAACTTCGCTATCATCTAGTGCAGCAACTAATGGCTGAACGTTGTAGCCACCTTGCATAGTGCCTAGAATTTCAACGGCTTTTTGCTTGCTGATAAGTGGTGATGATGTTTCACCCTTTAAGATAGCAGCCAAAAATGCCGCTTTAACGTATGCTGCTTGGTCAACACCAGCAGGGATACGGTTTTCTAATAGGTTCATCAAGAACGCATCTTCGCCTGCAGGCGGGTTCTTTAATAATTCAACCAACTCTACTACTTGTTTTTCATTTAGTGGTAGGGGTACAGTTCCTAGCTCAGCACGTTCTTCGACATGTTTACGATAAGCTTCTAACACAATAGTCGTCCTCGTCAGTTGGGGTGTAGCACATTACGTGGGTAGTCAGCATGACTGCCTGCGTCTATATACTATATGAAATAATTATCCGTGCAATCATAGCTTAAAACGCTTTAAATGTTAATGGCTCAGCTCTGAAAAGGCGCATAGTAAGGCCATATTGAACATTTATTATAAAAATAGTGTCATCAATAATATGATTGTAGCGCTCATTATAACTGGCATTTGCCTGAATACGCTTATCAATAAGTACTTGCTTTATGACTGAGCAGACACCATATGACTGATATACGCTTTTGTAAGAAACAACTTCGATAAAATCTCGCTTAAAAAAATGTAGCAACTTAGATTTATTAATAGTCGATTGATTAGTAGTCGATTTGGTGAAAACATTTTGGTAAAAATATTAAGGACGACGATATGACTGATGGCAATACGGACAACAATCCTAACTATGGCAATGGTCTCAAGGTACGCACTGAGGTCATGGGTGAGCAGCATGTCAAACGCTCGCTTGATGCTGCCACAGGATTTACCCAGCCACTGCAAGACTGGATTATTGAACACGCTTGGGGCAGCACTTGGCAAGATGACTCAGTATTACCGCGTAAGTATCGCTCGTTAATCACTATTGCCTTTTTAATTGCCCAAAAAAGCCCAAATGAGTTGAAAGGTCATATACGCGGTGCCATTAACAACGGGGCTAGTGTCGCCGAGATTAGAGAAGTGCTCATGCATAGCTTGCCGTACTGCGGTGCACCTGCCACTCAAGAAGCGTTTCGCGCCGCCATAGATATACTGAATGAGTTGGAAATCGATATAGATATTTAAAACTATGGTCGTCCGAGCAATCATAGTAATCTTAACAATATTGTTTAAAAATTGACGACCAAATTTCTGCTATAATATCTGCACTCATAAAACATTCTGATAATTCCATAAACCCTTATAATATAAAGGGTTAAGAGATAACTCCATTATGACAACTGCCGTACAAACACATGTACCTGCTGCTAAGGCCAAACCAAAAAAAGCCATCCAAGGCGAAAAGCTGCGTGGCTATGACAAAGTTGCCCGTATCCCAATTAAGGTGATCCCGACTGTCGAGGCAAAGAAAAAGCCTGATTGGATTCGGGTGAAAATGTCCTCGCCTGCTGAAGTCGCTCGTATCAAAGCAACCTTGCGTGAGCAAAAGCTTTATACCGTTTGTGAAGAAGCGGCCTGCCCTAACCTGCCACAGTGCTTCGCTGATGGTACAGCCACCTTTATGATTATGGGTGATATCTGTACGCGTCGCTGTCCGTTCTGTGATGTAGGCCATGGTCGTCCTAATGAGCTAGACAAAGATGAGCCGCGTCATACTGCTGAGACGATTCAAGGTCTACAGCTTAAATATGCCGTAATCACCTCTGTCGATCGTGACGATCTAAAAGACGGCGGTGCTGGACATTTTGTAGAAGTGCTAAACGAATCAAGAGCACTTAGCCCAAACTGCTTGATTGAAATCCTAGTACCAGATTTCCGTGGCCGTATGGATATCGCATTGGATTTACTGACAGAGACTGCACCAGATGTGTTTAACCACAACATCGAAACCGTGCCACGTCTATACAAAGCCTTCCGTCCAGGTTCTGACTATCAGCATTCGCTAGATTTGCTTAAGATTTATAAAGAGCGTCGTCCTGATATCGCCACTAAGTGCGGCTTTATGGTTGGCCTTGGCGAGACAGAAGAAGAGATCTATGCCCTACTCGATGATCTAAAAGCTCATGATGTAGATATGATTACTATCGGTCAGTATCTACAGCCTAGTAAAAACCACGCGCCTGTCGATCGTTATGTCCATCCAGACGAGTTCCAACGCTATATGGACTACGGTAAAAAGATTGGCTTCTTTAGCATTTGGGCAGGTCCAATGGTACGCTCAAGCTACTTTGCAGATCGTCAGTACTACGGCGAAGACTGCCCAGCACCTATCCGTAGCAAAAAAGCATTAGAAGCTGAAGGTAAACTCGGCTGCTAATTTAGCAATAAAGTGATGTGAAAGTAGTTGCGAACAGCAGTCGCTAAAACATTTCTTAAGAATATTAAAAAGGGTGAATAACAAATTTGTTATTCACCCTTTTTTTGAGCTTTGTTAGATTTAAGAATGATTAAACCTAACGCTTTACACGGTTAAAGTTGGCGTTGGCTTTCCAGCTGTTTTTATATTGAATGCAGCAATACCAAGGACAATAATACCACCTGCAATACCAGTCGTAATCTCAGGATAAATCAATAGTAAAGCACCAATAGCTAAGATGACACGAGTCACCGTATTCATACCGCCTCTGAAGTAGCCTTCAAGTGCTGAGCTCAGCGCAATGACACCCGTCACCGAAGTCACTACCACTGTAATGATATCTACAATAGGTGGCAGCGGGAAATCTTTTGCCGTAACTGCTAAACCGGTTGGATCTATCATCAACATCGTTGGATTATAGATAAACATAAACGGCACGATGAATCCTGCGAGGGCAAGCTTGAGGGACAAGAACCCTGTTTTCATCGGATCTCCACCGGATATACCTGCACCCGCAAAGGCTGCAAGACACACAGGCGGTGTAATATTGGCAAAGATACCAAAATAAAAAACAAACATGTGCGCTGATAAGATTGGAATATCAAAACCGGCCAATGCTGGCGCAGCCATCGTCGCCGTAATGATATAGGCAGGAATAGAGGGTAGTCCCATGCCCAAAACCATTGATGCCAACATCGTTAAGATAAGCGTAAAGAATAATGATCCTGCACCTAGCGTAACGATAGAGGATGTCATTACCGTACCAAAACTGGTCAGACTCACAACACCAATGATAATACCGACGACCGCACAAGCAGCCATAACCGCTAACGACTGTCGCGCACCATCTTCTAATGCACCCAAAATATCAGAAAAGCTCATTCGCGTTTCGGCACGTAGCATACTAATCACAACGGTAAAGCCAATGGTATAAGCTGCTGCATATCCTACAGGTACGTTTCTGATTAATAAGAAAATCAAGAAGACAATCGGCAATAGCATGTGACCGCGGGCTTTCAATACTTCTTTGACCGCTGGTAAATTTTCTTTGGCGATACCTTTTAGATCGCGACGTCCAGCTCGGAAATGCACCTGCGCGATGACGCCTAAATAGTACAATATCGCTGGTAATAATGCTGCTAAGGCAATCGTGCTATACGGCAAGCCTGTTGTCTCAGCCATAATAAAGGCACTGGCACCCATAATCGGTGGCAAAATCTGTCCACCAACCGAAGCACTGGCCTCAACTGCACCCGCGAAATCTTTATGATAGCCAACCTTTTTCATCAACGGAATGGTAAAGGCACCCGTACTAACCACATTTGATAAAGCTGAGCCATTGATACTACCCATAAAACCACTAGAGATAACCGCTACTTTTGCAGGTCCACCCTTTTTATGACCAGCGATGGCCAATGCCAAATCATTAAACAACTGACCCATTCCCGAACGTGCTAAGAATGCACCGAACAGAATGAACAAGAAGATAAAGGTGACCGATGCACCAATCGCAACAGAATATAGACCCTCTGTTTTTAAGAATAATTGACCAAAGATATCACCCATATCATAAGGGCGAGTCAAAAGTCTGTCAGGCATAAAGTCTAGATGACTGACAAATGGATAGGCCAAAAATATGCCGGCCAAGATTGGCAAAATCCACCCAGTGATACGGCGACTGCCCTCTAGTACGCAGACTACTGTAATCAAAGAAAATATCACATCGACCTGATTTGCCATACCGCCACGCGAGGTCACGATATCTTGATATTCATAGATGAGATAGCCCATACCGGATAGAGACAGGGCAAACCAAATCCAGTCATACCATGCCACTCGTTTGCGACTGCTTTTTTTGCTGGCTGGAAAAATTAGGAATATCAATGCAAAACCAACACCTACATGCACAGAGCGCTGTAGCAATGCTGGCATTGGATTAAAAGTGATATATAAATGAAACAGTGAATAGAGTATACAAATGCCAGCAATAAAATATTTTACTGGTCCTTGAGTGATATGACGCGTGATTGACTCTCGGTCATATTTTTCCAATACTGCTCGGTTGACCGCATCCGCCTCAGCATCGTTATCAACTTGAGCATCTGGCATGGTAGTCACACTACCTTGATCCGTCACTTGGGAGTTCATGACAAAAGTCCTTTTTAAATCTATCAATTAAATCATACGTCTTAGGCATGATCACCACTTCAGAATAGTCTGGCACCCACTGGTGAATCAAGAAACGATGACCACCATAATCCATTTCACCTTTGGTCAGTCTAGATACGACCCAATTAAGGCGAGGCAGTTTTTCGTTGATTTGATAACCCAGATAGCCAGGCTTTTGTATAGGAGCGAGCATTTCGGTGGAGGGTGTCCCCGCACCGAACGCTTCAAAATAGGTCGTGGTCAGTAACAGCTCCGCACCTTCTGTGCTGCTGCCGTCTATGCGTTGATACTGCTCTTCCCACCACTGTTTTTCTACAGAATGTATCCAACGTAGCTGAAAGTCAGGCTCAGTGAAATAGCAAACCTTATCATCAGCACCGTCTACGCCTGCGACTCGCACTTCGACGACAGACTGAAGCGTAGAGCCTAACCATAGCGTAAAAAAAAATAGCGTAAAAAAAACCAGCGCTGCAATAAATGCCGCGCCAGTTGATAACCATAATAAATTACTTGGCTGCTTGTTCGTCATAGTACTTTTTAGCTCCAGGATGGATTGGGGCTACCATGCCATCACGAGCGGTTTCTAGACTGATATCATTGGCCGCTTGGTGAGCTGTTTTTAGACCATCTAAATTATCGAACAATGCTTTGGTTAGTTTATAACCATCCGCTTCAGATAGGTCAGAGCTAACCAATAGTGCATTCATAATTGCTGCAGTTGGTACGGCTGTTTCGTTGCCATAAGTACCAGCAGGAATCTCAAAGGTTTTGAAGTAAGGCTTGGTCGCGATGATTTCTTTTAACTTGTCTTGGTTGATAGTGACAATCTGTAAATCTAAGCCCTGCTCTAACTCCATCAAAGATGAGTTTGGTAGGCCGCTACTAAAGAATGCCGCTTCGATCTTACCTGCTTTCATACCATCAGCGGCTTCAGCAAAGCCTAGATAATCAACGGTGACGTCATCATATGTGATACCAAACCCTTCAAGTAAAGTACGAGCATTGACTTCTGTACCAGAACCTTGATCGCCTACCGCAATACGCTTGCCTCGTAAATCTTCAATGTTTTTGATACCAGATTTTTTCGAGGTTACGATTTGCACCACATTAGGGTACAAAACAGCAATCTGCTGAATGTTAGTGATTGGCTGCTCAAAGTTGTTTTTACCTTCGACAGCATCCGTAACCACGTCACTTAGTGCCAAGACCATGTCGACCTTGCCTTGGGTCAATAGATTGACGTTTTCAACCGATGCACCAGTGGTTTGAGTTTTTGAGTTTACGCCAAAGGTTTTGACATAGACTTCCGACAACGAAGTACCAATAATGTTGTAAGGGCCAGACGCACCGCCAGTAGCGATGGTCAAAAACTTAGTATCAAGCTTATCTGCTGCAGTATCCGTTGCCGCGCTATCTGCAGATGCAGTATCACTGCCCTCTGAGCTTGGAGATGAGCATGCAGTTAGACCTAACGCAGCACTCAACATAGCTGACAAAAGTAATGGGGATTTTAAAGAATTAAGCATTGAATTCATCCTTGAAATGGTCGATTTTGTACGTTTAACAATATCCGTATTTATACATAAATACGTTACAGACGAGTAATAATATAGTAATTCTGTCAATAAATAAACCTTAGCTTACTTTCTCTTTTTCTTTCAATACCTTATATTTAAAGCTATCAGAGAAAATATAGGGCATTCATTAATTAAGCTAACATATACGTATGTTTTGCTATGCGAAACAAAGTTCCATTTAATAAATATTAAAACAAAAATTGTCGCTATTGTAAACCTTTATCGATATCTGGAAAATATTGTCATATCGCATTATTTCTTGGGAATTTTTAGATATAGCAATTAATGAGAATTCTCTATTTATAACTATCTCAATTTATAACTATAAGGACAAAAGTTCTGCTATATTTTATCTGAGCTATTTTTTGGTTCAGGATATTACATGGCACTAGTCTGTGTCTCTCTTTTATTAATCTACTCGGATAGTCCTTATGACAATACCCCACACGGAAGTACTGGCAACGTTATCTGCTGATATTGCTATCATCGGTGGCAGCGGTCTCTACCAAATGTCATCACTGACCAACAAACGCAGTGTAACGATACAGACGCCTTATGGCAGTCCATCTGATGATATTGTCTTAGGTGAGCTTGAGGGAGTGACCGTTGCTTTTCTGACACGGCATGGTCAGGGCCACAGACTGACCCCGTCCGAAGTGCCTTATCGTGCCAATATCTATGCGCTAAAAACGCTTGGGGTACGTTATATTATATCCGTATCAGCAGTTGGCTCATTACAAGCGCATCTTAAGCCATTAGATATGGTCGTGCCTGATCAAATGATCGATATGACCAAGCAGCGAGTAAGTACTTTCTTTGGTGAGGGTGCCGTCGCTCATGTATCTATAGCTGACCCGCTTTGTCCTGCTCTAGCAGAACTCTTGACGCGCGCTTATGACCAAGCAGATATTGCAGAAGGTAGCAGTCATTCTAAAGCAACTTATATTTGTATCGAAGGGCCTCAATTCTCAACTCGGGCAGAGTCAGAATGGTATCGTCAGATGCAGGCAGATATCATTGGTATGACCAATATGCCAGAAGCCAAATTGGCTCGTGAAGCCAGTATTGCTTATGCCACATTAGCTCTGGTGACAGACTTCGACTGTTGGCATCCAACGGAAGAAGCCGTCAGTGCCGACTATGCGATAAAGAACCTCATGAAAAATGCGGACAATGCTCAAAAAGTGATACAGAAAGCCGTGGCTTTGATTGCCGCTGAACTGCCTGATTCAATCGCTCACAATGCCCTCGCACAAGCGCTAGTCACACCTATAGATGCGATGGACGAGCATACCAAGATTAGACTGGCCGCCTTGCTAGCGTAATTTTAGTGCGTCTTTTCCATCTTTAACTGACTACTGCTAATCGATTTAGTCTTAATCTGATTTCAATTGAATCAAAAAAGGCCATTATGTAAAATAATGGCCTTTTTATAATTAAGCATGTATATTTAAATTTATGCTAAATACATTACTTTAATGTTAACAACAACCACCTGCACCAGATACTAACATCATAGGTTGAGTAAATGGCATTAGCTCACCGCAGCCCGCAAAAATACCGTAGTGGCGACTGTCATCACCGATAAACTCAAAATGCGGCGCAAAGCGCGACTCTTGCAGCATGCGAAACGTATTGCCACATACTGGAAATACCCGACCAGCTTCGATAGCATGATGTTTATCGAGATCAAAACGATGCGGGGACTGCTCGATAGTTCCTTTATATATCACCGCTTGTCCGTGATCTTCGCAAGCATCCTCAAGCGAGTCAATTTTAAATAAGCGGTAAGTTGCAGAGAAAAACTGAATATCACCAATTTTAGCCGCCAAAGCAGGATCTGTAATCTCAAGTGGGCGATCTTCAACCAAACGTACGTCTAAGAATCCTGCATCTCGTGACAAACGGTTAAAATCCTTCCAATACAACGCGCCGCTTAAACACTCTCCATATAAGACTGGGTCATCGATTAAGTGTTGCGGGATACGGCGATCGGCATAGACGTCAGAAAAATAGAACTCTCCACCAGGTTTCAGCAAACGCTGCACACTGGCCATGACCGCGGCTTTGTCTGGTGATAGATTGATAACGCAGTTTGAGACGATGATATCGAAGCTATTAGCTTCAAGGTCTAGCTCATCTAGTTTCTCGATATAGCCATGTAAAAATGTCACATTATCATAGCCAAAATTCTCGATATGATAGGCTTGATGCTGTCTGGCAACGGCTAGCTGTTCATCGGTCATATCAACACCGACTACGTGCCCACTCTCACCAACCAATTGCGCCAATGCGTAGACATCTCGGCCTGAGCCACTGCCCAAATCTAAAATTCGGCAGCCTTCGAGCAGTGCTGGACATACCAGACCGCAGCCATAATAGCGATTCAATACTTCATCGTGAATATTCGCGAGTAATGGCTTGAGCCACTCAGGCATATTACTAATATCACAACAAGCCGAAGTCTTTAAATCATCGGTACTCTGTAACTCTTTCCCATAGTAATTTTGCACGACGTCATGCATAACAATATCCTTATTGAATGTGCCATCCAGTTAAAAGTCTTAGTAAATCATTTTAGAATATACAACTACGTTAGTGAGTTTATTGACCTAGTTATTAATTATGCGTTATCAGCTATTATCGACCTTAATATTGATGTAAGAATCTAGCCAGCCTGATGGCAAATGCTTTAGATCTGTAGGCTCATCAATATCATGTAAAGGGTCAAATAGTGTAAGTGTCCAGCCTAATGCGGCTATGCGCTGCTTAGTAACAGCAGCAACACTAGGTGTACTCCAAACAATGTCCGAAAACAGGCTGTCATCAACCTCTCTAAACCCTAACAACACATAACCACCATCAGCTGCTGGAATCATAACCGCATCATGTTGATTTAGCTGCTGTACCGCTGTCTGAATACATGCTGACGTAAGACTAGGACAGTCCGTACCAATTAATACAACCTTGTCAAAACGTTGCAATGCGAGCTGACTGGCTATCAACATACGCAAACCCAAATCACCCTCGGCCTGCGCAGACCAGCGCAACGAGTCAGACAAATCAAATGCTTGCCAGCATGGATCTGTTGGTGCTGGACTCACACATAGCTCGAACGGAAAAGCCCGTATCAATAGCCTGCTCAATACTATGCAGTAATAGCTGCCTTGCCATACGTGCAGCGCCATCTATACCCAGTGCTGGCTGTAAACGGGTTTTTGCCTTATTGGGCGCTGGATATTTTGCAAACAGAATGATACAGGTATCTTGCTGTCTTGCAGATAAATCAGCTGTCACTATAACGGTCTCTCAATTAGTCAAATGCACGAGGGTGAACTCTTTCTTATCTTGTCTATCATGTTTATAAATCAAACAACTTCATTACTTATAATAACGTTGCTTTAAAACATTAGGCGATACGCCGCGCCAATAATCAAAGCGCAAATGCCACATCAAAAAAATCGTCCGCCATGTACCATGCTGCTGCCAACGCCTTGCTGAGGTCGTCACTGTGCTTTTTAGACAAGCTGGTCGAGCAATTTTCTTTAGCCGTTTACACAGTTCTATATCTTCCATCAATGGCTGATCAGGATAGCCACCAATCTGCTCAAACACGGACTTTTTGATAAATATTGCTTGATCACCAGTGGCTATACCCATTAAGCGCGAGCGTTGGTTTATCATTAACCCGACGATTTTTAACAATGGCTCATGACAATCTAAACGGACATCAAAACGTCCCCAATCGTACTGAGCTATTGCCTGCTGAACGTTATCTATCGCGTCAACTGGCAGCTCGGTATCAGCATGTAAAAATAGCAGCACGTCACCTGTTGCCAATATAGCGCCCGCATTCATTTGCTGTGCGCGTCCTACGGTAGATTCGATAATATGCCAATCAATAACTGATTGAGCAATCTCTGTACTTTTGAGCATTTCTTTGGCGATAGCAATCGAACCATCTACTGAACCACCATCGACCAATATCACTTGCTGCGGTGCCGGATCGAGACTGACAATATGAGCTATAAGCTTAGGCAAGTTATCCGCTTCATTTAATATCGGAACAATAATTGATAGGTTCAATGGATATACCGTCACGTTAATCAACTAGTAAGATTAAAAACTGGCTTATTTTTTATTCAAATTCCAGTTGTAGTCGGTATAGCTGATTTTTATCTTGCCTTGTTTGATATCCGCTGTCTGAGCTTTACTCAATCCTAGTGACGAGCTATAACGACCTAGAAACCCTGCCAAATCTTTTGTACCGCGCCAGTTGGTTGCAAAATCTTCTTTATACCATTTAAAAATTGGTGACACTCTTAGCGTATCGCCTTTGAGACTGTTGCGACTACTGTCTGCTAAAAACTTAGACGTCGCCTGCTCCAACTGACTGTCTAAACGCTTGCCAGTAAAGGCATCATCTTGCAATGCAGGGCAACCGATACTGGCACAATTGACCGCAAAGTGAATGCGCGGATCGTTGTAACGTTTAGAACCACGAATCAGGTTGTGCTCGATATCATCCAGTGAGCGCGTTTTACCGAGTAGCGAAACAAACTCTTGCTTCCATGGTGACCCAAACAGTCCGCCAATATCTTTGATAGATTTAACGTTTGGATATTTCGTCAATACCAAATCTACCGTACCAGCGTTATAAACGTTGATTAAAAAAGCCAACTGCTCATTTTTACTCCAACGATTGAACTCTGATTGAGATACCTTGCTTGTCGCTTCCAGATAGCTTGTCAGCTTACTTTGATCTGCCTTCATGCCAGCATAATTGACCACTGAAGCTTTACCACCGTTGGTCATGGTCACATGCTTATTTAATAAACTATCCCAACTTTGATGATTAAAGTCAGCATGAGCGGCCACGCTTGCTAATAAAATAGTCGTGGCAATCACTGGTTGGGCGAACAACGTTTTCGCTGAAAAATTAAATACCGACATAAGGCTTACTCCGTTTACACTGATTGTTTTTTATCTATGTTTTTTATCTATGCCTTAGTACTTATATTGAACGTACTTATATTAGAACGACTAAGGCGTGTCTACTAACGCTGGTTCTACTGCCTCTTCTTCTAACGCGCCGCCACAACTACTGCCCTGTCCTGCTGTACAGCCATAGCAGTGGTCAGCAATGGCGATGTCATCACCAGAAGGGTTTTGCGTCAACAAATCACTTAGGTGTCGCCGTGACTTGTTTGGGACAGGAATCTCTAACTGCTGATTGAAATCACAATCAAATAACTCACCCAACCAATTGACACTAATGGTCGAACGGCACATAACCTCGGCCAAATTAGCAGCCATATAATTAGCTTTGAGCAAATCCATATACGGGTGGAACTGGTTTTTTGCTAATAGCACCGCACCAAAACGCTGAATCGGCATATTTGTTAGGGCAAATAGATGATTAAATTCGATATCAAAGTGCGCTTTTAACTCACGCTTATAATCTGCTTCAAGCTGTTGTTGATTGGGCGGTAACGTCGCACCTTGCGGATTGAAAACCAAGTTTAATGTCAAATCTGAATTAGGCTTGCCATACCCCAACTGATTGAGCTTTTGCAATCCCAATATACTGTCATCGAACGCACCTTTACCGCGCTGTTTATCCACGTTTTCTAAAGAATAACAAGGCAAAGACGCCACCACTTCAACTTGGTTGTCTGCTAAAAACTGCGCCATATCCTCATAACCCTCTTCCATAAGAATGGTCAGGTTACAGCGGTCTATTACTTTGACGCCTAATGCCCGAGCGGCCTTGACCAAATACTTGAAATCCTCATGCATTTCAGGCGCACCGCCCGTCAAATCAAGCGTATCGATGTTTTGTGCTTGCAATACCTCTGGTATCAGCTCAACCAACTCACGTGACATCATTTCAGTACGATAAGGGCTGGCAGCCACATGACAATGCACGCAGGACATATTGCATAAGTAGCCCATATTGACTTGCAATATCGTCAATTGACGTCGTTTTATCGCTGGAAAATCAGTATGCTCAAGTAGCTCGATAGTTGATTTCATGGTGGTCTAAAATCCTGTTAGCAGTACAACTAAAAAAGGATAGCAACGTGACATTAAAGAGTAGAAAACAAAGTTAGCGCATTGCTTTTACTGTTTATTTTTAAGATTTACAATGTAAAACCTACTCGCTCACTTTACGGTTTACCTAATCAATCATACCTGATTATCAATAAGCATTGACAACTAATCATATGGATTTTATGGTTTATTCCAAATGAGCATTAACCTTGGTTAGTTCTTATCGGCTTCAATGAAACGCTTATCGATATACTTCTTGAGATGCCATACCCAGCGACCTTGTAGGTTTACATTACCCCAACTACCAATGGCGTATTTATCACCGCAAGACAGCAGATATAGCGTGCGTGACTTTGGCTGATAGCTCTTCATTATGCTATCTTTCAAATAGGCCAATAAATTATCGGCTTCGACAGCACCACCATGCACCGAGTGAACCCCTGAGTGCGCCACATATTTATCGACTCGTGTCGCCACATCACCAACCGCAAACACATTAGAATGAGAGACGCTCTGTTGCTTATCGTTTACCGCGACAAACCCATTACCTTCTATCTCCAAATCCGTAGAAGCCGTCCATGCCGAGCCTATGACGCCAGTCGCAGCGATGACAGCATTCATTGGCAATAATTTATGGGTGGTCGATAATTTACCATCGCGATAATCCGTTGCTCGTTCTCGAATTACCGTAATACCATGACGATCTAGCTGCTTAACAACTCGGTGACGAAAGTTTGAGTTAAACCCTGACAATAGATTCTCGCCGCATACTAATGTCACCTGATGGTTACGGTTGATGTTCCGTAGCGCGACTTGGGCTGCCATGACCAACTCTATGGCCGCAGCGCCTGCCCCAATAATAGCCAATTGATACCTTTCAGACTGTTGAGTATCTTTTAGAATCTGCTGCCATTGAGTGATAAATGTTGATAACGGTCGTATAGCAATCACGTCAGTATTAGCATAGGTATTAACAGCGCCAACATCACTATCATCACTATCGCTTTTATGCTCGTTGTAGCCATTGTGGTCACGTAGCCAACGCATGTCTGTATCTGCGCCCGTATTTAAAGACAAGACATCGTAATCAAAATTCGTTTGTTCATCGCCAGTCGTAACCACCTTGTTTGACGCTGCGTTTACTTGTACAAGCGACTGCTGAATAAAGCGCACACCTGCTCGCACACAGAGCGATTTGATATCGATACTGATATCATGCAGCTGATAATGCCCTGCCATCCAACCCGGTAACATGCCAGAATAGATGGTTTGCGGTTGCTCACTAATTAAGTGAATGTCTGCCTCTATCGTATCGGCATCCTTTAAACGCGCGGCGCTAAGTCGGCGTAATATACCAATGTGAGCGTGACCTGCGCCTGCCAATAGTAGTGTCTTTTTCGGTAAAAATTTCGTCATAGATGATTTTATCAAGGTGGTTAGTTGCTGTTAGTATTTGATCGAATATTGATTGATATAAATGACTTTAAAAACTCATTTAAAAGTATCATATCAATAAGACCAGTCTGTTGCGGGCAAACAGTAAGAGCGTAAATGGCTCATTCGATTCATGTGACTTATACATATTCAACCATAGTCACTGCATCAACCGTTATTAGTAGAATGATATTTTGTATAACTGAATTAAAATCATAAAATAAGGTGAAATTATTTATCATCGCCCAGTACAATAGGACATTATAAGAGCCGCATGATAAATTGCGCTGCTTGACCCATTACTTGAGAAACATCGTCAAAACCGTTAATGAAAATTATAAGTAATCAAGGAACATTACATGAGTACCAATATCGATACCAGTAACGATCACATTTTGTCTTCTGACAATATTCACTACTTGCATCATGACTTTTTTGAACCAAGTAGCAAAGACGTCGAGATTAGCGCGACTTTACTGATTGTGCATGGCATGGCAGAGCACAGCGGACGCTATAGTGATTTTGCACAGTTTTTAGCAGACAATGGTATCGCTGTGGCGACTTATGACCATTTGGGTCATGGACAGACTATCAAGACTGAGGCCGATCTTGGGTTTTTCGGTGAAGAGCATCCGGTACAGTCGCTTTTGAAAGACGTGATTGTCATGGCCGATAGCCTAAAAGACCGTCATCCAGACGTTCCGCATTTTGTGATGGGTCACTCGATGGGGTCGTTTATCGTGCGCAATGTACTCAAGCATCATGCGCATAATTTCACAGGTGCTATCCTAATGGGTTCCGCAGACGCCAACCCACTGGCCAAGGTTTTATTACCTATTAACAAGCTACTGGCCAGAGTCGCCCCAAGACAACCGAATACAGTTTTCGCCAAGGTGATGAATAAAGTCCTTAACAGCCAACTATCTGATCGCAATTCGTCCTCACAGTTTTCATGGCTCAGTGAAAATACCGCAAACATTGAAGCCTATGAAGCCGATCCTAAGACTGGTTTTGACTTTACCAATAATGGCTTTATGACATTGTTTACGCTCATGGATACTGGACTAAGTAAAAATTGGGCTACCACTATTGCCAAAAACTTCCCGATGCTGTTTATCAGCGGTGAAGATGATCCGATTGGTGAAATGGGTCGCGGTATACGTAGGGTTGTCACGCGTCTGGACAAGCGTCATTTCAGTCATGTCGATATTCAGCTGTATCCTAATATGCGTCATGAAGTACTGCACGAAAAGGATAAACAGACCGTTTACCAAGATATTTTAGAGTGGATAGAGACCAACACGACAGACGATTAAATCATGATAAAGGAGTTGTTTTGAGAGGATACCTGAAAACAATTCCTTTAATATTGTCACAATAAGACCCTCAACGCGTTTGCTAAAAGTGGTCAAATTAGCGACAATACGGCAAGCAAGTTTTTGGACCAAGCCATACCTTGAATTTTCTTTAGGCTGGGTCATATAAGTCTTTAACCATAACATTAAGATCACCCTCCCTTTCATTCATTTTAGGAACCTTTATGTCATTACAACAAACCATCGAACAAGCCTTTGAAAACCGTAACGAATACAGCCCAGCTAATATGCCACAAGACGTGCGCGATGCTATCAATCAAGTACTTGAGCAACTAGATAACGGTAGCCTGCGCGTAGCAGAAAAGAAAGATGGCGAATGGGTTGTCAATCAGTGGGCCAAAAAAGCCGTACTATTATCTTTCCGTCTAAACGACAACTACGTCCAAGCCGCTGGCGAACACGTACAGTTCTATGACAAAGTACCGACTAAGTTTGCTAACTGGACCGAAGCACAGTTTAAAGAAGCAGGCGTACGCGTTGTACCACCAGCTGTCGCGCGTAGAGGTTCATTCATCGCAGCAGGCGCAGTATTGATGCCGTCATACGTCAACATCGGCGCCTATGTCGATCAAGGCGCGATGGTTGATACATGGGCGACTGTTGGTTCATGTGCTCAAATCGGTAAAAACGTACATCTATCAGGCGGCGTTGGCATCGGCGGCGTATTAGAGCCATTGCAAGCAAACCCTACTATCATCGAAGACAACTGCTTCATCGGTGCGCGCTCTGAAATCGTTGAAGGTGTTATCGTTGAAGAAGGCGCGGTCATCTCTATGGGTGTCTACATCGGTCAATCAACGCGCATCTATGATCGCGAGACTGGCGAGATTCATCGTGGCCGTGTACCAGCAGGTTCTGTTGTTGTACCAGGTAGCTTACCGTCAGAAGACGGCACTCACAGCTTGTACGCTGCTATCATCGTGAAAAAAGTTGATGCGCAAACTCGTGCAAAAACATCAGTAAATGAGCTATTACGCTTAGCCTAAATATTTGGCAAGTACCGTTGTTTATTAAACAATATTGTTTTATATGAAGATGCTGGAGGATGACTCCAGCATCTTTTTTGCAGCTTAATATAACGCGTTACGTTATAATCCTCTTTTAGTTTGTCTTTATACAAACACAAAATCATTCGTACCATCCCCTGCCTTTTTATTACGATTGATAAGCGCTTCATCGCCTTATCGACCTTTAACTGTATTTGAAATATTATGAGTGAATCATCATTACGCACCGCCGCTATCCCTGTCACTGACCCTGAAGCAGGGTTACGTCTGACTGAGATTTTTTATTCCTTACAAGGTGAGGCAATCACTTCAGGCTTGCCGACGATATTTGTACGTCTAACAGGCTGTCCGCTGCGCTGTGTCTATTGTGATACCGAATATGCTTTTACTGGCGGCGAACGTCAATCATTGGAAACCATCATAGAAACCATCAAAGGTTATCCGTGCAAGCGCATCTGTCTGACTGGTGGTGAACCATTAGCACAGCCAAATGCCATTGAATTGATGAAACGTTTGCTGAGCGATGGGTATGAGATATCCCTTGAGACCGCAGGCGCGCTCACGGTAGAAAACGTGCCAGCAGCAGTCAGTAAGGTAATGGATCTCAAAACGCCAAGCTCAGGTGAGGTCGATAAAAATCTATGGTCAAACCTCAACCATCTCACTCAGCACGATCAAATCAAGTTTGTCATTATGAATCGTACAGATTACGATTGGGCAAAAGCTAAATTGACCGAGTATAAGCTAAACGAATTGGTCGGTACGGTGTGGTTCTCTCCGATGTTTAATGTCGCAGATGATGTCGATGAACAGCTTAGCCCTGAAGTACCTGTATTGGCGCGCGAGCTAGCAGAATGGATGTTGGCTGATGCTTTGCCAGTTCGTTTTCAGCTGCAATTGCATAAGATCATTTGGGCAGATGCCAAAGGCAAGTAACTATCAGCAAGTAACAAACAAAAAGTGTGAACACGTTGAGTGCCATGGATAAGGTAGCGGTATGATCAAACTCATTTTATTGGGCTTGCTAGCGGGTGCGTTTTTTAGCTCGACATTTATCTTAAATGAGCTTATGAGTAGCGCAGGTGGACATTGGTTTTGGTCAGCGAGTCTGCGCTATGTCTTTATGCTGTTGATTATCACCGCCGTTATTACGATACAACATGGTTTTGGTCATATTAAAGCGCTAATGAGAATTTTTCTACAGCATTGGGGCTTTTGGTGCATCACTGGCAGTATCGGATTTGGACTGTTTTATACTGGTATTTGCTATGCCGCAGATCATGTTGCGGGATGGGTGGTAGCGGCTACCTTTATGTTTACCGTCGTCGCCAGTTTGCTTGTACTATTGGCATTTGGTCAACGTTTTGATAAAAAATTCATCGTATATGCTGTCATTGTCTTTGTCGGTGTGGCGCTCGTCAATATCAGCGAAGGTCTGCATGCTGCTTCTATAACCGATGCCGTCCCCATGTCTGACATGCTGCTCTATGGTGCGCTACCCGCTCTTATCGCTGCTTTTAGTTACCCAATTGGTAACCAGCTGGTTTGGCAAGCTTCTCATAATGCTCGCCAGCGCAATACCGAATTACAGAAAGCAGCAGAGCTGAACGCTCAAAAAGCTAGTATTGGTATTGATATTAATGAGCAGAGTGAACCACTTATATCCGAAGCTTATGATTTGCCAGCTACGACATATGATGCTACCGACCTCGATAGCGTACTGCAAAGTGACAACACTGCGGCCACCTCCTCCCTAAAAAATCTAATTGCTCGTATTCCTTCTATCGAAACCACGCTACTGCAAAATGCCTTTAACAAAGTGTGGCTAATGACTCTTGGGTGTTTGCCATTTTGGCTGTTTTTGGGCATTATAGTGCGCCCTGACCAACCTCACCCCTCACAAATAATCAATACGTTGCTCGTTGCCCTATTAGCAGGCGTGGCAGCGACCACTATATTTTTGTATGCGCGCGAGCAAGCTGTTACTTCAAGCGAGGTTGCAGGCGTTGACTCAACCCAAGCCAGTGAAGTTATCTTTGCTTTGATCGGGGGTATATTATTGTTAGATAACGCCATACCTTCGGCGATGGGACTGGTCGGTATAGGGCTAATTATTGTAGGGCTGATATTTTTTGCAAAAGACGGCTAAATGGCACTACAACACTATGCCTATTTCGTCAAATTTATGCATTGAATAACCGCCTAAAAAACACCTATCACTTTGATGATCACGATTTGGCACTATAACCATGGGTAATGCTTTGATTTTTCCTGATATTCTATTATATTTATTGGACATGGTTGGCATCGTTGCCTGCGCGATTGCAGGGACTTTACTCGCGCAGCATAAAGGCTTTGATATCGCTGGTTGTATTCTGGTAGCGATGGTCAATGCCATCGGCGGTGGTACTTTACGTGATATGGCTCTCGACCGTCACCCTCTATTTTGGATGACTGATCTTAATTACGTGATCGTTATCACGGTGACCTCTCTTATCTTACAAATCTTCTTTCACCTTTATCATAAGATTGATAATGCGTTGAAGTTCTTTGATGCCATTGGGCTGGCCGCTTTTAGTGTCATTGGTTTTAAGGTAGCCTTAACCCTAGACATGTCTCCCCTGATTGCCATTATGATGGGTGTCTGGACTGCAATTATCGGTGGTTTACTACGCGATATCATCTGTAATGAGATTCCGCTGGTACTACAGCGTGAGATTTATATTACTGCCAGTATCGCAGGGTCGGTGACCTATTTATGCTTACAGTATTTCGGAGTGGGTGCCAGTCTCAACGAATTTATTATGCTGTTTGTGATCTTTGCAGTTCGTATGCTCGCGCTCAGATTCGACTGGCATCTGCCTTCTATTCGGCTCGTAGACTGATTGATTGAGCAAGACTCTACTTAGATAGCCTTTGTTTGACTGACAATAATTGAAAATAGTGAGAACTGCCCATGTTGGCTATCGTATTGGATCCTACCGTACTGATCACTACTTTTGACCCGCGCTCTTTGATATATTTCTTTGATATGATTGGCATCATCGCTTGTAGCGTCTCAGGCACGATACTTGCTAAGCACAAAAACTTCGATGTCTTCGGCTGTCTGCTCGTGTCTATTGTCACCGCTATCGGTGGCGGCACGGTACGTGATGTCATTCTGGATCGCCATCCGTTATTTTGGATGGTAGATATGAGCTATCTGACCCTTATTACGATTTCATCACTAGCGATGCAGATATTTTTTCATCCAAACTCAAGACGAGTGGATAAGTTCCTCAAACTTTCCGACACTATTGGTCTGTCAGCATTTACACTGATCGGCATCAAAGTCGCTGATAGTATGGGTGCCAATGTACCTGTAGCGCTGTTATTAGGTGTGATTACCATCGTGGTTGGTGGCATCATTCGCGATATGATTTGCAATGAGATTCCATTGGTACTACAGCAAGAGATTTATATCACAGCAGCGTTGACCGGTGGGGTTCTGTACTTTGCTCTAAAGAATTTAGGCGTGACAGATTGGGTAGCTGACATCTCTACGATGAGTACGATTTTTACTTTGCGTATGCTTGCTATTCGTTACGATTGGCAGTTCCCCACACTAGAGTGGAAATACTGATACTAGGGCGTGCCTTCATTTCAAAAATACGAACGCGCCCATATTTGAGCGCGTTTAGTATTATCGGTTTGACATTGTCGCTTTAGCCTTGCTCTACCACAGCCAAATCTTTGACCATCAGCTGTAAGCTTTGCTTGCCATTCCATTCATTGATATCTAGCTGAAATAACAAATGGACTTGCTTAGCACGGTAATCCCACGCGTCATTATCGAAGTTAAAGCAAATTGCCTCTATCGGATATTGAACGTCTGGATAGCGCAGCGATAACTTAAGATGTTTATCTTTTAAAATCTTGAAGCTCAATACCTCAAACACACCGTCAAATATCGGTGGCGCAAATCCATGACCCCAGATACTGGCATCGGCTAAATGCTCGGCAAACCATAGGCTAAAGTCACTCGCTTGCAAAGGTCCATCGGTGAATTTTTGCTCTGCAAATACCTCATCATCCATCTGAGCCATCACTTCATTAAAAGCTGTGACAAATGCCTCAAAGTTGCGGCGCTTGAGGGTCAGACCTGCTGCCATCGCATGCCCACCGAAGTGACTGATTAAGTCTGGATAACGCTCCGCAACTTGTTCAATCGCATCACGAATATGTACGCCAGCGATAGAACGCGCAGAACCTTTAATAGCACTATCTTCATCTGTTTGTTCAGTATCTGCTGGTGCAAAAACGATACTGGGTAAATAATGGCTTTCTTTTAGGCGACCAGCAACAATGCCGATGACCCCTTGATGCCAGTCATCTTGGTATAGAATAATACTACGCGCACCTGAATTGCTGGCTTTAGCAGTAGAGACAGCTTGAATAATTGTGTCATTGTTACTGCCATTATCATCACTACCCCCACTCACACTCGCATCGCTATTATCTTCATTAGCCAGTGCTTGTACGATACTATCAGCTTGCGCACGCATCTCACCCTCTACATGACGACGCGTACGGTTCAACTGCTCAAGCTCTTGTGCCAAACGTTGTGCAGTGCTCCAGTCTTCAGTCAATAAGCATTCAATACCGATGCGCATATTGTCCATGCGCCCAGCTGCATTGATACGTGGGCCTAATACAAAACCAAAATCCTGAGCATGAAGCTGCTTGGGATCGCGGCCCGCTTGCTCAAGCAATGCCAATATTCCCATACAGCAGCGGCCTTGACGAATAGCTGACAATCCGTGATGTACCAAGATACGGTTGTTTTTATCCAGTACCCCAACGTCTGCAATCGTCCCAAGTGCGACCAAATCTAAATATTGGCTCACCTGTACGGTAGACTTGCCAGCTTCGCGGCGTAGCTTTGCTAATCGTCCGAGCACATAAAATGCTACGCCTACTCCGACCAGTGCTTTACTAGCAAAGTCACAACCTAGCTGATTGGGATTGACTACCGCTTCCGCAGGTGGCGTCTCTTTGGTCGTGAGATGATGGTCAGTAATAATCACCGTGATACCATCAGCTTGGGCTCGCGCTACCCCTTCGTGACTTGAGATGCCATTATCAACCGTCACTATCATATCTGGCTGAAAAGTCTCAATACCTAACTCGACAATCTCTGGCGTCAGGCCATAACCGTACTTAAAACGATCTGGTACTAGGAAATCAACGACCGCACCCATCTTTGTGAGCGCACGCATCATTAAGGCTGTACTGGTGGCACCATCACAGTCAAAGTCACCAACGATCAAGATGCGCTGACGCTCATCAATGGCCACATCTAATAAGCGCACGGCTTCAGTGACACCGTGTAGGGCCTCAGCAGGCAATAGACCTGATAGGCTAGTCTCCAGCTCATCAGGCGCAGTGATACCTCGCCCTGCATACAGACGGGCCAGCGTGAATGACTGAGCGGCAAATGGTTGCAGCGCGGTGGGCAACTCGTCGATGCGAGTGCTGGTATAACGGGGGGTTAAATTTAGCATGAGGGTATTCTACTGGCTTTAGTAGAGGCTCACAATGACAATTTATACTACCTCTGTATATCATTGGGCATTGTGCAACCTGATGAATAATGCCTGTGAACTAGCAATAATTGATACTGCCATTTTTATAGCTTATACAAACCACCTGCATTTAATCACTTACAAAAAAGGTGCATAGTGTGAGTAATTTCATTCATTTTGCTACAAAGCAATGATTGTAAGCCACGCATAAATCCATAAAATAGTAAGCAACTGAAAGATTTGTTATTCATTGAACTTTTTATCATTTATATTTTAATTATTTATAAGGACACTTTATGAAAACCACGCCACTTGCTGAAAAACTTCCAAATACTATCGACCCTAACCTAGACCTTGATAAGGTTAAAAAAGAATGTCAGGGAATGGTAAAAAGACGCGCTAGAGTTTCTGCTGGTGTAGCAGTTGTGCCAGTACCATTTTTTGATGTGGCAGTTGATGCGGGGATGTTGACGCAGTTGATTCCAGAGATTAGTGAGCGTTTTGGTCTCATTGAAGACCGTCAATCAGCCATCAACTTAGAATCTCGCGAAGTCCATTGGAGCGCAGTAAAAGATCGTACTGTAGATTTCGCTGGGCTCATGGCAACACGCGGTATCGTCAAAAAAACCATCCAAGGTTTCGGTGGTCGTATCGCTGCCAAACAAGTAACTAAGTTTATTCCACTTGGCGGCCAATTAGTTGCTGCAACAATGGGTTATACGATTTTTAAGAAAATCGCTAATGACCATATCAACGAATGCTATAAGTTAGCAAAAGATATTCAGCAAAAAGAACATGGCAAAAACGTATAAATAAGCGGAATAGTTTAGTCTATATCAAGCCAGTTAAGTGATTACTTAGCTGGCTTTTTTGTGGTTAATACAAATAACTCATAGAGCTCTAAAATAACATGCGCTTGTGGTTAATGATGTCATTACTAGGTTTTACTGATAATATACAGCTTTATTTATAACAGACACCTTAAAGGACTAACTTATGAAAAAAATCTTGGCTTCAACGATGATGCTAGCGACTTTTGCCTTGGCGGGATGTACCACAACAGGTGCGACAAACAATGGTACAGGTACAGCAATCGGTACTGCAAATGAGATCGGCATGAATGTTTTTAGAGCTGCGATCGACAACCAATGCCGTAGCCAAATTGAAAAACAAAACGCGTGGCGTGTTGCAAGCGTCGCCATGACAGAAGCACAGCAAGAATCTGTTAAAACCAATGTTTGTGGCTGCGTCAGTGAGCAAGCACCGCAGCAAGTGACGATTGTTGAGCTGGGCAATGCTGCGATTGACTCTCAGTACCGTACTCAGTTAGTCGCACAAGTCGTCGCCAAATCTCTACAGAGCTGCTATACAAGCTTTGTTCAATAGAACAATTAAGTTATTCATTAGAGTAAAAAATAATAAAAAGGGTGCGTTATACATAACGCACCCTTTTTATTGCTAATAGATTAGTTCAGTTCTTAGCCTAAAATTTATTTGTGTCAGCTGCTTGAGACGTTATAGAAGCCGTAAAAGGCAACGATTGGCTACGACGGAAATACTTCGAAGTACTATCAATAATTTTATCTACTTCCTTAATTAAATCATTAATCACATCATCATAAATACCATGATATAGCTCTTTTTCAAATGCTGTAAATGGGTGCTTGCGCGAGGCTGAACCCACTTCAGTGACACCGTCTTTACTATAAAAAATATCTACGCGACCATCACTATTTAACACACAATTTAATAGTCCGCCTTCAATTTCCATCTCTACGCGTTCTGGCATAAAAATATAGTCATCTACATTGATAAGCTTTTTTTCTACTTCTCGTTTAAAAAATGATTTGATATCGAACATAGGTACATCCCTAACTTTATAATTATAAGATACGTGAGCATGCCGAGCACTGTGACTGTTACCCAGTATTCATCTGCGTGATTAACGGGTCATGCTTTACTCAGTTATCCTATAAGATAGCGTTAGATTATTTAAGGTGCGATATGTAAAACTGCGTTTGATGTTGGTAAAAATGTGCGATTCATTTTGGCTGTGATATAGACCCAATAAAACAGAACCAGAAAATAGACCCAACAAAAAAGGAAGCGACCAATAAGCAGCTTCCTTTTTTATTATCGAACTACATTAACTGACTCAATTAGACCCAGCCTTTTTCACGAAATGATTTGAGTACCCCTACAAATACTGCCATCTCATCAGGTCTGCCAAGCGTTAATCGATTAAAGCCATTGATAGGTGCAAACTCACGCCCGACCGCAATACCATGTTCGCGCATTCTATCGATATAGGTTTGCACATCGCCTTGTATCTCATGGAATATAAAGCTTGCCTGCGATGGCAAGTAGCGTAAGCCAAGCTCATCTAATGTTTGCTCAACCAGCTGACGCGATTGATTGGCCGTACACAAGCTCAATGCTAGAAACGCTTCATCATCGAGAGTCGCTAATGCAGCCATGGCACCTGCCAAGTTGGTATTATCAATCGAGATAAAGGCTTCTAATCTAGCTATCATTTGCGGGCTAGCCACTGCATAGCCGACGCGCATGCCAGCGAGTGCACATAGCTTTGAGAAAGTACGCACTACAACGATGTTTTCTGAGTACTCCTCTCGTATCCATGCAACACCACTCTCAAAACTTGGATCAGTCACATACTCTGAATAAGCTTCATCTAATAAAAAGTAATGGTTACTTGGTGCATGCCCTACCCATTCTTTTAGCTTTACTGTGTCAGTAATAGTCGACGTTGGGTTATTTGGATTGCACAGATAAAACAAACTAATACCGTCAAAGTCATCAGCCACTTTTTGCATACCTTGCAAGTCAAAGGCGTAATTTTCAGTCGTCAGCGGTACTTTTACCACAGGCACATCAATAGACGTCGCATATAACTCAGCATAGGCAAAGGTTGGATGCGGCACGATAACTTGGAATTTTTTGCCTTCTACTAATGCTTGATTTTGTAGCATTTGAACGACAGTACGAATATTTTCACTAGAGCCACTGCCCAGTGAGATTTGACTCTCTGTCACACCATTTATCTCAGCGACTTTGGTAATCAGCGCCGCACGTTGGTCATCGGGATAACGAAAACCGATGTCTAAAGAGTCGATAACCGCTTGTTTGGCCGCATCTGACATGCCGAGTGAGTTTTCGTTAGAGTTTAATTCTATTAAGTTGTTGGTAAGCACAGTGAATAATACGCCTAGATTATGTCCATTCCAAAAATTTAGCCTGTGTTGATAATGTGAGCTATTAAAACAGTAAGCCTAGCCTACCATGAACATTACACGTACTCGGCTTATTAGCTTGTGTCTTAAATTTTTGAAATATTATATGGATGGTGAGGTTTATGCGGATATGGTAAGTGGCAATGCGTTGTATTACAAGTATTCTGCACATTCCGATATTGAATAAACCACAAAAAAGTGAGGTACTCAACAAGCACCTCACTTTCGCTATTGTTTAGCCTCTTTTTAACCTCAATATTCGACGCAATCTATCAGATTAAATGTGCTTTTAACTCAAGCACTTTGTCACGCGTTTTTGCTGCTTCTTCAAACTTCAAATCACGCGACATTTGCTGCATTTGCTTCTCTAATCGTTTGATTTCTTTGGCAAGCAGATCAGGACTACGCAAGATATTGATATCGACATCTGGCAGGTTACTCTTAACTGGGATAGCTTGATTGTCATTGGCATCCAAGCTTTCACCCGTATCAATCTTGTCCGTGATACTACGACGAGCACCTTTTGGCGTGATGTTATGCTCAAGGTTAAAGGCAATCTGCTTATCACGGCGGCGATCCGTCTCATCTATCGCCTTTTGCATACTAGGTGTAATGCGATCAGCATAGAGAATGGCTTTACCATTCAAGTGACGCGCTGCACGACCAATGGTCTGAATAAGCGAACGCTCAGAACGCAAGAAACCTTCTTTATCAGCATCGAATATCGCTACCAGTGATACCTCAGGCATATCCAAGCCTTCACGTAATAAGTTGATACCGACCAGCACATCATGCACGCCAGTACGGAGCTCATGAATAATCTGCATACGCTCCACAGTATCAATGTCGGAATGTAGATAGGCGACCTTTACATCATACTCTTTAAGATAGCTGGTCAGATCTTCCGACATACGCTTGGTCAATGTGGTAATCAGTACACGCTCGTCCTTTTCGCGGCGTTTAGTAATCTCTGATAGTACATCATCGACTTGCGTCAAGACTGGACGTATCTCAATCTCAGGATCAATCAAACCTGTAGGACGAACGACCTGCTCAACGACTTGCTCGCTGTGTTCAAGCTCATATAGCGCTGGCGTGGCACTGACATAAATGGTTTTGGGCTTGATACGTTCCCACTCTTCAAACTTCATCGGGCGGTTATTCATCGCACTGGGTAATCTAAAACCATAATTGACCAAGTTTTCTTTACGTGATCTATCGCCTTTATACATCGCGCCAATCTGCGAAACCGTCACATGTGATTCATCAAGGAACAACAAGGCATCTTCTGGAATATAATCAAACAACGTCGGCGGCGCTTCCCCTGATGGACGCCCAGATAGATGCTGCGAGTAGTTTTCGATACCGTTACAATAGCCTAACTGCTGAATCATCTCCAAGTCATACTGAGTACGCTCTTTGAGACGCTGTGCTTCAATCAGTTTGTTGTTATCACGGAAGTACTCTAAACGCGGCTCTAACTCAGCACGAATCGTATGGCTGGCAGCTTCTAGCTTATTGCGCGGCGTCACATAGTGCGACTTCGGATAAATGGTAATACGTGGCACACTGCGCACCGTCTTACCCGTCAAGGGATCAAACCACGTAATCTTCTCAACTTCGTTATCAAATAAATGCACACGTACGGCCAGCTGCTCAGACTCAGCAGGATAGATATCTAATAGCTCTCCACGCAAGCGATACGTACCACGACCAAAATCTAGCTCGTTACGCGTGTACTGCATCTCAACCAAACGCTTAATGGTTGCCGTACGGTCAATGTTATCGCCCACAACGACATGCAGTAGCATTTTCAGATAGCTCTCTGGATCACCCAAACCATAAATGCATGATACAGAAGCGACGATAATCGCATCACGTCGCTCTAACAAGGCACGCGTGGCGGACAGGCGCATCTGATCAATATGATCGTTAATAGCGCTGTCTTTTTCAATAAAGGTATCACTAGCAGCGACATACGCTTCTGGCTGATAGTAATCATAATAGCTGACGAAATATTCGACCGCATTATTAGGGAAGAACGATTTGAACTCACCATATAGCTGAGCCGCTAGCGTTTTATTATGCGCCATAATAATGGTCGGACGCTGAGTTTCAGCGATGACCTTCGCCATGGTATAGGTCTTACCAGAACCAGTCACACCCAATAGCAACTGCTCGTCCATGTCCGAATTGATGCCATTAACTAGCTTTTTGATGGCTTGCGGCTGGTCGCCCGCTGGCTCAAAGTCAGTAACCATCTCAAAGGCACGACTTGATATTTGCGTCCCTGACGCATTAACACCACTAATTTCAGCTTCGCCTTGGAGCTGAGTGGCCAATTGATTTAACTGACGCGATGAGCGCGGTTCAGGCATTCGCATAATGGCTTTCTTCTTCTTAAGGTTTATAACAATATGGGGTCTGAGCAGCGGTTTTTAAAGGAGAATAAGGAGTCTTATCCTATAGCCGAAACGCTCTCTCGCTGCCCAAAATATAAGTATATAAAGGTAAGGTTTATTAAAAGTTAAGGTTTAATAGTAGCGGATAAAACTTACATCGTTATAAAAAACGCACACAGTATTCGATAAATTTACAAAGCTTTTCACGGTTAACAGACTCGTTACACGACCACCTAACAAAGCCTAACACTCAAGGGTTCCAACACTGAATTAAGCTGCTATTATCGTTCTTGAATTAACAAGTTGATGACTTCTAAGTATTAGTAGTCAGTACTAATGAATGGATAGCTTTATAGCAATTAGTATCATTAGCTTTAACTTGATTGTCATCGAATAGAAGACCAATAAAAATACATTGAACTTTCATTCAATATAATAATTTTAAATAAATGACGGAGTAAAATATGAGAGAACGTTACGCAAGTGGTATTTCAGACGAAACTGCGAAAAAAATGATTGATTTGTTAAACGCTAACCTAGCAAACGTTATTGATTTGACCTTAGATGGCAAACAGTGTCATTGGAATCTACAAGGCACTGGTTTTATCGGTGTGCATCAATTGTTAGATGAGACATCAGATCGTATCCTTGAAGTATCAGATACTATCGCAGAGCGCATTGTAATCCTAGGTGGGCAACCAAACGGTTTGGCAAGTCGCGTAGTCAAAGAGTCTATTCTAGATGATTACCCAACCAATATCACTGAAGTAGATCAGCATGTTCGTGAGCTAACCAGCCGTTATAAGAAAGTTGCAGAGACATTGCGCGAAGCGATTGCTACTGCTGGCGACGCAGGTGATGAAGACACCGCTGACTTATTTACAGAAGCTAGCCGTATCATCGATAAAGATGCATGGTTCATCGGCGCAAACGCTCCAAAGAACTAATAGCATTTAATTTGACTAGTTATTAAGTACTAGAGTTATAAAAAAGCCGTCATGATTGACGGCTTTTTTGTGTTTGGCGTTTTGTTAATTTAAAAAGAATACTTAAAAGCATTCGATAAAACCCACATATTACACATTCAATCCATCAAACCCCCAGATTAAATACTTTCTAAACTTAGCAGTTCAGCGTTAGGTTCTGACAGCGTCAAGATAGCCTCTTGAAAGACTGGGTTACCTCTGAATAAATTTTCAATCTCTTCAAACTTCTGAGCGATATGTTCTTCTTTTTGATTCCCTGCGATATCTACTGCCGCCACCATAAATATCTTTTTTGGGCCGACCCATTCTAGGTGTAGATAGGACACACTATCGATATCTGGATGATTTAGCAGTTCGCTCAAAACGTATTCGTGCATACGGTCAGTGACTCTATGCCCGACTAAGAAGTCTCGATTACGACTGATCAAGAATATGGCGACGACACCTAGTAGTAGACCAACAATGATAGACCCTAACGCATCCCAATATGGTTCACCCGTATAAGCGTGCATCCCCATAGCAGCAGCGGCAATCACCAAACCGATGACTGCTGCTAAATCTTCAAAGAACACACCGCGCAACGTTGGGTTAGAAGTATCTACAACATAGCCAAGTGCACTGATATCGAGTGCTTCACCATGTTTTTTACTTTGTCTGTATGCCTGAACCAACGAGATCCCTTCGAGCACAAACGCCACTGCCAATACGATAAAGCCAATCGTATAGTTAGTCTCAGACTCAGTAGCGTTCCATTCTTTGATACCCGTATAGATAGAGACAATCGAACCTGCCGTAAATACACCAAAAGCAGCAATCATCGACCAAACATAAGACTCTTTGCCGTAGCCTAACGGATGGCTTTTATCAGCAGGTTTGATGGATTTTTTTTCTGCGACGATGAGCAAAGTACCATTACCAGCATCCGCCCATGAATGAGCTGCTTCCGCAATCATAGAGGCTGAGCCTGTCATAAAAGCGGCAACTGTTTTTGCAATCGCAATAACGAGATTGGCCCCGACCGCAATCAACACAGTGATCAGTGAGCCTGAATGCTCATCATTAGTTTCAGGGCTTTGATTAAGGGTATGTTTTAGTTCAGGGTCATTTAGAATTTTAGGAGTACCTGCCCCACGCGCGCGAGGTGTTTGCGCTTTAGGAGAGGCTGGTAGATGGCGCTGGGGATTAGCAATAGATGGCTTTAGACTCATGCTAGACTCACTGAAATAAGCTATTGATAGTAGAATTTTTGCCGTAGATAAATGGCTTGAAATATATATCAGCTTAAAATAAGCGTTCTACGATATCAGTGTCTTTTTAGTGAGTCGTTGTATGAATTATTAATTCAATAAAAATAGATAATTTTATACAATTTTAGATAGCTTTAAATAACTCGGACTATTTTTCTATCTCGTTATACTCTTCGTTCTCGCCAAACTGCTTATTAATTTCTTCGAAGTCGCAACTAGGACGATGCGAGCTTTCCATACGCAGCTTTTTTCGTTCTTTTGCTGCATCAGCTCGACATTGCTGCATCTTGTTTTTGATATCGAGTGGTGGTGCGGATGTCGGTTTACCATTGTCATCGATAGCCACCATCGTAAAGTAACAGCTGTTAGTATGACGAACAGTACGACCACGCACATCTTCTGCTTCGACGCGGATACCTACTTCCATTGAGGTATTACCAACATAATTGACACTGGCTGCAAAAGTAACCAACTCGCCCACATATATCGGCTCACGGAACATTACCTGATCGACAGACAGTGTCACCACATAGTTACCACTATAGCGACTGGCACAAGCATAAGCGACCTGATCAAGCATCTTGAGCAAATCCCCACCATGCACATTGCCAATGAAATTCGCCATATCAGGCGTCATAAGTACTGACATGTATAGCTCGTGGTTTAACGGGGCTTTTTTAGCAGTGGAGCTGGTATTGTATTGCGGCATAATATTCCTTAATGGGTTAACACTTATTTATTATGTCTACCATTTATACAGCAGGTCGCCATATAGCACAAACAGACCTCTGTCATTAGACAGTCTGAATTGTGTAAATTGGGACTATTCAGACAGCGTTATATAGGCCAAGATATAATCGCTAGCTTAACCAATGGAAGCGATAAGCGAGCCAAGCGACGATGGCGCTAACTGAACCCGTCAAAATCCCACCCCAAGCAAAGTCTACTAACGCAGTATCTAAGGTAAACCCTTTATATAATGCTAAATTGGTAAAGTCGTATGTTCCATAAGCCATCAAGCCAATCAGCCCGCCGAGTAAGAAGATATGACCAACGGATGCGCCTGCTTTGATTTGTGGATATAGAACCAAAATACAAAGCGCCAATATATAAAACATATAGAACACGCCAGCTGCCATCATGTTTGGCTCATCAGCCAATAGATGCCCGATACGTGACTCATAAAAAGCCCCTTTCATGGTCGTTAGCCAAACAGCATCGACACCCAAAAAGATAACCACAGCAGCGAGATAAATAAAAACGTAACCCATGATATTACCTCTTATAAAATGAATAAAAACGTATGAAAGTTATAATGTCAGTCGTGGTTGGATAAAGTCTAAAAATGCCAGAATACGCGAAGATACGGCACTGTTTTTGTAATAGACCGCCTGTATGGCTTCACGGTTGTTTGGTCTGACTATCGCCTCAGGCAACACCTCAACCAATCGTCCAGATTCTAAATCTTCACCAATCATAAAGTGTGACAATAAAGCGATCCCCTGATGATTTAAACATAGCTGACGTAAGGTCTCGCCGCTACTGCCAGTCATATGAAAATTCAATTTAACCGGTGTTTTTAGTGGCCAGCTATTTAGTTTTGACGCATCGTTAAAGCCAATCAATTTGTGAATGCTTAAATCATCAACATCCAAATCATCCATATGAGCTACTTCATTATACTGATGTAAATATTCAGGACTAGCTACTAGCCGCAGCTTACTTTTACCTAATAGACGTGCATGCAAATTTGAGTCTTTTAAATCGCCAATTCTGATAGCCAGATCTGTCTTGTGCTCAAGCAAATCAATAATATTGTCATGCGAGGTAAGGTCGAGAGTGATATGTGGATATTGCGCCACAAAACCACCAACTAAAGGTGTCAGTTGATGAAAGACGAACGGGCTCGCGGCATCAATTCTTAGATGCCCACTCGGCGCTTGTTTTAACAGCTTGATCGCCTCTTCACCGGTATATAACGTATTTAAACTCTCACGCGCATATCTAATAAAGACATGCCCTTCCTCCGTCAGCTCTAAGCGCCTTGTCGTTCTATTTAGCAGCGTGCATTGCAGCGTATCTTCGAGTCTGGACACAGCACGAGATACCTTAGCTACTTGCTGATTCAGTAGGTTGGCAGCGCCAGTAAAGCTGCCCGTGTCTACTACCGTCAAAAATATCTCTATGTCTTCTGTTTTAGCATGTCCCATCATCATGATTACCTTTACAAAATTGACAAAGGTATTTTGTCATTTGTGCTGTTTTTTGCAAACTATAAATCGGTCAAACTACGCGCATCATTTAATTATTAGGATGTCGTTATGCCACTCGCTTTATGGGCGCTTACTCTAAGCGCATTTGCAATTGGGACAACCGAATTTGTCATCGTTGGATTGGTACCAACTATTGCTGCTGATCTGGGCGTGAGCTTACCTTCAGCAGGGTTACTCGTCAGCCTATATGCTGTCGGTGTTGCTATCGGTGCCCCTATACTTACCGCACTCACTGGCCGCTGGAACCGCAAAATCGTACTGATGAGCCTAATGGGTCTGTTTGTCATCGGCAACTTACTGGCTTGGCAAGCACCCAGTTATGAAACCTTAATACTTGCCCGTATCTTGACCGGTCTAGCGCATGGTGTGTTTTTCTCTATTGGTTCCATGATTGCTACTAGCCTTGTCAGTAAAGAAAAAGAAGCCAGCGCAATTGCCATTATGTTTACTGGGCTTACCGTGGCGCTCGTCACTGGCGTACCTCTTGGTACATGGATTGGACAACATTTTGGCTGGCGCGCTACTTTTTTGGTCGTCTCAGTACTGGGTTTAATCGCTTTAATTGGTAGCGCAATATTAGTACCAAAAAACCTTAAGAAATCTATCCCTGCAACGTTCAAAGAGCAATTGCAAGTCATTGTAAAACCACAGCTACTACTGGTTTATCTAATGACTATCCTTGGTTATGGCGGTACGTTTACGGCGTTTACCTACCTAGCACCTATCTTAGAGCAGCAAACCAAATTTGCACCATCAGCCATTGGGCTCATCATGCTCGTATATGGCGTGTCCGTTGCTATCGGTAATATCTGGGGCGGAAAACTTGCAGATAAACGCGGCCCTATTAGTGCGCTTAGCATTATATTTAGCGCCTTAAGTGTCATTCTTTTATTGTTCACCTTTACTATGCAGTCCAAGATTGCTGCTGTGCTGACTATTTTGGTATGGGGTGCTTTCGCCTTTGGTAATGTACCGGGTCTACAGATCTACGTAGTCAAGCAAGCTGAAAAATATACGCCGAACGCTGTCGATGTCGCTTCTGGCTTAAACATTGCTGCCTTCAATATCGGTATTGCACTAGGCTCAATCATCGGTGGTAGCGTGGTTGAAAATATGTCATTGCAAGACACAGCTTGGATCGGCGCTGTTATCTCTTTAATGGCATTAGCGGTCACACGCTATTCAGGTCTGCGTGATAAGCGTGCCCTGTAAGCATCATAGAAATTTTCAATGTACAACCTTTCAATGTAGAACTGTTCAATACATAGGTCTCAAACTGTTCATGCAGTATGAGATCCTATGAATGTTACGAACAAACCCTATCTATATCACCTAACTTATACCGACGCGGTGTCTGTCCTATCTTCTTCACTAAAGGCAGTCTCGTCGTTCGAAACTGTTTTATGATTTAAGACGGCAGATGGCAGATCAGAAAAATGCAGCGTATCAATATTATTAGGCTTCACCGCAGTAACTTGCACCACACCGATCGTGCGCTCCAAAAAACCACCTTCGCAATAGCAAAAGTAAAACTCCCACAGGCGGATAAAGGCATCGTCATAGCCAAGCGCTTGAATCTCTGCACGCTGCGCCATAAATGCAGCACGCCAGTCACGTAGCGTGTACGCATAATCAAAACCATAATCATGCAATTGCTTGACGACCATGTCGGTTTGCTCAGTGAATTGTGTCGTCAGCTCTTGGTTTGAGAGCAGACAACCACCTGGGAAAATATGCGTTTGGATAAAATCAACCGAATCGATATAGTCTTGATAATTTTGATCATTAAAAGTGATGGCCTGCAACACCATAAGACCTGTCGGCTTGAGCAAGCTATTACACTTGGCAAAGAAAGTCGGTAAATACTCATGTCCTACCGCTTCAATCATCTCGATACTGACTAATTTGTCATATTGACCTGTCAGCTCGCGGTAATCTTGCTTGAGCAGTGTGATTTTGTCAGACAGTCCTGCCGCCTCGACTCGTCGCTGTGCTTCATCATACTGAGCATCAGAGATAGTCGTGGTGGTCACATGGCAACCGTAATGCTTGGCCGCAAAGATAGCAAAACCGCCCCACCCTGTACCGATTTCAATCACATTATCATCAACACTAAGCTGTAAACGTTGGCATATAAGCGATAATTTGTGCTGCTGAGCATCGCTAAGCGTCACATCAGGCGTCGGATAGACTGCTGATGAGTACATCATAGTATCGTCTAAAAATCGCTCATACATGTCATTGCCCAAATCATAATGCGCTAGGATATTGGATTTGGAGCCAGATTTGTCATTGCTACGTAGCTGATGCTTCGCTTTTTCAAATGCTTTACTAATACCTGCAAAACGATTCTCTAGTTTATTGAGTACGGCTAAGTTACGAGCTGCCAAGCGAATCAAACCTGTCAGATCATCCGTATCCCACTCACCATCGATATAACTGTCTGCTAGCGCGATAGAGCCGCCAAGTAATAGCTGACGATAGACAGCAGGATCATGAATCTGTAGCGTCACATGTAGCGAATGGCGACCAACCGCCGAGCTACTAGCGTCATTGGTAGCTACTTTACCAAAACTACTTGTCTTAGGTTCCTGCTCGTTAAATGTTTCAATCAGCGTGAGACTACCAAACTGAACGTGCTGTAACGCACGAAAGATAAGCTTTCTCGCTAAGTGATTCACACTATTGCTGACTGGCTGTAGTACAGCACTTTCATTAACTACTTTGCTCACACGAGCAGTTAATTTTTCTAATTTTGTGACTGGTGCTCGATCGGTCGGTCGTGCTGGCATCGTGTATTTATCCTTGTTTAAATGCTTTATTTTTAGTGGTTCATTTTTAGTATTACATTGATGAGATTTTTGGATTGTTGATATTTAAAAATTGCTGGAACGATAAGAAGTCTTTTTAACCATTATCTTTCTGTTGACTGTCGGCCAATTTTTCATCGTAGTTGATATATGGCACCTTTTTAATCGCATAGAGCTTAAACGCGTGCCAATAAATACGGGTTAAGGACGTTATATTCATCAATGGGTTTTTTCGCAAGCTATGACGAACAGCATCTTCTGTCATTAGCACCCCTGATATCTTTATACCAGTTTTTAGCACTTCACCGCGCTCATCGCTAATGTTGATAGCGATACGCACTTGTAGGCCAGTATTAAGTTGCTTGTCTGTCTTTATACGTTTTACCGTAACCTGCCAGCGGTACAGCTGATCGATAGGGTTAAAAGGTGATACGTGAAAGTCCTTGTCATGACAGAACTCAGTATCCTCTCCTTCTAACAAAAACCCGTAGTAATGACGCTTGTCCCATGGCGTATTAGACACTTCAGCCAGCAGATGAGTTGGCGTCTGCTGTGCATCAAACCCCAAGTAAAAGTTAACTGGGCTAAAGTACATGCCCACATTACGGCAGACAAGTAATCCCAAAATATCGCCTTCAGGCGCGCTCCCTGCATGTTTTTCAAATGCTTGAATTAGGCGTTTTTCTAGTGCTTGAATAGACTGTATATGGTTATCAAGACTTTTATCATTGCTTAGGCTATTATTACTCTGTAGGTCAGTATGCTGTAGATAATCATTAGGACAGAATCGTTGTAGCGCCTTTTTCTTTGTTGAAAATAGAGGCAGACCTTTTACTAGTAGCTTTTTCGGTAATACTTTACGTAATGGGAGTTTTTCTAAAAACTTACTATCATCAAATGCTGCCGTACTAATTTCAGGAAGTTCTTGTCCCTTCGCTAGTGCGCTAATATTGACGCCCCAATAACGATAAGGGTAAACGAATTTATTCACACTAGGTAGCAGCCGACTGTGCCATGTCGTACCCTCAAACAGCTGATGCGGCAATGCATTTGTATCATAAGAAGACCCATGATTTGGCGTAACATTGGCATCTTGAGCGGACGTGGTCATAAATAGTCTCTTGTGTAACGGTGTGCTTCTCGTATGGCAAATCTTTCAAAACACTTAGAATACATAATGGCGTTAATCGTCATATTATTTGGCTTTACGGCGACCGAATAAGCCACGTTTCTTGTATTGGCTCGTATTAGCAGCTACATTCTGCAAACGATTAGCATACTCAACCAGCTCCTGATTGGTCGTCGCTGTGGTTACTTCGCGCTTGTTCAGTCTACGTAATTTGGTATCCGCTTTTATAGGCAAGTCTTTATAACGAAACGGCGTATGCGCGCTATCAGCATCAGGTAAATGGGCTGGGTCAACCTCGTCTTTTATATCAATATCAAGACCAAGCGCCTGACAGACGCGTAATCCACTGCGTACGCCATCTTCATGAAAGCCATTAAACCAATAAGCCCCGCAGAAATGTGTGTGCGAACCGTTACCCGAGATACTCGACCATTTAGTCTGCGCCTCAATCATCGCAAGATCGAATACTGGATGACTGTAATCAATGCTCTTAATTATCTGCTTATCATCGACGCTTTTGTTGTCTACAGCTGGATTTAATGTGACCAAATAATTGTGTTTTTTGGTCAAGCGTTGCAGGATATTCATGTGATAAGTCAGCACTGGCTTTGTAGGTATCTGTGCTTTTTCAGCCGCCTGCTCATCCTTAGCATTGCCTGGAACTGTCTCATCTATTAAGTAATTCCAGCTTGCCCATGCCAGTGGTTTCTTAGGTAACACACTAGTATCAGTGTGCAGTACAGCTGTGTTTTTGGTAAAGCGGAAATGACCTAATACTTCAGATTCATCGGTGCTCGCATCTTTCAAAATCTTTAGTGCGGTATCTGCATGACAAGCAAAAACAACCTCATCGAATACAAGATTTTCGCTACGATTGTCAGTGCTATCTTTGTCCTGCACTGTCAAAGTCACTTGATCGCCATCACGAATTACAGACTGTACTGGGCTATTGACTCGTATTTTGCCACCCGCTTTGATAAAACGTGGAATCAGTTTATTGATGTATTGTTTTGAGCCACCTTTTATCGTAAACCACTGCGGACGATTGACCACGTCGAGCAAACCATGGTTGTCAAAGAACTGTGCAAAGAACACCAGTGGGAAATCTTGTACTTCATCTAGACTGGTTGACCAAATAGCTGAGACCATTGGTAGTAGATAGTTATCGGTAAATAGCTGACCGTATTTCTTTTGCGTCAAATAACCGCCAAGTGTTTGTTCTGCAAAGCTACTGACATCTTGCCCTTGAACGCGCGCGCTATCATAATCTTGGCGCAGCTGTTTGATATGCTTATTAAACTGCAAGATATCTTTGATAAATTGCCAGAACCTAGGATTGAGTACATTTTTACGCTGTGACAGTAAAGTGTTGAGCGTATGACCATTGTATTCAAAATGACGTGCAGTATTTTTGACAGAAAAGCTCATATCCGTTGCCTGAAAAGGCACTTGCAACTCATGAAGCAAACGAAAAAAGTTCGGGTATGTGCGCTCGTTAAAAACAATAAACCCTGTATCTATCGCACTACTCTCTACATTGCTACTTTTTGCTTTTTTACCGTCTTGTAATGCCACATCAATCGTATTTACATGCCCGCCAATATAATCATTGGCTTCAAATACCGTCACATCATGTTGCGTACCTAGATAATGGGCGCATGTCAGTCCTGATACACCTGAGCCGATGATAGCAATACGTTTTGGGGTAGTCTGATGGTCAGAGTCTGTTGCAGCATTGGTAGCAATTTTTTGGTTACTTGCACGCTTGAAACGAGTAAACGGCATAAAAGCATTCCCTTCTGTATTTTTCTGTCGGTATGATGGCTAAGAGTTCTATTAGCTAAGAGCTCTATTAATAGTAGATTACTTTTTATTGAGCTTTTCACTAACTTGCTGCCAGACCAAATCAGGCAACGTACCCAATGCCTTTAATGGCATAGTTAGTTTTTTTGGGAATTCAATCACATCATGCCCGCTTTCGATACCATCGCGTATGGCTTGACTGGCCTGCGCTGGCGTTTGGATAAATGGCATTGGAAAGTCATTCTGCTTGGTCATCGGTGTCTCAACAAAACCAGGCACGACTAAGCTAACTGACACATCATGCGGAGCCAGGCTAATCTGTAGGGTCTTCATTAAATAATGGATAGCAGCTTTTGAGCTACCATAGGCCTCAGCTCGTGCAAAAGGCACATAAGCAGACGCTGAACCGATACCGACCAAGCGACCTTTTGAAGCGATTAGCTTTGGCAGCACTCCTTCGATCGCATGGGACAAGGTACCCATATTTACCGACATGACTTTCATAAATACACTGCTGTCAAAGTTCGGCATATCTAAGTACTCGCACATGCCAGCACCACAAATTGCTAGATCGACATTGTCGATTTTTTCAAAAGCTTGGATGACCTTTTCTCGATCCATGAGGTCTAAATCAATCGTTTCTGCGCCTAACGCCTGAAGTTCAGCCAACGCTTCGTCGTCACGGCCAACTGCATATACGTGATGATCTGCTAACAGATAGTCTTTTGCCAACTGTTTACCAATGCCTGACGTCGCCCCAGTAATGAGAATATGTAATTTTTCAGTAGAATCTGTCATTGTAAATATCCTTTTTGAGTATTCTTATCTTTTTAAGTATTTTCATAATATGGAATTAATGCTCTTGAACTGATTGCTTAATGAAAACTCAAACCTTTGATAACAGCTATCTATTATCGTTATTCTTGGCAGATATCATTGGTCGCATTTTATTAAGCTATAGGCCATTTTATTTAACAAATCTAAATAATTATAGTGGTCGGCTACAGGTTTATTGTTGTGTCTTCGCAATCGTCTGGGCTCAAGCTTAATATAAGCGTGTTGTTTACTACTTTCACAAGGATGCTGCTATCACAAGCAACGACACAATATTCTGTTACTAGCGTCATAAGACAGCTCAATATCAGCATGTTACAATGCAAAAACTAGCAATCGCGTCGTTTGCCGAAGCATCATCACCATCATCTATAATTGAATGACCGCCGTATTACGGTAAGATGATGCTATCTTTTTTAAAACTATCTGACATCTTGTCCTGATAGCAATGAAAACGTTATATAATTAATATCAGATTTCCACCAACCCCACCCTCATATAAAAAAGGATCTCTCATGAGCGAGTTGCAACTGTCTGACCGCGTCAACAACATCCAACCATCACCTACGCTAGCGATTACCAATAAAGCCAAAGAGCTAAAAGCAGCTGGTAAAGATATTATCGGTTTGGGCGCTGGTGAACCTGATTTTGATACCCCTGAACACATCAAAAAAGCAGCTATCGATGCGATCAATGATGGCTTTACTAAATATACGGCTGTCGATGGTACGCCAGAGCTAAAAACAGCTATCATCGAGAAATTCAAGCGTGACAACGACATCAGCTATGAGCCAAACGAAATCCTAGTATCGGTCGGTGGTAAGCAGTCATTCTTTAACCTTGCCCAAGCGTTTATCAATCCTGGCGACGAAGTCATCATTCCAGCGCCATACTGGGTCAGCTATCCTGACATGGTTATCATCGCAGAAGGTGTGCCAGTCATCGTCAAATGCCCAGCTGAGCAAGATTTCAAAATTACTCCTGAGCAGCTAGAAGAAGCGATCACTGACAAGACTAAACTATTGGTATTAAACAGCCCATCTAACCCAACGGGTATGATTTATACGTTAGATGAGCTAAAGGCCATCGCTGAAGTATTGAAAAAGCATCCACAAGTCTATGTAGCTTCAGACGATATGTACGAGCACATTCGCTGGACAGGCGATAAGTTCTACAATATCTTAAACGCGGCACCTGAACTAAAAGATCGCGCTATCATCTTGAACGGTGTGTCTAAAGCGTATGCGATGACAGGCTGGCGTATCGGCTATGCGGGTGGCCCTGCTAAGCTAATCGGCGCGATGAAAAAAGTACAGTCACAATCTACCTCATGCCCGACGTCAATCAGTCAAGTGGCTGCCGAAGTTGCTATCAGTGGTGATCAGAGCGTACTAGAGCCGATGGTAGCCGCTTTTGAGAAGCGCTGTGACCTAGTCGTAGATGGTCTAAATGCTATTAAAGGTATTACCTGCCTGCGTCCTGATGGCGCATTCTATGTGTATCCAAATATCGTACCGCTCATCAAAGCAGCTGGCCTGTCATCATGTACTGAATTCTCAGCATGGTTATTGGACAAAGTTGGCGTGGCAGTCGTACCTGGTGATGCGTTCGGTCTTGGCGGCTATATGCGTATCTCATACGCTACTGATGAGGCAACATTAAAAGATGCGCTATCACGTATCGAAAAAGCAGTGGCTGACTTAGACGTTGCTGAATAAAACGTAAATAGCAATGAGTCTTACCGCTGTCCATAAAAAAGACGCCCTATACACTTTATAGGGCGTCTTTTTTTGCGAGAGTCTTGAGCATAACTAGGAAAAACACGCTATCTCATCATTAAAATGACAATTTTTACTAATTATGCAAAAAAAGGCTTGACGTATTTTTTAACTTTGCTAGAATACGCCCCACTTAGCAAGAACTCGTTAGAGACTTCTAAGGCTCGTTGTAAGCGATTAAACACTTACAGCCTATTCTCCAATAGCTCAGTTGGTAGAGCAACGGACTGTTAATCCGTGTGTCCCTGGTTCGAGCCCAGGTTGGAGAGCCACATTTTAGTAGTAAATTTCTTGAGTCAACTTTGATTCAATTATGGCATTTGCCAAAACCCTCATCAATTTGATGAGGGTTTTTTTATGCGTATCATTTAGGGTCTGTTGAACATTCAAATGTGGTACTGGCAGTGACTATTTTTTAGACAATACGCAGTGAAATTTTTGACGCCTAGTCGTTCTAGGTTAGACAATTTCGCCATGTATTGGCAAAAAATAGCCCTGCCCTCCACTCGAGCACAGCTCTCGTCTTGCAAACGGGCAAAGCAGTGCTTTACTCGATCCGTTCTCAAGGCTGATGCTAAAATCACCTCAAACGTTGTTGCAAGCCTAGTTAAGGTCTCGACATTATCGTCGGTTTACGCCTAGTTTGATGCGATTTTAGCGATCAGCAGTCCTAATATTTGGATGTTCAACAGACCCTAATATTGGTTATCTATTTTGCCACTTTGATAAGCGCTAATCACTACTTTATCTCCTATTTGATTATGACCATGATATTTAAAAATGAATATCATTGTCACGATAGAATATTAGCGTAGTAAGTTCTTTGTTATCTAGCTTAGCTTGGCAGCATTGGCAACCAGAATACCAATGCTAACAGTGTCACTAACAACACAGGTGGCGTGATCAATAGACCAATCTTTATATACTGTCCCCAGCTGATTTTGTAGTCCTTCTCTGCCAATACATGTAGCCATAGTAAAGTAGCAAGACTACCAATCGGCGTAAATTTAGGGCCCAAATCATTACCGATGACATTGGCATAAATCATTAGCTCTCGCGTTGCGGCAGGCACTTGTGCTTGATCAATAGCAAGCGCGCCGACTAAGGTCGCTGGCATATTATTCATAACAGAAGCAACGATGGCGGACAAGAACCCAGTTCCAACCGTAGCAATGACTGCACCTTGTTGTCCTAACCAGTTTAATACTTGCGCCCCATAGGCCGTAAGCCCTGCATTACCCAGACCATATACCACCAGATACATACCGATTGAAAATAGTACGATTTGCCAAGGTGCTTTACGTACTACATCACTTATCGAGACCACGGCATCACGCCCGCCTTGCCATATACGACCAGCGATTGCCATTAGTGCAACAGCAGCGATGCCCGTGACCAGTGAAATAGGCAGCCCCAACGGCTCTGTTGCAAAGTAGGCGACCAGTAGCAAACCTAATAGTGGAAAAGCAGCTCGAAAGACCAATGGATCGGTAATAGCAGACTCTGGAGCGCTTAGCTCACTAGTCGAGTAGGTTTTTGGAATATGGCGTGCATAGACAACCCACAATACCAGTAGCGTCGCTAATACAGACACTATATTGACCGGTACCATCACCGCTGCATAACGACCAAAGCCTATGTCAAAATAATTGGCACTGACGATATTGACTAAATTTGAGGTGACCAATGGCAGACTTGCCGTATCAGCGATAAAACCAGTCGCTATAATAAATGCCAGAGCTGATGGTGGCGAAAATTTCAGACGTAGCAAGATAGCGATGACGATCGGAGTCAGTAGTAGCGCAGCACCATCATTGGCAAAAAATGCAGAAATAAAGGCGCCAAGCACGACAATCATCGGAAACAACAAGCGCCCTTGTCCATTGCCAAGGCGTGCCACGTGTAATGCGGCCCAGCCAAAGAACCCTGCCCTATCTAAGATAAGGGAGATGATAATCAGCGCCACAAAAGTAAAGGTCGCATCCCAGACAATATCCCAGACGATACCCACATCTGATAGCCGCACGACGCCAAGCGCTAACGCGACTAAGGCACCACCCATGGCGCTCCAGCCGATACCCAATCCTTTAGGTTGCCAGATAACTAAGACTAAAGTAACCACAAAAATAGCAAATGCAAGCATTGTACAACCTTACTTAAGCTGACTTTATTCAGCCGATTTAATATAGGGAATTAGGTCGATTAGGAAATTAGATCGATTAGGAGGCTAGATCGATTTTTGATTGACGCGGCTCGATAGTTCTTCAGCACTCTCAACGCGTTCTGAATAACGATCAGTGAGATAATCTGAACGTCCGCGTGTGAGCCAAGTAAACTTCACTAGCTCTTCACAAACATCGACAAGGCGCAGATATAATGGAGACATATCCATGCGATTGTCGTCGTTGAACTCTAAGAACGCTTTGGGTATCGAAGATTGATTAGGGATAGTAATCATCCGCATCCAGCGCCCGAGAATACGCATCTGATTAACCGTATTAAAGCTCTGACTACCACCACTGACTTGCATCAGTGCTAGGGTTTTACCTTGAGTTGGACGTACGCCACCTAAGGACAGCGGTATCCAGTCGATTTGCGCTTTCATAATACTGGTAATACTACCGTGACGCTCTGGACTCACCCACAGCATGCCTTCTGACCACTGCGCCAGCTCCCGCAATTCTTGCACTTTGGGATGGTCTGAGTCTACATCGTCAGGCAACGGCAAGCCGGATGGATCAAACATTTTTACTTCACAACCATACCAACGTAGCAATCGGCTAGACTCTTCAGCGGCCAATCTAGAAAACGAGCGTGCACGGACAGAACCGTATAGCACTAATATTTTCGGTGGATGACGTGAGTCATTCGGTGCAACCAAAGACTCAATGTCGATAGGTTGAAGATTATCTATATCAATATTGGGCAAATCTTCTAAGCTAAATTTTGGCGAAACAGTAGATTCGGCTTCTAATACTTGGTCAACCTCAGTGTTTGTCATGAGTAATAACCTCGCCGTCTTCTTTTGTGAAGCTACTTACTGGATTGGCTAGCAATTCAAACACACGCTCTGAAGGACGACATAGAGCAGCGCCTTTATCAGTCACTACGATAGGACGGTTGATTAAAATAGGATGCGCAATCATGGCATCGATAATTTGATCGTCAGACAACTCAGGATTATCCAGACCAAGCTCATCATTAATAGCTTCTTTGCTTCTTAATAGCTCTCTAGGCGAAATCTGCATCTGTGCCAACAGCTCCACTAAGCGGTCGCGCGTTGGTGTATTTTTCAGATATTCCACCACTTCTGGCTCTTCACCTGATGCTTTAATAATGGCAAGCGTGTTACGAGATGTACCGCATTTAGGATTATGAAAGATTAATGGCTTCATAGTTTTTACACCTATTTTATGTATTTATTGAAATGATAATTGGTTTACTCATTACCTTACTCAGCAGACTCATTTACGCTGCAGCCACTCAGGCTATCCATAAGTGACGCACACAATTCTGGATGTCCCGCACAGCAATCTTGCAACAGGAACTGAATGACGTTATCCATATGTGATAGCGAAGCACGATAGATAATCTGTCGGCTATGACGCTGTGAGACCACCCATCCTGCTCGCGCCAGCACCGATAAGTGGGCTGACATTGTGTTATGAGGGACAGAGAGCTGACGGGCTATTTCGCCCGCAGGTAGGCCTTCAGGCTCATGGCTGACTAGCAGCTTAAAAGCCTTTAAACGAGTATCTTGAGAGAGCGCAGCAAAGCTTGCGATAGCATTAGTTATTTCCATATGTCCAATAATACAGACATATTAAAATAATTCAATGTTTTACAGATATTTTTATTCTAAAAAAGATATATCTGTGTAATTAACCTATATATATCAACAAGTAAAAGCGATTAATTAAATAGTGAAAATAATGTTCACTACCCCTTTTCAACCTAAAACTCTCTACGTTTGGCCTTATGTAAATAACAAGTTTAATATATGTTATTGTATATTGATGATACTTATAAGTTCATGCTAGATTGAATAAGAGTTTATGCAACAGTAAAACTAGATTTGGCTGGTAGCTCTCGCTCTGTACTGCCAGTAAACCTGATTAAAATAACTATTATGATTAAAACAACAATAAGGAAATGATCATGCTACTAGAGAAAATTAAGACACCTGGACTTTCGCACCTATCCTACTTGGTAGGCTCTGGCGGTCATGCAGCGGTAATTGACCCACGTCGTGACTGTGCGATATATGTAGAAAAAGCGCGCGCAGCAGGACTTGAGATTACTCATATTTTTGAGACACATCGTAATGAAGATTTGGTTTCTGGCGCACCTATCTTGGCTGCAATGACAGGAGCAACAGTTTTGCATGGACCCAATCCAGAACAACCTGTTGTCTATGCTGAGACAGTACGTAATGGTGACTGCTTTTCAATTGGCCAATTAGAAATTCACGTCCTAGAAACGCCTGGTCATACCGACGATCATCTTGCTTATGCGCTGTTTGACACGGCGTACCCAAAGGAAGCAGTTGGCGTTTTTACTGGCGATGCGCTTTTTGTAGGTGATGTCGGTCGTACTGACTTCTATCCTGAGCGTCGTAGAGAGGTTGCAGGTCTACTTTATGACTCATTACAAGACATTTTAGCGCTTGGTGATCAGGCGATTATTTATCCAGCTCATGGTGCAGGCTCAGTCTGTGGTTCAGGTATGGCTGAGCGAGAGTTTTCTACCGTCGGTCATGAAAGGATGAACAACCCACGTTTACAGATTACCGATCGTGAGACATTTATTGACTTCAAGACGAGCGAAAACCATTATCAGCCGCCTTATTTCAGATTGATGGAGCGCCTTAATATGGAAGGTGGTGAAGCGCCTCCAGTCGTTATGCGTCCGCGTAACCTTTCGCTTAAACAGCTGCATGACTGCGATGCTGATCATCTCATCGATATTCGTGAACCAATGGCATATGCGTCAGGACACTTGCCCGGTTCTATGAGCTTACCTGTCAACATGCTACCTGCGTTTGCTGGATGGTTTATCGAAGAAGGACAAAGCTTGGCACTGATTGCCTCTGATGAAAAGCAACTTGCGACTGCGATGGAGCATCTGGTACGTATTGCTTTTGATAATATTGTCGGTGGGTATGTGGGTGTCGTCCCTACCGCTGCCAAAGGGGAACAGATGCAGCAAACCCCTATGGTCGATACAACCGAGGTAGAGAGTCGTCTTAATAATGCTCAGAACTGGACATTGCTCGATGTACGCGATATCGATGAGAGGAATATCAATGCAATCGAAGGGTCACAGCATATTTATGTTGGTCACCTGAATGAGCGTTGGCATGAGCTTGACCAAAGTCGCCACTATACCTTGATGTGTGCTAGTGGTGCTCGGGCAACAATAGCAGCAGGATGGCTTTCTAGTCGAGGTTTTGAGCACATTGATATCTATCTAGGGTCAATGGGTGCATGGCAAGCAACGCGTGAGTAACTCTTTTTAAAGTGCTGTAACTAAGATAAATACGATGATCCTTCTTTTAATCAATATAAGCCTGATATAAAAGAAGGGTTTACTTTTTAGCTAACTTTTAAGTGATATGACTTAAGTAAATATAAGTCATAGTTCTAGATTCTAACTCTTACTGTACTTCCTTACCTGACTTATCACTCATAAAAAACAGACACAAAAAAACCTCAAACAATCTAATGCTTGAGGCGAAACTTGCTTAAACTTAATAGTTTAAATTCGTTTTAAATATGGCGCAGCGGACGGGACTCGAACCCGCGACCCCCGGCGTGACAGGCCGGTATTCTAACCAACTGAACTACCGCTGCTTAGGTCTCTTAGCTTGTTTAGCCACTTGCTAAGAAGTGGTGGGTGATGACGGATTCGAACCGCCGACATTCTGCGTGTAAGGCAGACGCTCTACCAACTGAGCTAATCACCCTTCGAACAATTGCTAGGCAATTTATTCAACATCAACTGAGCTCTTAAGTTTGTCACTAAGCTCTGCTGCTGTGGGTGTGTATTATATAGATTTACAGTTGGGTGTCAAACAGTATTTACCACTTTTTTAGATATTTTTTCGATTTTTATTAGAATACCCAGCAAGCATTTGTTTTTATTGATTTTATATTTTCACACAAAACCAATATTTCTTAGATTTAATGCTTATTTGTTAGCTAATGCTTGCTCGATGTCATTTTTGATGGCTTCTGGCTTGGTCGTTGGTGCATAACGGTCAATCACCTGACCTTTACTATCGACTAGGAACTTGGTGAAATTCCACTTGATACCATCTGTCAGTACGCCACCCTTTTGTTCCTTGAGCCATTGATAGATAGGATGAGCATCTGCGCCATTGACATCAGTCTTTGCCATCATCGGAAAGCTGACTCCATAGTTCTTTTGGCAAAACGCACCAATCTCGTCATTGCTACCTGGGTCTTGGCTACCAAATTGGTTACAAGGAAAACCGACGACGACCAGTCCTTGATCTTTATACTGTTGATATAGCGACTCTAAACCTTCGAACTGCGGCGTAAATCCACATTTGCTTGCGGTATTGACGATTAATAATACTTTATCTTGGTAATCTGAAAATGCTTGCGAGCTACCATCCATGCGCTCAACCGTAAAATCATAAATTGTACTCATCATTTATCCTTAAATTGAGGTTTTTATTGTTTTGGGTGTTTATGCACTACTTCTTTTTCTATCATACACATAATAAAACTATTGAAAAGGAAGCACCCTGTACTTCCCTTTCACGTTTCTAATACTACCTAAGCTACTTATTTCTCAGACTTATCTAAATCGATAGATACTGAGTTAATGCAATAGCGCATGCCTGTTGTCTCAGTAGGACCATCAGGGAATACATGGCCTAAATGTGCGCCGCAGTTGCTACAAGTGACTTCGGTGCGAGTCATGCCTAGCGAGTTATCTACGTGCTCTTCAATCGCGCTGTTATCGATACCTTGATCAAAACTTGGCCAGCCACAGCTCGCATCAAATTTATTGCTTGAGTCAAATAAGCTTGCACCGCAGCCTTTACAACGGTAAACGCCATCGTCGGTCGCATCATTATATACACCTGTAAATGGGCGTTCAGTGCCCTTCTCACGCATAATATGATACTCATCAGCGGTTAAACGCTCTTTCCAGTCAGCTTCAGTCAACTGGCTGATCTCTTCTTTGCTTAGTTGATTGTCTTGCATAATTTATCCTTATTCGAGTATTTATTATCTAATCTTGGTAACTATTTTATCGCCATATAATTATGAAAACGACGTGCTCTATCTGTTGGTTATCGACGCACTATTCAAGGCATATATAAGAAAAGCACTCTCTATATTGTGAGATAGACAACATGATTGAGGAGATTAACTAAGCTAAATATACCAAATTAATTTTAGATAATGATGGGTAAAGATGTAATTTTGATACCTATACATTTTATAGTCTATATAAGAGATTTAGAGCCATATAAATATAAGCCAAATGCCAATTGCAAGATATACTTGCAAATACTAATAGGGCTGATTATAAAATCATTTGCAAATTAACTATCAATGCAATAATATCTTGCATTAGTGTTTAACTAAAATGTTTAATATATCTCTGCACAGAATATTTACTGATTAACAAAGGCTCAAACGACAATGTCTGACGACAATAGCAAAAGTACGCAAGCGGAACGACTGGTACAGTTGCGCCGTGACAAAGGATTTACTGCTGAGCAGCTAGCACAAGCCATGACAGCCGCTGGTGCAAAAGTGAGTCGTGGTGCTATTTCAAACTGGGAGCGCGGTACCAACGGCATTGTCTCATCCAAGCTGCCTACGCTCGCGCGTATTTTGGGCTGTAGTGAGGGATATCTGTTGCGCGGCGACCTCAACAATGAGGCTATTGATTCAGACGAGTCGACATCATCTGTAGAGCGCAATGAACATCAAGAAATAGGCAAGGCTTCACATACCCAGTCAGATATTAAGACAACTGAGGCTCAATCGCCGACAACTCCTACTGCTGGTAAAGACTCAAAAACCAATTCGACAACCAACCCGAAAAACGGTCATGCTATGAACACTATAAAAAAATCTGATAAATTACAAAACGTTTGCTATGACATTCGTGGTCCTCTATTGCAAACTGCCAATAAGATGGAAGCAGAAGGCAAACGCATATTAAAATTAAACGTGGGCAATCCAGCGCCTTTTGGTTTAGAAGCCCCGCATGAGATTTTGCGCGATGTCGCTATGAACTTATCTGAGGCGACTGGTTATTCAGACTCACAGGGGATTTTCTCAGCGCGTAAAGCCATTTTGCAATATTACCAATCTAAAGGTTTGTTATCGGCCGTTGATGTGCGTGATGTGTATTTGGGCAATGGGGTTTCTGAGCTTATCGTCATGACCATGCAGGCATTGATGAACGATGGTGATGAAGTCCTAATTCCGATGCCAGACTACCCGCTTTGGACTGCCGCGGCTAACCTCGCTGGCGGTACTGCCGTTCACTATCGCTGCAATGAAGAAGACAACTGGCATCCTGATATTGAAGATATTAAGTCTAAAATCACGAGCAAAACAAAGGGCATCGTGGTTATTAACCCAAATAACCCGACAGGTTCACTTTATAGTGATGAGCTATTAAAGCAAATCATCGAAGTTGCTAAAGAGCATGATTTAATCATCATGGCTGATGAGATTTACGACCGTATTCTCTATGATGATAATGTCCATACTCCAATGAGCACCTTAACTGACGACGTGCTGGTACTTTCTTATAATGGCTTGTCAAAGTCACATCGTATCGCAGGTTTTCGCTCAGGTTGGATGATGGTATCAGGCCGTAAGCAGCACGCAGCTGACTTTATTGAAGGCTTAGATATGCTCGCATCTATGCGTCTTTGCTCTAACGTGCAAGGACAATATGCTATTCAAACCGCGATGGGTGGGCATCAGAGCATGCAAGACCTGACTTCTGAAAAGGGTCGCCTATATAAGCAACGTGAAATGGCAGTCTCACGTCTTAATGCTATTAAAGGCATTTCTTGTACCATGCCTCAAGGCGCGTTTTACTGTTTTCCAAAAATGGATCCAGAGGTTTACCCTATCACCGATGATATGGATTTTATGATGGACTTGCTCGTTGAAGAAAACGTATTGATGGTTCAAGGTACTGGGTTTAACTGGGACAGACCCAACCATTTCCGTCTGGTGTTCTTACCTAACTTGCTTGACCTAGAGAATGCGATGGATAGATTAGACAGATTTTTTGCCAAAAAACGTAAGCAATTTGGTACCGAGTAAATCGTCATACATCATTAAAAAAACGCTTATCGGCATGATGCTGATAAGCGTTTTTTATTGCGTTGAACCTAATTATTCAAACTCAATTATGATAATTCACTGATAAAAACAGCACATTAAAAAATATTGCTCAATACGAGATAACTGATAGCTGACATAGTAGCCGCTGCAGGCAGTGTCACAATCCAAGCCAAGCCAATCGGCTTCATAAGCTTCCAGTTAGTATCTCTGTTGACGATACCGATACCCAGTACCGCACCTACTAGCGTGTGAGTACTTGATACAGGCAGACCCATCGTCGATGCACCCATCACAACAGCTGCTGCTGCCAACTCAGCTGAGAAGCCTGAAGCTGGATGCATTTTTGCTAGATTGGTACCAACGGTTTGAATCACTTCTTTACCAATGAACCAAAGACCAACGATTAATGCTACACCAAAAGTCAGCATGACAGCAGGTGGCACAGCAGCTTCCGTAGCGATACTATTGGTACGAATCACATCCATAATGGCGGCGAAAGGACCAACGGCGTTGGCGATATCGTTTGAGCCATGGCTAAAGGCAAAAGCTGACGCGGTAAAGACCTGCATCCAGCTAAACATAATGAACGTCGCTTTGGTCAAATCTTCTTTATGCTTACCGCGGATACTCTTGGTATAGATATAGGTCGCTAACCATACTAGCGCCGCTATCATACCCATAATCAAGAAGCCCTGTAGTGTGGTCAGGCCGCTATTAACATTTTTTAGACCTTTAAAGACGACTAGAGAAGTCATCACCGCACCACCTGCGGCAGCAATGATAGGTACCCATTGCTTAAGTGCTTTTAGAGTATCAAGGCTACTGCGCTCATTTTCAATATCATAAAGCTTTTTGTAGTAATCAGTTTCTAGGTCTTCAACGATACAATCGTCATCTTTATAGATTTCCTGATCACGTAACATCGCTGACGTATAGGCCAATTGCTCAGACTCTGTCAAACCATCCAAAAACTCTTTATGGTTTTGCTTTAAGACTTTTTTATTGCCTTTTAGCGTCGCAATATAGGCTTCGGTTTTATCATTATATTCAATGATGTTTTTCTTGATTTGTCCATATAAAAGATAAGACAACACGCCACCTAGTAGCGGTGACAGCACCCAAGAAATAGCGATAGTTCCAACCGTTCCCCAGTCTACCGTTGATAGCGCCATGTCCGTACCACCTAACGTGATACCTAAAACAATGGAGCTACCAATCACACCGCCAATAATGGAGTGAGTGGTCGAAACAGGCAGACCTTTTTTGGTCGCAAATAACAGCCAAAATGCTGCTGCAACCAATGCGGAGAGCATGACATAAATGAACTGATTGGGCGTCACTGATAGACCATCTAGATCGACGATGCCGCTTCGAATCGTATCAGTCACCTCCCCGCCTGCAAGGACTGCCCCCGATACTTCAAATATCGCGGCAATACCCAATGCTTGCGGGATAGTCAACGTCCCTGCACCCACCGAAGTACCAAAGGAGTTGGCGACATCGTTACCACCGATATTGAATGCCATAAAGACACCAAAAGCGGTCGCCACGATGAATAGCGTCGTTTGCTGACGCATGGTGTAATCTAAACCCCACCACAAAAAGTAGGAAGTCATCGCAATCAGTAAAATGGCAAAAAATAGATTTATTCTCATAGAGCCAACTGGCTTGACTGACTCTGTAGAACTGCTGCTAATACCCATACGTTAGTACGTCCTGCGTAAGCTGATTAAAATTATATGAGGTTGATAATATTGCGCTGCTACTCACAGTACTTGTTACGGCATCTAATGAAGTAGCATATATAAAATATATAACATGCGGTTAGAAGGTCTTAAACCGACTAGAGCGAAAGTAAATAATACATCTCTCAACATGTCACAAAGCCGCAAGTGATATTGCCAAATCGTCTGATTACAGCATCTTGCGGCTTATATATTTCTTAGCGATATTTGTGGTACTACTAACAGCTATTGTAACAATTTTTGTCGTAATTATTAAGTTATCTATACTAAATAACCAAAACACGTTATTTGCTAAATTAAAATTATTATTTAGCAGAAGCTGTTTCGCGCTCTATTATATTAAATATGAGCACATAATGCATAATGATATTGCGAGATTTGTAACTGCGAGTGTATACGGACAAGACCACACTCTATAAAAGACAGGATAGCTCGAATATGGTTCGAGCCATCCTACTTAGAAAATACTTAGAAAATACAATTATATAAATCTATAATAGTCCTTAAACTTCAGGCATCTTTGACAACTATTTGCTTTCAGTCAGTGCAGACAACTGCTCAATCGCATGATCTAGCACGTCCAATCGTGCTTGGCGCTTTTCATTGGTCGCAATAACACACCATGGCGCTGTCGTTGTATCCGTGCGTGCCAGCATATCTGCTGCAGACTGCACATAGTCTGACCATTTATCACGGTTACGCCAGTCATCATCTGTCAGTTTAAATTGCTTATGCGGTGTTTCTTGACGATCTTCAAACCGTTTAAGCTGCTCTTTTTTATCAATCGCTAACCAATACTTGATAACCAACGTTCCTGCTGCTACCAAATCTGCCTCGAAACGATTAATTTCATCATATGCTCGTTGCCATTCATTAGGAGACGCAAATCCTTCGATGCGCTCAACCAACACGCGCCCATACCACGTACGATCAAAAATGGCGATACGGCTAATACGATTGGTTTGCTCGTCAGGCAATCTCGTCCAGAATCGCCACAAGTAAGGATGCTGGGTCTCATATAACATCGGTGCGCCAATATTATAGATTTGATACTCACGAGGATCTAGTGGGGCGACCAATCTTTTGATTGCACCGCCCTTTCCCGCAGCGTCCATTCCTTCAAAAGCAAACACAACATGCCGACCTTGGCGTGCACGTAGCAACTCAGCTAGTTTTGCTTGCTTCTCCGCCAACGCCTCACGATAGTCGGACTTACTGATTTTTTTATTTTTAATAGACGTCAGCTGCTTAGGTATCGGTACAGGCTCAAACTGTTTTTGCTTAGTAGCTGAGTTAAGTTCCAGTGTCTCGGACTGAGGATGATTTTCTGACGTTTCATCGTCATCGTCATTGCTATCTGTCCGACTACTCGCCAGCGCGGTTTGCATAGCATGTAGAACCAAGTGACAAAAGTTATCAGCGGCCTCTAATTTATCGTCACCATCAATGATGACCCAATCATCCTGTTGACGCAGCAAGGTCACAGCCACCTCATTAAACTTCTCGATGACTTGCTTGTTGTTCCAGTCAATTTGATACAAAAACTGCGGATCTGCCTCATCATCCTTTAAGCGACTGTGCAACGTTTCAATATCGACATGAAACCAACATTTTAATAATTTGGTTTGATTGGCAATGAGGTCGTTTTCAAATGCCTTTAGCGTGTCTAACTGCTGCTGTAGATAGTCTTGCCACTGAGCGATAGGAAGCGAATTTTTATCTGTCTGACCTTTATCATTTGATAATGCTTCAAGGTTCTCACTATCTGATGTCGCCAGTCGCATGACATTGTATAATAAATCAGCATACCAGTTGCCGAAATACACCATGACATCACCATGGCGCGGCATGGCACTAGTATGCGCTTGCCAAATGGGTTGATAGTTCAATGGCGAATGACCAATGGTTGCCTCAACTTTAAGCAGCCTTGGATCCACCCATTGCCTTAACTGCTTAACGGCGGTACCTTTACCCGCCTGCTCCATTCCATTAACTAGCACCAATAGACCTGTTGGTTTATTGAGGGTCGGCGGCGTTTGCTGGCGAGTGGCTTTTAAAGCATACTGAGCTGTTACCAATGCCAATCTAAGCGAATCCTCATCCAATGAGAACTGACTTAAAGGATTGGGCTTTAGACGCTGTTTCACAACTTGCTCACTAAATTGTGTACTTACCGCTTGTGGTGCTTTTGGTTCAGTAGTATCATTTTTTTGAGACATGATTACACTCGCTATTATTGTTATTGGGTTGCTTTACCGTTGAGTGACTTATGGGGTAGCTATTAATAGGATAACTCTCAACATTTCTATCTCATCGCTCATTTTTATCTCATTTAATCATAGCACTGCACCAATTGAGTAAATAATATTGCTGTGTAACAGATTGGTATTTGTATTCTTAATTATTTTCTTTTAAGGTGAACACAATTTTGGGTATAGGATAAAACAGTTGTTGAAAACCTTATAACCCTAATCCACTATATTTAAAACAACCATACTCAAATTTGATTACCCTTTAATTCTACAGGATTCACTGCCATGACCGCTTTAGCTGATTTACAACAGCATTTGACACGTTTTTGGGTGATGCCTCATCACCAAAATGATGAATTAAATGCTAAGCTCAAAGAAGTACAATCATGGCAACAAACACGTCTCCAGCAGACGCATCGCGAGCTATTTGAACAACCCAAAAACCAATTAATGGCAGATTACTTTCTCACCCAGCTGTATGGCGGCGAAGAGTTCAAATTATTAGCAGAGCAGTTGGCACGTATCCTGCCAAAAGCGAAAAAGCTAGAACGTCTTGCCAAAGAGTCAGCCCTAGAGGCTGGTAGCATGGGCATCCAAGCGGCGATTTTTGCCATTGAGCTAGATCTGCATTTAGCCCAGTGGTTACTCGCTCAGGATTTACCAGTGAATGAAGAGAATATGCTAGCCGCCTATCGTACTGTCGACGAAGAAGACGAGCGCCGAGTTCAGATTGCCAATCTAAAAGACGTCTGCTATCGCACGGACAAACATCTAAATTCGTTTATGCTCAAAAAAGCCTTTGCACTAGCAAAAAGTACAGCCTATCGTCATGGCTACCAGCCGCTTTATGATTTTATTGATACAGGTTTTAAGGCCATGAAACCTCTGACCAGCGTCAGCGATTTTATCGAGCCGTTCTGCAAGCGTGAACTGTCCATTATCGATCAGGTTCATGATACGGATAATGGCAGTAAGCCGGTAGCGTTTGGTGTATCATAAGCTCAATATGCTAAATAGTTAATTGACGCTTATTATTTAACGATTTTCTCCGATAAAGACAATCATAAAAATAAATTCCAGGACAACATGATGACTGATAATTCAAAAGATAGCAGCGCTCTTTCTAATCAAGCCACAACGACCAATGGTCATTTGCAAGACAAACTGGTAAAAGACAGTATTGCTCATAATCAGCAGATTAGCGCGCAGATATTACGTAACCAAACAACCAATGTCGTGCCGAGCAAGAATAATAGCGTTGCTAGTGATGACAATAGCGATTTTACTAAAGTTCAAGATTTACCAACTGGGACGCCGCAAGGCCAACAAACTACTATGCCAAATAACGATCAAACGACTCGCACAAACACTTCAAAGCAAACAATAAAACAAACGCTATTCAATCAGCGTGATGATATCAATAATCCGCACACGCCTGAAACAGACGGCAACGAGCAGACGCATTTCGGTTATAAGACCGTCAATAAAGCAGAAAAACAAGCACGTGTGGCTGACGTATTTACCTCTGTTGCCAAAAAATACGACATCATGAATGATTTGATGTCATTTGGTATTCATCGTCTGTGGAAACGCTATGCGATTAGTCTATCAGGCGTGCGTGCTGGTCAGCATGTACTTGATATCGCTGGTGGTACAGGCGATTTGGCCAAAGTATTTAGCCGTGAAGTCGGTAGAAATGGCCACGTGGTACTATCTGATATCAATGCTGCGATGCTAGAAGTGGGCCGTGAGCGCCTAATCAATGCTGGTTGTAATAACGTCGATTTTGTATTAGCAAACGCTGAGACATTAGCCCCTTTTGATGACGAAAGCTTTGATTTGGTCACCATTAGCTTTGGTCTGCGTAACGTCACTGACAAAGATGCCGCGCTAAAATCTATGTATCGCGTCCTAAAGCCAGGTGGTCGTCTATTGATTCTAGAGTTCTCAAAGCCAGTATTTGAGCCACTATCTAAAGCTTATGACTTGTATTCATTTACCGCGTTGCCAGTGATGGGTAAACTGATTGCTAATGATGCTGAAAGTTATCAGTACTTGGCTGAGTCAATTCGTATGCATCCTGATCAGCAGACACTTAAGCAGATGATGCAACAAGCTGGGTTCGAGAACTGTGATTATCATAACCTGACTGCTGGTATAGTGGCTGTCCATCGCGGCTTTAAAGCGTAACGCTAAAGTACGATTGGCAAGACTATTACGTTTAACAGACCCTATTGAACCTAACACGAACACACGATGCGCTGATGTATCTAATGCAAAGGCGCTCACTTAACGATGCGAGAGCCTTATGCTGACTGTCCTTCTATTAGCTGGTGCCGAAAAGCTAATTAACATTGCCATTGCTAGTGATGAGATTACCAAAGCAGGTTTAGCGCCGCTTGCAGGTAAGGTGTTACGTCTTAATATGGGACTACCTGAGATTCATTTAGATATCTTGTTTACTCAAGAGCGTTTGCGCTTTGAGCCGGTCACGACAGAGAGCATATTTGAGCCAAGTGGCCAAATGAGTGAGCGCCAAAAAGCCAGCATGGAGCGCGCACGTTTTGGTCACAGTCGTCCAGACTGTACTATCACTGTAGATAATGCCGCTCAACTACTCAATCTAATGCGCGGTGCGGAAGGTAACCTGCCAATCGCTGGCGATTACAAAGTGCTAATGCAGCTCAAGCAACTGGTTGCAGGATTTGATCCTGACGTGGCTGGACAGCTTGAACCATTTATCGGTAAACCAATGGCTAGCCAATTACATCTTCTTATCTCTCAGCTCAAAGGTAGCTGGCGTCATAGTGCCAAACGTGCTTTTGATGACGTTAGTGATTGGGCCAATGAAGTGGCTGGCAATAGCATACCTGACCCTATCGAGGTGGCTGAAGTAAATGATCTAAAACAGCAACTGTTAAAATTACGTGCTGACGTCGAACGGGAAGAAGCCAAACTTGCTGCTATCAAAGAAGAGCAAGCGCAGTTTCTTAATAACTCGTTTCATCAATAGCCGATTGCATCAATCATAAATAAGCGCTATTACCGATGGCACTATTTATGATTAAGCACAGCGCTTACCCCATTTTCGTCTTTGTTTAGAGTACCTAACCTCATGCTATTATCGCACCGCGCTCGTCTACTTGAGCTTTGGCGTATCGCCGCAATGTATCGCCTTGATACCCATTTTTCTATCGAAGAAGCACCGCAGCTGCAGCCTTTGGCGCGATTAATTCGCATGCATCCAGCAGCATGGGGCAAGAAGCACCAACCAAATGCGATTAAGTATGCGCTTGAGGACATGGGTACGCTGTTTTTGAAACTGGGCCAGTTACTCTCAACGCGTCGCGACTTGGTACCGCCTGAGATTATCGCTCAATTGATTCAATTGCAGGACAAAGTTAAGCCTTTTGACGCTGATATCGCTGTCGCTCAAATTCAGCATCCTAAACATGGTCTTGGCCAGTCTATTGAAACCTTGTTTGCACGATTCGATATTAAACCGTTAGCGGCCGCTTCTATCGCCCAAGTTCATACTGCTGCTCTACATGATGGGCGTGAAGTCGTGGTAAAAGTGGTTCGCCCCGATATTCGCACTGTGATTGTTTCTGACTTTGAACTACTGCGGGAATTGGCAAGTTGGGCATCTGCTCGTATTGAAGCGGCACGTGCCATTCATATCATCGATATTGTCGAAGACTATCGGCAAGTCATGCTCAACGAGCTTGATTTGACACTTGAGGCTGATAATACTACTCAGATGCGTAATAACTTCTTGGGTTCAGCATTGATGTATGTGCCTGAAGTTTACGACTCTGCCAAAAACGTGATGGTCATGGAGCGTATCCAAGGTGTCCCTATCTCACAAGTTGAGGTGTTTGATCAGTTAGGCTATGACCGTGCAGCGCTTGCAGAAAAAGGCCTAACGATATTTTTTACTCAGGTCTTCCGTGATAACTTCTTTCATGCTGATATGCATCCAGGCAATGTCTTTGTAGAGACGCCACCTGTGCAAACTCTACATGCAGGTATGGCAGCAGTTGATTTAGGTCATGAACCACGTTATATCGGGCTTGATTGCGCCATCATGGGCACTTTATCAAAAGACGATCAGCTCATCGTGGCACGGATGTTACTTGCCGTAATGAACAATAACTTTACCGCTGTGGTTGATATCGTCAGTCGTGCAGGTTGGATACCACCAAATGCTGATAAGCATGCCCTGATGCGTGATATGAAACGTACCGTCGGCCCTATGCTACAGAAGTCAATCGATGATATCGACTTTGCTGGCGTACTGATGCAGATTTTGGACATTGCGCGTAGACATCATATGAGTATCCCGCCGCAGCTGATGCTTTTGCTAAAAACCTTGGTCCATGTGGAAGGACTCGGTCGTGATTTATATCCTGATCTAGACATTTGGTCACTTGCCAAGCCAATTCTAAGCAGTTGGATTAAAGAGCAATTAGATCCTATGCGTAATCTACAGCAACTGCGTCAACAACTGCCTGAAATGCTTTTGTCTACTACTGATATTCCTAAACTATTAGATCAAGGTCTACAAAGCATTGCCTCACAGGGTTCTCGTCAGGACAGTCAATTACGTGAAATACAGCAGATTCGCGCTGACATGCTAAATGACCGACGTCGTGACTGGTTAGCACTCGCAGGGTTTGCTATTTTTATTGCTATCGCTACGCAAGTTATCGGCTGGCTATCACCTATATTTTATATACTGGCGGTCTTGGTAGTTGTTTGGCGAATTTTAGCTTAGAAATCAGATTTATTTTTAATCAATCAGTTCAGAAAATTTTTCACAATTTTAGACTTAAACAAAAAATGCGCCTACTTTCAATCAAAAGTAGGCGCATTTTTTACGCTGAATACTATAGCATCTGATCGATTGCCATCTGTGTCAGTACGCGGCCACGAGCAGTACGCAGCACATAACCTTGTTGAATCAGATACGGCTCAATCACATCTTCAAGGGTTCCACGATCTTCAGCCATCGCTGCTGCCACCGCTTCAACACCAGCAGGACCACCATCGAAGCGCTCGTGCAATATTTCGATATAGCGTCTGTCTAGATGATCAAGACCGCGTCTATCCACTGCCAACATATCTAAAGCGCTACCAGCAATCGCACCATTAATACTACCATCGCCTCTTACCTCGGCATAGTCACGTACGCGGCGTAATAGGCGGTTAGCAATCCTTGGTGTACCACGTGCACGGCGGGCAATCTCTACAGCGCCATCTTCACTCATTGGTACACGCATTAGACGTGCTGCGCGACTAACAATCGTCGTTAGATCAGCGATATTATAAAATTCGAGTCGCTGTACAATCCCAAAACGGTCACGTAGCGGTGACGTCAATAGCCCTGCTCTAGTTGTTGCTGCTACCAAGGTAAACGGTGGCAAATCAAGCTTGATAGAACGCGCAGCAGGCCCTTCACCAATCATAATATCTAATTGGAAATCTTCCATTGCTGGATAAAGGATTTCTTCAATAACCGAGCTTAGACGGTGAATTTCATCAATAAACAGCACATCACCCGCTTCTAGGTTGGTCAGCATGGCTGCCAAATCTCCTGGGCGCTCAAGCACAGGCCCTGAAGTAGAACGCAGATTACCACCCATCTCACGAGCGATGATATTGGCAAGGGTCGTCTTGCCCAGACCCGGTGGACCAAATATAAGTGTGTGATCTAGCGCTTCGTCACGGCCACGAGCAGCACCGATGAACACTTCCATCTGCTCACGTACCACCGGCTGACCAATATACTCGGCCAATAATGCTGGTCGGATATTGGCATCAGGAGCATCACTTGCGCCTTCTAGCGGATTAATTAAACGATCTTGCGTCATAGAATTTATCATTATATTAAAAAATTAGTTAACAAATAGCATAACCAAACGCTGCGCATAAGTCATGTAAAACCTTATTAAGCGAGCACTAAAACGAAAATAAGCGACATTTAATGTCGCTTATTAATTTAATACATTATGTGGTTGTCATCGATAGACGGCTAATTAATATGAATTAAAAGCCAGATAATTGCTGTAAAGTGGCTTTTAATAAGCCTTGAGTATCAGCAAAAGTATCTCCTTTACTCTTAGCAGCCTTGATCGCTAGCTGAGCTTCTTTTTCTTTGTAACCCAAGCTAATCAATGCGCCTTCTACTTCAGCGATGATACTACCTTCGTGAGAAATCGTAGTTTCCTGAGGCGTCAATTCAAACGCACCATTATCAACGTCGATATTCTTTAACTTGTCTTTTAGCTCAATCAATAAACGTTGCGCCGTCTTTTTACCGATGCCTGGGATACGAGTTAATGCCGTCTCCGACTCTTGCTCGACGTGCATCTTTAGCTCAGCTGCTGACATTGCAGACAGCATAGCCAAGGCCATTTTTGCCCCAACCCCGTTAATTTTAATTAACTGGCGAAAGACATCACGTTCTTTTCGATCGATAAAGCCGTATAGCAATTGGGCATCTTCGCGAACATGGAAATGTGTCCAAATGCTAGCTTGTTCATTCAGCTGTAACTGACAAAACGAAGGCAATGGCAGTTCGATATCATAACCCACACCAGAGGTCGTCATGATACAAGCCGTCGGTGCCATCAAATACTGCACCTGTCCGGTAATCAATCCAATCATTATTTACGACCTCTTATGTGGAATATTATAAAATAAGCTGCTACTTCATGATTAACAACTACGTTCTCCAACACAGTCTTATTGGTAAAAGTTCACCATACCTTCAAGACTGGTTGGGCGAATTTTGTGTGCTTGACCTGCAGAGCCGAACGCTTCAAAACGATTGGTACAGATATCTGACATCGCTACCATAGACGCTTTAAAGTATTTGCGTGGATCAAATTCACTTGGATTTTTTGCAAGGAATTCGCGGATAGCACCAGTTGATGCCAGACGTAAATCCGTATCGATGTTTACTTTACGCACACCATGCTTAATCGCTTCAACGATTTGCTCAACTGGCACGCCATAAGTTTCGCCAATATCACCGCCATTTTCATTAATAACTTTCAGCCATTCTTGTGGCACTGATGAAGAACCATGCATGACAAGGTGAGTATTAGGAATACGAGCATGAATCTCTTTTACGCGCTCAATAGATAAAATATCGCCTGTCGGTGGACGTGTGAACTTATAGGCACCGTGACTCGTACCGATAGCAATTGCTAACGCATCGACATTGGTATCTTTTACAAACTGCTCAGCTTCATCAGCACTGGTCAAGAGCTGCTCATGATCCAATACGCCTTCTGCACCAGAGCCGTCTTCTTCGCCTGCCATACCAGTTTCAAGACTGCCCAAGCAACCGATTTCGCCTTCTACAGAGACACCACAAGCATGAGCCATCTTAACAACTTCGCGCGTGACGCTAGCATTGTAGTCATAATCCATTGGCGTTTTGCCATCTTCACCAAGTGAGCCGTCCATCATCACTGATGAAAAACCTAACTGGATTGAGCGTTGGCAGATAGCTGGCGACATACCGTGATCTTGATGCATTACTACTGGAATATGTGGCCATTCTTCGATCGCAGCGATAATCAAATGACGCAAAAATGCTGACCCTGCATAGTTACGTGCGCCTGCACTGGCTTGGACAATGACAGGTGAATCACAAGCATCCGCAGCCATCATGATTGCACGCATTTGCTCTAAGTTATTGACGTTAAAGGCAGGAACACCATAGCTGTGTTCAGCGGCATGATCTAGAAGTTGACGTAAGGATATTAGGGCCATAAGACGCTCTCTGATTAGATTTTGAATAGTATTTTAAAAAACAGCTTGATAGCAATCATTTCACTGTATATTCGACCATACTGACCGTATATAGGCTAGTGAAAGTCTGAATGATATTGGATATGATTACCACGCGGTGATTATAGCAAAAATTGTTCTGTCTTCGTAGCGGTTGACCGACTATTTGTCAGTCTATACCGTCTCTTGATATCAGTTTAATTTTATAAACTGTCACTTTATAAACTGTTATGATGTCATACAACGCAAAAAGCCTTGGCAATCACCAAGGCTTTTCTAGTATTTTGAGGCTTATAAAGCAATGACCCTTTTTAAGAGTTATTTACCGATGATTATCTATCAATCGATATAATCCCAGTAAATCAGTCATTATAGTGCTTAGTTATCGCGTAGCTTAGTACTGTTGCTCTGCATCAACTGCAACATCATTTGCGCCATCAGCGACAGCGTTAGCGCCATCAGCAACAGCTTCAGCAGTATTTTCAACCGCTGTGTTAGTACTTTCAGCAATAGCATCGCCAGTGTTTTCTAGAGCGTCTGTCGCAGCTGCACCAGCAGTGTCAGCGCCTTCAGCAACTTCAGCACCAGCGTCTTGAGCAGCAGCTTCAGCTTCAGCAGCAGCAGCGTCTGTTTCAGCGGCAGCAGCATCAGCGTTTGCAGCAGCATCATCGCCAGCAGATTCAACAGCAGCTTCTGTGTTTTCTTCTGTTTGTTGGCTACATGCAGTGATTGCAAAGGTACCAGCAAGTACGCTAGCAAGTAATAAATGACGTTTTAACATAATAAACCTCTCGTAAATAATGCATGTCAAAATACATGGTCGCGCTATTTTATAGAGTGCGAATCAGACATGCAATAATAATTTTCAGTATATAAATAAATAATTACTGCTTAATAATAATCGATGACTATTGCACTTACTTATGTCAATAAAAACAAGCAAATCAACAGCCAAAATATTATTTTTACAGACTACCTTAGTTATTTAAAGTTAGTTGTACGTCTAATGTTACTAAGCTACAGAGTATCGTTAATTAGTTAGGTATCTATTTGCAGTGCAGCGACTGCTGGAAGTACTTTACCTTCAACAAACTCTAAAAACGCACCGCCACCCGTTGACATATAACTCACACCGTCAGCAACCTGATATTTATCGATGGCCGCTAACGTATCACCGCCGCCCGCGATAGAGAAACCATCACTGTCTCTTACAGCAGTAGCTAATATCTGTGTGCCTTGCCCGAAAGCATTAACTTCGAAGACACCCACTGGACCATTCCATAAGATAGTTTTTGCATTGATAATGGCATCGGCAAGCTGCTTTGCGCTTTCTGGTGCGATGTCCAATATCATGTCATTGTCACCGATCGCATCAACTGATTTGATCGTTGCGGTGGCTTTTTGCAATGAACCAGTAAAGTCAGCGAAATCGATGTCGTTTTTATCAGCGACGACGACGTATTCAGGCAGTAGAATTTCAGTCTTGGTCATAATGTCACGTGCAGTATCTAGCAAGTCTGCTTCGTACAATGAGGCGCCAACACTGTGACCTTGTGCTGCTAAGAAAGTATTGGCAATACCGCCACCAACGATAATCTGTGTGCAAACTTCAGCCAAGCTGTGTAGCACTTCTAATTTGGTAGACACTTTTGACCCACCAACGATAGCAAGCATTGGCTGTGCTGGCGTTTCAAGCGCTAGGCTCAAAGCATCAAGTTCAGCGGCTAACAATGGCCCTGCACACACAGTTTTGTCTGCTTGACGCATCGCTTGCGTAACGCCTTCTGTTGATGCCTGTGCACGGTGCGCTGTACCAAAAGCATCCATCACAAACACATCGCATAAATCAGCATACTTTTTCGCTAGCGTGGCATCGTTTTTCTTTTCACCGTCATTAAAGCGTACATTTTCTAATAGAACCACTTCACCAGATTTTACATTGGCACCTTGGGTAAGGTAATCACTATTAAGACGTACAGGTGTCGATAATTGCGAGCTTAATTTGTCCGTCAAATAGTCAGCAACTGGTGCCAATGAATATACAGCTTCAGGACTGCCTTCTGTTGGGCGGCCTAAATGTGAGCAAACAATTACCGCAGCGCCTTTTTCGAGCGCCATTTTGATGGTAGGAAGACTGGCTTGCAAGCGCGCATCGCTCGCGACCTTACCGTCTTTAATAGGCACATTTAAATCTTCTCGGATTAAGACCACTTTATCCGTTAAGTTCAACTCACTCATACGCAAAAAATTCATCACCTGCTCCTATGCATCAATATATCTGTTAATTTGCGATTACTGTCGTTACTGATATGACTATTATAGTCCGCTCTATATAAATCAGATTCAGTGCTAAGCTCGATCAATCCACTATTTTGTAGCACTCTCGCTCGCCTGCCATATAGCCAAGCTATTTTATACCCGTGCTATATAGTCACTATCAGCTTTATCACTTTTTAATGTTTTTTAACGCTTGGCTCTTACACTTATCAAACCACTCTAATAGGTCGATGAAGTAAGCAGAATTTAGCGGCGGTGTATTCTACCAGTTTTCTAGCGCAGTCTCACAAGCAACCTGTCACAAATTTCAGCATGTTTAAAATATTTAGTCTATATTCTCAGACCATTATTCGATGACAACAATTGCCGTTGCTAGCTTTAAGCATAGTCAATAAACCGTAACATTTCGTGGTGGTACTCAGCAGTCAAGCTCTTTATGATAGAAACATTGACAATAAAAATAATCCATTAGGAGAAAATAATGAGCATTAACTTACACACTGCGAAACAAAACCTATTAAAATTAAAAGATGAGTACGAATCTCGAATTGATAAGATAGAAGATCACATTCAAAATCCACAAGATGATCTCAATGAACATTGGGAAGATCAGGCTATATCCTATCGTCAAAACGACATGCGCAAAAATTTGATGAGCGAGGCACGTCAAAGCTTAATCTATGTCGAAAATGCATTGAGTCGAATTGAAAATGGTACTTATGGCGAGTGCGAAGTTTGCGGCGAGTCAATCGAAGAGCAACGCTTAGAAGCGCTACCCTATGCCACCTTATGTATGGAACACGCTGAGTAGCGCTGTCATATTAATATTCTATTGTAAGACTATTGCTACTCCAAAACCTCTCTAAGAAGAGTACTTCAAGTAGGTATTTTCCATTTAGAAAATGCCTGCTGCCATTCATGACAACGCTGCGCTATGTTTGCTACTGGCAAGTCCATGATATCCCCGACTACTGCTACAAGCGCAATGGGCAAATCTACCAGCTCTGAGACATTTTCTGCGGTTAGCCCGCCTATTACACAGATTGGTATGCCTTGCTGACACCCTTCCACAAGCTGCTGACGCGAAATGACATTAGCATTTGGCTTAGTTGTAGAAGTAAATACAGCACCCATCGCAGCATAACTTGCGCCGTCATTTTTTGCTTCTTTAATCAGCGCTACATCACCATGGCAGGTACGACCGATGATTTGATGCGGTGATAGAGACTGTAGAGCATCACCGATACTGCCGTCTGTTTGACCAAGGTGTACCCCAACGCCAAGCTTTTCGGCCAACTTCACGTCATCATTAATTACAACTGGCACGCTATACGTTTTAGCTAACTCAACGATTTTTTGCGCCTCATCAAAAAACTTTAAAGCTCCATCAGGTAGACTAAGAACTTGCTTACGACGAATTTGTAATAGCGCAATTAATCCTGTCGACAAGGCTGCCTCTAGCTTTTGATATAACAGCTCAAATTCATCATCGTTGGTCAACAAATATAGCTTAGGCATAACTGAGGAAAATGATGAACGACTCATAGCGTTTATCCTTAATTCTTAAATTCAACACAATAAAAAAGCCGTTATACGATATAACAGCTTTTTTATATATTTAGAATAGCAAACTTACACTGTACGGCGTGTAGCCAAACTATTTAAGATATTTTTAGCATCACCCCAACGTGTTGCTGAGCTGTTTGCTCCTAAAATAACAATAATCGCAGGGCGATTGTTGACCCGAGTTTCCATCACCACGCAACGTCCGGCTTCGTTGATAAAGCCTGTCTTAGAGATACCGATTGGATAGCTACCGTCACGAACCAACGTACTGGTATTACTGGCTTTATAGGTACGGTTACCACTTGAATAATTTGAGACAAAAAAGTCATAGCTCTTAGTGGTAGAAAAACGACGAATCACATCATAGTTGCCAGCAGCACGTACCATCTTGACCAAATCTTTTGACGAAGCTACGTTGCGCTTATCAAGTCCAGTTGGATCACCAAAAAACGCCGTATTCATACCTAAGTCTTGCGCTTTACGATTCATCGCACGCATAAAGGCATCATAGCCACCTGGGTAGTTACGTGCCAGACTCTTCGCTGCTGGATTTTCAGACTTCATTAACGCCATCAATAGCATCTCAGCACGGTTTAAACGATCACCTGATTTCAAACGTGAGCTTGCACGCTTTGGACCAACGAAATCTTCTGGATCAAGCGTGATTTCTTCACGCATATCAAGGCCAGCATCCAACACGACCATAGCCGTCATAACCTTAGTAATACTAGCCATTGGGCGCGCGATATCAGCATCTTTTTCATAGATAGATTCGCCTGTTTCAGCATCAATCACCGCAACACTACGTGAATCGGTGCTAATCGGAATCATATCACTGCTACCGAAAGCCCCACGATAAGTTGTATTGTAGCGGGCACTATTGGTGTTATTACTACTCGCAAAACTATTAGTATTTGTAATATTGGTAGTACCATAGCCATTATCGACTTTCTTAATAGCAGAGCCATTAGACTTGTACATAATGTTGCGGGCTTCAGACAAGCTATCAGCGCCGCCCCAACTCAGGCGTGCACTAGAGGCAGTGTCAGTGCTACCATTAATTGTAAGTGCGGCTTGTGCAACACTGCCCAAACTCAATGAAATCATAGCAGCGATCAATTGCTGTTTGGTTAATGGTAGTTGCTTCATTATGCCTCCTGCTGTCGCTATTACGCCAGTTACATATTGTCTGACGCCAAAAACGTACGTAGCGTTTATAGATGTGTTTGTAAGTACTCACATAGAGCTTTTGTATTTTTAGTGTATCATGGTTTACATTTAAGTTTAATCTATCAAACTGATTTAGTAGTTTTTTTTGGCTTCGTTCAAACTTTACTACAACCAATTTATATTCTAGAAACATCAATTCACACTGTAGCAATATAACTTAACTTCGAATGTTATGATTACTCGTATTTTGTTATATTAATTAGCGATTTTTGAATATACAAAGATGACAATAACGGTTGACATATATTCATTTTTTATACTATTTGAACCTAATAAAGCGTTCATTCTGACAATCAATAAAGAGTATGGTTATGATTAAAGTATTAGTGGTAGATGATCATGATTTGGTACGGATGGGTATTAGCCGTATGTTGTCAGACAGCCCCGATATTGAAGTGGTAGGTGAAGCAGACAGCGGTGATATGGCTATTAAACAAGCCAAACAATTACATCCTGATGTGATTTTACTAGACGTTAACATGCCGAATATTGGCGGGCTTGAAGCAACCAAACGTCTGATACAACTCAACATGGGTATCAAGATTTTGGCGGTCAGTAGTATGTCTGCACAGCCCTATCCCTCAATGCTGATCAAAGCAGGTGTGAATGGTTACATTACCAAAGGCACGCCGCTTGATGAAATGATACGTGCGGTCAAAAAGATTTATCAAGGAGGTCGTTACTTCAGTCAAGACGTCGCTGAACAGTTAGCGGATGTTTTATTATCTGATAATGCAAACTCACCTTTTGACTTATTAAGTGACAGAGAAAAACAAGTGGCCATGATGGTTGTTAATTGTCAAAGCCCTCAGCAAATAGCTGATCAATTGTTTGTTAGTGTCAAGACCATTAATACGTATCGCTACCGTATTTATGAAAAAGTTGGGGTTGATAGTGATGTTAAATTGACTCATTTGGCCATTCGTCATGGTCTGATTCAACCATAAACCATTTTAGCGTTTATTCTATTACGGCCAGTTTATGAACTCTGCTACCAATTCTAGCTCTGTCATTACTCATTATGTACATCATGATGATACGCTTCCTCTGTCGATGTTGCGTAAGTTGGGGCTGATCTATAGCAGCTATCGCTTCGTCGTTAGCCTGTTCTCTATGCTCATGCTATACATCTCTGCTCGTACTGGTGATGGCGCTTCTTTACCGAGTTTTTTACAACAAACGACTCTAAGCTTCTATGTACTTTTAAGCTTGATACTGCTTGGATTGTTTTATGTCGTTAGAAAACATATGCGCCGCCAACTGGCATTCGGACTGGCCTTAGACGTTATTATATTAAGTCTGCTGCTCTACACGACAGGTAACCCTGATTTGCAGTTAACCATGCTATACATGGTGGTCGTCGCAGCTAGCTTTATGCTACTACATGGCTCACAAGCATTGGTTATTACTTTACTTGCCATCATTCTCGTTATTTATCAGCAATTTTTTTACGCTATTGCTAATAGCATGAGTCTAGCTAATCTAGGTGATGCACTACTGATGTCAGCGAGTTTTTTGGCAGTGGGCGGTTTGAGTTGGTCTATCTCTCAGCGATTAGTACAGCTTGAAAAGGTCGCGGCAAACCATGCTAAGGAAGTCGAGCGACTAAACGTGATCAATCAAGAGGTTATCACGCAGATGGTGAATGGTGTTATCGTTATCGATAAGCAACATATTGTCTTAGCAAATCTTGCCGCACATCAGTTGCTGAGTCTATCACTTATCACACCTGCCACAGTGCAGAATACCTTTGAAGATGTGAAAGAGACTCAAAACAAAGCACTTCTCTCTAATTTTGAGCAGCAACTCAATAAGCAGCATTCACAGTTGTTTAATGCCTGCTTGTCGGTAGCATCTGGGCAGTCACGCGCTTTTACCTACGATGTGCCAGCTGTGGCAAATGCCTCAATATTTGGCAAATTACGTGTACAAATTATTCCACTAAAAGACGATAGTAAGCTTGTCATATTAGAAGACTTACGCCGTGAGCAAGCCAGTGCTCAACAACTGAAACTGGCTTCCTTAGGGCAATTGACTGCCAGTATTGCTCATGAAATCAGAAACCCATTAGCAGCGATATCGCAAGCCAGTCAGCTATTAATGGAAGATGTTGCAGAACAAATGGAAGATGACAGTGCATTAACAAGTGAATCGAATGCTGCCATAACCGGCAACCATGAGCTTTATGAGATGATATTTTCACAGACAAAGCGTGTAAACCGTATCATTGAGGATATTTTAAAGCTGTCTCGTCAGCAGACGGCTACTCAGCAGGTGCTCGAATTGGCTGAATGGATGCCATCGTTTTTGGAGAATTACTTTCAAGGACACGACATTTTTCTACGAATAAAAACCAAACCCATCATATCATTTGATACTCATCAGTTAGAGCAGATATTAATCAACCTAATCAACAATGGCCTGCGTTATAGCAGCTATGCTCATCCCCACGCTTATGTGGAAATCGACATTTACTGCGCAGACAACGATGTTATAATCGATATATTAGATAATGGTAATGGTGTTAGTGCTGGAAATTTAGAACTTTTGTTCGATCCGTTTTTTACAACAGATAAAGCTGGTACAGGACTGGGGCTCTATTTATCACAAGCATTTTGTGAAGCAAATCAAGCGCGTTTACTCTACATTCCTGAACATGAGAAAACATGTTTTCGGTTAATTGTACCTTCTATTAAATCTGATAATAAATTTCAAACTATCGAAGAAAATCTTACCTAGATTTATCCTTCAAAAGCTATGTGATTTCGCATTAATTTTTGCAAAATATAATATTTGAAATGAGATTATAGTATCAGTGAGTTAAGTTCCAACTCTGTATAAAACTATTACACCCATTTAGACCCAGCTATTGATTTTATAGCCATAAAATACGATGAGATGATGTATGACAACAACCGCGCTAGTCGTCGATGATGAAGTAGATTTATGTCGATTGATGCAAATTACCCTAACTAAAATGGGTATCAAAAGTGATGTGGCTTATACATTGTCGCAAGCAAGAACATTTTGGCAAGACAATGACTACGATTTCTGTCTAACGGATTTAAAACTGCCAGATGGCTCGGGACTTGAGCTGGTAAAAGAAATTAGCAATAGCTCTAATATTCCAATAGCGGTGATTACGGCTCATGGCAGCATGGATTTGGCTATTGAGGCATTAAAGCTTGGTGCCTTCGATTTTGTCAATAAACCGCTAGAACTACCACGTTTGCGCCAACTGGTAGAGAATGCCCTAAAAGTTATTCATCAAGATAACGAAGTACAGGCCGCACCAGAGTGCTCTCCTGAACAAAAAATGCTAGATAGTAGATTGATCGGTAATTCTGCTGTCATGCATCCCCTCAAAAATACTATTTTAAAGCTAGCACGCTCACAGGCACCTGTGTTTTTATCGGGCGCTTCTGGCACAGGTAAAGAAGTGGTCGCCAGATTGATCCATGATTTAAGTCCACGTCGTGATGGTAGCTTTGTACCAGTGAACTGCGGTGCGATACCATCGGAGTTAATGGAGTCGGAGTTTTTTGGTCATAAAAAAGGCAGCTTTACAGGGGCTGTCGCTGATAAACAAGGCTTATTCCAACAAGCCAATGGTGGCACGCTATTTTTAGATGAAGTAGCGGATTTACCTTTAGCCATGCAAGTTAAATTGTTACGTGCCATTCAAGAAAAAACAGTAAGGGCAATCGGTGATACAAAAGAAGTGCCAGTAGACATCCGCATTTTGTCTGCCACTCACAAAGACCTGAGCCAATTGGTACAAGATGGTGCATTTCGACAAGATTTATATTATCGCATCAATGTCATTGAGCTAAAGCTTCCAACACTTAATGCACGCCGTGATGATATTCCTGTATTAGCAGACCACTTTTTGGCGATGATTGCTGATGACTGGCAATTAGAGTCGCCGCCGTCATTGACGATGGAAGCCTGCGAACGCTTACAACGCCACGATTTTGCGGGTAATGTCCGTGAACTACGCAACTTGTTGGAGCGTGCAGTTACGTTAGCTGAAACTTCATACATAGACGTTAGTCATTTAGGTCTTCCTGACATTGAACCTGAGCTTGTAAATACACAAGAGCAAAATCATAGCTCAGCTATCGATAGCTCTGAGCCACCTGCTCGTGACGTAGAAAATCAAATAGACGTTCAATCTACAGTCCAATCAACAAAGGACGATGAGCAAGTCATTCAATCTAATCGCAATACAACGACGCCAGTTGAACAAAGGGCGACCAATTTACATCCCTATCGTACTAATACCAACCACTACCCCTCAATGGTGCAGCATTCGTCAGCTAGTAATAACAGTTCGTCAACCAACGTAGCAAATACTTATGACGAAGAATCACTCCTTGCTTCCACCGCCCAACAAGAAAGCGCTCAAGAAACTTCTAAAGACATATCAGGTTTACAAGAGTTGTTTGACGGTCAATTACCGCCTCAAGGGTTAGAACATTATTTGCAGGAACAAGAAAAGCAGCTGATTATCACGGCACTCAAACAAACTGGCTGGAACAAAACCCAAGCAGCTGAATTATTAGGAACAACCTTTCGTTCTTTACGCTACCGTATGAAAAAGCTCGAAATTTCTGAAGATGCATCTGACTAATTTCCTTTAAACGTCATCTTCAAATATTTTTAAGCGTTGAATGGTATGTGCTGTTAATTAATTGCTACGAAAATCTATTCTTTCGTAGCATTTTTTCTAACGAAGCGAATGCCAGAAACAAGCGCGCGTGCCTTTACTAATTCTAATGCTTGCTCCTCCCACGTGTTCTCGCTGCCTGATAAAGTCACATCAGGCTCTACGCCGATCTCATCTATTTGTTTGCCTGCTGCCGTCATATAATTGGCCACAGTCAATTTGACGGCTTGCTCATCGTTTAACGGTATGACTGATTGTACTGAGCCTTTGCCATAGCTAACTTCACCGATAATAGTAGCGCGTTTTTGTGCTTGTAAACTACTGGCAAGTACCTCTGCCGCTGATGCTGAATAGCGGTTTTGTAATACCACTAATGGCAAAGGTTTAAGTATCGCATCACCTTGGGTCGATAGTACCCGTGATTTATTCTGACGTGCTTGCACCTGCACTACATCGGTATCATCCATAAATAAACTGGCCACGCTCACTGCTGATGTCAGTACGCCACCTGGATTATCACGCATATCTAGCAAAATTCCTGATATCGGAGCATTTAGGTTAATTAAACCTTCTAGTAATTTTTCACGGCTGTTGTTTTGAAACGCCGGTAATTTGACAATGGCAATACCATCAACCAGTTTGGTCTCGATAATCTGCGGATGACTATTATTACGCTGCAACGTCGTTGTGTGCTTACGGCGGCCAGCTTTGGAAGTAATAATATCTACCTGCGTACCAGCAATACCTGTCAAAAGCTGCTCAACGTCATTAACCTGTCGCCCTTCGTCTAGCTTAAACTCATCAACCTGATGCAAATAATCACCAACTGCGATGCCTTTTTTGTCTGCAGGTGAATCATCGATAACCTCTGTCACGACCCAATACCCCGCCTCTGGCTGGTAATTAACCTTAATACCAATATCACCGACGTCACCCTCAGTAAAAGCACGCAGGTTCTCATAAGCTTCTGCGTCCAAAAACTCAGCATGGCTGTCAAGTTTGGTCAGCATACCGCTCATCGCATTGCTAAATAGCTCTTCATCATTGACCGCATCAATGTATTGACGACGTACTAAATCCACCACAGCCACAAATGTTTTTAGCGTCTCAGGAGAGATAGCATTTAGCGATACTTGTGCAACTTCTGCTGGAATCTCCGTATCAATATCATCGGCATCATCCGTTAGCGCGCTTTCATCTGGCACACTATCTATCGAGTCATCTGGCTCATCGGCGACATCTAACATATCAGCAATGTTAGATAAATTATCAGCGTCGTTTTCATCCGCTATCTCATCTGCATTCAAACTGATGAGCTGTAGACCATTTGTAGGATTATCATTATTTGTAGAAGCTCCCACTGCTGCTTGTGCATTTACGCTAATCGCACAACCAAGCACACCTATTAAAATTGCAGGCTGCAAAACCTTGGACGCGACGGATGCCTTCTCTACTGATTTACTTAACCCTTTGAATAAAAAAGAACGTGCAAAAGAAATAGGCTGCATAAAAGAACTCATTTGAATAATAGAGAATACGAATTTATCGTTATATAGCGATTTATAAGATAGCACCAAACGCATATTTCGAACTAGCATAGTATTGCAAGTAAATTAAGTAAAATGTATCACAAAAAAAGGAAAGGATAATAGGTTATCCTTTCCTTTTTGATATCTTCTAATACAGCTAACGAATTGATATAAACCACAGTCATTCAAGTACTGTGGTTTAACTCGACTGGCTTAGACTGCTGGAACCAATAAGCTCTCACCTGTCATCTCAGCAGGGGCGTCAACGTTCATCAATGATAAAATAGTCGGTGCCACATCACTAAGTTTACCGCCACGGCGTACTTGCAACTTTTGCTCACCTACGTAAATTAATGGTACATGCTCTGTCGTATGCTGTGTATGTACTTGACCACTTTCATAGTCTTGCATCTGCTCACAGTTACCATGATCGGCTGTGATAAGCATATCACCACCAGCTGCTCGCACTGCTGACTCGATACGGCCAACACATACATCCAAAGCTTCTACCGCTTTTACCGCTGCATCAAAGATACCTGTGTGTCCAACCATATCACCATTGGCATAATTGACCACCAATACATCATACTTACCAGACTCAATTGCCTCTACTAATTTATCAGTGACTTCAGGCGCACTCATCTCAGGCTGTAAATCATAAGTCGCAACGTCTGGAGATGGCACTAATATACGAGTTTCACCCTGATACTCTTCTTCGCGGCCACCACTAAAGAAAAATGTCACATGCGCATATTTTTCAGTTTCAGCGATACGTAGTTGAGTTTTTCCTTGATCCTGCAAGTACTCTCCCAATGTATTGGCCAAAGACGTTGGGTAGTAAGCAATGCTGGTTTTTGGATTGTCAGCTAGGACATCTGAATACTTAGTTAGCATCACGAATGCCGCTAGTTTTGGTTGTTTTTGACGCGCAAATCCAGAAAACTCATGATCTGGCAAGACAAATGCTTGGGCAAGCTCACGAGCGCGGTCAGCACGGAAATTCATAAAAATAAGTGCGTCGTTATCATTGACAGTATATGGCACTTCATCACGTCCAATTACGGTCGTTGGACTAACAAACTCATCGGTCTCACGCGCTTTATAAGCAGCTTGAACAGCGCCATCTGCCCGTGTCGATAGACGATCAGCTTTGCCTTCAGTAATCAGCTCATAGGCTTTTTGTACGCGATCCCAACGATTGTCGCGATCCATTGCATAGTAGCGGCCGATGATACTTGCAATCTGTACGCGGCCACCTTCGTAATGAGCATTCAACTTATTGATATAATCACGCAGACGATTGATGTACTTATCAGCAGATTTAGGCGGGGTATCACGGCCATCTAAAAAGCAATGAATAAAGACATTTTTGGCACCATGGACCAATGCTGAGTGACACATACCTTCGATATGGTCTTGATGAGAGTGAACGCCGCCATCAGAAAGCAAGCCCATAATATGGACATTACCGCCACGTTCATTGGCGGCTTTGACCGCATCAACCAATGCTTCGTTTTTATAAAATTCACGATTGGCAAGTTCACTTGAGATACGTGTTGAGTCCTGATAAAGAACACGCCCTGCGCCTAAGTTCATGTGACCGACTTCTGAATTACCAAACTGACCATCAGGTAAACCAACATCTTCCCCTGAGGCAGAAATCAGGCCATGAGGATATTGCTGATAAATCTTGTCTAGATTTGGCATATTAGCGGCAGCGATGGCGTTATCTTTATCTTCTTCACGATGACCAAAGCCGTCCAATATCATCAAGACATGCGGTATTTTTTTATTCTGTGCACCGTCTTGGTTATTGCTAAGCTGTGTTTTGTTATTATCAATAGAGTCTGATGCTTGTTGGGTACTGGTCATATATTACCGCTCCTCGAGTGAATGAACGCCTATAATGCTGTGTAAGGGAATATAAAGCCCTCTATATTAACACACATCTTGAAATAGCTGAAAAACTGAGCATTTTTCGTGAGTTTATGAATAATTTTATAGGGTTATCTTGCGATGATTTTTCTATGCAAGACAATATAAATGCGGCCAATTAACCAAGCTACGTATCAATCTGTAATTCAGACTTGCAATCACTCTTTTCATTGGTTAAGATAAAACTATTCTGAAGTGTTGGCTAGTAGATGTTTATTCCCTGAGCCGATAATGCTTTACCAGGATGTGGTACCTATTGTCTCATTGTGTATGCCTGCACCGCTTGCGGTGTATCAGGAAACCTGCAGAGATGATGACGCATCCGCCCTGAACTTCACGGTTCATGGGTCACCATCTTACAGCGGCACTTCGGTTGTTTCATTCGGTTAGTAAGTATATTTCTTATAATTTATTTACTACCACTAAAAAGCCCCTTTCGTCATTGATGAAAGGGGCTTTTTTTATGCTTATGATTTAACTGAATGGTTATTCGTCATTAGCAGACTTGGTAATTTTCTTGACATCTTTAGGGATTTTTTTGGCAGTACCATCAACCGTAGTATGCTGTTTAAACACATCACCAAATGGGTTTTGCTGCTGTTGACCAAATGGATTTTGACCATTCATGCCACCTGCGCCACCGAACGGGTTTTGCCCACCCATGCCACCAGCACCGCCAAATGGATTTTGACCACCACCCATTTGACCGCCCATCTGCTTGGCCATCATTTCCATCATTTTTTGCTGATTATTCATGACGTAATTATTGGCCAAGTCTTTTAGCTTTTTCTGCACAGGTGGCAATACTACCAACAGCGCCATCAAATCACTAAGCACCCCAGGAATAAGCAATAAAATACCTGCAGCTGCCATCGCGATACTCTTAATCATCGTGGTCTCTGGCGGACGCATCGCAGGGTTCATCATGCCACCAGCTTTCATTTGCTGTGCCATTGGATTAAGAGCAGCCATACCTTTGCGCATCAAGGAGATACCGATAACCGCGGCGATAATAAACCACATAAACACCCACCAGCCGCTCATAAACTGAGCAAGCAAATACCATAGTAGCATCTCGATAATAAACCAAACGATGGCTATACCAACTATCTGACCCATAAAGTGTCGTCCTATAAAATAAAAACCAATAAATTGAGCGCCATGAAAATTAAAATGGCTAACATATGATGTATATGGGGATTGGTTGCTATACTATCAAACTTAAGGCTAATTTTTAAGCTATATAGTCGGTACAATATAATTTGGATACAAGGAAGACAAACGTCAGTGCTACTAGCAGTAGGCTAAGCGAGTCTGACTCCGTATCCGATTTCTATAGGACTGAATATAAAATGACAGGTAAGTAAGACGGAATATTATGGCAATTATTATAGGGATTGACCCAGGGTCACGCATGACTGGTTATGGGATAGTACAGCAGACAGGTGACAAGCTGACCTATATCGATGCAGGAACGATTCGCACAGATACCAAAGAGATGCCTGAACGCCTCAAACGTATCTTTAATGGATTAACGCGTATCACACAACATCATTTAAAATATGCTGACGAGCCTATCTATACAGCGATTGAGCAAGTATTTATGGCGGAAAACCCTGATTCTGCACTTAAGCTTGGGCAAGCAAGAGGTGCAGCGATTGCAGCAATGGTTGCACTAGATTTAGAAGTGTCAGAATATACGGCTCGACAAATCAAACAAGCCGTTTGTGGTTATGGAGCGGCAGCCAAAGAGCAAGTACAGGAGATGGTGTGCCGGATATTAGCGTTAGAAGTTGTACCGCAACAAGATGCTGCCGATGGACTTGCCTGCGCCATCTGTCATGCTCACTCAAGCCATTCAATGAACAAGCTGATACTGAACAGCACCATGCGTGGTCGAGGTGCTTCTAAAAAGAAAGGCCGTTGGCGCTTGACCGAAGAAGATTTAGGTAACTTACGTTAAAGATCAGCGTTAAAATAGTGAGGCATTAAGATAGCGAGGTGTTGAAGCAGAAAAGCGTCAAAATAGATAAACAGCAAATTAGACACCCCATAAAAAACACGCGCTACTAGACGCGTGTTTTTTATAACTATGAGCATTTCAAAGCTCAAACTATAATAGGCTACTCTACAACTGCACTTTCAATGACAGCATCTAATATATAAGCATACTTTTCATCAGCAGTATCATCTTTAGTTGGCTCATTAGTCTCTGATAATTCATCGATGTTTAGCGGATAGCGTTGTAAGCGTAATACTTCTTCGTGTTTGCTGTCATGCTGATAGCCATCGATCTCACCAACGAATACTCGCCACTGTCCTTCGTGAGTTTTAATACCTTGATCATTGTAGGTGATAGGTTTAACTTGTAGACACTGCTCAGAGTTACTTGCTTCGCAAGGTACAGTTTCGGAGTTTACTGCCCAAAATACTGTTTCACCCTTACTGTTATATTTCGCTTGTGCAGTAAGCCTACCATTCCAAACCAGAGTTACATCATCGTCGGTAAACTGGGTTAATACTGGATTATCGCCTTGATCAATTTTGAACTCACTACTGCCCTGCATCAATGTATTCAAGGTGTTTTCAGCCACATCTAGCTCGCCACAAGACATCTTCGTACTCATACCCTCTTCAGTAGTTAAGGTATGCCCTTTTAACTGATAGCCAGCACTAATCGTATTACAGCCTACGCTATAGCTTAGCGTGTCTTGCCCTTGATACTGGTTGAAGGCAAGCGTTACCTGACTGTTGATATTCGCAAATTCAGCCATAGGTTGTTCATTGGCGTCGACTGCATTTACTAACGTCCAACGATGATGAGATAAGGTAGTCGTCAGCTTGTCTTGAACAGTTAATTCAACAGGTTCTGATTCGTCTGATGTAGGGCTCATACTAGATACCAGACCTTCACTTACGGCTAAGTCTGTCATCTCACCAGCTTCAGCACCCTCTAATGTATCATTTTCACTAGACACCGCTTCTTTTTGACACGCACTTAGCATCAGACTAACTGCCATCATACTGGGTAATAGCAGTAATTTTAACGTTGGCTTATTTCGGCTACCTACCATATTACATACCTCTTAGTAAGCTTGTACAACTTATCTCGCGTACCATCTATGTTTTGAAAACCTATTCAAAAGAAGTAATAATTTAAAAGCATCCTCTTAAATGAACGTTTTAAAAACATAATTGATATAACTAAGCTAGATTAACCACTATAACCTTGGCTCTATTAACCTATGTAACGAAATGTTGATTTTTATTATATTTCATAAAAAAACAGCTAACGATTGAGGTTAGCTGTTTTGCTTTATAGCGATCAATTTACCAAATAGGTTAATAGATAAGTTTCATGATTTAAACTATTTTTCTACGGCGTGTCCTCATTTTAAAAATGGTGATAAAAATGAGATAAATCGCAGTCAAACAAGGAAAATAGCGCAGATAATATCGAGATATTAGTCAGCTATTTGACGCCATTTGGCAAGATTTAGCCATTTTTAACCCATTTAGATAACTATCGATTGAATTGAGGACACGCCCTAGAACCTTTTAGTCATCCACACTGGAGGTTTGGCTTTAGCCATATTTTTAATACTGAAACGTTCATTCATCTTTTGATAAAAACGAGCCAGGTTTTCGCCTTGTTCATTAGGATTAATTTTTAATACTTTACCAAAATCTAAGCTGAGATATAGCACGATATCCGCAAAACTTAATTGCTCGCCTACTAGGTATTCGCGACCTTCTAATATCGTCTCAAAGTAAGCCATGGCTTTAACAGCACGAGCAATCGATGGTGCGACGAACTCGGGCACTTGCTCAACACGTTGTGCTTTAGATGGATGACTGTGCTGAAACGCGAGCATCAAGTTGTACATCACTTCAAACTCTGCAACACGGCGCATAGAGCAAACTTGCGCACGCTGTACCACATCATTACCCATGACCGAACGCTCACCGTAAACACGATCCAGATACTCACAAACTGCCTGCGAATCATTCAATACAGTACCATCATCTAAGGTCAAAACAGGTACGGTCTGCATCGGATTCATTTGCGTAAAGGCTTCTGACATTTGCTCATTTGCCGCAAAATCAATATCAATCACATCAACATCATCCATATCATCGACATCGATACCTTTTGAAGCCAATAAGATAAGCGCTTTACGCGGATTGGGCGCTGTACGGGTAATATATAGTTTTTTCATAGCAAACTCCTTGTAAGAATGATTGGACAGCGATTTGACGCTGATACGCTTTATTATGGTTATTGTACTGATAAGCACAAATATTGATACGCTATACCACAGTTATAGCCTAATCTGGCCATCATGGCAAAGTGTTATTAATCATAAAGTAGAAATAATAAAAGCCCCATAACCTTGAGTCATGGGGCTTTATTTAATTACATTTACACATCAGTATAATTATTTGTTTGGTGCAGGTGTGGTGCGTAGATACGGCTTAATCTCTTTGTGACCTTTTGGATATTTTGCAGCGATATCTTCGTTTTTCACGCTTGGCGGAATGATTACGTCATCACCATCTTTCCAGTCTACAGGTGTCGCAATGTTATACTCATCCGACAACTGTAGTGCGTCGATTACGCGGATAATTTCATCAAAGTTACGGCCACAGCTAGCAGGATATGTCAGTGTTAAACGAACTTTTTTGCTTGGATCAATGATAAAGACACTACGTACTGTATGAGTGCTGTCGGCATTAGGATGCATCATGTCATATAGTTCAGCGACTTCTTTATTAGGATCAGCGATGATTGGGAAGTTCATATCTGTGCCTTGAGTCTCACCGATATCGCTCGCCCACGCTTTGTGATCTTCTAGACTATCAACAGAAATACAAATCGGCTTTACATTGCGCTTTTGGAACTCGCCATTTAATGCAGCGGCACGACCAAGCTCAGTGGTACATACTGGCGTAAAATCTGCTGGATGCGAGAAGAAAACGACCCAATGATCACCTGCCCACTCGTGAAAATTGATGTCACCTTCTGTGGTTGTAGCGTCAAAATTTGGTGCGGTATCACCTAAACGTAAATGTGCCATGCTTGATTCCTTAGCTATGTGAATGAACGCTTATATCGACACGTCGGCCTCGCGTTCTATTATTATCATTGACGTGCTCAGCTATCAAATATAACATAAAGCACATCCGTAAAAACTGACTTTATCTTAACAAACTGGTTATGAATGTCTTGTGACGGATTGTAATGCGGTTATTCCATTTACCTCTAAGCTGATGGACAAATTTTTTAATGAATTTTTATGGACAAGCAGCTTTGATAAATAATTAAACCACCATACCTGCATCCCATAAGCAAAACTCGCCAAACTTACCCTTTTTACTGGTACCACCAGCTGCGCGTCCAGCATCAGTCAATACTAGCTCACCATCTTGCGATTGTAGGTAACCCGCTGCAAGTAACTTTTCATTCAACTCTTGAGTTTTAAAGCCCAACTCTTTAGCAAGCTTGGCAGTAGTCAGTTTAGAGTAATTAGGTGTGGTTTCTGTCGTAGCATTGACAGTTGTGTTGGTAGTAGCGCTTATTGTTTTGGGACTAGGCTCAGACTTACTTTCAGTTTCGGTCACTTTTTCAAGAGACATTCTCACTTCATCACTGATACGAATGATGCGCTGCGCTTCCTCATAGGTGTCGGCATAAAGTTTGGCATCATCATTACGATAAATCAGTACGCCCATCTCATTGTTATTAACTTGGCTAAACTCATAAAGATTTAAACTGGTAATAATGCATTCATTTTCATTCAGGTAGCATTTCGCATGTAAGTTTTTGCAAAAGCTAGTACGAATAAAGGTCAGGTTTTTTAGCCAGTTTATTTCTTCAGGATGTAAATCATTCTTGCCATAAACAATGCGAATGTCGATCTTGAGACGGTTGCGGTCTTCTAATAATTCTTTGATACGTTCATTAAGCTTCAAGTATGGGCTAATAATAATCAACCTGTCAGAAGCGTTTTTAATCAACTCTTCTAAATGATACGTTGTACCACTGCTGTTTAGAAACTTTGCCATTCTTATTTCCTCAAATCTTACTATGCTTAACTTTATAACTGCACATAAAAAAGCCCATTCCTAGCGTACTAGAAATGGGCTAACTTGCAAACTACTATTGTTCAGTATTATTTCAAAATATCTATTTGGATAAGGATACTTTTAAATACTAAGCTAACCTAAATTAGGCTGGCTTATAGCTATCACGCAAGCTAACGATTTGGTTAAATACTGGCTTATCCGTGCTGTGATCTTCACTATCAGAGATGAAGTAACCTTCACGCTCAAACTGGAAGCGCGTGCCAGCATCTGCATTGACCAAAGATGGCTCAACCACTGCATTTAGCTCAGTAAGCGAGTTCGGGTTTAGCGCTTGATGAACATCAGCGACGCCACTTGGATCCTCAGCACTGAATAGCTGCTCGTACATACGTACGGTCGCTGGCACACCTTGACTGGCTGATACCCAATGAATCACGCCTTTGACCTTGCGCCCTTCAGGGTTGTTGCCCAAAGTAGCAGAATCAATCGTCGCTTTTAGCTCAACGACATTACCATTTTCATCAGTGATATGTTCAGTGACGGCTAGTACGTAGGTGTTACGCAGACGAATCTCTGGCTTTTCTGGAGAGAGACGCTTATAGCCTGCTGGCGGCTCAATCTCGTAATCACCTTGGTCAATGTATAGCGTTTCGGTGAATGGAATCTCACGCTCACCCATATCGACGTTAGGATGGTTCGGCTGAGTCAACCAAAGCGTCTGAGTCGCATCGTCAAAACGTGCATTAACGCTATCGGCTTTTTGCGACTCCCAACTGCTTACCGCCTCGCTAAAGTTAGTGATGGTCACTTTTAATGGCTTTAGTACCGCCATACCGCGACCAGTAGTCGTCTCTAACGATTGACGAACGCTAAACTCTAGCAAACGGAAATCAACCACACTATCCGCTTTTGTTACACCCACACGCTCACAAAAATCACGCAAGCCCTCTGGCGTATAACCACGGCGACGCATGCCAGCGACAGTCGGCATACGGGGATCATTCCAACCACTGACGATACCTTCATCTACTAGTTGCTTCAGCTTACGCTTACTGGTCAATGTATGGTCAACGTTTAAGCGGCTAAACTCGTACTGATGCGGCGGTACGTCAAAGCCGATTTTTGCAATAACCCAATCATAAAATGGACGATGATCTTCAAACTCAAGCGTGCATAATGAATGGGTAATTCCTTCTAACGCATCCGAGAGTGGATGAGCAAAGTCATACATCGGATAGATGCACCATTTATCACCAGTCTGATGATGCGCTTGATGCATCACGCGATAGATAACAGGATCACGCAGGTTCATATTTGGGCTGGCCATATCAATCTTGGCACGCAAAATAGCCTTTCCTTCAGCGTATTTACCGTCTTTCATATAGTTGAACAGCGCTAGATTTTCTTCAACACTGGCATCACGATATGGTGAAGGCGTTCCCGCTTCATTGAATGAACCACGGTTTTCTTTGATTTGCTCAGGGGTTTGCAAATCAACATAAGCGTCGCCTTGCTCAATCAATTGGATTGCCCATGCATGCAGTTGATCAAAATAACCTGAGGCATGATGTGCCTCTCCTGCCCACTCAAAACCTAACCACTGCACATCGTTTTTAATATTGTCGATGTAATCTTGCTTTTCGGCAGTTGGGTTGGTGTCATCAAAACGCAGGTTACACACACCGCCAAACTCTTTGGCCACACCAAAGTTTAAGCAGATAGATTTTACATGGCCTAAATGCAGGTATCCATTTGGCTCAGGCGGAAAGCGCGTTACAATTTGCTGGTATTTTTGCGCATTGACATCGTCACGAATGATATTACGAATAAAATCGTTTTTTGCTTCGTCTTTTTGTGCATTGTTGCTTGAGTGATCACTCATCGGGCATTGCTCCTAACGCAAATTGTCAGTTCATGGTGCGTGCCATCACGCATCACGAAACGTTTAAACTAAAGTGTTAAAATAAAACGAGAATATTAAAATAAAGCGAGAATATTAAAACTTAGATAGTGCGACCGCATTATCAAAATTTGTCAAAAATGGGTAAAGTTGCGTTATTCTATCAGGTTTCGCAAACGCATTAACAGCCTGATACATGACACGGGATAAAAAAGCCGTTAGACTACCCGTAACTTTTTAACCACCACTCACAATAGTGCTATTTAAGGCGCTGCAATCAAAAAGGAATATCCCATGGTAGACATGCCACCAGTAGTAGAACTTGAAACCAATATGGGTGCGATCGTTATCGAACTCAACGAAGAAAAAGCACCAAAAACCGTAGAAAACTTTTTAAACTACGTAAAATCTGGTCAGTATGACGGTACAATTTTCCATCGCATCATTGATGGTTTTATGATTCAAGGCGGCGGAATGGACGCTGAGATGAATGAAAAACCAACCAACGCGCCTATCGAAAACGAAGCGGACAACGGCCTGAAAAATGACAAAGGTACTATCGCAATGGCGCGTACCCAAGATCCGCATTCAGCGACTAGCCAGTTCTTCATCAACGTAAAAGACAACGACTTCCTAAACCACTCTGGCAAAAACATGCAAGGTTGGGGTTACACCGTATTCGGTAAAGTAACAAGCGGTATGGACGTTATCGAAAAAATGCGTAGCGTACCAACTGGTCGTTTCGGCATGCATGCTGATGTGCCAAAAGAGCCAGTTGTTATCAACTCAGCAACCATCATTACTCAGTAGTAGTTATTTAATAGCAGCTATTCAGTAATATTTACTTAGCGATAGCTGTGAATGAGCGAGCATTTTTTAATAGAATTTATTAAATCATGCTCGCTATACGATAAGTCACGAGGACAAAGATAAATGCAAAGTTTTAATCACTTAATCACGACCCGCCCTCATCAAGTGCGGCAAGTATTGATTAGCGATTTGCATTTATCGCCTCAGGAGCCTGCCTTAGTGCAGGCTTTTTTGGCGCTATTAGATGACTGTCTCGCCCTGTCAGCGCTCAAACGCCTCTTTATACTAGGTGATTGGTTTGAGGTGTGGCTAGGTGATGATACGTATTTATCCCTATTAGAAGAGAAAAGGTCAGAAGACGAGCAGATAGCGCATTGGCTCACCCTATTGATTGCAAAGCTAAAACAGCTACGTATCAATGGCTGTGAGATATTGGTCATGCACGGTAACCGTGATTTTTTATTGGGTCAGCCGTTTTGTAATCTGTTCGGTGGAGAGCTTATCAACGAACCCTATACTTTGCCTGTTGGTCAGCAGAATTATCGCTTAGAGCACGGTGACGCACTCTGTACTGATGATAAAAAATATCAGTTCTTTCGTAGAGTTATGCGCAACCGTTTAACCCAGTGGTATCTGCTCAATAAGTCATTAGAAAAACGCTTAGCCATCGCAGATAATATGCGTCAACGAAGCCAGCAGAATAATGCGAACAAAGCTGCGCATATCATGGATGTGAATGATGTGGCAGTTCGTCAGGCAATCACTGATAGCGATGCCTTATTGCACGGTCATACTCATCGTCCAGACATTCATCAGGCGACTGCTGATAAGAAACGTTATGTCTTAGGCGACTGGCGATTGTTAGATAAAGACACTCGCCAGCCGAAAGTTAGCGCCGTGATTGGTGCAGTGACAGGCGACGAGCATTCAAATGACGGTTTTAGTAGTAATGATTTAAGCAGTAATGATGCTAAGTTTGAATTGTTTGAGTTTACAATGCTTGTTTGACTTGATCATTGAACCTATCTAAAAAACAAAAGGGTCTGTTGAAATATCAACAGACCCTTTTGTTTTTTTACTACAATTCTTTGACTACACTTTTAAATAGCTTATCGCTTGCTATCTACTTAAGGTATTAGCTTAAAGAAATGCTGACGGTAGTGCTTTAGCTCACGGATAGAGTCACGAATATCATCTAGGGCTAAATGACTGCCACCTTTTTCGAAGTTCTTTAAGATATCAGGACGCCAGCGGAAACAAAGCTCTTTAATTGATGATACGTCAAGATTGCGATAATGGAAGAATCGCTCAAGCTCTGGCATTTGGCGCGCCATAAATCGACGATCTTGGCAGATAGAATTACCACACATTGGCGACTTACCACTATCGACCCATTTGTTTAGGAACTTGATGGTCTCCGCTTCGGCTTCTGCCAATGTCACCGTACTACGACGTACACGATCGACCAATCCTGACTGACCATGCTGCTTAGTATTCCAGTCATCCATTTTGTTTAAGACTTGATCTGATACCTTGATAGCAAACACAGGCCCTTCAGCAAGTACATTCAAATCTTCGTCAGTAACGACAGTAGCAATCTCGATAATCTCATCGTTTAAGGTATCAAGTCCGGTCATTTCTAAATCAATCCACACCAGCCCTTTTTTGCCTTGATTTTTGATTTTAATCTTGTTGGGATGGTCACCGGTAGTCATACAATATCCTATGGTCATTAAATTTTGGGACAGTTTTAAAGATAATTTAAAAAACGTATTGCGGTTGAATACTCATATTCAGACAGCTTTGTAATGCACTGATTGATTCAAAAAATCTAGCAAGCAGCCAAAATATTACAAAACCACTGTCTGCCGCAGACGCTTTAGGCTGTATGTTAGCAAATTTTCACGCTACACTTAGCAGTATTTTTATAATAGGTCAAAAACCCATGGCATTAATCCGGCAACGCAAACTGACTAAACAACAGATTCGTCGCATCGACAAGCAGCAACTGTCCAATCAAGATAGTATTGATGACAGTTTGATGGATGGCGTGGTCATGGCGCATTACGGTAAGCAACTAGAAGTACAAGTCACTAGCCTGCCTGCAGTGATACCTGAGCAGCCAGAGATTGCACCTGATGACCCTGAACCGTTTTGGCAAACGCTTGAATTGAATGATATTTGGCGCTGTCATGTGCGTACCAATCTACCGATGCTAGCTGCTGGCGATCAAGTGCGCTGGAATGCCGATTCTAATACTGGCTTTGGCCGTATCGAAGCGGTCAAACCGCGTACATCGCTGGTTTCTCGTCCTGACCGCTATCATAAGCTCAAACCTGTTGCCGCCAATGTCGATATTTTGGCGATTGTTTTTGCGCCATTACCTGCCGCCGCGCCAACGTTGATCGATCGCTATCTTGTGGTATGCCATCATGCAGGTGTCAAACCACTGTTGGTACTCAATAAAGCCGATTTATTGGCAGCAGAAAATGGCGTAGACACCAATGAATTATTGGCACAGTATGCCGCGCTTGGTTATGAAAACGTTCTGACTTCGGTCGATTGCCCTGAAAATATCGCCGAGAGCGATGAGCAAGAAGGCCTTGATGAACTAAAGCGTTATATAGATAAAAAGCTGGTAATCTTCGCGGGTCAATCTGGCGTCGGCAAAAGCAGCTTAATCAATGCCCTTCTGCCTGACTCTGGACAGAGCGTCAATATCATCTCACAAAACTCTAAGCTCGGTCAGCACACCACGACAACTAGCCGACTGTTGCCATTCAATCCAGAAGACCTTACCCAAGGCGGTATCGTTGATACACCAGGAATTCGTGAGTATGGCATTTGGCACCTTACCCCTGATGATATTATTTCAGGCTTTGTTGAGCTAGCACCATTGGCCGGCAGTTGCCAATTCCGTGACTGTCGCCATACTCACAACAGCAAAGGCTGCGCACTATGGCAAGCAGTAGCTGATGGTGAGGTATTGCAGCGCCGCGTTGAAAACCTCGTCACGCTACGAGAAGAGGCAGATACGAAGCCTTATTAATATTTGGCTTGTTAGTGTCCGCCTTAGTTAAAAGCGGTCTTGTGAGTAGATATTTTTATTAGGCTGAGAAGATCCATAGATAGGTACAATAACTGCCCAATTATTGCCTGTGTCATCGCCCGTTTACTATAGATGGCCTTATCGGTATAATAGCGCCTTGTTCAATATCATTGGGCTGTCTTCTCAGCTTAATAGAACACTTATTTTTTTGGAGGTATGGTTTGGATCGTGCGCTGGAATTTGTGGGCAACCACCCGTTTTTATTTGGTATATTAGCCGTACTTGCTATACTGTTTTTTACGATTGAAAACAAACGTAGCGGTAGAAAAATATCGCCTAACACGCTTGGCATGATGGTCAACTCTCAAAACGCGCAACTTATCGATATTCGCGCTAAAAAGAAGTTTGAATCAGGCTATATTCAAGGCAGCCGCAACATACCGTTCACTGACCTCAAAGACCGCTTAGAAGAGATTCGCGCGATTGAGCAGCCAGTGATTATCATCTGCGACATGGGCGTCCAAGCAGGCGCTGCGATTCAAATGATTGGTAAAGATAGTGTCTATCGCTTAGAGGGCGGTATTGGCGGCTGGCAAGGCGCTGGCATGCCGTTGGTTGGTGTAAAAGACGCCAAAGCAAAGGCTAAAGGTAAAACAAAACCAAGTCTAAGCAAGTAATAGACCTGTATAGGCACTTAAGTGAAGCGTTTATACACATTGCTTAGCTGATGTTTATGCGACCTGACTAACGTTATCAGCGCTATCAAGGCTATAAAGAAGACACCTTTTTATCAGGTGTCTTTTTTTGTGGTTTATTTTTTATGACCTATTTATCAGGTTTTACAGCACTAAAATACGTTTTGCGCCAAAACGGCTTGAATTTGTTATGCCCATCCCCACTTTAGTAATGAGCATCACCGAATGCATTTTTACTTTACTCATTGATAACAGACTATACCAACGCTTAGACTATGATAATTTATCATGCTCTCTATAATACGTTTGTTATCCCATAAATTTATAAATAAGGATTTACCATGACTGTATCTGTAAAAGTTTACACTACCCCTATCTGCCCATACTGCTCAAACGCCAAACAACTACTAAAAACCAAAGGCGTTGATTATGAAGAAATCGGCATGCACGATATGAGCAGCGAAGAGCGTCAAGCGTTGATGAAAAAAACCAATAACTACCGCACTGTGCCGCAAATCTTCGTTGGCGAAACCTTTGTTGGTGGTTTTGATGAACTTAACCAAATGAACCAACAAGGCAAACTTGACGAGCTATTGGCTGGTTAATCTGCTACCTTTCTTTACTGTCTATCTTTATTTATGTAAAGATAGACAGTGGCACGTTTTAATAGAGCAGTAAGAAGTAATAATAAAAAATATCGAGACAATACCAAAAAATAGTCTCGATTTATATTACAATGAACTTTTATTAAAATGACGATTTGCCCAATCATTTGATTTAATTTTAGAGGATTTACCATGGCTGAAGAACAAGCACAACCACAATTGGCACTAGAACGCATCTACGTAAAAGACATGTCACTTGAAGTCCCAGGCGCTAGCGTATTCACCAAAGAGTGGAACCCAGAGCTTGATATCAATTTGTCTAGCAACGCTGAAAAACTAGATGACGATCATTATCAAATCATCCTAACTGTAAGCGTTACTGCCAAAAATGCGGAAGAAGCAGCATTTATCGCTGAAGTGCATCAAGCTGGTATCTTCTTACTAAAAGATATTCCAGAAGATCAAATCGGTCAAATCCTAGGCGCATACTGCCCTAACGTGTTGTTCCCATATGCTCGTGAAGTCATCAGTGACATCGTGACGCGTGGTAGCTTCCCACAATTGCTATTAGCACCTGTGAACTTTGATCAAGCGTATGCACAGAGCCAGCAGCAAGCACAAGTTGATGCTCAAGGTAATGCTTAAGCGCTAACCAAAAATATATGAGCTCTACGAGTCGTATATTTGATAAAAGGCCGTTTACTTATAATGAGTAAGCGGTTTTTTTGTGGGTATGTTTTTATAAGGCATAAAATCATCAGCCATAAAAAAACCCTGCTATTAAACAGGGTCTTCAACGACTACATCGACTGGCTAAATCAATTAGCTAACATCGAACATTAGCCTTTTAGTGCAGATAGGATTTGCTGCTTAACGTCATCGATACCTTGCGTACCATCAAACTTGTCATAGTTAGGCGCATCATCGCCTTCTTTAGCTTTGTCTTGGTAAAAACCAACCAATGCTGATGTTTGCTCATGGTAAGTCGACAGACGGTCACGGATAGTCGCTTCTTGGTCATCTTCACGCTGGATAAGCGCTTCACCAGTGACATCATCGATGCCTTCAACCTTTGGTGGATTGTGATCGACATGATAAACACGACCTGAACCTGGATGCTGACGACGGCCAGACAAACGGCTCACGATCTCGTCATCAGGCACACTGATTTCGATAACATGATCGATAGCAACATCAGCGTCTGCAAGTGCTTGCGCTTGAGGAATAGTGCGCGGGAAACCATCTAGGATACAACCATTCACACAATCAGGCTTAGCGATACGCTCTTTCACTAGGTTGATAATGAGGTCATCAGAAACCAAACCACCAGCATTCATGATATCTTTGGCTTTTTTGCCAAGCTCGCTACCTTCTTTAATTGCTGCACGTAGCATGTCGCCAGTTGAGATCTGTGGAATATCATATTCTTTAGAAATAAACTGGGCTTGGGTACCTTTACCGGCGCCTGGTGGTCCTAGTAAAATAATACGCATCATTACACGACTCTCCTTAATAGATAGGATTTTGGGATTAATAAAACTCTGGGATTAGTTGTTTGCAAAGCTACCTTACCTTGTGGCCCTGCAAAGCTCAAGTATTTTCATTATTGATGTGACAAGTTGGCATGACTTATCTGTTCATACATGGTCAATTCAAGATAAAAAGTAATAGAATTGACTGCGTTTGAAACGCCCATTTATATATCTGGGTTCACTTCATATCTCTTTCAAATTAGAACAATCATAGCACTGCTGCTCGCGTCCGTACTGAGCAGCAGCGTCTATATAATAAATACCATTAGCGTCCGGTATTTATCATACTACTATGGCTATGGCACTTGCTGATTGATTTCCACGTTGACCTGATTTTGTTCTGCACTGATGACCACTGGATTGCCTGAGAGGTCGCCTGACTCTGCGGTAGCATTGCCACTATGGCTGATACGAGCGATGACCGCTAGCTGCACTTTATCAGAACGAGCCGATCCTAGAGTACGCTCTGGCATCATAGCATCAAGATCACTTAGGCTAATAACAGCTTCGCCTTGTTTGATATTGCTAATTGGTAGACGCTTAGCAGCAAATGGTGGACCACCTTTTACATCACGTATCGCCACAAACAGCGTATCGTCAGCTTTTACCAATGGTAACAGACTAGCATTAATTTTGATTGTCACTTCGACGCCTTCAGAGGCTTGCTGCTGCTGCATCACCACATTAGCGCTAAGCTCATCTAGACTTGATAGCGCTTGCGTATGATCACCTGGTTTGGCCGCGATACTGTCACGCAGACGTTTAATCCAGCCTTGCGCTTGATCGAAGTTACTAGCACGAGCCTCACCCATCGCCATAAGCATTTGTGCGCCTTCATGCTCTGGGTTTGTGACTAGTATGTTTTCTAACACTCGGCGGCTATTGGCATCTAACTGACCTTTATTAGCAAAGAAACTGATCTGCGCATAAGTGGTCGCAATCTCTTCGTTATCAGGTGATAGACGATAAGCGCGCGACAACGCTTCTAATGCCGAATCAGTCGCCTCTAATGACAAGAACAGCTCTGATAAACGCATCCAGCGATTATAGTCGCTAGCATGACGATATACATTAGTCTGCATGGCACTAATCAGCTGATTACCATCCTCAATTGCCCAAGCAGGTGGTTGATCGATTCTACCTGTCAGTAAGTCATCCGCCACTTGACCGACTTTGTCCTCGGCAGCCCACAGCTCAAAGACAGGTGTGCGATCACCGACCATCAGATATGCCATGGCAGTCAATACAGGCACCCAAACCATAATAATCAATCGGCTTTTGATACCTGGCGTGACCATCGGTGACACTTCTCGCTGGGCATCCAAAAGCTGACGTTCAAGCTCAAGCTTCTGGTTTTGATAGTGATGGTCATCAATGATACCACTGTCTTTGTCTGTTTTCAGCTCTGCTAGTCGCTCACGAAACACAGCAACGTTGATATCCAGCAGTTGATTGTCCACAGGCTTACTATGCGAACGCGGTGCTCTTAGCCACGGCTTAATAGTGATAATGCCCAATAGTAGAGCGACAAGTAAACTCAGCGCAATAAATAAGCCAACAGTAGAAAATATGGTCATTTTTTGCCCCCAAGGCTTGTAGTGTCGTCTTTGTCATCGTTATTGGCTCGTGACAATAAGCGATCAAGTTCTGCTTTTTCAGCGGCAGACAACGCTTTAACATGGTTGTCTACTGCGACACCACTCTCGCCGCTGGCGACAAGCTGACGGCGTTTACTTTGCCAAAACCAACCGACCAATAAAACGATCAATAATAATGGTGGGAAAAACCATAAAATCCATGTCGAAGGGCGTACTGGCGGCTTGTAGCTGATAAAGTCGCCATAGCGCTCTTGCATATAGGCTCGAATCTCGCCATCACTACGACCATCTTTTATCAAATCATAGGTTTTTTGCTTTAAGTCTTGGGCAATTGGCGCATCAGACCCTGCCAAGTTTTGGTTTTGACATTTCGGGCAGCGTAGCTCTTCGATAAGACCGCGATACTGGGCTTCTTGTTGCACAGAGTCAAAATCGTAGACATCAATGGCAGCAAAGCTTGCCATACTGAATAGACAAGCGATAAACAAGCTTGTTAACTTTATGGTCGCATTTCTTATTTGGTAGGCTATCATTTGCACGCCTCCGCAACTTGGCTCGGATCTGGACTGACACCATTATTACTAGCGTCATTGAGCACCATCAAGCAAGGCGTAATACGACTTTGCCAATTGCTCTCATTGATCTCACCGATGATATGCTGACGAATAATCCCATCTCCATCGACGATGAAAGTCTCAGGTGCACCTGTCAGACCCAAATCTAGAGCAAACTGTCCTGACAAGTCCTGAATAGACATAGAGAACGGGTCACCACCGCGATTAAGATACCCTAACGCATCCCCAATATCATCTTTGTAGTTTACGCCTACTAAGTTAACACCGCGCTCTTCTAGCTTCATCAAAAAAGGATGCTCAATGATACAAGTTGGACACCAAGAGCCCCAAATATTCATGAGGAATGGCTTATCTGGCAAGTTGTCATTGGTCATGATACGACTGGTATCTGATAATAATGGCAACTCAAAAGCAGGTACTGGACGCTCAAGCGCTGTATTGGTCACGATATCAGTCGGTTTGCCCAAACGCATATAGAGCATAGCGACCAAACCAATAAAGATAACCAGCGGAATCAAAAACCCAATTTTAAGCCTTTTCTTAGTTTTTACTTTATTGCTGCTAGCAACTTTAGGGTCGTTGACAGATTCTTGCTGAGCTTTTCTATCCGATTCATTGTTTGAGGTAGTCATATTAACGCTCCCCTATCTTTGTAGCTGACGTATCCAAATCTGCAACCGTCGCAAAGCCTGATTTTTTGGCCGCGATTTGCGCAGGTGTTTTGGTTTTTTTGATACGGTAACGATTGTCTAGCATACTGAGCAATGCACCAAACGCCATGATAAGTGCACCTAACCATATCCAGCGGATCAGCGGTTTGACATAGATACGGAAAGCCCATTCATTGCTATCTTCAGCAATCGGCTCACCAAGTGCTACGTACACATCGCGCATCAGATTGGCATCAATCGCAGCTTCTGTCATCGGCATCATACTGATAATATAGTTACGCTTTTCAGGATATAACGTGGTCACTTCTTGACCGTCTTTACTGACCGTTACTTCTGCTTGCGTAGCGTCAAAGTTACTGCCTTTTACTTCACTAAAGCCTTTCACCGTAAAGTCATAGCCTTGCACATTGACACTGTCATTAGGCCCTAACGCCACATCGCGCTCAATGCTCAACGTACTAGTAAATGCCACGCCGATAACTGCAATGATGACGCCAATATGAGCGGTCTGTTGACCCCAATAACTTAGACGTAACTGACGTAAGCCGTTTAAGCGACTCGGTGCATTTTTGGTTTTGTCTTTGAAATCGACAACCATCCATAACAACACCCAAAAGCTCACGGCCAACGTAACACCGATATTTAGCATCGCTGATGGACTGGTGAAATAGGTGATAATGGCGGCCAATACCAAACTACTTACCGCGATAACCATGCCAGCACCCAATAACGGGCGGCTGTCTTGTTTCCAGCGAATATTAGAGCCCATACCCATCGCCACCAGTAGCAGCCATGTCAACGGCACAAACAGGGCGTTGAAGTATGGAGGGCCAACAGATACCTGACCTAAGTTAAAGGCATCAGCAATAATAGGATATAGCGTACCAAGTAGTACCACTAAGGTTGAAATGAGAATAATAACGTTGTTAATCACCAAAAATGATTCACGTGAGATTAGTCGATACTGACTCTCGACCGTCAAACGCCAACCACGTACAGCAAACATCAACAGACCACCGCCGACGATGATACCGAGAATGACTAGAATCACTAGACCACGCGTTGGATCAGCGGCAAATGAATGCACTGACGTAATGACACCTGAACGTACTAAGAACGTGCCAAGCAAGCTAAGCGCAAAAGCAAAGATTGCGAGCATGATTGTCCATGCTTTAAACACACCGCGTTTTTCAGTGACAGCAAGTGAATGCAGTAGCGCTGTTCCTGCCAACCATGGCATTAATGAGGCGTTCTCTACTGGATCCCAGAACCACCAACCGCCCCAGCCAAGCTCATAATAAGCCCACCAAGAACCAAGCGCGATACCGACTGTTAAGAAACCCCAAGCCGCCAATGCCCATGGACGCGACCAACGTGTCCATACCGCATCCAAGCGCCCTTCCCACAGTGCTGCCATACAAAACGCAAATGGCACAACCATACCCACGTAACCCATATAAAGCATCGGTGGGTGAATAATCAGACCAAAATCTTGCAATACAGGGTTTAGATCCGCACCATCAACAGGCAAATTGGGTAATGTGCGATCAAATGGCGATGAGGTAAAGATAAGCATCGCTAGCATCATCATCTGCACGCCTGCCAATATCACCAGCACTCGCGCACGCATAGACAACGGCAACCCACGACTGAAGTAAGAGACCAGCGCACACCAAGTGGCCATGATGGTCATCCAAAGCAGCAGCGAGCCTTCATGCCCGCCCCATGTCGCCGACAGCTTGTAGTACCAAGGCAGCAATGTATTGGAATGCTGAGTGACATAGACGAGACTAAAATCGTTGTAATAAAAGCCTGCCATCAGCGCAGCAAATGAGGTAATCATTGCCGCAAATTGTGCCCATGCCAGACTTGGCGCCAAACGCTGCCAAGCGACGTGGTCACGCATGACGCCAATGGTTGGTAGTACCACCTGCAAAATCGCCAATATAAAAGCGGCCAGCAAGGCAAAATAACCCAATTCTGTGATTAACATACGGTCTAACCTTGTTTACCTTGGATACAATTAAGGGTTCACCGATGGCATTGCTAGCCACTGGCAAACGCTAATAGTCCTTTATGCGGTCATAGTTTACGGTTAAAAACTGAGGTTTCAATTGCTGTAGAAGCACATAAAACCCGCTACTATCATTGTGACGTACCAATATGAATGATTGATACAAAATGCTTATCTGTTGTTAATTTTACATTTTTTAGTTATTCAAAGCTTATTCAATACAGCCATTCATGACTAATTAAAAATACTTATTGATGCATTACTGCATCGAGGGGAAAAATACTAACACTAAATGCAACCAACCTGCTAGAAAACCGGTCAAACCGCCCAAAACAATCAACGTCATCTCATCCTCACGGAAAGCGGGACGCAATAGATTCTGAAACTCATTTGGCGTAAGCGCACGTATTCTATCGCGAAACAGACCAAATATCTTACTGGCTCGGCTTTCATTTAGCTCAGGATCTCGCAGTGGTACCATCGTTGCGACAATAGATTTGTCAATAATGGTATTTTTGAGTTGGCCATAATCGCGGCGTCCCAACCCCACACGTAGTGTCGTGCTAATCACTGGTGACTCTAGTACCGTATATAGATGCGATTTCATCAAATCACGGGTTTGCGCTGAGCGATCACCATACATCATCTCATTCATGATGTTTTCTAGAGTGACCAAATCCTTTACCACAATTTCAGCAAAAACCTCAGAAACTTCCTCTTGGCGCTTCATAAAGCCGCCTTGCAAACGATACTTTGCGATATGTGGTATGACGGGTTTGATAAATGGAAAGCGACTCTGCACCGAAAACAGCTTCAAATAAGGTATAAAGTGTGGCTCTACTGGATTAAACACCATCCAAATGGCAATCCAATTGGTGAGAAAACCCCAAATCGCGGCAAAGAACGGCACGGTCCAATGCTGTGGCACCACCAAAAATATAAACATCTGGATAATACCAAATACCAGACCAATCAAAGCACTGATGTGCCAGATAAAATCGATCTCTTTTTGCCCAACCTTTAAAAACATATTGACCATCAGGCGACGATCGTTTTCCATGGTGTTGACAATCATTTTGCGCATATCGACCAAGTCTTCGACATGGTAAGTCAAATCTGTCACCAGCGACTGCATAATACTAGGTAGCTCTTTGTGTGCTTGCGCATAGACACGGCGCTTTAGGGCGTAAGGTAGATTGCCCCACAATGCTGGCGAGTGATCCAGCATAATCTCATCAATCAATGGCTCAAGGTTTTTGTCTACCGTGTCGGTGACAAATATCGCCATTTGCTCAGGCTCCATCGCCTTAAAAAACTCATCAAGCGAACCGAGTTTTGAGAGCGTCTGGTCAACGATAACCCCTGATATCTTGCCCGCTTTGCGCGGAACGATACCTTGCCAACCAATACCTGGCAACCCAAAAAATGGGAAGTTAGGAATACGAATACCCCAGAACTTGACCGGATAGAACAGCATCTTGAGCGCCATCCACACATGTACCCAAGTGACGAATGCCGTCACTGGTGGGATGGTCAGCATGGCAAAAAACTCTGGGTGTTCAGCTATCGTCTGCCATAATGAATTTACGTCCATGACTTATCTAGTCCCTGACAGGTTGATTGTCGTTGCTAATATTGTCGCTACTGATAACGAGGCTTTAGCAAAATGAGAACGTTTCAAAAGACGCTCCGCCCATAATAACTACTATAAAATAAATCGCCTGATTTTAGCATACTTGCCATTTATTAGCACATATAGACCAACGGCAAGTTGTGACTAAAAATGACATGGTTCATATCGTCTGTTAACCGATAAAAACCTAAATATAAGCCAGTTCTTGGTCAGTAGATAAACAAGACAAAATATATGACTGAGTACTGCGCCTGCTCATTTGTTCTGTTATAATTTGTAGTGCAATAACAAAGACTACCTGCGTATAAATGACTGCATGACGATTTCACCCCATACCCTTCTATGTGATTGAAACCATTTGCATTATCTTTTAGACTCACCGCACTTTGGTTAACCAACCTGCCCTCTTATTTTTCTTTTATTGACTCACTGACCGTTTGGGCTCTGATCTTCTATGAATAAACCGATAACTCCCAATACCGAACAGGTCAACAGCACCTTTACCAATCGTATTATCATCTTTGGGATTATAATATTGATTGGTTTGGGCGGTTTGATAACACGCTATGGGTATTTGCAAGTCTACGCTCATGATCAGTACACAACGCAAGCCGATAACAACCGTATCAAACTGATATCTGCGCCGCCTAGTCGTGGGTATATTTATGATCGTAACGGAGTAATACTGGCAGACAACCAGCCAGTCTTTACAGCGATGCTCAGTCCTGATGAAGTCGAAAATCCTGAACGCACGTTGCATCTGCTTGCGCCGATTTTTGATTTAACCGATACAGATATCACTGATATCTTGGCGCGTCTAAGTAAAAATAAAAATGACCCTGTAACGATCAAGATCGACTTAACAGAAGCACAGTTGGCTCAGTTTAGTGAGCGTAAGCCGTTCTTCCGCGGGGTCTCTATTCAAAGCAAGCTTACGCGCTCTTATCCTTATGACGAGCTGTTTGCCCATGTCATCGGCTATGTCGGGCGTATCAACGACAAAGAGTCAAAGCGTATTGATAAAGACCGTTACGCTGGTACTGACTTGATTGGTAAGATTGGTATTGAAGACTACTACGAAGATATTTTGCTTGGGCAACCGGGTTATCAATCGGTAGAAACAGACGCACATGGTAATATCTTACGTCAATTGGATACCAAGCCGCCGATAGCGGGTAACGATATTACATTGAGCTTGGATTATGGTTTGCAAACCATCGCCCAGCAGCAGCTCGATGGACGCCGCGGTGCAATCGTCGCGATAGACCCAAAAAACGGTGACGTCTTGGCATTTGTGAGTAATCCAAGCTACGACCCTAACCCTTTTATATCGGGTATCTCTTTTAAAGATTATGATGATCTGCGTGAAGATTTGGATCAGCCGCTGTATAACCGTGCACTACAAGGTACCTACCCACCTGGCTCTACTATCAAGCCATTTGAGGGTTTGGGCGGTATTCATTATGGTCTACGCGATTGGAATAGCACCATCTATGACCCTGGTTATTTTAGCTTACCTGGTGACACGCATCGATTCCGCGACTGGAAACGTGGCGGTCATGGTACGGTAGATCTAAAAAAATCCATCGCGATGTCGGTCGATACTTATTATTATAAGTTGGCTTATGAGATGGGCATTCAGCGTCTGCACGATTGGATGGTACGCTTTGGTTTTGGTGAGGATACTGGTATTGATTTACCTAATGAAAAATCAGGCATCATGCCATCACCAAAATGGAAAAAAGATACTTACGATAAAGACTGGCTACCGGGTGAAACTATCTCGGTCAGTATTGGACAAGGGTATTTCTTGGCAACACCATTACAGATTGCTAACGCTACAGCCATGACAGCCAGTAAAGGTCAGCATATCACTCCGCACTTATTAAAGAGCAGTGACGGCGCCGCGGACGTCAAAATCATCACTAAGCCAGATGGTAAAATTGACTACAACGGTAAGCCGTCCGACTGGTTGCGTATGCATGATGCGATGGAAAGCGTGGTAGAAAATGGTACAGGACGCGGTATCTATACCCCGCGCTATCGTATCGCTGGTAAAACAGGTACCGCACAGGTGAAATCTATCGCGCAAGGCAAACGCTATGACAAGTCAGCGATTGATAAGCGCCACTGGGATCACGCTTGGTTTAATGGTTTTGCCCCAGTAGAAGACCCGCAGATTGCCCTTGCGGTATTGGTCGAAAATGGCGGCGGTGGTAGTGCTGTTGCAGCGCCTATTGGCCGTGCTCTATTTGATTACTGGGTATTACAACGTAAAACAGATCCTGTGCTACCACCTTCTGCTGACGAGCTAAAAGTTATTAAACGCCAAAAGGCTTTTGAAAAAGCGATGCGTGATGCCATTCGTGATAAAGAAGCAAAAGCATTGGAAGAGAAAGAAGCCGCGGAAGCTGAAGCGGCAGCAGCGACGTCTGAGTAACTAGACCTTTAAGTGTTTAATAGTATAAAAAGCAAAACCTAGCAAAGAATTGGTAAGCGAGACACGATAATGAAAAAAGCCTCAAATGGACGCGCACCAAAGAATAACCGTAAGGCGAAAAGTACCGCAGCGGGTGATGTGCGCATTATCGGTGGTCAGTTTAAGCGCCGTATTGTAAGTTTCATCGATGCAGATGGCCTGCGCCCGACCCCAGATCGCTTGCGAGAGACTTTATTTAACTGGCTACTCGCTGACATTCATGATGCGTATGTACTCGATAGCTGTGCTGGCAGTGGCGTACTGGGGTTTGAAGCGCTATCTCGCGGCGCTGCCTACACGACATTTATCGAAATCAATCCAGCACAAAGTAACATGCTACGTCAGAGCGCTGAGCAATTACGCCTTGAGGCTGCTTCTTATCAAATCATCACTGGCACTGCTGAGCAAGTATTGCGTCAAGAGCAGCTAATTACGCGTCCCTTTGACATTGTATTTATCGATCCGCCTTATGCTCAGGATTTATGGCAGCCTATTTTGACTACGCTTATTACTAATGCCTTAATCAATACTGAAACACTGATTTATTTAGAGGCTGATAAAGATTTGTCAGCACAGCTTAAGCAATTGGAAGCGTCGCTAAATGAGAATTCAGACTCTCAATCAAGCGTTACTCAGCAACCAATCGCTTTTGAATGCTTGAAACAAACCAAAGTCGGACAAGTTGTCGCTGGACTTTATCGTCTATCATCGTCATAATTGTCGGGTTGATGAAAGCCGTTAACGTATTTTACAAATGTTTAGAACCGCTAAAAACTGGCCGACGCTGCAGTTTAATGTATATAAGGCGAAAATAAACCCCAATGCAGCTTGCAAGCGTAGGCGCTACTGCTTATAATGTGCAGTCTGTTTTTTGAGAGCCCCGTTCCCAGCTAAACTCTCAACGAATTCTAATTTTAAGGTTTTATCATGAAAACACTTAGTGCAAAACCAGCTGAAGTGACCCATGACTGGTATGTCGTAGATGCTGACGGCAAAACCCTTGGTCGCTTAGCCACTCAAATCGCAACTCGCTTACGTGGCAAGCACAAGCCTTCTTTTACTCCGCACGTTGATACTGGTGACTTTATTGTTGTCATCAATGCTGACAAAATCACGGTAACGGGTAAAAAAGCACAAGACAAAAAGTACTATCGTCACAGTGGCTACCCAGGTGGTATTAAAGAAACCAACTTCAATAAGTTGCTTGCACATAAGCCTGAAGATGTTCTACACAAAGCAGTTAAGGGTATGCTTCCAAAGGGCCCTCTTGGCTATGCGATGATCAAGAAGCTGAAACTTTATGCGGGTACTGATCATCCACATACTGCACAGCAACCTAAAGAACTAGACATCTAAGGATATACTTATGGAACGCAATTACGGAACTGGTCGCCGCAAGACGTCTACTGCTCGTGTATTTTTATCAAAAGGTACTGGTAGTATCGTTGTTAACGGTAAGCCACTTGACGAATACTTCAGCCGTGAAACTTCACGCATGGTTGTACGTCAGCCATTAGAACTACTAGACTCTGCTAACGCATATGACTTATATGTAACTGTTGCAGGCGGTGGTATTAGTGGTCAAGCTGGCGCAATCCGCCACGGCATCACACGTGCATTAATCGAGGCTGACGAAACTTTGAAGCCTGCCCTAAAAGCAGCTGGTTTTGTTACTCGTGATTCACGTCAAGTTGAACGTAAGAAACTGGGTCTACGTAAAGCACGTAAACGTCCACAGTTCTCAAAACGTTAATCAAAACTCTCTCTTATATTTTTGCTGCTGTTGTCTTTTTCTCAGAGCTTCAGTAGCAAAGTTAAATAAGAGTCTGGTTTTGCAAAACCTTATAAGCTGGTCACAGCTTATAAGGTTTTTTTATGCCTACTGATACGGCAATAATTAACATGAGTGCCTTGTTTCGACACTGCAAAGTAGAGCGTCTGTAGAAATTCTAACTTGCAAAGCATTAAACGCTACCCCATCATATCAGTAACTTTTTATTATTTGCCATGATGCCTCAAACCGTGCCGCAGAAGGATATTATGAAAGCGCCAGAACAATTTGACCCTAGCAAGCCATCTGCCAATAGCAGCGTGCCGCCTAGCATGAAACAGTCGGCTAAGTCGCCTGCGATACCGGCTGGCACACCGACAATTACCCAAAATCATAAGCGTACAGCGCAAGCAGATAACAAGCCATTTCAGTGGCAGTTTTTATCACCCAAGAATTGGGGCATTTGGTTATTATTCTTGATAATGCTACCCATGATATATCTGCCATTACGCTGGCAGTTTTGGCTAGGTCGTAAGCTCGGTATATTAATTTATAAAGCTGCTGGCTCACGTAGACGCGATACGTTAATCAACCTGAAGTTGGCATTTCCAGAAAAGCCTGAAGCTGAACGTGAATTAATGGCCAAGCAAGTATTTGTCAATCAAGGCATTGGTGTGTTTGAAACGTTATGCGCTTGGTTCAGGCCAGATGTATTTACTAGAACTGTGTCCATTTCGGGTTTACAGCATATTGTTAATGCGCAAAATGAGCAGCGACCAGTTATCCTGCTCGGTGCACATTATACGATGCTAGATTTGGGTGGCCTATTATGTGCACAGTTTTTCCCAGTAGATTGTATGTATCGTACACAGAACAACCCTCTATTAGACTGGTTTATTTATAATGGTCGTACCAATATTTTTGGTAAGCAAATCTCTAGTCGTGATATGCGAAGCTTAGTTACCTCTATCAAAGCAGGACACGTCATCTGGTACTCTCCTGATCAAGATTATGGTCTCAAGCAAGGTGTCATGGCGCCATTCTTCGGTGTGCCAGCCGCAACGATTACTGCATCGCGTCGCATGGCGAAACTGGGTAGCAAAGCACAGCCGCCAGCTGTCATGGCACTGCATACTTATCGGCAAACGCCTGACAACTTGCCGCGCGGTAAACGTCCCCATTATCATTTAACAATTACGCCAGAATTAGACAATTATCCAAGTAAAGATGAAGTCGCTGATGCCACTCGGGTCAATGAAGTCTTAGAAGGGCTCATTCGTATTGATCCCACTCAGTGGATGTGGTTCCATCGCCGCTTCAAACATGGGCCAAACGGTCGTACCGATATCTATAAGTAAGGCTTTATTCCCAAAAATACTGGTGAAGTTTGCTATACTTTGCGGCTAATATTTTGCATTTTAGCTATGCATTGATAATAATTTGATAAACAAAATAACGGATTTTCCATGAGCAATAACAGTACTCCTGACAATCAAGCTTCTGATACTTCAACTGAAGCCAAGCGCATTCTGACTGGTATCAAACCGACTGGTATTCCGCACTTGGGTAACTATGTTGGCGCGATTCGTCCAGCGATTGAGTCTATTCAAAATAGTGATCATGAAGCGTTTTTCTTTTTGGCAGATTACCATGGCATCATCGGCTGCTATGACCCTGCTATCATTCATGAATCGACGAGAGCCATTGCCGCTACGTGGATTGCTTGTGGTCTAGACCCTGAGCGTGTGACGTTCTATCGTCAGTCAGATGTGCCTGAAATTCCAGAACTTGCTTGGATTTTGAACTGCTCATGTGCCAAAGGTTTGATGAACCGCGCCCATGCCTATAAAGCAGCCGTCGATATCAACACAGAAAAAGCCGATGTCGATCCTGATCAAGGTGTCACCATGGGGTTGTTTGGTTATCCAGTACTAATGGCGGCTGATATCTTGATGTTTAATGCGACCCACGTGCCTGTTGGTCGTGACCAAGTACAGCACATCGAGATGGCGCGTGATATCGCAGGTACTTTTAATCATCGTTATAAGTCGCTTTTCACGCTACCGTCAGCAGTCGTTGATAACGATATACCGCTGCTTACTGGGCTGGATGGCCGTAAGATGAGTAAGAGCTATAGCAATACGATTCCCCTATTTGGTGAGCCAAACCCACAAGTCAGTCCTGAAAAACAGATGCATAAAGCTATTATGAAAATTGTGACTAACTCACAGCTACCTGATGAGCCAAAAGATCCTGATGATTCAGCTATCTTTGAGATTTATAAAGCATTTGCGACCGCTGAAGAGATTGCTGATATGCGTGCGCGTTATGCCGCTGGTATTGGCTGGGGTGATGCAAAACAAGCTCTATTTGATAAGATTAATGATGAAGTCGCGCCATTCCGTGCACGTTACGAAGAGCTAATGGCCAATCCAAAAGAGCTAGAAGAAATATTGCAGATGGGTGCAAATAAAGCCCGTCGTCATAGTCGTAAGCAACTAGACAAAGCTCGCCGTGCTATCGGTATCCGTCCGCTTGCTAAGCTTAAATAATCGTTGCTTAATATAGTCGTTTCACTGGCGCAATTTATTATCAAAGCGGGTGCTAAACGTGCAAACTGAACCGAACACCAAACAGGCGGCTTTATCTAAAGTCGCCTTATCTGCTATGGCTTATTCAACCTCCGAACTTACATACAATCAGAGCGAGCTTGATGAGTCAATCAACCATGATATGTCGCTACGTATCTATCAGACGCCTGTGCAGCATTTGCCAGAAGACCTGTATGTGCCACCGCAAGCCTTTGCTATTTGGTTAGAGCAGTTTGCTGGTCCATTGGATTTCCTTTTGTATTTGGTCAAAAAGAACAACGTCGATTTGACTCAGATGCCCATTCTGCCCATCACTGAGCAGTACTTAGCTTATATCGGTGAGTTGGATACCGAGCACTTTGAATTAGCAGGTGATTATCTGCTAATGGCATCAACGCTCATCGCTATCAAAACCGAATTGCTATTACCTACCCCTGATACCCCAACCGACGAGCGTGACCCAAAAGCAGAGCTAATCGAACGCCTCGAAGAATACGCGCAAATCAAAGTGGTCAGTCAGCGCCTAGACAATCTAGTACGTCTAGAGCGCGATGTGTTTTTGGCCATGGTTAGTATGCCTGGTCAAGACGTTATGAATGCGGAGCTGCCAAGCTACTCACCTAACTTGCTGATTGATAGCTTATTTAAAATGCAACTACAGCCCGACTATCAAATGCATACGATCAAAGTTGATGCAGTACCCCTTGCCGATCGTATTGCCAGTATTAGCAGGCAATTAAGTACGGACGGGGCGCGCTCCTTTTATGAGCTATTAGATAAAGCACAGGGTAAAATAGGCGTGGTCGTGAGTTTCGTTGCCGTACTTGAGCTTATAAAGCGGCAGTTGGTCGGTGTGGTTAACATTAAGACAGATAGCGGTATCGTCAACTCTGCTCCCAATGACGAACCGTCTGATGTGGATAGTGAGCCTACCGCACTTACGTTACAGTGGCTAGCCTAGTAGGCTCTAAAATTGTCTCCTAGCCCATTCTCTATCAAAATCACAATATTGAAATAAGAGCATACTTTAGATGGTAGATATTGAAGATCCAAAGCAACATAGCAAAACCCAAGAATCAACAACTATGACTACATCACCATCAGCTGAAGCGCAGCATAATTCTCTTGAAGAGATGAGTAAACGTATCGAAGTGCTGTTGCATGCGTCAGAGGCACCGCTGACAGCTCACTCGTTAAAAAAACATTTGTCATTATCTACTAAAGAATTAAAGCAAACCTTGGAAGTGCTGCAACAACGCTTAGATACAGGTGTGCTTAGGCTACATGAGACAGCCAGCGGTTATCGTCTACAGATATCTGATGACTATAGCAGTCTAATCCAGCGTACTTTTCCGCAGCGTCAGGAACGCCTGAGCCAAGCTTTACTTGAAACCCTAAGTGTCATTGCATACAAGCAACCTGTGACGCGTAGTGATATCGAGCATGTGCGCGGAGTCACATTATCGAGCAATATACTGCGCCAGTTATTCGATAAAGGATGGATTGTGGAGAAAGGCTTTAAAGATACTCTAGGCCGTCCTGCATTGCTTCATACTACTGCGCAGTTTTTAGATGCGTTTGGATTAAGCCATCTAGATGGACTTCCACCTATGCCAGATATGGAAACCATACAATCCATGTCTTAAGTTTTCTGCTGAACAAACTATAGTTACTCACACAAAAAAGGACAGACCGCATAGGATCTGTCCTTTTTATTACGTTGCTGATTTTGAACTGATATCAAAACCTAGCAATATATCGGTTAATTACTGATTGATAACGTCAACACCCTTTGGTGGTGTAAATTTAAACTGACTGCTACCAATACTTGGGTTCATCTTGATACCGCTAAACTTGATAGAAGTTGTTTGACCCAAGGTGTCATTCAATACCATCATGACAGGTTTGCCACCACTAAAGCTTATTGAAAGACTTTTGAAACTTGCACTGTCTGACTTAGGATAGAGCACATAGTAGTTTTTGTTGTCATATGGCTGAGTGATTTTAAAGTTTTGATCAATCTTGCTTGGATCACCTGATAGTAGCAAGGCTGGTGTATTACCTACTTGGCTGTCGACATTTTGTTTAGTCGCTTGCTCTAAATCCTTGTCATAAACCCACATAGAGTTACCATTAGCAACGATCAGCTGCTCTGATGGTGACTTGGTTTCCCAGCGGAAATTATTTGGACGTTGGACACTCATAGAGCCTTTAAAAGTACCACTGCTCGCACCTTTAGTCGTTTGACTAAAATTAGCCGTCATACTCTTGGTATTGGTCAGCAATTTATTCAAACGTTTAGCTGCTGTTAGGTTATCAGCAGGAGCTGCGGTAGCCGTTTGAGTCAATGCCATCATTGGCGCTGCGATACCTAGCGATGTCATTAATACACCTGCTAAAGCGCCACTCATCATTTTTTGTTTGGTTGATTTTTTCGTAGATAAGTTCATCATAAATCCTCTCTAAAAAAGCATAATCGCTTTAAAGTTGTTGCTAAAAATAAAATGTTCTATTGAAATTTTTGTTTTCTATAAATACTGATTTTACCAAGCTAAAACTGGTAACCATCAGCAATGGCAACAGTGTGCCAGTTTTTTTATTACGCGCCTAGTCATGATTTGCAATCTTTACTACGGCTGCCATACACGCTTGTAACCAATACAGTTACACGGTAAAAGTTTGCATTTATAATTGTTAGCTACAGTAATTACGCTAATAGTGGCCTTAAAAATATCGCTCAGAATTATTATTATTAATTTATATCACCCTACAAACGTAAAAAACCCCTACTACCGTAAGGCAGTAAGGGCTTTTTTAATTATCTGATCATTCTATCCAAAGAATAAAACGACCTAAATAGATAATTATGCGTTTTCAACCGTAACATAACGACGGTTAAATTTACCTTTGGTCGCAAACTTTACAACACCGTCATTCAGTGCAAATAAAGTATGGTCACGACCCATGCCAACGCCTTCGCCTGCGTGGAATTCTGTACCACGTTGACGAACGATGATGTTACCAGCTGTGATAGCTTGGCCACCAAAGATTTTTACGCCTAGCATTTTTGGGTTTGAATCACGACCGTTACGGCTCGAACCGGCAGCTTTTTTATGTGCCATGAGAAAATCTCCTTGTTAATTTGACTTATCGCTGATGCGATAACTCTTAAGCATTTAGTGCGCTATTTAGCAATAATTGCTAAATGGATAATTAGGCATTAATCGCTTTGATTTTTAACAAGGTATACCATTGGCGGTGACCTTGTTCTTTGTGATAATGCTTACGACGGTTGTGCTTGATGATACGGATTTTTTCGCCGCGACCATGCTCAACAACTTCAACTTCTACGCTAGCGCCGTCAACAACAGGCTGACCGATTTTGACGTTATCGCCGTCAACAACCATCAACACGTCTTCAAATTTGATTGTTTCGCCTTTTTCTGCTTTTAGTAGTTCAACTTTAAGCAATTCATCGACGACTACACGGTGCTGTTTACCACCAGTTTTGATTACTGCGTACATTGTATGACTCCGTTTAACCCGTGTGCCGTGGCTGATGTTATACCAACGCTTTTACGACGAACACGACAGGGAAAAATTAAAGGCAAGATTTTACGGCTTTTTGCTCATAAAAGCAAGCCGCGCCTCTTGTTTTTGCAAGGTGGTTACACTAATGACCATCTCTCATTTAGCTATAACGGCTGCTCATCAAAGAAAGTCGATAAACGACCATACGAATATAAACATGAGAAATAGTAATGATAAGTGATAGATTAAGCCCAACAGCGGCCATTATAACTTATGTAATCAGTTACTTACAGCCTTTTATGAATCATTTATGTGACCAATAAGCTTAAAATGCGCTAGAAGATATATCTGTAAAACATAAGAAATTTCTTACAGTTTTTATTCTATTCAATAGGCATAGTAAGCCCTATATATCATATGCTTGACCTACTTGTGCTATATACTTTAACCAACAATTTAAGCAGATAGCTATGCTATCATAAGCGAAATAATACCTTACCTATAGATAGATAAAGTCAAGGTTATACCAACTCTCTTTACTCTTATTAATATGACTATTTATTATGACTAGTACCTCTTTAAGTAATACCGTGCCTGCCCCTCAATCGACGCCTAGCTATGCTGATATTCAAAGTATTGTAGCCAACGACTTTGAGGTAATGGACAAGCAAGTGTTTGGCAGTTTGAACTCAAAAGTACAACTCGTCATGAGCGTCTCGCAACACGTGATCAATGCTGGCGGCAAACGTATGCGTCCGTTGATTACCTTGCTCTGCGCACGTATGTTTGATGACAATCCATCAGAAAAGGCCATGCATCTAGCTGCTATCACTGAAATGCTACATACCGCCACCCTAGTCCATGATGATGTCATCGATGAGTCAGGGCAACGCCGTGGAAAACCGACGGCAAATGCAACGTGGGACAACGCCACTGCAGTGTTAGTCGGTGACTATTTGATTGCTCGCGCGTTCAATCTGTTGGTTGGTTTTCAGAGCTTGCCGTTGTTGCAAGTGTTCTCTGATGGGACTTGTGACATTGCCGAAGGCGAAGTATTACAGCTACAGCACCAGCATAATCCTGCCGCAACAGAGGAAGATTACTTACGCATTATCGATGGCAAAACATCACGCCTGTTCATGATGGCGACCCAAGGCGCTGCTATCTTGCAAGATAAGACAGAATATATGACGGCATTGGGCGATTTTGGACAGCATTTTGGTAATGCTTTCCAAATTATCGATGATGTGCTCGACTATAGTGGCGATAGCGAAGTGATGGGCAAAAATCTAGGCGATGACCTTGCTGAAGGCAAGCCTACCCTACCGACTATCAAAGCACTCGAGCTACTCAAAGACAGCGACATTGAAGGTTATGAGCAGTTACGTATCGCCGTTCAGACAGGTAAGACACCAAACGCTGAGCAACTGATTGAGTTGGTACGTAGTTCTGGCTCATTGGCTTATTGTAAGCAGCGCGCTCTAGAAGAAACTAAACTGGCACAAGATGCACTGAGTACGCTACCAGACAACCGTTATCGTACAGGCTTATATCAATTGACTGAACTCGCTAGCGCCCGACTAGTATAATTAAAGCTGAGTCGTCTTTATTATTAGCTAATTAAGACGACTCTTTTTTTGACAGAATTTTTTAGCAAAGCTTTTTAGCAAATTTCTTTAGCAATTGATAAATAAAAAGCCCATAAATTAGAAATTACCCTCTTAAAAACTAGCATGTCAGCCAAATCGTTACCTTTCTTTAAGTTTCATACATTCTTGCAGTACTATAATCGTATAAGGCTTTTTGACAGTCGGTTAAAATTTGACAACGCTAGGTAGAGAGATACTGATAGTTATTTTTTATGACTGTAATTAGGGGTTGCTAAAATTGTCATTTTGTTGACAAAGTCGATTTTCTATCGTTTAAAAACCTTAGTTACTATAGGGTTTTAGATTTATAACAAAAGTTTACAATATATTTTGATACTAGGTTGTGCATGGTTCCATTAGCTGTTAATAGAGACGACGCTTACTATGACGGTAATCTATTAATTCGTAAACTGTAATATTACTGCTTTTCGGTCCAGCTCGTATCGCAAACTACTTGACTGTGGGGTTACCCCAATAGTTTATAATGACTCATTAAATTTATTAATCCATTCTGTGGTTTGCTTAAACAATTAATGCTAAATAATTCTTTCGATACTTAATCCATATCGATGTCAGATTTTCTATTAGTCATATTTCACTAACAGAATAATCTGAAATTGGAATAAATAATGCTAGCTTAGGCTATTTATTCTCTTTATTCAGCATTAGCAAGTTATTTAGTATTAGCAAGACCCTTATATTCAGTACGCCAAACTTATTGATCGATTTTTATACTGTCACTATTTATATATATTGCCGAGGACATTGATGAAGCACTCTTATCTTGCGCTTGTAATAGCATCTGTACTATCTGGAGCTGTACTGGTTGGCTGTGACAAAAACGAGGACGCCGCTGGTGAGCAAGCCGCACAGCAGCAAATGCCGCCTGCGGTTGTCAACGTTCAGACAGTCACTCTCGATACCGTCCCTCAAGTACAAACTTTTTCTGGTCGTACTGCAGCTTATCAAACTGCTGACGTCCGCCCACAGGTCAATGGTGTGATTGACGAAGTACTATTCCGTGAAGGAAGTAACGTCAAAAAAGGTCAGCCACTGTATCGCATCAACACCGACAACTATGCCTCATCTGTAACGAGTGGCCAAGCCGCCGTACAGCAATCACAGGCTAACTATCAGACTGCTGTGGCAAACAATGCCAATGCAAAAGCTGAGCTAGTCAGTCGTCAAGCGTCATTAGCACAAGCGCAAAACGACTTACAACGTTTGCAGGGTCTGGTCAGTATTGATGCCATCTCAAAGCAGCAGTACGATCAAGCACAAACAGCCGTACGTACAGCACAAGCAGCAGTACAAAGTGCCGCCGCCGCTGTCGGTCAAACTCAAGCAGGTATTGAGAGTGCAAAAGCAGGCATTCAGACCGCAAAAGCAGGTTTGGAAGCCAGTACCTTAGATCTAAACCGTACAATCGTACGCGCACCACTAACCGGTCGTACTGATCGCTCTAGCGTCACTGCTGGTACTCTAGTCAGTGCTGGTCAAGCAGATCCATTGGTGACTATTTCACGCTTAGACCCTATCTACGTTGATATCAGCCAGTCTTCTTCTGAATTGCTTAAGCTTCGTCAGCAGATCGCAGATGGTACTGCTCAGCCGGGTATGAACTCAGTTGAATTGGTGCTAGAAGATGGTTCTGTTTACCCAGTACGCGGTAAGCTTGCACTGTCTGAAGCCAAAGTTGATGAGTCAACAGGCGCTGTCACTTTGCGTGCTATTTTCCCAAACAGCAATAACATTCTGCTACCAGGTATGTATGTCACGGCACGTTTGACGCAGAGCGTTATTACCAACGCAGCCCTTGTCCCGCAAAGTGCGGTCACTCGTACGCCTAAGAGTGAGACACAAGTCTATATCGTTGACGAAAATAATAAAATCCAAGTACGTCCGGTCACCATTAATGGTACTTACGATGGACAATGGGTCGTCACTGAAGGCTTGAAAGCAGGTGACAAAGTGGTTGTGATTGGCGGTGCTAAGGTCAAGCCTGACCAAGAGGTGGTCGCTAAACCATTAGAAAGTGCAAATCCAGCACCAGCTGCACAAAGTGCGCCTAATACCAAAACGCCGCAGCAAGCCGCAAAAACGATGGATAAAAAGCCAGCTGGCGATGAGACTTCTACCAAAAAACCAACAGAAGCCGCTGCCAACTAATTCCATTCAAGACAGGAAGACTTAGGGATATACTATGTCACGTTTTTTTATTAATCGCCCTATTTTTGCATGGGTGCTGGCTGTTTTGGTCATGCTCATCGGGGTGATATCCGTTCTTAATCTACCGATTGAACAATATCCACGTATCGCACCACCAACGATTTCAGTCAGTGCAAGCTATCCTGGTGCTAATGCGCAAACCGTAGAAAACTCAGTAGTACAGATCATTGAGCAGCGTATGAAAGGCCTAGATGGCCTGATGTATATGTCATCGTCGAGCTCGTCGAATGGTAGTGCGTCAGTGACGCTAACCTTTGAAAACGGTACCGACTCTGATACTGCGCAAGTACAAGTACAGAACAAACTACAAGCCGCGATGAGCTCGCTACCTGAATCAGTGCAGCGTCAAGGTGTCAACGTCAACAAATCATCTAGCAGTTTTATGATGGTACAGGCGTTTATCTCTGAAGACGGCAATATGGATCGGTCGGATATTGCCGATTATATTAACTCTAACGTCCTCGATTCGATCAGTCGTGTCGAAGGTGTGGGTGACGTTCAGGTCTTTGGTTCTACTTATGCGATGCGTGTTTGGTTAGACCCATCACGCCTACGTAGCTACAACATGATACCTTCAGATGTCGTTAATGCGATACGAGCACAGAACGCTCAGGTATCTGCGGGACAATTGGGTCAAGCACCTGCCGACACAGACAAACAAGTTATCAATGCCACTGTTACTGTTCAAAGCTACCTACAAACGCCTGAAGAATTTAAAAACATTCTGCTAAAAACGGATACTTCTGGTGCGCAAGTACGTTTGGGTGATGTAGCAGATGTTGAAATCGGTAGTGAAAACTATAGTATTTTGTCTTTATATAATGGACAAGAAGCTGCTGGTCTAGGTATTTCGCTTGCGGGCGGTGCTAACGCGCTTGAAACTCGCGAAGCTGTTGCTACGCGTATGGCAGAGCTGGAGCAAAACTTCCCAACAGGTCTAGCATCAGTTGTTCCCTATGATACAACGCCATTCGTGAAGCTTTCTATCGAGCAAGTAGTACATACACTTATTGAGGCTATTGTCTTAGTATTTATCGTCATGTTCATTTTCTTGCAGAACTGGCGCGCAACCATTATTCCAACGCTTGCAGTACCTGTGGTTCTATTGGGTACCTTTGCAGTACTATACGTTGCTGGCTTTAGTATCAACGTGTTGACCATGTTTGCCATGGTATTGTCCATTGGTCTACTGGTCGATGATGCGATCGTCGTCGTAGAGAACGTTGAGCGAATACTAGAAGAAGATCCTCACATCTCTATCAAAGACGCAACTATCCAGTCGATGGGTGAAATCAGTAAAATCGTTATTGGTATTGCGCTTATCTTGTCCGCAGTATTCGTACCAATGGCCTTCTTTGGTGGCTCAACAGGTGTGATTTATCGTCAGTTCTCTATCACGCTGATTACCAGCATGGTGCTCTCTGCCATGGTCGCGCTTGTATTCACCCCTGCCCTATGTGTGACCTTGCTAAAACGTGGCAAAAGTCATGAAAAAGGCAGTACCGAAAAGCAAAAAGGCTTCTTTGGTTGGTTCAACCGCGGCTTCTTCAAACTTAGCCGTTCTTACGAAAACTTTGTAGGCAAAAGTATTCGTTTTAAATGGTTATACATGATTGGCTACGCAGCCATCATCGGTATCATGGCAGTCGTATTCTTACGTATTCCAGGCTCGTTTTTACCAGAAGAAGATCAAGGTATTATGTTTACCTTGGTTCAGCTTCCGGCTGGCTCTACGTTAGATGAGACACAAGACGTATTGGATAAAGTCAGAAACTATTACGATACTCAAGAAACCGATAATATCGCTTCGGTCTTTACCATTGCAGGCTTTAGTTTTGCGGGTCAGGGTCAGAATATGGGTCTGGCGTTTGTGCGCTTATCAGACTGGGAGAAACGCTCGGGCGATGAAAATACCGCTCAAGCTGTCGCTGGTCGAGCGATGGGGTATTTCTTTACTCAGCTAAACGAAGCACAAGTATTTGCCATCGTCCCACCAGCGATTACCGAGCTTGGTAACGCCAGTGGTTTTGACTTAATGATTCAGGACAGTGGTAACCTCGGACATGATGGGCTACTTGAAGCCCGAAATATGCTCTTAGGTATGGCCGCACAAAATGATCAAGTGGCTGGCGTACGTCCTAACGGTCAAGAAGACTCGCCACAACTTAAAGTAAATATCAATCAAGAACAAGCGGCGGCTTATGGCCTGTCACTAAGCAATATCAACAGTGTCATCTCGACAGCGTGGGGCTCAAGCTACGTTAACGACTTCATCGATCGTGGCCGTATCAAACGTGTCTATGTACAAGGTGAAGCCAGCAGCCGTACCAACCCTGATGATATTGGCAAATGGTATGTAAGAAATGACATGAACGATATGATTTCGTTCGATGCCTTCTCTAGTAGTGAGTGGCAGTCAGGCTCACCGCGTCTTACTCGTTACAACAGCCTACCGTCCATGAACATCCAAGGTAGCGCCGCACCAGGTCTAAGTACTGGTGAAGCGATGAGCTCGATGGAAGCGATGATAGACAAGTTACCTGAAGGTATCAGTTATGAGTGGACAGGCATGTCATTGGAAGAGCAGAAGTCAGGTGCCCAAGCGCCGATGCTTTATGCGCTTTCAATTCTAGTTGTCTTCTTATGCTTGGCGGCTTTGTACGAAAGCTGGTCGATTCCCTTCTCTGTGCTACTAGTTATTCCACTTGGGGTATTGGGTGCAGTGATATTTACCTGGCTACGTGGTTTTGCCAATGATATCTACTTGCAAGTTGGTCTACTGACTGTCGTTGGTCTGTCCGCCAAAAACGCCATTTTGATTATCGAGTTTGCGAAAGAACACCAAGAGGAAGGTTACAGCCTCAGAGAGGCCGTCATGACCGCAGCACGCCAACGTTTGCGTCCGATTATCATGACCTCACTTGCCTTTGGTCTGGGTGTTGTGCCATTATTCTTGGCGAATGGGCCAGGTTCAGGCAGTCAAAACGCTATTGGTACTAGTGTTGTTGGTGGGGTAATCACAGCAACCCTCTTAGGTATCTTCTTTATCCCAATGTTCTATATCTGGGTGCGTAGTGCGTTCCCGCATAAATATGAGAACAACACACCCAATGATAAAGATGGTGGCAATGGTACGCCTAACTCGCATAACTCAACACCTTCTGAGAGTTATCAGCCTGCAAGTCTTGGAGACAATACACAATGAGTGCTCAAAAAACATCTATCATCAACTCGTCATCGGTAGCTATCACAGCTATCGATGCACAGCCAGCACTATCTCGTTTGCGCAAAAACAGTGGCCGCCTGTTAGGACTGACTGCATTAGCAATCAGCATGGCCGCTTGTAACACCATTCCAAAAGCGGATATGCGTCCTGTGCTAGCAGAGCCGAATATCCCTATGCAGCAATCTTACGGTGCATTTGATAAAGAGACTGTCAGTAGTGCTGACCAAGCAAGCATTGCCAGTCAACGCTGGCAGAATTTTTATAGCGATGAGCGTCTAAAAGGTCTGATTGCTCTCGGTCTTGAAAACAACAAAGACTTTGAGAGTGCGCGCCTAGCGATTGAAAGAGCACGTGCCCAGTATCAGATTACTGATATTAATGACTTGCCAGCTATCAACGGCAGTGCTGGTTATACTCGCTCAGCACAGAATCGTACTGATCGAAACGCTAGTAGTAGCTACAGTGTCAACTTGGGCCTTGCCAATTACGAGCTCGACTTTTGGGGTAAAATCTCAAGCTTAAAAGATCAAGCATTGCAGAATTTCTTGGCGACTACAGCAGCTAAAGATGCGACCCAAATCAGCTTGATTAGTAATATTGCCCAAAGCTACGCCAACCTAAGCTATAGCTTAGCGCAGTTAAAACTGGCTGAAGCTACAGTCGAGAGTCGTGAGCGTTCGCTATTTATCGCGGATAAACGTTTTGAAGCAGGTATCGATCCTAAGCTACCTTCACTACAGTCTTCTGCCTCATTAGAGAATGCCAAGCTTGCCGTATTACGTGCACAGACCAGCGTTCTCCAATCACGCAATGCATTGCAGTACTTGGTTGGTGGCGCGATTCCAAACGAGCTGATCCCAACACCTGCCGTCAGTAATATCACTAGCCAGCAGATATTCAATGCCGGTCTACCAAGTGAATTACTACGTTATCGTCCTGACGTGCTACAAGCAGAATATAACCTAAAAGCGGCTGGTGCGAATATCGAGGTGGCCCGTGCCTCTTACTTCCCATCTATTAGCTTGACCAGTAGTGTGGGCGTCAGTAGCGGCAGCTTAAATGACTTGTTCAAAAATGGTGCCGTTGGCTGGTCATTTGGACCTAGCATTAGCGTCCCTATCTTTGATGCAGGCCGTCTAGATGCCAACTATGATGTGGCTCAAATCGAACGTGAGCAAACGCTTGCTAGCTATGAGAGCTCTATCCAAACGGCATTCCGCGAAGTGTCAGATGTACTTGCCACTCGTGCAACACTTGGTGAGCAGTTAGAGGCGCAGTATCGTCTGCAAGATAATTTTGAGCAGACCTATCAGATAGCAGATGCGCGCTTTAAGGCAGGTATCTCGAACTATCTGGACGTACTTGACGCGCAGCGTTCACTGTTCTCTACTCAGCAAGGTATCCTAGATTTAGAGCTACAGAAAATCGTTAGCCAGATTGAGCTGTACCAAGCGCTTGGTGGCGGAGCGAATCTTGATGTACCGTCTGTCATTCCTGTACCGCAGCACACCAACTTGGCGCAGATTGTCACTGGAACTGCTACTAGTGCAAAAACCAAAGCGACAAATGCCATCAAAGCAGCTGGTTCAGCGCGTGTGACTACGCCGCAAGAAGCTGTCGCCATCAAGCAGTCGCAAGCGGTAGAAACGACTACTTTTGAACCGACTGCTATCGTCGATGTGAATGACGATGGTAAGAAGGATGCCGCTGTCGGCGTGGTCACTGAAGAGATTCGCTTCAATAACAATAGTGTTGAACAAGTTCCTGTGACCCAGATTGTTGAGCCTTAAATGACCCAGCCTTAATCTGATGACGCAGCTCTATCATCACATTTACAGTCGATACGTACTATCAGCCCTACCGACTTAACGTGGTGGGGCTTTTTGCTTTCATTAACGTCTTTTGGTTATAGTAGGCTCACTTTATGTAAGCTCTCTTTATTTATAGCCACTTATAAAGCAAAGATTTTGATAAGCTGATTCTATAAAATACCGCTTATAGCGATATTATTTTAACCATGTAACATGATAACTATTAAAACAATCATAAGGAATTATTATGAGCTATACCTTTAACCGTCAATACCCTGCCACTCGCTTACGTCGTCTACGCTACAACGACAACGTACGTTCGATGATTCGTGAAGTAGAGCTGCATCCTAAGCACTTTATTGCCCCTGTCTTTGTCTTAGAAGGCGAAAACCAACGCGAAACCATCGCTAGTATGCCGGGCGTTGAACGCTTATCGATTGATTTGCTAATCAACTATGCCAAAGAATTGTTAGCAGAGGGTGTCACAACCATCGACCTTTTCCCTGTGATCGATAACGCCTTGAAAACACCAGACGGTAGCGCCGCTTATGACGAAAACGCCCTAACTGCACGTACGATAAAAGCGGTCAAAGATGCTGTGCCAGAAATGGTCGTCATGACTGACGTAGCGCTAGACCCTTATACCTCACATGGTCAAGACGGTCTACTTGATGACAGTGGTTACGTCATCAATGATGCAACCATCGAAGTATTGGTCAAGCAAGCGTTGGTACATGCGCGCGCCGGTGCAGATATCATCTCTCCTAGTGACATGATGGACGGCCGTATCAAGGCCATGCGTGACGCGTTTGAAGCAGAAGGTTTTGTGAATACGGCTATTATGGCTTACTCAGCCAAATATGCGTCTGCCTACTACGGTCCATTCCGTGATGCCGTTGGCAGTGCTGGCAACCTAAAAGGTGGCCATAAGAAACAGTATCAGATGGACTTTGGCAATCGTGCTGAGGCGCTACATGAAGTGGCTATGGATATCAACGAAGGCGCAGATATGGTCATGATCAAACCAGGTCAGCCTTATCTTGATTTGATTCGTGAAGTCAAAGATACCTTTGGCGTACCCACCTTTGCGTATCAAGTCTCAGGCGAATATGCCATGCATATGGCAGCCATTCAAAACGGCTGGTTAAGTGATGCAGTAATTTTAGAGTCGCTGATTGGCTTCCGCCGTGCTGGTGCTGATGGCATCTTGACCTACTTCGCTCTAGAAGCGGCCCGCCAGCTAAACAATGCCTAATAGTAATTACACTAACTTTTATAATGTAAAAACCCCAGCTACCTATTAGTCGCTGGGGCTTTTTTTGAATATCTTCTGATAAATAAAACTATAGACGTGCACGGTCATGTGTTTCATTAAAATCAAGCACTGGGCCAGTAGGGACAATACGCGTGGGGTTGATATTGGCATGACTGGTGTAATAATGCTGCTTGATATGATCCATATTTACCGTATCTTTAATGCCAGGTACCTGATATAAATCACGCAGATAGCCCCAAAGATTTGGATAGTCAACGATACGACGCAGATTGCATTTAAAGTGTCCAACATAAACAGCATCGAAACGAACCAACGTCGTAAACAGTCGCCAATCAGCCTCAGTTATCGTGCTACCTACCAAGTAACGCTGATGTGCTAAGCGCGTCTCAAGTGTATCTAATGCCGCAAACAGCTCAATCACGGCCTCTTCGTAAGCCTCTTGTGTGGTAGAGAATCCTGTCTTATACACGCCATTGTTGATAGTAGAATAGACAAAGGTATTGATGTCATCAATTTCTCGTAATAACTCTGCTGGCACAAAATTACCTGCTAGTGCCCCAACCTCATCAAAGGCAGAGTTAAACATACGAATAATTTCAGATGATTCATTACTCACGATTGTATTTGTTTTTTTATCCCACAAGATAGGTACGGTGACACGGCCTGTATAGTCTGGCTTGGCCTTGGTATACAGCTCATAAGCATAGTCTGCATTGATAACTGAATCAGCAACGACGCCTGCACCTTCTGCAAACGTCCAACCATACTCACCCATATATGGATGTACTACAGATATCGGAATGATATCTTCTAAGCCTTTAAGCTTGCGGTAGATAAGGGTACGGTGTGCCCAAGGACAGGCTAGCGACACGTATAAATGATAGCGGTCAGGTTCGGCTTTAAAGCCCTCAATACCTGTAGGCCCTGCGCTACCATCTACCGTTACCCAGTTTCTAAAACCAGCATCTTCACGCTGAAAGCGGCCGCCACTCTCCTTTGTCTCATACCACTTGTCTTGCCACTGCCCGTCTACCAAGAGACCCATGTTATTCTCCAACTGTTTTTAATATTTGTTTAACGCTTAGTCAGCATGACTGACTTTAAGCCATTATTATCATGACGATTACGTTGTTTAGGGAGATATCATACCAGTTATAAGGGTTTAATCATTAGCGTCACCCAGTTTATTAACAATAAAAACTAAACCGTTTAAATTTAATGTTTAGTAAATATACACAAAAATATATCTAAATAACTAATATAAGCCTGAATAGCAGATATTATGATAATAAAAGAGGTTTAAGCTAAAAAAGACTTGCAAAGTCTGGGAAACTTGCTAAAATGCTCAACCTAAATAGGCGTATAGCTCAGTTGGTTAGAGCGCTACCTTGACATGGTAGAGGTCGTTGGTTCGAATCCGATTACGCCTACCAGATTCGAAAAGCCCCAATCTTAAGATTGGGGCTTTTTTTTGTCCGTGAAATATGGGCTGTAGGGGAAAAGAAAACTATACGTCGATGCAAATTTCCTCTTTTCTCACTTTCCGCAAACATCATCAAAAAACGTGTGTGCCCAAGCTGTGCCCGCTCTTTATTTCGCCTTTCTTTCAGGGTAGCACTTTCGGCCTCTACCCTAAATTATCTAAAACACTCTCAATATTTATTTACTTCTCTTTATCCAGCGACTCGTTAGGTACATAAGTAAATAAATCACCTACTTCAATACCTAGTGCCTCACAAATTTTATCAATTAGATCTTAGACACTACGACTTACTAATTTCTGTTATTCTTTATTTATACTCATATTTTTTAAAGTAAACCATGCCATAAATATATTCTGAGTTATTACTATGTTTAACTTCGATATTAGTCTAAATGTTCTGGTGTATCATGCCTTTCAATTAGGTATTGCTTTCATATTGTCACTACCAATCGCGCTGAACCGTGAACTTGAAGATAATGGTGCAGGTTTGAGGACTTTTCCTTTAGTAACAATTGCTTCGTGTGCTTTTATGCTAGTGGGCATGGACATTTATCAAGACGCCGATGCTGAGGCTAGAATTATGTATGGCATAATCACTGGAATGGGTTTTATTGGCGGTGGTGCTATCTTTAAAAATGAAAGTGGCGCAAAGGGCACTGCTACTGCGGCTGGATTGTGGAATACAGCCGCCATTGGGATATCAGTGGCTTATGGTCGCTATGAGATTGCCATTATATTATCAATAGTTGGTTTTTTAATTCTACAATTCTCAAAACCTTTTAAACCAAAATCTTAACGATGCCATTCTTAGTCATTAGAATAGAGAATCAAACCGCCATTTTAACAAGAACTTCATACTTACTTTGCTTTGGACAAAATTGTTAGTGGTTGAGCTCCTTTGAACCTTAGCAAGCGTAAAGCATTGAGAGTCACTAGTACCGTTGCACCAGTGTCCGCTATCACAGCAATCCATAGTCCGGTAATACCTAGTAAAGTAGTGATTAGAAACACGGCCTTTAGTCCTAGAGCAAAAATTACATTTTGATGTATGTTGGCCATGGTTGCACGCGATAAGGCAATGAGATGAGCAACATCTGTAACACGACTTTTTAATAATGCTATATCGGCTGTTTCAATAGCAACATCCGTACCGCCACCCATAGCAATACCTACGTCTGCTGTTGCTAATGCTGGCGCATCGTTAATACCATCACCAATCATCGCTATCTTGCTCTTATCCTTCATCTCATTGAGCAAACGTAGTTTGTCTTCAGGTAAGAGTTCAGCTTCCCATTCCATCTCTAAATGACTAGCAAGCGCCTGAGCGGTCAGACGGTTGTCACCTGTAAGCATCACCGAACGCACACCCATCGCTTTGAGCTGAGCCACTCCTGCCTGAGCATCCTCTCGCAACTCATCTCGTAATGCTATCAATCCAAGCACTTCATCACTTTGCTCATCATACAAAACTGAGACAATCTTGCCTTCCTTTTGCAATACTTCAATGTCTGCCTGTTGAGCCATTGACATCAAGCTTTTTTTAGTTGCATAGACAGGTGATCCAATGGCTAAAGGGCGCCCGGCTACCGTTGCATGTACTGCTTTTCCCGCAGTAGCATAGGCATTTGAAGCTATCGGTATAGAGATATTAGCGGCTTTGGCATGATCAATAATCGCTTTTGCCAGTGGATGACTAGAAGCAGACTCAACACTGGCAAACAGCGCTAGCATCTCATTCTGACCTTCAGGCCCTATATGCTCTTGTACTGATTGCTTCTGTGTAAAGGCTATCACATCGGTCACCTGTGGCTTACCTTCAGTTAACGTACCTGTCTTATCAAAAGCCACGACATTCACGCGACCCATGGTTTCTAAAGCACTGCCACCTTTGATGAGTAAGCCGCGGCGTGTACCAACAGCCAACCCTGATGCAATGGCGGCCGGAGTAGATAGGATGAGTGCGCAAGGACAGGCGATTAGCAATAGTGCAAAACCACGATATAACCAAGTCGACCATTCTCCTCCCATCGCTAGCGGCGGAACAATAATAACCAGTGCAGCGATAGCCATCACCGCTGGAGTGTAGTAACGACTGAATTTTTCAATGAAACGGGCAGTAGGGGCTTTAGAGGCTTGCGCTTGCTCTACTAGAGTAATAATGCGCGCAATGGTGTTGTCGGCCGCGGTCTTTTCTACGTGGACTTGCAGCGCTCCTTCCATATTGATGGATCCTGCGAATACTGAATCGCCTATTGCTTTGGCAACGGGTATGGATTCGCCAGTAACGGGCGAATCATCAAGACTAGAGTTACCTTGAACAATGACACCATCAGCAGACACCTTATCTCCAGGCCGTACCAGTACCAAATCATTGACCTGCAATGAGACTGCAGGAACGTTACGCTGTCCGCCTTGTGCATCAAGCAAAATCGCAGTCTTTGGAACCAATGATGCCAATGCTCTGATGCCAGCGCGGGCACGATCAGCCGCCACACCTTCTAACAATTCACCGACGGAGAACAAAAAGACAACGGCCGCAGCTTCTTCAGCTTCACCAATGATAAGTGCACCAATTGCTGCGATAGACATCAGCATTTCAATTGAAAACGGGGTGCCTGTCATCGCCAAGGTCATAGATTTTCGGGCAAAGGGAAAAACACCCACAATAACGGCAATAGCGAATGCCCACATGCCATAATCAAGAAAAATTAGTGCTAACACGTAGGCGACGCTCATCAAGACGCCGAGACCAACCACTTGCTTACCTTTTCTGGTTTGCCACCAACGCTGTTGCTGCGTATCTAATAGATTATCACTAATGCTGTCTGCTGTGTTTGCTTGATCAGTAGTGGCAGATATGCCAAAACCCAGACGCTTGATGGTCTTTTCAATATCGCTGCACTGAGTATCTGAATCAGGGGCAAGCGATAGCTCTAACTTTTCAGTCGCAAAATTAAGCTGTATGTCAGAAACACCAGGCATACGTTCTAATGCAGCTTCAATCTTTCTGACGCAACTGGCACAGTCCATACCTTCAATACGATATTGCATAATAAACTGCCTCATTATAAGAATTCATTTGATAACGCTATTGTGAACCCTCTAGTGGCTTCAGAGTCAAGGCCGTTTATATGCAATTGTATAAACTTGATTTCCTTAGGGCTAAACCTTATAGTTACTTTAATGTTTTCAGTTTTGAAATGACTTTGATTTAACTTTATGAGAACTGTGAGATAACGATGCTAATAAAAATCGGAGAGCTTGCTAAGCGTACAGGCGCTACAGTAGAAACCATTCGCTATTATGAAAAAGAAAAGCTATTACCAGAACCTTCCCGTAGTGAGGGGAATTATCGCTTATATCGCGAAAGTCACATCGAGCGTCTACAGTTCGTTCTGCACTGTCGTACACTAGATATGACGTTGGATGAAGTACGGACCTTACTTAAGTACTGGGAAGAGCCTAGCAGAGATTGCGCTGATGTCGATACCTTGTTGGATGAACATATCCGCGCTGTAGAAACACGTATAGAAGAGCTAAAACAGTTAAAAAAACACTTAAGTGTTTTGCGACAGAAATGCGTCAGTAGCGCACCAGCGAAGTCATGTGGCATATTAAATGCACTTGCTGATCATTCTTGTCATGAAAATTCGCCATATGGCTCACATTAAATACTATCCGAATAGATGCAAATAATTAATACTTATTCATCGCTATAGATAGCACCTCTGCTATCTGATAATTACTGTACCGCAATTTCACTTTATTCTGTTTAAGCGCATTCTAATGACTTGGTTAAACGGATTCTAACGATTTAGCCTCTTCGAAAAAGGCAAACCATAAACGCCTACCCTCCTCATTAATACGTCGCACCGTCTCGAAATACTTCTGCCGTGCTTCCTCATCTACTAAGGGAGCAGGAAGCAGAGGGTCAAAAACAACACTGCGGATACCTGCATCTCCAAGCATGAATATTTCTCGAAGCGCCACGTGGGACGGCAAGTCGTTCAAGCCATTTAACCAATCGGTGAGCTGCTGTGACTTCTCTTTATAATGCTTTTCAAGATGCATGTCCGACCAGAGTGCTTTTGCTTTTTTCTGCCTAACCTCATCAAATTCATTGGCTTTAAAAACCGCGGCTTCCTCTTCTAGTCCTAAGTCCAATAGACGCTTACGAACGACATCAACACCGCCTAATAAATTATTGGGACGCAGGTAAAGCCCCTTATCAAGTTCACGAAACCCCAATAATGACAAAGCGCGATCACGAGCACGTAGCGCTTTACGGTCACTGCGAGGTAACCCACCGGTCGCTACCGCTATCCATGAGCCATCGGATTTTATCGTTCTTTTATCCGCTGTTTGCCATAAAGCCACATCGGCGCCCAATTTTTGAGCTTTCGGTCCGAGTTTGTAGGTGGCAGGACCAATCGACTCAGCAAGATCCGCTTGGATCAAACGAGCCAACGTCACACGTATACTATTTTCTGTCATACCAAAGATAGAGCCTGCCAGCACCGCTTCGGAAGCACTAAGTGTATTTGCTTCTGCCGCCATAAGTAAGCGTAAAAGCAATAAACGAGGCGTTGGTTTGTTCATATTACACCTATTGACGTAATTATTTTTTATATGTAATACTAATCATGAGAACTATTGAACTACTGAAACTTAGCAACTGATATTCAAAATCAGGGAAGATAACCATTATGTCAATTGTAAATCAATTTAAGACCCATGAGGTGCAGAATCAACCTTTTGCCTTAGCCAATTATAATGCATGGGAAACAGATACGGCGCTCAAAGAAGCGGTCGCACGAGAGGGTGCTGCTTGGGCAGCAAGTCACTTGAAAGAGTTTGGTGCACTGACTGGTGGAGAGCTTATCACTAGCGGATTCTTAGCCAATGAAAACAAGCCTAAATTGCGCAACTTTGACAGCTATGGTCGGCGTATAGATGAAGTAGAGTTTCATCCGGCTTACCATGATTTGATGCGCGCAGGGATGAAATATGGCATGAGCAATTTTGCTTGGCGCAATGAAGAGCGTGATAGTGCTCACGTGGCTCGGGCGGCAGTCATGTATCTCGGCTCACAGCCTGAGGCTGGGTTTGGTTGTCCCATGTCTATGAGCTATGCCGCTATCCCTGCCCTACGCCATTCGCCAGCGCTGGCCAAAAAATGGCTGCCCAAGCTATTATCCGAACACTATGATCCGCGCAGCTTGCCCATGGAAGAAAAACTAGGCTGTACGATGGGCATGGGCATGACAGAAAAACAAGGTGGATCAGACTTACGTCGCAATACGACTCGAGCCACAAGACAAGAAAACGGCTCTTATGAAATTATTGGGCATAAATGGTTTTTCTCAGCGCCAATGTGTGATGCTCATCTCGTCTTGGCCCAATCTGACAGTGGACCTAGTTGCTTTTTAGTACCACGTTTCCGGACTGATGGGACACGCAATGCCGTACAAATTCAACGCTTAAAAGACAAATTAGGAGATTGGGCAAACGCTTCCTCAGAGGTGGAGTTTCAAGGCGCATTCGGTGAGCTAGTAGGCACTGAAGGTCGCGGTATTCCTACCATTATCGAGATGGTCGCGCTAACCCGACTTGACTGTATGATTGGCTCCTCAGCTCAAATGCGCCAAGCGATCGTCCAAGCGATTCATCACACTAGTCAGCGTGAAGCCTTTGGTAAGTTATTAGTCAACCAACCTATTATGCGTAATGTGTTGGCAGACTTAGCCTTAGAGTCAGAAGCGGCTGTGGCCCTAACAATGCGTATTGCGCGCGCAGTTGATAGGATAGAAACAGACCCTCATGAAGCTGCGCTTGCTCGTATTGCTACTGCGATTGGGAAATATTGGATATGCAAACGCGCTCCCATTTTTATCAATGAGGCACAAGAATGTTTGGGCGGTAATGGCTATGTCGAAGAGACTATTATGCCGCGTTTGTACAGGCAAGCGCCGCTAAACTCAATCTGGGAAGGCAGCGGCAATGTGCAGTGTCTAGATGTGCTGCGTGCCTTAAAAAAAGAGCCAGAAACTCAGCGAGCTTTATTTAAGGAACTGCAGCAGGCAGCAGGGAAAAATGCTGATTATGATGCAGAGTTAAACCTGCTGATAGAGCGATTTGAGGATACGCAAACCTTGGAGTTCCGTAGTCGCTATGTGATTGAGCGCCTAGCATTGATGCTACAGGCTTCGATACTACTGCAGACTGAACATACGGAGATCGCTCAGGCATTCTGTCGTTCTAGAATCGGAAATGAGCATGGACTGGCCTTTGGTACATTAAGTCCTGATGCTCCCGTGGATTTATTGATCGAACGGGCGGCTGGCGCGACCAAAGCAGCTCTATAAGTATCTTTATATGTGCTAAATAGTTGCCTGCTACTGATTGGTGTCGCAGCAGAGGTTTTGCCCTTGACGTCAGTCACTTTCTTCTCAGCCATAACTGGCTAAATAAAAGTCACATGACATCCTAAAAAAAGGCGCTTCTGAATTATAAAAGCGCCTTACCGAATCGTCGTTCAAATATCAAATCGCTTAAAGTATTTCATCGTTTCGCAGAGTAAGCACTTCATAGCCGTCAGAAGTAACCGCAATTGTATGCTCCCACTGAGCAGATAATTTTTTATCGTTAGTAATTACGGTCCAGCCATCTTTTTTGACTTTAACTTTGGCTTTACCTTGATTGACCATCGGTTCAATAGTGAATGTCATACCTTCTTGTAGGACTAGACCTTTTCCTTGATGCCCGTAATGTAGAACTTGCGGTCCCTCATGCATTTCGCGTCCAATACCATGACCGCAATACTCTCGCACTACAGAATAGCCCTGCTTCTCAGCGTAACTTTGGATGGCATAACCAACATCACCTAGCGTTGCTCCAGGTTTCACCACTCGTATTCCTTCCCACATGGCTTCATAGGTCTGATCAACCAAGCGTTTTGCAAGGGGCAACACCTCACCTATCAGATACATTTTGCTAGAATCAGCGATAAAACCCCCTTGTTCTAGGGTAATATCCACATTCACAATATCACCCGATTTGAGTATTTGCTGATCTGAAGGAATGCCATGACAGACCACGTTATTCACCGAGGTATTTAATGCATACTGATAACCATACTGACCCTTACTGGCTGGACGTGCACTTAACTGATTGACAATATAGTGCTCAGCAAGGTTATTGATGTCCATCGTAGAAGTACCAACTGTAATTTGCTCATCAAGATAATCGAAGACAGAGGCGAGAAGTCGCCCAGATTCGCGCATGATTTCCAATTCTGCTGCGCTTTTAAGTATGACTTTATCCATCTATAAGGTTCCTTACATTGACATCAGCTTGTCTCATTTGCTCATTGATAATTTGGTTGTAAGACATATTAGGGTTGGCTTCAGCAAGCATGCCTATCTTCATCCAATATTCAGCTTGTGCGTTAATGGAGCGCACCATGACGGCACTTGCTTTACGAATATCTTCATGCAGTTCATCATCAATTTTAACAATACCCATAAAAATATCTTAATATACGAAACGTATATGAATCGTATATCTATTTTTGTATGGTTGCAAGAAATTATGTATCGCTTGAACTCGATTTCCTTATATCGAAATTATTTGAATTAAACTATAGCTTAATACTGATAGCAAAAAACCACCTATCAAGGTGGTTTTTTGCTGCTGACTCTCTGTTCAAACGTGGTGTAGCCAGCTTTTAGAAAGTTCTATTTAGAAAATCATATGAGCACACACCGCAATGATTGGTAATGAGATGATTGTTCTTAGTAGAAAAATGACTAATAACTGAAAAAAGCTCACCGGAATTTTTGTCCCTAAAATCAATCCGCCAACTTCTGACATATAGATCAGTTGAGACACTGACAAGCAAGCGATAACAAATCGCGTTAATTCTGACTCGATTGAAGAACCGATAATAGCCGGCAAGAACATATCTGCGAAACCTACCATGATCGTTTTTGACATTTCTGCAGCAAAAGGTATGTTCAATAACTCTAAGAATGGAATAAAAGGCATACCTAAATAATCAAATACAGGTGTTTCTTCTGCAACGATTAAACCCATCGTGCCGATCGCCATAACGACAGGCAGTATCCCAATCCACATATCCAAAATATTTTTTAGACCATCTCTTAAGAAAGTAAGAAAACTTGGACTCTTATCTGCTTTTTGGACAGCTTTATGCAAACTGTGGGTGAATAACGTTTTTCCTTCGGGAATGGTTTCATGATCTCTATCACTGTTTTCGATAGTATAAGTATCTTCAATTCTAGATAAAGGCAATAACCTTGGAACTATTAGCGCACAAACAATTCCGCATAAAGCAACGACCCCAATCATATTGATGAAGTAGCTCTCGAGCTTAACCTGAGAAATGACAACCAAACAGAATGTAATCGACACTGCTGAAAAACTTGTAGCAATAATTGCCGCTTCTTTTTTGGTATAGAACCCACCTTCCAATTGTTTATCAGTCAATAATACGCCGATAGTGCCATCGCCCAACCATGACGTTAAACAATCTACAGATGACCTACCTGGTAAACCAAATAAAGGTCTCATCACTTTACTTAGTAGAACCCCGAAGAATTCTAATAAACCAAAATCAAGCAATAACGGTAGCAGTAATCCAGCCAAGAAAAATACAATAAAAAGTATTGGCATTAACTCATATAATATTAAGCCGCCAATATTGTCTGAATATATTGACTCAAACCCAAATTTAAAATAGGTCACGACAACAAAGAACGCACCAAGCATCCTAATGATAAGCCAAGGCGTTGTAACGTTTAATAAATTATTTAGAAACGCATTCTTCAAAATAAATGCAGGTTTCATGATTTTAGTATATAAAGTACAACACAAGGTAATCATGATTGAGGTGACAACCAATAACGGCAAAAGGTCACCGATATAACCCTGTATATAATCCTTTAATACAGATATAGGAATGGTAAATCCTTCTGCATAGGTGACAAACTTACCGTCAACATATGGGATTGGAAATACAAAAAGCATCAAACCTATAATAGATGGGATAAAGAACTTTAAAAACTGTTTGATATTGATACCGCTAACATCTCGACTTGCAGCGCTGGCTTTAATAATGTCCATATTATTTTTACTCGCAGTCCCTTTTTAACCAACCTAAAGAAGGTTTTAACAAACCCCTTTAGATTAGATTCTGTTACTCATTTTAAATATTCAATACTAGTAATTGCTCAAAAGTGTGTGGGTCACTTTTTCTAAAATTTTAAATATTCTGGTCGAGTCATCTTTTGAGTTGTTGTACAAAGGATTTATCTCTGCCATTTCCCAGCAGCATACTTTCTTGTTCTTAATTAACTCTATATTAAGTTGCATCGCTTGCTCGTATGACAGACCATTCATTGCAGGCGTACCGGTTCCTGGCACATATAAAGGATCGACACTATCAACATCAAATGACACGTAGATATGATCACAATATTCTAGTTTTTTGAAGATTTCCTCTACGGTAGAACTGATGCCTTTTTGGGTTATCTCAGCCACGCTGTATAAAGGGATTTTATGTCTTCTGATTAGATCCATCTCTTCTTCTTGATAATCTCTAACCGCACAAAACACCACATTTTCTGGCTTAATTGATGGCTCGCTCGATGCCATAAATTTCAACTTTTCCCAATACTCTTTTTCTTTTTCAGAAAGCTCGTTACGCTGACATTCCAAATTATCAATGGCACAAGCCATCGCCAAAGGCATGCCATGCATATTTCCTGATCCGCTGGTATATGGTGAATGAAAATCAGCATGAGCATCTATATAAACCACGCCAATTTCAGCATCAGGATGCGCCATTTTTAGACCATGCATCGTGCCTGCACAGCTAGAATGATCACCTGCGATAACAATCGGAAACTGATTCTCATTTCTTATGTCTTTGATTTTATGCGCCAATTTAGAAATAACAGGTTCAATTACATCGGCGTATTTTGCATGCTTAAATGGCGACTCTTCTTCATGTATATATTCATTTTTTATACTATCAAGTTGCAATTTTTCATAGTAGTCTGCATTCATCTCTTTTGATGATGCGCGCAATGCATCGATTCCTAGTGACGCGCCTTTTTTATGCCCTGCAACATCTGAATAAACTTCTACTATTCGCACGTTTTTCATTAAATCATTCATTATTTTGTCTCTATTAAATAAAACAATTTTTTCATCATTTGAGTCCACATCTGGCATTGAACTCCTATTTTTCTATATTCAAACTACTTATGATGCGGCCATCGCTTCATCCGTCTCTAGGCTACGATCTTTGCTATGAGCTTTGACTACCGAATAGAGGTTTTTAGGGTCTTGTTGCTGAGGAATCAAGTCAAGCAGCTCATATGCATCCTGCTTTTTGATCAAATCACGCAAAAATACCAAAGCCGTAAAGTCCTCTGAAGCGAAACCAACACCATCAAATACAACCAAGTTATTTTCATTGGTGCGTACTGCTTTTTCACCATTTACGATGCGGTGAAACTCTGTCACAGGAAAATCCTGAGAGAGCTGTTGAATGTCGCCTTCAATACGGGTTTGCGGTTCAAACTCTACAATCACATGATCGGCTCTTAACAGGATGTTGGCATCCAACTCCGTTTTGCCAGGACAGTCACCACCGATAGCATTGATATAGACACCTTTTTTGACCATATCATCACGGAGAATGGTGGCATTTTTCTTATCTGCGGTACAGGTAGTGATGATATCTGCACCTTCAACCGCCTCTTCTGCCGTTTTGCAAATAGTAATCTCTAGGCCTGAATCGGCAAGATTGTGCGCTACTTTTTCAGATGCGGCTGGGTCGACATCATACAAACGCACTTTTGAGATACCCACGACTGCCTTCATACCCATTGCTTGGAACTCACCCTGAGCACCATTACCGATAAGCGCTAAAGTCTGGGCGTTTTTGGGTGCACAATGTTTGGCAACCAATGCAGAAGTCGCTGCCGTGCGTAAGGCGGTTAAAATACACATTTCTGTCAGCAGAATGGGATAGCCTGTATCGACATCAGACAATAAGCCAAAAGCGGCTACCGTCTGCAAATCGCGCTTGGTGTTGATCGGATGACCATTGACATATTTACACGCAAACATTTCACCATCGCTGACAGGCATCAACTCTATGACACCGTCTTTGGAATGAGAAGCAAAACGACTGGATTTTTCAAAACTATCCCAACGGGAAAAATCTTGTTCTAAAGCATCTACCAACTCTTTTATCGTCTGTTCTATACCATAATTACTAATAATTTCAGCCATCGCCTGTACGCTAACAAATGGCACACCCTGCTTCTGTGATACGATAAATTTAGACATTAATTTTGCTCCATTCCATGAATATTATTTATTTAACCGACAATTAATATGCTACCAATTATAATTGTCAGTTAAAATGTCAATAATTTACCAAATATGGACATTTTTTTGACACATTGTTAGGTGCTACTTAGCATAATGTCAAAATCTAATGAAGGAAGCATTTTTATGGCATATTACACTTATGACTCTTTGGATAGCGAACTGATATCTGAACTTCGACAAGATGGTCGAGCAACCATCTCAAACCTTGCTAAAAAACTCAAAGTCTCTCGTGCCACTGTCCAAAACAGATTGGATAGACTGATTCACAACGGTGCTATTTTAGGATTTACGATTCGAGTGCATGAGGCACTAGATAAAGAAACAGTCAAAGCGATGATGATGATTGAAGTAACAGGAAAATCTACTTCACAAGTGATTAGGAAACTGCGGGGTATCCCGCAATTGATTAAGCTGCATACAACCAATGGGGCATGGGATTTGGTAGGAGAGATACATACGACAAGCTTGAGAGAGTTTGATGAAGTGCTGCGTCAAGTCAGAGAAATTGATGGTATTTTGAATAGTGAAACAAGTGTTCTGCTTTCGAGTTTGTAGTGTCATTAAACTCACAATCGCATAAGCGATGCTGTTTATCTGATAGATATTAACTTAGAGTGTTGTGATTAAGCCGCCTGAAGGTAAGCGTAAAAAGAGTATATTGGCGTTTTATAAGCTAGATTTTTTAGTTTTTATTTGACTGGTACAATAAAACTAAAGAACGTATCTTTTACTACGTTCTTTAGTTTGAAAACATGATAATACCTTTAACTCAGACGATAGCTTACCTGAGCTTGAGACAAGAAATCTACTAACGGCTTATTATTCATTAAATAATATTAACTTCATAGCTGAACTTCTCCGCCATTCCATATGACTCTCTATATTCGATAGGATCACCTTCTAGACTCTTAGCAATACGGCATACCTTCACTAGGTTTTCTTGCTCATTATTATCTAAATAAGGGTCTACGTGATTGGCTACAAAAAATAAAGTCTCTACGGCAGATGAGACAAACTGGCCACACTTAGTATAGTAGAACGGATATAGCAAATTCTCAAAATCTTCAGGCTCTAGATTTACAAAGGCTTGATAACGACTCTTAGGTAACCAAATTTTTTCACTCAGCGAAACTTTGCCCTCAATGATACGTACACGTTCTATATAAATCAGCGCTTTATTCTTACCAATATCTAGCTTTTCATTAATCTCTTCAATACCCTCTATTACCATGACCTTTTTGACCACGCCTGTCGGTGTCGCATAGCAGGCATCTTTATCACGAAATTTAAAAAACCGTAATAATGAGCTTTCAAAATCTGGACGCTTTAGAAAGGTACCTCTGCCTTGATACTTGGTTAACACACCATCGTCGACCAACTTTTCAACCGCTTTTCGAACGGTTCCGACTGATACTTGATACTTATCTGCAAACTCCTGCTCAGTCGGTAAAGGTGTGTTTTCGTCCCATTTACTTTCTGTCAGTAAAGTCAAAATGTGCCATCGCACTTGCTCATACCGTGGTATTTTAAATTTTTCTAAGTTTTTTAGCATTATTTCACCACAATTTAAGGGGTTTATGAATTGTTTTACTGTTTTTAAGCATTGTTATCATTTTAGAGATTGGAATATAACGGAGTACTCTATCTTAAGCGCTAAGAAAACCTTATATATCATTGCAATACTAACGACTGTCTGGCACTTTGTGGACAATCTTATCTAATTCATATTACTTTTTTTGCTATTATTCCACTTATTTATACGTACATTTCAGGCTTATACGATTCTGTAATCTAGAAAGTTGTTTGTCAATATTCTCGTAATGCTCTTTACCTATAGAAGTCAATACAGTTCTCTATAGAATTCATGTAGTTAAGCTCAAGGGACAGTAATGACTCTTTATATTCTAGCCGCAATAGTAATATGTATTATTTTGGGCTATACAACCAAGATCAATATTGGTCTATTTGCTATTGCATTTTCATACCTCATCGGCTGTTTCGGTATGGGAATGAGCGCTTATGAAATTGTTGAGCTATGGCCTCTCAAAATTTTCTTTGTTATTTTTGCCGTTACTCTCTTCTATAACTTTCCTTTAGCGAATGGCGCTTTAGAAAAACTATCGAATCATTTGATCTATAGATGCCGTCATTTTCCCGAGTTTTTACCCTTGGTTATTTTCTTTGCTGCTACGATCGTTGCTGGCTTAGGAGCTGGTTATTACACCGTCTTAGCCACGATGGCACCTATGATTCTGTTATTGTCTAAACGTACTAATTTGAATCTTGTCATTGCTACTTTATCTGTTAACTATGGTGCATTGGCTGGTGCTAACTTTATCACCTCACAAAGCGGGGTTATCTTTCGAGAGCTGATGCGCGGGGCCGGCGTTGCAAATGATAATACCTTTACTTATGTTTTAGGTGTCTTCGCAGTTACCTTTCTCATGCCAGTGATCGTCCTAGGTATTTATTGCTTTTTTAATGCCAAAAATAGCAAAATTGCGATTCAAACGATAGTACCAGAGCCTTTCGATAATAAGCAAAAACAATCTATTATGCTGATTTTTATCATGATGGCTATCGTGCTTATTGTACCCATCTTAAATCTCCTAATGCCTAACATAGAAGCAATTCAGTTTTTAAACGCTCGGATTGACATTGGTTTTATCGCCATTATTTTTGCCTTAATCAGTTTATTATTAAAATTAGGGGACGAAAAAACAGTAATTGCTTTAATTCCTTGGAATACGCTTATTATGATTTGTGGGGTCGGCATGCTAATCGGCCTTGGCGTTGAGATCGGTGTTATTTACGAGCTAACAGAATGGCTAAGTACCAACGTCCCTATCTGGATGATACCAATTTTGGTATTTGTTATTAGCGCAATCATGTCAATCTTTGCTAGTACACTTGGCGTAGTCGCTCCTACTCTATTTCCTATGGTGCTGCCTTTAGCCGTTGCCTCTGGACTTAACCCTCTATTGTTATTTACCTGTATTGTGGTGGGAGCACAAAGCTCATCACTCTCCCCTTTCTCATCAGGAGGCAGTCTAATGTTGGGCGCTTCTCAAGTAGTTATAGAAAAAAACAAGCTATTTAATGCGCTACTATTCAAAGCGGTACCCTTAGATATTGGTATTGGCATATTAGCCATTTTCATTATTCAGCTGCTGTTTTAGCTAGTATATGTTCCTATGTTGAGAATGGGAACAAGCCCTACCCTTAAGCAAATCTCTCCCAAAAGACAGTTTTGATGCAGCTGTCTTTTGACAAACATATACAATCAAACTTCTTAAATGCCTAATGAATTGCCCGTCATAGCGCTTAGTCTCATCTCACTGACCTCATCTACCGAGTTATCTCTTTTCCTTATCCGAAAAAGCATACCCTAGCACGTTTGTAATATCTCTCTCACGGTTATAAATCTCTATAAATCATTGTATTCATTATTTTTTATCAACATAAACATCTTGTATTTTGAATATTCTTCTGTCTTTTCTTTCTCTTGATATTAAGACGATAAATAACTTCATATCAGTCATTGTGATAGTATCTTAAAATAAAATTCATGTATACATACATATGTTTCTTGTTATTTCTATAATATTCTGTTACTTTTGCAAAACGCTAAAAACTCTACTTTTATGAAGTTTAGTAGTTATTGTCAGGATGATCTGAACTTCATCTGTCATCACTTTATTATTTTGCTCATAATTCTATTGAGCTATTCATTAAAAATACACACAAGGAGTGTCGTGTGAACAAACTATCCTATTTGGCTCTTGGCCTTTCTGTACTCACCCTTACCGCATGTAATAAATCTGATACGGCAGCATCTGATGCCAGTTATGACGCCCCTTCACGTCCAGAATGTATCGCCCCAGCAAAACCAGGCGGTGGCTTTGACTTGACTTGTAAACTTGCTCAAGCCGGCTTAAGAGATACCGGCCTATTAGAAGATCCAATGCGAGTCACTTATATGCCAGGCGGTGTGGGTGCTGTTGCTTACAACAAAATTGTTGCCAATGATCGTGCTAATAACGATGCAATCATTGCTTTCTCTACTGGCTCTATCCTAAATTTATCGCAAGGTAAATTTGGTAAATTCACCGAAAAAGACGTGAAATGGCTAGCAGCCGTTGGTACTGATTATGGTGCTATCGCTGTCAATGCAGACTCACCTATCAAAGACTTAGCAGGATTGGTCGCTGAGCTTAAGTCAAATCCAAAAGCAATCAGTTTCGCCGCTGGTGGTAGTGTTGGCGGTCAGGACTGGATGCAGACAGCTATTTTAGCTAAAGCGGTTGGGGTCAATCCTAGCGATATGACTTATGTTGCGATGGAAGGTGGCGGCGAGGCTATTACAGCGGTCATGGGTAACCATGTGACTGTCGTAAGTGCTGGTATCGCTGAGATCATGCCACAAGCCACTGCTGGCAAATTACGTGTATTGGCTGTATTTGCAGATGAAAGACTGGGCGGCACTATGGCCGATATTCCTACTGCTGTAGAGCAAGGCTATGACGTTACTTGGCCTGTCATGCGTGGTTATTACATGGGTCCAGATGTCAGCCCTGCCGCTTATGACTGGTGGAAAGCAAGCTTTGATAACATGCTTGCGGATCCAAAATTCGCTGAATTACGCGAGCAACAAGAGCTACTACCATTCTCTATGACTGGTGATGAGCTAGAAGCATACGTTTATAAACGTACAGGTGAGCTACGTGAATTGTCTGCTGAGTACGGTCTTGTTGATGCTGCAGCTAAGTAGCATTACTCAGATCATATCCCCTTAATGATTGAATACTGATTTTTATAGTATTTATCGAAGGTTGACAGATGAGACATCTATCAACCTTCTTATTTTGGAATTTAAGGAATACTTCTATGACAATGGAACGTGCGTTTTCTGGATTAATGGGGCTGTTTAGCTTATTTTTGGTCTATTTAGCTATTGGTTACGTTGCTCCTATTGCCTATGATCCTATCGGCCCTAGACCCTATCCTATTTTGATTTTCTCCCTTACGGCACTTTTGACCTTGGTTATTGCCTTTCGTCCAGCACGATTTACGAAAGTCATCGATTTGGGCTATAACAACGTCGTGCTTAGAAATCTTGTGCTGTGTGTCAGCACATTATTAATTTATAGCTTAATTTTCGAGCCTTTAGGTTTTGTGGTTGCTACCACACTGATGTGTTTTGCGGTTGGTTTATTATTTGCCGGAAATCCTATTAAAAGCCTTATCTTTTCAGTTGTGATCAGTATCGCCCTGTATGTCTTATTTGACATGGCTTTGGATGTGATTCTGCCACTTGGAATATTATCAGGAATAATGGGATAGCTATTATGGAAACTTTTGACTTTTTAATGCAAGGTTTTGGCGTAGCGATGTTGCCCAAAAACTTACTGATTGCACTCATTGGCGCTTTTATTGGTACAGTTGTAGGCATGTTGCCTGGCCTTGGCCCTATTAATGGTGTGGCAATTCTATTGCCTTTTGCCTTTGCCCTTGGTCTACCACCCGAGAGTGCACTTATCTTACTAGCGGCTGTTTATCTTGGTTGTGAATATGGCGGTCGTATTTCTGCCATTCTACTTAACGTGCCGGGATCTGCCGCGGCGGTTATGACCTCATTGGATGGTAACCCGCTAGCGGTTCAAGGCAAGGCTGGCATCGCCTTGTCCATCTCTGCGGTTGCTTCATTTATCGGTTCTACGATTGCGACCATTGGTGTGGTCTTGTTCGCACCTCTATTGGCTAAATGGGCAGTGTCTTTTGGACCTGCTGAATATTTCGTATTAATGGTATTCGCGATTTGCTGTTTGAGTGGTTTGGTTGGTGATCAACCTATCAAGACAGCAGTGTCAGCGTTAATCGGCTTGGGTCTGGCTACTGTTGGTGTCGATGCGGTCACAGGTATCTATCGCTATACCTTTGATTCAGTCAACTTATCTGATGGTATTCAGTTCACAACGATCGTTATTGGCTTTTTCAGTGTTAGTGAGATCTTGATTTTGCTCGAAAGAACCAGTACTGGTGGGAAAATTATCGCGCAAGGTAAGCGTAGCTTATTTAACCTAAAAGAATTTCTCTTCACCATTGGCGCCATGGTGCGTAGTGGCATAATGGGCTTTTTCGTTGGTATTTTGCCTGGTGCAGGTGCAACTATCGCGAGTGCAATGACCTATGCTAGTGAACGCAAAATTGCTGGAGACAGTGGCAAATTTGGTGAAGGCGATCTTCGTGGCTTAGCATCTCCAGAGGCGGCTAACAATGCATCAGCATGTGGTTCATTTGTACCGATGTTGACCTTGGGTGTTCCTGGTTCTGGTACGACAGCGGTCATGATGGGTGCGTTGACTTTGTATAACATCACGCCAGGTCCACAGCTATTTACCGAACAGCCAGACATCGTTTGGGGTCTTATCGCTTCATTATTCATCTGTAACGTCATCTTGTTAGTAATGAATATTCCTTTGGTTGGTGTATTTTCTAAGCTACTTAATGTACCAAACTATATCTTGATACCATCTATTGCTGCTATTAGTTTTGTTGGTGTTTACTCTATCAACAGCACGACCTTTGATATGGTATTCATGGTAGGACTTGGGATATTTGGTTATTTCTTACGTAAATTACAGTTCCCTCTATCAGCCCTTATTCTAGGTTATGTACTAGGAGAGCTCATGGAGTCTAACCTCAGACGTGCCTTGTCTATTTCTCAAGGTGAGATGTCTATTCTATGGAGTAGCCCAATCACTGTGTCACTATGGGGCCTGGTAGTTGTCATGATATTCATGCCAATCATTCGTAAAATGTATCGTAAGCGTTTTAAAAAGACTGCTGCATAAGTTCTTGCTAGTTCGTCTCTAAATCTCTCTCCGGCGGTGGTTATACTCTATGTATGGCCACCGTTTTTTTAGAGATACTTTCAACAGTTACTTAGCACTCCTAACTCTTTTTGTCAGCTGTCCAAAATTAGCAAAACATCACTACTTGATGTCACTTATGAAATAGGATTTTATAGTGCTCTTTGTTTTAGATTTATTGCAAACCATTCCAACTTGGCATTTAGTAGGTTTGTTGATCGCTGGCATGGTCGCTTTTATTATCTCCACTATATCTGGTGGTGGCGGTGCTATGCTACTGATACCAGTTACCTCTTCGATGGTAGGGACAGCGATTGCACCACCTGTGATCAACGTGGCTACCTTTCTGAGTAATGCATCGCGACTTTATCTATTTTGGCATGATATTGATTGGTCATTGACCAAATATTATGTCCCAAGCGCTATCGTAGGTGCATGGCTAGCCGCATTGGTATTTAGTCGTTTAGACGCAGGCTGGATTCAATTATTGGTTCGGGGCATTTTTAGTTTCTACTATTTTCCAATACAAGTTTGGTAAGGTAAGCAAGACATTTGATATGCCAAAAGTAGGTTTTGTACCTGTGGGCTTTGCCATTGCTTTTATGAGCACATTGGTGGGTGGCCTCGGCCCTATACTTAACCCCTTTTATATGAATGCTGGACTGGAAAAAGAAAGCCTTATTGCTACCAAAACGGCTAATTCTTTCTTTGTAGGTATTGTACAAATCGTCAGCTACACCTTTTTTGGGATACTCACCGTCAAGATATGGGCGTATGGTCTTGTATTAGGACTGGGCGCCGTGATTGGCAATATCATTGGCAAACGCTTTTTAGCAGGCATTAGTATTAGCCAGTTTAGAATTATGCTGCTGATACTAATGGTAATAAGTGGCCTAATAATGATAATAAGAAATATTGATGTGCTGTTCTAGAGACTCTTCTATGCCATAACTATTCATAGTACATTTGCATAAACAATGACAGTACTTTCACCGCATATATTTTTACTGATTGAATATCTGCGTACAGTATTTTTATTAATTGCATTACAACTTACATTGTTGTTGTTCAACCATATAATACCTATAATTCGATAGAATCAATACATGTAAGATATTGTCACTCCATAACATCCAGTTGACCTACTTTAAAATAGTAGAGATCGTTGGTTCGAATCATATTATGTTTGCCAAATGTAGATAGCCCCAATCTCAAGATTGGGGCTGTTTTTATGCCTGCAATAACAGAGCTGTAGCGGAAAACCTTTAGTTTCAAAGCTTTGTAATCAAAAATGGTTATTAAGCGTCATCATAGTTCACTTAATAACCCAGTCGAAAACAGCTACCCTTTCACATGGATGAATCGTCTGTGTTTATAAGATCTGGCAAGCCTCATCAAAGTCCAATCTTGGAAGACGGCTATACAATTGATCTTCTTGACCATAACCTATATTAATCAGTAGATTTGAAGTCCATTTGCTATCTTTAAGAAAGGTGTTATCCACTAATTCATTATTAAACCCAGACATTGGGCCTGTGTCTAAACCCAAGGCTCTACAAGCCAAAATCAGATAAGCGGCTTGCATAGAACTGTTTCTAAACGCCGTTTCTTTTATGAGTTCAGGGCTAGAGTTAAACCATGATCTGGCATCCGTATGTGGGAATAATTTGGGAAGTTGCTCATAAAACTCTTCATCATAAGCGACAATCACGGTGACAGGTGCTGTCATTGTTTTTTCGATATTACCTGATGATAGGGCTGGCTCTAATTTCGCTTTAGCGTCATCAGATTTAAGAAATACAAACCGCGCCGGTGAACAGTTGGCCGAGGTAGGTGCCATTTTAACTAAATGGTAGATTTCTTCAAGTAGTGCATCTGGTACGTCTTTTTTTTGCCAAGCGTTAAAGGATCTGGCCTTGCCAAACAGTTGGTCAAGACCTTCTGAGGTTAACGATAGGGAATCAGTCATAGTACGTCCTAATTGATATTAATTTTTGGATAAGAATTGAAGGATTTTGCTATTGGTTGAGCAGGTTTCTGTGATTGTACTGGCATGGCCACCTGTTACCATCAACTCAAATTGAGCATTTTGTATATTATCGGCTAAAGCCAGACCGCGTTGCCATGGCACCAAAACATCATCAAGATTGCTTAAAACTAGTGTTTTGTTTTTGATATGCTTGGCATTTATCAGGGGTTGATAAGCCTGCAAGGCTTTTAGTCTCGTTGAGACGTTCTCGACTGGCGCAAAGTGAGCGATGGCTTTATTTTCTTTTTGCGTGAGTGTATCTATGTTGTCTGAGATCCAGATCGGTGGGTATAAAAATATCGCTTGGGCACGTACAAATGCCTCTACCCCTGTGTCTTGCAGCAAACTGGTTCGCATGCTAAAACATTTAATAGTGTGAGGATCTAGGCTTTCCCATCCATTTAAGATGACCAGTTTATCTAACAATTCTGGCGCTTTATAAGCGACTTCCATACCGATAAATCCGCCAAGTGCGTGACCGACAAAATGACAATTAGACAGCTCTTCTTGTTTTAAAATTTCGATTAATTGTTCTGCTAAATCTTGCATAGAATAGTTATCAGGTAAGAGAGCACTATCAGGCGACACCCCTTCTTGTTCATAGCAAATCACATTGTAATGCTCGGTAAAACTCTCAATTTGAGGTAACCAAAAATCAGCATGCCCGCCTAAACCTGAACTAAATACGACCGTTTCTGACGTGTCGTTCTTACAAGGATATTTTTTAACTAACATAGGGTTTCATCCAATTTCAGCAAAATTCAAATTGCGGTAAAAGTATCTAATAGCTTATAAAATCAAGTTAAATTAAATTTATTAAATCAATTCAACGGTACGCTCATCGCTTTCATCATATTCATACGCTACGGTTTCTTCTAAATTTTCGACTTCGCTTTCATTTTTACTTTTATTTTCAACAGCCTCTTGAGACTTGATATATTTGATTAATGCATCTATGGTGCCAACCTTTAGATTATGAGTATCGGCGAATTTCATCAGATCATTTCTGCGAGCCATTTCACCATCTTGGTTGATAATCTCTACAATAACTGCAGCAGGCTCCAAGCCAGCCAGCTTCGTTAAATCGCAACCTGCTTCGGTATGCCCAGCCCGCTCTAAAACACCGCCTTCTTTAGCCACTAATGGAAAAATATGACCTGGGGTTACGACGTCATCAAAGGTAACGTCTTGAGACACGGCAGTTCTGATAGTCTGAGCTCTGTCTGCCGTTGATATTCCGGTACTTACCCCTTTTGCTGCATCAATAGAAACGGTGAAATTTGTACTATAAGGTGCTTGGTTGTCTTTGCACATCAGAGGTAGTTTTAATTTTTTGCAACGCTCGGAGGTCAAGGTCAAACAAACCAAACCTCTGGCATGGGTGATCATAAAGTTAATATCATCAGGTTTGGCTAAAGTGGCTGCCATGATTAGGTCACCTTCATTTTCTCTATCCTCATCATCCATGATTATAACCATCTTGCCTGCTTTAATATCTTCAATGATTTCTGGTATTGTATTGATATTCATAAAATCCACCATTTGCATTTATATTTGCTTTTGTATGTTGTTATGTAGAGCCTATTATCAATTAATCACACGCTCTACATAACGTCCTACGTTTGCTAGGCCGTATAGCTACTTCATAGAAATAGTGGTATTTACACCTTCACTAGCATCTTCATCAAACCAGCGTGAGATTACTGTTTTGGTCTGCGTATAAAACTGTACCGCTTGCTTACCATAAGGACCTAAGTCACCGAGCTTACTGGCTCTAGATCCTGTAAACGAAAACATCGGTAGCGGTACTGGAATTGGTAAATTAATACCAACTTGTCCAACATCGATATCTTGTTGGAACTTATGTGCATGGGCGCCAGACTGGGTAAAAATGGCAGTGCCGTTACCATTCGGATTGGTATTGATAATCTTAATGGCTTCCTCAAGCGTGTCGGCATACATAATGCATAGGACAGGGCCAAAAATCTCTTCGGTATAGCAGCTCATATCAGTGGTTACATTATCTAAGATAGTCGGGCCAACAAAGTTACCCTCTTCATAACCTGCTACCTGACAACCACGGCCATCGAGTCTGAGAGTTGCCCCTTCATCAATTCCCGCTTGAATTAAGCGCTCGACACGGGCTTTGGCTTGCTTAGATATTAGCGGACCTAAGTCTTTATCATCCTTGCCAGCAGACACTACCAGCTGTGCTGATTTTTCTACAATTTCATCAACCCACTGTTTAGACTCTCCAACCAATACCACGACAGACAGTGCCATGCATCGCTGCCCTGCTGCACCAAATGCCGCTCCTGCTAGCTGATTCAGACTTTGTTCTTTATTGGCGTCAGGCATGATAACGGCATGATTTTTTGCACCCATCATACATTGCACGCGTTTACCAGCCTGACCGGCACGATCATAGACATGCTTACCAACTGCTGTTGAACCAACGAAAGATATTGCTTTTATGTCAGGGTGATCGCACAGCGCATCCACCGTATTTTTACCACCATGAACGACACTTAACACCCCTTTTGGTATACCTGCTTCAAGGGCCAACTCGACCAATCTCATGGTAACGATTGGATTTTGTTCAGAGGGTTTTAAGATGAATGTGTTGCCTGTGGCGATGGCCATTGGAAACATCCATAGAGGAATCATGGCAGGAAAATTAAAGGGAGTAATACCTGCACAGACACCTATTGGCTGTTGAACGGTATACATATCAACACTACTGGCGACGTTTTCGATGTAGCCACCTTGTTGCAAGTTACCGATACCTGAGGCGTGCTCTACGACCTCAAGACCTCTAAATACATCACCTCTAGCATCTGCCAGTGTCTTACCTTGTTCTTCAGTCAGTAGCGCCGCCAACTCATCCATATTTTCACGTATCAGTTGTTGATACTTTAGAAACACACGCGCTCTTTTGCTGATTGGTGTGACACGCCAGCTCTGAAAGGCTTCAGATGCCGTTTTGATAGCTTGCTCGATTTCCTCAGGTGTTGATTGTGGTACCTTGGCGATAACTTCTTGCGTGGCTGGATTGGTGATATCAATCCATTCTGTGGTAGTTGACTCGGTAAATTCGCCATTAATCAATTGTTGTACGCTGCGTGGTTCTGTATTCATGACACGATTCCTTAAGGTAATATCAAGTAGGGTTTAATTTTATGGATTGAGTTTTAAGAGCGGCTCTGATGTAGCGATTTCTCTCTCAGTGGTCACGCTCATCTCTTTTTGTTTGTTTTTAAAATTGAAAACGAGATTCATAAGAATGGCCAAGAAAGTAGCGGTACCGATACCGCCTAAATCAAAGCCTGCAATGTTTAGTGAATAGTTGCCAGTACCTAAGATTACTGGGACGGCGGCTACCAACATATTGCCATTCTTACTGAAATCAATTTTTGCATTCATCCAAATGCGCGCACCAGCGATCGTGATTAAACCAAAGACAACGATTGAAGCACCGGTCAAAATAGGCACAGGAATGGTACTTACCAAGGTTCCAAACTTAGGGGATAAACCCAATAAGATTGCAAAGACACCTGCTATGACAAAGACGACTGTAGAGTAGATTTTGGTCGCGGCCATCACGCCGATGTTTTCTGCATAAGTCGTCATACCAGTGCCGCCTACCGAGGCTGAAAGCGTGGTACAAAGGCCGTCAGCGAAGAACGCTCTACCCATATAAGGCGAGATGCTTTTGCCAGTCATGGCTTCTACTGCTTTGAAATGCCCAAGGTTTTCAGCGATCAAGATGATAAAGACAGGTGCAATGACTAATATGGCACTGGTCTCAAAGACAGGAGAATAAAGGGTTGGAATACCGAACCAAGCGGCATTTGCAATTGGACTAAAATCAATAGGCGTGCCCATGCCCAATACATTGGTTAATAGGAAATAAATAAAATATGCAGCGACCAATCCGATTAACAGTAACAGGCGTCTGACCATACCTCTGGTAAATACGGCGACTGAACAGATACACAATACGGTGACTAATGCCATCCAAGAGTCAAAGCTACTGCCGATGACGCTTTGTATGGTGACCGGCGCTAAGTTCAACCCGATAATCATCACAATGGACCCAGTGACCACAGGTGGCATCAAGTTCTCAATCCACTCTGTCCCTGTTTTCATCACCAGCAGACCCATCAATGCATATAAAACCCCGCAGACAACGGTACCTCCCAGCGCAATACCAATATTTGGATTGATACCAGTGCCGCTATACCCTGTTACTGCTGCAACCGCTCCGATAAATGCAAAACTAGAGCCCAAATAACTTGGTACGTGACCCCCAGTAATCAGAAAGAAAAGTATCGTACCTATACCCGTAATCAGCATGGTCAAGCTAGGATCAAAGCCCATCAGTAAGGGAGCTAAGATTGTCGCACCAAACATTGCGAATGAGTGCTGTGCGCCTAACACCACACTTTTACCCATTGGTAAGTATTCATTGATACCTACCGGTGTCGTTTCTAGGTTCCCAGTATAGGGACGCCATTTCACAAACCATTTATCCATTTTAAATATCCTTAAAAAAAGTAGAGGTGTGATACTTAGTTTTTGCACTTACTCAATTGATGGTAGTCTCGATTGAAATAGATGAGACTTTCACAATCAGGCTTGTGTTTGATATCCAACACTTCACAAATAAGAATATCGTGGGTCCCCACCGAGCTGATGAGTTTGATTTTGCAATCAAAAGAGATGCTGGCGTCCTCTAATACAGGCGATCCGGTTGACAGCGTGGACCAGTTGCCTTGCTCAAATCTTTCTTCCAGCGCCTTTTTACCGCCGAACACACCGCTTAAATCTTTATGTTCAAGACCAAGTGTGTTGACGCATAGCACCATATTTTCTTTAAAAAATTTGTATACAGAAGCGCTTCTGTTTAAACACACTAATAGGGTTGGCGGTTCGTCAGTGACACTGCATACCGCTGAGGCGGTAAATCCTGCGCGCCCTGCTGGACCCTCAGTGGTAATAATGTTCACTGCAGCCGCCAACTTGCTCATTGCATCTCTAAAAGACTGCTGCATGTCGGTTAAGTTTCCTGCCGTAGAGGTGAATGATTCTTTAGACTTATGTTTCATTAATGAGGATTGCGTTACTTGGCTTTCTTTAATTACTGTATTCATCTGTCATTTCCTTTTAAACAATATTCCGCCACATGTGTAGTCAACTAAAGCGCCCTACTACAGTCCAATGCTAGGGGGTTCAATGTCAGGTAACTTTAAATTCACTAACTGCAGTTATTTTTAAACAGGTTTTTATCCAATGTGCGCTATGGACGCGATTTCGACCAAAGCATCTGGTTTAACCAATCCACATTGAATACAAAATCTTGCTGGCTTTTCATTGGGAAAAAATTCTGCATAGACTTGATTGACCGCGTCATAATCTGCCCAATCTTTTACAAAGATCGAATTAAAGGTCACATCATCCATATCGCCGCCAGCAGTTTGAATAACGTTTTGAATCGTTGTTAACACATGGCGGGTTTGAGCAGCGGCATCACCCACATGTACGACATCGTTGTTTTCATCAAAGGGCAAGGTGCCCGAGACATAAACGATGTTGTCGGCCTTGGTAGCGGGTACATAAGGGGCTAATGGTTTGCTAGTACCTTCAGGGATAATCACTTGTTTAGACATATCTACATTCCTATTGCGGTTAGGTTAAGTATGAAACGCTTGGTTTAGATTTCTAAAAACTGGCTAGGTAAAATATTAGCTATCTGAAAAACACTGCTGCATGCTGGCAACATCAGAGACCCAACCAAAAAAGGTTTTTACGTTATATAGTGTAGCGTCATGAGCCTCTACTGGCCCTGCTTGATAACAAGCGTCATCTAATAACACCCCAAAATACTCAAGGAAAAATCCATCTCGAAGCGTAGATTCAACACAGACGTTAGTCGCGATACCTGTGAGCAATAAATTACGTATGCCACGTGACCGCAATACACTATCGAAGTTGGTGTTCGCAAAGCCGCTATATCGAGGTTTATCTATAACGATGTCTTGAGGCGCAGGGCTAAGCTCGTCGACCAACTCATAATCCCAGCCACCTTTTGCCAATAGCGTTCCTTCAATTTCAGGATTCTTACGCATGGTTTTTAGGGCATTTGACTTGTGATAATTGGGCGATCCACTACCACCAGCCTCTACATATTTATTGTCCCAGCCATTTCTAAAGTAGATGACTTGTATGCCAGATTGATGGGCAATAGCCACGGCTTGCTTGATTTTATCGATGACAGGTTTGGTCGCTGTGACATCAAACCCAGCCAAATCTAGATAACCACCTTGGCTGGCATACGCGTTTTGCATGTCCACGACGATCAATGCCGTCTGGGATGGATCTAACTTGATAGGTTCAGGCAACGACTCTAAAACAGGAGAGGATTCCTTGGTAAAGTCTGCACAAATTGTATTAACCGAATTCATATTTGCTCCTTTTATTAGGCTTCGCTGACAGCTTGGCTGGCAACTGGTGTATCAACATTGATGCGGCTCTGCATCAGCGGTTGAATTCTGCTACCAAAATCTTCCACGCCTTGCACGAAATCATCAAAGGTCAGTAGAACGCCATCCGTACCTTGTACTTCAGCGACTTCGTCTAACATACTGGCGACATTTTCAAAAGAGCCGACAAGCGTACCCATATTGATATTGACTGGTGAAACGCTTGAGGCCATATGGCGAACGTTGGTATCTTTGCCTGATGTTTTGTCCTTACCGCCTTGCGACTGCAACCAATCAATGGCTTCGAAATCCGCACCATCATTGTATGATTGCCACTTTGCTTGGGCTTTTTCATCGGTCTCATCTGCAATGACCATAAAGAGGACATAGGTCGGAACGTTACGACCCGTCTTATCCGTGTGTACCTTTAAGCGATCATTGATACCGGCATAGGCAGTTGGCGTGTTCAGACCTTTACCGAAGACAAAGTTGTAATCAGCGTATTTTGCAGAGAACGCCAAGCCTGTATCTGATTGGCCCGCACAGATAATCTTCATATCCGCTTTTGGAATAGGCTTCACCTGACAGTCATTCATCTGAAAGAACTCACCCTTCAAATCAGATTGGCCTGTTGCCCAAAGATCTCTTAAAATTTGTACATATTCAGATAGGTAGTCATAGCGCTTACCAAAATAATCATCACCTGGCCACATGCCCATCTGTCCATATTCTGCTTCTTGCCAGCCAGTCACGACATTCAATCCAAAACGCCCGTTTGAGATGCTATCAAGCGTTGATGCCATTCTCGCTACGATCGCAGGTGGCATGACCAACGTTGCTGATGTGGCATAGATTTTTATTTTGGACGTTACTGCCGCGAGTCCTGCCATCAGAGTAAAACTCTCGAGGTTATAATCCCAAAACTCAGTTTCCCCGCCAAAACCGCGCAGTTTGATCATCGAGAGCGCAAAATCAAAACCATAGTGCTCAGCCCGTTGCACAATTTGTTTATTTAGCTCAAATGTTGGCTTGTATTGCGGCGCGTTTTTTGAAATTAACCAGCCATTGTTACCAATCGGACAAAAAATACCTATTTCCATGATTTCACCTATACGTTTGAGGAAGAAAAGAGCGATAAAAGAAATAAAGATTATTTCATGTTTTTTATGTAGCATAATTTATGCCAAATAAATTAATTCTTATTTATCAATAACTTATATATTTTTTTCACAAAAATTATTAAACCATATGGTCTAAAAATATGCAGAAAAATAGTGCGGGCTGTTATAAATTGGTGCAAAATGTTATAAAATAGTGCACAAATGTATAAATTATTTATAAGTACATTTTGATGGTGGTTTGGATGAAGATAAGGTGGAATAAGCAGCAGAAAAGACTGGTCAACAGCAGGCTGCTTTAGTCGGTAAACCTGTAAACCGATATGGTATTGCTCGCTGTTGAAGTAGTTGGCATATCTATTTTGATCAACCAGTAGCATCTGCCTTTGGTTACTTCGACCCTTTTTTAAATTGAATCAACTATCATTTAAAATTAGGTTCATATGGCTTTACGGTGAGGGAAAATATAGTGAAAGAATACGCACTAAAAGAAGAGACAGAGACGAGTGCAAAGATATTAAAAAAGAAAGAACATATCATCAATGCTGCATTGATCGTATTTTCCCAAGAGGGGTTAAATGGCGCGCGCATGGAGCAAATTGCCGAAGAGGCTGACATATCCAAATCGAATATATTTTATTACTTTCAAAGTAAAGAAGTTCTGTATGTTGCTGTTTTAGAAAAGGTGCTGAGTAAGTGGCTATCGCCTTTGAGTGAGATTAACGCCAACCAAGATCCAAGGGTTGCCCTTAAGACCTATATTGAAGAAAAGTATAAAATCTCAAAAAAATCACCGGCAGCATCAAGACTGTATGCGTTAGAGATTATACAAGGGGCACCTCATTTGATGGCCGTATTAAAAGGCCCTTTGAGGTCTTTGGTTCGTGAAAAGGTGGCAGTGATTGATGGCTGGATTGCAGATAACAAGATTAAGTCCGTGTCTGCCATCCATTTAATTTTTCATATTTGGGCGGTGACTCAGCACTATTCTGACTTTTCTATTCAAACTGAAGCAGTGTGCAATCATAGCTTGAGAAATAAGAAGTTCGCTAATGAGGCATTAAACACTAGTACTCAGCTTTTGGTAGATAGTTTGATTCCGTGATTTGATATGAGTAAAGTACGGCTACCCAATTCGAAAAGCCCCAATCCGAAGATTGAGGCTTTTTTTATGTCCGTCATTTAAGGACTGTAATTTAAATAAAGATGTAGTTTAAATAAAACATTACATGACTAAAACTTCTTTTCTCCAACCCCTATAGTCACGATTGTATAAGGATGACTTGGGAGAACTCAGCACCTACAAGTGAGGTTAGCAACCAAGGTAAGTAGTGATATAATGCCCCGATAATTGATATTTTATGAAAGGGTTACATTATGGCTCGTACCGCTAGCGCATTGCACATTTTAGTAAAACATAAAGAACAAGCTGAGGACATTATTGCCAAGCTTAAAAAAGGCGCTAAGTTTGATGTACTGGCCAAACGATACTCAACCTGCCCATCAGGTAAAAAAGGTGGCAGTTTAGGTGAGTTTGGCAAAGGTGATATGGTAGGGCCATTCGATAAGGTTTGCTTTACCGGCGAACTATTTACTCCGCATCTAGTAAAGACCAAATTTGGCTGGCATGTCGTAAAAGTCCTTTATAGAACTTAAGCGTTGACGCTCTGATTGTAAGCCAACTGGAGTATGCCTCAAATATTGTCCTGATTCATATATGATTTATCATCGTGGTAATTATGTGCGAATCAGGATTTGGTTTTTGGTCGACCTATCCTTTCTAATTCTTACGTCAAACTCCCCTTATTTTATTTAAACAGTATTTTACTTAAGCAGTTTTCTACGAGTTAAGGTCAAATAGTGAGGGGCGAGACAAACTGTAATTAGCCTTTGAAACCTTTCGGTAGTTCAGGTGCTGGCAAACGTTTCATATCAGAGTCAACATTGCCGAAACGCTCATGGCCATTATTCCAATCAATAATAGATTGCTCAATCTCAGCTTTGTTATCAGCAACGAAGTTCCACCACATTAGCACTTGATTATTAAGCGGTTCGCCGCCGATAAACATGATACGTGTGCCTTGTTTGGCAGCCAGCTTAATACTTTTGTTATTGGCGACATCACTATCATTAAAACGGAATAACTGGTCTTGCTGACAGACCTTGCCTTCAGACTCTACCTCCCCTTCTGAAACCAAAATCCCGTACTCAAAGTTTGGCTCTAAATTCAATGTCGCTTCGCCATCTTGCTTAAAGTACACATCTATACCGACCAGTTTAGAATACTGAATGGTAGGCGCTTCAAATGTCTCACCTGATGTATTGGTATAACTGCCTGTCGTCAGTATCATCTCTACGTTGCCCTCGCTCCATGTCGGTAGCTCAGGATAATGATGAAAACTGCGTTCGATTTTCTGATCGGTGGGAAGCGCAATCCATAGCTGTACCATACTGATACCACGTGCGGCATTTTCTGAACCACCCGTATCTGGAAAGACACTTTGTTCTGTATGACTGATACCTTGGTGCAGACCCGTACCTGCGGTCATGACATTGACTTGGTTTTTGGTAATAACTTGTTCATTGCCCAAACTGTCTTTGTGTAGCACCTCACCATTTAGCATCCAGCTGAAAGTCTGCAAGTTAGTATGCGGATGGCGACCCACTTGCATCCCTTCGTCATCTTCATCAAAATCAGCAGGACCTGCATGATCTAAAAAGCACCACGCACCGATCGGCTTTTTGCCTTTGTTAGGTAGTAAACGTGCGATTGGAATACCGCCGACGCTAGCCAGTTTTGGCTCTAACGTTTGAATACTCATGAAATTACTCCTTTCTTGATACTCTATATATTACAAATAATGAGCGTAGAAAAGTGTTGAATGGTTGTTGGTACTTCCACGCCTAATACATTGGCATCTGACGTCTTATCATTTAGCGTTTTACCATTTATATTAACGCTGCTGCTAATAGCAAAGATATAAACATCGGTGCGGTAGTTTTACTGCTTACTTTCTCTGCAGCACTATCTAAATTTATTATGCCACTACAGGTACAATAAAAAGGATATATAATTGACGCATCTAAAATATGAGCAATGACAACATGGATATCGAAGGCAATACTGCTGATCAAATAGAAATTATCTATGAAGATGAGTATATAGTAGCGATTAATAAAGAAGCTGGTCTGTTGGTGCATCGCAGTTGGCTGGACAAAGGTGAGACACGCTTTGCCATGCAGCTCACCCGTGATGCGGTAGGCTGCCATGTGTTTCCAGTACATAGGTTAGACAAACCCACATCAGGTGTATTGTTATTTGCTAAGAGTTCAGCCGTGGCACGTAGCCTTACCGAAGCGTTTACTGAACGCAAAGTGACCAAGCAATATTTGGCTGTGGTGCGCGGATTTATGTATGAGCAAGGTACTGTTGACTATGCGTTGAGCTTTAAGCCTGACGCCATTGCCGATAAATTTGCCAACTTAGATAAACCTGCTCAAGAAGCGGTCACCCACTGGCAGAGTTTGGCACAAGTTGAACTGCCATTTGCAGTATCAAAAAAGCATGCCACTAGCCGCTATAGTCTGGTTCGCTTAACGCCTGAAACTGGACGCAAACATCAGTTGCGTCGGCACATGAGACATGTATTCCATCACATCGTGGGTGATACCAGTCACGGCGATATACGTCACACACGATTTTTTCGTACTCATTATGATTGCACGCGTATGTTGCTGCATGCACAGACTTTGGCGCTCAGCCACCCCGTCACTGGTGAGCCACTAGTACTAACAGCAGGATTAGACGATCAATGGATGCGTATCTTAGAAGAGTTCTCTTGGGTAGACAGCGCTAAAGCCTAAACTTATCTAAAATAGTCAGTGAAAAAAGCCAAAATACGGCTGCTAAAGGTTCGGTTCCCTAGTGAGGGCTTGAACACTAAGCTGTGGGCTAGTGGTATTAGTATCTTGAGCTATTTAGGTAGTCACGATGTACTTGCTAATGTACACGAAGTGAGTTTTTCAAGATTCAATCGAATTATTCTTAATTATCTTAAACAATTTAACAGGCCATTTGTATGAACGTTTTATTCGATGAAGCTTCAGTTGCTCTTAAAGAAGTTAGAGTGTTAGCAAATGAAGAGTCTAGGAAAGTAATGAGTCAGTTTGTTAGCTCATTTCCGATACGAACTAGTGGTAACGGAGGAATTGACTGGAACAAGGTTGATAAAAAAGTGCTACTAAACTGTATAGAAGAAATTAAAAATCAAATAAATCTCACACTAGCAGATAACTGTTTTATTATCTGGAATGATGCAGCACACCCGATTCTAGAGACTACTGTTGAAAGGATAGTAAATGCTTTTGACGACGTTACAGCTGTAAGTTTTGATACATGGATATTCATCCCAAAAAACAATAATGTAATTGAAAGTACTCCCTCCGGCTTAAGAATGAGTACGTTTTTTTAGGGTTTATCTGCGTATTCTATACGTGATCGGTGCGCTATACAGGCATCGAACTGCTAGTTCTAGATATGAACTTAGTAACTAAAAAATTGAAAGCATAGCTCAATTCAACAGATGGGTAGAATTTTAAATTATGATTAGAGCATTGAGTAAGAATGATATTGACTTCATATACATATATAGTGTTTATGAAGGTAAAAACTATAGTGAGAATAAAGTTGAAACTTATTATTTAGCAAGCTGTAGTACTTACCAAGGCTTAATAGTATATAGGGAAAATGAAGTCTATAACATAGAGGTGTTAGAAGACAGTTACTTAGACTTAACAACGGGTGATTTATCAGCAGGTCTGAATGATAGCATGCATCCTATACTCTACGACTTTCTAAAAAATGATTGGGAAACTTATGAAGGTATCGTTGAAGGGCAAATTGAACCTTGGCTTAAATTTCAAAAAGAATTGGGTCATAGACCTTGATCAAATAACTTAGTAAAACTGATAAGAGGTTTTAATTAGAGTATACCCCAACGGAACCAGTTATTTCACCCCAAAAACCTATTAACAGACTACTTAAAACAGACTGGTATAATGGAACCACTTATAACAGCTTTTAAGGATAGTTATATCTGTTAGGCTTTACTCGAGTACTTTATATTCTCATAATACACTTAAAAGATAGTCTCTTAGACTACGCTCCAAAACCTCAAGTTTTTCAAAATATCTTTTTATCAAGTCATCAATATCTTGTAGCACTGCGCATATAGCTCACTTAATGATAACTCACCGTTTTTTGGTGATCATTTTATCAAAAACCTTTTGCACAGCTCTGTGACTGCGCTCACGGATGTTAGTCTCATTTAAACTTATACATTTTTCTTGAAAGCTAAAAGATGATAAGAGAATAAAAAAACGCAGAGCACCATTTGATGCTCTGCGTTTGTTAGATTGAACTGTATTTACAGAATACTGCATCTAAATTGTAGATAGGCCGCTGTGATTGCCGCTGCATCCTCTATCTGCGGATAGTGACCTAGCATAGGCACATTGGTTATATCAGCGTTGGGTATCAGCTGACGGTAACGATCAATCATATGCTGACCTGAGATAGGGTCTTTGGCACCTGCGATCAATTTAACCGGTACAGTACTGTTGATAATCGCGCCTACCCATCGCTCGCGGTACTGCTGACGCTGTGGCATATAGTTAATCAACTTATGCATCACACCCAATCCATCATTGTGACTTAACAGCTGCCATAGCGTATCTATCACTTCTACTGTGGGCTGCGTGTTCGGGGCCAAATATCCGTTGTAGACTGCCCGCAAATTTCTGCTTATTAATCAGCTTTGATACCAGAGGTCCCAATGGCGATAGCAGTAGCTTCTGTACCAAGATAGGTTTGTGCGTCTCAGGAAACAGACCACCGTTTAAGAAGCATGCGCTAGCGATGTGTCGCTCAGCGCTCCCTTCTACTTGTCTGGCTAGCAATTCCTGAGCCACCGTATCACCATAGTCATGCGCTAATATATGATAATCACTAACACCCAGTTTTTCTAAAACCGCTTGATAAATATCGGCCTGCTCACTGATTAGATAGCGCGCATTTTTAGGTTTATCTGACAGCCCAAACCCTAGCATATCGAGGGTGATGACATAATAGTGGTTGGTTAGCGCATCCCACATGCCCTCCCAGTCCCAGCTAGCACTAGGATAACCGTGAATCAATAGCAATGCAGGCGCACTCTTGTCCCCTGCATACCGAGTGAATATTTGATGCCCGTTAATGGATTCATATTGCCCCTGCCGTTGCCACTCATCAAGAGTTATCATTAGCGACTTACTCTTCAAATGACGGGTCGGTGCGGCGCAATTTTCTTAACAGTGCAGGCCATGCGATATCGCCATTCGCGCCACGGGTGACTTGCTCTGAGGCAGCTTGGATACCGGCCAATATTTGTGCTGGTATCGGCGTCAAGGCACCTCCTCCGCTCTGCGCTTTGATCTGAATCTCACAAGCTCTTTGCATGATATACATGTATAAGAACGCATTGGCAACCGTATCGGCACAGGTGAGCAGACCATGGTTACGCAAAATCATAAAGTGAGCATCGCCTAAATCAGCAACCAAACGTACTTTTTCTTCAGGGTTTAATGCGACACCTTCGTAGTCGTGGTATGCCAAGTTGGATAGCGGAAATAATGATTGTTGCGAGATAGGTAACAGGCCTTTTTCTTGCGCTGAGACGGCAACGCCATCATTTGTGTGCAGATGAATAACGCAATGCGCATCATCACGAGCCTCGTGCACAGCACTATGAATAATAAATCCAGCTGGATTAACCTCAAACTCTGATGGCGCTACTTTTTCGCCTGCTTTATTGACCTTGACCAAACTAGAGGCGGTAATCTCTTCAAATAACATCCCATACGGATTGATTAAAAACTCATCCTCAGTACCTGGTACGCGCGCAGAGATATGAGTGAATACCAAATCATCCCAACCATAAGAGGCAATCATTCGATAACAGGCGGCAAGATTTACGCGCATCTGCCACTCTTGTTCGCTCATATTATGGTGTACACTCGAGGTTGAATCGGTTGATGTCACGGTTTGCATAGTTGTTTGCATGGTGTATTCCTTTACTGTGTTAGATATCCTGAATGATTACTTTACACCATTTCATAAAACCAAATCTGTCAAAAACATTACACTTATGAATATCAATCATTATTTAAATAACGACCCATGGTTTAGTCAACTACCAGCCATTGTGCAGCCGCTACTGGCAGGCGATGCGGTGCTAAAGGTATACCAAAAAGGCCAAATGATTCATGCCATCGGTGACAACGATGATGCGGCGCTACACTTTGTCGTGTCGGGTACGATTAGGGTCTGTAATGTGAGCGCTAGTGGCCATGCTATGACACTGGCGCATCTATCTAGTGGCGAGTGGTTTGGTGAGATATCTATCATAGATGACAATCCTCGCACCCATGATGCGTGGACGATTAACAAAGTAACGCTCATCTCTATCCCTAGAAATCTGGTGATTCAAACAGCGCAGTTGCATCCGATTTTATACAAGCACCTCGCGCTTATAACCTGCGAGCGAATTCGCCGAGCATTTGATTGGATTGACGATGCTACCTCACTCAATACCTCAGCGCGATTGGCTAGCATGCTGATTGGACTGATTGACACTTATGGACAGCAAATAGGAGACGATATCAAAATAGATCTGCGCTTATCGCAAGAAGAGCTTGGCTTTATGCTTGGTACTACCAGACAAACCATCAATAAAATCATTCAATCGTGGCAAAAGCAGAGCCTTATCGATATGCACTATGGTTTTATCACCATAAAGGACAAGCCCCAGTTGATGGCAATGATGAATCCTGCCTGACTTGAATATATAAAATCGTTTCAACAATCCACACAACATCCAACTTATGATAGTTAGCATCAACTGCCTTAACATCTTCTTAACAGACCACTTGCTATGGTAAGGAATGACGTTTCCTACCATCTGTTGAGAAGTATCTGTATGTCCATACCTCAAGTCATCAAGACCAATGTGCTAAAAATCAAAGCACCCAACGCCAATACAAAGACCAGCTACCTTAGTAAGCTCTATGATCGTGAGATAAGTCTCAGTTATCTTATTTTCATTGTGGCTTTATATTTGGTAGCGACCGCAAATATTGGGTTTTTTGAGCAGGTGCTGGCTATCTATCCATTTAGCAAAAACATCGGATTCATCCTGTCTATTACTGGTTTGTTGTTTGGACTGATGTGGCTGGTATTACAGCTGCTTTGCTATCGTCCCATTGCCAAACCAGTGTTGATTGCGCTACTGATTACTGCTGCCATCTGTGGTTATTTTACCGATGCTTATGGGACGATATTTGACACAAACATGCTGATCAACAGTCTAGAGACCGATCAAGCAGAGGCGATGGGGTTGTTTGCCCCTAGCATGGTCATTCGGGTGCTGCTACTGGGCGTGTTGCCAGCATTTATCATTAGCAAAATTCGTCTAAAACGCTTTACGTGGCAGCGAGGCATACTACAAAAGACAGCCACGCTGATATTGTCTATCGCAGTCATCGCGGCGTGTCTTTTACCCTTTGGTGACCAGTACGCCAGCTTCTTTCGTCAGCATAAACAAGTCCGTTCTTATGCCAACCCGATCACGCCTATTTACTCTACGATCAAACTTGGCGAAAACTATGTCGATGAGCTACGCCGTCCTGATACTTTGACGCTGCATGCGACAGACGCAAAGCGCGTGGCACCTGCTAATAGTGTGGATGGTAGCGGCAAACCAAAACTAATGGTGTTTGTGGTTGGGGAAACGGCTCGCGCTGATCACTTCGGTTTGAACGGCTATACACGCAATACCACACCGCTGCTCTCAAAGCAGTCAGACCTTTATAGCTTTGAAGATGCTGTCTCCTGCGGAACCTCTACGGCTTACTCCGTACCCTGCATGTTTAGCTATGCAAATCGAACAGACTACGATATCGATACAGCCAAGTATAATGAAAACGTACTAGATACGCTAAGCAAGCAAGGGATCAATGTCATTTGGCGCGACAATAACTCTAGCTCAAAAGGCGTGGCTGATCGCGTTACTTTTGAAAACTACAAAACAGCTGACACAAACCCCAACTGTGATGTCGAATGCCGAGATATCGGTATGCTTGACGGGTTTAATGAACTGGTTAAATCAGGCAGCTCACAGAAAGAGATGCCGAAAGACACGCTTATTTTGCTGCATCAAATGGGTAATCATGGCCCCGCCTATTACCAGCGCTATCCAAAAGAATTTGAAAAATATAACCCTGTTTGCATGACCAATGAGCTGTCTAAATGTGATGCTCAGTCTGTGATAAATGGCTACGATAATGGGATTCGTTATACCGATTATTTTTTGAATAATGTGATTGATACGTTAAAGCCTTATGAGCAAGATTATGATGTGGTAATGGTATATATTAGTGATCATGGGGAGAGTTTGGGTGAAAATAATATCTACTTGCACGGCTTGCCCTATAAGTTCGCACCAGATACCCAAAAACACGTGCCTACGATAGTTTGGTCGCCCAACAGCAATAGTATCGATACTGACAGTCTTTCTAGTATGGTCAATCAGCCAGTGTCACACGATTTTATTACGCCGACATTGCTTAGCTTTTTTGGTATTACGACCGATGAAGTCAAAGGTGCGCCAACCTTTTTTAAAGTGAAGAACTAAATCTGTTTTTATATTGCTCCATCTTTTAGGTAGCTACTATTTTTAGGTCAGCATCATGTACAAGATACTCGTCATTGAAGACAACCCCGATATCGTGGCCAATATTTATGCTTTTTTTGAGCCAAAAGGGTTTGAGTTGGACAACGCACATAATGGTTATAGCGGGCTAACACTTGCCTCAAACAATCGCTATGACGTGATACTGCTAGATGTGATGTTACCGGGTATGGATGGCACGCAGCTGTGCAAAAAGCTCAGAGAAGAGTTGCATGACAAGACTCCCGTGCTAATGCTTACGGCTCGCGATACAATCTTAGATAAAGTCGCTGGGTTTGATAGCGGTGCTGACGATTATTTGGTTAAGCCGTTTTCGTTGGTTGAGCTGGAGTGCCGTATCAAAGCGCTCATACGTCGCACCGAGGACGATCATTTTGCCTACAGTATTGCTGTCGGAGCGCTATCCTTGAACAACAGTGAGCATACTATTATGCGCGACGGACAATCACTGAAGCTTACCCCAACTGGCTTTAAAATATTGCACATCCTCATGAGTGCCGCACCTCGCGTCGTCAGTAAAACTGAGATTGAAGAAAAAGTATGGGGGCTAGATGTACCGAGTAGTGATGCACTGCGCACCCATATGCACAGCGTGCGGGCGCAGGTTGATAAGCCATTTGACACACCTATGATAGTCACAGTACCTGGCGTAGGTTACCAAGTTGTTGACCCTAATAAATCAGCAAGCGCGTAGTCATCATTATAGTATGAATTGAATAAACCTCATCCAATTTACTAATCGACTGACCGTATCGTATTTATCGCTCTATTATATATAGCCCTGTTATATATCGCCTTCTTCTATTAGGTTGTCCCATGCCATGCTCAATATAGACTCGATAGCCAATAAATTCAGACTGTCTTACTTCATATTCGCGTTATTACTGTGCGCAGCTTTTGTCAGTATTTTCTTGTACGCAGAGAGCCGAATAGAGCAAGATTTGGTCAAGGCTCGCCTATTGCAGCAGCTAGAGCTTAGTCAAGAAAAGTACGGTGACCAGCCTATCTATGTCGCTGACCCAGGTATCAAGATTTATCGCTATGACAAAGCACCTACCAGTTTGCAAGCGATAGCCAATGACACGGTGCAAGAAGCCTCTGTCACTGTTAATAAAGCCTCTGGAGCAGGTCATGCCAACCTGCATCTTTTCGCCTACACCCAAGACGGTCAAACCTATATTTTGACTTACCTAGAAAACACCGAAATGGTAATGGAAAATTATCCAGTCTTGGCGATATTTGAGCACCTAGAAGACATATTTGCAGATACGCTAAAAGTAGCCGTTATTTTAAGCTTACTTATCGCCGCTATCTTCTCTCAGTTGTCTTCCAAACAAATCATCAAGCCTCTATTGGATTTGAAGCGAGCTGTCGAAACCGACCATCATAACTTAAGCGATTTAACACATTTGCCATCTGAGGTTGGTGTCTTGGCACGGGCCATCGATGATAAAAACCACAAGTTAGAACAGTACCTCAAGCGCGAGCAACTGTTTACTGGTGATGTCAGTCATGAGCTGCGTACGCCGTTGACTATTATCATGGGAGCTTCTGAAGTGTTGGCCTCGCAATTAGACGCTGACAGCCACTTAAATGAATTTACCAATCGCATCAGCACTACTGCCAAAGAAACTTCTGAGATTATCACCGCCCTGCTTCTACTATCGCGCGCGCCTGAAAAGTTAGACGCACCGCAAACCTCTATCAACAATATCGCTTTAGCGGAAATGCAGCGCCTAAAATACTTACTGCGGTATAAGTCTGTTACTTGTCAGGTAATTGCTGAGCAAGAATACAGCGCTTACGTACGTCCCGAACTACTAAAAATGGCATTGGGCAACCTCATTAAAAATGCGTTTCAATATACCGATGATGGCGAAGTAACCATTACTATCGATGACGAAAAAATTATGGTGACTGATACTGGCTTAGGTATTCCTGAAGCGATGATGCCTTTACTTTATGAACGGTTTGAGCGATTAGAGTCTCAATATAAAGACGAGCAAACAACCCTATCGTCAGAGCATGAGACAAAACATAAGGTTGAAGGGTCAGGTCTAGGACTCAGTATCGTCCAGCGTATCATGTCGCATATGGGCTGGCAGCTCACTCACCAAGCTAATCGCTCAGGTGGTAGCACCTTTAGTATTTATTATAAATAACCTCGTGATAGCTCAAAGACATATTCATTTCCTAATCATAATTACTGATTGGGAAATAAAAATTTAAACACCCATTATGCTTTATTCTCATTTCCCTATATCCTCTTAACGTTTTCTTAACCTCTCCCGTCTTATACTCAGGCTATCTTAATTTTAATAGACCATTAAGAATGCCCTATGAAGCAAATCACTCATACCAACCTTGTAGCCCCATCAGCCGAGCATAGTTCTGTCAACAAAACAGCCCATGATAATGTACTCGCAGCTGACAGCTTTGCAAGTCATGCCAAAGGCAAAACAGGAATCCTCCGCATGATAAGAGCCACTGGTTACTCTATAGATGGCTTTAAAGCCGCATATAAATTGGAAGCGGCTTTTAGACAAGTTGTGTGGCTCAATCTTATACTGCTAGCTGCTGTCATCGTTATGCCTTTTGCGCTTGGTATAAAAATGATGCTGGTCGTCGCTTCTTTTTTATCTTTGATTGTTGAGCTAATCAATACAGGTATCGAAGCCTGCGTTGACCATACTTCAACCGCCAAACACCCGCTCGCAAAAATCGCAAAAGATGTCGGCTCTGCAGCACAGTTCTTAGCGTTAAGTTTGTTAATAGTTTTATGGGTAATGGCATTATCTGCTCTATTTTATTAAAGTCTGCTCTACTTTATTAAAGCATGGCGAGCACTCGCTTAACAGCGAAACGCGCTGCTAGCGCTATCTTAAATAATAAAATGAAGAGCGTATTAGGATCTATCAACATCGCATATACGTTATCGGGTGTAGTCATGACTTCAGAAAACAACGCAGTGACTTGGGACTGGCTAAAACTACTGTGCGTGACCATCATGGCCACCTTGGTTTTTGAGCATAGCCAATTAGACGTACGCATCAGTGAGATTTTTTATAATAATGGTCACTGGCTACTTGAAAAAGGCGCGCAGCCTTATGCATTTATCTTTTATGATTTGCCCAAAGTATTACTGATTCTATTGGCTGTCTACCTCATAGCGGTTTTAATCATCAAGTATAGACAGTCAAGGCTTAATGCTACTGCCCTAAACTGTAATAAGCTCCATCGTAATAAGCTTGATAGATTTCTACTTCCTTTATCTATGCGCGAGATTAGCTACCTACTAATTATATTAGCAGTTGTACCTGCTACCATTGCCACGCTCAAAGGCGTCACCCATGTCAGCTGCCCAAATGACTTGATTGTTTTTAATGGGGATTTGCCCTACCTCAATCTTTGGCAAAACATCGTAGCAGCAACGCCTGCAAGATGCTTCCCAGCAGCTCACGCCAGCGCAGGGTTTTCTTTATATGGATTGGCTTTTTTACCGACATTGAGAAAATACCGCTATCAAATAGTCATATCAGTAACTATTTTGGGCTGGACAATGGGACTGTATAAGATGCTGTTTGGCGATCACTTCTTTAGCCATACATTGGTCTCAATGCTGCTGTCATTAACCATAGCCTGTGCGCTCGCGGCCTTATTTTTTAAACAATCGATTAAAAATAAAGCACACAGCACCAACGACGATAAAAGAAATACTGGTCTTAGCTTGTCTAGCATTGAGCACTCTAACACTTAAAGTTGGCACTTAGGTTCAGTACTTATGCATCAGTACTTAGCTTCAATACTTAGAATTGACGTTCAGACATGACAGAGTCGTTCGTTATCTCTTTACTAAAATAGCACTACTAAGTATTTGAAAAACCCTGTATAAATAATAAACAATCACTGGCTTATTGTTAAGCAAACGCAAGGATAGCGCTTGTGAATAAGCTATTCTATTTCAGTAACTTGCAAAGGAATGCAGCTATGCGCTTGTTGTTTATTAGGCCAAAATCATCGCATATCTATTCTTTTCTGACCATTCCATTACTACTCATAGGCGCTGCAAATAGCAGTCAAGCTGCCAGTTACGCTATTAATCCTGCCAGCACTCATATTCGATTTGCTATCGAACGCTTTAAAGGTTCAGCCACGACTGGTGGCTTTTACAATATCAAAGGTCAATTGCAATACGATCCAAACTTAAGATCAGGTGATATCTCATTAATCATACCGATAAACTCTTTAAATACGGGCAACCCTTCTTTTAATAATAGTCTAACGGGGCCTGAATTTTTTGATATGCAGAGATTTCCTTCAGCATATTTCGAATCGACAAAATGGCATTTCAATCAAGATAATAGAAGCCCGCAGGTTACTCGGGTAGATGGACAGCTGACACTGCATGGCGAGACACACCCAATTAGCCTAACCGCGACTAAGTTTAATTGTTATCTAAACACGAGCATCAGAAAAAATGTTTGTGGGGGTGAGTTCACTGCTACGATTAATCGCACAAAATGGAATATCAATAAATTCGCTTGGTTCGGACTGACCAAAAACCTTGACTTAAGTATCAAGGTCGAAGCCGACAGACAGTAGTATTTTTAATGTTTCGCCATTGTCTGAATGGATACTGGTAGTGATTTGCAGAAAGCTTAAAAAGGAATTAGACATGATTCATCGGTATTATAAGAGTATTGCGAAACCACTTTCTGCCGTCATGCCAGCATTGTCATTTTCTTCGATAATAACACTGACGCTGACATTAACGTTGGGATTCAGCTTAGTGTCTACCGTCGTGATGGCAGGCACGGTCAGCCTGCCAATAGACACTTTGCCCAGTCGAATAACCCTACCAAATGTCAGCCCAGCCAATAGTGCGCTTGCCAATCGCGGGGCTTACGTGGCTCGTACCGCCGACTGTATGGCTTGCCACCGTGATGACTATAGTGGCGGCGTACCAATTGAGACACCCATTGGCAATATCTACTCGACCAATATTACACCGTCAACGCGCTATGGCATCGGCAACTATACCGAAGCCGATTTCAAAAAGGCTTTGCAAAAAGGTCGTACACCCAACCATCAGCTTTATCCTGCGATGCCTTACCCGTCTTATCATGGCATGACAGATGAGGATATCAGCGCCTTATTTGCGTACTTTCAGACCGTACCTATCGTAGACAAACCCCCTGAAAAAACCACGCACCTGCCTTTCCCATTGAATATCCGTAGCCTAATGCTGGCATGGAATGTCATCAACGTACCATCTACCGAAAACCGTTCAGGGCTGACGCAAACCCAGCAACGTGGTGAATACCTAGTCAATAACTTAGAACACTGCGGCACCTGCCATACCCCGCGCAACCTAACCCAAGGCCTTGATAAAGACCGTTATTTATCTGGGGCGCCACTTGGTAAATGGTTTGCACCAAATATCACCCCTGACAACGATACGGGTATCGGCCTTTGGAGAGAAATGGATATCGTAACTTACCTGCGTACAGGCACTCTTGATAAGCGCGCTTACGCGGGCGGCCCGATGGCAGAAGCAGTGGCGCATAGTACGCGTTATCTCACTGATGAAGACCTTATAGCGATGGCTGACTATTTAAAAGTCGTCCCAGCCATTAAGACCGATGATTATTTGATACCTGTCAATGTCTCTCGTCTACCGCAACCAGTCAGTAACTCGATTACTTATGACTTGCTAGAGCAGAAAGACTATCTGGCGCGTGCCAAAACCAATACTGTCAGCAGTGCCAACAATAGCGGTCTGAACAGCAACACGCCAAAAGAGTTGTATCTGACACATTGCGCTAGCTGTCATGGCGTCGACGGTTACGCCCAGCCCGATGCACGCTACGCCTCCATCGTTGGTTTGAGTAGTATTCGCCGCGTAAAACCTGATGCACTAATTGTTGTGATTGCTTTTGGCGCGAAAGGTGCCTTTAACACAGCACCAAAAATGCCCGGCTTTTCAGAAGATTTAAGCTCTGCACAAATCGCTAGCATCACTAACTACGTACGAGTTAAATTTGGTGGTTTACCAAACAGCGATGTCAGCGCGGCGGATGTCACGCGCGTGATAAAAGAGAAAAGCTAGCTATAAAGAATAGGCATAAATTAGTATTTTCAATAACACCGCAAAGACTCAGCACGATAAGGATAATCCTATGAATGACCTGCTCCAATCTCCCACACGGCGACAACTGCTCTCAATGATAGGCAAGACGGCAGGCGCGACCGCGATGTATCAAGCGATGACTACGTTAGGGTTTGCTTCTGAGTCGAGCTTCAAAGAAGAGATGAATCTTAAAGGCGCACCGGCTGGCGCTAGTATCGTGATATTGGGTGCAGGGTTGGGCGGTCTGACTGCCGCCTATGAGCTACGCAAAGCAGGCTACAAAGTGACCGTGCTTGAGTACCAAAACCGTGGCGGTGGCCGTAGCTGGACGCTCAATAGCGGTGACAAATACACTGAATTAGGTGGTGCTGAAGTTACTTGCGACTTTGAAAAAGGCAATTACTTCAATGCTGGTCCATGGCGATTGCCTATTCATCACTACGCGGTCTTTCATTACTGCAAAAAGTTCGGTGTGGCATTGCAACCCTTTATCCAAACCAACGACCGAGCTTATCTACACCGTACCAATCACTTCAATGGTGCGCCGCAGCGCTTGGGTGAGGTGCAAAGCGATATTCGCGGTTATGTATCAGAGTTATTGTCCAAAGCCGTCAATACAGGCAACCTCGATAGTACGGTCAATAAAGAGGATAAAGAAAAACTCCTCGAAGGACTAAAAGGCTGGGGCGTGCTAGATAACAACTATCGCTATGTCAAAAGCCATGAGACGGGTAAGCATCGCGGCTATAGTGTGTATCCGGGTGGTGGATTGATGCTGGATGCCAAGCCATCAACGCCAATACCGATGGATAAGCTACTAGACTCAGGCATGTGGTCGGACATTTATAGCAACTATACCGTGCATGTGCATCAACCTACTATGTTTCAACCTGTCGGCGGTATGGGGAAAATCGGTGATGCATTCACGCGCGAGTGTCGCGAGATGATTACCTTCAATGCCAAAGTCACCAAAATCAATCAAGACGAAACTGGGGTCACCGTTGACTATGTCGATAGCAATAGCCCTGACGGTGCAGCCAAAACAGTGCGCGCGGATTGGTGCATTTGTACGATTCCTTTGTCCATATTGACTCAAATTGACATCAATGTCTCCGCGCCAATGAAACAAGCAATGGCAGCCGTTCCTTATGACAGCTCGTATAAAGTGGGCTTGGAGTTCAAACGACGGTTTTGGGAAGAGGATGAATGGATCTATGGCGGTATCACCTATACTGATCTGCCGATCACCCAAATCTCTTATCCCTCACAAAATATGTTTAGCACAGGCTCAGGTGTGTTGCTTGGTGCTTATGGATTTGGGGAAGCTTCATACAAGTTCAACTCGTTGACACCCAAAGAACGTATCAATGCCGCGCTCGCCTATGGCAAACAGATTCATCCGCAATATACCAAAGAGTTCCGTTCGGGCACGTCTGTCGCATGGCACCGTATCCCTTGGTCGCTTGGCTGCTACGGTATTTGGAGCGAGTCAAGTCGTGAGCAGTACTACGATACGCTTTGCGAGATTGATTACCGTATCGTACTGGCAGGTGAGCACTGCTCACATATTCCTGCTTGGCAAGAAGGCGCGATACTATCTGGTATGGATGCCGCCAAACGCTTACATCAAAAGGCCAAAAAGCTTGGGTAGCACGTATTTAAATAACGAAATTTTAGATGATAAGCTGTTGGATAATCAGTCTGGCGTTGAAGCAAGGAGGATAACAATGAGACTAAGCACATTAGGAACAATTATGAACGTAGTGACAGCAAACCCAATGAAATCATCTAGCTCGCTCAGATCGAGCAAAGCAATAATGACGCTCATGGTTGGTGGGTCGATAGCGTTAATAACGTTGTCAGGCTGTAGTCAGAATAGAACCAAAAACGCAGCTACTATTGCTAGCCAGCAAACAGCTCCCATGGTGTTTGACAACAATTTCGACCATCAGGCCAGTCGCAATCAGGGCGCATGGGGCGGCGTATATATGTCCAAAGCAGAATTGGCTGAACCTACTACCAATATAGTCGATATACGCTCAATACCAAAGATGAGTGAAGATGCCAGCATGCAGCAGTGGCTCACTAAATTTGAAGGCAGCACACAAGGCAAGACGGGGTTCTTTACCACCAATGGCAAAAAGCTCTACGATGACTCTTGTGCAGGTTGTCATATGCAAAAAGGTGAGGGTGCATACGGCGCAGGCTATTATCCGCCACTAGCTGACAACAGCAAGATGCAATCGAAATACTATATTATTAGTGTCGTTATCAATGGTCTACGCGGCATGCCATCATTCCACCGCATGATGAGCGATGAGCAAATAGCAGCCGTCACACAATACGTGCATAGCGATCTAAATAACTTCACAGATACAGTGACTCCTGCCAATGTCGCACAGCTACGCCATGACTTCCCACCAGGGTCAGACCCTAGTGAGTGAGTTTACAAGAATCGCTATTAATAGAGTCAATATAACTTTACATACCAAAATACATCTAGAAAAAGCCATAATGTGAATACAAAAAAACGCCACTGGATTGAATCCAGTGGCGTTTTATGAAAAATCAAAATCTGTACTAGGTGAATAAACCTATAGGATAGTAGTATTCACATCAGTCTGAATCAACAGATCATGGTTACCATTGGTATCAGAGAAGCTATACACATTATAGTTGATACCGTCTTGAGTGGTAGTACCGCTATTTGCCCAACCTGTCGCAGTAAGACTCACGCTATCATCACTGTCACCATTGATAATTAGGTCCTTATCGGTCATGACCGTATCATTGATGATATCAAGCACATCACTGGTCGACAGATTGGTAAGTGACTGAGCACCATTACCCGTCATATCGATAACCTCAATACTTTCAAACTTAGATGAATCGAAAGTGCCAAAGTTAATTGTGGTATTTTCTTCATTAATGAGTAACGTATCAATACCGTCACCACCATTGATAACTAAGTCAGCAGCATCAAATATTATCGTGTCATTACCCGTTCCACCATTTAACGTATCGGCACCAGCACCACCATCTATCGTGTCGTCATCGGCTCCACCACTAAGTATATCATTGCCTGATCCACCGCTAAGTATGTCATCGCCCGTACCACCGTTAATGGTATCGTTACCGGCATTGCCAGTTAAAACATCATCTCCCGCATCGCCATTGAGGGTATCTTTGCCGCTGCCACCGATAAAGGTATCATTCCCATCACCACCAGAGTATTTAACAGCGGCTGTTTGATTGACTGAAATTAAAACATCATCTTCAGTCGTGCCGTTGAAAATCAACGTTGGGGCAATATTAACAGGAAGGTCTTTTGCAGCTATGGTCAGATTATTACCGTTTGCCGATTCAACCGTTTGCAAGCTAATCTGTAACGTACCCGTATACGGTGCGGCTGATTTGACAAGCAAATCGTTCAGTTGCGATGGTGTGACGCCTATAATGGTATAAGTGCCAGTAGCCGCATCAAACGTAACATTGTTTATAGCAGTGCCACTTTTAGTTTTTACATCGAGCACATCACCATATAGGTTGGTGCCCGTCAGTATCACATTGACCGTTTCACTACCATCAATATCGACCATAGCCGCGTTTAAGTTAAGTGATGTCCACTTGCCTTGAGAGCCAATCACAGAGCTAGGACTGAACTCGATAGCATCAGCAACTGGCGTCACATCAAGCGTAACGCTAAGCGGAGTACTCACTAGGCCACTATCACTAATCACACTCATTTCAATACCCGTAACGACACCGCTTTCATTTTCTGGCGCCGAAATAAAGATATTATCCGTGCCAGCTTGCAGTTTACTCGCATCGATTGACCATGAATTATTATCAGCGTTAGTTGGTGACACACCATTATTACTGGCTAAAACTAGATTTCCTGACGCATTGGCATAATACACTAAGTAACCATTAGGTACGTTATCTAGGCTGATAGCAGCGGCGCTATCCTCCACAACACCTCCACTGCCATCGCTGTCACCTTGAATATCACTTAAACTAATCTCATAAGGTATGGCTATTAGGGTATCTTCATTACCTGTAGCAGTCACTGTTAAAGGGTCATTATCTCCATCATTATTACCGACCCCAGCGATACTAAGCGCATCTGGCTGCGCAGCAACGCTAACATCATAGCTGTGCTGATACGTGATGATATTACCATCATCCGTTCCGGAAACATTGGTCACTTCTTTGTGATCAGCATTTACAGTAATGGTAGCACTACCATCAGCATTCTCAGCAGGGGTATATTGAACGATAACGCTATCAGGAGGATTAACTAAGTCTCCTGCACCATTGTTTAGATCAACTATATACTCACCGTTATTATCTGGTGTCAACGTTATACCGTTATATGTTAATACGCCAGCAGTGCCTAATCCTGTCGTTAATCCTGTTTCATCGATCTTAATATACAACTTACCATCAACTAGCGACACATAATCGCCATCCGCAGTATTGGTTAAATTGATATTAATCGCGATCGGCGCGTCTTCATCGGTTGACACGATTGAAGTCTGACCATCGTTATCAAAAGCATCGGTGACAGGTTTGATTTCAACTTTAACATCATCAATTTTGAGATTATCGTCTAAGCCTTCATCATTCAAGGCTGTAAACCCAACATCGAAGACAAGCTCTTGACCGACTTCATTGGTGCTAAAATCAGTAGGCGGCGTCAGTGTTATTGCTGCTAGTGCTTCATTAGGCGTTAAGTTAGCGCTCGCCTCTACACTGATAATCCATTGGCCTGCAATCTTCTGCACCTGCACGTCTGGATTGCTACTGGTCAATACCGTGTCGTCTGGTAAGTCGGTCAATGTGAAACTATAAGCACTCACTGTACTTTCAGCTTCAGAGTTTAGCGTCGCATTGATTAAAGTAGACAATACAATAGCGGCATCTTCTGGCTGAGGTACCGAGGTGACTGTCAGCGTATTGATCAAGTCTGGATCTACAGGGTCTATACCACCAGTACCGTTTCTTGCTAGCGTAAGTTTAAAGATTTGGCTGTCACGTGCTTCATTACCGTTAATACCCTGCCCGTTAATATCTTGGTTAAAACCAACCACCGTAATGTCATAGATATCTGGACGTATGTTGACTATGTTGGTATCTCTGATGAATACCAACTCATACTCTGGTGCTGGTGCCGCACCTGTTATCGCCGTATCTGGTACATCGACATACCAAGTATTACCAGCCAATATACCGCCTTCTACTCGAATACCAGCCGGCACGTTGCTGATTTCTAGACGGGTAAAGCTTTCTGAGCCATCTTGATCAGGTGAGGTTAATGAAACTGTAACCGAGGCTGTATCATTTGAGCCACTATTGTCGATAGTGTTATTAGGAGCCGTGTCCCCTGGCAATGTTATAGCCGTCAATGTTAGAGTCGGTTGGTCAGTGACAGCTTGGAAAGTAACATCTACTGATTTGCCAGTAATGACTGGTGATGTTGTGGTAATGGTTGAACCATCTGTTAATGTAGCCGTGTCGGTATACGTGTAATCAAAAGGTATGCTGACATCATCATCACTATGACGCTTGTCATCATCGTACATAATCTCAATGCGCTGATCTGGTGTATAGATATATGTCTCACCTGCCACTAGCGTAACTTCAATATTATCAACACGCAATGCGACTTCCCTGCTGATTAAGTCATCAGCTTTTAGAATTATGGTTTCTAATGCCTCATAACCAGTCGCAATATTTACCAGTGCTGTCGTGTCTGTACTAGTGTAAACAGAAAGGAAATTGACAGTCGTCCAAACATCCTCTGTCGCTAGCACTTGTGGGTTAGCCACTACACTGTCAGTCGCATCTGGTGTTATTAGCACCGACACATTTTGAGTATTATGCGTGGCACTATTACCAGAGACGGTTTCAGTGGTTGTACCAGTGATAGTAAAATCGACTTCACCAGCGAAGTTGCTAGGCGTTACCAGTTCCGCTGTACCATTTTTTAGTGCATCTAAAGATACAGACCAACTGCGTGTGAGGCCGCTACCACCTAAAAATACGGCACCTGTAATATCAAACCCAGTTGGCAAACCGGTCACTTTATAAGTGACTTGTTCGGCAGTGGGTACATTGCTGTCGTAAGCAGCAATATTGGCCGAATCAGAGAAGAACTCTGATAACGCAATATTACCAGCATCTTCAGCACCTACGTAGGTGTAATCCTTAGTGGTTTCTTGACCATCAGTAGCTGTTACTGTAGCGGTTTCAGTGGCTAGCGTATCATTCAATATAAGATCCGCCTTGCCGATAACGGCAACCGGTAAATTGAGTATGGCGCTAGATGCACTGATATCACCATCACTTTCTTCACTCACTGCAGACACTTTCAGATTGACTGTACCACTGTAGTTTTCAGCAGGAACAAAATAAAGGCTAGTCACGTCATTGGTATAGTTATTAATAATGGCTGTCTCGGTGACTTTACCAGTAGCGGTGTCAGTAACTGTGTTAGTAGGTACCAACGTTGAAACACCTGATGCATTAACAACATACAGCTGCGCGCCTACTGGAATATCTGTGATGGTTACGTTATAAATCTCAGAGCCATCATCATCACGCGAGCTTGGGCGAATTTGCAACGCAATACCATTCGTCGGATTAACGACAGCAGTCGATGACCCGTCACGCATATTGCCACCCGCGAGTGCTTGATCTTCATTACCGTAAGCTGGGTCAACGCCTAGTGAGACACTATCAGCCACACCTGCTACTTTAAATGTCAAATAGCTTTCACCACTGATGGCCTCGACATCCATGCCTGTATCTTCATCATAATCTATAGTTTTGGCTTCTACTTTGACCGCGGTCTCGGTACCACTAGCAAGGTTGAAGTCACTATAATCTTCTGGCGAGATAACAGTCACACTATTAAGATAGGCAGCTGGAATATCAACACCAGTACCACTATCAGTTAAAGTAATAGTGCTAGTACCGTCACTATAAGTGAAGACCGCGCCTTCAACTGCCTCAAAGCCGCTAGCATTTTTATAACCAAACGTTAGGTGAGCATAAGTCTGCTCAGAATCCTGAGGATTATTCGTATGGCTTTCTTGTCCAAAGTCGACCGTATCATCTTGGTTGGTCCAGCCAGTGAGCAATGTAAATGCACCATCAACACCAAGGCTGAAAGCGATTTCTTCTTGTGCAACATTCGTATATTCATGGTCTGGATTGATGGTTAGATCGGCTGTGCCATCACCATCAATATCTTCACCAACTTTTTCAGCGACTGGTGTAATCGTAACCGTCTGGGTCAATTCTGTTGTTGTACTAATCGAAACAGCACCTAAACCTCCGTCATCATCCAAATCTGCACTAGTTACTTCAAAAACAATGTCAGTATCTGTTGAAGATTGCGCAAGTGGCGTGAGCGATAAACTACTTAAGTTGGAAGTGTCTGTAATAGTAATAATAGATGTAGGAGTGCCATCACCTACTTGCATAGTGGTACCGTCGCTATAAGTCCAACCTACTGGCAAGGTAAACCGAATCGCAGTGATGACTTCTTGAGTAAGGCTACCACTCGACTGATTATCTAGCACTTGGAAGTTGAATTCATCTAGCGTGATAGCCGTGTCTTCAATAGTTGCAACATCGTTCGCAGTCACTTGTCCCGCGACAGGCGTCACAGTCATATCTACTGTCACCGTACTGATCAGTTCAACCGTTTTGTTTCTTGGGGTCGAGTCAGTATCATGGTCTTGGGTGTATAGAGATACCTCGATATTCCTCATATCGAGTGAATTATATATGGCTGATTTAATACTGATCTTAGGTTCTGAGCCGCTACTCACAGCCAGTGTAGTCGATGTAGGTGAAATGGCATTTACACCGATCAATACTTCACCGCTACTGTTAGCAGTGTACTCAGTGACGGTGTTACTGCCCGCAGGAGTAAATGATATGACCGCATCTGGCTGTAAGCCACTAATAACAAACCCGTAAGTCTCACGATTATTGCCACTACCTACCAAATCACCAAATGCAGTGGTAATTGGCAAGACAACAGAGTCGCCTTCTTGGGCACTCACGGTATAAGTACTACCAGACACAACTCCTGTATCACCTACCACTGTAGTATAGCCAAAGGTACTGACATCATCGCTAGCAGCATTATTGCTACTGCTGTCGGTCACTGCTTGCACGTCAACCTTTATCGTTGTGCTAGACGCAGCGCCTGCCACCCCTGAAACGATAGCACCTGTGCTATCGACCTCATACTCTGTCACTGCCATGCCAATAGTGATATTGGCGGCACTATCTTCAGGTGGTGTTAGTTCGATCGCTTCAAATTCAGCCCTTGTCATGGTGATAGTCGACGCATCTTGTCCTAGTGGATTAACAACAGTGGGGCCATCACTCAATAAAATCGTAATCGTTTGATTGGCAGTGGTTGTCATAATACTGCTACTACCATAATCTAAGGTCACACCTCTAGGTATGCCAGTTAGGGTGATCAAGCCGATACGTTCAGGGCTGTCATCTGTATTTGCCGTGAGATCATTGGCATCGTTAATGATAGGTGCTTTTAGCCCTAGTAACACAGCGGTATCTTCGTTCGTTGTCACTGATACAGCTGATAAAGTAGGCGCATCTGAGACTGGCGTCACAGTAATATCAAGCGTCTCAGAACCCGATGATCGGTTAGGATTACCGACTGGCAAGCCGTTTGACACATTAGCCGTAATGGTAGGGATAGTGCCACTATAATTGGCAGTTGGGGTAAAGATGTAGCTGCCGTCACTATTCATAGTGATTTGCCCCACTATATTTCCATCTATAGTCACAGGCATTGCGGTATTTGTACCTGCCGTTACAGGTACTACCGTGCCATTAACCTCATAACTCTCTATCGTCAGCATCTCTCCAATATCAGGATCATCATTATCATTGGTAAAGATATTGCCAGTTAAGGTGCCGTCTTCGAGCATTGTCTCACTATCATTAACTAGAGCAATGCCGTCGTTTGTACCTGTAATCGTGACTTGGATATAGCGAATATCACTGGCACTGAGTTGATTGCCATTAGCGGCAGTCGTGATCCCTTCATTATCATTGACTTGTACAGCATAGCGAATCGTTACCGTCTCACCAGGCGGAATAAAGTCAAGCGCAGTAGAAGAAGCATTAATATTCCAACTCGCCTCATTGTTAGACGTTGATGGTTGATTCACGCTAAATATATTTTCTAGTGCCGCTTGTTGGTCTGCTGTTAATGACGTCAATGCGGTATTAGAACCAAAGGTAAAGATGTTTTGATTTGTTAGATAAATGAGTGTTAACTCATTGCTCGTATCAACGTCAGTAAAGTTGATGATACCTGTTTGCGTAATAACAGAGGCATCTGTCTGCTCTGTGATTTGTCTGCTGTCTATGACGCCATTTAGACTGGCACCATTGGTGATTTTTGGTCGGTCATTGGTACCGGTAATGGTGATGGTCAGCGTTGAGTTTGCTAACTCACCATCTTGGTCTCTAAAGCTATAGGTAAACGTCTCCGTCAACGTCTCACCTATTGCCAGTGCTTGTACGTCCGTATTGCCGTTGCTGAGCGCGTAGTTGTAAGTACCGTCTGGGTTTTTAGTGATACTACCGTAGCTTGCAAACTCTGTACCCCAAGTGAAGCTTTGAGTCGGTGTGTTGCCCAAATTATCATTGGTTAATACGTTACCAGAATTTGAACCAACGCTCACATTTTCGATTAAGCTTAATGTGTCTGCTACTGCTACTGGCACGATGTTGTCGTTCACCCCGCCTGGAGTCGTACCATCAGTCGTACCATCATCATAGATCGTAGTGTTTACAGTATTGTTTACAGGATCAATAGTTACGTTACCTGTCGATACTGGTGCAATACTCGAAATGCTGACAGTAAAGTTCTCAGGGCCTTCAAAATTTGTGTCATCAATTAATGGCACTGTAATGTTGACTGATGTTTGGCCAGCTGGAATAGTGACCTCTTGGGTAACAGGAGCGATGTAATCTGTGCCATTACCGGTTGCAGAGCCTGCAGCAATACTGACGACCACACTAGTATCAAGGGCGCTTGGATTACTTAAACTGACCGTATAAGTAGCCGTATTTGCCGACCCATTGGCTGCTGTTTCACTTAGGTTTTCTGTACCTGTGATGCTGACCACTGGCTTATCACCATCAGTGGTGCTGCCGTCATTGGGGTTCCCGTTATCTTCATCAAACACGGTGCCTGTGGCACTGGCATTACTGCCAAAAGTGGCATTGGACGCATTGCTGATCGTAAGTACGATGTTTTCTGATTGCTCATAAATATTGTCATTAATCACAGTGACTGTAATAGCAGGGGCGCTCGTGCTACCTGCTGGTATCTTGACACTATCGCCATTCGTGAGAAAGTTTTGAATATCGGCAGTATTGTTCAGCGTGATCACTGCACCAGTGGCATCGGTATAGCTGATGCTGGCAATGTCAGCAGCGACTAGTGTACTACTGCCTAAACTAACCTTGACGGTGGTATCAAAATTACTGAGGTTATTCTGAGCCACAGTAAAGACTAAGGTATTGTCTACCCCCTCAACCGCTTGAGCATCAGTGCCAGTAATACCAACCACGGGTTTGTCACCATCGACTTCATCAGTAACATCATCTGGGTTATTCAGGTTGTTGGTGTTGACGCGTTGGTCTTCATCTAGTATGACACCGGTGGCACTGCCTGTACCAACCGTGGCGGCCGTTGGGCTGCTTGTCGGTATGGCAATATTAAGAACCAAGTCTTCTGAGCGCTCATACACCACATCATCAATCACAGTGACCGTAATCGCAGGTGCACTCGTGCTGCCTGCAGGTATGGTGACCGTGGCACCATTTGTCAGGAAGGCTTGGATGTCAGTCAGGTTATCCAACGT
>NZ_JAXHCC010000002.1:0-6053 GCF_042466315.1 Psychrobacter sp. R86515
ACAGCAAGCCCTACAAGCACAGCAGGACACGATCAAACGCCAAGAGCAGATGCTACACGACCAAGAGCGCTACACACAGCAGCAGCTACGCAAGAAAGACCAGGATATAGCCGAATTGACAGCCTCATTGAACAAATTGGCAAGAACGAAGACGCAAGAGCTGGAACGCTTGCCGATGTTGTTCAAGCAGTTGCAAGATTCAATGACAGAACAAACAAGCGTGTTCAGTGGTTGGGTACAGCATCGGAAACAGCACGCAATAACGCAAGCAACGTTGATCAGCGAGTTGTTGGCATTAGGGAACGTACAAATACAGCTCGTAGAGCAATTGAAGACGTATCAGAGCACGATAACACTGCCCGACTATCTCAAAAGCGATACGACGCAATTAGAGAGCGATACAGTGAGACTAGAGAACGAATTGAAGGAATTAGTGAACGCACAGATCAAAATAGAGCAGTCACAAGCGAAAATAACCGGCTCACAGACAGAAATACAGACGGAGCTGAAGGAATTAAACAGATTGCTGGACAAGTTAGAGAAGTGATACAAACCAAAGAGCTTGAGCGTGATAAAGCGCGCACACGGTCACGATCTCCAAGTATGGGTCGTTAAATAATATAGCAGAGTAATGAAGCTAGCAATTTACTAAACAGAGGCAGGATAAACCGAACATAGCATACAGAGGCTAATAGCTAAATATAGTAAAGCCTTAGGGGGAGTATTAAACAAGAAACAGCTACTGAATTAGGAGTGTTAGATCAGACTATAAGGAATTAGCTTGGAAAATAACTTAGAATTCGCAAACTCACCTCAAGCTATAGCAATTTAGATAATTGCCACCTTGAAATTTTTTGTTACACAAAAACAACAAACAATGCTGCCTTTTGGGCGCACTGCTATTGAAAAATCTGACTTTTGTGGTACAATATTTCCGCGCGTCACTTGCAATGACGGCATTTTACACAACAAAGCGCAGTCACTTGCAATGACTGTTAAATTAAAATAATAGCAAATTTTGCTTGACTATTAAGTTTTCTATATAATCTATAACGCAGCATTATACAGCTCATCGTATATATATGCAATAAATTTATGTAAGTTATTATATTATTTCTATATAAATGGCTTATATAAATTATTATTAAATCCTTTGTAAGTTAGGTAACTTTTGCTTCAATTGAGGCAATAAATTTGAACAATATCTTAAACTTAGGTACGTTTTTACCCAGCACAGATACTCACCAAGCTTACATTTTATACTGTCTGCTGTCTGGTTATCCTTTAAACAATAAGCAGTTGTTTTTTCAGCTGAATACCTGCCATGGAGCTTCGAGAATATGCGAGCTAAGACAACTTGGTTGGTCAATATCTGATAGACATCTTGCAGGTTGTACGAACTTGCGATCTAAAGAATACTTTATCAGTCGTGATATGTTGATATCGTATAGAGCGCATCCAACTGTACAACACTTCATGCTCTGCTGTGGGAGAATTTACGACCTTCCTAATGCTAATTAATTAGCTACAAGTAAGAAAAGCCCTCAGGCATTGCCTGAGGGCTTTTTTCGTTATTAAGTCGAACTCCGTTAGCGTTCTCGTTCAACTCCATATATGTAGCACGATATGAATAAAAATTTTAAGAGCGACGCAAGCCTTAAATAGCGTGACTTTGCGAAGAATTTGCTAATTGACGAAACAAGAATGAGAGCGTAAACTCAAGTGCTAGAAACGACTAACCCCCAGTGACGGCAATCACTAGGGGTTAGATGAATTTTAATCTGTGTCAGCAGATATAAAACCCATTTTTCGATACGGACATTTTATATCAGCAGGCGCACCAACACAAGTGTGCGTGATGTTAATACTACCGGAAATATACGAAACACTCCCCTATAAGCCCTATTGCACCGATGATCTAGGTAATCTTGTCATTCGTCCTAGGCAAACCGCTGTCAAAATGCGGTATATCCAGCATAACCCTCCCTGCATGACTAATTTTATATGCCTAGACATTGATCATAAGCATGGCGCAATGCGTTGGGCAGAAGAGCACCTACCACCGCCACGGTGGACAAGCCAAAACCCCTCAAACGGCCACGCTCACATCGTCTACGAGCTGAAAACGCCTGTTTGCACCAGTGAGCATGGTAGTCGTAAAGCATTATCCTATCTCGCTAAGATACAAGCAGGGCTTGTCAGAGAGACGAGAGCAGACGTCGGCTACACCAATTTCATTACCAAAAACCCGATGCATGAACATTGGCGTACCGAAGTATGGACAAAAGAAGCCTACGAGCTAAATTATCTAGCGGAGTTCGTTGATCTCAGACCTTTAACAACTAAAGAGAAAGAGTACGGACTAGGTAGGAACTGCACCTTGTTCGATACCGTTCGCCATTGGGCGTATTCTGCGATTAGAGAGCATCGAGGGAAGACTTGGGAGCAATGGTATAACTCAGTGCTTAAACATGCTCAGAGCGTGAATATGATATTTTCAGAGCCATTACCGTACTCAGAAATCAAAGCCACTGCCAAAAGCATTGCTAAATTTTGCTGGAAGCGTGATGGGTATCACTACAACGAATTTATCTATCGCCAAGCACTCAAAGGCAGCAAGGGAGGTAAGGTCTCTAAGCGCAAGGCTGTAGCTACATCAGAGCAATCATTAAAGCCTTGGGAAGAATTGGGTATAAGCAGATCAACTTACTATAGAAAAAAATCAAAAAAATAGTGAGACTGGATAAGCCTAAGTCAGATAACAGCCTTTTGTTTTGCGTTTCTCATGCTTAGGCTATTTGTTTGCTAGTTTTTCGTACCCCTCACAGCCTGTCTGTCTGCCTTTGTTACAGGCTTCCCAGTACCATTTTTTTGCCAATGTTTCGTCCTTTTCTAATCCATCTTCTACTCCATCCTCGTAACCTAGGGCAAGCAATACTTGAGCGCCCGCACTTCCTTGGGTTGCCGCTTTCCGAAGCCACTTGAATCCTTCAGTTGTGTTTTGTTTGACCCCTTTGCCTTCAAGGTATGCTATTCCGAGAAGGCCCTGCGCGCTTGCATTACCTTGATTTGCTAACTCTCTGAGCCATTCTGTTTCTTTAGCTATGTTTTGGCTAGCATTTTCACTTTTACGATACAGTTTCTCAAGCATTATTTGGGCTTCCTTATAGTCTTGGTCAGCTGCCTTTTGAAACCACTCAATCGCTTTAGTATCATCCTGAGGTACGCCTCGCCCTTCTTGATACATCATTCCGAGACTATATTGAGCATTAGCAAAGTCTTGGTCAGCAGCTTTCTGAATCCATTCAAATGCTTTAGTATCATCCTGAGGAACGCCTCGCCCTTTATAGTACGCTACGCCCAGGTTGTGCTGAGAGTCTGCAAAACCTTGGTCAGCTGCCTTTTGAAACCATTCAGATGCTTTAACATAATCCTGAGGAACGCCTCGTCCTTCTTGATACGTTATTCCGAGATTGTGCTGAGCCTCGATATTGCCTTGGTCAGCCGCTTTTTGGAACCACTCAATTGCTTTAATATAATCCTGAGGAATGCCTCGCCCTTCTTGATACATTATTCCGAGATTGGATTGAGCACTGGAAAAGTCTTTATCAGCAGCTTTTTGATACCAGTTAGCTGCCAATATGTAGTTTCTAGGTACTCCTACGCCATTCTCATACATCAACCCAAGATTGTGTTGTGCCACACTATGGCCTTGGTAGGCAGCTTTCTGAGTCCATCCAAATGCTTTAACATTATTTGTATGAACAGTTTGTCCGTCAAGATACATCATGCCAAGCTTTGCCTGATGAAAAGCATCCCCTTGCTTTGCAAAAGTTTGAGTAGTTTCAAAACTAGCAGCGAAGGATGGAAAGGATAGCCCTAAAACCAATCCCAGAACTATCCTTTTATAAATAAAGGTATGTTTTGTTTTTTGCAGGGTCATCACAATTCCTAGGATAAGATAATCAAAATATATTGGAGGTTTGTTTACTTGAATAAGGTAGCTTAATGCTATTTATTAAGATAATAGTCACTATATTCATAAAAGTTAAAGGTAACTGCAGCAACTATCAGTAAAACTCCTATTAATACTAGAATCCAAAAGATATTGTAAATATACCAAAATATAGGTGATTTAACTTTAAGGTGTTGGCCAAATTTCCAAAGCAATTTACCCAAGAAGCCTACTAATGCTAATACTACTAGGATCGCAAGAACGCTGATAGTTAGAGCTAGATTTCCCATATATACTGTTACTCTTTAAAATAGTTATTTAGTGTATAAACACCACTATAGCTATTATTATGTAAATTAGCCAGCATATACCGTGGGTACAATATCCACTCCGTTACTATTGACCCAAGGCATACTGGTAAGGGGAAACCCCTTAACCCCAACCCCTCACAAAAAGCCGTGAGGGGTGAAAAACAACCGCTAGAGCGAGGCTAAAATGGCAAGAACAAAGTGGCTAAAAATACGAGTCTCTGATACTGAAATCTTAGACATTAAAAAGCGTGCAGGTCAGCACGATATGTCTAACTACGTTCGCGGATTGGTACTCGATCAGCCGGTAGCCGCACCTGAACCCAAGCACAAGAAAATCGTACACAGTGCCGATCCTGAATTGGTTCGAGCTATTAATCGCATTGGCATCAACATCAATCAAATAGCCAAGCAGACCAACACAGGGCAAGAAGTCGGTAACGCGGTATTGATGGCCTTACTCAATTTGCAGACCACGCTAGATAAAGCACTAGTATCGAGCATGCCTGATGATCGTTAAATTCTTCACTCGTGGTACTGGTGGCAGCAAAGGCGTATTTGACTATTTGCTCAATGACAAAGAGCAGCCAGACGGCAAACGGATTGGTGCAGAAGTCTTGAGGGGTGATATAGACAATCAAGCCTTACTCATTGATAGCCTAGACTTCAAACAAAAATATACCAGTGGTTGCTTATCGTTCACCGAGACAGCTGATGAAGTCACCCAATCACAAAAGAATGCCTTGATGGACGGCTTTGAGCAGACAATTCGAGCAGGGCTAGACGTTGATAGGGTAAGCGTTAGCTGGATTGAGCATCGAGATAAGGGCAGATTAGAGCTGAACTTTGTCTTTGCCAATGTAGACTTAGAACACGGTAGAGCATTTCAGCCCTATGTTCACAACGTTGATAAGCGCAGAGTGAATGCATGGAAAAACATGCAAAATATTGAGCATGGTTTTACCGACCCCAATGACCCAGCCAATAAGCGATTAATGGCGCAGCGTGACAACTTACCAAGAGACGTCAAAGAGGTCAGACAAGCCATTACTGATGGATTAAAAACGTTAGTGGTTGAAGGCGTGATCACCAATCGTGACGATGTTATTCAAGCCCTTACTGATGGTGGATTTGAGATAGCAAGAGAAACGGACAAAGCAATTTCTATCAAGAACCCAGCAGGGAAAAGAAATATTAGGCTGACAGGTGGATTATATGAGCGAGATTTTAACTTTAGCAGCGAAGTTCAAAACACAATCGAGCGCACAGGCGAAGACTATCGAGCAAGAAGTACAGAACGCTACGACGCAGCTAAACAGCTTTATGACAGCGAAATTGAACGAAAGCGAGACTATCATCAAGCAAGGCATGGAAAACCTAGACACGAGCAACGAGCAATTGCTAACAATGTTAGCAAAGCATCAAACCGATATGTCTACAGCCCTCGAAACCTATATGAACAACGTCCAAGCCCATACCACCGAGCATTTAAACCAGTTCGCAGAAGAGATGGAAAGGACGATAGAAGCCTACACACAACACATCAAACAACTGATCACTCAGCGAGAAGACAGAATAGCGCAGGTCATCAAGTCAGAAATGAAGAAATGGCTGATAGTTACCAGTTTTGGCGCACTCATGGTACTGGTATTAGGCATGCTCCTAGGGGCAGCGTTGGTCAACAAGTTCTCAAAACCGACCTATATCAATCTACCGCAGCAGCCACAGTCACAACCGCAGATCGACTACAGTCAGAGGTAAGTCATGGACAAGAGACTACTAGAGCAAGT
>NZ_JAXHCC010000003.1:0-18800 GCF_042466315.1 Psychrobacter sp. R86515
AGTTTTTAAAAGCTTTTACGTCGCTTACAGAGCTTTATTTATAAGGGATACAGCTGTTATATAACGAGGTTTACCCTGTTATATAACGAGGTTTACCCTGTTATATAACGAGGTTTACCCTGTTATATAACGAGGTTTACCCTGTATTAAAAGAATATAGTTTACAACCTCTTTAAAAGGGTATAGAGTTTAAACTCTCTTTTAGGAAAATGAGGCTTTGTTATGGCTGAGCTGGTAGTAAAAGATAATGCTTTGATACAAGCTAGTTATACTTTAGGTTTAGCTGAACAGAGACTGATACTGCTTGCGTTACTGGAAGCGAGAGAAACTGGACAGGGAATTGATCATAATAGCCTGTTGAGAGTTCACGCTCACGCCTATGCTGAGCAATTCCATATTGATAAAGGTAATTCTTACGAAGTAATTAAGGATGCAAGTAAAGGACTCTTTGATAGATACGTTACTTATCATGATAAAAATCCAAAAACGGGAAATGACCGTAGTTTTCACTGTCGCTGGGTAGATAAAATAGGCTACGAGAAGGCTACAGGCACAGTTTATATGCGGTTTACCTCTGATGTTGTACCGCTAATTACGAGGCTCGAAGAACAATTTACTAGCTATGAGTTGGAACAGGTATCTCAGCTGAGTAGTGGGTATGCCGTTCGATTATATGAGCTGTTAGTTCAATGGCGATCTGTAGGAAAGACTCCTATATTTGAGCTAGAACTATTTAGGCAGCAAGTAGGTGTTGAAAAAAATAAATACTCGCGTATGAGTGATTTTAAAAAATATGTGTTAGATTTCGCTGTAAACCAGATCAACGAACATACTGATATAACTGTCAAATACAAACAGCATAAGCAAGGTCGTGTTATTACGGGTTTTACTTTTGAATTTAAGGTGAAAACAAGGCCTAAAAAGGCAATTAAGTCAAAAAGAGATAATGATACCCCTGATATGTTTAATGCAATAAAAATGACAGATAAACAGCGTGGAGTGTTTGCATCTAAGCTATCGCAAATGAGCGATTTATCTAGGTATGCTAAGCAGGGTGAGAATTACAAACAATTTGCTGAAAGAATCGAGACTGAGCTATTAGATGAAAAAAAGCAGGTCTTTTATATACCTTATCTTGAAAAATTAGGGTTTGAATACTAACAAAGAAATATTAAGGCACTTAAACACTATGAGTTTAGATTATCAGCATATCCGTGAGCAGCTACACCGTATTATTTATGATTATAAAGATGCTGAGGGATATGAGAGAGGTCAAAGTCAGAACTTTTGGACACAGATATTCAATGCTTATGGCGTATCTGGTCAAGTACAGCTAAAAGCATTTGAACATCGTTTAAAAGATGATAAATCTCAAAAATATGTTGATGCCTTTATTCCTAAACTGGTAATGATTGAACAAAAAAGCCGTGGTATTGATCTAAATAAAGCCTATAACCAAGTCAGTAAATATTATGCACGCCTAAGCGCAGCAGATAAGCCAAGGTATATCGTACTATCCAACTTCGATGAGCTATGGCTATTCGATATTGAAAACCCTCTAAATATCAAAGAATATAAGTGTCCGATTGCTGATCTCCCTAAAAATGCTGAATGGTTGGATTTCTTAGCACCAAACGCTGCAATGGCTGAGATCGTTGAAGAAAACCCGATTAACCGTCAAGCAACCGAGATGGTCGCTAAGCTACATCAAGCGTTTATTTCCGATGGGGTCAATGCCGATGAATTGGCACTATTCTTAACTCGTCTGATCTTTTGTTTCTTTGCCGATGACACCGGCATCTTTGGACAAAAAAATCTGTTAGATGGGTTACTCACGAATGAGGCAAGGGGTGACGGTAGCAACCTCAACGAGGTATTTACCACTCTATTTGATACTTTAAACACTAAAGATCGCTCAAGTCGCCTGCCTGAAAGCTATGCAGCCTTTGCCTATATCAACGGTGATCTGTTCTCTCAATCAATCCGTATCCCTTACTTTGATGAAAACCTCTATAACCTAGTCGTTCAGTGCAATAACCTTGATTGGAGCGAGATTAGCCCTGCTATTTTTGGCTCAATGTTCCAAAGCGTACTCGATATTGACGATACAGCAGACAGTGACGACAAGCGCCGTGAGTTTGGTGCTCATTACACCAGTGAAAAGAATATTTTGAAGGTCATCAACTCCTTATTCTTGCAAGACCTGCGTGATGAGTTCTCAAAGTGCGCTAAAGATAAGCCAAGAGCATTAAAACTCTATGAAAAGCTCCCTACATTAAAATTCTTTGATCCTGCTTGTGGCTGTGGCAACTTCCTAATCATTGCTTACCGTGAGTTGCGACTGTTAGAAAATCAGCTAATTGCACAGATTTATGGTGAACAAAGGGGTCTGCTTGATATTAGTAGTATGTGCCAAGTCACGGTTGAACAGTTCTATGGGATTGAGATTGAACCACACGCGGCTCATATCGCAAGGGTTGCCATGTGGATCACCGATCATCAACTGAACCAAGCCACTGCTGAGCGTTTTGGTACGACACGCCCTACAACGCCCATTGTCTACAGTCCACACATTACAGAGGATAATGCCCTACAAATTGACTGGGAGGATGTTCTAGCAGCCAATGAGTGTAATTTTGTGATGGGTAATCCACCTTTTATCGGTAAATCCAATCAAAGTAAGCAGCAAAAATCGGATATGCAAATTGTTACCAAGCATATTAAAAATTACAAGTCACTAGATTATGTAGCAGGTTGGTATATCAAAGCCATGCACTATATGCAATCAGCAACTGAGCAAAACCACCATATTGAAAGTGCTTTTGTCTCAACAAATTCTATTGTTCAAGGGGAACAAGTAGCGATACTTTGGCAACACTTGCTTAGAGATAACAATGCACATATCAATTTTGCGCACCATACTTTTAGATGGACAAATGAAGGTAAAGGCATTGCAGGTGTGCACTGTGTAATCATAGGCTATTCGACTATAGAGCGAAAAGAGAAAACAATTTTTAGCTATGAAGATATTGCAGGTGAACCCAAACCAAACAAAGCAAAATTAATTAACGGATATTTGATAGACGCATCTTTAGTTTTTTTCGATAAAACTAACAAGCAGTGCTCTAATGAGCTAATGATGGATTTAGGTTCAATCCCAAGGGATGGTGGTAACTTATCTCTAAGCAATGAAGAATATATGGAATTAATAGAAAAAGAGCCGTTAGCAAAAAAATATTTACGTCCGTACATGGGATCGCAAGAATTTTTAAGCGATATTAAGCGTTGGTGTTTATGGTTCGACGGCTGTGAACCTATACAACTGAATAATGACTTAACAAAACTGCCGTTAGTAAGGGAAAGGGTCGAGGGTGTTAAGCAAATGCGACTCAGTAGCACTAGGGAAGCAACTAAAAAGCAAGCATCTCAACCCCACTTATTTAGTGAAAGAAGACAGCCAGCTTCAGGAAACTACTTACTCATTCCAAGTGTTTCATCAGAAAACAGAAAGTATATCCCTATAGGTTTTCTAAGTAGTGAAACAGTATGCAGCAACCTTGTTTTTAGCTTGATAAATGCAGACTTATATCATTTAGGCGTATTGTCTAGCAGTATGCATAATGCATTCATGCGTCTAACAGCAGGGCGTTTGGAAAGCCGTTATCGTTATTCAAACAGTATTGTTTATAATAATTTCCTATATCCTTTTGATGCGAAAAAAGATGAAGATACTCAAACAGCTAAAGCTAAAGAGGTGATTGGATTAGCTGCTCAAGCTGTTTTAGACGCTCGTAAGCATTACCAAGACGGTAACGAGGATGCACCAACACTAGCTAAGCTTTATAACACATACATGATTGATCCTTACCCTAAGCTAACCAAAGCCCATACTGCCCTTGATAAAGCAGTAGATAAGGCTTATGGCTACAAGGGTAAGGGCGATGATGCTAGTAGAGTAGAGTTCTTACTCAAAAGACTTGCTTAATTATGCAATATATCTAAAAAACGTAAACGGTAACGTTATCAAGAGCTAAACACTTAGACGCTAAGTCGTCACGCTCCGTTTCATTCCTTGTAAATATTGATGTTATTAGACGATCAAACTCAGCTTCTTTAGCAACATCATCAAGATTGCTCTTAATATCTTTGAATGTTGTACTAGATGTTGCATCACGACCACTTAGACGTTGTTTATATCCTCTCATATTGTTTTGAATATAATTTGATAGCATACCTTTGCTATTTACATAGTCTTTGTACGAGTGAGTAGAGAAGATAAACAATACATTGCCTGTGTCTCTTTTTGCGATATTTACGACAGTTTCTAATAGTGCATTGTCGATACCTTTCTTGTTCTCTGCCTTCTTTGAAGTCAGATTTGAGATTATTCTAAGTATTTTTTCAAACATTTTCTAATTCCATTTAAAGTTGATTTGTTGTACATCTATCTTAGAAAAATGACTAAGAAATATTTAATCCTCTGCTATCTCAGCACTTTCTAAAAAAGCTGCTAAGGTAGAAGGGCTGACATATTCTTCATATTCATTAGCAGGCGTATCTTCGTAATGTCTCGGCATCATCATTTTAGCTGGACGTCCTTGATAGATGACTATGGCTTGATTATCGTCTAGCTTTTGCAAATCCGCAGGTTCTACTAAGGCACTACGAGTTATTGTTTCTGTGCGGCTTTTTTCATTGTAGCTACGACCCGATTCATTAACTCTAGGTGTTTGAGTGGTTGACCAGCTTCTTACATTCGTATTACCTATCATGTCGCTAAATATTTGAGCTGTATTAGGGTCATTGACTCTGTAGCATATTTTTAATGTGCAGCTACTCATAATAAGATTAGCAGCTTGATCACCATATACTCTAGTCAAACCATCTAAAGCTTGAACGTACATAAATAGGGGCATTTTTGAAGAAGCTATCGTATTTAACTTCTGAGTTAGGTTGGGAATAGGAGCTGCGTTGATAAGCTCATCTAGCGCGACAAAAACATCTTCACGATTGGTATGTCCCATTTCTAGCAAACGCAAAGTATGAGACAGAGTCGCGCCGAACAGCTCTCTTGTAGAGTCTATATAACTCTTATCAAATTGCAGAAAAATAGCTTTTTTAGGCTGCTGTAGCAGCTCACGTAATGAGAAGTCAGAACGATCAATATTGTTTGCTATGTTCTTATTATCTAAGAACTGCAGAGCCGATGATAAAGCATTGATTGCTGAGGCGATGAAACGCTCATTACCAGTAGATCGCTTGACCGCCTTGGCGTTAGAAACAGTAATATCACTAGGCGAAGTTAACAACTCACCCATCATCTCTTCAACGTCTGTAAATTCATCAATATATTTTCTGGCCTGTAGTAGTGAAGCAGAACCATTAATAGCACTCAAATGTAGCATGACAGCGCGTAGAATGCGTCTGGCAGAGTCAGAAAAAGCATCCTTAGCAGGTATTAAAATCTCAATAAGCTCAATGATTTCAGTATCAGCATCTACACCTAAGTCATCAAACATATTATATTTTTGAGACAATGGATCAGTGGGATTAAATACAACATCGTCATAGCCGTAGTACTCAAACACATTGTTGTGCTTTAGAATCCCCCAGATCTCCGGCTTAACATCAGTAGCTACAAACGATTTTCCAGAGCGCATCCAACTAATCAACTGAGCTAGCAAATAATTAGTTTTGCCGCTACGTGTTACCCCTAGAACCAGCCCTCTTTCTTTACACGGCACAGTAAGTAATGGCAAATTATCGCGCCAGGGATCGTTATCTAACTTCTTGTTACTAACAGGTGCATAAGCCACTAAAGGCTCACCACCATCATCATTATGATTTAAAACGCTGAATAGCTCTTTTTTATCGTCAATACTATCTTCCTGAATAAATCCTGATGCTTTTGGCTTATTAAAAAAAGTGGCCCATACACCAATGGCAAGAAAGGCGACAATAAAAAAAGCTACTATTACTATTTCAAAGATGGGCACTTTAATGTTTCTCTCTATTATTGTTAGTTGCCTGAACTGTGTGACTTCTTACCTTCACATTTCTTCAGATGCAATGGCTCTTGAATAGCCATCTTGAGCCAGTTGCAACGCACCGTGAAATAACAACGATGGTCATCCGATAGCTTTAGAGAGCTTTGAGAACGTAAGTTTTTATTTTCCGCCTTCTCACTCCAAATGATTAATTTACAATTTATACAGTCACCACATTCTGGCAAACTTGCTCTAATCTCTGACCCTAGATTCATTATTTATAGCTCCAAGATCCGAGGTAAATGCCGGTTACACTTAGCCGGTTGTGTCCTAATTCTTTACTGATCGTCTGACGTGCAGATAAATCGAGCGACTTTTGCTCATCAGTCAAATCAATAATGCCACCAACTGACGGGCAATCAATGCCTACTAACTCTCTGTAGCGGCTCTGAGCGTATAGATGCCGCAAACCGTGGGTTTGACCTAGTCCAATCGCGGACGTTTCTCGTTCAAAATGTCCCATATGTTCTTTATACGAGCGCTCTGCTGGTATCAACGATCCGTCACCGGCTAAAGTTAGCGCAGCCATCAATGCATCACGTTGCTCGTCTGAGAAAATAGGAATGTTTCTAGCGCGACCACCTTTAGCCCAAGACGGCTTTATTTTTAATACGGGAGCAGAATAAGGATCATAACCACCGAGCGCATAGTCAGGGTTAAATTTCATCGCCTCTTCTCGTCTTAGCCCAAAGTGTTTTTGCAGCTCAATTGATTGCCGTATATAAGGAGATAATTTGTCCAGATTGAGATTGTCCGTATGAAGAGACTTATCCTTGTTTGTTATGTATTGTCGATCCTCAATGCCATAAGTAGCATTGCTTTTTATCATGTCAGATTTGCCAATTTTCTCAGCTAACCATCTTATATTAGACATCCGATTCTTCATCGTACCGGCTGATATACCGTCAATTTTCCAATGTCTAATCAATGCGTTTACATGCCGCCCTTTTATGTCGGAGGGACGCATTTGATTCGTTTTATAGCCTGATTTTTTCAACTGTTCGACAAACATAGACAGCATCCGTTTACGATTCGATTGGGTCGCATACGAGCCATCTTTATTACGTTCTAATATGTGCTTAAATCCGTATTCAAGCTTATCCATAATTTTGCGTCATTGGTAAGTGTTGATGAGCAGTATCAAATGAAAATTTGATAGTTTTTGAGGCTCAGTTATGCAAAATTCTTAATCTGTTGTTAGTTATAAATGTAGATAGCTCAGCATGTATGATGTGAGTATTCGATAATAACTAAGCTCTAATATCTATTATTTAAACTGCTAGAAGCTAGAGAGTACGTGCAGTGAAGAAGAAATATGAAGAATTTATAAAGAGCTTTCATCCTAGATCGATATCTTGAATCACGCAACTATCATCCAGAAGAGTTTACAAAAGATCACAGTAGAAGGTTAATACAGCCAGCGTCACTACTTTTAGCAGTGACGCTGGCTGTATTAACAGTGGAATTAAAATTGCTACAAAATAGATTGTGAGACATTTTTGAAGTAACAAACAGTGTAAGAGACTGGCTCTAATAGAAATTTCTTAAGAATATAACTCTTCTACTTTTCGTTTCCGCATAAAAAAAGGCAATCTATTATCCATAGATTGCCTTTTTCATAATCACTGAGAATTACATTAATTGGACTTCACCGTTAGGCATTTTAGCTGTTATCACAACTTCACCACCTAAAGATTTAACATATTTTTGAAGCGTTGATATCTGAATATCTTTTCCACTTTCTACTTTTGAAATACTTGCTTGTGTAACATTCATCAATTTCGCAAGCTGAGTTTGATTAAGAGATCTTGACTTGCGTAACTTACCCAGCTCTATAGACTGGGCTAATATCTTAGCCCTATCATCGATACGCTTTCTTCTATCGGCGGGTAAACCAGCCATATAGTCATCAAAATCAGTAAATTTACTCATGGGTTATTATCCTTTGCATCAAGTTCTTTCAAGTGACGCTTATAAATTTCTTCCGCTATAGGAATTATATCTTTGTAGAAACGTTTATTGCCTGTTTTATCACCTCCACAAAGCATAACTGCTTTTCTTAGAGGGTCAAAAACGTATAAAGCCCTATAAGGCTTTCCAGCGTGTTGAACACGCAATTCTTTAAGATTAGGAATTTTACTATTTTTTAGGGTGTCAGCGTATGGTCTTCCTAACTGATGACCATATTGTTGTAACGTCCTTATATGGACTGAAACAGTGTCTTGCTCATCTATCTCTAACGACTCAAACCATTCAGTGAATTCAGGGGAAAAAACTACTTTATACATGTTATTGTCTCTCTATATTGTGATTATATAACAATACGGTTATATGATGCGAATCATCTATGTAACATCAGTCTGTTTATTTCAATATTTAGGTGATCAGCATCTAACAAGTAAAATTTGAGTTTTACCGTTCTGAATGGCTTTCCGTTTCTGATAGTTACCTTGCTGTCTTGCTACTAGCGTATATATCTGTTTTTTAAACACGACAATTTCTCCAAAATATGCATTTATGGACAAAGTCAGCAGTAATTTACAAATTGGTAAAAAAAAAATAAGTATTCTTGTTTTTTCTTCACTAATTATAGTAATGCTACCTAAGGTAGTAATACTGTGGCTTTATGACATATGTAATATATTTAGAGAATGGCTAAACAAGGTCTAATGGGGATTAGAGGAGGATATGCGGTATTGCATAATGAAGTAAGTTACCTTACTATTTGAACTATTAGTTCGCTGATACGAACTAATAGACCAAAGCCTCATTTGTCTTAGCCATACTCTTTTTTGTTGGCTATTTCATATATGTACTCCCTTTGGTATCTACGATTAAATAGAAAAGTCAGTTTGTTACTGTGATAAGTTTGGCGACTTGCAGTAATAAGCTGGCTTTTTCTATGTCTGAAACTAATTTTTAGTATATCAGCTATGGTGCGTCTTACAAACCCTATATATGAGGCTTCTATGCTTGTTAGAGCTTATATAATACCCTTAGGGTACCAATTGTATCAACAAGCTGTTTAAACGCTTAAACAAAGGATTTGGCTTCTTAAATCCATTCCTGTATCCCACCTTTTAAGTAACATCTTCGTAAAGCCTTTGAAACTCTGCCTTTGGTAAAAACAAAGCATACGTTTAGCCTCGAAAATTATCTGATAAAACTATATTCACTATGTTGATCTATCGATAAATATTGATTATATATATTTTTGTAACTGAAATTATATTTATAGTTCTGTAGGTAATGAGGTACTAACCTGCCTATTATTAGTGTCTCGTTTTTTCTATTTTATCATTAAACATTAATAATATATAAAAAAAAGAAAAAGGTTTTTAGTGTTTTTAAATAGTTTTTAAAAGCTTTTACGTCGCTTACAGAGCTTTATTTATAAGGGATACAGCTGTTATATAACGAGGTTTACCCTGTTATATAACGAGGTTTACCCTGTTATATAACGAGGTTTACCCTGTTATATAACGAGGTTTACCCTGTATTAAAAGAATATAGTTTACAACCTCTTTAAAAGGGTATAGAGTTTAAACTCTCTTTTAGGAAAATGAGGCTTTGTTATGGCTGAGCTGGTAGTAAAAGATAATGCTTTGATACAAGCTAGTTATACTTTAGGTTTAGCTGAACAGAGACTGATACTGCTTGCGTTACTGGAAGCGAGAGAAACTGGACAGGGAATTGATCATAATAGCCTGTTGAGAGTTCACGCTCACGCCTATGCTGAGCAATTCCATATTGATAAAGGTAATTCTTACGAAGTAATTAAGGATGCAAGTAAAGGACTCTTTGATAGATACGTTACTTATCATGATAAAAATCCAAAAACGGGAAATGACCGTAGTTTTCACTGTCGCTGGGTAGATAAAATAGGCTACGAGAAGGCTACAGGCACAGTTTATATGCGGTTTACCTCTGATGTTGTACCGCTAATTACGAGGCTCGAAGAACAATTTACTAGCTATGAGTTGGAACAGGTATCTCAGCTGAGTAGTGGGTATGCCGTTCGATTATATGAGCTGTTAGTTCAATGGCGATCTGTAGGAAAGACTCCTATATTTGAGCTAGAACTATTTAGGCAGCAAGTAGGTGTTGAAAAAAATAAATACTCGCGTATGAGTGATTTTAAAAAATATGTGTTAGATTTCGCTGTAAACCAGATCAACGAACATACTGATATAACTGTCAAATACAAACAGCATAAGCAAGGTCGTGTTATTACGGGTTTTACTTTTGAATTTAAGGTGAAAACAAGGCCTAAAAAGGCAATTAAGTCAAAAAGAGATAATGATACCCCTGATATGTTTAATGCAATAAAAATGACAGATAAACAGCGTGGAGTGTTTGCATCTAAGCTATCGCAAATGAGCGATTTATCTAGGTATGCTAAGCAGGGTGAGAATTACAAACAATTTGCTGAAAGAATCGAGACTGAGCTATTAGATGAAAAAAAGCAGGTCTTTTATATACCTTATCTTGAAAAATTAGGGTTTGAATACTAACAAAGAAATATTAAGGCACTTAAACACTATGAGTTTAGATTATCAGCATATCCGTGAGCAGCTACACCGTATTATTTATGATTATAAAGATGCTGAGGGATATGAGAGAGGTCAAAGTCAGAACTTTTGGACACAGATATTCAATGCTTATGGCGTATCTGGTCAAGTACAGCTAAAAGCATTTGAACATCGTTTAAAAGATGATAAATCTCAAAAATATGTTGATGCCTTTATTCCTAAACTGGTAATGATTGAACAAAAAAGCCGTGGTATTGATCTAAATAAAGCCTATAACCAAGTCAGTAAATATTATGCACGCCTAAGCGCAGCAGATAAGCCAAGGTATATCGTACTATCCAACTTCGATGAGCTATGGCTATTCGATATTGAAAACCCTCTAAATATCAAAGAATATAAGTGTCCGATTGCTGATCTCCCTAAAAATGCTGAATGGTTGGATTTCTTAGCACCAAACGCTGCAATGGCTGAGATCGTTGAAGAAAACCCGATTAACCGTCAAGCAACCGAGATGGTCGCTAAGCTACATCAAGCGTTTATTTCCGATGGGGTCAATGCCGATGAATTGGCACTATTCTTAACTCGTCTGATCTTTTGTTTCTTTGCCGATGACACCGGCATCTTTGGACAAAAAAATCTGTTAGATGGGTTACTCACGAATGAGGCAAGGGGTGACGGTAGCAACCTCAACGAGGTATTTACCACTCTATTTGATACTTTAAACACTAAAGATCGCTCAAGTCGCCTGCCTGAAAGCTATGCAGCCTTTGCCTATATCAACGGTGATCTGTTCTCTCAATCAATCCGTATCCCTTACTTTGATGAAAACCTCTATAACCTAGTCGTTCAGTGCAATAACCTTGATTGGAGCGAGATTAGCCCTGCTATTTTTGGCTCAATGTTCCAAAGCGTACTCGATATTGACGATACAGCAGACAGTGACGACAAGCGCCGTGAGTTTGGTGCTCATTACACCAGTGAAAAGAATATTTTGAAGGTCATCAACTCCTTATTCTTGCAAGACCTGCGTGATGAGTTCTCAAAGTGCGCTAAAGATAAGCCAAGAGCATTAAAACTCTATGAAAAGCTCCCTACATTAAAATTCTTTGATCCTGCTTGTGGCTGTGGCAACTTCCTAATCATTGCTTACCGTGAGTTGCGACTGTTAGAAAATCAGCTAATTGCACAGATTTATGGTGAACAAAGGGGTCTGCTTGATATTAGTAGTATGTGCCAAGTCACGGTTGAACAGTTCTATGGGATTGAGATTGAACCACACGCGGCTCATATCGCAAGGGTTGCCATGTGGATCACCGATCATCAACTGAACCAAGCCACTGCTGAGCGTTTTGGTACGACACGCCCTACAACGCCCATTGTCTACAGTCCACACATTACAGAGGATAATGCCCTACAAATTGACTGGGAGGATGTTCTAGCAGCCAATGAGTGTAATTTTGTGATGGGTAATCCACCTTTTATCGGTAAATCCAATCAAAGTAAGCAGCAAAAATCGGATATGCAAATTGTTACCAAGCATATTAAAAATTACAAGTCACTAGATTATGTAGCAGGTTGGTATATCAAAGCCATGCACTATATGCAATCAGCAACTGAGCAAAACCACCATATTGAAAGTGCTTTTGTCTCAACAAATTCTATTGTTCAAGGGGAACAAGTAGCGATACTTTGGCAACACTTGCTTAGAGATAACAATGCACATATCAATTTTGCGCACCATACTTTTAGATGGACAAATGAAGGTAAAGGCATTGCAGGTGTGCACTGTGTAATCATAGGCTATTCGACTATAGAGCGAAAAGAGAAAACAATTTTTAGCTATGAAGATATTGCAGGTGAACCCAAACCAAACAAAGCAAAATTAATTAACGGATATTTGATAGACGCATCTTTAGTTTTTTTCGATAAAACTAACAAGCAGTGCTCTAATGAGCTAATGATGGATTTAGGTTCAATCCCAAGGGATGGTGGTAACTTATCTCTAAGCAATGAAGAATATATGGAATTAATAGAAAAAGAGCCGTTAGCAAAAAAATATTTACGTCCGTACATGGGATCGCAAGAATTTTTAAGCGATATTAAGCGTTGGTGTTTATGGTTCGACGGCTGTGAACCTATACAACTGAATAATGACTTAACAAAACTGCCGTTAGTAAGGGAAAGGGTCGAGGGTGTTAAGCAAATGCGACTCAGTAGCACTAGGGAAGCAACTAAAAAGCAAGCATCTCAACCCCACTTATTTAGTGAAAGAAGACAGCCAGCTTCAGGAAACTACTTACTCATTCCAAGTGTTTCATCAGAAAACAGAAAGTATATCCCTATAGGTTTTCTAAGTAGTGAAACAGTATGCAGCAACCTTGTTTTTAGCTTGATAAATGCAGACTTATATCATTTAGGCGTATTGTCTAGCAGTATGCATAATGCATTCATGCGTCTAACAGCAGGGCGTTTGGAAAGCCGTTATCGTTATTCAAACAGTATTGTTTATAATAATTTCCTATATCCTTTTGATGCGAAAAAAGATGAAGATACTCAAACAGCTAAAGCTAAAGAGGTGATTGGATTAGCTGCTCAAGCTGTTTTAGACGCTCGTAAGCATTACCAAGACGGTAACGAGGATGCACCAACACTAGCTAAGCTTTATAACACATACATGATTGATCCTTACCCTAAGCTAACCAAAGCCCATACTGCCCTTGATAAAGCAGTAGATAAGGCTTATGGCTACAAGGGTAAGGGCGATGATGCTAGTAGAGTAGAGTTCTTACTCAAAAGACTTGCTTAATTATGCAATATATCTAAAAAACGTAAACGGTAACGTTATCAAGAGCTAAACACTTAGACGCTAAGTCGTCACGCTCCGTTTCATTCCTTGTAAATATTGATGTTATTAGACGATCAAACTCAGCTTCTTTAGCAACATCATCAAGATTGCTCTTAATATCTTTGAATGTTGTACTAGATGTTGCATCACGACCACTTAGACGTTGTTTATATCCTCTCATATTGTTTTGAATATAATTTGATAGCATACCTTTGCTATTTACATAGTCTTTGTACGAGTGAGTAGAGAAGATAAACAATACATTGCCTGTGTCTCTTTTTGCGATATTTACGACAGTTTCTAATAGTGCATTGTCGATACCTTTCTTGTTCTCTGCCTTCTTTGAAGTCAGATTTGAGATTATTCTAAGTATTTTTTCAAACATTTTCTAATTCCATTTAAAGTTGATTTGTTGTACATCTATCTTAGAAAAATGACTAAGAAATATTTAATCCTCTGCTATCTCAGCACTTTCTAAAAAAGCTGCTAAGGTAGAAGGGCTGACATATTCTTCATATTCATTAGCAGGCGTATCTTCGTAATGTCTCGGCATCATCATTTTAGCTGGACGTCCTTGATAGATGACTATGGCTTGATTATCGTCTAGCTTTTGCAAATCCGCAGGTTCTACTAAGGCACTACGAGTTATTGTTTCTGTGCGGCTTTTTTCATTGTAGCTACGACCCGATTCATTAACTCTAGGTGTTTGAGTGGTTGACCAGCTTCTTACATTCGTATTACCTATCATGTCGCTAAATATTTGAGCTGTATTAGGGTCATTGACTCTGTAGCATATTTTTAATGTGCAGCTACTCATAATAAGATTAGCAGCTTGATCACCATATACTCTAGTCAAACCATCTAAAGCTTGAACGTACATAAATAGGGGCATTTTTGAAGAAGCTATCGTATTTAACTTCTGAGTTAGGTTGGGAATAGGAGCTGCGTTGATAAGCTCATCTAGCGCGACAAAAACATCTTCACGATTGGTATGTCCCATTTCTAGCAAACGCAAAGTATGAGACAGAGTCGCGCCGAACAGCTCTCTTGTAGAGTCTATATAACTCTTATCAAATTGCAGAAAAATAGCTTTTTTAGGCTGCTGTAGCAGCTCACGTAATGAGAAGTCAGAACGATCAATATTGTTTGCTATGTTCTTATTATCTAAGAACTGCAGAGCCGATGATAAAGCATTGATTGCTGAGGCGATGAAACGCTCATTACCAGTAGATCGCTTGACCGCCTTGGCGTTAGAAACAGTAATATCACTAGGCGAAGTTAACAACTCACCCATCATCTCTTCAACGTCTGTAAATTCATCAATATATTTTCTGGCCTGTAGTAGTGAAGCAGAACCATTAATAGCACTCAAATGTAGCATGACAGCGCGTAGAATGCGTCTGGCAGAGTCAGAAAAAGCATCCTTAGCAGGTATTAAAATCTCAATAAGCTCAATGATTTCAGTATCAGCATCTACACCTAAGTCATCAAACATATTATATTTTTGAGACAATGGATCAGTGGGATTAAATACAACATCGTCATAGCCGTAGTACTCAAACACATTGTTGTGCTTTAGAATCCCCCAGATCTCCGGCTTAACATCAGTAGCTACAAACGATTTTCCAGAGCGCATCCAACTAATCAACTGAGCTAGCAAATAATTAGTTTTGCCGCTACGTGTTACCCCTAGAACCAGCCCTCTTTCTTTACACGGCACAGTAAGTAATGGCAAATTATCGCGCCAGGGATCGTTATCTAACTTCTTGTTACTAACAGGTGCATAAGCCACTAAAGGCTCACCACCATCATCATTATGATTTAAAACGCTGAATAGCTCTTTTTTATCGTCAATACTATCTTCCTGAATAAATCCTGATGCTTTTGGCTTATTAAAAAAAGTGGCCCATACACCAATGGCAAGAAAGGCGACAATAAAAAAAGCTACTATTACTATTTCAAAGATGGGCACTTTAATGTTTCTCTCTATTATTGTTAGTTGCCTGAACTGTGTGACTTCTTACCTTCACATTTCTTCAGATGCAATGGCTCTTGAATAGCCATCTTGAGCCAGTTGCAACGCACCGTGAAATAACAACGATGGTCATCCGATAGCTTTAGAGAGCTTTGAGAACGTAAGTTTTTATTTTCCGCCTTCTCACTCCAAATGATTAATTTACAATTTATACAGTCACCACATTCTGGCAAACTTGCTCTAATCTCTGACCCTAGATTCATTATTTATAGCTCCAAGATCCGAGGTAAATGCCGGTTACACTTAGCCGGTTGTGTCCTAATTCTTTACTGATCGTCTGACGTGCAGATAAATCGAGCGACTTTTGCTCATCAGTCAAATCAATAATGCCACCAACTGACGGGCAATCAATGCCTACTAACTCTCTGTAGCGGCTCTGAGCGTATAGATGCCGCAAACCGTGGGTTTGACCTAGTCCAATCGCGGACGTTTCTCGTTCAAAATGTCCCATATGTTCTTTATACGAGCGCTCTGCTGGTATCAACGATCCGTCACCGGCTAAAGTTAGCGCAGCCATCAATGCATCACGTTGCTCGTCTGAGAAAATAGGAATGTTTCTAGCGCGACCACCTTTAGCCCAAGACGGCTTTATTTTTAATACGGGAGCAGAATAAGGATCATAACCACCGAGCGCATAGTCAGGGTTAAATTTCATCGCCTCTTCTCGTCTTAGCCCAAAGTGTTTTTGCAGCTCAATTGATTGCCGTATATAAGGAGATAATTTGTCCAGATTGAGATTGTCCGTATGAAGAGACTTATCCTTGTTTGTTATGTATTGTCGATCCTCAATGCCATAAGTAGCATTGCTTTTTATCATGTCAGATTTGCCAATTTTCTCAGCTAACCATCTTATATTAGACATCCGATTCTTCATCGTACCGGCTGATATACCGTCAATTTTCCAATGTCTAATCAATGCGTTTACATGCCGCCCTTTTATGTCGGAGGGACGCATTTGATTCGTTTTATAGCCTGATTTTTTCAACTGTTCGACAAACATAGACAGCATCCGTTTACGATTCGATTGGGTCGCATACGAGCCATCTTTATTACGTTCTAATATGTGCTTAAATCCGTATTCAAGCTTATCCATAATTTTGCGTCATTGGTAAGTGTTGATGAGCAGTATCAAATGAAAATTTGATAGTTTTTGAGGCTCAGTTATGCAAAATTCTTAATCTGTTGTTAGTTATAAATGTAGATAGCTCAGCATGTATGATGTGAGTATTCGATAATAACTAAGCTCTAATATCTATTATTTAAACTGCTAGAAGCTAGAGAGTACGTGCAGTGAAGAAGAAATATGAAGAATTTATAAAGAGCTTTCATCCTAGATCGATATCTTGAATCACGCAACTATCATCCAGAAGAGTTTACAAAAGATCACAGTAGAAGGTTAATACAGCCAGCGTCACTACTTTTAGCAGTGACGCTGGCTGTATTAACAGTGGAATTAAAATTGCTACAAAATAGATTGTGAGACATTTTTGAAGTAACAAACAGTGTAAGAGACTGGCTCTAATAGAAATTTCTTAAGAATATAACTCTTCTACTTTTCGTTTCCGCATAAAAAAAGGCAATCTATTATCCATAGATTGCCTTTTTCATAATCACTGAGAATTACATTAATTGGACTTCACCGTTAGGCATTTTAGCTGTTATCACAACTTCACCACCTAAAGATTTAACATATTTTTGAAGCGTTGATATCTGAATATCTTTTCCACTTTCTACTTTTGAAATACTTGCTTGTGTAACATTCATCAATTTCGCAAGCTGAGTTTGATTAAGAGATCTTGACTTGCGTAACTTACCCAGCTCTATAGACTGGGCTAATATCTTAGCCCTATCATCGATACGCTTTCTTCTATCGGCGGGTAAACCAGCCATATAGTCATCAAAATCAGTAAATTTACTCATGGGTTATTATCCTTTGCATCAAGTTCTTTCAAGTGACGCTTATAAATTTCTTCCGCTATAGGAATTATATCTTTGTAGAAACGTTTATTGCCTGTTTTATCACCTCCACAAAGCATAACTGCTTTTCTTAGAGGGTCAAAAACGTATAAAGCCCTATAAGGCTTTCCAGCGTGTTGAACACGCAATTCTTTAAGATTAGGAATTTTACTATTTTTTAGGGTGTCAGCGTATGGTCTTCCTAACTGATGACCATATTGTTGTAACGTCCTTATATGGACTGAAACAGTGTCTTGCTCATCTATCTCTAACGACTCAAACCATTCAGTGAATTCAGGGGAAAAAACTACTTTATACATGTTATTGTCTCTCTATATTGTGATTATATAACAATACGGTTATATGATGCGAATCATCTATGTAACATCAGTCTGTTTATTTCAATATTTAGGTGATCAGCATCTAACAAGTAAAATTTGAGTTTTACCGTTCTGAATGGCTTTCCGTTTCTGATAGTTACCTTGCTGTCTTGCTACTAGCGTATATATCTGTTTTTTAAACACGACAATTTCTCCAAAATATGCATTTATGGACAAAGTCAGCAGTAATTTACAAATTGGTAAAAAAAAAATAAGTATTCTTGTTTTTTCTTCACTAATTATAGTAATGCTACCTAAGGTAGTAATACTGTGGCTTTATGACATATGTAATATATTTAGAGAATGGCTAAACAAGGTCTAATGGGGATTAGAGGAGGATATGCGGTATTGCATAATGAAGTAAGTTACCTTACTATTTGAACTATTAGTTCGCTGATACGAACTAATAGACCAAAGCCTCATTTGTCTTAGCCATACTCTTTTTTGTTGGCTATTTCATATATGTACTCCCTTTGGTATCTACGATTAAATAGAAAAGTCAGTTTGTTACTGTGATAAGTTTGGCGACTTGCAGTAATAAGCTGGCTTTTTCTATGTCTGAAACTAATTTTTAGTATATCAGCTATGGTGCGTCTTACAAACCCTATATATGAGGCTTCTATGCTTGTTAGAGCTTATATAATACCCTTAGGGTACCAATTGTATCAACAAGCTGTTTAAACGCTTAAACAAAGGATTTGGCTTCTTAAATCCATTCCTGTATCCCACCTTTTAAGTAACATCTTCGTAAAGCCTTTGAAACTCTGCCTTTGGTAAAAACAAAGCATACGTTTAGCCTCGAAAATTATCTGATAAAACTATATTCACTATGTTGATCTATCGATAAATATTGATTATATATATTTTTGTAACTGAAATTATATTTATAGTTCTGTAGGTAATGAGGTACTAACCTGCCTATTATTAGTGTCTCGTTTTTTCTATTTTATCATTAAACATTAATAATATATAAAAAAAAGAAAAAGGTTTTTAGTGTTTTTAAAT
>NZ_JAXHCC010000004.1:0-33654 GCF_042466315.1 Psychrobacter sp. R86515
AGCCGCTATGGTGATAGCTATGTTGATTACGTTGAGCACTTCAGTGGTACAAAGCTCGATAGACCAATCTTAGCTAAGTTGCTAAAGGACGCCGAGCAAGGCGATATTTTATTGGTTGAAAGCGTGGATAGATTAAGCAGACTATCTCAAGATGATTTTTCGATTCTAAAGCAGCGTATTAAAGATAAGGGCTTACGATTGGTGGTGGCTGATCTACCAACCACACATACGATGAGTGACGGTATGACAGGTGAGATCCTAAAAGTGATTAACGATATGCTGATCGATTTATTAGCGACCATGGCAAAGCTTGATAATGACAAGCGTAGAGAGCGCATTAAACAAGGATTGGCCAACAGTGGCTATAAACCCACTGGTAAGAAAGCCAATACCGCAAAACACAATCGTATTAAAGCATTGGCTAGTCAAAACAATATGACAAAAGAAGAGATCGCTAAGGCGGTTGGTGTTGGCGTAGCTACCGTTTATCGTGTCTTAAAGCAGGTCAATAGCTGAGGTATTTTAAATATCGACTCAACGTGACCTTTGGTCTTGATTTAAAGGCATCGCAACGTCATAAGAAAATCGTTTTAATGCAATAAGGCTTTATAATAATCATTATATTGCATTCATAATTGTTTTTGCGCAAAATGGCTTATCTATAATCGCTTGAGCCACTCATGATGAATACCCCTATCTCAGATCCTATTGGCGCAGCATGGCTTGTCCGTTATGCCAGCATAGAGCTGGTTTCGCCTTTATATGTCAGCAGTAGTATCGGTGGGCGCAGACAAACCTATAAAGACGGTGACGTCATTCATAACGCTTATCAGGAAACCGCACGTCCACTGGACACTATCATTGCGCACTTACAGTTTCACATGCGTCATGAAGTACTGAATTTAGAGTTACTGGTTCGTCTATTTGAGCAGATAGGGGCAAATGACGTGCAAGCATGGGTAAACGCTGAGCCGACAGGCAGCTATGCCCGTAGAATGGCTTTCTTGTATGAGTGGCTCATGGATAAGCATTTAGAGGTACCGAGTAATATAGGCGGTAACTATGTGGATGCTTTGGATACCAAGAAGTTGGTTACTTCAAGTCCTTCGCAGGTCATCAAGAACGCTCGCTGGCGTATCAATGACAATCTAGCAGGAACCCGTCATTTCTGTCCGATGCTGGTAAAAACAGAGGCCTTTACGCAAGCAGCTGCACTCGATATTGCCACAATGGTTGACAAACTTAACGATGAATTTGGGCAAGACTTACTGATGCGCGCCTCCGTATGGATGACCCTACGAGAGAGTAAAGCCAGCTTTACTATAGAAGGTGAGGGAAAAGAGTTAAAACGCATTGAACGTTTTGCCGATGTGATGGCACGGCGTACCGGCACCGGTGACATTCCGCTTGATCCTGAATCACTAGCAGAGTTGCAACAAGAGATACTCGGTAGCAAAACGGTTATCCAGCAGTATGGTGTCCGTCAATCACCAGTTTTTGTGTCGCATACTCAGGTCAATGGCTTTAAAGAAATTGTGCATTATATTGCTCCACCAGCTGATGACATTGCTGATAAGTTAGAAGGATTACAGGTATTTATGGAAAAGACTGAGGGACAATCAGCACTGATGCGTAGTGCGGTTGCCTCCTTTGCCTTTGTATATATTCATCCGCTGGCGGATGGCAATGGCCGTGTACATCGCTTTTTAATTAATGACGTCCTCAGGCGAGACCAGGTCATTCATGAGCCGATTATCCTACCTATATCACAAGCCATTGCCGAGCATCCCTCAGACCGGCATGCCTATGATAAGATTTTAGACCGTGTCTCTGTGCCGCTCATGAAGCAAATCCGTGATCATTACAGCTTTGATAAACAGGCAGTTACCTACCCTGATGGTATTCGCTCAAACTTAAATTTTGGAAATACTCACCTGATTCAACCTGCATGGCGCTTCATGGATCTAACGCCTCACGTTCAGTACTTATCAGGACTGATTGCTCATGTTATTGAAAAAGAGATGCATAACGAGTCACAGTACCTAAGAAAGCATGACCATGCACGACTGGCGATAAAAGAGATTGTTGAGATGCCCAACAGCTATGCCGATAGAATCATTCGCAGCATGCTACAAAATAAGGGTGCTAAAAGTAATAAGCTACTGAAGGATTATCCGTTTTTGGCAAATGATGAGGTTTGGGACGATATTTTCTCTATCGTTGTAGAGACCTTTAAAGATGAAGCAGATGGTTTGAATAGTTAGACGAACCCTGCTATACGCAGGAAAGTCTGCCTTGATAATCAAGCTCAAGCTAGTCTCAATATTATCGTTCCAATGATGATTCGTTTGTAAAACGATTCGGCGAAAATACCGTAGCCTGAAAAGTAATCAATATTTTTCTTGACCCTATTCAAGCTAATAAACTACTAAAAATAGAATATGTTAAAGGAACTTTGATAACAGATTACTTTTGTTTGACAAGAATTATTACAGCTCCTAAAATTTGAGTATTTGAGTATTTGAGTATTTGAGTATTTGAGTATTTGAGTATTTGAGTATTTGAGTATTTGAGTATTTGAGTATTTGAGTATTTGAGTATTTGAGTATTTGTTTAGCTATAACAGCTATCAGCTGACGCGAACACTTAGCTGTAGCTTGTATTTCAGAATAGCTATGCCCAGATTTTAGGAGGCTAGCAATAATCTTACGCTTTTCGGTATCTTTCCTACGCCCTAAATATTTACCTTCTGTCTTAGCATGAGCAATACCTTGCACCTGACGGTTATGTCGATCTTTATAGTCCTTTCTAGCAATAGCAGCGAGCATATCAAGCATCATCGAATTAATGGACTGTAATACGCTGCTCATAAATTCAGTGCTGCTCTCAGATTGAGGCGTCATATATGAGGTCGGTAGCTCTTTTGATACTACCCCAGATTCTTTTCTAATAGCATTCTTTTGAGAGTATCCCAATCAGCTTGGTTTAAACGTGCTAAGCGGTCAATCTGCTCTACCAAAATTATATCGCCTTCATAGGCATCATCGATCACTTACATTAACTGTGGACGTATTAAAGTTGCGCCTGATTCGTTTTCGACATAGAAGGCAGCAATTTTGTGGCCATGATCATTGGCAAATGCTATGAGCTCGCTTTTGGCACGCTTAGCATCTTGTTCTTTGGTTGAAGCTCGTAGATACGCTCTAATAAACATAAACACCTAAAATAGTCTGTTATAAGTGGTTCCATTATACCAGTCTGTTTTAAGTGGTCTGTTAATAGGTTTGAAGGGTGAAATAGGTGGTTCCCTTAGGGTATACCCTAGGATAATAGGAAATCCATCGCGGATGACAAAACCTGTTTAGCTTTTAAACAATACGGGTTTGTCGATAGTATGTAAGATAAGTTCGAAAAGTGACTAGAGTGTTAGATTATTCATACTGGGTCTGAATTAAAATTTTATTGTGATTAATTTCTGCTCAATGTTATTCATTTGTCGCCATGATGAGTGATGGCGGCTTGTGATTTAGTTAGGAAAAATAATCTTGAGTAATAAGGTACGTTTGTAGCATTTGCAGCAGGGCTTGTTCTAGGCTTCTTTACTTACACTTTCCTGTAAATTCTTTTTTAGTAAATGATCGAATATAAACGGGCCAAAAGGTAAGAGTGAGCCGAGTACGCCCGCAGGTATTGCCCAAAGAGGCATTTTCATTTTGATAGCTGAGCCTATAAGTATTATGATATAGGTAATAAACAATATACCGTGTGCCATACCGATGTATTTCACACCTTCTGGAATGTCCAGCATATATTTTAGTGGCATGGCGATACAGAGCAATAATAAGAAAGAGGTGCCTTCTAGGTAGCCTATAATGGTAAGGCTTTTTAATGCGGCACTTTGTTTTTTTCTAAGATTATGTATTTGTTTGATAGTTAGCTGAGCATGTGACACTATATTATCCTTTTGTTATTTCAATAAATAATTTAGGCGGTATTCAATGTCTTTATAATAATGGCCCTGTCCAGAGCTTTGAAGTACTGGTTTTTGTCATCTACCACTTAGCACGTCACGCCTTCGTCTAGCCACTTCAAAATCATCCTGCGTTCACTCGCATACAATTATGCATTGGGTTTTGGGATATAGAATGAGAGAGTATTTGTATTAATCATATATCACCTTCCAGTTCGCATTTTTATAAACACACTTGAGTATAAAAAGTATCTTTCCGTATAGAGCAGCTATGACGCTAGTTCTTTTTATTTGTACTGATCAATATTCACTTGTTTATTCATTACGCTTACTTTCCAAAAATATCATATCAATTATAATCAACGCTACACCGACACAGACACCTATATCTGCAACATTGAAAATAGGATAATTCCAGACATCAGCATAATGCACATGGATAAAGTCAACCACTTTGCCAATTCTTAAACGATCGATTAAGTTGCCAATCGCACCGCCAAGCACTAAGGCCAACCCCATAGACAATAGCTTGGCTGTACGTGGCGCTTTGATTAAATAAATCGTTAAAAAGATAGCCATTACAAAAGCTAAGCCTGAGAAAAACCATTTCTGCCAACCGCCAGCGTCGGCTAAAAAGCTAAATGCTGCCCCATAGTTATAAGCGAGTGTCCAGTTGAGAAATGGTTCAATGACCGGTACGGGGTCATTGAACGCTAATTTGGTTTGGGCCAACCACTTAGTCCATTGATCAAGTATTAACACCATTATCGCCAACAAATACCAGATAAAAGCGCGACTGCCATTGGCAACCATTTTTGGCATTTTATCCAACTTACCTTTAGGTGTTATCGAGTTGCCTGAAGTCACGTACATAGCTTTAGGCGTATGATTCATGGTTTTAGAGTCAATCGATTGATGAGTACTACTCACAGCTATAGGTACTTTATTGTCAGCAATATTAGTACTAGCCGATTCAACGCTATTCAATTTAGTACTATCTAATCTGTCGGTAGATTCAGTCATAGTTGTTTTCTTTATCTGTGTTTATACAATGAACAATGTTAAACGTATATGTTTTTGGTATACGACTATTAATCGCGCCACTTTTATAAACGGCTCCACTTACCGCTCTGGTGTTATGAAACTTACGGTAATAATTTTTTATTAGGGAATCTGTTGATTGATTTCAACATTAACCTGAGTCTGTTCAGCGCTAATCACTATAGGATTACCCGATAAGTCGCCTGACTCTGCTATGGCATTACCGCTATGACTAATACGAGCAACGACTGCTAACTGAGTTTTGTCACTACGAGCTGAATTTAACGTACGATCTGGCATCATCGCATCAAGATTGCTTAAGCGGATACTAGCCTCACCTTGCTTGATAATACTAATGGGTAAACGTTTGGCGGCAAACGGTGGACCTCCTTTAACGTCACGTATCGCAACAAACAACACATCATCAGCTTTCACTAACGGTAATAAATTAGCGTTAATTTTCACTGTCACGTCAATACCTTCTAGCGCTTGCTTTTCTTGCGTGCTAACGTAGTTGCTTAACTCATCTAAGCTTGCTAAAGCTTTAGTATGATCACCTGGTTTGGCCACAATGCTGCCTTGTAAGCGTTTAATCCAACCTTGCGCTTGGGCAAAGTTACTACTACGAGTCTCACCCATTGCCATGAGCATTTGAGCCCGTTCATGCTGCGGATTCTTAGCTAATATAGCTTGTAATACACGGCGAATATTGGCGTCTAACTGACCTTCATTAACGAAAAAGCTAGTCTGAGCATAAGTGGTGGCGATTTCTTCATTTTCAGGAGCTAAACGATAGGCACGAGATAAGGCTTCCAGCGCAGAATCAGTTGCCTCCATAGATAAGAAAAGCTCGGATAGGCGCATCCAGCGATTAGGATCATCAGCATTACGATGAACATTGGTTTGCATGGCGCTAATCAGTTGACGACCATCTTCAAACGCCCATGATGGCGGCTTGTCAATTTTAGCTGTCAATAGGTCGTCAGCCACTTGTCCTACTTTGTCCTCAGCTGTCCACAAATCAAACACGGGCGTACGATTGCCTATTAGTAAATACGCCATTGCAGCCAATATTGGGATCCAAGCTGCGACAATTAAACGGCTTTTGACATCAGGGGTGACCATAGGTGTTATCTGACGCTGCACATCTAATAGCTGACGCTCCAGTTCCAGCTTTTGATTTTGATAATGGCTATTATTAATAGTACCGCTGTCTTTATCTGTTTGTAGCTCAGCTAAACGTTCGCGAAATACTGCAACATTAATATCTAGCAGTTGATTGTCTATTGGTTTGGACTGCAAACGCGGTGCTCGTAGCCATGGCATAATAGCAATCAGCGCAAATATAAGAGCAATCAGCAAGCTTAGAGTTACAAATAAGCCAAAAGTAGAAAATAGAGTCATTTTTTGTCCTCTAGGCTAGTAATGTCGTGGTCGACACTCTCAGCTTGCGATAATAGACGATCAAGCTCAGCCTTTTCCGTAGAGGTCAAGGCAGCAGTACTGTTCACTGTGACGCCGCTTTGACCACGGGCAACAACTTGGCGACGCTTACTTTGCCAAAACCAACCAATAATTAAGACGAGCAATAATAGTGGTGGAAAAAACCATAGGATCCATGTTGATGGTCGCATAGGCGGCTTGTAGCTAATAAAGTCACCGTAGCGCTCTTGCATATAGACGCGTATTTCAGCATCACTACGTCTATCTTTAATTAAATCATAGACTTTTTGCTTTAGATCCTGTGCAATCGGTGCATCAGAGGCTGCAAGGTTTTGATTTTGGCATTTTGGGCAGCGAAACTCTTCTATTAATCCACGATACTGAGCTTCTTGCTGTGGTGAGTCAAAATCGTATACGTCAATAGCTGCGTTTGCCGTCATGTTAAGCAGACACGCTAGTATTAAGCTTGCTAGTTTTAAAACTATATTGGGTTTTAGTTGAGGAGCTCTTATTCGAGTAACGTTCATTTGCACATCTCCTCAACCTGAATGAGATCAGGACTATCGTTGTTCTTATTAGCCTTATTAAGTACTGTCAGGCACGGCTTAACACGCTGTTGCCAATTGGCTTCATTAATCTCACCAACAATATGCTGACGAATGATGCCATCTCCATCCACAACAAAGGTTTCGGGCGCACCAGTTATGCCTAAGTCTAGAGCAAACTGACCCAATGAATCCTGAATAGACATAGAAAATGGATCACCGCCTTGGTTTAAGTAACTGAGCGCATTACCAATCTCATCCTTATAATTCACACCAACGATATCAACGCCGCGCTCTTCTAGTTGCATTAAAAACGGATGCTCAATAACGCAAGTTGGGCACCATGAGCCCCAAACATTAAGTAAAAACGGCTTATCCGGCAAATTATCATTGGTGATAGTACGGGTAGTATCTGCTAATAACGGCAGCTCAAAGGTAGGAACCGGACGCTCAAGAGCGGTATTGGTCACAATGTCTGTTGGTTTACCTAAGCGCATGTACAATATAACTACCAAACCAAAAAAGAGGATAAGCGGAATTAAGAACCATAGCTTCGTCTGCTTTTTTTTCATTGTCTTTGGGTTACGCTGCTTACTGTTTTGGCTATCTTTTTGCTCAGGAGTATTATTCGACATAGTCATTTATTTCTCCTTTAGTGTCGACATCGTCGATGCTGAGATTGCCTGTTCAATAGCTACCTCATTGACTCCATCAGTAGCCAGATCACCAGTAACTAGCAATGGAGCTTTAACTTTTTTGATGCGGTATCGTTTATCAAGCATACTAATTAATCCACCTAGAGCCATGATAATTGCCCCTAACCAAATCCAGCGAATTAATGGTTTTACATAAATCCTTAATGCCCATTGGTTACTACCATCGGCAATAGGTTCGCCCAGTGCGACATAAACATCGCGCATAAGACTGGGGTCAATAGCGGCTTCAGTCGTTGGCATCGTGCTGATAATATAAGTACGCTTTTCTGGAGTCAGTTTCGCCACTTCACGACCGTCTTTGGATACCACGACTTGCGCTTGCGTTGCATCAAAGTTACTACCCTTTATTTCAAAAAATTCAGTTACTTCAAAATCGTAACCTTGAACATTGACTGTATCGCCAATACCCATTGCTACGTCACGCTCAATACTCAGGCTACTAGTAAAGGCTATGCCAATGACAGCAACCAATACGCCAATATGAGCAGTCTGTTGACCCCAATAGCTCAGACGCAACTGCCGCAAACCGTTAAAAAGATTAGGCGCATTCTTAGTTTTATCTTTAAAATCAACTGCCATCCATAGCAGTGCCCAAAAGCTAACGGCTAAAGTCACACCAATATTAAGCATAGACGATGGATTAACAAAGTAAGTAATAATGGCAGCTAATACTAAGCTACTAACGGCGATGACCATGCCTATACCCAGTAGTGGACGGGTGTCTTTTTTCCAGCGAATATTTGAGCCCATACCCATAGCTATTAATAACAGCCACGTTAAAGGTACAAATAATGCATTAAAATAAGGAGGGCCAACGGACACTTGTCCTAAACCAAAGGCATCAGCGATAATAGGGTAAAGGGTGCCGAGCAGCACCACTAAGGTTGCAATCAAAATGATGGCGTTGTTGATCACTAAAAAGGACTCACGTGAAATCAGCTGATATTGACTTTCAACGGTTAAACGCCAACCTCGAACGGCAAACATTAATAGACCACTACCGATGATAATGCCAAGAATAGCTAAGATAACCAAACCACGCGTCGGATCAGCGGCAAACGAATGCACTGAGGTAAGGACTCCAGAGCGTACCAGGAACGTGCCAAGCAAGCTTAAGGCAAAGGCGAAAATAGCCAGCATAATGGTCCATGCTTTAAACACCCCGCGCTTTTCAGTGACTGCTAATGAATGCAGCAATGCTAAGCCGACAAGCCAAGGCATAAACGAGGCATTCTCTACCGGATCCCAAAACCACCAACCGCCCCAGCCAAGCTCGTAGTAGGCCCACCACGAGCCCAGTGCAATACCAATGGTCAAAAACCCCCAAGCCGCGAGCGCCCATGGACGTGACCAGCGTGTCCAAGCAGCATCTAAACGCCCTTCCCACAATGCCGCCATACAAAATGCAAAAGGTACTACCATACCCACATAGCCCATATATAACATGGGCGGATGAATAATCAGACCGAAATCTTGTAGGACAGGATTTAAATCAGCGCCATCGACCGCTAGATTGGGTAAGGTACGCTCAAACGGTGACGAGGTAAATATCAGCATCGTTAGCATCATTAACTGTACACCGGCCAAAATAACTAATACCCGCGCACGCATTGATAACGGCAAGCCGCGACTAAAGTATGATACCAGTGCACACCATGTGGCCATGATGGTCATCCATAGCAGCAAAGAGCCCTCGTGTCCGCCCCATGTCGCCGATAACTTATAGTACCAAGGCAACAGCGTATTGGAATGCTGCGCGACGTAACTGAGGCTAAAATCATTATAATAAAAACCTGCTATCAAAGCGCCAAATGACGTTATCATGGCGGCAAACTGTGCCCAAGCTAAGCTAGGGGCTAGTCGTTGCCAAGCAACTTGGTTATGAATAACACCAATAGTTGGCAGAATTACCTGCAATAACGCCAATACAAAAGCGGTAAGCAAGGCAAAATAGCCCAATTCTGTAATCAACATACGGTCTAACCTTATTTACTCTAATGCGGTTGCAGTTTACTGTGGCGGTGGAATTTTTATTATTAGAACCCACCCCCGAAATCTGCTGCTATCTCTAGTTTTTAATTGATTTCGAAGGGTTTTATTTAACTACTTTAGGCGGATTTACCAGTGGAGGCGCTCCCTTAAAGCGCAGTAAACGTAACGCATTAAGAGTAACGAGCACTGTTGCTCCAGCATCAGCTAGAACCGCAATCCATAGTCCAGTAATGCCGAATACGGTCGTGATCAGAAAGACGCCTTTGAGACCCAAAGCGAAAATGACGTTCTGATGAATGTTGCGCATGGTGGCACGTGAAAGTGCGATGAGATGAGCCATATCCGTAACACGACTTTTTAATAATGCGATATCGGCCGTCTCAATGGCCACATCGGTACCACCACCCATCGCGATGCCAACATCGGCAGTTGCTAGCGCTGGCGCATCGTTAATACCATCACCAACCATCGCTATTTTGCGGTTGTTCTTCATCTCGTTAAGCAGGCGCAGTTTGTCCTCAGGCAACAGCTCAGCTTCCCATTCCACGTCTAAATTACTGGCAAGTGCTTGAGCGGTTAAGCGGTTGTCGCCTGTTAGCATGACGGAGCGCACACCCATCGCTTTGAGCTGAGCCACACCTTCATGAGCGTCGTCTCGTAATTCGTCTCTTAGCGCGATTAATCCAAGCACTTCACGGTTTTGCTCATCGAAAAGAACAGAGACGGTCTTACCCTCATTTTGCAGCGCCTCAATTTGCGCCTGTTGTGTGGATGAAATCAATGCCTCATCGGCTGCGTAAACAGGCGAACCGATAGCTAGCGCGCGCTCCGCGACAGTTGCGTGTACCGCTTTACCCGCAGTAGCAGAAGCTTTGGAAGCCACAGGTATAACAACTTTAGCGGCTTCAGCATGGCTGACAATGGCTTCAGCAAGTGGGTGACTAGAACCAGTCTCCACACTGGCAAAAAGTGCCAATATCTCATCTTGACCTTGAGAATTCTGACCTTGAATACTTGAGTCCTCTTGTGTAAAGGCAACAACATCGGTCACGCGTGGTTTGCCTTCAGTTAAAGTGCCTGTCTTGTCAAAAGCGACCGTCTTCACTTGGCCGATAGTTTCTAAAGCACTACCGCCTTTGATCAGCAAGCCACGGCGCGCACCAACAGCAAGACCAGAGGCGATGGCAGCGGGTGTTGATAGTACAAGAGCACAGGGACAGGCAATCAGCAACAGTGCTAGACCGCGATACAACCAAGTCGACCAATCTCCACCCATGGCTAACGGTGGAATGATAATAATTAGTGCGGCAATAGCCATCACTGCCGGTGTGTAATAGCGACTGAATTTCTCAATAAAACGGGCAGTGGGTGCTTTGGAGGCTTGGGCTTGCTCTACCAGCTCAATAATGCGCGAAATGGTGTTATCGGCGGCTGTCTTTTCTACGCGCACTTGGAGCACACCATCGATGTTAATTGACCCTGCAAATACATTGTCACCCATCGTCTTGGCAACAGGAACAGACTCTCCCGTCACGGGCGAATCATCAAGGCTGGACGCACCTTGAACAATGGAACCATCAGCAGATACCCTATCTCCAGGACGCACCAGCACAAGGTCATTCACTTGTAATGAAGTCGCTGGAACGTTACGCTGCCCACCTTGAGCATCAAGTAAAATTGCACTTTTCGGAACCAGCGATGATAAGGCTCTGATGCCAGCGCGAGCGCGATCAGCAGCGATACTCTCAAACAGTTCACCGATTGAGAACAAAAAGACAACTGCTGCGGCCTCTTCAGCTTCACCAATGATAAGTGCGCCAAGCACGGCGACGGACATCAGCGTTTCAATTGAAAAGAATGAACCTGTTTTAGCCAGTGCTAAGGCTTTGCGCGCAAATGGAAAAACGCCTACAATCACAGCGATGGCAAACACCCATATCCCATAAGCGGGCAACAGTAGTGACAGTGCATAAGCGCTGCCCATCAAAATACCGAGGCCAACAACCTGTTTGCCTTTTTGAGTTTGCCACCATTGCTTATCCTGCGGAGCCATCTGATTGTCGCTGTCAATATCAATAGCCGATACAGTTTGTTGACCAGTATTGGCAGAGATGCCGAACCCTAGGCTTTTGATTGTTTTTTCGATATCACTAGCCTGAGTCGGCGCACCAGGGGCTAAATTTAGCTCTAGCGTTTCTGTAGCGAAATTCAGCTGAACATCAGAAACCCCAGGCATACGTTTCAAAGCTGTTTCAATCTTGCCGATGCAACTGGCACAGTCCATACCTTCAATATGATATTTCATAATAATTTACCCTTTGAATAATGATATTATGAACCCTATAGTGGCTTTAGAGTCAAGGTTATTTATCTACAGTTTCGTAATTTTAATTTCTCTAGCGCTAGTCTTTACAGCCACTTTAATTATTTAAATCATAGAGGTTGTTATGACAATCAAAATTGGTGAGCTCGCTAAACGCACAGGTGCCACAGTAGAAACCATTCGCTATTATGAAAAAGAGCGTTTATTACCCGAGCCTTTTCGTAGCGAAGGGAATTATCGTTTATATAATGAAGAGCACATTGAGCGTCTACAATTTATCCTACATTGCCGTACGCTCGATATGGCTTTAGATGATGTGCGAATCTTACTTGAATACTGGGAGTCGCCTGACAAGGACTGCGGCGATGTGAATAACTTGCTAGATGAGCACATTCATGCTGTGGAAATACGAATGGAAGAACTGATGCACTTAAAGCATCACTTGACCGTTTTGCGCCAGAAATGTGCAAGTAGTGCACCAGCGTCATCATGTGGCATTTTAAACGCGCTTGTCGATAACTCCTGTCATGAGTAATGATATCAGTAGTGTTCATTTCTGACGGATCAAATCATGAAAGGTTAAATACGCCCTGATGTTAAGCACAAAAAAACCCAGCAATGATATTAAGATCACTACTGGGTTGGAGGAAATAACAACTATGTTGTGCTGACTTAGAAAGTCTTATTTATCATTCATAGCAAGGTAGATATTACGATCTGATGCGGATGCGTCATCCACGTATTTTGAATCGCGCCATGTCGTATAAGCATAGACACCACTGTATGGGCTGATGCTGTTCTGACGGAAATCAGAAATCCAATTTTCGCCATCAAATATTTGGATATGGCCATGCGGGCGCTTTGATGAGCGATCATAGACAATAACATCACCTACTTGGGTTGGCATATCATTACTGATTTTGCTAAAACCTGCTTTATCAAGCGTGCCACGAGTGGCGTACTGATAGGCTGAAGGATTGGGTGTAAATTCATAACCAGCTGATTGTAGTGCTTTACGTACGTAACGGGCACAATATCCAGAGCTGCCAGATAAAGCCACTTTTGAGGCGCGAGCAGCAGCGATAGCGGGGGCTGAATTGCTGTCAGGAACCTTATTGACTTGCTGCTGTTGTTTTTCAGCGTATAAGCGGCTGTTTAATGATGAAAGCTGATTCTCTTTTTGCTTGGCCTGCGCACTTAGGTTGCTAATTGCTTGACTAATTTCATCATTATTAGAAACATAAGCACCACTTTTGGTGCTATAGATGTTTTTTGATGAACCGTAGTTTGATGCCACAGAAGTATTGGTGATGGTATTATTTGTTTGAGAGATTGTGATAGCAGCACCACTCGTTTGTGCTATGCCCATACCCAGTACTGACAAAATCAATAAAGCCTGTTTCATAAATCTAATACCTACGGTTAATTCAAAATCGTCTGTTATCAACAACAGCGCAGTCAATTAAATCTCAATAACTCAAGTATATATATGTCATAGTGACTGATACTTCTGCTGCATATTATTCATATAAAAAATGATTATTGGCGATCACAGCTCATTGAAGTCTTACGAAGCTGTTACAAATCAAGCTGCTGACCAAAACACAAAGCCGACTTTAGCATAGGCTGTTTAGCCTGTCATCCCCCTTAAAAACCCCAAAAATACTTTTTTGATGTCGAAAAAATTGCTAATATCCCACATTTTACAATGTAAGTTTGTGTAACATGTACAGAATATAGCTGACTAGATTGACCACAATTTCTACTGTTTTATAAGCAAAAAAACGTCTGAGGGTTAAATCTATAATTTAGATTTAACCCTCAGACGTTTTTCTATTGGATGAAGTAATTACCCTATATAGGGTCTAACTAATTATTAAGATAATATAATAATTTATAATATTAATATAGATGTTAATTCCCTACTGGCTTATGTAATATTACGTAATTGTTTCGATACATCCTGTATATTCTTGTATTAACCCTTAGTTATTTATCTATTTTAAGGGTTAATAACCGATAAATCCGCTTACATTGTCATCAAAAGTTACAAATTCAAAGTTATTTTTAATTTTAAAGTCGCAATAGCTAATGAATTTTTTGATGAAGAATCATTTTATAAGCAATAGAACAGTCTTATACTTGCTTCATTCGCTTTTAACGCTAACACTATAATCAAAGTATTCTTAACTGCTAACACACTATAATTGCTGCTCTACCGATTCAATATCAGCATAAACTTGGGTCGTCCCGTCTTTATTGAGTTGCATAACCTGATAGGGCATGAATTTATTTTGATACTCCATACCCGGGCTACCAACAGGCATGCCAGGTACGGCAAGACCCATAGCTTGTACTGGCGGATTTTCTAAAAACTGCGCCATATATTTAGCGGGTACATGACCTTCAAAGACGTAACCATCAGTAGTGACTACAGTATGGCAAGAACGCATTTCATTTGGAACGCTGTAGCGCTCTTTAAATACGGCTAAGTCCGCAACATCTTGCGCGGTTGCACTTAGACCATTATCTTCTGCATGACTTATCCATTCTTTACAGCAGCCGCAATTGGCATCTTTATAGACAGTGGCTGAGACGTTTTTTAGTAGGTCTGGTTTACTTACTGATGTCATCATAGGAGTATTTATAACGTTTGGTTCAGCTGTCTTCGGAACAGTCACTACATCTTCAGTTGATGCCGATGTTGTGCTTGCATCAGATACGCCACTACTCGGTTGGCTACAAGCAAATAGTGATGAGGCGGCAAGTAATACTAACGTACTACGCAACCCCTTAGACAGATAACGATTGAATATAAGACTGGATTTTATTTTTAAGGGGGTCATAGTGCTCTCTCATGTACTGTAGATATTGTGAGCTATAGAAGGTCAAGTAACACTTCATATCGTTTGGTAATGTAGCATAATAACCCATCAAACGGAGTACGTAAATTTATCCATTGAGCAGTGCGGACTGGTATCATAAGCAGTTTTCATTTTGAAATGCTGCCTGTAGTATTAACAGGTCTATCCGAGTTTTGGATTTTGACTAAAAATTCAAAACTCATAATTTTGGATAATTTGCGATGCGCCTGTCTACTATTAATCTACAAAAGCGTTTGAGTACTCACTCAAATCAATTACCGCTATGGTTTACGCTAGTAGCAGCATGGCTTGCAGGGGCTATTTTTTTATTTGCGCTAGCGCCTCATGGGTTCTGGCCGCTAGCAATAGTGTCACCAGCGATTTTATATGCGCTGTTGGTACCAAATATGAGTGGTCGTCGCGCTTTTATTATCGGTGAAGCTTACGGTATGGGGCTATGGTGCGTCGGCGGCTTTTGGCTCTATACTGCCATCCATGATTATAGCGATACTCCAACGTGGCTCGCATTGATTATGATTGGATTGATGGGTCTCGGTATGGGACTGTTTCATGGATTTTTAGCACTAGTCTTTAACCGTATGGTAGGCAAACAACCCTTTTCATTTGCTGCTCTTTGGGTGCTACAAGAATGGTTAAAAACTTGGTTATTCACAGGCTTTCCGTGGCTGTTTGTTGGTTATGCATTTACTGAAGAGTATTGGTTATCGTCCTTAGCACCCGTTGCTGGTGTTTTTGCCGTCTCTTTTGTTGCCATACTATTGGCTGCAAGTTTAGTAGAGCTACTGCTTCGACGCAGTAGTTATGCCGTCGTTTCTGTACTGTTATTAGCCATTAGCACATCATTATGGCTGGTCAATCCGCAATGGACAAAACCTAAGGGCACACCTGATCTGTCAGTGTCATTGATTCAAGGTAATATTTCACAAGATATAAAGTGGCTGACGCAATATCAAGTAGAAACGCTAAAGATTTATGCGAAGTTAACGCGCACTGAGTGGGGACGTGATGTGGTGGTGTGGCCTGAATCATCTATTCCGATGTTTCAGGATGAGGCTGCGGGCTTTATTAGTGAAATGATAGAAATGGCCAATGCGACCAATACGACATGGATAACTGGTATCCCTTATAAGGATAAAGCGGCATTCAATGCCAGTACGGATAAGTATCCCCCATTTTACAATAGCGTGATTGCTCGAGGTGTAGAAGCGGAAGGCCTATACAAGAAGCAGCGTCTAGTGCCTTTTGGAGAGTATATTCCATTTGAAGGCGTGCTCGATATTTTCCCAAGTTTGGCCGGTAGTCAGGATATTAAGAGCTATAGTCGTGGTAGTGATCAGCAGTCACCGCTAAAGGTGCGTGAACACAATATAGGGACGGCTATCTGTTATGAGGTAGCTTATCCAGATACCACGCGTAAAAATGCCATCGATACTGACTTTTTGTTGACCGTCTCTAACGATGCCTGGTTTGGCACTTCAGCAGGACCATTGCAACATTTGCAAATGGTACAAATGCGCGCGCTTGAGAACGGGCGCTGGTTTATTCGAGCGACCAATACTGGTGTTACCGCTATCATTAACCATAAAGGTCGTATTGTAAAACGCGCACCGCAGTTTGAGCGTACTGTACTACGTGGTGAGATACAGGCACGGGTTGGTAACACGCCCTTTATGCTTATGGGAAATTATCCTATCTTGATAATAATAACCCTGTTATTACTAATAAGCTATTTTGGCAAAGGTCTAACCACACTTAGAAGACGAGGGTAATAGTAAACTTAATCATAATAATTTAATCAGCGTAAGTTTTTTATTTTTTCTAGGTAACGTCCTAACGCACGTAAATATAAAAGTTTTAAACTATTGATCACATAAGAACTGATTGAAAAAATTATGTTGACATAAGGCACGCGCCTCATACTTAAAAAGAGATAGCTATATACGGTCTATCATCTTTTAGTTGATACTTTCATTTAATGCACGCGATTTTTGATTGTCATCTGCCTTAGTACCAAATTCAATAGTTGCATGTTGTATATTCTGATGCGCCAAATCTTCCTTGATGTTTTCTTTCATAGTAATAGTCTCTTCAAACGTTATATCGGTCTTCGGTACAATATGAACTGTAAGAGCATTCTCAGTGGTACTCAAAGCCCAGATATGTAAATGATGAAAGTTTTGAATAAAATTATAGCTCTCTAAGATAGCAGTGATTTTACTGAGATCAACATTTTGAGGTACTCCGTCGATAGCAAGCTTGATACTCTCTTTTAGTAGACCCCAAGTCGATAACAGTATAACGACTGAAATAATCAAGCTAACTAGAGGATCAACGATATTCCAACTTGTATAGTAAATAATAATGCCCGAGATAACGACACCTACAGAGACCAATGCATCTACCATTAGATGCAAGAAAGCACCTTTGACATTAATATCGTCTTTTTGACCTTTGTAGAATGCAAAAGCAGAAACAGTATTTATAAATACACCTATTAGAGCTGTAATAATAATAACTTTTCCTGCAACTTCCGGTATCGTATCAAATCGACCCAAGGCCTCATACGCAATACCTATAACGATTGTAACTAACAATATGGCGTTAATAAGAGACGCCATTATAGAAGCTTTTTTGTAGCCATAGGTATAAAGCGTAGTAGATGCTTTCTGTGCTAATTTCATTCCAATTAACGAGATTATTAAACTGGCAACATCACTTAAGTTGTGGCTAGCGTCTGCGATTAAAGCTAATGAATTAGTTGAGTAGCCCACTATAAACTCGATGAGCGTAAATGCAGAATTTAGACCAATCCCAATATAAAAAGCTTTATTCATATTTTTAGGGTCTGGAGCTTGATGACTGTGGTTATCTGAATTACTCATAATTTACCCTTGTTTAGGTTGCTGCATTTTATTAAAGGTAGAAAATAAGTTTATTGCATATTTTCTATATTGCACAGTCAATATTGCTCTAATACCGTAGACCCACTTATTTTTATCAATAAACTGAGCCACAACTTGATTGTGTGTCCTATCTCTCCTTGGGCGAAAAAAGCGGATTTTACTGTAATCTAACTGGCTTACGTAAGCTTCTTGTTCTCATGTTCAAGCTCTTTAGTATGTGTAGCTTAGTCTTGAATGTTGGTTAGTATAGTTTCATTAGTGTGCTTTTTATGACATGACCACATAAAGGTGTAATCGTTTAATGCTTCAATCAGCATACGAACGGCGCGTTCTTTAATCTCAGGAGTGTAGGTTTGTCTTTTCATTATCGTATTCTCTCAGAAAGATGATTTACCGCTTCTTAACAGCGCGTGTAAAACCTTGCATCTGACGACTAAGCCGGTCTTCATAGTAAACTATCCCAGTATTGTCAGAAACTTAACGTCTTGTGAGGATGTACTAAGTGCTAACTTCAAAATAATTGAAATGCTTACGCTAAATGACGACAAGAAAAGCCTAAGCAATCTAACGAAGAATCAGATATTAAAAACCTAATCTGTATGACAAATAAAAAAATGCCTCTGGGAGTTGACTCCCAGAGGCATTTAGTTTTAAATGTAGATAACGGTTACAGTGTGTTGACGCACCCTGTAACGAACAAATAAGCACACAGACTGCGTTATTTGAACAGCATTAAATGCCCGTATAGGTGCATTTTATCCAAAATCTGCTTTCATATCAACTCTATTTGCTATACATTTTAAAAACTGCTTGTTCGCTCGTTACATTTTCGTGCTGCTCTCTCTGTACCCGTTACCCGTCAAATGGGTGGCAGGCCTCGGTGACGACTGCGTTTGACATAAGGGTGAGCTCCCTACAGGGGTGACTAGACAAAGGATCAGAGCAACGCAATGAGTGGTTACTTGTGCATATCGTAGCGGTATATTGGGCGAACGCCCTTGCTAGCGTATGACAGCACAGTAGCGGTTATGAGCGTGTCTAGGCGGTGCTATCAGCCGTAATCATAACAGCCGTAGCTTGATACAGTGATACGGTCTTGATGACGCGATGGGCGATGAAGTCGGCATGACTAATCACATCAAATTCAAGGAATGCACTAAAGTGTTTGTGAGTATTTTTATTATACTCATAATTGCTTTAGGGTGAGTGTTCCTTGAAATCTGCTCAAGGCTCCAAAATCAGCATAAATTCACTTAGGCTAATTTAAGTAGTATATAGCCCACTAGGCTATATACTATGAGAGTTCAGAGAAAAATTTAGAATATTTATTATACAACCATCATTTATTCAGTGAGTCGATATTGTCATGGTGGATTCATAAGCTTAGTGTGAATAGAACGGGATTGACTTATTTATTGTTAATTGTCTCTCGCATCTTTTCAATCTCTGCAGTCAATGAGCTACTCTTTTCCTGTTCTGATTGATAGTTAATTGAAAGCTCATCATACTGCTCACTCAATGCAGTGTGCTCAGTACTAAGCAAAGTTCTCTCATGATTTAACGTGTCGTGTTGCTTAATCAGTAGCTGATGATCTGCTTCAATCTTAGCTTGCTTTTGAGTAAGCTGCTCATTAATCCCTGATAACTTATCACGTTCAGCGATTATGGCCTTTAACTCTCCTTTCACTTCTGCTGTAAGATTCGTTATCTCGTTGCGCTCAATAACGACTGTCTTTAGCTCATCCTTAGTTGCTGTCAGTTCTGTTTGCAGACGCGCGATCTCTGCTTTATCGCTATTAGCAGTGGCTTCAAGCGTGGCCACCTTCGATATGTTGGCACTCAGCTCTTTTGATTGCTGATCAAAACTGCTACGCAGGTCACCAAGTTGGGCCTGAGCTGCCACTGTTTTAGCTCGTTCAAGTTCTAGCTGGTGCTGAGTATCGCTGAGTGTCTGTGTCAGCACATCCCGTTCAGCAGTCACTTGAGCCGCGGTGATAGCCGTTGCCTCTGCAGTTGCTGTGACCTCATCGAGCTGTTCTAACAAATCAGCCTGCTCACTCTCTAGGGTCTTAACCGCTTCTTGAGCCTCATCTGTCTCAGCTTGCGACTTGGCCTTAATACTCTCTAGAGCCTCCCGTTCTTTAACCAGACGATCATTGGCAATATCAATGGCCGTCTGCCACATATCCGCACCAAGCGTTTGTAAGCGTTCAGTGATACCACTTGGTAGCTCAACCTGTCTTAGCTGCTCTTCTTGTTGGTTATCCTGACGCCAAGACTTCATAGCTTCACTGATGGTCGTGAATGATCCACCACCCAGCGCCTTACGCACTTCGGCTAAAGTAGGTTTGATACCTTGTTCGTGCAGTTGATCAGCAATAGCATGAATTTGCTGTGTAGTAATGGCCATAATTATTGTCCTTAATTTTGTATGAGTAAATATGTAGCGTTTGTAGTATTTTTTATATAGTATAATACAATATACAACATACTACAATATAAGGCTTAAAAAAACCTCAAGTAATCTTGAGGTCACAATCATTAGATTAGGGCTAACGATCAGTTAAGTACTCTTCTAGCGCATTACTATCATTTATTAATGATTAGCGCCTGTTTGCTTGGTTTTATCCTTAAATTTGGCAATGATACTGGCCTCAGTAAAGAACGCTTATGGTTTAATACTGCCACGGCTAACACCTGACCAGTCGGTGACTTCTGGAATGTCTGATAGATCAATGTCGTCATCATTAAGCGTTGCTAAATGCTCTAAATCTACTTGTTGCTTGGCCGTTAGTGGTGGTAGCTCGTCTATTTGATAACTAACTTTGTTCACACTGGCTCCCTTTCATTTTTTTGACACGTCTAGCTGAGATAATGCGTATAACCTCACCATTATCTATTTCTGTTTGCGTATGGGCTACCAATAGGACGGCGGTACCGTCTACTGTACCCAGCGCTTGCCACTGCTTTTCATCATTTTCATACCTGTCTTGCTGACGCAGGCATAAAAGGTCTAGAAAAACTCGGGCGGCTGCCTCAAATAATAAACGGTGCTTACGCTGATTGGTGTTTTTTTTGTTCATCCCATTCAAATCTAATACTTATCTGTTCTCTCTGTCAGTATGCTCTTTATAGATTAGCAATTCATCTTGACTGACAGCTGTTACTTTCTGGTATTCAAAAGATAGCGGTACTTGATTGGTTTGCGCCACTTGGGTCAAGAACAATTTAATCGCTTGAGACGGCGTTAGACCATAGCTTTCAAACACGGCAAAAGCATTTTCTTTTAGCTCTTGATCGAGCCTGATATTATAATTAGTTGTCGTCATGGCATTACAAATGGCTTATCTGTGTACATATAATATAAACCATTTGTATAGACAGTACCAGATTAATCACTCTTTTTTCTTTGCTATGATTTTTGCTTAGGGAACGTATAACCTACCGCCAGCAAATGCTTTTTATGGGTCTTTAAAAAAGCTTCATCTCTTAATTGAGTGTGTAACCAGCTGATCACTTCTTGGGTACTTTTTCCTGAAGGCGCATAGCTACCAAATGGGGCATAGTTAGCCAATAGAGGCGCAAAACGGTCGATCTGTTTGACTGTTAAGGATGGTATATCTCTATTCTCATTATTCTGATTTAAGTCCTCCAGACTTTTTTTCTTGGTGGGCTTAGCTTTTACATTAAATTTTAGTCCTGTGACGGTACGACCACGTTTGACGTTTTCATAGGTGATTTTAATATCTGACTTTTCTGTTATTTCTTCAACGCTTGGGTTGATGACTCGACTTTTTAGGTTGTTAATACGTTCGTAAGATTTAGAAAGAGCTAGCTCCTCTCTAATTTCTTCAAGTGACATTGTCCACGAGCTCATTGCCTCATGTTTTTTGGCCAGATGGTATATATCTATTGAATATTCACCCTTCAGTTTAAGTACATCTTCTTTTTTATATTTAGTGAATGGATTATTTTCATCAAAAACCTTCAACATCAGTAGCACTTCATCTGTAAAACATAGAGACACATAGCCATCTTCATATATTGATCTGATGACCCACTGTACATTGACACGGCTACCGCGTTCATTTCTATAGCTAAAAAATCGCCTCATCATCGTTTCACTAGCATCTTTTAATTGAGTATAAGCAGAATCCACTTGAATGTTGCAAGCCTCTGCAAATGCTTTCGCGGTTATCTCTATAGTGTCTTTTTCAGTGGCATCTATCAAACGCACTACTGAACTAGCAAGCAACAGCAACCGTTTTTCATCAAGTGTCATTTCATAAAACGCTTGTAGAATACGATTTTGCATAACAACCCAATTTGCAGGGTATTTCTTCTCATATAAACCAACTTGGTTAGTCATATCTACGCCTTAATACTCAAATCTATCTAATTGTAGCATAATACCTGCTGATTGTAGCTTTTAACCTAGCTGATTGTAGCTTTTAACCTAGCTGATTGTAGCATTAACCTAGCTGATTGTAGCTTTATAGATCTTGAAGCCCTTAACTGGTAAGGTCTGAGAGCTTCCTAAAAGTCTTTAAAAATCTTTAAAAGTAAAAAATATGTTTTTATATTAAATAATAGGAAAAAAGCTCAAGAACTGACGGATTTGAGATGATAATATGAGCGACCAATCACTTATAGAACTGTTCAGTAGCTCAAAACGCTATGGTCAATTTACTCGGTATCAATCTTTATTCTCATAGTTCGGATTAAGCTTTGATCTTTGAAAATCTTCAAAAGCACGGTCAAAGATATTTTGAATGTCTTCATCTGTCATTCTGGCCAACGCTGTTTTCATACTCTCAGTATCAGTCTCATTTTTTGTAGATAACTTGTCTTCATTTTCAATAGTCATTATCGACACCTCTGTAAACACATCTTAAAGCATTGCTAAAACGCATAAAAAATACTCTTATATGCGTTCTACGCTCTGTTCGATACGATGGTAGCTAAAGCTATTTTAAAACGCTTAAAACAGCTAAAAATCGTCTTCTAGCATTTCGCTAATTAGAAGACGATTCAGTTGTACTGATGAATAGGCTATTGCTAACAGTAACAGTTATTGAGCTGCTGAATCGTCATCAAACAATGAACCGTACTCACTATCTTGATTGTCTTCATGTGAAGTAAAACTGCTTGATACCATCTTAGCCTCACCTTGCATCTTATGAGCAATTGACTTTAAAAACTCACGGTGCTTTTTCAAACGGACATATTTTTCATTATCGTGTGCATCTAAAAAAATAGCTTGCAGTTCATGATTGTCATCATCGTCTAATGCGTTGGCCAACCACTCCCCCAATATTTTATGTGCTTCAAGCCTGTCCTGATCAATCTCTTTTTTAAGAGCCTGTAATTGCTTAATCTTATTTGCAAATAAATCATCTGATATTACTGACATTACCTCATCCTTTTTTTAGCCAACTATGATAGAGTTGATCCTAGCAGTACATATACAGGTATGCAAGGTAGTAAAATACACAAGACCACTTCGTTTCGTGGGCGCAGTAGTATTTTAACCCTCTGTTAAGAGCGAACTTAGGAGTTTATGTAAAAAAGGCCCACAAGGGGCGCTATTTTTTTTACATAAACTCCGTCGTCCGGCAGGGGGCGAACCCCCTACAACCCCCAAAAAATCATCACTCAATATTGGGTTTTTTTGCTATGAATAATAAAGGTTTTCATCTGTCGGTTAGCGCCGTTAGTAAGGCGAAAAATCATAGCGTGGTGGCAAAGTCGGCTTATAATTCTGGCTCAAAACTGGTTGATGGGCAGTCAGGAGTCGTCCACGATTATACCAGTAAAGCTAAAGATAAAATCTTAAACTTAGTGGACAGTGATGGCACTAAATATACGCAAGTTATTGAGAAAAATGTGGTGCATATGGCGTTGATAACGCCAACTCTTGCTGGGGATCTAGCAGTGACACGTGAGGGTTTTTGGAATGATATCGAACGCATTGAGACTCGTAAAAACGCGCAATTGGGTACTGAGATTGATGTGATGTTTCCTGATGGGATCACCGCTGATCAGCGTATAGTTCTGGCCGAGCGCTACGCTCAAACCTTATCTGATCGTTATAACGTGCTTGTCGATGTGGCCATTCATCGGCCCCACAGTCACGAGAAACATGTGGGGGAGGTTGAAGTGGTTGAGCTGACCAGTCGTAATTTTCATGCCCATATTTTACTCTCAAGCCGTGAGATAGTAGCGGATGTTGAGGGTTATGCTTTATCAGCACGCAAGAATTGGCTGCAGTGGTCAACGGAGGAGCGTTTATCTAAGGGGTTAAACGGGCGCGGCGATGAGCTTAAATATCAACGCACCCTTTGGGCGGATATGGCCAATAAGCTACTGCCTGAGAATAAAACCATTAGTGAGAAATCCTACCGTGAGCTGGGCATCAGTCTTTTACCAAAAATGAAACTGGGCAAGTCATTGTATAAGGATATTCTCAAAGGCAATCGTTCAGTGATTCATGAGTACAACGAGACGATTGATGAGATCAATGCTTACATTGAAAAAAATGGTCTGGTAATTGAGTATGACGACAAGGGACGTATTGACCTAGAAAGCAATGAGCAAGAGGTTAACGGCGTCACAGTACATTATAAAAAGCGTAAGCCCTTTGCGCGAATTGAGCTCAGTAATATCCGCTTTGTAGATCCTGCCGCTGAACTTGAACCCGCTATCCCTAAAAATAACAGTCAGACGCATAGTGATGTGGCCAATGATCACGCACTTGATGAGCTTTTAGCAATTTCAGCCGACTTTGTGAGTCAAAAAAAGATGGTACGCAGCGCCTTATTTTCAACCATTGATGCGCTGTATGAAGAGTTAGCGCTTCAGTCTAAACAGATTATTACCATTGATAAAAACATTAAGAGTACCCAGCGGTTCACCAAGGAGGTGGGACAGGATTTTAGCGAGCCCCGCCAAAAAATGATTGAGCTTGCCCGGAAAATACATACGAAAGAGCAAAGCGAGGCACTAAAGACGGCTTTAGCGTCGGTTGATCAGTTTAGACAAGATGACACCCTACAAACAGGCCGCGCTGTTAGCCGCCTTGAAGAGCAGCTGTCACAGATTGATAAAACGGTGCTGAACAATAAAGCGGTTTTAAAAAATCTTATTCCCCTTAACAATCGAGTTATTGATGATCATAAGGCGCTAAAGGCCACCTTAAAACCGTTTGCCGCAACGCTGAATAAGCTGGCTACTGACTTTAAAGCGCTTGATGAGATTGATATTGAAAAAACTGAGCTGCAGCGGCACTGGCGGGAGACGTTTGAGGATTTGCAGGCGATCGAGATAACGAGCAACCTTGACACCTATCATAAGTTCGCGGCACTGGCAGATCTTGATGTTGAGCGTTTTAAAGCGCTTGAGCAAGAGCGTGAGGCGCTGCGTGCTCTTAAAGCGGTAGAGATAGATGATACCGCTGAGGCACGTTTGAAGATGCTTGTATCTGATGTAAAGACATTTAAAACCGCCAATAATGAAGACATCAAACAATTAAAGCTGCAAATCAATACCAGTCAAAAAACCTATCAGCGCCTATCGCCGTTTTATGAGCAGCGTATTGCCCTTCTTGATCAAAGTGAAGCGGTGATTGTGCAAGATGATGACTTATACGATGAGATTACCCGTACCAAGACCACTCAATTGAACGCAGATCGGCTTGATGACTGGCGCAACCGTACGATGAGGCTTCAGTACCAGCTCAACAAAGCACATGAGCAAGCAGAGCTTAAGAAAAAGGCTGAGCGTGCACGAGAGGAAGCAGAGAAGCGGCGGCAAGAAAAACAACAAAAAGAGCAAGATGCTACTGCCCTTGCGCGTACCCGACAGGCAGAAGTCAAGGCGTATCAGAGCAGGTTTGATAATATGCTGGTACGGGTTAAAGACCGTATTGATAAGATCGACTTTAAAGCGATTGATACTACTGCCACTGTGATAGAGGTGGCTGAAAAGTTAGCTGCTGAGGCCCTCGTTTTAAAAACGCTTCAGCATACTGATAACGTCACCGCGTTGCAAAAGCGTTTGCGAGACACGGATGCAGAACGGGTGACGATAGACAGAGATACATCGGTACAGACACTATTACAAGCGCTCGGCACGCTTCCTAGCGACCGTCATAAAATTGATACTATAAACGCGCTTAATGAGCGTTTTGAGCAGGTTCCTGACATCCGCGTGGGCACGCAAAATTTAGCGCAAATCTTGGCCGCACAAGTGCTGGATATAGACAAGGCTATTCAAGAAAAAGCGCGCCATTACTCGTCACCACGCCCATTTTAGTTGTGATGATTACAATAATGAGTACTTACTATGAATAAAAATGACCGCACTGAGCAAGACATACACGATCAACTTGTTAACCTAGTGACTTCATTGACTCCGGTCATTGGGGCCTTGCGTGAGCTGATTAAGCGAGCCGATGATGCGGTAGCGAGGCGGCTTGAGCGTTCGCTTAGCGGTATTGATAGCAAGGTGAATGAGGTGTCTTCTGCCATTGAAGAATTAGGTAGTAGCGCAAGCACGACTTCGCAGGCATTGAGTCAGTATCAAGAACTCGTGTTAAAGCAGCTACAAGCGGCAGTGACTGCTTTTACTGACAATGATATGCCGCGTCGTTATGATGACAAAATAGCAGGCATCATCACCGATATGAAACAGCAGATTGATACGGCTGTAGAGTCGGTCGTCACTGCTAAAAACGACAGCATAGAGGTACAAGTGAGTACCATGCAAGCGGTGGCTGACAAGCTTGGCGCAGGCGCTGACAATCTAGCCCTATTCACCAATCAGTACCAAGCTGGTCATAAGCAGATTATTGAAGATATTGAGACCTTTGAGACCACCACCAAAACGCGGATTGAACAGGTTGAGGGTAGAGCTAGTAAAGACTTGGACAAAATTCATAAGTCCATTGAGACTATGAGTATTAAAAGGATTGCAGCCGCTGTCGCAGCGGGTACGATGGCTGTGATAATAAGTTTGGTGGCCCTGGTATTTTGGTATGTGCCAAGCTTTGATGAGATTGCAGAGATGAGATACCAGCAAGCAGAGCTACAGCGCGGCATCGATGAGCTTGAAACGGGGTGGAAGCAGGCATTTGATAACGCTCAAAGTCAGCAGATTATTTTGGCTTGTGATGTTAATGAAGCGCAGCCTGATGCAATCAGCTGGTGCGTTAGAGCAGACAGTAAAAGTGTTTTGAGAGATGAGAGAGGCTTTGTTTATTATAAAATAGCTGGGGTGCCGCGTGCAGAGCCGACTGAGTAAAGGCATATGGTAATAGTAAGCCATATTGCCCAAAAGTGCGTCTTCTGAGACATATAAGACTGAAAAAAGCTTGTTTGATTGTCGTTATCTTTGTCTATATCAAAAAGCCAGATAATGACACTTTATCTGGCTTTAAGGGTTATTGTTTCTTGTTAAACAAGTTGTCTGTAAATATAAGCTAAAGCCATTACGCTGCTTGGTCAGTGTGAGCTGTGACCAACTCTATAAAAGCAGTTTCAAGGGTGCTTAACGCATGATCGTCAACGATAAGACCGTCATCTAGCTGTCGTTGCACCCAGACATAAACCGCTTCATCATTATAAAGAATGGGGTCAACACCAAGTAGGGTTGCCAGCTGTACGCCTTGCTGTATTTGTAAGCTTAATAACAGCTGAGAGGCTAACGTTTTAGTCTGTTCACTAAACCATGTGCAGCTATTGAGCCGAGATAGATTGTTATTCATTGGTATTCTCCTATAGACCATTATATACATATAATAAATAAAATGACTTACTACAGGTCAAATTATACCTATATTTTAATCTATTGCAAGAGAAAATAACCTTCTGTAGGTCTTTTTATTCGTTTAAAGACAATCACAGCTCATGACAACGTTATTTATGCTGGTGACTCACTGCTGTCCTCATTTATGATTTCGTATAAATCACCAACATTGATTCTAAGATAAGTACATAAAGACTCGATGACATCTAGATCAACGCGGGTGGCTTCTTCATGATACATGCGAGTAATGGTGCCACGATTGATGCCAGTATCTCTTGAGATATCGGCAATTTTAAGGCGTCTTTCACCCATGATGGTCGATAAGTGACACTTCACCATAGTGGTTCCCTCATTCATATTAGTGGTTTTTGATTGGTGAGCGGATTATAACGAATATGAGCGGCTAAAGTATTGCTTTTAGTAGCTCATATTGATACTTGATAGCTACACTTTATATGTTAGCAGTCAGTTTACTGGGGCATCTCAGTCTTTGACAAATTTATGCAGTTTTATGAATATTATTCACATAGAAATTCAGTCGATATCAAAGATATAGTTATTTTTTAAAAATGTTGCTATTCATCTAACTATTGAGTAAAGTCTTAATAATACTCAAATACTCAAATACTCAAATACTCAAATACTCAAATACTCAAATACTCAAATACTCAAATACTCAAATACTCAAATACTCAAATACTCAAATACTCAAATACTCAAAATTAGGATTGCTCTATGAAAGTCATTGCTGTGTTGAATCAAAAAGGAGGCAGTGGCAAGACAACTATTGCCACTCAATTAGCTCGTGGCTTGCAGCTGCAAGGACATAGTGTATTGCTAGTAGATAGTGACCAGCAGGGCAGTGCACGTGATTGGCGAGCTGTAGATGAAGATAATCCAGTACCAGTGATAGGTCTCGATAGACCTACGCTTGATAAAGATCTAAAAAATGTCTCTGATAAAGAGTATGTTGTGATTGATGGTTCACCACAAGCAACTAGTTTGGCTTTATCTGCAATTAAAGCAGCTGATTTTGTATTAATTCCTGTACAGCCTAGCCCATACGATGTTTGGGCGACTAGCGATTTAGTAGACTTAGTAAAGCAGCGTATAGAGATGACTGACGGTAAACTAAAAGCAGCCTTTGTAGTGTCTAGGGCAATCCAGAATACTAATATTGGTAAGGAAGTGGCTTCAGTTTTACTAGAGTACGGTCTACCTGTGTTAGATAGTAGAATTATGCAGCGTGTAAGTTATCCAAATAGCGCAGCATTAGGCAAGACCGTATTTGATACTGAGTCAGTGAACAGTAATGCAGTACAAGAAATGACGGTATTGGTTAATGAAGTTAAAACATTTTTTGATAAGGAGTAAATGATGAGCTTAGCAGCAGGTCGTCCCAGTAAGAAGGTAAAAGATGAGTTATCTTTGTCAGACGTGACCGATAGTCCTCAAAAAACGGCACGAGTAAACTTTAACATTGACAAAGATAAGTATATTGCATTCAAAAAGTTTGCGCTTGATAACCGAAAGACAGTGACTGAGCTATTAACTGAAATGATTGATGAGAAAATAGTTGAACGGTAGTTTCTGTAAGTTACAAATAAAGTAGCTCAGAATAAAGGATCATGCTAAATGTTTATTGAAAGTCATAAAATGGCTTTATCAAGTTTTAAAACAGATATAGATCTGTATATGGTCGATGGTGTGGTAGCAGATGATGAAGGAGTCTTATCTCTGTTATTCGGGGAGTATTTACGTGTCGAGAATATATTACAAAACTATGATGAGTTTGCAAGCCTAAAAGCACTGCAAGACTTGGATGTGACCGATGCTGACGCTGTTGAGACGTTTAAGGATGAGCATTACCTAAACGATGATGAGATAGCCGCTATGCAAACTATTAAAGTGCCTGCTGAACGTACCGTACAAGATTATCGCTCAACCTATAACGATATACACGATTGGCTACGTCGTGAAAAGGCGGGTGACCAGCAAGATGAGTCTTCGATTGATTGGGATGAGGTTGTCTTTGAAATAGACTTGCTCAAATCACAGGAGATCAATCTAGATTATATCCTTGAGCTAATTTTTGAGCATAATAAAAACACCAAGGACAAGTCTGCTTTGGTTGAAGAAGTACGTCGTTTGATTCGAGCAAGCCTTGGCAACCGAGCCAAAGAAAGCTTGGTGGTAGATTTTATCAATCAAACTAACTTGGATAATATCCCTGACAAATCCAGCATTATCGATGCCTTCTTTAGCTATGCTCAGGTAGAGCAGCAACGTGAAGTCAAAGATATGATTGCGGCTGAGAATCTGAATGAAGATGCTGCTAAGCGTTATATTACCGCTTCTCTAAAGCGTGAGTACGCCAGTGAGAACGGTACAGAGTTGAATGCTATCTTGCCTAAACTAAACCCTCTCAACCCGCAGTATCTGACCAAGAAGCAAAGTGTTCTGCAGAAAATAGCAGCTTTCGTTGAGAAGTTTAAAGGTGTGGGTGGGAAGGTTTAGCTAAATCAATAGAAAGCTCTGCAAATAAATCATGTTTATCGAGAATTCTAGATAGTTCATTAAAAAATAGGAAGTATTAATGATTAACAGTGAATACCCTAATGGATCTGAATGGCGAAAATGGGATCTGCATATACATACGCCAGCATCGTTTCATTGGACTGGGCAGAAGTTCAATAGTGATCCTTGTGATCCTAGAAATGCGCCATTAGTTGATCAGATGATAAATGCACTCAATTCAGCAGAACCAGCAGTATTTGCAATAATGGATTATTGGACTTTTGATGGTTGGTTTGCTTTAAAGCATCGATTGAAGCAGGACGATGCTCCAAAGTTAGAAAAAACAGTTTTTCCTGGTATAGAATTACGTCTAATGTCACCCCTAAAAGGAGGAAGATTAAACGCACATGTAATTTTCTCTGACAATATTAAAGACCAAGAGCTCATAGATTTTAAAGCTAATTTGAAGCTAGAGTTCCCAGGAGATGGATGTAGAAATTTATCTAATGATGCTCTTATTGATTATGCTCGTTCGGTTCCTGAAGATAAGTTAAGGCATCATGGCATAGATATATCTAGGGTATTAGATCATACAAATTATGCTCTAGAAGCTGGTTCAATAATGGCTGAATTGAATTGTGAAAGTTACAAGGAAGCCATAACAAAAGTAAAAAATAAACAAGCTATAGGTTTTATGCCTTTTGATACTAGTGATGGTTTAACTGGAATAGAGCGTAATGCTCATTATGTATACGTTTTAGGATTATTCAAAACTTCGCCAATATTCGAGACTAGAAATATTAGCATTTGGGAGGCTTTTTCTGGTATTAAGACCACTAAAAATGAGCGGTGGTTTGATGACTTCCAAATAGCATTAAATAATACTCCAAGACTAGCTGTTTCTGGCAGTGATGCGCATCGGTTCATTGGTATTCAAGGAAATGATGATCAACGAGGATATGGTGATTACCCTTCAGGAAAAGCTACTTGGATAAAAGCTAATCCAACTTTCCAAGGATTACAACAAGCAATAAAAGAGCCTGCAAAACGCTCTTTTATAGGTGCAGTGCCCCCCAAATTAAAGTTGATAAGAGAAAATAGAAGTATATTCATAGATAAGCTAGAGGTGACAAAAGTTCCATTGTCGGCATTTAATGAACGCTGGTTAGAAAATACTAAACTAACGTTAAACAATGATTTGGTTGCTATTATTGGTAATAAAGGAAGTGGTAAAAGCGCACTAGCAGATATTATTGCGTTAGTAGGCAACTCAAAACAAAGTCATCATTTCTCTTTCTTAAAGAAAAACCGTTTCAGAGGCAAAGTGGGTGTACCTGCAAAACATTTCATTGCAAAATTGATGTGGGGAGATGAACAAGTTTTAGAAAAAAACCTAAATGATGATCCAGAAATTGAACATGTTGAGTTTGTTAAGTATATACCTCAAGGACACTTTGAAGAGCTATGTAACGATCATGTCGACGGTAAATCCAATTCTTTTGAACAGGAATTGAGGGCTGTTATTTTCTCTCATGCTAATGAAACTACTAGGCTAGGCGCCCATAATTTTGAACAACTTATCGAACAACAAGAAAGTGCGCTGAGGAGTAATTTTGATAGTTTAAGAAGCGTGTTACATAAGATCAATCATCAGATATCATATATTGAAGGACAGATGTCAGACGTAACTCGTAATACGATTAGCGAGAAATTGACTCAAAAGAATAGGTTGCTTGAAGAGCATTCAAAGGCTAAACCTGAGGAAGTCTCTGAACCAACCATCGAGTCTTCTGCAGAACAACAGCAAGTCTCTGCCGAATTAACAGATGTAAATCGGCAATTAGAAGCTATCTATATACAACAAGAAGAAAATAAGATTAAGCTGACTAAGTTGGCTTCAAAGAAGAAGTCTTATTTAAATATAAAAGAAGGAATTGAGGTTGTTGAAAGATCTCTGAGTCAGTTTAGAAGTGATCATTTGGTTGATGCGGTAACTTTAGATTTAACTCTAGAAAGCTTGCTTTCGTTAGAAGTACATGAGCTGATATTGTCAGAAACAGATACTAATATTTCTACTGAAATTACAAGAATTAAAGCTAGTGATGCAAATCTTGATATCAATAAAAACATTTTAATTTTAAGACGAAACGCTTTAAATACAAGATTAAATGGACCACAGCAGGCTTATCAGCAGTACCTAGAATTATTAAATACTTGGGAAGAAAAACAGGCTGGAATAGTCGGATCAAACGACCTACCTGAGACAATACTGGGATTGGAGCATCAGCTCGAAAAATTAAATGATTTGCCAATTGAAAGAGATGAGTTGCAAACCCAAAGAATTTCAATCACCGCACAAATTTTTGATATTCTAGATGAACAACGTATCAGCAGGGAGGCTCTATTCAAACCTGTTCAAGAATTAATTCAAAGTAATTCTCTAATACGCAACGAATATAAGCTGCAGTTTCAGTCAGAATTAAAAAGCAACCTAGATATGATCTACGATAGATTGTTTTTAATGGTTAAACAAACTGCCGGTGATTTTAGAGGGGAGAGTGAAAGCTTAGCGGTACTAAGAGAATTAATGGATAAGCATGATATAAGTTCTAAACCTTCTCTTATAAATTTAGTTCAAGAACTACATGGGAGGCTTGAGGAAGCTTCAAAACTACCAGGCATACAATCTTTACTAAAGAAAGATCGTAATGCTAATGAAGTCTATGATTTCATATTTGGGCTAGAGTATCTAAAACCTCAATATACTTTGATGTTTCAGGATGCACAAATAGAACAGCTTTCACCAGGACAAAGAGGCGCTCTACTTTTGATCTTCTACCTCCTGGTTGATAAAGACAATAATCCTATAATCTTAGATCAACCAGAAGAAAACTTGGATAACGAAACAATAGTTAGCTTACTCGTACCTGTGTTAACTGAAGCAAAGCAAAAGAGACAAATAATTATGGTTACTCATAACCCTAATTTAGCGATAGTTTGTGATGCAGAACAAATAATTCATTGTGAATTTTCTCGTTCAAACAGCAATGATATTAGTTATATTTCAGGAGCCATAGAGTGCAGCATAATTAATAATAAAGCTGTTGATGTATTAGAAGGGACTATAATAGCTTTTGACAACCGAAAAATAAAATATATGTAGGGCATTACACTAATATATACCTGTTTTATGAATGTACGTCTAAAAGACCGATTATCTAAATCAACTATGTAGAAGCTAACAACCTACCTAGAATTAGACTAAGGTGGTTTTATCACCTTAGTCAGCCTATCATTAACCTATACCCAAAACATAAAACTTCTAAACGATAACCTATCTATCATTTGACTTTTATTTGATATTAAATGATAGTAATATCTTGCTATTATCAATGAACATCAATTATTAAGTCTAACTGATACAAAGAGGTATTATGACCGTTCGTATTTATGTGAGAGCCAGCACTAAGGATCAAGACGCTACTAGAGCATTAATAGATTTGGTTGCCTTCAGT